>CP104974.1:1055000-4037466 GCA_025452255.1 Devosia sp. A8/3-2
GCTTAAGCCGTTAGGTGTAGGCGCAGCGAAAGCGAGTCTGAATAGGGCGTTAAGTTAGTTGGATTAGACCCGAAACCGAGTGATCTAGGTATGAGCAGGCTGAAGGTAAGGTAACACTTACTGGAGGGCCGAACCCACGTAAGTTGAAAATTACGGGGATGACTTGTTCCTAGGGGTGAAAGGCCAATCAAACTCGGAAATAGCTGGTTCTCCGCGAAAGATATTTAGGTATCGCCTCGGACGGACACCTTGGGGGGTAGAGCACTGGATGGGCTAGGGGATCTCACCGATTTACCAAACCTAACCAAACTCCGAATACCCAAGAGTGATATCCGGGAGACAGACGGTGGGTGCTAACGTCCATCGTCAAAAGGGAAACAACCCTAACCTACAGCTAAGGTCCCCAAGTGGCAGTTAAGTGGGAAAGCATGTGGGAATGCTTAGACAACCGGGAGGTTGGCTTAGAAGCAGCCATCCTTTAAAGATAGCGTAACAGCTCACTGGTCAAGCGTTCCTGCGGCGAAGATGTAACGGGTCTAAAACTGCCCACCGAAGCTTAGGGTTTGCACGTTTACGTGCAAGCGGTAGCGGAGCGTTCCGTAAGCCTGCGAAGCGGTACCTGTGAGGGGCCGTGGAGGTATCGGAAGTGCGAATGATGACATGAGTAGCGATAAAAAGTGTGAGAGACACTTTCGCCGAAAGTCCAAGGGTTCCTGCGCAATGCTAATCAGCGCAGGGTTAGTCGGCCCCTAAGGTGAGGCAGAAATGCGTAGCCGATGGGAATCACGTTAATATTCGTGAACCGGTGGTAGTGACGGATCGCGCAGGTTCGTATCCCCTTATTGGATTGGGGGTGCGATGAGCCGGTTCCTGGAAATAGCTCCACCAATATTGACCGTACCCTAAACCGACACAGGTGGACTGGTAGAGTATACCAAGGCGCTTGAGAGAACTATACTGAAGGAACTCGGCAAATTGCATGCGTAACTTCGGGATAAGCATGACTTCTACGAGGGCAACCTTGTAGGAGTGGCACAAAAGAGGGGGTGGCGACTGTTTATCAAAAACACAGGGCTCTGCGAAGATGCAAATCGACGTATAGGGTCTGACGCCTGCCCGGTGCCGGAAGGTTAAAAGGAGGGGTTAACGCCCTGAATTGAAGCCCCGGTAAACGGCGGCCGTAACTATAACGGTCCTAAGGTAGCGAAATTCCTTGTCGGGTAAGTTCCGACCTGCACGAATGGCGTAACGACTTCCCCACTGTCTCCAGTATAGACTCAGCGAAATTGAATTCCCCGTGAAGATGCGGGGTTCCTGCGGTCAGACGGAAAGACCCCATGCACCTTTACTATAGCTTTACGCTGGCATTTGTGTCGGCATGTGCAGGATAGGTGGTAGGCTTTGAAGCAAGGACGCTAGTTCGTGTGGAGCCGCAAGATGAGATACCACCCTTATCGTCATAGATGTCTAACCGCGGCATAACAGTGTCCGGGACAGCGTATGGTGGGTAGTTTGACTGGGGCGGTCGCCTCCCAAAGAGTAACGGAGGCGCGCGATGGTGGGCTCAGGACGGTCGGAAATCGTCCGCTGAGTGCAATGGCATAAGCCTGCCTGACTGCGAGACTGACAAGTCGAGCAGAGACGAAAGTCGGTCATAGTGATCCGGTGGTCCCGCGTGGAAGGGCCATCGCTCAACGAATAAAAGGTACGCTGGGGATAACAGGCTGATAATGCCCAAGAGTCCATATCGACGGCATTGTTTGGCACCTCGATGTCGGCTCATCACATCCCGGGGCTGGAGCAGGTCCCAAGGGTATGGCTGTTCGCCATTTAAAGTGGTACGTGAGCTGGGTTCAGAACGTCGTGAGACAGTTCGGTCCCTATCTGCCGTGGGTGTAGGAATATTGAGAAGAGCTGACCCTAGTACGAGAGGACCGGGTTGGACGAATCTCTGGTGGACCTGTTGTGGCGCCAGCCGCATTGCAGGGTAGCTAAATTCGGACGGGATAACTGCTGAAAGCATCTAAGCAGGAAGCCTCCTTCAAAACTAGTATTCCCTTGAGAGCCGTGGAAGACCACCACGTCGATAGGCCGGGTGTGGAAGCGCAGCAATGTGTGAAGCTTACCGGTACTAATAGCTCGATTGGCTTGATCGTTCTCATTAATCTATGTCCGCATAGATTGTGAAATGTTCGATCGGTTAGAAACACCAGACCAACACTCCTTGCATGGGAGAGTTGTTGGTCCAATACAAAACAAAAACCAGAATTCACACCGTATGTTTTTCGCTGACCTTGTGGTTCTTGCGAGGAGCCCAAGACCCGATCCCATCCCGAACTCGACCGTCAAATTCCTCTGCGCCAATGGTACTAAGTCTCAAGGCTTGGGAGAGTAGGTCGCTGCAAGGTCTGCCAAAAACATCCGGTTCTCAATACGCCGTCGAATACAAAAACCCCCAGTCAGAAATGACTGGGGGTTTTTGCGTTTGAGGGGGATGAAACTCAGCGAACCGTTGGCATAGTGCAGACGCTGCGCTACTGGCGATCGAGGTGGGAAACCACCGGGGACCGCAGCCATCAGAAGCCGCTCGCCCGGGCACCGTTCGAAAGACGAAAGGACGCCCCGTGCCGCATATGGACATTCGCAAGGCCGTCGAAGCCGATGCCGCCGCCATCCTTGAGCTGCTGCAATCGGTGGCGCTGTGGCTTGAAACGGCCGGACCCGGAAAGCTGTGGTCAGCGTCCAGCTTCAACGCGGCGAGCATCGCGGACAAAATCCGGGCAGGGGAAGCCGTGGTGCTCGAGGCCGACGGGGGTGATCGCGGCCTGCATGTATCTGCAAGGCAATGACGAAATATTTTGGCCGGACTACCCCGCGGGCGAGGCGCTCTACATTCACAAGCTCGCCGTCGCGCGGCCGTTTGCTGGCCTTGGCCTGTCGGCCATGATGCTTGATTGGGCCGCGCAACAGGCCGTGCATGCGGGGCGGCAGTATTTGCGGCTCGACTGCGCTCCCAGAGCCAAGCTCCTCACCAACTATCATGATGCCGGGTTCAGCCGTGTCGGAGGGGATATCGTCGTTGAGGGCTATTCAGCGGCTCGCCTGCAACGGAGCATTTGAGCTATTGTTCGCGATGGCCGTCCCCAAAACGCTGACAAGGGCAAAATCTGGGCTTATTCGCAGCCTAACCTTGACGGCCTGACAACCAGCGCCATGCTGGACACAGATCCTGAATTTCAATCGGACCTTATTGCCCCATGCGCTTTATTCCCGTCATCGTGACCCTATTTGCCTTGGGCATGCCCGCATTCGCTCAGCAAGCGGCTCCGGCCGCTGCGCCGACTAGCGCCAGTGACGCCGATATCGATACGCTGATCAAGATCATCGAGAATGATCAGAGCCGCGCGGCGCTGATCGAGCGGTTGCAGCAATCAGCCAGTGTCGAGCCGGCGGCGCCTGCCGAGGCGCCGGCGGATTTGAGCATTGCCCGGCAATTGGCCGAATATACCCGCGGCGTGGCGGAAGGTGCTTCGGCCACCTTTGCGGCGGTCGGCCGGGTTTTCTCCGATCTGCAGCAAGGCTTTAACGGCGCCGCCAATGGCGATCTGACGGCGCTGCGCGATATCGCTGTCGGCGTGCTGCTGGTCGGCATTGGACTCTTCGGCAGCTTCCCGGCGCTGCGCCTGCTGGTGGTTTGGCTACAGGGCGTCATCGCGTCCCGGGTGGCCAATCGCGCTCGGTATGTGCGGCTGCTGGGCGCGGTTGGCGCCGCGGCGATCGATGGCGGCTCGGTGATCCTGGCTCGGGCGATAGGCTATGTGCTGGCGCTGAGCGTCATTGGTGGCAATGCGGGGCGGATGGGGATCAACCAATCGCTGCTGCTCAACGCCTTCCTCGTGGTGGAAATGAGCAAGCTGGTGGTGCGCGCTGTGCTAGTGCCACGCCATGCGGCGTTGCGGCTGCTGCCCGTCTCGGACAGCAATGCGGCCTATTGGTCATTCTGGCTGGCGCGGGTCATCTCGCTGGTCGGCTACACCTTCATGTTCGTCTCGCCGGTGATTGCCGCCAATCTGTCGCTGGGCGCGGCCGCTGCGGTGCAGGCTCTGGTCATGGTGACGGCCGTGGTTATCGGCATCATCATCGTGTTGCAGAACAAGCTCGATGTGCGGCACTGGCTCAATGATCTGGCGCAAAAGCGCGAGAAGGACGGGCTGGGGCAGTTGTTCATGCTGGTCGGCCAGTTCTGGCATCTGGTGGCGATTGCGTACCTGCTGGCCCTGCTGGTGGTCTGGTTCGCCAATCCCGAACGGGCCTTGCCCTTCATGATCGCTGCCACGATCCAGTCGCTCATCGCCATTGTTATCGGCGCGGTGATTGTGGGTTTTGTCGGCCGCTTTGTCGGTGTCGGCTTGCGCCTGCCGGGGGATATCAAGGCGCGCCTGCCGCTGCTTGAGGCGCGCTTGCATGCCTTTGTGCCCCGCGTCATGCAGGTGGTTCGCTGGGCCGTGATTGCCGGCGTCGTCATGGCCATCTTGCAGGCCCGGTCGCTGTTTGATTTCCCGGGCTGGATTGGGAGCGAGCAGGGGCAGCAGATTGCCGGCTCGATCATTTCGGCGGCATTGATCGTGCTGGTCTGCGTCGTGCTTTATGTCGTGGTGGCGTCTCGGGTCGAATATCGGCTCAATACCACAATCGGCAAGGCGCCGACGCCGCGCGAAAAGACGCTGCTCAACCTGTTCAAGAATGCCTTCACCATCGCCCCGGTGGTGTTCGGGCTGATGCTGGCGCTCGCCCAGATCGGGGTGAATATCGCGCCACTGCTGGCCGGCGCCGGGGTGATTGGTCTGGCCATCGGCTTTGGTGCGCAAAAGCTGGTGCAGGACATCATTACCGGCATTTTCATCCAGTTCGAGAATGTCATGAACGAGGGCGATGTGGTGGAGGCTGCCGGCAAATCCGGCGTGGTCGAAAAGCTCACCATTCGCTCGGTGACCATTCGCGACATGAGTGGCACGGTGCATCTGATTCCGTTCTCATCGGTGGACCGAGTCTCCAATATGGTGCGGGGCTTCTCGTTCTATGTCGTGGAATTCGACGTCGCCTATGACAGCGACATCGAAGCGGTTAAACAGGTGCTGCGCGATGCGTTCGTGGTGGCGATGCAGTCCGAGCACCATGATGTGGTGATCGATGATCTGGACCTGCAGGGCCTCGGTGTCGCTGACCGGCGGAGCGATGAAGGTGCGGGCCCGTATCAAGACCATGGCCGGCAAGCAATGGGGCATCGGCCGGCTCTATAGCGAAACCGTCAAGCGCATGCTGGCCGAGCGCGATATCCGCAGCCCGTCCCAGATCGTCACCTACCGGACGATCGATCGGCCGCAAATCCTGCCGCCGCTGGATGACGAGGCTGCCACGCAACCGTGATCGCGGCAGGGTTTTACCTTAAGCCGATCTTAATTTGATTGGTTAAAATAGTGATACGCGCCATTTGCGGCACATCTGGCGCGCGGTCGGGGCAGGCTTGCTCCGCCACCGTGACTGAAGTAGCTGGTATCACGAGGCCCGCCATGCATCCATCCGGCAAGAAGATTGCCTTTTCCCGCCGCCTGCCCATGCTGGCGCTGACCGCCATTCTGGCGCTCGGTAGCATCGGACCGGCCTTTGCCAATAGCGCCGATTTCGTGCGGAGCCTCTGGCCGCAGGCGCAAGCGCAGGGAGTGAGCCGGGCGGCCTATGAAGCCGCTTTTGCCGGGTATAATTATTCGCCCAAGATAATGGAGCTGACGCGCAAGCAGCCCGAATTTTCTCAGACCGTGCAGCAATATGTCGATCGCCGCGTCACCGATGCGCAGGCCGGCAAGGGGCGGGCAATGCGCGCGGAATGGAACCAGACATTGACCGGCGCAGCAGCAGCTATGGCGTGCAGCCGGAAATCGTGCTGGCCATCTGGGGCATGGAAACCAATTTCGGCGGCTTCATGGGCGGGGAGAACACGATCCACGCGCTCGCCACTTTGGTCGAAGGCGGTTATCGCGCCGATTTCTTCCGCCGTGAGTTGCTGACGGCACTGCGCATCATTTCGGATGGGAATGTAAGCCCCTCTAACATGGTGGGCTCTCGGGCCGGCGCCATGGGGCATACGCAATTCATGCCATCGAGCTTCATGGCCTATGCGGTCGATTATAATGGCGACGGCAAGAAGGATATCTGGAACTCGGTGCCCGATGCTTTGGGCTCGACCGCCAATTACCTCAAGAGCTTTAACTGGCGCCCGGGTGAGACACGGGGCTATGAGATCAAGCTGCCAGCGGGGTTCAATTTCGCCGCCGCCCGGCAGCTGGAGCGGGCGCCGCTCGGCCAGTGGCAGGCCATGGGGATTACCCGGGTTTCGGGCAAGCCATTCCCCGCCAGAGCGACGTGGCGCGGATCTATATGCCGGCGGGTGCGGCGGGGCCGTCCTTCCTGCTGCTGCACAATTTCGATGTCATCAAGCGCTACAATAATTCGGACAGCTATGCCACGGCGGTCGGGCATCTGGCCGACCGGATCATCGGGGGCGGGCCATTCGCCGCGCCTTGGCCATCGGGCGATTATGCGCTGAGCAAGGACCAACGCGCGCAGGTACAGTCGCTACTGGCGCGGGCCGGTTATGATGTCGGTTCGCCCGATGGGGTGATCGGGCCCAAGACGCGGGCGGCGGTGATGGCCTATCAGAACCGGGCCGGCCTGCCGGCTGACGGACATGTGTCCGGACGCCTGCTGGACATGCTCAAACGCTAGCTCGGCGTTAACCTTGCGTTAACCAATTGCGCCCAAATTTGTCGGCGCTTAAGTAGAGGGCAGGCGCGTCTCGGACCATTGAGACTCCTGCCCTCGCCCATTCCGGCGGCCATAAAATCCTCCGCATTGGGCGCTAGGCACAATCTTCCTCCGCTGAAACCCAAGATGTTCATGACCCGAAATCCCTTGCTGCTGCGCCACCTCCTGATGGCGCTGATGGTGCTGATCGCGATCCACCCGGTGCCCAGCCCGGCGCTGTCGCTGCTGGATCCGTTCAACCTGCCAGCGGCCATGGATGCCGGCACGTCCAAGGTGGGCGATGGCATTGCCTATGCCGATGGCCCGCGCCACAAGCTGGATGTCTACGCCCCCGAGCAGCAGCGCGCCGGCGCCGGTGGTCTATTTCATCTATGGCGGCGGCTGGAACCGGGGCGAGCGCAGCGATTATCAATTTGTCGGCCGAGCCTTGGCGGCGCGGGGTTTTGTCACCGTTATCGCCGATTATCGGCTGGTGCCGGAAGTGCGCTATCCCGAATTTCTCGAAGACAATGCCAATGGCCTGCGCTGGGTGCAGGACAATATCGCCCAATATGGTGGCGATCCCAACCGGGTGTTCTCGGCCGGACATTCGGCCGGCGCCTATAATGCGGTGATGCTGGCGCTCGATCCCTCATTCCTGCGCGAATATGGCGTGACACTATCGATTCTGGGCGTGGCGGCTTTGTCGGGGCCGTACGATTTCTACCCGTTCGAATATGGCGAGGTGCGCGATGCGTTCGGCGATGCGCCCAATCCGCAGGGCACCCAGCCGATTAATCTGGTCACCTCCAATACCCCGCCCATGTATCTGGCGACGGGCACCACCGACCCGATCGTGCGGATGCAGAATACCGAGCGCTTCGCCCAGAAACTCAAGGATAGCGGCATCTGGGTGACCACCAAATATTACAATGGTTTTGGCCATATGGAGCCGGTGATCGCCATGGGATCGATGTGGCGTTGGCGCATGCCGGTGCTGGACGACATGGTGAGTTTTTTCCAGATGTTCGGGGCTTTCCCTGAGCGGCGTGCCCTATGTGGCCGTAGCGCCGGAGCCGCCCGAGCAATTGCCGGAATCGATTGCGCCGATGGACCAGATCATCCAGCAGATGGATGCCATGTTCCAGCCGATCCAGAAATAGTACGCCGCTGGAGAATCGCGCTAGCTTGGTCAGATGAGCAATCATTTGCGATTTTCCGGCGCCAGCCACCGTGTTCAGGTCGAGACCGTCAAAGCCATCATCCGGCGGCAACCGGTGTTGATGGCTATTCTCGAACGGCTGCGCGACATGGCTTTGCCTGACCCATTGCTGGGGTCGGGCGCGATCTACAATTCAGTGTGGAACGAGCTGACCGGCCGACCGCCACTGACCGGCATCAAGGATGCCGATGTCGTCTATTTCTGATGACAGCGATTTGTCTTACGAGGCCGAGGATCTGGTCATCCGCCGCGCGACGGAGCGGTTCGGGGATCTCCCCTACCGGTCGAAGTGCGCAACCAGCGCGGGTGCATTTGTGGTTTCCCGAAAAGTTCGGCACGCCCTATCCGCAATCAGCAGCAGCGCTGAGATGATGGACTATTTCGCTTCCAAGACCCATGCCGTCGCGGCGCGGCTGGAAGATGACGATGCGATCAGCATCTTTGCGCCATTCGGGCTCGATGACATGTTCTCGTTCCGCATCACGCCCAATCCGGCGCTCGATAATCGCAATACCCATTACGTCAAGGCCGAGCGGAACAAGGGCATTTGGCCCGAACTGACCGTAGTACCTCGGCCGGATTGATCAGGCCGGGTCCAGCCTGACTGACTCGGCGGAACGATGCACCGGGCCGTGGAACACCGCCTCGATATTGTTGCCATCGGGGTCGAGCACAAAGGCGCCATAATAGCCGGGATGGTAGTGCCGCTCGCCGGGCGGGCCATTGTCGAGCTGCCGGCGGCAAGGGCAGCCTTGTAGAAGGCGTCGACCATGGCGCGGTCCTTGGCCCGGAAGGCAAGATGGATATGGGTGGGCACGGTCTTGGCGTCGGCGGCATCAACGAAAAGCTCGTCGACCTGAAACCAGTTCTTGCCCGATTGCTCGATCCTGTGACCGAGCACGGCCAGCACCTTTTCATAGAAATAGCGCGTATTGGCGAAGTTCCTGGCGCGCAGGTGGACATGGTCGATGAGGCGGCCGGTATGCCGAGTCATATGCAGTCCTCACGTAAAAAGACCGCCCGAGGGATAGCCGGGCGGTCCATAGAAAACAGGCAAAGATATTATTCGGCTTCGTCAGCGGAAGCGGAATTGAGCTGGCCGTATTTTTCGTCGCCGATTTTGGAGAGCAGCTCTGAGCTGGGTTTCGAGGAAGTCGATATGGCCCTCCTCGTCGGTCAACAGGGCCTCGAAAAGGTTCTTGGAAACGTAGTCGCCAAGGCTTTCGCACAGCTCGCGGCTGGCCTTGTAGGCGGCGCGGGCGTCGTATTCGCCGGCGAGGTCGGCTTCGAGCACTTCCTTGATGGTCTGACCGATTCGCAGGGGCGCGACGCGCTGCAGGTTCGGATGGCCTTCGAGGAAGATGATGCGCTCTGATCAGACGATCGGCGTGATGCATTTCTTCAATTGATTCAGCGCGTTCCTTGGCGGCGAGCTTCTTATAGCCCCAGTCGTCCAGGAGGCGGAAGTGTACCCAATACTGGTTCACCGCGCCGAGTTCGAGAAAGAGGGCCTCGTTAAGCCGCTCGATGACTTGTGCTTCGCCTTTCACGACGTACTCCACTCTGCTGTTTCTTGAGCTTCTCCAGCCCGGTCTGAATATGGATCAGATCGGCAGGCGGATGGGCTTGCTGCGAGTGGTAGTTTTCGGTGACGCGAACAATAATGTCCACCACATTCGGCACGCAACCACTGCATTTGGCGCGGCGGTTGAGCTCGTTATAAACCTTGGCCGGAACCACCAATTGCCACGGGTCGGCCTTGAGGAGGTCGAGAACGATGTCCTCGATTTCCTGCGACGTGATCATGTTGCATTGGCAGACGAGCATTTTTGCCGGCTTGTCAGGGTGGAGCTTGCTGGGCGGCATAAAGCGACCAGCATTCATGATTGTCAATGTCAGAAATTAACAACGCCGAACACTTTTGCCGGAAATAGCATCCGCCAGCGATCAGCTATCGGGTTTCTGCTGGCGGCGCGCAGCAATCACCGCGGCGAGGGCGGCCGTGCGGTGCGCGGTCGAGAAGAATTCGCGATGGGCCAGAATGACGATGGTGGCCGGGCAGGTGGCGATGGCAAGCCATTCGGAGGCAAACCAGAGCGACCGTTGCCACCGAGAAATAATAGGCGCGGATGCCGCTGTTGAAGTTCTTGGCGCCCAGCGCATTCATGCGCGCAATGGCCTCGATCTCGTCATCCGGCGTGACCGGGGAATGGTCGAGCGCGCCCAGCATGATGCAGAAATGGTTGAACTGGCGCAGCGACAGGGTGAAGGCAAAAAACGCCAGCACGAACAGCGCCAGCATGACCACGAGGTGAATTTCGACATCGCTGACCGAATAGGCACGGTCCAGCGAGAGGGAATCCAGCGCCGCCATCAGCGTTGGCAATTGCCCGAACACGGCAAACACCGCCAGCACCATCAGCACCGCCGTCGAGGCCAGAAAGCTGACCGATTGCATGATATTGCCCGACAGGATGGCATCGAACGGGGTTTCAGCTGCGCGGCATTGGCGACCCAGCGCCGGCGCTGCATGTTCATGATCACCGAGAGCGAGGGCCGCCGCCGCTCGATCCGTGGCACGATGATATTATAGGCGAAATAGCAGATCAGCGGCAGGATGGTGGAGATCAGTGTGATCGACAAGGTCATGCCCCCGGAGTGATTTGTTTCACTTATAACGCGGCCGCGAAAAAGGCGACGGCATGAACCGCCGCCTTCAGCCTTAGATGGTACGCGGCCAGCGGCGATGGATGGCTTCGATCGCGGTCAGAACGTCGGGCGAGAGGGTGAGATTGGCCGCGCCGATGGCATTGGCCAATTGGGTCGTGCTGGTCGCCCCGATGATCACCGAGGTCATGAACGGCCGGGTCAGCGCAAAGGCAATGGCCAGCTGCGCCGGATCAAGCCCATGATCGCGGGCCAGCGCCACATACTCCTTGGCCGCGGCTTCCGAATAGGGATTGAGGCGCCAGAAGGCCTTCTGGTAATCGGCGCGACTGCCGGGCGGTACGGCCCCGTCGAAATATTTGCCGGTCAGCAGGCCCCCTGCGAGCGGGGAATAGGCGAGCAGCCCCACCTGCTCATGGTGGCTGAGTTCGGCCGTGTCGAGATCGAAATGCCGGCGGAGCAGGTTATATTCGTTCTGCACCGAAACCAGGCGCGGTAGGTTGCGGGCCGCGGCAATGGCAAGCCATTGGCTGATGCCCAGTGTGGTTTCGTTGGACACGCCGGCATGGGCAATCTTGCCCTCCTTGACCAGCGCGCCTGGGGTTTCGAGCATGTCCCCGATATTGTCGAGCACATCGGCGGTATCTTGCTTGTGCGGCGCATAGGTCCAGGAGCCGTCGAAATTATAGCTGCCGCGCGAGGCCCAGTGGATCTGGTACAGCTCGATGCGGTCGGTTTTGAGGCGTTTGAGGCTCTGTTCGAGCGCGATGCGGATCGAGGCGCCATCGGGGCGGGCGCCGTTACGGATAAAGCTATTGCCGCCGCCGCCAATCTTGGAGGCAAGGATCCATTGGTCGCGCTTGCCGCTATTGGCAAACCAATTGCCGATGATCTCCTCGGTGCGGCCCGAGGTTTGGGCGCTGCCGGGCACGGCATAGAGTTCGGCCGTGTCCATGAAATTGACACCGGCCTCGAGTGCCAGATCGATCTGGGCATGGCCCTCGGCTTCGGTGTTCTGGCTGCCCCAGTCATGGTGCCAAGGCAGATTTCGGTGACCCGCAGCTCGGTGCGGCCCAATGGCTTCAATTTCATGAGCAAATTCCAGATGATCGGAAGGAAACGGGAGGAGGCAATAAGCGGATAAAACGGGCAAGAGCGGCAGACAAGGCGGTGATCCGGTATAAGTGTCAAAAAGCGTCATGCCGGGTCGTTTAGGGGTTGAGCTCAGCCAATACACCCCTATATACGCCTCACGTCGCGACCACCGGGTCGCCGTGATGACCAAGCCAACCGGCATTGTTATCAACGTTTTGACGCGGGATGGAGCAGCCCGGTAGCTCGTCAGGCTCATAACCTGAAGGTCGCAGGTTCAAATCCTGCTCCCGCAACCAACGCACCCCTAAATGCTCCGGCATTTAGGGGTGTTTCCTTTTGTTGACCAGCAATTCTGCAAGCAGGCCATGGACTTGAACGTCTACGGGCTGCTTTTCTCCAATGGGCGTGATGACGACCTTGTCGATCATTCCGCGTAGCGTTTCAGAACAGGATGTCGCGGGGGTGGCCGTCTCGGATATCCTTGGCCGACGCTGCCGTGGAGTATCGGGCCGGGGCGTGCGCTTGGTCGGACTCGTCTCTCGCCCAGTTGTTCAGGTCACGATCTCAAGCTTGGCGGCCGCATAGTTGGCGCTCAGGAACTCGGCCGCCGTCATCGGCTTGCGGCCCAAGAGCTTTTCCGAGTCGCCCGTCTGGCCGCTCCATTCTCCGGCGTTGATGCCGTGCGCCCACCCAAGCGCGAAGCGGGCAGCCGGCTCGGGCAGGCCCGCCGCCACGAGGTGAGCAATGTAATCCCGATCAGAGCCGGCAACAAACGGCACAGGCCTGCCGCTGATATCCGACAGGATCTGGGCCACATCCTCAAAGGACACGGCCGGATCACCGTACAGCGAGTAAGCCCTGTAGTCATGACCGTCTTCGCTCAACACAACGGCATGTGCCTCTGCCGAGTCGTCACGGCTGGCATAGCCCGCCTTGCCCGCACCAGTCGGCGCGCGAACCCCTGTCTCCGGGGCGTTGCCGCCGATGTAAAATGGGATGCTTTCGATAAAGGGCGGATGACGGACAAGCGTGTAGGCCGGGCCGGATGCTTTCAGTTTTTCCTCGACGAACAGGTCCTGCTCGGTGATGTCCGGCAAGGTGAAGGCGGATCCTGTTTCGTGGATGATCGGCATATAGACGATGTGCCTAACGCCCGCCTGCCGAGCTGCGCTGATGGCGTTTTGATGCTGGGTATTGCGATCGGTAAAGGCCGTGGCGGATACGAGCATCAGCTTCTCAATACCCTCGAACGCACGCATCAGTCCGTCATGGTCGAAATAGTCCCCCGGCGGATGCCAATCCCCTCGGCCGCCAGATCAGCCGCCTTGGCGGGATCAGTGGGCTAGGCCCACCAGATCGATGGCGGGCACCCGCTTTAGAAGATGTTGGAGGGTCTTTCGGCCGATATTGCCGGTTGCTCCAGTTACGAGGATCTTGGCCATGGTCATTCCTTTGGACTTTTTTGCACGTCGACATCGTCGTCCAATCCAAGTAGAACGGAACATACCTGCAATCCAGTACCGACTATTTGGTAAGTGTCAGGCTTCGGAGATCGAAATGACCGAGACGAACTTTCAGTGCGGCTCGGAAGCCGTTCTTGCCATCCTTGGCGGCAAGTGGAAACCGCTCATCGTTTATCATCTGGCCAGCGGGTCCAAACGCACCGGTCAACTCCGCAGGCTCGTAACCAATGTGAGCGAGAAAATGCTGATCCAGCACCTGAAAGAACTGGCGGATGACGGCGTTATTCGTCGCATTGATTTCCAGACGGTGCCGCCGCACGTCGAGTATGAACTAACCAACTTTGGTCAAAGCTTGGCCGGAGTACTGGCGCCCTTGTGCGAATGGGGTAGCCATCACACGCCTGAGGTGGCACTGATCGTGCAAAATCGATCGCGCCCTTCTGCACTTGCGTAGCAATCTCAAATCTGGCGGCGGACCAAGGCTGCCTCTGAACAAATAGACCGAAGAGCTGCAGTCTCCGTTCCACCCGTTTTCTGTTGTTGCCGAGGTCCGGGATAATGACAGCGAGCAGGTTCGCCTAACGGCCAGTATGGGTGGTCGCGCTATTTGCGGAACATGATCACGGCCCCGTCTCGACAATCGTCTGCAATGTATCGGCGTCGCGACAGGGCGGTGCGCCGAACAGTCTTTTATATTCTCTCGAAAATTGCGACGCGCTCTCGTAGCCGACGGCATAGGCGACAATGGCCGCCTCCCGGTGATCGGCGACCAGTCTGCGGCGGGCTTCATGCAGGCGGATATGCTTTTGATATTGCAGGGGACTGAGCCCGGTCACCGCCTTGAAACGGCGGTGGAATACCGAAAGGCTCATGCCAGCCACGGCAGCCATAGCTTCGATGCTGAGATGTTCAGTATGGTGCTGCCGGATCCGGGCCATGGCTCGGCGAATATGGGACAGGCGAGAATCGGCGCCGGCGATCTGCCTGAGCAGGGCCCCCTGCGGGCCCATGAGCAGCCGGAACATCAGCTCATGTTCGAGGTGGGATGCCATCACCGCGATCTCTTCGGGTCGATCGAGCAGACCTGCCAGTCTGCGCCACGCCTCGAGTACGGCCGGGTTGGCCTTTGCTACGACAAAGCCGGACTGAACGGGGCGATCCCCGAAGCCATTCATATCGAGTAGCAGCGCAGAGATGAGAATGGGATCAAGATAAAGATTGAGCGCCGTGTATGGCTCGTCGGCAGCCGCTTCGCAGACTTGCCCCATGGCGGTCACCTCGGCGGCGACCAGAATGCATTCGCCGGCGCCGTATTCGATCATGCCATCGCCGATAAATGTGCGCTTGCGGCCCTGAAGCACCGGGCACACCACCGGCTCATAGATCAAGGCAGCGGTTTCGGTCGGCTGGTCGATGCAGAAGACGCGCAACCGCGGCACTGCGAGCTCTTGAAAACTGGCGTGGCGCAGGGCGATGGCACGGAGGTCGTCGAGATCGGTCATGGCGCCATGTCGACATGCTTGCCTCAAAAGGTCAAGTGATCGACAGGATCAGGCAATCATGCGGGACCATCAGGCATCCGCCCGGGCAGCTTGGGCCGCTACATCTGTCGGCACACGCAGGAAAGGATATCGCAATGCAAAAGCGCAAACTGGGTAAGAACGGGCCAGAGGTATCGGCCATCGGCTATGGCGCCATGGGTTTTCATCTGGCCTATGGTGCGTCTGATGCACAGGCCGGCCTCGACCTTATCAAGCGCGCCTATGACCCAGGCGTCACCTTTTTCGACACGGCCGAGCTCTATGGCTGGGGCGAAAACGAGAAGTTCATCGGCGAAGCGGTGAAGGGGTTCCACGACGATATCGTCATCGCCACCAAGTTTGGCTTTACGCTCGACAATGGCAATTACGGGGTCAACAGCCGGCCCGCCCACATTCGCGAGGTCACCGAGAATAGCCTGCGCTATCTCGGTGTCGAGCAGATCGACATTCTCTACCAGCACCGCGTCGATCCCAATGTGCCGATCGAAGATGTTGCCGGTACGGTCAAAGATCTGATCGTGGAAGGCAAGGTCAAGTATCTCGGCCTGAGCGAAGCCGGGCCGCAGACGATCCGCAAGGCCCATACCGTGCAGCCCGTCACCGTGTTGCAGACCGAATATTCTGTGTTCGAACGCGATGTCGAACCGGTGCTGGCGACCACGCGCGAATTGGGCATTGGCTTTGTCGCCTATTCGCCGCTCGGCCGAGGTTTTCTCACTGGTGCCGTCAAGCCGGCAGCGGGCTATGAAGAGACCGACATGCGCCGCGTGGATCCACGCTGGCAGCCGGGCAATTTCGAAAAGAACCTTGAGGCCGTTCACGAACTCGGCGCGCTCGCGCAATCGAGAGACATAACGGTCTCGCAACTGGCGCTTGCTCGGCTACTTGCCCGGGGCGACGACATCGTGCCGATCCCGGGCACGCGCCGCATCGAGCGCCTTGAGGAAAACGTCGCCGCGGTAAATACCGCATTGTCGACCGAGGACCTTGCCCGCATCCGGGACATCCTGCCGGATGGTGCTTTTGGCGCCCGCTACGCCGGCAATATGGTTCCGAACTGGATCTAGGACATAGTGGGTGGGTGGCTGGCCTTGCCCGCCACCCATCGACGTCTGCTTCTCAGTGTCCCCGACCGCAAACGGACAGGCAGAAACCCTCCGCTAGCGGCCCTCAGAGAGAGGCCAGAATGTATTCCGGCTTAACGGTACTGCGAGCGTCGAGCGGTACGCCCGTTTCCACGAAGATCGATGTCACTCCGGCGCGCTGGCCCGCCGGGATATCGGTATCGAGTTTATCGCCGAGCATGATCGCATCGCTGGCGGAAATCCCCGTGCGGTGCATGGCCGCACGCAGGATTTCGGGTTCTGGCTTACCCAGAAATACGGGAATAGCTCCCGATGAGACCGCGATTGAATGGGTGATTGCGCCGGCGCTCGGCTCGAATCCGCCCGCAATGGGACGGATGGGATCGGGGTTGGTGCCGATCAGGCGGGCGCCGTCCAGAACATTGCTCAGGGCGGTTTTCATCATCGCATAGTCGAAGTTGCGGTCGAGTGCGACGAGGACTGCGGCCGCATGGCCATCAACGAGGCGGTAACCGAGCTCGGCGACGCGGTTTTTCAGCGATTGGGAGCCGATAACATAGACGCCATGGCCGGGCTCAAACTGGCTTTGCAGATAGTTCAGCGCCACGTCGCCAGACGTAACGACTCGGTCCCGGCCACAGTCAATGCCCAACCCACGAAGCTTTTCAGCAAAAGCTGAAGCCGACTTCTCCGCGTTGTTGGTGACAAAGCAATAGGGGATGCCCGATACCTGCCAGCGTTTGAACCGGTCGACCGCGCCGGGCACAGCCTCCTCGCCACGATAGACCACGCCATCGAGATCGGAGAGGACGGCGGAGAAGCTGATTTCGTCGATTGAGCCGAGGCGTCGTGTGGTCGTCATTCGTCCCCGGCTCCGAGATTGGGATCGAGCATGTCGCGCAGCCAGTCGCCAACGAGACTGATAACAAGCGTGGTGAGAAAAATCACAATACCCGCCGGAATGCCCATCCACCGGGCAGTCGTCAAGTAGTTCCGCCCCTCGCCCAGCATGAGACCCGGGCTGGTTCCAGGCGGTTGCACCCCCGAGCCGAGGAAGGAAAGTGAGGTTTCCGGGAGGATGATCTCGGGGAAGTTGAGAGTGATCTGCACCATGATGACGCCCAGCATGTTGGGCAGCACGTGGCGAAGATAGACCTTGGCCGGATGCACGCCCGTGGTGCGGATGGCAAAGGCATAGCCCCGGCCATTGGTCGAGAGCACCAGCCCGCGCGCAATACGAGCATAGCCATCCCAGCCGAAGAGCCCGATGAGAATGATCAGCAGTATGAAATTGTTGCCGAAAAGGCCAGCACAGCCGGGGCGACGATCAGGAACGGCACGGAGGCCCGGAAGTCCACCATCACCATGATGATATCATCGACCCAGCCGCGGAAATGGGCAGCGATGATGCCGAGCGCCGTGCCCACTGTCGCGCCGATTACCGTCGCCATGATGGCGATGAGGATGCTGGTGCGCATGGCATAGATGACGCGACTGAAAACGTCGCGACCGAGATCGTCCGTGCCAAAGATATTTTCCATCGGCCCGCCCATTGCCGAGGGCGGCTTGAGGCGCTTGAGCAGGCTTTGCTCGGCAAAGCCGAAGGGCGCGAGGAACTCGGCAAAGAGTGCGGCCAGCATGACAATGGCCAACCAGACGAGACAGAGGCCGATGACGAGAGGCGGTCGCGACTTCCAGATGCGGGTCAGCCAGCCATGGCGACGCAGTTCTGGCATTTGCGGAGAAAGCTCGACGCTGCTCATGCCGTGGCCTTCCTGTTGTGTACCTCGATGCGCGGATCGAGCCAGCCATAGGTGAAGTCGACGATGAGGTTAACCACGACCATGGTGAGAGCAATCAGCAGCACCACGGCCCGGACAACGGCGAGGTCGCGCTGATTGACCGAATTGACCAGCAACATGCCAACGCCGGGCCGAGCAAAGACGGTTTCGATGGTGACCGCCCCACCGATAAGCCCGCCAATGCGCATACCAACCACCGTAACCACCGGGATGGCGGCATTGGGCAAGGCGTGGCGCAGCACACGGCGATCTTGCGGAACGCCCTTGGCCTTGGCCGTGCGCATGAAGGGTTGATGCAATACGTCGAGCATGGAGGAGCGGGTGAAGCGGGCAACAGTTGCTGCCGTGGCGGTGGCGAGGGTCATGGCCGGCATGACCAAGTGCCAAACGCTGCCCGTGCCGGAGCTTGGGAGCCAGCGCAGAGTCATCGAGAAGATGAGAATGAGGATGATGCCGAGGAAAAAAATTTGGCACGCTCTGGCCGAAAATGGTGAAGCTCATGGCGGCATGATCAACCCATTGGCCACGGTGGAGCGCGGCCATGATGCCGGCGGGTATGCCCGGGATCAAGGTGACGAGAAGAGCGGTGACGCCCAGTTGCAACGTCACGGGAACGCGTTCCATTACCACCTGTAAGGCCGGCCGGCCGTCGTGGAAGCTGTCACCGAAATCACCCTGCATAATGGCCGAGAGATAGGTGATGTATTGCTCGAGATAGGAGTCATCGAGTCCCCAGCGCCTGCGGAAGGCCGCGACGGCTTCCGGAGAAGCTTCGTCCGAGAGCATCATCTGTGCCGGATCGCCCGAGGCGCGCAACACGATGAAAACGAAGGTCACCGCCAGCAGCAGTGTCATCGCACCGCGGAACAGCTTGGTGATGATGAATTGCGGATTCACCGGCTCCGGGCCCCCGTGCCCTCGGTCCAGCCGCAATCGACGATGGTTTTGCCTTCGATGATCCACTGGCGCAGATATTGTTCGTGCCCGTGCCGCTCGGCCGTGAGCGTACGCGTCCCGACTGCCGGCGCCACGCCAAAGCGCGGATCATCGCCGACCAGCGCCTCGACCAGCGGGCGACCTTCGCTGCCTTCGGTGGTGAGGTCCATTGTGGTCAGGACGGTGGGGATGATGTCGGGCAGCCAGCAGGGCGTTTCGGACCGGAAGGCCTTGCGATAGGCCGGCCCTTGCGCAGCCGGGACGGTCGAGAGTTCGCCGCGATTGAGCCCGCCATGCATGCCGCCACCGGGAGTGATCCGGGCGGCAAAGATGCAGGTGTCGAGATCGGGCCCGTATTGCTCGGACGAATTGGTGGCGCGCAGGGTAAAGCCGACATCGGCGCCACGGGGATGGTCATTGCGCACGGACGACCATGGCAGGGCGCCGGCAATGGCCCGTCCCTCGGCATTGGAGGCAAAGACCGGGCCGCAGAAATCCTGCTGCACCAGCCAGTCGACGACCTCGGCCTTGCGGGCGTCGGAGACGTCATGGAGATAGATGCCGCTGAACGAGCCGATCGAGGCACGGCCGAACTCGGCCGGTATGATATCGAGCGTCTCAAGTTGGGCATGGCCGGTGATCTGGCCATGATCGGACATGACGACAATGTTCTCGGGGCCATTGCCGGAATGCCACCGAGGCCAGGATACGGCCGAAATTCTCGTCGGCCATGCGCTGGGCTGCTTCGGTTTCTGTGCCGAGTACGCCGAATTTATGCGAGCTGGTATCTGGCTCGTTCATCCAGAAGACGCAGAAATCCGGCTTGTGACGGGGATAGATCACCTCCATCAGCGCGGTGGTTGCATAGGTGACGCGGGCACTATTGGGAGCGCCGGCGGGAGGAATTTCGCCGAGTTGCGCCGCGACGGCCTCATGTACGTCTGGCGTCGAAACCGGCTGGCCATGAACGGAGAAGACCGGCTGACCAAGGGTATGGGCGCTGGAATTCATCATGCGCGAAGCGCCCTTGGTGGCGGTACTGACCACGGCCATGGTGCGGCCGGCCGCGGCCATGCGCTCGCCCATGGTCTGGCAATCGAGCAATTGGCCGGCTCGGACGGCCAGTTCCGAGTCGTCCCATTCCGAGGTGCGGAACAGATCGTCAGGCCGCACGGCATGGATGAACTGGTTGGCCACGACGCCATGGGCGCCGGTGGGGAGCCCGTCATAGTCGATGTGACGGCGACACGCGTCTCGCTCGGGAAGATCGAGCGCGAATTGAGGAAGTTGCTGCCCTCCTCCATGAAGCGGAAGAGATTGGGCATGAGCTCAGCGGTGACGCGGTCGCGACGCAGTCCGTCAAAGGTCAGCAAAAGGGTCGAACCGGTGTTCATCGCATACTCTCCAAGGCAGTCTCGGTCATCGCTACGTCGTCGACAAGGACGCCACGGACGCCAGATTTTGCAAGTCCGGCAAGATTTTGCGGCGAGGTGCCGCCGCCGCCATAGTCCGTGCCGCGGCCGCCGGCGGTGACCCAGACTTCGGCGCCCACGGCGTGGAGCAGAGCGACGCGGTCGAGGGTGACATCGCGTTCCCAAAGGCGGATAAGCTCGGCACCGGCGCCCAAAAAGACCTCGGCCTGATCGGGTGTGGGAATGAAACCGAGGATGCCGGTTTCTGCCTTCCCGGCGAAGAATTGCACGGCGTCGAGTGTGTGGCAGCCGGCGATGACATGGTGGCGTTGCCCCACCGGCACAGTCTCGACGATGGCATCCCAGATGACCTGCAAAGCAGGCGGCGTCTCGTCCTTGATGTCGAGCAGCACATGCCGATCGGCAGCGGCATGCCGCAGAACGAGTGCCGGGCTGACAATGCGGCCGCCCGCCTCGTTCGTGAGGGTGACAAGCTCATCGAGAGTCAGATCCTCGGGCCGCTCGGGGCGGCCAAAGAGACGCTTGAGATCGGGGTCATGGGCGCAGATGCAGAAGCCATCTCGCGACAGGCGGACATCGGCCTCGATGGCAAAGGCCCCATTGGCATAGGCGGCTTCCCAGCCTTCAGGGGTGTTCTCGGGAAAACTGGCGCTGTCGCCGCGATGAGCAATGATTTTCATGGTTGGGCCGGGAGTTGGAGTTGTGCTGCCACGCCGCGACCGCCAAAGGCGGTCATGTCGCGCTGGCGGCGCTGGCGCGGACTATCGGCCGGAATGGCGGCAAGGAGCCGGCGGGTATAGTCGTGCCGGGGATTGTCGAAGAGCGTGCCGCTGTCGCCAATCTCGAGCAGTTGGCCGGCATGCATGACGCCGACACGATGGCTGATATGCCGGACGACCGAGAGGTCATGCGAGATGAACATCAACGAGAGATTGAGCTTTTCGCGCAGCTCCAGCAGCATATTGATGATCTGGGCCTGTACCGAAACGTCCAGGGGCGCTAACGGCCTCGTCGCAGACGACAAGGCGCGGATTGAGCATGAGGGCCCGCGCGATAACGGCGCGTTGCAATTGACCGCCCGAAAGCTGATGCGGCAAACGCCTGCCCATAGCGCCGAGTCCGACAAGGGCAAGCATGGCACAGGCGCGATCATCGGCTTCCGAAGGCGCGAGCTGCTCATGGGTGGTAAGGGCCTCACGCACTGGGCATGGATGGACCAGCGCGGATCGACCACGGCGGCTGGGTTCTGGAATATGACCTGCACGTAACGAGCGCTGGCGGCGCCATTGGGGGTGCCGGCCCCGGCGTAGCTTTCGCCCCAAAAGGTCACGGTGCCACTGGTGGGCGCCTCGATGCCGGCGATCATGCGACCAAGGGTGGATTTGCCGCTGCCGCTTTCCCCGACAATGCCGAGCGTCTCGCCTTGGGCAATGGTGAGACTGACGCCATCAACGGCGCGGAATTGATCCGCCTTACCCCAGAGCCCGGGGCCTGAGGAGTAAGCCCGGACGAGATTGGTGGCGATAACGCCTGTACCGGCCGGGGCGCTCATGCGGCGTCCCCGCCGTCAAGCCCGGAAAAGTGGCAGGCTACGGCACGCGGGCCGTGACGGATCAATTGCGGATCACTGGCGCACTTGTCGCTGGCCATGGTGCAGCGGGGAGCAAAGTTGCAGCCGGCCGACCGCGCCGAGGGCGCCGGCACCGTGCCACCGATGGCGTCGAGCGGTGTGCCCGGCTGACGGCCAAAACCGATGCGGCTGGCCATGAGGGCGCGGGTATAGGGATGGCGCGGGTTTTCGAAAAGATCATCGACCGGCGCCGCCTCGACGACACGGCCGGCATACATGACCGCAACGTGGTCGGCGATCTCGGCGACCACGCCAAGATCATGGGTGACGAGCACAATACCCGTGCCCAGTTCGACCTGCAGATCGCGCATGAGACGCAGGATCTGCGCCTGAATGGTGACGTCGAGCGCGGTGGTCGGTCTCGTCGGCGATGAGCAGGCGCGGCTTGCAGGCCGGGGCCATGGCGATCATGACGCGCTGGCACATGCCGCCGGAAAGCTGGTAGGAGTAGTAATTCTTGTTGCGGGCGACATTGGGGATGCCGACTCGGTCGAGCAGTTCCACCACGCGCCGGTCGACGGCTGCGCCGCGCAGATCGGTGTGTTCGACGATGGCTTCGGCAATCTGCGCGCCGACGCGCTGCACGGGATTGAGCGAAACCATGGGATTCTGGAAGATCATGGCGACGTCGTGGCCGCGCAGATTGTTGAGCACGCTTTCGGCGCGCCGACAGTCTCTGTACCGAAAAGCCTGATCGAGCCCCGAACGGCGAGGTTGTCGTCAAGCAGGCCCAGCATGGACATGCAGGTAAGGCTCTTTCCGCAACCGCTTTCTGCCAACCGTGCACAGCGTTTCGCCCGGCAGCACCGCAAGGCTTACCTCTTCCACCAGTGCATCGCGTCCGGCGTGGATGCTGAGGCGCGAGACTTCGAGAAGCGGCGCTGCGGTTTTGGCATCCGGAAGCGGCAAGGAGGCGGCAATCGTGCCGCCTCCCACTGGGTTGGAAAGCGTGACCATCAGTTGTTGAAGCTGAGGTTATAGGGACGCAGGTCCATGTAGTAGAAGGTATAAGGCTGCCAGTTAATGTCCTTGGATACACCATAGGTTTCTGAGCGGCTGGTAGAGGACGGTGCCCGGGGCATCCTTCTCCCAGATTTCGAGCATTTCGAACGCCGCCGGACGACGGGTTTCCAGATCGACGCTGCTTTCGACGATGTGGCCGAGTTCGTTGAAGCGCTCAAGGTTTTCCGTGCCGGCCCAGTTGCCGGCACTGCGCTGCTGGGCCACCGAAAGGCCCCCAGAGGTTCCAGAGACCGCCGACCGGATCGGGATAGCGGGTCGAATTGGACCAGTGCGGACTCGGAGCGTGGCCATATCGAGGCCAGAAAGGCTTTCCACGACATTGAGCTCGACATTGAGCCCAATGGCCTTCCACATCTCGACAATGGCCCGGGCGGCCGGCAGGGCGTTGAGATAGTAGTTCGGCTGGGTGGTGTACTTGATCAGGCCACCATCATAACCAGCTTCGGCCAGCAGTTCCTTGGCGCGTTCGGGATCGTACTGAAGACCCTTGTGATCCGGATTATACATGTCGCCGAATTCGGGATATTGGTGGCCATTGGGCACCACAGCCCGGCCACCCCAAAGGGCTTCATTGAGCAGGTTGCGGTCGATGGCGAGGTTCATCGCTCGGCGGATGCGGGCATCCTTGATGACCGGATCCTGCGTGCCATAGGCCAGAACGTGCGAGTTGGCGAGAACGACTGAGCGGGTCTCGATATCGTCATAGCCATTGATCTGCGGGATCTGGTCGGGCGCCACATTGGTGATGATGTCGAATTCACCGGACACAAGACCGGCCACGCGGGTGGAGGGCTCGGGGATCTCGCGGAAGGTGACGCTGGCCGCGGTTGGCTTGCCGCCGAAATAGCCGTCAAAGGCAACCGGGCGGATGGATTCGTCGGCCTTGTATTCGTCCAGCATGAAGGGGCCGGTGCCCACGGGGAACATGGGAATGCCGCCGTCGGTCGCGGCCTTGGCTTCCCAATCGGCCTTGTTGACGATCCACGAGGCCCAAGACGACAAACGGTGCTCCAGCAGCGGATCGGGCGCCTTGGTGACGAACTGGACAGTGTGGTCGTCGATTGCCTTGACTTCGGCCAAGACCGAGAAATAGGCCGGACCTTCGGAAAGCACTGCATTTTCACCGCTCAGTCGCTCGGGCGAGAAGGTGAAGACCACGTCTTCGGCAGTGAGCGGCGCGCCATTGTGGAAGGTCACGTCGTCGCGCAGCTTGACCTCGAGTGTCATGTCGTCGAGGCGGGTCCATTCGGTAGCGAGGCCGGGGACCAGCGCTGAACCACCACCACCCTCGGCCGAGAGGAAGTCGCGGCGGATCAGCGTATCGAAGACGCTATAGTTGACGCGAGTGCCAACATTGGAGAGTTCCTTGCCGGGCTCGAGAGTGGCTGGCAGGTCGGCGACCCCGACGACGAGGTCGGGGCGTTCCTGCGCCGGGGCGAGGGCGGATGTTGCCGCGAGCAAGAGCGCAGTGCCTGCCGCCACGAGAGACTTGTTGAGGAAAGATGAGATTGACATGTCGGCCCCGCTGAACTCGAGAATGGGGGCTAGCTAAGGCAGCTGCCTGACCGTTGGACGACATCCTTGTGTCAGTTCGGCTAAAGTCCGGGTTGGGTGGTGTGACAACTCGTCCCGTGACTTGGCAGTTTTTAGGAAATCCGCGCTGCTGCAGCCGCGCGCATCCCGGCCACGGCCAGATCGAACACCCTCGGCTGCGCGGCCGCGTGGACAGGCGGCTCGGGTGGCGGGTGAGATTCGGCTATATTGCGAGCCGATTGCCAGCCTTTTCGTCAAAGAAGTAGGTGTCGCCCCTCTCGAGTGAAAGCTGAACAGCTCGGCCGTCTGTCAGCATCACCCGTTCCCGCAGCAGGCAGACGATTTCGTCGCTTCCGGCGGTCAGCACCGCGAATGTCTCCGAGCCGGTCGGCTCGACCACCTTGACTCGGGCGTTGACCCCTGTTGCGGCAATGGCGATGTGCTCGGGCCGTTTGCCCAAGAGGAACTGGCTGCCTTCGGCAACACCTGAAGGGGTTCTCAGCCCCGTCGGCGCGCCGGAGCGCAGGAAAACTGTGCCACCTTTATTCACCACTGGCAGCAGGTTCATCAAGGGGGAACCGATGAACTGGGGTGCCCGACGGCATCATTCCGGCTTGGCCGTTGGCCAGCTGGGCCACCTGCTGCTCGCCATTGAGCGAGAAGTAATTCGGGCCGAAATAGCCCTTGCCCCACCATTCGTCGAGCTTGTCGATGGCCTTCACGAACGGCTCTGAAGTCCACGGAATTTCGCCCTTCAAGGCTCGGTAGACGGCTTCCGGGCCGGCGATGGAATTGAAGACGATGGTCACATAGTGCTCATTGGTCGGCCGCCAGAGGGCGTTGCCGGCCGAGAAGGGCACGATGTTTTTGGCCAGCATGGCATCGGCGACCGTTTCCAGCTCGGCAATGGTGGTCGGCACCTTCCAGCCATGCTTTTCGAACAACGTGGCATTGTAGAACAGGCCCAGCGTCTCATAGGTCTTGGGCAGGGCATAGAGCTGGCCGTTGTATTTGCCCATTTCGATGAAGACCGGCAGGATGCGGTCGTTCCAGCCGAATTGTTCCGCATATTGGTCGAGTGCCAGCAATTGCCCGGCCTGCGCCATCGGTGCGACATAGCTCGGGCCTGCAGTGTAGACGATGTCAGGGCCACTGCCGGACAGGAGCGCCACGCGCATCTGGTTGTCGAGCTGGGCGCCGCGATAGTCGATGCTCAGCGTGTCGCCGTGGTGGGACGCATTGAACGGCTCGATGATATTGCGGGTGGTGATGCCCTGCTGTTCCGGCGTCGCGGTTTCATACCACCAACTGATCGGTCCTTCGGCCCGGGCCGCGAGGGTGAAGGCGGTGCTAGCCATCAGGGCGATGGCTGCTTTGGAAACGATAGAATTGGTCATGTTCTCCTCCAAGAAGCTATGTGACTAGATCGATCCGCGCTCGATGAACTCGAAGGGCATTTCGTGAACCGTGCCGGGGCCGGAAATCACCCCGCTCAGGCGTTGCAACAGGATCTCGGCGGCGCGTTCACCCATGCGATCCTGAAACTGGGTCACCGTAGTGAGGGCCGGCGTGACCAGAGGCGCAGCGGCGATATTGTCAGAAGCCCACAACGGCAATCTGGTCGGGCACGGCGATCTTGCGGTTGCGCAGCGCCTGCATGGCGCCGATGGCCATCAGGTCGTTGGCCGCAAAGATCGCTGTTGGCGCAAAACCGCTATCGAGGATGGCGTTGGCTGCTTGGTGCCCAGCGGTCTCGGTGAAGCTGTGTTCGATGACGACGAGCGGCTCGAGATGGTGTGCAGCCAGCGCTTCGCGATAACCCTCAACGCGGACGCCCCAGGGCCCGCCGATGCCCGCCACCATGGCGATGCGCTGGTGTCCGAGCGCTATCAGGCGCCGCACCACTTCCATTGAGGCAGCGCGGCTATCGACAAAAATGTCGTCGATCGGCAAAGAGCCGCCAGACTTCCGGGACGATTCTGATCCGCACCACGGCGATCAAATGGTCGAGGAGGACCTTGAGGTCAGTCGCGCGAAGGGTGAAGAACACCCCGACTACGCCATCGACCCGGCCTTCGAGCGCCCATTCGATGAAATGGCGCTCGCTACCGGCATCGCCGTCACTGTTGAGCGTGATCACATCATAGCCGTGGGTCTGGGCGATCTTCTGTACGCCCCGGATCAGGGCTGGATAGAAGGGGTTGGTGATGTCCGGAACGACGCAGGCGATCGTCATTGTACGACGCGTCTTGAGCGCCCGAGCCGAGCGATTGGGCACGTAGCCGAGCTCCTTGGCAGCAGACTTTATGCGCTCGACTGTTTCACTTGGAAGCGACGATTCAACGCCGCTGCCGAGCACCATCGATACCGCCGCCCGGAAACTCCAGCGCGCAGCTGACATCTTTTTGCGTAGCTCGGCGGGCCAAAAGAGGTTCCTTATACGTATCACTAATACGAATAAGTGAAAAGCTAGCGCCCTGTCAATGACTCTTTCTTCGCTTTGTTATCCTTTGGGTGTCGGCGAGGCTTTGTTATCCTTTGGGTGTCGGCGAGCAGCGAGCGAAACTGCTCCGTCACCTCGGCGTTTGCCGGACCGTAGACCATCATGTTGAGGTCAGAACGGCCTTCGACCGTAAAGGTCGAGAACTCCAGCTCGATCGTTCCGAGGACAGGATGGTGAAGGCGCTTGATGCCTTCGCGCGTGCTGGTGATCTCGTTATCGTCCCACATGGCCTTGAATTCCGGACTGTCGGCGGAAAGTTCCTCGACCAGCTGCGCGATGTCCACGCCCGCCCCGCGCGCGCTGCGTCAGCCCGGAACGCGCCGACGACATAACGAGCCACGGAGCGCCATTCGTCCTGCACGGCGCGCATACGCTCATCGGAGAACATCATGCGAAGAATGTTGCGACGCTCCTTGGGCAACTTGGCATAGTCCGTCAGGATCACGGCCGCGGCCTTGTTCCATGCTACCACATCCCATGTCGCCGTCCGGATGATGGCGGGACTGAAAGGCATGGAGTCCAGCACCTGCTGCAGCCGGGGCGTGATGCCTTCTTGTTGGCGGTACCGCGGTTCGGGAGGGTGGCCGAAAGCGAGAATGTGCAGATGATCACGCTCCGGCTCGGTCAGCATCAGCCCTTTGGCGATGCGATCGAGCACATGGGCGGATGGCGCCCCGCCCCGTCCCTGTTCTAACCAGTGTACCAGTGTCGGGCTTATATTGGCGCGCTGGGCGACTTCCTCGCGACGCAGACCGGGCGTGCGTCGGCGACCGGCCCGGAAGCCGAATGCAGCCGGATCGAGACGCATGCGTCGGTCGCGTAGGAACGTGCCGAGAGCATTTTTCGAAGCGCTGTCGCTCATGCGATCCTGTTGAAAGACATACTAGGATAAAGTCACTACTTTAACAGGACAATTCTCCATGAGATCATCTGGAACGTCAATGCAGGAGATTTCGTATGCGTGTGTTTCTGACAGGTGCCACCGGGTTCATCGGGTCCCGTGTCCTTCGGGAACTCTTGGCCGCCGGCCATGAGGTGATCGGTCTCACCCGCTCCGAATCCGGAGCAAAGGAACTGGCAGGTGCGGGTGCGTCCGTCCATCTGGGAACGCTGGAGGATCCCGAAAGCTTAGCAAAAGGCGCCGAAAATGCTGAAGCGGTCATTCACACAGCATTCGATCACGAGTTCTCCAATTTCGCGGCCAATTGCGAAAAGGATCGCCGTGTTATTGCCGCCCCGGGATCCGTCCTGAGAGGATCAGACCGGCCGCTGCTCATCACGTCGGGCGTCGGGATGGGCGACCCCGGTAATGGGAAACCCGCTCGCGAGGACGTGTTCGACGCGCATCATTTCAACCCGCGCATAGCCTCGGAACTGGCCGGCCGAGAACAGTTGGCGGCGGGCGTCAACCTCGGCGTCGTCCGACTGCCGCAGGTGCATGACACAGTCAAGCAAGGCCTCATCTCGCCCTATATAGAAATGGCACGCGAGAAGGGCGTCGTTGCCTATGTGGACCGGGGCGCCAACCGATGGGCCGCGGGACATGTCGACGATGTGGCCAAACTCTACGTTCTGGCGCTGGGCCGCGCGGAGCCCGGTGCCCGTTACCATGCCGTGGCCGAAGAGGGCGTTGCCGCGCGCGATATCGCCGAGACGGTCGCCACCGGGCTTGGGCTCCCGGCTGTCTCACTTTCAGAGGAAGAGGCGAAAGCCCATTTCGATTGGTTTGCCATGTTCGCGGCGGCGGACCTAACGGCATCCAGCTCACTGACCCGGCAGAAACTGGGTTGGCAGCCAGTGGGGCCAAGCTTGCTCCAGGACCTGAAAGACATGGACTATTCTGACCAAGCAGGGCTGAAGTCAGGCGGGTCCGGGAGGAGGTCAAGATTCCGCCGCGTTCTTCGTGCCAACGAACTTGCGCGTCAACCGCGCGAGTTCATCGACCTTGGAAAGCTGCAGGACGATCAGGGTTTGAAGGAGGCGAACTGTTCGTGCAGCATCGGGTAAAACTCCTCGCCTTTCATGTTCAGCATGGATTTGAGGTCGCGTGCTGCCTCATCGGCAAGGATTTCCAGCGAACCTTCTGCGATGCCGTCATAGGCCTGCGTCACGACGCTGGCCGCGGACACTTTTGGAACCTCCCAGCGGGATGACATCGGTGTATCGACCATGCCAACCAGCAGGCCGACTACCTGCGTTTTCTGGCCCTGCAGCTGGAAGCGCAGGCTGTTGGTGGCTGACCACATCGCGGCTTTGGACACGGCGTAACCGGTCGACAATGGGAGCCGGGCCGCGGCTGACAGGATGTTGAGAATTGTTCCGCCGCCATGGCTTGCGAGCACCGGCGCAAAAGCGTTGGCCGAGCGCAATGTCCCAAAGAAATTGGTGTCGAAAATGCGCCGAAGTTCGTCCTCGGGGCCCGAGATTGAATCGTTGGCAGGGGCAATTCCGGCATTGTTGATCAGCAGATCAACATCAGCTGCGGTTGCCACCGCATCGGCAACTGCCACCCTGTCGGTGATGTCAAGTGCAAGCGGGTGGACACGGGCGTCATCCCATCGGCGCGGACTGCGGGCGGCGGCATAGACTTTGGCCGCACCGCGTTCCAGCGCTTGGATAATAAACTGCTCGCCAAGGCCGCCATTTGCGCCTGTGACAAGGACCGTACGGCCATCGAGTGACTTTTGCATTTCTACTCTCTATATAAGTGGGGACCTGCCCTGTAATATTTATATGGGGAATGTCCCCATATATGCAAGGGCAGATCAATGGCACATGAATCACCGGCTTCTGACTTGCAAAGGGAGGCCGCCAAGCGTGGTGGGAGGTTTCGTCGCCCCCGGATCGACGCCCTGCGAAACCGTGACGCAATCCCGGAAGCGGCGCGCCAGACCTTTCAGGCAGAAGGGGTCCCGGCATCGTTGGACGGCATTGCAGTTCTCGCCGGCGTCGGGAACGCTACGCTCTACCGCAATTTTCCGACCCACGATGACCTGCTCGCTGCGGTACTCCAGTCGAGCTTCGAAGACGCTCTTCGGTACGGCGAGATGCTTTCAGACTCGCTTGAGCCCGGGCAGGCACTGGCCGAATGGATGGTGGGCCCGGCATGGCGACTGCATATTTGGCACGACTTGCCTCACTGCTTGGCCTCTGCACATGCCAATCCATCCGCATCGTTAAACGACGCAAATAGGCCTTTGGTTGAAGAGACAGGGCGCCTGTTGCAGGTTGCGCAGGCGGCTGGTCAGGCCGCCAAGGTTACGGCCGAACAGGTTTTTGAGCTTGTGCTCGCCTTGTCATGGGCCGTTGATCGCTACAATGACACCGAAGCCGCGGCGCGTAGACGGGTGCAGTTGGGCACCGCCGGCGTCTTTGCGCAATGATCGCTCTGACCACCTGAATAGCCCCCGCCCGATGCCCCGTTGCAAATGCTACGGGCATGGCCGAACCCTAATAATAAAGTCGCCGTTGGTGGCGTGATATGATGCCGGGAGCGCGATCTCCAAGGTAACGACGACTTCGGCCTTACGAAAAATAGATTGAGCAGGATGTTGGACTTCCCACAGTCATTCTCAGTTTTCCATAAGCCGCAGTCCCCTCATTTCAGTTACCCGCCGCACCTTAGGAAACGGCAGCTTTTAGGAAATCCTTGAAGGGCCACGGATAACCGAAATGGGGCGCGTACCTGCTGGGCCGGTTGCGACCCGGGCGGCGAGGCCAGTCTCGACAACGGATGGCAGCCCGGGTCTGGTTAGCGATTTCGGCTGGCATGGGCACGCTCATTCATAGCGCTGCTGCAGCGGGCTGAGAGAAAACGCCTCTGACAGCGTTCGCGCCGTTACCCAAACGACGAATTTTTACCGGCCCCAGCCGGCTGGGCCCAAGTCTCTTGCGAGCCTCGAACGTTTTGACACTGCGCCATTGTACTGCTGTCAGCCTATGCTTTTTCCTTCCTTCCTTCCTTCCTTCCTTCCTTCCTTCCTTCCTTGCGCTATCGGCCGAGGATGACCGCAATAGACTTCAAATCTTCAGACTTTCAGGTGGCTAAGCTGCAAGGGTGAATGTAGGGGTGCGATTGTTGCGCGCTCCTGTAACCAAAAAGCCCAGCAAACTTTCATGCCCGGCTGGGCTTTTCCGTTGCGGCAAGGCTGCCATGTGCGTTTGGCGGGTGCATTGACTTCGCCGTGGTGCTCTACCAGAACGCCGAGGAGCGGCCGGGGAGAGTTATCGTGAGCGCGGATATTTGGTCGGTGAGCCACTAGCATGGCCATTCCCAATGCAGTTGCGGGTCTGTTGCGGCGTCCCGCCCGGCTGGGCGACGAGGTCTATAGCGCTATTTTCGCGCGTCATGTCCGGGGAAATCGGGCCGGGCGGGCGGATTGGCGTCGATGCAGCTGGCGCGGCAATTGGGCGTGTCGCAGACCCCGATCCGTGAGGCTTTGGGGCGGCTTGAGGCCGAGGGGTTGGTCGTCAAGACGCATCTGGTGGGCTATAGCGTGGCGCCGCAATTGAGCGCGCCAATTGGCCGAGCTTTATGAAATGCGGCTGTTGATCGAGCCCTTTGCGGCGCGCAAATGTGCCGAGGTGATGCCCGATGCGGTGATTGCCCAGATCGAGGCCCTCTGCGCCGATATGGCGACTTTGGCCAATGCCGAAGGGCTGGATGCCTATGCCCAGTTCGGCCAGCTCGACATGGCCTTTCACGACCAGATCGCGGTAAGTGCCGACAATGCCTTGCTGCTGCAGGCGTTGGCGGGGCTGCATGCCCATGTCCATCTGTTCCGGCTGGTGCGCGACGCCCGGGTGACCCGCACGGTGCTCGACGAGCATGAGGCGCTGGTGGCGGCCATCAAGGCGCGCGATCCCGGTGGCGCCGAGCAGGCCATGCGCGTCCATATCGAGCGCTCGCATGCGCGGTTTGCGGCGGCATGAGGAACTGGCTAAGTTGCGGCCTCGTCTGAGTTGGAGCCCTGCATGAGTTCTCGTATCGTACCCGTCATTCTGGCCGGCGGCCGGGGAACGCGGCTGTGGCCGATGTCGCGGGCGGCGCGACCCAAGCAATTCTTGCCGCTGACGGGGGCGCAAAGCCTGTTCCAGCAGACGCTGGAGCGGGTGGCCGATGGCGAGGTCTATACGCCCGCCATCATCATCACCAATGCGGATTACCGCTTCATCGTGGCCGAACAGGCCAGCGAAATGGGCGCGCCGCTGGCCGGCGTCCTGCTTGAGCCAGTGGCCCTGCAATACGGCCGTGACGATCGCGGCGGCGGCGGTTTTTGCGCGCTGATACGTTTGGGGCCGATGCGGTGCTGCATGTGCTGCCCTCCGATCACGATGTGAATGTGGATGCGGGGTATCTGCTGGCCGTGCAACAGGCCGCTGCTGCTGCGTCCGAGGGGCGGCTCGTGACCTTCGGCATTGTGCCGACGGCGCCCGAGACGGGCTATGGCTATATCAAAGCCGGCGCCGGGCTGGGCGAGGGCGTCAACGCGGTTGAGCGGTTTGTCGAAAAACCGGATCTGGCGCGAGCCGAACAGATGCTGGCCGATGGCGGGTATCTGTGGAATTCGGGCATGTTCATGATCGGGGCCGAGGCGTTCCCGGCGGAATGTGCGGCGCTCTCGCCCGATACGCTTGCGGCGGCCAGTGGCGCGGTCGAAGCGGCGCGGATTGATCTCGATTTCGTGCGGCTCGATGAGGCGGCGTTTGCCACAGCGCCCAATATTTCGGTCGATTACGCGATCTTTGAAAAGACCAGAAGCGCGGCGGTGGTCGCGGTCAGCTTCGGCTGGTCCGATCTGGGCAGCTGGGACGCGGTGTGGAAGGCGCAGGGCCATGACGCGGCGGGCAATGCCGGCAGCGGCTCGGTGACATTCAGCCATACGTCCAATTCGCTCGTCGTTACCGATCACGCCCATGTGGCGGTCGAGGGGCTGGACGATATCGCGGTGATCGCCAGCGAAGACGCGATCTATGTCGGCAAGCTCTCCGAAGCACAGAAAGTGGGGCCGCTGGTCAAGGTGTTGCGCGCGGGTAAGGACACTGTTGGTCTCACCGAAATTCACCGCACCGCCTATCGGCCCCGGGGCGGCTATGCCTCGGTGCTCAATGGCGAGCGCTTTCAGGTCAAACGCCTCTTCGTCAAGCCGGGCAAGAAGCTCAGCCTGCAAAAGCATCATCACCGCTCCGAACATTGGGTCGTGGTGCGGGGCACCGCCGAGGTGACGCTGGACGGCGTGGTCACCATGCTCAGCGAAAACCAGTCGATCTATCTGCCTTTGGGCTGCACACATCGGCTGGCCAACCCGGGCAAGATCGAGCTGGAACTGATCGAGGTGCAGACCGGCTCATATCTGGGCGAGGACGATATTATTCGGATTGAGGATGAGTTCGGGCGGGCTTAGGTCCGCTCAGCAGGCCACGACGTTCACAGCCAACCCTGCCGAGCTCGTTTCCTTGTAGCGCTCGGACATGTCCAACCCGGTCTGCCGCATGGTTTCGATGCAGGCGTCGAGGGGGACGGCATGGGTGCCGTCGCCCTTGAGGGCGAGGGAGGCGGCGGTGACGGCTTTGACAGCGCCGAAGGCGTTGCGCTCGATGCACGGGATTTGGACAAGCCCCGCGACGGGATCGCAGGTCATGCCCAGATGGTGTTCGAGGGCGATTTCGGCGGCGTTTTCGACCTGCGCAGGGGTGCCGCCCATAATGGCGCAGAGCCCGGCGGCGGCCATGGCCGATGCCGAGCCGACTTCGCCACGGCAGCCCACTTCGGCGCCCGAGATAGAGGCATTATGCTTGATGATGCCGCCAATGGCGGCGGCGGTCAGCAGATAGTCGCGCACGTCCTGCGGGCCGGCGGCGGCATTGAATTTGAGGAAATAGCGCATGACGGCGGGGATGACGCCGGCGGCGCCATTGGTGGGCGCGGTGACCACGCGGCCGCCGCCGGCATTTTCTTCGTTGACCGCCATGGCGTAAAGGCTGAGCCAGTCATTGGCCATCAGCGGGGTCAGCTCATTGCGCTGCCATTGCGCGTCGAGCTGCAGGAATATGGAGCGGGCGCGGCGCTTGACGTTAAGCCCGCCCGGCATAATGCCGTCTCGGGCCGAGCCCCGGTCGATGCAGGCGCTCATCACGCCCCAGATTTCGTCGATGCCGCGATCCGGGGCCACGCGCTTGGTCGTGGCTTCCTCATTGGCGCGCTTCATGGCGGCGATGGACAGGCCCGAGGCAGCGGCCATGGCCAGCATGTCCTTGGCATGGGCGAAGGGATAGGGCACGTCGGCCCGGGCGGGCGAAGCGTCCTTGAGCGCGTCGAGTTCCTCGGCGCTGACGACAAAGCCGCCGCCGATGGAGAAATAAGCGCGGCGCAGCAGCAATTGCCCATCCGTGTCATAGGCGGCAAATTGCAGCCCATTGGGATGGCCGGGCAGGGCGGTCTTGCGATCGAACACCAGATCCACGGCCGGGCGGAAGCGATAGGGTGAATGGCCGGGCGGATGGATCATGCCGGTGGTCTCGACCTTGGCGATGATGGCATCCATCGTATCGGGATCGACGGTTTTGGGGTCTTCTCCGCAGAGGCCCAGAATGACGGCGCGACCGCTGCCATGGCCGATGCCGGTATAGGCGAGCGAGCCGTGCAGGCTTGCCGTCAGCGCGGCAGCGCGGGCATTGGCGGGGCGGGGGCGATCATTGTGCTTGAGCTCATCGAGAAAGCGCCTTGCGGCACTCATCGGCCCCATTGTGTGGGAACTCGATGGCCCGATGCCGATCTTGAAGACGTCGAAAATCGATAGGAACATGGCCTTATAGTGCATGGAACGCGGCGAGGCGCAACGCGAGCATCGTTTCCCATTGGGCAACAGTGCGTGACGTGCAAGCGCGATTGTGTCGCGCCGCGCCTTCCCCGATATCGGAGGGCGAGGACATAAGGAGACAAGCCATGGCCGAGTATCACTATCGCGAAGGCAAGGGCGCCAATGCCACTTCGCCGCTCTTTGTGCTGCTGCATGGCACGGGCGGGGACGAGAACCAGTTTTTCGACCTTGGCGGGCAATTGCTACCCGGTGCGCGCATCATCGCGCCGCGCGGCGATGTCAGCGAGCATGGTGCGCTGCGCTATTTCAAGCGCACCGGCGAGGGCGTCTATGACATGGCCGACTGGCGCTACGGAGCCGGCAGATGGCCGACTTCGTCATCGCCCGGCGCAATGAGGGCAAGCCCTCGCGGGTGATCGGGCTGGGCTATTCCAATGGCGCCAATATCCTGGCGGCGGTGCAGTTTGCCGCCCCGGAACTGTTCGACGCGACGATCCTAATGCATCCGCTGATCCCCTTCACCCCGCCAAAGGTGGATTTTGGCGGGCGCAAGGTGCTGATCACAGCGGGCCAGCGCGATCCAATGACATCGGTGGCGATGACCCGGGCGCTAGGCGATTATTTTACCGCCCATGGCGCGAAGACTGAAATGGTCTGGCATGCCGGCGGCCATGAATTGCGCCAGGAGGAATTGCGCGCGGCGCAGGGGTTCTTGGCGGGGTAGGGGCCTCAAACCAGCCCGTGCTCCTCCATCGCGCCCTGCTCATCCGGGGTCACATAGGCGAAAATCTTGGGTTCGCCTGAGGCTATGGTGATGAAGTAGAAATTGGTGAAGGTCACATGGCCGCTTTTGCCTGATTTGTTGGTATAGGCGAAGTCCCAATCGACATCGGCGATGGCGTGCAACTCGTCCAGCGGGGTGACCTTGAGGCCCTTGATGGTCATGTGCTTGCCCCCGACCTTGCGGTAATGGGCGAAGCCCTGCGGGATTTTCTGGCGGAATTCATTGTCATTGGGACCGCCGAATACGCCCTGAGGGCTGGAGCCGACGAAATATTCGGCAAAGGCGGCGGCATGGCCTCCACTGTCCTCGATGGGCGGGTCCTGCAGGGCGTTGTCGCTGCGCTGGCCATAACGGTCGAACAGGCGGCGCACCTTGGTTTCGAGCGAGTTCATCCTCTCCTCCTGTGCATCATGCCGCCACAACGCGATCGGCGGCCATAGGGTTCACTGTCGGACGCTTGCGGCCATATTGCTGCCCGAAGGGGGTGATCTTGGACGCAAAAGCTGCAACAAACGGCCGGGCGATGCGCTTGCGGAGGACGAGATGAGCAAAACGATCAAACTATTGAGCGCATTGGCGTTGCTGGGAGGCACGGGCGCGCCCGGCCTCACGGTCGTGCCGACGTTAGCGGCGAGCTTTGATTGCACCAAGGCCTCCACCCCTTTCGAGCATGCCATTTGCGAGCGGCCCGAGCTGTCGGCGGCCGATGATGTGCTCGCCAAGACTTTTGCCACCGCCATTGGCGGGCTGACCAAGGACGGCACCGAGGCGATGCGGGCCGGCCAGCGGGTCTGGCTCGATTATGCCCAGCGGGTGTGCACCGACAATGCGACGCCACTGACCGAGGGCACTTACGACGATGACGGGGCGGCGTGCCTCCTCGACAAGTTCAAGGCGCGCAGCACGGTGCTGGAAGCCAGCCGGATGGTCGGCGGACATCGCTTCTATATCGCCTCGCAATACCGGGCCATGCCGGACCCCAATGAGGCGGATAACCCGGATTCCTACTGGAAGGTGGCGAGCCACGAGCTGAGCTATCCCCTGCTTGACCATGACGATGGCATGGCCGAGAGCCTCAATGGCTTCATCAAGCAGAACTGGTTGGCGCTGGCGCCTGTCAATCCCGAAGACGATAGCGAAACCAGCAGTGATTCAGTCGATAGCGCGGTGATCAAGCAGGTGCTCAATTCGCGCATTACGCTGGAAACCAATACCTATTGGTTTGGCCATGGCGCGGCGCATGGCAATGGCGCCACCAGCTATCTGCATTATTTCGTGCCCGAACACCGGGCGCTGGCGGCCAGCGATGTCTTTGCCGGCGAGGGCTGGGAAAAGGCGCTGCTGGCGCTGGCCAAGGCAAAACTGGAGGCCGAGCATGGCGATTGGCTGCAGCTGCCGGACGATGCGGACTTGCAGGCGCTCATCATCGACCCCGCCCGTTGGAGCTTTGAGGACGATTACGGGCTGGTGATCCAGTTCAACCAGTACGAAATCGCGCCCTATGCCTATGGCGCGCCGACCGTCACCATTCCCCGGGACCAGCTCGAAGCGTTCAAGGCCGACAGCCGGGACGTGGTGCGCTACGGCAGTTAGGCCCGCAGGTCAGCCCATTCGGGGTGGCGGCGGAATTGGGCGACGACATAGGAGCAGACCGGGGTGATCTTGAAGCCCTGCTCGCGCGTCTTCGATGGCTCGCTTGACCAATCTGGCGGCAATGCCACGCCCCTCATATTCGGGCGGCACGCCGGTATGGTCGATGATGATCGTGCCGTTTTCGGCTTTGCGGAAGGTCATCTCGGCGTCGTAGCCCGGCGCCAGATGGATGACGTAGCGGCCTCGCGTGGGGCCATCTTCGCGCTGCACGACCAATTCGGTTTCACTCATCGCTGTCACTCCTGTTGAGCCCAATGTGGGTGCTGCCGGTCACCAGCTCAATGGACGGCGTCCGAATTGCCCCAGCGGGCTCGGATCGAGCGGCCCAGTCCACCGAGCCAGGGCGCGAAAAAGAGCAGGATGCGGCGGTGATAGTGCAGGCCCGGGAACAGCACGGTCAGCACCAGCGCGCCCACCACGATGACCAGTTCGAGCGACAGGCCGATGGATTTCAGCCACGCCGTCAGCAGCATGCCGGGCAGGATATGGGCGGCGGCCCAGACAAAGGCCGAGGTCACGTTGATGATGGTGAAATGGCCATAGGGCATGCCCATAATGCCGGCGACGCCGGGAATCACCGCTTTGACGCCGGGAATGAAGCGGCCGATAAACACCGCCTTGCCGCCATGCTTGGAAAAGAACACTTCGCCGCGCGTGATGAGGTCGACATGGTTGCGGAAGGGCCAGATGGTCTTGATCTTGTCCTTGAGGAAATGGCCGATCGTATACGAGATGGCGTCGCCAATGATGGCGCCGATCACCGCGGCAAAATACACTTCCCAGAAGGGCAGCCGTCCCTCGGCAATAATGCCGCCTGCCATCAGCAGAACCGGGGTGGAGGGTACGAACAGGCCCAGAATGAACACGGCCTCGCCGATGGCAACGCCGAAAATAAACCAGAAGGTTAGCCAGAAATTGCCGGAAATCGCATCGAGGAAAGTCTCGAGATAGAGCGAGATCGTGTGGAAGAACTCGAACATGGACTGCTTGCCCTGCAGCGCTGATAGCGGTGCGAAGCGCCTGCCGGAGATTGACTTATGGCCGGTGGCGCACCCGAGCTCAAGCACCATCACACTGGAGTTATGCAATGAACCAGCCGATTTATCACATGGTGGCATCCGGGCCACGCCCGGTGGCCCCATTTTCCCATGCGGTCGAGGTCGATGGCTGGGTGTTCGTGACCGGACAAATGCCCACCGACCCGGCTGCGCCTGATGCACCATTGGTGGAGGGGATAGAGGCGCAGACCAAGCGGGTGGTGGAGAATTTGCGCGTCGTGCTGGGCGGGATCGGGCTGGGACTCGAGCATGTGACCATGGCGCGGATTTATCTGACCCAGTTTGAGCGGGACTATGCGGCGCTCAATGCGCTGTGGCCGAGCTTTTTCGAGGCGGGGAAATTGCCGGCGCGGACCACGGTGGGGGTGACGGCGCTGGCAGTGGGGGCCTTGGTGGAGATTGATCTGGTGGTGAAACGGCCGGCTTAGTTATTTTCTGCCTCCCACCCGCGGTGTCACCGTGGGTGGGAGGGCGTTTGCCCTTGGAAAAGCCTCAGGCGCTATACGCCTTCACGTTCTGCTGCTGCTCACCCGGGCCCTCGATGCCCAGACGCATGACGTTGCCGGGCTGGAGCCAGACCGGGTTTGGCTTGATGCCCATGCCGACGCCGGGCGGGGTGCCGGTGGAGATGATGTCGCCGGGCTGCAGGCTCATGAACTGGCTGACATAGGCGACGACATTGGCGACGCCGAAGATCATCGTTTTGGTGGAGCCGTTCTGGTAGCGGTGGCCATCGACATCGAGCCACATGCCCAGTTTCTGGGGGTCGGCGACTTCGTCCTTGGTGACGAGCCGAGGGCCAATGGGGCCGAACGTGTCGCTGCCTTTGCCCTTGTCCCAGTGCCGCCGCGTTCGGTCTGGAAGTGGCGTTCGGAGACGTCATTGACCACGCAATAGCCGGCGACGTGATCGAGCGCGTCCTTTTCCTCGATATAGCGGGCTTCCTTGCCGATGATGACGCCCAGCTCGACTTCCCAATCCGGCTTGATCGCATTTTTGGGAATGATCACATCGTCATTGGGGCCGATAATGGCGCTGGTGGCCTTCATGAAGATGATGGGCTCGGCCGGAATGGGTGAGCCGGTCTCGGCAGCATGGTCGGCATAGTTGAGGCCGATGCAGATAAACTTGCCGACATTGGCGACGCAGGGGCCGATGCGCTGGCCGGCGTCGAGCTTGGGCAGCACGCCAATATCGGTGGCGCGGATTTTGGCCGAGCCTTCAGGCGTCAGCGTCTCCCCGCCGATATCGCCGACAATGCCAGACAGGTCGTGGATCGAGCCATCTTCGGCCAGGATTGCCGGCTTTTCGGCACCCTTGGCGCCAACACGAAGCAGTTTCATAGGTCAGTTTCTCCAGAAATATTTGAAGCGGTGGACGTCCTACCCGTTGGGGCGGACGATGCCTTTTTTGAGCAGGATATTGCCGTAAAGCCGGCGTTCGCCGGTCTGGACGATGGCATAGCCGGTCTTGACACGGTCGTAGAAGGCAAAGCGTTCGAGCGTGGAAACGCCCATGGCGGGTTCGTGCGTTTTGACGATGGCTTCGAATGCGTCCATCACCGGCTCGCGTTTTTTTGCGTCGCCCACCACCTGCATGCAGATGGCCGCTTCATCGACGAAGTCATCGAGCGGCATGACGGTGAGGATCGCGTCGAGCACATCGGTGGCCGAAATGCCATCGAGGCGCACGAGAACCGGGCCAGCCGAGTCGGCGGGATAATTGGCGTCGACAATGGCGATTTCATCGCCGTGCCCCATGGCCCGCAGAATGCCCAGCAGATCGGGGCCGAGCAGCGGCGGAATATTCTTGAGCATAAATGTCCTCCCGGGACGCCGGCTGGATGATCAGCCGAATGGAAAAGTCTCCTCCTCGAGCGTCTTGCCATCGGCAAAGGGCTCGGGATGTTCGCGCGCAAAGGCGAAGAGTTCGACCATGACCGCGTCGATATGGGCGCGGATGGCGGCAATGGCCTGATCCTGGTTTTCGGCCGGGATGCCATCGAAAATGGCCCGGTGCTCGGCAATGGTCAGCGCCAGCCGGCGCGGTGTGATGATCAGGCGCCGCGCACGGTCCAGATTTGCCCGCGCCGAATCGATAATGCCCTTGATCTTGGAGAACCGCATGGAGCGGAAGATGATGTCATGGAAATCGATGTCGATCTGGTGAAAGGCTTCGGCGTCGTCGCGGGCTGCGGCGTCGCGCTGGGCGGCCATATTGGCATGCAGGGCGGCGATGACATCATGATCGATATTGCCGATCAGCACCCGCAATGCCTCGCTCTCCAGCGCCTTGCGGATCAGCATATATTCGCGGACATCGGCGATCCTGACCAGCGAGACGGTCGAGCCGCGCTGCGGGGCGATATCGACCGAGCCTTCCGCCGCCAGCCGTGCCAGTGCCTCGCTGACCGGGAAACGAGACACGCCCAATTGTTCGCAAATGGCTGACTTGTCGATATTTTGCCCCGGCGCCAGCGCCGGGGTGACAATCGCTCGGCGCAGCACATTGGTCACGTCCAGCGTGACGCTGCTGCGCGTCAGCGCCGTTGGGCGTGCAAGAAAATGGTAGGGACTTTCTGCCGATATCATGCTAACATGTTAGTTAGAGAAGTGATGTTTTACAATCGTCCAATACCTGCCGATTGCGCGCAATCTGGAGGCAAAAGGGATGCAGGTAAAGCGCAGTTGAGATCCGACCCCGAAAGCCCCTTCATGTCCGAAACCCTGACCCGTCCCCAAAGCCGTACGCTGGTGTTGAACCCGGCTGACAATATTGCCGTGGCGCTTGCCAATCTGGAGGTCGGCAGCGACACGCCGCAAGGCGTTATCATTAAGCGCCGCGTGCCCAAGGGGCATAAGTTTGCCATCCGGCCGGTGCCGGCGGGGAGGCCATCGTCAAGTTCGGGCAGATTATCGGCTTTGCCAAGGAAGCCATTCCATCAGGCGATTGGGTGCATGAGCATAATTGCGGCATGGGCGGCGCCGATGGCAGCCTCAAGCATGATTATGCCTTTGCCGAGGGCGCGATTGCGCCCCAGATGATCCCGCTGGGCCAGCGCGCCACCTTCGAGGGCTATCGCCGCGCCAATGGCAGTGTGGGGACGCGCAATTATGTGGGCATCCTGACCTCGGTCAATTGCTCGGCCACGGTCGCCAAATTCATTGCCGAGGGGATCAACCGCTCGGGCATTCTGGATGATTATCCCGAGATCGATGGGGTTGTGCCGTTCGTCCATGGCACGGGCTGCGGCATGGAGAGCCGGGGCGAGGGCTTTGACATCCTCAAGCGCACCCAATGGGGCTATACGTCCAATCCCAATCTGGGGGCGGCCATGCTGGTGGGGCTGGGCTGCGAAGTGTTCCAGATCGGCCGGATGAAGGAAATGTACGGGATTGTCAGAAAGCGACACGTTCCAGACCATGACCATCCAGAAAGCGGCGGCACCAAGAAGATCATCGAATGGGGCATTGAGCGCATGAAGGAAATGCTGCCGGTGGCGGCTCGCGCCAGCGGGAAACCATCGATGCATCCGAATTGACGCTGGCGCTGCAATGCGGCGGCTCGGACGGCTATTCGGGCATTACCGCCAATCCGGCGCTCGGCTATGCCGCCGATATTCTGGTGCGCAATGGCGGCACGGCGATCCTGAGCGAAACCCCGGAAATCTACGGCGCCGAGCATTTGCTGACGCGGCGCGCGGTGAGCCGGGAAGTAGGCGAAAAACTGATCAGCCGCATCCATTGGTGGGAGGATTACACCGCCCGCAACCATGGCGAGATGAACAATAATCCTTCGCCGGGCAATAAGCTGGGCGGGTTGACGACCATTCTCGAAAAGTCGCTGGGCGCGGCGGCCAAGGGCGGTACGACGCCGCTGACCGCGGTTTACGAATATGCCGAAAAGGTCACCGAAAAGGGCTTCGTCTTCATGGACACGCCCGGCTTCGATCCGGTGTCGGCAACGGGGCAGGTGGCCGGTGGGGCCAATATCCTGGCCTTCACTACCGGCCGCGGTTCGGCCTATGGCTGCAAGCCCGTGCCCTCGATCAAGCTCGCCACCAATTCGGACATGTATGGCCGGATGACCGACGACATGGACATCAATTGCGGCGATATCGTCGAGGGTGTTTCCATCGAGGCCAAGGGGCAGGAGATTTTCGACCTCATGCTGCGGGTTGCCTCGGGCGAGGCCACTAAGTCCGAAACTTTGGGCTATGGCGACAATGAATTCGTGCCCCGGCAGGTCGGGGCGACGATGTGAGCCGCCAGCAAGGTGCCTATTTGAGTGCATAGACTGACCCCGTCCGATCCGTGCTGCTGCGTTGATCCCCGACATCGCCGACTGGATAAGCGGCGAGGCGGGTGAGGCTTTGGTGGGGTAGGTCGCGGCGGTCGGGGTCGCCGATGAGCACTGTGATGCCGGCCTCCGCGCAGCGGACGAGGAAGGGCAGCATGAGCTGGGCGATCTTGGCGTTGTAGAAGACGTCGCCGGCGGCGATTAGGTCGATATTTTCGGGTGGCGCGTTGCGCAGGTCGATGTCGATCAGCGGTAGGGCGATGCCATTGGCCGCTGCGTTGAGGGCGATGGCGGCGCGGCCGTTGGGGTCGATTTCGGCGGCTTTGGCGTGGGCGCCTAGTCGAGCGGCGACGATGCCGACGAGGCCAGAGCCCGCACCTAGATCGAGAATCCTTTTGCCTTGCACCAGTTCGGGGTGAGCCCGGAAGTGATGGGCCAGAGCCGAGCCGCCGGCCCATTGATAGGCCCAATAGGGGGCCGGCGGATCATCGTCATCCGCCGCAAATTGCGACAGGCGGCTGCCGGGATGGGCGGTGTAAAGCCTGATATCGGGCAGGGTCGGGACCGGTTCGAGCCGCAGATTTTGGACGATGGCGTCGGCGCGGGAGATCAAGGATATTGCAGGCCCGTGGCGGTGACGTAGATCGCCATCAGATATTGGCTCGAGGTGATGAAGAGCCGATTGCGGGCCGGGCCGCCAAAGGTGACGTTGGAGGTGGCTCGGCCGGTATGGATGCGCCCGAGCAGGGCGCCGGCGGGATTGTAGACGTTCACGCCCGGCCCGGCGCTGGTCCAGATATTGCCTTCGGTATCGAGGCGGAAGCCATCGGGCAGGCCGGAATCGATATCGGCAAAGACGCCGGGATTGGTCAGTTTGTCGCCATTGACGGTGAATTTGCGGATCTGGGCAGGCCAGTCCGGATCATGACTGCGGCCGGTATCGGAGACGTAGAGCAGGCTTTCGTCGGGCGAAAAGGCCGAGCCATTGGGCTTGGCGAAATCGTCGACGACGACGGTCAAAGAGCCATCAGCCGGATCGAAGCGGTAGACATAGCAGCCGGCCTGTTCTTGGTCGGATTTGTGGCCTTCATAGTCCGAGAGAATGCCGTAGGTGGGGTCGGTGAACCAGATCGTGCCGTCGGATTTGACCACGACATCATTGGGGGAATTCAGCCGCTTGCCCTGATAGCGATCGACCAATGTGGTCATGGTGCCATCAATTTCCGTGCGCAAAACGGCCCGAGCGCCATGCGAGCAGGAAATCAGCCGCCCCTGCCGGTCGCGGGTATTGCCATTGACGTAATTGGAGGGCGTGCGGAACAGGCTGACGCCGCCATCGGGGGTCCAACGCAGCATGCGGTTATTGGGAATGTCGCTCCACACCGGGGCATTGGCATCGCCGAACCAGACCGGGCCTTCGGCCCAGCGGCACTGGTCATACAGCACTTCGAGCGCGGCGCTGCCAATGGTCAGCGCGTTGAATCTTGCGTCGATGCGCTCAAGAACCCCGGCCATTTTTGTTCCTCCATTTTTGGTCATTTGAGGGGAAGGCCGGGGTGGTGGCAAGAGCCTAACCGTTGGCGCCGAGGGGAGAATTTCGCGGCGGCAGGTCGATGGAATAGATATTGTGCAGGCCCACATCGTGGATATCGCGTTCGCCGCACAGCGCCATGGTGATATCGAGCTCGCGCTGGATGATTTCCAGCGTGCGGGTGACCCTGGCTTCCCCACCGGCGCCCGTGCCCCAGAGGAAGGCGCGGCCGATAAAGGTGCCCTTGGCGCCCAAGGCCATGGCCTTGAGCACATCCTCGGCCGGAGCGGATGCCGCCATCGAGATAGACATCGGTAATATTGCCGACCGCATCGACGATTTCGGGCAGGACGCGGATGGAGGAAGGGGCGCCGTCGAGCTGGCGGCCGCCATGGTTGGAGACGATGATGGCATCGGCGCCATGGGCGACGGCGGCCTTGGCATCATCGGCATCGAGAATGCCCTTGACGATGACGGGACCGCCAAAGCGCTCCTTGACCCGGGCGACATCCTTCCAGCTCAGCGCCGGATCGAATTGGTTGGCCGTCCAGGCGGAGAGTTTGGAGAGGTCGCCGGCATTTTCCACATGGCCGACAATATTGCGGAAGCTGTGGCGCTTGGTGCCCAGCATGCCCAAAGCCCAGCCCGGTTTGCGGGCCATTTCAAAGACAAAGCGCGGGGTGAATTTGGGCGGGGCGGACATGCCATTGCGCAGGTCTTTGTGGCGCTGCCCCGAGATTTGCAGGTCCATGGTGAGCACGAGAGCCGAGCATTTGGCGGCCTTGGCGCGATCGATCAGCCGCTCGATAAAGGCGCGGTCGCGCATCACATAGAGCTGGAACCAGAAGGGCTTGCTCGTGTTCTCGGCCACGTCTTCGATCGAGCAGATCGCCATGGTGGAGAGGGTGAAGGGGACGCCGAATTTTTCGGCGGCGCGGGCGGCTTTGATCTCGCCATCGGCATTTTGCATGCCGGTGAGCCCGGTGGGCGCGATGGCGACGGGCATGGTCGCCTTCTCCCCGGTCATGGTGGTGGCAAGGCTGCGGCCTTCCATATTGACCGCCACGCGCTGGCGCAGCTTGATCTTCTGGAAGTCTTCCTGATTGGCGCGATAGGTGCTCTCGGTCCAGGCGCCGCTATCGGCATAATCGAAGAATTGCTTGGGCACTTTGCGCTTTGCCGCGGCCATCATTTCTTCGATGGTGAGAATCTTGTCGAGGGACGGCATGGCGCAGGCTCCGGGAATGGTCTTGGGCGCTGGCCTAGCAACTAACATGTTAGTCGTCAATCGGCCATGCGGAGGCTGCCACTGGCGCGGTTATCGAATAGACGGACGGACCCCGAGACGGCATTCGCCCCGTGATGAGTTTAGAATGAGACGTATGCCGCCTCGGGGTGCCGGGACTTTATCGGACGGCGCGATCACAGACCCCAGCGTTTGCCGTAGCGCCCGCCCGATTGCCTCGTCCGCTCGACCCGGAGCAGAGCGCGACCCCCACTCCCCCGGCTGGCCTCCGGACGCTCGTCGCTGCAGCGCCGCCCGTATCCCGGAAGATGGAGGGAGTATGCGGGGGATTTGGAGAGGGGGATAAGATGGGTAAGTGAGGCCCGTTTGCTGTCTCCAACCACAATGTCATCCGCGCGAAAGCGGGGACCTCTGTTTGCTTTCTTCAGCACCCCTAAACGGAGGTTCCCGCTCGCGGGAATGACACCGTGGGTGGGGGCGAGTTGGCGCATGCCACCATTGCTCTCAATATCACCGCGTCTCCCTCGGGCTTGACCCGAGGGCCTTTCCCAATCTGGCTCAAGCGGTGAGTGGCCCTCGGGTCAGGCCCGAGGGAGAGCGGTGGGGGAGATTGGGGCAGCCCGCGCCGAAGGACGGCCCCCCTTGATGGGGGAGGTTGGGAGGGGATGGCGGGAGCCGCGATGGGATTAACCCCAATTCGCTCGTGCCACATCGCCCTCGGTCAGCTGCTGATAGACCGCCCGCGACACCGTTTTCATCTCCGCTTCGGGCAGGGTGCCCACCACCGTGCAGGTGATGCGGGCATTGGCCCAGTAGAAGGCTTCGGCGCCGTCCCGGCTGGCGAATTGATAGGCGGGGGCACGGTCGGGCAGGGCGGCGGTGACATAGACGGTGATGCGCTGCTTGGCGGCGTTTTCGTACATCAGCTGGGCCGCGCGGCCGCCGCGGGTGGGTTCTGCCCGGCAGCAGGCGCCCGCCGACCGTGGTGAAGCCTTCGGACGTAAGGTCGGGCATGCCCAGATTGGTGTCGAGGCGGTTGGAGAGCCAGTTGGAGAGATGCTCGCTATCGCTGCCGGGCACTTCCACGGCGTGGCGGTTTTCGGCGACAAAGACGGTGTGGGCGTTGACCGCGTCGGCAATCAGATATTGGCTCGATGGCTCGGCTTCAAAGAGCGGCCGGGCAAACCAGCCCGCGCCCAGACCCAGACCCACAAGCACCACGGCGGCCGCGGCCCAGCCAAAGGCATTGGTGCGGCGGCGGCCCAGCTCGGCCGCAATGCGGCGGGGCGCAGGCGCGCGGGCACGGGTTCGGCGCCGGCGGGGGCAAAGAGGGTGCGCAAGGCATCGGACTGGCGCTGCCGTGCAGCGATTTCGGCGGCGATATCGGGATTGGCGGCCAGATGGGCTTCCACCGCAGCGCGCTCGGCCTCCGGCAATTGCCCATCGGCAAAGGCCATCAATCTGTCGCTGGTGAACGCGCTCATTTGACCGTCCTCAGATGCGGCTCGGCCGGATTGCCGGTGGCCAGCCGCAGCGCCGAACGGGCGCGGCCCAGCCGGGACATCAGCGTGCCAAGCGGAATCTTCAATATGTCGGCGGCCTCGGCATAGGGGAGGCCCTCCAATGCAACCAAGAGAATTGCCTCCTTTTGTTCGAGCGGCAGGGTTTCGATGGCGCGAGCCATTTCGGCCAGCGCGATATGGCCGGGTTGCAGCGCGGGCGTTCCCGGCTCGGCAATGGCGTCCATAGCGAGGAACGTGCCGTGGCGGCGGGTGGCGCGCAGGCTATTGCGATAAAGATTGACCAGAATGGTGAACAGCCGAGCGCGAACTTCGCCACTGGGGCGAAATAGCCCGCGCCTCGGAAATGGCGCGTTCCGTGCAATCCTGCACCAGATCATCGGCCAGATCGATATTGCGCGTCAGCGCTCGGGCATAACGCCTGAGGGCTGGCACACAGGCTTCGATCTGGTCGAGAAAATCGTGCAAGGCCGGGAATCCAGAACCTTATTCGACGGCAAGATGCCAGACACCGCCGACGCCGTCACCGGTAATGTCGCCCGGCTTGGCATCGTCTTTCCAGTAATAGAGCGGGGCGCCCTTATAGGCCCACATCTTGGAGCCGTCTGTGCGGTCGACAATGGTGAATTCGCCTTCCGGAGCCGCCGAGGCATCAGCCATGAGCGGGGGCCAGTTGATGGCGCATTGCTCGTAGCAATTGGTTACGCCGGGGGCGTCCTTGTCGAAGATATAGAGCGTCATGTCATTGGCGCCGGTCAGCACCATCTTGCCGCCGATATCGACGGATTTGACGGCGCCGCCGACATAGTCCTCGGCAAAGGCGGGAGCAGCGAACAGGGCCAGCACGGCAGCGCCAGCCGAGATAGAACGAAGTTTCATCTTGTATTCCCTCCGAGTTGCGGGGCCTTTCCTCGAAGGCCCTCGACAGCAACAACACCGCTCGAGCCCGTTTAATCCACCGCACTCGAAAATATTTCTATCGGCTGGACGAATACGGAGGGGCGCACTGGTGACAGCGGCAGCAAAAATGATATTGGCTGGCTCCGCGCCAGCGGGGCGCCTGGTGCTCGGGAGTTCAAATCTATGTTCGTGGTGAGCGGCGAAAGCCTGATCGATCTGGTGTCCGAGCCGCGCGGGGCGGATGGCTCCATCATCATGCAGGCCCATCAAGGCGGCTCACCCTATAATTGCGCCATCGCGCTGTCCAAGCTGGGCAATGATACGGGTTTTCTGTGCCCGATTTCCAAGGATGGCTTCGGCTCCTACCTGCTCGAGCCGCTCGACGCGGCTGGGGTCACGCCCTTGCTCAAGGAACGGGTGTTTGCGCCGACCACATTGGCCGTGGTGACGCTCGATGCGCAGCGCAAGGCGCAGTATGAATTTTACCGCAATGCCGACCATGCCTTTACCGAGGCGGGGCTGATCGCAGCGCTGCCCGAGGTGATCGAGGTTTATCAGACCGGCGGGTTCTGCCCGATCCTGCCCGAGGATGCGGCGATCTGGTTGCAGGTGATCAAGGCGGCGATTGCCAAAGGCGCGACGATTACCATCGACCCCAATGTGCGCCCGTCGCTGGTGGAAGATTTCGAGGGCTATAAGCAGCGGTTGAGCCAGTTCCTTGACTCGGCGCATCTGGTCAAGGTGTCCGAGGAGGATTTGGCAGAACTCGATGCAACCAAGAGCATTGAGCAGCATGCCGCCGATTTGCTGGCGAGGCCCAATTGCGAATTGGTGGTGGTGACGCTGGGCGAAAAGGGCTCGCGCGCCTTTACCGGCGCCGGGGAAGCTCGCGCCGATATTTATGCCCCACCGGTCTTCGGCGACACGGTGGGGGCCGGCGATAGCCTGATGGCCGGGATTTTGACTCGGCTGCACGAGGCGGGGGATTTGAAACCCGGCAAGCTCAAGCAGCTCGATAGCGCGGCGCTGGCGACCACGCTGCGTTTCGGCGCGGTGGTGGCCGGGCTCAATTGCGCCGAGCAAGGCTGCAAGCCGCCGACCCGCGCGCAGGTCGATGCGGTGCTGGGGGCTTAGCGCAAGAGTCTTAATCGCCTGACGGAACCTGCTGCCTTGCGGCTTAGTTGAAGCAGCAGCCTCTCCTCAAGGACACATCAGATGAAAACGCCCGCTATCAAACTCGCCTCCAGCAATGCCAAATCCGCCATCATCGATATTCTCAATGGCAGGTTGGCCGATGCCATCGATCTGGCGCTGATCACCAAGCAGGCGCATTGGAACCTCAAAGGGCCCAATTTTATAGCCGTGCATGAAATGCTCGATCCGATGCGTACCAGCATCGACACCCATGTCGACACCATCGCCGAGCGCATCGCCCAGCTCGACGGCATTGCTTTGGGCACCAGCCAGGTCGTCGCCAAGGCCAGCAAGCTCGAGCCCTATCCCACCGATATTCGCAAGACCGCCGACCATCTGGCCGCGCTTGCCGACCGCTACGCGGCCCTCGCCAATCAGGTGCGCCGAGATATCGACGCCACCGACGAAGCCGGCGATGCCGACGCCGCCGATATCCTCACCGCCTTCTCCCGCGACCTCGACAAGAATCTTTGGTTCATCAAGTCGCATCTGGAATAAGGGCGCTAACCCCACCTTTACGCCACCGCTCTTGCACCCTACCTTTCCGGGCGCATGCCCGAGAGACCGAAATCTTGCCTCACGATATCGTCGGCCACGCCATCGTCTCTGCCGATGGCAAGATTGCCACGGCCGATGGCGCCATGCCGGCCGAATTGCGCAATGAGCTCGATTGGCAGCGCTTCCAGACCCATCTCGATCGTGCCAGCTCGGTTGTCGTCGGCCGCCCGGGCCATGAGCGCAATCCCAATCCCGGCCGCAAGCGGCTCGTGGTCACCTCCACGGTGGCCGATCTGGCGCTCGATCCAGCCGACAAACACGCCCATTTCTGGAACCCGGCGGGCCTCTCCTTCGATTCGGCGCTCACCGCCTTGGGCATTGCCGAGGGCACAATCGCCATTACCGGGGTGTTCGACCTGTTCCACGAGCGCTTCACCGCTTTCGATCTGGCCGAATCCAATGTGGTGCTGATCCACGATGGCCCAACCCTGCTTCAGCACGGGCCATCCGCACTCGGTATTGGCCGATTGCGGCCTGTTCCCGGTCAGTTTCGAGCCGCTCGATCCCGAGGCCAATGTCACCCTCACGCGCTGGCGCCGCCTGCCGGATAGCGATCTCCTATGATTTCCTATAGGTTGGATGGAAATCTCCTATAGGACTTTCGTAAATCCGCTTGCAGCCAGTTTGGAATTATGCAAATGTGACCTTGTTAGGGCAGCACGACTGTCCTATCTGACGCGTCGCCCCGCTCTCCGCGGCAAGCGCGCACGCTGGTCCGGCTGGCCCGCTATGCATTAGCGGAAACGGATAGGCGGAGCTAAGATAGCTCGAAGTTTGAGCGGCCATTTGGATGCAGCGCTGCTCCCCACGCATGGACGTATTTGGCAATGCGAGCCGTACTGTTGTAGTACGACCCGCCTGAGCACTACGCCCACCAGAGGACGAGACCGCATCCACAAGCCCCAACGGGCACCATCAGGATGCACACGACATAGCGACAGAGCCCGGTAACGGGCGCGATCAACAAGCGAGGAACAACGATATGGCACACGCGGCAGGGACAAACATCTCCGGTCACCACCAAAGCCACCAATCGCAAAGCCTTGATTGAGAATGCTCGCCCTGTTGCTGGTCGTCCTGCGGCGCAGGGTCTCTACGATCCGGCCAACGAGCACGATGCCTGCGGCATCGGCATGATCGCCAATATCAAGAACAAGCCCAGCCACGAAGTGGTCGAAAAGGGTCTCGAAATCCTCGAGAACCCGGAACACCGCGGCGCTGTGGGTGCCGATCCGCTGATGGGCGACGGCGCCGGCATTCTGGTGCAGACCCCGCACGCCTTCTTCAAGGACGTGCTGGGCTTCCCCCTGCCGGAAAAGCACCACTATGCCGTGGCCATGCTGTTCTATCCCAACATCACCGAGCTGCGCGACAAGTGCGCTGAAGCCGTCCGTGGTGTGCTGGCCCGCGAAGGCCTGACCCTGCTCGGCGAACGCATTGTCCCCACCGACAATTCCTGCGCTCAGCGAAGGCGTCATCGCCACCCAGCCCGCTATCGAGCAGATGGTGATCGCCCGCCCCGCCGGCCTCACCCTCGATGATTTCGAGCGTAAGCTCTTGATCGTGCGCAAGGTCATCTCCAACACCGTCTATGCCGCCATTCCCGAAAGCGATGGCGACAATGGCTTCTATGTTGTCTCGATGTCGGCGCGCACGCTGGTCTATAAGGGCATGTTCCTCGCCTACCAGCTCAAGGCGTTCTTCCCGGACCTCAGCGACGAGCGCTTCAGAATCCGCCATTGCTCTGGTCCACCAGCGCTTTTCGACCAACACCTTCCCGAGCTGGAAGCTGGCCCACCCCTACCGCATGACCACCCATAATGGTGAAATCAACACCATTCGGGGCAATGTGAACTGGATGGCCGCCCGCCGAGCCTCAGTGTCTTCGCCCCTGTTCGGCGACGACATCACCAAGATCTGGCCCATCTCCTATGAAGGCCAGTCCGACACGGCCTGCTTTGACAATGCGCTCGAGTTCCTCGTGCGCGGCGGCTATAGCCTGCCCCACGCCGCCATGATGCTGATCCCCGAAGCTCGGGCCGGCAACCCGCTGATGGACGACACGCGCCGCGCTTTCTACGAATATCACGCCGCCCTGATGGAGCCATGGGACGGCCCCGCCGCCATGTCGCTATCGGACGGTCGCTATGTCGTGGCGACCCTCGACCGCAATGGCCTGCGTCCCGCCCGCTACCTCGTCACCAAGGAAGGCCATGTCGTGCTCGCCTCGGAATCCGGCGTGCTCGATATCCCGGATGAGGACATTGTCGAGCGCTGGCGCCTGCAGCCCGGCCGTATGCTGCTGATCGACCTTGAAGAAGGCCGCATCATCTCCGACGACGAGATCAAGCGCACGCTGGCCACCAAGAACCCCTATGCCGAATGGCTCGCCCGCAGCCAGATCGTGCTTGAAGACCTGCCCGAGACCGAGCCCAAGGCCCCGGTCACGTCAGAAAGCCTGCTCGATCGCATGCAGGCCTTTGGCTATACCCGGGAAGACATCAAGCTGTTGATGGCCCCCATGGCCACCACCGGCCGGAAGCCGTTGGCTCCATGGGCACCGATACGCCCATCTCAGCGCTGAGCGACAAGTCAAAGCTGCTCTACACCTATTTCAAGCAGAACTTCGCCCGGGTCACCAACCCGCCCATCGATCCGATCCACGAGGAATCGGTGATGTCGCTCGTCAGCTTCATCGGCCCGCGGCCCAACATTTTTGATCTGGAAGGCGTGTCCCACCAGAAGCGGCTCGAAGTTCGTCAGCCCATTTTGACCAATGAGGATCTCGAAAAGATCCGCGCCATTGGCGACATGGACACCAACCAGTTCAAGACCAAGACGATCGACATCACCTATCCCGCCGATATGGGCGCGGTGGGCATGGAAGCGGCCATCTCGGCCATCTGCGAAAAGGCCGAAGCCGCCATTGCCGGCGAATACAACATCATCGTGCTCTCCGACCGGCTCGTGGCGTCCGACCGCATCGCCATTCCCGCGCTGCTGGCGACGGCGGCCGTGCATCACCACCTGATCCGCAAGGGGTTGCGCACCTCTTCGGGCTTGGTTGTCGAAACCGGCGAAGCCCGCGAAATGCACCATTTCGCCATGCTGGCCGGCTATGGCGCCGAAGCCATCAACCCCTATCTGGCCTTTGAAGCGCTCGCCGCTTTGCAGGCCGAGGGCGAGTTCCCGGCCGAGGTCGATGCCCGTGAAGTGGTCTATCGCTACATCAAGAGCGTGGGTAAGGGCCTGCTCAAGGTCATGTCCAAGATGGGCATTTCCACCTACCAGTCCTATTGCGGCGCGCAGATTTTCGACGCGGTCGGCCTCAAGACCGATTTCGTCAAGCGCTTCTTCTTCGGCACCGCGACGTCCATTGAAGGCGTGGGCCTCAGCGAAGTGGCCGAGGAAACCGTGCGCCGGCACCGCGACGCCTTTGGCGACGATGTCGTGCTGCGCAAGGCGCTCGATGTGGGCGGGGAATATATGTACCGCATCCGCGGCGAAAAGCATGCCCGGAGCCCCGATGTCGTCGTGGACCTGCAGCACGCCGTCCGCACCAAGGATGAAAGCCCCGAAACCGCGCAGGATCGCTACAACAGCTTTGCCAAACGGGTGAATACCGGCGAAAACGGCTATCTGGCCATCCGCAATCTATTCGACATCAAGCCGCTCGGCGCCCCCGTGCCGCTGGATGAGGTCGAGCCGGCCGTCGAAATCGTCAAGCGCTTCGTCACCGGCGCCATGTCCTTCGGTTCGATTTCGCGCGAAGCCCACACCACCCTCGCCCGGGCGATGAACCGCATTGGCGGCAAGTCCAACACCGGCGAAGGCGGCGAGGAGCCCGATCGCTATAAGCCGCTGCCCGATGGGTCGAGCAACCCGCTCCGCTCGGCTATCAAGCAGATCGCCTCGGGCCGCTTCGGCGTCACCGCCGAATATCTGGTCAATGCCGATGCGTTGCAGATCAAGGTTGCGCAGGGCGCCAAGCCCGGCGAAGGCGGCCAATTGCCCGGCCACAAGGTCGATTGGATCGTCGCCAAGACGCGCCATTCCACGCCCGGCGTGGGCCTGATCAGCCCGCCGCCGCATCACGATATCTATTCCATCGAAGATCTCGCCCAGCTCATTTACGATCTCAAGAACGTCAATGAACAGGCCGATATCTCGGTCAAGCTGGTCTCCGAAGTCGGCGTCGGCACGGTTGCCGCCGGCGTCGCCAAGGCGCGTGCCGACCACATCACCGTGTCCGGCTATGATGGCGGCACCGGCGCTTCGCCTTTGACCTCGCTCAAGCATGCCGGCGGCCCGTGGGAAATTGGCCTTGCCGAAACCCATCAGACCACGGTGCTCAACCGCTTGCGGTCGCGCGTCGTCCTGCAGGTTGATGGCGGGCTCAAGACCGGCCGTGACGTGCTGATCGGCGCGCTGCTGGGCGCCGATGAATTCGGCTTTTCGACCGCGCCGCTGATTGCGGCCGGCTGCATCATGATGCGCAAGTGCCATCTCAACACCTGCCCGGTTGGCGTTGCCACCCGGGATCCGGTGCTGCGCAAGCGCTTCAAGGGCACGCCCGAGCATGTCATCAACTACTTCTTCTTCATCGCCGAGGAATTGCGTGGCCTCATGGCCGAATTGGGCGCGCGCAACCTCAAGGACCTGATCGGCCGCTCCGACCTGCTCGATCAGAAGCGCCTCAAGGACCATTGGAAGAGCGAAGGTGTCGATTTCACCAAGCTGTTCTACAAGCCCGAACCGCTGGGCGGGGACACGCTCTATCACTCCGAATTCCAGAACCACCATCTGGAAGCCGTGCTTGATCGCAAGCTGATCGAGCTGGCCCAGCCGGCTCTGGATAGTGGCACTGCCGTGCAGATCGAGCTGCCCATTCGCAGCCGCGACCGCTCGGCCGGCGCCATGCTGTCAGGCGCGCTCGCGCGCAAATATGGTCATGAAGGCCTGCCCGACGACACCATTTCGATCAAGCTGACCGGCACGGCCGGCCGGGCCTTCGGCGCGTTCCTCGCCCGTGGCATTTCCATCGACATGGTGGGCGACGCCAATGACTATGTCGGCAAGGGTCTGAGCGGCGGCCGCATCGTCGTGCGTCCCTCCGACAAGGCTACCTTCGTGCCGGAAAAGTCGATCATTGTCGGCAATACCGTGCTCTACGGCGCCATTGCCGGGGAATGCTACTTCCGCGGCGTCGCCGGCGAACGCTTCGCCGTGCGTAACTCGGGCGCCGTGGCAGTCGTCGAAGGCACCGGCGATCATGGCTGCGAATACATGACGGGCGGCGTCGTCGTCGTCATCGGCCAGACCGGCCGCAACTTCGCCGCTGGCATGAGTGGCGGTGTCGCCTATGTTCTCGACGAAGACGAGACCTTCCACGACCGCTGTAACTGGCCATGGTCGATCTCGAACCGGTGCAGGAAGAAGAAGAACTGATGCAGCAGCTCCACCATCACGGTGGAGACCTCGAATGGCATGGCCGCGTCGACATTTCCGGCGACATGACCCGGCACGACGACGAGCGCCTGCATCAGCTCATCAGTAACCACCTGCACTATACCGGCTCGACCCGCGCCAAGTTCATCCTCGACAACTGGGTCGAGATGCGTCCGAAATTCGTCAAGGTGATGCCGGTCGAATACCGCCGCGCCATCCGCGAAATGGAAAAGAAGCGCCAGCGGCGGCATGGGCGTAGCGGCAGCGGAATAGCATCGGTGATGAAGGTCTATGGCGACCTTGGGTCAGGCAACTGCCTCAAGGTCAAGTATCTCGCCGACGCCATCGGCATGCCCTACGCCCGGCAAGACGTTCTGCAGCGGCAGTGGAGCCACTGCGACGCCGGAATTCTCGGCCCTCAACCCGGCCGGGCAAGTGCCCGTCATCGTTTTGGACGATGGCCGGGTTCTGGCCCAGTCCAATGCCATTCTGCGCTATCTGGCCTATGGCACCCGCTATCTGCCCGGCGATACATTCACCGCGGCCAAGGTCGACGAATGGCTGTTCTGGGAACAATATAGTCACGAGCCCTATGTGGCTGTGGCACGGGCCCATGTGGTCTATCGTGGCGGCAGCTTTGCCGATCGCGATCCCAAGACGGTCGCGCGGGGAAGCCGCGCTCGACCGGCTCAGAACAGGCTCTGGCCAACTCGCCCTTCCTTGTGGGCGAAGCGATGACGATAGCCGACATCGCGCTTCTGGCTTATACCCGCCTCTCACCTGAGGGCGGCTTCAGATTGGGCACGCTTCCGGCGGTTAGGCGCTGGATCGCGGCATGTGAACAAGAACTCAGCCTGCCGGCGCTCGGTAGCGCGGCAACGCATTAGGGGTAAAGACCATGGGTAAGGTAACAGGCTTTCTCGAGATCGAGCGTGAAGAGCCCCGCTATGAGCCGGCGTCCGATCGCATCCGCCATTTCGGCGAATTCACCGTGCCGATGTCGGAAGGTCGCGTCGTCGATCAGGCCGCCCGCTGCATGGATTGCGGCATTCCGTTCTGCCATGGCGATACCGGCTGCCCGGTCAACAACCAGATCCCGGACTGGAATGACCTCGTCTATAATGGCGATTGGGAAGAGGCAGCGCGCAACCTGCATTCCACCAACAATTTCCCCGAATTCACCGGCCGCATCTGCCCCGCGCCTTGCGAGGAAGCCTGCACGCTGAATCTCGAAGACACCCCCGTCGCCATCAAGACGGTCGAACAGGCCATTGCCGACAAGGCGATCCGCTCGGGCTGGATCAAGCCGCTGCTGCCCAAGGCCAAGACCGGCAAGTCGGTCGCCATTGTCGGCTCCGGTCCCGCCGGCATGGCCGCTGCCCAGCAGCTCGCCCGCGCTGGTCACGACGTTCATGTTTACGAACGCGAGCCCAAGGCAGGCGGGTTGATGCGCTATGGCATTCCCGACTTCAAGATGGAAAAGGACCATATCGATTTCCGCGTAAGCCAAATGGAAGCCGAAGGCGTCACGTTCCACTATGGTGTCAATGTCGGCGTTAACAGTCCGCTAACCGATTTGCAGCAAAGGCACGACGCGGTGCTGCTCGCCGGTGGCTCGGAAAAGCCCCGCGATGTCGATGCCGAAGGTACTCATTTCAATGGCGTGCACTTCGCCATGCCCTTCCTCGTGCAGCAGAATCGCCGTCTCGGCGGCGAGGATGTCAGCGAGGAAATCCAGCTCACGGCAGCGGGCAAGCATGTCGTGGTGGTCGGCGGTGGTGATACCGCAAGTGACTGTGTTGGCACGTCTTTTCGTCAGGGCGCCATTGCCGTGACCCAGCTCGACGTGCGCGCCCAGCCGCCCGAACTCGAGAATAAATTGACCAATTGGCCCAATTGGGCGGTTAAGATGCGCACCTCGTCCAGCCGAGCCGAAGGCGCCATCCGCGAATTCGCCGCCGGCACGATGAAGATCATCGGCAATGCCAAGGGCCAGTCACGGGCGTTGAATGCGCCCGCGTCGATCGCAAGCGCCAACCCATTGCCGGGACTGAGTTTATTATCAAGGCGGACTCGGTCCTGCTGGCCATCGGCTTCGCCCATCCGATCCACGATGGCATGCTGACCGAACTGGGCGCCCAGCTCGACAAGCGCGGCAATCTCTTCGCCGATACGCTGAGCTACAAGACCACCGTGCCCAAGGTTTACGCCGCCGGCGACATGCGCCGCGGCCAATCCCTCGTCGTCTGGGCCATCCGCGAAGGCCGCCGAGCCGCCCGCTCCATCGACTATGATCTGATGGGCAAAACGGACCTGCCGCGCTAAAACAGATGGGGCAGCCAGCGGTTGCCCCATCCCTCAGGGGCCTGTAATTGCAGGGCTTTTAGCGCCCGCTGGCATTCTCCACCGGGCCTGCTGCCGGATCGATGCCCACCCCGAACGCATCCACCCGCCCGATCGGCGCGGCCACCAATTCATCCAGCGTAAAGGCCGGCGTCGCCGGTCCGCCGGTGGCGGTCAGCAGCTCTCCTGCCCGCTGCGGCTGCGGGAGAGCGGGATCACGGCGCCCGCCACTTCCAACAGCCGAACTCGGCCAATCCCCTGATAGGGGGCCGCAACATGGCCGCAGCATCGGTCCCCAGCAGCGGATCACCCACCGCTACGCTCACCCCGCTACCACGATAAAATGTGCGGATCGTCTGGCTGAGATAGAACGCCAATTTATCCGCCCCAGCCGCCGAAAAATGGATGCCGTCATCCTTGCGCATCAGCGCATTCTGCCCGCTTACATCGGGGCCATAGGAGGAATATTTGCCGTCCTCGCCCAGAAATCGCTCATAGATATCAAGGAACTCCGCGCCACCGGAGAAACTGGCCAGCTTCTGGATATTGCTGATCTGCGTCATCGCCGTCGAATAATCGCCCTTGGCCATGGGCGGCAATCCCACCCAGATCACCGGCTTGCGCGCGGCCCGCAACTGCCCCAGAAAATCGGCAATCCGCGCCTGATAGGCGGCGTTCCATGGCTCGCTCAGCGCCTTGTAAGAGCCGATATCCTGCCGGTCATTGATCCCCATGATGACTATCGCCAGATCAAAACTGTTGGCGGCAATCTGCTCGCCAATGGCCTTGTCCCAGTCGAAATAATCGGCCCGCACAAAGCCTGACGAGCCCACGCCACGGCCGATCACCACCAGATTGGGGTCCTCGGCATAAAATCGCTCCAGCGCCTTGGCCGAGTCTACGGCGAGGGAATCCCCAAACACAGCCAGCCGTGTAGCGTCAGCCGCCTTCTCGATCTGCGGCTTGGGCGGCGGCAGGCTGGCCTGCGGCGCCGACGGCTGCGACCGCGGTTGCTGGCGGGGCTGTTGCCGTGGTTGCTCCACCGGCGCCTGCGGCTGGTCATCGCCAAACAACAGGTCAAACAAAGTTCGCCGCCGCTGCTGCTGGGCGACCACCAGCGTATCGTTCTGGGCAAAGGCCGGCGCCACGTCGACAAAGACGAGCAAAGCCAACAATATTGCCACGACAAGCCGCTTCATTTCAGTCCCACGCATCCTTGGCGTTGTTCTAGCAAAGCCGGGCGGCAAAACCACGCTTGTCGCCCCAATGTTACCACGTCGTGGCCGCCAGCGCCTCATAGGAAGCCTTGGTGATAAAGCCATCGGCCACCTCGCCCCGCGCCGCCCGGAACCGCGCATAGGCCGCCTGGCTGATCGGCCCGATCCGGCCATCTACCGCCCCGCGATAGAGCCCCAGATCGATCAGCGCCTGTTGAATGGCCTTGCGCTGGCTGAGATTTGGAAAGGCCGTATTGCGCGGCCAATCCTGCACGAAGCTGCCGCCGCCCTTGAGTCGATCGGTCATATGCGCCACGCTCATGGCGTAGCTATCGGAGAAATTATAGCCCTTGAGCACTAGGTAATTCCCCGTCATCAGGAATTTTGGGCCATCCTTGCCCGCCGGCACATAGAGAAATACCGGCGTGCGCGCATCGGCAAAGGCCCGCCCATTGGCCCGGGTCACGCCCCGCTCGGCAAAAAACAGAAACGGGCCGCAACTGCTCCCGGTCGGCCAGCAGATAATCGAACCCCGCCGGCAAGACGACTTCAAAGCCCCAATCCACCCCCGGCTGATAGCCCAGATCGCGCAGGAATTTGGCTGATGTCGCCGGGGCATCGGCCAGCGAATTGTGCAGATCAATCCGCCCATCGCCATCCCCATCCGTGCCATGCGCCACCACATTGCTCGGATTGACCTGCAAATGCCCGATCGCCCCGGCCCAAGACCCCACCAAGGTTGAAGCGTCGAGCGGCCCGCGCTGCACCGAGAGCAGCGCCCCGATCAGATCGGCCTCATCCTCCACCAGCCGCGTCCGCCGCTGATGCACCAGCGTCGCCAGCGACCGCACGATGGGCCGGATCAGGCTGGCATTGCCCAGCACCGAGCCATAATCGGTCTCCATGCCCCAGATGGCGCCCAGCACATAGGGATCAACGCCATAGCGCTGCCCCACGGCACTGAAGAGATCCCCATTGCGCGACAGCGCCGCCTTGCCCCGCTCGATCCGCCCCGCGGTCACCCTTCCCTCGATATAGTCCCACATCGGCGTGGTGAATTCGGGCTGGCTGGTGACCAGATCGGGCACGCGCGGGTCAGGCGTCATGCCCGTCATGGCCGCATCATAGGTGGCCGCGCTCACCCCCGAAGCCAATGCCTTGGCCCGGAAATTGGCGATGAAACTGTCAAAGCTCTCGACCGGCTGCGCCTGAACGGAACTGACCAAAAACAGCAGAAACAGGCCGATCAGGCGAACCATGCAAATGCCCTCAGCGGTTGCGCACCATCAGGTGCCGTTCCCAATCATAGGCCGACCGGACGATCTCGTTCAAATCGTCATGCTGGGGCACCCAGCCGAGCAGCGAGCGCACTTTTTCGCCCGTCGCAGTGATCGAAGCCGGATCGCCCGGACGGCGCGGGCCTTCTTCGGCCAAAAGTCGACGCCCGACACGGCCTTGACCGTATCGACCACACGGCGCACCGAATAGCCCTGCCCGTAGGCGCAATTGAGGGTGGTGCTGTCCCCGCCGCCGCGCAGATGCTTAAGCAGCAGCGCATGGGCGGCGATCAGGTCGGTGACGTGGATATAGTCGCGCACGCAGGTGCCGTCCGGCGTTTCGTAATCGGTGCCGAAAATGTCCATCTTGGCGCGCTGTCCCAGCGCAGTCTGGCACGCCACTTTAATCAGGTGGGTCGCCAGCGGCGTCGATTGTCCGCTGCGCTTGCCCGGATCGGCGCCCGCCACATTGAAATAGCGCAGCACGCCATAGGTCATGGGATGGGCGGCCGCCACGTCGGACAGCATCCATTCGGTCATCAGCTTGGAGCGGCCATAGGGCGACATCGGGTTGAGCGGAGTGGTTTCCACCACCGGCGCCAGCCCTGTCATGCCATAGACGGCAGCGGTCGAGGAGAAGATGAAATGCCTGACACCGCCCTTGACTGCCGCCTCGATCAGATTGCGAGAAGTAGCAGTATTATTGCCATAATATTTTAGCGGATCGGCAACCGATTCGGGGACCACGATGGAGCCGGCAAAATGCACGATCTCGGTGATCTTGTGGGTCTCGATCAGCTTCAGCACGAAATCGATGTCGCCGGCATTGCCCCGGACGAATTTGGCGCGTCCGTCGATCGCCCAGTCAAACCCGGTGACCAGATTGTCCAGCACCACCACGTCTTCCCCGGCGTCGGTGAGGTTGAGCACCATGTGGCTGCCGATATAGCCAGCCCCGCCCGTAACCAGTACCGTCATACCGTAACTCCTGTCTTGAGAACGCAATTTTGCCCTGATCATATACTGCATGTCTTGAGATAGCTTTACCCCTGCCACTCAAATGGAGTTCCCGATTTGCCAAAGCGCGTAAGAACGGCCGTGTTTCCCGTTGCAGGCCTCGGCACCCGGTTCCTGCCGGCCACCAAGGCAATGCCCAAGGAGATGTTGACGGTAGTGGACCGCCCACTGATTCAGTATGCGGTCGATGAGGCACGCGAGGCTGGTATCGAGCACTTCGTCTTCGTCACCGGCCGCAACAAGGGCGTCATCGAGGACCATTTCGATCGTCAGTTCGAGCTGGAGACCACGCTCGAGGTTCGCGGCAAAAACAAAGCGCTCAGCGAGCTGCGCAAGGACCTGCCCTCGGCCGGCCGCACCAGCTTCACCCGCCAGCAGGAGCCTTTGGGCTCGGGGCACGCGGTCTGGTGCGCCCGCGATATCGTGGGCGACAATCCCTTTGCCCTCTTGCTGCCCGACATGCTGTTCAAAGGCGAGCCGGGCGTGCTGCGCCAAATGATGGACGCTTATGAAGAAACCGGCGGCAATGTCATCGCCGTCGAGGAAGTGCCGCCTGCAGAAGTCTCCTCCTATGGCGTGATCGCCCGTGGTGAAGGCGGCGACGATGGCTTCCGCGTCACTGGCATGGTGGAAAAGCCCAAGGTAGAGGACGCGCCGTCCAACCTCATCATTTCGGGCCGCTATATTCTGCAGCCTGAGGTGTTCACGCTCCCGGCCGACCAGCCCAAGGGCGCCGGCGGGGAAATCCAGCTCACCGACGCTATGCAGACCCTGATGCATACCCAGCCCTTTACCGGCGTCAAATACCGGGGCAAGAGCTTCGACTGCGGCTCCAAGATCGGCTTTTTGACCGCCAATGTGGTCTATGCTCTCGATCGCGACGACATCCGCGACGGCTTCCTCAAGGAATTGCAGAAGCTCGATCTGGGCGCCCATTTCTAGGCTGGGTTAGTCTGAACCAGAGAGCCCCGATGCAGTCCTCCCGGAGGAGAGGGGACTGCATCGGGGCTCGCTATTTGTCCCCAAGCCGAGTGCCGATTCGGGACTTGAAGCCCAAAACCGGGCGCACCAATCACGACTTCGCGTCCCAGCCGGGCGCACCACCCCTGCGACAAATCAGCGCGATACCGTCACGCCCACCATGATCCGGTGGCTGTCCTCGATGCCTTCGCTGACGCTGTCGCTATGGGAGAAATCATAATCAGCCGAGACGGTCGTATGCGGCCCGAGCTGATAATCGGCACCCGTGCCATAACCATTGCCGCGTTTGCTGTCCGAGCTGCCTTCATAGTGCGTCATGCTCCAATCGGGCAGCGGCGCGCAGAGCCAGCCAGGAATTGACCGCGTAGCCGATTTCCCCATTTGCCGCATAGCGCACTGCCGTGGTGCCTGCCGACGTGGGTCCGGGCGGCTCGACGCTGGTCGATAGCGTACCGGTCAGGCGCCAGCGGTCATCGGGGGTGAAGGTGACGCTGGCGTCGTAGAGATGGGTCACCACCTCGCCCGGGCTCGCCTCGTCGAAGCGGCGCAGGTTGAGGCCGGTCGAGGCCGTGGCCTGCCAGACGCTGCTCCAGCGTCCGGTAACGCCGGCCTCGATGCTGGCTTCACTGGCATCGGTCTTGATCAGCAAGACCGAAGAGGGGTGGTCGAACATGTCGCGGCCCGTGCCCGCCCGGCCGAACACTTCAAAGATCGGCGTCATCTGGAAGCCCAGCCGCAATCCCGAATCCAGCGCCCAGACGGCGCGGTCGGCATTGTCGACGATGCTGCCACCCACCGTGCCAGTTTCCCCATAAACGCTGCGCTGCACCGCCCCGGTCACGCCCAGATTGAACCGGCCGAACTTGCGGGTCACCCCAAGCTCGACGCCACCCGAAATGCGCTGCGGCGGGTCGGCGATATTGCTGGCGATGCCGGGCATGCCCGGCAGGTCCTGCGTGAGGGAGAAATTGGCGTCGGCCGAGGCCAGCGTTTCCCGATCGAGCGCGTAATCGCCGGACAGGTTGAGCCGCAAAGCGGTGACATCGATCTGCCCGTCATCGGGCCGGGTCACTTCGGCTTCGGCGTCCGGGCCAATGGAAGAGCGCGAGCCCACATGGTTCAGCGTTACGCTGGGCACGATCCGCGTGTCGAACCGTTCTCTTTGGGTGCTCTGGGTATAGGTGCCGCGCAGCGTCACCGACCAATCGACGTCGAAGAACGGATCATAGGGCTCTGGAACGCCGCTGCCATCGGCCAGCACGGGGCCGGCGGCAGGATAGATATCGGGCAACAGCCGCTGATTGTCGGTGCCTGAGCCATCCCCGGCGGGGCGCTCGGAACCGGCCATGGCCGGCGCAACAAGGCAGGCGAGGCCAAGCGCAAAGGCGCTGGCCCATTGTCCCGATTGCCGTATGCGCCGTGGCAAGGTCCGCTCCGCCAGCTGAAATCAGCCCGCGACGTTGAAAATCCGGGCCTTACCCAATCCTTTCATCTTATGGTTAACGAAAGTTTGCTGACGCCGTCAGGAAATCGGCTCGACCTTGAGCACCGCGCCATCGCTGCCGACAATCCGCACGCGTGCGCCTGCGGGCAGGTCCGGCCCGGCGACGCGCCACACCGAATCTCCCAGCACGATCCGCCCGAAGCCGCCTATTATGGGCTGCTCCAACACGGCTTCCCGGCCGATATAGCGGTCAGCGCGGCGGTTGAGATAGGGGCTGTCATTGGCCGTTTCTGCGGCCACGGCTCCAGCGGGTCCAGAGGAATATCGCCACCAGCGACAATCCCCCAAAGATCAGCCATTGCAGCGGCCAGCCGATCGGCTGGAACAGGGTGAGCACGCCCACAATGAGCCCGGACACCCCCATCCACAGCAGGAACCCGCCGGGCACCACCAGCTCAAGCGCCAGCAGGATCAGCCCGGCAACGATCCAGGACCATGGACCATAGTCGGCAATAAACTGCACGACCTGCATTTAAGCCTCCTATTGCGAGGAACCCGTGCTCGGTGGCCGGCTCGCACGCGCTGCCGCCGGGGCGCTGCCGCCAAAGGTTTCCTTGGCGATTTCGGCAATGCCGCCGATCGCGCCAATAACGCTGGAGGCTTCCACCGGCAGCATCAGGATTTTCTGGTTGGGCGAGGTGGCGATGGCTTCGAGCGCCTTGATGTAATTATTGGCCACGAAATAGTTGATCGCCTGCACATTGCCGCCAGCAATGGCGTCCGACACCATCTGCGTCGCCTTGGCCTCGGCTTCGGCCGACCGTTCGCGAGCCTCGGCGTCCCGGAAGGCAGCTTCGCGGCGACCTTCAGCTTCCAGAACCTGCGCTTGCTTGGCGCCTTCGGCCTGCAGGATTGCCGATTGGCGGCGGCCCTCGGCCTCAAGGATGGCCGCACGTTTCTCACGCTCGGCCTTCATCTGCCGGCCCATGGAATCGACCAGATCCTTGGGCGGATCGATGTCCTTGATCTCGATACGGGTGATCTTGATGCCCCGTGGCGACACGGCTGTATCGACCACGCGCAGCAGGCGCTCATTGATCTCGTCGCGATGGCTGAGCAGCTCATCGAGGTCCATCGAGCCCATCACCGTACGGATATTGGTCATGGTGAGGTTGAGGATGGCGTTTTCGAGCCCCGAGATTTCGTAAGCCGCCGCAGCCGCATCCAGAATCTGGTAGAAGGTCACGCCATTGGCGGTGATCGAGGCATTGTCGCGGGTGATGACTTCTCGGTGGGGAACGTCGAGCACCTGCTCCATGACATTGATCTTCTTGCCCACCGTATCGATGAAGGGCACGATCAGGTTGAGGCCGGGCTTGAGCGTGCGGGTATATTTGCCGAACCGCTCGATGGTGTAATTAAAACCCTGCGGCACCGTCTTGGCCCCGGCAAACAAGACCAGCAGCGCCAGAATGCCTGGGCCGATCAGCGTGATGCTGAGCCCATCCAGCGCAAAGCCGTTGGTGATTTCCATCAGCGATTCTCCCTTATTCTTCATGGCGGCAACATTATGCAGGCGCGCCCCTTTGGGCAATCTGTTCCGGTAACTGGTCCTATGGCATGGGCGTGTTGAGCCGGCGATCTACCGTCAGCGTGACGGCGATGACCACGAAGGCAAAATCACCATGCCCAGCGCCAGCACATGCGCGTTCCCCCATTGCAGCCGCTCGACATAGTCATAAAGCGCAATGGCGATCACCTTGGTCTGGCCCGGAATATTGCCGCCGATCATCAGCACGACGCCAAATTCCCCCACCGTATGGGCAAAGGTCATCACCGCGCCGGTGATATAGCCCGGCCGCGCCAGCGGCAGCACCACGCGCCAGAAGCGCTGCCAATTGCTGGCGCCCGGGCTCGACGCCGCCTCCAGTGGCTCGTTGCCGATGGCGGCAAAGGCATTGCGCAAAGGCTGGATCATGAAGGGCAGCGAATAAAAGAACGAGCCGATGACCGGGCCCGTAAACGAAAAGGCCAGCGTGCGCCCGCCCCAGAGCCCGGCAATCCAGCCGCCCGGCCCATTGGGGCCCAGCGCCAGCAGCAGATAGAACCCCAGTACGGTCGGCGGCAGCACCAGCGGCATCGACACCACCGCCCCCACCATTTCGCGATACCGGCTCTGGCTGCGCGCTAGCCACGGAGCCATCGGCGTGCCCGCCACCAGCAGGATGAGCGTATTGATGGCCGCGAGACTCAGCGTGAGGCTGACGGGCTGCCAGATTTCAGCGAGGCTCATCCTATCGGGCTCCGTTTAGTCGACGGCGTAGCCGGCCGCTTCTATTACGGCCACGGCCTCGTCGCTCTTGAGGAAATCGATAAAGGCCGCCGCCGCCGGATTGGCCTCGCCCGCCTTGAGCAGTACGGCATCCTGCCGGATCGGTTCGTGGAAACCCGATGGCACGAGCCAGACACTATCCTTGCCCACCACACGGCTGGCCGCGACAAAACCCAGCTCCGCATTGCCGCTTTCGACAAATTGCAGCGTCTGGCTGATATTCTCGCCGGTCACGATTTTGGGCTGCACCGCATCGTAAATCCCCAGCGCCGTCAGCGCTTCCACTGCCGCGCGCCCATAGGGCGCGGCTTCGGGATCAGCAATAGCAAGCTTTTCAAACGGCCCCTTGAGCGCGACTTCCCCGTCGGTCACATCGATCGAGGTCGAATACAGCGCCAGCGTGCCAATGGCATAGGTGAACACCGTGCCATCCACGCCGAACCCTTCAGTGACGGCCCGCGTCGGCCGCTCGTCATCAGCCGCCAGCAAAACCTCAAACGGCGCGCCCCGGGTGATCTGGGTATAAAGCTGCCCGGTTGCCCCGAAGCTGAGCACCAGATCATGCCCGGTCTCGGTCTTGAACAGCACCGCCAGCTCTTCCGCCACTTTGGTAAAATTGGCCACGACAGCCACGCTGGCGCTGTCGGCATAAGCGGCGCTAGAGGCCAGCAATCCAGCCAGAAGTGTACCCGGAAAACGCGCTTCATCGACAGCTCCGATATGTTCTAAAAACTATATCGGTTTTGACAAAGCCAGGCCCGCCCTGCAAGCGTTATTTCCGCGCCGCCATATCGAGCATAGCCCGCAGCGCCACGACATCCCCGGCAATCGCCACCCGCGTCCGCTCCTGCATCTGCCGATAATGCCCCAGCACGACCCGTCCCGCCTCGGTCAACTGCGCCCCGCCCTGCGTCGCCCCGCCGCGGCTGGACTCAACCAGCACAATGCCAAACCCGGTATTGAGCGCCTGCACCAGCCCCCGGGCCCGCTTATAGCTCATCCCCATAGCCTTGCCGGCCGCAGAGATGGACCCGGTGCTGCCGATCAATTCCAGCAGATCAGCCCGCCCCGGCCCCAGATAGGCCGTTTCGCTGAGTGTGACGCGCAGATGGCTGAGGCCGTCGGCCGGAACATCACCTTTTGCCAAGCGAACCTCCATCCCGAGCCCTAGTAGACCTCATGGTGAGCTTGTCGAACCACGAGGTCGTGGCACTCATGCCCATTCAACCACAGTGTCATTCCGCGAAAGCGGAACCTCCGTTTGCGATCCCGGCATTGAAAAACAGAGGTTCCCGCTTTCCTGGAATGACACCGTGAGGGTCTCCAATTCGGAGACAAATCCCAAAACTAGCCCCGCAGCGCAGCAGCCTCACGGGCCAGCGCTCGATACGGCCCCAATCGCCCGAGGCCAGCGCATCGGCCGGCATGATCCAGCTGCCGCCCACGCAGATTACATTGGGCAGGCCCGGGTAAATCTTGGCCTTGACCGGATCGATCCCGCCCGTGGGGCAGAAGGTGATGTCGGGGAGCGGCGAAGCAAAGGCCTTGAGCACGGGGGCGCCGCCATTGGCTTCGGCCGGGAAGAATTTGAGGAAACTATAGCCGCGCTCGGCCGCCGTCATGGCCTCGCTCGGCGTGGCAATGCCGGGCAGCAGCGGAATGCCGATATCGTCGGCGGCATCGAGAATGCGCGGGGAAATGCCCGGCGACACCATGAACCGGCATCCGGCATCCACCGACTGCTTCATATGGGTGGCGTTGCGCACTGTGCCCGAGCCGACAATGGCGCCGGTGACCTTGGCCATTTCTTCCATCACCTTGAGCGCATTGGGCGTGCGCAGCGTGACTTCCAATATCGGCAACCCGCCTGCCACCAGCGCTTCGGCCAGCGGTCGCGCCACGGGACACGTCATCAAGAATGATCACCGGCACAACCGGAGCCAGCGACAGGATGGAACGGATGGCGGACGCGTCTTGCGGCATGGCTCGGCCTCTCGAAGGGAACGTTGAGGAACGGTTAGGCGCATGGAAAAATTCCCGCAACCCCGTTCATTGAAAAGCCGTCAAATAATCCCTAGGTTCCGCCCCACCATTGGGAGGCCAGTATGGTTCAAACGATCAATGCCACAACGCCGCTGGATGAAGCGCGCGCCATCTCGGCCCAGAATTTCGATCTCAAGTTTTCCAAAGCCATCGAGAGCGCCACCGAGACGGTGTTCGATCGCGTCAAAGACAAGATTCCGGCCATCGAATGGCCCTTCTATGCTCCGCTGATTTTCGAGATCAACCGGCTCAAGAAGGAAAAGGACGCGGTCATTCTGGCGCATAATTACCAGACCCCGCAAATCTATCACGGCGTTGCTGATATCGTTGGCGATAGCCTGCAATTGGCCATCGAAGCCACCAAGGTCACCCAATCGGTCATCGTGCAATGCGGCGTGCATTTCATGGCCGAAACCTCAAAGCTGCTCAATCCGAGCAAGACCGTGCTGATCCCCGATAGCCGCGCCGGCTGCTCGCTCGCCTCCTCCATCACCGTCGAGGATGTGATGGCCATGCGCGCCATGTATCCCGGCGTGCCGGTGGTGACCTATGTCAACACCTCAGCCGCCGTCAAAGCGGTGACCGATGTGTGCTGCACCTCCTCCAACGCGCTCGACATCGTCAATCGCGTCGAGGGCGACACGGTGATCATGATCCCCGATCAATATCTGGCGCAGAACACTGCCAAAAAGACCTCCAAGAAGATCATCACTCGGGCCGGTGCCTGCGAAGTGCACGAGACCTTCACCGCGGACGACATTGCCGAATTGCGCCACGCCTATCCCAGCGCCAAGATCATCGCCCATCCAGAATGCCCGCCCGAAGTGATCGACGCGGTGGATTTTGCCGGCTCGACCGCCGCCATGATCGACTGGGTCAAGACCGAGCGGCCCGCCCGCGTCGTCATGGTCACCGAATGCTCCATGTCGGACAATGTCGCCAGCGAAACCACCGGTGTCGATTTCCTGCGCGGCTGCAATATCTGCCCACACATGAAGCGCATCAATCTCGAAAACGTGCTCTGGTCACTCCACACCATGACCGAAGAGGTCACCGTCCCTGCCGACATCATCCCTCCGGCACGCCTCGCCGTAGAACGCATGATCGAGATGAGCCGGAAGGGCGACTAAGCGCCGAGCGCGCTGCGCCGATGAAATGCCAGATGGGCGGGGCTCGGCTGGAACAGGGGCTCGACAGGCACCACGAGACGCCCGCTCATGTGCAGGCGCACGGCCAATGCGCAGGGCAAGGCATCGGGATTGGGGACGACGACGGTGTAGTCGTCTTCCACGAGAAACAGCCCGGCCCGGAAGGCGCGTGCCGCATGTTCTTCAAGGGCCAGATAATTGTTGATCTGCAGCGGCCCGCCAGCATCGCGCGGGCGGATAGCGATGACTTCGAGATGGGGATGGATGATCCCGACATCGGGCTGGAATTGCTCGCCGGTCAATGCGCAGCGATAGCTATACGCGCTCAGCACCAGCCGATAGACAGATTCATAAGCATCCAGCGACGGCGCAGCAGCAAAACCCTGCTGGGCGAATTCACCGAACGCATTTTCCTTATCTGAACTTGCCATGTGCCGTGGTCCCAGCCTTCTTACGGACCTGACCTTAGGCAAAAATACGTATCTTGAGAACAGGGCGGAGCCCGGCCATGACCACCTTCGACAACACGCTTAACGCCGATGGCGCGCTCATCGTCGGCGCTGGCCTTGCCGGCCTGTTCACCGCGCTCAAGCTGGCGCCGCGGCCGGTTACCGTGCTGTCGCCCAAGCCGCTTGGCACCGGCGCCTCTTCGGCTCGGGCACAGGGTGGCGTCGCAGCCGCCGTGGGCAAGGGCGATAGCAGCCACGCCCATGCGGTCGACACCGAGATGGCCGGCGCCGGCATTGTCGATCACGGCACGGCCGAAAGCGTCACCGCTGAAGCCGCTGCCCGTATCGAGGACTCGGCCCGTTGGGGCACGCCCTTTGATCGCGACGATTTCGGCAATTTCGCGCTGGGCCGCGAAGCCGCCCATTCGGCCAACCGCATCGTCAAGGTCGAGGGCGACCGCGCCGGCTGGGCCATCATGCAGGCGCTGATTGCGGAGGTGCGCCGCACCCCCTCGATCCGCGTGGTCAGAAGGCATTACCGCGCTTAGCCTCGCCCGGGACAATGGCCGCATTGTCGGCGTCTTCTGCCGCAAGCTGGGCGATCGCTATTCCGAACCCGTCTTCATCCGCGCCCGCGCCACTATTCTGGCCGCCGGGGGGCTGGGCGGGCTCTATGCCGTCACCACCAATCCGCCCGGCGTACGTGGCCACGCCATGGGCATGGCGGCCCGCGCCGGGGCGCTGATTGCAGACGCCGAATTCGTGCAATTCCACCCCACCGCCATTGCCACCGGCGCTGATCCGGCGCCGCTGGCCACCGAGGCGCTGCGTGGCGAAGGCGCGATCTCGGTCAATGATCTGGGCGAGCGCTTCATGCCCGCCATCCATCCCGATGCCGAGCTTGCCCCGCGCGACATCGTCGCCCGCGCCAATTTCCGCCAGATTCAAGCGGGCCGCAAAGTCTATCTCGACACGCGCAAAGTGCTGGGCGAGGCGATCCTCACGCGCTTCCCCACCGTCGCCAAATATTGCCTCGACGCCGGCATCGACCCGGTCGCGGGCATGATCCCGGTGACGCCGGCGGCCCATTTCCACATGGGCGGGGTCAAGGTCGATGAACGCGGCCGCTCATCGCTGCCGGGCCTGTGGGTCTGTGGCGAAGCCAGCTGCACGGGCCTGCATGGCGCCAATCGCTCGGCTTCCAATTCCCTGCTCGAAGCCACGGTCTATGGCGCGCATTGCCGAGGATATCGGCGGGCTCGAACCCGTTCGCTCGCTCGCCCCCTTCAAGGGCATCGAATGGGACGAAGCCGAGGGCGAAAAGGCCGAACAGGTGCTGCGCAACCTGCCTGCCGTGCAGCAATTGCGGCATATCATGACCGATCTGGTCGGGGTCGAACGCGATGCCGATGGTCTCAAACAGGCCCTGCGCGCCATCGCCACGCTCGAAGCCAATGCCGAGCACGTCACCCGCGCCTATCTCAATATGACGACCTCAGCCACCATGGTCGCCGCCGCCGCCCTCAAGCGCACCGAAAGCCGGGGCGGCCATTTCCGCACCGATTACCCCCAGACCAATGAAAGCTGGGAACACCACACCACAATGACGCTGGAAGAAGCGCTGGAAATCCGAGCCGGAGCTTAAGCCAGCATTCCGAATACAAAAGCGCGGCCCTTGCGGACCGCGCCTTCCTACCGTCGGCAGAGGGGTCGATTAGTTGACCGACTTGTCCTCGATGGAGGCCGCGGCGCCATTGATCGCGATCTGGCGCGGTTTTTGCTTTCGGGCAATTGCGCTTCAGTTCGAGATGGAGCAGCCCGTTTTCGAGCGTGGCGCCCTGAACCTCGACATAATCGGCCAGCTGGAAGCGCAGCTCGAAGGCGCGCTCGGCAATACCACGATGGAGGAATTCACGGGCCTTCTCTGCGCTCTCCTGAGGCTTGGCGCCCTTGACTACGAGGCTGTTCTCCTTGGTTTCGATGGCGATATCGCCATTGGAGAAACCGGCCACGGCGATGGAGATGCGATAGGCATCTTCGCCGGTGCGCTCGATATTGTAGGGCGGGTAGGTCTTGGTTTCTCGGCCGCTCAGGGTATCGAGGCGGTTGAACAGACAGTCAAAGCCGACCGTGGAACGGTAGAAGGGGGAAAAATCGATGGTTTGCATGTCACATTCTCCTGTGAGCAACGTGGATCTCCCGGTGGTCTGCACAGACGTCCCCAGCATTAGGCGAACGCATGATCGGCAGGTCAGGGCCCCGGATTTCCGGCGGGCCAACAAGATGTAGGAAGAGGGCCGAACGGTTCAAGAGCCTGCAAGCTGAATGAATTATGAACCGAAAATGAACGGGCATGTCCGGTTTGGTTCAGGCAGGGGGCGTAAAGCTGATCTCGTGTTCAGGAGACATCTTGAATACGCCCCGCGGTCCATCATCCGCCCCCGCATGGACCGCACCTAAAAACAAGAAGCCAGTGCCCCCACCGAGCACTGGCTTTTTGCTGTTTGCGTTTCTGCTTTGGACGGTCTGCAAATAGCGGTGCTCTGCGCTTCCGGCGCTCACGTACCGATGTACGCTCCGCTCCGGTTCTCGATCACCACCATTTTCGGTTCGTCCAAAGCAGAAATGCTTCCCAGCAATGGTGGTCTGCCGCTATGCAGGATGGACCAGAGAGGTGATTGTTCTCCATGACCATTACTGTCGATCCCGATGGACCCGAGCTGGTCAATATTGCATCCAATCCGGTGCCGGAGGGCGTGCGGGCGGGGTATTTCTCGACCGAAGACAAGGTGCGGTTACGCTATGCGATCTGGCCCAAGGGGCAGGGGGCGCCGCGGGGCACAATCTGCCTCGTGCAGGGGCGGGCCGAATTCATCGAGAAATATTTCGAGACCGTCAGCGATTTCCGCAAGCGCGGCTTTGCCGTGGCGACGTTCGACTGGCGCGGGCAGGGCGGGTCGGAACGGCTGATCGGTAATCAGGGGCTGGGCTATGTCGACCGCTTCGAGGATTACTGGATCGATCTCAAGAGTTTTCATGGGCAGATCCTGCTGCCCGATTGCCCGCCGCCTTATTACACGGTGGGCCATTCCATGGGTGGGCTGGTGTGCCTCAATGCAGGCACGCGCGACCGCATGATGTTCGAGCGCATGTTCCTGTCGGCGCCCATGCTGGCGCTGGACAACCAGCCGCTGAGCATGGCGGGCATGGCGCGGGTGACCGAGACGCTGAGCTTTCTGGGGCTGGGGCAATTGCCGGTGCGCCGGGGGCGGACCGGCCGGCCTCGGAAATGAACTTTCCGGGCAATCCGCTGACCTCCGATTTGCTGCGCTATATGCGGATGGTGAACGTGCAAAATGCCCAGCCGGGGCTGGGGATCGCGTCGCCCACCATTCGCTGGGCGGCGGCGGCCATGGGGGCGATGGCGGTGGCCGGGCGGGACGATTTTCCCGGGCGGATCAAGATCCCGGTGCTGATGCTGGCGGCGGCGCGGGACGAGGTGGTATCGACCGCGGCCATCGAGCGGCTGGGGCTGCGCATGCGCACCGGGCACCATTTGCTGGTGGGCGGCGCGCCATGAATTGTTCATGGAAAATGACGTGATCCGCGGACAGGTGCTGGCCGCGTTCGATGCGTTTATTACGGATTTGACGGTTTAGGTTTTTGAAGGACCCGGCAAACGGAGGTTCCCGCTTTCGCGGCAATGACATTGTGGGTGTTGGTGGCTCGGGCCCTTAACTGGCCCTATGCCGCGTTGATCAATTTCAGCGCTTTTTCCAGCAGCTCCGGTGTCGCCGCTGCCACCACGTCGCCGCCGCCGGTGGGTTCGCTGCCGTCCCAGCAGGCGATGGCGCCGCCGGCTTCGCGGATGATGGGGACCAGCGCCGCAATGTCATAGGTGTTGAGGAAGGGCTCGATGACCGAGTCCGCGTGGCCGGCGGCGAGGAGGGCGTAGCCGTAGCAATCCATGCCGAAGCGTTGCAGGCGCGTGGCAGATTCGATCGCTTGCCACTTGGTCAGCAGGGCGGGCGTGCGGAACAGGGATGGAGTGGTGGTGAAGACGCGGGATGGGGCCAATTCGGTCTGCCCGCTGGTACGGATCGGCTGGGCTTCGCCGGCGCGGCGATAGGTGGCGCGGCCGGGCACGGCCGAGAAGGTTTCCCCGATAAAGGGCTGGCTCATCAGGCCCTGCAATGGCGACCCCATTATGGGCAAAGCCGATCAGCGTACCCCAGACGGGGGCGCCGGAAATGAAGGCGCGGGTTCCGTCGACCGGGTCGATGATCCGAGAATATTCGCTATCGCCGGTATTGCCCCATTCCTCGCCGATGATGGCGTGGTCGGGGAAGGCCTCGGCAATGACGGCGCGTATGGCGGTTTCGGCTGATTTATCGGCCTCGGTGACAGGGTCGAAGCCCTCGGCAAGCTTATTGTCGATGGCCAAATGGGTGCGAAAGAGCGGCAGCGTGTGGCTGGCGGCGGCCTCGGCGGCAGCGAGCAGGGTGGCTTCGATTTTGGCGAGGTCGAGGGGCATAATGGGTCCGGGGCACGACCGCGTGGTTCGACAAGCTCACCATGCGGTCTACTGGGGGATCTTGCGGTGTTGGTAGCATGGTTCCCGCTGGCGCAGGAATGCTGCTGCTGCCGCCTATTCGGCGGCGGCTTTTTCGGGGAGAGGTGGGGTGCCGACAAGGGCGGGCAGGTCGAGGCCGATCAGGGCGAAGATCAGGCGTTCGAGCAGGGCTCTGGTGGCGTCAAAACCTTCGTTTTTCGCAAGTGTCACCTCGTTCATATAGAGGTGGCGGCTGATTTCGATCTGCAGGGCATGCACGCCATGTTGCGGGCGGCCATAGGAGCGGGTGGCAAAACCCCGGCATAGGGGCGGTTGCGCGCGACCTTGAGACCGGCGCCGGCAAAGATGGTTTCCACCAGATCAATCAGGCCCGGTGCGCAGGTCGTGCCATAGCGGTCACCCAAGACGATATCAGGCGCGGCGCGTTCGGGAGTGCGGGTGATGCGGGGCATGGAATGGCAATCGATCAGCACGGCCACGCCAAAAGCGGTGATAGCCTCGCTGAGCAGCTTTTGCAGGGCTGCGTGATAGGGGTGGTAGATCCCCTCGATGCGCATGCGCGGTCATCCAGCGTCAGGCGCTCGCGGTAGATGGGTTTGTTTTCGGCCACGACGCGGGCCAGCGTGCCCAGCCCCGCCGCAACGCGGGGCGAGGTGGTGTTGAACCGGTCCGACAGGGGCTCGACGAACATGGCGGGATCGAGCTCCCGGGGTTCGCGATTGACGTCGAGATAGGCGCGGGGAAATGGGCGCGCAGCATGGGGGCGCCCAGATGGGGCGCGCGGGCGAACAATTCATCGACCCGGGCATCCTCCGACTGGCGGATGGAAAGGTGATCGAGCCGGGTCATGGCCAGGAAGCGGTCGGGATAGATGCGGCCGGAATGGGCAGAATTGAACACTAATGGCGCCACCAGCCGTCGTGGACGGATGGTTTCGAACGCCGGCTGATCCCAATAGTCGGACCGCACTCTGGCTCCCCGCTTGTCTGGACCCAAAAGTTTGGGCGCAGCAGTGATTTGCAGCCAGTTTGGCGCTTTGTCGGAAGATTGTCCAGATTGTCACAAAATAACGAACTGGAATCGCCGGGCATTTGCCAATGTGCAAAACTCGCTTAAACATCGTGCCATATTTTATGGGGATGGCGCGGATTCGCCGCAAAGGTGCTATCGAAGGTCCGCCCTACATTCGAACCGGATGGCCGGAGACATTGATGAAGCGAATTCTGCTCGCCGAAGACGATAACGACATGCGCCAGTTCCTGACGCGCTCTCAAGAACGCGGGCTATGATGTGGTGAGCTTCGACAATGGGCTATCGGCCTATGAGCGGCTGCGCGAGGAGCCGTTTGCACTGCTGCTCAGCGATATCGTGATGCCGGAAATGGACGGGATCGAGCTGGCCCGGCGAGCCACCGAACTGGACCCCGATCTGAAGGTGATGTTCATCACCGGCTTTGCCGCTGTGGCACTGAACCCCGATAGCGACGCGCCCAAGGATGCCTCGGTGCTGAGCAAGCCGTTTCATCTCAAGGACTCGGTCAATGAGGTTGAGCGGCTGCTGGCGGCCTGAGCCTGAGACCAAGCGTAAACTCTACTGCGGCGGCCGCCTGACGCGGCCTTCTCCGCTTCCGCTCCGGTTCTCGAAGACCATGCCAGCCGACTCGCCGAATTTCCGCATGGTCTCAGCGACAGTTCTGACATCGTCCCCGCGCAAGCGGGATTTTTGTTTTGGGGGCTTGGGTGCCGTCAAAACGCGCAGACGCTTGAAAGGCCTCGGTCCGCTCGCAAAATCAAAAGGGGGAAATGGTGGGAGTAACAAGGATTGAACTTGTGACCCTTCGCGTGTGAAGCGAATGCTCTCCCGCTGAGCTATACTCCCATCGCCATGCGGCGAAAGTCTTTAGAGAGATGGTGGGCGTAACAAGGATCGAACTTGTGACCCCCTCGATGTCAACGAGGTGCTCTCCCGCTGAGCTATACGCCCATCTCTCCGGGATGGAAAAGCCGTGAAGCTAGTCCAGTGGCGCGGATAGACCATAAAACCCTGACAGGGGTCAAGAGGCTAGTTTGGGCTTTGTGGAAAGAGGGTGAGGAGGGGGCAGTTTTGCTCCCTCTGCGCGGGCCGTGTCGGGCCAGTTGACGCATGGTGGGCGCGCCCGGAGCCCAGCATGGATCCCGGCCTGCGCCGGGATGACATCGTGGTTGGGGCGAGTTGGGGGCCCTAGTCGTGAACGGTGTCGATAATGGCATTGCCGTTGATAAAGTCATCGAACAGCACAGTGGTGCGGTCGGGCGTGCCGACGACGACGGCCATCTGGCCGGGGCCTTCGAGGCGGCGCAGCGGGGCTTCGGGGCGGTCGACATCGAAGCTCACCGAATAATGGCCGCCGGCCAGCGTGGTGAAGGGCAGGCCGTGCCAGATCGCGGTCGAGGTCAGATGCACATGGCCGGCGATGATCTGGCGAATATCGGGATGGGTCTTGAGGGCGGCGATGAAGGCGTCGGGCTCAAGAATGCGGATCGTGTCGGCATGGATATGTAGGGCATTGGCATTGTGATGCAGGATGACGATGACCGGGCGGTCTTGCGCCTCGGCGAGGCGGGCGACGAGCCAGTCGATCTGGGCGGCTTCCAGCACGCCATCGACCCGGCCGGGTTCGGACGAATCAAGCAGGATGATGCGATAGCCCTTGATGTCGATCACCTTGTCGACCTTGCCGGTTTCGGCGGCGAAATGGGCGCCGAAACTGTCGAGGAAAGTCTGGCGGTCATCGTGATTACCCGTGGTGATATGCACCGGGATAGGCAGGCGGGCGATGATGGATTTGAGGCGCTCATAAGCGGCGGGATTGCCGGTATCGGCCAGATCACCGGCCAGCACGCAGAAATCGGCGTCGCCATAGCGGGCGATCACTTCGTCGACGGCGCGTTCGAGGCGCGCAGAGGTGTCGAGCGTCAGCGACAATTCGCCTTCGGGCAGCAGATGCAGGTCACTCATTACCACAAATTTCAGGGTCATTCTTTTGGGCCTTTGGGTCGGTTTGGCGACCTCGTAGCGGGGAGGATGACTGGGGCGTGACAGTGGCGGGCTTTCGGTGGCCGCCTACCACATGGTCTGTTTCGCCCGTTCCGGCCAAGCCTCGGTCATAGGCACGGCCGCCGACCCGGTTGTCGGTCATGGCGGCGAGGATGTCGCCGGGGCTGGGCAAGGATTTGGGGTCGAGATGGCGCGCCGGGTTCCACAGCTCGGAGCGGATGATGGCGCGGGCACATTGGAAATAGAGTTCGTCTATGGCCATGACGATGACCGAGCGGGGCGGCTTGCCATCCACAGCGAAACTCTCGAGCAGAGCGGGATCGACGCTGAGATGGGCCCGGCCATTGGCGCGGAACGTGGTGCCCGAGCCGGGTAGCAGGAACAAGAAGGCGACGCGGGGATCGCGCACGATATTGCGCAGCGAATCGATGCGGTTATTGCCGCGGCGGTCGGGCATCATCAGGGTTTTGTCGTCGTGAATACGCACAAAGCCGGGCTGGTCGCCGCGGGGGAGCAATCAATGCCTTCGGGGCCCACGGTAGCCAGAGCGGCGAAAGGGCTGGCCTCGATCAAGCGCCGGTATTGCGGGGTCATGGCGTGAGCCACCTTGACCGTGGAGGCGGCGACGGGGGCGGGGGCATAGAGCGCTTCAAGTTCGGCAATGGTGCGGATGATGGTCATGGACTTCTCGAAAGGTCACGCCGCCTTGATGGGGCGGATGGGTGTCGGCGGGGCAAAGAAGATACTATATCTGTGCACAGTGACAGACAGACAAAAGGGGAATGCCATGGATACCCACGCCTTCAAGGTGACCCGCACCGATGCGGAATGGCGGGCCAAGCTGACGCCAGAGCAATATCAGGTGATGCGCAATCATGGCACCGAACAGCCGGGCAGTTGCGCGCTGCTCTATGAAAAGCGGGCGGGAGTATTTTCCTGCGCCGGCTGCGATACGCCTTTGTTCGAATCGACGCTGAAATTCGAGAGCGGCACCGGCTGGCCCAGCTTTAACGATCCGCTGCCGGGTTCGGTGGAGACGACCACGGACCGCTCCTATGGTATGGTGCGGACAGAGGTGCATTGCGCCACCTGCGGCAGCCATCTGGGGCATGTCTTCCCCGATGGTCCGCCCCCGACCGGGCTGCGCTATTGCATCAATGGGGTGGCGTTGGAGTTTTCGCCAAAGGCATGAAAGTGCCGGGATGAGATGCGAAGCCCCGGGTGTGAGCCCGGGGCTTTTGTTTGTCCGGGCTCACGTGCCTCTTGGCTTGGCCCTTGCAGTCGGCATTGCCACTGGCGGGGTCTTCCGGCCGGGGGTGGCGGGGGTAGCGGCCCTTGAGGTCCTTGGCGACATCGGCCCGGGAGCCGCTCCAGAAGCCGGGCAGGTCGCGGGTGGTCTGGATCGGACGGTGGGCCGGCGACAGCAGAATCAGCAGCAGCCGGATGCGGCCGTTGGCGATGGTGGGGTGGCGGGTCAGGCCGAACAGTTCTCGGACGCGAATCTCGATCGCCGGGCCGCCTTCGGCCGAGTAGTCGATGGGGACTGCATTGCCCGTGGGGGCAGTGAAATGGCTGGGGAGCAGGGCCTCGATATCCTGACGGCGCCCATAGGGCAGCAGCAGGTCGAGCGCAGTGCGCAACTGTTCACCGGTGATTTCGGACAATCTGGTGAGGCCGAACAAGGCGGGTGCAAGCCAGTCGGCAACGCTGGATGCCGGGGCTTCGGCGGTGAGGTCGGGCCAGTCGTCGCCCGGGGTCTGGCGCAGGAAATTGGCGCGGGCACGCCACGCTTTCTGTTCGCGGCTCCGGGGCAGCAGGTCGAGACCACGGCGGGCAGCAGCCTCGGCGAGGAGCGGGGCGGCAGCTTCCGGATCTGCGACGGCGACCGGCTCGTCGGCGAGACGCAGGGCGTCGAGCTGGCGGGTGCGGCGGGCTCGGATGCTGCCGGAGGCGGCGTCGAAACTGATTGTTTCCGTCTCGGTGATGCGATGGGCGAAGAGGGTTTCTGAGGTCCGCGCGGTCAAGTCCGGCAGCGGCGCGGATGCGGGAATTGGCGGCGGCACCGGTGATGTCGGTGACGACGAGGAAGGGGGCGGCGGCGAGGGCGTCGGTTTGCTCGAGGCTGGCCCGGCGGCCATTGGCGAGGCGGAATTTTCCGCGCGGGCCGGCGGCTTGGGCGATGCGGTCGGGGAAGGCGCGGGCCGAGTGATGCCCGGCGGGGAGATTGCCGCCAGATTTGCTGCCAGCCAGTTTGGCCCAGCGCTGGGCCATGGCGCGGGCATCGCTGGCGCGTTTGGAGGGGTCACTGCGGAAACGGTCGAGGCGATGGCTGAGATCGGTGCTGTCGCCGCCCGAGCCCCGTTCGCCGATGAGGACGGCGAGTTCGGCGGCGGTTTGGGCGTCGTCTTCGGAGGCGGCAGCAACCACCATATGCGCTAGGCGCGGGTGGAACGGCAGGCGGGCGAGGGCTTTGCCGTCCGGCGTCACGCGGCCGGTTGCGTCGATCGCGTCGAGGCGTTGCAGGAGCGCGGTGGCTTCGGCCCGGGCGGGCGTGGGCGGGGCGTCGAGGAAGCGCAAAGCGCTGGGCTTGGTGATGCCCCGTGTGGCCGTGTCGAGCGCAAAACCGGCGAGGTCCGCGGCGAGGATTTCGGGGGTGTCGAAGGGTTCGAGGGCGGCGGTCTGGCCTTCGTTCCAGAGGCGGATGGCAACGCCGGGACTGGTGCGGCCGGCGCGGCCGCGGCGCTGGTCGGCGCCGGCGCGGGAGACCCGGCGGGTTTGGAGCGTTGAGAGGCCGGTGGCGGGTTCATAGGCGGGGACACGGCGGAAACCGCTGTCGATGACGATGCGGACGCCGTTGATGGTGAGGGAGGTTTCGGCTATCGAGGTGGCGAGGACGATCTTGCGGCGGCCGGGCTCGGCGGGGCGGATGGCGCGGTCCTGCTCGGCCGGGGTGATCTGGCCATAAAGGGGGCGATATCGGTATTGGCGGGGACGCGGGAGGCGAGGCGTTCGGCGACGCGGGTGATTTCTGCCCCGGCCGGGGAGGAAGACGAGGGCGGATCCGTCATGCTCTGCGCAGCGCTGTGAGAATGGCTGAGGTGACCTGATCTTCGAGGCGCTGGAGCGGGTCGGGTTCGGCGTAATGGGTTTCGACGGGGAAGGCGCGGCCCGAGCTTTCGATGACGGGGGCGTTGTCGAGGAGGGTCGCGACCTTTCCGCCATCGATGGTGGCGGACATGACGAGGACGCGCAGGTCGGGGCGGAGGGCTGCTGCGTCCAGCGTGAGGGCGAGGCCCAGATCGCCATCGAGGCTGCGCTCGTGGAATTCGTCGAACAGCACGGCGGCGATGCCGGTCAATTCGGGATCGTCGAGCAGCAGGCGGGTGAAGACGCCTTCGGTGACGATCTCGATGCGGGTTTTGGCGGTGACCCCGGTGTCCATGCGGACGCGGTAGCCCACGGTTTGGCCGATTTCTTCGCCGAGCAGGCGCGCCATCTGGCCGGCGGCGGCGCGGGCGGCCGAGCGCCTTGGTTCAAGGACGATGATGCGATTGTCTTGGCGCCGGGGGCAGAGAGGAGGGCGAGGGGGACACGGGTGGTTTTGCCGGCACCCGGCGGGGCGACGAGCACGGCATAGGGGCTCTGTGCCGGGGCATTGAGCAGCGCGGGAAGGGCGTCGTCGATGGGCAGGGGCGGCAGGGACAAGCGAAGCTCCGGGTTAGCGGAGGCTTACCCCCACCTTAACCTTCCCTACAAGGGGGATGGCAGACTGATGGATTGCGGGCGAGCGGGGGCGCGGGGTAGCCTGCCCGGGTATTCAGGAGTGCGGCATGAGCAATATCAGGATTGGCAATGAGCATCTGAGCGTCGAGGTGTCAGCGCTTGGGGCCGAGATGCAGACGTTGACGACGCGGGATGGGCGGGATTGGCTGTGGAACGGGGATGCCGCGTTCTGGACCGGGCGGTCGCCGATTCTGTTTCCGATCGTGGGCAAGGCGCCTGATGATCATATCAGCATCGAGGGCGTGCGCTATCCGATGCCTCAACATGGCTTCGCGCGGCGTGGTGAATTCACGCTGGTTGCGAGCGGGGACGATTTCTGCCGGCTCGAGCTGGCGGCCGGGCAGGCGACGCGCTCTGATCTATCCGTTCGATTTCCTGTTGAGCGTGGAGCATCGCGTCGAAGGCGCGGCTGTTTTGGTGACGGCGGAAGTGACCAACAGGGACACAAAGCCCATGCCGTTCGGGATCGGGTTTCATCCGGCTTTCCTGTGGCCGCTGCCGGGGTGCGAGGGGCAGGATCACACGATCCGGCTCGATAGCGGCGGGGCGCCGGCATTGGCGCGGCTGGAGGGCGGACTGGTCGATCCGTCGCCGCGGCCATCGCCATTTGTGGATGGCGTGCTGGCGCTGGAGCGGGGCAGGTTTACCGGCGACACGATGATCTTTTGGAGGGTGCCGGGAGCGGGCTGCGCTATGGCGCCGAGGGGGCGGAAGTGCACCTGACTCGGGAGAATCTGCCGAACTCGGCATTCTGGACCAAGCAGGCGGATGCCCCGTTTATCTGCACGGAACCCCGGCACGGAACGGCGGCGGCAGTGGAGCGCGGAGATGGGATTGAGGCGCGGCCATCGACGGTGGTGTTGGGGCCGGGGGCGACGGGGCGGTATGGGTTTAAGGCGGAGTTGGGGTAGCCGGCTACTCAGCCGCGCCGCGTTCGTCGATCATGACATCGGGGCCATTAGGGTCGCCGGCGGCGGTTTCGGCTGACAAGTCCGGGAAGGCGACGACGCGATTATTGCGGAAGTCGAGGCGGACGACGAGCAGGCCACGTTCTTCGAACCGGTGAGGAGGCGCCTTGCTCGGCTGGCGGAATGAGTGCCGTAAAGGCGGGCCGTGGTCGCGTCGGAAGGGCAAGGAGCATTGGTGAGGGCGGCTTGGGCCAGCACGAGGAAGACGCCCTGCACGTCATCGCTGAGGGTTTCGGATAGCGAGAGGGCGGTCTGCCAGCCATCGGACTGGGCGGTTTCGGTGTCGGGGGCGACGCGGGCGACGGCCAGCCTGCGCTTAAAGGCGGGCAAAGCCGGGGGCTCGCCGGGTACGCGGCGGATGCGGCAGCGGACCAGAAAATCCTGATAGAGCACAGCGACGGTGCGGAAGCTGGCGTCGGGGTCGCCCAAAAGCTCGCCCATGATGGCGTCGATCTGGCTGTCTCGCTCGGCTTCGTCGATCTCGGGGAACAGGCTTTGCGGCGCCGCCTCGGCTTCGGGGCGCGCGGGCGACCCGGGCGAGCAGCTCATTGGTCGAGGGCGGCGGTGGTGGCGCCGGGCGGCGCACCACGGGACGGACGATTTCTTCGGGGCTGGCCGTGAAGATCAGCTCGGCGGCATCGAGAGGGGCTTCGAACGGGGTCAGCTTGGGGCTGGTGGAGCGGGCCGAGGTTTCGACGGCACCAATAGTGACCGGCATGGGGCGACGGGAAATGGCGGGGCCGAGGGCAACGAAATGGCCGCGGGCCAGATCGTGGAACTGCTCGGCCTCGGCGCTTTTCCATACCCAGAAGATCGGCGGCGCGGGCCATGTCGATGTCGAGGAAGGTGCGGCCCATGAGGAAATTGCTGGCTTCGGCGGCGACGTTCTTGGCCAGCTTGGCGAGGCGCTGGGTGGCGATGACACCGGCCGAGCCCCGCTTGCGGCCGCGGCACATCAAATTGGTCATGGCGCCGAGCGAGAGTTTGCGCGCTTCGTCACTGACTTCGCCGGCAACGGAGGGGGCGAAGAGCTGGGCTTCATCGACAACGACGAGGACGGGATACCAGAAATCGCGGTCGGCATCGAACATGCCGCCCGAGAATGCAGCGGCGGCGCGCATTTGCTGCTCGACGTCGAGACCTTCAAGATTGAGCACGACGGAGACGCGGTGCTGGCGAATGCGGCCCGCGATACGGGTCAGCTCGGCTTCGGTGCGCGTCGCATCGACCACGACATGGCCGAACTTGTCGGCGAGGGTGACGAAATCGCCCTCGGGATCGACGATGCATTGCTGCACCCAAGGCGCCGACTGTTCGAGCAGGCGGCGCAGCAAATGGGATTTGCCGGAGCCGGAATTGCCCTGCACCAAAAGGCGGGTGGCCAGCAATTCCTCGAGATCGAGCGTGGCGGGCGCAGACCCCGTCGTCGCGCCCATGTCGATTGCTACCTTCATCAAATCTCCCAGCCGGCCAGTCACGTCTCGGTCGGAGACTCAAGGCGGATGCTTGGTGAAGGGTTAGCATGATTTTGGGCGCGTTGGGGTAGGGGTGGCCGGGAATTTCACAGGGCCATGCGCTCTGGCCGGCGTGGAGGGCACAGGGCCCGGCACAAAAGCGTGCCGAGCCCTTGTGGTTTAGAAGCGAACCAGTTTGCGGACGTCCACCGGAAGGCCGGTGGCGAAGGACTGGTTGGCGGCTATGCCGGTCAGGATCGACAGCGCCCCGTCGCGATGGTTGGCGCCGTAGCCGGGCTTGGGCGTGGCATTGCCGAAGATTTCTTCGAGCATGATATTGTCGCCGCCGCCATGGCCGCCCTTGGCATGCTTGATCGGGATGACACGGGCTTCGCCATGCAGGGGGAAGTGGTAGAGATCAACGCCCTTGGCGGCGCCCTCGGCGGTCGAGGTTGAGCCGGCATTGATATAGGAGGTTTCGCGCACCATCAGTTCCAGGCGCCCGCCGGTGCCGTTGATGGCGACGTTGAAGCCTTCCCGTGGGGCGTAGGCGTGAAGCGAATAGGTCATGACCGCCTTGTTGCGGTAGCGGACCATGACGTTCATTGTGTCCTCGATGGAGATGCCGTCGCCGAACACGTTCTGATCGCGCTGGTAGCCGTCTTCCTTTTCGCCGTCCCAATAAAGCCCCTTCTGCACCGGGTTGGCGGTGAGGTCGATGGCGAAAGGATCGTCCTTGGCCGCTTCTGACGCCAGTGGTGCGGGTATAGGGGGTGAACACCCACGATCTTCGGCATTGGCACGGCCGTAGAATTTCAGGTCGCCCATGGCAAAGACCGTGTCGGGCTGGCTGCCGAGCCAGAAATTGACGAGGTCGAAATGGTGGGTCGATTTGTGGACCATGAGGCCCCCGCTATTGCGCTTGTCGCGGTGCCAGCGGCGGAAATAATCGGCGCCGTGGCGGGTATCGAGCAGCCATTCGAAATGTACCGAAGTGGGGGTGCCGATGGCGCCTTCGGCGATCAGCTCGCGCAAGGCAGAATTGTGCGGGGCGTAGCGGTAATTGAAGGTCACCCGCACCGAACGGCCGGTCCGCTCGACTGCGTCCAGAATGGCTCGGCACTTTTCGGGGTCGGTGGTCATCGGCTTTTCGGTGATCACGTCGCAGCCGGCTTCCGGGGCCGCGATGATATATTGGTGGTGGGTGCGATCGATCGAGGTGACGATGACCGTGTCCGGCTTGGTCTCGGCGATCATCTTGGCGAAGTCGGCCGCCTTGTAGGTGGGGACGGCCTTGCCGGACAGCTCGTTTTCGATTGCCCGGTTGGTATAGTCCATGCGGACTGGTTGGTGTCGCAAAGCGCGACGAGCCGGGAATGTTCGCGATGAGGACCCGGGATGGCTTCATAAAACATCCGCGCCCGACCCCCGGTTCCCACCAGTGCATAGGTCTTGGCCATTCGATTTTCTCCAGTCTCGATGCGATTATTGCGCCCATGGACAGGCAGCGACGAAGCATCTACCATACAAGATTGCGAAGGGCACTAATTCTTTTGGTCATTTCTGAGGTGTCTTGCGGCCGGGATGGCGCTTTAGGGCAATGCACCCGATCTGCAGCCCGAGCCAGAGGGGCAACGGCGAGCAGGGCCGGACAAAAGGACCAAAAACCTGTGGATCGCGGCCGATTGGAGGAATTTGGCGCGATCAAAGCAGGCATGGTTGGGGAGGAAACAACGAGACGATGGCCCAGTGCTGGAAACGAACGAGGAAACCATTGCGCTGCGCGTCGTGCGGGCGTTGCGCGACGAAATCGTCACCATGGCGTTGCGACCGGGCGATGTAATTTCCGAGAGCGATATCGCGGGCCGCTATGGCGTGTCGCGCCAGCCGGTGCGCGAGGCGTTCATCTGCCCTGGCGCAGCAGGGGCTGCTGCTGATCCGGCCCAAGCGGGCCACAGTGGTCAAGAAAATCTCGCCCGATGGAGTGCGGCAATCGCGCTTCATCCGCGAATCCATCGAGGTGGAAATCATCCGGCGGGTGGCGGCCAATCCGGGCAAGGATGCCCGGCGGTGCTCAACGGGCTGATTGCAGACCGAGAAAAGGCCTCGGCGGCCAATGACCGAGCGGCGTTTCATACACTCGATGAATTGTTCCACCGCACGCTCGCCCGGCTGGCGGGCGTGGAATATGCTTGGCAGCTGATTGACGATCACAAGATCCAGCTTGATCGGGTGCGCTATCTGACGCTGGGCGTCTCCTCGAGCCAGCGGGCCATTGCCGAGCACAAGGAGATTGCCGCGGCGGTGGGCAAGGCCGATGTGGCGGCGGCCGAGCAGGCCATGCGCGAGCATCTGGGCCGCGCCGAGGCGCTGCTGACCCAGACGATCGGGGATTTCCCAGATTATTTCGAATAGTGGAGAACAGGCGTGCTCGAGAACGATGACGATCTCAGCGACTTTGCCGCGCATGGTGCGTCCCTGCCGGATGGCACGGACTGGAACGGCTATGTCGGCCATGAAGGCGCGCAAATATGGGCGGCGCGCTATGGCATGGGCCGTCCGGTCGTGCTGCTGCATGGCGGGCTGGGGCATGCGGACAATTGGGCCAAGCAGGTGCCTGCGCTGGTGGCGGCGGGATATCAGGCGATTGTCATCGACAGCCGTGGGCATGGGCGCAGTACCCGGGACGAGCGGCCCTTCGGCTACGAATTGATGGCGGGCGACGTGCTGGCAGTGCTCGACCATTTGGGCGTGGCGCGGGCGGCGGTTCTGGGGTGGAGCGATGGAGCCTGCACGGGGCTGGCGCTGGTGCGACTGGCGCCGGAGCGGATCAGTGGGGTGGTGTTTTTCGCCTGCAATGTCGACAATAGCGGTACCAAGGATCTCGATTTCGACAATCCGCTGCTGGGGCGGTGCATCGGCCGGCATCGGGCCGATTATGCGGCGCTCTCTGCGACGCCTGACGCCTTTGATGCATTCATGGCTGCGGTGGGCCAGATGCAGTCAAGCCAGCCCAATTATGGCTTGGCCGAACTTGCGCAGATCGTGGTGCCGGTGCTGGTGCTGCTGGGCGAGCACGATGAATTCATCCGGGCCGAGCACATGGATTACCCGGCAGCGGCGCTGCCGGACGCTGAACGGGTGACGCTGCCGGGCGTCAGCCATTTCGCGCCGCTACAGCGCCCGGCGCTGTTCAATGGCGTGGTCGAGGCCTTTCTGGCGCGGCTGAATTAGCTGGGGGCGATGGTGGCTCGGCGCATTCGGCCGGATCGCGTTACAAATGCGCAATGGTGTGCCGGCGGGGGCTGGCGGATCGGGGTGGGGGTGCCTACCTTGGTGGACGATAGATAGAACACGCCGAGTATCCTTATGTCCCATCCCGCATTCGAGCTGATCCGTGACGAGCATATCGTGGAGGTCAATTCGCAAGTGCAATTGTTCCGGCACAAAAAAACCGGGGCGGAGGTGCTCAGCCTCGTCAATGACGACGAGAACAAGGTGTTCGGCGTAACGTTCAAGACGCCACCGCAGGATTCTGACGGGGATTGCGCATATTCTTGAGCATTCGGTGCTGTGCGGATCGCGCAAATATCCGGTCAAGAAGCCGTTTGTGGAGCTGCTCAAGGGCAGCATGCATACGTTTCTCAATGCCATGACGTTTCCGGACAAGACCGCCTATCCGGTGGCCAGCCAGAACCTCAAGGACTTTTACAACCCGGTCGATGTGTATCTGGATGCGGTGTTTTTTCCGCTGATTTCAGAGGACACGTTCCGCCGGAAGGCTGGCATTATGAGCTGGAGGATGTGCAAGCGCCGCTAGTTTATAAGGGCGTGGTGTTCAATGAGATGAAGGGCGTGTTTTCCTCGCCTGACGCGGTGATGCGTGATCTCAGCCAGCGTTCGCTGTATCCCGATATCACTTATGGCAAATCCTCGGGGGCGACCCCAAGGCCATTCCTGAGCTGACCTATCGGCAGTTCAAGGAGTTTCACGACACATTCTATCACCCGTCCAATACGCGGGCATTTTTCTCAGGCGATGACGATGCGGGCAAGCGGCTCGCGATTCTGGACGAATATTTCAGCCAGTTCGACCGGCTGGATGTGGATGCCGAGGTGAAATTGCAGCCGCGGTTCAATGCGCCGCGGCAGATTGTGGCGACCTATGCCGGCCCCAAAAGCGAGGGCAAGGCGCAGGATGGCATGGTGTCGGTCAATTGGATGATCGATCCGCCGGTGGATCGCACAGAAGCCTTGAGCCATGGCATGTTGAGCTATTTACTGGCGGGCAACCCGGCAGCGCCCTTGCGCAAGGCGCTGACGGAATCGGGGCTGGGCGAGGGGATGACCGGGGGCGGCATTGGCTCGGGGCTGCGCCAGCCGATGGCGAGCTTTGGCATGAAGGGGATCGATGCGGCGGATGCCGAGAAGGTCGAGGCGCTGATCCTGTTGAGGCTGGCGCAGATTGCGGAACAGGGCTTTCCGGCTGATCAGCTGGAAGCGGCGATCAATACGTTTGAATTCTCGTTGCGCGAGAACAATACCGGGTCTTACCCGCGTGGCATGACCTATATGTTCACTGCCATGGGCACTGGCTGCATGGCGGGGATCCGCTCGAGCCGCTGGCCTTTGAGGGGGCTTTGGCGAGCCTCAAAGCCAAGGCGGCCGAGGGGCATTTCTGCCGAGGAAATTTCGCGGCTGTTCCTCGACAATAGCCATCGCACCACGGTGACGTTGAGCGCTGACCCTGAGCAGGGGGCGCGCGAGGTGGCGGAGGAAGTGGCGCGGCTGGCGGCTGTGCGGCAGGGGCTGGATGGGGCGGCGCTGGAAGCGGTGGTGGCCGAGACGGAAAAGCTCAAGGCATTGCAGGAAAGCGTGGATGATCCGGCGGAGCTGGCCAAGATTCCGACGCTGACGCTGGCCGATCTGCCGCGCGAAAGCCGCACATTGCCGATCGAAATCGGCACGCTGGCGGATACCAAGCTGTTCTACCATGACCTGCCGACGCTGGGGATTGTGTATCTCGATCTGGGGTTTGATCTGCATGTGCTGGACAAGGAGCTCTTGCCTTATTTGCCGCTGTTCGGGCGGGCATTGTTGCAGACCGGGACGAGCAAGCAGGATTTCGTATCGCTGACGCAGCGCATCGGGCGCTCGACGGGCGGGATCGCGCAGCATCGGGGCCTTTCGGCACGGCAGGGCAGCGATGGCAGCGCCGCGTGGTTTTTCCTGTCTGGCAAGGCCGTGCCAGACAAGCATGAGGAAATGCTCGCCATTATGGGCGATGTGCTGCTCGATGCGCGGCTGGATAATCGTGAGCGGTTCCGCCAGATGGCGCTAGAGGAAAAGGCCGGGTTCGAAACGCGGCTGGTGCCCGGGGGCAATGCCATTGTCGATACGCGGCTCAAATCCGGGCTAACCGAGGCGGGCTGGATTGCCGAGCAATCGGGCGGCGTTAGCTATCTGGGGTTCCTGCGCGACTTAGTGCAGCGGATCGATAGCGATTGGGCCAGTGTTGAGGCGGCGCTGGTGCGCATTCGCGATACGCTGTTCCAGCGCGGGCATATGGTGGTCAATGTGACGGCCGATGGTTCGCTCTGGGGGCGGGCCAAGGGGGAGATCGAAAGCTTCCTCGGCCGCCTGCCCAATGGCACGCCGGCCTTTGCCGATTGGTCGGTGGATCTGGCGCCCAAATCGGAAGGGCTGATCATTCCGGCGCAGGTCAATTATGTGGGCAAGGGGGCAAACCTGCGGGCGCTCGGGTTCGAGTTGACGGGCGCTTCCAGTGTGGCGCTGAAGTTTTTGAACACCACTTATCTCTGGGACAAGGTGCGGGTGCAGGGCGGGGCCTATGGTGGGTCCAGCCGGTTTGACCTGACCTCGGGCAATTTCTCGTTTCTGTCCTATCGCGATCCCAATCTGCTCAAGACGCTGGACGCTTATGACAGGGCGGCCAAGGCGCTCAATGCCGGGATTGGCGAGAGCGATCTGACGCGCTCGATCATCGGGGTGATCGGGGATATCGACGGCTATGAATTTCCTGATGCCAAGGGCTATTCCTCGATGTGGCGGCAGCTGACGGGGACCACGGATGCGATTCGGCAGCAGCGGCGCGATGAGGTGCTGGGCACCAATGCCGCGGACTTCAAGCGGCTGGCCGAGGCGGTGGACGCGGTGGCGCGGCATGGGCATGTCGTGGTGCTGGGCGGGGAAGCGGCAATCACGGCAGCCAATGAGACGCGGCCGTGGCTGTTGAAGGTGAGCAAGGTGCTTTGACAAAGAAAGGTGGATTGCCCGGATAAGCCGGGTGATCCGCCTTCTGGATGAACACTTTTGCGCCCATTGCGTTATCATCGCGCCATGGCCAGCCCGATCCTCGATAGAAATCTGCATATCAAGGCGATCGATGCCTATATCGATCCCTCCGTGCCGCGGGAGCGGGCGATTGTTACCCATGGGCATGCCGACCATGCGCGGGCTGGGCATGGGGCGGTGTTGGCGACGCCGGATACGATTGCCATTATGAAGACGCGGTATGGCGAGGACTGCGCGGGACGGTTTGAGGCGCTGGATTTTGGCGTGCCGCTGCGGATCGATGATGTGACGATCACGCTGGTGCCGGCGGGACATATTCTGGGTTCGGCGCAGGTGCTGGTGGAGCAGGCCGGGCAGCGCGTGGTGGTGACCGGGGACTACAAGCGGGGTCGGGACCGGACGGCGCAGGCTTATGAGCTGGTGGAATGTGATCTCCTGGTCACCGAGGCGACGTTTGGCTTGCCGGTGTTTCAGCATCCCCAGCCGCGTGTTGAGATCGCGCGGTTGCTGAAATCGGTGGCGGATAATCCCGAGCGGAGCCATCTGGTGGGATGTTATGCGCTGGGCAAGGCGCAGCGGGTGATCGCGCTATTGCGGGATGCTGGCTATGACGCGCCAATTTATCTGCATGGGGCGATGCTTCGGCTCTGTGCGCTCTATGAAGAATTGGGCGTGAGCTCGGGGATTTGCGGCCGGCGCTGGATGTGCCCAAGGCCGCCTTTGCCGGGCAGATCGTCATCGCGCCGCCATCGGCCATTCGCGATCGGTGGAGTCGGCGGTTTCCCGATCCGGTGACGTGTCAGGCGTCCGGGTGGATGAGCGTGAAACAGCGCGCGGCAGGCGCTGGTGGAATTGCCGCTGGTGATTTCGGACCACTGCGATTGGGGGGAATTGCAGCAGACCATAAGGGAGACCAAGGCCGAGACCGTGTGGGTGACGCATGGGCGGGAGGATGCGCTGGTCTATTGGTGCCGGACGCAGGGGCTGATTGCCGAGCCGCTCAATATCCGGGGCTTTGAGGATGATGGCGGGGAGGGCGAAGCGTGATGAGTGGTTGGCGGCCCCCTAAAGGGGGCAAGAATGGCGGTTGTCTGTGCGGCGCCGTTCGCTTCGAATGTCGCTCCATCTACGACGTAATCTATTGTCACTGCTCAAAGTGTTGCCATTGGTCAGGCGCGCCGGCTGTCCTTTCGGCCAATGTTCCGGGCGGGGACTTCTCTCTCATCAAGGGCACGCCGGAGGCATATCGGTCGTCGGAGCAAGGCTTGCGGCATTTCTGCAGCGCCTGCGGCACCCACTTATACTTCATCAATGACGGGCCTTTCGTCAGTATCAATGTGCTGGCGCTCAACGACAGCGAAGATGTCCGCCCGCGCCTCCACCAATGCGTGGCTTCCAAGCTCGAATGGTTCACGATCACCGACGATCTGCCACAATACCCTGACTCTCGCATTCCAGCGCCGGGTCGCGAGCCATGAAGGCATTCGCGCAACTCCTCGAATTGTTGGCGCTGACGCTGTCGTGGACGCGCAAGCTTGCGGCGTTGACGCAGTATTTTCGCGAGGTGCCGGACCCGGACCGGGGCTTTGCGCTGGCGGTGCTGACCGGGGCGCTGAGTTTTCGCAATGTGAAGCCGGCGCTGCTCAAGGAAACCGTGCTGGCTGAGGTGGACGAGACGCTGTTCGCTATGAGTTACGATTATGTCGGAGACTCGGGCGAGACGATTGCGCTGATTTGGCCGCATCACGGAGCGCAGGGCGATCTGCCGTCGCTGACTGATCTCATTGAGCTGTTCAATACGACTAGCAAAAGCGAGCTGCCCAAGCTGATTGCGTCGCTGCTGACGCAAGCGGGGATCAATGAGCGGTGGGCGCTGGTGAAACTGGCGACGGCGCGCTGCGCATTGGCGTGTCGGCGCGGTTGGCGAAGACCGCGTTAGCGGAGATGAGTGGCGTGGCGCTGCAGGACATCGAGGAGGTGTGGCATGGCTTGCGCGTGCCTTATCTCGATTTGTTTGCTCGGCTCGATGGCAAGGCCGGGCGGCCCGATATCGACCAGTCGTCGCGGTTTCATCCGCTGATGCTGAGCAATCCGATCGATGAGGAGAAGGACCTAGCGCGGTTCGATCCCAAGGATTTTGCGGCGGAGTGGAAGTGGGACGGGATCAGGGTGCAACTGGTGCTCGGCGTGGGGACGGCATCGCTGTTTTCGCGCACGGGCGACGATATAGCGGCGGCTTTTCCCGATATTGTGGACAATGTGACCGGGCTGGGCGTGCTCGATGGCGAATTACTGGTGGGGCGGAATTTTGAGGCGGGCAGTTTCAACGATTTGCAGCAGCGACTGAACAAGAAGGTCGCCTCGGCCAAGCATCTCAAGGATAGCCCGGCCTTTATTCGGGTCTATGACATGTTGTTCGATGGGCGCCGGGATGTGCGGGCGCTGGGCTGGATGGAGCGCCGGGCGCGGCTGGAGGCCCGGTTCGCGAATAATCCGCAAAGCCGGCTCGATCTGTCGCCGGTTTTGCCCTTTGCCGATTGGGACGATCTGGCCCGGTTGCGGCGGGAGGGGGCCGAGCGCGATGGGCATGAGGGAGTGATGATCAAGCTCAAAACCTCGCCCTATGTGCCGGGGCGGCCCAAGGGGTTTTGGTTCAAGTGGAAGCGTGACCCCAATGTGGTGGATGCGGTGCTGATGTATGCGCAGCGCGGGCATGGCAAACGCAGTTCGTTTTATTCGGATTATACGTTTGGCGTGTGGAAGGGGAATGAGATCGTGCCGATCGGGAAGGCCTATTTTGGCTTCACCGATGAGGAATTGAAGCTGTTGGATAAGTGGATCAGGGCCAATACCGTGGCATCGTTCGGGCCGGTGCGGGAGGTGCGCAAGGAACTGGTATTCGAGGTGGCGTTTGACTCCGCGCAAGTGTCGAGCCGGCATAAGTCGGGGGTGGCGCTGCGGTTTCCGCGGATTAGCCGGATCCGGTGGGACAAGCCGGCGGCGGAGGCGGGGACGCTGGAGGACATGGCTATTTTCATCGGCGCGACTTAGCCAACCACCGTGGCCAGAAAGATGGATCACCGGGACAAGCCCGGTGATGACGATGGGACGAATTATCGGGCCTGAAACGGAGACCAAAAGCATGTCATCGCGATCTAATCATTTGCGGCTGGTGGCGCTGGAAAAGCAGATGGCGGCGGCCGCTGAGGCGATGGATTTTGAGAAGGCAGCGGCGATCCGCAATGAGATTGCGCGGCTCAAGGGGAGACGCCCCCGGTGAGCGAGGATGGCGCGGTGAGCGTCACCGTCAGCCAGCCGCCGCCGGGGGCGATGGGGCTAGGCACGCAAGTGCCGGTGCGGCAACCGCCCAAGGATTGGGTGAAGCCGAAGAAGCCGGACTTTTTGACCAAGAATGTGAAACCGCGCGGCGGGCGGTAGGACGCCTACCCCGCCTGCTTGATGCGCTCGTCGGCCAGTTTTTTGATTTCCTTGAGCTCGCTGATCGTCGTCTGCAGGTCCGAGAGCTGGGCCTGCAGCGAGGCGAGGCGTTCGTCGACCTTGCCGATGAGCAGGCTCACTTGTTGGGAGCGATCGGCGTCGTAGAGGCTGAGATAGTCGGAGATGTCGCGCAGGGAAAAGCCGAGGCGTTTGCCGCGCAGGATCAAGATGAGGCGGGCGCGGTCGCGGCGGCGGAAGATCCGCGTGGCGCCGACACGTTCGGGAGCGAGTAGGCCCTTGGCTTCATAGAAGCGGATGGCGCGGGTGGAAATGCCGAATTCCTTGGCCAGATCCGCAATGGCAAAGAGGTCGCGGCTCTCGGGCTCGGGGCGGTTCACTTCTTTTGCGCCCTTGTGGCGGCGTATTCCTCGCGCAATTCCTTCTTGCTGAGCTTGCCGATCAGGGTCTTGGGCAGGGCATCCTTGAAGATGATTTCGCGCGGCATTTCGATCTTGTTGAGCTTGTCGGCGAGGAATTGCTTCAGTTCGGTGTCGGTGACCGTCTTACCGGATTTGAGCTTGATATAGGCGACGGGCGCCTCGCCACGATATTCGTCGGGCACGCCAATGACATTGGTTTCCTCGACCGCCTCATGGGTCATCAGCGCTTCCTCGATGATGCGGGGATAGACGTTGAAGCCCGAGCAGATGATGAGGTCCTTGGTGCGATCGACGAGGAAGACATAGCCGTCTTCGTCCATGTGGCCGACATCGCCGGTGCGCAGCCAGCCATCGTGGAAGGCTTCTGCATTGGCCTCGTCATTGTCAGAAATAGCCGGACATGACCCGGGGGCCGCGGACCTCAAGCTCGCCATTGTCGCCGATGGCGGCCACTTCCCCGGTGTCGATATCGACGAAACGGATATCGGTGCCGGGGAGGGGCAGGCCAATGGACAGGGGTTTGCTGGGTACGCGCAGGGCGGCGCAGCAGACGACGGGGAGGCCTCGGTGAGGCCATAGCCTTCGGCCAGCAGCGCTTTGGATTTTTTTGCGAAATTGGCGCGGACTTCATTGGGCAGGGCGGCGCCGCCGGAAATGGCGACTTCAAGGCTTGCGAGCTTGGCGGAAATATTAGGGTCTTCGGCGCGGGCTATGGCCGAGAGCAGTGTGGGGACTGCGGGCAGCACATTGGCCTTGGTGCGGGCGAAGAGATCAAGCAGGGCCTTGAGCTCAAAGCGGGGCAGCATGACCACCCGGGTGCCATTGCAGAGCGGCACGTTCATGCAGACCGTCATGGCGAATATATGAAAGAAGGGGAGCACCGCCACGACCTTGGTGGGCGGATAGAACAACCCGCATCCCCATTGATCGATCTGGCTCATATTGGCCGCGATATTGGCGTGGGTGAGCAGGGCCCCTTTGGGCACGCCCGTGGTGCCGCCGGTATATTGCTGGACGGCGATGTCCTTATAGGGGTCGATGACGACCGCGCTGGGCGTTTCCTTGCGGTCGAGCATTTCGTTGAACAGGGCAATGCGGTCGCGGATGGGGGATTTGCGCAGTTTGGCGAGGTCTTTGCGCTTGGCGATGGAATAGAGGGTTTTCTTGGGCCAAGGCAGCGCGTCGGGAAAGTGGCAGACGATGAGCGATTTGACGTGACCGAGCTGGACCAGCTGTTCGGCCTTTTCAAAAATCTGCTGCAGATCAAGCGTGATCAGCATGTCGGCGCCGGCATTGGCCGTAATGTGGCTGAGCTCCTTGACGGTATAGAGCGGGTTACAATTGACCACGGTGCCACCGGCGCGCAGCACGCCGTAATAGGCGATGGGGTAAAAGGGCGTGTTGGGCAGCATAATCGCGACCCGGCTGCCCTTCTTGACCCCGAACTGGCTCTGTAATGCGCCGGCAAAGGCGGTGATCTTGCGGGCCAGTCGCCGAAACTGGTGGTGCCGCCCATGAAGTCGAGCGCGGTGGCGAGGGGATTCTTGGCGCAGGCGGCCAGTACCTGCTCATGCACGGGGCGGGTATCGATCTTGACGTCCCGTGCAATGCCGTCGGGGTAGCTGGCGATCCAGGGGCGCATTGCCCGCTCGTTACGCTGGTCCATCAATGTCCTCCTCGTGCCGTTAGGCTTGGGCTTTGCCCTTATGGACGCAGTATTCCATGGCTTTACGTTAGCGTCAAAGGGGTGACGGAGGATTTTGAATATGGGTCGCGAGCCGCTGGATTGCGTGAACGTAATGTGTCGTTAGTTGACGTTTACGTAAAGCTCGGTAAAGTGCGGTCTCAACACTGGGGATGCGGTGCGCTATGGTTTGAGCGCGGCAGGCCCAGCAAGGAACCGGAGGACCGTGGACGGTCTGACGTTTCGGAATGGGCGGCAGCAAGCCGCCGAGCAGGGAGGCCGCCGTGACACTTGCGCTTTTTGTGATCAGCCTCATTATTTTTGGCGTGCTGGCTCGGCGGGAAAGCCCGCTCTGGCACTGGGGCGTGGCAGCGCTGGTGATAGGGCTGCTGAGCCGGCTCGATGTGGCTGGGAGCGGCCTTGCGCTCGATGGCGGTTTTGGCGGCCTGTTGCTGGCGCTGGTGCCGGGGATTGTGCTGCTGCTGCTCAGCGTTGAGGCCATTCGCAAGCCGGTGCTGACGCGGTCGGTCTATGGGGCGGTCAAATCGATTTTACCCAAGGTCAGCAAGACCGAGCAGGATGCGCTGGATGCCGGCACAATCGGCTGGGATGCCGAGCTGTTTTCCGGCAAGCCGGACTGGAGCAAGCTGACCGATATTCGGCCGTTGACGCTATCAGCCGAAGAGCAGGCCTTTATCGACGGGCCAACCAATGAGGTCTGTTCCATGATCGACGATTGGGACACGCGCAATAATCGTGCAGACCTGTCGCCCGAAGTCTGGCAATTCCTCAAGGACAAGGGATTCTCGGGCATGCTGATTGCCAAGGAATATGGCGGGCTGGGCTTTGGCGCGCAGGCGCAGTCGATGATCGTCTCCAAAATTTCGAGCCGGTCGGTGGCGGCGGGGATCACCGTGATGGTGCCAAATTCGCTGGGGCCGGGCGAGTTGCTGGAAAAATACGGCACCCAGAGCCAGAAAGACAAATATCTCGGCCGGCTGGCCAAGGGCCTCGAAGTGCCATGCTTTGCGCTGACCGGCGTGCATTCGGGGTCGGATGCCGGTGGCATGCGCGATATCGGCATTGTCACCAAGGGCATGTGGCAGGGCACCGAAACGCTGGGCGTCAAGCTGAGCTGGGACAAGCGCTATATCACGCTGGCGCCGATTGCCACGCTCGTGGGACTGGCCTTCATCCTCAAGGACCCGGACAATCTACTGGGCAAGGGCGAAGAGATCGGCATTACGCTGGCGCTGGTGCCGCACGATCATCCGGGTGTCGAAATCGGGCGGCGACATTTTCCGGCGCGGCAGGCCTTCATGAATGGGCCGACGCGCGGCACGGATGTGTTCATTCCCATGGATTTCCTGATCGGTGGGGTGGACCGGGCCGGGCAGGGCTGGCGCATGCTGATGGAGTGTCTGTCGACCGGGCGAGCGATTTCGCTGCCGGCGATTGGGACGACCTCGATCAAGCAGGCTTTGCGGGTGAGTTCGGCCTATGCACGCATTAGGCGGCAGTTCGGCATTCCGGTGGGGATTATGGAGGGCGTGGCCGAACCGCTGGGGGAAATGGTCAAGCGCGCCTATACATATGAAGCGTCCCGGCGGTTGACGGCTTCAATGGTGGATGAGGGGCAGCGGCCGGCGGTGATTTCGGCGCTGCTCAAATATCGCACGACTGAGGCGATGCGCGAGAGCGTGGATGATGCCTTTGACATTCATGGCGGACGGGCCATTCAGGACGGGCCGGGCAATTATCTGTTTGGCGGCTATATGGCGACGCCGGTGGCCATTACGGTGGAGGGCGCCAATATCTTGACGCGCACGCTGATGACCTTTGCGCAGGGCGTGCTGCGGGCGCATCCCTTCCTCTACAAGGAAATTGCGGCGGCGCAGAATCCCGACAAGGCGGCAGGCCTCGACCAGTTCGACTCGGCCTTTGGTGGGCATACCAAATTCATGCTGCGCAATATTGCGGCCAGTTTCGTGCATGGGGTGAGCAATGGGGCTTTTGCCTCAGCGCCCGCGCAGTCGGAAATGGGGCATTGGTATCGGAAGCTGCATCGCTATAGCCGAGATTTTGCTCTGGTGGCCGATTGGACCACGGTGGTGCTGGGTGGGGCGCTCAAGCGCAAGCAGAAGATTTCGGGGCGGATGGCCGATATTCTGGGCGAGCTTTATCTGATGTCGGCCGTGCTCAAGCGGTTTGAGGAAGAGGGGCGCTTGGTCGAGGACCGGGAACTGGTCGACGCCATCATGGCTGACCGGATCGCGGCGATGGAGCGGACCTTTGGCGAGGTGTTTGCCAATTTCCCCAATGGGCTGCTGGCCAATGCGATGCGGTTCCTGTGCTTCCCGCTGGGGCGGCATGCCAAGCCTGCTAGTGACCGGGTGAATTATCGCTTTGTGCGGGCCGTGCTGCGGCCGGGCCCGTTCCACGACCGGCTGACCACGGGCGTGTTCGTATCGATGGACCCCAATGATGTGACCGGCGTCCTCGAAGATGGGCTGCTCAAAGTGACCGAGGCCGAGGAGATCGAGGGGCGGTTCATCAAGGCTGCGCGCAAGGGCGTGATCGAGCGGCGGCTGGATCGCGATGCGATTGCCGATGCGGTGGCGGCCGGGGTGCTCAATGAAAATGAGGCTGGGATCATGCGGGCGGCCGATGAGGCGACCGACCGGGTGGTAAAGGTGGATGATTTTGCCGCGGATGAATTGGCGGCCGAGCATAAGCGGGCGGCGGAATAGGCGCCGAACCCCTTCCCACAAGGGGGAGGAAGACGGTCCGGTTGATCGGCAGAATATGGCGACAAGCCAAAAGAATGAGGAGGCAAAATGATTGCGCTGCAGGAGACGGTGACCAAGCATTGGAGCTTTCACACCGACGTGGAAAAGCTGGGCTGGCTGACGATCAATAGCCGGGGGCCGGGGTCAATACGCTGAGCCGCGAGGCGATCATGGAGCTGGAGACGCTGGTGGCGCGGATCGAGGATCTGGCGAGCTCGGGCGAGGTAATCGGGGTGATCCTGCTCAGTGGCAAGGATAGCGGGTTTATCGCCGGGGCCGATATCAGCGAATTCGACGCGATGAGCGATTTTTCGGTGCTGCCGGAGGCACTGAAGCGCACGCATGCGCTGTTTACGCGGATCGAAAAGCTCAAAGTGCCGGTGGTGGCGGGGATACACGGGTTCTGCCCGGGCGGTGGGCTGGAACTGGCGCTGGCGTGCCACTACCGCATCGCGGTCAATGACGAGAAGACGCGGATTGGGTTTCCGGAAGTAAATCTGGGGATTTTTCCCGGCTTTGGCGGCTCGGGGCGCTCGATCCGGCAGGCGGGACCGGTCGATGCTATGCAGATCATGCTGACCGGCAAGATGCTGAAAGCCAGCGCGGCGCAGGGGCTGAACCCGGTCGACAAGCTGGTGCGGCATCGCGACATGCTGGCTCGGGAGGCGCGCAAAGCGGTGTTGCAGAAGCGCAAGAGCAAGCCGGCGCCGCCGATCAAGCGATTGATGGCGATGGGGCCGATCCGCGGTTATGTGGCAAGCAAGATGCGCGAGCAGGCGGGCAAGAAGGCGCGCAAGGCGCATTATCCGGCCCCGTTCGCGCTGATCGATCTGTTTGAGGCGCATGGCAATGACTGGCAGGCGATGAGCCGGGGGAGATCGATGCCTTCGTGCCGCTGATGGGGACGGATACGGCGACCAATCTGCGGCGGGTGTTTTTTGCCTCGGAGAGCCTCAAGAAACAGGGGGCCAAGGGCGCCAAATTTGCACGGGTGCATGTGATCGGGGCGGGGGTGATGGGCGGCGATATTGCGGCTCGGTGCACGCTACGCGGCATGGCGGTGACGCTGCAGGATATCGACATGGAGCGCATCAAACCGGCGCTGGAGCGAGGCAAGGCGCTGTTCAAAAAGCGACTCAAGAGCAAGCGCGAGGTCGATACGGCCATGCTGCGGCTTGAGGCCGATCCCACAGGCAAGGGCGTGGCGCGGGCCGATGTGATCATAGAGGCGGTGGTGGAAAAGCTTGAGGTCAAGCAGGCGATTTTCAGCGGGATCGAGGATCAGCTGAAACCCGGCGCGATCCCGGCCACCAATACATCATCGATTGAATTGGAGCGGATTGCCGAAGGGTTGAAAGACCCGGCGCGGCTGATCGGGCTGCACTTCTTTAATCCGGTGGCGCAATTGCCGCTGGTGGAGGTGATAAGGTCGACGTTCAATTCCGACGCGGAGATTGGTAAGGGGGCGGCCTTCGCGCTGGCGATTGGCAAGTCGCCGGTGGTGGTCAAGTCGGCGCCGGGGTTCCTCGTGAACCGGGTGCTGATGCCCTACATGCTAGGCGCGGTGAAGCGGGTTGAGGCGGGCGAGAGCAAGGAATTGCTGGATGCCGCGGCGGTGGCGTTTGGCATGCCGATGGGGCCAATCGAGCTGATGGATACGGTGGGGCTCGATGTCGGGCAATCGGTGGCGCGCGAATTGGGGCAGGCAGTGCCGGCGGAGTCCAAATTCGCGGGACTGGTGAGCGCGGGTAAGCTGGGCCGCAAGACCGGCGAAGGCTTTTACAAATGGGTCGATGGCAAGGCGCAAAAGGGCGAGACGCCGGAACGGGGTGATCTGGCCGGGCTGGGGCGTGAGCTGGTGCAGCCGCTGGTCGATACGACCGAAGTGGTGGTGGCCGAGGGCGTGGTCGCCAATGCGGGGCTGGCCGATATCGGGGTGATCTCGGGGACGGGCTTTGCGCCGTTTCTGGGGGGACCACTTAAAGCACGTGCGGATGGGAGGGCTTGAGACATGGCTGAATTGCGGAAAATTGCCATCGTTGGTTCGGCCCGGATTCCGTTTGCGCGGGGGCATGGTGCCTATGCCGATGAGACCAATCTGTCCCTGCTGACGACGGCGCTGGGGGGCTGGCGGATAAGTTTGGGCTCAAGGGCGAGAAGATTGATGAGGTGATGGCGGGGGCTGTCATCGGGCATAGCCGGGATTTCAATCTAGCGCGGGAAGCCACGCTTGATGCTGGGTTTTCGCCGCGTACGCCGGGGACCAATATTCAGATTGCCTGTGGCACGAGCCTGCAGGCGGCGCTGGTGCTGGGGGCCAAGATTGCCAGCGGCGAGATCGAGAGCGGGATTGCGGCGGGCTCGGACACGGTCAGCGATAGTCCGGTGGTGTTTGGCAACAAATTCCAACACCGGATGATCGAATTGTCCAAGGCGCGTTCGACTGGCGAGAAGTTCGGGGCGTTCAAGGGACTTTCGTTTGGCGAATTGCGGCCGGTGGCGCCCTCGACGCAGGAGCCGCGCACTGGATTGTCCATGGGTGAGCATTGCGAGCTGATGGCGCGCAATTGGGGGATTTCGCGCCGAGGCGCAGGATGAGCTCGCGGTAGCCAGCCATCGTAATGCGGCCAAGGCCTATGACGAGGGGTTCCACGATGACCTCTTGGTGTCGTGTGCTGGCCTCGTGCGCGACAATAATGTGCGAGCGGATGCGAACCTCGAGAAAATGGCCAGCCTCAAGCCGGCTTTCGATAAAGGTTCGGGTTTTGGCACGCTGACGGCGGCCAATTCGACGCCGCTGACCGATGGGGCCAGTGCGGTGCTGTTGGCGAGCGAGGAATGGGCGCGGGCTCGGGGCTTGCCGGTATTGGCGTATCTGACCATGGGGAGGGTTGCGGGCAATGACTTTGCGCATGGCGAGGGGCTGTTGATGGCGCCGACCATTGCGGTGAGCGAATTGCTGGCGCGGGCCGGGATCGGATTTGATGATATCGACTATTTCGAGCTGCATGAGGCGTTCGCGGCGCAGGTGCTGTGCACGCTCAAGGCGTGGAACGATCCGGCCTATTGCAAGGACGTGCTCGGGCGCGATGCGGTTTTGGGCGTAATCGATCCGGCCAAGATTAACGTGAAGGGCTCGAGTCTGGCCTATGGGCATCCCTTTGCCGCGACCGGCGCGGATTTTGGGGCTTACGGGCAAATTGCTGTCGACGGAACCGGGGAAACGCTTTGATTTCGGTGTGTACGGCCGGCGGCATGGGTGTCGCGGCTTTGGTAGAGAGCCCCCTATGAGCGACAATGTCGTTAAATTCCGCCGCATCGAGAAACAACCCGAGCCGCCGGTAAAAAAGCCGCGAGGCCCGTTGCCCGCATGGGTACCCTTTCTGGTACTGGTGGCCATTGCGGTGGTGATCTATTTCATCCAGCAAACGGGCCTGCTGGGCGGCGCCTGAAGAGGCTGTGTCTCTCAGGCTTCACAGCATGTTAATAATTCCGGCGGCCTTGACGCTTAGGTCAATGTTTTACTTGTCAGTGGACGGAATTGCGTAATACCGTCCAGCAATCTTGACCGTCGGGTCAAAACTGGCGGCCACAAGACTATCCACCCGCAGCAAAAACGCGGGGCAAGAAAAAATTCAGGAAACTCCAAAAGGAGATGGGAACGAGCATGAAACTTCACAACACCCTGACAGCGGTAGCGGCCGCCGGCGCCGTGGCGCTGATGATGAGTACGGCTGCTTCGGCCGTCACGCTGCAGATGCATAATGGCGGGGATCCGGGTTCGCTGGATCCGCACAAGGTCTCGGGCGATTGGGAAAATCGCGTCGTCGGCGACTATATCGAGGGTCTGGTCACCGAAGACACCAAGGCCGATGCTATTCCGGGTCAGGCCGAAAGCTGGGACATTTCCGAGGACGGCACGGTCTATACCTTCCATCTGCGCGAAGGCATCAAGTGGACCGATGGCACCCCGGTCACGGCCGACGATTTCGTGTTCGCCTTCCAGCGCCTGATGAATCCGGCGACGGCTTCGGAATATGCCTATCTGCAATATCCGATCAAGAACGCCGAAGCGCTCAATTCGGGCGAAATGACCGATTTCAGCCAGCTGGGCGTCAAGGCTATCGATGACAAGACCGTCGAAATCACGCTGGAAGCGGCAACCCCCTATTTCCTGCAAGCGCTGACCCACTACACCGCCTATCCGGTGCCAAAGCACTGGTGGAGCAGTATGGCGACGCTCTGGACCAATATTGACCACATCGTTGCCAATGGTCCGTTCAAGATCACCGAATGGCTGCCGGGCTCCTATGTCCACTCGGTCAAGAACGAAGACTATTACGACGCAGCGAACGTCAAGATCGACGAAGTCTACTACCACGTGCTGGAAGACCGAGCTGCGGCGCTCAACCGCTACCGCGCCGGTGAATTCGACATCCTGACCGACTTCCCCGCCGATCAGTATCAGTGGATCCAGGACAACCTGCCGGGCCAGGCCCATGTCGAGCCGTTCCCGGGCGTCTATTACTATGTGCTGAACCGGGAAAAGCCGCCGCTGGACAACCCCTCCATCCGTGAGGCGCTGTCGATCTCGGTGCTGCGCGACGTGATCGGCCCCGATATTCTGGGCACCGGTGAATTGCCGGCCTATGGTTGGGTCCCCGAGGGCACGGCGAATTACGAGGGCGAAACCTACCTGCCCGAATGGTCCAAGCAACCCTATGAAGAACGCGTCGCCAAGGCCAAGGAACTGATGGCAGCGGCCGGCTATACGCCAGAGAAGCCGCTGACCCTGCAGTTGCGCTACAACACCAATGACAACCACCAGCGCATCGCCGTGGCGATTGCTGCCATGTGGGAGCCGATCGGTGTGAAGGTCGAGCTGTTCAATGCCGAGACCGCCGTGCATTACGATGCGCTGCGCTGGTGACTTCAATGTGGGCCGTGCTGGTTGGCTGCTCGACTATTCCGATGCCGCCAATACGCTCGACCTGCTCAAGACCGGCACCCAGCAGGGTGAGACGATGAACTGGGGCAACAATTACGGCCGCTATTCGAACCCCGAGTTCGACAAGCTGATGACCGATGCTGCCGTGGAACTCGACCTGACCAAGCGCGCAGGTCTGCTGCACGAGGCCGAAAAGCTGGCCATGGACGAATTCGCGGCCATTCCGATCTACTGGTATGTGTCCAAGAATGTCGTGTCGCCCAAGATCACCGGCTTTGAAGACAATGCCAAGGACATCCACCGTACGCGCTGGCTGACCAAGGCCGAGTAAGCCCAAGGGCTTGATGATCGTGGGGGCCCGACCGGCTCCCACGATCTCTTTTATTCCGGCGAGCGCGTGGACGCAGCGCCCTGGATAGCAAAGGTTTACAATCATGTTGGGTTATGCCCTGCGGCGCGTGCTATCGGCCATTCCGATCGCATTGATTGCCGTAACCGTCTGCTTTTTCATTCTGCGCTCGGCACCGGGCGGTCCGTTCGATGGTGAGCGTGCGCTCCCCCGACGGTGCTCGCCAATTTGCGGGCGCATTACAATCTCGATCAGCCCCTGATCAACCAGTACTTCATCTATCTGTGGCGGCTGCTGCATGGGGATCTGGGTCCTTCCATGGTGATCGATGGCTTCAATGTGAGCCAGCTGATCCGCATCGGCTTTCCCTTCACCCTCACCGTGGCGCTGACTGCCTTCGTGATCGCCACGAGCATCGGCATTGTCGCCGGCATGATCGTGGCGGTGAACCAGAACAAATGGCCCGATTATGTGCTGGTTCTGGTCGTGATGCTGGGCGTAGTGGTGCCGAATTTCCTGATGGCCGCGATCTTGCAGCTGTGGTTCGGCGTCTATCTGGGCTGGCTGCCGGCCGGCGGCTGGGTCAATGGCTCGGTCCTGCATCTGGTGCTGCCGGTGACCGTTCTGGCCCGGCCGCATGCGGCGCGTATTTCGCGGCTGATGCGCGGCTCGATGATCGAGGTGCTGGGCACCAATTATGTGCGCACCGCCAAATCCAAGGGGCTGGGGCAGCGGCTGGTGTTGGCGCGCCACGCCATCAAGCCGGCGCTGTTGCCGGTCGTGTCCTATCTGGGGCCGGGGCTGAGTTATTTGCTCACCGGTTCGCTAGCTGTCGAGCAGATTTTTGGTCTGCCCGGGATCGGCAAATATTTCGTCACCGCAGCGCTCAACCGCGACTACGGCATCGTTCTGGGAACCACCATCCTTTACATGTTCATCATCCCGGCGCTCAATCTTCTGGTCGATCTCCTCTATGCCCGGCTTGACCCCAAGGTGAGGTATCGCTGATGGCCGGGATCACTGGAAAAGACGAAGTCCTCAGCGCCTATGCGCGCAAGCTTGAAACACTGGATGCGCCCAAGGGTCGCTCGCTGACGCAGGACGCCATTCGGCGCCTCAAGCGTAACAAGGCTTCAGTGGTGGCGATCTTCCTCGTCATCGTCATCGTCGCGGCGGCTTTTATCGGGCCGTATTTCCTCACACGGGGCTATGCCGAGGTCGATTGGACGGCCATTCGCAAGCCCCCGATTTTGCCAAGGGCCATTATTTCGGCACCGACCAGAACGGCCGCGACATGCTGGCCCGTGTGCTGCAAGGCACCCAGATGAGCCTGATCGTGGCGGGGGTCGCCACCATCGTGTCGGTCTCGATCGGGGTGGTCTATGGCGCGGTGGCTGGCTATTTCGGCGGCCGGGTCGATGCGGTGATGATGCGCATCGTCGATATCATGTATGCGCTGCCCTACATCCTGTTCGTCATTATCTCGGTGGTGATGTTCGGGCGCAATCCGGTGCTGCTATTCGTGGGCATCAGGGCGATCAGAATGGCTGACCATGGCGCGCATCGTGCGTGGGCAGACGCTGTCGCTCAAGGAAAAGGAATTCGTCGAGGCGGCACGCGCCGGCGGGGCCAAGCCCCGGACGATCATCCTGCGCCATATCGTGCCCAACCTCACCGGCCCGGTGGTGATCTATGCCACGCTCACCATTCCCGAAGTTATCATCGCCGAGAGCTTCCTGTCCTATCTGGGCACGGGCGTGCAGGAGCCGCAGACCTCACTGGGCACGCTGATTTCATTCGGCGCCCCGGTGGCCGAGGTGTTGCCCCGGATGCTGCTGGCCCCGGCCGGCGTGCTGGTCACGCTCCTGCTCTGCTTTACCTATATCGGGGACGGCCTGCGCTGACGCGCTCGACCCCAAGGATCGCTAACATGAAACAAGTCCTTAAAGTGGAAGACATGTCGGTGACCTTCGCCCTCCACGAGAGCAGAAGTGCATGCCGTGCGCGAGATGAATTTCGCGCTGTCGGAAGGGGAAACCACGGCCGTGGTGGGCGAGAGCGGATCGGGCAAGAGCCGGGCCTTCCTCGCCATTATGGGCCTTCTGGCCAAGAATGGCCGCACCGGCGGACGCGCCATGATGGGTGACGTCAACCTGATCGGGTTGGCGCCCAAGCAGCTGGATATCTATCGCGGCAAGGATATCGCGATGATCTTCCGGGATCCGATGACTTCGCTGAACCCCACCCTGCGGGTCAAGACGCAACTGGCCGAAGTGCTGGTCAAGCATCGCGGCTTTGAGAAGGGCAAGGCGGTCAAATCGGCGGTGGAAATGCTTGAGCGGGTCGGTATTCCCGAACCGGCCAAGCGCGCCAACGCCTATCCGCATGAACTTTCGGGCGGTATGCGGCAGCGCGTAATGATCGCCATGGCGCTGCTGTGCCAACCCAAGATCTTGATCGCGGACGAGCCGACGACGGCGCTGGACGTGACCGTGCAGGCGCAGATGCTGGACCTGTTCAAGACGCTCACCGACGATTTCGGCACCTCGCTCGTGCTGATCACGCACGATCTGGGCGTCGTGGCGGGCATCGCCGACCGGATGATGGTGATGTATGGCGGGCGCGCCGTGGAAAAGGGCGTGACCGACGATCTGTTCTACGATCCGCGCCATCCCTATACGCTGGGCCTGCTGCATTCGACGCCTCATATCGCCAAGCGCGCCGAGCGGCTCGATCCGATCCGGGGCCTGCCGCCTAGCCTTGAACACCTGCCCAAGGGCTGCTCGTTCAATCCGCGCTGCGCCTTTGCGTTCGATCGGTGCCTCAATGAACGCCCGCCTTTGACCGATACCGGCAATGGGCGGGAAAAGGCATGTTTCTATGAAGGCCCGATGACTTACGGAAAGGTCGCATGATGGACCAGAACCCGATCAATCTGCTCGAAATCAAGAATCTCAAAAAGACTTTTGCGATTTCCTCGGGCCTGTTCTCGTGGCCGCTGACGCTGACGGCGCTGGAAAATATCAATTTCACCATTCGCCGGGGCGAAACGCTGGGCATTGTGGGCGAGAGCGGGTGCGGCAAGTCCACCTTGGGCCGCTGCATCCTGCAATTGCTCAGCCCCGATGAGGGGCAGGTGCTGTGGCTGGGGCAGGATTTGACCAAGCTGCCGGCCGAAGAGATGCGCAAGCGCCGGCAGGACCTGCAGATCATCTTCCAGGATCCGCTGGCTTCGCTCAATCCTCGCATGACGGTGGGCGAGATCATTGCCGATCCGTTGCGCACGCTGCGGCCGGAGCTGAAAAAGGACGAGCGGCGCGCCCGCGTGCTCAAGACCATGGAAGCAGTGGGGCTGCTGCCCGAAATGATCAACCGCTATCCGCACGAATTTTCGGGCGGGCAGGCGCAGCGCATCGGCATTGCAAGGGCGCTGATCACCGAGCCCAAGCTGATCGTGTGCGACGAGCCGGTTTCAGCGCTCGACGTGTCGATCCGAGCGCAGATTCTCAACTTGCTCAGTGAGCTCAAGGACGAGTTTGGGCTGACGCTGATTTTCATCTCGCACAACCTCTCTGTGGTGCGGCATGTGTCGGATCGCATCCCGGTGCTCTATCTCGGACGCATTGTGGAGCTGGCGACGGGCGACGAGATTTACGAGGACCCCAAGCATCCCTATACGCGGGCGCTCCTAACGGCGGTGCCGATCCCCGATCCCAAACTGGCGCGACAACGCAATATCGATGCGCTCAAAGGGGAAATTCCGTCCCCGATCAATCCGCCCTCGGGTTGCACCTTCCGCACCCGCTGCCGTTTTGCCAAGCCCTTCTGCGCCGAACAGCGCCCGCCGCTCGAAACCATCGATGGCGGGCGGCTGGTGGCGTGCCACCGCTGGCGCGAGATCGAAGTGCCGGAAGAAGCGGTGCTGGGGGTTTAGTCCCCCAGCACGGCCAGAGCGGCGGAAATTCGTGCGGCGATATCGGCCATTTCGGCGTCAGGAAGTTTGAGGATACCGTTCTCCGCCATCAGCGCGTGATATTGCTGGTGTTCATAGGGTACGCCCTTGGGCAGGGGCGCGACGTGCCAGTGGATGTGGCTATTGCCCGACCGGCTGCCGAGCGAGAGCACGTAGATGCGTTCGGCATCAAAGACCTGCTTGAGGGCGCAGGACAGGCGGTGCACATGTGATTGCAGCTTCAGGTAATCATCCGGCGTGAGGCCGTCCGCCGAGTCTTCGATATGGTTCTTGGGGCAGACAATCGTATAGCCGGGCATGGTGGGATATTTGCTGAGAAAGGCGATGAAGAAGTCGTCTTCGGCAATGATGTGGTGCTTGTAGGCCGGCTCGCCCGCCAGCATTTTGCAGATGAAGCAGGGGCCGGTCTGGCTGGCCTTGGCCAGGGCGTCGAGATCGAAGGGCTGGCGTTCCATCAGCTTACCTGCTGTTTTTAGCGATTTGCCATAATAGCTTAGTTTGCCCGGAGCGGCGTTACTCATGATTTTGCCGTTGCTGTTCCGTACTGCGCGATTTGCGGTGAAAACCATGGCTTTGGCGCGTTGACAGGGCGGGGCATTTTCCCTATGTATGCCCCCAAGTTTCCGGGCGGCGCTTAGAGAAAACTCTTGGGCGCCCCTTTTGTTTGACCAAGGATATCAAGATGAAGATCCGCAACTCGCTGAAGGCGCTGATGACTCGCCACCGCGCAGAACAAGCTCGTCCGCCGTCGTGGCCGGGTTTACATCATCAACAAGGTGGACAAGCGCTACAAGGCCCGTCAGGGCTAAGCGTTTCTACCAATGTTGAGTTGACTCAAGCCCGCGAAAGCGGGCTTTTGTTTTTCTGCCCTGTTCGTGCTTGATTAGAAAGCCGATGCGCCGCTCGCATACGATCAGCATCCAGATCGACTATCCCTACGAGGCGACCTACCGGTTTCTCTCGCAGCCGCGCAATTATGGGGAATGGGCCGCGGTGGACAAGGCGAGCTACAAGCCCGCCGGCAATGGGGATTGGCAGGCCGATACGCCCTTCGGCAAACGCCATTTCCGTTTCACGCCGGTCAATGCTTTCGGCGTTTTGGATCATGCCGTCTTCGTGCCGGGTGAACCGCTGCTCTATACGCCGATGCGGGTCATGCCCAATCAGGATGGCACCGAGCTGACCTTCACCTTCTATCAGCGCCCGGGCATGAGCGAGCCCGAGTTTCTGTCGGCTTTGGAATGGGTCACCACAGATTTTCTGACGCTGAAGAGCCTGCTGGAGGCGCAGGGCAAGTAGTCGGGGCTTGCCCCCGGCCCGCTGCAATCAGTGGTGCAGCTGGCGCATCATTCTCTGGGAAAGCTCGGCGTCCTGCAGCAGCGGCGTGAGGTCGCTGACTGGTCCAGAGCGCCGACAATCGGCAGGTGTTTGATCCGCGCATCCGATATCGCCGACCGCGCTGCCACCACTGCATCGTCAACGTTGATGGTCGTAAAGGGCCGCTCATAATATGGCCCCACGACCGGTTCTGAACCTCGGCGACGCCGAGAGCATTTTGCCGGTGCGCCAGTTCCAGATAGGCCGCAGCGAGCGCGTCACCGGCGCTCGGTCCATTCACTCGCAAGCAGGGCCCGCTGCAGGGGCGGCGAGAGGGATGCTGCAATCGGCAGCTCGGCAAAGCCACTGCCGAACCATTTTGCATAGGGCGCGTAACGTCGCTCGAGCAGGAAGCCCATGCGCATCACGTCCCGCGCTAGCCGGGCCGCGATGACCCGCGAGCCCAGATCGTCTCCAACCTGTCCGGCGCGGCCGACAAAGGCCTGCTCTTCAGCAATGCGCCCCCACTGACAGGCAATTTTGTATAGCCAGACATCGTCCGGGTAATATGCCGGGCAGGCTCGCGCCTCGCCCAAGCGGTTATCGTCATCGTGGAATACGGCGCCCGAAGTAAAGGCGAGCAGCTTTTGCTCGGCAAAGCCCAGCCATTGCAAAGTGTCCGAGCTCTCCAGCGACCGCACGGCGAAGTGGCTTTCCAATCGTGCTTCGAGCGTATGAAACTCCAGTCCGTGTTCCAGCGCTCCGGCCGCTTCGGCGCCATTGGCCGGCGGATGCGGTCGGCTGCGCCAGCCAATGGGCTCGCCGCGATAGCTGGCCGGCGCAATCTTGGAAAATTCGTCGACCAGCCGGCGCCCATAATGGTCGAACTGCGCTCCGGTCACGATAATATGGACGCGTGGCCCCCAATTGTGGTCCCAGGACAGCTCGTCGTCAAAGCCAAGCAGTTCCGAGCCATAGCCAATCAATGCTGCCGAATAGCGGAGCTCCGGTGCAATTTCGCGCAGCCAGGGGACCAACGATATCGGTATAGAAACCGCGCGATAGCTCTATGCCCTGCATGCCTTCTCCCCCGCTTGCGATGCCAGCATGGTTGATCCGCGGCGGAAATGCAAAAGGCCCGCACATGGCGGGCCTTTTCAGTTTCGGTTGGTGGCCGGCAGGCCTCAGCTCGAGCCGGCGCCATCCCGGCGGACGAAGGCGATGCGCAGCATGTTGGTGGCGCCGGGCGTGCCCAGCGGGATGCCGGCCGTGATGGCGACGCGGTCGCCGGGGCGGGCAAAGCCCTCCTGATAGGCGATGACGCAGGCGCGATCGACCATGTCTTCGAGGCTCACCGCATCTTCGGTCTGCACGCAATGGACGCCCCAGACCACCGACATGCGGCGGATGGTGCGCATATTGGGCGAGAGCACAATGATGGGCTTGGCGGGCCGCTCGCGGGCGGCGCGGATGCCGGTGGAGCCCGAGGCGGTATAGGTCACGATGGCGGCCAGATCAGAGCGTTTCTGGCAACCTTGGCGGGTGGCGGCCGAGATGGCGTCGGCGGCGGTGGCCTCCGGCTCGGTCTGGGCGGCGCGGATGATGCCGCGATAATTGGCATCGCCTTCAACGGCCACGGCCACCTTGTTCATGGTGGCGACGGCTTCCACCGGATATTGGCCCGAGGCGGATTCGGCCGAGAGCATGATGGCGTCGGCGCCTTCGAACACGGCGATCGACACGTCCGAGACTTCGGCGCGGGTCGGGACCGGGGCGGTGATCATGGATTCGAGCATCTGGGTGGCCACGACCACCGGCTTGCCATAGCGGCGCGCCATGCGGATCATGCGCTTTTGCAGGCCCGGCACGGTTTCGAGCGGCAGCTCGACGCCCAGATCGCCGCGGGCCACCATGATGGCGTCGGAGAGCTTGACGATTTCCTCGAGGCGATCGATGGCACGGGGCTTTTCGATCTTGGCCATGACGCCGGCGCGACCCTGCACGATCTTGCGGACATCGATAATGTCCTCGGGGCGCTGCACGAAGCTCAGTGCGATCCAGTCGGCTTCGGCCTTGAGGCCTTCGAGCAGATCAGCATGGTCCTTCTCGGTCAGCGCGCCGGTGGGCAGGAGCGTATCGGGCAGGGAAACGCCTTTTTGTCGCTCAGCTTGCCGCCATAGATGACTTCGGTCTCGATCGAGCCATTGCCCACCTTTGTGGCCTTGAGCGCGATCTTGCCATCGTCGAGCAGGAGGCGGTCACCGACCGAGACGCTCTCGATGATTTCGGGATGCGGCAGGTAGACGCGATCGGCATCGCCCTGATCGTTCTGGATGGAATCGAGGGTGAATTTCTGCCCGGCGACAAGCTGGATGGCGCCGTCGGAAAATTTCCAGACCCGCAGCTTGGGACCCTGCAGATCGACCAGGATGCCCGGGGGATGCTTGAGGCGCGCCTCGACGCTGCGGATGCGCGCCACGGTCTGGTGCAGCAGCTCGTGGCTGGCATGGCTCATATTGATGCGGAAGACGTCGGCACCGGCCTTGGCCAGTTCCTCGATCATCTTCTCGTCGTGGCTGGCGGGCCCGAGGGTGGCGACGATCTTTGCCCGTCTCATGCGTCTCATTGCGTATCCATGCCTTCGCTATTGGGTTCTTCCGGCGGGGAGCGTCGTCCGGACTGGGAATGTCGTCTTGCGGTGGAGCGGCGTTCACATCGTTCGGATCGACCAGAAATGAGGGATCTTCCAGATCTTCGCCGCCCGGTGCGGTAACCGAAGGCTCGACGCCGCTCTCGGTGAGCTGCAACGTCCAGTCCGAACGGTTCTGTGTATCGATTTCAAAGAACCCCGTGCGCTCATAGCCCCGCGCCAGTGCAATCCTCAACCCCAAAGATGGTAAAGGTCTCGTCGCGCGTGCACATGAATACCGAACCATCCCAAGCTCCACCGCCGATATCATCGACTGCGAACATGTAATAAAAGCGACGCTGCAGATCGTCCCGGTAGAGCACGCGGCAATCGCCGGGCGGGGCCTGCCACCAGCCTTCGCTCATCCAGCCGCGATCGGCGCGATAGCCGATAGCCACCGACACCGAGTTGGCGGTTTCGTTGCAAATGCGCAAATCGGCCTTTGCCGGAATGGCAAAGCAGGCGAGGCTTGTAAGCGTCGCGCCGACCGAGGTTAGACCGAGACGGAGAGTTCGCAAGAGCGTGCCGGAAATCATCGGGAAAAACGAGCCTGTTTGATAACAAGGTGGTGCCAAGGTCAATGGCTAAAGCCGCGATTTGACGGAATTGCGGGCGCAGATGTGGCCAGACTCGCAAGGATGTGACCGCATTGCGTTCGCCGGCCGTTTTCAAGCCCGTTCCGGATGTGGATTGCCCCACAAAAGGCTTGAACCGGAGCGGGCTCTGGGTTTGAACCAAGCCCAACACCGCGCGTGTAGCTGCGCGGATATTTTTGCTCGCGCGGAATGCGCATGGGCAGGGGCAGGCAGGAAGCTGCGTGTTCCCAACCAGAAGGATAAAAGAATGGCCGAAGACAGCGTTGCCCGGGACCAACTCCGTGCGTTCATCAGAACGCATCGAGCGCATGGAAGAAGAAAAATCCGCCATCGCGGCCGACATCAAGGAAATCTACGCCGAAGCCAAGGGCAATGGTTTCGACACCAAGATCCTGCGCAAGATCGTGGCGATCCGCAAGCAGGACGCCAATGAGCGCATGGAGCAGGAAGCGCTGCTCGAACTTTACATGAGCGCCTTGGGCATGGTGGCCGCGCCCTCGGACGATTGAGGGCAGTATGGAGCAACGACGCGCCCCCGTTCGCATTGGGCTATTGGCCGCCTATTCGGCTAGTCCGGTCGTTTCACGCGCTTGAGCGCGTGAAACGGGTACAGCTCGGGGATTTGCGCAGCGCATTCGGCAGCGGCGAGGGCAATTGAGGCAATTCGTCAGCGACCGAGCAGGCCGACAAAATTGTAAACGGCCAGCGCGATGACGATGGCGGCGACGATGCCGATCAGCAGCCGCTGGGGCAGGACGCGGGCCAGAAAGCCGGCAAAGGGCGCCGCTATGCCGCCACCGATGATCAGACCCAGCACGATTTCGCCATAGCGGCTGAAATCGAGCGTGGTGATGAAGGTGATCGAGATGGCCGGGGTCACGAAGAACTCCGAGGCGCTGACCGAACCGATGGATTGGCGCGGCTCGTCGCCGCGGGCGATCAGGGTGGAGGTCACCATCGGTCCCCAGCCGCCTCCGCCCAGCGCATCGAGAAACCCGCCACCCAAGCCGATGGGGATGACGCTGATGCGGGGCTTGCCCGAGGCTGAGCCGCGGAACAGCCGCCGCAGGATCAGCACGGCCATGGCGCTGAGATAGAGGACGACGAAATATTTGACCGGTTGCTCGGGCAGGTTGGTCAAGAGATAAGCGCCGACCACGCCGCCGGCGATGCCGGCAGGCACTAGGCGCCGGAAGATGCGCCAATCCACATTCTTGTTCCAGACATGGGAGCCGGCGGCCAGTCCGGTGGTGACCATTTCGGCGGCGTGAACGCTGGCACTGGCGATGGCCGGCGATGCGCCCGTGGCGAGCAGGACGGAGGTTGAAATCAGCCCATAGGCCATGCCCGAGGCGCCATCGATCAATTGGGCGACGAAGCCCGGGGCAATATAGATGGCAAGCGCGCTCAGATCCAATTTTCAGGTTCCATGCGGGAGGCGGGCCCGACCGGATGGCCAAGCCCGCGCAACCCGCCGTTGCGATAGGGCACGGCACCATGCCATCTCCAACTCGTTGCCCTCAAAAGGAGTTCCGACATGCAATCTGCGCAGCTTTATCAGCGGGACGATCAGCGCCCGGGCTGAGGGCGGAACAAAGCTTTTCGTTGGCCGTTGCACTTGTCACGCAGTCAGCACCGAGCCCGCCATGCCCGCGACCCGTCCGATATGGAAAGGCCAATTGCGGCTTTCCACGGTTTCCATTGCCGTCGAGCTCTACACGGCCACCAAGGCCAATGCGAAGCCGAGCTTCCGCCAGATCCATGAGCCGTCCGGCAAGCCGATCCATTATGAGAAAGTCGTCGACGGCATCGGTCCGGTCGACAAGGACGAGATCATGAAGGGCTTCGAATATGAAAAGGGCGATTATGTCCTGCTCACCGACGAGGAAATCAACGCGGTCAAACTCGAGACCCGCAAGACGCTGGAACTGACCCAGTTCGTAGGCAGCGGCGAGATCGACCCGCTCTATTTCGACAAGCCCTATTACATGGCGCCGGCGGACGATCTTGCCGACGACGCCTTTGTCGTCATCCGCGATGCCCTGCGCAAGAGCGACCGCATCGGGCTGGGCCAGCTGGCGCTGCGGGGCAAGGAATATCTCGTGGCCGTCAAGCCCGCCGGCAAGGGCCTGCTGCTTGAAACCCTGCATTACCGGGATGAGCTGCGCAAAGCGGACCCCTATTTTTCCGATATCCCGGCCAAGAAGGCCGATGCCGACCTGCTCGAAGTCGCTACCGCGCTGATCGAAAAAAAGACCGACAAATTCGACGCCGGAGTGTTCAAGGACCATTATCAGGCCGCCCTGCGCGAGCTGATCGCCCGTAAGCTCAAGAGCAAGGGTCGCAAGATCAGCACCGAGGATGAACCGCGTGAAAGCCGGCCGGACAAATCCAATGTGGTCGATCTGATGGGGGCCCTCAAATCCAGCCTTGAAGGCGGCAAGAAGCCGTCCGCCAGCAAGGCGGCCCGCAAGAAGGCGAGCTAGATCATGGCCCGCCAATCGGATGGCTTGCTCAAGGATTATCGCGCCAAGCGCGATTTCACCAAAACCCAGGAGCCGGCGGGCACATCCGCTATGGGCAAGTCGAAGGGCTATCGCTTCGTCGTGCAGAAGCATGACGCCACGCGCCTGCATTATGATTTCCGCATCGAGCTCGATGGCGTGCTCAAGAGCTGGGCGGTGACCAAGGGCCCGTCCGATAATCCGGATGACAAGCGGCTGGCCGTTCGCGTCGAGGATCACCCGCTCGACTATGGCGGGTTTGAAGGCACCATTCCCGAGGGTGAATATGGCGGCGGCACGGTGATGCTGTGGGACGAGGGCACACGGGAGCCGATCGGGGACCCGCACGCCGCCTTGCAGGATGGCGACCTCAAAATGGTGCTGCACGGGCACCGCATGAAGGGGGAATGGGTGCTGGTCCATATGAAGGGGCGCGACAGCAAGCGCAAATCGGGCCCGCCGCGCGAGAACTGGCTGCTGATCAAGCACAAGGACAAGTATGCCAAGCAGAAGGAAACCACGGTCGAGCGCTTTACCAATTCGGTCTCAACCGGCCACGACCTTGCGGGCATCGCCAAGGGGCTCAAGCCCAAAAAGCGCAGCACCATTGCAGCCGACGCGACCCGGCATTCCGACAAGGACAAGGCCGTGGACAATCCCCTGCCGGCCAAACCGGGGCGCAGGAAGCGCGCAGCGAACCTGCCGGCGTTTCGCGCGCCGCAATTGGCAACGCTGGTCTCCGACGTCCCCGCCGGCGGCGATTGGCTGTTCGAGATGAAATATGATGGCTATCGGTGCACGGCTGCGATTGCAGGCGATACGGTTCGCCTCTTTACCCGCACCGGCAAGGACTGGACCGAGCAATTTAAGGCCATTGTGCCCCCGCTCTCGCGGCTCACCAAGGGCAGCGCCTGATCGATGGGGAATTGTGTGCCTTCGACGCCAAGGGGCGCACCGACTTTTCGACCCTTAAGGAGCATCTCTCCAATGGCGGGCCGCTGACCTATTTCGCCTTCGACCTGCTGGAGCTCGATGGCGAGGACCTGACCAAGAGCCAACTGATCGACCGCAAGGCGCGGCTCAAAAAGCTGCTGGGCAAGATCGAGGCCTCCTCGCTGGTGCAATTTTCGACCCATGTCACCGGCAATGGGCAAAAGGTGTTCGACGCCATTTGCCGGGACGGTCATGAAGGCATTATCGCCAAGGAGGCGGCCGCTCCCTATCGCAGCGAACGCACAAGGAGTTGGCTCAAGATCAAATGCGTCCACCGCCGAGAATTCGTCATTGGCGGCTGGTCGCCGTCGAGCAAAAGAAGAGCTTTGCTTCTCTGCTGCTGGGCACCAAGGAAGACGGCAAGCTGATCTATCGTGGCCGGGTTGGTACCGGCTTCGACGCCGAAAGTGCAGAAGCCTTGCAGCAGCAGCTCGATAAACTGGCGCGCAAGACCAAGCCGTTCAGCGCTGTGCCGGGGCCCGTCGCCCGCACGGCTCGTTGGGTAGCGCCTGACCTCGTGGCCGAGATCGGCTATGCCGAATTCACCCCCGATGGCGTGCTGCGCCACCCATCTTTCCTCGGCCTGCGCGAAGACAAGCCGGCGGGCGAGGTGGTGCTGGAACAGCCGGCGGTGGCCGCGCCGCAAAAGGCAAGCTGGATGCGCAAGCCGGGATTGCGGCGGCGCAGGCGAGCGGGGTCAAGCTCACCAGCCCCGATCGTGTGGTCTATCCGGGCCGGGGCGTCACCAAGGCGGACCTCGTGGCTTATTATGCCGCGGTGGCCGAGCGGATGCTGCCCTATATAGCCAAACGGCCGCTGAGCCTTTTGCGCTGCCCGCAAGGGCGGGCCAAATATTGCTTCTTCCAGAAACACGATACGGGCGGTTTTCCCGACGCGATGAAGTCGCTGCTCATCACCGAAAAGGACGGCAGCCGGGAAGATTATTTCTACATCGAGGACTCGGCTGGATTGATCGCCGGCACGCAGATGAATGTGCTCGAATGGCATTTGTGGGGCGCCGATATCGAGCAGGTCGAAAAGCCTGAGCGCATCATTTTCGATATCGATCCGGATGAAGGGCTGGGTTTTGCCGAGGTGCGCTCGGCGGCGCGAGACATAAGCAAGGCATTGGCGGCGCTGGATCTGGAAAGCTATCCATTGGTCACCGGCGGCAAGGGCGTTCATGTCATCGCGCCGCTGCGCCCGGCCATGGAATGGGCTGAGGTCAAGGCATTCTGCAAGGCCCCGGCCCAGCGCTCGGCCGATAACGAGCCTGATCGTTTCGTCGCCACGATGAGCAAGGCCAAGCGCAAGGGCAAGCTGTTCATCGATTATTTGCGTAACGAGCGCGGCTCCACGGCCATTGCCCCCGGTCGAGTCGCTCCCGGCAGGGGCGCCGGCGGCGGTGCCGGTCAGTTGGGACGAGTTGGAGACCATCAAGGCCGCCAATCAGTTCACCTTGGCCGACGCCGCCGCACGGGCCAGCCCTGGCTGACCCGTGGAAGGGCTATTTCTCGACAACCCAGTCGATCACCAAGGCCATGCTGCGCGCGGTTGCTGCCGGGGACTAGGCCGGCTAGGGCATCGGCCCGATAATTTCGCCCAGATCGGCATCGCCATCGGCCATGGTCAGGCGGTCCAGATGGGTGCGCAAGACCCAGCGGACTCGCCCGTTTTCCCGCACAAGGCTTGCCTGTCCGCCCAATGCGATGGGAACCACCCGCTCCAGCACCACGCTGCCAAAACCGCGACGAGGACTGGCCTGAGCCGGCGGGGCGGGTTCGCTCGCCTCTGCCTGCTCGTCCCGAGTCAATGTCAGGCCACGCACACCATCGTCGAGCTCGTCGATTTCCCGGGACAATTGCACATGGCCGCCGCGCGTCAGCAGGGCGCCATATTTGGCAGCATTGGTGCCCAGTTCATGAAAGGCCATGCCCAGATTTTGCACCGCGCCTGGCTGCAGCGTAATCAGCGGACCTGAAAGCGTCACCTGCTCGGCATTGGCAAAGATGCTCAAATGCTCCTGCGCCAGCTCAGAACAGGCCGGCGCCCGACCAGTTGGAATTGACCAGCAGGTCATGCGAGCGGGAAAGGGCCATGATGCGGGCCCGCACCTGTTCCTCGAAATCCTTGGCCGAAAGCGCGATTGCTGGATTCCCTGATGATCGACAGGATCACCGCGAACTGGTTCTTCATGCGATGGTTGACTTCGCGCAGCAGCAAGCGGATGCGCTGCTCGGACTCGCGGGCTCGGCTGACATCCCGCGCAATCTTGGACGCCCCGATAATGGTGCCGTCCGCGTCCTTGATCGGGGAAACCGTGATGGACACGTAAATGGTCGAGCCATCCTTGCGCAGGCGGGTCGTGTCATAGCTTTCCACGCGCTCGCCATTGCGGATGCGCGAAATTATATCGGTTTCTTCGCTACGCAGATGTTCGGGAATGAGCATCAGGATGGAGCGGCCGACAGCTTCTCGGGATGTATAGCCAAACATGCGCTGGGCGGCGATGTTCCAGCTGGTGATGACGCTGTTCAGATCCTTGCTGATGATGGCGTCAAAAGAGCTGTCGATGATTGCTGCCAAGCGGGCCGCTATGACGAAATCTGATTTGGTATCCACGAATGTCTCACTCACCGAAAGGATTGCAGGAGGATGCGACGCCGGTTTCACTCTGACCGGTCTGTGATTGGCCGGCAATGGATCGGCGCGACTTATCAGTCATCACATATTGCGCGTTGCAGGAGCCCGAACGGAACCTCAGCCCATGCGGCCCGTTTTCCGACCAGCGTCCAACCTCATCAAGGAGCGTAGACAAATGGCCGAACAGAAAACCCTCGACGATCTTTTCCTCGATACCCTCAAGGACATCTATTATGCCGAGCGGCAGATCGTGAAGACCTTGCCGAAAATGGCCAAGGCGGCGACGGCGCCTGAACTCAAGGCCGGGTTCGAGCAGCATCTGAGCGAAACCGAAGGTCATGTTGAACGCCTTGAGCAGGTGTTTGAATTGTTGGGCAAGACGCCGCGCGGCAAAACCTGTGACGCCATTCTCGGCATTATCGAGGAAGGCAAGTCCATCATGGACGAATTCAAGAATACGCCCGCGCTGGATGCCGGGCTGGTCGCGGCCGCACAGGCTGTCGAACATTATGAAATCGCCCGGTATGGCACGCTCAAGAGCTGGGCGGAATTGCTCGGCATGAAGCAGGCCGTTGCCTTGTTCGATGCCACGCTCAAGGAAGAAATCGCCACCGACAAGAAGCTGAGCCGAGTCGCCTCGGTTTCGGTCAACAAGAAGGCGGCATAATCATCACGGCGCGAACCGTCACGGTTCGCGCCATCTGGCTGAGGGGGCAGTCGGTGCTGGCGGCTCAATCGGGAAACCGGAGCAGCGCGCCGAGTAATCGGCCGCTGCGGATGCCGGCTTCATGCTGTCCTGCCTCTTTTTCGCGGCGTTCCATCCGCTCGGTTTTATAGGCCCGGCCATCGCTGCCGCGAACGGTCATCGGCTCGCTGGCGGTAGAGCGGGGCTCTTCTCGATCATTGGACATTTCTAACCTCCCAATGCTCTGACAACGAAGCCATCGGGGGAAAGGTTGCTGCGCTTAGACCCGCTGCTTACGCCAATAGGCAGCTATCCGCTGCCGCCATGACAGGGTTCGGAGCTGTCCGAGCAGCAGTTGGCGTACGCTTTCATCTTGGGCGTGCTCGCCAACCGGCAACAGGATGGTTTTGTCACCGATTTTGGCATGCAGAACACCCCGCTCAACGAAATAGGTCGCTTTCAGGCTGGCGTGTCCATCGCAGACTTCGATGTCCCGCACGATGTTCTCGTTCCGCATTTGCTGGCCTCCGCAGAGGTCAGAGTAACGCCGTTTGTCAGAGCCGGTCCAGTAGCGTTAATGGGAGCCATTTGCCGTGTCTAATGCGGCTTGGATTTGTGCTCGGGTTTGCCCTTGCGCTTGGTCGAAGCCATTTTTTCCAGTTCGGTCTCGCTCATCGACAGCATGGATTTGGATGCACCCTTGAGTTCGCTCTTGGGCGTATCGCCGCGCTTGGCCGACAGGGCCGCGCCGGCGGCCTTTTGCTGGGCAGCTGATTTGGCAGGCATGGTGAAATCTCCGAAAAGAGGTTCAACCCATGCAACGCATGGAGCCCGCCGTGGTTCGATCACGAAACTAGGGCGCGCGGGAAGGCAGGGCGGGGGTCAGGCTCGCCATGACCAGCTTGATCGAGCGTTTGCGCACATTGGACTGGCCGGGACTGGTGGTGACCGCATCGGGCAGGTCGAGCGTGATGTCGGCCCGGCCATTGGCGATGGCGCTGGCGGGCAGGGGGAAGGTGAAGCGGCCGGTTTTGCCGGGGGTTACCATAGCCCTGCCCAGCGGAGTGCCATTGGCCGAAACCATGACCGTTTGCTGGCGTGGGCCGGGCAGGGTGACGCCGGTCATTTCCAGCGTCAGCGTCATATTTTCCGCAGGCACGGCGAAGGCAAGGCGCGCTTTCCCCCAGAGCATGCATGCCATCGCCAACCGGGCCTTCCCAGCCGCAGGGGCGCAATTCGCGCGTGTCGGCGCCACCGGAGCGAAAATCGATCCCGGTGCCCAGAGTATAGGCGCCGGTAACCGGCTGGGGCAAGCAGGTCGTGGTCTTGTCGATGTAATAGGCGCGATAATCCGGCGGCACATTAGGGTGGACCATCAGCCACACGAACGCCAGCTCGCCCAAAGCGAGCACACCCGCCGGGGCATAAAGCGGGATGGCCCAAGGGTGATCAGACCAGCGCAACATTGCCTCCGAACCGAGCCGGGGTCGTGGTGTAGGCGCCCAATAGGATGGCGGCAAGGCTGAGCCAGAACAGCCAGCGGCGGCGGGCGAGCAAGGTCATCAGCGTGATGGTGAGCGGGGTCAGCGCCGACATGAAGCGGAGCATGGAGGCGAGCCCCGCCGCCAGTGGAATGATGATGGCGAGCAGACAAAACAGCGCTGCCGGCCATTGCCGCCGCCGGGCAGGACACCGGTGAGAATGAGCCCGGCAAGCGCGACCGTGGCGAGAATTTGCGAGCTGGTGGGCGCCCAGCCTTCGTCGGGGCGATTGCCAAAGCCTTGCCAGAGATAGGTCAGGGGATTGGCGATGGTGCGGGCCCGAGCGCGCTGCACATGGCTGAAGGCGAGGGCGTCGCCGATCCAGAAATGGAGGAACGCCATATAGGCAAAGAGCCCGAGCGGGGCGATGAAGAGCGCGAGGACCAATTGCGGATTGCCCAGCAGAGCCGGGACGGCGCCGCGCCAGTGCCGGCGTCGCGGCGATAATCGAGCAGGGCCTGCAGGCCAATGGCAAGCGAAGCGAAGACGCCGACAATGCGGGTGGCCGACAGGATTGCCGCAGCCACGCCGGCGCTGAGATAGCGCAAGCGGGCCAATTGGGCGAAGACCAAAGTGGTCATCAGCACATAAAGCGGCTCGGTGAAGAAGCTGGTGAAATAGAACGAGACCGGCCCGCTGAGCATGAAGGCGGCGTAGAGCGCATAGGCGGCGCGGTCGCGGTTCAGCAGGGGCCGGGCGGCCAGCACGGCGGCATAGGTAACAACCAGCGAGACCGGGCTTGCCGTGACAATGGTGGGGAAGGGCAGGAGGGCACGCACGCCGCCCACCAGCATGGGGAAAGAGGGGAAGAAGGCCCAATTGCCGGCATTGATGCGGCCGGGCACCGGAAAGCGGTCATAGCCGGTCTCGGCCATTTTGACGTACCAGCTGCAATCCCAGCGGCAGAGTTCGTCGAAATATTGGGTTAGGTCAGCCTCCGGCATGGCCGTGCGGAAGGCGAGGAAGCGCAGGAGCAGACCGGTGAGGAGGAAGACCAGCGGCAGCAGCAGGATAAAGGAGAGCGCAGGGGAGCGGGGAATATCGAAGACGCTTGTCGCCGGCAGTGTCAAACCAGCCTCTACCGGCGCGGGCGTCGCGGCGGCCTCTCGGTAAATGTCGGCGCTGCGGTTTTCGAAAATCGCCATGGGCTCACCCTGAAACGCCAATCAAGACTGGTTGACATAAATCCATGCGTGGGGACATCTGCGTCAATTGCAAGGCAGCCATCCGATATTTGCGTGCAACCAATTGGCAATCTCGTGCTTTGTAGCGCTTCGCGGGTGGTGATATAAAATTAAGCAACAGGTAACACCCATGTCGGTCGGCCCCGCTATCGAGACTCCTACCGTACAGACCACGAGTTTCAGCCCTGCCCAATTGGCGGTTATTGTTCCCAGCTACAATGAGCGGGGCAATATTGAGTTGCTCTATGAAAAGCTCGCCATAGCCTTGGGCGATACCGCTCGGGAGATGATTGTCGTTGACGACAATAGTCCCGATGGCACGGCTGACGTGGTCAATGAGCTGTCGTGGGTCTATGCCAATGTGCGCTGCCTGCGCCGTTTTGGCCGGCGCGGCCCGGCTTCGGCCTGTATCGAAGGCATGGCTGTGACCTCGGCGCCCTATGTGGCGGTGATCGATGCCGATCTGCAGCATGACGAAGCCATTTTGCCCAAAATGCTGGAAGAAGCGCTGAATGGCGCCGATCTGGTTATTGGTTCGCGCTTTATCGGCGGAGGTTCGGCCGGGGATGGCTTGAGCAAGACGCGGCTATCGGGCAGCCAACTGGCGACCAAGCTGGCCGTGATGATTGCCGGGCAGGATGTCAGCGACCCGATGAGCGGGTTCTTCCTGATGCGGCGCGACGCAGCGCTCAAGGCTGCGCCGAGGCTGGCCAGCGACGGCTTCAAGATTTTGATCGATCTGATCGTGACCTCGGCCCGTATGGGCAGCCCGCTCAGAATCGCCGAAGTGCCTTATGTGTTCCGGCCGCGCCATGCGGGCGAGAGCAAGATGAACCCGCTGATCGTCATCCAATATCTGGGGCTGTGGTTCTCCAAGCTCACCGGGGGCGTCTTGCCGCCGAGCTTTTTGCTGTTTGGCACGGTCGGCGGCACGGGCGTCGTGGTGCATCTGGCGAGCCTGTGGCTGTTCACCTCGGGCATCGGGGCCAATTTCGTGGTGTCGCAGATCGCGGCCACGCTGATTGCCATGACACGGAATTTCTTCCTCAATAACAATCTGACCTATGCCGATCGCAAGCTGCATGGGATGAAGCTGGTCACCGGGCTGATCGGTTTCTGTGGCATCTGCGCGCTGGGCGGCATTGCCAATATCTCGGTGGCCAATGCGATCTACCGGGCCAATCACCAGACCTTCATCGCCGGGCTCTCGGGCGCGATCATGAGCTCGGTGTTCAACTATGCCGTAACGCGGGCGTTTACACGGAAGTAAGCGGGCGGCCCCTTGGGGCGAGATTCCTTGAATTACCACAATGTCATCCCGGCGCAGGCCGGAATGACACCGTGGTTGGGTTGCGTTAGCGATAGTTTCTAGCTGATCTTGCCCAAAGCCGCCGCCATGGCGGCTTCGTCGTAACCCAGCGTGGTGAGCGCGGTGGCGACGATGCCGGCACGGTCGAGCCCGGCGGCCGCATACATATCGGCTTGCGTCGAGTGCTCGTCAAACCGATCGGGGATCATCAGCGGGCGGAAGCGCAGCTTGCCGTCGAGCAGGCCGTTGCTGGCCGGGAACGTCGCGACATGGCTGCCAAAGCCGCCAATGGCGCCTTCCTCGGTGGTGAGCAACACGTCATGGCTCGTGGCCGGGCGCGCGATCAGTTCCTCGTCGAGCGGCTTGAGGAAGCGGGCATCGGCAATGGTGGGATTGAGGCCCGGGGCCGCGAGCTTATCGGCGGCGGCAAGGACTTCGCCCGAGCGCGTGCCGTAGCTCAGAATGGCGATGGTGGCGCCTTGCCGCACGATGCGGCCCTTGCCGATAGGCAAGACCCGGCCGCGCGCGGGCAGGTCCACGCCCAGTCCCTCGCCGCGCGGATAGCGGAAGGCGATGGGGCCATTGTCATAGGCGGCGGCGGTCGCCACCATGTGGCGCAATTCGGCTTCGTCGGAAGCGGCCATATGGACCGGGCCCGGAATGGCCCCGAGATAGGCGCTGTCGTAATTGCCGGCATGGGTGGGACCGTCGGCGCCGACAAAGCCGGCGCGGTCGATGGCGAAGCGCACCGGCAGGTGCTGGATGGCTACGTCATGCACGACCTGATCATAGGCGCGCTGCAGGAAGGTGGAATAGATGGCGCAGAAGGGCTTCATGCCTTCGCTGGCCGTGCCCGCCGCGAAGGTTACGGCGTGCTGTTCGGCTATGCCGACATCAAAGACCCGGCTGGGGTGGACCTCGCCGAATTTGTCGAGCCCGGTGCCCGAAGGCATGGCCGCGTTAATGGCGACGATGCGCGGATCGTCATTGGCTTCCTGGATCAGGCTTTCGGCAAAGACATTGGTGTAGGAGGGCGCGTTGGAAACCGCCTTGGCCCAGGCGCCGGTGACGACGTTGAATTTGGATACACCATGATATTTGTCGTCGGCATCTTCGGCGGGGGCATAGCCCTTGCCCTTTTGGTGACGATGTGGATCAGGATCGGGCCTTCGGCGGCCTCGCGCACATTGTCGAGAATGGGCAGCAGGTGATCGAGATTATGCCCGTCAATGGGGCCGACATAATAGAAGCCGAGCTCTTCGAACAGCGTGCCGCCGGTGAAGAAGGATCGGGCGAATTCCTCGGTGCGGCGGGCCGGTTCGTGCAGGAATGGCGGCAGCTTGCTGACGAGATTTTTGGCGGCTTCACGCGTGCCGCGATAGACCGGACCCGAAACCAGCCGCGCGAGGTAGGCGCTGAGCGCCCCGGTGGGCGGGGCGATCGACATGTCATTGTCGTTGAGGATGACGATCAGCCGCGCATCCATGGCGCCGGCATTGTTCATCGCTTCATAAGCCATGCCGGCCGACATGGCGCCATCGCCAATGACGGCCACGACATTGCGCGGATTGCCCTGCAATTCGCTGGCGACAGCCATGCCCAGACCCGCTGAAATCGAGGTGGAGGAATGGCCAGCCCCGAAGGGGTCGTATTCGCTTTCCGCGCGCCGGGTGAAACCGGACAGGCCGTTTTTCTGGCGCAGGGTGCGGATGCGCTCGCGCCGGCCGGTCAGGATCTTGTGCGGATAGGCTTGGTGGCCAACATCCCAGATGATGCGATCATGGGGGGTATCGAACACGGCATGCAGGGCCACGGTCAATTCGATGACGCCTAGGGCCGAGCCCAGATGCCCACCGGTGACCGAGACGGCGTCGATCACTTCGGCGCGCAATTCGTCGGCTACCGGCGCAGTTCGGTGCGCGGCAAAGCGCGCAGATCGGCGGGGGTGTGGACAGTGTCGAGCAATGGTGTCGAGGGGCGGTCGGCCAAGCGGCAATCCTTCGCCAGAAACGGCAATATATGAACTCTTTAGGCCCGCCGCAAAGGCTTTGCAACATGGCCCGCTCGCCACGCTTTATGGGAGCGCGGCGAGCGATAGGGCCATATCATGCCCGAAATGAGGCTTTTTGGCTGGAGCTTTAGTTGGTGGTGGCTACGGGTGCGACCACGAAGCTGGTGTGGCTGGGCACGGCAGGGAAGTCGCCCGCGCGCAGCGTGGTGACATATTGGCCCATTTCCGTGGCCGGGCTGAAATCGGCCTCGTCATGATCGAAAATCACCGCGAAATGATCCGAGCTTAGTGTGGAGGGCGCGGTGAAGATTTCGGCGACATGTTCGAGATCAGGCGCGATCAGGTCGGGCTTGCGCATGCCGCCGGGCGGGGCGCGATTGGCCAGATGATCGGCCGGGGCAGCGGCGACGGGAGCGCTATTGCTCTGCTCGGCGGCGCCGAAAGTGCCCGAGAAGAAGCCGGCCAGCGCGGCAGTGGCCGGATCGTCGCCAAGCGATGCTGTCCGCACGCCGGTTGCGGCGGTCAGCGGCGGCAGGATGGGCTGGCGATCGACCGGCTGGGGCGGCACTGCTGCGGTGACGGTGGTATCGCGCTCGATGATCATTTCGAGAGCCCGCTGTGAATCGGGGGTCTGCGGCATGGGCGGCATATAGGCGGTGACCGATTCAGACGGCTCCGACATGATGAGGCGCGGCTGGGGCACGGGGGCGGTAAATGCCGCGAGCGCAGTGACGGCATCGCCCGAGGGCAGGGCCGCGGCAGTGGCCACGCGCAGGGTTTCCGACTTCATGACTGGCATGGGCGCAGTCGTATCGGGCAGCAATTCGGCCGCGTCGAGCGGCAGCTGCCGCGTGTCGAGAAGGGAATAGGAATGGCGCCGGGCGCTGCCTGTTGCGGCGCGATATCGGCGACAGCCACGGCGGCGGGAGCGCCACCCAGATCGGCCGGGCGCATCATGGGCATGGGCGCGGCGCTGGGAGTTGCGGTCTGCTGGGGCGCAACGGCGGCCATCTGCACGGGCGCAGAAGCCTGAGCAGGTGCCGGCTGGCTGTCATTGCCGCCAAAGAACATGTCCATCAGCGTGCGGCCGCTGCCGCTATTGCTGGCGACGCGGGTGCCCGAATTGCTGCCGCCATTGCACGGATAGGCGTGGCATTGCTTCCATTCGGCCGGGGCCACCTGATAGCCCTCCTGCGATAGCGGCTTGCCATCGGTGGGCAGGTGCATGGTGCGCCCGTCGGGGAAGATTTCCTTGAGCTGGGCACGGGTCATGCGCGGCCGAGCGCGAACCGAGCCGGTATCGAGATGCACGAAGGGACTACCCGAGGTGGGATAGAAGCCGACGCCGCCGACCTGCTTGCGCATGGCCACGGCACGCAGCTTGGAGAGCGGAACGCCCGGAATGAAGAAATCCATGGCATGGCCCTTGGTGTGCTGGGAATTCTCAGCAACACCGGACGAGCTGGCCCGCAGCATTTCATTGGTCTTGGGGGAGCGATAGGCGGAGACCACGTTGATGGGTTGGGTGGCGCCCACTTCCCGGTAGACTTCCCAGACCAGATCGAACAGGCGCGGATCCATGCGCGCGGGTTCGTTGCGACGCCAGTCGCGCAGGAAATAATTCAGCTCGTTGAGACCGGACTGCACATATTGCCCATTGCGCTTGAAGACGATGCGCGCCGTCTCCTTGGTATGGGTATAATACAAATAGATCGCGCGTTCGCTCGCTGCCTGCGCTGGAATAACGGCCTGCGGCAGGATCACGGTAATGCTCATAAGGGCGGCCACGAAGGCGCGCACGATATGGTGCCGTATCAAAAGGTAAGTCCCCGTCACGCCAAACTCTGCCCGGTTGATTGCCAGTTGTCGTCCGACATTAGCGTCAAAATCGCTCGATTTTATTAACGCTAACGAGATGTCAAATGGCCCGCAGTCCGGACCCCTTCACGGCAGTGTTATTACGGGGAAAAACCGGCTGAACCAAGGCGAAATTGTAAAGCGGGGGTTAAGGGGCCGGCAGGAGCCACCCCCGCTGCGCTACTTAGGGGAGAGCGTGGTGTCGGCCGGCGCCGCGTCGGCAATCACCGGGGCGGCCACATCGCCCGTGCCCAGCGCCTTGATCAGCTTGGCATTGTGCCCATAGACGTCGGCATAGGAGCGCAATTCGCCATCGGCGCCGACGCGCAGGGTGAAATAGGCCAGATGCACGGGCACCTGCTGTTCCGGGTTTACCCAGCGCTCGGACGAGCCGAACATGGCCTCGAGCGAAGCGCGGTCGATATTGGGTTCATTGGCGGTGAGTGCGGCCGCAAATTCCATCGGGTTCTGCACGCGCACGCAGCCATGGCTGGCGGCCCGGAAGGCGCGGCCGAACAGGCCCTTGGACGGGGTGTCGTGCAGATAGACATCGTGTTTGTTGGGAAACAGGAACTTGATCTGGCCCAGCGAATTGCTAGGGCCCGGCTTCTGCCGCACGCGGAAGGGGAACGTCTCGCCCACGGCGGCCCAATTGACCTGATAGGCGCTGACCACATTGCCCTGATAGATCAATTCCATGTTCTGGCTGGCAATATAGCCCGGATTGCCGCGCGTCTTGGGGGCGATCTCGTTCTTGATGATCGAGGAGGGCACGTTCCAATAGGGATTGACCACGATGTGGCGGATATTGTCCGAGAAAACCGGGGTCTGGTGCTTGGTACTGCCCACCACGACGCGAGTGGCATAGGTTTCCTGCCCATCGCGATTGATGGTGAGGCGGTATTCGGGAATGTTGACGAAGACGTTGAACTTGCCAAGATCGCGCGGCATCCAGCGCCAGCGTTCCATATTGGCCAGAATGTCCTCGTGGGTCACCGGCGCGCCGCCATTGAGCGCGGTGAGCGTGGCCGGACCCATGACGCCATCGTCTTCCAGACCCGCGCCGGCCCGGAAGGTCTTGATCGCGGCAATCAGCGCCTCATCGTAGACAAGGCCATCGACCGCCGGCAGTTGCAGGCGCTGGCGCAAAGCGGGCACGCGCGGATCGCTCATGCCGGGCTTGAGGGTCGCTCCATTGGCGATACTGATTGGCCGCTCGGTCTGCGTCGCGTCGAAAGTTGCCAGCCGCGCCTTGAGGGCGAGAAATTCAGGATGAGTCGGCTCTGAGCTCGCCGAGCACGGCCGCCGGATCATCGCTCGTGGCCAATTCCAGCATCAATGCGGATTGGTCGAGCTGCTTGGGCTGGATATCGAGATTGGCATCGATCGAGAGCGGCTCGACGCGGCCGGTATAGATATGGGTGGCATAGCGCGTGGTGGCCGCCGAAAAGGCGGTTTCAAGCGCAGCCAGCTTGGCCGGATCATTGCTGACCGCGGTGATATCGAGCGCTGGCGTCAAATAATCGGAAGGGCGCAAGCCTTCGCTGGCGGCGGCGCCAAAGAGCTTCATGATCTTCTGCGCGGCGGGGAATAGGCCACGGCGCCATCGGCACCCCGGGCCAGCCAGATCGGTTCTGAAATGGCGCGCCATAGAAGAAATAAAGCTTTTGCGCCTCGCGATAGGCGAGGGAATTCTTGGGCGCACTGTAGTAAGTGGCTGCGAGTCCGGACTTGATGGTCCCGGCAAGATCCGATTGAGCCGGCGCAATCACCACCGGCGTGACCGCCGGGCTCGCCATGTCTCGGGCCGCGACGGGCAAAGCAAGACCCGCACCGGCAAGAGCGGCGAGCAAACCAACCAAAATCCTGTTCATGCGAGCTCCATGCACGGCAACGCGAGGCCGCGCCTAGACCCGATTCGGTAGGCTGCGGGGTATTACGAGCAATAACTTGCAAACCTTAACGGGAGCAATTGCTCGCAAAGTTGTGAGCAGGTTTTGTGGCACGGGAGCAACGTGTGTAGGCCTGCAGGGGACGATAGCCGCAGCTAGCGCAGATACAACCCGCCATTGACGTCCGGGATGACGCCCGTCAGGTAGGAGGCGGCGTCCGAGGCCGGTAGACCGCTGCGGCGGCAATGTCCTCGACGCTGGCCAAACGGCCCAGAGGCACACGGGCCTCGAGGGCTTTCACGCCCTCGGCGCCGTGGGTAGCGTAGAGCATGTCGGTTTCCACAAGGCCCGGGGCGATGGCATTGACCGTGATGCCCATGGGCGCGGCCGTGCGCGCCAGTGTGCGGGTAAAGCCGTGGATGCCGCTTTTGGAGACGCCGTAATGCAAGTGTCCCTTGAGCGCGCCCTGATGGCCAACCATCGAGCCCAGCTGAATAATGCGTCCACCCGGGCGATGTTGCATGCGCTGCATGGCGCTGCGCGAGCAGAGAAACGCACTGGTCAGATTGGCGGCCGAGATTTCGTTCCAACTGTCTAGCGACATATCGAAAATGGTCTCCGGCCGGGCGGCCCCTGCATTGTTGACCGGGATGTCGAGAGTGACCTGCGCTTCGTCCAGCGCTGTGAACAGGGCCTCCACCGGCCCTTCCCGGGTCAGGTCGGCCGTGAAAATCAACGCGTCCGGCAGGCCAAGCTCTTCGAGGGCACGCTGGCTGGACGGTAGATCGACCGAGATCAAGCGCGCCCGCAGCATGCAGCGCCCGAGCGATGCCCGCCCCGATGCCGCGTGCGGCACCGGTGACAAGAGCGGTTTTTCCATCCAGTCGGAAGTTCATTTCATCACCGATGGTAGCCACAGCGTCAGCGGTGGCCAGAAGGCGGCAATGATCGGCACCGGGGTGAGCACGCCGCACAGGATCCAGACCAGCCGGCCCTCGACCATATGCTTAACCCCGCCCGCCGTTTTGGCGACATAGAGCAGCACACCCACTGGTGGGGTAATGCCGCCCACCATGACGCAGAGGATGACGATAAGCGCCAATTGGATTTGATCGACGCCCAGCGCTCCGGCGACCGGGGCCATTACTGGCACCGGGATGATCAGGATGGCGAGGCCATCGAGTGCGAGGCCAAGCAGCGTAACGATGACGATGACGACCAGCATCATCACCACGGCGCTGCTGGAGACCGCCTGGATGGCCGATACCGGGGCCGTGGGAAACTGGTCGATGGCCAGAATCCACGACAGGATGGATGCCGGAGCGATGACCAATAGAATGGCCGCGCTGGACATGGCGGCATTGCTGAACGCCTTGTAGAGGCGCGCCGTGGTCAGGTCCCGGTAGATCAGCGCCGGGATCATGGCGAAGAGAGCGGCGATCGCACCGGCCTCGGTGGCGGTAAAGGCCCCCACCGCAATACCGCGGAAAATCACCAGCGGCAGCAGCAGGGGCAGGGCGGCTCGGCGGAATGCCCGCCATAGTTCGCCCTTTTGTCGCGCTGGCGACGCCGGAAAGCCCATGCGGTGGGCTATGATCGAGCTTGTGATCATCAATGCCGCCGCGATCAGCAGACCGGGCAGAATGCCGGCGAGGAACAGGCTGGCAATGGAGACGCCGCTAACCATGGTGGCATAGACGATCATGATGATACTGGGCGGAATGATCGGCCCCATCGTGGCGGCGGAGGCGGCTATGGCGACAGCAAACTCGTCGCCATAGCCGGCCCTGCGCATCGATGGCACCATCACCTTGCCCAAGGTCGCGGCATCGGCCATTGCCGAGCCGGAAATGCCTGACATGAAGACGCTGGCGAGGATGGTGACATGGGCCAGCCCGCCGCGCAGGCGGCCGACCAGCACCGTCGCCAGATCGATCAGCCGTTGTGTAATCGAACTCGAACCCATCAACTCCCCGCCCGGGATGAACAGGGGAATGGCGAGCAGAGTGAAGCTGTCGAGCGAAGCGACCATGCGCTGGGCCACTATATCAGCAGGCACCCTTCCATCAATCAGGATGGCCAGCAGCGGCCCAAGGGTCATGGCGATGGCCACCGGTACGTTGAGGACCAGCAGCGCGGCAAAGGTCAGGAAAACGATGAGGGTGATGACGGTCACAGCTGCAACTCCTCGTGCTGCCGGTCGACGCCGGATGTTGGGTCGGAGAACGACACCAGCAACCGCACCAGCGCATAGAGGGCCAGGATGGCGGCGCCGACGGGCAGCGCGCCGGAAATCCAGCCGGTGGAAATTTCGAGCGCCGCGGTATGGGCGTCGGCGGTTCGGACCGTGAAGCTCGTTCCGACCAGCACCATGGCTATCGCGAAGGCGAGGATGATCACGTCGCCCAGCCGGTAGAGCCAGAGCTTGGCGGTGAAGGCGAGGCGGTTTGCCAGATAGTCCACACTGTAATGGAGGCCCTGCTTGAGCGCCGGCCCCATCAACAGGAAGGCCATCCAGACCAGCAGGTTGCGCGCTACCTCCTCGGTCCAGACCATCGGGATGCCGAAGACATAGCGGATCAGCACCTGCAGCACCGCGACGCCAAAGACCAGCGCCATCAGCACGACGCCAAGATGGCGCAGCACTGCATCGAGCCCATCAATGGCCCGGGTCAATATTTTGATCATGTTCGTCCTTTCGAGACGGCGGCAGCCGGAGCTGCCGCCTTGAGCCTCAGGCCGCTCGGATTTGGGCGACCGAGTCGTTGGCGCCGTCGGCCTTCTCGGTTAGGCGGCCCCAGACGGGTTCAACGGCTTTACGCAGCGCTGCCCGGTCGATGGCGATAAGCTCGATCCCCTTCTCCGTCAGCGAGGTCGTGGCGGCGGCATTGGCCGTTTTCATCGCTTCGCGTTCCCAAACCGTCGCACTGGCAATGGCTTCTTCGATCATGGCCTGCTGCTGTGGGGTTAAACCGGTCCAGAAGCTCTCGGAGACGATTGGTGCACCGACCGTATTGATGTGCTGCGTCTCGGTCACATAGCGGCCCACTTCGTAAAGCTTGGTGCTGACCATGCCCTCTGGCGTGGTTTCGATGCCGTCCACCGAGCCCGTTTTCATGGCCGGATAGACTTCGCCCCACGGCACCGGCACGGGGGTGGCCCCGAGCGCCTTGAACATTTCTGACGAAGCTGGCGGTCTCGGGCGAACGGAACTTGAGGCCGGCAAAGTCGGCAATGCTGGCCACGGGCTTGTCGATCGTCATCATGTTGCGGAAGCCGATATGGAGCCAGGACAGCGGCCGCAGCCCCCGGCTGGCAATCAGCGCCTCGCTCAAGGTTTTCGTCACCGGACCATCGATGACAGCTTCGACATGGGCCCAATCGTGGAACACGAATGGCAGGTCCATCACGGCAAACTGCGGCACCAGATTGGACAGATACGGCGGATCGCCGAGACACATTTGCAGGGTGCCGAGCTTGACCTGCTCGAGCAATTCCCGCTGGCTGCCGAGTTGGGCCGCCGGATAGTGGCGCACCGTGATCGCGCCATTGCTCACGGTTTCGACGGCGCTCTTAAACTGCAAAACGGTATTGCTCAGCACCGAGCCGACGGCGTTGTGGTCGCCGAAATTGATCACGATCGCATCAGCAGCGCACGACACATACGGCATTGCGAGCATGCCGGCAGCAGCACCCGCACCCAGCTGCAAGGCCTTGCGGCGGGACATGGAAATAGACATGGCAGGACTCCTCCTCTGAACCCATCTGAAGCGCCGCCTTTCCTCCCGACGGTGCCACTGCGTTAAACTGTATATTTGATCACATTTCAAGAAGGAATATATTTGATCAGATTTTTGGGCTGTGTTAGGTGCTGTCTAACGGCGGCACTTAGGTGAGGGTGCGGCGCATGACGTTTAGGAACGGAGCGGTGGATGGCGGGTCTCGTGGATAGAAAAGCCTCGATGTCGGAAACAACGACACAGCGGGTCAAAGCCTCGATACGGCTGGATATCTCGGTCGGCGTGCTGCCGCCGGGCTCCCGGATCAAGTTGCAGGAACTGACCGATCGCTATGAGATTAGCGCCATTCCGATCCGCGAGGCGGTGCGCAGATTGGCCGGCGAAGGTCTGGTGGAACTCCACGCCCATAAAGGCGCGGTGGTGCGCAGGGTGGACATTCGCTTCGTGCGCAACATGTACGATATCCGCTCGGCGCTGGAGCAAATGCTGGTGTCATTGGCTGTAGGGCGCTCGGGCGACGATGACATCGAGGCGATCAGGACCGCTGCTGCTGACTATGAAACGGCCAGCGGCGCTAACGACGTCCAGGAAATGCTAGCCGCCAATGCCGAGCTGCACCGGACCATCAACGCGGCCGCTGACAATCCGGAGGCATTGCGCATTCTGGAGCAGGGGTGGGAACTGGTTCTGGCCCTGCGGTTTCGCTTCGGCTTTGGTGCCGACCGGATCACCACGATCATCGAAGAGCATCGCTTACTGGTCGATGCCCTCGCGCGCCGCTCTGCCGCCGATGCCGTGGCTATCACGCGCGAGCATTGCGACAGCGCCTGCCACGACCTCGTGCAGCAAATGAAAAAAGCAGACATTCAATGAAGATCGAGACGGTCAGGACCTTCGTGGTTGATGCCTATCGCGCCAATTACGTGTTCGTGAAAATCATCGCGGACAATGGCTCCTATGGGGTGGGCGAGGGCACGGTCGAGCACCGCGAACAGGCTGTTGCACACGCCATCTCCGAGTTTGAGCCGCAACTGCTCGGGCGCGATCCCTTCTGCCACCGACGCCATTGTCGAACAGCTCAGCCGCGACAGCTATTGGCGCACCGGCGTGGTCATTCGCAGCGCCATCGCTGCCATTGAAGCCGCGCTGCTCGACCTCAAGGGCAAGGCGCTTGGCGTGCCGGTTTATGAGCTGCTTGGGGGCAAGCAGCGCGACAGCGTGCCCGTCTATGGCAATGCTCGGTTTGCCGGCGCCCGTACCGCCGACGAATTCGCCGAAAAGGCCCGCACCATTGTCGGTCAGGGCTGGCGCGCTCAAATGGGACCCTTTCGGGCAGAATTATCTGCGCCTCGAGCGGCACGAGCGGATGCGTGCCATCGGCATTGTGGAAGCGGTGCGCGATGCGGTCGGTCCCGACGTCGAACTGATGATCGAAGGTCACGGCCGGTTCTGATGTTACGACGGCGATTTCGGTGGCCAAGGATCTGGCGCCGTTCCGCCCTTACTGGTTCGAAGAACCTATTCCGCCTGAGTCCATTCCAGCCACGGCGGATGTCCGTTCCAAATCACCGGTGCCGATCGCGGCAGGCGAGCGGTATTATGAAATTCAGCGCTTTCAAGAGCTGATTGCCGCCCACGCGGTGGATTATCTGCAGCCCGACGTCAGTCACGTCGGCGGCTCGGCTGAAGCCAAGCGGATTGCCGCCATCGCGCATGCCCAATATGTGCCGATCTGCCCACACAATCCTCTGGGTCCCATTGCCAACGCCATGACGCTGCACGTGGCCGCCGCGACTGCCAATTTTGCTCGGCTCGAGACCATGGTTTCCGACGTATCCCGGCGGTCGGAGATCGTGCGCGAACATGTGGTGATCAAGGACGGGCGCATGATAATCCCGACCGCGCCGGGCCCGGGTATCGATATCGACGAGGAAGCCTGCGCGGCCCATCCCCCGGGCCGATATGCGCTTCTGACACTATAACGGCAACCTGACCAACATCCGACCGGCCGCCACGCGGCCATTCTATGTGGCGGACTCGGCAGGCCAAGAGTTGGATCTGCCACCGGCGTGCCGATACTAGTTCACCGCTGGTCTGGATGCAGGAATGCGGCAAGGAATGTCGCCACTGCCGCTTCGGCGTGGTGGCGGATTTCTTCCCGGCTTGGTAGCGCCGCATCGCCCAGCATCATGACCCGATTGACCGGGTCGGCCATGACCAGCCAGTTGAATTGGGACGCCGCCACTCTCGCATCGGACAATTGGAGCAGGTTCTTGTTGGCCAATTGTTCGAAGGCTGCGCCCATGGCCTCGAGCGCCCTTGCCGGGCCGCGGGCATAAAGCTCCTTGGCCAGTTCGGGGAAGCGCTGGGCCTCGGCGATGACCAGCCGGCGCAATTGCATCAGGCCGGGCGTGAGCACGATGGTGAGCTGGCGGACGGCATAATCCAGCAGATAGGCCTCAAGCTGGGCGCGATTCTCCACCTTGGGCAGGCCGAGATGCACCGCGATATCGGCCTCGCCCATCATCTGGCCCATGACCGCGATGAACAGCGCCTCCTTGCTGGTGAAATGCTTATAGACGGTCTGCTTGGAGACGCCGGACCGGCTGGCGATTTCGTCCATGCTGGCGCCGGCATAGCCCGTACTCAAAAAGACTTCGGCCGCGGCGCCAACAATGGCCGCCTGCTTGCGTTCTGACCGTGTGCCGGCAGGGGCTTCACTATCGCGTATCAGCATTGTCACACTCCAATCGCCAAATCCTGCTTGACATAATCAAACTGTACCGTCTAGTTTTATTTACGGAACCAAACAGTCTAGTTTGATTTGGAGGAGGGAGTGTAGCCATGAACACCAAGACCACCCAGCTGAGTTGCGCTTGTGGGGCCGTGCGCTTGCACCTGCGCGGCACACCCATCATCAGCACGGAATGCCATTGCACCAGCTGCAGTAAGGCGGGCAAACGGCTCGGGGCACTCCATCTGCCGCAGCCCGTTCTGACGCCGCATGGCGGCACGCGCTATGTCCTCTACCGCAAGGACCGGGTCAGCTTTCTCGCCGGCACCGAGAACCTGCGTGAATTCCGCCTTGGACCCAGCGCGACGACGCGGCGGGTGCTGACCTCCTGCTGCAACACGCCGCTGTTTCTGGAATTCAAAGGCGGGCATTGGCTCAGCCTTTACGGCAATCTGTGGAAGCCCGATGAACTGCCGCCGCTGCAGGTGCGCACCATGATGCAGGATGCCCCCGATCGCTCCGGCGTGCCCGATGACGTACCGTCCGGTGCGCTCGCCACCGCCGGCTTTTATCGTAAGCTGCTCGTGGCGTGGATTGCCATGGGCTTCAAAATTCCCCAAATCGCGGTCAAGGGAGCGATCGATGCCTGACGACGAAAAAATCCTCATCGAAAGTATCACCTCGCCCCATCATACCGAGCGGGTCAACAAGGCCAAATATATGGCCATGCGCCATGCTTTGCTGGCGGCGTTGCCCGAGCAGCCGCCCGGGCTCAGCGTGGCCGAGGCCAATATCGCCATTCTGCCCCATCTGTCCGAAGTCGAATTTCCCGGCGGCGCCAAGGCGGGATGGTGGCTGAAGGCGGCGCAACTGGATCTGGAAGCCAAAGGCATTATCCAGCGCGGCCCGGGCAAGCCGGTCAGGCTGTTCAAAAGCCCTTAGGGGCCTGCTTGCCGTGCAGAATTGCCCGGGCGATGGTTGCAGATCCCGCGCCGGAGGCTTCGGCGGAAATCCAGCGTGGCCGATCGGGCAGATCATCCAGATAGGGCACCGGGTTGCGCACGCCGAAGCTATTGCGGATGGCGCTGAACATCGAGGCATCGTTCCTCAGAATCGCCCACAAAGCTCACCGCGCCATTCGCATCGGCAAGGGTCTGGCCGGTCAGCGCGGACAGCACCCGTTCGCTCATGGTGCGCTTATTGTAGGCGCCCAGCCGGTGTTGATGTGGATCGAGCTGATCGCGGCCGTCGCGCCACTCGCCCGGATATCGGTGGCGAGGGCATCGATGCGGCTGCGCTCATGGCCAACGATATCGATCGCCACATCGGCCGAGGCAGAAACGGCTGGTCATGGGCAAGTTCAAATCCGGGATGGCGCTGCAAGAGCTGCAGGATTGCCGCTTGGTGCTGTTGCTGATTGTCTCGCTGCTCCGCCGCGTCAAGCCAGAAATCGAAATGCACCCGGTCCTGCACGACGGTCAACGCCAAGGCACCGCTTTCCGCTATGGCCGCGGCCACCGGCAGTCCGCACGATATGCTCGCACCAGCCGGCCGAGCCGCCGGTCACCGGGATGACGGTAATGCCGGCGTCATGCAGGTCCCACAGCGCCTGAAAGGTTTGCGGCAGCAGGCGGCCATTGGTGGTCAGCGTGTCGTCGATATCGGTAAACAGATATTTTATGTGCTGGATGTCTTGGCGTTCAGGCGCCGAGCCGAGAAAGCTCATGCCTCGATCCCGTCGCAGATCATGATTTCGGCGCCGCTGGCGGCAAGCGCTTCCGTGCCGGCGCGCTGCTCCGGGGGCTGATCGGTCACGATATGGGTGAACCTGCTGAATGGGGCGACGCGAACGCTGGCGTCGCGCCCCCATTTGGAGCTGTCCACCGCAAGGAAACGGGTGCGCGAATTCTCGATCAGGGCATTGGCGATCTGCGCTTCGGCATAGCTGAAGTCGAGCACGCCATGTTCGGGGCTGAGCGCCCCCGCGCCGATGACGGAGAACATTGCATAGAATTTGCCAAAGAATTTTACCGCCTCGGGCCCGACCACGTCGTGGTCATTGGCGCGCCAGATGCCGCCAGCAAGATGCAGCTCGACATTGGGCGCATTGCCCAGCGAATGGGCCACGTCGACATTATTGGTCACCACCGTCAGATCGGTATGGTTGCGCAAGGCCGAGGCGACGAATTGCACAGTGCTGCCAATCCCCGGAACACCGTTGTGCCATTGGGGATCTGGCTGGCCACGCGGGCCGCGATGCGCTGCTTGGCTCGGCCATTCAGCTCGGACCGCGCATTGACCGAGATATTGTGCGGCATGACCGGCATGTCGACGCCGCCATGAAAGCGCCGGGCCGAGCCCGAGTCGCATAGCGCATTGATGTCGCGGCGGATCGTTTGCGTCGTCACTGCGAAGCGCGACGCCAGCAATTCGATCTGCTGGGCCCCCTCCACTTCGAGCAGGGTCAGGATATGGCGCTGTCGGGCGGTCAGCTGCGCTGCGGCCATAGTTTCCTCAGCCGAGATAATGTTCAGGGGCGGCAACATCGTCCGTGCGCCGTCCGCTGGCCTTGTTGAAGGGATGCACATCCCGGGGGCGGCAATAGAGCTGCACAATCTGGCCGTCAGCCAGATTTGGGCGCCCGAGCACCTTGACGACCAGAACCTGTCCGCTGCCATCCAGCGAGACATGCAAATGACTTTCCCCGCCAATGGGCTCAGAGCAGTTCCACCTGTGCGGAAAGTTCCAGAACGGCGCCGTCGGGGCGATCGAGCACCAGCAGGTCCGGCCTGATGCCGACAATGTCGGTATCGGCCGGCAGCGCCGAGCTGTCATATCCGGCGCGCCCGCCGAGGAGGCAACTGGCAGCAGGTTCATGGCGGGCGAGCCGATGAAACTGGCGACGAAGAGCGAAGCGGGGCGGTCATAGACTTCGGTGGGCGTGCCGATCTGCTCGACCGGAGCCGCCATTCATCACCACCAATCGATCAGCCAGCGTCATCGCCTCAAGCTGGTCATGAGTGACATAGAGGCTGGTGGTCGCAAGCCGGCGTTGCAGCCGGCGAATTTCCACGCGCATCTGCACGCGCAGCTTGGCGTCCAGATTGGACAGTGGCTCGTCGAACAAAAAGGCCGAGGGCTCGCGCACAATGGCTCGACCCATGGCGACGCGCTGGCGCTGGCCACCCGACAATTGCCGTGGCTTGCGATCCAGCAGCGCGCCGATTTCGAGGATTTCAGCGGCTTCGGCGACACGCTTGTCGATGTCAGGCCGCTTCATGCCGCGGTTCTTGAGGCCATATTCGAGATTTCCGCGCACACTCATATGCGGATAAAGCGCGTAATTCTGAAACACCATGGCGATGTCGCGCTCGGCCGGCTCGGCCTTGTTGACATTGCGCCCGCCGATCTCGACGGCGCCCGAGGACACTGTCTCAAGCCCCGCCACCATGCGCAGCAGGGTCGATTTTCCGCAGCCGGATGGGCCGACCAGCACGATCATCTCGCCGTCGGCAACCCTAAGATTGACGCCTTTGACCGCGGGCACGTCGCCATAGTTCTTTTTCAGATCGATCAGATCGATAGTTGCCATGATTATTTCTCCGTCTCCACCGGGCCCTTAACGAACAGGCGCTGCATGGCGACAATGACCAGAACGGGGGCAGGGCGGCCGGGATGACGGCGGCCATCACCGTATTCCAGCGCGGCACGGCATCGGCGACCGCGGCCATGCGCTTGATCCCCATGACGACGGTATAGAGGTTGGTGTCCGTGGTGATCAGCAGTGGCCACAGATATTGGTTCCAGCCGAGCACGAACAGAATGATGAAGAGCGCCGCGATATTGGTCACCGAGAGCGGCAACAGGATATCGTGGAAGAATTTCATCGGGCCGGCGCCATCGACGCGTGCCGCCTCCATCAGCTCTTCGGGGACCGTCAGGAAGAACTGCCGGAACAGGAAGGTCGCCGTTGCCGAGGCAATCAGCGGAATGATGAGCCCGCCATAATTGTTGAGCAATCCCAGATTGGCGACCACCGCAAAGGTGGGCACGATGCGCACTTCCACCGGCAGCATCAGGGTGATGAAAATCAGCCAGAAGGCGAGCGTGCGGAACGGAAAGCGAAAATAGACGATGGCAAAGGCGGAGAGGATCGAAATCGTGATCTTTCCCACCGCCACCCCCGACGGCCATGATCAGCGAATTGATCATCATCGGCCACAGCGGCGGGGCGCCGGAGGAACTCATGCCCGAACTCAGCATGGCGGAATAATTGTCGACCAAATAGGGTCCCGGCACCAGCGGCACGACGCCGGACAGAAAGTCATTGGGCCCGCGCGTCGAGGCGATGAAAGCCACATAAACCGGAAAGACCACCGGGGCGACGCCTAGGATCAGGATCAGGTGGGCGAGCAGATTGAGGATCGGCCGATTTTCAACCACTGGAAGCTCCCTAATACTGCACGCGCCGCTCGATGAAGCGGAACTGGATGACGGTCAGGCCGACCACGATGAACATGAGAATGACCGACTGGGCTGCCGATGAGCCGAGGTTGAGGCCGACAAAGCCGTCAGAAATAGACCTTGTAGACGAGAATTTCGGTGGCCCGCGCCGGCCCACCCTCCGTCGTGGCATGGATGACGCCGAACGTGTCGAACATGGCGTAAACGATGTTGATCACCACCGGGTAGAAAGTGGTCGGCGACAGCAGCGGAAAAACGATGGTCCAGAACCGCTTCACCGGGCCCGCGCCATCGATGGCGGCCGCTTCGTCCAGCGATCGCGGGATCGATTGCAGCCCGGCCGGGAAGAACAGGAAATTGTAGGAAATCTGCTTCCGAGTCGAGGCGATGACGATCAGCGCCATGGCGTCGTTTGGATCGACCAGATGGTTCCACTGGATGCCCAGCCCGCGCAGCATGTAGCTGACAATGCCGATTGTGGGATTGAACATGAACCACCACAGGATACCGGCAATGGCCGGCGCCACCGCATAGGGCCACACCGAGAGCGTCAGAATAAACCCGCGAGGCACGCAGCACCCGGTTGGCCGCCACGGCCAGCAGCAGCGAAATCGACATCGACAGGATGGCGACCGAGAGTGCAAAGATCACCGTCTTGCCGAAGGCATTGATGTAGATCTGGTCGGCAAACAGGCGGCGGTAATTTTCGAACCAGACAAAGCTGGTTTTGAAACCGAAGGCGTCTTCGCGCAGGAACGACTGCCAGAACGCCACTGCCGCGGGCCACAGGAAAAACACGAAGGTTACCGCCAGCTGCAGCGCGAGCAGCAGATAGGGCAGGGCCTTGTTGGGAAAAACGGTCCGTTTGGTCTGCATAGTCCCTCACGCGACAAAGGTGACGGGGCCGCCGCTTAGCGGCCCCACGATTGCACAGGAGACTATTGATTGGCACTCTGGAATTCGCGCAATTGCTCGTTGCCGCGCGATACCACCGCGTCGATGGCTTCCTTGGCGGTCTTCTGCCCGCCCAACAGCGCCGCGAATTCATCATCGATGATGCCGCGGACTCGGATGTAATTGCCGAAGCGGATGCCCTTGGAATTCTCCGTCGGCTCCACCCGCGTCAATTGCTTGATGGCAATGTCGGAGCTCGGATTTTCGGCGTAATAGCCCGAATCCTGGCCGAGCTGATAGGCCGCTCGGGTGATCGGCAGATAGCCGCTGAACTGGTGCCAGTCGGCCTGCACTTCCGGCTTTTGCAGGTAGGTGAAGAATTTGGCGACGCCGGCATATTCCTCGGCCGGGCGGCCCTGCAGCGTCCAGAGCGTGGCGCCCCCGATGATCGAATTGAGCGGCGGATCCGGGACGTCGTCATAATAGGGCAGGGGCGCAAAGCCCACTTCGAAGTCCTTGGCATTGCTGATCACCCCGGCGCGGCCGGCCGAGGAATTCATGAAGATGGCGCATTCCTGCGAGTAGAATTTGGGCGCCGCATTATCGCCGCCGCCGGGGCCGCCATATTGGAACAGGCCCTCGTCCTGCCACTTCTTGAGATTGTCCCAGTGCCGGCTCGTCAGCTCATTGTTGAAGACGAATTCGGCATCCAGACCGCCAAAGCCATTGGCCTTGGTCGAATAGGGCTGGTTGTGCAGCGCATTGAGGTTTTCGGTCTGGATCCAGGAAATCCGAGCGCTGGAAAAGCCGCAGGTGGCTGCGCCCGATTCCCTGATTTTGCGCGAGAATGACTCAAGCTCGGCCCGAGTCTTGGGCGGGGTTTCGGGGTCAAGGCCGGCTTTTTCGAAGATGTCCTTGTTGTAATACATGATCGGAGTGGACGAGATTGAACGGCAGCGACAGCACGTTGCCGGAGGTATCCGAATAATAGCCCACCACTGGCGCGAGGAACACGGATTGGTCCCGAGCTTCGCCCCGGTCCTGCATCAACTGGTAGACCGGATAGACGGCGCCACGGGCCGCCATCATGGTGCCGGTGCCAACCTCATAGACTCGGACGATGGCGGGCTGCTCATTGGCGCGGAATGCCGCGATGGCGCCGTTGAGCGTTTCTGTCATAGCTGCCCTTATAGACCGGCATGATCACATAGTCGGCTTGTGAATCGTTGAAGCCCTTGGCGATCTCCTCCAGCTTGGCTCCGTTTTCGCCACCCATGGCGTGCCACCACTGGATTTGCGTGGCGGCAAAGGTCGGCGAGGCGGCGAGACCCGCAAGGGCCACCGAAGACAACAATGCCTTGTTGAGCATGTTCACTCCCAATTTTTGTTGCGGAAGCCTCCCGCTCCCGATGGCCGATTGTTAGCAGCCACATTTTCATGTGCAAGCAATAATGTTCATATGAACATCAATGCTCGCAATTGGGGTGTGAAACTGGGTTTGACTTGCCTGCGATATGTTCACCTGAACATGTGGGCCTATTCGCCGAACACCAGCACCTGCAGTCGTGGCAAAAGCGGCCGCACGGCGTCGGCATAAGCCTGCCCGCTCTGGCGTGCCGCCCGTGCAGCGGCGATTTCTGGTTCGAGATCGGCGCGGATGGCCGCTTTCTGCTCGGCGCTGAGGCTGGTGCTGGCGTTCAGCTGGGCCAGCGGTTCGGCAAAGATGGCGTTGAATTCGGGCTCGGGAATGGTAGCCATGAAGCCGGTCAGCACCGCGTCATGGGCGGCGATCCAGCTGTCATAGTCAAAGCCCGCGGCGAAAATCAGCTCGCCATTCTGGGTATCGTAGTCGAACAATTCGCCGCCTCCGCCGTGATAGATGGGCTCGCCGCTAATGGCCGCGACCTGCTCCATGATGCCCACGACAATCTCGGCTTCCTGCCGGTCCAGGGCCCGAGCTGATCCGGCAAAAGCCGGAGCGCGCACAGGCCGAGCAATGCTGATTTGAACATTCTGATCTTCATGCTCATCTCAAACCGCCTTGAAGCGGGAAAGAATGGTTCTGCCGTCGCCCGACAGGTCGCCTGCCCACATATTGCCATCGGCGCTCAGCGCAGGGATGCGCCAGACGGCGCCATGGCCGAGATATTCCGGGGTGAGAATTTCGCCCGCGGCGTCAGCGCGCGGCGTCCCGATCAGCACACTTGTCCCCGCAATTGCCGCCAGCGCCGTGCCGCGCCGCCATGCGGCCAGCCGTTTCCGTCTCGTCTTCATCCCCTGCAACCCCTTGCCCTCGCTCCCAATAGGGAGCCTCCCGGCTGCGGTAGTTGCACATGGGGCAGCGATCAACGCGGCGGACACTGCGGCATAACATTTGCCGTCCCGCATAATCGGGGGTGTTGGTGGCGTCCTAGTGATCGCTCTCGCTGACGCGGCGGTAGAAGCCGGGCGGCACGCCGAAGCGGCGGCGGAAAGCGGTGACGAAATTGCTCGCCTGGTTATAGCCCAGCTCCCGGGCCAATTGCTTGAGCGGCAGGGTGGAGCCGGCTTCCAGCGCCGCCCGGGCGGCATCCAGCCGGGCATCGCGCAGATAGTCGAAGATGGTCGTGCCGAACAGCAGCCGGAAGCTGCGGTTCAGCCGCCTTGGCGTCATGCCCACCGCGGCGGCGAGACTCGCCAAATCCGGTGGGTCGCGCAGATCGACCAGCAGCCGCTCGCGCGCCTCCCGGACCCGGCGCAGCTCGTGTCCCAGCGGCATGGTGAGCCCGGTGCGCATCTCGCCCAGAATATCGAATTGATGCGCCAGCAATTCGAGCACCTTGGCCTGCCGATAGATATGGGCCATGGCCCCGCCATAGGCCGGCCGCAGCAAGGCCTGCGCCAGCGTGCGCATGGAGGCGGGCAGGGGCGCCGTCGCCGCCATATCGTCGCGCTTGCTGCTCAGTGCCTCGCGCACGGCCAGCGGCAGGTCATTCTCGGCGCCCAGAAATCCAGCGCTTCTTCTTCCAGCCGGATGGCCACTGCCTGCCAGTCGCCCCGCGCCCGCACATCGTAGACAACCCGGCGCTCGATCGGCGTCAGCGAAAAGAACCGCCCTTCCTCGCGCCAGCTTTGCTCGTCACAGCCCTCCATGGCGACGGTGCCGGCGCCGCCCAGCATGCCGCCCAGCACCATCTGGCCGGTGGTGGACACGCCCTCCATGGCGATGCGAAAGGCGCTGCTGCCATCGGTAGCGGCCCGATAAAGCAGGATGCCGGGAAACATCTGCTTTTGTTCCATGAAGGCCCGTACCGGCCCGCGCGAAAAATTCACCCGCTCATGCTGGCCGAAATCATGCGTCCATTCGCAATCGCCACTGGCAAACAGCCAATCCTGCATCCATCCGCCCCCAGCAGATCAATCCGCGCCCCAAGCGTTTGCCGCATGGCGCGCGGGCCTACACCAATAACGGCCTATGCGATTGTGCCATTTATTATGCACAAAGGCACGTCCGGATGGTGAAGTACTAGTCTTGCGCCAGACGGAACACGGATTCCCGCTCGATCAGCTTGGGCACGACCATGACGCGCTGGGGCGGCAATTGGCGGCGGGTGCTGTTCATGCGTTCGAGCAGCAGGCGGAAGGCGGCTATGCCCATATCCTCGCCGGGCAGGCGAATGGTGGTGAGGGGCGGCGAGATCTGCAGGGCGGCCGCGAAGTCGCCATAGCCGATGATGGAAATATCTTGCGGCACCTTGTAGCCGAGCCGGTGCAACTCGGAGATGACATGCACGGCCAACCCGTCATGCGAGCAGAACAGGGCCGTGGGACGATCTCCCTGCTGCAGCAAGGTCTTGAAGGCCGTGGCAAAGCCTTCTTCGCCATATTGGATTTCATGCACCCGCGCCGGGGCAGCCAACATAGGCTTCGGTCAGGCCGAACAGGCGCTCCATGCGGCCGCGCAGCACGCGTGTGCCATGTACGAAGCCGACAATGCGATGGCCCTGCTCGCGCAGATATTGGCCGATGGCGCTGCCCGCTTCGTGGTCGGCGCCGGTGACTCGGTCGACCGGGTCGAGCGGCGACACCCAGCCCAGCCGCACCACCGGCTTGCGCGTACGCTGGAGCGCGAGGAGGGTTTCCTCACCATGCTGGCCGACCAGCACCATGCCCGCACTCGCCCGGGCGACATTTTCGATCTGCTCGGCGCTGCGCGTCCAATGCAGCTGCACCTCATAGCCCGATAAGGCGGCTTCGGACTGGATGCCGTTCTGCATCTGCATCCACAGTTCGCTGTTCACCGGGTCATGGTCGTGGAAGACAATGTGGATCGCGGCGCGTGGCGCCGACCCTGCGCCCTTGAAATAGCCGAGTTCGACCGCTTTGCTTTTCACCAGCGCGCAGGTCTGTTCGCTGACGCCACCCTTGCCGGATAGCGCATGAAACCACGAATTTGGAAATGCCCAATTGGTCGGCGATAGCCTGAAGGGTGATTTTGCTCACGGACGCATTCCTAAGATTTGTTAGGTAATACCATGCCGTTGTTTTATTGCAAGTTGCGAAAGTTGCGCTAAAAATTATAGCATAAAATCAGAATGATAGGATGATTTTATGGGGGTACGAAATTTCTGGATGAAGGTTATTGACCTAACAGGCGCAACTTTGCACGTTATCGTTATTCCAGAAAAGCGCTCGAAAAGAGCATCCGGATGAGGAGGAAAACGATGACCGGGATTTCCCGCAGAACCTTTCTGGCCGCCAGCGGTGCGGCGCTTGTCTTGCCGGCCATGCCCGCCTTCGGCCGGGCTGCAGCAAAGGAAGCGCCGGCTTTGGCCGAGGCCGTGGCAGCCGGCACTCTGCCGCCCGTGGCCGAGCGGCTGCCGCTCAACCCCATGGTGGTCGAGCCGTTCGAAGGTGTTGGCCAATATGGCGGGGATTTGCGGGCGGCTTTGGTGGGCGGTGGCTCGCTCAACATGATGCATCGCTACCGGGGCTATGAGCCGCTGGTGCGCTATACCCCTGATTTCTGGGCGTCATCCCCAATGTCGCCGAAAGCTTCGAGGCCAGCGCAGACGCCTCGGCCTACACCTTCAAGCTGCGCGAGGGCCATAAATGGTCCGATGGCCAGCCCTTCACCACCGATGACATCATGTTCTTTTATGAAGACGTGATGCTCAACGAGGAACTGACGCCCTCCCCGCAGGGCCATCTGCGCTCGCCCAATGGCGAGCAGGCCAAGTTCGAAAAGGTGGATGCGACCACGTTCCGCATCGTCTTCAGCCAGCCCAATGGCCTGCTGCCGCTGCACTGGCCTCGGGCCAATGACGACCGCACCACCCGCACACCGCGCCACTATCTCGAACAGTTCCACATCAAGTACAATCCCGATGCGGACAAGATTGCCCGGGATCAGGGCATGACCGGCTGGGTGCAGCTGTTCCAGATCAAGAGCGGCATCGCCGTCGATGGCGAAATCTTCAAGAACAAGGAGATGCCGACCCTCTATGGCTGGACCGTTACCCAGCCGATCGGGGAATCCGCCGAATTCGCCATTTCCCAGCGCAATCCCTATTATTTCAAGGTCGACAGCGCGGGCAACCAGCTCCCCTATATCGATCGCATTACCTATGCCGTGGCGGCCGACAATGAAGTGCTGCTGCTCAAGGCGCTGCAGGGCGAGATCGACCTGATCGACCAGTGGATCTGCACCCCGGCCAACCGCGCCGTACTCTATGACGGCCGGAAACCGGCCAATATGGCTTTTACACCACCACCTCGACCGAGCCCAACGAGATGGTGTTCCAGCTCAACTTGACCCACAAGGACCCGGTCAAGCGCGCTGTTCCAGAACAAGAATTTCCGCGCCGGCCTGTCCCATGCCATCGACCGGCAGGCGGTGATCGACACAGTGTTCATCGGCCGGGGCGCGCCGGCCCAGCCCTCGGTCCGCCCGGAAGACCCGCTCTACAACGAGCAATTGGCTACCCAATACACCGCCTTCGATCTGGCCAAGGCCAATGAGCTGCTCGACAGCGTCGTCCCCAACAAGGATGGCGAGGGCTATCGTCTCGACGAAAACGGCAATCGCATCACGCTGATTTTCGAGATCGATCAGGTCCGCCAGACCTTTGTCGACAGCTTCCAGCTCGTCCTGCCGATGATCCGCGCCGCCGGCATCGATGCCCAGATGCGCACCATGGACCGCTCGCTCTGGGAGGTCCGCGTCCGCCGGGCAGGGAATATGACGCCACCGTGCACAAATTCGGCGGCAATGGCGGCATCGTCGCCATTCTCGATCCGCGCTATTTCTTCCCCAATACGACCGAGGCCATGTACGCCAAGGGCTGGCAGATCTGGTACAATGATCCGTCCTCGCCCGATGCGGTCGAGCCGCCTGCGGCCACCAAGCGCCAGTTCGAAGCCTATAACGAATTGCGCCAGACCAGCGACGCCGCCAAGCAGCAGGAGCTCATGAAGGAGATCCTGCAGATCGCCGCCGACGAATTCTACGTCTTCGGCGTCACCCTGCCGCTCGATGGCTACGGCATCGTGTCCAATCGCCTCAAGAATGTGCAGCCCATTATGCCCAATTCACGGGGCTATCCGACCCCGGCGCCGACCAATCCCGAGCAATATTACATCAGCTGATCCCAGCTTGGCACCGGCGGCTATTCTGCCGGTGCATCTCTCCTCACGTTAAAAATTCCGGATTGCCCCGATGCTCAAGATCGAAGACAGCCCAGCTGCGTCCAGCCTGCGCACGCCCGACTGGTACAAGACAGCCACGCGCTGGACCCAGCTCACATTCGTCGAGGACGATCCGCAGCGCTATGATCCCGCCTTCTGGGTCGATGTGTTTAAGCGCACCAAATCCAACGCCATCTGCCTCTCGGCGGGCGGCTATATCGCCTATTACCCCAGCGAAATCCCGCTGCATTATGTCTCCAAATTCATCGGCGATACCGATCCCTTCGGCACCACGGTGGCCGAAGCGCGCAAGCTCGACATGCATGTCATGGCGCGCGTTGATCCGCACGCTATCCACGCTGATGCTGCCGAGGCGCATCCAGAATGGGTCTCGCTGACCGTTGATCGGCAGCCGCGCGAACACTGGGCCATGCCCGGCATTTTCGTCACCTGCGCCTATTCGAGCTACAATTTCGACTTCATGACCAAGGTTATCGTCGAGATCGCTGAAAAATACGATATCGACGCGCTGTTCGGCAATCGCTGGCAGGGGCACGGCGTCTGCTATTGCAAGGCCTGCGAAGACAATTTCCGCGCCGCCAGCGGGCATGATCTGCCCGAAACCAGCACCGCTTCGGACCCTGTCTGGCAGGCTCGGGCCGCTGGCGCCGCACCACGCTGACCAAGCTCGTCGCCCATTGGGACAATGCGGTCAAGAAGGTGCGCCCGCATGCCAGCTTCATTCCCAATATGAGCGGCTCCTCGCTCATGGAATTTGACCTCTCGGTCATCAAGAAGCACTGCCCGATCCTGTTCGTCGATCATCAGGGCCGCCGCAATGTCGAGCCCGCACTCGGTCGGCTGGCCGCAATGGCAAGCGCATCCGCGCCACCTTCCGCGATCGTCCCGTCGGCCTGATCACCTCCATCGGCCCCGAGGAAATCCCGCGCTGGAAGGATTCGGTGCAGACCGGCCCCGAAATCGAGCAATGGGTGCATGCCGGCATCACCCGGGGGCTCTTCCCCGGTTCACCAAGTTCAATGCCTGCATTCCCGACGACCGCTGGGTGCAGCCGGTCGCCAATGCCTTCAACCTGCATGCGGCGGTCGAGCCGGTGATCGGCTCCATGCTGCCATCGGCCGAGATTGCTATCATCGATCCCGCGACGACTTTGCGCCATTGGGACCCCGACAAGCGCCATCTGGCTGAGCTCAATGATCTGGGCTTTTACCATGCCCCGGTCGAGGCCCGGCTGCCCTTTGAATTCCTGTCCGACCAGATCATGACGGCCGAAACGCTGAGCCGCTACAAGCTCGTCATCCCGGCCAATGCCACCTATCTCTCCGATGCCCAATGCCGGGCGATCAGCGATTTTGTCGCCGCCGGGGGCAGTGTGGTCGCCGCCCACCAGACCTCGCTCTACGACGAAAAAGGCGCCGCCCGCACTCGATTTCGGCTCGGCCGATGTGTTCGGCGTCAGCATGAAAAGCCCGCCCCGTTCTGGCGTGCGCAATTCCTACGTCGCCCTCAATGGCACACATCCGATCAACCAAGGCTATGACGGCGCCCAGCGTATTATCGGCGGCACCGAAGTCGTGGACGTCGCGCCCACCAAAGAGGTCGAACTGCCCTTCCTCGCTATCCCCGATTTCCCCGACCTGCCCATGGAAGAAGTCTATCCGCGCCTTCCCCGCAAGGCGTCAGTGTCGCCGCCCGCACCACCGAAGCCGGCGGGCGCGTGGTCTATATCCCCTGGAATATCGGGGAAGTATTCTGGACCTATATGGCGCCCGATCAGGGTCGCCTGATCGCCAATGCCGTCAAATGGGCGCTGGGCAAACGGCCCGAAATCGAGGTCACCGGCCGCGGCGTCTTCGATGTGGGCCTGCATAGCGACGACAAGGGCCGGGCACTGTGCCTGCTCAACCTGACCAATCCCATGATGATGAAGGGGCCCCTGCGCGACACACGGCCGGTCGGCCCCGCTCACCGTAGCCCTCGAAATCCCCCGGGGCAAAACCGTCAAATCCGCCCGCCTGCTGGTCAGCGGCGAGACCGTGCCGTTCGAAATCTCCGGCGACCGCGCCACGCTCAGCGTGCCCGATATCGAGACCATGGAGGTGGTCCATCTGAGCTGGGAATAGAGGGAACCACAGACCGCCGGCCCGACGCTCACCCCGCCGGGCCACCCCGCAAAGCCGAACGAGGAGCGGCAATGCTGAATTACATACTCAAGCGCTCGGTCTACATGATCCCGACCCTGTTCGGCATGTCGATCATTTCGTTCGCCATCATCCAGCTGCCGCCGGGCGATTACCTCACCTCGCTGATGTCGACGCTTGCCGATGGCGGCGCGCCGATCGATGCGGCAACGGTGGAGCGCCTGCGCTCCCAATATGGGCTCGATCAGCCCGTCTGGGTGCAATATGGCAAGTGGATGCTGGGCATCCTGACGCGCAGCGATTTCGGCTTTTCCTTTGAATGGAACCAGCCGGTCTCCGAGATCATCTGGTCGCGCATGGGGTCGACCACGGCCATTTCCTTCGCCGCGCTGCTGCTGGTCTGGGGCGTGTCCCTGCCCATCGGCATCTATTCGGCCGTGCGCCGCAATTCATTGGGCGATCACGTCTTCACCTTTCTGGGCTTCATTGGCTCGGCCGTGCCCAATTTCATCCTGGCGCTGACGCTGATGTATGTCTCCTTCCGCGTCTTCGGCCAATCAGTGGGCGGTCTGTTCTCGCCCGAATATGTCGAGGCGCCTTGGAGCTGGGGCAAGGTGTGGGACCTCATCATGCATTTGTGGATTCCGATCCTGGTCATCGGCCTGTCCGGCACGGCATCGATGATCCGCATCCTGCGCGCCAATCTCACCGATGAGCTGTCAAAACCCTATGTCACGACCGCCCGTGCCAAGGGCCTGCCCGAATACAAGGTCATCGTGAAATACCCGGTGCGGATTGCGCTCAATCCGTTCATTTCGGCCATTGGCTGGGTGCTGCCCGAGCTGGTCTCCGGCGTCACCATCACCGCCATCGTGCTCAATCTGCCGACCGCCGGCCCGCTGCTGCTTCGGGCTCTCGTCGCGCAAGACATGTATCTCGCGGGCAGTTTCATCCTGCTGTTGAGCGTGCTGACCACAGTGGGGATGCTCATTTCCGACATCCTGCTGGCGCTGCTCGATCCGCGCATCCGGTATAATTGAGGTGATGGAATGACCATTTCTCCCGCCCTCGACGCCAAGCTTGCCGAAGATGGCCCCGCCATTTCCGGCCTCAAGCCCGGCATGGATCCCATTTCCGATGCCGCCGCCGGCCAATGGACGCTGATCTGGCGCAAATTCCTCGGCCAGAAGGTGGCACTGTTCTGCGGCGGGGTTATCTTGGCGCTTTATCTCATCGGCGCCTTTGCCGAATTTCTGGCGCCGGGCCTGCCCGACACCAGCCGCGCGCAATACACTTACGCGCCGCCGCAAAGCATTGGCCTCTTCACCCCCGATGGCCAATTCCAGCTGCATGTGAAGGGCTATACAATCGCCATCGACAAGGCGGCCCTGCGCCGCACTTTCGTGGTCGATGAGAATGTCATCGTCCCCGTCGGCCTCTTCGTCGAAGGCCCGGCCTACAAGTTCTGGGGCCTGTTCGACTCCAACCGGCATCTCATTGGTCCGCTCGATCCCAGCCAGACCATGTATCTGCTCGGCGCCGACCGCCTCGGCCGGGACCTGCTCAGCCGGCTGATCTATGGCACGCGCATTTCCATGTCGATTGGCCTCATCGGGGTGTGCATGTCGCTGTTCCTCGGCGTCGTGCTCGGCTCCATCTCGGGCTATTTCGGTGGCTGGGTCGATACCGTCATCCAGCGCGTGATCGAAGTGGTCAGCGCCATGCCCACCATTCCGCTCTGGCTCGGGCTGGCCGCCGCCATCCCGCTGACACGGTCACCCATCAACGTCTATTTCGTCATTACCATCATCGTCTCCCTGCTGGGCTGGACGGGTCTGGCGCGCGAAGTGCGGGGGCGCTTCTTCTCCCTCCGCAACGAGGACTTTGTAACCGCCGCCAAGCTCGATGGCTCCTCGGAACGCCGTGTCATCTTCCGCCACATCCTGCCGTCGCTGACCAGCCATATCCCGGCCGTGGTGACACTGGCCGTGCCCTCAATGATCATTGCCGAAACCTCGCTCTCCTTCCTCGGCGTCGGCCTCAAGGCACCGGTGGTCAGTTGGGGTGTGCTGCTACAGGACGCGCAGAATATCCGCTCCATTTCCACTGCCCCCGGCTGCTCATCTGGCCCAGCCTTGCCGTGGTGATCGCGGTGCTGTCCTTCAACTTCTTCGGCGATGGCCTGCGCGATGCTGCCGATCCCTATGAAACCTGAGGAGCAAAATATGGAAAAACCAGTCCTCAGTGTTGAAAACCTGTCGCTCGATTTTCACCTGCGCACCCATATCCTGCACGCCGTGCGCGATGTCAGTTTCGAACTGCACCGTGGCCGCACCCTCGCCACGGTCGGCGAAAGCGGTTCGGGCAAGTCCGTCACCGCCCGCTCGCTCATGCGCATTGTCGATCGGCCCGGCATCATGGTCGGCGGCAAGATCATCCTGCGCACCGAGGGCCGCGAGGTCGATCTGGCGCAACTGGCCTCCAATAGCGCCGAAGTGCGCGCCGTGCGCGGGGCTCGTATCGGCCTGATCTTTCAGGAACCGATGTCCTCACTCTCGCCGGTCCACACCATCGGCAGCCAGATCGACGAGGTGCTGCACCTGCATGCCGGGCTCGACAAACGCGCCGCCCGCGCCCGCACCGTCGAATTGCTGGGCCGAGTCGAAATTCCCAATCCGGCCGAAATGGCGGATCGCTACACGTTCGAATTCTCCGGCGGCATGCGCCAGCGCGCCATGATCGCCATGGCCCCGGCTTGCAATCCCGATATCCTGATCGCCGACGAGCCGACCACGGCGCTCGATGTCACCACCCGGGCCGAAATCCTCGATCTCATCAAGCGCCTGCAGACCGAACGCGGCATGGCCATGCTGCTCATCACCCACGATATGGGCGTGGTGGCCGAAGTCGCCGACGATGTCGCCGTCATGCGTTTCGGCCGCATCGTGGAAACCGGCAGCGTCGACGACATCTTCCACGCCCCCGAGCACCCCTATACGCAGCGCTTGCTCGCCTCGACCCTCAAGCTCGAACAACCCGCCGATGCCCGCGCCGCAGCATTGGTCACACCGCAACCCATTCTGACGGTCAAAGGCCTCACCAAGGTCTATGGCGGCGCCAAGGGCTTCCTCGGCACCGGGAAGTTTGCCCTCAAGGCGGTAGACGATGTCAGCCTCGTCCTCCATGCCGGCGAAAATCTTGGGGTGGTTGGGGAATCCGGCTCCGGCAAGACCACGCTGGGCCGTCTCATCTTGCGCATTGTCGAACCCACTGCCGGCCGGTGCTCTACCGCCAGAAGGACGGCAAGGAGATCGACGTCACCGCGCTCTCCAAATCGGACCTGCGCAAATTCCACGCCGATGTCCGCCTGATCTTCCGGGACCCCTTTGCCTCGCTCAATCCGCGCATGACCATCCGCCAGATCATCGGCGATCCCACGGTCGTCGAAGGCAAACTCAGCGGCAAGCAGATCGAAGAAAAGGTCGCCGAACTTCTCCGGCTCGTCGGTCTCTCGCCCGACGTCATGGAGCGCTACCCGCACGCCTTCTCCGGTGGCCAGCGCCAGCAAATCGGCATTGCCCGCGCTTTGGCGCTCGATCCGCGCATCATCATTGCCGATGAAGCCACCTCCGCGCTCGACGTTTCCATCCGCAGTCAGATTTTGGACCTGCTGCTGGAAATCCAGAGGCGGCTCGATCTCTCCTTTATCTTCATCTCGCACGACATCTCCGTGGTCCGCTATTTCTGCGACCGCGTCGCCGTCATGCATCGCGGCAAACTGGTCGAGGTCGGCCCCGCTGAAAAGATCTGCACCGCCCCCGATGCCGACTATACCCGCGCTGATTTCGGCCGTGCCCAATCCAGATCCGCGCCACAAGCGCATGTTGCACCGAACACGCCTTTCCGCTCTCTCAATGTGAACAGTCTGCTAACCAAATGACACTTAATCAGCGTGCCGTGCTCACCGGTGCCGGCGCCATGAGCCGCAAGTGGCTCGAGGCCATCAAGACCGTGGGCGGCGTCGAAATTGTCGGCATTGTCGACATCAATCCGGCCAATGCCGAGGCCCGCGCCGCCGAACAGAACATTAATCCGCAGATCGGCACCGACCTCAAGGCGATGTTGGATAAACTCTCTCCCGAGATCGTTCTCGACGTTGCTATTCCCGCCGTCCGCCACGAGATCGTTTCCACCGCCACGGCCGCCGGCGCTCATGTGCTCTCGGAAAAGCCGATGGCGGAAACCCTTGAACAAGCTCGCGATTTAGTTGTTCGCGCCGAAGCCGCCGGCCGGCTCCACGTCGTCATCCAGAACCGCCGCTACCTCGCCCAACTCCGCCGTATCCGCCGCCTCGTCGCCTCCGGCGCCATCAGGGAAATCACCGGCGTGCATTGCGATTTCTTCCTCGATCCGCATTTCGGCGGCTTCCGCGAACAGATGGCTCACGTCCTGTTGCTCGACATGGCCGTCCACACCTTCGACGCCGCCCGCTTCGTCATCGATGACGCTGCCACATCAGTCTATGCCGAAGAGTGGAACCCCGCCGGCTCGTGGTACAGAGCGCGACGCTTCGGCCTTTGCCAGTTTCCGATTTTCACAAGGTGCCGTAATGACTTACCGTGGATCTCGGGCGGCTCCCGGCTTCCGCACCTCTCGGGAAAGCGCACGGCGCATCACCGGCACCGAGGGCTCCATCCTCTGGGACGGCGCCGACGACATCCGTGCCGAACGCTCGCTTCCTCACGTCGCAGGCAAGCTACTCCCCAATACGCAAGCCATTGAAATTCCAGCGCTAAGCCCCGCCGACCGCATCGGCGGCCACCTCGGCGTCATCACCGATTTCATCGCCGCCACCCGTGGCGGTCCCGTGCCCGAAACCGTCGGACGCGAAAACATCAAAAGTCTTGCCATGGTCCTCGGCGCTATCGACAGCGTCGGGCAGGGCAGGCGCGTTGAGATTGTAATTTAGGAGATATTTCATGGCATTAGACCCCAAGGCCATCCGCATCGGCACCATGATCCGCGGCCACGAACCCGACCCCGTCGGCTATCTCGAAAGATACTGCCGCACGGCTTTGAAAGCATCGAGCCCTATTTCTGGCAGACCGTGAACAAGGACCTCCCCGAGCTGGCCAAGCGTCTCAAGGACGTCATCGGCGACCGCGACGTGACTATATCGACGCTGGGCATGTTCGGTAACCCCTTGGAAGAACAGCCAAAAGACATCGAGACCCTGCGCGGTTGGGAAGCGCTGATCGACAATGCGCACCACTTTGGCGCTACCTGCGTCGCCGGCTTTACCGGCCGCATCCGCAATCGCCCGCTCCCCGAAAGCCTGCCGCAATTCAAGAAGGTCTGGTCTGAACTTGCCAAGCGCGCCGCAGACAAGGGCGTAAAGATCGCCTTTGAAAACTGCGCCATGCGCGGCAATTGGGAGACCGGCGACTGGAACATCGCCCATAATCCCGACGCTCGGGAAATGATGTTCAACGAGGTGCCGGAAGACAATCTCGGGCTCGAATGGGAGCCCTGCCATCAGATGGTCTATCTCATTGATCCCATTCCTCAAATCCGAAAGTGGGCGCACAAGTTCTTCCATGTCCACGGCAAGGACGCGACCATTCGCTGGGATGTGATCAAGTCACAGGGCTATGGCGGCAAGGAGAAAGCCGTGTGGATGCGCACGCCGGGCTTTGGCGATACCAATTGGACCGACGTCATTTCCGAATTGCGCTCGGCCGGCTGGTCCGGTTCGATCGATATCGAGGGCTGGCACGATCCGGTCTATCGCGAAGAGCTTGAAATGGTGGGACAAGTGCAGGGCCTGAACTATCTCAAGGCCTGCCGTGGCGGTGATTTCACCGCCTATCCCGGCCCGCTCAAGGGAGCCTGATCCATGCCGCGGTTTTCAGCCAATCTTTCAATGCTTTACCCCCATTTGCCCTTCTCGGACCGCTTCGCAGCGGCGGCGACCGACGGTTTCAAGGCGGTGGAATATGTTGGCGCCTATGACCGGGAGCCCGCAATTTTGCGGCGCCTGCTCGACCAGCATGGCTCGGTGCAGGCGCTGTTCAACCTGCCAGCCGGCGATTGGGCCGCAGGCGAACGCGGCATTGCCTGCCACCCGGATCGGGTGGGAGAATTTCGTGAGGGCATCACCAAAGCCATCGACTATGCCAAGGCAACCGGTTGCGAACAGGTCAATTGCCTCGCCGGCATCGCTCCGGCCGGCCATGATCGCGCCATGCTCGAACAAGTGTTGATCGACAATCTCGCCTATGCCGCCCCGCTTCTGGCTGAAGCGGGGATCAAGCTGCTGCTCGAGCCGATCAATATCCACGACATACCGGGCTTTCTGATCAATTCCACCGATGATTATGAGCAGATCGCTGCCGCTGTCGGCGCGGACAATCTCTATCTGCAATATGATTTCTACCACATGCAGGTGGTGCAGGGAGACCTGCTGCCCAATTTTGCGCGGCTGCAATCGCGCATTGCCCATGTTCAGGTGGCGGACAATCCCGGGCGCAATGAGCCGGGGACCGGCGAAATCAACTATTCCAACATTTTCGCGGCGCTGGACGCGGCTGGCTATGCCGGTTGGGTCGGCGCCGAATACAGGCCGAAAGCCGCCACCAGCGCGGGCCTTGGCTGGTTTGCACCCCGGAGGGGACGGGCATGAAGATCGGTTTCATCGGCACGGGCGTCATGGGACGCCCCATGGCAGGGCATTTGATTGCGGCTGGGCACGACGTCTTCCTGCATCGCGTCAAGGATGTGTCCCAGCATCTGATTGAGGCGGGTGGCAAGGCGCTGGGAACTGCCCGCGCCGTGGCGGAAGCGGCTGAGATCATCATTCTCATGCTGCCCGACACCCCGGATGTCGAGGCGGTCCTGTTCGGACTCGGTGGTGTTGCCGAGGGTTCTGGTCCGGGCAAGCTCGTCATCGATATGAGCTCGATTTCGCCCGGTGCCACCAAGACTTTTGCCGCGCGGATCGCCGAGACCGGCGCCTCCTATGCCGATGCGCCCGTGTCGGGCGGGGGAAGTGGGCGCCAAGGCTGCGTCCCTGACTATTATGGTGGGCAGTTCGGAGGCTGATTTTGCCCGGGCCAAGCCGATATTGGACTTGATGGGCAAGAACATAACCCGCATTGGTGGCGTTGGAGACGGGCAAACCGCCAAGGTGACCAACCGAGTTATTGTCGGCCTGACCATCCAGTGCGGTGGCTGAAGGCCCGGCCCCGGCAGAGGCCGCCGGCGCTGACGTGGGCAAGGTGCGCGAGGCGCTGATGGGCGGCTTTGCCGCATCGCGCATTCTCGAAGTTCATGGCGAGCGCATGATCAAGCGCACATTCGATCCGGGCTTCCGGATCCGGCTGCATCGCAAGGATATCGGGCTGGCCATGGAGGCCGCCAAGACGCTGGAGCTATACCTGCCCCATGCCGCCAGCCTGCAGCAATTGATGAACAAGGCGCTAGCCGATGGCCTCGGCGACAAGGACCATTCGGCCATGATCAGCCTGCTGCAGGACTAGGATCCTACTCCACGGCCGCCAAAGGCAGGCCGTTGGACTGCCGAGCCTCGATGCCACCGCGATACCAGAAGGCGTTCCAGCCCGGGGCGCCGGCACGCAGGGCGCCGTTATAGGACGAGCGGTCCTGCCGATCCCGGCCGAAGAAGATGACGGGCATCTTGGCGTCGCTGGCGGTTTCCTCCTTGAGCCAGCCATCGACGGCGCTCTGGAAACGGTCGGTCAGGCTGCCATCCTTGCCGGCATCGGTCACTGAAAGCGCCGGGGATAGTTTCGGCCGAGCCACTGGTATCGACCAGCAGCATTGGCGTGCCCTCGTTCAGCGCGGCGGCCGGGTCTTGCGTGGTCAGGATCTGCGCCTTGCTATGGCTGGCCGGAGTGGGGCCTTTATAGGGCGCGGGAAACAGCACGCTGGTGACCGGGACGCCCAGATCGGCCAATTCGTCGGCCGAGGTGGCATTGCCAACCGATGCGGTGCTGGTTTTGGTGACATTGCCAGCACTATTGGCGGGTTGGGTTTGGGTCTGGGTGGCGCTGCCGGTATCGCCGGTGCCCATCTCGATATCGGAGATCATGAGGGCCAGTGCTCGATCAGATCGTAGCACATGGTGATGCTCCCCTCGCGGGGGTCGTACCGAGCATTGAGCTCGCCACAATCCTTGTAGGTGACGGCGATCGGGCGGGGCAGGGCATAGTTCTTGGACAGGTTGTCGGCAAAGCCGCGCAATCCGTCGCCAAATGTCGTGGCGAGGAAGGTGCCGATCTCGCTTTTGGATGGCTCAAAGGTCACTTCGACCTTGGAGCCGGGCGCATCGGCCGGCAATTGCCCTTCGGGGAACCGGTATCGACCCGAGTGTGCGGCGCCGAGGATGGTGCGCCGAGCGCGGTTCTGCTTGGTAAATTCTTCCTCGCAGCGCCCCGAGGTGCGCTCGTCGAACTTGATCTGCTCGGCCATGCTGGTGAAGATTGCCGGATTGCCGCCATACATCACGCAGAACACGTTGCGGAACCGCTTGAGGTCGGGGGTATGCTCGTCCTGCCGGGGGTTTCGCCACCGCCCTGCTGCTGGGCCAGCATGCCGCTATAATACCATTGCAGGGCCGAATAGGTCGCTACTTCCCGGCCGATCGCGTTGATCCCCTCGTCTTCGGTGGGATACATGGTCGGCTCGACCACCTTGAGCGCCGAGAAGATATCGACCGAATCCTCTTCGGGGCCGGTGGAGGGAATTTGCAATTCCCCGATCAGCGCATGGCCGAATTCATGCATGAAAATGCTGTTGGTGAGGCCGAGATAAACCCCGATCAGGCGCGCCTCGTCATGGCCGAACATCGGCACGCCAGCGCCTACTGATGTCGTTCCGCCCGAAGAGGGCGTTCCACTGGAGGCGGGTGTTCCGGCCGATGCCGTGCCGGCGCCCGAGGAAATGTTGAAGCCACCGACATAGAATTCGCCGCGTTCATAGGCCGGGATGCCGATATCGCCGCCAAGGGCGGGATCGTCCTGGAGTTGGGCGATGACACGGCCATTGAGCCGGAATTCGCCAAAGCCGGGGCGCTCGACGAACTGCAGCACGTCCTTGCCCCCTGCCACGGGCCGCGCCGGCAAGCCGGCCGACTTCGCGCCCCTTGCCGTCGGCGCCGAAACAGAGCACCAGCCCGTCACGGGCGGCGGTGATTTCCCCAATGCAGGAGGCGCTGCCATCGCTGCTTTCGATCAGGATGCCGGCTGCGGATTTGCTGAAATTCGCCGCGTCCTCGCCCTGTGGCGGCAGGATGCCGATATCGAGACTGGTGACGCGTTCGCCCGAGGTCAGCGGCCCGACGGGCATTTTATAGACCAGCTCGCTGGAGGCGGTCGCGGAATTGACCGGGACCAGCCAATTGTCCTCGAAGAACAGCTCCCAGCCTTCCTTGTCATCGCTGTCATTGATGGCATCGGCGAGCGGACCCATGATGGCGGCCATTTTATTGTCGCCGCCACCAGTACTGCCACCGGTAGTGCCGCCACTACTGGGCGTGGTGCCGGACCCCGTTCCCGAGCCGCCCGCGCTGGTACCGCCCTTAGGCGGCAGTCCGGAGCCGCCCGAACTGGTGCTGGGGGCCGCGGCCCGGGGGCCACTGATCTGGAAATCGGCCAGCCCAAACGTGCCGCGTTCATAGGCCATGACGCCGATCTCGGCGCCAAGCGCTGTGGCATAGGTGACGTCACCAATCTGGGTGTCGTTGATGAAGAAGCGCGGCGCCGGGGACTTCCACCATGGTGATGATGTCGCTGCCATCCATGCGGGCGGCGTTAGGCACCGAGGCAATGGATTTGAAATCGCCCTCGATCACGCAGAACAGATTGCCCTTGGCCTCGGCCGTGATCTCCATCAGGCAGACGTCATTATTGGTGGCGCTGCGGGCAGAGCAGGCCGATGGCGGCTTCCGGAATCTGCGACTTGAGGGTGACGTTGACGGTGATTTCTCGTCCATCCGCGGGGGCGGGCCAGCATTGATGGCCAATGTCTGCTCGGAGCCTTCCAGCGTGTCATTGCGCAGGACGAACCAGCCGCCTTCTTCCCCGGCCTGCCAGCCTTTCACCAATTGCTGGTCGACCGCGCCGGCAAGCGGGCCGAGTACATCCTGCGCCCACACTTGCGTGGCCGAACCGAGCGCCAGTAGACCCAACGCCAATACCAAGGATTTGCAATTCATTTCAGGTTTCCAGAAGAGACGGTTCCCGGCAGCCACAGCTGTTTATAGCCATCTTTGACGATCATGCCTGCCAAGACTCTGTCAAGCGGCAGAGCATGCTCAGAATCTGCCTGCAGGAGGCCCAGAACCACCTTGACACACCCTTGGAGGCCACGTCTGCGGAGAAAAAATGCCATCGCCTCGATGCATCGGGGCCCCCTTTATCTTGCCATTGCTCTTTTGACGCTTGAGCCGGGACAGTCCTTGGGGTGTTGATACAGATTTTTTTGCGCGCCGGCCGGGAGGCCAAAACCAGAGCTTCTGCGCGCCTGCCGGCCATGCTAAATGTGCCCGGTGCAATCGTCGTTCCGACGCAATTTGGGCCTTAGCGTACGTTCATGAGCCTGTTCAGCCCATTGCATAAAATCTTCGAGTCCTGGCTCGATCCGTTCCGTCACACCGACAATCTGCAGCCGCCCGCCACCGGGCGCTGCATCGCTCGGTGCGGGCCAATATCGTGTTCGGCCGGCCCGATGCGAGCGAAGAGGAAATGGTCAGCGCCGCGCAGATGGCCGAGGCCGATGAGTTCATCGATACTCTGGTCGATTTCAGGGGCCGCACCGGTTACGACGCGCAGGTGGGCGAACGCGGCGTCAAGCTCTCCGGCGGCCAGCGCCAGCGCGTGGCCATTGCCCGAGTGTTGCTCAAGAATGCCCCAATTCTGGTGCTGGACGAAGCGACCTCGGCGCTCGATAGCGAGGTCGAGGCGGCCATTCAAAGCCAGCTTGAGCGGCTGATGGCCGGCAAGACCGTGATCGCCATTGCCCATCGCCTATCCACCATTGCTGCCATGGATCGGCTGGTCGTGCTGGAAAAGGGGCAGATCGTCGAGCAGGGCACCCATGCCGAGCTGCTCGCGCTGGGCGGCCAATATGCCCAGCTCTGGCACCGCCAGTCCGGCGGGTTCCTCGATCTCGATGTCACGGCTGCACAATAAAAAACGGCCCTCCGCAAGGAAGGGCCGTTCTCATTCAGTCCAGGGGACAGATCAGAAGCTCTCCCAATCGTCCATCTTGATCGCCGCATTGCCCTGCGCGCGATAGGCCGGGGCAGCCTTGCGGCGGGGTGGAGCTGCGTGCCGCACCGGCTCGGCCGGGGCCCGGTGCACCGAAAAGATCTCTACAATGCCGTCGAGCTGGATGGCCCGGCCCTCGGTCTGCTCGATCGAGGCATTTATTTCCTCGACCGGGGCGGCGTTGTGCTGGGTCATCTCGTCCATCTGGCGGACGGCAACGCCCACTTCTCGGATGGCACTGGCCTGTTCCGAGCTGTCGCGGGCAATACCTTCGAGCAGTTCGGAATTGGCGCGCACGCCGTCCAGCATTTCATCGAGCTTGGCGGCAGCATCGGCTACAAGCTTAGTGCCGCCGCGCACTTCGAGCGCTGATTGTTCGATCAGCGCCTTGACCTCGGTCGAGGCCTGAGCGGAAGATTGCGCCGAGCGCCGCACTTCGACGGCGACCACGGCAAAGCCTTTGCCGGCTTCACCGGCACGGGCCGCTTCCACTGAGGCGTTGAGGGCCGGGAGGTTGGTCTGGAAGGCGATGTCGTCGATCATGCCGATAATGTTGGAGATCTTGGACGAGGAGGTGGCGATGCGCTCCATGGCACAGGTGGCCTCGGCCATCACCACGCCGCCTTCTTCGGCTGAACGGGTCGAGGCGATGGCATTGTCGCTGGCGGACTTGGCGCGGGTCGAGTTCTGCGTGACGGTGGCAGCCAGCTGTTCCATGGCGGCCGAGGTTTCCTCGATGGTCGCGGCCTGCTTGGTGGTGCGCTCGGACAGATCATTGGCACCCGAGAGAATTTCTCCGGTGGCGAGCTTGAGCTGGCCCGAGGTGTCGCGCAGCCGCCCGACAATGTCGGAGAACTTGATTGCCACCGCGTTGGTGTCGTCCTTGAGGCGGCCGAAGGCGCCTTCATAGAGGCCTTCGACCCGCTTGGTCAGGTCGGCATTGGCGAGGGCGGAGAGCACTGGCTGGTTTCGGCCAGCCCGGTATCGACGGTCTTGACCGAGCTATTGACGCTGCTGGCGAGGGCATTGAGTTCGGGATCGGGGAAGTCGGCGGTGACGCGCTGGGAGAAATCGCCTTCCGCGGCGGCATCGACCACCGAGCCGAAGGCGCTTTGCAGCTCGGTCATCATTTCCTTGCGGGTTTCCTCGTCGCGGATGATGCGGGCGGCTTCGGCCCGGGTCATGTGGGCGATCTTCTCGCCATTGTCGTGGAATACGTCCACCGCACGGGCCATGGCGCCGATTTCGTCGGCCCGGTCGGTGCCACGGATGGTGATGTCAGAACTTACCGTCGGCCAGTTCGGCCATCTGCCCATTGAGCGCGGTGATCGGCTCGGTGAGGCTGCGCACGATGAGCCAGCCGGCCAGCACCAGAACGGCGATGACGCCTGGGGCAATCAGCGCGCTGCTCAGCGCATTTTCTGGTAGATGGCGTCAATATCGGTCTGCAGCACGCCCGTGCCGATGGCCCGGGACCGGGGCGCGAAATTCTGCACATAGGTCAGCTTCTGGACTTCGTTGACCGGCTCATTGGGCTTCTGGCTGTTCAGGTTGAAGCCGAAAGTCGTGAAAATGGAACCACGGGTCCAGGCGCCGTCGGTATATTCCTCAATAAAACGCTTGCCGGCCGTGTCGGTGCGGTCGCGCATATTGGTGTCGACCACGATCGGGTTGGCGTTGACGATCATGACATAGTCATGGGTCACCGCGAAAACGTAGTCATCGCCTGAATAATTGATGGCATGCAGCATGGCCTTGGCTTCGGTCTGAGCTGCTTCGAGCGTCATCTCGCCGGCCTGCACGCGCATCGTAATTGCCGAGCATGGTCACGGCAGTTTCGATAACGCTCTTGATCTCGGCCTTTTTGAGGTCGATGAGATTGCTGTGAATATTGGTCAGCTGGTAGGCGGTCAGGCCGGCAAAGCCGACAACGAAGAGGAGCAGCAGCGCGGACATCCGGCGCGCAATGCTGCCAGTCACGATCTTGAGCATGAAATTTGTACTCTGATGGAATGGAAGTGGGAAGCGACCGGCTTCGGGGGCCGGTGGGGGTCCGGCTAAGGCGCAGCGCGCGAATGCGATCAAGGCAGTGGCCTCTCGGCAGGGCATCAGCCGTTCTGGCTGGATGGGTCATGTCGTTCGGACAAAACATGCCGCCCTTAGGTTAATTTACTGACAAGCGGGATGGTCCTAGGGCGCTGTGAGCACTCAGAAAATTCCGCAGCACCGGCAAATGGCGTGAGTTAAATTGTCGCACAATCGAAGGCGCCGTACTTGTTTGCGCCGGCGGATCGCTGCATAGTCAGCCGCTATCAACGCCCGTATCAGGAGAGCGAGATGAAAACCTTTGTGTCCAATCAGAAAGGAAAAGATCAACAGGACATGAAGCTTTATGCAGATCCGATTTCCACGGGCGAGGGCGCATGCAAAGCCACGCCGTAGCCAGTCTCTAAAACATTTCTTCGCCGGCCTTTTGCCGCAACCGCATACCTGCGGGGGCGATCGCTGGGCCTATGTGCGGAAATTTCTCTCCTATTACCGCCCGCATCTGCCGCTGCTGGCAGCTGATCTTGCCTGCGCCCTTTTGGTCGCGGCGACCGCATTGCTGCTGCCGCTCTGCGCCAATTACGTCACCAAGCAGCTGATCGAATTGCCTGAAGTGCCCGAGGCGATCGGGCAGATCTATACCATGGGCGGCTTGATGCTGGGGGTGCTGGCCATCCAGTGCTGGCGATCTTTTTCGTTGACTACCGGGGCCATATGATGGGCGCCAAGATCGAGGCCAGTGTCCGCAAGGAATTGTTCGAGCATTGCCAGAAGCTGTCCTTCAGCTTTTACGACCGGCAAAGGGTCGGGCAATTGATGAGCCGGATCACCAATGATTCATTGTGGCTGGGCGAGCTCTTCCACCATGGGCCGGAGGATATTTCCATTGCGCTGCTCAAATTTGGCGGCGCCATGGTCATCCTGTTCTTCATCGACCCCGTGCTGGCCGGGCTGATCGCCGCCTTGACGCCTTTGGCGGTGCTCTATGCGCTCTATTTCAATCGCCGCATGAATATCGCCTTGCGGCAGAGCAAAGAGCGGATCGCATCGGTCAATGAGCGGGTGGAGGATGCCCTGAGTGGCATCAGGGTGGTGCAGTCCTTTGCCAATGAGGCGATGGAAGCCGAGCGCTTTGAGGCCGAAAACCAGCGGTTTCTGGAGAGTCGCCGGGAAGGCTATCGCAGCGAGGCCTATTTCTCGGTCGGCACCGAAACCTTCAGCGCAATTGGTGACGGTGTTGGTCATCGTGGTGGGGGCGGTGCGCGTGCTGACCGCGGGTCTGGGCGTGGCCGATATGCTGACTTTCCTGCTCTGCGTGGCGGTGCTGGTCGATCCGGTGCAGCGGTTGGCCAATTTCGTGCGGCTCTGGCAGGAAGGCTATACCGGCTTCGTGCGGGCCATGGAGATATTGGATGTCGCCCCCGATATCGAGGACCGGCAGGGGGCAGTCGAGCTCGACAATGTGGTGGGCGCCATTGCCTTCCACGATGTCAGCTTCCGCTATGAGGATAGCGGGCCGCATGTGCTCAGCAATCTCTCGCTCGACATTGCGCCGGGCGAATTCGTCGCTCTGGTCGGCCCGTCCGGCGTGGGCAAGAGCACGCTCTGCGCGCTGATCCCGCGGTTTTATGAAGTGAGCGGAGGCGCCATTCTGATCGATGGCCGGGATGTGCGGGATGTCAGCATGGCCTCGCTGCGGCGCAATGTGGGGGTGGTGCAGCAGGATATCTATCTGTTCAGCGGCACGGTGACCGATAATCTGCGCTATGGACGGCCCGAGGCATCGTTCGAGGAGATCGTGGCGGCGGCCGGGGCGGCCAATGCGCATGATTTCATCATGGCGCTGCCCCGTGGCTATGACACCGATATCGGGCAGCGCGGGGTTAAGCTTTCGGGCGGGCAGAAGCAGCGGCTGACTATCGCCCGGGCCTTTCTTAAAGACCCGGCCGTGCTGATCTTTGACGAGGCAACCAGTGCGCTGGACAATGAAAGCGAGCGGGCGGTGCAGCAGGCTTTGCTCGAACTGACCCGGGGGCGAACCACCATTGTCATCGCCCATCGCCTGTCCACGGTGCGCAATGCCGATCGGATCCTGGTGCTGACCGAGGATGGCATTGGCGAAGAGGGGACGCATGAGGCGTTGATGGCGGCCGATGGGCTCTATGCCGGGCTGCACAAGGTGCAGGCCAGTATCTAGCGCAATCCGGTTCGCGCCTTTTGGGTGCGGGCCGGTCTATGGCGGTGTGGGTGAAAAGTGCTTATACTTGATAATATTTATTGATAGTATTAGCGACGAGCAGGGGTCTGGGGCCAACTTGTATGACAAGGCAAACCGATGATGGGAGTGCTGGCGGCATGGGTCGGGCGCGGCGGGGGCAATCGCGGCGGGTGACCATGACCGATGTGGCGCGCGAAGCGGGGTGTTCGCAGGCCACAGTATCATTCGTGCTTAATCATGCCCCGGGGATAAAATTGTCGGTCGAGACGCGGGAGCGGGTGTTCGATGCGGCGCGGCGGCTGGGCTATGCTTCTGGGTCCAATGGGCGGCAGGCGCGGGTGGCCGGCGGCGGGCAGCGGATCGGGTTCATTGCCGACCAGTTGGCGACCAGCCCCGAGGCGGCGATTGCCATCGAGGGGGTCAGCACGGCGTCGCGGGCCGGGGGCGATATGGTGCTGGTGTCGCAGAGTTTTAACGATGCCGAGACCGAGGCGGGGCTGGTGCAGGCCTTTGTCGAGCAGGGCGTGTCGGCGCTGGTCTATATGACTATTTTTACCCGCGAAGTGGAGCTCAATCCGGCGCTGCTGGGGCTCGATATCCCGGTGTTTCTGCTCAATTGCTATACCGAAGGGCAGTCCCATCCCGCCGTGGTGCCCAGCGAGATTGCGGGCGGGCAGCGTAGCACGCGGCACCTGATCGAGCATGGACATAGGCGCATCGCTACCATTACCGGGGAAATCTGGATGGAGGCGGCGCAGGACCGGCTCAAGGGGTATCGACGGGCGCTGGCAACGGCCGATATTCCGTTCGACGCGGCGCTGGTGGTGGAGGGCGACTGGTCGGCTAGCGCGGGCTATGAGGCGACGCGGAAATTGCTGGCTTTGGCTGAGCCGCCGACGGCGATTTTTTGCCAGAATGATCGGACGGCGATTGGGTGCTACGAGGCGCTCAAGGAGGCTGGGCTCGATATTCCGCGGGATATGTCGGTGATCGGCTATGACGACGAGGAAATCTCGCGGCATCTGCATCCGCGGCTGACCACGTCTATCCTGCCGCATCGGGCGATGGGGCAGTGGATTGTCGAACAGATCGACGAATTGGCGGGGCAAGCGGCGGGGCGGTATCCGCTGACCAAGCTGGAATGTCCGCTGGTGGAACGGGATTCGGTGGCGGGGCCGCGGGGGTAGGGTGCCATGGCATCACTGCCGATGCTCTGTCGTCCCCTTGCCCCTTCGGGGAGAGGGTTAGGGTGAGGGGTGCGATGCTTCTGCATCTCTAATGTCCCGGCATCGCACCCCTCACCCGCCGGCTGCGCTGTCGACCTCTCCCCGGAGGGCGAGGTGCACTGGTGCCAAGACCCAAGAAAACAGAGGTTCCCGCTTTCGCGGGAATGACACCGTGGGAGGCAGGGTTCGCGAGGAGGGAATAGGCCTCTAATCCCTTGGCGGGGCGATGGATTCGCGTTCGATGAATTCGCATTCGATCTTGATCTTCTGCAAGCGCTCATCCTGGTCGGCGGCCCGGTAGCCGTCGAGCAATTGGCCGACGGCCCAGCGGGCCATTTCGTCGTGGGGCAGGACCATGGTGGAGAGGCGCGGATCGAGATAGGCGGAGAGGTCTTCGTCGTCAGAAGCCGACAATGGAAATGTCTTGGGGCACGCGCATGCCCAGCGTGCGGGCGGCTTCGTAGCAGCCGATGGCCATGCGGTCGTTGAAGCAGAAAATGGCGGTGGGTGGATTGGGCTGGGAGAGCAGTTCCAGCGCGTTCGCGGCCGGCGCGGATGGTCCAGCCGCCCGGGGTGACCAGCTGGTCCTCGGGCGGAATGCCCCATTTGTCCATGGCCCGGCGGAAGCCCTTTTCGCGATCGACCGAGGCCTCGAGAATGGTTTCGCCGGCCAGATGCGCGATACGGCGATGGCCCGCCTTGAGCAGGGCTTCGGCCGCGGTAAATCCACCCACGAGATCGCCGGGGACCACCGAGGGATAGCGCAGTTTGCGCTCGTAGCAATTGAGCAGCACCGGGGGCAATTCGCCGAAACTGTCGGGCACGCTGACCTGGCGGGTGATCAGCGAGGCATAGAGAATGCCGATGGTTTTCTGCGAGACCAGCAGGTCGATGGCGGCCTGTTCCGGGGCCGGATCGGAGCGGGTGCAGAAGGTGGCGACGGTCACGTCCTGCAGGGCGGCTTCGTCGCGGGCGCCCACGATGAAGGGCGGGGCGAAGGGGGTAGTGGAGACTTCATCGATGATGAGGCCGATGACGCGCTGGCGGCCTTCGGGCACGGGATGGGCCTTGCCGCGGCGATAGCCCGTGGTCTCGGCGGCATCGAGCACGCGGCGCCTTGTGGCGCGGGACACCCGGGCATTGGGAACGCCGTTGAGCACCGGGAAACGGTGGCCTGCGAGACGCCGGCCAATTCGCCCACATCCACCATTGTCGCGCTTTTCCACGTTCACCCGCCCTTTCGCATCCTTGGCCTTTTAGCCGAACAGGCTAACAGACTGTTAGCGTTGACACACGCAAATCGTCCCCCTTGCCAGCACGACAGATCGGTCATAAGGTGATAATAATATAACTAATACTTTGAGGGATGAGGATGGAACGCGCTCAAGCCAGAGCCGAGCAAACGCGACCAGCGGCACGCCGCAATCTGTCGCTGGATGGGGTCTGGCAGTTCCGGCACGAGGATGGGCCATGGCGCGAGGCGCATGTGCCTTCGCCCCGGCAGGCCGAATTCTCCGACCCGGTCGATACCAGTGGCCGCGCGGTCTACAAGCGCAGTTTCACGCTGCCCGAGGGCTGGAATGCTGGTGAGCTGGCGCTGAAATTTGGGGCGGTGAGCTATTTCTGCGAAGTGCTGCTCAATGGCACCCAAGTCGGTAGCCATGAGGGCGCCTTCCTGCCGTTTGAAATCGTGCTGCCGGGCCAGTTGCTGAAGGGGCAGAACGAGGTAGAGGTGCGGGTGACCATGCCCTCGGCTGACCAGAGGGCCTATCCCGACTATCCGTTTGGCGAAGTGCCGCATGGCAAGATCAGTTGGTATGGCCGGATCGGCGGGCTGTGGCAGTCGGTGTCGCTGGAGGCGCGCGATGCTAGGCATGTTCAGAGCGTGGCGATTGCGGCGGGTATTGATGGCGCGGTCAGTGTCGAGCTGGGCTGCGCGGCCGCCGCTGTCGGGTTGCCGGTTCGGATATTTATCGAAGATGCTGACGGCGCCCGGGTTGCGGAAACCGAGGTGGCGGCAGGCGAACTGGTTACGGCGACGTTGTCGGTGGCTGATCCCAAGCTGTGGTCGCCGGATAGCCCCAATCTTTACTCTCTGACTGTGGAACTGGCCGATGCCGATGTGGTGACGCACACTTTCGGCTTCCGCAGCATTGAGGCGCGGGATGGCAAGCTGCTGCTGAATGGCCAGCCGCTTTATATGCGCGGCGCGCTGGACCGAGATTATTATCCCGATGGCATCTATACGCCGCCATCGCTGGAATTCCTCGAGGATCAGGCGCGCAAGGCCAAGCATCTGGGGCTTAATCTGCTGCGCTGCCACATCAAGGTGCCGGACCCGCGCTATTATGACGTGGCGGATCGGTTCGGGCTGCTGATCTGGACCGAAATTCCCAATGTGGCCAATTTCACCGCCAAGGCGGCAGCGCGGATGCGCGCCACCATGGAGGGCATTCTCAAACGCGATCGCAACCATCCCTCGATCATCGCTCGGACGATCATCAATGAGGATTGGGGCACGCGCATGCTCGAAAACGCCGAGCATCGCCAATGGGTCAAGGACACCTATGACTGGTTGAAGGCCAAGGACACGACGCGGCTGGTGGTCGACAATTCGGCCTGCTTCCCCAATTTCCACGTCAAGACCGATATCAACGACTACCACTATTACCGTTCGGTGCCCGAGCGGCGGCAGGAATGGGACGATATCACCGCCCAATTTGCCGCCGGCGCTGATTGGACCTTCTCCTCCCCGGGCGACGCCGAACGACGGGGCGACGAGCCACTCATCGTCTCCGAGTTCGGCGTCTGGGGGCTGCCTGATCCGAAGAAGCTGCGTCGCGAGGATGGGAGCGAGCCGGACTGGTTTGAAACCGGATCGCTGTGGGGCGATGGCGTTGCCTTGCCGCATGGCATCGAGGAGCGGTTTGGGGCGCTGGATCTCGACCGGACCTTTGGTTCGTTCGACGGGTTCATCGAGGCGGTACAATGGTACCAGTTCATGAACTTGCGCTACGAGATCGAGACCATGCGCGAGCACGCCTCGATCATGGGCTATGTGATCACCGAATTCACCGATGTGCATTGGGAGGCCAATGGCCTGCTCGACATCGAGCGCAATCCGCGCGTGTTCCACGATGTGTTTGCCACGATCAATAGTGACATCGTCATCGTGCCGCGGCCGGCGCGCTATTCGGCCTATGCCGGCGAGCGCCTGAGCTTTGCCATCAAGGTCGCGACCGGCGGGCTTTCCATTCCGCAAGGCGCGGTGTTGCGCTGGAGCGGGGCGGCGAGCGGGGAGGCTGCCGTGGCGACCACGGGGACGGTTTCGACCGTGTCGTTTGATACCGAGCTGACCATGCCGGTGGCTGCGGCCAACCAGATGGCGCGGATTGATTTCGTGCTGGAGGCGGGCGGGCAGGTGCTGGCGCGTAATAGCTGCGATATCGCTGTCTATGCGGCGCGCCAGACGTCCGGCCTGCCCAGCATTGCAGCGGGTGATGCCAAATTGGCGGATCATGCCGGGGGCTGGGCTATCGCGTGGTGCCGGCGGGCGAGGCCGATATCGTGCTCTGCCATGCGGTGGATGGCGACGATGTGGAGGCTATCAAGGCGGGCGCGCTATGTGATCCTGGCCGATGGCTCGGTCAAGACCAACAATAATTTGCGCACCGATATGCCCGATGGCGAATTGCCCCATCGCAGCATCGTGGCCGATGGGCGCAAGTTCCGCCTGAGTCTCGATCAGCATTTGCCGGGTATCAGCCCGGTTGAACGCGATGGCACGATCTGGCGCGGTGACTGGATTGCCGGCTTTTCTCGGGTGCGGCGCGATGGGCCGTTTGCATCCATTCCCGGCGGGCCGATCTTTGATTTGAGTTTTTCCGATGTGGTGCCGCATTACCTGCTGACCGGGTTCCGGCCCCGGGAATATGGCTCGAACGTACATGCCGGCATGGTGGTGGGCTGGGTGCATAAGCCCGCAGCTATTATCGGGGAAAAGCGCGTGGGCCGCGGCAGGGTGGTCGCCACCACGTTCCGGCTGACGCGGGAGGCGCCGGGCGCCGATCCGGTGGCGGCGGCCCTGTTCGATGCCGTGGTGCAAACGGCGGCGGAATTGCAGGTGGATGGCGGGGTTTTTGGGTGAGTGCTCTTTCACCTCGCCCCGAAGGGGCGAGGTGACGAAGGAGGCGGGAGATGGGGGCTCTCACCCCCACCCCTAACCCCTCCCCACAAGGGGGAGGGAGAGCCGGGAGACCGGCACAATTGGCTGAGGTGAGATGGCGAAAATGCTGCCGCCGAGGTCAGGAGGAGGAACAGATATGGCCGACATCGTCCTGTCGCAGGTCAGCAAATCCTATGGCGCCGTGAGTGTGCTCGAGAACGTCTCGATGCACATCAAATCGGGCGAGTTCATCGTGTTTCTGGGGCCTTCGGGCTGTGGGAAATCGACATTGCTGCGCATGATTGCCGGGCTTGAGGCGGTCAATGCCGGGGAGATCCATATCGGGGAGCGGCGAGTGGACCAATTGCCGCCCAACCAGCGTGGCGTCGCCATGGTGTTCCAGAATTATGCGCTTTATCCGCATATGACGGTCCGCGCCAATATGAGTTTCGGCCTGCAGAATATCGGCACCGACAAGGCCGAGATCACCCGGCGGGTGGATGATGCAGCGCGGATGCTGGAAATCGTGCCGCTGCTGGAGCGGCGGCCGGCGCAACTTTCGGGCGGGCAGCGGCAGCGGGTGGCGATCGGGCGGGCCATTGTGCGGGAGCCGGAGGCGTTTCTGCTTGATGAGCCACTGTCTAATCTGGATGCGGGGCTGCGGGTGCGGACGCGGGTGGAATTGGCGCAGCTGCATAATCGCATCAAGGCGACGATGATTTTCGTCACGCACGACCAGACCGAGGCCATGACCTTGGCCAGCCGGATCGTGGTGATGAACAACCGCAGGATCGAGCAGATCGGCACGCCGATGGAGGTCTATTCGCGACCGGCCAGCCGGTTCGTTGCGGGATTTGTCGGCTCGCCGTCGATGAATTTCCTGTCCGTGACTGCCATTGCCGACAAGGGTGGCAAGGCGGCGGTGACGGCGGGTGGCTCGGTGATCGACACGGGCATTGCGTTCAACGCGCTACCTTCGGCAGAGGGGCTGACGCTGGGCGTGCGGCCGGATGCCCTGCGGGTGGCGGCGGATGGGTCGGGGAGCCTTGCGGGGGTGATCGATATCGTGGAGCGGCTAGGCGATCGCACGCTGGTGCATGTGCGCTCGGGCGATGGCGCGCTGGTGGTCGCGGAGGATGCGGGCAATAGCGCGCTGGAGCCGGGGCTGACGGTGTCGCTGCGGCCCGATGGGGCGGCGACGCATATTTTTGGCGCCGATGGGACCGCCTACCACGCCGCCTAGAAAACCATAACGGCAGCGCGAGCGAATTGCTCAATGCGCCGCGTTGCCGACCAAGACCACATATTGGGCATCCATTGGGAGGAGTGAATAATGAAAAAATCTCTGAGACGGCTGGCGCTGGTTTCGAGCGCTTTCATGGCCCCGGCGGCCGGGGCCCACGCGCAGGAGACCGTGGTCTGGTGGGATTTTCTCGCCGGCGGCGACGGCGTGCGCATGAAGGCGCTGATCGACGGCTTCAATGCAGAGCATCAGGGGGAAATCCAGATCCGGGGCACGACGCTGGAATGGGGCACCCCGTTCTACACCAAGCTGCAGACATCGGCGGCGATCGGGGAGGGGCCCGATATCGCCACCTATCACCTCAGCCGCATTCCGCTGGCGGTCGATAGCGGCACGCTGAGCGAGATTAGCGACGAGGACTCGGCGTCGGTCGAGCTGTCGGATGCCGCCTTTACCCCGTCGGCCGCCGAGGCGGCCAAGGTGGATGGCACGCGCTATGCCGTGCCGTTCGATCAGCACGGGCTGATCCTTTACTATAACAAGGCCATGCTGGCCGATGCGGGCATGCTCGATGCCAATGGGCTGCCGACCGGGCTCGATGGCATGGAGAATTTCGAGGCGGCGCTCGCCAAGTTCACCGTGGATGGCAAATACGGCCTGTCCATGCCGACGGGCGATCGCTATCGCGCGGTCTATAGCTTCTTCGGCCAGCAGGGCGGCACGATGTTCGATGAGGCGGCGGGCGGATTTTTCCCGACCGACGAGGACACGGCCAAGCTCACCACGGCCACCGAGACGATGAAGCGCTGGGTGGATAGTGGCTGGACGCCGTCGCAGATCGGATCCCCGCAGCGCTGGCGCTGTTCAGCTCCGGGCAGGCGGCGTTCTTCATCATGGGCAATTGGGAAGTGCCCACCTTTACCGATCTGGCGGCCAAGGGCGAAATGTTCGAATGGGGCGCGGTGCAATTGCCGGTGCTGTTCGACAAGCCCGCGGCATGGTCGGATTCCCATGCCTTCGTGATCCCGGCCAATTCGGGCAAGGAACAGACGCCGGAAAAGCGCGGCCGTGCTGCAGGTCATCAAGTGGATGGACGAGCATAGCCTCGACTGGGCCGGGGCGGGCCATATCCCGGCCTATAATGCGGTGCGCGACAGTGCCGAATTCAAGGCGCTCAAGCCCCAATCCGACTATGCCGGCTTTGCCGATACCGCCGTGTTCGATCCGCGCACCATTCTGGCTGGTCCCGCCGCGCCGCTGGGCGATGCACGGACCAACTATATCAATCCGGCCACCACGGGCGATCTCGAACCGGCCGATGCCGCTGCCCAGATGCGCGACGATCTGAACGGGCAGCTTTAGGTGGCTTGGGGCGCGAACATGGTTCGCGCCCCTTTTCCTGCGGTGTCATTCCCGCGGCAATAGGCCAGAGCGGCGCCGTCCAGCGCCATCAAGAGACCGGAGAACATCATGCTCAGGGACAAACGCAGCGAATATCTGACCGCGCTTATTCTGGTCGGCCCGTTTGTGCTGATCTATGGCGCGCTGTTCGTGTGGCCGACCATTCAGATGGCGCTGCTCAGTTTCACCAAGGCGCCGCTGATCGGGCCGGGGAATGGGTGGGGTGGGACAATTATGTCAAAATCCTCAGCCACAAGCTGTTCCATTCCGCGTTCTGGAATACCGCCTATTTCGTGCTGCTGACCGTGATCCCCAATACGCTGGTGAGTCTGGCCATTGCGCTGGCGGTCAACCGGCTCAAGGGGTGGCAACAGGGCTTTGTGCTCGCCTGTTTCTTCCTGCCCTATATCCTGCCCGTCTCGGTGGTGTTCTCGGCGTGGAACTGGATCATCGATGTGCAATATGGGCTGGTGCAATATGGGGTGCGGCTGTTCAATGGCGGTCAGCCGATGTCGCTGACCCGCACCATTCCGCTCTTCATGCCGACCGTGGCTTTCGTCACCATCTGGTGGACGCTGGGCTTTAATGTGCTGCTGTTCATTGCGGGCCTGCGCAATATTTCCCCGGAAATCTATGAGGCAGCGGCGCTCGATAGCGCCGGGCGCTGGCGGCAATTCACCCGCATTACACGGCCGCTGATCTGGCCGGTGACGGCTTTGGTGTTGACCATCCAGCTCATCGCCCAGCTCAAGATATTCGACCGAGTTTACCTGTTCTCGATCGGCGGGCGGCAGGATGCCACGATCGTGCTAGTGCAATATGTCTATAAGCTGGCCTTCCAGCAGAACAAGGGCAGGGAAGCAGCGACGGCGGCCATGCTGCTGTTCGGGATGATCATCATCCTGAGTGTCCTGCAATATCAATTGCTGCGCGCGAGGTCAGAAATGAGCGTCGAGGCTCTTCCCCGGGTGGCCGAAGCCAGCAATCGCGGCGGCCGGGACCGCGCTATCGATATCGGCGGATTGGTCCTGACCGTCATCACCTTTGCCGCGGCTCTGGCGGCGTTTTCCCGATCTATTGGGCGATCATTACCTCGGTAAAGCCGGATGGCGAGGTGATTTCGGGCAGCAATAGCCTATGGCCCGGCCGGTTCAGCTTCGACAGCTATATCCATATCTGGAACAACACCAATATCGCCATCTGGTACGTCAATTCCATGGTGACCTCGCTGATCATCACGGCGGCGGTGATCGTGAGTTCGGCCGGCTGCGCCTATGCGCTGAGCCAGCTGGATTTCCCCGGGCGGCGGGTGATCTATGTGCTGATCTGGCCTGTTTCATGGTGCCGATGCAGGCGCTGATCGTGAACCATTTCGTGTTGATGGCACAGTTCAAGCTGCTCAATAGCTGGGCCGGCATCATCCTGCCGCAATTGATCGTGCCGGTGGTGATCATCGTCTACAAGCAGTTCTTCGACTCGGTGCCCAAGGAGTTCCACGAGGCGGCGCAGATGGATAGCGCCGGGCATTTCAAAATCCTGTTCCGCATCTACCTGCCGATGAATTGGGGGTGACGACGGCTTTGGCCATCATCACCTTTATCGGGGCGTGGAACAGCTTTCTCTGGCCGTTCCTCGCGGCAACCGGGGAAGCGACGATGACGGTGCCGGTGGGCATTACCCGAGTCAAGGATGCCTATGGTATTGTCTATGGCAAGCAGATGGCCTCGGCCGTGGCGGCAGGCCTGCCGGTGGCGATCGTTTACCTGATCTTCCAGCGGCGGGTGACGCAGGCGATTATGCTGTCGGCGGGGGTCAAGGGGTAGCGGACCAGTCGCTATTCAGCTGATGCCGGGCTGCAAATGGCGTTTTCTGCGCTTCCGGTGCTCACGCATCTCCCCACATCACTGTGTCATTCCGGCGAAGGCTAGAATCCATGCTGAAGGCTATCCCGGCGCTGGATGCGTGTGGACGCCCACGGACATGGATCCCGGCCTTCGCGGGGATGACACGGTGGTGGGATGGCCTTGCGCTGATACAGGCCGCTCAGGACGCAGCGTAATCCTGTAGGCCTTGGACCGGGGCGTCGAAGGTGAGGCGGATGCGTTCGACGTGGCGCAGGTCTTCGTGGGTGACGACCCGGGTTTGCAGGTCCATGCCGAAGGCGTCGGGGAGGACGTGGACCAGTTGAGGATCGCGTTTGGCGAGGCCCGTGTGGCAGATGCCGATGCCGATGCCGGCGCGGATGGCGGCCAATTGGCCGATATCGCTATTGCAGCGAAAGGCAAAATCCTCGCGTTGCAGCGTCACGCCTTGTTCGCGATAGGCGGCGATGCCGACCGGGTCGGTTTCAAAACCGATCAGGGCGAAGCGCGCCAAATCCTCCATGGTGGCGGGGGTGCCATGGCGATCCAGATAATCGCGGTGCGCATGCATACCCGGGCGGATGGCGCCGATGCGCTTGGCGACCGGGGCCTCCTGCAGCGGGCGGACCATGCGCACGGCGATATCGGCTCGGCGGCCGAGCAGGTCTTCGCTGCGATTGTTGAGGCCCAGTTCGATCACCAGCCCGGGATGGGCATCGCGCAATTGCGCCGGGATGGGTGGCAGGACTTCGACGGCGACGACTTCGCTGGCGGTGATGCGCACAATACCCGAGGCTGAGCCGGCTTCGCCTGAGGCGGTGCGCGCAAAGGCGGCAGCGGCATTTGCCATGGCCTCGACATGACCGGCCAGTTCGAGCGCGATGGCGGTGGGGATGAGGCCGCTGGAAGCGCGGGTGAACAGCGCCACACCATGGTCGCGCTCCAAATCCTCGATGCGGCGGCGGATGGTGGGTTGCGCCAGGTTGAGCGCCCGGGCGGCGCCGGACAGGCTGCCCTCGCGCAGCACGGCGAGAAAGGCGCGTTGGCGTTCCCAGTCGGTTGGTATGCTCATATGTTTTGTATGGGCTGGGTGAAGAAGATTGTCAATTTATTGCAGGGGCGGGAGGGGCGATATTGGGTGGGTCGGTGCGGGAACGGGATGGTTCCGGGACACGGCACTATTCAAAGGAGAGAAAAAAATGATCCTGCTTACTGGCGCGACCGGCACTGTCGGTTTTGAAATTGCCAAGCTGCTCGACCAACAGGGCGTGGCGGCCAAGGCGCTCGTCCGTTCCCCTGCCGCGGCCGCCAAACTGACCGGGTTAGCCCGTATCACGCCCGTTAACGGCGATCTCGATGACGCGGCCTCGGTGGCGGCGGTGCTTGAGGGCGTGGAGACGGCGTTTCTGCTGACCAAATCGTCCGAGCGGGCCGAGGCGCAGCAATTAGGCTTTGTCGCGGCGGCCAAGGCAGCGGGCGTGCGCCATATCGTCAAATTCTCGCAGGTGCATGCCGATGTCGCCTCGCCGGTGCGGTTCCTGCGCTATCATGCGGTGGTGGAGGCTGCGATCAGGGCCAGCGGCATGGCCTATACTTTTTGCGGGCGAACCTGTTCATGCAGGAAATGCTGGCCTTCCGCGAGCCGATCCGGCAGCAGGGGCGCATCTTTGCCCCGATCGGGGAGGCGCCGGTGAGCTCGGTGGATGTGCGCGATCTTGCCGAAGTGGCGGTCGCGGCACTGACCGGGCCGGGGCATGAAAACAAGAGCTATGACCTGACGGGGCCTGAGGCGCTGAGCCATGCTGAGCTGGCCGACCGGATCGGCCGGGCTATCGGGCGGCAGGTCGACTTTGTGCAGATGGTGCCCCAGCAAATGCGGCAGATCATGCTGAGCTACCATTTTCCGGAATGGCAAACCGATGGGCTGATCGAGGATTATGCCCATTATGATCATGGCGAGGCGGCCGGGATCAGCGGGGATATCGAGATGGTGACGGGGAGGAAGGCGCGGAGTTTCGACGTGTTCTTGGGGGATTATGCGGATCGGTTTCGGGGCTAGGGGCGGTTCCTTCGCCTCCCCTCCCCTTGTGGGGAGTGATTGAGGGAGGGGTCGCCGGGCTCTTGCGCAAAATCAAACGACCCCACCCCGGCCCTCCCCTCAAGGGGGAGGGAGGGCAAGGGCCGCGTGTTTTGTGCAATCAAGTCACACAGATCTGCATCCAGCGCCGGGATGGCCTTCAGCATGGATTCCGGCCTAGGCCGGAATGACACCGTGGGTGGGATACTTTTAGAGGCTTGATACCCCCTCTACCGTGCCGCCCAGTTCATGCCGCGGCGGAGGATGGTGTTCATCTGCGGGACGGCAAATTCGCTCGCGACGTGGCCGAGCGAGGAATAAAAGACGCGGCCACGGCCGTGCTTGCGCTTCCAGACGACAGGCATGGTGACGCCATCGATCCGGGCGGCGTGTTCGCCGGTGAAGGTGGTGGTTGCCAGCACCTCGTTGGAGGGGTCGACATGCATGTAATATTGCTCGGAATGGTAGGGGAAGCTCTCGATCCCGGCCATCACCGGATCATCGGGGCGGGTGATGTTGACCCGGTAATCGATGATATTGCCGGGGTGCGCCACCCACTGGCCGCCGACCATGAATTGGTAATCGACCGCATCGCGGAAGGCGTCGCCCATGCCGCCGTGATAGCCGGCCAGACCCACGCCGCCTTCGACGGCCGCGGTGAGGTTTGACAGCTCTTCCTTTTCGATCTTGCTCATGGTGAAGATCGGCACGATCAGGCTGAGATCGTGGATGGAGGGATCGGCGAAGGCTTCGGTCGTGTTCTCGACATAGACCTTGAAGCCGTCTTCCTCGAGCATGGTGCGAATGATGGCGGCGCATTGTTCGGGCTCATGCCCGCTCCAGCCACCCCAAACGATCAGTGCTTCACGCATTTCAGTGCTCCTTAAATTCGATCAGGCCAGTTTGCCGTTGACGAGCGAAGTGCCCAATTGGGCGGGCCGCTCGGCTGGTGTGGTGATGTCGATGACGCGGCCGGTGTCCGAGGAGGTTTGGAAGGCCTCCATGACTTCGAGCACATGCAGCGCCAGGTCGCCATTGCAGCGATGGGGGCGGCCTTCGAGAATGGCATGGGCCATATCGGCCGAGCCAATCGAGCGGTAATTGCCATCGGCATAGGGCATGTCGGTGGCGATATCGGCCCATTCGCCGCCCTTTTCGAGCAGCTGAATCTGGCCGCCGAAATTGTTGGGATCGGGCACGAGGAGCGAGGCCTCGGTGCCGTAGATTTCGAGCGGCACATGCTTGTGGCCGGCCACGTCAAAGCTCATGGTCACCTGCACCACGGCGCCATTGTGGAAGACCAAAGTGCCCGACACATGGGTGGGGACATGGACGGGGATGATCTCCCCGTTGCGGTCCTTGGAAGTGATGGTGCGGGTGTCGCGCAGCTTGGTGCCGAAGCCGGAAACCTTGGCGACGGGGCCGAGCAGATTGACCAGATCGGTGATGTAATAGGGGCCCATATCGAGCATGGGGCCGCCGCCGGCTTCGTAATAGAAGGCGGGATTGGGGTGCCAGCGCTCATGGCCGGGGCACATGAAATAGGCGGTGCCACCAACCAATTGGCCCAAAGCGCCTTCATCGACAAGGCGGCGGGCGGTCTGGTGGCTGCCGCCGAGGAATGTGTCGGGGGCCGAGCCGACGCGCAGGTTTTTCGCCTTGGCGGCCTCGACCAGCTTCTTGCCTTCGGCAAAGACAATGCCGAGCGGCTTTTCCGAATAGACATGCTTGCCCGCTTCGATGGCGCGCAGGCCGACTTCAACATGGGCCTTGGGGATGGTGAGGTTGAGGATGATGTCGATGGACGGGTCGGTGAAGATCGCGTCGAGATCGACGGCTTTGAGGCCAAATTCATCGGCTCGCGCCTTGGCGGCGGCGGGGTTCATATCCGCCACGGCGCGGATGTCGAGCACCGGGAAATCCTTGCTCGCCTTGAGATAGGCGGCGGAAATATTGCCCAGTCCGATAATGCCAATACCGACCTTGTCCATCATTCACTCCTCGTTCCGGCATTTGAAAAATCACTAAAACTGCCCCGCGCCGGGCCTGTCGTGCCCCGGGGCGAGCCATAAAGTTCGCCGAGCGCGACGGCGGCGGCGCCGCGCGCCCACAGCTCGTCGCTGACCTCGTCGATGACGATTTGGGCGACATTGGCCGAGCTTTCCGGGGTGGCGCGGGCAAAGGCGGTGCGCAACGGATCAGAGCAGATGATCGCCCAAAGCCGGGGTGGAGCCGACCAGGATGACCCGAGGCGGAGCGAACAGGGCGACGAGATTTGCGATGGCGATGCCGAGTGCTGCGCCGGCGCGGCCGGCGGCGTGTTTGAGTCTGTTGTCGCCGGCTTCGATCAGCCCGCGCACGCGGCCCATGCCCCAGCCCAGCCTGATGGCGTCGCGAATATGGGGATCGTTGTGCTCGCCATTGAGGATGGCGCGCTCGCTGGCGACTTCGGAGAGCTTGATGGCGTGATCGGGATCGGAGCCCATAATCATGTCGCCCGGGGTGAGGCTCAATTCACGGGCGCCGTGGAACAGCTGGCCGCCATGCATGACGCCCGAGCCCGAGCTTTCCTCGATGGCGACAACAACGAAATCGTCGCAGTCACGGCAGCGGCCGAGACCAGTGTTCGGCCATGGTGATGGCATTGGCGTCGCTTTCGACAATGGTGTCGATGCCCAGTCGCTGCACAATGGCTTCCTTGAGCGGCACATTGGTGTCGCGGAAAATGCTGGAAGAGCGGACGCGGCCAGTGCCGTGCTCGACAATGCCGGGCAGGGACAGGGCCACGGTCTTGATCTGGTCCAAAGCCAGCCCGGCATCGAGTACGCAGCGGCGCACGCCGTCTTCGACCAGATCGGCAATGACATCGACCGGCAGGCGATCGACCCGCACCGGGAGCGTGAGATTGGCCAGGACATCGCCACGGAAATTGGTGACGGTGAAGACCGAGGCGATTGGTGGCGATCTTGGCGCCGACGACGCGGGCGGCTTCGGGATTGAGCGTCAGCATGACGCGGGGCCGGCCGCGGCTGCTGCCGCTGCGCAGATCGCCTTCATGGCGGGTGGAAATCAGCCCGTCATCGAGCAGGGACGCGGTGATGGCCGAAACGGTAGTGGCCGAAAGCTGGATGCGCTCGCCGATCTCGACACGCGAAATCGCGCCGAACCGCCTGATGGTATCGAGCACGTGAAAGCGATTGATCGCCCGCATCAATTCGGGGTCGGCGGTCTTCACAGAAGGGAAGGCTCCTCACGCGTTCATTTCTACGTGACGCGAATTAAGTTTTGCATTTCTAGACAGGACTGGACGGGCAAAGCAAGCGTAAAGCGCTGAAATATGGCGCTTTTGGCGGGCGTTTTGCACACCCTCTTGACAGATGGAAACTGGTGGGCGCTATTTAATACGCATCAGGGACAAATAAGTCTCGATCTGGGAGGATCACCATGAATCACGGCTTTGCCCGCCCTTGGCAGGATACGCTTCTGCTTGCCGTCAGCGCTGTGACGTTGTTCGGTGGCGTCAACGCCGCCTATGCGCAAAGCACTATCAAATGGCTGCATCTGGAGTCCAATGCGGACCGGCTCAAGACTGGCAGGACATTGCGGCGGCCTATGAGGCCGAGCATCCCGACGTCAAAATCGAATTCCAGTTCCTCGAAAACGAGGCGTTCAAGGCCAAGCTGCCGACGCTGCTGCAATCCAATGACGCGCCCTCCATGTTCTACACACGGGCGGGGGCGTGTTGAAGGCGCAGTCGGAAACCGGCGCGATCCACGACGTGACGGCGGCTATGGATGCCGATGGCGGCGCTGGCGCAATTCCATTTCCCCGGCGGCGGTGGATGGGCTGAGCATTGATGGCAAGGTGTGGGCCGCCCCGATCCAGTCCGGCTCTGGTATCGTTCTTTTACAACAAGGCATTGTTCGAGCAGGCGGGCGTTGATGCCAGCGCCATTGCCACCAGGACGATTTCTGGCGGCGGTGAGCAAGCTCAAGGAAGCCGGCATTACTCCGATTGCCGGCGGTGGTGGTGACAAGTGGCCACTGCATTTCTATTGGAGCTATCTGGCCATGCGCGAAGCAGGCAAGGATGGCTTTGACGCGGCTAAAGGCGGTGAAGGTTTTACCGGAGAAGCCTTCGTCAAAGCCAGCCAGCATCTGGTTGATCTGGGCGCGCTCGAGCCGTTCCGGGAAGGGTATCTGGGGGCCACCGGCCCGATACGCAGGCGGTGTTCGCCGATGGGCGCGCTGCCATCATCCTGAGCTTTGAGAACACCGCGACGCCGCAGAACCAAGCCAATGCCGCAACGGACGGCAAAGGGCTGGCTCAGGATGCCATCAGGCGCTTCGCGTTCCCGCTGGTTGACGGTGGGGCAGGGGTGATCACCGATGATTTCGGTGGGCTGAATGGCTGGGTCGTCACGGCCAATGCGCCGCCTGAAACCGAGGACTTCCTCAAATATTTCACCAACAAGGAGAATGCCGCCAAGCTGGCGGAGTTCAACAACATCCTGCCCACCACGCTGGGCGCCGATGTTGGGGTGAAGGACCCCTCGCTGGCCAGCGCAGCGCAGATGGCCAAGGCCACTCGGCACCAGAATTTCCTCGACCGGGATCTGGGTCCCAATGTCGGTCGTGTGGTCAATGACATGTCGGTGGAACTGGTCTCGGGCCAGATGTCGCCGGAAGACGCGCTGCAGCAGATCGAAGACGCCTTCTCGCTCGAGATGTAAGCGTCGCCGCCGCCCCGCGTGAGCGAGGCGGCGGTTTGTTTTCTGCCGGACCGGGAGCCTCGATTTCGGATGAGCCAAGCGACTTCCCTATCAGCAGACGGCCGGGCGGCGGCCGGGGTGCCCAGCGTTGCGCGGCGGCGGCGGGGCCAGATGCGTGGCAAATGGCCGGTGCTGGTGCTGTTCCTGCCGCCGGCGCTGCTGCTGTTCACGGTGTTCGTCATCCTGCCCATGGGGGAGGCGGCACGGTATTCGTTCTACAATTGGAACGGCTATGGCCTGCCAACACAGTGGATCGGCACCAAGAATTACGAGCTGATCTTCCGCAATGGGGCGTTCCGCACGGCGCTGATCAATAATGGGCTGATCATCGTCATTTCGATCTGCATCCAGATCCCGCTGGCGCTGTGGCTGGCCACCATGGTGTCGCGCAATATCAAGGGTGCGCTGGCGTTCCGGCTTTTGTTCTTCCTGCCCTATGTGCTGGCCGATGTGGCCGCCGGCATGATCTGGCGCTTCGTCTATGACGGGGAATTTGGCCTTGTCGCCGGCATCTGGAACTTTTTCAGGGCGGCGCCGCCCTTCTGGCTGGCCGACAAGCAGGTGGCGTTTTATGCCGTGCTCAGCGTCATCGTGTGGAAATATTTCGGCTTCCACATGATGCTGTTCATTGCGGGGCTGCAGGCCATCGACAAGAGCGTGCTGGAAGCGGCCGATATCGATGGCGCCACCGGCTGGCAGAAATTCTACCGGGTTACGCTGCCGCTGCTCGGCTCGACAGTGCGGCTCTCGGTGTTCTTTGCCGTGGTGGGCTCGCTGCAGCTGTTCGACATGATCATGCCGCTGACGGGCGGGGGACCCTCGAACGCCACGCAGACACTGGTGACCTTCCTTTATTCCTTCGGCGTCATGCGCATGCAGGTGGGTTTCGGCTCCGCCGTGGGCGTCGTGCTGTTCATCATCTGCGTCACCCTCGCCTTCGGCTACAAGCGGATATTCATGCGAAATGACTGAAGCAGCACCCATCGACGCGGCCACGGCCGCCAGCAGCGGCAGGCGATTGAGCGCCGGCACGCAGACCTATCTCTATGTGTCCATGCTGATCATTGCCGGCATTGTCGTCATTCCCCTGCTGACCACGGCCACGGGCGGGTTCAAGACGCTGGGCGAATTGCGCGGCAATCCGTTCGGGCTGCCGGCCGAATGGCAGTGGAGCAATTACGGCAATATCCTCACCAGCCAGCGCTATTGGATGCAGATGGGCAATTCCCTGCTGATTGCGGGGCTGACGGTGTTTCTGACGCTGCTATTCGCGTCCATGGCGGCCTTCACCTTCGCCCATGTCAAATTCTTCGGCTCGGATTTCCTGCTCAATTATTTCCTGATCGGGCTGATGTTTCCGGCGGCGACGGCCATTCTGCCGCTGTTCATCCGCATTCGCGATCTGGGCCTGCTCGACACCTATTGGGGCGTGGTGCTGCCGCAGGTAGCGTTCGGGCTGGGCATGAGCATCCTGCTGTTCCGCAATTACTTCAAGAACCTGCCGCCCGAGCTGTTCGACGCGGCGTTCGTTGATGGAGCGGGTTATCTGCGGTTTTTCTGGCATATTTCGTTGCCGCTCAGCCGGCCGATCATCGCCACGGTGGGCATCATCTCGTTCGTGGGCAGCTGGAACAGCTATATCCTGCCGCTGATCATGCTCAATTCGGAGAGCAAATACCCTTGGCCCTTGGGCATCATGGTCTATCGTGGGAATTCAGCACCGATTGGCAGCTGATCTCGGCCTTCATCACGCTCACCATCCTGCCCACCGTGATCGTGTTCTTTGCAGCACAGAAACATATCATTGCCGGCCTTACCGCTGGCGCAGTCAAATAATCGGCGACGAGCAATCAGCGCGGCAGAGGAGGCATGAATGGCAGGACTGGAATTACGGAACCTCGAAAAAAGCTATGGCTCGGTCTCGGTGATCGAGGACATTAACCTCAGCGTGGCCGATGGAGAATTCGTTGCCACTGGTCGGGCCTTCGGGCTGCAGGAAATCCACGATTTTGCGCATGGTGGCGGGGCTAGAGGAAATTACGGCGGGCGATATCCTGATCGGGGACAAGGTGGTCAACGACCTCACCCCGCAGGAGCGCAATATCGCCATGGTGTTCCAGAGCTACGCGCTTTATCCGCATATGAGCGTCTATCGCAATCTGAGCTTTAATCTGGAACTTTCGGGCAAGCCCAAGGCCGAGATCGAGCGGCGGGTGATGCAGGCGGCGCGCATGCTGGAGCTGGAACCCTTGCTGGAGCGCAAGCCGAGCCAGCTGTCCGGCGGGCAGCGCCAACGCGTTGCCATGGGGCGCGCCATTGTGCGCGATCCGTCGGTGTTTTTGTTCGATGAGCCGCTGTCGAACACGGACGCCAAGCTACGCGTGCAGATGCGCGGCGAGATCAAGGCGCTGCATAAAAAGGTGGGGGTGACCTCGATCTATGTCACCCATGATCAGGTCGAGGCGATGACGCTGGCCGATCGGGTCGTGGTGCTGAACCGCGGCGTGATTCAGCAATCAGGTTCGCCCATGGAGCTGTATCGGCGGCCGGCCAATCTGTTCGTGGCCGGGTTTATCAGTTCGCCGGCGATGAATTTTGTTGATGCGGTTATGCGGGGCGGGGTGGCGCAGGCCTGGAGGGCACGCATTTCGTATTTACCGCCGGGCAGAAACTGGCCGAGGGGCAGGCGGTGGTGGTCGGCGTGCGGCCCGAACATTTGCTGGTGGCTGGTGAGGGGACAGCAATTACCGGCCAGATCAGCTTTGTCGAGCCGACCGGCGGGCAGACTTTCGTGACGCTGGATGTGCATGGCAAGCCGGTGACCGTGGTGATCAGCGGGGAGGATGATATCGCCCTCGATGGCGCGCTGACCGTGCGCGCGGCGCCGCACCATGTTTATGTGTTTGATGCGGCGAGTGGGGAGCGGGTTAGCGAGAATTGAGGTCGCTACTTCACTGCCACACGAGAAGCGGCACTAACCCGAACGCAACCACTATCGTTTTCCCTCGGGCTTGACCCGAGGGCCGGTCGTGGCGGCGAGTGGCCCTCGGGTCGAGCCCGAGGGAGACGGTGGGTGGGATGGATTTGGGCAAGGGCGCGATAAATCCACGGTGTCATTCCGGCGCAGGCCGGAATTCAGGTCCGTGGCCCACCACGCCATCTAGCGTTGGGATGGCCTTCAGCATGGATTCCGGCCTGCGCCGGAATGACACCGTGGGTGGGGAGAGAGCCGGGACCTCGCAGCAGCCCGCTTAGCTGAACACAGCCATGGTCTGTTGCTTGTCGCGGGTGATGATGGACTGCATCAACTGCACCGCCGCCTCCTCGTCGCCGCGTTCCATGGCGGCTACCGGGGCTTCGTGCTGGGCGACGGAGTCGGCGTGGCGCTGGCGGAGATCGTCGGGCGGGGCGAATTTGGCTGATAGAACCATGGTCAGTTCGACAACGCCGGTGACCGAGCGGAGCAGGGCATTGCCGGAGCTTTCGGCGATGGCGCGATGGATTTCGAGAGCGGCCAGCAGGTGTGGCTCGACGCCATCTTCGGCGATGTCCATCTGGTGGGCCCAATATTTTAGGATGCGGATTTCATCGGCCGTGCGGCGGTGGCTGGCGAGGGCGGCGGCGCGGCTTTCGAGGGCTTCGCGCACGTCAGAACAGGCTTTCGTAAAAGCGCTGCTCGGGCTTGGCCTCGAAATGCCAGAACAGCACCTGCGGATCGAAAAAGCTCCAGCGGCTGGCCGGGGAAACCTTGGTGCCAACCTTGGGCCGCGCCTCGACCGGGCCCTTGGCTTCGAGCGTCTTGAGCGCTTCGCGCAGCACGGTGCGCGACACGCCATAGGTTTCCATCATCACCGCATCGCTGGCCGGGATCGAGCCGACGGGGAACTTGCCCGTGACAATGCCATGGCCGATTTCGTTGATGACGAAGGTGTGGAAATTCCGTGCAGCGGATCGCCCGGAAAGCGAGCGAATAAGGCTGCTCGGCTCGATCATGCTACACTTTCTCGGGTGACTTTTCTCCGGGTGCGGAGGCGGCAAATATGATCCGCTGCAGGACGATGAACAAGAACAGCAGCACGCCAATAACGATCTTGGTCCACCAGCTCGACAGCGTGCCATCGAAGATGATGTAGGTCTGCACCGGGCCCAGCAGCATGACGCCAACGAAAGTGCCCAGCACGAAGCCATAGCCGCCGGTGAGGAGGGTTCCCCCGATCACCACCGCGCTGATGGCGTCGAGTTCCACGCCCACCGCCGCCAGCGGATAGCCGGCAGAGGTGTAGAGCGAAAAGACGATTCCCGCCAAGGCCGCAAGCACGCTCGAGAGCATATAGATCTGTACGGTGGTGCGCGCCACCGGCACGCCCATGAGTGACGCCGAGACGGCATTGCCGCCCAAAGCATAGACATAGGAGCCGAAGCGGGTGCGGTGGGCCAGGAGGGCGCCGATGAGGAAAATGGCGATCATCAACAGGCCGATGAAACTGAGGCGGCCACCGCCGGGCAGGCGAATGATGAGGCCGGTCAGGAAGCTGTAGAATTCGTGATTGATGGGCACCGAATCTCGGGTGATGACCGAGGCGCCGCCGCGGGCGAGGAACATGCCCGCTAGGGTGACGATGAAACTGGGCACTTGCAAATAATGGATGGTGAGGCCCATGGCGGCGCCGAACAGGGCCGCGACCCCCAGCACGATGACGAAGGCGAGGAGAGGATGCAGGCCCAGCCAGAGATCAGCACGGCGACGAGGACGCCGGTGAAACCGATCACCGCGCCGACCGACAGGTCAATGCCGCCTGAGATGATGACGAAGGTCATGCCGACGGCGGCAATGCCGAGAAAGGCATTGTCGGTGAGGAAATTGCCCAGCACGCGGGTCGAGAGCAGGCCGGGAAATTGCACGACGCTGGCGGCATAGGCGATGATGAAGATGACGGCGGTGGCCGCGAGGGGGCGCAGGCTGCGTTTCATTTGGGGCCTGCCTTGGCGGGAACGAGACGCTGTCGGGTGAAAAGGCGCGTGGCAAAGGGTGACTGGATCAGCAGGATCAGGATGATCATGCCGGCCTTGACGATGAGGTTGAATTCAGGCGGGAAGCCCGACATCAGGATGCCGGTATTCATAGCACGGATGATGATGGCGCCGACCACGGCCATGGGCACCGAGAAGCGTCCGCCGAGCAGGGACGTGCCGCCGATGACCACGGCCGGGATGGCGTCGAGTTCGAGCCAGAGGCCGGAATTATTGGCATCGGCGCCGCGAATGTCGGCGGCGACGACAATGCCGGCAATGGCGGCGCAGAACCCGCTCAGGGCATAGACGAGCACGAGCAGCATGCGGCTGCGGATGCCGGCCAGCGAGGCAGCGGCGCGGTTGACGCCGATGGCACGGATGAAGAGGCCGATGGCCGTTTTGCGCACCAATAGGGTCACCAATATCAGCAGGGCCGGGGCGATGACCGCGGCCATGGGAAAGCCGAGGAAGGAGCCGGTGCCGATAAAGATCAGGGTGGGATCGTTGAAGGTGACGATGGAGCCTTCGGTGATGAGCTGGGCAATGCCGCGCCCGGCCACCATCAGCACCGGGGTCGCCACGATGGGCTGGATATCGAGCAAGGCGACGAGGAAGCCGTTCCACAGGCCACAGGCAATGCCGACGGCAAGGGCCGCGATAACAGCGACGGGGGTGGGATAGCCGGCGACCACCATGGTGGCGGCAACTGCGCCGCACACCGCCATGATGGCGCCGACCGACAGATCGACGCCCTTGGTGGCGATGACGCCGGTCATGCCGATGGCGAGGATCGCTACCGGCGCACCGCGATTGAGCACGTCGATCAGGCTGCCGAACAGGCGCCCATCCTGCCGAGTGATGCGGAAGAAATTGGGAAACAGCAGCCAATTGATGAGCAATACGCCGGCCGGGGCCAGCAATTGCGGATTGGCGAGGCGTTCGAGGTGGAGGCGCTTCATGGCTGGGCCTCGTCGGCGGAATTGGCGATGGCCTGCACGATGACTCCGGGGTTGATGTTCTTGCCGCGCAGTTCGGCCACCATTTCGCGATCGCGCATGACCACGATGCGCGAGCTATAGGCAACCACTTCATCCAGCTCGGAGGAAATGACGACCATGGCCATGCCGTCGTCGCGCAGCCGATTGATGGTGCGCACAATCTCGGCATGAGCGCCCACATCGATGCCGCGGGTGGGTTCGTCCAGAATGAGGAAGGCCGGGTCGGTGGCCAGCCAGCGCGACAGGATGACCTTTTGCTGATTGCCGCCCGAGAGGAGCTTGACGGGCATGTCGAGCGAAGCGGCGCGGATATCCATGGCCTCGCCGAATTTGCCGGCAATTTCGAGCTGTTCGTCGCGGTTGAGCGCGCGGAACCAACCCAGCTTGCCCTGCAGCGCAATGATGATGTTTTCGCGCACTGACAGATCGCCGAAAATGCCCTCGGCCTTGCGATCCTCGGGGCAGAAACCGAAGCCGCGGCTGATGGCGTCGGTGGTGTTGCGGATAGCGGTGGGCTTGCCGGCCACCGTGACGCTGCCCTGATCGGCCGGGTCGGCGCCGAACATCAGGCGCGCCATTTCGGTGCGGCCGGAGCCGAGTAGGCCGGCGACCCCGATCACCTCGCCCTTGTGAATGGTCAGATCGAAGGGATGCACGCTTTTCTTGCGGCCATAGGATTTGAATTCGAGCAGCACGTCGGTGGTGGGGCGCTCGGGCTCGAGATCGGTGGCGCCGGAAAGGCGATGTCCTTGCCCAGCATCAGGCGGACCACATCGGTGCGGCTGACGCTATCGAGCTGGCGGGTATCGACCGGGCGCCCATTGCGCAGCACGGTGACGCGGTCGGAAATGGCAAAGACTCGGTCGAGGAAATGGGTAATGAAGATAATGGCAAGGCCACTCTTCTTGAGGTCGGCAATGACCTCGAACAGGCGCTCGACCTCGTTGCGGTCCAGACTTGCCGTGGGTTCGTCCAGGATCAGCACCTTGCCGGAGAGTTCGACGGCGCGGGCAATGGCGACGATCTGCTGTACGGCGACGGAATGGCTGCCCAGATCGCTGGCTGGATCGAGCGCCGAGCCATAGCGTTCGAGCAGCGTGCGGGCGGCCTTTTCCATTTTTCGATGATCGACGAGGCCAAAGCGGGTCGGCTGGTGGCCCAGATAGAGGTTTTCGGCCACCGAGCGGTTCGGCAGCAGGTTTACCTCCTGATAGACCGTGCCGATGCCGTGGGTCTGGGCATGGAGGGGATTGTCGAGCGTGACCGGGGCGCCATCGACAAAGACGCCGCCGGCGTCGGGCTGGTAGGCGCCGGTCAGAACCTTGATCAGGGTGGATTTGCCGGCCCCGTTCTCGCCCAGCAGGGCATGGACCTCGCCGGGCCGCAGCCCGAAATCGATGGCATCGAGTGCGGTGTGATTGCCAAAAATCTTGGTCACGCCGCGTGCTTCGAGCACGTAAGGGCCGTCTTGCATGCTATCCTCCCCCCAGCGAGCCGATTACCCCGCCGGATACACCGGCGGGGCGAGACGTCTCAGAACCGATTAGTAGCCCAGACCCTTGCGGGTGTCATATTCGCCCTGCGGATTGTCTTCAGGGGTATAGAGCTTGGATTCGGTGATGATGAACTTCTCCGGCTCCGTGCCGTCCTTGAGATAGGCGGCGAGGGCGTCGAAGGCGGGGCCGGCCATGTTGGGGGTCAGCTCCACCGTGGCATTGGCTTCCCCGGCGACCATGGCGGCGAAGATGTCCGGCACGGCGTCGATGGAGACCACCTTGATGTCGGTGCCGGGCTTGAGGCCGGCATCTTTGATGGCTCGGATGGCGCCAACGGCCATGTCGTCATTGTGAGCATAAACAGCGCAGATATCGGCGCCGCCATTTTCGGCCTTGATGAAGCCTTCCATGACTTCCTTGCCCTTGGCGCGGGTGAAGTCGCCGGTCTGGCTGCGGGCGATGGTGATGTTGTCGTGGCCGGCAATGGCTTCTTCAAAGCCCTGCTTGCGGTTGATGGCGGGGGTGGAGCCGACGGTGCCCTGCAGTTCGACGACCTTGCACGGCTCGGTGCCGACCGCTTCGACCAGCCATTCGCCGGCAACGCGGCCTTCCTTGACCTGATCGGAGGCAACCGAGGTGAGGTAGAGGTCTTCGGGCGCATCGACGCCGCGATCGAGCAGGATGACCGGGATTTCGGCTTCCTTGGCTTCGGTCAGCACATCTTCCCAGCCGGTGGCGACGACAGGGGCAACCGGGATGGCGTCAACGTCCCGGGCGATGAAGCCGCGAATGGCCTTGATCTGGTTTTCCTGCTTCTGCTGCGCATCGGCGAATTTAAGCTCGATGCCGCGCTCTTCGGCCTGCTGCTTGGTGACCGAGGTTTCGGCGGCGCGCCAGCCCGATTCCGAGCCGATCTGGCTGAAGCCGACGACCGAGCCTTCTTGCGCCGTGGCAAAAGACGTCAAAGCAGTAGCGAGGCCCGCCACGACGGCGAGCGTTTTAATGATGTTCACGATGTCCTCCCAATGTGGCCGCCGAGGCGTATTCACCTTCGACGATGAGAGGACGGTATATAAAGTACTATTATATGTAAAGTGAGGACGTGATGGGGTATTCGCCATTCGCCTTGCGGCGGCGTGAGGAGGTTTTGAGTGGCCAGATCCCCGAGCAAACACCGCCGTTTCCTTAGGGCCTGACCCGAGCGGCGGCTGGGCAGGCACTGGGTTCAGTGCAAGCGGAGAATGGCCCTCGGGTCAAGCCCGAGGGAGATGCGGTGGTTATGGGTGGATGGTGCCCGCCAGAATTATCCTTGCGCCGGCTGCGGGTCGTGCCTCAGCCCCGCCATTGCGGCACCGGCTCCGCCGTGGTTTGCAGATTTTCCACGGCGTCGCCGTCGATGCGCTTGAGCAATAGGCGGGTCAGTTCGACGCCGGCGCCGAAGACGTCTTCTCGGATGCTGTCGAGCGTGGGGAAGAGGGTGGGCAGGATGTCGGAGGTTTGTTTGTAGACCAGCTGGAAATCGTGGCCCAGTTGCAGGCCGCCATCCTGTAGGCCACCGATCAGGGCGATGGTGCGCATTTCGCTGTCGCTGACAATGCCGTCTGGGCGGTCGGCCGCGCGGGCCAGCTCCTGCCCCGGGCGGCGCATTTCGGCGGGGCGGCCGCGCGCCACCGAGCCATCCATGATGCGGCCCACCATGCCCACTTGCGCGGTGGCGCGATGAAAGGTGGTGACGATATTGTGGTAATTGGTGGTGCTGTCATCGCCGATCACCAGTAGCGCTGGTGCAGCCCTTGGCGGCCGAGCGCTGCACGGCCATGGCGGCAAAGGTTTCCGAATGGAAATCGTGATAGGGATGGGGGCTGTAAAACTCGGTGCGGCCGTGGCTGACAAAGGGGAAATCGGCATCCATCAGCATCTGCACCCGGCGGTCGCGCGGGCCGGTATGGGTGATGAGCACGCCATCGGCGGTGCGGTTATCCAGAATATAGCGGATCGTATCGGTAGATTGCTGGCGCTCGAATTCGGGGATCACCGTGAGGTGGTAGCGCGTGTTCTTGATGGCATGGCCAATGCCCCGGATCATCTGGCGGGAAAAATCGATGGAATCTTCGGCGCCGTCGAGCACGAGGGCCACCACATTGGTCTTGCCGGTGCGCAGGCGCACCCCGCGCGGTCGGGCACATAGCCCAGTGATTGCGCCGCATCCATCACGCGCTGGCGGGTTTCCTGCTTCAGCGTGGTGCCGCCGCGCAGCGATAGCGACACGGTCGAAAGGCTGAGGCCGGTCAGCTCGGCCAGCGTCTTCAGCGTGACGCGCTGATGGGCATTGCCCGGCCGCGAACCCGGCTTGTGCTTCTGGCTCATGGTTTCATTTGTCCCCGGCTCTCTTTTACACCGCTCGCCCGATATTCCAAATCCCGTTCAACTTGCAACGATGCAGAATGTATTCAACAGGCTAACACCCTCTGATAGGCCGGAAATTCCTAGAGAAAATGCTGTATGCCATTCGTCATAAGAGCATGATGCAATTAGGATTTGCAACGTTGCATTTCCTGTGTTTACCTTGGACCGCGCCGGGGGAGGGTCTGGCGCCGCAAGCCGCGCAATGTCGCGGCGCGAGCACTCGAGGAGGAGTTGATGCTCAAAAGAATCTGTTGACGACGGTGGCCGCCATTGCACTGGCCGCGACATCAGTCATGCCGGCGCATGCCGAAGTGACAATCATGTATGCCGAATGGCTCTCGTCCCCGGTCGAGCCCGGCATCAAGAATTTCGAGGCGGCGACCGGTGAGACAGTCAATGCCATTAAACTGCCCGGCCGGGGCTATGACCAGCGCATCGCGCTCGACCTGAGCGCCGGCACGGCGGCCGACGTGATCCAGATGGACAGTTTCATGGTGTCCGAACTGGCTTCGGCGGGCTATCTGCATCCGCTCAATGAACAGGGGGCGGGCTGGGACCAGTTCCAGTATTACCAGCCCGGACTGCTCGAAGTGGCGTCCTATGAGGGCAAGGTCTATGGCCTGCCCACCGATACCGACGTGCGCATGCTGTGGTACGATAAATCCAATTTCGAAAAGGCCGGCATTGCGGTGCCGTGGGAGCCCAAGAGCTGGGCCGATGTGCTCGATGCGGCGCAGAAGCTCAAGGATGCGGGCGTCCAATATTTCTTCCAGCTGCCCGCCGGCACCAAGCAAGCCGAAGCCGCCACCATGCAGGGCTTTTATATGCTGCTGCTCGGCGCCGACGCGCCAGAGGGTGACCGCAACCGCCTGCTCAATCGCGAGACCGGCCAGTGGATCGGCGACAGCCCGGCCATCCGGCGGACCCTCGAATTCTACAAGACTGTCTATGGCGAGCTGGGCATGCCGGCGGACCTGAACTATGCCGCTGATCCCGGTGTGGCGGTGCGCGAGGCATTGGCCAATGACCAGCTCGGCATCCATGCTTCGGGATCGTGGGAAGATGCCTGCCTGTGGGATTGCAATGGCGTGAACCTGCCGACCCGCGAAGAGCGCGACGCCCTGGTCGGCTGGACCCCGTGGCCCGGTTCGGGCGAGCCCGGCGCCAAGGCCACGACCAATATTTCGGGCGGCTGGACCATTGGCGTCAATGCCAAGGCCGCCAATCCGGACTCGGCCTTCCAGCTGGTGACGACCATTTTCGACGTCGAGAACTTCAAGGCGTGGACGTTGGCCAACCACCGCATGGCGGTGCGTACCGATATCTCGGAATCGCCGGAATATATGGAAGATGCGTATCTGGCCAAGGCGACGGCGCTCGCCGCCGACACGACCGGCCGCGATACGGTGCCCGGTTACCAGACGGTTTCGGCGCTGGTGCAGCAGATGACGGCGCAGATCCTTGATGGCGCCGAAGTCGAAGACGTGGTGCAGGAATATCATGACGCCCCGGTCGACGAGTTCGGCGAGGACAAGGTCATCACCTACGAATAAGCGAACCTCCCCGACGCGGCGGTCTCCAGAATGGGGGCCGCCGTGACGGGCAGAATTTGTCCTGCCACGATGTCATCCCCGGCGAAGACCGGGGTTCATCCCGAGATCAACGAAGCGGCAAAATCTCAGGATGGATTCCGGCCTGCGCCGGAATAACACCGAGCAAATTATGGGCCCGTGTGAATGAGTTTGATGAAAAACCAGTGCCAATCCTCGGCTCACCAGCAACCTGCTTGTGCTGGGATTGGGCATGTTGCCAGCGCTGCTGCTGATCGGGGTGCTGCTCTATTTCACCGCTCGGGCCTTTGCCTTCAGCTTTACCGATCTGGCGCTGGTGGGGCGCAAATCGGTGGAGTGGAGCTGGGTGGGGCTGCAGAATTTCGAGCGGCTGTTCACGCGGCGCGGATTCTCGGAATCGCTGTGGACCACCGTCATCTTCGTGTTCTTTTCGGCCATTGTGGGCCAATCGGTGCTGGGGTTTCTGCTTGCAGCGCTGCTGCAGGGCACCCAATCCACGATCAAGACCGTGGTCGAGGTCTGCATCATGCTGGGCTGGCTGTTGCCCGATATCGTGGCGGCGTTCCTCTGGTCAGCGACCACCTCGCAGACGGGGCTGGTCAATTCGCTGATCGTCGTGCCGTTGGGCTTTCCGCCGATCAATTTCATCAATGATTATGCCCTGCCGGTGGTGACCATCGCCAATATCTGGAAGGGTACGGCTCGGTCGTATCTGCTGTTTTCGGCGGCGCTGGATTCGGTGTCACGCGAGGTGGTGGAGGCGGCCAAGGTGGATGGGGCGACCCCGTTCCAGCGCATCTGGCTCGTCATGCTGCCGATCATTCGGCCGCATATCGCCACCAATATGCTGTTCATCACCATCTGGACCTTCACCTATTTCCCGCTGATCTTCGCCATGACCGGCGGCGGGCCGGGCACGCAGACGCAGACGCTGGCCGTGTTCCTCTACAATCAGAGTTTTTCGCGCGGCAATCTGGGTTTTGGCAGCGCCATTTCGGTGGCCATGCTGGTCATTGTGGGCCTGTTGTCGCTGGTCTATCTGCGCATGCTGCAGGAGCCGAAATAAATGGAAGCCAATCCCGCTCATTCGCGGCTCACCACGATTGCCCTCGCCTTCATGGCGATCATCTGGGTCAGCCCGTTTTCCTGGCTGTTCCTCAATGCCTTCAACCCGGCGGCGACGGGGAGCCCGGCCATTCCCCAATCGGTGGGACTGGACAATTTCGCCTCGGCGGTCAGCGGCAATGCCGGACGGCAATTCCTCAATTCGGTGCTGATCGCGGCGGGTACCGCAACGCTCAGCGTCGTGGTGGGGATTGCGGCGGCCTATCCGCTGTCGCGGCTTAAAATCCCGGGGCGGAATGCGTTTTTGTGGACGCTGGTGCTGTTGCGCATGCTGCCTTCGGCGGGCGTGCTGGTGCCGCTGTATTTCGCGGCGCAGCGCGGGGGCCTGCTCAACCAGTTTGGCGTGATCATTGCGCTGACGATTTTGAACCTGCCATTCACGCTGCTGCTGCTCAAGAATTTCTTCGATACCGTGCCGATCGAGCTGGAAGAGGCCGCCTATGTGGAAGGGGCTTCGCTGTTTCAGATCGTGACGCGCATTGTCTTGCCCATGTCACGTGCCGGTATTGCAGTGGTGTGGTTCTTCAGCTTCACGGGGGCCTGGAACGAGTTCCTGTTGCCGCTGATCTTTTCTCGCGTCGAGGCCGGCTTTCCCATGTCGGTCGGCCTGTTCGCGGCCTTTGGCCAGCAGGGCTCCGTGCAATACGGGTTCTGGCGGCCTATTCCATCATCTACGCAGCGCCGGCGGTCGGCGTATATTTTCTATTGCGGCGGAACATGAACACAGGGTTCGCCGGTGTCGGAGTTAAAGGATGACCTATTCCAATCCCCTTTCGTCCAAGCTTGGCTTGCTGGACGATGATCTCAAGATGGAAGGCAAGCTCCTCAGGCTCTGCGCCGATCTCGAAAAGAAGATTCTGACGCCGATTCTTGATGCGCCGTTCCAGTGGCATGTGCTGCGCGACGATGTGAGCACCGAAACAGCGCTCAAGGCGGATTGGCGGGGCTGGGAGAAATTCGGCTCCCATTCGGTCTGGGCCAAGAAGCAGGGCCATACCGGTTTGCCGCCGAAGTGACTGTGCCCGAAGAAGCGGCCGGCAAGACTTTTGTGCTCAAATTCACCAGCCAGTGGCAGGACCGGCCGGGTTCGACCGATCCGCAATGCCCGGCCTATCTCGATGGCAAGATCGCCCGGGCGCTGGATGGCAACCACACCGAACTGGTCATCGAGCGCAATGCCAAGCCCGGTAGCAAGCATGTGCTGCTGGTCAATGCCTTCACCTTTTTCGAGCGGCCGCTGGTCGGCTTTACTGTCGATTTCTATACGCGCAGCGAGCGCGCTGAAAGCTCTATTGGGATCTGCAGACCCCACTGGATGTGGCGACGCGTCTTTACCAGAATGACCCGCGCCGTCAGGCGATCCTGAACATCATCGACCGCTCATTGCGCGCTTGATCGCCGGGCCGGCTTTACGCCCGCCTTCGAGGCTTCGCTGGGCGATGCCGAAAAGATCGCGGCGGAAATCTATGCCCCGGTCGATACCGAGACCCAGCCGCAGATCACCGCTGTCGGCTCTACCCATCTCGACGTGGGTTGGCTGTGGCGCGTGATGCATACCCACGACAAGACGGGCCGCTCCTTTGCCACGGTGCTCAACCTGATGGAGGAATATCCCGAATTCGTCTTCATGTATAATCAGTCGGTGCTCTTCGACTTTCTCAAAAGGATTATCCCGAGCTGTGGGATCGCCTGCAGGCCCGCGTCAAAACCGGCCAGTTCGAGATCGAAGGCGCGATGTGGGTCGAGCCCGACGTCAATATCGTGTCAGGCGAGAGTCTGGTGCGCCAGATCATGCGCGGACGGCAGTTCCATCTGGCCGAATTCGGCGTTGATCCCAAGACGGTGTGGCTGCCCGATACGTTCGGCTATTCGGCCAATCTGCCGCAGATCATGGACAAGTCGGGGCTGAAATATTTCGTCACCTCCAAGCTGAGCTGGAACGATACCGACCGGCATCCCTATGACAGTTTCCACTGGAAGGGCATTGATGGCACCGTCACCAAGGCGCAGCTGATCACGGCGCAGCGCTATGAGAGCGAGGCGGTTTACACCACCTATAATGGTGACCTCTCGGTCAGCGAAACCATGGGCGCCTGGAAGCGCTACGAGCCCAAGGCGGTCCATGATGAAGTGGTCATGTCCTATGGCTATGGCGATGGTGGTGGTGGCCCGACCCGTGGGATGATCGAGCGTGGTATTCGCCTCGAACGCGGCATTCCCGGCGCCCCGCGCGTCAAGCTCGAAGGTATCGTGCCGTTCCTTGACCGCCTCGGCGCCAAGATGGATGCGCCGGGCAACAAGTTCCCCACCCGGAATGGCGAGCTTTACCTGCAATATCACCGCGGCACGCTCACTTCGGTGGCCAAGAACAAGGCCAATAACCGCAAGGCCGAGCGCTTGCTGCGCGAACTCGAATTGCTCGGCGCTGGCGCTTGCAACCAGTGGCGCGCCCTATCCCAAGGAGACGCTGGCCGAGTTCTGGGAATTGGTGCTGATCAACCAGTTCCACGACATCCTGCCGGGGACCTCGATCCCCGAGGTCTATGTCGACAGCGACAATGAATATGGCAAGATCTTCTCGACCCCGGGTTCGGCCAATGGCCCTCGGCACAGTGCGGCAGCCACGCTGAGCAAGAATGCGGGCGGCGGGCTCAAGCTGTTCAACTTCACCGGCCAGACCCGCTCGGGGCTGGTCAGTGTGGGCAGCGATGCGGGCCTCGAAGGGACTTCGCTCAGCATTGGCGGCAATCAGCATAGCCTGCAAAAGGTCACTGGCGCTGGGGGCGAGATTGCCTATGTGGCGCCGGTCTCCGATCTGGTCCCCCGGGCTGGACGGGAGCGCAGATCGTCACCGGGGCGACGGCCAATAGCTCGCCGCTATCGGTGTCCACGAGCCATCTTGAGAATGAATTGCTCAAGGTGACGTTCGATGCGTCGGGTGAAATCACTTCGGTGTTCGACAAGTCACGTAAGCTGAAACCATTGCGGCGGGCGAGAAAGCCAATCGGCTCATCGCTTATGAAGACAAGCCCATGGAATGGGACGCCCGGGATATCGATCGCTATTTCGAGGAGCAGTTCTGGCCGCTGGCTGATGCCAAGGCCAAGATTTCGGTGGTTGAAACCGGGCCGCATCGGGCCGCCATTCGGATCGAGCGCAAGTATCAGGCTTCAACTGTGGTGCAGGTGGTCTCGCTGGCCGCCGGCGCACGGCAGGTTGAGTTCGATACCTTTATCGACTGGCAGGAGCGCCAGACGGTGCTCAAGGCGCAGTTCCCCTTCGATCTCAACACGTCCGAAATCCGCTCGGAAATCCAGTTCGGCCATGTGCGGCGCCCCACCCATCGCAATACCAGCTGGGACAAGGCGCGGTTCGAAGCCTCGATGCATCGTTGGGTGGATTTGAGCGAATCCGACTTTGGCGTCGCGCTGCTCAATGACTGCAAATATGCCTATGATTGCTCGGAGCAATCGGTGCGGCTGACCCCGGTGCGTGGCTCGACCTTCCCGCATCCGGAAGCAGATCTCGGCGAGCATCGCCTGCGCTATGCCCTCTTCGTGCATGATGGCGTGGCGGATCTCGCCGATGTGCATCGTGCCGCCGAGCGCTTCAACAATCCGGTGGCGGTGATTGGTTCACTGCATCCGGTGGCCGATGCGGCAGAAGATGCCGGCAGCTTCTCGTTTGCCAATGTCGATCAGTCGAATGTGACTCTGGAAACGGTCAAGAAGGCCGAAAAGTCCGATGCCATCGTGCTGCGCGTCTTCGAGCACGCCAATATTCGGGCCGAGGCAACGATCACGTTCGGCATTCCGGTCAAATCCGTCCGGGTGGTCAATCTGATGGAAGACGGCGCGGGGACGCGCTGAAGCTGACCGACAACGCGGTGACGCTGTCGCTGCGGCCCTTCGAGATCGCAACGCTGCTGATCGAAACGGCCTAAGGCCATTGGCCATCCCGGCCTTGTGCCGGGATGGCCGTTATCGAATAGGGAGGAAAATCATGGCTGATGTTACCCTGCGCGGCATCCGCAAGTCCTATGGCTCGCCTCGAAGTGGTGCATGGCGTCGATCTGGACGTCAAATCAGGTGAGTTCGTGGTGTTTGTCGGCCCTTCGGGCTGCGGTAAATCCACATTGCTGCGAATGATTGCCGGGCTCGAGCCGATTTCGGGTGGCGAGATTTCCATCGAGGGCCGGGTGGTCAATGATGTGCCATCGCCCCAGCGTGGCATCTCCATGGTGTTCCAATCCTACGCGCTCTACCCGCATATGAGCGTTTACGACAACATGGCCTTTGGGCTGAAACTCGCCAAGACGCCCAAGGCGGAAGTGGACCAGCGGGTGCGCGAGGCGGCGCGGATTTTGCAGATCGAGGATTATCTCGACCGCATGCCCAAGGCGCTGTCAGGCGGGCAACGCCAGCGTGTCGCCATTGGCCGGGCCATTGTGCGTAATCCGAAGGTGTTCCTGTTCGACGAGCCGCTGAGTAATCTGGATGCTTCGCTGCGGGCCCAGACCCGGGTCGAGATTGCCAAGCTGCATGACACGCTCGACGCCACCATGATTTATGTGACGCATGATCAGGTCGAAGCCATGACGCTGGCTGACCGTATCGTGGTGCTCAATGCCGGCAAGATCGAGCAGGTCGGCTCGCCGCTGGAGCTCTATCGCAACCCGGTCAATACGTTTGTGGCCGGGTTTATTGCCAGCCAGCGCATGAACTTTTTGCCGGTGGTGGTGGAGGGTAATCAGCTGCGTCTGGTTGATGGCAAGGTGCTGCCGCTGGCGCATCCGCAATTGGTCAAGGCAGTGACGCTGGGCGTGCGGCCGGAGCATCTGGAGCTGGCGACGCCTGAGACGGCGCATTTCAGCGGCACGCTGTCGGTGATCGAGCAGTTCGGGGAATATGCGCTGGCCTATGTGGAATTGGCCTCTGGCGAGCTGATGACGGTCAAGCTCGATGGCGCGCCGGATCTGCAATTGCATGAGCAGGTGCATATCAGCCTGCCGGCGGACGGGGTGCATTTGTTTGATGCCGAGGGTCGCGCCCTGCGCTAGTTCGCGCCCGGCCGCGGTAGCACCGATTTGCGCCAGATGGGCACCGGCTTGATTGGCAGTACGGTATGCGCCCATTCGTCGGGGCCGGCTTGGGTGAGCAGTTGCACGATGTGCTGCACCATCTGTTCCACCGGTTGGCGGAAGGTGGTCAGGGCGTAGGATTCCCAGCCGGCCTGATCGATGTCGTCAGAAGCCGACAATGCTGACATCTTGCGGTACGCGCAGGCCAAAGGCGTGGCGGGCGGCATCCATGAAACCCAAGGCCAGAAGGTCGGTGACGCCGAACACGCCATCGGGGCCGCCGCTGCGGCCATAGAGCTGGCGGGCGGCTTCGGCGCCCGCGGCATAGCCGGTGGGGCCGGCGCGGATAATGGGAACGCTCAGGCCATCCTCTTGGGCAGCGGCGACGAAGGCGCTGTCGCGGGCGGTGAGGCTTGGCGTGCCGGCGGTGGAGGAGACGACCGCGAGCCGCTGGCAGCCCGCACGGCGCAGCAGGTGATAGGCTTCTCGGGCGGTTTCGGCATTTTCGACCGCCGAGTTAGCCGGGCCTTCAATGTGGTCGCTACGATTGATCAGGATGACGCGCTGGCCATTGGCGACGCAGCTGGCAATCAGGGAGGCGTCGGGGGTGCCGGACAGCACGATGACGCCGTCGGCCCGGAAATTGAGGGTCTGGCGCAGGGCATTGGCGACGCTATCGGCATCGCCGGTGGTGTTGATCACCATGCCGACCTTGCCGATGGCCTGCAATTGACGGGTCATTTCGTCGAGCATGCGCGCCTGATAGGGCGTGGGAATCTCGGAGACGATAATGCCGATAATGTTGCTGCGGTCATGCGAGAGGCCGCGGGCAAGGTGATTGACGTGGTAGCCCAATATGTCGGCGGCCTCGAGCACCTTCTTGCGAGTGGCTTCGGAAACGCTGGCGCCATCGGTGAAGGTGCGCGACACGGCCGAGCGTGAGACGCCCGCCAGCCGCGCCACGGTTTCGGCGCTGACGAAACCTTTCGTCTTGATATCCATTTAGCCTCCCGCAACCTGCACGCCCGTGCATGGCCAGCTTACTACAGCGCCCGGCAAAACTTGTCCAACGCGATAGAGCCGCCGTCCTTCCGGGGTTAACGCCAAGATCGACGTTGACGCGTCATTGAAAGGGCGTAGTCTGTTGCAACCGTGTGCAAACTTTGGTGACCAACAGGTTTCAATGTCGTCAACAATTCATCTGATCGATCTGCTCGGAGCCGGCGCCCTGTTGATATGGGGGCTGCGCCTGATCAAGACCGGCATCATGAATGCTTTTGGCGGCTCGTTGCGTCAGTGGATCGGCAAAGGTACGGGCAATCGCTTCAAGGCGGCACTGTCGGGGCTGTTGGCGACGCTGGCGCTGCAATCGAGCACGGCGACGGCGGTGATCACTGCGTCCTTTGCCAGCCGCGGCATTATCGAGCAGCGCATGGCGCAGGCGGTGATGCTGGGCGCCAATGTCGGCACAGCTATTGCCGCAGTCGTTCTGTCGATGGATGTGCACTGGGTTGGCTCGGCCATGATCCTGATCGGGGTCGTGACCTATTCGGTCAGCAAATATGCGCGAGGCAAGGGCGTTGGCCGGGCGGCGCTCGGGCTGGGCCTGATGCTGCTGGCGCTGCAATTGCTGGGGCAGGTGACCGAGCCGCTGCGCGAATCCGACATGGTTATTGCCGTGCTGTCCGGTCTGGGCGACGCGCCGGTCATTGCGTTGCTGCTGGCGACGGGGCTGGCTTTTGTGGCTTCATCCAGCCTTGCCGTAGTGCTGTTCGTGGCCCTGTTGGCGCAATCGGGATTGGTGACGCCGACCCCGGCGGTGATCCCGGTGGCGGGCGCCAATCTGGGCGGGGCCATTCCGCCCCTGGCTGGCCGTAGCGCGAGGGCGTCGAAGCGCGGCGACTGACGCTGAGTAATCTGGTGGTGCGGGGTCTTGGTGCGCTGGTGCTGACGGCTTTTGCCGGACCAGTGGCGGCGTTTGCGCTGCCGCTGTTGCCCAATGCGCAGATGCTGCCCATTGCCACCCATATCGGGTTTAGCTCGGTGCTGCTGGTGGTGTTCCTGCCGCTGCTCGATCCGATCGCTCACCCGGCCACACGGCTGGTGCCGGCGCGGGCGGCTGGCAAACAGGGACCGACTTATCTCGATGACGGGGCGCTCGATACGCCTGCCATCGCGCTGGCTGTGGCGGCACGAGAAACGCTGCGCGTGGGCGATCTGGTCGGCAAGATGCTGGAAACCAGCCTCAATGGGCTGATGCAGAACGATCCGGCCTTGCGCGACAAGCTGGGTGGGTTCGACGACGATGTCGATGCGCTGCAGGAAGCGATCAAGCTCTATCTGGCCAAGCTGGGCCGGGGTGAACTCGACTCCGACGACGATAGGCGGGCCGCCGAGATCGTCTCCTACGCGATTAATCTGGAGCATATTGGGGATATTATCGATCAGGGCCTGTGCGAGCAGGCCATCAAGATGGCGCAGCGCAAGCTCAAGTTTTCGCCCGAAGGACTGGCCGAAATCCAGAAATGTACGCCAAGACCATCGAAAACTTGCGCCTGTCGCAATCGGTGTTTTTCGGCCGCGATCCCGAATTGGCCCGCGCGCTGATGGCGGGCAAGGTCGAAATCCGGCGGCTTGAGGCAGCGTCGAGCGAACGGCACCTCAAGCGGGTGCGGGCGCTGCGCAGCGAGACGCTCGAAACCAGCACGCTGCACCTCGATATCCTGCGCGATCTCAAGCGCATCAATGCCCATCTGGCCTCGGTTGCCGTGGCGATCCTCGGAGCAAATGGGCGAGCTGAGCGAAAGCCGGCTGGTGCATCAGGGCAGCGCGGCGGCTGGTCTGGACGTGGCGCAGGAGGGGCAAAAGTAATGGCAGCCAAGGCGCAATTGATGGAAAAGCCCCGGGGGCGCGAGACATTGGCAGGCGAAACGCCGCTCGATTTCGCGGCACAGTTTGCCACCGTCCCCCGGCGGATCGGGCGAACCGGCACGCTCTGAAATCCTGCTGGTCACCTCGCGCACCAGCCGCCACTGGCTCTTGCCCAAGGGCTGGCTGGTGCGGGGCAAGTCGGCCATGGAATCGGCGGAGATCGAGGCGTTCGAGGAAGCGGGCGTTCAGGGCAAGATCCGCAACCAACCGATCGGTACCTTCTGCCTATAACAAGATCCTCAAGACCGGCGAGGCTTTGCCGTGCCGCGTGACGGTGTTCAGCCTCAAGGTCAAGAAGCTGCTGGACGAATGGCCCGAGGCCTGCCAGCGCGAACGGCAATGGTTCGATATCGCGACGGCGGCCGATGCCGTATATGAGCCGCAATTGCGAGATTTCCTCCTCGGCCTGAGCCGGTCGGAGCCTATCGCATTGTTACGGTAACGCTATCTGCGTTCCCCCAGCGTGATCAGCTTTACCGGCATCGTGGCGCCTTCTATGGTGGTGCCGCGATTGGGCGTTGGGAGAGGGCTGGGGTATGGGCAAGCTGAGGGCATTGCGCTGGTTGGGTGCGGCTGTGCTTATGGGGCTCAGCCTCGTCAGTGCGCAGGCGGCGGACGTCAAGGTGACGCTGCTGGAAAATACCGACCTGCCGGGGTTCGACTATTCCATCATCAAGGACACGGACCTCGACGCCTGCCGCAGCGCCTGCGTGGATGACAATATTTGCCGCGCCTTTACCTTCAATGCGCAGTCCAATTGGTGCTTCCTCAAGGGCGACACTAGTGAAACAGCCGAATTTGCCGGGGCGACTTCGGGCCGCGTCAGCCGCGCGCCGTCGCTCTCCGTTACCGAGGCCGCGCGTCAGGCCGAATTGCCGTTCCCGCCGCAGGATCTGATCTCGCAGGCCAAGAGCTTTGCCACGGCGCTGCCCAGCACCGATGCGCCGCCGCCCAAGACCACCTATGCCGATCTTGTCGCCGCTGCCGAACAGGCCGTGGCCGAGGAAAATCCGGCTGGCGCCATCGTGGCGTTCCGGCAGGCCCCGGCGATCAATGCCAATGACCGCGCCGTCTGGCAGTCACTGGCCGATGTGGCGCTGGCCCGCGCCAAGGCGGTGGCCGGGCAGGCCGAGGGCGACAATAGCTATGATCTGGCCTCGACCGGCACGTCGGCGGCCATGAATGCCTTCCTGCGCTCGACCGAGCGGGATGATCGCGCCGTGGCGCTCAAGTCTTTGGCCGAAGGCATGGAATATCGTGAAATGTGGCGCGAGGTGATTGCCACTTATCGCGCGAGCCTCGCGCTGGCACCGAGCAAACAATTGCAGGCGCATCTGGATGATGTGATCGCCCAGCATGGCTTTCGCATCACCAGCCATGAAGTGGATGCCGAATCCGCCTCGCCGCGCATCTGCGTGCTGTTTTCCGATCCGCTGCCGTCCGGCAGCACGGACCTGTCCGGCTATGTCGTGGTGCCCAATGCAGCTGCAGGCGGCCATTGAAACCGAGCAGAGCCAGATTTGTATCGATGGTGTGCAGCATGGCGCCCGCTATGCCATCCAGCTGCGCGCCGGCCTACCCTCGGCCGATGGCGAAACGCTGCGCAAGGACGTCAAGCTCGACGTCTATGTGCCCGATCGCTCGCCCTTCGTGGCCTTTGCCAATAATGCCTATGTGATGCCGGCCGGTCTCGGCGGCGGGCTGCCGATCACTTCGGTCAATGCCGAAACTGCTGATGTGATGATCTATCGCATCGGGGACCGTTCCATTGCGGCTGCCGTGCGCGACGGATTTTCCAGGGGTCGCTGACCGGCTATTCGGCCGAAAATGTCGCCGACCAATATGGCGAAAAGATCTGGGACGGGAAGGTTGATCTGGCCAAGGGGGCGGCCAATGCGCTGACCACCACGGCCATTCCCGTATCCGACGTGCTCAAGGACATTCCGCCCGGCGCCTATGTGGTGACCGCCAAGGTGGCCGATAGCGAAGCCGATTATTGGGATAGCTCGGCCACCCAATGGTTCATCGTGTCCAATCTGGGCCTGACCACGATTGCGGGTGACGATGGCGTGCATGCCTTTGTGCGCGGGCTGGGCGATGCCAAGCCGATGGCGGGCGTCGATGTGCGGCTGGTTGCGGTCAACAATGAGATATTGGGCGAAGGCGTTACCGATGCCGACGGCCGTGCAGTGTTTGCGCCCGGTCTGGCGCGCGGTACGGGCGGCAAGGCGCCGCAATTGCTGGTCGCTGAAACCAAGGATGGCGATTATGCCTTCCTGGACCTCTCCAAACCGGCTTTCGATCTAACCGACCGTGGTGTCGAGGGGAGGCCCTCGCCGGGCCCGCTGGATCTGTTTGCGACCACCGAACGCGGCGTCTATCGGCCGGGAGAAACCGTTTATCTCACCGCCCTGTTGCGCGATGCGCGTGCGCAGGCGGTCAAGGATATGCCGCTGACGATTGAAGTCGAGCGGCCTGACGGTGTGGTTGCGACCCGTGACGTGCTGCGCGATGGCGGGGCGGGGGCTATTTCACCGCGCTCCCCATGGTAGGCGACGCGATGCGTGGCTCTGGACCGTGCGGCTTTATGCCGATCCCAAGGCGGCGGCGCTGACCAGCGTGGCTTTCCTCGTCGAGGATTTCGAGCCCGAGCGTCTGGCCTTTAATATCACCGCGCCTGACGCGCCGGTCGAGACCGGCGTCGAGACGGCTATCGATGTGACCGCGAAGTATCTCTATGGCGCCACGGCGCCGGGTCTTGCTGTCGAAGCCGATGCGGTGCTGCGGCCGCGCACGACGCTGGAAGATTTCCCCGGTTATACCTTTGGCCGCGTGGACGACACGATTGAAACCAGCCGCGAGCCGCTGGGCGTGGTCGGCACCACTGACGAAGCCGGCAAGGCTGTCGCAGCTGTCGTGCTGCCCGAACCGCAATCGACGACGCGACCGCTCGAAGCCCAGATCATTCTGCGGCTGGTCGATACCAATGGCCGCACGGTCGAACGTTCGCTGACCCGTCCGGTGCTGGCCGATGTCGATCGCATCGGCATCAAGCCGGCCTTTACCGACGCGACCGGTCTTGAGGAAGGTGCCAAGGCGGAGTTCGATATCATGACGGTGTCGCCCGAGGGCGAAACGATTGCCAAAACGGGCCTGAACTGGACTTTGTCGCGCATCGAAACCAATTACCAATGGTATCGCGATGGCAGCACGTGGAAATGGGAAGCCATCACCACGACGCGCGAAGCGGCCAATGGCACGCTCTGACACTGTCGATGGCGGCCCGGCCCGCATCGGCGCCAATGTGAACTGGGGCCGCTACCAGCTCGATATCGAAAGCGCCGGGCCCAACCCGACCTCGTCGAGCTACGAATTCTATGCCGGCTATTATTATGCCGATGCCGGCAGCGACACGCCCGACACGCTGCAGGTGGCGTTGGACAAGTCGGCCTATCGCCCGAGCAGAAACCGCCAATCTCAAGCTCGATCCGCAATTTGCCGGGACGGCGCTGGTCATGGTGGTCGACAATCGCATCATCGACATGGTCGCCGTGGAAGTGCCCGAAGGCGGCATGACTGTGCCGCTCAAGGTCACCGAGCAATGGGGGCCGGGCGCCTATGTGACGGCGGTGCTGTACCGGCCCTCCGATGCCAATGAAAAGCGTATGCCGGCGCGGGCGCTGGGCCCGGCCTTTGCCGATGTCGAGCCGGGCGATCTCAAGCTCGCCACGACCATTGACGCCCCCAAGGAGAGCCTGCCGCGCCAGAGCTTCACCGCTACGGTCAAGCTGGGCAATGTGGCGGCCGGACAGCAGGCCTATGTGGCCGTTGCCGCCGTCGATCTGGGCATTCTCAATCTCACCAATTTCAAGGTGCCGGCGCCGGACGAGTGGTATTTCGGCCAGCGGCAGCTGGGCATGGAAATCCACGATCTCTATGGCTTGCTGATCGACCCCACCCGGGGCCTGCCCGGCGCGATGCGCTCGGGCGGCGATGGCGGGGCCTCCTGTCTGGGTACGCCGCCGCCGACTTCGGTGCTGGTGGCTTTGCATTCGGGCATCGTCAAGGTCGATGAGCAGGGCAATGCGACCGTCACCTTCGAGATGCCGGACTTTTCGGGCACCGTGCGGCTGATGGCCATGGCCCGGACCGACACGGCTGTCGGCCATGCTTCGGCCGATGTCATCGTACGCGATCCGGTTGTGGTGACGCTGAGCCCGCCGCGCTTCCTGCGCGTGGGGGATGAGTCTCGCCTCTCGGTCGAGGTCAACAATGTTAGCGGTGCGGCCGGTAGCTATGGTATTGCGCTGAGCACCGGGCAGGGCATTTCGACCGACGCTGAAAATAGTGATGTCGAACTGGCCCGGGCGCGCGCACGTCGCTCGACCTCAGCCTCACCGGCACGGGGATTGGCGATTGGCCGGTGGTGTTGACCATCACTGCGCCCGATGGCTCGATCCAGAAGAAGGAGCTGACGCTGGGCGTCCGCGCCACCAGTGGGCCGGTGACCACCAGCCGGTTGATCCCGCTGCCGGCAGGAAAAACCGTCAGCATCGAGGACAGCTATTTCTGATAGCTATATGGCCAATACCGGTGCGCTGACGCTGGCCGTCGGCCCGCTGGCGCGTCTCGATGTGCCAAGCCTGCTGCTCTCGCTCGATCGTTACCCCTATGGCTGCGCCGAGCAGACTTCGAGCCGTGCTCTGCCGCTGCTGTATCTGAATGAAGTGGCCAGCATGATCGGGGTGGGCAGCGACGACAAGCTCAACGAGACGGTGACCAAGGCCATTGCCTCCACGCTTGCCAAGCAAACCTCTACCGGTGGCTTTGGCCTGTGGGGGCCGTTCGATGGCGGCGATCTGTGGCTTGATGCCTATGTCACCGACTTCCTGATCCGGGCCAAGGCCGAGGGCTATGCTGTGCCCGAGGAAGCCATGAGCATGGCGCTGGATAATTTGGCCAATCAGGTGTCCTACGCCACCGATTTTGACAATGGCGGGGAAGCCATTGCTTATGCGCTGCACGATCTGGCCCGCGCCGGTCGCGCCGCCATTGGCGACCTGCGCTATTATCTCGAAGCCCGGCTTGACGCCTTTGCTTCGCCGCTGGCCAAGGCCCAGCTCGGCGCGGCTCTGGCGCTTTATGGTGATAGCACCCGTTCGGAAACCGCCTTCCTCGCCGCTGTCGAGGATTTGCGCAAGGCCGAACAGCCCAATCGCTATCGCTCCGACTATGGCAGCCTGCTGCGTGATACGGCGGGTGTGCTGACGCTGGCCGCCGAGTTCAAGCCGGCCGGTGTCGACATTGGGGCATTGACCGGCCAATTGGCCAAGCTGCGGGATCGGGCGCGTTACACCTCGACGCAGGAAGACAGCTGGACGCTGCTGGCCGCGGCCGCAGTGGGCCGCGACAGTGCCGATGGCTCCATCCCGGTGAATGGGGAGGCGCTGACCGGCCCGGTCTATCGCCGCTTTGATCAGGAAGCGCTGGAAGCCGCACCAGTGGAGATCACCAATAATGGGGATACCGATACGGAAGCCAAGGTGACGGTGACGGCCATTCCGCAGACGCCGCCGCCGGTTTCGAGCAATGGCTTTATCATCACGCGGGAATATTTCCTGCCTGATGGCACCAGCGTTGATCCGCAAGCCGCGCCAATCGCCCAGAATGAGCGGCTGGTGGTTCTGCTGACGGTCAAGCCGCAGCATCTGGGCTCGGGGCAATATGTCATTGCCGACCCGCTGCCGGCCGGTTTTGAAATCGAAAACCCGGACCTGTCGGCGGGCGAGGGGGTGTCCGATTTCGCTCGGCTCACCGTCGATGCGCCGACCCATGTGGAATCCTGCACCGACCAGTTCGTCGCGGCCTTCCGCTATTATTCGGATACTGCGGCCTTCAAGACGGCCTACATGGTCCGCGCCGTTTCCCCCGGCAGTTTCACCCTGCCGGGCGCGACGGTCGAGGATATGTACCGGCCTGAATTCCGCGGCAATACCGCCGCGGGCCGCATTGAGGTCACCCAAGCGGGACAATGACCGAGACGGGTGCCAGTGCTGCACGCAAAGCTCCGCGCTGGCGGCGGGTGGCGCTCGTTGTCTGCCTCGTTGCTGGCGGGTTGCTGGTCGGCGGCACGATCTATGTCCGCTCGGTGATCGGGGAGATCGCCGCGACCCTGCCGGTTTTGCCTGATCTGGCGACAATGCCGGTATCGGTGGCGGTGGTGGATCGCGATGGGCAATTGCTGCGCCCGTTCACCACCAAGGATGGGCGCTGGCGCCTGCCTGTTACCACGGGGCAGGTCGACCGACGCTTTCTCGATATGCTCGTCGCCTATGAGGATCGCGGCTTTGCCGGTCACCATGGCGTCGAATGGGGCTCCATGCTGCGCGCGGCGGGGCAATATGTGGGGGCAGGGGGCAATATCGTCTCGGGCGGTTCGACCCTGACCATGCAGGTGGCCCGCCTGCTCGAAGGTGCGCCCACCCGCAATCTCTGGGGCAAGCTGCGCCAGATGGTGCATGCCGATAGTCTTGAACGGCAATTGAGCAAGGACCAGATCCTCAATCTCTATCTGACGCTGGCCCCCTATGGCGGCAATATCGAGGGCATCCGCGCGGCCAGCCTTGCCTATTTCGGCAAGGAGCCGACACGGCTGACCACGGCCGAAGCGGCTTTGCTGGTCGCCCTGCCGCAATCGCCCGAAGCGCGACGACCCGATCGCGACCCAGATGCGGCAAGGCGCAGCCGCGACATGGTGCTCGACCGGCTGGTGACCGCCGGCGCCCTTGCCGCCGAGGAGGCGGAAGCGGCCAAGCAGGAGCCGATCCCCACCGCGCGCAAGCAATTCCCCATGCTGGCCAGCCACATGGCGGAGCAGGCATTGCGGGCGCAGCCGGGCATGCGGCAGGTCGGGCTGACCGTGGACAAAAGGCTGCAGGATGCGCTGGAGCGCTTGGGCGCCGCGCGGGCTCGTCAGCTCGATCCCAAGGTTTCCGTCGCCATTGTCGCTGCCGATATCCAGACGGGCGAGATCCTTGCCTCGGTCGGCTCGGCGGGCCTCTTCAATGCCGAAAGTGCTGGCTATGTCGACATGACCAGCGCGATCCGCTCGCCCGGCTCGACGCTCAAGCCGCTGATTTACGGCCTCGCCTTCGAATTGGGCCTCGCCCATCCCGAAAGCCTGATCGAAGATCGCCCCACCGCCTTTGGTGGCTATGTGCCGGTCAATTTCGACGGCTTCAGCCGGGGCACGGTGACCGTACGGCAGGCGCTGACGGAATCGCTCAACATCCCTGCTGTGGTGGTGCTCGACGCGGTGGGGCCGTCGCGGCTGATTTCGCGCATGAAGCGCGCCTATGCCGATCCGCGCCTGCCGGTGAACACGGCGCCAAGCCCGGCCGTTGGGCTGGGCGGCGTCGGCATTAGTCTGCGCGATCTGGTGTCCATCTACGGCGCGATCGCGCGTGGCGGCTCGCCCGTGCGCTTACGCTGATGGCGTCAAGCCCGATACGACATTGGCTTTTGAAAAGCCCGCGCCGGTGCTCGACCCGGTGGCGGCCCGGTATGTCGCCGATATTCTTGCCGATGTGCCGCCGCCGCTTAATGGTCTCGCTCGGCCGCATCGCCTACAAGACTGGCACGTCCTATGGCTATCGCGATGCCCGGGCCATTGGTTTTGATGGCAAGACGGTGATCGGCGTGTGGGTCGGCCGGCCAGATGGTGCGCCGGTGCCGGGGCTGTCGGGTATTATCGGCGCGGCGCCCATTCTGTTCGAGAGTTTCGACCGGCTGGGCAGCCGCACAGCGCTGCTGCGCAAGGCGCCGCCGGGCGTGCTGTTTGCTTCCAATACCCAATTGCCCGCCCCGCTGCGCCGCTTCCGCCATCCCAATGAAGATGTCGTGGCGCGCGACGCGGCGCCCAAGATCGCCTTCCCCGCCGATGGCGTCGATGTCGATCTGGGCTCGGCTTCGGGCAGCACCGGCTCGCTCGTGGTCAAGGTGCGCGACGGCGTGCCGCCCTTCACCTTCTTCGCCAATGGTGCCCCCTTCGGCCGCTCCGCCTTTGCCCGGCAGAATGCCCGGCAGCCGGATGGTGCGGGCTATGTGACGCTCTCGGTGGTGGATGCCGAGGGCCGTGGGGACAAGGTCACGGTGTTTTTGAATTAGGGGTGCCCCTCCACCGTGTTCCCGGGAAAGCGGAAACCTCTGTTTAGACCTGCCACGAAAGCAAACGGAGGTTCCCGCTTTCGCGGGAATGACATTGTGGGGGATGGGCTACATTGAGTAGCTAACGGCTATTTTCCCATAAACCGTCAGAAATGCCCTTACCCCCTTCGGCCGCATGTCGGCGCAGTATCGCCATCGCCATGCCTATCGGGGAGGTCACGACTTCACTTGACTCAATAGTACTGGACAGTCTAGTTTGATGTGCTATGTAGTACTGGACGGTCCAGTGCATATTGTGGAGACCGATCATACATATCCAGTTTGCCGAACTTCCCGTGTTCGATCAGGAGCGGGCCAAGGCGTTCTATGTCGAGCATCTGCACTGCACCATCGCCGCCGACGTCCCCTTGGGCGAGAGCGGCTGGCGGTGGATCGAGCTCAAATTCGCCGGCGCCGAAACGGCGCTGCATTTCGTGCGGCGCGGCGATGATGCCCCCGCGGCCGATCCGGTTCTGGTGCTGGTGGATGCCGACGTTGCCGGCACGGCCGCGGCGCTCAAGGCCGGGGGCGTCGAGATTATCACCGAGCCGCAGGCCGCGCCTTACGATCCCACGAAACTCGTCGCCGAATTTCGCGACAGCGAGGGCAATCGCATGGTGCTGAGCAGCCCCTGATTTGTGATTTTGGAGGAGAATCCCATGCGCAATCCCATGACTGCGTCGACCTAAAAGTGCCGGGCGCGACGCTCTATTACGAGCAGCGGGGTAATGGCCCCGTGCTGCTGATCATCCCCGGCGGGCCGCAGGATGCGGGGTATTTGCCGAGTTGGCGCAGCATATGGCCGATCGCTGGACGGTTGTGGCCTATGATCCGCGCGGCAATTCGTGGAGCACTTTCGAAGGCGCGCCGCAGCCGCTCTCGCTTGATGAGCAGGCTGATGATGCGGCGGCGTTGATCGCTGCTATGGGGTCGGGGCCGGCCGATATATTCGGCACCAGCGGCGGCGCGCAGATCGGGCTTAATCTGGCGGCCCGTCACCCTGATCTGGTGCGGGCATTGGTGGCCCATGAACCGCCGGCCATGATGCTGCTCGATGATCCCAGCGCCATGCTGGCCGCCGATGAGGCGCTTTATGACACCTATCGCCGTGACGGGGTCGATGCCGCCATGGGGCAGTTCTTTGCGGAAAACGGGCTGGGCGATGAGCCGGAGGAGGGGCCTGCCGAATTCGACATGTCGCCCGAGGCTATCGGAAACCTTTGCCCGAGTCAGCAGGAATTTCGAATATTGGCTGGCCCACGGCATGCTGCCACTGGGGCACTATCGGCCCGATATCGAGGTGCTGAAAGCCGGCAAACCAAAGATCGTGGTCGCTATCGGCGCGGAATCGGTTGGCCAGCCGATCCATGAAATGAGCTCGGCGGTGGCGAAGAAATTGGGCATCGAGCCGGTGCAATTTCTCGGCGACCACATGGGCTTTGGACCGCATGCGAAGGCCTTCGCGCAGAGCCTGCGACAGGCGTTCGACGGACGATAGTCACTAATTAAGAAGGCCCCGAATTTTCATCCGGGGCCCTCTGTCTGCTTACCAGTCGAACTGCTTGGCCAATGTCACCTTGAAGGTGCGGCCGAGCGAGCGATCCGGGGTCTGGTTGTCGCGGTAATCGGCATTGAAGATATTGTCGATGCCGAACCGTATCTCGCTGCCTTCCAGCGGGCCGGTTGTGGGCTTCCACGAGGTGAACAGGTCCACCTTGATATAGCCGGGCGTTTCGGCCGAACCGCCTGCCGACGGGTTAACGCCGGTATCGGTCGATGCTGCGAAGGTGGCCTTAGCACCATATTCGATGCCATATTCCGGCTCGCGGCCGCCAAGGGTCACCACCAGCTTGTGGGCCGGGATCGAACGCAGGGCTTCCCCGGTCAGCTCGTTCTTGCCGACTGTTGCCGTGTAGGCGACGCGGCCGAACAGGCGTTCGGATTCATAGGCGCCTTCCACTTCCACGCCATAGATCGTGGCTTCCCCGATATTGCGATAATAGGGGTTGCCTGCGACGCTGGGCGAGGACTCGATCATATTGGTGAGGTCGCTGTAGAAGCCGGTGACCTTGACGCTGGCCTGATCGCCCTCCTGCACCAATTCATAACCTGACAGCGCAAGCCGGCTTCGTAATTGTTGGAACTTTCCTTTTTAAGGCCCGGGCTGGGGCCCTTGGTCGTATTATACTGGTAGAGCTCATCCAGCGTCGGCAGGCGCTGGGTGTGGGCCACAGAGCCGAATACTGAGAAATTATCGTTGAGTTCGTAGAGCGCGGCGATCTTGGGGGAGAGCGCAACGTCTTCGATATTGTGCTCGCCCTTGGAGGTTTCCTCCGGCGTCTGCCAGACGAAATCGGCACGCCCGCCAGCGATGATGGTCAGGCGGTCGTCATAAATGGCTTCGTTCTGAACGAAGACGCCAAGCCGAGTGTCTTGACCTTCGGGGTGGGTGGTGATGGCGGGATTTGGAATTGGCAGCGTGGTGAAGGCCGTGCGGTCCTGATAGCTGCCCCGGACGCCGTAGGTCAGGAAGTGCACCCAGTCGCCGGTATCGAATTCGGACGTGTTCTGGATGTTGGCCTGCCAAGTGCGATAACCATATTCGGCGTCGCCAATGGGCCCGATCGATGAACCCGATTGCTTCACGTTGGTATCCGAGAACGAGACATTCGCCTTGAGGTCGACCCGGGGGTTGTCGCTATCGGCATTCTCGTAGCTCAGCACGGCGGTCTGGTCGACCACATCGCGGTCGACAAGCCCGAACTGGGCTACCGTGCCGGTCTGCGCATAGTCCCGGTTTTCCGCATCGCTGCTCCAGCGCTGATAGGAGAGACGCAGCACCTGCTCGTCATTCTCGCCAAAGCGCCGTGCCCTTGATGAGGCCCGAGACCGCATCGAAGTCGGAGCCCGACAGCGTGCCGCCATTGGCCAGATCGAACTCTTCCGAACGGCGCCAATTGCCTGCCGCCAGCACGTCAAAGCTTTCATTGACGCGTTGGGCGACAATGCCCGACAGCAGCGTGCCGTCGCCATTGGAGCTGTATTGGGTCTTGAGGCGGGCGGCGCCGGTATGGCCCTCGGTGATGAAGTCGGAGGCGTCCTTGGTGGTGAAGTTGATCACTCCGCCGAGTGCGCCTGAGCCGTAAAGGGTCGAGGAGGCCGGGCCGCGCAGCACTTCGACTTGCTTGTAAAGTTCGGGATCGGAGAAGAACGAGCCCATGCGGTATTGCTCGTAGAATTTCTTGGCGCCATCGACATTGACGATGATGCGCGCTTCGTCGCCTGAGGTTTCGGCCGTGCCGATACCGCGAATGTTGAAGGATTCTGCCGAAAATGCGATCCGAGCCGATGATGGACACACCCGGCACGGTGCTCAGCACTTCGCCAATGCTCGTTGCCTGCACGGCGTCAATATCTTCCTGATTGACCACCGTCACCGCTTGCGGTGTGTCGATGGCGATCTTGGGCGCCCCTGCCCCGATCACCAGACGCTCCAGCATCGTTATATTGCTTGCATTCGTGGTGGTGGATTGGGCGAAAGCCGCCCCCATTCCAACCACACTCAACGCCGCGCCGCACATCAGTGCGGCTGCATGCGACCTGACCAGCCCCATTGTTAACTCCAGTAGTCTGTTTGGTTTGTCGGTTTGGCTGGCGGCTGGCTGGCTGTTCGTGACCCGGTCTTTAAGCTGACTCTTAAAATCACCTATTGCGTCCTGTAATTAACATGACTAGTAGAGTCAAGAAACTATGGACAGATCGGCCGCTGCTGTCAGGCACAGCCAAGCCCCTGATCCGACGAGACATTAGTGATGCAACGAAGCGATCAATCGCCGCCGAGCGAGCAAGCCAATGCGGTGCCGCAAGGCACCAGAACTGTCACTACCGCAGAGCTGTTCGGCGGCGGGGACGAAATCGTGCTGCTGCATAACGGGGTGCCATACCGGTTGCGCATCACCTGCCAGGACAAGCTCATTCTGACCAAATAGGCCAAGCCATGACCGAAAAAACCATCAAGACTCCTACCCAGATCCGCGAATTGCAGGCGCGTCACCCTGAAATGCGGGAGCGCGATTTCGCCCGTATCCACGGTATTTCCGAGGGCGAGCTGGTTGCCGCCGAAGTGGGCCGCAGTGCGGTGCGGCTGCAGGTCGACCTCGATCTGCTGCTCAATGGCTTGCGGGCCTGCGGGGAAGTGATGGCGTTGACCCGCAATGAAAGCGCGGTGCATGAAAAGATCGGGCCCTATGAAAAGGTGGTGATCGGCCCGCGCTTCGATGGTGCTGGGCGAGCAGATCGATCTGCGTATCTTCCCGTCGCGCTGGGCTTTTGGCTTTGCGGTCGAAAAGGCGGGTGAGGAAGGCGCGGTGCGCCGCTCGCTGCAGTTTTTCGACCAGCAGGGCGTGGCCGTGCATAAGGTGCATGCGCGCCCGAGTACCAATTTCGAGGCCCGGGACGTACTGATCGCCAATCTGCGCCATGCGGACCAGTCCGAAGGCATCAGTGTCACCGCTGCCGAAGCGCCGGAGCCGCTGGGCGAAGCTGCCGGTATTCCCGAATTGCGCGAGCGCTGGGCGGCGATGACCGACACGCACCAGTTCTTCGGCATGATCAAGGCGCTCAACCTGCCGCGGCTCGATGCGCTGGAAATGGTGGGCGAGGATTATGCTTTCCAGCTCGATCACGCAGCTGTCGCCAAGCTGTTCGAAGAAGCCGCCGCGAGTGAATTGCCGCTGATGGCCTTTGTTGGCAATCACGGCTGCATCCAGATCCATGCCGGCCCGGTCAAGACCATCAAGACCATGGGCCCTCGGCTCAATGTAATGGACGACACGTTCCACCTGCATTTGCGGCTCGACCAGATCGCGGCCGTCTGGGCCGTGCGCAAGCCGACTGCCGATGGCCATGTGACCTCGGTGGAAGTCTATGACGCGCAGCGAGCTGATCATCCAGTTCTTCGGCAAGCGCCGGAAGGTCATGACGAACGCTGCCCGGCGGACCATTGTCGAGTCACTGCCGCTCTTTGCCCAAACCCACGCTGCTTGAGTTCCGCCATGTCCTTGTCTTTCAAGCGTTTCTCGGCTGCCGGCGCGATTGTCGCGCTGGCCTCGTTGCCTGCCACTGCGCAGGAGCTGCATCCGTTTGCCGATAGTTCGCGGCTGGTATCGATCGGCGGTTCGCTGACCGAAATCATCTATGCGCTGGGCGAGGAGGGCAAGCTGATCGCCCGCGACCAGACGGCGACCTATCCCGAAGCGGCGGTTGCCTTGCCCGATGTGGGCTATATGCGCCAATTGGCGCCCGAAGGCGTGCTTTCAGTCAGCCCCAGTGCATTGCTGGTCATTGAAGGCAGCGGTCCGCCTGAGGCGCTCGAGGTGCTCTCCCATGCCGGGGTGGAATACCAGACCGTGCCGGAAAGTTTCAGCCATGAAGGCATTCTGGTGAAAGTGCGGGCCGTGGGGCAGGCGCTGGGCGTACCGGACAAGGCCGAGGCCCCGGCCACTGAGATCGATACAGCCCTCAAGGCTGTCAAGCAGCGCACCGCTGACATCACCACCCGCAAGCGCGTGCTGTTCGTGCTGTCGGCCGAGGGCGGCAAGATCCGAGCTTCGGGCACCGGCACGGCGGCTGACGGCATCATTGCCCCGGCCGGCGCGGTCAATGCGATCGAGGAATATTCGGGCTACAAGGCGCTGACCGAGGAAGCCATTATCGAGGCGGCACCCGATGTGATCCTGATGATGGATCGCGGTGGCGACCATAGCGCCAGCAATGCCGATCTGATTGCCAATCCGGCTATCGCGTTGACCGAGGCGGGGCGCAATCACGCCATTATCCGGCTCGACGGGGCCTATCTGCTTGGCTTCGGCCCACGCACCGCAGAAGCGGTCTCCGACCTCGTCGACGCGCTTTACGGCGAGTAGGCAGAATGAGCCAGTCATGTCCATCAATGGTGCCATTGCCGAGCGTGCTGAAGGCGACCGCAGCGGGCTTGGCCGCATCGTGGTGATCGCCACGGCGCTGCTGCTGGTGGTGACCATGGCCATTTCTGATGACCACCGGGGCGTCCGGTGCCTCGGCCTCGGACCATTATTGGCGGCTGGTTTGGCTCGGTGCCCGAAAGCGAAGTGCAGGCCGTGCGCGACTATGCGGTGATCTACAATATCCGCCTGCCGCGCATGATCCCGGGCGTGCTGATCGGGGCGGCTTTGGCGGTGTCGGGCCTATTGATGCAGGGCTTGTTCCGCAATCCGCTGGCCGATCCGGGGCTGGTAGGCGTGTCGGCCGGGGCGGGGCTGGGCGCGGTGGGCATTATCGTGCTGGGCACCACCATGCTGGCGCCGCTGACGGCGCTTCTGGGGATTTATGCGCTGCAGATCGCCTCATTCATCGGTGGGCTCATCACCACGTTCATCCTCTATCGCGTGGCGACGCGCAGCGGGCAGACGGCGATTGCCACCATGCTGCTGGCCGGCATTGCGCTGGGGGCGCTGGCCGGTGCGGTCACCGGCGTGTTGGTCTATGTCGCCAATGACGCGCAATTGCGGGACCTGACCTTCTGGGGCATGGGTTCGCTCTCGGGTGCCAATTGGACCAAGATCATGGCTTCCGGCCCGATCATCGTCGCGGCGCTGGCTGTCTCGGCCTTTCTGGGCAAGGGGCTCAATGCGCTCACCCCGGGCGAAGCGACGGCGGGGCATCTGGGCGTGCGCGTGCAGGGCTTCAAGCGCGTGGTTATTGTTGCCGTGGCTGCAGCCACCGGTGCTTCGGTGGCGGTCAGCGGCGGCATTGGCTTTGTTGGCATTGTCGTGCCGCATCTGTTGCGGCTGGTGATCGGGCCGGACCATCGCTATCTGCTGCCGGCTTCGGCGCTATTGGGTGCCTCGTTCCTATTGATGACCGATGCCGTCAGCCGGTTGATTGTCGCGCCGGCGGAATTGCCGATCGGCATCGTGACCGCTGCGGTAGGCGGGCCGTTCTTCCTCTGGATATTGCTGCGCAAGCAGCGGCCTTGGTGATGCTATGATCCATGTGGACAATATCGTGGTTGAAATCAGCCAGCGGCGCATTCTCGATGGGGTCAGCTTCACCGCGCATCCCGGGCAGGTGACCGCCATTATCGGCCCCAATGGCTCGGGCAAATCCACGCTGATGAAGGCACTGTGCCGGGATTATGTATTCAGCGGCACCATCAGCATCAATGGCCGCGATGTGGCTAGCATGGATTTGGGCACTGCCGCGACCATGCGCGCCGTGCTGCCGCAATCGAGCACGCTGCCGTTTCCCTTCACGGTGCGCGAAGTGGTGGCCCCGGGACTCACTGCCGGCCGCCCGGGCCTGTCGCTATCGGCCCTGCGCCGGCTGCCGGACGAGGCGCTGGCGCGGGTTGATCTCAGTGGTTTCGGTGGGCGCTTTTATGGCGAATTGTCGGGTGGTGAACAGCAGCGCGTGCAATTGGCACGCGTCATCTGCCGAGTCTGGGAGCCGGTGCTCGATGGGGTGCCGCGGTTTCTGTTTCTCGATGAGCCGGTATCGAGTCTGGATATCAAGCATCAGTTGATGATCATGGATGTGGCTCGCCAGTTCGCCGCTTCCGGCGGGGGCGTTATCGCCATCCTGCATGATCTGAACCTTGCGGCCATGTATGCCGACCAGATCGTGGCGATCCGCAATGGCGCCGTGGCCGGCGCCGGCACGCCCGCCGAGGTGCTGACCGATAGCCTGATCGCCGAAGTTTTCGATTGCCCGATGCGGGTGGGCGCGCTGCCCGCCGGCAATATTCCCTTCGTCTTGCCGCAGTCGGCGCAGCGTTTCGTCGCCGCGGCACCACAAAGCAAGGTTGCCTAATGCCCAGATTTTTGTCCGCCCTCCTGTTCGGCGCTTTTGCCCTGTCCAATCCCGCGTTGGCGCAAGAAACCGCCCCGGCGCTGGCGCTTGAGCTCAATGCGCTCCAGCCCGCCGATACTGGTTGCCGGGTGACGTTCCTCGCCACCAATAATCTGGGCGGCCAGCTCGATCGTGCCGCGGTGGAAGTGGCGTTTTTCACCAGTGATGGCGCCATCGATCGCATCGTGACGCTCGATTTCAAGGCGCTGGCCGAGGGCAAGACCAAGGTGCTGCAGTTCGAGCTCAAGAACTCGGCCTGTGACGGCATTGGGCGCCTGCTGATCAACGATATCACCGCCTGCGAAGGCACTGGCATTGCCGCCACGGCTTGCCTTGATGGTCTCGTCACCACGACGCGGCCCGACATTGCCTTTGGCGTTTGAGGACGGACAGATGGAAATAGCAGCAGCGCAGGCGCATGATTTTTCCATGTTCGCCCTGTTCATGCAGGCGGACTGGGTGGTCAAATCGGTGATGATCGGGCTGGTCATCGCCTCGGTCTGGGTTTGGGCGATCATCGCCAACCGGCTGGCCGCCTATGGCAAGGCCAAGAGTGAAATGGCCGCCTTCGACAAGGCCTTCGCCTCCGGCCGGCCGCTTGCCGAGCTGCGCGCCGATTATGCCGGCGCCGGCCAGCACGGGCTGTCGGCCGTGTTTCTCGCTGCCATGGAGGAATGGGACAAGAGCCACGCGGTTCAGGCCGACAATGCGGTGGGCCTGCAGAGCCGGCTTGAAATCGCGCTTGATCTGGCGGTGAGCGAGCAGAGCGCCGATCTTGAGAAGCGTCTCGGCTTTCTCGCCACCATTGGCAGCGCCGGCCCATTCGTGGGCCTGTTCGGCACGGTGTGGGGCATTATGAACGCCTTTACCGCCATTGCCGCGGCTGAAAATACCAGCCTTGCCGTGGTGGCGCCGGGCATTGCCGAAGCCTTGCTGGCGACTGCTTTGGGCCTGCTCGCCGCTATCCCCGCCGTTATCGCCTATAACAAGCTCAGCGCCGATGCGGGCAAGCTGATTGCGCGGCTCGAAGGCTTTGCCAATCGGCTGGTGGCGCTGATGTCGCGGCAGCTCGATGCCGGAAAGTCGCTCTGATGGGCATGGCGCTGGGCAATAAGGGCAAGCGTGGCCGGGGCAGGGCGCCGATCAGCGAGATCAACATCACCCCCATGGTGGATGTGATGCTGGTGCTGTTGATCGTCTTCATGGTCGCGGCGCCCCTGATGGCCATGGGTGTGCCGATCGACCTGCCCGAGACGCGGGCACAAGCCATGCCGCTACAGACCAAGCCGATCACCGTGACGGTGGAGCCCGATGGCGCGCTCTCCATCGAGGGTGAGCCGGTGACGCTGGAAACGCTGGTGAGCAGTGTCGCGGCGCTGGCGGTGGAAGGCACCGATGAGCGGCTTTACGTGCGCGGCGACACCACGGCAGCCTATGGCGCGATCATGGAAGTGATGGGTGAATTGTCGGCTGCCGGCTATAGCCGCATCGGCCTTGTTACCGTGCCGGCCCGGACGCCCTGATATGCGCTATGCCCTTTCCGGTTCGGCCCCGGTGCATGCCAGCATTTTCGGCATTGCCTTTGTGGGCTTTGCTCGGCCGCAGCCCGAGGATGCTGCCGCCGGGCGCGGTGAGTGTGGACATTATTTCGATCACCTCGGTCTCGAGTAACGAGACCGCGACCCCGGAGGAGGGCGCCTCGGAGAATTTGCGCTCATCCGGTGGGGAAGTTGTGCCGGTGACGCCGAGCGAAACGCTCGAACCGGTCGAGCCCGAAACGCAAGTCGCAGAAGCTCCGGTCGAACAGGCCGAGCCGCCCGAGCCGGTCGAGCCGCCGGTTGAGACCGCTATGGCTGAGCCTATTGAGGCCGAACCCGTCGAGCCGGCGAGCGAGACGATGGACATGGCCGTGCTGGCGACGCCGATTGCTAGCCCCGAGACCGTGGAGATGATTGCGCCCATGGCAGCTGAGGCGCTCGGAGCCGGCGGAAGTGAGCGATTTCAATGCCGCTCCGGTGCCCCGGACCCTCAGTTTCGAGCGGCCCAGCGCGCCCACCCAGCGGCCCCGACCCCAGCAGCAGCCGACGCAGCAGGCCTCGCGTGAGGCCACGAGGCCCCCGCCGCCGGCCGGCAATAGCGGGCAAAGCAATGCCGACAGTGCCGCCGCCCGCGCTACTGCCGGCCAGCAGGGGCAGGGCAGCGGCGGGGCTTCGCAAATGGCATCCCGGCAGAACCGAGTGTCGCGGCGGCTGAACAATGCCAAGCGCCGTCCACGCTCGGCCGGGGACGCGACCGGGACCGCGGTGGTGCGATTCACTGTCTCGGCCGGCGGCGGGCTGGCGGGCGTGAGCCCGGTGCGCTCGTCCGGCAATCCGGTGCTCGACCGGGCGGCCGTCGACGCCGTCACGCGGGCCGCGCCCTTTCCGCCGCCGCCCAGCGGCGGCAACGAGACTCCGGGCGTTCCGGTGGATTTCACGCGCGGCTAGCGGCGCTGGCAATGCTGCGCTGGGTTATTGCCGCTGGCGGGTTTTCGGCTCGGCATTTTTCGCAAGAAAACGGAGGTTCCCGCCTGCGCGGGAATGACTCCTTGGGTTTGATAGACTCCCTCAGCAACCGACGAGCTCACGGCACATTTTCGCAGCCAATTTTTATTGTCGACAAACTAAATACAAAACTCTAAATCTGACTGCAGCGACGCATTGCGACAATGAGGAATTAGACATGCAAAAGAGTGATTTCCACGGTGTGCTGCCCGCGATCACCACCAAGATGACGGCGGACCAGCAGGTCGATCTCGACGGTGTCAAAGCCGACGTGGTGTTTCAGATCGAGGGTGGGGTCGACGCCATCGTGGTCTGCGGTTCACTGGGCGAGGCCTCGAGCCTGACGGTCGCCGAAAAGCTCGCCATCGCCAAGGCTGCCATCGAGGCAGCGGCGGGCCGCGTGCCGGTGCTGCTGACCATTGCCGAAGACTCGACCAGTGTTGGCGCGGCGCTCGCAGCCGAAGCCGAAAAGATCGGTGTCGAGGGGCTGATGGTGCTGCCGGCCATGCGCTATCTGGCTGATGACCGCGAAGTGGTCGTGCATTACCGCGCCATCGCCGCGGCCTCGAACCTGCCGATCATCGTTTATAACAATCCCCGGCCTATGGCATCAACATCACCGCCGAAATGCTCAAGGAGATGGCCGACGAGCCCAAATTCGTCGCCATCAAGGAATCGACCGGCGACACGCGTCGCATCAACGAAACCATCAATGCGGTGGGTGATCGGTATCAGCTGCTGACCGGCGTGGACGATCTGGCGCTAGAGAGCCCGGTACTGGGTTGCCATGGCTGGATTGCGGGTCTGGTCGTCGCCTTCCCCAAGGAGACTGTGGCCATCTACAAGCTGGTGCAGCAGGACCGCATCAAGGAAGCCATGGAAATCTACCGCTGGTTCCTGCCGCTGCTGCATCTCGATATCGGCCCCAAATTCGTCCAGAACATCAAGCTGTGCGAAGCCATCGTGCGCGGGACCTCGCCTGTGGTGCGCCAGCCCCGGCTGGAGCTGGTTGGGGACGAGGAAAAGGCCATTCGGGCCGTGGTTGAGCAGGGTCTGAAGACGCGGCCGGATTTGGCGAAGTACGGGTTCTAGTCTCCGGCGCTTTTACACCCACAATGTCATCCCGGCGCAAGCCGGGATCTATGCTGAAGGCCACCCCTACCATCCAGTGTGGGGTTAGTGCACAGCATGGATTCCGGCCTGCGCCGGAATGACTCCGTGGGGTGGAATGCCTAGGGTTGTCCCCTCAGTTGACCGTAAACCCCTTCACGAACGGGTCGCGGTCATCGAGGAAGATCGTGTTGTAGCCGGTGATCCGAGCTTGCCCCGCGATCGAGGGCACGATGGCGTCGTAGGGCCCGACCTTGGTGGCGGATTCAACCCGGCCGACAAACAGGCTCCCGATGATCGATTCATGCACGAAGCTCTCGCCCACCTTGAGCTCGCCGCGCGGCTTTCTGGGCTAGACGCGCCGAGGTGCCGGTGCCGCAGGGCGAGCGGTCGATGGCTTTTTCGCCGTAGAAGACAGCATTGCGGGCATCGGCTTTGGGGTTCACTGGGGCGCCGGTCCACATCACATGGCGCAAGCCATTGATGGTGGGGAATTCGGGGTGCTGGAAGGTGTATTTCTCGTTGATCAGCCACCGCCACGGGCGAAAGCTGCTGGATATCGAAGGCCGAGAGCTGGTTCATATCGGTGAAGCCGTGCTGCGGTTCGAAAATGGCGTAGAAATTGCCGCCATAGGCGACGTCGAACTTGAGCGGGCCCAAGCCGGGCAGGTCGATATCAAGCCCGGTTGCGTAGAGGAATGAGGGCACATTGGTGATGCGCACGTCGATCACATGGCCCGCATTGTCCATGGTGTATTCGGCCTCGATAATGCCGGCAGGCACTTCGAGCCGCAGCTTGCCCGGCGTCTTGGGCGTGACCGAGCCCTCCTCGATCATCACCGTCACCGTACCAATCGTGCCATGGCCACACATGGGCAGGCAGCCCGAGGTTTCGATGAAGAGGATCGAGCCGTCCACATCCTCGCGCAAGGCGGGATAGAGGATCGAGCCGCTCATCACGTCATGGCCGCGCGGCTCGAACATCAGGCCGGTGCGGATCCAGTCATATTCGGCCACGAAATGCTCGCGGCGGGCGTTCATCGTATCGCCCTTGAGGTCGGGTCCGCCCCCGGCCACGACGCGGACCGGATTGCCGCAGGTATGGGCGTCGATACAGAAAAAGCTCTTCTTGCTCATGATGGCCTATTGGAAGCGGGTAATGCTGAAAGGGGCGAGCGCCGGATCGGCGGGCGCGTCGGCGATGAGGCCGGCCACCAGCCGCGCGGTGACCGCGCTCAGGGTCAGGCCCAGATGGCCGTGGCCGAAGGCATAGACGATGCGATCATCGCCCGGATGACGGCCGATGACGGGCAGGGAATCGGGCGTCGAGGGGCGGCGGCCCATCCATTCCTTGCCGCCTTCAGGCAAAGCCGGCACATAGCGCCGCATCTTGGTGCGCATGGCCTTGGCGCGAGCGAAATTTGGGGCGGTGTCGGGCTTGGCCAATTCCACCGCGCCGCCCACCCGCAATCCATCGACCAGCGGAGAAGCGATAAAGCCATGATCGGCAAAGCCCACCGGCATGGGCAGGTTCCAGTCCAGATCGGTGAAGGTGGTATTATAGCCGCGCTCGTTTTCCAGCAGCACTTTGGCGCCCAGCCCCCGCACCAGATCACGCGACCAGACGCCAGCGGCGACGACCACTTTGTCGAAGGTTTCTCGGCCCGATGCCGTGGTGACCGTGATGCCGGTTTCCGTCTGTGTTAGCCGGCTCACCTTGGCTGGCACCAGCTTGGCGCGGGTGCTGATGAATGTCTGATAATGGCGCAGAATGGTGAGCGGATCTGACGCCGTCCAATAGCTGGGCTGATAGACGGCACCGGCAAAATTGCCCTCCAGTTGCGGCACCAATTGGCGCGCACGCTCGGGGGTGATGCGCTCGAAATCATAGCCCAATGCGGCCTTGACCACGCCGGCTTCATGCAGGGCGGCGGCGACGCTTTTTTCGCTGTCATGCACCGAGACATAGCCAGTCTGGCGCAAATGACCGGAAAGGCTCCCCTTGTGGCCCAGCGCTTCATGATCAGCCAAGGCCGTAGTCATCAGCAGCGTCAGCGCCTCACGCGCCTTGGCGCCGCGGGCCGGGGTGGCCGAGGCGAGGAAGGCGAGCAGCCGGGGCAAAAGCGCCGGCACATCGGTCCAGCGCAGGGTCAGCGGACCCAGCGGATCGAGCAACCAACCCGGCACCGCCGACAGAATGCCGGGGCTGGCGATCGGCGCGATTTCGGGCAGGGCGATCAGCGAGGCATTGCCTGATGAGGTGGGCAGGCCATCGGGCTCGGGCTCGAACACCGTGACGTCATGGCCCTGATCGATCAGCCGGTGGCAATGGCGGCGCCGATAATGCCGGCGCCGGCAATGGCGATACGGGCCATTAGCGGGCTTCCGTGAGCGTGATGTTGGCTGCGGTATCGCGGGCGATATAGCTCTGGATTTGCCGCACGATCTGGGCGGCATGTTCGGCACCCAGCCGAGTCGGCGAGGTCGGCATTGCCTGCCTCGATGGCGGCGACCATGGCGCCGTGTTCGTCCACATATTGGCGCGGCAGCTTGTCGTCGAAGGAGGAATAATAGAGGCGCAGGATGCGCCGGCCTTCGTCGAGCAGCCGCACGAAGAGATTGGTGAAATAGACATTGCCACCGGCTTCGGCGATGGCCATGTGGAAATCGCGATTGGCTCGGATCATGCCTAGCGCGTCGCGCCGTGCCACGGCTTCGGAATAGGCGCCTTCAAAGCCGCGAATAGCCAGCAAATGTTCGGGCCGGTGATGCACTGCCGCCGAGCGCGTGGTGACGCGATACATCAGCGCCGTGGCTTCGAAATAGAGCGGCAGCCGCACGAAATCGATGGTCGACACCACCGTGTTGCGATTGGGGAGTGTGGTCACCAGCCCTTCGCCCGAAAGCCGCACCAGCGCCTCGCGGATCGGGGTGCGCGACATTTCGAATTGTTCGGACAGGCTCGATTCGTCGAGCGGGCTGCCCGGCTCTAGCTCGAGTTCGAGAATGGATTGGCGCAGCCGCTCATAGACGGTCTGGGCGCCTTGCCCGCGTACGCGGCCACTGGCGGGGGCTTCGGTGGCCGGTTTGGTTTTTTGGGTCTTGGCCATGGCCATGTTCACCTGCTCCATAGGCTTGGTGCCCGCTCAGGCCTATCGCTTGTCAGCCAGCCGACGCGGTTTCAAGCGTACATCGTATTCAGTTTGTCGACAATATGGTCTTTGCACTGTCCGCCGGTTCGCCTTAGCTCTAGCCGCGCGAAAATGGCAAGGATCGACGGCAATGGATGATGAACGAGCAGGCGCAAAGATCAAGCGCGCCGGCAGCACCAAATCGTCCGCGCGCCAGAAGGCCGGCGAGGTTACGCTGCATCAATTGCGGATTTTCTGGGCGGTGGCCCGCTCGGAGACGCTGACCAAGGCGGCCAAGCAATTGGGGCTGGCGCAGCCCTCGCTGTCCCAGCAATTGAGCAAGCTCGAAGCCAATGTCGGCACGCTGCTGTTTCATCGCCGCTCCAATGAAATGGTGCTGACCGAGGCGGGTGCTTATCTGCTGCCCAAGGCCGAGCAGGTCTTGCGCAATATGCGCGAGCTGGAAGATGGGCTGGGCCAATTCAGCGGCGGCAAGCGGCTGACGCTGCGGCTGGCGGGGATCAATTCGGTGCTGCGCGTGCTGCTGCCCGCCGCCATCGGCAGCATGCAGAGCCAGTTCCCCGAAGTCGATTTCGACATTCAGGAAAGCGCGCCTGCCGATATTTTGGAACTGCTCTATGGGCGGCGGGTCAATATCGGTCTGCTCGCGGCCAATTCAGTGGCGCAGGCCGGTGTCGGCTTTGTGCAAATCCCGTTGATTGAAGACCCTTATGTACTGGTCGTGCCTGAGGCGCTCACGCTCGATGGTATTGCCGATCCGCAGCGTGAATTGCCGCAAGAGCAGCTAGCGCTGCTCAACCAATCCATCCAGTTCACCTTTGGCAGCCAGCAGGCCAATCGGGTGGCCGATTGGTATGATCGGCTCTTGCCACAGCATCGGGTCGTCGCGCAATGCCGCAGTTTTGAAACGGCGATTGGCTCGGTGCGGGCCGGGTCCGGGGTGTGCCTCGCCCCGGCGCTCGCCACTATTGCCGGCAATGGTCCGCCCGGTGGAGTCAGGCTCTACCGCGTCAAGGCGCCGCCGCGCCGTATCGTGGCTTTGGTGCCCTCGCAATATCGCCGCGCCGAGCCCTATGCGAGCCTGCTCGACCTGTTGCAGCAGACTTCGGCGGCCTACGTTTTGCCCGGGATAATGCCGACGCCGCCGTTTCTGGCGGTGGATACAGAAGAGGATTTCTAGGCGCTACCAGCACTATAGGCAAAAGCAATCGCTGCCATAGAGTGCGTTGCGGCCCGCCAATCGTCACCCTCACCGCCAGCGGCAATGGTGCCGCATTGTGAGGAGACCTGAAATGGCCCGGAAGAAACCAACCATCGTTGAAGTTCCCGTCAGCATGGAAATCAACATGTACGCTTGCGCCACGCGCAAGTAGGCATGGGCCTGCCGCGAGCACGGATAATGATCAAAATAGTCATTCTGGGCTCCGCGGCAGGCGGTGGCCTGCCGCAATGGAATTGCGGATGCGACAATTGCCGGGCAGCGCGTGGCAGCGAGCCGTCCTTGCGCGCCAGCCGGGCCTCGATCGCCATGAGCGGGGATGGCGAGCACTGGTTTCTGATCAATGCATCGCCCGATTTGCGCCAGCAGATCATCGACACGCCGGTGCTGCATCCGCGCGCTCTGAGGCACAGCCCGATTGCCGGGGTGATCCTGACCAATGGCGAGGTGGATGCGGTGACCGGCCTGCTCTCGCTGCGCGAAGGCTCGCCCTTTGCCCTTTATGCGCATCAGCGCGTGCAGGAGATTTTGCGGGCCAACAGCATTTTCAATGCGCTCAATCCGGAGAAGGTCAAGCGCATCGCCATCGAAACCGGCGTGGCGTTCAGAACCGACGCTGCCTGATGGCTCGGGCTCTGGGCTCATCATCGAGCCTTTCATCGCCCCCGGCAAAACTGCGCTTTATCTCGAAGGCGCGGCCGACAATGACGAGGGCGACACGCTGGGCCTGCGCATCACCCGCAACGGCAAAACCCTGATTTTCCTCGCCGCCTGCGCTGCTGTCACGCCCGAAGTGGCGGAAAAACTGGCTGGGGCTGATCTGGTGTTTTTCGACGGTACGCTGTGGCGCGACGACGAATTGATTGCCACGGGCCTCGGGCAAAAGACCGGGCAGCGCATGGGCCATATCGCCATGGATGTGGCCATATCAGCGCTCGCTGATCTGGGGATCGGCCGCAAGGTCTTCCTGCACATCAACAATTCGAACCCGGCTCGGCGGCGCGATGCGCCCGAGCGGCTGCAAGCAGAACGAGCAGGATGGATCATTCCTGCCGATGGGATGGAGATGACGCTTTGACAGAAATGACAGCTTTTTCGGTCGCGTCCGACGCGGTACTCAATAGCGCCGAAGATTTGGAAGCGCAGCTGCGCGCCATCGGCGCCACCCGCTACCACAATCTGCATCCCTTCCATCACCTGCTGCATGGCGGCAAGCTCAACAAGGGCCAGTGCAGGCCCGGGCGCTCAATCGCTACTATTATCAAAGCTCCATCCCGCTCAAAGACGCAGTCGTCATTTCCGCTTCCGCGACCGGGCGACCCGCATTGAATGGCGGCATCGCATCGAGGATCACGATGGCGATGTGGGCAGCGAGGGCGGTATCGAGCGCTGGCTGCAGCTGACCGCGGGCACGGGGCTCGACAATGATTATGTCGAGATCCGCCGAGGGTATTTTGCCTGCGACGCGCTTTGCGGTGGATGCCTATATCCATTTCGTTCGGGATCGCAGCCCGCTCGAGGCTATTGCCTCTTCGCTCACCGAACTCTTCGCGCCGAACCTGCATGAAGAGCGGATTTCGGGCATGCTCGAGCATTACGACTTCATCAATCCGGGCGTGATGACCTATTTCAAGCGCCGCTTGGAACAGGCCCTGCGCGACGCCAATTTCGCGCTCGATTACGTCAAGGCCAATGCCAAGACCCCCGCCGAGCGGCAGGCGGTGTGTAATGCGCTGATCTTTAAAACCAATGTGCTCTGGGTGCAGCTCGACGCGCTCTATCACGCCTATGTCGAGGGGCATGTGCCGCCCGGCGCTTTCGTGCCGGCCGCGTCATGAGTGGCTTTGTCGCCCCGGCCACCCGCCGCCGCATGAGCGTCAGCGAGGCCAGTGTGCCCACTCTGGCGCGCGGCACCAAATTGCGGCTCGATGAAACCCGGCAGCGTTGGGTGCTGCTGGTGCCCGAGCGGGTGATGGCGCCCGACGAGATCGCCGTCGAAGTGCTCAAGCTTTGCGACGGGCAGCGCAGCGTCGCTGACATTACCGATCATCTGGCTGGTATCTACAACGCGCCACGCGAGGAGATTGCCGGCGACATTATTGCCATGCTGCAGGATCTGGCGGATTCCGGCTTTCTGGTCGAGGCGGCAAAGCCATGAGTCCGACAATGAGCGATGCCAGCCCGGTGCTGGTCGATGCCAATGATGGCCTCGCAATTCTGGAAGGTCAGTCCGTGGCGCAGGCCTATGGCATTCCGCTGGCGGTGTTGCTGGAGATGACCCATCGCTGTCCGCTGCAATGCGGCTATTGCTCCAATCCCGTGGAAATGGAGCGGGCGGGCAATGAACTGAGCACCGACGAGTGGAAAAAAGTGCTGACCGAACTGGCCGAAATCGGTGTGTTGCAGGTGCATTTTTCCGGTGGCGAACCCAGCGTGCGCAAGGACTCGGTCGAGCTGGTGCGCCATGCCAATGATCTGGGCCTCTACACTAATCTGATCACCTCGGCCGTGCTGATCACCAAAGAACGCCTGACCGAGATTGCCGATGCGGGGCTGGCCCATATCCAGATCAGCTTTCAAGCCAATGATCCGGCGCTGGCCAATCGCATTGGCGGCTTCAAGAATGGCCATGCCAAAAAGCTCGAGGTCGCGCAATGGTCGCGCGAGCTGGGCCTGCCGCTCACCGTCAATGCGGTGATGCACCGGCAGAACCTGCATGAGCTGCGCGCGATGATTGCGCTGGCTGTGCAGCTCGACGCCGACCGGATCGAAGTCGCCAATGTGCAATATTATGGCTGGGCGCTGAAGAACCGCGCCGCTTTGATGCCCACGATCGAGCAGATCGACGAGGCCACCGCAATCGTCGAGGAAGAGCGCGTGCGGCTGCGCGGTATTCTCGACATCGATTTCGTGGTGCCAGACTATTATGCCCTGCGCCCCAAGAAATGCATGGGCGGCTGGGGGCGGCAATTTTTCAACATCACGCCCTCGGGCAAAATCCTGCCCTGCCACGCGGCCGAGACGATTACCGAACTCAATTTTGAATCGGTGCGCTCCAACCATTCCATCGCCCGGATCTGGCAGAATTCGGACGCCTTCAACCGCTATCGCGGCACCGGCTGGATGCCCGAGCCGTGCCAGAGCTGTGCCTTCAAGGAGATCGACTATGGCGGCTGTCGGTGCCGGGCTTTTGCCCTGACCGGCAGCGCCGGCAATACCGATCCGGCCTGCCATCTCTCGCCATTGCATGAGAGCATTTTCAAAACCGCCGAGCGGGAATCCAGCGAGGGCGGCGACCGCTTCATCTATCGCAATTTCTCCGGCGGCACGCTGGAGCCCGAACTGCCATGACCCCGCCCGATGGCGGGGCCGATCCCTTCGCGCCGCTCACCAGCCAGATGCTCGATACCGGCGACGGGCATAGTCTTTATGTCGAGACCGTGGGTCGGGCGGATGGCATTCCCGCCGTCTATCTGCATGGCGGGCCCGGCAGCGGTTGCCAGCCCTCGCATCGCCGCCTGTTCTGATCCCAGCCGATTCCGCGCGGTGCTGTTCGATCAGCGTGGGGCAGGGCGGAGCCAGCCGGCTCGCTCGCGGGAGCATAACACGATTCAGCATCTGATCGCCGATATGGAGCTTGTGCGGACAGCGCTGGGGATCGAGCGTTGGCTGGTCGTCGGCGGCAGCTGGGGCGCAACGCTGGGCCTCGCCTATGCGCAGGCTCACCCCGAGCGGGTTAGTGGCATTGTGCTCCGCGCCACGTTTCTGGGCACGCGGGCCGAGCTGGATTGGGCATTTGGTAAGGGGCTCAGTACCTTCCATCCGGGCCTCTACGAGGACTTTTTGAGCATCCTCACCCCGGACGAGCGTTTCACCCCGCTCGACGCCTATTTCCGCCGCATCCTCGATCCCGATCCGGCAATCCACGGCCCCGCTGCTCGGGCCCGGCATGATACCGAAAGGGTGCTCTCCGAGGCTCGGCCGGGCAAAAACGGCTCGATCTGGATGATGTCCATAGTGGCAGCCGGTTGCCCTCAACGGCGTTTATGGAGGCCCATTATTTTGCGCAGGAGTCGTTTCTGGCGCCGGGCCAATTGCTGGCCGGGGCAGGGCGGCTTAAGCCTATTCCGGGCGTGATTGTGCAGGGGCAGTTTGACCTGCTCTGCCCGCCTGCGATGTCATATGCGCTGGCGGCGGCATGGGGGAATGCGGAGATTGTGCTGGTCGAGGGCGCAGGGCACGCCATGTCGGAGCCGGGGGTGACGGAAGCGGTGATGGCGGGGATCAACGCCCTAGCGATCAATCACCCGCGCCAATAGGTCCAACCAATTCCCATGCGCCAGTCGCTGTACCAGCGCCTCACCAAACCCATGCTGCTGCATGACCTCGATCAACACTTGCAGCCCCGCTGACGAGGCCGATCGCCGCCGGTAGCATAGCCCCGTCGAAATCCGAGCCCAACCCCACCCGCGTCTCGCCAACGGCCTCGATCATTGCATCGAGATGTCGCAGCATGACGTCGAGCCCCGTATCAGTTCGCCATGCCCCATCGGGCCGCAGGAAGCCGGTGGCGAAGTTGAGGCCCACCATGCCGTCGCTGTCGCGGATGGCCTTGAGCTGGTCGGCGGTGAGGTTGCGCGGATTGGCGCAGATGGCGTGGACATTGGAATGGGTGGCGACCAGCGGGGCGGTCGATAGCTCGGCCACATCCCAAAAGCCTTTTTCGGTGATGTGCGACAGATCGATCAGCACGCCAAGTCGGTTGCAGGCGGTGACGAGGCGCTTGCCCGCTTCGGTGAGGCCGGGGCCGGTATCGGGCGAGCCGGGGAAGTTGAACGGCACGCCATGGCCGAAAATATTGTCCCGGCTCCAGACCGGACCGAGCGAACGCAGGCCGGCGGCATAGAGCACGTCAAGAAATTGCAAATCGGCGTCGATCGCCTCGACGCCTTCGACATGCAGCACGGCGGCAATCTTGCCCGCCGCCATGGCGGTCTTGATCTCAATCGTGTTGCGGCAGACGGCGAGGGCGCCGGCGGCTTCCAGCCGATAGAGCAGGCTGATCTGTTTGATCGCCATGGCCCGGGCGGGAACGAGGTCGAGCGGCAGAGGCATCATGTCGAAGGCCATGCCCGGGGGCAGGGCGCCATCGGGCTTTTTCGGCGAGGGGCAGAACACGGCGAATATGCCGCCAGCAAAGCCGCCGGTCTTGGCCTTGATCAGGTCGATATGGCTGGGGAAGGAGCCGGTGAGAAAGGCCTGCACCGGATCGGCGACGTCGGAGGTCGCCAGATGGCCCAGAATATCATTATGGCCATCAAAGACCGGAATAGGCTCGCTCATTATCCCGCCGTCATGCTGCGTCGTTGATCAATTCCTCAGCCAGACCATATTCGTGCAGCTTGCGGTAGAGGGTGGATCGGCCAATCTTGAGTGCGCGGGCGACGCGCGACATGCGTCCGCCATGATGCTCGATGGCAAAGACGATAGCGGCGCGCTCGATTTGCGCCAAAGCGGCGATTTCGCCCGAGGCATCGAGAAAGCGATCCTGCGCAGGCGGCAATTCCTCAAACGCCCGCTGGCGGGCCGTTGCGGTGTCGATATGGATGGGGGCGGCGGGCACCGGCACGGTTTCGATATCGGACAAAGCCGTTTCGCGGCCTGAGGCACAGGCGACAATCTGGGGGAAATCCACGGTTTCAAGGAAGGCGCCGTCGCTGAGCACAATAGCGCGATAAACCGCGTTTTCCAGCTGCCGCACATTGCCCGGCCAGTCATAGCCGAGCAGCAGATCAAGCGCGGCGGGGAGAGGCCCAGTACCCGCTTGCCCGCCTCAGCCGAGAAGCGGGCGATAAACATGGAGACTAAAGCGGGCACATCCTCCATGCGCTGCGCAGCGGCGGCACGTAGATGGGGAAGACGTTGAGGCGGTAATAGAGGTCTTCGCGGAATTCGCCGGATTTGGCCGAGTTCAGCAGCCGCCGATTGGTCGCCGAGATGACGCGAACATTGACCCGCTCGGTGCAGGCTGGCGCCGACCGGCTCGATTTCGCCATCCTGCAGGGCGCGCAGCAATTTGACTCGGGTGTCGGGTGGCAATTCGCCGATTTCATCGAGAAACAGCGTGCCGTTATGGGCTTCGGCAAATTTGCCCGGCTGGTCGGCAATGGCGCCGGTAAAGGCGCCTTTCTTGTGCCCGAACAATACGGACTCAACCAGATTGGGCGGAATGGCCCCGCAATTGACGGTGATGAAGGGCTTGCCCGCCCGATCACTCGAACCCCGGATGATGCGGGCCACCAATTCCTTGCCGACCCCCGTCTCGCCTTCTGATCAGCACAGGAATGGTCGATTTGGCGGCCTTGGCGCAGAGCGTCAGCACGCGCCCCATGGCGGCGGCTTTGGCGATCATGTCGGCGGCGGTGAAGGTGCCGGTCTTGCGGGCATGCTCGGCGCGGATGGCGGCTTCGAGCGTATCGAGCTTCATGGCATTGCGCAGCGAAATGACCAGCCGCTCGGGCGATACCGGCTTGACGAAATAGTCCGCCGCGCCTCGGCGCATGGCCGAGATAACGGTTTCCAGCGATGCATTGGCGGTCTGGATAATGACGGGCGTGGTCAGCCGCTCGCGGCGCATCGCTTCCATCACCGCCATGCCGTCCAGATCAGGCATGACCAGATCAAGGATCATGGCGCCGATATTGCGGTCCTCGCGCAGAATGGCCAGCGCCTGTTCTGCCTCCGGTGGCGGTCAGCGGCTTGAAGCCGGCGCGGTTGGCGATTTCGGCCGTCAGCCGCAGCTGCACCGGATCATCGTCGACAACGAGAACACGCGTCATACTTACCTCAGGCATTGGTCGTGGCAGCGAATCTGGTGTGCCGTTTTGGGAAGAAGATGGGCCAAGGGGTTTAAGAGGGGATTAACTGTGTGGGATTTGGGCGGGATTGGGCATCGGAGTACCCGCATGGACGATTAGACCTCTGCTGGCTAGGATCGCCCAAAACCTAACGGGAGGGCATCATGGTCCTGAGAATTTTCGCAGCGCTGGCAACGATCATCATCGCCCTCATCATGTCCGGAGGAATTGCAATGGCTGACGGCGCCGTGCTCAGCGGCACAGTGTTCTTCCGCGAGCGCATTATGTTGCCCGAAACGGCCAAGGTCACCGTGCAATTGCTCGACGTGTCCTCGGCCGACGCGCCCGCCAAGGTGCTGGGCGAAGCCACCGCCAGCGGCAAGTCGCCGCCCTATGCCTATGCCATCCCCTATGACCCCGATGCCATCGTGCCGGGTCACCGCTATTCGGTGTCCGCCCGCATTACCGAAGGCGACAAGCTGCTCTTCATTTCTGACCACGCATAACAGCGTCTTCGGCTCCGGCCCCGACGCCACCGATATCCCGGTCGAGCGGGTCGCCGAGGCCATTTCGGCGGCCAGCGACGGGTGGCCGCACGGGCGCTGGCTGGCCGAGGACATTAATGGAGGCGGGGTGATCGACAATTTGCAGACCGTGCTGGAACTGGCGCCCGATGGACAAGTCAGCGGCATGGGCGGCTGCAACCGGTTCGGCGGCAAGGCCGGTATCGATGGTTCGGCGCTCAGCTTTGGCGATCTGTTCTCGACCGAAATGGCCTGTGCCCCGGCCATCATGGATCAGGAAGGCAAGTTCCTCGCGGCGTTGGGGCAGGTGGCGAGCTACCGGCTCGACGATCCCCGCGGCAAGCTGATCCTGCTCGATGCGAGCGGCAACGACATCGTCGTGCTGACCCGGCATGATGGTTGATTGCGCGCAGTGATTTGACGGCGGCACCCTTCACAGCGCCGCCCTCGCTGGCTAAGGTCCGCGCGCAATTGGACCAGCCGGAGAGACGAACCATGACTGAAGCGACCAGCCAAAAGGGCCACAATCAATTCGGGAACCTGCCGGTCTGGGACCTCAGCGATCTTTATCCGGGCAAGGACAGCAAGGAATTCTGCTGCCGCGCTGGACGAGGCCAAGGGTCTGGCGACGCAATTTGAGGCCACCTATAAGGGCAAGCTGGTTGAGCTGACCAAGGCCGGCAAGCTGGTCGAGGCGATCAAGGCCAGCGAAAAGCTGGGCGATATCAGTGGCCGCATCGGCTCGTTCTCCTTCCTGCAATATGCCCAGAAATCGACCGATCCGGATCGCGCCAAATTCATGGGCGATACCAATGAGGCGCTGACTAATCTCTCCACCAAAGTGCTGTTCTTCGAACTCGAGCTCAACCGCATTGAGGACGCAGATCTCGAAGCCGCCTTCGCCAGCGACCCGGAGCTGGCGCGCTACCGCACCTCGGTTTGCCGAATTGCGCAAGGCCAAGCCCTATCAGCTTGATGACAAGCTCGAAGAGCTGTTCCACGACAAGTCGGTGACCGCCTATTCGGCCCGGAACCGGCTGTTTGACGAGACGCTGTCGAGCCTGCAATTCGAGGTGGATGGCGAGATCCTCAATATGGAATCAACGCTGCATCTGCTGTCGGAAAAAGATGAGAAGAAGCGCGAGTCCGCCTTCAAGGCGCTGGGCAAGACGCTCAAGGACAATTCCGAGCTGTTCACCCACATCACCAATGTGCTGGCCAAGGACAAGGAAATCTCCGATCGCTGGCGCGGCTACGAAGACATTGCCGATTCCAGACACATGGCCAATTCGGTGGAGCGCGAAGTGGTCGATGCGCTGCAACAGGCGGTGACCGAGGCCTATCCGCGCCTGTCACACCGCTATTACAAGATGAAGGCCAAGTGGTTTGGCAAGGACAAGCTCAATGCCCGGGATCGCAATGCGCCGCTGCCGACCAGCGACGAGCGGACTCGGGATTGGGACAGTGCGGTTTCCACCGTGCTTGAAGCTTATGGCAAATTCTCGCCCGAACTGGCCGAAGTCGCTAAGCCGTTCTTTAATTCGGGCTGGATTGATGCGCCGGTGGCCGAAGGCAAGCTTTCAGGCGCTTGCGCATCCCACCGTGCCCAGCGCCCACCCCTATCTGATGCTCAATTATATGGGCCGCTCGCGTGACATCATGACGCTGGCCCATGAATTGGGCCATGGTGTGCATCAGCGGCTGGCAGCGGCGCAGGGGCCGATCCTGTCCAATACCCCGCTCACCCCGGCCGAAACCGCCTCGGTGTTTGGCGAAATGCTGACCTTCCGCTCGCTGCTCGACAAGACCACGGACCCCAAGCAGCGCTTTGCGCTGCTGTCCTCAAAGGTCGAGGATATGCTCAATACCGTGGTGCGGCAGATCGCGTTCTACACGTTCGAGCGGCGCGTCCATACCGCCCGCCGGCAGGGCGAATTGCGCACCGAGGAGATCAACCAGATCTGGCTCGATGTGCAGGCGGAATCCCTCGGCGAGGCCATCATTTCCAATGAAGGCTATGACATCTTCTGGGCCTATATTCCCCACTTCATCCACTCCCCCTTCTATGTCTACGCCTATGCCTTTGGCGATTGCCTTGTGAACTCGCTTTACGCGCAGTATGAGAAGGCCAATGAGGGCTTTGCGGAGCGGTATTTCGAACTGCTCAAGGCCGGCGGGAGCAAGCACCATTCCGAGTTGCTGGCCCCCTTCGGCCTCGACGCGAAAGACCCGAAATTCTGGTCGCTGGGCCTGTCGATGATCGAAGGATTGATCGACGAGCTGGAAGCGACCAACCCATAAGGCGTCACTCTGGCGCAAAGACTTTGAGACGACTGAATTATTGAGGACGACTATGGCAGCCAGCAAGCACGAACCGCTTCCGCCCCTGCGCGAAGAATCGCCGATGGACTATGCCCAGCACGAGGCCACCTATAGCGGCTTCGTGACGGTCACCAAATACACGATCATGGGCATTGCGATCATGATGGTGGGGCTCTACTTCGCTGTCATCGCCGGCCAGCCGGTGCTGGGCTTGGTGCTGGTGCTCGCCTCTTTCGTCGTGCCGCCGGTGGTGGGCGTACTGAACGAGATATCCAAGAAATAGCGGCCCTGCGGCAGGTGCCGCATCGGGTCAGCAGCGCGTCGGGCCAAGGCCCGGCGGCGATTTGTCGTCGGCATGCCGCAGGCACGCTAGGTGCCCTGCCGCCGCAGGAGATACCGTATGAAGATCGCTATCGTCCGTGAACGTTTCGAAGGTGAGAACCGCGTCGCGGCCACGCCGGAAACCGTCGGCAAGCTGGTGGCCCCGGGGGCAGCGTCGCGGTCGAGAAGGGAGCGGGCTTGGGCTCGCGCATTCTCGATGCCGACTATGTCGCCGCCGGCGCCACGATAGCGGCCAGTGCCGATGCGGCCCTCAAGGGCGCCGAAATCGTGCTCACCGTACGGCGGCCTGCTGCTTCGGCGCTGGCCGGGGTCGCCAAGGGCGCGCTGGTGATCGGGGCGCTCGATCCTTACGGCAATGACAAGGATGTGGCGGCCTTGGCCAAGGCGGGCGTTACCGCCATTGCCATGGAATTCATGCCCCGCATCACCCGCGCCCGAGTGATGGATATCCTGTCCAGCCAAGCCAACCTCGCCGGTTATCAAGGCGTCATCGAAGCCGCCGCGCAGTTCGATCGCGCGTTGCCCATGATGATGACGGCCGCCGGCACGGTGCGGCCCGCCAAGGCCTTCGTCATGGGGGCAGGCGTCGCGGGCCTACAGGCCATCGCCACGGCCAAGCGGCTGGGCGCGGTGGTTTCGGCCACTGACGTGCGACCGGCGGCCAAGGAACAGGTGGAAAGCCCGGGCGGCAAGTTCGTCGCCATCGAGGATGAGGAATTCAAGCAGGCCGAAACCGCTGGCGGCTATGCCAAGCAGATGTCGCCTGAATACCGGGCCAAGCAGGCCGAGCTGACCGCGAGCCATGTCGCCAAGCAGGATATCGTCATCACCACGGCGCTGATCCCGGGGCGTCCGGCGCCGCTTCTGATCACCAAGGCCATGGTTGAGTCCATGGCGCCCGGTTCGGTGATTGTCGATCTGGCGGCTGAGCGCGGTGGCAATGTCGAATTGACCGTACCCGGCAAGGTTATCGAGCATAATGGCGTTGCTATCATTGGCTATACCAATGTGCAGGGCCGCATTCCCACCACGGCCAGCCAGCTTTATGCGCGCAATCTGCTGGCCTTCGTCACCACGCTAATTGACGCCAAACAAAAGTCCCCGGCGATCAATTGGGATGATGAATTGGTCAAGGCAACCGTGCTGACGCGCGATGGTGTCGTGGTGCATCCAAGCTTTGCTGCCGCCACTCCGGCGGCCGAATCCAAGCCTGTCGCGGTGCCCAAAGCCGCGCCCAAGGCGCCTGCCGCTGCAGTCGAAGCCAAGTCCGCCCCGGTCAAGACCGGCGCTGCCAAACCGATGCCTGCTAAGAAGCCGGTGGCCAAGAAGGCCGTGAGCGCGGCCATGGCCGACACGCCCAAAAAGGCTGCGCCGGGGGTGGTGCAATCGATCCCAGCCGCCGCCGAGGCGCCGGTTCCAGCTCGCAAGCGCGCCGCCGTCAAGAAGGCCAGTGCGGTGATCGAAGCGGCTGCCGTGACGCCCAAGCCGGCTGCCGTCAAAAAGCCCGCCGCGAAAGAGCCTGCAGCGGCCAAAAAGCCGACCACACAAAAGGGGGCCAAGTAAATGGAAGCGACGGCAGAACAAAGCGCCGATGTGATTGCGGCCGTGGCGCATGGCGCGCTGGGCGGGGCGATCGATCCCTTCACCTTCCGCCCGGCCATTTTCGTGCTGGCGATCTTTGTGGGTTATTTCGTGGTCTGGTCGGTTACCCCGGCACTGCACACCCCGCTGATGAGCGTCACCAATGCGATCTCCTCGGTCATCGTGGTGGGCGCATTGCTGGCGGTGGGCGTGCATCTGGCGGCTGATGCCAGCTGGGTGTCCAAGCTGTTCGGCTTCATCGCCCCGGTCTTTGCCAGTGTGAACATTTTTGGCGGGTTCCTCGTCACCCAGCGCATGCTGGCAATGTACAAGAAAAAGGGTTGAGCCGATGATCTCTGCAGATATCGCAGCCCTGCTCTATCTCGTTTCTGGGGTGCTGTTCATCCTGGCTTTGCGGGGCCTGTCCAATCCTCGTTCGGCCCAGCAGGGTAACCGCTTCGGCATGGTTGGCATGGGCATCGCCATTGTCACCACGCTGGCACTGGCCGCGCCATCCGATTGGGTGAGCTGGCTGCTCATCATCGGTGGCATCGCCCTTGGTGGCGGCATCGGCGCCTATATGGCCCGCACCATCAAAATGACCGATATGCCGCAGTTGGTTGCGGCCTTCCATTCGCTGGTGGGCTTGGCCGCAGTCTTTGTGGCCGCCGCCGCGCTTTACGCGCCTGAGGCCTTCGGCATTGTCGATATCGACCCGCTCACGGGCCCGGCCGGCGCGATCCATGCGCAGGCACTCATCGAAATGAGTCTGGGTGTCGCCATCGGCGCCTTCACCTTTACCGGCTCGGTCATCGCCTTTGCCAAGCTCAACGGCAATATGAGTGGCAAGCCCATCCTGCTGCCGGCCCGCCACGCCATTCACATCGCGCTGGGCCCGGTACTGATTGGCCTCGTCTGGGCTTTTGTCGTTACCGGCAATCCATGGCTGTTCTGGCTTACGACGATCCCGGCGCTGGTGCTGGGCGGGTTGATGATCATCCCTATCGGCGGCGCCGACATGCCCGTCGTGGTGTCCATGCTTAATTCCTATTCGGGCTGGGCCGCCGCCGGTATTGGTTTCACGCTGGGCAATACCGCGCTGATCATCACCGGCGCATTGGTGGGCTCGTCCGGCGCGATCCTGAGCTACATCATGTGCAAGGCGATGAACCGCAGCTTCATTTCGGTGATCCTGGGTGGGTTCGGCGCCGATAGCAGCGCCGCGGCTTCTGCTGCCGAAGATGACCGTCCGGTCAAGCAGGGCGCCGCCGAAGACGCGGCGTTCCTGATGAAAAATGCCGGCAAGGTTATCATCGTGCCGAGCTATGGCATGGCCGTGGCTCAGGCCCAGCACGCTTTGCGGGAAATGGCTGACATGCTCAAAAAGGAAGGCGTCACGGTCAAATACGCCATTCATCCGGTGGCCGGCCGCATGCCGGGGCATATGAATGTGCTGCTGGCCGAGGCCAATGTGCCCTATGACGAAGTGTTCGAGCTGGAAGATATCAATTCCGAATTCGCCCAATCCGACGTCGCCTTCGTCATCGGCGCCAATGACGTGACCAACCCGGCCGCCAAGACCGACAAGACCTCCCCGATCTACGGCATGCCCGTGCTCAATGTCGAAGATGCGGGCACTGTGCTGTTCATCAAGCGCGGCATGGCGGCCGGCTATGCCGGGGTGCAGAACGAATTGTTCTTCCACGACAATACCATGATGCTGTTCGGTGACGCCAAGAAGGTCACCGAGGACATCGTCAAGGCGCTGGGGCACTAAGGGGATCGGAGTACCCCTAACCTCCCCCTGATAGGGGAGGGACCTGCCTTGTGGGTCGGGACCCGGTCATACGCCAAGAGTGGAGAAATCCCTCCCCCTAGGGGGAGGCTAGGAGGGGGTATCCGGGAGGACCCTCCCTCAATAATGGGGCGGTGGCGGCTCACTGCTTGGATCGGCGATGTGGACGCCGCTGCGCACCTGTTGTTCCATCTGGTCCAGCTTGCGCGTCAGCCCGTCGATCACCCTCCATTGGGCGGTGATGGTGGCGTTTAGTTCCTCGATGGTCTGGTCCCGGAAGGCGATGCGGGTTTCCGGGGCCTCGAGCCGTTCGGCGACATCACTCATTGGGTATCTCCGTCATCGGGGTCGAGCAGCAGGCGAGGACCGCTGCCTTGGGCAGCCAGCCGATCATGCGGGTTGCGCAGCGGGCAGTGGTCGAGCGACAGGCAGCCGCAGCCGATGCAGCTATCGAGCCCCTCGCGCAGGCTCTGCAGCCTTTCGATGCGCCGGTCAAGAGCCTTGCCCCGAGCGCCGGCGATCACCGACCAATCGGCGCGGCTGGGGATATGATCGCGCGGCAAGTCGGCCAGCGTGGTGGCGATTTCGGCGAGCGGAATGCCCAATTCCGGCCGACGCGGATAATGCCGAGCCGCCGCAGCACATCGCGATCATAGCGGCGCTGATTGCCGGTCGTGCGATGGGCATGGATCAGCCCCTTGCTCTCGTAAAAATGCAGCGCGGACACGGCCACGCTGCTGCGCGTGGCAATTTCACCGACGCTCATGCCAAGGGCCATGCTGTCGTCTCCTAAAGCTCAAGATTACTTCAGCTTCTAGGAGGTTTCGCCGGGGCCTGTCAAAATGCTGGCCTCACCGGCGGCCGCCAGCTCGGCAAATCCTTCTTCGGCGCTGATGACCGGCTGATAGCCCAGTTCGGTGCGCGCCTTGGTGATATCCAGCGTGATTTCGACGGCGGAGGTGGCAAATTCCTGCAGCGTGATCGGAAACTTGATCCGCCCGCCGCTGACTTTACCTAGCGTGTCGCCGACCATGGCCATGCTCCGCAATAGCCAGCGCGGCACGCTTTTGTCCAGGGCGGCGATGCGCTGCGTCTGGAGCAGGCTGGTGACGAAGCTACGAAATTCGGCTGGCTCGCCATCGGTGATGAAATAGACCTGCCCGCTGCGGCCCTTGTCGAGCGCCAGTGCAATGCCATGGCAGAGATTGGCGATATGGGTGGTTGAGGTGCGGTAGTGCCCGCCATCGATAAAGGCCAGTTGCTCTGATTGCGCCGCGGCGACCAGCCCGGGCAAGGCGGTGGTGTCGTCACGGCCCCAGACAAAGCGCGGACGGATGGCGATCACCTTGAAGCCCGGCGCCGCCAGCGCCAAGGCGCTGCGCTCGGCCTCGCCCTTGCTGGCCGAATAGGCACCTACCGGGTGGCGTGGAAAGGCATGGTCTTCATTCGCGTTGATCAGCGGCTTACCGTCGAGCAGCACCGATTCCGTCGAGATATGGACCGCCGTGTGCACTCCCGCTGCACGGGCCGCTTGAAAGACATTGCGTGTGCCTTCGATATTGGTGCGCAATTGCTGCGCACGTGGCGCGGCCGTGATTGGTATCGGCTGCCGCATGGATCAGCGTCTGGCAGCCGGCCATGGCGTCGGCAAGGGAGGCGTCAGTGATGTCGACGGTGACGGGCACTGCGCCAAGCGCAGCAACGATTTCGGCCGATTTGGCACCGCGCACCAAGGCGATGACGGGTATGCCCGCGGCGATGAAATGGCGAATGAGATTGCGGCCGACATAGCCGCTGCCGCCGGTCAGAAAGAGTTTTTGCATGGGAAATTCCTGAAGGGGTAGGAAGGTGGGTCAGGCCTCGGGCCGGGCGTCGACCAGCCAGCTGATCTCGCGCAGGATCTGTTCGCGCTCGGGCTGGGGCCAGCTGTGGTAGTCCAGCGATTCCAGCAACTTGAGCCCTTCGAGCGCCAGATAGGCGAGTAGGGCGCCCTGCGGATTGGCCGAACCGGTCAGGATATTGTCGATCACGGTGGATTGGTTGGCCTGAATGGCCGAGCGGAGCTGGCCGTCTTGAGCCAAAGCGGCGCAGAGATTGAGCGCCACGGCGCGGAATTCATCGGGCAGCGGCTCGGCCGCAGCGGCAATGCGTCCGCGGATCACTGCATTGTCGATATCGCCTGGGCCTGCCCTGACCGCAGCATTGAAGGAATTGTCATTGGTGACGGCGCGCTGGACCACCGCCTCGATCAGAGCCTGCTTGGATTTATAGTCATAGATGACGCTGGCCTTGCTGATGCCGGCCTCTTCGGCAACGGCGTCGAGCGTCAGCCGGGCCGCGCCATCGTGGGCCACAACACGTTCGGCGGCGTCCAATATCTGCTCCTGATCGATGACGCGCTTGCGGCCCATAATCCAACCAATATTTATTTCCAACTGGTTGGTTATTAAAAATTGGCGAGGTGTTTGTCAATGCTTGCTCGGGCACTGTGCAGGAGGCAAAATTGGCCCGCCGCTCCGTGTCGGGGAGCGACGGGCCTCTCTATGGGTTCTTTATCGGCGCCGGGCGGCGCTCTGGATCACTCCGCCGGGGCGTGTGATTGGAAACTTGGTGTCGCTGCAGGGCGCAGCACGGCGGCGTGTTCAGAGCGCCAGACGCGATGCACCAGATAGGCCTGAACCAGCAGCAGAGCCAGTTCGCACACCCAGAGCACGCCGATCAGCCCCGGCACGCCGTTGAAAATGGCGTTGAGCATGGCGACCGAAAAGAAGGCGCGGACCACCACGTCGGTCAGCCCATTGGCCCAACTGGGATTGATCAGCCGCAACACGGCCCAGATCGAGATCAGCGAGCCCAGAAATTGATGAACATCATGGCCAGCGGCGAGAGGTCGCCGACATGACCGCCCAGCCCGACCGCGCCGTTAAGTGTATCGAGAATGGCCAGATAAACCCCGGCTATGCCCGGCAAAGCGAGCGGCAGGCACGTAACAAGATCATACACCGCGCTGGTTTTGACCGCGCGCCAGTTGGATGTTCAGCTCCGCCATCGACATTCCCCCGAGATGACCGAGGGGATCGTTACATATTTACGAAAGTTTTACCATATCGATGATTCGGCCACAAAAAAGCGCCCCCGCCGGTTAGGCGGGGGCTTAGCGGCGGTCAACTAAAGGTCGAGGAAGCAGCACCCATGTGCGGCGGAAAGGCGCCGCTCCCTCGATGGGTGGACAACCGGTGGCAACACTGGAAGCCACTTTCTTTAGGCAGCACTGTATTTCGTGCCCCTCGATGCATGAAATAGGGGGCAACGTCATGTCGTCGTGACACCAGCCAAGTAAATGCGTGATTTACTCGTGATTTTTTCTTGGTTCTGCTAGCCTGATGTAAATTGGTAGCGGGAATCGCAACGGCTTATGGACGCGCCGCATCTTTTTCTTCGGCTACTGGGGGCGTTCGAGGCGCGGACCGATGATGGCCGCCGGCTGGCGTTCAAGCTCAAGCGGGCGCGGATTTTGTTGTCTCGGCTGGCGCTGCGGCGTGGGCAAAGCGGCAGCCGCGAGGAGATCGGTGCCCTGCTGTGGAGCGAGCGCAGCGAGGCCCGAGCCCATCAGAGCCTGCGCCAGACCCCGGCGGTAATCCGGGTGGAACTGGCCGAGTTGGCTGACGCTATTCTCGGGATTGATCGCGAGACGGTGGCCTTTACTCCCGGCGCCGTGCAGTCCGATGTGGGCCTGTTGGTCCGGTGCACGCCCGATAGTCCGATCGAGGAGCTGGAGCGGGCCGTCGCCCAATATGGCGGGGAGTTTCTCGAGGGCATCAGCATTCACGATCCGCTGGCCCGGGAATGGCTGCAGGGGCGGCGCGCCGAATTGCGGGCGATTGCCACCAAGCGCTTCGAATGGCTGCTCGGCGCCTATGCCCGGGCGGGGCGCCATGCCGAGGCCGAACCGGTTGCCACAAGGCTCATCGAGATCGATCCCCCGGCCGAGGAAGGCCATCGCGCGCTGATCCGTGCGCTGTTGGCCGGCGGCAAGCGCGCCATGGCCGTGCGGCAATATCAGCGCTGCCGGGCAATCTCGGCGCAGGAATTGTCGGTCGAACCATCGGCGGAAACCAAGGCGCTGCTGCGGATGGCGGCCGAGCCCGTGGCGGAACTGGGTGGGCCCGCTCCGTTCCTCCATGAACAGTTCCGTCCGCATCGGGCGCATAACCTGCCCCGGCAGATGAATGCGCTGGTGGGGCGCGACACGGCGGTGGGCGAAGTGCTCGACCGGCTGCGCCGCTATCGGCTGGTGACGCTGACCGGGCCGGGCGGCGCCGGCAAGACGCGGCTGGCCATCGATACCGGATTTCGCCTCGTGGGTTCTTATGCCGATGGTATCTGGCTGGTGGAATTCGCTTCCATTGCCGATCCGCAGCTGGTGGGGGAGGCGCTGTGCGGCGCGCTGGGCGTGCCCGTGGCGGGTGATCGGCCGGCGGTGGAAAGCGCCATCGCCTATCTGGCGCAAAAGGAAGCGCTGCTGATCTTTGATAATTGCGAGCATCTGGTGGCCAATTCGGCGCGGCTGGCCGAGGCTCTACTGCGCAGCTGTCCTTCCATCGCTATCCTCGCCACCAGCCGCGAAAGTCTGTCGGTGGGCGGGGAAAGCCTTTATCGCGTGCCGCGCCTCGGCTTTTCCTGCCGATATCGCGGCGATAACGCCCGACGTCGCCATCGATTACAGCGCGGTGCAATTGTTCGTCGAGCGCGCAGCCGCCACCATTGATGGCTTCGTGCTCGATGCGTCCACGGCGCCCGCCGTCGCCAGCATTTGCCGGCAGGTCGATGGCATTCCGCTGGCCATCGAGTTGGCCGTGGGGCGGCTCAAGATGATGCGGCCCGATTGGTTGGCCGCCAATCTCAGCGAGTCCTTTTGACCTTGCGCGGCGCCGCCCGAGCGACCCCGCCGCATCACCGCACGCTGCAAACCATGCTTGACTGGAGCTATGATTTGCTTCCGCCGGTCGAGCAGACATTGCTGCGCCGGCTCTCGGTCTTTGCCGGTGGCTGCACGTTGACCTCTGCCGCGCGGGTGATTGGCGGGCCGCCAGTTGGCGAACATGACATGTTCGACCTGCTTTCCTCGCTGGTCGAAAAATCACTGCTGACGGCGGACCTATCCGAGGCCGAGCCGCGATACCGGCTGCTCGAAACCACCCGCCGCTATGCCATGGACAAGCAGCGCGAGAAAGGCGAGCCAGGGCGGCAGCGCCAATTGGCCGAGTATCTCATCCACCGGTTTGCCGATGCGGGTGAGAGCTGGCCGGCCACGCCCACCGTCACTCGGTTGGCGCGGTACGAGCCCGAGCTCGATAATCTGCGCGCCTCGCTGGAATGGGCCTTTGGCAGCAATGGCGACGCCGTATTGGGTGTCGAGTTGGCCGGGCACAGCATGCGGCTCTGGGATGAGCTGTCGCTGTTCCACGAGCGCGGGCGCTGGACGGAAACGGCAATGGCTCATCGTCACGCCAATACCCCGCCGGCAATTGTGGGGCGGCTATGCCCAGCGCGCACGTCCAACAGTGCCCATGGCGATCAATCGGGGTTTTCCTATGCCGACCGGAGCCGTGCAGCTGTTCCGCGCCGGCGGCCGGGCGCTCGATCTGGGCGAGGCGCTGGCGCGGGCCGGGGCGGCGCTCCTTACCCCGCAGACGATCGCCAAATCGCTGCCCTATCTCGATGACGCACTGGCCGAACTGGAGCCGCTGGGTCCCACCAAGCCGCTGGCCAATTGCCTCCGCTCCAAGGGCGTCGCCGCTTATTTCGGGGGCGATTTCAGCGCGGCGCGCACCCTGATCGGCCGCTCCATGGCGGTATGCCGCAGCGTGGGGGATTCCCGGGGCACGGCCAGCGCGCAGATCGCTCTGGCGGAACTGGATTTCGGCGCCGGCGAGGTGGAAAACGCCATCGATGGCGTCCGCCTGATGCTGGAAGGCCGCGACCATAATCGCCGCCGGGCCACGCTCGGCCTCGCCAATCTGGCCTCTTACCTGCTGGCCGCCGGCAATGTTGAACAGGCCGCACAGGCTGCGTCCGAAAGCCTGCGCGAGGCGCGGGCTTTGGGCTGGTCCGGCGCCATCGTGCGCGCCAGCGAGCATCTGGCGCTGGTCGCCACGCTGAGTGAGGATGCTGATCTGGGCGCGCGGCTGCTGGGTTTTTCCAGCGCCTTTTATGCCGGGGGCACGGCCAGCCGCGAACTGACCGAGCAGGTGACGCATCAGCGGCTGAGTGATGAACTCGCTCGTCGCCTCACGCCCTATCGGCTCAATGCGTTGCTGGAGGAGGGCGCCACGCTCACCGAATTGCAGGCCGCCGAGGCCGCAAGCCGAGCTGGCCGCATGCTGCGGCCGGTGTGACGGGCAGAAATCACAGCGGCTGGAACACCAGCATAACGCCAAGCCCGATCAACACCGAACCGCTCACCGCCGGCAAAACCCGGTTGCCCGCGCCGGGTCCCGGCAGGTGGCGGGCCACGAGCGACGCCAGACCCACCGCCGCCGGGTCGGCCATGGACAAAGCCAGGTTGACGATCATCCCCGGGCCGAGAAATTGCAGGCTGACCGGCATGCCGGCCAGCGGGTTCACGAATTGCGGCAGGAAGGTCAGAAAGAACAAAGCCGTCTTGGGATTGAGTATTTCAACCACGACGCTCTGCCGGAAAATGGCGCCGCCATCGCCCGCAATGGCATGGTCGCCGGCATGAGCGCGACCCAACACCATGCTGACGCCCAGCCACACCAGATAGGCGGCGCCCAGAAGCCTGATGGCGGCATAAAGCCCGGGCATATGTTCGAGAATGGCGGCAAGCCCGACCGCCGCGGCGATGATATGCACATAGCAGCCGACATGGATGCCCAAGGCCGCCATCACGCCCGCCTTGCGACCATGCGCCGGGGTCTGCGCCGTCATATAGAGAATGGCTGGGCCGGGCATGCAGGCAAACAGCACCGTCGCCACGATAAATGGAATCCACGGCTCGATCGCCAGCATGATGTTCCCCCGGGGCGCGTTGCGCTTGGGAACAGTCAATAGCCGCGCCAAGGTGCCGGGCGGCATACGCCGGCTGTCGTATTTCGGCTGGGGATTGGGTTTCGTCGTGAAGAAAAGGTGAAGGGGCGGGGCAGCAATTGGGAGCCTGATTGCTATCCCGCCGGCAATCCCAGCCTTACCGCATAAGCGGTCAATTCAGCCGCATTGTGCAGGCTCAGTTTGCGCATCAGGTTTTCCCGATGTTTGCGGGCCGTCAGCGGGCTGATGCCCAATCGGGCGGCAATCTCAGGCGTTGTAGTGCCATTGGCGATCAGCGCCAGAATTTCGCGTTCGCGCCGGGTCAGCGGAATGGGCGACAAGGATTGCGAAGCCACCCCGGTTGCTCGGCTGATGTAAGCCTTGCCCTGTCGCAAAGCCGCAATAGCCAGCCCGATTTCGTCGGCATCGCCATGCTTGGTGAGATAGCCATCGGCCCCCGCCTCGAGCGCTGCGCTCACCATGCGCGGCTCCACATTGGCGGTCAGCACCAGGATGAGCAACCGGGGATGCGCAGCCCGCAGATCGTGGATGAATTGCACGCCGGCAATGCCGGGCATGCCCAGATCCAGCATCAGCAGGTCCGTCTCGGTCGCCGCGAGTTGCGCCATGATTGCGGCGGCGTCGGCGGCTTCCCCGACCACATCGATCCCCTCCATGGTGGAGAGCAGCAGCTTGAGCCCTTCGCGAACAATGGCGTGATCATCGGCCGGGACGACCTTCAGCGCGCGAATCATGGCCTGCCTGACTATGGTTGGACGAAACGGAGGGCAGGATCGTGCAGGAAAGACCCATTTGGGAAGCCCTTATCGATCTGCTCTATCGCCAATCCCATGCCATTCTGTTCGCTAATTTCGTCATTCCGCTGCCGGTGGCCTATGTGTTCCGCAACGAGGTGCCAGCGCCCGCGCTGATCGGCTGGATCGGCGCCATGTATCTGCTGACTGCCGCGCGTATCGTTTTGGCAAAGCTCTATTTTCGCCACGCGGACCGCCCCGGGCAGGTTTTGGCTCGGGCGTGGCGGGCCACTGCCTTCTCTCGGGCCTCGGCCGCGTTATGGGGAACAATCGGCTGGGTGGGCTTTATTCCCGGCGATCCAAATCTGTCGGCCTTTACCTGCATCGTGCTGACGGGCCTTGCCTGCGGCGCGGTGCCCTCGCTCTCGGCTTTTCCGCCCGCCTATGCCGGCACAGCCGTCTTCATGCTTTTGCCCATGGCCATAAGATGCGTACTGGGTGAGGGCGAGATCTTCCGCATCTATCTGCTCTTCATCCTGTGCCTCGTCGCGGTCAATCTCTATTACAGCCGCCAGACCTTCCGCATGCTTGCCGAGACCGTCCGGCTGCGCTCGGAAAACCGAGGCGCTGATCGGCGATCTCGAGCAGCAGCGCGATCGCGCCCGAGCCGCCGACCGCTCCAAATCGCGCTTTCTGGCTGCGGCCAGCCACGACCTGCGCCAGCCGGTGCATGCCATGAGCCTGTTCGTCGAGGCGCTATCGGTGATGGCCCGGCGCGGCGATGTGCTTGCCACCGAAGCCCGCAACATTGCCGGGCGGCTGCGGACAGTGATCGGCAATTTCGGCGGCGTGCTGGATGGCCTGCTCGATATTTCCCGGCTCGATGCGGGTGTGGTCAAAATGCAGAAGGAGCCGGTTGCGCTGGCCCCGCTATTGGACGATCTGAAAGGCGAATTCGCCGCTATTGCGCGGGAGCGCGGACTGGAGTGGCGCGTCGTTTTCAGCACGGGCTGGGTCGAGACCGATCCGGCTCTGCTCCGCCGCATTCTGGGCAATCTGCTGGCCAATGCCTTCCGCTATACCAGTGCGGGCAAGGTGCTGCTGGGTGTACGGCACCGGTCGGAGCACTTCGAAATTGCCGTGCTCGATACCGGCGTCGGTATTCCCGATGACCGAGTCGAAGCGATTTTCGACGAATTCGTGCAGCTCCCCAATGCCGAAAAACAGGGCTCGGGTCTGGGCCTTTCCATCGTGCGGCGCACGGCGCGCCTGCTGGGGCATGACCTGCATCTGCGCTCGGAAGAGGGCAGGGGTTCGGTGTTTTCGATTGCCATCCCCGCCGCCTCTCCCCGCGCGCCGGAGCAGGCAATTGCGCAGGACGCCGCCGACACAGAACTCGATATCGCCGTGATCGATGACGATCAGCACGCTCTCGATGGCCCGGCCAATCTGCTGGCGATCTGGGGTCACCGGGTCTGGAAAGGCAATTCGGCCGAGCAGCTCATCGCCGCCATGGACGGGACGCCGGACCTGCTGATTACCGATTATCGGCTGGCTGACAGCATCACCGGCATTCAGGCCGCCGAGGCGGTATGGCGCCATCTGGGGCAGGCCGTGCCCGTCATCATCGTCACCGGCGACACTGCCCCCGATCGCCTGCGCGAAGCCAGCGCCAGTGGACATATGCTGTTGCACAAGCCGGTTGATGCCGATGCACTAAAGCAGGCAATAGCCGCAAGTTCTCGGTAACTACCGCCGCAGACACACGCACGAAATACGGCATCGGTCGTATCTGATCATCCCTCTCCAGCTTCTAGAAGGTGTGCGGGGGCAGTCCTATGGCGTGGAGGCGCCCCTGCGATATCGGTTTCACCGCGCCGGGGCCTCGGCCCATTTGAGGAGATGATCCATGAAATTGATCATGATCGTGGCGACGGCCGTTCTGGCCCTGACCGCTACGGCGCATGCTGCCGGCCAAAGCCGGTCGCACGGCTATCACAGCAATCCGATCGGCGGCAAATCTGTCTACTACGCCCCGTGACCAATGTCCTCGGCCCACGGGCCGGGATTTCGCATCACGCGAGCGTGTTGACGTATAGGGAACCCTCTTGGCGTTTGGGCCATTGGTTGGGCGTAACAACGCGCGACAGGTGCCATCATGGCGGCCAAGGCAATTGCGATCCCCTATGGTTCGGTGCTCGATGCGGACCGGCACGATGTTCTCGGGTTGGTCTTGAGCGCGTGCCTGCCGCTGGCTGTATTCGTGGTCGCCAATGGGATGGGCCATCTCGTGGGCACGCGTCCCTTATTCTTTGCCCCCTTCGGCATGCCATCCCGGGCCGGTGCAGCGCTCCATCTCGGGGCCTTGCCGCTGTTTGGCGCAGCGCTGGATGGTCAGTGACAAGGGCCGTGCCGGCCGCAATGCCGGCTGGTGGGTCGTCGGCCTGATGGCCGGCATGATCGCCTTTCCCTTTCTCGTCTCCCCGCTCGACTCTTTGGCGCTGAGCGCCGTTGCCATGGCCCTTCTGATCGTGGGTTTGGCCGCGATTGCCCGCGTCAGCAAAATCTCGCCCCGCGCGGCACTGCTGATGGCGCCGGGCTTGGGCTGGATGGGCTTTTCGGCATTAATGGGGCTGAGCTTTCTCAGCGGCTGGTCGCCGCCCTTCGGGCCGACCAATAATCAGAACTGACCTAAGTTACCTAGACGTGCGTTCTTGCGGGCGGAGCTTTTCCGCGCCATGTGATTGGGCAATGTGAATTGGCAAGGATTGCCCGATGTCCAAAATCCTCAAGATCGATGTGTTCACCGATGTCGTCTGCCCCCGGTGCACGGTCGGCTCGGCGCGGCTCGATACGGCACTGGCCGCATTGCCCGACGATATCGAGGTGGTGGTGGAGAACCATCCCTTCTATCTCGATCCGAGTGTGCCGCCAGAAGGCGTCGATGTCAGGGAGATGCTGCGCGCCAAATACGGTAAGGACCCGCGCGAGATGTGGGCACGCGTCGAAGATGAGGCGAAGAAGGCCGGAATTGAGCTGGACCTGTCCAAGCAGCCGCGCATGTTCAACACCGCCAAGGCGCATACCATCACCCGGCTGGCCAAGCCCTTGGGCATTCAGCATGAGCTGGCCAATGCTATTGCCGAGGCCTATTTCCTAGAGCATCGCCAGATCAATGACGACAATGTGCTGGCCGATATTGCGGTGGCCTTCGGCTATGACCGGGGCGATGCGCTCGACGCGATGAATGACGAGAACGAGCTGGCGATCACCGAGCAATTGGCCACCGACGCTGCCCAACAGGGCATTCGCGGCGTGCCTTTCTTCATCTTCGGCGAGAAATACGCGCTTTCGGGCGCCCAGCCGGCGGAAGTGTTCGACAAGGCGCTGGCGCAGACTATCGAGGAACTTTAGGGGCGGGGTACGCGCGAGCATTTGCGCCTAGACGGGCCAAAAATCCGCACTAAGGTGTGGCCCGTCTCGCTGCTCCGAGAACTCCCCAAAATGAAGCTGTTGCGCCGCATTGTCCTTGCTGTGCTGATCGTCGTCGTCGTGCTCTACGCTGCGGTCGTCGTCTATATGTATGTCAACCAGCGCGCTGCAGTATGACCCGACCGGGGAGGTGGTGGCGCTTGCCTCTGCCGACCTGCCGCAGGCCGTGGAGGTCGCCATTCCTTCCGGCAACGGGACGATCAATGGCTGGTATCAGCCGCCGCAGGCCGGCAAGCCGGTCATCATCTATTATAAGGGCAATGCCGGCAGTTTTTCGTCCGAGCATGAGCGCTTCGAGCGCTTCGTGGCCGATGGCTACGGCTTTTTGTCATTCGACTATCGCGGCTTTCCGCTGTCGCCCGGGCTGATCAGCCAGGACAATATTCTGCAGGACGCCCCGGCCGCGTTCCGATTGGGCGCAGGCTCAGGGCGCACCCATCGTTATCTGGGGCCGCTCGATCGGCACGGGGCCCGCCACCTATGTTGCCAGTGAACGCCGGGCCGATGCGCTGCTGCTCGAAACTCCGTTCTATTCGGCAGCCAGCGTTGCCGCCGAGCGCTATCCTATCCTGCCGGTCTATTGGGTGATGCAGGATCAGTATCCGGTCAATGACTGGATCGCCAAGGTCGATGAGCCGGTGCTGGTGGCCCATGGCACCGCCGACCAGACCATCAGCGTGGGCAATGGCGAGCGCGTCTATGCTCTGGTCAAGAACAAGGACGAGCTTTGGATCGAGCCGGGCGCCGACCATAACGAGCTATGGGATCGGGGCATCTGGACCCATGCCGAGCCCTTTTCGAACGCGCCGAAGCAGCGGCAGGGCGTTGACCTCTCCCCTTGAGGGGAGGGAGGCAGATCGCGCCGCATTTAATGCAGAGACTGGACTATCGCCATGACACCGTCCTCCACCAGCCAGCCCATGAGTGCGCGGCGCACCGCGATCATCGGCGGGCTGATGGTGGCTGCGGGGCCGCTCAGCATCACGCTTTACGCGCCGGCTTTGCCCACGCTGGTGGCCGATCTGGGCACCGGCGAAGCCATGGGCAAGCTGACCCTCTCAGTCTATTTCGGCGCCTTTGCCCCGGCACAATTGGTGTGCGGCCCGCTGTCCGACCGCTTCGGCCGCAAGCCCATCGCCATCGCATTCTTCGCCCTTTACGTGCTGGGCAGCTTTGCCGCTGCGCTGGCGCCGACCATTGAAATGCTGTTGCTGGGCCGCGCCTTGCAAGGGGTGGGCGTATCGGCTGGCGTTGCCTTATCCCGCGCCATGGTGCGCGATCAGTTCGTGGGTTCGGAATCGATCCGCATCCTGACCCTGATCAATCTGATCCTCACTGTCGCCCCCGCAATCGCGCCGACCTTGGGCAGCGTGCTGCTGCTGGCCGGCAGCTGGCATTTGCTGTTCGTGGTGATGGCGGGGTTCGGCATGGCCATCATCGCCATGCTGGCCCGGGGCGCCCGCGAGACTCAGCCCGTGGCGGCGCAGACCCCGCTCAAGCCCAGCCGCATTCTCGCCAATTACGGACGCCTGTTGCGTTCGGCCGAATTCATGGCGCCGGCTCTGTTGCTGGCCATCGCCTTTGGCGGCTTTTACGGCTTTTCGGCGCTGCTGCCCTTCGTGCTGCTCGACGGTCTGGGGCTCACCACTTTCCAGTTCGCCATGACCATGCTGATCCAGACCGGCTCGTTCATCACCGGCAATCTGGTGGCCGGGCAAATAGCGCGCCGCGCCTCGGGTCTGCACATGGTGCGGATTGGCCTCGTGCTACTGGTGCTGGCCGGACTGGGTTTTGCCATCGGGCCGCGCCTGTTCCCCGATCTCGCTGATTGCGGTGATGTTTCCAGTGGGCCTGTGGATGCTGGCTCTCGCCTTTATCGGCCCCAGCACCACGGCCGCCGCCATGGCCGGCTTCGGTACCATTGCCGGCGCCGCCGGCGCGCTGACCGGAGTGTTTCAGGTCGGCGGCGGCTTTATCGGCTCGACCCCGGCCAGCGTGCTCTTCCCCGACGCCCGCAGTGCCCCGGTGACGCTGTTGCCGGTGATGGCAGGCCTTGCGATCCTGCTCGCCCTCTGGCGCCGCATCTCGGCAGGGCCAGTGGCCGAGACGCCGCCGGAGACGTGAGGCCTTTCCTTCTCCCCTCGTGGGCGAAGGTGCCGGGAGGGCGGATGAGGGCGCCCGGCCACTGCCACTAAACTCACCATTCCCCACTCTATTGACCGGGCTCTCCGTGCAAACAGATCGCGAGAATGATTCCGTAGGAGAGGGCCACGATCTATCGCCGCGCATAGTGCAGTCCCCTCGCCCCTCAGGGGAGAGGGCTAGGGTGAGGTGAAACGGGCCGGTGGAACAAGAGATCACTTCATCATGTGACGAAAAACAAAAACGCCGCCCCGAAGGACGGCGTTTTCAAATTCTGCGTTGCAGCTCTTAGCTGCGAACGTTGGCTGCGCTCGGACGGACCGGAGCGCCGGGGCGCGTCGTGGTCGGGGGCGGGCAGACCGCCTTCGCGCTGGGCGCGCTTGCGAGCCAGCTTGCGGGCGCGGCGCACGGCCTCTGCCTTCTGGCGAGCCTTCTTTTCAGAGGGCTTCTCGTAGTAGTTGCGCAGCTTCATTTCACGGAAGACGCCTTCGCGCTGCAGCTTTTTCTTCAGCGCGCAGCTCCTGATCAACGTTATTATCGCGAACGACTACTTGCAAAGGTCAACCGCCCTTTCGAAGCTTGGACAATGTGTTTGGATGGAAGCGGCGGGGCCAAAACAACCACGTCGCCGACCAGCAGAGCCAGTCACCGTGGGTGGGTCTATAGCCCAAGCTCGGGGGCTTGTCCACTGTCACGCTCAGAAAAACCGCGCAAACCCGTGTCCGGGCTTGCTCCCGCCACCGGGTCGGCGCAGTTTTGAGAGCAATTCCAGAATAATGGAGATCAGAATGACCCGCAATCTCGTGCTGCTGCCGGGCCTGTTATGCGATAGCCGGCTGTGGCGCGACCCGCTGGCGGCAATGGGGGAGGCGGTTTCCCCGATGATTGCGGACCTGACGCAGGACGGTTCCATTGCTGCCATGGCCGCCCGCACCTCGGAGCAAGCCCCGGCCAGCTTTGCTTTGGCGGGCCTGTCCATGGGCGGCTATGTGGCGCTGGAGATCATGAGGCAGGCGCCCGAGCGCGTCACCCATCTGGCGCTCCTCGACACCAGCGCCCGTCCGGACGATGAAGAACGTCGCGCCAAGCGCCGGGCCGGCATCGAGAGCATCAAGCTGGGCAAGTTCATCGGCGTGTCGCGGGCTTTGCTGGCGTCCCTGCTGACGCCCGAGCATCAGGGTACGCCGCTTGCCGAAGAGGTGCAGGCGATGTCCGAGCGCGTCGGGCAGCAGGCTTATATAAGCCAGCAGACCGCGATTCTCGGGCGGATCGATTCCCGCCCGAGTCTGGGCGCCATCAAGGTGCCGACATTGGTGGGCGTGGGGGAGGCGGATGTTCTGACCCCGCCTGCCCCGGCCGAGGAAATGGCGGCCGGCATTGGTGGGGCGGAGCTGGTGGTGTTTCCCGACAGCGCGCATTTGCCGACGATGGAAAATCCGGGTGCGGTGGTGGTGGCCCTGCGGAAGTGGCTGGCTAGATAGGCTCTTACCCACCGGGTCATGGAGTCATGCCCCCGACCCTACCCCCGCACAATCCTGTTCACGTGCCCCATCTTCCGTCCGGGCCGGATTTCGGTTTTGCCGTACAAATGCGGCTGCGTATTCCCATCGATCCCACCGGGCACGATAGAAACTTCGTCGCCTACCGGGTTTTCCATCACCACATCGGCCAAGCGCGCCGGATCGCCCAGCGGCCAGCCCGGGATGGCGCGGATGTGTTGCTCGAACTGGTCGGTGAGGCACACCGCTTCGGTCCAATGGCCGGAATTGTGCACGCGGGGCGATTTCGTTGACCATGAGCGTGGGTCGCTCGCCGGGCACGACGAAGAATTCGACCCCGAGTACACCGACATAGTCGAGTGCCACCACGATCACCTTGGCCAGCATGGCGGCGTGTTTTTCCAGCCCCGGCGCGATGTCGGCCGGCACGGTGCTGGTGAAGAGGATGTGATGGCGGTGCACATTCTCGGCCGCATCAAAGCTTTTAACCTCGCCCCCAGATTGCGCGCCACGACCACCGAGATTTCCTTCTCGAACGGCACGAAGGCCTCGAGCACCAGTGGCTTGGGCTCAAGCGCGGCAAAAGCCTCCGCCGCCTCGCTCCGCTCGTGGATGACGCGCTGCCCCTTGCCGTCATAGCCCAGCCGCGTGGTCTTGAGCACAGCGGGCAGACCCAGCGCATCGATAGCGGCTTCAAGCTCTGTCAGCGTCTCGACAGCGCGGTGCGGCGCCACCGGGATGTTCTTGCTGGCTAGAAACCCTTTTTCGGCCAGCCGGTCCTGCGAAATGGCCAGCGCTCAGGCGCCGGGCCGCAGCGGCTTGCGCGCGGCGAGAAACTCGGCGGTGGCGGCCGGCACATTTTCGAATTCATAGGTGATGACATCGACCGCGTCGGCGAAGGCGGCCAAAGCCACCTCGTCATCATAGGCGGCCACAGTCTTGTGCGGGGTCACCTCGAAGGCGGGGCTATTGGCATCGGGGCAATAGATATGGGTGCGCATGCCCAATTTGCTGGCCGCCAGCGAAAGCATGCGGCCCAGCTGCCCGCCCCCAGAATGCCGATCATGCTGCCGGGGGCAGGGCGGAGAGGTCGTGGGCCACAAAATTACTCGGTGTCGGAGGGGAAAAGGGGCACGCGCTTTGCTGGGCGCGGTAATGGTCGAGCCGGTCGGCCGAGGTCTTCATCGGACAAAGCCAGCACGGCGGCAGCCAACAGGGCCGCATTGATCGCGCCGGGCTCGCCAATGGCCAGCGTGCCCACCGGAATGCCGCCGGGCATCTGCACGATGGAGAGCAGGCTATCCTGCCCGTTCAGCGCCTTGGATTTAACCGGCACGCCAAACACCGGCAGCGGCGTCATGGCGGCGATCATGCCGGGCAGATGGGCCGACCCGCCGGCGCCCGCGATGATGATTTTGAACCCTTCGGCGCGGGCATTGGTGGCAAATTCCACCATGCGCTCGGGCGTGCGGTGGGCCGAAACGATGCGCGCCTCATATTCGATTTGCAGGGTTTCGAGCGTTTCGGCGGCAAGCCGCATGGTGGGCCAGTCGGACTGGCTGCCCATGACGATGGCAACGGAAGGCTTGGTGAGCAAAGGCCTGATCCCTATCGGTCGTTGCAAAACGGGGAATTAGCCCAATTGCCGCCACAAAACAAGCGCGGCGGAGCCTCAGGCGATGATGTCGGGCAGCAAAATATTCTCAAGCTGGACGATGCGATCCTTGAGCGCCAGTTTGCGCTTTTTCAGCCGCTGCAACAGCATCCGATCGGCCACATGGGATTGGGTCAGCGTATCGATCGCCGCATTGAGATCGGAGTGTTCCTGGCGTTTGGTGGCCAGTTCGAGCCCAAGATTGGCTTCCTGCTCTCTGGTTAGTGGCAACATCGAATTTAATGCTTCCCCAGCGCCTCAACCCTTACCCTTGGTTAACCGATCACAATAGGTTTTGCACCAGATTTCCAGAGGGCAACGGAAGGTGGTCGACAAAGCGTGAATTATTTGTGACCATCACCTTGTCCACCTAGCTTCAAGGAGTTGTTATGACGACTGAAGGCCACGTTGCGGCGCTTGAACGGCGTCACCGGGAGTTGGATCGCCAGATCCAGGCCGAAATCAAAAGCACACGGTATGACGAGCTGGCGATCAGCGCACTCAAGCGCAAAAAACTCGAAGTGAAGGACGAATTGTACAAATACACGGCGAGTTCGCAGTAAAAGCGGCGTTGTTCCTCAAAACAGGAACGGAGGGGTCACAGCACACGCTGCGGCCCTTTTTGTTGGCTCAAGCAGCGAAAAACAGGCCTGTCGCGCCCTTCCAGATAATGTAGAGCGACAGGATAAAAACCAGCCAATAGGCGATGCGGTAGAACCAGACCATCGATATGCGGCGCACTAGCCAGACGCCGCCGAGCACGCCGATCAGGCCCACCGGGATTAGCGATGCCGACAGGGTCAGATTGTGCAGGTTGAGCTGGCCCGGAAGAAATAGGGCACCAGCTTGGCCGTGTTGACGATGGCGAAGAATACGGCCGTGGTGCCTGCATAGACGGCCGGCGTCAGGCGCTGGGGCAGCACATAGATCTGGAACGGGGGACCGCCGGTATGGCTGATAAAGCTGGTGAAACCAGCAAAGCCGCCCCAGAAAATGCCCCGGGGCTTTGACGGATGCAGTCCTTCGAGCTTTTGCGCAGCGGCAATATGGCATCGAGGATGAAGAGCAGCGTCACGACGCCCACAAATAGCAGCACTGCATCGTCGGAGACGAAGGACCACAGCACCCAGCCCAGAATGGTGCCGATGGCCGCGCCGGGCAGCATGATGCGGATGATCCGCCAGTCCACTTCCTTGCGATAGGTCCAGACGGCGATGATATCCATGGCCAGCAGCACTGGCAGCATCATGCCGGCGGCGTCGCGCGCAGGCATGACCGGGCTCAGTAGCGGCACGCCGACCATGCCCAGACTGCCCAATAGGCCGGCCTTGGACAGGCCAACGATCAGCACCGCGATCGCGGCGATCGTGACGAAATAGGGATCGAACATTTTTGGGCGTTCCGGCAGGTGGGGTAGTGGGCGGGAGAGCGCAAACTAGCACGATGTCATTCCCAGCGAAAGCGCTATTCGCCCCGTGGCGAGTCCTTCTTGTCGAGCGGAGAGGGTTGTTCGTCGCCCTGCATGGTTTCGTTGAGCAGACTCATCGATTGGCGCACCATGCCGACATAGGCGTCCTCATCCTCGCGCACGGCAAACGAATCGGTGAGCAATTGATTGTCATGCCGCTCGAAGGCCTGTGCCATATGGTGCGCGTCGATCGGCGCCACGCCCAATTGCACCAGCACCTTGGCCCCCAGATTAATGGCCGACAGGAACGTTTCGCGTTCAGAACACTTCCACACCCAGCGCCATCAATTCATGGGCGTGGCCGCGGTCGATGGCGCGGGCGGCAATGGTTACGTTGGGAAAATGCCGCCGCACCTTGCGGGCAATGTCCAAAATGCGGTCGGCCCCGCCCACTGCAACCACGACCAGCTCGGCCTGCCCGACCCCGGCGGCATGCAGCAGATCGAGCCGCGAACCATCGCCATAGAACACCTTGACGCCGAATTTGCGCACCAGTTCGATCTGTGCCGGATCATCATCGATCAGCGTGGTCTCAAACCCCTGCGCCCGCAGCATGCGGGTAACGATCTGCCCGAACCGCCCATAGCCCAACACCACGATCTTGCGGTGCTCGGTAATGTCGTCGCTGTCGCGAGCACTGCGGGCATCAAGCCGAGGCGCCACCAGCCGATCAAAGGCCAGCAGCAGGAGCGGCGTCGTCGCCATGGACAACGCTACGGCCACCGCCAGCAGCCCATGATCCTCGGCGCTCAAGGCACCGGCGCTTTGGGCAAATTGCAGGATGACGAAGGCGAATTCCCCGCCCGGCTCAAGAGAATGGCCAGCAGCAAGCGGTCGGCCAGATGCATGCGGAACAGGGTGGCCAGCCCGAACATCACAGCGATCTTGACCCCGACAAAGCCGCCGACCAGCGCCAATAGCCGCAGCGGCTCGGACCATAGCACCGAAAAGGCGATGGACATGCCCACCGAGATGAAGAACAGCCCCAGCAACAATCCCTTGAATGGCTCGAGATTGCTTTCGAGCTCATGCCGGTATTCGCTATCGGCCAGCAGCACCCCGCCGATAAAGGCGCCCAGAGCCGGCGACAAGCCCTCCAGCTGGGTCAGGAGCGCCGCGCCGAACACGATGGCCGTGCCCAGCGCGGTAAAGGCTTCGCGCACCCCGGTGCGCGCCACATAGCCCAGCACCGGCCGCACCAGATAGCGCCCGGCGAGGATGGCGCCGATAAAGGCCCCGATCAGGATCAGCGGGGTCACCCAATCGAGCGGGTCGGCAATGGCCTGTACCGCATGGTCCAGTTCTACATGCACCGCATGCCGGCTGCCCGATACGGCCAGCAGCGGAATGGCCGCCAAGATGGGAATGACGGCGACGTCCTGCACCAGCAGCACGGCCGAGCTCGCCCGCCCGGCATCGGTGCGGGTAATGTCGCGCTGCTGGCTCGATTGGATGGCAATGGCGGTGGAGGACATGGACAGCGCCAGCCCGATAATGATGGCGGTGTTGAGTGCAAAGCCAGCGATCAGCAGGGCCAGGGCCAAAATAACCGTGGTGATGACAAGCTGGGTTACCCCCAACCCCAAAACCTTGTGCCGCATGCGCCAGACTTCGGAGGGCTGCAGATCGAGCCCGATCAGGAACAGCATCATGACGATACCGAATTCGGCCACCTGCCGGATCAGCTCGCTATCGGAGACCAGCCCCAGCCCATAAGGCCCGATCAGGATGCCGGCGGCAAGGTAGCCCAGCACCGTGCCCAGCCCCAGCGCTTTGGCTAGCGGCGCGAGCGCGACACTGGCAGCCAGCAGGACGAAAATGGCCAGCAAGATATTGTTTTCCAACGACCGGGGTCTCTCAAACGGAAGCGCCGGCAAATCATGTGACAGGGAAGTGGCGCTGTCGAGATATTGTCGCTGGTGACGTGAATTTGAGGGGGTGTCGGAGTACCCCTTGGGGAGACCCGGCGGGCACCATCTACCCGCAACCACGATGCTTCCTCGGGCTCGACCCGAGGACCATTCGCCACTTGTGCCGCGCTGAGAATGGCCCTCGGGTCAAGCCCGAGGGAGATGCGGTGGGTGGGGAAGGACTTTGCCTGTTTTGCACAATCTCAAAAACAAAAACCCCGCTTCTCATGGGGCTTCATCATACCAACAAACCGGCCCTAATTATCCGTATCGCTCTTAAGCGACTTGAGCTTGGCGAAGACGGAATCTGCGTCGAACTCTTCCTGTGCCGGGGTGTGGTGCGGGCGGTGGTCGCCTTCGGCATATTCGCCGTCTTCGGCGGGCGCATTGCTGCGGCTGCCCGAGCGGGCCATGGCTTCCTCGGCTGTCATCAGCGTCGTGCCTTCATCGGCCTCGTCCACGCCCGGGCCGCCCTTGGAGGCGCGCTTGACCTCGAGATCGAGGTCGATCTGGCTGCACAGGCCCAGCGTCACCGGGTCCATGGCGGTCAGGTTGGCGGCGTTCCAGTGGGTGGATTCGCGCACCGACTCGATAGTCGATTTGGTCGTACCCACGAGGCGCATGATCTGCGCGTCCTTGAGCTCGGGATGGTTGCGAACCAGCCATTTGATGGCGTTGGGGCGCTCGTTGCGGCGCGAAATCGGGGTATAGCGCGGGCCTTTGCGCTTGGCGGCGGCGACGCGCACCTTGGGCTCGCTCAGCTTCAGGCGATAGTTCGGGTCGCCTTCGGCCTTTTCGATTTCCTCGCGCGTCAGCTGGCCGTTCTGGATCGGGTTCACACCCATGATCCCGCCTGCGACGTCACCGTCGGCAATGCCCCGGACTTCCAGCGGATGCAGCGTGCAAAAGGCCGCGATCTGCTCGAATGACAGCGCAGTGTTGTCGACGAGCCAAACGGCGGTCGCCTTGGGCATCAACAGGGGCTGGGTCATATAAATAACTCCTCGTGGCGCGGCCGGTATTCCTCCGGACCGCTCCGCCTCGTGCTTCATTGCTGAGGGGAACAGATAGCCAATATATGGCTTGCTCGGCCAATCTGCAATGAGATTGTAACTATAGTGATGGGGCGCGCATCACAGCCCCGCCCCAAAATCGGTCACCAGCACGATCTTGCCGATATGCTGTCGCGTCTGCATGGCCGCATGTGCCGCCGGCGCCTCGGCCAGTGCAAAACACGTCACGCGCGGCCCCCAGATCCCGGCGCCGCCAATGCCGGCAACAAATCCATGCGGATGCGCGTAGCGATATCCGCCTTGGTCTGCGCGCTCTGTGGCCGCAAGGTCGAGCCCGACAGCGTCAATTGCACGGCCATCAGCTGGCCCAGCGACACTTCCGCCTTGCTGGCATCCAGCGTCGAGACCTGTACGATATGCCCGCCCCGCGCCGAGGCAACAATATTGGTCTGCGTCATGGCGCCGCCGATAATATCGAGCACGCGGTCAACGCCACGGCCATCGGTCAGCGCCAGCGCGCGGGCGGCAATGTCCTCGCTGGTATAGTTGATTGTCGCTACGGCACCCAGCTCGCGGGCATATTCCGCCTTTTCCGGCGAGGACACCACGGCGATGGCCCGGGCCCCTAAAATGGTCGCGATCTGGATGGCCGCCCCACCAATGCCGCCGGCTGCGCCGTGTACCAGCACGCTCATGCCGGGCGTGAGCCCCGCGCGCATCACCAGCGTCTGGGTGATGGTGAACCGAGTCTCGGGCAGCGCCGCCGCCTCGATCAGAGGCCAATGGGTGGGTACCGGCAGCACTGGCCGGCCGGCACGGCGACATATTCGGCATAGCCCCCGCCATTGGTCAGCGCCATGACCCGGTCACCCAGCTGCCAGCTGGCGACCTCCGTGCCGATGGCGGCAATTTCGCCGGCGACTTCAAGGCCGGGCAGGGGCGAGGCGCCGGGAGGCGGATCGTAATGGCCACGGCGTTGCGCCGAGTCGGGGCCATTGACGCCGGCCGCTGCAACCCGGATCAGTACGTCGTTAGGCCCCAGATCGGGCAGGTTCTGCTGCCCCGCCGTCAATACTTCGGGTCCGCCGGGGCTGGCGATGGCGATCACGGTCATGCCGTCGGGGAGTGTCATGGCGATATGCTGGACGAAGTGATCTTGCCCGGCAAGAGTGGTGCGCTATCCTATGGGGTAAACAACAGGAGGCTGAGCATGGATGACGAGGAAGTCAGCAAGCCAAAACGCCATGAAGTGGGCATGCCGATCGATACCATGTCGGTGGAAGAGCTGAGCGAGCGCATCGGGCTGCTTGAAGCCGAGATCGCCCGGCTGCGCGCGGCTATTGAAGCACGCGGCGCCACACGCAAGGCGGCCGACGCAGTGTTCAAGTTCTAGGCAGGATCGGCCAAGCCGTTCATCTTGATGGCAAATTTGTGTCAATAGATCGGGTGGCGGAGCGGTCAACGCCGTGCAAATTTACAGGGTTAAGAAATCGACACGCTTTAACCGCCAATTAATGTTTGCGCGGTAACCTCTCATTATTCAGGTTCTTCTGAATTTTTCAGAGTGGTTTCTCCCTCTGTTTGACGCCTCCCTGTTAACTTCGAGAGCCGTTCTTACGGCTCTTTTTTCTTTTTCAGGGCCGTTTTATCGTCACTATCATCATGTTCTTAAAGCTCTTTTCAACTTGATGCGAGCAGGCGAATGACGCCTTAAGCTTTTGCACCTAGCATAGGCTGAGCAGCGAGGAGGTCGCGTGACGGAACTGAGTGAAAAGGGCCGGGCCATTGCCATCGGGCCACGCATCGTGGCGTCCGGCGGGTTCGACCTGCTGTATCGCGAGGGCATGGCGCTGATCGAGGAGGTCGCGGCCTATCTCGACGGTGAGGGCCGCGGCGACAGCCGGATTCTGGGTCGCGAAGCCTCGTTCCTCTATGCCACCGAATCGATGCGGCTGACCACGCGGCTGATGCAGCTGGCCTCCTGGCTCTTGCTGCAACGCGCGGTCAATGAAGGCGAAATCACCAAGGAAAATGCCCGCTCCGAAAAGGAGAAGGTCAAATTCTCCGCCACGCCATCCGAACGCGGCGGGCCGGGCTATGCCCAATTGCCCACGCCGTTGCGCGATTATATCGACAAGGGTGATCGCCTGTTCGACCGGGTCATGCAGTTCGATACGCCTCGAACGCGGCAAGCTGCCCGAGCTCGATATCGGCGTCGCCAATGGCATTGCCGACCAGTTGGCGCGGCTCAAGGCGGCGTTTGGCCGGGCTTGAGCGAGAGCTTTATTCCAACAAAAAACCCGGCACAAGGCCGGGCTTTTCGAATTCTGACAAGGACTGGCTTAGATGCCCGGGCCCTTGAAGCGCTCCTTGAAGCGCGAGACACGGCCACCGCGGTCGAGCAACTGGCCCGTGCCGCCGGTCCGAGCCGGATGGGTCTTGGGATCGATGTCGAGCTGCAGCGTATCGCCGGGCTTGCCGTAGGTCGAACGGGTTTCGTACTTGGTGCCGTCGGTCATGACCACAGTGATATTGTGGTAGTCCGGATGGATATCAGCCTTCATCGGTATCGCCTCAAATCAAACGGGCGCCGTGGCGCCTGGAGAGCATCTAAAACTGGTGTTGGCGGCTTCATACAGAAAGCAGGCCCGGTCTGCAAGGGTATGGGCGTGGCAAAATTGCGCGGGACAAAGCTGTTGCGGGCGTTTCGGGCAGCGCCTATATCGGAGCCGCAGCGCGGCCCGGGCTCTTCCGGACCCCAACTCCACCAGAGTGGCGTATCCGAGCGATGACAGATCAGGCGACCCGTGCACCGACCGGGGCCGAAAAACTACTCGAAACGCCCAATATGAATCCGCGCAAGCTGCAACCCTTGCGGCGCCTTATGCCCTTTGTGCTGCGCTATCCGTGGCGGCTGGTTCTTGCCGTCTCGTTCCTCTTGGTCTCGGCGATTTCCTCGCTGGCCATTCCCGCCATGCTGGGCGGGGCGATCGATCAGGGCTTTGTCGAGCAGAATCTGGAAAATGTCGGCCGCTATGGCTGGCTGATCGTCAGCATTGCGCTGGTGATGGCCATTGCCAGCGGGTTGCGCTTCTATTTCATCTCGGTCATCGGCGAGCGCGTGCTGGCCGATCTGCGCCGAGCGGTGTTTTCCCATCTGCTGGCGCTGGATGCCCGCTTTTTCGATACCCATCGAGTGGGCGAGCTGACCAGCCGGCTCAATGGCGACGTCGCCACGATTCGCAGTGCGGTGGGCTCCAGCATGACGCTGGCTTTGCGCTCAATCGTCACCATTATCGGCGCGCTGATCATGATGCTGCTGACCAGTCCGGTGCTGACCATTGCCGTGGTCATTGCCGCGCCACTGATCCTGCTGCCGCTAATTGCGTATTCGCGCCGCCTGCGCGGCATGTCGCGCCGTACCCGGGACGCGCTGGCCGATCTGTCTGCCATGGCCACCGAAATGCTGGGCGCCACCCGCACGGTCAAGTCCTTTACCCGGAAGATGCGCAATCCTCCCATTATGGCAAGCGCAGCGAAGCCAGCTATGTCGCCGAAACTAAGCGCCTCGCCGCCCGTTCGGTGCTGGTGGGCATGGTGATTTTCCTCGGCTCCGCAGCGATCGTGTTTCTGGTCTGGTGGGGCGCCCGCTCGGTCTTCGAGGGCACCGTCACCGCGGGGCAGCTGGCGCAGTTCCTGATCTATGCCCTGATGGCCTCGGGCGCCCTGACCAATGTCAGCGAAGTGCTGGGCACATTGCAGACGGTGGCCGGCGCCACCGAGCGGCTGACGGAAATCCTCGATACCGAGCCGAGCATTACCGAAGCGGCAACGCCCGTTGCGCTGCCCAATCCGCCGCTGGGCACGGTGGCGTTCAGAAGCGGTCAATTTCGGCTATGATACCGGGGGCTACGAGCACGTGCTGACTGACCTCAGCTTTACCGTGGGGCGCGGGGAAACCGTAGCCCCAGTGGGCGCCTCGGGCTCGGGCAAATCGACCACGTTGTCGCTGTTGCAGCGCTTTTATGACGTCAAGAGCGGCGCCATCCCGGTCGATGGCATCGATATCCGCCAGGTGGGCCTGAGCCAGTTACGGCAGCGTTTCGCCTATGTCGAGCAAGAGCCGACCATTTTTGCCGGCACCATTGCCGACAATATCCGCTTCGGCAAACCCGATGCGAGCGATGCCGAAGTGATCGCGGCCGCTACGGCGGCGCTGGTGCATGACTTCGTCACCGACCTGCCGCGGGGCTATGACACGATTGTGGGCGAGCGCGGCGTGATGCTGTCGGGCGGGCAGAAGCAGCGGCTGGCCATTGCGCGTGCGATTCTGAAGAATGCCCCGATCCTGTTGCTCGATGAAGCGACCAGTGCGCTCGACGCGCAGAGCGAGCAATTGGTGCAGAAGGCGCTGGAGCATTTGATGCAGGGGCGTACCACGCTGGTGATCGCCCACCGGCTGGCCACCATCCGCGATGCCGACAAGATCCTGGTGCTCGACGCCGGTCACATCATCGATCAGGGCACCCATGACGAGCTGGTCGCCAAGGGCGGCCGCTACGCCGAGCTGGCGCGGCTGCAATTCCGGCTGGATGATCTGGCTTAGGTGCTCACCCCTCAGTCAGCTTGAACTCGATGCGACGGTTGCGGCGATAGGCTTCGTCATTATCGGCGGGGTCGAGCGGGGTGAATTCGCCAAAGCCCGCGGCGACCAGTCGATTGGGCAGAAACGCCCTTGGTTACCAGATATTGCGCCACCGAGATGGCGCGCGCAGCCGAGAGTTCCCAGTTCGAGGGGAAGCGCATTGGAAATCGGGCGCTTGTCGGTGTGCCCGTCAATGCGCAGCACCCAATTGATATCGGGCGGAATTTCGGTTTCGAGCTGCAATATGGCTGCGGCCAGAGCGTCGAGATCAGGCGTGCCGCCGGGCTGGATATTGGCTCGGCCGGGGTCGAACAGCACTTCGGACTGGAACACGAAACGGTCGCCGACAACGCGGACATCAGCGCGGCCCTCAAGGATTTGTCGCAGGCGACCGAAGAAATCGGAGCGATAGCGCGACAGGTCCTGCACGCGTTGGGCCAGTGCCAGATTGAGGCGGCGACCCAGATCGGCGATCTGGGTGCGCGATTCGGTGTCGCGACTTTCCGAGGCATTGAGCGCGGCTTCGAGAGCGCCGATCTGGCTGCGCAGGGCCGCCAATTGCTGGTTGAGCAGGGCGACACGGGCGTTGGCCTCATCGGACAGCTCCTGCGCGTCCGACAGCTGGGCCTCAAGGCCCTGCAATGGATTCGTCCTTGCCGGCAAGGCCCGCGCCAATGCCCGAAAGCTGCCCGGTCAGCTCGGCATTGTCGGATTGGGCGGTGGCGAGCGTGGCGGTCAGATTGGCGATCTGGGAGGTCAGATCATCAGGAATTGGAGCGTTCGAGTTGCAGCAGGTCGGTCAGCTCGGCAATCTGGCTATTGAGCCGGGAGAGCGCGGTGTCGCGGCCCTGCAATTCCTGCCCCAGGAAGAATTGGGTCAGCATGAACAGGCTGAGCAGAAAAATGATGACGAGCAATAGGCTCGAGAGGGCATCCACGAAGCCGGGCCAATAATTAGCCTCGATGCGCCGGCGGGAGCGGGCTCTGGCATTAGTTCCGCCGCTCGCTATCTGCACGGGACAGCACGGCCTCGATCAGTTCGCGCAGCTTCTGATTGGTCTCGGCTCAGTCGGTAATGTGCTTGCGCAGATCGTCCTGCTCGGTGCGGATATGCTTGACCAGCCCGTCAATGCCGCGCGCCAGCTCGGCCATGGCACGGATGGCGTTTTGTGAGGAATTCTGGTTCTGCATGGAGCTGCCGAGCTTGTCGAACATGGCCTGCATTTCAGGCCCACCGGCATTGGCCTGCATGGCCGAAACGGGATGGTCGAGCTCGGTCATCGAGGTCATCCAGTCCTCAAGATCGGTATAGAAGGCGTTCTGCGCCTGGCTGGTCTGTAGGTCGAGAAACCCCAGCACCAGCGAGCCGGCCAGACCGAACAGGGACGAAGAAAACGCCGTGCCCATGCCGGCCAGCGGGGCGGATAGTCCTTCGCGCAGGCTCGAGAATTGCGCGGCGCTATCGCCATTGGTCACATCCAGCGAATTGATCACGCCGGCAACACTGCTGACGGTTTCCGAGCAGACCGTAAAACGTGCCCATCAGGCCGAGAAAAACCAAAAGGCCCGTCAGGTACCGCGAGGTGTCCTTGGCCTCATCGAGCCGGTTGCCGACACTGTCGAGGATTGAGCGCATGGAGGAGGGCGTGATGATCGCTTCCCCGATCCGCTCGCGCAGCAGACCTGCCACCGGCGCCAGCAGCACGGGCGGGCGCACATTGGTGACATTGCCGTCCTGCAGCGAATTGACCCATTTCACCTCGGGAAAGAGGCGGAATATCTGGCGGAAGCTGAGGAAAATGCCGACGAACAGGGCCGGGAAGATCATCGAATTGATGAACGGATTGGCCCAGAAGAAGGTCACGATCGTGGTGAACAAGATCGCCCCCACCAGTGCCACCAGCACCGGGAAAATCAGGATCTTGATGAGGTAAACAGTCGGACTGGCGAGATGGTATGGATCGTAGCCTTGCGTCATATTTGCCGGAACCTTGCCTCATGCGCGCAAATCACTGCCAAGACTAGTCAGTGCAGCGTGGCAGGGCAATGACAAAGGTTTGTGTGTTGCCCTGAGCTGTCACAGAGGTTTCGCTTAGGGCGGATAGCGCTGTGCCAGCAAACCTTATCCGGAGCCCCGCCATGTCCATGGCCACGATCTCGCCCGATCTACAGGCGTTTTCCCGCACGCACCATCCCGTCGCGCCGCGCCATCTGGGCCAGCGCTACAATCGGGATGGTATTTTCCTGTCCGAGCGGGGCAATACCGTCGTGTGTCACTTGCAGGACGGTTCGGACACCGAGCGCGTGTTGCGCGTGGCTCGGCAGCGTTATCTGGACATGCCGCAAGCGCGCCAGCTGGCCTTCACGGCGCCGGAGAGCCTTCATATGACCCTGTTCCGGGGCATTATCGAGACCCGCCGCGAGCCGACCTATTGGCCCGTGGGCGTGCCGCTCGATGCCCCGGTGGACACGATGACCGAACTGATGCTGGAGCGGTTGGCCCCCTATGCGGGCGGCGGGGCTTTTGCGGTGGAAGCCGTCAGGGCGCTGCCTACGGGGCTGGTGGTGCAGGGGATTACCGAAGCCGATCGCCGCGCCATGGCGGGCTGGCGCAATGACTGGCGGCGCTGCTGGGCTATCAGCACCCCGATCACGACAGCTACGAATTCCACATCACCTTCGCCTATCTGATCGACTGGTTCGATGAGGCGGCGCTGCCCGGCTGGCAGGATATGCTGGACGATGTGCTGGCCATGATCCGCGTACAGGCGCCGGTGCTCGAGTTGCGCGCACCGGCCTTCTGCAGCTTTGAGGATATGAACTGGTTCGAGGAGCTGCTGCCGCTCGGCTAGTCGGCCTTGGGCATATAAGGACCGCCGGTTTCGCCCCAGCCCCATTTGGGCATTGGCGCCTGTTCGGACACGGTCGCGCCGGGCGCTGAATTGATGACGGCCAGCCGCGATCCCCATTCGAGATAACCAACCAGTGCCGAAGCGAATTCGGGATCGGCCGGCAGGCCCAGATCGGTATAGGTATCGAGCAGCAGGCCGATCCAGCGCCGCCGCATGGCCTCGTTCAAATGCCGGCCCAGATGGTGGCGCACCATTTCGGGATGGCCGCCATGTTCCCGCGAATAAAGATCGGGGCCGCCCAGCACTTCGGCGAGAAACAGCGCGACATGTTCGGGATGGTCCGCCGCCATATGGGCGAATACCGGCGCCAGCACCGGATCATCGGGGATGCGCGGTAAAATTCGGCGGTCAGTCGCTGCAATGGCTCAATGCCGCCGATCCAGTCATAGAGCGTGGGCACTGCCATGGGAATATTCCTCCGGCAGCATAGATGCGCAGCGGCCGGGCAAGATGCAAGGCTCACCGCGCCAGATTTGTCGTTCGTTACTGGATCGGCTTGAGTTGCTTGAGCAGCGCTGCATGCAGCGCTTCATTGCCGGCCACGACCTGGCCATTCCAGACCGAGCCGGGGCTGCCGGCAAAGTCGGAAATGGTGCCGCCGGCTTCCTTGACCATCAACAGGCCCGGCGCTACGTCCCGGGGCGCGAGCCCAGCTTCCCAGACCGCGTCATAGCGGCCGGCAGCGAGCCGGGCCAGGTCCATGGAAATCGAGCCGGAGCGGCGGATGCCGGCCACGGCAGGATTGATGGCGGCCAATTGGCGCAATTGCAGGCTATCATTGGCCGTGCCACGGGTCTTGATGCCGGTGCAGACCACGGCGTCGGCCGGGTGGCGGCGGCCGCCAATGCGCAGGCGGCGACGATCATTGACCCAGTGCCGCCGCCCTTTTCGGCGGTATAGAGCTCGTCCAGCACGGGATTGTAGATCACCGAGGCCACGATCTCATTGGCGCGCTCAAGGGCGATGGCAACGGCAAAGAGCGGGATGGAATGCAGGAAATTGGTGGTGCCATCGAGCGGATCGATGATCCAGCGGTGCTGGCCATCGGTGCCGGTGACTTCCCCGCCTTCTTCCATCAGGAAGGCATAGGTCGGGCGGGCCTTTTGAGCTCGTCGAAGACGATCTGCTCAGCGCGCAGATCGGCCTTGGAGACGAAATCGGCCGGCCCCTTGCGGGACACCTGCAGGTTTTCGACCTCGGCAAAGTCCTTGGTGAGCGAACGGCCGGCCTTGATAGCGGCACCGACCATGACATTGAGAATTGCGGAACGTGCCATGATCAGTCTGCCCGGCGCATATAGGTGGCTTCGGTCGTATCGACCACGATGCGTTCGCCCACGGCAATGAAGGGCGGCACCATGACCTTGAGGCCGTTCGACATGATCGCCGGCTTGAACTGGCTGGAGACGCTCTGGCCCTTCTGCACCGGATCGACCTCGGTGACTTCGAGAATCACATTGGCCGGGAATTTGACGCCCAGCAGGGTCTCTTCATGCATTTCGAGGGTGATCTTCATGCCGTCCTGCAGGAAAGCGGCGCGCTCGCCAACGAAATCCTTGGCCAGTTCGACTTGCTCGTAGCTGGCACGGTCCATGAACACGAGGCTATCGCCCTGTTCGTAGAGGAAAGTGAAGTCACTGAAATTCGAGTTCGACGGTTTCCACGGTCTCGGCCGAACGGAAGCGTTCGTTGAGCTTGGTGCCGCCAAGGATGGCCTTGAGTTCGACTCGGGCATAGGCGCCGCCCTTGCCGGGCTTGACGTGATCGACCTTGACCGCGACCCAGAGGCGGTCACGGTGGTTGACGACATTGCCGGGGCGGATTTCGTTGCCGTTGATCTTGGCCATGAAGCAGTCTTTTCTCGCTGTGGGGCGACGGGTCTTTTGGCAACAAACCTCATCCCGGGCTTGCCGAAATGCCGGATCCGCGCGCCATGCCCGTTCGATCAGGAGTTCGACAGGCTCATCATGAGGCCGAAATGACGACCCGCTGCGCTTAACCCGTGTGTGGCGGGCTTATTGCCCCAGAATGCCCAAAGGTTCAAGGGTTTTGCGGTTGAGGTGCCGGATCGCTGGTTTGCTCGGCCGGTGCGGTGGGGGCCTCGTCCGGGTCGGTGGGCGCTGGCAATACCAGCGGACCGTCCTGCGGCGCCGGCGTCGTGGTGGGAATGGTGGCAATGGTTTCGGCCGTTGGCGGGATGGAGGGCCAGAAGCGGGCGCGTTCCTCGGCCTTGGCCAATTGGTCGTTGGGAATGGAGATCAGTAGCCGGTCGAGCGAGGGGTCGGATAGTCCCCGGCGCCGCGCCGGGGCCCGCCACATGGCTGCGTTCTCCGAGGCTGAGCGGCACGCCTTCGCCCACCGCCAGCAGCTTGGCATAGCGGTTCTGGGCCACGGCATTGCCCGCCTCGGCGGCGCGTTGATACCAGTGGCGGCTTCCTCGATATTCTGCTCCACGCCCCGGCCGAGATAAAGCAGGGTGGCATAGTCGATCTGGGCGGCGATCAGGTCCTGCTCGGCCGCCAGCTTGATATATTTGGCGCCTTCGGCCTCGTTGGGCGCCGAGCCCGCCCCTTCGATCAACATGGTGCCATAGTCATATTGGGCCTCGGCCAATTCGGCGTCGGCGGCTTCCTTCATCAGGCCTGCTGCTTCCGTCAGGCTGGGCGAGGCATAGATGCCTTCCACATGCAGCAAAGCCAGATTGTACTTGGCTGGGATATAGCCGCCCTCGGCGGCCTTCTTGAACAGATCGGCGGCGCGCGATTTTTGGGCACGCCAATGCCATCCTGATAGTAGAGCGCCAGCTCGAACATGGCGAGCACGCCGCCATTATTGGCGGCCAGTTGATACCAGCTGGCGGCGCTTTCATCATTCTGGGTCACGCCCGGGCCCTTGGCGTAGATTTCGGCGATCAGCGTCTGGGCGGCGGCATCGCCCTTTCGGCGCAGGGCAGGGCATATTCGAGCGCGGTCAGAAAATAGCCGCGCTGAAACGCCCCGAAGGCATAATCCACATTGGCGCGAGGGCCGAAGATTTCGCTGCTGATGGTCTCGGCCGCTTCGTCCTGCGCCGGGGTGGGCAGGGGGCAAGCGCCAGCAGCAGGGCGATGGCGGGGAGCAGCCGGGTCATGCAGTTTCCTCGAACGAAGCGGCGATCGCGGCAATGGCGGCGGCCGGAGAAGGGGCGGACCAGATAGAGTCCGAAAGGGCGAGGAATTCGGCGCCATGATGCTGGCCGCTAGTCGCCGCCGGATCGCTGAACACGGCGGGAATTTCGAAGGTCTCGGCCCACCATTGCGCCAGATCGGCCGCAACGGCATCAGCCGGGCCATCCAGGGGACCGAAAAAGACATAGTCGACATCGAGTTCGCCCATGGTCATGGCGTCATGCCGGCTGCTGATATTGCCGGTTCCCACAATGGCTGCGGGCTTGAGCGCTGATATGGCGGCCTTGGTGTCCTTGCTGCCGGTGGTGACATGCACGCCATCGGCGCCGAGCTTTTTGGCCAGCGCCGTGTCGTTTTCCAGCAAGACCGCGCAACCGGCACCCCGGCCGATATTGACGATCTTGCCGGCAAGTGCGGCATAGGCCGCGTCATCCAATTCGCCCCGGCGCACCAGCAGCGCGGAGATTTCGGCGGCGCTCAACACGCTCATCAGGAGAGCGGGAAAGCTTTCCGGATCGGCGGCAGCGGGGGTGATGAGATAAAGCTGAGGGGCCATGGGCTTCCGGTACTCGACGCGTGCTCAATAGGCCGCCATTTTGGCGACAAAAGGGACGGTTCTTGCAATAAGCGAAGTGGCATGGCTCGCGCAAAGAAAATGCGCGCCCCGGGAGGGAGGCGCATCCAGATGCGACATTAGTCCGTCGCTGGGAGTTCCAATGTCAGGCGGCGCGATCCATCTCGCCCGTCCAGGTGCCCGGGGCAGCCAGGGAATTCATATGGGCACGGTGGCTGAAAGCGGCCTGAGCACTGGGGAAGTTTTCGCGGCGGCCGGCCCAGTGCGCAGGGCCACATTCTGCAGCGCGGCCATAGGAGAAGGTCATCGGCCAAGGCTTGCCTGATATCTGGTTCATGGCCGACAGATGCGCAGTGGCTTCTTCATCGGTCTGCCCGCCCGACAGGAAGGCAATGCCCGGCACGGCAGCGGGCACATGCTCGCGCAGTACTTCCACGGTGCGCTTGGCGACATCCTCAACCGAAGGGCGATCGCGCGAATTGATGCCGGGCAGCACCATATTGGGCTTGAGCAGCATGCCGGACAGATCGACACCGGCGAGGCGCAATTCCTTGAAGACGTTTTCCAGCACTTCACCCGTAACAGTCGCGCAGCCTCCAGCGAATGATTGCCCGGCTCGCCGTCGCCAACCACTTCGGGCTCGACGACCGGCACGATGCCGGCTTCCCGGCAGAGAATGGCATAGCGGGCCAGCGCATGGGCATTGGCGCGGATATTGTTGCGGGTGGGGGCAATGTCATTGATGGTGATGACGGCGCGCCATTTGGCAAAGCCGGCGCCCGTGGTCGCATAGCGAGCGAGGCGCTGGCGCAGGCCATCAAGGCCCTCGGTGATCTTTTCGCCGCCATCGCCGGGCATGGGGAAGGTGCCGCGATCGACCTTGATGCCGAGAATGACATCGGCATCGGCCAGAATGGCGCGGAACGCAGTGCCATCGGCGGCCGATTGCTCAAGCGTCTCTTCGGTCAGGATAACGCCCGAAATATAGTTCTGCATCGCATTGGTCGAGCGGAACAGCATCTCGCGATAGTCGCGGCGCAGATCGAGCGTATTGGGCAGGTTGATCTTGGCGAAGCGCTTGCCGATCGTGCCTTCGGATCTCGTCGGCAGCCAGAATGCCTTTGCCGGGTTCCATCAGTTTCTGGGCGATGGCGTTGAGCGACTTCGTCATGGATATCAGCCTCAAGTGGTGAACTTGGGGGCAGATTAGACTTTCGTCACGCCGGCTTCGATTAGACCTAGGGTTATTAGACGAAAGATGTATCTTGTATGGTAGATCAGACCGTGGGTCCCTTTAGATCGAGCAAGGCATCGGGCCACGGTCGGTCGCCAAGTTCAGCGACCATTCCGCCGCGATAGACGAACTGCTTGGTTTCGCCATTTTCGATGAACCGCGTTTGTGTGGTCATGAGACTATAGCCCGACGATGTGTAGCGCTCGGGTTCAAACGCGAAGAGCACCGCAAAGCTAATATTGGCGCTGACAAAGAACTGATGTGCCGCCGCGATGAGACGTTTCGATAGGCCCTTGCCACGATAGTTCGGTCCAACGGCAACCCCACCAACAAGGCCAATGTCCATCGGGTGGTCGCCGACAGTTACCCCGCGGATGTAAGCTGCCGGGTGGCCCACCACCGTGCCAGCATCCGAGAGAAGGATGATCTTTCGGGGCATCTCGTCCCCGTAATATTGACCGCCCATGTCAGGAAAAGCGAACTCAAGTAGGCTCTGGGCCTGCTTTGCTACCGCGCCATCAAGTGCTGAATGATCGAGACTGACCAGTTGCATGGCTTGGTCTCCTACCAATAGCGGAACACTAGGCACGCATCGCCATTGGGCGTCGCAGCTGTCCCGTCCGGTTTACCACCCAGCCGCCTGGCGAGTTTGAGTGAGGGGGCGTTGTCGGGGTCGATGTAAGAGACTAGGCTCGTTGCGCAGAGCGTGTCGCGCGCCCAGTTTCGGGCGGCGGTTGCAGCCTCCGGGGCATAGCCACGGCCCTCATTGCCTTCGAACAGCACCCAGCCGATTTCAATCTCGGGATATTCGGGCGGCCGACAAACGGCGACTTCGCCAATGCACTGACCAGTCACCGTGATGTCGATGGCCCATCCACCCATGCCGGTGATCGGCCAATGACCCACCGAGTTCATGAAGTCGCGCCAGACAGCGGATGCAGTTCGCCGGCCACCCACGAAACGCGAGCGATCCGAGGTATAGAGCTGCACCAACAGGTCGAAATCGCTGCGCCTTTGTGGGCGCAGCGTCAGCCGTTCGGTGGTCAGGGTTGGTGCGACCGCTCGCTGGTGCAATCGGGCCTTACTTCTTCAGCGCTTCGACACCCGGCAGGGGCTTGCCTTCCATCCATTCGAGGGAAGGCGCCACCGGCGGTGGAGACATAGGTGAAGGCGTCCTTGACCCCGGCATGGGCGAGGGCTGCGACGGTGTCGCCGCCGCCGGCCACCGAGATCAGTTTGCCGGCATGGGTGCGTTCGGCGGCATATTTGGCGATGGCGACGGTGCCCGCGTCAAACGGGTTCATCTCGAAAGCGCCCATGGGGCCGTTCCAGACGATGGTGTGGGCTTCATCGATCGCGCCCTTGATGCGCTCCACCGAGGAAGGGCCGATATCCAGAATCATACCGTCGGGGTCGATGGCGTCCACGCCATAGAGGCGGGTGGGAGCATCAGCCTTGAAGTGCCGGGCGACGACCGCGTCGATGGGCAGGATGATGGCGCAGCTGGCCTTGTCGGCCTTGTCCATGATGCGCAGGGCGGTTTCAGCCGAGTCCTTTTCGGCCAGCGACTTGCCCACGCCATGGCCCCGGGCATGCAGGAAGGTATTGGCCATGCCGCCGCCGATGACGAGGCCATCGACCTTGGTCACGAGGTTTTCCAGCAGATCGATCTTGGAGGAAACCTTGGCTCCGCCGACAATGGCGATGACCGGCTTTTTCGGCTTGCCCGGGCCCGCTTCGAGCGCCTCGAGCTCGGCCTGCATGGCCGTGCCCGCCGCGGCCGGCAGCAGATGCGCCAAGGCTTCGGTGGAGGCATGGGCGCGGTGGGCGGCCGAGAAGGCGTCGTTGACATAAACATCGCCAAGGCTGGCCATGCGCTGGGCCAGCTCGGGATTGTTGGCTTCCTCGCCGGGGTGGAAGCGGGTGTTTTCGAGCACCAGCACCGAGCCGGCCGGCGCATCGTCGATGGCCTGTTTGGCGGCCGAAACATCATTCCAGTCGGTAGCGACGAAACCCACGGGATGGCCGGTTTCGTTGGCGATCGCCGCGCAGACCTGTTCGAGCGAGAATTCGGGATCGACCTTGCCCTTGGGGCGGCCGAAATGGCTGAGCAGGATGGCCTTGCCGTCATGCTTGACGATTTCGCGGATGGTGGGCACCAGCCGCTCGATGCGGGTGGCGTCACTGACCTTGCCATCGGCGACCGGAACGTTGAGGTCGGCCCGCAGCAGCACGCGCTTGTTGGTCAGGTCGAGTTCGTCGAGGGTCTTGAAGGTTGCGGTCACAGTCGGGCCTCCGGGCAAGTATAGGCCGTGGCGTAGCAGAGGAGGAGAGGAGGGGGAAGCCGGGGCGGCAAAAATTGCGGTGTCAGGCGGCGATGAAGACACCGCGCAACAGGGTTCCGAGGAAACAGAGCGGCAGGCCCGCCAGCGTCAGCAGAAGCAGCCAGCCCAAATCATCCACCAGCACATGGCGGGCAAAGCCATCGCTGGGCCAGGCGGCAAGCCCGACCCGGCGGCGGATGATGCGATCGCGGATCAGCACGAACCCGGCGGTCAGCGCCGGCGGCAGCGCCAGAATGGCCGGTTGCCCGGCAAAGCCGATCAGGACCGACGCAATCGGCAGGCCCGCAAAGATGTGCCGCATGATCTGGAACATGATTGCTGGTGCTCCCAACGACATGAACGAGACCGATTCTGGGCTGATTTGATGACCCTGCGATGACGGCTAGGGCGCCAGCGTAAACAGGCCGGGATAGTCGACCACCAGACCATCCCCGTCCATTTCGAGCACCCGCTCGAAGCCATCGGCGCCCGGAAACGGAAATGACTGTCATCGATCTTGGTATAGATCTGCTCGTTGCGCTGCACAGTCATTTCGTCGCCGTCGATCCGAGCCATGGCGAAGCGCTGCGGTGTGCCGATGGTCCATTGGCTGCGCCAGATTGGCAGCGAATTGGTCAACGGGGTGGGCCAGATATCGATGTCGATGCAGCCCGCCAGATTGGGCAATGGCTCGGCCCGATCGTCCGACCAATTGCCGGCGCCATCGGCGAACAACTCCAGCACTCGCCCATCGGTCCGCTCCAGCTTCACGGTGCGGACATGGCCGTTTGCGTCCAGCTTGATACGATAGAACAGGCCAAAATCAGGCGTGACGACAGCGCTGCGGATGCGGATATCGCGGTCGGTGCCGAGGACGTGGCAATGCTCGATGCCTGCGCCCTCCAAAGGCCGCCAGCGGATGGTGCGGTCAAGCTCCATTGTCATCCCTTGCATCATGCCGGCGGGGTCACGCCCTGCCTTATGGTGCGGAATACCGGCAGGGCTCGGTCCAATTGCTGTTCATTGGTGGCGCAGGAAATGGCCGTGCGGCCCTTGGGCGTTTCGATCATGGTCAGCACCACCCGCACGTCTTCGGCGCCCGCCTGCTTGGGAATGGCTATGAACTGGTAGCCGGTGGCACCGGCTAGTTCGAACTGTTCGGTGCCGTCGAATTCAAAGATGGACGACATCCTGCCCCGGGCCATGGCGACCCATTCGGGCGCGGCCAATGTGGCATTGATCTCGTCCCGGGTGAGGTCGGCATTTTGCGGCCCCGGCTGAAAACCAACTTCGCAGAGATACTTCCCGCCGATCAGGCTTGGCTCGCCCGAGACCGTGTTGACGCTGAAATTGGCGGTATATTGGCCGGTAAGGGTCGATGGCTCGATGATGAATTCAGCTTCGGGCAGCTCAACCACGAGGCCCGTGGCTTTGTCTTCGGCGGCAATGGCCGGCAGCGCAAGCGCGAGCAGGGCAATGGACAGGGGGATCAAAGATCGCATCTCTATCTCCATGATCAAATGCGGCCAGTTTACAATCATCGTTGATGACACCGTATGACGGCAGAAAAAACCCGCCGGTGAGGCGGGTTTTGCATTTTGCGGAAAACAGAACGATCAGAGCGTCTTGCCCAAAGCCACGGCCGTGTCGGCCATGCGGTTGGAGAAGCCCCATTCATTGTCGTACCAGGAGAGCACGGCAACGAAATTGCCGTCCATCACCTTGGTCTGGTCGAGCGCCACAGTCGAGGAATGGCTGTCGCCATTGAAGTCGATCGAGACATTGGGGTGAATCGTGTAGCCCAGAATGCCCTTGAGGCTGGAATCGGCATATTTGCGCACGATTTCGTTGATCTCATCGGCCGTGGTGTTGCGCTTGGCGATGAACTTGAAGTCCACCAGCGACACATTGGGGGTCGGCACGCGGATCGAGACGCCGTCCAGCTTGCCCTTGAGCTCGGGCAGCACCGGGCCGATGGCCTTGGCAGCGCCGGTCGAGGTCGGGATCTGGCTCAGGGCCGCAGCGCGGCCGCGATAGAGGTCCTTGTGCATGGTGTCGAGCGTGGGCTGGTCACCGGTATAGGAATGGATGGTGGTCATCATTCCCTTGTCGATGCCGACGGTCTCGTTCAGCACATAGGCGAGCGGGGCCGAGCAATTGGTGGTGCAGGAGGCGTTGGAGACGATGATGTGCTCCTTGGCCAGCTTCCGGTGGTTGATGCCATAGACCACGGTGAGGTCCGCGCCTTCGCCGGGGGCCGAGATCAGCACCTTCTTGGCGCCGGCCTTGAGATGCAGGGCGGCTTTTTCCTTGGAGGTGAAAATGCCGGTGCATTCCAGAGCAATGTCGACGCCCATGGCGGCATGCGGCAGCTCTTCGGGATTGCGGACGGCGGTGACCTTGATCGGGCCGCGGCCCACATCGATGGTGTCGCCATCCACCTTCACTACGCCGGGAAAGCGGCCATGCACGCTGTCAAAGCGGAACAGATGGGCATTGGTTTCAACCGGGCCGAGGTCGTTGATCGCAACGACTTCGATATCGGTGCGGCCGGATTCGATGATGGCGCGCAGGACATTGCGGCCGATACGGCCAAAACCATTGATGGCGACGCGAACTGCCATAGGAGGCTCCTCAAAAGTGGGAGGTGGAAAAGGGAGGCGGGGCTCTCTTACAACTGTGCGGTGACGGCTTCAACAACGGCTTTGGCCGTAATACCAAAGTGCTCATAGAGCCCCTCGATCGGGCCGGAAGCGCCGAAGGAGTGCATGCCGACAAAGCGGCCCTTGTCGCCCAGCAGCCTGCTCCAGCTCATTTCGATGCCGGCTTCGATAGCGACGCGGGCCTTGGCATTGCCATAGAGCTCGGCCTTGTAGGCGTCCGACTGCTTGGCCAGCAGTTCCATCGAGGGAACCGACACGACCTTGGCGGCAATGCCCTTTTCGGCCAGCTGCTTCTGGCCCTCGACGGCGATGGCCACTTCCGAGCCGGTCGCGAAGATCACCACATCGGCATTCTTGTCGCCGGCAATGACATAGCCGCCTTTGGCCGACAGGTTCTCGGCCTGATATTCGGTGCGCAGGGCCGGCAGGTTCTGGCGCGACAGGGCCAGGATCGACGGCGCATGGGTCGATTCCAGCGCCAGCTGCCAGCATTCGAGCGCTTCCACGGCATCGGCCGGGCGGAAGACCAGCAGGTTCGGAATGGCGCGCAGGGCGGTCAGGTGTTCTACCGGCTGGTGGGTCGGGCCGTCCTCGCCCGAGCCGATCGAGTCATGGGTCATGACATAGATCGAGCGCACTTCCATCAGCGCGGCGAGGCGGATGGAGGGGCGGGCATAGTCGGTAAAGACCATGAACGTACCGCCATAGGGAATGAGCCCGCCATGCAGCGCGATGCCGTTCATGGCCGCGGCCATTTCTGTGCTCGCGGATGCCATACATCATGTAGCGGCCAAGGTAGTTATCGGCCCGGAACGGCACCATTTCCTTGGTATTGGTCAGGTTCGAGTGCGTCAGGTCGGCAGAGCCGCCCCGGGTCTCAGGCAGCACGGCGTTAATCACGTCAAGGGCCATCTGGCTCGACTTGCGGGTCGCGACCTTGGGCTTGTCTTCCACCAGCTTCTTCTTGAAGGCGTCCATCGCCGACTTGAACTCGGCCGGCAGGTCGCCCTTCATGCGGCGCTCGAACTCGGCTTTGTTCGCGTGAGTGGCCAGACGCGATTGCCATTCACCGCGAATATTCTGGCTACGGGTGCCGGCAGCGCGCCAGGCGGACAGGATTTCGGCGGGAATTTCAAATGCCGGATAGGTGATGCCGAGTGCGGCCTTGGCGCCGGCCAGTTCTTCGGCACCCAGCGGGGCGCCATGCACCTTTTCGGTGCCGGCCTTTTGGGCGCGCTGAAGCCGATGGTGGTCTTGGCGGCGATCAGGGTCGGCTTGTCGCTCTTTTTGGCTGCAAGCAGGGCCTTTTCAATGGCGTCCTGGTCGTGGCCGTCGATTTCGATTGTGTTCCACTGCACCGCCTTGAAGCGGGCGATCTGGTCGGTGCTGTCGGAATTGGACACAGCGCCGTCGATGGTGATCGAGTTATTGTCCCAGATGACCGTCAGCTTGTTGAGCTTGAGGTGGCCGGCCGGGGCGATGGCTTCCTGGGAAATGCCTTCCATCAGGCAACCGTCACCGGCGAGGACCCAGTGTGGTGATCGACAATGTCGGAGCCGAATTCTGCAGCAAGCTTGGCTTCGGCAACAGCAAAGCCGACCGAATTGGCTGGGCCCCGGCCGAGCGGGCCCGTGGTAGTCTCGATGCCGGTGGCATGGCCGTATTCGGGGTGGCCGGCGGTCTTGCTGCCGAGCTGGCGGAAGTTCTTGACTCGGTCGATGGTCATGTCCTCGTAGCCGAGCAGATAGAGGCTGGAATAGAGCAGCATCGAGCCGTGGCCGGCCGAGAGGATGAAACGGTCGCGGTCAGCCCATTTGCTGTCAGCGGGGTCGAACTTCATCACCTTGGTGAACAGCACAGTGGCGATATCGGCACAGCCCATGGGCAGGCCCGGATGGCCGGAATTGGCTTTCTCAACCGCGTCCATGGAAAGGGACCGGATCGCATTGGCCAAATCGTTCTGCTGGGCTGTATTCGTCATCGCGGCTTCCGCTCTCTTGAATTGCTCTAAAACTGGGGAGAAGAGGCGTCAGGCGCCTCCTCCCAAAAGGCGGTTCGAGGCATAACAGGTTAGGATTGCCTGTCAATGACAGCCGATTTGGCCATTTGGCGCAGTGGTTGCATTGGCGGCATGGCTGGGGCAGGATTCGGCAGGGGCCCGATGAGCCGGAAAGGCATTGACGGCGATGAGCGATAATGAACTTGAAGACGGACTGACAGCCGCCACGGCGCGGTTCGACCGGGCCATGGCTCGGCTCGACCAGAGCGTCAAAAATCTTGGCACGCGGATGCGGCAGCACAACCGCATCGAGGTCGATACCCAAAGGCTGGTGCAGGAGCGGGCGCGGCTAGCGACCGAGCTCGACAAGGCATCGGCGCGGGCCAAGCGGCTCGATGACAGCGCCCATGATGTGTCGCGGCGGCTGGTCGAGGCGATGGAAACGGTCCGGCACGTGCTGGCCAAGGCGGAGTAGCGCGATGCCGGAAGTCAATGTCGAGATCAATGGCCGCAAATACCGCATGGCCTGCGAAGAGGGCCAGCAAAAGCACCTGATCGGGCTGGCCGAGCGCTTCAACACGCAGGTCGAGGCGCTCAAGGGCGCAGTCGGGGAAATCGGCGACAATCGTTTGACGGTCATGGCCGGCATTGCGGTGGTGGACGAGCTGGCCGAAGCCGAACGCAAGATCAAGGCGCTCGAGACCGAGGTGACCGTGCTGACGCGAGCTGGCCAGGAAGTCGCCGCCGAATATGAAGCGCTGGAGCACAAATTCGCGGCCAAGCTTGGGGACGCTGCCCGGGCGCTTGAAGGCGCCGCTGTCGCCTTGGACGAGACCGCGCCGCTGCCGCAGGGCTAACGCAGCCGGCTTTGCATGTTGTCGGCCACGGCCTGTTCCAGTCCATTTGTTCGAGCATTTCGCGCACTACACTATCATCCAGCTCCATGGCATCGCGTGCCGCGATCAGCCTGTTGCGGCGGGCGACGAGCATGGTCTGGCTGAGTGCCAGCATCTTGGCGCGGTCGAGATTGCGGTCGGGTCCGGCGAGTTTCTGATTGGCGGGCATGCGGCGGCGCATCATGTCGGCCAATTGCCGGTCGTCAGGTGAATCATTGTCGCGCAGATAATCGTCCACTGCCGTATTGGCGGCCGCCAGCGAAAGCGAGCGAGCCAGATTGCGCTGCTGCTGCTCGTGCTCGGCATCGCGCGGGTCGGACACATCGAGCTTCTTGATCAGCCGGGGCAGGCTGAGGCCCTGCAACAAGAGCGTGCCGATGGTGACGAGGAAAGCCAGCGCCAATATGGCATCGCGCCGGGGAATTCCTCCCCGCTTGCGGTCAGCAGCGGAATACCGGCGGCAGCCGCCGTGGTCACCACGCCGCGCATGCCGTTCCGGGACAGAACCGGGTTTTCCTTCCAGCTGAACGGCGCCAGCAGCTCGAAGCGGCGGCCGCGTGGCGGCTTGACGTGTTTGAGCCGCTTTTCCATACCGCGATGCCGCAGCCGGCCCAGCACGGCGGTGCCGTAGATCCGAGCGAAGCGCACCAGAATAGTGGCAAGCAGGATCAGCGCGGCGATACTTAACAGGGTCGGCAGTTCGAACCCGGCATCCCGGGCATCATCGATCACGAAGCGTAATTGCAGGCCGATATAGGCGAAGACGAAGGTTTCCGAGCAGCGTGTCGATGGTGCGCCAGAACTGGCGCTCCTGCATGCGCTCGGCATAGCTCACCGCCGCGGCATTGTGGCCCAGCGAGAACCCGGCAGCGACCACCGCGATGACGCCCGAGGCATGCAGTTCCTCGGCCAGCAAATAGGCGGCAAACGGGGTCAACACGGAGACGACGGTGGCCAGCGAAGGATTGCTCAGCCGCACGCGGAAGGATTGCACCGCCCAACCCAAAGCGACGCCGACAATGATGGCGACGATGGCCGAATAGATGAAATAGAGCGTCAGATTGTCGATGAAAGCGGGCGTGCCGGCGACGGTGGCAACGGCGGCGGCGAAGAGGGTCAGCGCCGCTGCGTCATTGATGAGGCTTTCCCCCTTGAGCACGGTCATCAACCCCGAAGGCAGACCCGCTTTGCGGCCAATGGTGATGGCAGTGACCGCGTCGGGTGGGGCGATGACAGCGGCGAGGACCGGGGCAACCGGAAAGGTCATGCCCGGAATGGCGAAGCTGGCGACCCCGGCCACGGCGAAGGTTGTCGCGACGACCGAGAACACGCCCAGATTGACGATCGAGCCGAGCCGTTTGATGAAGCTGAAAAAGGAAAAGTCAGCAGCGGCCGAGAACAGCATGGGCGGCAGCACCGGGCCCAGAATGATCTCCGGCTCCAGCTCCAGCCGCGGTACGCCGGGGATGAATGAGGCGGCCAGCCCCACCATGGCCACCAGCAAAGGCGGCTGGATATCGCGCCGCTCGGCAAAGACGGTAACCGCTATGGCGGCGATGATGACGATGAGAATCTGAGCGATCATGTGCAGGGCCCGGCAACAGCGCGTGGATAGTGGTGTGGCCCGCCTCATGCGGCAAGGGGAGGGGCCGCAAAATCACCAATCTTGGCAAAGTTTGCCAATTGCCCTATCTTGGGATGGAAGGAGACTCGGTATGGCCACGATGAATGTTTCACTGCCCGACGCAATGAAGGAATGGGTCGAGGCCCGAGTCGAGACAGGGCGCTACGGCAATTCGAGCGATTATGTGCGCGATCTGGTTCGGCGGGATCAGGAACGAACTGAGGCGCGTGCGAAGCTACAGCAAATGGTCGATAATGCCCTTGCCAGTGGTATCGTCAGAAATGAGCAGGGATGAGTTGCTGGCGCGGATGCGCACAAAGGCTGCTGCGGCCGTTGGCCATAAGAAAAGCGCCTAATTCGTGGCCTGGATACTAACGGCCGAGTCGGTTGCGAACATTGATCACATCGCTGCGGAGGGCGCCAAGCAGTTCGGATTTGCGCAATCTGAGGTCTATGAACTTCAATTGGTCGATATGTTCGACATGCTGGCCGCCAATCCTTACATGGCAGTAGAGCGGTACACAGCGGCGGGATCTATCAGGCTGATGCCCGTCGGCGCGCATAACATATTGTATGTCGTTGACGCCGAAGACGTGATCATTCTGCGCGTGCTGCATGGTTTGCAGAACTGGTTTGAACAGCTTTAGCAGGTTCCCCCTTTGCACCTAGCTCGGGAAGCGCCTATATCTGTGCTGCTGCCCGGTGCGTGTGGATAACAATATCCCCGGGGCCTTAACGATCTCATGGGAGCTGTCCCTGACTGAGCTCTCGGGCTCAGATATACGGCGCCCACCTACGTAAAGTAGGTTCCCGGGATCGCATATCCCACGGCCGGGGTGGCACCTAGTTTTGAGACGACGAGCGGCGGTGAATGGCTGACGACCACATCGAAGACCCCAAGGGCGCGCTGCGCGACAAGGCGCAGTCCGCCCGCGCCGCCGTTTCCGCCGATGTTCGCGCCGATGCAGGTACAGCTGCCGCCGAGGCCTTTTCAACACCTTCGCCCTCGAGCTCGGCTGGATCGTCGCCGGCTATTGGCCGATCCGCGACGAGTTCGATTGCCGCCCAATCTCGGTGCGCCTCATGGATTCGGGCCAGCCCGTCTGCCTGCCGGTGACCGAAGGTGACCAGCCGCTGACCATGCGGCTCTGGGAAGATGGCGAGGCGCTCTATCCCTCCGGCTTTGGCACGCTGGCGCCGATCGAAACCGCGCCGGTGGTGGAACCCGATATCATGCTGATCCCGCTTTTGGGCTTTGACAGCACGGGCACGCGGCTGGGATATGGCAAGGGACATTACGACAGGACTATCGTGCGTATGAAAAAGAAGCCGCAACTGATCGGGCTCGCCTTTGCCGCGCAGGAGTTCGCGCAGCTCCCGCGCGAAGCGCATGACATTCCGCTCGATGCCATCATCACCGAAACAGGCATTCGCCGCTTTGGCGCCAGCCAATGAAGTTTCTGTTTCTGGGCGATGTAATGGGCCGTTCCGGCCACGACGCGATCAATGAACGCCTGCCGGGCATTATCGAGCGCTATGGTTTTGATTTCGTCGTGGTCAATGGCGAGAATGCCAGCCATGGCAAGGGCCTGACCGAACCGCATTTCAACGCCATTCGTAATGCCGGGGCCGATGTTGTGACCACAGGCGATCATGCCTTCGATCAGCGCGAGACCATTTCCTATATCGAGCGCGAGAGCACCCTGATCCGCCCCATCAACATGCCGCCGGGCACGCCGGGGCGCGGGGCGATGTTCCTCGAGGGCCGCAATGGCCATCGCGTGCTGGTGATCAATGCGCTGGGCCGCGTCTTCATGGGCCCGGCCGATGATCCGTTCCGGGCAGTGGAAGCCGCTGTTGCCGCCTGCCCGCTGGGCGAACAGGCCGACGCGATCATCGTTGATTTTCACACCGAGGCGACCTCGGAAATCCGAGCCATGGGGCAGTTTCTCGATGGCAAGGTGAGCACGGTGGTCGGCACCCATACGCATATTCCAACGGCCGACCATCGCGTGCTGCGCGGCGGCACGGCGCTGATGGCCGATGCCGGCATGTGCGGGGATTTCGACTCCATTATCGGCAGCGAAACCGATGAGCCGCTCAATCGTTTCCTGACGGGCATTCCCAATGGCCGGTTTACCCCGGCCGAAGGGGAGGCAACCTTGTGCGGCGTCGCCGTTGAAACCGATCCGCGCACGGGCTCGGCCCTGCAAGGTGCTGCCGCTGCGCTGGGCGGCACGCTGGCGCAGGCGGAGCCCGACTTCGGCTAGGCTTTGCGCCCACTTGGGCTGGGTGCTTTATTTTTGGGCGGCCTGCCCCTATAAGCGGGCCAAATTCAAAGTTCGACTGTTCCGAGGGTTTCGAATGGCAGGCCATTCCCACGCCAAAAACATCATGCACCGCAAAGGCAAGTCCGACGCGGTGCGCTCCAAGATTTTCTCCAAGCTGGCACGCGAAATTACCGTCGCCGCCAAAATGGGCATGCCCGATCCGGCCTTCAATTCGCGCCTGCGTCTGGCCGTGGTCAATGCACGGGCCCTGTCCATGCCCAAGGACAATATCGACCGCGCCATCAAGAAGGCGATCGGCAGCGATGGCGAGAATTATGATGAGATCCGCTATGAGGGCTATGGTCCGGGCGGCGTTGCCATCATCGTCGAGGCACTGACCGACAACCGCAATCGTACCGCGTCAGAACGTGCGCTCCTATTTCTCCAAGAATGGCGGGGCGATGGGGGAAACCAATTCGGTCGGCTTCATGTTCGACAAGATTGGCGAAATCACCTATCCGGCCAAAGCCGGCACGGAAGACAAGGTGATGGAAGCGGCCATCGAAGCGGGCGCCGATGACGTCGAGAGCGACGAGGAAGGCCACTATATCTACACCTCGTTCGAGGCCATGGTGGAAGTTGCCGCGGCGCTGGAAAAGGTGCTGGGCGAGGCTGAATCGGTCAAGGCCATCTGGGAGCCGCAGACCAAGACCCCGATCGATGCCGAAAAGGGCGCCACGCTGATGAAGCTGATCAGCACGCTCGAAGAAGACGATGACGTGCAGAACGTCTATTCGAACTTCGAGATGAGCGAAGAAGACATGGCTAAGCTCGAAGGCTGAGGCCGGTTCGAGCTAGAAATTTTGAGGGCGGCGCTGCAGCGTCGCCCTTTTTCATGCGATCTTTTGCAGGTCCAGCATTGGATAGTCGCTGGCATGGGCAATGGTCACGCGATTGCGGCCGGTCTGTTTGGCGCCATAAAGGCGCTGGTCGGCGATGTGGAACAATTCGGAAAAGCTGGTGGGCTGGTCGAACACGGCGCCCCCGACGCTGACCGAAAGCGGGCGCGGCCGCCCATGCGGCTGGAATACGGCCGAGTTGATCGAGCGGCGAATGCGCTCGGCGATCACTTCGGCGTCGCGCATGTCGGCGCCCGGCAGATAGACGCCGAATTCCTCGCCCCCATGCGACCCACCGAGTCCCCGCTACGCAGCACGGCGCGGATCGAGCGGGCAATGATGGTCAGCGCTTCGTCACCGGCATCGTGGCCGAACAGATCATTGATCGCCTTGAAATTGTCAGCGTCGATCATCAGCAGCGCCCCACTCGGGTGCTTCTGGCCCTTGGCCAGTTGAATGGCGACCTTGGCGGTGAAGGCGCCGCGATTGAGGCAATTGGTGAGGCTATCGGTGCGGGCCACCATGCCCAAACGCCGGTTGGTAATGGCCGAGTCCTGCAATTTGAGGCTGACATAGCAGAACAGCGGCAACCCCGGGATGACGGGCAGTATCGTGGCGCTGATGATCGAACGCTGCAATGCGCGCACCCAGATCGTCGAAGAACAGAGCGTTGAATACAACCGACACCACGACACAAGCCAGAGTCCCCAAAAAGGTCGAACGGGCCACGCCCGACCAGCTTTGCAATGCAGTCAAGCTCTTGGAAGGAAGCATGAAAAACTCGCTGCTGAGGAAAATCAGGTGCTGGAGAAATGCCGTTCGGTCAGGTGTGCAATGGGTGGTCCATGGTCAGGCGGCCTGCATGATGGCGACGCGGTCCCGCCCGGTATTCTTGGCTTCGTAGAGCCGCTGGTCGGCGAGACGATAGAGATCGGTGAAGCGGGTGCGGTTTATGTAGGCCGCGCCGCCAATGCTGACCGAGAGCGGGCACGGCGCCTCGCCCGGGGCAAAGACAATCGCGTTGACGGCCATCCGGATCCGCTCGGCCGCCCGGTCGGCGGTATTGAGGGTGGCGCCGGCGAGAAAAATGCCGAATTCTTCGCCACCCAGCCGCCCCACCGAGTCCTGCCGCCCCACGGCGCCGCGAATAGCTCGGGCCATCAGCCGCAAGGCCTCGTCGCCATTGTGGTGGCCGAACGTGTCGTTGACGCGCTTGAAATCATCGGCATCCACGATGAGCAAGGCCCCGCCCTCGCCCGGGCGCTGATTGCGCCGGTCAAGATAGGTGGCGACCTTGCCGGTGAAGGCCCCACGATTGAGGCACCCGGTCAGCCAATCCACGGTGGCCATATGGGCGAGTTGCTCATTGGCGAAGCGCAATTGCTCATGCTTGAGGGCGAGGAAGAATGTCATCGGGCCGCCCAGCACGATGGGCATGACCACCGAGACAGCCAGCCCCTGCACATTCACACCCTCGGAAAAGACTTCCATGATGACATTGGTCAGCACGATCGAGATGATAATTGAAACGGCGACGATCCCTCCGGTCACACGATAGACGTGAGCCCAAGCCCGCTTGGGGAGGCTCCTGTGGAGTCCGGTCATCTGTTTCGTCCTTGCATTCCCGGGCGGGAGACTAGGAGGGGCCGCTGAACATGGTCTTGTGAGCTTAGCTGCAATTTTATCTTTCCCCGGTTTTCCACCGGGTTTCGTTGCCGCTTTGTTCACATTCGGCTTGGTAAGTTGGCCCTGCCACACTAAGGATGAGCCCATGAATGCGAGCGTACAGAATCATTGGCATTGATCCGGGCCTGCGCCGCTGCGGCTGGGGCGTCATCGAAACGCAGGGCAATCGGCTGAGCTTTGTGGCGGCCGGCACGCTGACGCCGCCCACCGATGGCGCGCTGGCCGACCGGCTTGCCGTCTTGTTCGCCGGGCTTGGCGAAGTGCTGGATCGGTTCACGCCGGATGAGGCGGCGGTCGAGGAAACCTTCGTCAATCAGGGCGCGCGTTCAGCGCTGATCCCGGGGCAGGCGCGGGGTGTCGCCTTGGTGACCCCGGCAGCGCAGGGCGTGCCGGTGGCCGAATATGCGGCCAATCTGGTAAAAATCCGTCGTGGGCACGGGCCATGCGGAAAAGGGGCAGGTGGAGCTGATGGTGCGAACTTTGATGCCGGCGGCGCAGTTTAAAGGCGCCGACGCCGCCGATGCGCTGGCGATCGCCATCTGCCATGCCCATCACCGCGTATCGCAGCAACGGCTGAGGGCGCTGGCATGATCGGCAAGCTCAAGGGTCTGGTCGATAGCATTGGCGACGATTTCGCGCTGATCGATGTCGGCGGCGTCTGCTACGAAATCTTCTGTTCGAGCCGCACCCTGCAGGCGCTCCCCGTGTGGGCGAAGCGACCGTCGTATTCATCGAAACCTTCGTGCGCGAGGACATGATCCGGCTCTACGGATTTTCCAGCGAAACCGAGAAGGCTCGGTTCAACCTCTTGATGACCGTGCAAGGCGTCGGTGCCCGTGTCGCACTGGGCATCTTGTCGGCCCTGTCGCCCTCGGAAATTTCCAGCGCAATTGCGCTGCAGGACAAGGCGATGATCGGCCGCGCCAACGTGTGGGGCCAAAGCTGGCCGTCCGCCTCGTCACCGAACTCAAGGGCAAGGTGCCGACCGGGGTGGGGATCGATGCCAGCACTTTGGGCCTGCAGACCGCTTTGGGCGAGGGCCGTGCCGCTGGCACCGTGGCCGATGCGGTTTCGGCGCTGGTTAATCTTGGCTATTCCAGCGCCCGGGCCTCGGCTGCGCTGGCCCGCATCGTGGCGCGCGAGGGCGACGACACGCCAACCGAAAAACTGATCCGCCCGGGTCTGCGGGAGTTGAGTAGTTGACCGACCTGACCTCCCCTGCTGCCGGGCGTGATGATCCGCTCGATGTGTCGCTGCGCCCCTCCGGCTTTGCCGAATTTGTCGGGCAGGCGGCGGCGCGGGCTAATCTTGAAGTGTTCATCCAGGCCGCCAAGCAGCGCGGGGCGGCGCTCGATCACGTGTTGTTCGTGGGGCCGCCGGGTCTCGGCAAAACGACGCTGGCGCAGATCATTTCGCGCGAGCTGGGTGTCGGGTTCCGCGCCACGTCCGGTCCGGTCATCGCCAAGGCGGGCGATCTGGCGGCGCTGCTGACCAATCTTGAAGACCGCGATGTGCTGTTCATCGATGAGATCCACCGGCTTAACCCGGCCATCGAGGAAATCCTTTATCCGGCGATGGAGGATTTCCAGCTCGATCTGATCATCGGGGAGGGGCCCGCCGCCCGCTCGGTGCGCATCGACTTGGCCAAATTCACGCTGGTCGGCGCCACCACTCGCGCGGGCCTGCTCACCACGCCGCTGCGCGATCGTTTTGGCATTCCGGTGCGGCTCAATTTCTATACGCCTGAGGAATTGGTGCAGATCGTCACGCGCGGCGCACGCCTGCTCGGCATGCCCATGGCCCCCGATGGGGCGATGGAAATCGCCCGCCGTTCGCGCGGCACGCCGCGTATCGTGGGCGCCTGCTGCGCCGCGTTACCGATTTTGCGCTGGTCGATGGCATCGCCGAGATTGATCGCAAGCTGGCCGACAAGGCCCTGCTGCGGCTCGATGTGGATGCGCGGGGGCTCGATCAGCTCGATCGGCGCTACCTCACCACCATTGCCGATTTCTACAATGGTGGCCCGGTGGGCGTCGAAACCATTTCGGCGGCATTGAGCGAGCCGCGCGATGCCATCGAGGAAATCGTCGAGCCTTATCTCATCCAGCAAGGCTTCATCCAGCGCACCCCGCGCGGCCGTATGCTGACCGGGCTGGCGTTCCAGCATATGGGCCGTGCCGTGCCGCAGGGTTTTGTCGGCATGCAGGCGAGCCTCTTCGAGGAGCCGGAGGCGTGAGCCGAAGGGCGGCGCCAACTTGACCCTGCACGTCACGCGCTACACGCCCAAACTGCCCCAATGGCCCCACGACCTGCCATTGCGCATCGCCGTGCTGACCGATCTACATGCTTGTCACCCCTGGACCGGCCCGGCACAGCTCGCAGCCTTTTGCCGGGCGACCAATGCGCTGGGCGCTGACATCATCCTGCTGCTGGGCGATTATGTCACCGGGCCGCGGTTTTCCTGCCCCATGGATGCCACCCATTGGGCAGCCCAGCTGAGCGCATTGTCGGCGCCGCTTGGCGTCCATGCCATTCTGGGCAATCACGACTATGACGGCTATCGCCGCGCCGATCTCGCACAGGGACCAATCGAGGCCGAACGGACGCTGATTGCCGCCGGCATCCCCGTTTACGTCAATCGTGCCATCCGCCCGGATCATGCCGGGCGTGGCTTCTGGCTGGCAGGGCTGGGCGATCAATTCGCCTTCGCGCCAAAGCGGGACCAGCGCTTCGCGCACCGACGGTATTGCCGATCTGGAGGGCACCTTGGCGCAGGTCACCAGCGCCGAGCCGGTGCTGCTGATGGCCCATGAGCCCGATATTTTCCCCGATGTGCCCGGCCCGGTGGCATTGACCCTATCCGGCCACACCCATGGCGGGCAGGTGCGGCTGTTCGGCAAAACGCCGGTGGTTCCCTCGCGCTATGGCAGCCGCTACGTCTATGGACATATCGTGGAGGAGGATCGTCACTTGATCGTGTCTTCGGGCTCGGGCTATTCCGGCTGGCCGATCCGCTTTGGTACAAAATCCGAGATCGTGGTCATCGATCTCGGCAAGGACAGGCCGAAATGACCCAGCATCGCTTTCCGGTCCGTATTTATTACGAGGACACCGACTTCTCGGGCAATGTCTATCACGCGGCGTATCTGAAATTCTTCGAGCGCGGCCGCACTGAATTCTTGCGCGATGCGGGTATTCATCATTCCGAGCTGGCGGGGCAAGGCATTGCCTTTGCCGTAAGGGGAATGGACATCCAGTTCGACGGTGCCGCTCATATCGATGATCTATTGACGGTGACGACCGAAGTCGCAGCGATTACTGGTGCACGATTGACACTCACGCAGGCAATTTTACGTGATCAGACGGTGCTGACCCGGGCCAATGTGGTGGTCGTGGCCATCAAAACCGCCGGTGGCGCGGCCCGCATGCCGCGCGAAATCTTGACCCGCTTTGCGCCCACGCCCTAACGGGACCGGGCGATACAGCGCGCCGACTCTGTTTGTTAACTACTCCTTGACCATAATTGCGGCAAAGGGACGCTGATCCTGTTCGCCGCGCCGCAAAGCCCGGCAAATGGGGCATTTCTCTTAATTTTGACAGATTTCGACCCCATCGCCTGTGGCCTGTGGGTCGGGCATGTAGACCGGGCCGAAAAGGATCACTTCATGGAAGCCATGGATGCTGTTGGAGCTGTTGCTCCACACGCCGACTTGTCCATCTGGGGACTGTTCTGGGCGGCCGACTGGATCGTCAAGGCGGTCATGCTCGGGCTGCTGGGCGCCTCGATCTGGTGCTGGGCCATCATCGTGGACAAGACCATCACCTATCGCCGCACCCAGAGCCGAGATGAACCGCTTCGAGCGTGTGTTCTGGTCCGGCCAGTCGCTGGAAGAACTCTATCAGCAGCAATCGGAGAAGGCGACCGGCGGGCTTGGAGCGGTCTTTGTTGCAGCCATGAAGGAATGGAAGCGCAGCCACGAGCAGAACGCAGCCTCCTTTGTCGGCATGCAGCAGCGGCTCGACAAGGTGCTCGATGTGGCGATTGCCCGCGAGAGCGAGACGCTGGAAAAGCGCTCGGGCTTTCTCGCCACGGTCGGTTCGGCCGGCCCGTTCATCGGCCTCTTCGGCACCGTTTGGGGCATCATGAATGCCTTTACCGCCATTGCCGCCTCGTCCAACACCAATCTGGCCGTGGTCGCCGGCCCGATTGCCGAAGCGCTGTTTGCCACTGCCATTGGCCCGGTTGCCGCTATCCCGGCCGTTATCGCTTACAACAAGCTTTCCGCCGATGCCGGCAAGCTGATCGGGCGGCTGGAAGGCTTTGCCGACGAGTTCTCGACCATTCTCAGCCGCCAACTCGAAGCACGGAGCCGCTGATATGGGCATGGGTGCACCATCGGGCGGTGGAGGCGGGGGCGGACGCCGCCGCCGTCGCGGCCGCAAGGCCATTATGAGCGAGATCAACATCACGCCGATGGTCGACGTAATGCTGGTGCTGCTCATCATCTTCATGGTGGCCGCCCCGATGATGACATCGGGCGTGCCGATTGACCTGCCGCGCACGGCGGCTGCCGAGACTTTCCAGCCAGACCCAGCCGATCACCGTTGCGGTGACGCCGGAAGGCACCATCTATGTCGGCGACGACGTTGTGGCGGAGGCTGATCTGATCAATACGGTGACGGCTTTGGCAACCAATGGCACGGAAGACCGCATCTTCCTGCGCGGCGATACCACGGCCAATTACGGCTCGGTGATGCGGGTCATGGGGATGCTGTCGGCTGCCGGTTTCACCAAGATCGGCCTTATCACCCAGCAGCAGGATCAATAGGCCCGCACCATGCGCACCGGCCTCATCGTTTCGATCGTTGCACATGTCGCGGTTCTGACCATCGGCCTCATCAATCTGGGCTCGGCGGAGCCGATGACGACGGTCGAGAACGCCATCGTGGTCGATCTGGTGCCGGTCAGCGATTTCAACAATATCCGCTCGGGCTCGCTCGATAGCGAAGTGGTCGATACGCAGACCCCCGCCATCGCCAGAATCCGACCAGCCGGCCGAACTGGCCCAGCCCACCGGCAATACCGAGCGCGATCAGGAAACCCCGTCGCCCGCCGATACACCCACGCCCATGCCGGTGACCAATAGCGCGCCGGCCCCCGAATCTGCGCCCCCGCCCCCGCCGCCGGAGCCCGAACCCGAGCCAGAGCCGACCCCGCCCCCACCGGCGGCCCAGCCCGAACCGGCGCCGGAGCCCGAGCCTGCGCCCACCCCGCCAACGCCCGCAACACGGCCGCAGCCTGCGCCGGAGCCGACCCCCGCGCCCACGCCTGCGCCAGAACCGACGCCGGCTCCCGAGCCAGTGCCGGAACCCACGCCCGCGCCGACCCCTGAGCCGGAACCCGCACCCGAGCCGACACCCGCTCCGCCCCAACCGGCGGCACCGACCCCGGCTGCGCGGCCGAGCAATCTGACGCAGTTGCGCCAGCAATTTGCCGCCGCCGAAACCGAGCGCAAGAAGCGCGAGGAAGAAGAGCGCTGCCGCCGTGCCGCCGCCCAGCAGCCGGCGACCCCGGCACCGAACCCGCAGCCCAACCCGCCGCAGCCGGCCCAGCTCGATCCTGCGCTGGCCGACGACATCTCCTCGATCATCAACCGGGACAATACGACCGGCGCGACGACCGGGCAGGGCGGCTCACCCACGCTGGGCGACACGACCGGCACCTCGGCTACGCTGAGCCAGACCGAGATCGGGGCGCTGGTCGCCAAGATCAAGCAGTGCTGGTATCTGCTGCCCAATGAAGAGGCGAGCAGGGCTGAAGTTGTCGTCAATATGCGGCTCAAGCAGGATGGTTCGCTCGCCGATGTGCCGCGCATCGTCTCGGTCAGCCAGCAGCCCGAGGCCATCGGCATCGCCCAGAAGGCGGTGAGTGCGGTGGCAGGTTGCGGTCCCTACAGCATGCTCTCGGCAAACACTTATGACCAATGGCAGAATATCAACGTCACTTTGCGTCCGTGACATCTTGGAAGCGCCTTTGTCTGGCACCATTGTCAACGAACGGCAGGAATGGAGACTGAAATGACCTTTCTCACCCGGCGCAATGCCCTCAAGCTCGGTCTGGCCGGCGGCATTGCCATGGCAGCGGCCGCCGGGGCCAATGCCCAGCTCAACATTACGGTCGAGGGCGCCAATTTCCGCCCGCTGCCGATCGCCATTCCCGATTTTGCCTCGAGCGATCCCACTTTCGGGCGCGAGATCGCCGAGATCGTGCGCAACAATCTGCGCCGCTCGGGCCTGTTCCAGCCACTCGATCCGGCCGCGCTGCCGGTGCAGGTGGGCGATGTGAATGCCACGCCCGATTTCAACACTGGCGCACCGCCAATGTGGATGCATTGGTGATGGGCGCCGTCGAGCGCGGCGGACAGATTTCGTCCTCGGTGCGCGTGTGGGACACGCGCCGGGGCGCCTGGTGGTCGGCAGTAGCTACAATACCGATCCCAATTCCTCGCGCCGGGTCGGGCATATCATTTCCGACGCCATCTATTCCAACCTGACCGGGGGCGGCGGCTATTTCTGATACCCGCGTGATCTATGTGGCCGAAAGCGGCCCCAAGGCCAATCGCGTGCGGCGCCCGGCCATCATGGATCAGGATGGCGCCAATTCGCAGTATCTGACCGATGGCAGCTCCATGGCGCTGACGCCGCGCTTTCGCCCAATGGCGACATGGTCACCTACATGAATTTCGCCAATGGCAATCCGCAGGTCTTCCTGTTGCAGCTATCCTCGGGCCGCCAGCAGCAGCTGGCTGCGGTGGGGGCCATGACCTTCGCGCCGCGTTTCTCGCCCGATGGCGGCACCGTGGCCTTCTCGGTCGAGCAGGGCGGCGCCACCAATATCTATTCGGTCGCCACCGCGGGCGGACAGCCCATGCAGCTGACCTCGGGTGCGGCCATCGATACCGGCCCCTCCTATTCGCCCGATGGCAGTCGCATCCTGTTCGAAAGCGACCGGGGCGGCTCGCCGCAGATCTATATGATGGGCGCGAGTGGTGGTAATGCCCAGCGCATCAGCTTCGGCCGGGGCAGCTATTCCACCCCGGTCTGGTCACCCAATGGCGACCTGATCGCCTTTACCCGCCAGTCCGGCGGCCAGTTCAATATCGGGGTGATGAACCCCGATGGCTCAGGCGAGCGCATGCTTTATTCAAGCTTCCATGCGGAAGGCCCGACACAGGCGCCGAATGGGCGGGTCATCATGTTCTTCCGGGATCCAGGCGGCAATGACGGCCCCAAGCTGATGAGCATCGATATCTGGGGCCGCAATCTTCTGACCATCCCGACCGATGGTTATGCTTCGGACCCGGCTCTGGTCGGGTCTGCGGGCTTAAGTGCTTGGGCAGCACGATACGGATTTCGTGTTGCCCCACTTAACCTTAACGTGATCGACTCCCCGCGCTGTGGCCAATCTGCACCATCACGAAAAAGCCCGGATTTCCGCCACATTTGTGCCGGGATAGGCAAACATTAACCAGACACGCAAACGCGGTCTTAAGAATAAGCGCAGTAAATGCCGTCCTTAAGATTGTAAGCCTTTCAGGAGCCTCCATTGGCCATTTCCGCACCCCTCAACACCGCGTTGCGTGCATTCGCAATGCTGCTCTTCGTCGTCACGATTGCGGCCTGTTCCCGCACCCCCAATGCGATGCCGACCGGTGTCGGTAATCTGGGCCCCGGCGGCGGCGCCCCCGGCAGCCAGCAGGAATTTCTCGTTTCTGGTCGGTGACCGCGTGTTCTTCGAAACCGATTCTGAGCAACCTGACCCCCACGGCCATGTCGACCCCTGGACAAGCAGGCCGCATGGCTCAACCAATATTCGAACTACCGCATCATGATCGAAGGCCATGCCGACGAGCGCGGTACGCGTGAATACAATATCGCCACGGGCGCCCGCCGCGCCTCCATCGTGGTCAATTATCTGACCTCCAAGGGCGTCAATGGCCAGCGCATCACCAGCCAGTCCTTCGGCAAGGAACGCCCGGTGGCCATCTGTAACGACATTTCCTGCTGGAGCCAGAACCGCCGCGCGGTCACGGTCGTCCAGTAAGACAAAACCGGCCCTGCCCAAAGGCAAGGCCGAAGCGATCCAGTGCAAACTGGAGGCAAGAGCGCCCGGAGCCCCGAAAAGGGCCCAGGCGCTTTCTTTGACCAAAATTGGCCTTTATTGCCCGGCCTCCAAAGGTTCATGGTGCATCGTGCAGTCACGACGCGTTTGGAGGCTTATTGCTTTGACGACGACCAATCATTTCAAGGCGCGGCTGGCGCTGGCCACGGCGCTGGCCCTAGGGGTGACGGCCCCGGCTTTCGCCCAGTCCGTGCTGACGGTGACCCCGCCGGCCCCGGTGGGCCGCACGCTGAGCGACGAGACGCCGCCCGTTTTGGTGGCGCAGGCTAATGATACGGCAACGCTCATGCTGCGCATCCAGCAGCTCGAAGAGCAGATCCGTTCGCTCAATGGCCGAGTCGAGGGGCTGACCTTCCAGCTCACCCAGATGCAGACGCTGGTGCAGCGCCAAAGCGAGGAGAATGCAGCCCGCTTCCCGGGCGCTCGAAGGCGGTGCGCCGGGAAAACCTGATGCGGCAACCCAGCAGGGCGGCGCGACGCCGGCCCCGGCGTTGCCGCAGGTCCCCGCTGACGAATCCAATGTGCCACTGACCGACATTCCCGCCCGGGGCGTGCAGCCATTGCCCGGGGAAACCGAGTTCGACCCGACATTCGACGATGGCAGCGCGCCGATGGACGATCTGGGCAATTCCAATGATCCGCTGGTCGGCACCGGCTGCACCGGCGGGACGGATCTGACCACGGGCGAGCCGCTCTGATTTGACCTATGATCCGGCTGCCGGCCCCTCGGGCAATCCCGATGCCGATGCGCAGTTCCGCGCCGGCTACGAGGCTCTGGCGCAGGGTGATTACAGCTTTGCCGAGGATCAGTTCAGCCAGTTTATCGAGCTTTACCCGGACAATCCCCGGGTTACCGACGCGGCCAATTGGCTGGGAGATGCCCTGTTGCAACGCCGGGCCTATAGCGAAGCGGCCGATGTGCTGCTCAATGCCTTCCAGAAGGCACCGGATAATCCGCGTGCGCCGGAGCTGCTGCTGAAGCTGGGCATGTCGCTGTCGGGTGCCGGCGAACGCGAAACCGCCTGCCGCACCTTTGCCGAAGTCGAACGCCGCTACACCACGCTGCCCGATGCCGTCAAAGGCCGCTTGGCCGAGGAAAAGACCAAGGCCGAATGCCCGCCCGCTTGACCCCCAAGCTCGACGACGCGGCGGCGCTGGACCAGCTCTTCGCGGCCGTCGCCGGAGAACAGGCGATTGGGCTGGCTGTATCCGGCGGTGCCGATAGCTCGGCGCTGCTGCTGCTGGCCCACAGCTGGGCCAGTTCGCGCTGACAATGCGCCTGCGCTGCATGTCTATTCGGTCGATCACGGCCTGCGCGAGCAAGCTGCTGCCGAAGTCAAAATGGTGCTCGCTGCCGCCAAGCGGCTGGGCATTGCCGCCACCGGTCTTAAATGGAGCGCGCCCAAGCCCGTCGCCGGCGTGCAGGAGGCGGCCCGTATTGCCCGCTACCAGTTGATCGGCGACGCCATGGCCAAGCAGGGCATTGGCGTACTGCTCACCGCCCATCACCGCAACGATCAAGCCGAAACCGTGCTGATGCGCATGGCCCATGGCAGCGGCATCGAGGGCCTCAAGGGCATGTCGGGCATGGCCATGGTCGAAGGCATCCGCTTGCATCGCCCGCTGCTCGATATCGATCCTGCGGCTCTGCGCGCGGTGGTGGATGCAGCGGGCCCGGTGCCCGCCGAGGACCCCTCCAACACTGACGACCATTATGAACGCGTACGCTGGCGCAAGGCCTTGCCGCAATTGGCATCCACAGGGCTCGACGCCGCCGCGCTGTCGGTTTTTGCCGAGCGCATGGCGGAAGCCGATGCGGCAATTGCCCAGATGGCCGAGAGCTGCTTTGCCGCCATGGTGCGGCTGGATGGCTTCGGCTCGGCGCGGATCGAACTGGCCGGCTTCATCGGCCTTGGCCCCGCCATTTCCGTGCGCGTACTTGGCCGGGTGCTCAATATTGTGGGCGGGCGGCAGAAGCCGCGGGCATTGGGGCAGGTCGAGCGGCTGCGCCAGTCCATCTCCGATGGTGCCCTGCCCAAATCCACCACCGTGCTGGGCTGCGTCATCCGCCTCAAGGACGATGCCGTGGTGATCGCCCGCGAGCCGGGCCGGGCCGTACCGCGTGACGCGATTCTGTTGCCCCATGCCGAATTGGTCTGGGACGAGCGTTTCCTCATCATCAATGGCTCGGAACAAACCGATCTCACCGCCAGCGTCGCCGATTACCTGCCCCGCCACCGGCTCGAAGAATTTTTAGGCTTCAAAGTCACCGCCCCCGCCGAAGCCATCCGCACCGCCCCCATCGTCCACGACGCCGCCGGCGGCGTGCTCTCGCTCGGTGGCTGGTCGTTCTGATGATCGCATCAAGGTGCAATTGCTGATCGATTGAGAGGCCGGGGTTTGCTCCCAATCCCTCCTCCCCACCGCTCGCCCTCGGGCTCGACCCGAGGGCCACTCACGCTTGCGCCGGGTTGAGAAAAGCCCTCGGGTCAAGCCCGAGGGAGATGCGGCGGTATTGGAAGCAATGGCGGCACGCACAAATGCCCCAACCCACGCGGAGAGATCACTTATCCAACTTATCCCCGCCCCACCCACCCCATGCCACTATCCCCTCATCACCCCGCCAGAGCGCGGTCATGACGAGTGGATGGGCTGGGTGAATGCCGTGGGTTGGAGGTCGCTCCGGCCACGCAGAGGATACGACAGCTCGCCTCATAACAAGGCAAGCTCATCCGGCCCTGCGAAAAATCCCGGCGCGATGGCGAGACCGACGTTTCACCATACTACCAAACCCACGAGACGCCGGTCTCGCCATCGTCGCTCCACCCAAAACCGCAGGCATCAGCCGGGCGGCGTATCGTCACGCCCCTGTGGAACCTTCCGTTTCGCCACCGCGTATTAACCCAATCGCGACATTATGACTGGACGGAGCGCCCAAAGGACAGCAGGTCTTGCCCTTGTAACGCCCCATTGCCGGACATACATTCGGCCTTACTGCTGGCTACTGCATTTGAGCCGGCTTCTCCGGGACAGGATTGATGAACGGAAACTTCCGCAACTTCGCCATCTGGCTAGTCATACTCTTCATGCTGATGGGCCTGTTCCAGGTCTTCCAGTCGTCGACCCGCTCGATTTCGGTCTCCGACAAGAGCTACAGCCAGTTCGTCACCGATGTGGAAGCCAGCCGCGTCCAGTCCGTTACCATCACCAATAATGTGGTGTCGGGCGTGCTCAATGACGGTGCGCGCTTTGAAACCGTGCTGCCCGATGGCGCCGACGTGATCAATCGCCTCGAGAGCAAGGGCGTGTCGATCACTGCCCGCGCCCCCGAATCGAGCCCGTTCTGGTCGATCCTGCTGTCGTCCGGCTGCCGTTCATCGTCATCATCGGCGTGTGGTTCTTCTTCATACGGCAGATGCAGGGCGGTGGCCGTGGCGGTGCGATGGGCTTTGGCAAGTCGCGCGCCAAGCTGCTCACTGAAACCCATGGCAAGGTGACGTTCGAGGACGTCGCGGGCGTCGACGAAGCCAAGCAGGACCTCGAGGAAATCGTTGAATTCCTGCGCTGATCCGGGCAAGTTCCAGCGCTCGGGCGGCCGTATTCCGCGCGGTGTGCTGCTGGTAGGCCCTCCGGGTACTGGTAAGACGCTGCTGGCCCGTTCGGTCGCCGGCGAAGCCAATGTGCCTTTCTTCACCATTTCGGGTTCGGACTTCGTTGAAATGTTCGTCGGTGTCAGCGCGTCCCGCGTCCACGACATGTTCGAGCAGGCCAAGAAGAATGCGCCCTGCATTATCTTCATCGACGAAATCGACGCCGTCGGCCGCCAGCGTGGTGCCGGCCTCGGGCGGCGGTAACGACGAACGCGAACAGACCCTCAACCAGCTGCTGGTCGAAATGGATGGCTTTGAAGCCAATGAAGGCATCATTCTGATCGCTGCCACCAACCGTCCCGACGTGCTGGACCCCGCTTTGCTGCGTCCGGGCCGTTTCTGACCGTCAGGTCGTGGTGCCAAACCCCGACGTGTCGGGCCGCGAAAAGGTGCTCAAGGTTCACGTGCGCAAGGTGCCGCTGGCGCCTGATGTGGATCTGAAGGTGCTGGCCCGTGGTACTCCCGGTTTCTCAGGCGCGGATCTGATGAACCTCGTCAACGAAGCGGCCCTGATGGCGGCGCGGCGCAACAAGCGTTTCGTCACCCATGCCGAATTCGAAGACGCCAAGGACAAGATCATGATGGGCGCCGAGCGCCGCACCATGGCCATGTCCGAAGACGAGAAGAAGCTGACCGCCTATCACGAAGCTGGCCACGCCATCATCGCGCTCAAGGTTGCGGGGATCGACCCCATCCACAAGGCGACGATCATTCCGCGCGGCCGGGCACTAGGCATGGTCATGACCCTGCCCGAGAGTGATAGCTATTCGTTCTCTCGTGAAAAGGCGTTGGCCCGTCTCACCATGTTGTTCGGTGGCCGCGAGGCCGAGATCATCAAGTTCGGCCCGGAAAAGGTCACATCGGGCGCCTCCGGCGATATCCAGATGGCAACCAGCCTCGCCCGGTCCATGGTCATGGAATGGGGCATGAGCGAGAAGCTTGGCCGCGTCCGCTACAAGTCGAGCGATCAGGAAGTGTTCCTCGGTCACTCGGTGACGCAGTCGACCAATATGAGTGATGACACCGCGCGTATCATCGATCAGGAAGTGCGTAAGCTGATCGAGGATGGCGAGGCATCGGCCAAGGAAATCCTGACCACTTATCACGATCAGTGGGAAGCGATTGCCCGAGCCCTGCTTGAATATGAGACGCTGACCGGCGATGAGCTGCGGGCACTGATGGAAGGCAAGCAGCCGGTTCGTCCGGATGATAATGGTCCTTCCGCGCCCAAGGCGACGGGTGTGCCCTCGGCCGGCAAATCGGGCAAGAAGCGCCCCGATGCGCCCCCTGAAGGCGGTCTGGAGCCACAGCCGGGTAGCTAAACTGGCAGAAAAATTGGAAAGGTCGCCGCAGGGCGGCCTTTCTGCATTTGATCTTCACCGTTATTCCGCCGAAAAGCGCTCTTAACAGTTGAACGATAGAATCACCGCTCGATGCGAGTGTGAGGGCAGATCATGGTCAGAAAATATTTCAGTACGGACGGTATTCGTGGGCTTGCCAATGGCGCCAAGCTTACCCCCGAACTGGCGATGAAAGTCAGCATGGCCGCCGGCACCAAATTCGTGCGCGGCGACCACCGCAATCGCGTGGTGATCGGCAAGGACACAAGACGCTCCGGCTACATGATCGAGACGGCGCTGACCGCCGGTTTCACCGCCGTGGGCATGGATGTCTACCTGCTCGGCCCGATGCCGACCCCGGCCGTTGCCATGCTGACCCGTTCGCTGCGCGCGGATCTGGGCGTCATGATCTCTGCCTCACACAATCCCTATGACGACAACGGCATCAAGCTGTTCCGCCCCGATGGCTACAAGCTCAGCGACGAGCTGGAGCTGGAAATCGAGCGGCTGATCGATAGCGATACGAGCAAGCTTCTGGCGCATGGCATGAATATCGGCCGCGCTCATCGCGACGAGGAAGCCCGCACCCGCTATATCGAATATGCCAAGCGCACGCTGCCGCGCAATGTCGACCTGTCCGGTCTGCGTGTGGTGCTCGATTGCGCCAATGGCGCCGCCTATAAGGTTGCTCCCATAGCCCTGTGGGAACTGGGTGCCGAGGTTATCACCATCGGCGTCGAGCCGGATGGCTACAATATCAATCACAAGGTGGGCTCCACCGCGCCCGACGCCGTGGCTGCCAAGGTGCGCGAAATGCGCGCCGATATCGGCATTGCGCTGGATGGCGACGCCGACCGGGTCATTATCATCGATGAAAAGGGCAATGTGGTCGATGGCGACCAGTTCATGGCCGTGATCGCCCAGAGCTGGATGGAACGCGAAATGCTGGTGGGCGGCGGGATCGTCGCCACGATCATGTCCAATCTGGGTCTCGAACGCTATCTGGTGTCGCTGGGGCTGACCCCGGAACGCACCCGTGTCGGCGACCGCTACGTGCTCGAGGCCATGCGCGCCAAGGGCTTCAATGTGGGCGGCGAACAATCGGGCCACATCATCCTATCCGATTTTACCACGACCGGCGATGGCCTCGTCGCCGCGCTGCAATTGCTGGCCGTGCTCAAGCAACAGGAGCGCTCCATCTCGGAAATCTGCGCGTTTCGAAAAGGTTCCGCAGCTGTTGCGCAGCGTCAAATTCAAGTCCGGCAAACCGCTCCGAGCACAAGCAGGTCATCCGGGCCATTGCCGATGGCCGGGCCATGCTGGGCAAGGGCGGGCGCCCGGTCGTGCGCGCTTCGGGCACCGAGCCGGTCATCCGCGTCATGGGCGAGGCGGACGATGCCGCCTTGGTGTCGACCGTGGTCGGGCAGGTAGAGGCGGCCATCCTTCAGGTCGCCTGACTTGGCAGGGGTGGGCCGACAACTGTTGTCGGGCCGGTCTCTACTGCTGTTACGGTTAAAACTTTAGGTTAATCGGGTTTTAAGAAAGTTGTCCGATATTTGCCAACAATCGACTCATGTCGTGGCAACCTAAGGACGAATTTCATGAACAAGCTCATCGCTGCGGTCATGGTGGCTGGAGCCGCTGTTGTGGCTGCCCCGGCACTGGCCGCGGATATGCCCTATTATCCGCCGGTCATCGACGTTCCAGATGTGGATTACGGCGTCCGGGGCGCCTTCTACCTGCGCGGCAGCGCGGCAGGAAATGGGCTGTGGGCCAAGGAAGTCAGCCATCCCAGCGGCGTTCCGGACACGGTGTTCGCCACTGACGATTGGGGCTTCGGCTACTCGGTCGGCGCGGGCGTCGGCTATGAAACCGGCACCGGCCTGCGCTTCGACGTGACTGCCGATTATCTCGGCAACGATGAGCTGTCGACGACTATTTCCGGCTCGAACAACTTGGCCAATGGCCAGTTCAAGCTGAATCTGCGCTCCACCATCCTGCTGGCCAACGCTTATTATGACTTTGGTCTGGGCGGCGACGGTTATGGCGCTGCCGGCGGCGCCTTCGGCTATGTCGGCGCCGGTGCCGGTGTGGCGTTCAATGACGTGATCAGCCAAGGGCCGGGCCTACCCGACACGCGTGGCAACAATACCAGCTTTGCCGCTGCCGGCATGGTCGGCGTTGGCTACGATTTCGGTCAGGTCGTTGCCGATATCGGCTACCGCGCGCTCTACATCAATTCCGTCGAGAATGACGCGCCGGCCTACCCCTATAGCCTTGCCAATGTCTGGGCCCATGAAGTGCGCGGCACGGTCCGCTACCGCTTCAACTAAGCGTCCTTTTGCATTGGCATAAGTCAAATCGGCGTCCTCGGGCGCCGATTTTTTTATCCTCTGCGCCAGAATCGCCCCTACCATGCACCACAGCAGGAGGACGCTATGAAGATTTTGGTGATTGGGGCGGCGGGCATGGTGGGCCGCAAATTGACGGCGGCGCTGCTGGCGGCCGGACAGGTCGGCGGCCAGCCGATCGAGAGCCCGGCGCTGGCCGATATCGTGGCGCCGGAACAGCCGGCTGCCTCTGTTCTGGTCAGCACCATCGCCACCGACCTGTCCGAGCCGGGCAGCGCCGCGCTTCTGCTCGAGGATCGGCCCGACCTGATCTTTCATCTGGCGGCGATCGTGTCGGGTGAGGCTGAAGCCGATTTCGAAAAAGGCTATCGCATCAATCTCGATGGCACGCGGCATCTGTTCGAGGCCATCCGGCTTGGCGGGTTGGCCCAGCCCTATCGCCCGCGCGTGGTGTTTACCTCCTCCATTGCCGTCTTTGGCGAACCGCTCCCAGCGGTGATCGGGGACAGCCAGGACCACACGCCCCTTACTAGCTACGGCACGCAGAAGGCGATTTGCGAGCTGCTGCTGGCCGATTATTCGCGGCGGGGTTTTCTCGACGGCGTGGGCATTCGTCTGCCCACCATCGCCGTCCGGCCCGGCAAGCCCAACAAGGCTGCCTCCGGCTTCTTTTCGGGCATTATCCGGGAGCCGCTGGCGGGCATGGAAGCGATCCTGCCGGTCGATGACAGTGTGCGCCATTGGTTTGCCAGCCCACGGGCGGCGGTCGGTTTCCTGCTGCATGCCGCGCAGATGGATACTGCGCCTTTGGGGCAGCGGCGCAATCTGACCATGCCGGGCCTGTCGGTCACCGTGGCCGAGCAGATCGCGGCGCTGCAGCGCGTCGCCGGTTCGGCGGCAACCGAGCTGATCCGCCGCGAGCCGGACGAGGTCGTTGCCCGGATCGTCGCCGGCTGGCCGCAAGCCTTCGACACCCAACGCGCATCGGCGCTCGGGTTTCGCGCCGAAACCAGTTTTGACGAGATCATTCGCATTCACATCGAAGACGAGTTGCCGCCAGCTTAGCCGGCTGAATTTGCTGATTGACGCGCTATTTCCAATGAGAAAACGTTTGCGCAAGATGAGCAAACGTTTTCTCAGCCAAAGTTGGCGTGTCGGGACCGGTCAAGAATAATGAACGTACGCGAATTTACGACGTGGCCGCCGCGGCGGGCGTCAGCGTAGCGACGGCTTCGCGGGCGCTGAACGATACCGGCCGCATGACCGAGGAAACGCGTGAGCGGGTCAAGCAGGTCGCGGCCCAGCTCGGCTTTCGGCCCAATGCCATGGCGCGGGGCCTGTTGGGCAAGCGCAGCTTCACCATTGGCCTATTGACCAACGACACCTATGGCCGCTTCACGCTGCCCCTGATGGCAGGCATTTCCGAAGCCCCGGTCGACCGGGGCGTGTCGGTCTTTCTCTGCACCATCGAGGATGATGCGGCGCTGGCCAAGGTGCATGTCGATGCGCTGCTAGACAAGCAGGTCGATGGCATCATCGCCTCGGGCCGGCGGGTCGACCGGCGCCTGCCGGTGGATTTAAGCAATCTGTCCGTGCCGGTCGTCTATGCCTTCACCGAGGGTCCCGATGACAGCGTGACCTTCGTGTCCGACGACGCACAGGGCTCGCGCGAGGCGGTGCAATGGCTTGTCAGCCGTGGCCGTCGCCGCATTGTCCACATTACCGGCCCCGAAAGCTTCGCCTCGGTGCAGGTGCGGGCCCGAGCTTATCAGGCCGTGATTGGCGAGCAGGCCGAAATCCATCATGGCCAATGGAGCGAGGCCCGGGGGCACGAGGTCGTGGCCCGGCTCTGGGACGGCGCAAACACCCCGCCCGACGGCATCTTTTGCGGCAATGACCAGATCGCCCGCGGCGTGGTCGATGCCCTGCGTGAGCGGGGCGTTACTGTACCCGACGATGTTTCCGTCGTCGGCTTCGACAATTGGGAAATCATCGCCGCAGCAACCCGACCGCCCCTCACCAGCGTGGATATGAACCTGCGAGAGCTTGGCCGGGAGGCTGGGCTGACGGTTCTGGCACTGGCCGAGGGCAAAGAGGTCGCGCCCGGAATCCGGTGCCTACCCTGCCAATTGGTGCTGCGCCAGTCATGTTGAGACAACGCCATATGCGCAGGCCTTTGGCCGGCGCCATCATTTGATCTAACCACCGGAAAGTCTAAAAATGTCTGTTGCTCAAGATCGCCAATTCCGCCCGCTTCCCGTGCCCAGTGTCGACGTCTCCGGCTTCTGGGGCGATTGGCAGGATGCGGTGTGCGACCATACCGCCGCCACCCTGCTCGACCGGTGCGTTGAAGCCCGCATGCTCGAGCAGATCGATATCGGCGTGCCTAGCCCGGGCGTTGTCATCCCGTTCATCGGCTGGCTCGGCTCGGCGCAGATGTTCTGGGATAGCGATCTGGGCAAATCCATCGAGACCATTGCCTATTCGCTCTACCGCAAGCCCAATCGCGAACTGGAAGCCCGCGCCGACGCCATTATCGATCTCTACGAGAAGCTGCAGGAGCCGGATGGCTATCTCAATTCCTTCTTCCAGCGCATCAAGCCGGAATGGAAATGGACCAATCTGCGCGATTTCCACGAGCTCTATTGCGCCGGCCACATGATCGAGGGCGCCGTCGCCTATTATCAGGCGACCGGCAAGCGCAAATTCCTCGATATCATGTGCCGCATGGCCGATCATCTGGTGGCCCGTTTCGGCAAGGGGCCGGGCCAGTCCCCGGCTATTGCGGCCACGAGGAAGTGGAACTGGCGCTGGTGCGGCTGGCCCGCGTTACCGGTGAGCAGAAATATATGGACTCGGCCAAGTTCTTCATCGACGAGCGCGGCCAGAAGCCCAATTTCTTCATCGAGGAGGCCGAGCGGGAAGGCCGCAGCGTCAAGAGCGCGCAGCACGATACGCTGGGCTACAATCAATCCCATCTGCCGGTGCGCGAACAGACCAAGGTGGTCGGCCACGCCGTGCGCGCCATGTATCTCTATTCGGGCATGGCCGATATCGCGACCGAATATAATGACGACAGCCTCACCGACGCGCTCGAAATCCTGTGGGACGATCTGACCGGCAAGCAGATGTATGTCACCGGCGGCATCGGCCCAGCGGCCTCCAATGAGGGCTTTACCGACTATTACGACCTGCCCAATGACACGGCCTATGCCGAGACCTGCGCTTCGGTGGGCTCGGTGTTCTGGGCCAATCGCATGCTGGGGCGCGGCCCCCGACCGGCGCTATGCCGACATCATGGAACAGGCGCTTTACAATGGCGCCATTGCCGGCCTGTCGCGCGACGGCAAGACGTTCTTTTATGAAAACCCGCTCGAAAGCACCGGCAAGCATCATCGTTGGACCCGGCATACCTGCCCCTGCTGCCCTCCCAATATTGCGCGGCTGGTCGCCTCGATCGGCTCCTACATGTATGGCGTGGCCAGCGACGAGGTGGCGGTGCATCTCTATGGCGAAAGCACCGCGCGCCTGGAACTGGGCAATGGCGCCAAGGTCACGCTGAGCCAGCAGACGCAATATCCCCGGGACGGCGCCATTGGCCTCACCATCGGCGTCGACCAGCCAGTGCAATCTGCCCTATCGCTGCGCATCCCGGCCCGGGCCGGGGGCGCAACCCTCGCGGTCAACGGCGAGCGCATTGATCTCGGCGCCATCACCGAAAAGGGTTACGCCCGGGTCGAGCGGCTGTGGAAACCCGGCGATGTCGTCGCGTTGGATCTGCCGCTAGTGCCGCGTGCCCTGCGGGCCAATTCCAAGGTGCGGCAGGATGCCGGCCGGGTGGCGGTGATGCGTGGTCCGCTGGTCTATTGCCCGGAGGGCACCGACAATCCGGTGGGGCTCAATTCGATCCTTTTGGGTGACGGCCTTGGCCGCTCGGAAACGGCGGTCATTCCCGATCTCAACCGGGCGATCGCCATCGATCTGCCGGTGCTGCGCGAGGTGATTGCCTCGGACGAGCTCTATACCGAGCAGACGCCCGATATGGTGGCCGGGACCGCCTGATTGGTGCCCTATCATCTGTGGGACAATCGGGCCCCGGGTGACATGCTGGTCTGGTTGCGGTCGCAGCGCGGCTGAAGGTCTTGCTGAAAGACAATTGGCCGGCAGCGGAGCGCTGCCGGCCACAGGCGATTTTAGCTGCGCGGCTGCACTACGGCCAGCACCGGGGTCAGCGCCGACAAAATCGCTGCCGGGGTGAGCGGACCGGCGACCGACAGGCCGTCCACGATATAGCCGCCGACCACCGCACCCATGGCGATGGCAAGCTGGAAGCAGACCACCATAAGGCTTCCCGAGGCCTCCAGTGCATCCAGCGCGGCGCGCGACAGATTGGTCTGCAACACGATGGGTGCCGTGCCGAAGGCAAAGCCCCAGAGCGCCACGAAACCGAAGGCCGCGCCGGTATGGCTGCCCCAAAGCACCGGGGCCGGGGCGGCAATGCCCAGCGTCGTGCCGGTCGTGGCCGTGGCTGCCTGGATATTGGTATCGGCCATGCGGCCGCCGGCGATATTGCCGATAACGCTGGCCACGCCATAACCGAGCAGGGCCCGAGCGACGGCGCTGGCGGGCAGCTGGGTCACCTGTTCGAGGAAGGGGCGCACATAGACAAAGCCTGCGAAATGGCCGGTGACCAGCAGGAGCACGGCGAGCATGCCCAGCTGGATACCCCGGCGACCCATGAGGCGGAACACGTCGCCAAGGCGCGTGCCTTCGCCAGCAGGCAGGCTGGGCAGGCTGACCAATTGCAGCAACATGGCAATGGCCGCCGCTCCGGCCGTCGCGGCCATGGCGGTGCGCCAGCCGATCCAGTCACTGAGCAGGGCGCCGATGGATGGGGCGGCAATGGTGGCCAGCGATACCCCCACAAAGATGATGGACATGCCCCGGCCCAGCGAATTGACGCCGACGAGCCGGGCAACCACCGCAGCCGAAAGCGACCAGAAGCCGCTCAGCGCAATGCCCAGCCCCGCGCGGCCCAGCAGCAAAAGCCAGAAGTCGGTGGCCATGGCCGCCGAGATATTGGAGGCGATGGCCGGGGCGCTGAGCCCGACCAGCACCGTCTTGCGGTTGAGCTTGCCGATGGCGGAATTGGCAAAGAGCGCTGCGACGGCGCCGACGCTGGCCGTGGCTGTCACCACTTGGCCGGCCGTGCCTTCGCTGATGCCCAGATCGGCGGCCATTGGGGTCAAGAGGCCCGCTGGCAGGAATTCGGCCGATACCAGCGCAAAGGTGGCGGCGGCCATGGAAACCACGGCCAGCCAAGTGCTGGTGCTCCAGCGGCTTGGCGCGGAGGCGTCGCCGTCCAGAGGAATGGTTGTGTCGGTCATAGAAGAGTCTCCAGAATTTGGAGGAACTTCATAGACGAGGCGCGCCGGACGATATGTGTCCTAAAATCCGAATTCCATGTCCGTTTGTCTGGAAGACTCCCGCCGGACCGCGCCGGGCGAGGCGCCGGTGGTGCGCTTGAAGGCGCGGGCAAACGAGGCTTCCGATTCATAGCCCAGCCGGATGGCGACTTCGGCAACGGTCAGACTGCCTCGGCCCAGCCATTCTCGGCCCAGTTGCATGCGCCAGCGCGTCAGATAATGGGCGGCGCCTTCGCCCACCAGCGCACTGAAGCGTTCGGCAAAGACCGAGCGGGATTGCCCGGCAACATTGGCCGGGCTCTCCACCGTCCAGCCGCGGCCCGGATCGCGATGCATGGCGGCTAGCGCCCGGCCCACATGCACATCGCGGATGGCGGCGAGCCAGCCGGTGGTGGACGAACTGGTGCAATCGACCCAGCAGCGGATCAGCCGGGCGGTGAGCAGGTCCGCCATGCGCGACAGAATGGTGGCCCCACCCATGCGGGGCTGGCCGGCCTCGGCCGTCATGGCCGCGAGCAGGGGCGCGACCAGTGGATCCTTGGCAGCGACATCGCAGCCGCGGATGACGGTGGGCATCAGGTTGAGCAGTGGATGCAGCGCACGGGCGCCCAGCGCCATCGAGCCGCAAAACAGCGTGCTGGTTTCCCCGGTCCCTTCATGAAGAACCTCGCAGACATTGCCGCCAAAGGTCTTGACTCGGCAGGTCTTGATCGAGGTGCAGGGCACCTCGGGCGCGCTGGCGAGGCGGTGGGCGATGCCCCGGGGCAGCAGCACGAGATCGCCATCGCGCAATTCCTGCCAGCCATGCTCCTCGGTAAACAGCCAGCAGGGGCCCTTGCTGACGAAATGGAAGCGCAGCAGGGGCTGTTCGGAAAGGTAATGCCCCGTGGATGGCGCAATTCGCAGCGGCCATAATTGACCCCGCTGAGGCGAAAGTCCTGCAGAACTTCGCTCAGCGCGTCCATGGGGACGCTGGGAGACAGACTTGGTACGGACGGATGATCAAGCATGGCAGTAGATTAGGCATTGATCGTCCCGCGGAGCAAGGGATGGATTTCGAATGCTGGTATGCAGGGCAGTCGCGTCTGCCCTCCCCACTCGGGGGAGGATGTCGGCTGGGGTTCGTGCCCCTATTCGGCTGGTTGGAGGTGAGCGTCCGGGCAGTCGGGATTGCCAGCCAGTGTCTTCTGGCCCAGCAGGATGGTGGCGAAGGCCAGTACGGCCGCGATGACCGAGACCCAGAAGCCATTGGCGGGACCATAGGTGTCGACCACCCAGCCGGTGAGGAAGGCACCCAGCGCCATGCCGATACCGATGCCGGTAACCACCCGTGTGATGCCCTCGGTGAGGATGGCGGCAGGAACGCGACGCTCGACCAGCCCGAAGGCGGTGATGAAGGTGGGCGAGATGGCCACGCCACTGACAAAGATCGCCAAGGCCAGCAGTGGCACGGATTGCACGAAGAGCAATGGCACGGCCGTGATGGCCAGCACGGACAGAGCGATGGCCAATTGCCGTTCCAACGGCATTTTGAGATTGAGTGCGCCGATGATCAGCCCGACAACGAAGGAGCCGACGGCATAGACACCGATCACCGTGCTGGCCGCGCTGGGCTGGCCCCGTGCCTCGGTGATGGCGACGACGCTAACTTCGGCGGTGGCGAAGATCGCGCCGACGAAAATCAAGGCCGGGGTGATGATCTGCACGGGCCGTTGCCAGATGGCGGAGGCACCGGAGGTTTCAGCGCTGCTGCGCGTTCTGGGCTGGGTGGAACGCTGCACGATGAAGGCGAGGCCGCCCACGGCGAGCAAGACGGTGCTGACTACGAGGCCGGCTTCGGGAAAGAGGGAGACGCTGAGGCCCACCGAGAGCGAGGCTCCAGCAATATAGACCAATTCATCGGCGGCGGATTCAAAAGCAAAGGCGGTGTTCAGCTCGGGCCGGTCGTGGAACAATTCGCTCCAGCGGGCGCGCAACATGGCGGGAAAGCTGGGCATGACCGAGGCGCCAAGCGCTGCGGCAAAGAGCGTCCGAGCCGGCCAGCCTTGATTGGCGGCGAAGGTCAGCACGGCAAAGGCGATAATGGCAATGACGGTAGTGGGCGCCAGCACCCGGGCTCGGCCGAGCCGGTCGACGACGCGCGAAATTTGCGGGGCGAGCAGGGCATTGGTCAGTGCATAGGCGGCCGAGACGGCGCCGGCGAGCCAATATTCGCCATGGGTCTGGGACAGCATGGCGACAATGCCGATGGGCGCCATGGCGATGGGCATGCGAGCGAAAAAGCCGGCGCTGGCGAATGCCTTGGCCCCGGGGGCTTTGAAAATCTGTGCATAGGGGTTCGACATTTCGGACCGTCCTCGACATTAATGAAGTGCCACCGCAGGTTTCACATACGCGGCGTATAACAATTAAATAGTCGCATACGAAACGTATGTCAATTGACATTCGACGCGTATGTGAATAGGTATGGCTATGACCCGCAGAACCCGCAGCGAGATGATCGTCGAAACCCGCGCCAAGCTGATTGCCGCCGGACGGCAGGCCTTTGCCACGCTGGGCTATGCCGAGGCCTCGATGGACGATTTCACCGCAGCGGCCGGGCTGACGCGCGGGGCGCTTTATCACCATTTCGGCGACAAGAAGGGGTTGTTCGAGGCGGTCGTTGCCCAGATCGACGGGGAAATGAACACGCGGCTGAAAGAGCGCGCTGCCGTGGCGCCAAGCCGGTGGGAGAGCTTTGTCGAGGAGGGGATCGGCTATATCGAAATGGCGCTGGAACCCGAGATCGGGCGCATTTTGTTGCGCGATGGCCCGGCCGTGCTGGGCGATCCCGCGTCCTGGCCCAGCGCCAATGCCTGCATCATGACAATGAAGGCGAGCCCGGACGCCCTGCTGAATGACGGCGTGATCCGCAACGTCGATACCGAAGCGACTGCCCGCATGGTCAACGGCGCGTCATGCTATGCGGCGCAATGGATCGCCAATGCGGAGGACCCGGTGGCGATCTCAAAACGCGCGGCGGAGGCTTATCGCCAATTGATCGAAGGCTTATTGCGGCAGTAACGGCCCCTGAAGTCACGTGCCGCTATTGAGGAACAGCACCCGCGTCAGCTGGGTGTAATTGGCCTCGAGCGCCATCAACGCCACAAAGACCAGAATGAGGACCGGCGGTACTAGGATGGCGTAGCTCAGCGCCAGCCGCTCCCAGCGCATATGCATGAAGATCGAGACGATGAGCCCTGCCTTGAGCAGCATCAGCGCCAGGATCAGGCCCCAGCGCAGCAGGCCCCGGAATTGCAAAATATCGACCATGTACGAGCCGACGCTGAGAATGAAGAGCCAGACCCAGACCACCAGATAGAGCCGGATGGGATGTTGTTGGCTGTCGTCGTGGCTCGGGGCGGGCGTTGCGGAGGCGGTCGCTGAATGACTCATCTCAATCACCACAGGTAAAAGAAGGCGAAAATGAAGACCCACACCAGATCGACGAAGTGCCAGTAAAGGCCCATGATTTCGACGATCTCATAGCGGCCCTTGCGGGCGGTGAAGAAGCCAGGGCGGCCGGTGTCGAAGTCGCCGCGCCAGACCTTGCGGGCGACGATCAGCAGAAAGATGACGCCGATGCTGACATGGGTGCCGTGAAAGCCGGTGATCATGAAAAGATGGCGCCGAATTGCTGGGCGCCGAAGGGGTTCTCCCGTGGTCGCACGCCCTCGGAGATCAGCTTGCTCCATTCAAAGGCCTGCATGCCCACGAACATGGCGCCGAAGGCCGCAGTCAACAGCATGAGCACGGCGGTTTTCCTGCGGTCGCGGCGATAGCCGTAATTGACCGCCATGGCCATGGTGCCGCTCGAAGTGATCAGCACGAAGGTCATGATGGCGATGAGCAGCAGCGGCATGTGGTGACCGGCGATTTCCAGCGAGAAGACCTCGCTGGCATTGGGCCAGTCACGGTCGTCGACATGCGCGCCGTCATGTAGGAGAGCAGGAAACAGCCAAAGATGAAGGTGTCGCTGAGCAGGAACACCCACATCATCACCTTGCCCCGGGAGGCAGTCTTGAACGAGCGCTGGTCGGAGGACCAATCCGCAGTAATGCCGCGCCAGCCGGGCAGGCGCGCGGCGGGCTCGTGGGATGGTGTCACTGCAGGATCGCTCATGGCATTCCCCCTTGGGACAGGATCTGGCCGCAAAAGGCCAGGGAATTCTGCCGGCCGAGCCGGACAGCACCGCCAGCAGCAGCGCCCAGATCAGCAGCATGAACAGCCAATAGGTGGTTGAGAGCTCGACGCTGAGGCGGATGCGCTCGGGCCGGTCGCGGCGCCTGATGCGCTCGAACGTGCCGGCCGGGGCAAACATGCCGCCGATGACGTGCAGGCCATGGGCTGCGGTCATCAGGTAGAAAAAGCTGTCGGCGGGACCCGAATTGACGAAATTGCCTGATGCCGCCAGCATGCGCCAGGCGACGAATTGGCCGACGAGGAACAGCAGCGCCAGTCCGATGGCGGCGAGCACGCCCATGCGCACGCTTGCTGTGTTACCGCGATTGGCGGCGGCGAGCGCCCATTCGAGCGCCAGCCCAGTGCCGACCGGGGTCAGCGTATTGGGCCAGACGATCCGGGGCAGCGGCATATCCCGCCAGTCCAGCCCTTCCGAGCGCAACAGATAGCCGGTGATCAGTAGGGCAAAGAGCGAGCCGACAACGGCGAGGAACACGCCCAGCCCCACCTGCGCTGGCGCATAAGGGTTGGGATTGGCCGTGACCCCGCCGGCCTGATCGACCTGCAACCACGGCTTAACGAAGAGGCCCTGCCGGGACAACCACCAGCCGACAATCAGGGTGAGAATTGCGATGAAACCCAGTATGGCGCTCATCCGGGGTCTCCCTTGGTCACCGGGCCGGGCTCGTTCTGGGGAATGAAATCCTCCTTGGCGCCGGGCACGCTGTAATCATAGGCCCAGCGATAGACATTGGGCAGGTGATCGCCCCAATTGCCATGCGGCGGCGGGGTGGTGGGCGTCTGCCATTCCAGCGTCGTGGCCCGCCGAGGATTGGGGCCGGACGGCTTGCCGTGGCGCAGGCTCCAGATCAGGTTGAACACGAAGACCAACTGCGCAGAAGCCGACGATGAAGGCCATGATGGAGATGAAGGCGTTCAGGCTGTGCCCTGACTCCGGCATGATCATGATGCCTTCGGTCTCGAAATAGCGGCGCGGCAGGCCCATCAGGCCCAGATAGTGCATGGGGAAAAAGATGAGATAGGCGCCCGAGAACGTGACCCAGAAATGGAACTTGGCCATGGCGTCGCCCAGCATTCGCCCGGTGACCTTGGGATACCAGTGATAGATGGCCCCGAAGATGACCGGGATCGGCGCCACCCCCATCACCATGTGGAAATGGGCGACCACGAACATGGTATCCGAGAGCGGCACGTCGACCACCACATTGCCCAGGAACAGGCCCGATAGCCCGCCATTGACGAAGGTGACGATGAAGCCCGGGGCGAACAGCATGGGCGGATTGAAGTGGATGTCACCGCGCCATAGCGTCAACACCCAATTATACACCTTGATGGCCGTCGGCACCGCGATGATCAGCGTGGTGGTGGCAAAGAAGAACCCGAAATAGGGGTTCATGCCGCTGACATACATATGGTGCGCCCAGACCACGAAGCTGAGCACGCCAATGCCCACAATGGCCCAGACCATCATGCGGTAGCCGAAGATATTGCGGCGGGCATGGGTGCTGATCAGGTCCGAGACGATGCCGAAGGCGGGCAGGGCGACGATATAGACTTCGGGGTGCCCGAAGAACCAGAACAGGTGCTGGAACAGGATCGGACTGCCCCCGCCATAGCTGAGCTGTTCGCCCATTTCGACCAGTGGTCGGCATGAAGAAGCTGGTGCCCAGATATTTGTCGAACAGCATCATGACGGCGGCAACGAACAGCGCCAGGAAGGCCAGCAACGCCATGACGGTGGCGACGAAAATGCCCCAGATGGTGAGGGGCAGGCGCATCAATGTCATGCCGCGCGCCCGCGCCTGCAGCACGGTCACGGTGTAGTTCAGCCCACCCATGGTGAAGCCGATGATGAAGATAATCAGCGATACCAGCATGAGCATGATGCCCCATTGCTGACTCGGCGTATTGGAGAGAATGGCTCAGGGCGGATAGAGCGTCCAGCCGGCCCCGGTCGGCCCGCCCGGCACGAAAAAGCTGATCACCAGCAGCATGACCGCGACGAAATAAAGCCAGAAGCTGAGCATATTTGCATAGGGGAACACCATGTCCCGGGCGCCTACCATCAGCGGGATCAGGTAATTGCCGAAACCGCCGAGAAACAGCGCGGTCAGCAGATACACGACCATGATCATGCCGTGCATGGTGATGATCTGGTAATAGCGGTCCGCGTCGATGAATTCGACCAGACCGGGAAAACCCAGTTGCAGGCGGATCAGCCAGGACAGCACCAGCGCCACAAAGCCAATGACCAGCGCCGTCACCGCATATTGCACCGCAATGACCTTGGCATCCTGGGAGAAGACGTATTTCGTCCACCAGCTATGGGCGTGGTAAAGTTCCATCTCCTCGAGTTCGGCGGGCGGCACCGTGGCGCTCGCTTCATGGGGGATGTCGGCCATACGTTCCTCCTCAACTCTCCTCTTTGAAGTGCGGCCGTCTTATGCGGCTCGGCGCTTCAACCCCCTTTGGTTCAGGAGGACAGGCTGGCAAAAGTCGACTGCGACGTCAGCCAGTCCTGGTATTCTTCGTCAGTGACCACGGTCACGGTGCCGCGCATATAGGAATGCCCGACGCCGCACAGTTCGGCGCACAGAATTTCGTAGGTGCCGGTCTTGGTCGGGGTGACCCAGAAATAGGTCACCGAGCCGGGGATCATGTCCATCTTGGCGCGGAATTCGGGCACGTAGAAATCGTGCAGCACATCGACCGAGCGCAGCAGGAAGCGGACCGGCTTGTCCACCGGGAGGATGAGTTCGCCCCCTCGATCAGCAGATCATCCTGCCCCGGGGATCATTGGGGCTTACCCCCAGCGTGTTATCGCCGCCGATCAGGCGATTATCGGCGGCGCCCAGCTTGCCGTCGGCGCCCGGCAGACGAAAGCTCCACAGCCATTGCTGGCCGACCACTTCGATATCGGTGGCGGTGTCGGGAACCTCGACATATTGCGCCCAGACGAACAGTCCCGGCGTCAGCATGGCGATGACGCCGCCGGCGGTGAGGGCGGTCAGCCATCCTTCGAGTCGCTTGTTCTCGGGCTCGTAGCTGGCCTTGCGGCCTTCCTGATGGCGGAAGCGGTAGAGGCAATAGGCCACGAACAGCACTACAGCCGCGAAAACCGCGCCGGTAATGGCGAAGGTCAGCACCATTGTGCTGTCGATATAGCCCCAATTCGATGCGAGGGGCGAAAACCACCATGGGCTGAAGACATGGAACGCCACCGACGCGACGACGACAACCACCATAATGACGGCAACGAACATGACCCCTCACCTTCCATCCGGCGGGAGAGATCGCGGTGCAACAGCCAGCAAGCATCCGCCGTGAACGAGCGGACCTGAACGGCCATGATTTCGCACTTTGGTCATTGGCATGGCCACGCTCCTTGCATCACCCCCTCCGGTGACCTCAATGCAGGAACAGACACGACGCTAGTCAGTGAGGAGCATCGATCGTTGCGGTGCGGCTCACTCAAGGGGAAGGCTGTCATTGACTTGATAAAATGTCAACGTGCTGCCGCAACACCTGATTTGGGCTCACGCAGGTTGCAGAGGCGCCAGCATTGTCCAGCTTGGGCTGAACTAAATCCGGCTCCCAAGCATTGCTCTTTAAGAGTGTTTCCCGCGCAATCGGAGGATTTCAGAATGGCTGACGATATTGACCCATGGGTGGACAAGCATTTCGAGGCGGCAGTGCGAGACACGGCCTATTTCCTCTGGGAAAATGATGGTCGCCCGTTCGGGCGCGAGACGGAATATTGGTTCGCCGCGCTCGAAAAATGCCTGCGGCAGCGGGGTGCCGATGCCCAGCTGCGCCGAGGGCCGGATGACGGCGAGCGGCCGGCCGACGACAATATCGATGATCTGGGCCGGCCAGTGAACAACCCGCAGGGCAAGCCGCTGGAACAGCCGCTCGATAACGGAGACACACCGCGCCGGTAAATGCCCGTCAGGGCGTATCGGTCTCGCCCAGCGAGCGTTTTGCCGCTTGTTCTGACAACCCGGTGCAATTGCTTGATTTCGTGTTCGCTGAGCCGTTCGGCGCCGATAAAGGCGTTCTTGGCCGCCTTGCTGGCCAGAATGAGATCGTCCAGCTTGGCATGCAGAGCCTCGCTATCGCGGTTTTGCGTATTCTGCAGCACGAAGACCATCAGGAAGGTGATGATCGTGGTGCTAGTGTTGACGACCAATTGCCGGGTCTCGGAAAACCCGAAGAACGGGCCGGACACAGCCCAGACAATCACCCCCAGCAGCGCAATGCCGAAGGCGAGGGGCTTGCCGGCGGCGTGGGAAACGCCGCTGGAGAAACGCGTAAAGATGCTCTTTTGCGACACTGTTGCACCTGATTGCTCGTGAGCAATTATGTGTCCCATCAACGCCGGAGGCGATAAATCGATCCCCGTTGCGGCTCTCCCACCCCACCCGTTCTGCCATGGGCGCCGCTTCCACATTGACCAATTTGCACGCGTGCAAAGACCGTTTCTTCTTGGAGTCGAATGAGATGAGCGTCGCGCTGGAGCAAAAGATGGAAGCGGCCGATCCGGTATCGGCATGGATTTTGGAAGCCGGCGAGGGCCAGCTAACGTGACGCGTTTTGCCGTTATTGCCGACCCGCATTTCCATGATGCCAATTTTACCGGAACCGGCGACCAGCTGTTTCTGCGCAGCCTGATCGACACGGCGGAATCCACCCGCGTTTTCAACGAAAGCGCGCCGGCCTTCCGTGCCGCGCTGGACCAGATTGCCGCCCGGGGCATCAAGACGGTCATCATCGTGGGTGATCTGACCGATGACGGGCAGGCCTATGCGGTGGATGGCGCTGTGGCTTTGCTTGAGAGCTACGCGGCCGGGTTCGGCATGCGCTTTTTCATGACAATGGGCAATCACGACCTGTTCTGCCCGCGCCGGGCGGCATCAATCCAAACGCATCCTGCGGGAAGATGGGCGCTATGATCTGGTGACCAGCGACGGCAAGGCAAGGGATACCGGCGCCGCCAGCCATGTGGTGACCGAAGCGATGTTCGCCGGCGGTTACGACAATGTGGTGCCGGCACTAGGTCGGCTGGGCTTCATGCGCCACCCCAAGGATATTCATTGGGAGAGCCCCTTCGGCAGCGACGATGCGCTGGCAAGCCGGCTTTATGCGGTGCGTTCGGAAGATGGCAGCCAGAGCGTGGACATGGTCGACGCTTCCTATCTGGCGGAGCCGGTGCCGGGCCTGTGGCTGCTCTCGCTCGACGCTAATATTTATCGGCCCGAGGGCGACGGTTTTGCCGATTGTTCGGAGGCGGGCTGGAACGCTGCCCTCGAGCACAAATCTTACCTGCTGGCCCGGACCGCCGATGTCGTGGCGCGGGCGCGGCAATTGGGCAAGCAATTGGTGGCGTTCTCGCACTATCCGGTGGTCGACCCACTCGATGGTACGCTAGAGGAGGAACTGACCCTGTTGGGCAAGACCACCTTCGCGCGCCGCATGCCGGTCCCGGCCGTGTCAGAGGCGTTCCTCCCGGCGGGGGTGAAGCTGCATTTCAGCGGCCATTGGCATGTCAATGACACGGCGCGCTTTGCCGATGATGGCACCTATGTGCTCAATCTGGCAGTGCCGGCGCCGGTGGCATTTCCGCCAGCCTACAAAATCTGCGAACTGTCGGCCGAAACATTGCATGTCGACACGGTGATGCTGCGCGATGTGGCGGGCTATGATGTGGGATTTATCCGCTATGCCGCCGAATGCGCGGTGACAGGCTATGATGATGAGGGGCTGCGTGCCGCGGGTGATCATTTCGGCTTCATCAGCCGGCATCTCGATCTCTTGGTACGCGACCGCTATCTGCCGCGCGAATGGCCAGAAGGCCTGCGCGGCATGGTGGAAAGCGTCATGCTTGGCGCCGTGGCCGGGCTGGCCGGCGGCGCACTAGCGCCGGACATAGCGGAATTGCCGTTCATGGCGGCGGTGGTGGATTGGTACAAGCTGCGCAAGGCCGGCGATCTGGCGTTGGGCGATATCAGGGCTGCCCGGCTTGCGGCCTATGCCGACTCGGCCGCACTGTTCGCCGTGCGCGACTGGCCGGAAGGGTCGACCGAGCGGCAGCTGGGCCGGTTTTTCGGCATGATGCTGCGCTATGGCGCGGGCCTGCCGGCCACGCGCTTCCAGGTGGATCTCGCCAGCGGAACGGTCACCCCGGATTAAAGCCGTTTACCGGTGGCGCTGTCAAAATAGGACGCGTTGGCGAGGTCGAGGCCCAGCGTCACGCCGTCGCCGACCGCACCGGCAAAATCGCCCGGTATGCGCAGGCTGAAGACGCCGCTATCGGCCTCGCACCACAGGATCGTGTCGGGCCCCATGGCCTCGATCACGCTGACCTTGCCAGCAAAGCCCGGCAGGCCAGAAGCCGTGCCGAGCACGATCTGTTCGGGCCTGCAACCCAGCGATGACCGCGCGTTCCTCAGCGACTTGCGCCGCGGACTGGGGCAGTTCTGAACGTGCCCAGTTCCGAGCGAAAGAATGTCTTGTCCGCCTTGGGTACCAGCGTGCCCGAGATCAGATTCATGGCCGGCGAGCCGATGAAGCCGGCGACGAACAGATTGGCGGGCCGGTGATAGATTTCGCGCGGGCTGGCCAATTGCTGGATGACGCCATCGCGCATGATGGCGATACGGTCGGCCGTGGTCATGGCCTCTACCCGGTCATGGGTTACGTAGATCATCGTGCTCCCCAGTTCCTGGTGCAGTTTCTTGATTTCGACGCGCAGCTCGGTGCGCAGTTTGGCGTCGAGATTGGAAAGGGGTTCGTCGAAGAGGAAAATATCGACGTCCCGCACTAAAGCCCGCCCGATCGCCACGCGCTGTCGCTGGCCGCCAGACAGCGCGGACGGGCGGCGCTGCAGATAGGGCTCGAGCTGCAGGATCGCCGCGGTGCGCTTGACCCGGCGGGCGATCTCGTCCTTGGCCATGCCGGCCACCTGCAGGCCGAAGCTGAGGTTCTTTTCAACATTCATATTGGGGTAGAGCGCATAGGACTGGAACACCATGCCGATGCCCCTGTCCTTGGGATCGGCCCGGGTGACATTGCGCTCCCCGATCCAGATTTCGCCGTCCGAGAGATCGGACAAGCCCTGCAATGGCATTGAGCAGGGTGGATTTGCCGCAGCCCGAGGGACCCAGCAGCACGAGGAATTCGCCAGCGGCGATCTCGAGATCGAAATCCTTGACCACGGCGGTGCTGCCATAGCCGATAGCGACGGAACGCAGGGAAACGGGAACGGACATGGCAGCTAACCTTTTACGGAACCGGCAGTGATGCCGCGGACGAACCAGCGGCCGGAGACGAAGTAAGCAACGAGCGGGACCAAGGCGGTCAGTACGGTGGCGGCCATGTGGACATTGTACTGCGCTGGCCGGTCGTGGTGGTGACGATATTGTTGAGCTGCACGGTCATGGGGAGATTGTCGCGGCCGGCAAAGACCAGAGCCGAGTAGAAAATCGTTCCAGATGCCGGTCATCTGCATCAGCCCGGCAACCACCAGCATGGGCAGCGACAGCGGCAGCATCAGCGCGAAGAATATGCGCCAGAAGCCGGCCCCATCGACGCGCCGCCTTGAACAGCTCCACCGGAATGGCAGCGTAATAATTGCGGAACAGCAGCGTGGTCAGTGGCAGGCCGAACACGACATGCACCAGCACGATGCCGGCCAGCGAGTTGTAGAGCCCGAGGGCCGCGGTGGCGCGCACCATGGGAAACAGGAAGATTTGCAGCGGAATGAAGCCGCCAATGGTGATAGCGGCAAACAGCAGCTTGGAGCCCGGCGGCTTCCAGAAGGAAAGGGCATAGCCAGTGACCGCGCCCAGCAGCACCGACAGGATCGTGGCGGGCACGGTGATCTTGACCGAATTCCAGAAACCGACGCTCACCCCGTTGCAATTGATCCCGGCACAGGCGCTCGACCGGGCCTTGATCCAGAATGACCAGTCGAGCATGTGCGGCAGGGCAAAGATCTGCGCCGAGCGGATTTCGCCCATGCTCTTGAACGAAGTGACGATCATCACATAGGCCGGCAGCAGGAAGAACAGCGCGGCAATGAGCAGAAAGGCATAAAGGCCGATGCGCGCAATGGTCAGCTGTTGCGGGTGCTGGCCGCGGGCGGCGGCGGGAAAGGGGTCGCGCATCAGAGCCTTCCGTTCTGGCGGCGCGTCCAGATATCGCGCGCATAAAGAATGGGGATGGTGACGGCCATCACGGTGAACAGCATCACGGTGGCGCCGGCCGTGGCCGAGCCCAGTCCCGGCGGGCGAACAGGCTATCCATGATGAACTTGGCCGGCACTTCGGTGGATTGGCCGGGGCCGCCATTGGTCAGCGCCACTACGAGGTCAAAGGTGCGCACCGCGCCCATGGTCAGCAGCATGAAGGCGGTGGCCACCGAAGGCCCCAGCTGCGGCAGCACGATGGTGAGATAGGTGCGCCACATCGGGATGCCTTCGATGCGGGTGGCGCGCCACAGATCGGCGTCGATCCCGCGCAGCCCGGCCAGCATGAGCACCATGACCAGCCCCGCGCTTTGCCAGATGCCGGCCAATGCCACCGCATAGATGGCCATGTCGGAGCGCGTGGTCCAATCGAAGGTGAACCAACCCAGCCCTGCGGCACGCGCGGTGGCTCGGATGCCGATTTCGGGGTTCATCAGCCATTGCCACATCAGGCCGGTGACGATGAAGGACAGCGCATAGGGATAGAGAAACATGGTGCGCCAGGCGCTTTCAAAGCGCACGCGGCGGTCGATGGCGATGGCGAGCAGCAGGCCGACCAGCATGGCGCCCAGCACGTAAACCACGCCGAAGATCAGCACGTTCTCGATGGAATTGGACCAGCGCGCGGTGCCGAACAGGCGCTGATATTGCGACAGCCCGGCAAATTCATTGGAGGGCAGCATGCGCGATTTGGTCAGCGAGATCTGCACCGTCCACACGGTGGTGCCGAGATAGACCAGCAGGATTATGAGCCGGGCCGGCGTCAGCGCCGCCATGGCGGCCACTGGCAAGCGAAGCCTGCCAGTGGCCCTCGATCGGGCGGCGGTTGACGCAATGGAACGCGCGCCCGATTGATCAGCCATTGGCGAAAGCAGCCTTGTATTGCTCGATGAAGGCCTCGCTGGTCATCGCCGGATCGGCAAAGAAAGCGCCCACGGCATCCTTGAAGCCGCCATTGATGGCAGGCGAAAGCGTCATGGCGGCGTCGGGAACGATCTTGTCCTGCTTGACCAGTTCGACAGCCTTTTGTGCGCAGGCATCGAGGCCGGACGTGTCCACGTCGGTGCGGATCGGCAGCGAGCCCTTGAGCGCCGAGAAATCGGCCTGCACCTTGGGATCGAGCACGGTTTCGGCCAGCAGCGCCTGCGCCTTGTCCTCATCGGCATTGCCGGTCTTGGGGAAGGTAAAGGCATCGGCCAAAAAGATCAGCGAATCCGTGCCCGGGGTGAGGGCGCAGCCATAGTCGACGCCGGGTTTTTCGCCGGCCGTGGTGAATTCGCCCTTGATGAAATCGGACAGCAATTGCACGCCGGCCTCGTCCCGGATCACCATGGCGGTGGCGTCATTCCAGTTGCGGCCGGCGGCGCCGGCATCGACATAGTCGCGCATGCGGCCAAAGACATTGACCGCCTCGGCAAATTCGGGCGTGTCGATGACCGACAGGTCGCTGTCTTTGTAAAGCTTAGTGAAGGCCTCGGCGCCAATGGTGGAGAGCACCACGGCATGGAAGACGATGCCTTCCTGCCGAGATTGGCCGCCCCGGGCGATCGGCACCGAGCCCGCCGCCTTGATCTTGTCCATGGCGGCAAAAAAATTCGTCCCAGCTGGTCGGGGCTTTGGTAATGCCGGCCTTTTCGAAGACCGGCATGGAATAGAACATCCAGCTGCCCGCATGCATGCCGGTGGGGGCCATATAGACCTTGCCATCCACGGTGATGGCGTCAAGCACGACACGGGGCACCACGCCATCGGGCACGGCAGTGTGGAAGGCGGTGTCGATGTCGTTCATCAGGCCCCGGGCGATGAGTTCGGTGACTTCAGGCCCGGCAACGGCGGTCTTGGCGGTGGGCGGGTCACCGGCGAGCAGGCGGCTGATATAGGCCGCATTGGCGCTTTCAAAGCCGGCCACGGACCAATCGACCCATTTGCCGCCACGGGCGGTAAAGGCATCGGAGATGACCTTGACCGCGGCGGCTTCGCCACCCGAAGTCCAGGAGTGGGCGACTTCCGCGGTGAGGTCCTGCGCCCGGGCGGTCGAAACCAGCAGTAGAGCGGTGAGACTAGGCAGGAGTAGACGCATTGGGGGTAGTCCTTCCTTGCACAGAGCGAGCGGGCGGGCCGTCGCGCTTTAGCCGATGATGGGGAGCAGAGTGGTCTCGACGAATTGCCGCGAGGCGATCATTTCGGACAGGGGATCGGCGGCGGCATCCAGTTCGAGAACCGCCCAGCCGGAAATATTGTGGTCGCGATACATGCGCGCCTGGGCCGGCCAATCCACGCGCCCGGCGCCCGGGCGGCAGAAATAGGCTCGGTGGCTGTCATGGATGCTGGCATCAATGGGAATGTCGAAGGGCATGACGCCGGTGGCGTCTTTCCAATGCGCCACGACCAGCCGGTCGATATGGCGGGTAGTGACCGCCACCGGATCGGCACCCGAGCCCAGCAGGTGGGCGGCATCGGGGCAGAAGCCGACATAGAGCGGATCGGTCAGCAGCATGAAGAGGTCGACATCGTGGGACGTGCAGAACACCGAATGGGCTTCGGTATGGAGGGCGAGTTTGACCCCATTGCGCAGCGTCAGTGCGCCCAGCTCGTTGATTACTTCGGCGATGCGCTGGGCATAGGGCAGGTCGACAAATAGCGGCGGCTCGGCGTCGCGGGTGCGGCGCATGGGCAGGCCCACCACCATGGCATCGCCACCGCAGGCGGCAATCACTTCGGCATAGGCTTTGACGAGATCGAACAGCTTGGAGCGGACCGCCGGATCGGCAATGTCGCTGCCATGTTCGAGATCGGCAAAAAGCCGCTGGCCAGCGTCAGCCCGCGTTGCTCCATGGCCCGGGAAAACCCGGCTACGGAACCGAAAGTCTTGATCGCATGCTGCCAGTTGAACGGGGAAAAGGTGGGCTCGATGCCGCGCAAGCCCGCCGCAGCGACAGTGTCGAGAATCTTGTTCCAGAACAATTCTGGTTTTGATTCGGCAAGAGAAAGGATGTCGCCGTGATTTTCAACACCCCAGAATTCGGGGTGGAAGAAAGTTACAAGATCAACTGCCATGTCTATTTTGGTGTGCAGCGTCACGACGTGCTCCTACTCGACGCACGCAAAAATTTTGCGGCGTTTTGTTTCATCGATCTGAATGTTTTTGGATTGGCAATCGATTGCCAACGCGATATTGATTGCACATGACGTTTTGGTGCGCAAGCGAAAAAGTGCACCAAAATTAGGCTGTGTTACGTGTTTGACGGCACACGATTTTTATCGGCAAGAAGGGCAGAGGAGGGGAAGCGATGACCAAAAAACCAGCGCCTGACCGGATATCTGCGCCGTCCGTTGCCGATGTTGCGCGCGAGGCCGGGGTGGCGCCATCCACGGTCAGCCGCGCGCTGACCATGCCGGGACGAATCGCCGAGCCGACCCGCCTCAAGGTGGAGGCTGCGGCACGCAAGCTGGGCTATATCGTCAACCAGACCGCGCGCAATCTGCGCATCGGGCAGACCCGCACGATCATGATCGTGCTGCCCGACGAGCTTTATATCGGCGCCTCCCAGACCGTGCTCGAAGTGCTGCGCTCGGCGGCAGCGGCATTGACGGCGCGGGGCTATTCGCTGGTCATCGCCAATGTTTCCCGCGAAGCCCAGACCGATGAGCATATTCTGGCGCTGGCCTTTGGCGGCACGATATCGGGCGTGCTGCTGATGGCCAGCCCCGTTCCCAGCATCGGGGATCGCAACCTGTTGCAAGCCGGCCTGCCGCTGGTCTCGCTGCATTTCGACATGAGCGCGCAGAACGTACCCAGCGTGATCAGCAATGACAGCGCGGCGATCGGGGAGGCCGTCGAGGCTTTGGCCGGCCCGGGGCACAGCCGGTTTCTCTACATTCGCGGCCGGCCGGACAATTACCACGACGTGGAACGCCTCAAGGGCGTGCGCCGGCCCTGCAACGCAGCGGCCTCGTACCGGACGACCTCAACACGATGCAGGGCGATTTCAGCTTCAGCGGCGGCATCAGCGCCGGGCAGCTTTATCTCTCCCCGGCGCCGCAGGAGCGCCCGACCGCCGTGGTCTGCGCCAATGACGATACCGCCATCGGCTTTATCAAGACCGTTCTCGATGGCGGGCTGAGCGTGCCGGGCGATGTCTCGGTGGTCGGCTTCGACGGCGCGGCAGTGGGTGCATTCATGACGCCGAGCCTCTCCACAGTCCAGCAATCGACCGCCGAAATGGGGCGGCGCGCCGTCGATCTGGTGATCGACATGGCCTTGGGGAGCTCGCCAGCCCACCCCTGCGGATCGAAGTGCCCTGCCAATTGGTGCTGCGCCAGAGCGTGCGCGCTGCTGCCCGATCCATCCTAATTCCACCGCGCGTCCAAGCCGGGCGCTTCACCACAGAAAGCCGATAGATGTCTAAAGCCCAGTTCGACGCAATGGTTATCGGCTCTGGCGCGTCGGGCTCGTTTGCCGTCCAGGAATTGACGGCCCGGGGCCTCAAGGTCGTGTTGCTGGAAGCGGGGCCGGAAATCGGTCCCAAGGATTTCGAGGTCAAGAGCAAGATCCGGCAATCGGACATCAATCTGTGGCAACGCGCCAAGGCGACGCTGAGCGGGCAGGGGGTGCAGGCCCGGGCGGCCTATTTCGACATGCGCATGCGCAATCTCTTCGTCAACGATCGCCAGCACCCCTATACGACCCCGCCCGATGCCCCCTTTGTGTGGATCCGCGGCCGCCGGGCGGGCGGGCGCACCCATACATTCGGGCGGGCGCTGCTGCGCTGGACGGACGATGATTTCAAAACGCGCACGCGGACCGGGCGTGGCGAGGATTGGCCAATTTCCTATGCGGAGCTCGTGCCCTATTACGAAGAGGTGGAGCGCTGCCTCGAAATCTACGGCCGCGACGACAATGTCCCGACCCAGCCCGACAGCGTCTATACTCATGAGGCGCGGCTGACCGAGGCCGAGCAGCTGTTCAAGGCCGATCTTGAAGGCAAGTGGCCGGATCGGCGCGTGATCACCGGCGCTATATCGGGCCCGAACCGACGCGCGTATGTGCGCCCGCTGCGCGAAGCCATGTCCAGCGGCAATCTCGATATTCGCTACAATGCCATTGCCCATCGGGTGCTCACCGACGAGCAGAGCGGCCGCGCCGTCGGCGCCGAAATCATCGACCGGCAGACCGGGCAGCGCAGCACCATCACCGCCTCGGCCGTGGTGCTCTGCGCCTCTCCCGTCGAGAGCATCCGCCTGATGCTCAATTCAGCGTCGGCCCGCCATCCCAACGGGCTGGGCAATAGTTCGGGCACGCTGGGCCGCTATTTCATGGATCAATTGCCCTGCATCGCCACCGGGTCCTATCCCGGGGTCAAGGGCGCCGCGAGTGCCGATACGGCGCCGCCTGACCCTTTCTATGGCCCATCCGGGGGCATTTTCGTGCCCCGTTTCGTCGGCAAGGACGGTACGGCGGCGAGCGAGTTCAACTTCCGTGGCTCCATCGGCCGCTACCCGACCGGCTCCTCGGGCAATGCGCGGCTGTCATTTTTCGGCTTCGGCGCCATGCAGCCCGCGGCCGAAAACCGCGTCACCATCGATCCCGGGCGCAAGGACGCATGGGGTATCGCCGTGCCGCATATCCGCTGCAAGATGGGTCCCGCCGACGAGGCTACACTGACCAAGCAATTGGATACGCTGACCGAAATTGTCGAGGAAACCGGCGGAGAACTCGAATTCATCGGCTCGCCCCCGGGGCTGGTCGAAAAGGGCCGCGGCGCCTATCCCGATGCCGATCCGCTGAGCCGTTTCTTGTTCCGCCGCATGTTCACCAAGACCATGGTCATGGGCGCGGCGATCCATGAAGCGGGCGGCGCGCGGATGGGTCGCTCGCCCGACCAATCGGTGCTCAATGGCGCCAACCAGAGCTGGGACGTGCCCAATCTCTTCGTCACCGATGCCAGCGCCTTTGCCAGTAGCGGGGTGGCGGGCACGACGCTGACCATCATGGCCCTGACTGTACGCGCCTGCCGCCACCGGCTCAGGAAATGAAGGCGGGCCGGCTTTAAGGGTTTAAGCGCGTCAGCCGGTTGAACGCTATCCAATACCGGGTAATGCCTTGAGGGCATCGCTGACCGTGTCGATCAGCGAGCGGACACGTTTGATGCGTGCGCGGCCGGGTACAATGAGGATGGATAGCGGCACTGGCTCTAGCGTGTAGTCTGACAATACCTGTTCCATCGACCCAGCCTGCAGCAGGTCGTCCACCAGCCAGATATGAGCGGGGGCAATGCCGCGCCCCTGCATCAGGGCTTCTCGGGCGGCGAGGCCGTGATCGACCAGCAGCAGACCATCGAACGGTATCGAGCAAGACCGCCCCTCCTGCGAGTGGAGCACCAGCATTTCGCTTCCCACTATATTGCTCATGCGGATAGTTCGATGGTGCAGCAGATCATCCGGCTGCTGCGGGCGTCCATGCTCTTCCAGATAGGCTCGTGAAGCCACGAGCACCCGCTGGGAATTGCCGATGGCCTTGCGCTGCATGGAACTGTCGGCGAGCGGCCCCAGCCGGATTGCAATATCCACCGCCTCGCGTACCAGATCAATTTGCACGTCTGACAGCCTGAGGTCGATGCTCACATTTGGATGCTGATCCTGAAACGCGAACAATATCCGCTGGACATGTCGCACCCCCAAAGCGGCGGTGCAAGAAACGCGGATTTTTCCATCCAGAGCGATCACCCGCGCTGCGCGCATCATCGGCGGCTTCGTCCACCGAGCGCAGGATCGTGCGTGCATTATCCAGATAATCCGTGCCTTCGGCCGTAAGCGTGACGCGCCGGGTGGTCCGACTGAGAAGGGTGATGCCAAGCGCGCCCTCCAGCTCCGTGATGTGGCGGGTGATGGTGGCTTGGCCGACACCATGTTCGCGGGCCACGGCGGAAAAGCTGCCACGCTCCGCAACGCGGACGAAGCTGCGCATCCTCTCCAAGGTGATCGCTGATTTATCCATTTATCGGAACTATCCTATACGTTCCCGCTATCTACCGAATAACTGGCGCAATGAATAGCTTCTCGGCTGACCCACAGGCTAACCAGCAGAGAGCATGATGTCGCTGACCCACAAACCCCTTATCACCGTCGTCGGCGCCTTGAGTAAGCAAGGCCGCAGCGCCACGCGATCCTTGCTGGAAAGCGGCAATTTCCGCGTACGGGCACTGACTCGCCGCCTAGATTCGGCAGAGGCGCGAGACTGGCGCATGCCGGGGCGGAACTCATGAGCGTGCCGTTGGAGCTGGGGCAGAAACAGATGATGGTGAGGGCCTTTGCAGGCTCCCACGGCGCCTTCCTTATGACACCGCCCATCGCGCCACCGGATACCCACGAAGCCGCACTTGGCAAGGAACTAGCCGACGCAGCCGTCGAGGCCGGCGTCCAGCATGTTGTTTTCAGTAGCTTGGAAAATGTCGATCAAATCACACAGGGGCAAAAGTTCGCTCCACATTTTACCGACAAGGCAAACATCGAGGATTATATCCGCACGCTCCCAGTGCAGAGTTCCTTCATCCTGCTGGCCTTCTTTTACACCAACCTGCTTGAATATTATACGCCGCGCTCGGATGGCGGCACTTTGGTATTTCCGATCTATCTACCGGAAGATTTCCGGGCGCCCTTTGTCGATCCTGTGAGTGCAACGGGGCCGGCGGTCCTGGAGATATTCTCTCATCCGGAGAAATATGCAGGCAAGTCCATGCCGGTCATCGGCGACATTCTCTCGCCCTGGGAAATGGTCGCCACGTTCACCCGCGTCACGGGTCGGAAGGCTGCATATAGCTCGGCTTACACCCGAGAAGGGTTGCTCCGTCACTTCCCCGATTTTGCGGCGAACGAACTCCTGGTGCGCGAGCTATTGGGGATGGCCGAATATGCCACCGAATATGGCTATTATCGGCAGGATCGTGATCTCATGTGGAGCCGGGACATAAATCCGAACAGCCTCACATGGGAGCGTTTTTGCGATCGACCGGCTGGCAAGGGCAGGCCCGGTCCTTCGGCGCCTGACTTGCGAGATCGCGAGGGCCGGAAGCTGTCTGGCAGCTGCCGGCCCCGGAAACGATAGCGGACATTCAACCTACCGAGGCCAAGGGCTCAGGCGGGAGACGTCTCTTCGCTCTTGGCGGCGTCGTCATCCGCCAGATCGTCAGCCTCTTCCGCGTCCTCTTCGACGTCTTCGTCTGCATCTTCGCCGGTCGACCAAGTCAGCTGAAATTCAAGCTCGACTTCGCCATTGTCGATCTCATGGGCGACCGACATCAACGCGTCGGCTGGCAGCGTCACCGTTTCGCCGTCGATTTCGATGGCATAATCCGCCCCCGATTCCAGCGCATCAGCCGGGCGGCGCAGTTCGGCAACGAAGGCGGCGAGCTCGTAATTCACTTCCACATCGCGGTCGTCGGTCATCTCATACTCCTCTCAGGGGTTGGATGCATAAACGCTGCGCCGGCAGCTGCGACGAACCAATGACGCTTCGGCTGCAACTCGGCGAAAATTGCGTGACGATTGCTAGGTGCCCCACGAGCGGGCCATTTTGGTTAATGGTTCACGAACCCGTCATGGGCCCCTGTTAGACCGCTGCAGTCCTGCAAAAAGCTGCGGGTGGAAACCGGGGGTCTCACACATGCTTGCGTCCGGGAATGATGGCGTCGCCGTCGTGCGTCAACCTTGGTCGCTGGGACGCCGCATCGCAATTGCGGCGATCACCTTTGTGGGGCTGGGCTTTCTGGTCTTTGCCACCGCCGGCTCCAATGCGGAAGGGCGCCTGATGGGTGCCGGCTCGACGCTGGTGCAGCCCATTCTGCAAAGCGTGTCAACGGCCTATCAGGGCTATATCGCGGCAGACCGCGTCAATCCGGCCACCCGGGAAGGGCAAAGCTCGGACTGGGCCGGTTCGGTCTCGGCCCTTGACTATGATCCGGTGGGCTCCATCGGCGGCCTTGTGCGCCTCGACAACCCAGCCGTGCATTTCGCGGCAACGGAAGTGCCCATGACCGTGGCGGAGCTGGCAGCGGAAGACAGAATGCAGTTTCCGCTGATCCTTGGCGCAGCTGCGCCAGTCGTTAATCTCGACCTTCCCTCGGGAATGCTCACGCTCGACGCCGATGTCCTCGCCGCGATCTATGCGGGCACCGTGACCAACTGGAACGACCCTGCCATTGCTGCGCTCAACGGCGCGACCGAACTGCCCGACCTGCCGATCGCGGTGCGCCACCGGCGTGAGGGTTCGGGCACCACCTACACCTTCACCGGCTATCTGGCCAAAAGCACCAGCTGGACCGCTGGCCGGGCAGCGCAACTGAACTGGCCGGTGGGCGAGGCGACCGATGGCAGCAGTGGCATGGTGGCCGCGGTTGCCGCCACCGAGGGTGCTATCGGCTATGCCGAAATCGGCCGAGCCCGCCGTGCCGGGCTGACCGTGGTGAACACGGTCGACGGCGACGGGGTCAACGTCGCAGCCACGCCCGAAACCATCGCTGCGGCTGCTACAGGCATCGACTGGTCCGCCGGAAACGCGGCCATCACGGGCGCAGGCTGGCCGATGACCGCCATCGTCTATGTGGTGACCAAGGCCGAGAAATCCGCCCAGACTGACAGGGCGCTCGCCTTCTTCCGTTACTTTTATGCCGAAGCACCCCGCCGGGCGGACGAGCTCGGCTACGTGGCCCTCCCGCCCGCTGCCGTGGAGGCCGTCGAGGGCCTTTGGGCCAGCCACTTCGAACAGAAATCGTAACCCGCGCAACGCGCTCAGTTGAGGTAGGATTGTGGAAGTCGATCTTTTTAAGGAGATCATCGTTCCCGTGATTGGGGGCCTCGGCATTTTCATGCTCGGCCTCGAATTCATGGCCAACGGGATCCGAGCGCTCTCCGTCAACAAGATGCGTGAATGGCTGGCCAGAATGGCCGGCACGCCGGTCAAGGGTGTACTGGCCGGAACGCTGATCACCGGCATCATTCAATCCTCGACCGCGATGACGGTGATGACCGTGGGCACGGTCAATGCGGGGGTGCTCGGCCTGCGCTCGGCCATCTCGGTGATCATGGGCGCCAATATCGGCACTACCTTGGGCAATGGGCTGATCGCGCTGCCGCTGGGGCCCCCGGGCCTGCTGTTCGGCGGCGTGTTTTCGCTGGTCTATTGCTTTGCCAAGAATGACCGGCTGCGCAATATCGCCCCGGCCTGCATGGGCTTTGCGCTCATCTTCTACGGCCTCAACCTGATGACCGGCGGCCTCAAGCCGCTGCGCAACATGCCCGAAGTGCTGAGCGTCATCCAGACGCTGGACGCCTCGAACTTCGGTGGCGTGATCATCTGCGTGATGATCGCCGCCGGCATCACCGCGCTGATCCATTCATCATCCGCCACCATCGGCATCGTCATGGGCACAGGCGCCTCGGGCATTCTCTCCGGGAAACCGCCATTGCCTTTGCCGTCGGTGCCGATCTGGGCACCACCATCACCTCGTGGATGGCCTCGCTCAATCTGTCCAAGAATGCCAAGCGGGCCGCTTACGCCCATATCAGCTTCAACGTCATCGGCGTCTGCGTTGTCCTGGCGCTGTTCTTCCCGGCGATCTGGGTGCTTGGCACGGTCCTGCACATGTGGGGCATTGATCCGGGCACGCCGGTAATCATCGACGGTCAGGAAACCTTCCCGGGTGTTCCCATCGCGGTGGGCGCATTCTCGATCGTGTTCAACATCTTCAACATGGTGATCCTCTTTCCCTTCGTGAGCACTTTCGAACGCGTGCTCAGCCGCGTCGGCCACACCAGCGCCGAGGATATCGAGGACTATTCGGTCCCCCGCTATCTCAGCGCCAGCGCCGCCGCCGATTTCAATACGGCCCTTCCTGCGGTGCAGCAGGAGGCGCAGCGCCAGCTGCAGGCCGGCACCGTGTTCCTCGACATCGCCCGCAACAAGAAGGGCGCGCCAGTCGACCCAACGGAACACGCCGCGGCCGCCGACGCCCTGTCGCGCGAAATCCGCGCCTTTTCATCCCGGCTGTTTCAGGATGGCCTGTCGCGTGACCAGCTCGATCTTGTCGCCTCGATGATCGAGGAGGTGGACTTCACCTCGTCCCTGTCCGAGACCCTCTATCAGATCGCCCGCCGCGTGAAGCGCGAGCCCTTCTCGGTCGCAGCGGTGCGGGTGCTCGATCAGGGCCTCGAGCATGTCGACCGGGCGCTGAACCGCGTGCTGTTCGATCCCGCCATGCAGCCGCGCCTGCCCTCGGGTCACTCGACCCTGCCCTCGTTCGAGGACCTGCGCTGGCAGGTTCTGGGCCGAGGCGACATCCGAGCCGGCGAGAAGGGCGCGCTGCTGGCGCTGCTCGGCTCGATCAGAGCGGGCCGAGAACCCGGTACAGCGCATTGTCGACGAGCGCGCCTCGGTCGACCGCAGCGGCATCACCCGCGCCCCCGTGGTCATGCCAGCCGCGAACCGCGACCTGCCACCCGCTGGGGACGTTGTCCCGGCGGAGTAAGCCAATTCAGCCGCTCACAACGAAGGCGGTGCCAATCGGGGCACCGCCGAGCTAGCGCGCAGCGCGTCATGTAGAGACCGAAGCCCCACTGCGCTCTCGGCGCCAATGATGCCCTTGCCCTGACCGCTCTCCGGGCCATGCAACTCGCGCATTACCATGGTGGTACGGGACACGCTCAGGCTCGGCGGCATCATCGACTGCCGTCTGCTCGAGGCGGCGATCGACCCGCTGCGGGATTTCGTGTTGAGTCCGAAATTCGTTCCCGGCAACTCCTGTCGCCGAATTTCAATGCCTCTTGCGACGCTACGCTTTCGGGACACCAGTGAGTTGTTGTTTAAGCACGACATGCGGGCAGAAGGCCTTGGGCCTCGTCCAATTATGCCATTTGCACTCGATTCCGTATCCGCCATTGCGAGGGAGATACGCCGCTCGCCTTGCTGAACTGGGCAGAAAAATGGAAGGCGGAATTGTAGCCCAGATAGCCGGCGATGGCCTTTACCGATCGGTCGGAGTTACGCAGCAGTTCGCAGGCGCGGCGGATACGGACTTCGGACTGATATTGTTTCAACGACATTCCGGTATGGGTGCGGAACAGCCTACGCAGGGAGGAGTAGCTGATGCCAAGCTCCAGAGCCAAGCCTTCCGGGGATGGTTGCTTGCCACTCGTATCCGCCAATTTGCGGCGGACCTGTTCGACAAGGCGGTCCCGGCCGCGCTCGGCCGGCGCGCGACTGACACAGCAAGGCCAAGAGCTGCAACCCCGGGGTCGAGAGAGTCGGCTGGTGGAGCAGGGCGTCTTCCCGAGCAAGCCTGTGCACAGTGTTAAAGATTTCGGCGGCATCTGGCCCCGCGCTCCAGATCGGCGCATTGACGAGGTTCAGGCCCATTCCCATGACTTGATCAAAAGCGGTTCCACGGCATTCGATCCAGTTCTCCACCCAGCCCGTCATAGGGTCCGGCGAGAACCGGTGCCAGATACCCGGAAACAGCAGGAAGACGTCACCGGCCTTCACCTTGTGAATGTGTTCGGGGTAGGGCGCAGACTGCAGTTGGCCGCGCCCCTCGCTGATCAGTGCAAATTGGTAAGCCTGCAGCGTGCGCCCTTTTTCCCAGACGAAATGGTGGTCATCGGGATGCCGGACCGGCGGATAGGGGAGCCCGGCAGAATGCGCGTATAGCCCGTGGAAACGGCCGTGCATCCCCAAGCTTCGCATAGGATGTTGTCGGGCAAATAGGTGAAGTAATCAGCTTCGGGCATTGATCATTTTTTGCATGCACCAGATCACTAATCGAAAGTACTAGCGGTTTTTAAAGCACCTATCGAGTGTTAAGGTCAATCATAAGGTCACTTTTTGAATGGCCACGCGCTATGCGCAGCCCCGGCGACAAGTCCGCGGCGATGGGGAGGAACGGCATGGAACTCGGCGTAGCCGTGGATGCGGCAACTCGGCCGCTCAAGATCGGCTTGTTCGGCACCGGTCTCGACGCCTATTGGGCTCAGTTCGAGGGCTTGCAGGCACGGCTCGAGGGTTATGTCGAGACTGTGGCCGCCAAACTGGCGCGGCTCGGTGTCGAAATCGTCAATCTTGGCCTTGTGGACACGCCGCAAAAGGCCGTCGAGGCCAGGCACCAGTTCAGATCGTTCGATGTCGATCTGATCTTTCTCTATGTGACCACCTATGCCCTGTCCTCCACCGTGCTACCTGCCGTGCGCCGTGCAGGTGTGCCGGTGGTCATCCTCAATCTGCAGCCGGAGCGCGCCATCGATTACGCGGCGTTCAACCGGCTCAAAAACCGCACGCAGATGACCGGCGAATGGCTGGCCTATTGCGCGGCCTGCCCGGTGCCAGAAATCGCCAATGTCTTCATGCGCTCCGGCATTCCCACCCATCAGATCACCGGCATTCTCCGGGGCGACCCACATGTCGATGCGGAGATCGAAGACTGGATAGAGGCCGCCCGCGTCGCCCACGTCATGGCCCATAATCGGCTGGGCGTGATGGGCCATTATTACAATGGCATGCTCGATATCTATTCCGATCTGACGGCCCAGAGCGCCGCGTTCGGCACCATGGTCGAATTCATGGAAATGGACGAGCTCGCTTCAATCCGCCGGGCGCTAGGCGAGGCCGAAGTGGACGCAATGCTTGCCCGGATCGAAGCCGAGTTCGACATTGAGCCCGAATGCGACCCCGCCGAATTGCGGCGCGCTGCCGCCACCGCTGCCGCGCTTGCCACCCCGGTTACGAGGCATGATCTGGGCTCCATGGCCTATTTTTACGTGTCCGTGCCGGGCCATGAACATGAGGACCTGATCTCCTCGGTCATTCTGGGCTGCTCGCTTTTGACCGCATCAGGCGTCCCCGTTGCCGGCGAATACGAGATCAAGAACGCCCGTGCCATGAAGATCATGGACGCCTTTGGCACGGGCGGATCGTTCACCGAATATTACGCCATCGATTATGAGGACGATGTCGTGCTCATGGGGCATGACGGGCCGGGCCATACGAAAATTGCGCAAGGCAAGACCAAGGTCCGTCCGCTAGAAGTCTATCACGGCAAGGTGGGCAAGGGCGTCTCGGTCGAAATGTCGGTGCGGCATGGGCCGGTGACGCTGCTGTCCGTCATCGAGCGGGCCGGCAAGGTCGAGTTGCTGGTTGCCGAGGGCGAGTCCGTTCCCGGCCCCATTCTCGAGATCGGCAATACCAATAGCCGCTACCGCTTCGCCAACGGCGCCCGCGCCTTTACCGAAGCACGGAATGCGGCCGGTCCCGCCCATCACTGCGCCGTCGGCGTCGGCCACATATCAGGACGATTGGAAAAGCTTGCCGGGTTGCTCGACCTCAAAATGACGCGGGTTGCCTGAGCCGGATAGATCAACAAGGAGGAGGAACGAAAATGAACTATGGCAGGAGGATAAACCCATTGGTGGTGGCACTGGGGCTGGCATCGCTGATGCTGCCCATGCTCCCTGCCGCGGCGCAGGATGCCGGCATCAAGCCACCCGCCGAAGTGGCTGCTTTCGGCGCGATCGAGCCGGGGATTGGCGAGGGGTTGACCATCGGCTTCACCCAGCTTGGCACGGGCGTGCCGTTCACCGAAGCGCTGCAGCGCGGCATGGAAGCCGGGGCCGCAGTGGCGGGCGTCAAGCTCATCACCTGCGATTCCAAGTTTGACGCCGCCGCCGCGCTCGATTGCGCCCGCCAGTTCCGCACGCAGAATGTGGATGGCCTCGTGACCTTCCGAGCCGATGCGGCCGCCGCAGCCAATATCTGTGCCGAAGGCCCGCAAGTGCCCGTCATCGCCATCGATATCGAACAGCAGCCCTGCCAGACCGCCTTTGTCGGCGCGGCCAATGCCTATGCCGGCGAGATCGTCGGCTACGCTCTCGGCCAGTATTTCAAGGCAAATTTCGACTGCAAATATGACGCCCGGGTATCGCTGGAATCGCTGGCGGTTGGCGTTGTGAATGACCTTCGCATGGGCGGCATGCGCGATGGCTTCTGCCCGAGTCTGTGGCGAAGTGCAAAACCTGCGCATCATCGATACCGGCGCTGGCGGGCAGGCCGATACTGCCCAGCGGCAGGTGACCGATACGCTGACCGCTCTTCCCGGTGCACAGCGCGTCATCACCGTCGGCATCAATGAAGACGTCATCACCGGCGCCACGGCCGCGGCCCGTTCGCAGAACCGCACCGACGCCCTCTATATCGGCGCGCAGAACTTTGATCCGGGCAATTGCCAGATCTGGACGGCTCCCCATTTCATCGCAACGGCCGCCTATTTCCCGGAAAAATATGCCGAACTGATCATCCCGAACCCGGTCAAGGCGATCAAGGGCGAGAAAATTGCAGCGCAGATTCTGGTGCCGCATGAAGTGATCACCAAGGACAATATGGTGCAGCTCTATCCCGAGACGAAGTGCTGATGTCTGACGCGGCTTTTCTTTCCGTCCGCGGAATCAGGAAGTCGTTTGGTCCGGTCAAGGTCCTCCACGGGGTGGACCTTGACCTCCCTCGTGGCAGCGTCACCGCGCTGCTCGGGGAGAACGGCGCCGGAAAATCGACCTTTGTGCGCATTCTGGCTGGCGATCACCAACCGGATGGCGGCACGATCGCTGTCGATGGAACCCAAACCAGTTTTCGCACCGTGGCCCAATCGCGCGATGCTGGTATCCGCCTGATCGCGCAGGAAATCGCCGACGCGCCAACACTCACCGTGGCCGAAAACATCGCCTTGGGCGCTTTGCCCAATCGCTTCGGCTTCGTTGACCGTTCCGCCATGCGCAAGATGGCGCAGCGGGCACTTGATGCGCTTGGCGCAGACCTGCCGCTCGATGCACCAGTGTCGAGCCTGCGCTCGGGCGAGAGGCAGATCGTGGAGATCGCACGGGCAACCGCAGGCGACTCGCGCTGTCTGATCTTTGACGAGCCCACGGCTGCTTTGTCCGACGCCGAAACCCAGCGGCTTTTTGCTCTGATTAAGCGCATGCAGCAGTCCGGCGTCGCCATCCTCTACATCACCCACCGCCTCGACGAAGTTTTCGCCATTGCCGACCGCGTTTGCGTCCTGCGCGACGGGCGCGTGTCGCTTAGCGCTGCTACGACGGAAGTCGATCAGGCCAGTGTGGTCACCGCCATGGTTGGCCATGCCATCTCTGCCCATCATGACCGCTACAGCTTTGCCGCTATGGGCGCTACGCCGCTCCTTGAGGTTGAAAGGCTCGGCTCCTCGACATTCCGCGATGTCGATCTGTCCGTCGCGCCCGGCGAGATCGTCGGCCTCTATGGCAAGATCGGCTCCGGCGTGCCCGAACTGGCTGGCGCCCTGTTCGGCGCCTTGCCCTATGAGGACGGCACGGTCCGGCTGGCTGGCGAAATGGTCAAGTTCAGGCACCCGGCCGAAGCCATTGCCCGGGGTGTCGGCTTTCTGCCGGCCGACCGCGCCAGCGAAGGGCTATTACGGCCGCGTTCGGTGGCCGAGAATCTGGCGGCCCCGAGTTGGCGCCGGCTCGCCAACGGCCCGATGATCTCGCGGTCGACCGAGGCGCGCGCCTTCGGCAATTGGCACAAGGTGCTCAAGGTTCGCTCGCGGCCTGATGGTTCGGAAGGGATCGCCACCCTTTCCGGCGGCAATCAGCAAAAGTGCTGCTTGGCCGCTGGCTTGAGGCTCGCTCCAAGCTGCTGCTGCTGGTCGAGCCCACGCGCGGCGTCGATGTCGGTGCCCGCCGGAAATCTATGGCGTGTTGCGCGACCTTGCCCGGCAGGGGCACGGCATTCTGATGGCAAGCTCGGATTACGAGGACATTACCGAAGCGGCGACCCGGGCGGTCGTCATGGTGCGGGGCAGGGTGGTTGCCCACCTCACCCAGGATGAAATTTCAACACAGCGGCTCACCGAAGCCGCCGGAGGGGGCAAACATGCCTAACCAAGCTCCAGTCACCATGGCCGGCGCCGATAGCGCCCTGATTGGCAAGCGCATGACACGCAAGATGAAGACGCCGGAATGGGGAGCCTTGTTGCTTTTCCTCCTCGCCGAAATCGTCTTCTTCACTTTCAACTCGCCCTATTTCCTCACCGGCCCAACAGGGTGAACATCATAACGGCGCTGTCGATCACCGGCATTCTGGCCGCAGGCGGCACCATTCTGCTCATTGCCGGGCAGTTCGACCTCTCCGTAGGCAGCGGCACAGCTTTCGTTGCGCTGATGTTTGCCATCGCCGCACAAAGCACGGGCATCATTCCCGCCACCGGTGTCGCCCTGCTGGTCGGTGCGGGCATCGGCATTCTCAACGGCTTTCTGGTGACCGTCGTAGGGGTCAATGCCCTCATCACCACCCCGGGAACCCCGGCCATTTTCCGTGGGCTCACGCTCTCCATCGGCGGTGCCAGCAGCGTGCGGATAAATGGCTTTGACTGGGCCATCGCCCGGCCGCTCTTTGACATTCCCATGTCGGCAATCCTCTTTCTGTGCATCGCCATCATCGTGGCCATCGTGCTGGCCCGCACCGTTTTCGGGCGCACCATCTATGCCATCGGCGCCAACGAGAATGCGGCACGCCTCGTTGGCATCCGCACCAAGAAGACGCTGTTTCTCGGTTTCGTCATCTCCGGTCTCTGCATGGCACTGACGGGCCCGGTCAGCGCGTCGCAGCTCGGCTCGACCTCGGGCACGACCGGCATGGGGCTCGAGCTTGCAGTGGTCACTGCCATCATTCTGGGTGGCACCTCGCTCAAGGGCGGCACGGGCAGCATGTTCGGCACAATACTGGGCCTGCTCATTGTCGGCGTGCTCAACAATGGCATGACGCTGATGAACATCAATTCGACCCGGCAGCAGGTGGCGGCAGGCACCCTCCTGATTCTGGCCGTTTCCTTCGACCAGATCCGCCAGCGTTTCATTCGTAGCTAGGAACGTCACCATGGCGCCGCAAGCGGCTTTTGCAATTCTCGATTCCGTCGAGATCCCGATGCGCGACGGCACAATTCTGCGTGCCGATATCTGGCTGCCCGACCATAGGGAAGCTCGGCCGGTGCTGCTGCAGCGGACGGCCTACCGGAAGGAAGATGCTTTTGGCACGCAATACATCTCCGCCCTCGATTTCCGTGCAGCCTTGCGACGCGGCTACGCAATCGTCGTTCAGGATACACGCGGGCGCTATGCTTCCGACGGCGTGTTCCGGCCCTTCGCGGACGAGGCAGCCGATGGCGTGGATACGCTTGCACGGTTGCGAGAGCAGGAATTCTGCAACGGCAAGGTGATGATGTTTGGCGCCTCTTATGTCGGCGCGACCCAGATACTGGCCGCCTCGAAGGCCCCCGAGGGGCTCGTCGCCGTCTCGGCACATCTGACCACCGGGCGCTACGGCGAGACTCGGACCTATCGGGGGTGGGGCCATCGAGCTGGGTTTCCTGCTGCTCTGGATCATGGAATCGCTTGGTCCCGAAGATCTGCAGCGACGGCTGGCCTCTCTTTCTGCCCGCGACGCCGAACGTGCGCAACGCCTCCTGGGGAGATGCAGCAGAGCCCATCAAAGGTCTTTGCCCGCCTGCCGGTTCTCGATGACGACCTCCCGGCCCCGGCGCCCTATGCCGCCGGCTGGTTCAACCACGACCGGGCCGCTTCGTCCGGTGCCGATCGTGAGAACCTCGACGCCCCGGCGCGCTCTGCCCTGCCATACTTGGTCAGCGGCGGCTGGAACGACCTGTTCCTTGAAGGAACCATCGAGCTATTTGAAACAGTACGTCGCCGCTGGGTTCGGCCGGAGGACGTGCGTGACCGGCTGATCATCGGCCCCCGGTCGCATGGTAATCCGTCTGACTGGCAGGGCGACTTCTGGTTCGGCTACTCGGCCTCGACCGACGGCCTGCCTGAAGAGCAGCTGCAATTCTTCGACGCTGCCCGCACCGGCAGTGTGCCCTCCTCACCAATGGTGCGCTACTTTCGCTCGGGCTCCAATACACGGCATGGCGCCCCCGACTGGCCGCTGCCCGGTACGCAACGGCGTGACCTCCATCTGTCGCCCGAGTGCTCAGGCGCGCCGGCCGTCGCGGACTGGTCGTGCTTCTATCGCTCCGACCCGCTCGATCCCGTTCCTACCACCGGCGGCGCCAATTTCATTCCCGGTTTGCTGATGGGCCGCAATTCTGGCCCCAAGGACCGAGCCACGGTTGAACAGCGCCCCGACGTGGCCACGTTCACCTCCGCCCCGCTCGAGGCGGAATTGGAGGTGACGGGCCTTGTTGAAGCGGCGCTTTGGGTTTCATCCTCGGGCCCATCCTCCGATTGGACAGCGCGTCTCTGCGTCGTGGAGCCTTCGGGTCGCAGCATCGGGCTGGTCGATGGCATCACCCGCCGCAGCGATCGCGCCGGCAGCCCCACCGAGGTCACAGTGCGACTGGGCCATATCAGTCATCTGTTCAGCAAGGGCAGCCGTCTTCGGTTGCAGGTCGCCTCTTCGAATTATCCGCGTTTCGATCGCAATCCGCAGTCGGGCGTGCCATCGACCGATGCGTCAACTGCCGATTTCAGGATCGCTAGCCAGACCATTCAAGGCGGTCCGACAATGCCCAGCCGCCTGACCATCCCAGTCCCGGCACGACCTTTTCCGTCACGCAGCGGCTTAGCTGAAAGAGATGCAACGGCGCCGAGCAACCCAACGTCGGTGGGGTGAATACCGGCGAAAACTGCTGCGGCAGCGGCCGCGCGCGCTGCGGAGACGGCTCGGTCCGGGCGTGGCAATTCAGCGCCGATACAGCTCCAACACGCGACCTTGGGATATCGCTATTGTGTCGCCTGCTGCCGCCGAGCCGCCTCCCTTGCCGCCTTCGACATTGAGGATGGGGCCAATGGCATTGCCGGCAAGGTTGTAGCAATATACCCGGCCTTGCTCGGTCAGGAGGTAGACGTGGTCGCCCACAATAAGAGGTTGGCCGGCGAAACTGCTCGGCAGGGAGTTGAACCACAATTCCCGCAGGGCAGGCTTCCTGAACAGCAGGCCTTTCTGTTCGAGCGCGATGGCGCGGATGATGCCGCTGTCGTCGGCGGCAATAATGGTGCCGTCCGCCAATACCGGTCCGGAACTGATGGCCGTGCCGTCCGGAATGGCCGGGTGAGCCACGAGCGCGCCGGTGGCCGGATCATAGGCGTTGAGCGCGTGACGCGCGCCCCAGAGCAACAGGTTGCCGGCCATGATGACATTGAAATGATACTGATCGACCTCGACCGACCAGACTTTCTGCCCGGTTTGGTGGAGCAGGCAATGCAGGTGAATGGTGGATTGGCCAAACTGTCGCCCGGCAACGACCGTAGCGTGAAAAACCCTGTTCCCGGCAACATGGAGGCGGTAGCTGTGGCCGCCATTTTCGGCGCTCCAGATGACCTCGCCGCTGGCCGCATCAAGGCACCGAGTCTTGCTGCCGCTGCCGCCCGTTTCTGCAATGAACAGTCGCCCATTGCTCAAAATTGGTGGGGTGACATTGCTCTTGCCGAAAGCGCTGGTCCAGAGTGCATTACCATCCCGGGCATAGGCGTGGATGGCACCGGCAAAGCTTGCGATATAAATAGTGCCATTGGCGTCGATCACGGGCTCTATGGCGACATGATCTATGGTTTGGCGCCATAGCTCGCTTCCGTCTTCGCTCGAAAGCGCTACGACTGCGCTCTCGAAAAAGTTCTTTCGGTCATAGGTGAACACAACGACGATCTGGTCGCGCCAGAAGACTGGCGTACGAGCCAAAACATTGCGCTCCTTTGGAAGCGCGTATTGCCAGAGCATTTGCCAGTTTCGATCCATGATCGTGTTTTACCGGCGCAAGCATGACCCATTTATGACCAGCCGCGTGCCGCCAATACTGTCGTGGAGTGTCGCAATCCCGTCATGAAGAACATGAAACATCAGGCTATGAGCGCGGCACGAACATTTATTGCATTGATCATCACCCTATTTCTGGCGGGTTGCGGAGCCGATGCCGCCCCGCAATTTCCTGCAAATGCGCCAGGCGTAACGACACCCGAGGAATATTCCTTTGGCTCTGCGACGCAGGGGAAGGACTGGCGGGCAACGCGCGATGTGCTCGACACACTGGAGCGCCGCTTCGGCGAAAAATCGATGCGGCAGTTCACACGCGATCTCGACGAGAGCGCAGATCCGGCCGCCATCAAGGCCTATTACGCCTCCATGTTGCCGGGCTGGACCGAGATGGACCTGACCGATGACTTCTACAGGCAGTCTCGGTCCTTTGCGCTCGTCAGTCCGGACGAGCAATATGCGTTCGCCGTCATAGCCTTGACGCCGCAGGCCACCGGTTACGCCGGCATAGTGCCAATGTCCGTGCTGACCAATCTGGCCGGGGACTAGCTGGCGGACTCGGCGAACGCGCCTACTCCCCTTAGTTCGGCCAGTCCCTTTAGTCGGCCGATCAGCGGATAACCCGGCTGCCCGCCACGGTTGAGGTCGTCGAGAATGTCCCGGCCATGATCGGGCCGCATTGGGATTGTCGCATCGGGGCGTCCGGAGGCCCTGCGGCGCGCCTCCTCATCGACGATTGCCTTGATCAGATCAATCATGTCGACGCTGCCGTCCAGATGCTCGCTTTCATAAAAGGAGCAGCCCACGCCATCGCCTTCTAGCCGGACGTTGCGCAGATGCAGGAAATGCACGCGATCCCCAAGTCGTCGCATAATGCCGGCAAGATCGTTGTCGGGACGCGCTCCGAGCGCGCCAGAGCATAAGGTCATGCCGTTCGCCGCGTCCGGCAAGTGATCGAGCATGGCGCGATAGTCGGCTTCCGTCGACATGATGCGCGGCAGACCCATCAGGGAAAATGGCGGATCGTCCGGGTGGCAGCACAGGCGAATGCCGAGCCGGGCCGCAACCGGCACCACCTCTTCGAGAAAATCGAACAAATGCCGGCGCAGTCGTTCGCTCGATATGTCGCCATAGCGCGCCAGATGTTCCCACACCATATCGACGGATAATGTGTCAGCGGCACCGGGCAGTCCCGCCAGCACGCTTGCCGCCAGCCTCTGTTTGTCGGCGTCGCTCATGCGCTCAAATCGCGCCTTGGCTTCCGTCGCGACAGCCAGCAGAAACGCTCTCGGCCGCGCCTTTGCGCTGCAAGAGGTGAATATCGAAAGCCGCGAAGTCGATCGCGTCGAACCGCATGCAGGTGCCGCCATGCGGCAGACGCCATGCAAGGTCGGTACGGGTCCAGTCGATCACCGGCATGAAATTGTAGCAGACCGTGAAAATGCCGGCTGCTGCCGAGTTTTCCGAGCTGAGCTTGTAATTGGCAATGTGTTCACGCTGGGCACCGGTCTGCCGTTTAATGTCCTCCGAAACCGGCAGGCTTTCCACGACAAGCCAGACGAGGCCCGAAGCGCGGCCATCGATTGTCGTGCCAATCTGGGCCTGACGTTTTGCGATCTCAATTATGGACCAAGGTGCGCCATCTGGAACGTGATGTAGAGCGGAGACGATGCCCGTGGCACCCGTCTGCATGATGTCCGAAATGGTGGTGACGTCGGACGGGCCGAACCAGCGCCGGGTTTCGATCATGCCTGCCGCTCGATGGCCGCCCCGTCGGCGCCGAACAGGTGCCAATGGTTTTCGCGCAGGGCGAGATAGAGCACGTCGCCCCGTTTGGCCAGACTCTGCCCGGCCTCGTGTACCGGGATCGGCACTTCGCCCGGCAAGGTGCAATGCAGATAGCTATTGGCGCCATATTGCTCGGCGACGCCGACCGTGACCGGCCAGCCGGCATCCGCATCACGGGACACCACGAAATCCTCGGGCCGGATGCCGAGTGTTGCAGTATCGACGGCCAATGGCTGGGCCAATGCACCCGGCAGCGTCAGCGGGGGCAGCCCCGGCGCTTCGAACACAACCTGCCCTGAGGCAGAGGCGGAGACCTTGCCCTCGACGAAATTCATGCGCGGCGAACCGATGAAGCCCACGACAAACAGATTGCGCGGATGGTTGTAGAGTTCGAGGGGGCGCCGACCTGTTCGATAATGCCCTTGCGCAACACGACGATCTTGTCGGCCATGGTCATGGCCTCGATCTGGTCGTGCGTCACATAGATCATCGTATTGCCCAGCCGTTCATGCAGCTTGGTAATCTCGACCCGCATCAGCACCCGCAATTCCGCATCGAGATTGGATAGCGGCTCATCGAACAGGAATATCTTGGGATCGCGCGTAATGGCCCGACCGATGGCAACGCGCTGGCGCTGTCCGCCCGATAATTGCTTTGGCCGCCGCTCCAGCAATTGCTCGATCTGGAGCAGGCGGGCAGCATCCGAAACCCGGCGGTTGATCTCGGCCTTGTCCATGCGAATGTTCTCGAGCCCGAAGCTGAGATTTTCCCGCACCGTCATATGCGGATAAAGCGCATAGGACTGAAACACCATGGCCACGCCCCGGTCGGCGGCCGGTACATCGACGACGCTGGCATTGTCGATGCGGATGTCGCCGTCTGAGACATCCTCAAGCCCCGCAATCAGCCGAAGCAAGGTGGACTTTCCGCATCCGGACGGACCAACGAAAACGACGAATTCGCCATCCATGATCTCGAGGTCAACGCCCGGAATGACCTCGACGGCACCGAAGGATTTCTTGACATTTTGAAGCGTGAGGTTGGCCATCAATATGGTCCTTACTTGATACCGGTCGAGGCAATGCCGCTGGTAATGTAGCGCTGCAGGAAGATGAAGGCGAAGGCGAGCGGCAGGGCCGTCAGCGTCGTCATCGCCAACAGGATTTCGTAGCGCACGCCGTATTCGGTCTGAAACGAGGCCGGGGCCAGTTGCAGCGTGTAGGACTCGCGCCGGGTCAGTACGACCAATGGCAACAGGAAGTCATTCCAGCGCGACAGGATCGAGAAAATGGCCACCACTGCCAAAGCCGGCGAGGACAGCGGCAGGATGATGCGCCAGAAGATCCGCCATTCGCTGGCATGGTCCATGCGCGCCGCCTCGATCAATTCGTCCGGGATGGTCAGCATATATTGCCGCAACAGGAAGACGCCGGTCGGCGTGGCCACCGTCGGCAGGATGACACCCCACAGATTTCCAACCAGCCCAAGCTGGGCAACGATCATATAGGTGGGAACCAGCACCACCGTTGCCGGGATCATCAGCGTAGCGAGGATCGAAACCAAGGCTATGTTGGAGCCACGGAAGCGATATTTGGACAGGGCAAAGGCCGCCATGGAATTCATCACCGGGGTAATGGCCGTGGCCACCACGGTGATAAACAGACTATTGAACAGATAGCGCCAGATCTGCCCACCGGAGCTGGTCAGCAGGTTCGTGTAGTTCTCGGTGGCAAGATATAATTGCCGGACTGGTGTCGCGTCACCCACCGGCACGACGATCCGCTCGGTTGGATTGGCGGGATCGACCATCTGCGCCTGAATGCCGACGCGGCGCAATTGCGCCAGCCGGCGGCTTTCGCCATCTTCGCCCACCACGTCAAACAATGGCAGGGGCTCGTCATACCCCTCCACCGTGACGGTCTGGGCGGCATAGGGCAGCAGCGTCGGCGGAAACTCGGTCAGGTTTGCCGCTGTTTTGAGTGACGACATGGCGACCCAGAGAACTGGCGTAAACATCACCACCAGCCCCGGAAAAGGTAGAGATAGGTCAGCCAGTCGGTCCAATCGAGCCTCTTGCGCCCACGCCTGCGGGTGGCGAATGCGGCGATCGATAGGCCCGGCTTTGCTTGGCTGAAATCAGTCATTATTGCCACCTCATGAAATGCGCATTTGGATGCCGGTAAAAATCAGGAGCGCCGGGCCCAGGAACAGCGACGCGGCGGCAGCCAGGCCGAAATTGCGGGGCTGGGTGGCAAAGCCGACTTCGTAGATATACTGCACCATCAGCATGGTGGCCGAGCCGGGTCCGCCACCGGTCAGCACATAGAGTTCGTCGAAGGTCTGCACCGAGCGGATAACCGCGAGGATGAAAACCACGAGCATGACCGGCTTGAGCAGCGGCAGCGTGATCCGGGTGAACACCCGCCACGGCGTGGCACTGTCCATTTTGGCCGCCTCGTAGACATCCCGGGGGATGGCTTGGAGTCCCGCCAGCAGAATGATCGTGTAGAAGCCCATATGGGCCCAGACGGTCACGAAGACCGACCAGAAGAATGCCGTATTAGGGAAGACCAGCCAATTGACCGGCGTCAGACCGACCCCCGAGATCAAGCCGTTGAGCGCCCCATTGCGCTGCAATATCCACTGCCGAGTCAGCGCCACCACAACGGGGGACAGCATGACGGGGAAAAAGAAAATGCCGTGGAAGAACCCGCGGCCGACAATGTCGTGGTTAAGACAGATGGCCGTCAGCAAGGCGACGGCAATCATGCAGATCACCTGCACTGGCACAAAGACCAATGTATTGCCCAAGGCTCGCCAGAACAGGTCGCGCGAGCAGGTGGATGGATCCAGATAATTGGAACAGTCAAGCAGGCTCTGGTAATTGGCGCCGCCGACAAAGGGACGATCCCGGGGAACAGCCGGTCGCTGCCGCTCATCGAATAGAAGACGTTGATGAACACTGGCAGCAGAGCGAACAGCACGACGGCGATCAGGTTGGGCAGCAGGAAGACCCACGGCATCCGTTTGATGCCGACCCCTCGCTGGATACCGGACATTGCCGGCTCGATGAGGCGCGCTGGTAGCGACAGGATCTGCGCCAGCGGCTGAGGCGAGTTGAACCCTTGCGCTCATGAGACTGTTCCTCGAATTGGATAGCTAGGGCCGCAATCAGGATTGACCGCCTGCCGCTTGAATGGCGAGGTTGACGTCTTCCTTGATGCGCTCCATCGCGGCATCCACCGTCAATTCGTTGTTGAGCACTCGGCTGATGCGGGTGGTCAGCGCATTCATCATTGCCCGCTGATAGCGCCAGCCCCGGAAGCGATAGGCTGCGGCATCCATCTTTGGAATCTGGTTGATGAATGTGGCCAACGCCTCCGAGGTGCGGGCCGAGGCCGTTGGATACTCCACCCCATTGGCGATTTGCGATGCTGCGGACGGAATTTCGACTTCGGTCGAGATGTAGTGATCGAGATTCTCCGGTTGGGCAAAAAAGTTGATCAGCTTGCCGGCGATCTCGGCATTCTGGGTATGGGAGAAGACGGTCATGGCGCCGCCGCCCGGCATCACGGTGCATGAGGAGGGGCCGCAAGGCGCCGGGACGACGGCCCAGTCGAACAGGTCGCCGACTTCGCTATCCATCTGCGCCAAGGTCCGGGAGCCGCCGAAATAGAGGACCGTGTTGGCATTGAGGAAATCGGAAAACAGCTCGCGGTGGGTGGCGCCGCCGACAGCTCCCCAGAGGTCCATCGGCATGGTGCCGTCCCGGTGCCGAGCGACAAACTGCTCTATGGCAGCGCGCAAGCCGTCATCGACCACTGGCTGGCCCGCCTCATCCACCAATTGCGCGCCATAGCTGATGGCTAGGCTGGCAAAGCGGTGGCCCGAGCGATCCATTTCCATGGCAAACTCGGTATTGGTAGCCGCTGCCACCTGTCGCGTTGCTTCAGCCCATTCCTGCCAGGTTGCTCCCTCGGCGGGAACCGGCACGCCGGCCTGCTCGAACAAGGTCAGGTTCACGTAAGCGCCGTTGACGGTGAGCGTGGTCGGCATGCCGTAAATGGCCGTGCTGGCCGTATCGCCGCCGCGCAGCCATTGCAGCGTCTGGCCCCATTCCTGTTCGAAATAGGCCGCGTCAACAAAGGGGGTAATGTCCTGATAGAAGCGGCTCAACCCGCCCGAGTCAGTGATGATGGCAATGTCGGGACCTTCGCCCGCTTCAAGCTGTACGGGCAAACTCTCCACCAGCGTTTGGTAGCTTACCTCCTCCACAACGACGGTGACGCCGGGATTCTCGGCCTCGAAGGCTTTCCCCATTTCGGCAAAAATCTTGCCGCCAGTTCCCGTGTCGCCGGCCCACACGGTGATCTGTTGCGCGTAAGCGGCGCTGATGGGCGCAAGTGCAAGCACCAAAGCCAGCGCGGTGGTCGTCCTCAATGTAGTGCGTTTCAATTCCAATTCCTCCTCCAGGAATGGGCTGCGTTGAAACAGCCGTTATCGCTAAGCTTGTTTTGGTAAGACCACAATGTCAAGTCCTTGGTATGACCAGATGTGAAAACCGAAGCTGGGTGGCGGAAATTCCACGCTTTATATGGATTAAATGCCTGATTTTTCGTTCCATCTGGTCAACCATGGTTCTTGACACGAAAAACAATTGCCTATTTGGTTTGACCAATTCGCGACGAATGTATCTGCTCGCCGGTATCTGGAGGAATTGCCGAAATGGTTAGATTTGCGGTGGTCGGCATCGACCACGGACATATTTTCGATCATGCCAAGGGCCTGATCAGGGCCGGCGCCGAGTTTGCCGGCTATTGCCCCAAAACCTCGATCCCCAGCTCCGGTCGAGAGCTTTGCTCAAACCTATCCGGATGCCCCCAGATCGATCGTGAAACGCTCTTTGCCGATCCCAGCATTGATGTGATCTGCATTGCCGCCATTCCCAAAGACCGCGCGGGCACGGCGATTCAGGCCATGCGGGCGGGCAAGGATGTGATGGTCGACAAGCCCGGCGTCACCACCTATGCCCAGCTCGAGGCGGTGCAGCAGGCCGTGACCGAAACCGGGCGTATCTTCTCGATCTGCTTTTCCGAACGGCACTGCGTCCGCTCAGCGGTCAAGGCCGGCAAGCTGGTCGCCGAGGGCGCCATCGGCAGGGTCATTCAGACGCTGGGCACCGGGCCGCATCGCTCGGGCAATTCCCGGCCCGGCTGGTTCTGGCAACACGACGCATTCGGCGGCATCATCGTCGACATCGCCTCCCACCAGATCGATCAATTCCTGTTCTACACCGGCTCCGACAGCGCCGAAATCGTTGCGTCCCGAGTCGCCAATTTCGCCAATCCGCAAGCGCCTGAATTCGAGGATTTTGGCGATCTGCTCCTGCGCAGCGACAAAGCCTCCGGCTATGTCCGCGTCGACTGGTTCACCCCAGACGGGCTGCCGACACGGGGCGATGGCCGGCTCACCATATTGGGCACCGAGGGCTATATCGAGCTGCGCAAATATGTCGATATCGCCGGCAGGGACGGCAAGGACCACCTTTCCTCGGTCAACAAGCATGGCGTAGAACATATCGATTGCTCGAACGAAGAGCTCGACTACTTCGCCAGCTTTGCCGCCGACGTCCGCAACCGCACCGCTACGGCAATGCCACAGCAGCATGTCTATGAGGTGTGCCGGTTGTCCCTCGATGCACAGAGCAGAGCCGTCAACATTTCTTCCCAGAGCAAAGGACAGACCCAATGACCCGGAAACTGCGCGTCGGCCTGATTGGTGCCGGCATCGCCCAGCGTCACTCGGCAGGTTACAATTGGAACAAGGATCTGTTCGAGGTTCCGGTGCTCTGCTCCCTCGATGAGGACCGTGGACGCCGGGCCGTCGCCGAATATGGCGTTGGCGAATATACCAGCGATGTCGAAACGCTGTTCGCGCGGGACGACCTTGATGTCATTGACATCTGCACGCCGCCCGATTCCCACTTCGCCCTTTCAAAACGCGCGATTGAAGCGGGCAAGCATGTCATTTGCGAAAAGCCGCTCTTCGGCTCGATCGCCGATGTCGATGCGATGAGCGACATCGTCGCCGGGACCGATCGCAAATTCATGCCCATCTTCCAATATCGCTATGGCACCGGGCTGCAAAAACTCAAGCGGCTGATTGAATTGGGCTCGGCCGGCAGGCCGTTCCTCACCACGGTCGAGACCCATTGGTGGCGCGGCCCGGCCTATTACGAGGTGCCGTGGCGCGGCAAATGGGCCAGTGAACTTGGCGGTGGTCTGCTGGGCCACGCCATCCACGCCCATGACATGCTCAACTATGTCCACGGCGCCTGTGCCGAGATCTTCGCCCATGGCGCGACCCCAGTGAACAAGATCGAGGTCGAGGACACGATGACCCTTTCGGTCAAGATGGCCAATGGCTCGCTTGCCGCCCTGTCGATGACTTTGGGGTCGCGCAAGGAAATCTCCCGCCTGCGCTTCTGCTTCAGCGACATGGTGGCTGAGAGTATTCTCGAGCCCTATACGATGGGCCGCGATCCACGGACCTTTATCGCCGGCACGCCTGAACACCGGGCCAGGATCGATGCAGCGCTTGCCGAGCACCGAGTCACCGAAGATGGCTATACAAGACAGTTCGAGCTGTTCCACGAAGCGGTGATGACTGGCGGGGAGCCGCCTGTAACCCCTGGAAGATGCGCGCAATTCGCTTGCTTTGGTGACGGCAGCGTATCATTCCCAGAGAACGGGCCAGCCGTCACAATTGCCAATCACGCCAGCGCATCCGCTTTATGGCTCCTGGCTCCCTTGACCGGCGGGTCGACGGCTGGGAGGCCAAAGATGCAAAAGGACCGGACCTACCCGCGGCTGCAGGGCAACCAGCGACTATACCGAGTCGTTGCGCGCCAGATCGCCGGGATGATCGAGCAGAACGCTGCCGACAAATCTGGCGCATGCCATCGGAGCGGGAGCTGGCCGAAGAGCTTTCGGTCAGCCGCCCAGTGGTCCGCGAGGCGGTGATCGCGCTTGAAATGCGCGGCATTGTCGAAGTGCGCGGCCGGGCCGGGATCATGATCCTGCCAAGCAAGCTGTCGCAGGTGAGCTTCGACCTCTCTGGAAGCGATATTGGGCCGAGCCCGTTTGAATTGCTGGAGGCCCGGCTGGCCATCGGATCGAGCGCCGCGGCGCTGGCCGCTGAGCGGGCGACCAATTACGACATCTCGGTGCTGGAAGAGTGCATCGCCCAGATGGAGCAGGAAACCGAAGTGGTTCTGCTGCAGGAGAAGGGCGATCGGGACTTTCACATGACCATCGCCGGGATGACCAATAATGCCATCATCGTCTCGATGATCGAGGCGCTCTGGGCGCAGCGCGATGAGTCACTGATGTGGAAGAAGCTGCACGAGCACATCCACGCCGAAAGTGTGCGCCCGCTCTGGATCGGGGACCATCATGCGATCGTCTCGGCCCTGCGCATGCGCCATCCCGATGCCGCCTACAAGGCGATGGCGCGCCATATCCGCAATGTCACCAATGAACTGCTCGAGGCAGATGAACGAGGCCGCGTAGTCACTGAATAGCGGCCGGGGGGAGGACTTAAGCATGCTAAAGGGCTTCGAACATGCCGGCATAGCCGCCAGCGACCTCGATAGAAGCATTGCGTTTTACTGTGACCTGCTGGGGCTACGCCTCATCCTGCGAAAGGCGGCGCCGCGAGGTGGTGGCGAACTGGCGTTCCTCGACGCTGGCAACGCTCAACTCGAACTGATTTGTCCGAGCCCGAGTGTTACCTCGCCCGCTAGGCGCCTCCCCAACACTGAAGCCGGCATCCGCCACCTGACCTTTGCCTACGAAGACATTGATGCCATTTATCAAACGCTGCTTGAAGCGGATGTTTCTATAATAGAACCGCCACGCGACGCCTTGAACCAGGAAATTCTCAAACGCGTCGCCTTCGTTCTCGACCCCGACGGGAATGTCATTGAGCTCGCTCAGCGCTCCTGACGACCTACCGCGTCTACTGGCCCGGCATGCGCAGCACCGTGCGGAACCCCATATTGCAGGTCGTGGATTCGGGCGTATTGGCATTGCGGGCGGCAACCCGATAGCGCCGGCAATAGCTATCATGGCAAAGATAGGATCCGCCCTGGATAACCCGAGCCGTGCCGCTTTCAGGGCCAGCCGGATTGCGCAAGGGGGCGCGGCTGTAATAGCCGGCGTCGAACCAGTCACCGCACCATTCCCAGACATTGCCAATTATCTGGAAAAGGCCGAAATCATTGGCTGGGTAGCTGCGCACCGGTGCGGTGGCCCAACCAGCCATCCTCCGCCGTATTGTGGTCGGGGAACTGCCCCTGCCAGACATTGGCATGGTGCGTACCACCCGCCTCCAACTCGTTCCCCCATGGGTAGCGACGACCGGCATGGCCCCCTCGCGCGGCAAATTCCCATTCCGCCTCGGTTGGCAAGGAACGTCCCGCCCGGGCACAATAGGCCTGAGCATCATTATGGCTGACATGAACCACCGGGTGGTCCACACCCGCAATGCCCGACAATGGACCGAAGGGATGTCGCCAATCGGCACCGCGCACCGCCAGCCACCACCGGGTGCCGAAATAGCCAATAACATCACTCCGTTCCGCAGCCGCCATGGGAGCAAAGACCGCCGAATTGCCGAACTGCTCGGCCTCGGTGACATAATCTGTTGCAGCGGTGAAGGCGGCGAATTGCGCATTGGTGACGCAAGCCCTGTCGATGCGGAAGGGATCGAGCATCACGCCATGCACCGGAGTTTCGCCATCACTCTGATGGCCCTCATCAAAATGGTCGCCCATATGGAAATGGCCGCCGGCAAGCAGCACATCATCATGCGCCACCGGCAGGTCAGGCGTGCTCTTCGCCACGATGCTGGCATTTTCCTGCGCCGGACCACTGCGGCTGGGGCTGCAGCAACCTGATTTAGCTTCACTCATCTGCTGGTGCCGCACAGCTCAGTATGGCCCGACGCGGGGCGGACCGGCGTCAATGGCGGCCATGGTCGCGTCGAAGCTCTCCTTCAGCAGCCCAAGCTTGATTGGCTGGTGAGCAGGATCGTCCCAGAGATTGCGGTGTTCCCAAGGGTCTGTCTGCAGATCGAAGAGTTCTGCCCAGCTCATGGCCGTGATAGACCACAAGCTTATAGCGCCGGTCCCGCCACATAATGGCCCGGCTCGCCCCCGGCAGGTCGAGCGCATCGATATATTCGCACCGAACCGCGGTGCGATGTTCCATGCTCGTGCCCTCCAGCAGGGGCCTGAGCGTCTTGCCCATCATGTGTTCGGGCACCGCCAGACCGGCGAGATCGAGCAGCGTTGGAGCCTTGTCGATCAGTTCAACCAGCGCGTCGCTCACCTGCCCGGCCATGATATGTCCCGGCCAGCGCCAGATTAGCGGCACGCGGACCAGCCCCTCGTAGAACCGGCAGCCCTTCTGAACGAGCCCGTGATCACCCGGGGTTTCACCATGGTCGGAGGTGAAGACGACAATGGTGTCCCCGGCAAGATCGAGCGCGTCCAGTTCGGCGAGAATCCGGCCGAACTGATCGTCGATCAGCTTGATCATGGCGTAATAGGCCGCCTGCAGCGAACGAGCGTCACTCGGGCCGGGTGCCCGGCTGGCCGGATCGACAGGTGGCCCGAACGGGTTGCGGATGTCGAGTTCTTCGGGCGGGGACGGGCGCGACTGAAAGTCAACGGAAGCCAACGCCTGCTGCGCGGCGATATCGCTGTCCTCGAAATGGGCACCCGGCATTGCTGCTGGATCGAACATGGCCCGGTATTCGGGTGGCGGGTTGAAGGGCGGATGTGGATCGTAGACGTTCACCGTCAGAAGCCACGGCGCTTCGCGGTGGCTGCGGATGAACTCGATCGAGACGTGTCGCGGCCCATGTCGTCTGATGATATGGCGTGGGAATGCCGGCGGGGTCTTGCGCCAATTGGCCAAGGTCCTGACCCCGGGCCCGTAGCCAATCGGCATAATCGTGACCTTCGGCCCAGCTATCGCGCGGCTCGTGGCTAAAATGGAAGACGCTGTAGCCATCGTCGGTCCGCGGCTCCGGGCGGCGATAGGGGCTCGCCGGTGAAGTTTGCCGACATTGCCGCAGGTGTAACCGGCATCGGCAAACAGCCGCGTCACCAGCGGATGGCTGCCCGAATAATGATCATTGCCATTGCGACTGGCGCCGGCTGTGGAGGGATAAACCCCCGTGAGGAAGCTCGACCGGCTCGGCGTGCAGATGGGTGATTGGCAATAGGCGGTGGTGAAAGCGGTGCCGGCGGCCGCCAACTGGTCGATGTTGGGCGTTGAAACATGCGGATTACCCAGAGCGCCAATCGTATCGAAACGCTGCTGATCGGTACAAAACCACAAAATATTGGGCCGGCGCGCGCCCATCACGCGAACAATTCCGGCAGGGCCTTGCGCACAGCCGCATGCAGAGGCGGCACTTCGGCTGGATCAATCCATCGGTACGGCCGGCGCAGCCTGTGTGCCGATGTCGGCCCATCCGCCGGCTGCAGCCAATACCTTGTCGAGCGCCGCGTTCGAATAGCCGCCCTGTTGGCCAAAGGGCCGCACGTGATCGTCGATGAAGCGGCGTAGCCTGCGCCTCGATCGCGAGTGCGCCGTCCGAGTCATCTTCCATCATCCGCGTCCAGCTGCTGCGCCGCAAGGACTGAGGCAGGCGACGTTGGAGAATGATCCGACAGCCACATTTTCGGCGACGCCCGTCGCCAAATGGTGGCCGAGCACATAGACCGCGACATTATCGAGCCAAAGCCGCGCCTGCTCGTACCAGTGCGCGTCGCCATCTGCCAGCTTGATCCCAACCACACTCGGGGCGTGCGCGAGGATTGCGGCGAGCGCTTGGGGAGCAAATACCTTCTTGGCATGTGGCGGCATGTAGAGAACCAAGGGCACATCGGCCGCCGCCTCGGCGGCCATCGCCAGAAATCGATGGCCTCCTCCGCGCAGACCGGCCACCAATCGGGAAAGATTACCTGAATTCCGGTCGGCGCCAGACGGGTCGCTTTTCGCACGCGTTCCAGTGAAATTCGCGGATCGGGGTGACAGGCGCCGATCACGAAGGGCGTGGCCGCCGGCAGGCAGAGGCTGGCGAGACACTCCTGAATTGCGTCGAACTCAGCCTCGGTCTGGTTGTGGAATTCGCCGGCCGTGCCGTTGGAATAAATGCCGTCCACCCCGGCAGCGACAAGGTAGGCGATCTCGCGCTCAAGCCGGCCAAGATCGATCGAGTCGTCTGCCACGATGGGCAGCAACAGCGTTGCCCAATTGCCCCTGATTGGGCCCCAGATCGCCTCTATCCTCGCGAATTTGCGTAGCTTTTGGCCGGCGTCGGAGATCATGTACAGCAACTCCTCCAGAAGTCGACTTGCAAGATATCCTACAAGTCGATATACGACAATCCCAGTTTCGAACGTGGAGTGCCGGGTGAACAAGCCGATCAAACCGCTGGAGCGCGCGCCATTGCTTCATGTAAGCGTGCAGGAGAGCCTGCGCGCCTTCATTGATGACAATCAACTGGGCGCCGGCGCGGCTTTGCCGCCCGAATCCGAGCTGGCCCAGCAATTGGGGGTCGGCCGCAATTCGGTGCGGGAAGCCATCAAGGCGCTGGAGTCGCTGGGCATTCTCGAAACGCGGCGCGGCATTGGCGTCTTCGTCAAGGCATTCTCGTTCCAGCCGCTGCTCGACAACCTCGGCCTATGGCCTGCAGGCGTCACTGCGCGATGTCGAGGAATTGCGCGAAATCCGACTCGTGCTGGAGACCGGGCTTATTCACCGCACCGTGGAGATGATCGGGCCGGACGATCTGGCGGCGTTGCGGGATGTCGCCGAACGCATGCGGCAGCGGGCCGAGCAGGGAGAGGCTTTTGCCGAGGAGGACCAGCAGTTCCACCAGCTGCTGTTCCGCTGCCAGAACAACAAGATGCTGAGCGCGCTGATCGATATCTTCTGGTCAGCTTTCTACAAGGCGTCGGGCTTTGCCAATCTGACTAATCCAACGCCGCTCGATACCCGGCGGGACCATCACGAGATCGTCGAGGCGGTAGCGGCCAAGGATGTCGAAGCCACGCGGCGGCGGCTCGCCGAACATTACTCGGGCATTCAACGCGTCATTGCGGCCAATCGCGGCGAGGAGCCGTAGCGGCTCGGCGCCACTGCTATTCATCACGAGGGAGGAGAGAATATGCATAGACGAGGTTTCGGTAGACTGATTGCGGCCACGGGGCTGACGCTGGCAAGCGCCACGGCATTGACGGCCTTACCCGTCATGGCCCAATCGGAAAAGACCATCACCGGTGGCTTTGACGTCGGCCCGGGTGGCTTTCAGGGTAATTTCAATCCCATGACCGCCACGGCCGGCTTCACTGGCTCAATACCTATTTCGAGCCACTGGTCATCTATAATTCCGATCTTACCCAGATCGTGGGGGCGCTCGCTTCCGAGTTCGAGGTGAGCCCGGACAGCCTGTCCTACACGTTCCGGCTGGCTGACGCGAAATGGCATGATGGCGAACCCTTCACCTCGGCCGATGTGAAGTTCACTCTTGAACTCGCCAAGAATGCCGAAAGTGGCGGCCTGTTCGCGGCCCGCTCGGCGGATATCGCCTCGGTCGAAACGCCGGACGAAAGCACTGTCATCGTGACGCTGAGCCAGCCGAACTCCGCGTTCCTGTCGGTGCTGAGCTATGTGATGATGCTGCCCGAGCATGCACTGGCCGAGATTCCGGTCGCCGAGATCGGCAAGAATGCCCGGTGGTCCACCACGCCGATCGGCACCGGTCCATTCCGCTTCGTGCGCTATGTCAGCGATCAATATGTCGAGCTTGCAGCGTTCGAGGACTATCGTGAAGGCCGCCCGAAGGTCGATCGCCTGATCAATCGCTATTTCGCCAATCCGGCAGCGGCTGTGGCGGCCCTCAAGGCAGGTGAAATCCAGTTCAGCTTTGTCGAACCGGACGATGCACGCACCTTCGATGGCGACACGGCCTTCCGGGTGATCGAGGGTGACTCGTTCGTGGTGAACTATGTCGGCTTCAATCACCGCGTCGGCATCTGGGACGATGTTCGCGTTCGCCGAGCCGTGATGCACGCCATTGATCGCGACGCAATCATCACCAGCATTTTCGGGGGCGCCGCCAAGCGCGCTGATTGCGGCTATGTGGCAGACCAGTTCGTGCCTGAGGGACTGGACCCCTATGGTTACGATCCGGAAAAGGCCAAGGCGTTGCTTGCCGAGGCCGGCTGGGACGAGATCAATGGCGCTGCGCCGATCAGCTGGGTGACCTATTACAACTCGCCGCAGGTGGCCAATCTGATGGCGGCTATGCAGGCCATGCTGGCGCAGGTGGGGATCAATGTCGTGCCGCGGGCTGTGGATGTGCCCACCTATAATGGCATCGTCCGCGGCGAGACCTATGCCGACTTTCCCATGACCTATGCAGGCCTGCAGAATGGTCCGGATCCAGCTTCGCTCAATGTGGGGCTCAACGGATCGCAATTGCCTCCGGTCGGCAACAATCTGATGCGGGTCGAGATGCCCGAGCTGAGCTCGGCCTTCGATGCGGCGATGGCCGAAACGGATAGTGCGGCGGCCGCCGGCAAGTGGCAGCAGGTCTGCCGGGCGATGAACGAGCAATTGCCTTGGGGCACCATGTGGGTCGCAAGCCGCTATGGGGTGGCTTCCTCCGATCTCGTCGACTTCCACTGGACGCCCGCGCCGGGCAGCGGCCCCTATGTCGCCCATCCCGAAGACTGGGATATCGCGCCCTAACCCGGGGATGACCATTGCGGCGGCCGGATTTATCCGGCCGCCACCGACGCTGGATCTGATTGGTAGATCATGTTGCAATACACTCTCCGCCGTACGGCTGTTGGCCTCTTGATGCTGCTGGCCCTGACGGTGCTCATCTTCATCATGCTCCGGCTGGCGCCGGGCGATCCGATCGACGCCTACATCAATCCGTCGGTGCCAATGTCGGCGTCCGACCTTGATGTTCTGCGCGCTCGCCTCGGGCTCGACCAACCGCTGCCGGTGCAGTATTTCGCCCGGCTCGGCGCAGCGCTGAGGGGGGATTTCGGCTATTCGATCCAGCGCGGCGGCGATCCCGTCCTGCCGCTGGTCCTGAGCCGGATCGGGCCGACCATCCTGCTGATGGTCAGCGGGCTCGTCATCGCCATCGTTCTGGGGATCGCCACCGGCATAATCAGCGCCGTGCGGCGCAACCAGCCTACCGATATATCGCTCTCGATCATGGCCTTTGTCGGCATCTCGAGCCCGGCATTCCTGACCGCGCTGCTGGGGCTCTACATCTTTGCGGTGACGCTGCGCTGGGCTCCCGCTGGCGGCATGCTGACGCCCGGTGCCCCATTCTCGTTCGCTGATCTGCTGGCACACCTCGTCCTGCCCGCCAGTCTGCTCTCGATCGGGCACGCCGCACTCATCATGCGCTATATGCGCTCGTCGCTGCTTGAAGTGCTGTCGCAGGACTATGTCCGTACGGCCCGCGCCAAGGGCGTACGGGAGTTCTGGGTCATCGTGAAGCATGCCCTGCGCAATGCCCTGTTGCCGGTCATCACCCTGATCGGCTCGACCATCGGTATCGCCATTGGCGGCGCTATCTTCATCGAGAGCATTTTCGACTGGCCGGGCATGGGGCTGTTGATGATCAATGCGGTGTCGCGTCGCGACTATCCGGTCATCATGTGCGCCACCCTGTTGACGGGGGCATGCGTCATTCTGGTCAATCTGCTCACCGACATGGCGTATGCGGCGGTCGACCCGCGCATCAAGGTGGCCTGAGATGACGGTGGTGGTCCAATCCGTGGCACAGGCCCGCTCACCGGGACCGATCCGCCGCGCTATTGCGCTTTTTCGGCAACAGGGCTGCGGTGGCCGGACTGGCTATCCTCGTGCCCATTCTGCTGGCCACCGTCACCTACGAGCTCTGGTGGCCCTACAATCCCAACGACATCGATCTGCTGGCGATCAACAAGGGGCCGTCACCCGAGCACTGGATGGGCAGCGACGGCGTCGGTCGGGATGTGATGGCTCGCTTGCTGCAAGGCGGGCGAACCTCGCTGCTCGTCGCCAGCGTTTCGATGGCGATCTCCACCATTGTCGGCTTCTCGGTTGGCGCCGTTGCAGGTTTTGCGGGACGGCTCGTCGACGGCACCGCGATGCGCCTCGTCGATCTTGCCATGACCCTGCCGCCGGTCATCTTCCTTTTGGTGCTGGCCTCGATCGCCGGCACGGGTGTGGGGCCCACGATCCTCGTTATCTCGCTGCTGTCATGGCCGGTGCTCTCCCGAATGGTGCGATCGCGGCTGCTGGAATTGCGCGAGCGCGATTTCGTGGTGGCGTCGCGCGGCATGGGCGCCGGTCTCTGGCATCTATTGTTCCGGCACGGGCTACCCAACACCATCGACATTCTGGTTGTCTACGCGACGCTGCAGGTGGCCGGTGGCATCCTGCTTGAAGCCGGTCTTTCCTTCCTTGGCTCGGGCGTCACGCCGCCCGAAGCGAGCTGGGGCAACATGCTCAATTCGGCGCGGTCAGTCCTCGTGCTGGAAAATTACCCCCGGCAATGGATGTTCCCCGGCGCTGTGCTGGTGATCACCGTTCTTGCCATCAATTTCGTCGGCGATGGTCTTCGAGATGCCTTCGATCCCCGCGCCGAACTCAACTGAAAGGTAAAACATGCCCCTCTTCACCGGTGTCGTTCCGCCAGTGGTCACCCCTCTGACCCCCAGTTTTGAGGTCGATTATTCCTCGTTTACCCGGGTCATCGATCATCTGCTTGCCGGCGGTGTGCATGGCCTTTTCCTGCTTGGCTCGACCAGCGAGGTGGTGTTCCACGATGAGGATACCCGCCAGCGCATCATCGAACACGCGATCAAGCAGGTGAACGGCAAGGTTCCGGTGTTTGTCGGCGCCATCGATCCGGCGACGGATCGGATGATCCGCCATGCCGGGGTGGCCGCGGCAGCCGGTGCCGCTGCGGTGGTGGTCACCGCCCCGTTCTACACCCGAACCAGTCAGCCCGAGATCGCCGACCATTTCCGCTATATGCGCGAGGCGATCGATATTCCCGTGATCGCCTATGACATTCCGGTCTGCGTTCATACCAAGCTTGAGCGCGACACCACAGTCACGCTGGCCCGCGAGGGCACCATTGCCGGCCTCAAGGATTCGAGCGGCGACGATGGCAATTTCCGCTATGTGCTGTCCGACACCGCCGATATTGACGGCTTCTTTGCCATGACCGGGTCGGAGATCGTGGTCGACAGCATGCTGGCCATGGGGGCGCATGGTGTCGTGCCCGGGCTCGGCAATGTCGATCCGGCCGGCTATGTCCGGCTGTGGAACCTTTGCCAGAAGGGTGATTTCGCGGCAGCGCGCCAGGGAGCAGGAACGGCTTTGCCGGCTGTTCGAGATCGTCCGCATCAGCCTGCCGCGCACCAGCGCCGGTTCGGCAGGCGTTGGCGCGTTCAAAACCGCCATGCGCAGCCTCGGCGTCATCGACACCAACATCATGGCCCGTCCGCAGCGCCCGCTTAACGACGCCGAGACCAGCGCAATCGAGACTATTCTGCGCCAGACCGGACTGTTGGCTTGATGGTGCAGGCCGAACCGATCCTGCAGATTTCTGGCCTCAAGACGGTGTTCCGCATCGCCCAGCGCGACGTGACGGCGGTACACGATCTCGACCTTGAGGTGGCGGCAGGAGAAACTGTTGCCCCGGTCGGGGAGTCCGGTTCGGGAAAATCGGTCACCGGCCTTTCGATCATGGGGCTGTTGCCGCGGGGGATCAGGCGCGTCGCTGCTGGCAGCATCCGGCTCCGCCGCAAGGACGGGAGCACGGTGGAACTGCAGCAGATGGACGGCCCGGACCTTCGCGGGGTCAGCGGCAATGACATGGGGATCGTCTTTCAGGAGCCGCTGACCAGCCTCAATCCAGTTTACACCGTGGGCGAGCAGATTGCCGAGCCCATCCGGATCCACTTGGGCAAATCGCGCCGGCAGGCTCGGTCTGAAGCCGTGCACCGGCTGGAAGACGTCGGCATTCCCGATCCGCAACGGCGGGCCGGGCAATATCCCCACGAAATGTCGGGCGGCATGCGCCAGCGTGCCACCATCGCCATGGCGCTGGCCTGCGATCCGGCATTGCTGATCGCGGACGAGACCGACCACGGCGCTCGATGTCACCATCCGGGCCCAGATTCTGGACCTGCTGGCCCGCCTGCAGCAGGAGCGTGGCATGGGCATGCTGTTCGTCACCCATAATCTGGGCGTTGTCGCCGAAATCGCCGATCGCGTGGCCGTCATGTATGCCGGCTCGATCGTGGAGACGGGAAGCGTGGCGCGGGTCTTCGCCCAACCGCGTCATCCCTATACCAAGGGTCTAATGCGATCGGTGCCCGGGCTGGGCGAGGCGACGGCGCTCAAAGCCGCCGGAACGCCGCTGCCCACCATCCGAGGATCGGTTCCGAGCTTGATGAACCTACCGCCCGGTTGTGCATTCGCGCCGCGCTGCCCCTACCGGATCGAAGCCTGCGTGACCGCCTATCCGCCGCTGGCCGATACTGGCGAGGGCCAGTTCAGCCGGTGCATACGCTGGCAGGAGGTGTGAGATGCCGTCCGATATGCTGCTCGAAGTGAACGGGCTCACCAAGCATTTTGCGCCTGTAGCGTTCGGGCGCGGACCCCTCGTCAAGGCGGTCCGGGATGTATCCTTCCAGATTCCGCGCGGTCAGGTGCTGGGGCTGGTCGGGGAATCCGGCAGCGGCAAGACCACGATCGGGCGCATGGTGGCGCAACTGGTCGAGCCGACAGCGGGGAGCGTGCGATTTGACGGTGTCGAGACCACTGCTCTGTCCCGCCATGCGCAACGCAAATTGCACGCGCAGGTGCAGTATATTTTCCAGGATCCTTTCGCCAGCCTGTCGCCGCGCATGACTATCGGCCAGATCATCACCGAAGGGCTCGACATCCAGCAGATCGGCACGCGCGGAACGAGCTGAACGAGCTGCGCAGGCCCCGGCCTCGGTCGATCTGCCGCCGGATGCGATCTCCCGCTATGCCCACGAGTTTTCCGGTGGCCAGCGCCAGCGGATCGGCATCGCGCGGGCTCTCGCGCTGGCGCCCGATCTGATCGTCGCCGACGAGCCGGTGTCGGCGCTCGACGTGTCGATCCGAGCGCAGATCGTCAATCTGCTGCGTGACCTGCAGCTGCGTCTGGGCCTGACCATGCTGTTCATCGCGCATGACACGGCGGTCGTCGAATATATGGCCGATACGGTGATCGTCCTCTATCTGGGACGCATTATGGAAATGGCGCCGAGCCCCGGGCTCTATGGCGCCCCCCAGCATCCCTACACACGGGCGCTGCTCTCGGCAGTTCCATCCCCCGATCCGTCCCCGCCGGTCCGACCGGCAGATTCTGACGGGTGACATACCCAGCCCCGCCAATCCCCCGAGTGGGTGTGTATTCCGGACGCGCTGCCCTGTCGCCATCGAAGCCTGCGCCAAGGTGGTGCCCGAACTGCGCGAGACCGCAGCGGGCCATTTCAAAGCCTGCATCCGAGACGACTCGGCCTGATATCGACGTCCGGGCCCTGTGCGCCACAGCAAAATTCTGGTCGGTGCACCAAGGACCCCAATCGATCCCGACGGCGCCGGATAGCGGCCCGCGCCGGGACCCCATTACGCCGGCATAAGCCCGTCGTTGACTATCGGGAACTGTCCAGCGAGGGGATGCGGAAATAGGTCCCGGAGATCGTGCCGCCGGATCCGCAGAAAGGAGCGGATGCGCTATCGCCGGTGGCGCTCTCTTCAAGACGCAGGGTCGCGCCTGCCCGCGTGGCCGTCAGCGACCACTTGATGTCCTCATCGGTCCGAATCTCGAAGCTTGCTTCCTCTGCACCGGTCCACTCACCATCTCCGTGCGCCTCGCACACCCACCGGCCGTCGACAGGATCGACAGTTTGGGCCTCGAACGTCAGTACGCCCGTCGCCCACTGCACCACGGTGACTTCTGCCCCGGAGGTTGCTCCAGCGCCCCACCACGCCCTCCAACGGATTATCCCGGAGCTGGTCCAGAAAATCTGCGCGTTGAGTCAGGCGTTCCGTCAACTGCTCGATCAGGTTGGCGCCATCCAGAGACACCGCCGCCTGATCTCGCGCGTCGTTGAAGGCGCGCTGATCTCGGCGAAGCGCCCGCGCGCTGTCGTCATCCATGGCATCGACCAAATCGGCGTACCGCTCGGCGATCCTTCGATCGAGGGCACCCGGGGCCGGGGTCGAGCAGATGGCCCAGCTCCACCGGCTCGGTTGCGCGGCTACAATCGACCGAAGGGGGAGCAGCGGAAGCGCCAACAGGGATTGCGACGGCGGCTAATGCCATCGCCCAGAAAAGAACCATTGCCGCTGAAGGGCGGGAAGATAGGGACATGCCGAAGCCTCAGTGCAAATGTTGGGCTAGGCGCTGGCCGCGCTCGACGGGAGAGAAGATGCGGGCGAGGGAACGCCACTCGCCAAGTAATGCCCACAGCTGATTTTGTCCATCAGCTCGCCGAGCGTTTCGCCAGCATCAGCAGAAGTGAACCTACGATCTGCTGCAGCGCCGCCTCGGACGTGGCTTGAACGTCAGGGCGCACGCCCACACCGCCCCGCGGGTCGCGTCGAACGATCACTCGGCGCTCGCAATTGGACGGATCGCCCCACGGCTTGGGCAATAGCATCTCTACACTTTGAGCATGTCGATCACTGCCCGCAGGCCCGCCGAAAGATAGCGGCGGCTGGGATAGTAGAGAAACAGGCCGTTGTCAGGAGCGCACCAATCATCGAGGCAGCGTATCAACGTCCCGGCCGCCGGGTGATGCATCACGCGGTTGTCCCAGACATAGGCGAGGCCACACCCCTGTAACGCCGCCTCGACCATCAGCGCCTGATCGTCGAGTGTCACCGGGCCGTCGACCTCCACGTCGACGGCCTCACCATTCTTCTCGAACTGCCAATTATAAATCGCCCCGCTCGGATAGCGGTAGCGAATGCAGGAGTGCTGCCGCAGATCCTTGGGCACCAGCGGTGGATCGCGTTCCTTGAGATAGTCCGGGGACCCGACGACCGCGAAGCGCAACGTCGGCTTGATATGAACGGCGATCATGTCCTGCATGAGCCGCTCGCCGAACCGGATGCCGGCGTCAAAGCCGTCCTCGACGATATCAACCAGCCTGTCCGTCGCCGCGATGTCCAGATGCAGTCCGAGATTCTGCCTCAGCAAAGGGCCCATGACGTTATGCATCACGAAGGGCGCGATGGAATTGGGGATATTGATCCGAACCGTGCCGAACGGCGAGTCGTGGAACAGGTTCAGGCTGTCCAACGCCTTTTCGATCTGCCCGAACGCGGGATGCAACTCGGAAAGAAAACGGTTGCCAGCTTCGGTGAGCGACACGCTGCGTGTCGTTCGGTGGAACAACCGCACCCCGACCCGTTCTTCCGGGCTGCGGATCGTATGGCTGACCGCCGAGGCGGCGACACGCCGCTCGACTGCGGCCTTCTTGAAGCTCCGATAGCGAGCAACCGCGAGGAAGGTCGATAGTTCAGCAAGTTCGGTTCCGTGCATGCGATCCACTCATTGATATGTTTCATTCACCACCATAATCACAATTCATGGTCTAATCAGCACTATATGCCTGCTGTAAACAAACAGCGACCGGCGTTTCGGCTCCCTAAATTGGCGCCTCACCGGGCTCAGATTTCAATGGATGGAAGCCGCTATGGCCAAGACGCCGCCAAATACTCTTGAGGGTAAAGTTTCTCTCGTCACCGGGGCAAGCTCAGGAATAGGTCGCGCAACAGCGATCGAATTCATGCGTCGTGGAGCGAAGGTGATTGCGAGTGCACGGCGTGTCTCTGAAATCGAAGAACTCGTCGGCGAGATAAGGTCCGCGGGGTTCGAAGCGACCGCGGTCGTGGCGGACGTCAATGTCGAGCAAAGCGTGATCGATCTCGTCGAGAAGACGATCTCGACCTATGGCCGGATCGATGTGGCCTTCAACAATGCAGGCACCGAAGGAGAGTTCACGCCGTTCGTGGATCAGTCAAATGAGATCTACGACACGATCTTCAACGCCAATGTCCGCGGCCTCTTCTGGTCGATGAAGCATGAGGCCAAAGCAATGCTCGATCAGGGTGGTGGCACGATCATCAACAATGCCTCCATGGGTGGTGTGATCGGCTTTGGCAACGCCGCGCTTTACATCGCCAGCAAGCATGCCGTGCTGGGCTTGACCAAGACAGCGTCGATCGAATTGTTCAAGCAGGGCGTGCGGGTCAATGCGATCTGCCCCGGCATCATCGACACCCCGTTCCAGGACCGGATCTGGCCAAGCGACGAAGCAAAAAACGCCTTCGCGGCATCCACCATTGCTGGACGAGCCGGTTCAGCGTCGGAAATGGCGACTGTCGTTGCTTTCCCGGCTTCGGAAGATGCCGCGTTCGTCTCCGGCCACGGACTGCTCGCCGATGGTGGCTATTCGATTGCCTGATCGTACATCTTCGGACGCCTTATCGGTCGAACGGCCCAAAGCAGCGTGGATACGTGGGCGGCAGAGCCATTTTCAAGATCGATTGTCGTGACGACTTGTCGACCCATTTGAGCGAGGGCAATCCCCAGCGGGCATAGGTCAGCTCTCGCTTGCCGCGAAAGTTCCGTACGATGGGGGCCGTATAGTCCGGAAAAATTCCATAGAACGCCGGCATATTCAGGAACTCACCCGATAGCGCATCCACGAAATTCCGGATGGCATCTGGGTTGCTCAGCATTGAGTAGGTGTTGCACATGACGGCCTCCTGCGGTCACGGACTCATTTGTGATCGAGGTTTTCCCCGGCCGCAACCTGTCCCATATTGTTTGACGCCGTAAAGTGCCTCACTTCGGCTACGCGGCGACCGCTGGCCCGGAGTGGCAGCAATGGCATACGCAGAACTCGCTTTGATCAGTAATTTCTCCTTCCTGCAGGGCGCATCTCATCCGGGCGAGCTCGTGTACCGGGCGGCTGCGCTTGGCCTGTCGGGACTGGGGCTGGCTGATCGCAACAGTTTTGCCGGCGTGGTGCGAGGCCAAGGGGCTGATCGGCACGGACAGCGCCGACAAGCTGCCATTGTTCGTGGCAGCCGGACGCCCCGGGCAGACTGGCGCAGACATCGAGAGGTTGGTGCGCGCCGCGAAGGCGTCAGCACGCAGGGCAGGGCACCCTTTTTCGATCGCCGATATCGGGGCGCAAATTCCTGACCCGTACAATAACCTGCCGGCCCGCACCCGCCGTCGCATCGCCATCTATCGAAACGCGCAAAGGATTATGGCCCAGTGCTGAATCTGGCGGAGATGGCGCCAAGCGCGCCGGACTTTGGCCGGCAATTCGCCAAGGGCCCATTGGAAGAGCGTTTTCTTACCGAGCAGACCTGCAATGATATTCTCGCTGTCATCATGGCCGGTCGTGCGGGCGAAGAAATTGTGTTCGGCGATGTTTCGACATTCGGATCGAGTTTCCCAAGTTCAGACTTAGCCATCGCAACGGCAATTGCGAGCGATATCGAACGCAAGACCGGATTTGGTGAATGCGGATTGATCTATCTGGATGCAGCTGATCGGGCCTCGGCGTCTCCGGCGCAAACAGCCTCAAGCATACGCCGGCGGCCCGATGCTGCCTTGGCGCGCTTCGGCCGTGCTTCTTGAGAATGCCGATGAGCTTGAGCGCATCGACGGCAGGACATTGGCGAATATCAAAGTCGCCCCAAACCTAAAACTGCTCAACTAGCTGTTGCCGCCGCCGATTGCCGGCCTTTGCGGTTCAACGTCGGCAGTTCGGAGCAGGCGGCGGACAGTCAGAGCTGCCCCCTCGACGACGTCCTTCGCTATGCTGAGGATACAATTTCTTCCACGTTGGCCCCGGTGCTGGTTCACTGGGCGCCACCTGTGACCAGTGCATGGCCTGAATCGGGGCATGTTGTCAGAAGGCGGCATAAGAGGAAGCCGTCGAAATTGCGCATTCTAAACACGTTTGCATTGCTGAGATGGGTCCAACTGGCGCGAGCGATCAAAGCGCGGAAAGGCCCCTTTTGCGCCCCGTTGTCGCCATTGGTGCGGTGACCGAATCCCAAGAGTGGCCGTTCCGGTGAGAGACCGGCAACGGCGACAACGGGGTGGGATAGGGTCAGTCAGCTTTTCCGCAAAAGTTCATTAAAGCAGACATCTGGCTGGCCGGAACTGGAGGATGTGTCCAGTGGACCAGTGACGGTCGATATTGCCGTCAACGCGGATAGCCTTGGAACATGGTTCCTGCCGGCCATGGCCGCTTTTGCCGAGCGCTCGAACGTTTTGCTCAACATCGATCAGGATCACACGGCCGACTGGTTGAAGCGAGGCCGCGTTCTCGCCGCCGTTACGTCAATGCCTGAGCCGGTGTCTGGCTGCATGGTCACTGCATTGGGGCACTTGCGCTACGCCGCGACCGCCAGCCCCGAGTACATCCGCAGGTATTTTCCCAATGGCGTGACCGCAGATGCGATGCAGCAAGCCCCCTCGCTCACCTTCAACCAGAAAGACAGCCTGCAACACGACTGGCTTGCGGCCAACTTTGCATCCACCTCGGCGCCACCTACCCATTGGTTGCCTTCGACACAGGGATTTGTTGAAGCCTGCCTGCTTGGCATGGGCTGGAGCCTCAATCCGATTGATCTTGTGCTGGCCCATATCGAGGTGGGGCGTGTTGTTGAGCTCGTCCCGGGCGCAACTACGGATATCCCCCTGTACTGGCAGGTCAGCCGCTGGGCCCAGAGCCAGTTTCCCGAGTTGACCCGCCAAGTCGTCAATGCGGCAAAGGTCTCGCTGCTATAGCGCGAAGATTGAATGGCAGGTTTTGAGAATTCTGAAGTTGCCCCTAGATGGCAGAAATGGGGTCGGAGGCAGCCAGTCCTCAATGGGGTGGTTTGCGGAAAGGCCGCTTTCGCCTGTCGACCTCGAAAAGCAGACGCCCAGAACGGCACAATTTGATCAGCCAAGGTTTCCTCAGATGGAAACCTTATTGATATTGCCTGAGAGATGGACTATCAGTTTCCGACACTGGAAACTATTGGATCAGCTAATGGCTCTCACGCTCTACCTCCACCCACTCGCCTCGTTCTGCCACAAGGTCCTGATCGGCCTTTATGAGAACGGCACGTCCTTCGAGGCCAGCGTTGTCGATTTTTCAAACACCGGGTCCGCTGCTGCCCATATTGAGCGGTGGCCGGTGGGCAAAATCCCGGTGTTGCACGACAGCGTCGGCAACAGGGTGGTCGCCGAGACCAGCATCATCATCGAATATCTGCAACAGCATTGTCCCGGGCCGGTCCGACTGATCCCGAGCGAGGCAGAGCAGCAACTCGAGGTTCGTCTGTGGGACCGCTTTTTTGACCTCTATATCAGCGTGCCGATGCAAAAGATCGTGGGTGACCGGATCCGTCCCGAAGGCGCCGCCGACTCCCATGGGGTTTTGGAAGCGCACGCGACGCTGGAAACCGCCTATGACATGATCGAGGGCCAGCTTTATGGAAGGCAATGGATAACCGGAGAGACGTTTAGCATGGCGGATTGTTCGGCGCTGCCAGCCTTGTTCTTCGGGGCCATCGTTCATCCGTTCGGTGATAGCCGGCCGCAATTGCAGGACTATCTGGAGCGCCTGCTAGCGCGGCCATCGGTGCAACGTGTGCTCGCTGAAGCACAGCCATATTTTCAGTATTTCCCATATCGCGATGCCATGCCGGCGCGCTTTCTGGAGCCTGTAGCGTGACTGAACCGGACAGTATCGATCGCCTTTTCCAAGCCATGGCAGACCCTTACCGGCGCAGCTTCATAGAGAGGCTCTCGAAGGGGCCCGCGTCAGTCAAGGAACTGGCAGCCCCAGCCGACGTGCAACTGCCGGCGGTGCTCAAGCACCTTCGGGTACTTGAACAGGGCGGCATCGTGGTCAGCGAAAAGGTCGGCCGCGTCCGCACCTATCGCATGCAGAAGGAAGCCTTTTCGGCGATGAGCAGTTGGATCGAGCAGCGGCAGCGCGAGATGAATGCGGCGTTCGACCGGTTGGCCGATCTCATGGCCGAAATTCCAGAAGAGAAGGATCACTGATGGGCGTGACCGTCGATCACCGCACATTCGTCATCGAGCGGGAATTGCCGGGCAGCCCCGGCCACGCGTTCCGCTTCTGGTCGGAACACGAGCTGAAGCGGCGCTGGAATGCCTGCCATCCGGACTGGAGTGTCGATGAGGACTGGTTCGACTTTCGCGTCGACGGTGGGGAGCGCATGGTCTGGCGCATGCCAGACGGGACGGCACAGGCCATGCTCGCCACCTTTCTCGAAATTTTGCCGCGTGAGCGGATCGTCTACGCCTACACGATGCGGACCAATGGCATTGCCATCTCCTCATCGTTGGTTACGGTCGAACTCGTCGGCAGGGACGGTGCTACCACGATGACTTTCACCGAGCAGGCGGTTTTCGGCGATCCGGCCGATGGCAATATTCGTGAGGCCGGTACAGGGATTGGTTTTGCCCGGCTGCAACAAGCAATGCGGGAGGACAACTCGGCGACGAATTGACAGGACCAGCCGCCGTTTCTGATGCAACGAGACCCGTCCGCTTTCGGCTAGTGATCAGATCGCCTTCAACGTCCAAAATGGGGTCGGTTGCTGCCGCTCCGGTGATGGATTGATATTGGAATCCCTGCCGCGTTCCGGACGGCCCATGTACGAGCATGTTATGTCTATAAAAGACCAACATGGCTAATGGCGGGTGGGGGTGGGTTGCCGACAGCCCGATATAGAGCGGCCAGCGTCCACTTCTGCGTCAAAAGCGGAACTCTACCCCCGTCATCATTTGCCGCGACAACGGGGCGAAGGTAGTCTTTGCCCACGTGGGTGGAGAGTTCGATGAGGCGACTCATCGTCATCAATGGAGTGATGGGCGTGGGCAAATCACCAGAGCCCGAGCGCTCTGCGACCTCTTGCAACCGAGCTTTTCCTTGATGGCGACTGGTGCTGGAGCATGTCGCCATTCAACCCCACCGAGGCGGACAAGCGCATGGTTCTAGATAATATCGCCCATCTGCTGCGCAGCTTTCTTTTGAGCGACCGCCCCTACGTGGTATTTTGTTGGGTGCTGCATGAGGACGCGATCGGGAGCTCGATCGCCACCGAACTCGAAGGAGTAGAGTTCGAGACGTACCGGTTCCCAAGTTGCGAAATTGCCCCTAACACCGCCGTCGAAAAGTCGCTTCTGCTCACTCACATTCCAACGTCGGATGACATTGGTAAGCCGAGGGCTGGGAATCAGAAGGGGCTCTTTCGGTAGCGCGACACGCAAGCAGACGCCTGTATGCGTTGGCATTGGCGCTTAGGCGCACCAAATCCATATTCGGAAAGGTGCGCAAAGCCCGGCTGGTTTCAGCCGGGCTTGGCTTTTGTTCAGTTCAAAATGAGACGTTATGCTTCCTTGGCGCAGTAGGCCTCGGGCAGCATGAACACTTCGTCTGCGCGGCCATAGCCGCCGTCCTTGACCTCTTCGATCAGAACCATGGTGTGTGGGCGTGCTGCCTCGGTGAAATACTCGACCAACAGATCGGTGGCGCGATGAACGATTTCTGCCTTCTGGGCTTTGGTCAAAGCGGCTTCTGGCGTCTTGATGTTGATGAAGGGCACGGAAAACTTCCTTTGATTATGTTTGGAGTGGGCGAAATCAGGCGTGATGAATCACGCCATTTGGGTCGGCATCATCAGGTCAGCGAAACCGAAGCGATGCAGGAACTGCTCCTCCGCGGGCCCGGGACCATGTGTCCGGCGTTGTGGACCACCACATCGAGCCTGCCCTGCTCGGCGACGATCCGATCAAGCTCATCATACGACCCCGCCATTGGCCCGGATGACTCGGCCGCTGATCCATCCGCTATCGGGGCCGGTGAGGAACGAAACGACCGAAGCAATGTCGTCCGGCTGGCCGAGACGCTTAAAGGGATTCATGCCCGCAATCGCGTGAAGCTGCGCCTCACTCTTGCCGTTAATGAACAGATCGGTGGCGACCGGACCGGGGGCCACCGCATTGACGGTAATCCCACGTGTGCCGAGTTCCTTGGCTGCGATATGCGTCATGGCCTCGACCGCGGCCTTGGTCGCCGCGTATACCCCGTAGTGTGGCTGGTAAAGACCCACGACGCTAGACGAGAAGTTAACGATGCGGCCACCATCGCGGAGACGCATGCTACCCTCGCGAATGCCGCGGAATACGCCACCAAGATTGGTATCTATCTGGGTTTGGAAGCTAGCGTCATCGACTTCTGCCATGGCACCCAGATGGACGATGCCTGCATTGTTGATGAGAATGTCGACGCCGCCAAATGCCTCTTCGGCGGCATCAAATAGAGTACGAAGCCCGTTAGGGCTTGCAACGTCGGCGAGGGCCGCGACAGCACGCCCACCCGCTTGCACGATCAAGGCGACGACTGCATTGGCCGCCGCCGCATTTCGCGCGTAGTTGACGACAACGGCCATGCCATCAGTCGCCGAGGCGTTGCGCAATCGCTGCGCCGATGCCCTTGGATGCACCCGTTACGATCGCGACCTTAAGCTGCTTTTCAACCAACAATAGCTCCTTGCTTTTGATGGTCATGATCTAGAACCGGCGCTCAATACGAACAATCAGCGCGAATCTTGACAATTCAATTCGGCTAGTGCGAACAAACGATATGGACCGTCTCGACCGCATGCAGCTCTATGTCCGGATCGTTGAGCGCGGCAGCTTCACCGCTGCGGCGGCAGATTTCAGTCTGGCCCGATCTTCCACAACGGAAGCGATCAAGCGCCTCGAAGCAGATCTGGGGGTGCGATTGCTGAACCGCACCACGCGGCATGTGACCACCACGCTGGATGGGCAAGCCTTCTACCTCCGATGCAAATCGATCTCGGCCGAAATCGAGGAGGCTGAGTCCTCCTTTCGCGATGCGCAGCCGCAGGGCCTGTTGCGCATCGACGCGCATCCTCTTTTGACAAGGACGTTCCTGCTGCCCAAACTCTCAGAGTTCCTTGGCCGATACCCGAAGCTGGATCTTCAACTCGGCCGGGGTGACCGGTTGGTCGACCTCGTGCGCGAAGGCGTCGACTGCGTCATCCGCGCCGGCGAGATTGCCGACAGTACCTTGATCGTCCGGCGATTGGCGTCAATTACCGAGATCACTTGCGCCAGCCCCGCCTATCTCGAACAAAATGGGTATCCGGAAACAATTAACGATCTTCAGTCCCATCTTGCCGTTGGATTCATATCCTCTCGCACCGGGATGGTTATGCCTCTGGAATTCGTTGTTGATGGCGATATCCAGCAGGTCATGCTTCCGGCCCGAGTGACAGTCAACAACTCCGATACTATGGCTGATCTCGCCCGTCATGGCTTCGGCCTGATCCAGGCGCCACGTTATCGCCTGCAGCGCGATCTCGACACCGGCGTTCTGGTCGAGGTTCTGCCTCGCTTTCGCCCTCCACCAATCGGACTCTCGGCGCTCTACCCGCAAAACCGTCAGACATCAATGCGACTACGAGTGTTCTCGGATTGGGTTGCCGAGCTGTTCCAGCCCGGCACTCTGTAAGATAGCTAACGGGAAGCTCGTGGAAAACGAATGTCGGGTTTTGGGAGTTATCTGCCCGGGCCTGAACGGCGGGAGAGGGGTCGGAACTGGTCACTTCGGGGTGGGAAAGCCTCGGTGCCGTTCGGTGCAAGCGTAACGATCTCGGCATAGCCGAAAACGCAGGGCACAAGCGCGACCTAGAGATCAAATAAAGCTGCCGCGCGAAGGCGTGGTTCACATAGCTGTCCCATTCGGGAGCTGCGGCCCGCTTGAGACGGTCGAATGCATCACGGGGACCGGCTCCGCCCGCCTCTCCCTCATCGCCAGCGCATCCTGTTTCGGCGAGCGTTCAGAATCTGCGAGCATACTCGCGACTAAACTGGGAGACACTCTCGTACCCAACCGCTCGTGCCGTCCGCGTCACGTCATTGCCCTTGAAAAGCAACTGTCGTGCTGCCTGCATCCGCAGCGCTTTCTGGTATTGAAGCGGGCTAGTCGCGGTGACCAATCTGAAATGCCGGTTAAAGGCCGGAACGCTCATAGCGGCGACTTCGGCAAGGGCCTTAATGGAGACATGTTCATCGAAGTGGGACCGCAGCCAATCGACTGCCTTGCGTATCTGCGCCAGACCACCCTCTTCCCAGACAAACTGCCGCAGCACGTGACCGTGCGCACTCTGCAGCAGGCGATACAGCAATTCTCGCTCCCGCGGTTTCGCCAGCGCAGCGATATCACCGGAGCATCCAGCAGTGCCAAATGCTGGTTCCGGGCTTCAAGAAGATCAGGTGTTCCCTCCGCCACACTGAAGCTCGACAGTTCGGGAAGCGGCGGCAACAGAGGCAGATCGGTGAGCAGTTCGCTGAGCAGCACGGGATCGACCGTGAGTCCGACTGCCACATACGGATCTCGCCTCGCTGTCTCGTACAGGCACCGTGTCGCGGGTAGTTCGATCAGCGAGGCGAATGATTGTCCGGAACCCTGCTTCAGCGCTTGGTTTCCGATCACGAGCTGCTTGGTCCCTTGAAGCACCAGACAGAAGCCCGGGCCGCACATCGTGGTCTCTGCATCTCCGACACCGCGCGATAACGTCACGCTTACGCGCGGAATAGGCGTCGTGATCTGCGACGCGGCGAAATGGTTCAGCACGCGATCGCGCATTGTTTCGAGCAAGTCCTGCATAACCCAGACCTAATCAGAAGCGAGCGTATGCACAAGGCGGTCGATCCGATTAGGCAAAGATGGGATCGGATCCGACATTGTTTAAAAGTGGGAAATCCCGACATTGCGGAACGGGAACGAACCGATGCCGAGAACCCGAAGTGCAGCGCCGGGAAGTGGCTCCCTGAACTCAGCACACACCCACGGAGTAGAATCGATCACACGTAACGATTTCAAGCATCTAATCCACGGCCAATGGGTCGCGAACGAGGGGCGGGGCACGCCAGTCCGCGCCTTGCCCTTGGCAGCACCTAGATGTGGACAAAGCTCTTGCGGCCTCGCTGCATCGAGAGTGCAGCATCGCCCGGGGCGACAAGCCTGACATCGGATGCGGTCCCTAGGCGCTCGATCCCTGAGCGCACGCTCCCGTTGCGATAGCTCAGCGAACGTCGCCTCGGCGTGCAGTTCCAAAATGTCGGCCCGATCCGACCCCCGAATCAATCAATATCAGGAGAAAACCAAGATGAGAGCCATGATCCTCGATGCGCTCGGTGGCCTCGATCGTATTCGCCTCGCGGAGATCGAAGATGCGCGCACCGGGTGCCAACGAGATGCGCGTCCGCATGAAGGCAAGTTGCATAAACTATCACGATTACGGCGTCGCCAGCGGCGCGGCACCAACAGAAGACGGTCGCATTTTGCTGACAGACGGCGCGGGAATTGTGGAGTCGATCGGCAGCGAGGTAACGGGCTTCCTGCCCGGTGACGCTGTGCTGACCTGCATCTTCCCACAATGGCGTTCGGGGCCACCGCAGGTCTCCGACTTTTCGCAAACGCCGGGAGATGGCGTGGACGGGGTCGCATGCGACGCGTTCACCGCGCAAGCAGCGCTGTTCACCCGGGTGCCGCGCGGCTACAGCATGGCAGAGGCAGCGACGGTAACGACCGCTGGCGTCACCGCGTGGCGCGCGTTGCTGGTGAACGGGCCCCTCAAGGCCGGTGAAACAGTGCTGGTGCAGGGTTCGGGCGGCGTGTCGCTCTATGCCCTGCAGATCGCCAAGGCGCTAGGCGCCAGAGTGATCGCAACATCCTCCTCCCCGGACAAGCTCGCTCGGCTGCGGGCGCTCGGCGCGGACCATGTCATCAACTATCGCGACGAGCCGGAATGGGGTCGCCTTGCACACGAATGGACCGGCGGCAAGGGCGTCGACCACGTCGTCGACGTAGGGGGCCGGCTACCCTTCCGCAGTCTATTGAAGCCGTGAAGATCGGTGGCCATATCGCGATGATCGGCATTCTCGGCGGCATGCATGCCACAATCCCAATGATTCCGGTTTTCGCCAAGCAGATCCGGCTCCGGGGCTGTCTCAACGGCAGCTGGCAGGACCAGTCTGACTCGGTCGAGTTTCTGGCCACACACGACATCAAGCCGGTTGTCGATCGCAGTTTCAGGCTTGAGGATTTAGCGGAGGCGTTCCGGTACGAGAAATCCGGGTTGCATTTTGGCAAGATCGTTATCGAGATCTAAGACAATGCTAGCATAGGCCCCCAGCGGGCGTGCGAGCCACGCCTGTCGGATACAAGCAGTATGACCCGACGATTGAAACCGAGATCCACGGCACCGGCCCAATCGGCACAGAGGGTGCAACCTGCAGGAAACGGAGCAATGCTCAATCGCTTTTTAGATATCGATGGGGGTCTTCTATTGACACTCGATGCGCTATTTCGGGAAAAAAAACGTAACCCATGCTGCTGATCGGCTAGGCATAACGCAACCAGCTCTGTCAGCGCGTCTCACACGACTACGTGCTATGTTGGAAGACCCGCTATTTACTCCCGCAGCTAGCGGACGCGGTATGGTGCCGACGCCGCACGCCCTAGCAATGCAGCCAGAATTAGCAAGGCTTCTAGACCGTCTGAACGACTTCGCCAATGTCGCCCTTGCGTTCGACCCTGCAACAAGCACCCGAATTTTCCGCATCGCCGCTACCGACAACCCCGCAGCGATCCCGGCGCCAGATCTTATACCTGAAATAAAGTTACGAGCACTGGCATTCGCCTTGCTTTTGTTTTTCCTGACAAAGCCGGGATATCTTCTCATTTGCAGCAGGGTGAAATCGATCTTTTCATCGGAGCTCCTGGAGATACCGGAAGTGGAATGATGGGCAGGACCTTGTTTGACGATGCTTTTGTGACGGCCCAGCGACGAGGCCATCCGCGTGGTAAGGGGCCCCTGGATCTCGACACTTTTTGCCAGCTAGAACATCTACTGATCTCGAGCGTCGGCGGCAATTTTTCAGGGGTGATTGATAGTAGTCTCGCAAACCTTGGGCGCTCACGACGGGTCGCTGTGTCCATCCAAAGTTATGCGCTAGCACCGGTCGTTCTGGCACAAAGCGATTTCTTATGCACTCTGCCGCGCCGCTTCCTGCAAAAATTTACTGATGCGCTGGAGTTGTTTCAGCCGCCCCTAACGCTCCAAAACTTCCAATTGAACGCGTTTTGGCACGAGCGCATGAACAACGACCCAGCGCATGTCTGGCTGAGGGAGCAAGTTTTCGAAGTCGCGCGTCCAAGGTCGTACTTGAAAGGATCCGCCGACGAATGTCGCCGGCGGATCCCCGATCTGGTCTAGGAGCTATTCCGTTTCGCGGTCGCGGTATTCTACCGGGTGCCACTTGAACGAAGCTTCGCCGTGTTCACTGACGTGGCCTACGCCCGGGAAGGGATGATGAGGCGCTGCCACCAGTTGGCGTTCGTCCGCAAGATCAGAGAAAGCCTCAATCCGCATCGCCGCAGCCTGATCGGGTGCGACGTCGTAGACGATCGTGGTCTGTGGGGAAGGGAACTGGATCGCGGGGACGTGCACGAGATCGCCGATAAAGATGATAGATTCTTCTCCGCTGGAGACAGTGAAGAACGCACTACCCGGAGTGTGGCCGGGATGCACGGTAGCGACAATACCCGGTAGGACGTTCTCGGTCCCCTTGAATTGGTCGATTTGGCCAGTCTTCTCGTAGACGCCGATTGTTTTCTCGGCCTCCTCGAAGTACTGCAGGGCATAGCCCGTTTCCTCCGAGTTCTGCGGGTTTAGGAAGAAGTCAACGTCGGCTTCGGCGACATGGACAGTGGCGTTTGGAAACGCAGGATTCTCGCCGATCACAAGACCGCCCGTGTGATCGGTGTGGATGTGTGTGATCAGGATGTCCGTGATGTCTGAAGGGGCGATTGCGATCGCTTCAAGGCCGGTCAAGAGCTTCCCCCAAGGCCCGGGCCAAAGAATTGACCAGCCCCGGTGTCTACGAGAATCCGGCGTTCTCCGTCTTCGATGAGGTAGACGTTAATGGAACCTTCTGTCGGGTTTTGAAGGAAGGACTTTTTGAGAAGTTCGTCGACCTCCGACTGCGTCGTGCCTGTCAGCAGCTGATGCAAATCTTGCGGGACGGTGCCGTCCGATAGAGCCGTAATCTTCATATGCCCCAGCATGAAGCTGTAACTGTCAACCTCAGGGGTCGAGCTGATCGCCAAGGGACCGGCCAAGGCGGCGGAAGTGAATGACAGTGCCAAGCCGAGAACTGCGGAAAGCGAGGAAACACGGATATGCATAAAATATCTCCTGAAGTTGTGTCTGGTTTCCGAAGATGGCGCAGTGGATCTCGGATATGAAATGCCTTCCATAAATTGGACCTATGTCTACGGCTTATGACAGTGCTTCTGGCTTGGGCATGACCCAATCTGGTGAGACGAGCCACCGCGGTTCTTACACAGCCTCGGGTCAGAAGCGGGCCTGCATTTGGGGGTGGAACCGATCTGTCTTTCTGGCTGCGTTCGCAGACGAGGCAGCCTTCATCATCTCGCAAATCAAACGCCAAAGGATCGGGCCTGCCCTTGCCACCCTGTCGGGCGCAGAAATTGCTCCCATGTGAGGCTGTTCGGATTTATGCCCCGGCTCCACGCAAGATCCCGATCCTTGCGATAATAGCCATAGCCGGTAGCGTATTCGACCATGCCCAATAGTTCGCGCACCGAGAGTTCGTTCGCCGCAAAATTAGGGAAGTGATGGAGCAACCTCCCGGGTATAAGCCGAACTATAGGCGGCCTTCCGCCCCGTGACGCGGGTGAACGTGGCGACCATTTCCTCGGGCGAGAATGTCGCCGATGACCGGCATGGATTTGCCTGCATATTTTTCCGGATCGGAGAATATCTCCGGGATTGCCGGCCCCGTTGCTCACCTTCTTTTCGAACTCAGGGGTAACACGGTTATTGCTGCTCGGGAGTACATCGACACGGCTCACGCTGTAGCGCAGTTCAGTGCCGAGAAATAGGAGTGATCTATTTAGGCTGCTTCTTGCGGGGAGGCAGCGCATCTAAACTGTGCGTTGAACACTTCCGGCCCGATAGGGTCGAAAGTGTTTTGACATGACCACGAACCTCACGTGGGTCGGTGTCTGACCCGTTGCCTCAGTAAGCGTAGGCTCTCGCCATCGCGTCCTCGCCACCAAGGGCCGAGATCAGCGTCAGCGGGTTCCAGTAATCCTGATAGCGCGCAATCCTGCCGTCACGCAAATGCAGCACGCAGATATACTTCTGATCGTATGGAAGGTTCGTTCTGGACCCGCGACCTTGGCAGGTCGCTTCGAAGATGACGGCATCTGCCAGCGGATAGACCGTTTCCAGAATGAAGTCACCGAATTCGAGCAGTGGCGCCGGGCGGGTGGCATGGGCGGCAATATTGGCCTTGCCGATCAATTGCTCTGGGGTGCCTGCAGGTGCAAACGGGTAGTCCAGAACAGCGTCTTCAGTGAACAGATCGAGGAAGTCCGTGGCCTCGGCGGCCTTATCGCCCAAGGCAGCGCGAACGAGTTCGAAGAGGGATGGATACTTGTTGGGCATAGCAGTTTCTCATATGGTTGGAACGGTATCGTATCAGCCAAATAGGTAGGCTTTCGATGGAACGCAAGAGTTCCGACCAAAAAACAAGAGTGCCATCCGGCGCGGCAGTGCAGAAGGTCGAACTGACCGAGGCGCTTTATCGCGCCTTTTTCCGCGAATGGGCTGAACATGGCTTTTCCGCGCTCAGCCTTGAACGGGTAGCGGCGCGCCGGAGCTGGGAAAGCCGCGATCTATCGGCGCTGGCCGGGAAAACTGCAATTTGCCGACGAGGCGATCACGGCCCTAGGGCTCACCCTAGCCACCTTCGAGGACAGGGGCTCGCTTGATGCAGACGTCAGGGCGTTTCACCTTCATCTGCGTAGCGTATTGAGACATCCCCCGGTGCGCCGAATACTTCCTGATATCCTTGCCGAAGCTGCCCGCTCAAGTGAGATGCAAGCGATCAGCGAGCGCGTCAGCGCAGACACGGCGCGAGGAGGCTAAAAGGTCATCGACCGGGCGATTGCACGCGGAGAATTGCCAGCGGCGCTTGATCGCGCGGTCGCCCTCGATTTTTTGCCCTCTTCGATCTATTGGCGGATGCTGGTGACCAAAAGTTCTTTGTCTGCGGTGCAACTGGACCTGCATGCCAAAGGAACGACAGCAGCGCTCAAGGCCTTGGCATCGACGCACTGAGAGCGCGACCACAGGGGGAACTCATACTTTACTGGCGAGGTCCGGAAAGGGGTGGTTTGCAGACAGTCAGCTTTCAGGGTGGCGCACCCGGAAAGCTGGCATCGCTCGGCATAGTGCCGGGTCTAGCTGTGGTTTGGCATCACCAGCTGTTGGCACCGGTGCAAAAAACACCGGTGCCTTTCCATCGTTATGCGCTGAGGTGCTGCTCGAAGAAGGACTGCAGCTTGTCGAACGGAATTAAATCCACCCGGTCGTAAAGATCAGTGTGGCTGGCACCCGGAATGATCATGAGTTCCTTCGGCTCCGCCGCAGCCGCGTAAGCGGTTTCTGCTGAAATAGCGGGAGTGAGCGTTCTCGCCATGAAGCAGCAGGACCGGTCGTGGCGCGATCTCCGCAATATAGCTCAGCAGAGGCATGTTCATGAATGACAGTGGTGTTGTCATGGACCATGAGTTGCCCGAATTGACCGCTCGTGGATGGTAGCCACGCGGCGTGCTATAATAGTCGTGATAGTCAACGAGGAACTGCGCTTCGCCGCCTTTCAGCTCGTTGTAGGCCGGACCATACGCCGGTGTTCCATTTTCCGCATCCTGCCAACGCTGCCGGCTCAATTGCTCAAGCGTCTGCGTGCGTTGTTCGAGGGTTACGCTGTCGTTGTAACCGCGCTGACATGACGCGGGTCATATCATACATCGTGCTCGCGACGACTGCTTTGACGCGCTTGTCGGCGGCGACGGCGTTCAAGGCCATGCCGCCCCAGCCGCAGACGCCAATGATACCGATGCGTTCGCGGTCTACTGACGGCTGCAGGCCGAGGAAGTCCACAGCCGCATTGAAGTCTTCGGTGTTGATATCGGGGGAGGCGATGTTGCGAGGCTCGCCGCCACTTTCCCCGGTATAGGACGGGTCAAAAGCAAGTGTGACGAACCCGCGTTCGGCCATGGTCTGCGCATAAAGCCCCGACGACTGCTCCTTGACCGCCCCGAACGGACCGCCAACGGCGATGGCGGGCAGGCGCTCATCCGAACGGCCCTGCGGCGAATAAAGGTCGCCTGCCAGCGTGATGCCATAGCGGTTGGTGAAGCTGACCTTCTGGTGGTCGACAAGGTCGCTTTTGGGGAACACCTTGTCCCACTCTTCATTCGACTGGGCCAATGCCGGTGCTCCGGCAAGGGCACCAAGGCTGAGCGCCGCAACACTGACGCCGGTCATTTTGAGAAGATTGCGCCGTCCCTCGCTGACGACGTTTGGGTTATCTGGGGCTTGTTTCTTGTCGAAATGCGTTTGCATCTGGGGCTCCTTTGCCGGTGAAGGAGTGAGGGGGCGTATCGCCACCCTATCCCGGTGCCAATAAAGATAGGGGATCGCGGGCATCTGATTAGACGTTGCAATCCGAATGGACTTATCCAATGGTGACATAAATCATTGGGTGGCCCATGAAGCGAGAAGACCTCAATGACATGCTCTGGTTTCTCGTTGTTGCTGAGGAGCGCAGCTTTACCAAGGCCGCGGCCAAGCTGGGTACGTCGCAATCAACGTTAAGCCAGACCATCAAGCGGCTGGAGGGGCGCTCGGGCCTGCGCCTGCTGGCACGAACGACCTGGAGTGTTTCGCCCACCGAGGTTGGTGAGCGTCTGATGCGCTCGCTGGCACCGCGCATACGTGACATTGATGCGGATATTGATGCGCTGATGGCTTTTCGCGACAAACCGTCCGGCCTTGTCCGCATCACTCTGGCCGATTACGCACTGGAAAGCGTCGTTTGGCCAAAACTCCGACCGATCATGAGCCAATATCCGGACGTCAAGCTCAGAGCTCAACAGCGATAATGGGATGAACAATATCGTCGAGGAACGCTTCGACGCTGGCGTCCGGCTCGGCGAAAGCGTCGACAAGGATATGATTGCCGTCCGTATCAGCCCCGACTGGCGCCCGGTCGTGGTGGGTTCGCCGGGTTATTTCGCAGGACGTACCGAGCCAGAACATCCCGAAGAGCTTATCGAGCACAATTGTATCAATCAGCGGCACAACAGCTCTGGCGGTCTTTATGCTCGGGAATTTGCCAAGGACGGCCGGGACCTGCGTATCCGCGTCGATGGCCAACTGACGTTCAATGGCTCGTATGCGCAGCTTGACGCGGCGTTGAACGGCTATGGGCTCGCCTATCTGCCCGAGAGTGTCGCACGGCCGCATATCGATAGCGGAACTCTGGTGCAGGTGCTCGATGATTGGTCGCCGATGTTTTCGGGCTATTACCTCTATTACCCAAGCCGTCGCCAGAATTCGCCGGCCTTCTCGGTGGTCATCGACGCCTTGCGCATGCGGTGAGCCACCGATTAATGTCGCAGATGGATAAGTCCTAGCGGATTGGGCCATCTAATCTCGACAGTCGATCTGCCCTAGCTTGCTGGCCATGAACCAGCACATCACTTTGAAGCATTCCGATTCCAAAATCCCGGCCGCAGCATGGGGTGCCGTATTTTCGATGGCCTTGTGCGTAGCAGTGCTCATCGCCTCGGAATTCATGCCGGTGAGCCTGCTTTCGCCCATCGCCACGGACCTCGGCATTTCCGAAGGCGTGACGGGGCAGGCGATTTCGATATCCGGCGTTTTTGCCGTGCTCACCAGCCTGTTCGTTGCCGGCGCAACCCGCAGGATTGATAGACGCTTGGTCATCAGCGGCTTTTCCGCCCTGCTGATTGTTTCAGGCACCATCGTCACGCTCACCCCCAATTTCGCATTGCTGATGTTCGGCCGGGCGCTGCTTGGACTTGCCATCGGCGGCTTCTGGTCGATGTCCACCTCGATCGTCATGCGGCTGGTTCCGGCTGGGCAAGTGTCCAAGGGGCTTGCCATGATCAACGCCGGCAATGCCATTGCGGCCACCATATCGGCTCCGCTAGGCAGCATGCTGGGGGAATATCTCGGCTGGCGCGGTGCATTCTTCTTTGTCGTACCCATCGCTGTCCCGGCATTCGTCTGGCAACTCGTCAGCTTACCCTCCCTGCCGCCGCGCAGCAGCGAGGGCTCGCCGAATGTTTTCAAGCTGCTGCTGCGTCGCCCCGTGCGGCTCGGCATGGCCTCCACCGCAATGCTCTTTATGGGTCAGTTTTCCCTATTCACCTATCTGCGGCCCTATCTGGAGCAGGTCACCGGCCTCAACGTGTCGATGCTTTCGTTGGTCCTCCTGATTATGGGCCTCGCCGGCATTGGCGGCACCTATGTGATTAGCCGGCTGCTGACGACCCGGCTGTTCAGCCTTGTCATTGCCATCCCCCTCGTCATGGCAGTGATCGCCGCCATGCTCGTGGTTTTTGCTGCCACCCCTCTGGCCGTCGCCGCGCTGCTGCTGGCCCGGGGCGCGTTCGGCACGGCGGCGCCAGTTGGTTGGGGCACTGGCTGAGCAAGGTTCTGCCCGAGGACGCCGAAGCCGGCGGCGGTCTGCAGGTCGCTACCATCCAACTCGCCATCACCATCGGCGCTGCAGGCGGCGGTGTCCTGTTCGACGCGGTCGGCTGGTGGAGCCCCTTCGCGCTCGGGGCCGGCCTCCTCTGCGGCTCGTCCCTTCTTGCCGTCGCAGCATGGCGATCCAGCCCGGAGATATCACCGACATGAAAACCGCCCTCAAACATCTGCCGCGCAGTATCGCTTTGGCGGTCGCGATGGCGCTGCCACTAATTCCGACCGCTTTTGGACAGAGCGGTGCTCTAGACGAACAGGAGACAGCCATGAGGATCGGTATCGAAGTCGGCGGCACTGTCGTGACCGCAGTCCTTTACGACAATCCGTCAGCGCGGGATTTCGCGGCCATGCTGCCGCTCGATCTTGACATCGAGAACTACGGCAACAACGAAAAGATCGCCTATCTGCCCCGCAAGCTAACCAACGAAGGCGCTGGCCCCTTCAGCAACGAGGCGCAGGGCGACCTCGCCTATTACGCCCCCGGGGCAACATCATTTTCTACTACGCCAACTACCAGTACTCGAGCGGGCTGATCCGGTTGGGCCACATCGAAGGCGGCCTCCGGCCGCTGCTCAGAACAAGACAGCTATCGCGTCCACATCGAACTGATGGAGTAGGGGAAACGCCATGTGCGATGTCGCTATCGATAGTACCACGTCGTCCATATCCGGGCTCTGCCAGATGCCAAGTGAGAATGCGGCGCTCCAAATAATTCAACGTACCGTTTTCAACTGGCAGCAGGCACGCGTTCACAAACTGCTCCAGCAACTTGACGATCGCTCGCTGGCCGATATCGGACTGACTAAATTTCCAACGGTATTGGACAAGGCTTCGGATGTAGCGGTCGGGCTTCTGGGTGCTCCAACTTTCAAGAAAAATGACCAATACTAGAAACCGTCCTGCACGGCCGGTGTGACATCCGCTTTGAAGCAGATCGCGCTCGCCGATGTGGCTGAAGGCCGCCGGGCCATGGATGAACGCCGGGCCATAAAGCCCCTGCTGTGCGTCTAATGGTTCCACCTCCCACTGCAATCGCTGGCGAAGGCCCAAAGCGGCTTCCCTGCGCCCCCATTTTCTCGGAGATGAGATATGAGCCTATCAATCGCACGGTCACTGGCATTCGCTGCAGCCTTGGCCGGGGCTGGCTTTTTCGCCATCCGGGCAGACGCGGAACAGAATAACGTCACATTTCCGGTAATCGAAGACTTGACCCACTATACGACTGTTGAGCGCAGGATCACCGTTGAGCACATGCTCACGACACCCGAAGCGCTTGCCGCCATCAAAGCCGGAACTCAGGTCCCGACAGGCACCCACATCGTCCTCCAAGACTTTCAGAGTGGAGTGCTTACCCGTTACTTGATAGCGCAGAAGCTTGGCGACGGGGCAGCGAACTGGCAATACCAGTGGTTCTGGCCTGACGGCACGATCAAGGCGGATGAGCGCACCGACCAGTGCTATTCCTGCCACCGCTCGTGGGAAAACCAGCAATTCATGTTCACCCATGACGGCGCCGTCAGTTTTGACGGGTAAGAGTCCCATGCAGATCTTCAAATGGAGGCTGGCAAGGCGGTTTGCCGTCCCCGCAGCAGCAGCCAGCCTCCTGCTGCTGGCGCTGGCGTACTGGTGGCAGAGCAACTCGGTGCACGAAATTGCCGGGACAGTAATGTTCGGCTTCATCATCCGGCACATCGTAACCAATCGCCGATGGTTTGTCGGCTTGGCTCGCGGGCGTTATGATGCCCGGCGGAGCTTGGTAGCCGGCCTTCATCTGGTCCCGGCCGTGAACATACTGCTGCTGCTGCTTGGCACCAGTCTTGCAATCTCGCAGACTGTGTTCTCCTTTTACAGATTCCGGACAATATCACGGTCCACGACCTGCATTGGGTCTCTGCGTATTGGCTTGTGATGACCGTGGGTGTGCATCTCGGGCTGCATTGGACGCGGGTCATGGCGATGACGAGGTCCTTCTTTCGCGTATCTACGAACAATGCTGTGCGAAGCTGGGTTCTCCGCTCCATCGTATTTGTCATCGCGGTTTTTGGTGTCTGGAGCTGCAGCATTATCAGCCTTGGCACGAAGTTGAGCTGGAACTACAGCCTCGACTTTTGGGATTTCAGTCAGTCCGTCGCACCATTCTTTGCCCATTGGGCCGGAGTTATGGCCCTGCCGGCCATAATGACCCACTACGCTGTGTCAGTCGCCTTGCCGCGCCTGATGCGGAGCCGCGCTAGAGCGTCACGGGTGCACACAAGGAGTGATGTTAGTAGATAATGTCCGCTTTTGGACTAACTGCGATGCATCGTGGACGACCGAAATGGGGTCGATAACGGCTGGGCTGCTTTGCGCCCCATTCCGGCCCTTCGATCGACCTTCGTGAATTCCCAAAAGCGGACGCTAAACGCTCCCGCAGTACCTGTATTGATAGAGCGTGGCAAAGCCGAAATTCGGTCGGGTCGAACGTCCATCCCATCTTCGGCTCTGCCAAATTCTAGCTTATGGTAGGACCAAAATCGTCTTGCCCAGATCTCCGCGCTCGACCGCTTCATGTGCCTCCACAATAGAGGTAAGCGGCAGCGTTCGGCCAATCTGATGCGTCAACTGCTTTGCCTCAAGCGCCGAATTGATGGCTTCGGCCGCTTCCAGATGGGCCTGCTTGGGCATCACGTAAACCAGCACAAAGCGAACTGTCGCGTCGAGCATCACCAGGGGCCAGAACGGAAGCTTTGGCTCGGGCACCGCATCGCTGGCATAGGTGGCGACGACACCATTTGGCGAGATCGTTTTGAGGATCAGATCAAGATTGGCGCCGAACGCGACCTCAACAAAGCGGTCAACGCCACGGCCACTGGCATCGCCTGTGAACCCGGCTATTGCCGTTGCCAAATCGTCGACGTGACGGTTGAGAACAAGGTCCGCACCCGCCGTCGATGCGGATGCTGCAGCCTCGGCGTTACCAACCGTGGCAATGACCACGGCGCCGCCCAACTTGGCGAACTGGATCGCGTACCGGCCGACCGCCCCGGCGCCGCCCGAAACCAGAACAACCTTGCCATCGACTGGACCGTCGGCAAACACGCAGCGCCGGGCGGTCATGGCCGGAATACCCAAACAGGCACCTTCCTCAAAGCTCACGCCATCCGGCAGGTGCACTGCCTTGTATGCCGGCACGGTCGTGAACTCGGCGGCCGAGCCGTTCCAGCGGCCCAGCGTGGATTCATAGAACCAGACGCGTTCTGCCAATGCGGCTTTCGAGCTCGGGGAGCCAACGCCGACAATTTCCCCGGCGCCATCCTGATTGGGAACGACCCGCGGAAATGCCATGCCGCTACCACCGCGACCCTTGGTATCGGACGGGTTGACGCCCGAGGCACGGACGCGAACCAGAACTTCGCCCGGACCAGGCGTTGGATCCGGCAAGTCGCCAATTTCAAGAACCTCGCGAGCGGGGCCATTTTTTGAGTACCGGGCAGCTTTCATGGAACAATCCTCTTGTTTCGCATCGAAGTTAGAGGTTTGATACGTCCACGAACAGTACGTACAAAGAGAACATGTACTATCATGAATGATAGCACCCCTATTCAAACCCGCCCCCGTCGACGCGTGGAACGCACCGGATGCGCCGTGGAGGTGACGCTCTCGGTCATCGGAGGGTTGTGGAAGCCGGTGATCCTGTTTCACCTGCTCCATGGCAAACTGCGCTTCAATGCCCTGTGTCGCATGGTCCCCAACGCGACTGCGCGCATGGTGACGCTCCAGCTGCGAGAGCTGGAGCGGGATGGGGTCATCAATCGCATTGTCTATCCGGAAGTGCCGCCGCGAGTGGAATATGAACTGACCAATCTGGGCCGTTCGCTTGAGCCGGTTCTCCTCAGCATGCGCAATTGGGGTGCTGGCTTTGCTGGCATCGAACAGCTCGATCCGAATTGTCGGTAATACAAATTTGGAGACCTGTCTCGATACGGCACAACTTGGGGACGGGCGGGGCCGAATGACCGACATGGGTTCGACAGGCGGACTGGCACTTGGGGGGTGGAGAGCAGAATGGCAGCTTAAATCTGGATTTCGGTGAAGCCGCCGGATGCGAATGAGCGTGAACGTCCACGTGTCATCCGTGCTCGATTGAGCTGTGCAATGGCGGTATACGTCATGAGCGTCGACGGCCTTGCAGATCACACGTGGCTGGAATAACTAGTGTGCTAGTGAATAGCAAACTAGTTGCGAGCGGACGGTGAGGATAGCATGTCGAACAAAATCAGCAGTTCTCACCGTCTGGGTACGCAGCTGTCCTTTGCCATCTACGGCGTGGCAGGACGGATGGCTCGGATGCACAAGCCCTTCCTCGATCCCCTTGGGCTGACGTTTCCTCAATACACGGTCATGCTTGAGCTTTATGCCGGAACCCCGCGTTACGTCGGCGACCCGGGGAACAGCCTTGGCATGGACACCGGCACGATCACGCCCCTTCTCAAGCGTCTCGAAGCCTGCGGCATGATTAGCCGACTCCACGATCCCAATGACGAGCGCCGGGTGCTGGTCAATCTGACCTTTGAAGGCGAGGCCATCAGGGAGCAGGTCTGGAACATCGCAGGCCAGATCAGAAGCGCCTGCAAGATCGATGAGGCGGGCATGGCCTCGCTGCGGGACACTCTTAACGACTTCGCTCGTCCTGCCGAAGATTAATCACCGAGGATATTACGTATGAAAATCGGAATTGTTGGCGCCGGCAATATCGGCGCGCTCTTGGCACGCAAATTTGCGGCAGCGGGTCACTCGGTCAAGCTTTCCAATTCACGAGGCCCGGAGAGCTCGGGCGATATCGTGCGAGGCACAACCGTCAAGGCGGTGTCGAACGAAGATGCGCCAAAGGACGTCGACGTTGTCATATTGTCCGTGCCGTTCGCCAAGAACCCTGATGTCGCAAAGCTTCTGGCCATTGCGCCGAGCGATGCGGTCGTTGTTGATACCTCGAACTATTATTCCGCACGCGATGGGAACATCCCCGAGGTCGACGCTGGTAAACCCGAAACGGTTTGGGTCAGCGAGCAGGTTGGACGGCCCTTGGTGAAGGCGTGGAACGCCGTGCTGTCGCAGACCACGGCTGAGGCCGGTGTCGCGTCAGGCGCGGGCAATCGTATCGCCATCCCGATTGCCGGCGACGATGCCGCTGCCAAGAAGGTGGTCGCCGACTCGGTCCACATCTCCGGGTTTGACGCCGTGGACGCAGGTACCCTTTCCGAGTCTTGGTGCTTCCAACCCGGCACGCCTAGCTATTGCACGGAACTCACCACCGACGAGCTGAAGCTCGCTCTAGCCGACGCCAGCAAGGACAGAGCCCCCAAAACCGCGATGCGATCATGCAGGCCATTGCGGACGGGAAAGTTGAACTTACCCGGCACGGCTTGGCTTCCAACAACCGGGCCATGTCAGCCTGATCTATTCCTGCCAGCCGTAGATAGTTGCGGCTGGCACTACATCACAACCGAAGCACGGCGTAAGAACTAGCGTGCTAGACACTAGGAAGCTACAATGGCCGACATCTCCATGCCCATCGGGGCAGGAACTAATACCAAAGCCGCAAGAGAGAAGCTTGCACCCGAAGCACTGCTCGCCATCGTGGTGCTGATTGCCTCGACGTTCACCGTCATCCTCAACGAGATGATGATGGCTGTCGCCTTGCCACAGGTGATGGTCGATCTGGGGATCACGGCCTCGACCGGCCAGTGGCTCACGACCGGCTACATGCTGACCATGGCCGTCGTTATTCCTGCGACCGGCTTCCTGACTGAACGCTTCCGCATGCGGACGGTCTATACCATTGCCTTGTCGCTCTTCACCGTGGGAACGCTCATCGCCATCGTGGCGCCGGGCTTTTCGGTGCTGCTGATCGGTCGTATCGTGCAGGCAGTCGGAACGGCCATCGCTACGCCGCTAGCCTTCACCGCGGTCACGGCCTTGGTGCCGCAATCCCGTCGTGGGCAGATGATGTCCTTGTTAACGGTCGCTACGTCGACGGCTCCTGCTTTCGGACCCGCAATCGCCGGATCTATTCTTTCCGTGGCTGGGTGGCGAATGCTGTTCATCACGATCCTGCCGGTCGCGCTCATCTGCCTCATCGTGGGCAACCGCATGATCAAGGTGCCGAGCACGCCTCGTCACTCCAAGATCGATGTGCTGTCGGTGCTGCTGTCGGCTGTTGGCTTTTCGGGCGTCGTTTATGGGTTGGCCTCGCTCGGGGAGGGTTCGGCAGAGCACGTCATCGTGTCGCCTTGGATCGCCATTCTTGTCGGCGTTGTCTTCGTTGCCCTGTTCGCTGCGCGTCAGCTTCAACTGCAAAAGTCTGATCGTGCCCTTCTAGACATGCGGCCATTCGCGGACCGGACTTTTGCCACGACCGCAATCATTGCTCTGGGGTTCATGACCGCTGCAGGCGGCATGATGACGTTGATGCCTGTTATGCTGCAAACCTCATACGGCTTGACCCCTCTGCAGACTGGCCTCTTCATGCTGCCCGGGGGCCTCACGATCACCGTCATCTCGATGGTCGTGGGACGTTTCTATGATCGTGTCGGCGCACGTCCGCTGATGATCATCGGTGCCGTTATCGACGCAGTCGGGCTGTACTTCTTGTCCACCCCGGCCCCCGGAACGCCAATCCCGGTGCTGCTCGCAACGTATATGTTCATCATCGTTGGGCAGGCTTTCTTGTGGACACCCACCTTCGCGGCATCGCTTGGCGCTTTGAACAAGCATCTGCTGCCACATGGTTCGGCGATTATGAACACTATCCAGCAGCTGACAGGCGCAGCCGGGATTGCCATAGCGTTTTCGATCATGACCTCGGCCAGTGCTGCCTATGTGGCTGGCGGCGAAGCCCTCGCTCCGTCCATGGCCCATGGTGCCCAGCAGTACTATTTGGTCGCCTGCTTCATGGTCATCGTGATCTTCTTCATCGCCCCGGTCATGCCCAAAACCAAGGCGAGCGAAGGCAGCGGCATCCCTGTCGCGGTCCACTGATTAAGACGAAAGCCTGCAGGCGGGAGCGACACGTTTCGCACCGCCTGCTTCCATACAGTGGCAGGCGTCACCGTTAAGGCCATATGCCTCGCCGCTCTCGTACGACAGGCACATCATGAACAAGCCTAAAATGATTATCGGCATGCATCTGGGCAACGGCTATGGCGCTCTGCCGGGCGCGTGGCGCATGCCCCGGGTGGACCCTGCCAGCTATACTGATTACGACACCCGCGTTCGTCAGGCACAGGCGGCAGAACGGGGAAAGTTTCATTTCATCTTTCTGCCTGATGGCCCCAGTTCCGTCGCTGCCGACATCGATTTTGAACCGCCTCGGCTTCAATCTGGACGTGATGATGACGCTTTCGGCGGTGGCTCGGGCCACCGAACGTATCGGGCTCGTGGCAACGGGCTCCACCACCTTTAACGAGCCCTACAATCTGGCGCGGCAGTTCAAGGCACTTGATGTCATGAGCCATGGGCGGGTCGGTTGGAACGCTATCACCTCGGCAGGCGACGATGTAGCGGCGAACTATGGCGTTCGCATTCCATCCTCCGAAGATCGTTATGGCCGTGCCCATGAGGTCATTCAGCTCGTGCAAGCTTTATGGGGCAGCTGGGGCAAAGACGCTCGGGTCCACGATCAAGCAACAGGCCAGTTTGCCAAGTCCGAAGAGGTAGCGCCTATCAACCTTGGTGGGAAATACGTGGCCTCCCGCGGTCCTCTCTACATCCCGCCTTCGGAGCAGGGTCAGCCGTTGGTTTTCCACGCTGCAGGTCTCAGCAACAATGCGCTCGGCCTTGCCGGACGTTACGCCAGCGCCGTCATCGGTGCAGCTTTTTCCATCGAAGAAGCGATCGAACACCGCACCGCCTTCCGGGCCGCCGCTGAAGCTGCAGGGCGCAATCCAGATGAAATTAAGTTCATCCCGTGTCTGATGACCACCATCGCTGCCGATAAACGTGTTGCGCTCGACAGGCGTATCGCACTAACCGAGCGAGCCTTCCCGCAGCGGGTCGCCTATCTGCAGCACATGCTTGGCGTTTCTCTCGACGCGGCAGATATGGACAAGCCTCTATCGTCCGAGCAGTTGGCACGGGCCGGGCCTACGGACCGGGATCCGCGCTCGGTACGGGCTCTCACGGTCGCTCGCGATGGGTGGAGTCTTCGGGACATCTTGGCCCATGGCGTCATTGACTACCAGCCGGTGGTCGCAGGAACAGCCATAGACGTCGCCGACCATCTGCAGGATTGGTTTGAAGCCGGCGCAGCCGACGGCTTCTGGATCTCGCCCGACGTCAATGAAGATGGCATCGACGCCCTTGTCGATGGCGTAGTGCCGCTACTGCAAGAGCGAGGACTGTTCCACCAAGACTATGAGGGGAAAACGCTTCGAGACCACGTCGGAGCGCCGGATCAGTATGGAATGGACAGTCGGGTCTGAGCGGGATCATTGGATACCGTGCAGCTGGGCGGTGGACCGAAGATCACCGACTAAGCCGACCAATTTAAGGTCCGCTTTCAGGAACGCTTATTTGTGCTTGGAACGACCGAAATGGGATCGGAAGCCGCCCGACGGCAATGCGCCCCATTCCAGTCGTCGATCTGTTGGTTTGAATTCCCGAAAGCAGACATACGCCGGCAAAGTGCTCGCATTGAATCGATCCGGGCGTTCTGGCACTCCTATTCGCCAAGCAGGATCAAACCCGTCTCTCCACGACACTAACGCCTTGTGGGCGCAATGGGCTGTGCGTCTGTTTAGTGCCGCCACGGTGGTTGCACTCGCCCTGACATAACGCACCGGCTTTTCGAAGCGCGTCATAGGGTGATGCAAGATGATCGTATGCCGCGGCGAAAGCGGCATCACCACCTCGATGCCCGGATCCGCCAGCGAAGTCTTGTGAGTTAGGAACCTCTCCCCGGGCACCGTTGGATCGAACCAAGTTACGGGACTGTCTGAGGTAATGAAGACCCAGACAACGCGATCAGAGCTGTCAGTCCACAATTGGGCGAACTACCGCATCGCGCCAAAGTAGGTCATTGGCAAGGGCTTCGTGATATCCGGGTGATCTCTAAACCATGAGGCCGGAAAGGATCGCGGCATCCGTCTCATCCGCGCCTCGGATCATGTTGTGGATCATTTCGATCACTACGGCGCGAAGATCATCCACGTTGTTTTTGTCGATCGCGTGCTGTCCGCGTCCAGCCAGCTTGTCGTGGAGAGCCTTATCGACAGCATTGAAGCGCTCTCCAATGAGCCTATCAAACTGGACCATCCAGAAATCGGGCTGCTTGTAGATGAAGCTCTGGAGAAGTGCTCGAGACTCTTCTAATGCCTCCCCCTCCTTCAGATCGTTTCGGAGCAGTGCATCTCTGGCTGACCCCAGTTGCCCGGTGATGTTCGTATTGACCTCAGGTTCAACCAGTCGTCGGTGGATTCCGCTCCTCACCTGCCAGTGGCCGGACGCCGGTTTCATGCGCCCGCTCACGTCGAACACCGTCCATTCGCTCAACGTGATGCCGGTTTATCCCATTGATCGAGTGAGGGACGTGTATCCGGATGACGAAGTTATGTGTTTCAGAACAGGAGGGCCCCCTCGCTTTCCCCCTTGCGCTTTTTGGGCGCTCCGGTACTTGCTGGCCTCAGGACACCTTGCCCTAACGCAAGGCTTTCGACCTGGGAGGGTCGCTATATGGCTGAGATGCCCCATGCCGCGCCGGCGGTGAAACCGGCTAATCCGAATTTTTCGTCGGGCCCCTGTGCCAAGCGTCCCGGTTGGACGGTTGAAGCGCTGGCCAATGCGCTGGTCGGCCGCTCGCACCGCTCCAAGCCCGGCAAGGCCCGCATTCAGCGCGCCATCGACCTGACCCGCGAGCTGCTCGAAGTTCCCGCCGATTATCGCATCGGCATCGTGCCGGCTTCCGATACGGGCGCTGTCGAAATGGCGCTGTGGTCCATGCTGGGCGCCCGCGGCGTCGATATGCTGGCACGGGAAAGCTTCGGCGAAGGCTGGGTCACCGATGTGAGTAAGCAACTCAAGCTTGAGGATGTGCGCATTCTCAAGGCTGGTTATGGCGAGCTGCCTGATCTGGGTCAGGTCGATTTTGACCGTGACGTGGTGTTCACTGGAATGGCACGACCTCCGGCGTGCGCGTCGAGAACGGCGACTGGATCGCGGCGGATCGCAAGGGCCTGACCATTTGCGACGCCACTTCGGCGGCATTTGCGCAGAACCCGGATTTCGCCAAGCTCGATGTCGTCACCTTCTCTCGGCAGAAGGCGCTGGGCGGGGAGGCCGCCCATGGCGTGCTGATCCTGTCGCCGCGCGCTGTCGAGCGGCTTGAGAGCTTTAAGCCGGATCGTCCGCTGCCCAAGATTTTCCGCCTGACCAAGGGCGGCAAGCTGCTCGAGGAAGTGTTCGAGGCGGCGACCATCAACACGCCTTCGATGATCTGCATCGAGGACGCGATCGATGCCATGGAGTGGGGCAAATCCCTCGGTGGTTTGAAGGCCATGCAGGCCCGCGCCGATGCCAATTTCAAGGTGCTGGCCGACTGGGTTGCGGCGACCCCATGGGTGGACTTCCTCGCCAAGAACCCGGCCAATCGCTCCAATACCTCGGTCTGCTTCTCCATTGTCGATCCGGCCGTGACCGCGCTCGACGCGGACAAGCAGGCAGCGTTTGCCAAGGCCATTGTTGCGCGGCTCGACAAGGCGGGCGTGGCCTATGATATCGGTGCCTATAAGGATGCTCCCTCGGGGCTGCGCATCTGGGCCGGCTCGACGGTGGAAGCGTCCGATCTCGCGGCGCTGGTGCCGTGGCTGGATTTTGCGTTTGCCGAAGAAAAAGCCGCGCTGAGCGTCGCCGCTTAGCTCTCAGTACCCCCTCCCAACCTCCCCTGATAGGGGAGGGGCTGATCGAGTTCTCGGCATGATTTTGCCCTGAACGCGGAGCCGTTCCTCCCCTATCAGGGAGGCAGGAGGGGGTATCCCACTCAAAAAACTCTCAAATCTCAGGGATTACCAAATGCCCAAGGTTCTCGTTTCCGACAAGCTCAGCCCCACTGCCGTCCAGATCTTCAAGGACAATGGCGTCGAGGTGGATTACCTGCCCGATCTGGGCAAGGACAAGGACAAGCTGCTCGAAGTCATTGGCCAATATGATGGCTTCGGCTATTCGTTCGGCTTCCAAGATCACCGAAAAGATCATCGCTGCCGCTACCAATCTGAAGGTGATCGGCCGGGCCGGTATCGGCGTCGACAATGTCGATATCCCCGCCGCCACCAAGAAGGGGATCATTGTGATGAATACCCCTTTCGGCAATTCGATCACCACGGCCGAGCATGCCATTGCCATGATGATGGCTTTGGCCCGCCAGCTGCCGGAGGCTGATGCCTCGACCCGCGCATCGAAGTGGGAAAAGAACCGCTTCATGGGCGTCGAAGTCACCAGCAAGGTGCTGGGCCTGATCGGGGCGGGCAATATCGGCTCGATCGTGGCCGACCGCGCGCAGGGCCTCAAGATGAAGGTCATTGCCTTTGACCCCTTCCTGACGCCTGAGCGGGCCCAGACCATGGGCGTGGAAAAGGTCGAGCTGGACGAGCTGCTGGCGCGGGCTGATTTCATCACGCTGCATACCCCGCTGATTGACGCCACGCGCAATATTCTCAATGCCGAAACCCCGGCCAAGACCAAGAAGGGCGTGCGCATCATCAATTGCGCCCGTGGCGGTCTGGTCGATGAGGCAGCGCTCTATGATGCGCTCAAATCCGGCCGAGTTGCTGGCGCCGCGCTTGACGTGTTCCTGCAGGAACCGGCCGAGAACAACCCGCTGTTCGAGCTGCCCAATGTGATCTGCACGCCCCATCTGGGCGCCTCGACCACCGAAGCGCAGGAGAATGTGGCGCTGCAGGTTGCCGAGCAGATTTCGGCCTATCTGATGAGTGGCGAAATCACCAATGCGCTCAATTTCCCCTCCATCTCGGCCGAGGAAGCCCCGCGCCTCACCCCCTTTATCAAGCTGGCCGAAGTGCTCGGCTCGTTTGCCGGCCAATTGACCGAAACGGCGATCCGGGGCGTCAAGATCGAATTCGAGGGCGATGTCGCGAGCATGAATACGCGGCCGATGGTGGCGGCGGCTTTGCATGGCGTGCTGAAGCCCCTACTGGCCGAGGTCAACATGGTTTCGGCACCGCAGGTGGCCAAGGATCGTGGCGTCAATGTCGAGGTGGTGACCCGCGAGCAGCAGGGCGCCTATGAGAACTATATCCGCCTGACGGTGCTGACCGAGCGGCAGGAACGCGCCGTGGCCGGCACGGTCTTTGCCAATGGCAAGCCGCGCATCATCCGAGTCAAGGGCATCAATATGGAGGCCGAACTCAGCCCCTCCATGCTCTATGTGACCAATGAGGATAAGCCGGGCCATATCGGGCGCCTGGGCACGCTGCTGGGCACGCTGGGCATCAATATCGCCAACTTCAACTCGGGCCGTGTCGAAGTGGGGTCGGACGCCATCGCGCTGGTCTCCATCGATGGCACGCTGACCGAACCGCAACTGGCCGAAATCGCCGCGCTCGAGGGCGTGAAACAGGCCAAAGCACTGAAGTTCTAGGCGTTACTCAAGCCACCAAACGGTGTGGTCTCGGCGAAGGCCGGGGCCCTTGGATCTATGGCCGCGCCGGTGGTGAACCGGCCGTCGTCGACGTGGCTGGCTGATGCTTTTTCAGGACGGAGGAGCTTTGGCTGGCCAGTTGGCCAAGATAGATGACGAAGGCGCAACCAGCTGGCGCCCCGACTTCGTTGACCAGCATGCCCAATATCTGGGGCGTGCCCAGTTTGGCGTTTTCGGCCAGCGTTGCGCTATAGGTCAGCCAGAAGAGTACGGAGCCGAAGGTGACGCCGATGGCGGTGCCAATTCCAAGATATGGGCCGGGCCGGATTATCTCCTTTTCGGTCAGGAGCGCCGGGAACCGTGCAAGCAGGCCATATTCGAATGCGCGAACGATGCCAATCGTCGCCGGGAGAGTGCGGCGGGTTGTTCGAGGGCGCCGATCAGAGCCAACATGGCCTTTTGGCCAGCCTTGGCCACGGCAAGCGCCAGCGGCGCGAACAATAGGCCCATCAGACCGGCCGGGGCCTTACGTGCCTTGCTGACCGTGACGCCTATTGCGACGCCGGTGCAGACAAGTACCGACCAAGTCACGGTTTGTACCGAGTCGGCAAAAATGCTGACGCCTGGAAAAGCGCCGCCGCCCACCAGCCGTGCCGCGATGATAAGGGCTTGCATAACAAAGCCCGGGCCCACGCCCAAGAGGGCGATTAGCGCAAGCGTGCGAATAGTGGCGCGTGCCCGGTTTGCGTCGGGAAGAGCAGTTCGTTGTTTTCCGTCGGAGCCTTCCACCATGAGGATGCCTCAGCAGGGTGAACTCGGCGCGCCCATGGCAGGGCGCGGCGGCAGGTTACCCCTATTTCCGGGCTGCTGAAACCCGCTTGTTTTAGAAGTGTCGCCGCGCCGACCACTCGGCCAGCACGATGCCGCCCACGATGATGGCAGCGGCCAGATAGTGATAAAGTTCCAGCCGCTCACCCAGCACCAGCACTGAGCCCGGGGCGCCGAACACCGGGATCAGGTTATGGCTGGGCGCAGCGCGATTGGGGCCGACCAGTTCTGACGCCGCGGGCGTAGAAGACCCGGCTGAACATGGAGGGGAAGATCATCACATAGACGATGACGACCCAGACCATTGGCGACATTTGCGGAATACTGGCCAAGGACGCAAGGCCCGGCCCGAACAGCTGCAGCATGACGAGGCCAGTGAGTGCGGCCCCGGCAAAGGCCACCGCCATGAAGCTCATCATATGCACATTAGGGCGATATTTGAGCGCCAGCGTATAGGCGGTGTAGGCCAGACAGGCCAGGATCACAAAGCCATCGCCGATATTGATGTCGAGGCCGAGGATGCGGCCGAGATCACCATGTGTCGCCGTCAGCATCACACCCGGGATGGCGATGATGACGCCGGCGATCTGGAGTGGCTTCACGCTGGTGCGGAAGACGATGAAGTTGGCGGCCGGGATCATCATCGGCAGAGCCGCCTGCACGATGGCGGCGTTTACGCCCGTCGTGGTGCCCGGGCCCACATAGAGCAGCACGTTGAAGAGCGCGTAGCCGATTGCGCCGAAGGCCATCAACAATGGCCGAGTGCGGCGGATGACCGGCCAGTCCTGCCGTAAATATCCCCGGAAAACGGCAGGATGAACAAGGTGGCGCCCACGCAGCGCGGCGAGCAGCAGAAACGGGTCGATTTCGCCCACGACCAGCTTGGCCGCAACCACGTTGCCGCCCCAGAATAAAGGGGCCAGAATGAGCAGCAAATAGGGCTGATCGAGCAGGCGGGCGGAAATGCCACGATTTTCGGTCTCTAGCGGCTTTGTCATCGCGGCTCGGGTGATGTAAGGACAGTCGGACTTATCAGTTATTCGGCCGCGTTTAAACTCGACAAAGGTGGCCCGGAGGACAGACGTCCAAGTGTTGGATGGATGTGGCAGCTCGCGCCGGCCCTCGCCGGTTGCGCTCTCTTGAGGAAGACTTTTATGGCGAATGTGGTTGTCGTCGGCTCGCAGTGGGGCGACGAGGGCAAAGGCAAGATCGTGGACTGGCTCAGCGAGCGTGCCGATGTGGTGGTGCGCTATCATGGCGGCCACAATGCTGGCCACACGCTGGTCATCGACGGGGTCAGCTACAAGCTGGCGCTGCTGCCCTCGGGCCCGGTGCAGGGCAAGCTTTCGGTTATCGGCAATGGCGTGGTGGTGGATCCGCATCACTTCGTGCAGGAGATGGCCCAAGCTGCGCGGGCAGGGGGTCAAGATCACTCCCGAAATCCTGCGCATTGCCGACAATGCTCCCCTCATTCTGTCGCTGCATCGTGAACTCGACGCGATTCGCGAGGATTCCAATTCCGGCCTCAAGATCGGCACCACCAAGCGCGGCATCGGCCCAGCCTATGAAGACAAGGTGGGCCGCCGCGCCATCCGCCTGATCGACCTCAGTGAACCCGAAACGCTGATGCCCAAGATCGAACGCCTGCTCGGCCACCACAATGCGCTGCGGCGCGGCATGGGCACTGGTCGAGATCGAGGCCCGTGTCATTTATGACGAGCTGACTTCGGTCGCTGCCGAAATCCTGCCCTTCATGGACCGCGTCTGGCAGGTGCTGGATGACAAGCGCAAGGCGGGCGCCCGCATCCTGTTCGAAGGCGCGCAGGGCGCTTTGCTCGACAATGACCACGGCACTTACCCGTTCGTGACCTCGTCCAATACCGTTGCCGGGCAGGCCGCGGCCGGTTCGGGCACAGGGGCCCACGGCCATCGGCTATGTGCTGGGCATCACCAAGGCCTATACGACTCGCGTGGGCGAGGGCCCGTTCCCCTGCGAGCTCGATGACGAAATCGGCCATCACCGGCCACGGTCGGCCGCGAAGTGGGCGTCAATACCGGGCGGCCGCGCCGTTGCGGGTGGTTTGATGCGGTGCTGGTGCGCCAGACGGTCAAGACCTCGGGCATTTCGGGCATTGCGCTGACCAAGCTGGACGTGCTCGATGGGCTCAAGGAGATCAAGATCTGCGTCGGCTACGAGCTGGACGGATCACGAATTGATTACTTGCCTGCCTCAATGGGAGCACAGGCGCGCGTTACCCCGATTTATGAGACGCTCGAGGGATGGTCGGGCACCACGGCCGGCGCGCGCAGCTGGGCCGAATTGCCGGCCCGAGCGGTCAAATATGTGCGCTATATTGAAGAGCTGATCGGGGCCCCAGTTGCCATGCTGTCGACCAGCCCGGAACGCGCAGACACGATCCTTGTCGTAGACCCATTCCAAGACTGAGTTTTTTTGTTACAACACGTGCTGCAAATTGTGAGTACCAAGTAACCAATGGCGGACTACAAAGAGCTGTTGCGCCGGGCCATCTCGGCGCTGCCGGAGAATAACGGGGCCGCACGCCGTGCAGTGTATGAGAAGGCGCGCTCGGCCTCGGTGGGGCAATTGCGCGCCATCACGCCGCCATTGCCCGCGCGGGATATCACCCAACACCGGCTGCAGCTCGAAGATTGCATCCGCCGGGTCGAACAGGAGGCCAGCGAGGCCGTTATCTCGCTGGGTCGCGACAGCTCATTTGCCTATAAACCCACGCCCCGCAGCGAGCCGGTGATCGCACCGGCTCCCGCACCCGTCGAGGCAGCGCCACCCGAAGCGGTCGAGCCGCCGCCGGCCATCATCCTGCCGACCCAGCCGCTGGAAGCGCCCAAGCCCGTTGAGGTGGCCAAGCCGGTCAGAATCCCCCAAGCCCGTCGAGGCGCCGAAAACGGCGACCGTGACCTCGATCGAAGATATTATCGAGCAGGCCGCTTCCGTGGGCGGCAGTTCGGTCAGCATCGAGCCGGCCAAGGACGAGCCCGAGGCGCCCAAGCCGGATGTGCGCCCGATCCCCTCCATCGTGGCGCGCGCCGAGGCGAGCAAGAGCGGGCCGAGTTCGCCCCTGCCGGGCGCCTCCAATGTGCGGCCGCTCGAAGCCCCGCTCAAGGGACCGAGCTTTGAAGTGCGGCGCGAGCCCTTGCCCTTTGCCGCCAATTCGACCAGCGAGGCGCTGCGCGGCCGGGCCGAGCCTTCGGCCGGCAACCGTGCCCCGGCGCGCCAGCAGGTCATCGTGCCACTCGAAGTGGTTCGCCCCGCCACTGACGACAGCGCCGAAGTCGAAACAGCGCTGTCGAGCGTTCGCGAAGTGGAAGTCGAACCGGCCACCAGCGATCCGCGCGAAGCCGAAAGCGCCATGGCCACTGCTATTGAAGTGCTGGATCGCGAAGCGCGCGGCGAATCGAGCCCGGCTCTGCCCGAGCGCGAGAAAACCACTGCCGCCGAGCGCGGCGCCTTTGCCATGGCTCCGGCCGAGACGGCGGAAACCACCGACGATGCCGGTTTTGCCGCGGCGCGGCCCGAAGCAGCGCTCCGGCGCGGGGCTGACGATCTTTCTCGTGGTGTTTGCCATCCTGCTCGCCGGCGTCGGCGGCGCGGGCTTCTGGGCGTGGCGTGAGGGCTATGTTGATCTCGACCAGATGTTCGGCCGAGCGCAGCCCAATGTGACCGAGACGGCGGCCACGACGCCGCAAAGCCTGACCCCGACCCTGTCGCCCCCTTCGGCGGGCGATGCGCCGGCCAACCCTGCCGACAATCCCACCGGGCCGGGCAATACCGCGACGACCCCCGCCGCCGAGCCGACCGGCGCGTTGCTGCCGGGTCTCGAAATCGAAGATCGCTCGGAGCCAACGCCCGAGCCGGTGGTGCCCAATGCCGATCAACCGGCGCTGCCGGGCATTGATGGCGAGGTCAAGACCGAAGAACGCCTGCCGGGCGAGGATACCAGCGTTGCCGCGACCGATCCGGCAGCCTCGGTCGATCCTGCCATGCTGGCTGGCAGCCAATCGCTGCTGCTCGAAGCCTCGCAAGACGGCCGCACCGGCGCCGTGCCGTTCTCGGGCACTATTGCCCGGAGCGAGGGCACGGACGAGCTTGGCCTGCCCACCCTGATCGGCAAGGCCAGCATTCCGGCTCGCAATCTGGGCGTGGAGCTGATCATCCGCAAGAATGCCGACCCGAGCCTGCCCGCCAGCCACCTCATGGAAGTCAATTTCCGTGTCAGCGACAGCTTTATCGGCGGCACCATTGCCGGCCTGCCCGGCGTGTTGCTCAAGAATGAAGAGCTGGTGCCCGGTACGCCTTTGGTGGGCGCCTCGGCCCGCGTCGTGGGCAATTCGTTCCTCTTCGCCCTCAGCGCTGCTGCGACCGACACGACGACCAATACCGACCTGCTCGAGAACCGCAAATGGATCGATCTGGCCGTGGTCTATGGCACCGGCCGCAACGCGATCATCACGCTCGAGAAAGACGACACGGCGCAGGCCCTGTTCCAGAAGGTGTTCACCACACGGGGTGGCTAGTCCTCGATGACCAATTCACCCTGTTCCAGCCGGTAACGCCGGCTGGCAATGGCGGTGATGTCGTCCATGTGGTGGCTTACGAGGATAGTGTGCCAGTCATGGGCGATGGTCAGCACTTTGACCAATTCGCGGGTCGCCACGCGGGCCTTGTCGTCCAGCGCCGAAAAGGGTTCATCCAGCAAGACGATCGGCCGATTGCGCACCAGCGTTCGGGCCAGCGCAACGCGCTGCTTTTGCCCGCCTGACAGCGTCGACGCAGTCTGCTGACCGAGCCCAGCCGAGTCCACTTCGGATAGCGCCGTTTCGACCTGCTGGGCGACAATGGCTTTCGCCGTTGCGCTGGGCAGCCCCAGCGCCACATTCCGGCCAGCCGAGAGATGATCGAACAGATTATCCGATTGCAGCAGCAGCGATACCGGCCGGGATTCGGGCGGCAAGGGCACGAGGTTGGTGCCATCCGAGTCGATGCGGCCGGACAGCGGCGTGAGGAAGCCCGCCAGCAGATCGAGCAGGGTGGATTTGCCCGAGCCGCTGGCGCCGGAAATAGCGGTGACTTCGCCCGGCGCCGCTGTCAACGCGAAGCGATAGCGCATGGCTTGGCCGGCATGGGCGAAGCTCAGGTCTTCAACGCGCAGCATTGGCGATCCTTTCGAACAGCTTGGGCAGGCCGACAAAGGCGATGATCGTGCCGATCAGCAGGATGGCGGCAATGGCCGCCGCGTCATTGCCACGATAGGCGCCCAGCGCGCGGAACATCATCAGGGGCAGGGTCTGGAAATCCTGCGTGCCGAAGAGAGCAATGACGCCCAGATCGCCCAGCGAGAAACAGAAGGCCAGCGCCAGCATGACGCCGATATCTTTGCCCAAGAGGGGATATTCGACGGCCGGAATTGGCGCCAGCCGGACAGGTCGAGCGAGCGGATCAGCTTGCCGCGGGTGCGGGCAATGGCCTCGAAAGGCGGGCCGAGCGTGGCCATGGCAAAGGGCAGAGCCAGCAGACTATTGCCCAGAATGACCACATAGGGCGCGGCCAGCGCCGGGGCGACGCCCAGATTGCGCACCAGCAGGAAAAAGCCGAGCGAGAGCACCACTGCGGGCACAGCCAGATAGGCAAAGGCCGGCATGCCCAGAATGGTGCGGACCGGGCTATTGGACGTGGCGCCGCGCCCCATGGCGAGGGTGAGGGCCAGCACGAGCGTCAGGAGGGCCGAACTGGTACCGATGACCGGGCTCGACAGCGCTGCCCACCAGAATGCCGGTTGCGACAGCAGCCGTCCGAAGCCGCCCAGCACGCCATCGATCAGCACCGAGGCAAGCGGCAGGACGAAGGCGATGGTGCAGAGGATCAGGACCGCGGCCTGCAGGAGGCGCGCGGCCATGCCGTCTCGCCAGCTTGGCGCGGTGGAAGGGCCAAGACTGGTGGGTATGGGCGCCAGCGCCGAGGCGATGAGAATGACTAGGGAGCAGACCCCGATCTGCGTGAGGGCCAGCAGCACTGCCGCGCGCAGGTCGAAATCTCGGCGGACGGCGGCATAGATGGCCACTTCCAGCGTCTGGTTGGCCGGCCCGCCGCCGAGCAGCAGCACGATTGGAAAGCTGGTAAAGGCGAGGAGGAAAATGATCGCGCCCAGCCCCGGCAGGGTGCCGCGCAGGGCCGGCCAGTCAATGATGGAAAAGCGTTGCCGGGCGGAGAGGGCGAGCGATTGCCCGGTCTTGAGGCGGGGCTGGGGGATGGCGTCGAGTCGGGCCAGCATGATGCGGGCGGCAAAGGCGCCATCGAGAATGACATGGGCAAAGAGAATGCCCGAGAGCCCGAAGGCGGGATTGCCGATGGAGACACCGAACAGGGCATTGCTCGCCTGATTGATCCAGCCGCTGCGGCCCCAGATGGAGAGCAGGCCGAATGCCACCACCATGCCGGGGGTAACAATGGCTGAGGCAAAGAGCCCGACCACTAGATCACGCCCCGGAAAGCGCAACCGATTGAGCGCCCGGGCCAGTGCCATGCCCACCGCCAGTGAGAGCACGGTGGTCAGCCCCGCCTGAATGGACGTCATCCGCAGCAGATGGGGGATATCCACGCGCCCCGCGCCACTGGCCTGATCGGTAGCTGCGCTGAAAATGGACCAGAGCACCAGCGCGATCAGGGCAGTTATGGCGAGGGCCAAAGCGCCGGCCGCCGCGATACGGGCAGGGCGGTGGGGCAGAATGGTCATTGCTATTTGCCCCACGCGCCAGCGCCTACTGAATAGCCTTGAGCATCTCATCGATCCGGGCCGGCGTATTCGCCTCGATCTCCGCATCCGGCAGGGTCAGCGTCTTTTCCGGCTGCGCCAGTGCGCCAAAGGCTGGGTTCAGCTCATAGCCAAGATCGATCACCGGGAACATCCAATTGGTCGTCGGAATGATCTTCTGCGCATCCGCCGACGTCAGGTAATCGAGGAATTGAAAAGCCAGCTCCTGATGCTTGGAGGATTTGAGCACGCCGGCCACTTCGGTCTGGGCAAAATGGCCTTCCTCGAACAGGGCGGCTTTGATGGTGACGTCGTTTTCTTCAACGATATGGTAGGCGGGCGAGGTGGTGTAGGAGAGCGCCATATCGGCCTCGCCTTCGAGAAAGAGATTGTAGCTCTCGCTCCATTCGCGCGTCACGGTCAGGATATGCGGCTTGAGACCGGCCCAGATTTCGGGGGCGCGGTCGCCATAGGCAGCCTTGATCCACAGCACGAGGCCCGGGCCGGTGTGGCCGAACGCGGGTCCTGGATGACGATCTTGAAATCGTCCGGCATGGCGATCAGCTCTTCGAACGACTTGGGCGGATTGGCCACTTTGTCACTGTCATAGACAAAGGCAAAATGGGCGTAGTCGAAGGGTACGAAGCTCTTGTCGGTCCAGCTATAGGGCAGGGTCAGTTCGTCGAAATAGAAATTGTGTTCGGCAAACAGCCCCGTGTCGCGCCTTCCCCGGCAATGGCGGTATCGAGGCCCACAATGAGGTCGGCTTCCGTGGTGGCGCCTTCGAGCTGCACGCGCCGCAGCGTGCCGATGGAGCTGTCGGCGGCAACGAAGTCCACCGTGCAGCTGCAAATGGCTTCAAAGCCGGCCTTCAAACCGGGGCCGGGGCCCCATTCGGCGGCGAAGCCATCATAAGTGTAAATCTTGAGGTTTGGCACGTCTCGGGCGAATGCCGGGGCTGCGAACAGCCCGGCAAGGACCGCAAGCGCCAGAGAGGTGGATTTGACCATTGGGTCATTCCCTTCATCGGTTCATGCGATCATGTGTGAAGGGACAGGTGTCAATGGCACAGGCGCCACGAGACGCTCTTGCCATCTCGAACTTCCTCCGCCAGCATGACCTGGTTCAGGTTCAATGGGTAATTCTCAGCTCCGGAAACCCGGAACACCCCAGCGAGACGCCTGAGACTTAGTGTGAGAATTGTGACAGTGCAAGAGACTTCCGTGAGCGACGCGGATGGGCTGCCCATCGTGTTTGAGGGGCCATTGGCCATTGTCGGCGGGGGTGTCGTGGACCCAGCTTTGCTGGTGGACCTAGCCCGGCGCAGGGTGGCTTTGGTGGGCGCCGATGGCGGCGGCGACGCGATTGGCGCAGCGGGGCTTACACCGGCGGCGATCATCGGGGACCTCGATTCCCTTTCCGACCGGGCCGGCTGGGAACGCCGCACCCGGGTCATCCACCTTGCCGAGCAGGAAACCACCGATTTCGAAAAAGCCCTCTATTCGACCTCAGCGCCGCTGACCACGGCCCCGGGCATGACCGGCAAGCGGCTCGACCACACATTGTCGGCGCTCAATGCCATGCAGAAGTTTGCGCCCGGGCGGCATCTGCTGCTGGTGGATGAGGTTGATGTGGCGCTGGCCGTGGTTGGTCCGTTCAGCTTCCGGGCTGGCAAGGGCGAGCGGGTGTCGATCTATCCGCTGGCGGAAGTCAGCTTTACCCGCTCCGAGCGACTGCTCTATCCGCTGGATGGCTTGACGCTGGCGCCGGGCGGACGGCTCGGCACCTCCAATGCGGGGCTCGGCGGGCGGGTCGAGATCGTCCCTACCGACGAAACCCCTTGGCTGCTGATCCTTGATAAATCGCATCTGCCGGCCCTTATCGAGCTGCTTGTCACCCGGTGAAGCCGTTCTGAACGGCCCATTCAAGTCCGTGTCAGCTCAGCCGTTCCACAACAGGCGGGCCGGAATGACCGGCGATCAGAGAGGAGTTTCGAAAAATGTCGATCAGCAGATCTATTGCCGTTGCCCTCGTGCTTGCGTCCGGCCCGGCCAGCGCCGCGCAGGCCAATGAATTGACGACCACTACCGGCCTGTCCGAGCGGGCGATCATTATCGTCGGCGGCAAGGGCGGGGATGTCAGCCTTAACCCGCAGCCACTGCCGCCGGGCAAGTTCAAAGAGCAGCCCGGTTTCTTCCGGCCGGGTTTCGACATGCTCCCGATGGCGGTAGGGCCGAGCTTTTGGCAGGGTCACAATCCCGAATGCCCGACACCGGGGGGTCTTTTAGCGGGTCGCTAACAAAAAGGCGGGCACCGGGCCCGCCTTTGCTAGTTCATCGATTCCGCTCACGCAGCGCTGCGGGCGGCTTCCTTGACGGCGTCCTGCACCTTTTCAAAGGCGCGGACCTCGATCTGGCGGATGCGCTCGCGGCTGACGTCGTATTGCTGGGCCAGCTCCTCGAGCGTCGAAGGATTTTCCTGCAGGCGACGGGCGTTGAAGATGGCGCGTTCGCGTTCGTTGAGCACGTCCATGGCCGTGGTCAAAAGACCCATGCGCTCGGAATATTCTTCGCTTTCACCCAGCGTGGTTTCTCGGCTCGGCGTGTCGTCGACCAGCCAATCCTGCCATTCGGAGGCGCCCTCGTCGGCCCGCATCGGCGAGTTCAGCGAGGCATCGCCCGACAGGCGCGCATTCATCGACACCACATCGTCTTCGGTGACGTTGAGGGTGGTAGCAATCTGCTTGATCTGGTCGGGATGCAGGCTCCCATCATCGAGCGCAGCGATCTGGCCCCTTCACCTTGCGCAGGTTGAAGAACAGGCGCTTTTGCGCGGCGGTGGTGCCGATCTTGACCGAGCTCCGAGAGCGCAGCACATATTCCTGAATGGCGGCGCGGATCCACCACATGGCATAGGTCGCCAAGCGGAAGCCCTTTTCGGGCTCGAAGCGCTTGACCGCATGCATCAGGCCCACATTGCCTTCCGAGATCACCTCGGAAATCGGCAGGCCATAGCCACGATAGCCCATGGCGATCTTGGCCACGAGGCGCAGGTGGGAGGTGATGAGCTTTTGGGCCGCGCCGGGATCGGCGTGCTCCTTATAGCGCTTGGCCAGCATGTATTCTTCATCCGGTTCCAGCATAGGGAACTTGCGGATTTCCTGAAGATAACGGCTCAGTCCGCCTTCGGCGGAGAGCACCGGCAAATTTGTCTGGGCCATGAATGCACCCCTTTCTGATATCCCCCACGCTAGTGGCGCCGGATTGCCGCTACATTGCGAAAAATGCGATTGTAGCGGCGCCCGTTCAACGCATGGCGCGGGCGGATCAGTCCCCCGGAATATCCATTTCGGCATACTCCCCGGACGTAACGCATATATAGGTATCGCCTTCGCGATTGTAAGAGCGCGAATTGGTAAGGAACGTTACAAATATGCAATGGTTGCCAGGCGCTCGGGCGCCGGGCAGTCGCTTTTCCGTGAAGCTGTTCTTACACCAAAATCGGGTGCGGCGCTAGCGGGCGAAAGCCTTGTTGAAGGGCTCAAGCGCATCTTCCAAAGTCTGCAGATCAGGCGGCAGGGGCGCTTCGAAGAACATTTCCTCGCCCGTCGTCGGGTGTTCAAAGCCCAGCTCAGCCGCATGCAGCGCTCGGCGACCGAGCGCCTGGATAGGCCCAGCGACTTCGGGTGGCAGCTTGTTGATCTTGGTGGCATAGCCCGAGGCATAGACCGTGTCGGCCACCAGCGGATGGCTGATATGGGCCATGTGGACGCGGATCTGGTGGGTGCGGCCGGTTTCGAGGTGACATTGCACCCTTGTAATGTCCCAGCCGACATCCCCGAACCGGGCTTCGACGAAATAATGGGTGATCGCCTCGCGGCCATCCTTGCGCACGGTCTGCTTGAGCCGGTTATTGGCGTCCCGGCCCAGCGGCGCGTCGACCGTGCCTTTGGCGGTTTCGGTGCTGCCCCAGACAAAGGCGATATAGGCGCGGTGCAGCGGGCCGGTGCGGCCGTGATCGGCGAATTGGTCCGACAGATGCTTATGGGCATGCTCGGTCTTGGCCGCGACCATGACGCCGGAGGTGTCGCGATCAAGCCGATGCACGATCCCCGGCCGGCGCACGCCGCCAATGCCCTGCAACGAGCTGCCGCAATGGTAGATCAGCGCATTGACCAGCGTGCCCGAGGGGCTGCCGGGCGCAGGGTGGACCACCATGCCGACGGGCTTGTTGATGACGATGAGCTGATCGTCCTCATAAAGGATGTCGAGCGGGATGTTTTCGGGCTGCGGCTCGGGATCTTCGGGGGCGGGGCGACAAGAGTGATTGTCTCTGCCCGCGCTGACGCGGTACTTGGGCTCACTGACAATTGCCCCATTGATGCTGACCGCCCGGTTCAGGATCAGGTCCTTGAGGCGGTTGCGGCTCAGCACAGCATGCGCCTTGGCCAGCACGGCATCGAGCCGCCCGCCAGCCGTGGTCTCATCGACAACGATCTCGACCGCCTCGCCCTCGAATTCTTCTTCGGTATTTTCGGCCATGAGCAATCCTAACGAGACTGGGCCCGATGGCCCCTATGTAAACGAGCCATTGTCGCCCGAGGCGCAGGCTGCGCTCAGCAAGGCGCGCCGCTCGTTCCGGTTTTCAATCAGCATTCTGTTGCTCGGCTTTATGGCGATTGCCACGGCGCTTGTCTATCGCGTGATGCGCGATGCACCCCCGCCCGCCGTGGCCGAGAGCGTTGCCATACCGGCTGGCGCCGCAATTGTCTCGGCTGTCGTGGCTGATGGGGCGATCAATGTGACCTATACGGTCGATGGCGTCACGACACTGGGCCTGTTCGACCGGGCCACCGGCGAACTGACGCGCAGCGTGGTGATCGGGGCGGAATAGGGGGCTGGTTTATTCTCGGTGCTCCCCGCCCACCGTTCTTCCTCGGGCTCGACCCGAGGACCATTCGCCGCTTGTGCCGCATTGAGAGCGGCCCTCGGGTCGAGCCCGAGGGAGGCGCGGTGGGAGGTGAGTTGCGGTGACCCGGATCGTCCAACCACCCACGCGGCGCTCGGGCAAGGCGTTGGGTGAAACCTACCGCCCCCGGATTTCCCTGACCGCCGTCAACCGATCCGCCACCGAACCCCGGCGCTTTCCAGCCTTGGGCTTGGGCAGCGTCTCAAGCTTTTCCCCGTCATCGGCAAAGCGCTGCACGCGCTCGAACAGGCTTTCTTCCTGCGTCGTGCTGAGCGGGGCGGCCCGGTGGTCGGCGGCATAGACCACGCGGCTGACACGGGCGGCAATATCGCTGAGCCGCTCGCGCAATTGGGCTTCGTTCACCCGCTCGCTATCCCAATCGGCCAGAATGCTCGATTGCACCGCCAGAACCCGCTGGCGCAGCGTGTCCGCCTCGGCTTCGAGATCAAGCTTTTCGGCCAAGGGCGGTTCGGCGCTGGTTTCAGCCGAGAGCGCATTGAGCCGGGTTTCGGCGCTGGCAATGCTGGCTTCGGCAGTGGTCAGGGTGTCCTCGGTCTCCGCCACCGGCTCGGGCGCCTCCGCCTTGCTGGCGGCGAGTTCACGCTCGCGCATCCGCAGGCGCTGGGCCAGATCGGTACTGTCGCGCTCCAGCTCGAGTATGCGACTGCGCAGCTCGGCCGCGCGGGCTTCCAGTTCCTCGACAATGGCGTGATGTCTCGTCACGCTCGGTCTGCAATGCGCTGCCCAGATCGGCCCGCTTCTGGTTGACCTCGCTCAGCTGTTCGGCCAGCCGCTTGCGCAGCGCCTCGACATTCATTTCGAGCTTACGGGTATTGAGAGCGAATTCAGCGCGCAGCTGATCCTTGTCGGCGCGGAATTCGGCCATGGTAATGGGCGTGGCGGCCTCGATGCGGCGCTTGGTCAGCCGCACGGCGCGCTTCCACACCGCGGGCATGACGATCAGCCCCACCAGCACGGCGAGCAGCAGCCCCGGGGCGAAATACATGATGTTCTCGATCATCATCCTGCGTAATCCGAGGCCATGCGCGTCTGCTCATTCCTTGTCGAGCTGCTATCTGTGTGGCAGCAAAGCCCCGCCATCGCTATCTTCGCCACTGATTAACCCTAACGGGTTTCCCCGGTTCCGTCACGGTCCGGCGGACCGGCGTTGATCGCGCCGGATGCTGGCATGGCCGCGCCAAAAGCCCCAGTCAGAAAAGCTTGAATTGACGGGGCGCAACGCCTGACGCGAGGGCGAGCTGGTGAGAGCTTGGCACAATCATCCTGCATCTCGATGTCATTCCGGCGCAGCCCGGAATCCATGCGGAAGATCATCCCAGAACTGGATGGTTGCGAGGTGCCACGGACTGGATTCCGGCCTGCGCCGGAATGACATCCTAGGTGGAAACGCTTGGGGCGCAAACCGCCCCGATCAGAAGGGGTTCCGGGTCGGCTCATTGGTGAAGTTGAGATAGCCGATATTGATGCCCAGCCGCGCGCCCACGCCCGAGCGGATCGGCACCATCACCACATTGCCGCGCTTGATCACCGTCATGCCGAAGCCACCCACGACATAGGCGGAGCCATTGACGCCGGCAAAGCGCCCCAGCACATCCTGAATCTGGGACAGATTATAGACTAGCATCATCACCTTGGAGCCGTCGCCGCCAATGTCGAAGCCGATCGAGGGACCCTGCCAATAGACGGCATATTGGCCCACATTGCGGGTATAAACGGTGCCTTCGCCATAGCGGGCGCCGGCAAACAGGGCGCCCCCGGCATCCTCACCCAGAATATAGCCATTGGGCAGGCCGAACTGGCTGACGGCGCGCTCGACGAGAGAAGCAAGGCCCTGTGAGGTGGAGCCGAAGAACTCCTTGCCGCTGTTGACCAGTTCCTCGCCCGAATAGCTGTCGCTGAGCGAGCCCCGGGCGAAGGCCGTGACGGGGGCCAGCATGGTGGCAACCAGAGCAAGGCTGACGAGGATGCGCTTGAGCATGGGACGAACTCTGGCGGGCGGCGCGGCCTGCAATTACGAGGACCTTAAGGTTTGTTACCCAAAATCCGTTTTCGGCTGCACAAGACGCGCCGATCATGGCTCGATGATGAAGCAAAGCTGTAAACAAATCTTAACCATGCTTGCCTTTGTTCTGCCGCTTTTCGGGGCGGTTTGCGGAGGTATTGTGGCGGCAAGGGCGCAGTCGGTGGTGACCGCCATCGTCACCGACCCGCTGACCGGCATTGCCATTTTCGGCATGGACCCCGTCTCCTATTTCACTGAACCGGCCCCCTTGCAGGGGCGGGGCGATATCGAATTTTCTCGGGGCGGGGTGGCTCGGAATTTTGCCACCATTGCCAATCGCGACGTATTCAGCCGCTCGCCTGAAACCTATGCCCCCAGTTCGGCGGGCATGGCGCCATGGCCATGGCGCGCGGGTTCCTCTCCGACAGCGATCCGCGCATCTATGCCGTCTTCAAGCAGCGGCTTTACCTGTTCTATTCCCCCGGCAATCGCGAGGCCTTCCTCCCGGCGCCCGACGCCGCAGCGATCAAGGCCGAAGAGAATTGGCAGGTATTGTCCAAAACGCTCTCTGCTCAATAGACCGGGATGATTGGCTGGGGGTCCTAGTGCGAAAGCCCATCGCCAACTAATGTTCCTCTTAGTGATTCCCTGCCGTTTTCCGGAGACTTTCATGGCTGACATCATCGAGCTCAAGGCCACCGATCTGGCCGCCATGCTGTGCAGCCGGGTCTGCCACGACCTGATCAACCCGATCGGGGCGATTGGCAACGGGCTCGAAGTGTTGGACGACCCTAAGCAGGGCGACATGGCCGAGGGCGCACGTGAGCTGATCGCCAGCGCCGCCAAGCAGAGCCGGGCCAAGCTCGAATTCGCGCGGCTGGCCTATGGCGCCTCCTCGACCTCGGGCACCGATATCGACACCCGCGAATGCGAGCGCGTCGCCCGCATCCTGTTCGAGATCGAGAAAGCCGACCTTGAATGGAACGTGCCGCTGATCCTGCTGCCCAAGCACAAGGCCAAGCTGTTCATGAACATGCTGCTGATCGCGGCCGGCTCGGTGCCGCGCGGCGGGCAGGTGACGGCCTCGATCACTGGCGAAGCCGGTCAGGAAAAGTTCGAGTTCACCTCCGGGAGCGATCCCGAGAAACGGCAGAAGACCTTGGTGCCGTCCGGCTCGGCCGGATTGCTGTCGGGCATTCCTGACGAGGGCTTTGTCGACGCGCAGGGCATCCAGCCGTTTTATACGGGGCTGTTGGCGCGCATGACCGACATGGATATTTCCATCGGGCTCGAGAATGACCAGTTCTTCCTCAACGCGATCCCAAAAGCAGTCGTTGCCGCCGCTCAATGACAACAGTCCGCTAACCAATTCCTAAGCGGAGTGACGCTATTGTGCACCGGTGTCAGCCGCCGCGGAGCTTGCCCGGACATGAAATCCTGCCTGATCGTCGATGATTCCACCGTCGTACGCAAAGTCGTGCGCCGGATTCTGGAAGATCTCGACTATATCGTGGAAGAAGCCGAAGACGGGCAGGAGGCATTCGACAAATGCCGGCAGGAAATGCCGGATGCAATATTGCTTGATTGGCAGATGCCGATCATGAGTGGGCTGGAATTCCTCAAGCTCCTGCGCGGCTATATTGGCGGCGAGAAGCCCTATGTGGTCTATTGCACTGTCGAAAACGACATCGGCGCCATCGCCATGGCCCTCAAGGCCGGCGCCAGCGATTACATGATGAAACCGTTCGATCGGCGGATTCTAGAATCCAAATTCGAGCCGCACTGGCCGCCTAACCGGCCTCGGCGCGGTTGAGCAGATAGGTTTTTTCTCGTTCATTATGAGTGAGTTGCGCTGCGCGGCTGAACTCCAGCATGGCTTCGGTATGGCGGCCCAATTTACTCAACATATCCCCGCGCACGCCATAGAGCAGATGATAGTTCTTGAGGGCCGGATCGTCCTTGATGGTGTCGATAACAGCCGGGGCGGCAGCGGGTCCCTCGGCCATGGAAATGGCGACGGCGCGGTTTAATTCGATGACGGGAGAAGGGGTTACACGGGCCAGTGTCGCATAAAGCGCGACGATACGGGACCAGTCGGTGTCGGTGGCATGGCGAGCGCGAGCATGGCAGGCGGCGATGGCGGCTTGCAGGGCATAGGGCCCATTGGCGCCATCCAGTTCCTCGGCGCGGGCGAGGGCGGCAAGGCCGCGGCGGATCAGCAATTGGTCCCAGCGGGCACGATCCTGATCCTGCAGGAGGATGGGATGGCCCTTGGCATCAGTGCGGGCGCCGAGGCGCGATGACTGGATTTCCATAAGCGCCACAAGGGCATGCACCTCGGGTTCGTCGGGCGCCAGACGGGCCAGAATCCGGCCCAGGGCAGTGGCTTCCTCGCAGAGTTGGGGGCGCATCCAGTCATCGCCCGCGGTGGCGGAATAGCCCTCATTGAAGATGAGGTAGAGCACGCCCAGCACCGAAGCGAGCCGCTCGACGCGCTCAGGACCGCGCGGCACTTCAAAGGGAATATTGGCGTCGGCGATGGTCTTTTTGGCACGCACGATGCGCTGGCCGATCGTCGGCTCGGCGGCGAGAAAGGCGCGGGCGATTTCCTCGGTGGTGAGCCCACCCAAGAGGCGCAGGGTAAGCGCGACGCGGGATTCGGCAGGCAGGATGGGATGGCAGGAGGTGAAGATCAGCCGCAGCAGATCATCGCCCACATCATCATCGAGGGCATCGTGCAGGGTTTCGATCTGGTCGGGAATATCGGTTTCGATGCCATGGCCGACCTCGACCAGCTTGGTCGCAGCCATTTTCTTGTGGCGAAAATAATCAATGGCGCGGCGCTTGGCCGTCTGGGTCAGCCAGTGCCCGGGTTCTTGGGCACGCCGCTGTCGGGCCAGTCTTGAGGGCAATGACCAAGGCGTCCTGCGCCAATTCCTCGGCGAGGGAAATGTCGCGCACCATGCGGGTCAGGCCCGCGATCAGCCGGGGCTGTTCGAGCTTCCAGACGGCGGTAATGGCGCGGTGGGTTTCGGACTGGCTGATCATGGCGGGATGAAAGCAGGATGAGGCGGACGGCGCAAGTTGGCGGGTGGCAAGTTCCCCTCAGAGTCATTCCGGTCTGAGCACAGAATGACACTGAGGTTATATCAGGCGACAAGGTTCGCCGCGAGGTCGGCAGCTTCAAATACCGGCGCAGTTCGATTTCCTCGCCATTCTCGAACGGGATGCGGCGGCACTGAGCCAAGGCTTCGTCGTGGGATTTGACGTCGATAAGCCAGAAGCCGCAGAGCAATTCGTTCGTTTGTGTGAAGGGGCCCTCGGTGACGGTAATCCGTTCGCCGTCGAAACGCAGACGGGTGCCGTTGGAGGACGCCATCAACCCCTCGCCATGCAGCAGCACGCCGGCATCGATCAGGGCCTCGTTGTACTCCTCCATGGCCGCGAAGGCCGAGGCGGTGGGCATGATGCCAGCTTCGGTTTCCGGTGTGGCTTTGACCGAGATCATGAAGCGCATTTCTTGTCCCTTCAATGGCTTACTGCATGAAACCGACAGGCGTTTCGCCCTTGAGGAAAGGTTCGATGAGGGCGTGCAGCAACGCGGTCTGGTTGATGACTGCAGTGTGCGAGGTGGCGGGCAGCACGGCCGGGCGCGAAGCGGGCAGAGGCTCGCCCATGTCCCCCATGACGCCGCCGCCGAGCAGGCGGAACAGGGCGACATTGTGCTCTAGCGTGGAAACGTCGGCATCACCGGCTATGATGAGAATGGGCGTCTCGAGCTTCTTGACGTCTGCTTCCCGTGCCATCGGTTCCTTTTCCAGCGCGATGAGCTTTTCGACCAGCGCGTGGAAGCCATCCTTGTTGACGGCCAGCTTTTTGTATTCGTCCTCCATCGGCGTGCCGACGAACATTTCGGGCGCCATTTGCGGGATAAAGGCAGTGAAGGCCGGCTGCCAACCGGAGACGTCGTAAGCGACCGAGGCAGCGACCAGTTGATCCACTTTTTCGGGGTGGCGAATAGCCAGCTGCAGCCCGGCAGCGGCGCCCATGGAATAGCCGAATATATCGGCCTTATCGAGGTCGATCGCGTCCATGAATGCGGCGACGTCATCGGCCAGATTTGGGTAGGTGATGGGGCGGTCGATGTCGTTTGTACGGCCGTGGCCCCGGAACTCTAGGGCATATACTTTGTGGGTCTTGGCCAGCGTGGGAATGATCTCGCCCATGCTGGGAATGGTCATATAGGCCCCGTGCAGTACGACCAGCGGATCGCCAGCGCCGGAGACCTCGTAATATATCTGCATGCCATTGACCTCGACCGTGTCCCCTTTGGGCTCGGATTGGGCGAAGGCGGTGCTGGTCAGCAGGACGGCGGCGGCAATGGTGGCAGTGGCACGAAACATGGGGCTCTCCTCAGATTGGCTGTTCTGAGAAGACTACGACTGGCCGGCCGTGATTTCGACAAGGCGGCGAAGATTTTGTTCAGGCGTCAGCTACTGGCGGTCAGCCCGAGTTTGCTGGCATTGGCAAGGCAGCGGGCGACGATGATGCGGTGAAAGGGATAGACCACCGCCAGATAGGCGCGGCCGAAGCGATTGTGCGGACGCACCCAGTGCTCAAGCTGACGCAATCGGCGGCTTCGTCCTTGCGGATCGAGACGCGGAAATCGAGATGCTTGTCATTGGTGCCCGGGATCACCTCGGTAGGCGTCGCCGAGTGGACCGCGAAAATGCCGGAATAGCTGCAGCTATTGATCTGCTCGGCTGTGGGCGGGGCGATATCGGCTTGGCTGCCGGTCTTGAGGCCGAACGGGGCCATCAGCAGATTGCGCAGACCGAGCAGGAGGTGCACCCACCCCGGCATGTTGAAGAAAATGGCAATGGTCAACTCGGCCGCATCGGGGGCGGGATGGGGCAGGGGCACGCTTTGGCTGTCGAGAAAGTCGCCAGCGCGATAGTATTCCATCAGGGCGCCATCTGGGGGATAGCGGAACGCCTTGCCCATGCTGTTCTCCGTCTTGAAACGGAAAATCTAGCGGAGGGGACAAACAAAAGCCCTGCGCGACACTGTCGCACGGGGCTGGTGAATTGTCGCAGTGGGCGATGCGGTCGCCCGCAGCGGCCGATCAGGCGACGTTTTCGGAATAGGCTTCGCTCTCGTCGGGCTCGCGCAGCACATAGCCGCGGCCCCAGACGGTTTCGATATAGTTCTTGCCGCCGGTTGCAACGGAAAGCTTCTTGCGGAGCTTGCAGATGAACACGTCGATGATCTTGAGTTCGGGCTCATCCATGCCACCATAAAGGTGGTTGAGGAACATTTCCTTGGTGAGCGTGGTACCCTTGCGGAGCGAAAGCAGCTCCAGCATCTGGTATTCCTTGCCGGTCAGGTGCACGCGCTGGGTCTGGACTTCGACGGTCTTGGTGTCGAGGTTGACGGTCAGCTCGCCGGTCGAGATGACCGACTGGGCGTGGCCCTTGGAGCGGCGGACAATAGCGTGGATGCGGGCGACCAGTTCGTCCTTGTGGAACGGCTTGGTCATGTAGTCATCGGCGCCGAAGCCGAGACCGCGCACCTTATCCTCGATACCGGCCGAGGCCGGACAGGATCAGGATCGGTGTCTGCACCTTGGCGACGCGCAGGGTGCGAAGCACCTCGTAACCGCTCATGTCGGGCAGGTTCAGATCCAGAAGGATGATGTCGTAGTCGTAGAGTTTTCCGAGATCGACGCCTTCTTCACCGAGATCGGTGGTGTAGACGTTGAAGCTTTCGGACTTGAGCATCAACTCGATGCTCTGCGCTGTGGCGCTGTCGTCCTCAATAAGGAGTACCCGCATTAATATTCCCCTTGTCATTCGTTCCTGCTGGAACACATGAGGTCCGGCGGGTGGCTGCCGCCTCATGTCCAACCCTACTGGATATGACTGAACCCTAAGCCCAAATAGTTAACAAAGTTTAATTCGGTTCTGCAATACGCAAACGTCATTAGGACGAATTAAGTTTAAGTTATTGAAATTTAACGGTTAATTCTATCAATTTTTCTTAAGAAAATGGTTTAAGAAGGTGTTGCAAGCGACTCTGTCGACTCAAGCAATCATGGCTATGTCAGGGGTTTAGGGCAGGGCGCGCGGCATGGCGCGGACGGAGTGCCCCGACACTGGTAATAGCGCTTTTGCTTAACGTTGCGTTACCATCTGATTCGCGGCGGTCGCTGCAAATGCGGCGGCGGAAACCATGTCCTGCCACAGTGATGAACGGGTCTGAACCGATGAAGGCGCTGATTTCGGCTATCGATGCCATCGACGATGTCGAAGTGTTCGGCCGGGTCAAATCCGTGCAGGGGCTGCTGATGGAAATCGTCGGGCCGGTGCGCGAATTGCGCGTGGGTGGGCGCGTCAGAATTGAAACGGTCAATGGCGAGCACTTGGCCGCCGAAATCATCGGCTTTAAAGGCGGGCACGCGCTGTGCCTGCCATTCGGGCAGCTGGCCGGGGTGCGGCTGGGCTGCAAGGCGGTGTTCCAGCGTCATGATGGGGCGGCGTTCCCATCCGAGGGTTGGCTGGGCCGGGTGGTCAATGCCAATGGCGAGCCGATCGACGGCAAGGGGCCACTGCCGCGCGGGGCGACAGCCTATCCCCTGCAACAAAATCCGCTTTTGGCGCATGACCGGGTGCGGGTTGGTGAGCCGCCTCGACACGGGGGTAAGGTGCCTTAATACCTTTACCACTGTATGCGAGGGGCAACGGCTGGGCATTTTTGCCGGCTCAGGTGTGGGCAAGTCCGTGCTCATGTCCATGCTGGCGCGCAATACCAATGTGGACGTGGCGGTGATCGGGCTGATTGGTGAGCGCGGCCGCGAGGTGCACGAATTTATCCGGGAATATCTGGGCGAAGAGGGGCTGGCCAATGCGGTGGTGGTGGTGGCCACATCCGACGAGGCCGCGCTGATGCGGCGGCAGGCGGCCTATATGAGCCCGGCGCTCAGCGAATTCTTCCACGACCGGGGCAAGCGCGTGCTGTGCATGATGGATAGCTTGACGCGCTTTGCCATGGCGCAGCGGGAGATTGGCCCAGCCATCGGGGAGCCGCCAACGGCCAAGGGCTATCCGCCCACCGTTTTCACGGAATTGCCACGATTGTTGGAACGGGCGGGGCCGGGAACGCCGACAACGGGTTCTGTTACCGGTCTCTTTACCGTTTTGGTAGAAGGTGATGATCACAATGAGCCCATTGCGGATGCCGTTCGCGGTATTCTGGATGGGCACATCGTGATGGAGCGCGGGATTGCCGAACGGGGTCGTTACCCGGCAGTCAACGTGCTCCGGTCCATCTCGCGCACCATGCCGGGGTGCGTTCCGGTCGATATGCGACCGGTCCTGCCAAGGCACGAGAGCTCATGTCCATATTTTCGGACATGGAGGAACTGATCCGGCTGGGGGCTTACCGGAAAGGGTCAGATCCGAAAGTGGACTGCGCGATTGCTGTCTATCCTGCGCTTGAGGCTTTTTTGGGCCAGAGCCGGGAAGAGACGACGACAATTGCCGAGGGCTATAAAATGCTCGAAGCGATTGTGGCCGAGGCGGGCGCAGCGGTCTGAAGGGGCTGTGTATTGGCCCCGGAACTGACTTGATGTGTAAGGAGTACAGGTCTTGAAATCAGCGCAGCGAGAGCCTCATACGGCTCAAGAAGTTCCGAGTGGACGAAAAGCGCCGCCAGGTCAGCCAGATCGAAATGATGGTCAATGACTTCGAGCGCATGGCCGGCGAACTCGACCAGCAGATCGAAATCGAGCAAACCAAGACCGGCATTTCGGATGTGGCGCATTTTGCCTATTCGACCTTTGCCAAGGCCGCCATGGCGCGGCGCGACAATCTGCTGGCCTCGGCCAGTGATATGCGCGGCAAGCTCGAAACGGCGCAGGACGCTCTGGCGGAAGCCATCGAAGATTTGAAAAGGTCGAATTGCTCGACCAGCGCGAACACCAGCGCGAAGCCGCCGACCAACTCAAGGTGGAGCAGGCCGAATATGACGAAATCGGCCGGTTGCGGTTCCGCAACTGATCAAAGCGTCAGAGTATTTTAAAGGTCCGCGTTAGTGGGCCTTTTTTTATGCGCTAGATTAATGTCCGGATTGGTCCGGCCGCGCCGGGAATTTTTGAGCGAGATATGTCATGCATGTGGGCCGTTCCTATCGCTTGATCGACTTTGCGCTTTGGTCGTGGCGCAGCGTTGTCTACATGGTGATCGTGAGCACGCTCGCCGTGGCGATCTACAGCATGCCGGGCCTGACGGGTTTTTCTGATACCATGGCAGATCACGACCGTGGTGGGGACCACGGTGTCGCTGGTCGCCGGGTTCAAGAATGCGCAAGTATTCACGCGGGCGGGCGATGCGCTGCAGATATTCGCGCAGATTTCGGCGAGCAGCCGGATGTGGGGCAGTCTGTGCCGGGACTTTTGCGAGCCGGCCACCGCCAAGGCCCCGGTCTATCGGCATATTGGCTGGATGACGGCGCTCAGATTTTCGCTGCGCCGCCGCATGCCGTGGGAGACAATGGGCCGCCCGGCCGCTGCGGAGTTTCGGCGCCGCTACCACATTCTGGAAGACACCTCTTCGCTGAATGCCGAGCTGACCGCCCTCGTGCCGGACGAAGCGCCCGCAATTCTGGGTAACGTGCGGCCCCCGATCGCTTTGCTCGATCTGCAGATGTCGCAGGTCAGCGGTTTGCTCAAGGATGGCAAGATACCCACTCCGGCCTATGGCGAAATGCTCAAGGTGCTGCGGGATCTGCACGATCAACAGGCCCGCTGCGACCGGATCAAGAACAATCCATACCCACGGCAATATGCCATTGTGAGCACGATGTTCGTCATGATCTTCGTGACACTGCTGCCATTCGGCGCCGCGCCGATTTTTGTTCAATTGGGGGCGGCAGGTGGGCTACTCGGGGCCATTTCGATCTGGCTGACCATCCCGTTCAGCGCTGCTGGGCTGGATGTATATGTCGCTGGACCGGTGGGCGAAGGCACATCCAACCCGTTCGAAGGTGGGGCCAATGACGTGCCAATTTCCCAGATCTGCCGCGATCTCGAAATCGAGCTGCGCACCGCTTTGGGCGAGACAGACCTGCCGCCGCCGCTACTGCCGGTCAACGGGTTTGCCACCTAGCTGGTTTTGGATGGACTGAGGAAGGGCCCGCTGATGCGGGCCTTTTGTTTTTGGAGCTCAGGTGGCGGGGAAGCCCTACCGCTGCTTTTTCGCGAGGTCGATTTCGATGGTGGAGGTTTTGGCGGTGAGCTGGTTGGCCATCAATTGCAGCTCGTAGACCGAATAGGGACCGCTGAGCATGATGGTGCCGCCCGGGATGGGGGACTGGATCATGGGGGAATTGATGATTTTGCCGTCAATGGTGACATCGATCATTTTGCCGACATGTTCGGTGGTGAACTCGGCAATGGCCTGCTGGCCGGCGGGGGTGAGGTCGATCTGCAGGCCATCCCGGCCGGAGAGGGGATCGGTGATCACCTTGGCGAACTCGACCATGAGGCGGATTGGCTTGGCCGTGGCGGGGGTGAGGCCGATGAGCAAGGCGAGGGTGATGATGAGGGTGTGGCGAAGCATTTGGGAATGATAGCGCGGAATTGGAGGGAAGGTTAGGGGTAGCCTACCCTTTCAGGGAGGGCTGCTGGTGGTTTAGGTGCTGTCTGCCGCTGCTTTACGGCGTGATCACCATGCGCTGGGTGGCGCGTTCGGCCTCGTAGGTCTGCGGATCGTAGGCGGGTTGGGTTTCGAGCTGGTCGCGGGCGGTGTTGAGGAAGAGGTAGCGCTGCCCGTTCGTGTCGGAGGAGAAGGTCAGGTTTTCAAAGCCAACCGCAACCGGCTTGGCGCCGAGGCCCAGAAAGCCGCCGACATCGACGATGATCGCATCCGAATTGCCTTGGGGGGTGAGGACCACATCGCCGATAGTGCCGATCTGTTCGTCGTTGAGACCGTAAACGGGGATGCCGCGCAGCTCGTCGGCGCTGAGATCGGCCTCGGTCGACATTGGTCAGGCCGGAGCGGTCGGGCGTGGTGGTGATCAGCGGACGCTCGGGCTGGTCGGTGGTCAGGGAGGGGGCGACCGGGCTGGCGTTGGGATTGCCGTCCACCAGCTGGTTTTGCTCCTGCTGGGTGGTGAGAGCGGGCTTTCCGGTGGAATCCTCGCTGTCGGTCCAGATGAAGGCAGGGGCCTCGGCCAGCTCCTCCTGGGTGGTTTCTGAGCACCCAGCGGCGGGTGCCATCGTCGCGCTCGGCCCAGTGTGAGTTCGGCAAAATCGACAGCGACGTCCTTTTCGCCGATGCCCAGAAATCCACCAACGCCAATCACCACGGCGGAAATGCCCATGCCCGAGGTGATGACCATATTGTTGATGGCGCCGACCTCGCGAGCATTGTCGGCCACCGAGGTATAGACCTTCTGGCCCAAAAGCTTGGTCACCAGCACGTCCCGGTCATCGGCCGCGTAGCCTTCGGAGAGCACGGTGGGCGGGGTGAGGCCACTCTGCTCGAGTTCGCTGGGGACGGCGGGGGCGGGCGCAGTGTCTCGGGCATAGGCGGGGCTGGCCAGCAGCAGGAGGAGGGCAGAGGCGGTGGCAAAGTGGCGCATGAATTATCCTTAAGCCGGAATGCAAAGGGCCGGCCCGAAGGCCGGCCCTCACGCTCATAATTCCCGAAGGGTCAGTTGGTTGCGGGGGCCGGTGCCATGGCGCCACCATCAGCGGGGGCGGCAGGTGCCGCGCCATCAGCAGGAGCGGCACCATCGACCGGCTCATCCTCGGCCCATACGAAGTCGGGGGCCGCAGTCAGGGCTTCGGCGGTGGTGGGCAGGACCCAGCGTTCGGTATTGTCGGCGGCAAGGGTGAATTCGAGCTGGCTGAAATCGACGGCCACGGCCTTTTCGCCAATGCCGAGGAACCCGCCGACACCGATCACCACGGCGGTGATCTGGCCGCCTTCGTCAAAAACGATATCGGAGACATTGCCGATTTCCTCGGCGTCGTCGCCGCTGGACGAAAAGATCGGCTGACCGATCAGGCGGGTGCCCAGATTATCGGTATCGGCAGCGGTGTAGCCGGCCGACATGTCCCGGGGCTCATTGACCTCGGTAGTCTGGGCGGCGCCGGTATCGACAGCGTCAGCGGGGGCCGGAGCGGCGGGCGCTGCAGGAGCGGCCGGGGCTTCGGTGGTCGCAGGGGCTTCCGTAGTTGCCGGTGCGTCGGGCGCCGGCGGAGTAGCTTCCTGTGCGATCGCGGGCGCTGCAAGCAGCAGGGCCAGCGCCGAAGTGGTCAACAGGGTGCGGATCATTGTAGGCTCCTTAGGTTCATCGGTTCGGTGAACAGGGCTGTGCGGTGCAAAACTTGCGAGGTGGCGCACCGTGCGGCCCATTGATGAAGGGTCAACGTCACAAGTGCGAGAGATGTTCCGCACCGATTTTTCATGGCTTTGGGGGAACCAAATGAAAAGGCCGGCTCTCAGGCGAGGCCGGCCTTCTCCGCCTCCCCGGGCGGTTTTTCGTTCTTGGACCATGCCGCGCCACAAGGCGGCGCGCAGTGCTCCCGACATCGCCGACCATAGCGCAGCGGGGATTGGCGGGGCACCAAGGACCGCTCGGCAGGCTTAATGGGTTGCTAACTGGTTAACGCGGACGATGTAATCCAAGCTAGGTCAAGGCAGCCGTGTCGCGATCATAGCTGCGCATAGCGCGGTGGCGCATGCCGCCATCCTGAAATTCGGGACCGAAGGCGGCAAAGCCCAGACGTTCGTAAAAGCCGAGCTTGTCCGATTGGGCGGTGAGATAGAAGCGCTCGCGGCCCCGGGCTTTGGCGTGGTCCATGGCGGCGAGCATCATGGCCTTAGCTATGCCCCGGCCGCGGAAGGCGGCGCGCACGGCGACGCGGCCGATCTTGATGTGTTCGGGCCGCTCGAGCAGGCGCAGGGTGCCGACCACTTCGCCAGCGAGAATAGCGACGAAATGGGTGGCGGCGAGATCGTCGGCGTCATTTTCCTCCTCTTCGGGGACTTTTTGCTCCCAGACAAAGACTTCGCGGCGCAGCGCGAAGGCGGCGTTGCAGAGGGTGGAGAAAGGCGGGACGGTGAGAATGGTGATGTCGGACATGGTCGGAGGATAGCCGAGCGGGTGGCGAGGTGGGAAGAGGCACGACCTCATGCTGCGACAAGCTCAGGAGGAGTGCGTGGCAATTCAGGCCTTCCCGTGCACCAGACCGTGCACGAAGCCCAGCTTTCGATGACCCGGGGGTGAGAATGAAGGGGTAGGCGTCCGGGTGCCCCATGGCACGATTGAGATTGTTGAGCATGGCGGCGAGGGGAACCCAGTTGTCCACCACGGTCTGCATATCGGGGGCGGTGTAGGGGTCAAAATCGACGCCCACGGCGAGGAATTCATCTTCGGTTTTGGGGCGGGCACGGACGCCGAAGGCGGCGGCCATTTCGACCGTGTCGGTGATGTGCAGGTAATGGGCGAAGGTTTCGGCAAAATCCTCCCGTGGATGCGCACTGGCATAGGCGCTGATATGGGTTTGCGGCCAGCCGATGGGGGCGCCGTTGGCGTAATAGGTGGTCAGGCTTTGGGCATAGTCGGCGGTTTCATCGCCGAACAGGGTACGGAAACGCTCGATGGCGGGGGTGTGGGCGACCAGCAGATCCCAATAATGGTGGCCGATTTCGTGGCGGAAATGGCCGAGCAGGGTGCGGTAGGGCTCGCCCATGGCGGTGCGGCGGCTTTCGCGCTCGGCGTCATCGGCTTCGACCAGTGGCAATGGTGATGATGCCGCTGTCATGGCCGGTGAGCACCGGCATGGGTTGCACGGCCATATCGGCGAGGAAGCGGAAAGACAGGCCATGGGCGGGGTCTTCGAAGCGGGTGCGCAGCGGTAGGTGCAGGCGCAACAGGGAATAAAACAGGCGCTTCTTGGCTCGCTCGATGATCTGCCAGCGCAGCAGATTGCTTGGATCGGCAAGAGCGGGGATGGTGTCATTGTGCCGGCAGGCGGCGCAATAGACATCGCCACCGGGATTGGCAAGGATCAGCCAATTGCAAGCGCCGTGCCGGACGTTTTCGCAAAACACATAGAGAGCGCCGGGAAAGACCGGACTTGACCACTGGCCGCCATGCTCAGCCAGGGAGACCAGTGGCGTTGTGGTCGGGCAGATAGCCGAGCTGGTGGCCGCAGCGTTCGCACATCGCATTTTCAAAATAGACGGTGTTGCCGCAATGGTCGCAGACGAAGAGTTTCATGGAAGTCCCGGAAGCAGCGCTCGATCAATGACGGGCTGAAATTCAATCGAGCGGTGTCTGCTGGTGCTGGGCGATGCGCCAGCTTCCGTCCTCCTGCACATAAGTCGACGTGCAGAGCGCGCGATATGGCTTGGCGCCCTCGCGCCGCGCCTCGGCCTTATAAGCCAGAATCTTGACCCGCTCGGCCGGCTGGGTCAACACTTGGTCAGCGAAAGCCACATCAGCCCAACGGGGCGCTTCGCGCAGGTTGTCGACCACGGCCTTGTTGCGCATCACACCCATCGGTCCAAATGCCATCACGCATTGGGTGGCCATTAATTCGGCATAGGCCTCGGCACCATCGAGCCAGAGGTGGCGTTCATTCGTCCAGACTGCGTCCATGATCTATCTCCTTTGGGAGGAAACTGGCGGAGCGGCAGAAAGTTTCGAGGATGGTCGCGTAATCAAGATCGCATGGACCTTTAGGCGTTGTTGAAGCCACCGGGAGGTGGCGAGCCACCGTGTAGTGCCGGAGGGGTCGGTGATGCCGCAGCGGCGGTCGGCGTCGCCTTTCTGGATGGGTTCCTGCACCACTTTGCCGCCGGCGGCGCGGGCCAACTCGAAGCTTTGATCCACATCGGGAACGTAGACGTGGATATGGGCGCTGCTGGTGGCCCCGGGCGCCCGGCCGAGCATGAGCACGGTATCGTCGATCTTGAATTCGATATGGCGTAAGGCGCCGCTCTCGTCGCGATGCTCCAGCGTGGGCTCGTCGCCGAACACAGCCTTGATGAAATCGAGCACGGGCTTGGCGTCACTGACGATCAGGTAGGGTGAGAGACTGTTGTGGCCGGCTGGCTTGTACATGATTTCACTCCGCTTTGATGAGCAATGAACGGGGCGGCAGGTAGTTCCAAAACCCGGGCAACTAGGGCCTTTGCCAAGCGTTTTGGTTGATATCAGCCCCATGTCGTGGAGATGAAAGATGATCGGATGGGATGAAGGAAAAATTCGCAACCGGGCCTATCTGCTATGGGAGCGGGCTGGATGGCCGCAAGGTCGGGACCAGGAATTCTGGCGCCAAGCCGAGGAAGAACTGGCGCGCGAGGACCAGCTCGATCTGTCCAAGGAAGATACCGAGCTGAAGCAGCCACCAGTGCTGCCGGGTCATCTTCTGCAGTAGTTTTGAGCTAGCGAGGGACCCAGCGTGTACGGCGAGGCCGCACACTCACCCTGCAATTTCTCTGAACAAGGAGATTGCCGCCCTCCGGTGAGGAAGCGCACTATTCCGTCCGGATGGAATAGTGCCGTTGCAGGCCGGCGGTAATTTCGGCCCGAGCGGAGGTGGAGGCGCGGTGTTGGTGGGCGTCGAAGGCGGATTGGTTGGCGAATGTTTCGCTGACCAGGAAATGGATGGGATTATCGGGGCTTTGGGTGACTGAGAAGGACAGACATCCCGGTTCGGCGCGGGTGAGGGCTATGTGGGTGGGCAGGGCGGCTTTGACGGCTTCGAGACGATCAAGGGGGACTTCTGAGATGGCCCGTCAGATAGACTTTGCCCACGGCTAGATGCTCCCGACCGTCTTGAGACGGATGCGGGGATGGACTTCGTTCTGGCTCATGACCACGGTTTGCGGGCGGAAACGCTCGATGATGGCGCGGACATGGGGGCGAATGGAGGGGGACGTGATCAGCACGGGCAATTCGCCCATCTGGGCGGCGCGTTCATAACCCTGCTGGATGCCGGCGATGAATTGCTGCAGGCGCGAGGGGGCCATGGCCGAGTGCCGGTTGTCGCCATCGCCAACCATGGCCTCGGCGAAGTCGCGTTCCCATTGGGGGGAGAGGGTGAGCAGCGGCAGATTGCCGTCCGGCCCCAGATTGGCAGCGCAAATCTGGCGGGCAAGGCGCGAGCGGACATGCTCGGCAATCATCTGGGTGGAGCGGCCCTGGGCCGGCGATTTCGGCAATGCCTTCGAGAATGGTGGAGAGATCGTGGATCGAGATGCGCTCGGTCAGCAGGGTCTGCAGCACGCGCTGGACACCCGAGACCGAGATGAGGCCGGGGATGATGTCTTCGGCCAGCTTCTGTTGGTCCTTGGGCAGGCCCGAAAGCAGGGATTGCACATTGGCGTAGTTGAGCAGGTCGGAAACATTGGCCTTGAGCACTTCGGTCAGGTGCGTGGAAATGACCGTGGAGGGATCGATGATGGAGAGGCCGCGCAGTTCAGCTTCGTCGCGCAAAGCCGGCTCGATCCGTGTGGCGGGCAGGCCGAACGTGGGCTCGGTGGTGTGGTGGCCGGGCAGGTCGATCTGGTTGCCCATGGGGTCCATGACCATCAGCTGATTGGCGAAAATCTGGCCGTGGCCGGCTTCCACCTCCTTGATGCGGACTTTGTAATCGTTGGGCTCGAGCTGCATATTGTCGAGGATGCGGACCGGCGGCATGACGAAGCCAAGTTCGGTCGCGAGCTGCCGGCGCAGCGCCTTGATCTGCTCGGTGAGGCGATCGGAACCACTTTCGTCTTCCTTGACGAGGCTGAGCAGGCCGTATCCGAGTTCGAGCTTGAGTTCGTCGATCTTGAGACTGTCTGAAATCGGGGCTTCGGTAGCGGGCGCATTGGCGCCACCGGGCTTACTGGATTCGATGGCCGATTTCAGATCAACCTCGGCCTGCCTTTCGTCCTTCTTGCTGGCCGAGCGCCGGGCCAGATACCCCACGCCGCCGGCGATGGCGAGAAAGGGAATGACCGGCATGCCGGGCAGAAAGGCGAGCAGGCCCATGACGGCCGACGACATTCCCAAAGCGCGAGGATAGCCGGTGAACTGGGCGGAAAGGGCCTTGTCGGCCGAGCCGGTAACGCCGGATTTGGAAACCGGGATACCGGCGGCGGTGGAGACGATGAGGGCGGGAATCTGGGAGACCGTGCCATCACCGATGGTCAGCAGGGTATAGACATTGCCGGCCTCCTGAATAGTGAGGCCCTCCTGCATCATGCCGATGATCATGCCGGCAATGACATTGATGAAGGTGATGATGAGGCCCGCAATGGCGTCGCCGCGCACGAATTTACTGGCGCCGTCCATGTTGCCGAAGAAGGCGCTTTCGCCTTCGAGGTCGGCGCGGCGCTGCTTGGCGGTGGCTTCATCGATCAGACCGGAGCTCAGATCGGCGTCGATGGCCATCTGCTTGCCGGGCATGGCGTCGAGGTTGAAGCGGGCGGCGACTTCGGCGATGCGGCCGGAACCCTTGGTGATGACAATGAAGTTGACGATAACCGGGATGGCGAAGACCACGACGCCAATGATAAAATTGCCACGCATGACGAAGTGGCCGAAGGCCTCGATGACGTGGCCGGCGGCGGCGGTGCCGGTGTGGCCGTCGGAGAGGATGAGGCGGGTGGTGGCCGAGTTCAGGCCCAGCCGCAGCATGGTGGCGATCAGCAGCACCGTGGGGAAGGACGAGAATTCGAGCGGCTTCTGGATGAACAGGGCCGTCATCAGGATCATCACCGAAAAGACGATGGACACGGCTAGCAGCGCGTCGAGCAGCAGTGGCGGCATCGGCACGATGAGAATGACGATAAGCCCCATGACACCGGCAGCGAGCGCGATATCGCCCGAGCGGAGCAGGTCGAAGACTGACGCAGCGGTGGGAATCTTGAAGGCTGGGCGGGGGCGGCCGGCTGGAAGGTCAGTCATGAGATTTGATCACCAGCGTTAGATATGCGCCTCCCTCTCCCCGGTAGGGAGGGAACAAGGGAGGCGCGGAATTTGTGGTCAGCCCAATATTCATCAAGCCACTGAACGGCGTTCGCCGGGATCGGGCACGTTGGTGCCTTCGTCGGCATATTGGTTGAGCTTGTTGCGCAGGGTGCGGATCGAGATGCCCGGGATATTGGCGGCGTGGGTGCGGTTGCCAAGGGTGTGATCGAGGGTATCGAGGATCAAGTCGCGTTCCACATCGGCCACGGTGCGGCCGACAAGAGCTGCGGACATGGTCTGGGCGGTTTGCGCCAATTGGGCCGAGAGGGTGCTGGCGCTAGCGGCTTCGATCAGGCCCATGCCGTCGGGCAGCACGATCGCGTCGGGGCCGATAATGTCGCCGGAGGAGAGCAGCACGGCGCGGTGCAGGGTATTTTCCAGCTCGCGGACATTGCCGGGCCAAGGGGCCTTGAGCAGGGCATCGCGGGCTTCGGCGGAGAGGGCGCGCGAGGGCAGACCGTTGGCCTTGGCATATTTGGCGACGAAGTGCTCGGACAGTGCCACGATATCGCCGGGCCGGTCGCGCAGCGGGGGAGCTTGAGATTGACCACGTTGAGGCGGAACAGCAGGTCTTCGCGAAAGCTGCCTTCGCGCACAGCCTCGTTGAGATTGCGATTGGAGGTGGCCAGGATCCGGATATCGACGGGGACGGGCTTGGTGCCGCCGACGCGGTCGATGATGCGTTCCTGAATGGCGCGCAGGAGCTTGGCCTGCAGGCGCACGTCCATTTCGCTGATTTCATCGAGCAATAGGGTGCCGCCCGAGGCTTCCTCGAACTTGCCGATGCGGCGGGCGATGGCGCCGGTAAAGGCGCCTTTCTCGTGGCCAAAGAGTTCGGATTCAAGCAGGGCTTCGGGGATGGCGGCGCAGTTGATTGAGATGAAGGGCTTGCCGGCGCGCTTGGAACGGGCGTGGACGTGCTTGGCGATGACTTCTTTACCGGTGCCGCTCTCCCCGGTGATGAGGATGGAGGCGTCGGAGCCGGCGATCTGCTCAGCCATGCGGACCACGCGGTCCATAGCCGGGTCGCGATAGAGGAATTCGGAGCTGTCGCGGGCGACAGCGGCGATAACTGCGGCGATCAGTTCGGCATCGGGCGGCAAGGGGATGTATTCCTTGGCGCCGGCGCGGATGGCGTTGACGGCGGCGGCCGCATTGGTCTCGATACCGCAGGCGACCACGGGAATGGCGATGCGCTCGGCTTCGAGGCCCGCGATGAGGCCGGCAATGTCCATCATGACATCGACCAGCAGCAGATCGGCACCGCGGCCGGCGCGCAGGGCCGCGAGGGCGATTTCGATGGAGGGGGCGTGGGCCACCTTGGCGCCGCCGTCCATGGCCATTTTGGTGGCGGTGCTGAGCTGGCCTTCAAGGGCCCCGATGATGAGGAGACGCATGGTTCCGGACTCCTTACTGGGGCTTGATGATTTCGGTCATGGTGACGCCGAGCCGGCCTTCGACCAGCACGATTTCACCACGCGCGACGAGGCGGTCATTGACGAAGATTTCGACGGCTTCCCCGACTCGGCGGTCCAGCTCGATAACGGTGCCGGTATCGATGCGGAGCAATTGGCTGACCGGCATCTTGGTGCGGCCCAGCACCACCGAAATGCGGACATGGACGTCGAACACAGCTTCGAGGTCGGCGGCGCTGCGCTCGGTATAGGTCTCAGGGCCGCCGCGCTGGCCGGGGACGGTCATTTCCTCAAAGGTGATACCTTCAGAGCCGGCAGTGTCATTGGGATCGGGGATCAATGTCCGGTCTCCTCTTGGTTCGCAGCGGCGGATGCGCGCGTGTTCAGATAGGCCGAAATGGCCTTGTCGATGTCGGCCGATATGGCGGCGATGTCACGGACCGGGCCGCCGTCCACCCATTCGAGACGCCCGTCGCTGAGGCGCTGGTCGGGATCGCCCATGACAACAAGGCGCCCGGCAAAGCCGGAGGTCTGCATGTGGGCGGTGGCGACGTCGTGGATGGCGTCGGCAATGTCGGGATGGCAGCGGATGACCGAGTGCGGCACGCCGTTCAGGCTAGCCATGCATTCGGCGATCAGCGCGTCGAGTTCGACAGTGGGGTGACGGGCCAGCAGATGCAGCGCCAGCTTGCGGCCAATGCTGCCGGCCAGCTCGACGGCGTCGCGGCGGCTCTGGGCCATGGCGTCATCAAGGGCGGCGACCATTTCGCCGGTGCGGGTGGCCAGCGTGCCGGCAGCGGCGGCAAGGGTTTGGGCGGCCATGGCGGTGGCGTTCTTTTCGCCACGGGCGACGCCCTCGGCATAGGCATCCTCACGCGCTCGGGCGACGAGCTGGGCGACCAGATCTTCGGGCACGGTGGGGCGAATGGGCGCCATGGCGGGGGTGGGGCGCTCGCCGAGGTCCAGATCGAAGGTGAAACGTGCTGCCTGTGCCACTTACGCCACCATCTGGTCGTCGGATTTGGTCTTGAGAATGATGATCTCGCCCTTGGCGGCGAGGTCCTTGGCGGTGGAGACCATGCGGCCCTGCGCCTCGTCGACATCCTTGAGGCGCACTGCGCCCATGGTTTCCATGTCGTCGCGCAGCAGTTTGGCGGAACGGGCCGACATATTGGAAAAGAAGAAGTCCTTGATGGTCTCGTTGGCACCCTTGAGGGAAAGAGCCAGTTCGCGTTTGTCCATGCGCTGCAGCAGGGTCTGCATGGCGGAGGCTTCCAGCCGCGTCAGGTCCTCGAAGGTGAACATCAGGGCCTTGATGCGCTCGGCGTCTTCGCGGCTGTTTTCCTCGAGCGAGGTGATGAAGCGCGCTTCGGTTTGGCGGTCGAAGCTGTTGAAGATTTCGGCCATCTGTTCGTGGCTATCACGACGCTTGGTGTGGCTGAGCGTCGACATGAATTCGGTGCGCAGAGTGGTCTCGATTTTTTTCGAGGATTTCCTTCTGCACGGGATCCGAGCCGAGCATGCGCTGCACCACATTCATCGCCAGCTCCTCGGGGAGAATGGCGAGAACCTTGGAGGCATGGTCGGGCGCGATCTTGGAGAGCACCACGGCAATGGTCTGGGGATATTCGTTCTTGAGATAGGCGGCGAGCACGTCTTCCTGAACGTTGCTGAGCTTCTCCCACATGTTGCGGCCGGCGGGACCGCGGATTTCTTCCATGATGGAATCGACGCGGTCAGCGGGCAGGAAGGAGAGCAGCAGGCGTTCGGTGGAATCGGTATTGCCTGAGAGCGAGCCGTTGGAGGCAATGGTGGTGACGAACTCGATCATCAGATCGTCGAGCATTTCTCGGGTGATCGGGCCCAACCGCACCATGGCGCGGGACAGGGTCTTGATTTCCAGCTCATCCAGCTCGTCGAAAATGGGCTTGCCATAATCGGGGCCGAGGGCAAGCAGGAGAGCTGCGGCTTTTTCGTCGCCACGCAGCACGCGTTGCTCACCGGCGCCAACCACCAATTGGCGGGGGCGGTGGCGTCTGGAATGTCGGTGGATTGAGAAACCGGGGCCATCTCGGTTACGCCGCGTTACCCAACCAGTCGCGCACGATCAGCGCGGCCTGCTTGGGATTTTCTTCAACAAGGGTGCCGACCGTCTTGAGGGTCTGCAATTGGGTTTCGCCCATGGAGCGGGCATTGGCGACCCAAGCGGGGGTCTTGTCGCGCGGCTCTGCCGCGGCTTCGGCCAGAACCTCGCCATTGGCGGCGAGTACGCCGTGATGGCTGACCTCGGCGGCAGTGGGCAGGGCCGGGGCACGGCTCTCGGGGGTCAGCACCTTCCTGAGCAGGGGACGCATGACGAAGAAGACCGGGGCCGGGGCAATGAGCAGGGTGACCGCCATTTCGGCGCCGTTCATCAGATCGTCGCGGGTGAAATCGAGCAGACCGGCCGAGGCATCCGTGCCGGGCGTTGCCAGTTCGGGGCGTTCGGCGAACTGCATATTGACCACTTCTGACGCTGTCGCCGCGGGTTTCCGAGTAGCCGACGGCGGAGCAGAACTGAGGTGAGGATCTGAGCGATCTCGTCGGCCGTGCGCGGGGTATAGACCGGGGCGCCCTGCGGGTCGGTGCTATAGACCCCATCGACCACGACAGCGACCGAGAGGCGCTTGACGGCGCCGGCTTCGGTGACGGCGGTCTGGGTGGTCTTGGAAATCTCGTAGTTGGTGACTTCTTCGCTCGAAGTGCCCTGCTCGCTGGTGCCGGCGGCGCCATTGTTCTGGCTGGCGCCGGGCAATTCATTGGCGACAGTGACTGGCCGGTGGCACCATTGGACAGGTTCTGGTTTTCGCGCAGTTGGGTGGAGCGGACGACCTGCCCATCAGGATCGAAGGTTTCCGGGTGGTGGTGGAGCGGTTGAAATCAATCTCGGCAGCGACTTCGACGCGGGCACGACCGGCGCCAACGACATTGGCCAGCATGTCCTCGACGCGGGTGCGCAGGCGGTTCTCAAAGCCCAGCGTACGCTCGGCGGCCCGGCCGGACATGGCGCCGGCAGCATCATCCTCGGTGCCCGAGGCGAGCAGATTGCCCTGATCGTCGACGATGGAAACGCGGGTGGGCGTCAGCCCTTCGATGGCGGAGGCGACCAAATGCTGGATGGCGCGGATTTCGCCATTGGAAAGCTCGCCCCGCACGGAGAGGACGATGGAGGCGGAGGGGTCTTTGCGCTCGCGGCGGAACAGTTCGCGCTCGGGCAGCACGAGATGGACACGGGCCGACTTGATGCGGTTGAGCGAGGCGATGGTGCGGGCCAATTCGCCCTCGAGAGCGCGAACATTGTTGATGTTCTGCACGAAGCTGGTGGCGCCCGGGGTCGATTGCTGGTCGAAGATTTCGTAGCCGACTCGGCCGCGCTGGGGCAGGCCGGAACTGGCGAGACTCATGCGCAGGGTGGTGATCTGGTCGCGGGGACGAGGATAGTGTCGCCATCACCGCGCAGTTCAAAAGGAACGTTGGCCGTCTGCAGTTCGGTCACAATTGCCGAAGAGTCTTCGAGCGACAGTCCGGTATAGAGGGGAGCCAGATTGGGCGCTCGGGCCCGCATGACCGAGAAACCGAAGAAGCCGAGCATCAATACCGCTACGGTCGCCATGGCCGCGAGACGGGGCAGACCGATGCGATTAATGAGCTGGGTAAGATTGTCCACGCCGGCACTCGATTCGAAGGGGGCCACGCGACGCAAACGAACACCGGGACCAATGGGCAAAAATTACCTAGCAGATGGTAAACATTGTCTTAACTCCCCGTTGCAGTTTGCGAATTTGGGCAGAAAGTGCCGGGTTGAGTGAAGGAAAGGTGAAGCAATGAAGGTTTTGGGACGGATTACCTCGATCAATGTGCGCAAGGTGCTGTGGGCATTGGACGAGCTGGGGCTTGGTTATGAACGGGAAGACTGGGGCCTGCCGCTACGCGATCCGAAGGTGCCCGAATATCTGGCACTCAATCCGAATGGGCAGGTGCCGGTGCTGATCGAGAACCAGTTTGTGCTGTGGGAAAGCAATGCCATCCTGATCTATCTGGCCGAGCGGGAGGGACAATTGCTGCCCAGCCAGCTCGAATTGCGGGCGCTGGCGCTGCAATGGCTGATCTGGCAGGCGACCGAGCTCAATCCGCCTTGGGGCTATGCGGTCAACGCGCTGATCCGCAAGACGCCGGGCTATGACGATGCGGATAAGGTTGCAGCGTCAATCGTGGCTCGGGGCAGCAAGATGGTGATTTTGGAGGGGCAATTGGCGCGGGGCAGGCGTTTGTCGCGGGGGATGAGTTCAGCATTGCCGATATTGCGATTGCGCTGTCGGTGCATCGCTGGATGAGCCTGCCAGCCGAGAAGCCGGAATTTGCGGCGGTGGCGGAGTATTATGAGCGGGCGATGAGCCGGGAAGCCGGGGCGAAGTGGATGGCGCCGGAGACGCCTTAGCGATTTCGTGCCACTGCCCAGCCAAAACACAAAACCCGCCACGGCGAACCGGGCGGGTTTTGCAATTCAGTCTGCCGGGATCAGCCCTCGCGGTAATGCTGGATCCAGGTGGTCCTGAGGCCGGCAAGGCCGTGTTTATCGATGGCGGCCTGCCAGTTGAGGAATTCATCGACGCTCAATGTGTAGCGATCGCAGGCCTCTTCAAGGCTGAGCAATCCACCGCGCACTGCTGCGACGACTTCGGCTTTACGGCGGATGACCCACCTCCGCGTATTGGCGGGGGAAGGTCTGCAATCGTGAGCGGACTACCGTCCGGTCCGATAACGTACTTAACGCGTGGACGCATTTGTACAGTCATTTTACTCTCTACTCAAACCTGACCATATAAGTTCAGAGAGTAGGGCAACGGCCTTAAAATTCAGCTAAGGGGAAACTTACAACAGGTTAAGAATGCTCTGCGATTTCAAAGGATTGAATCGTGGTTGTGACAGCCTGATACAGGCTTCTTCTGTTAGGTGCAGGCCAGCGCAAGTCGCTGGCCAATAACATATTTCGGCTGGACTACGCCGATCAGCTCTCGGTTTCCGCGTCGGTATCGGCGGGCGCGGTCACGGCAGGAGGAATACGCACGTCGGTGACGTCCGAAAGCAGGATCTTGCCGGCGCCGACCGTCAGGATCGGCTGGGCGCCCGAGAAGTCGACGGCGGTAACGACGCCCACTGTAGAGGTCGATACCTTGATGGTATTGCCTGACAGATTGGTGCCCTTGATCTCGATCGTATAGGTGCCATCGGGCTGGGTGTTGCCGTCCGAGCCCTTGCCGGTCCACAGGAAATTGCCCGGACCTTTGTCCAGCGAGCCGGTCTCGGTATAGACTACGCGGCCATTGGCATTCTTGATGGTGACGGTGGCATTGGCGACCTGCGCCTCGGCATTGAAGGCCCGGTGGCGCCGCCATCCTTGAGCTGGGCGGTGGTGCCAGCGGCAGTAACCTGCTTGCCGATATAGGAGACCGCGTCGGTCTTGCTGGAACTCTGGGTGGACTGCAGCAGGCTTTCCGAGAACTGGTTGGTCTTGAGCTGCTGTTCGACACCCGTGAACTGCACCAATTGAGCGGTGAACTGATTGGTATCCAGCGGATCCAGCGGGTTCTGGTTTCTCAACTGCGTGGTCAGGATGTTGAGGAAGGTGTCGAAATTCTCGGCAATGGTGGCGCGCGAGCCGCTGAGGGCACTGGTGTTGGAGCTTCCCGAAACGCTATCGACGGCCATGGGCTGATCCTTACGCGATGATGTTGACGCCGCTGGCCGTGAGGCTGCCGCGATAAAGGTTGATGGTGGGGGCAGGCGCCTCGTCGGCTTCGCCGCCGGTATCGCCAGCGCCGAACAGCGAAGGACGACCATTGCGCTCTTCGCCTTGCTGGCCGCCGCCATTGAAGGGGTTCTGCTTCAGCGAGAATTCGAGATTGGTCTTGGCGCCGTCAAGCCCGGCCTGTTGCAGGGCGCGTTCCGAGCCGCGCTGGTCGCGCTGCATGAGGTCGAGGGTTTCCGCCTTTTCGACGGTGAGATGGGCTTTGACACGGCCGGTGGCGTCGATATCGAGGCGCACATCGATGCGGCCGAGTTCTGCCGGGTCGAGCCGAATCTGGAAGCGAGTATTGCCGTCACTGGCCCGGCGGGCGACTTCTGAAAGCCAATTGCGGCAGATTGAGCTGCTGCTGGCTGGTCTGGTAGCCAGCATGGACCACGCGCGGCGCGAGCAGGGGATCGATGCGGGCGGCCTGCTGCTGGGGCTGCGCGGCTTGGTTGTCGGGCTGCTGCTTATCGAGCGGAGTGGCGACGGGAATGGCGGCGGTTTTAACATCGCGCTCGGGCGGCTTGCCGGTATCGGGCTGCGGATCCGTGTCGCCTTTGGGCTTGTCATCGATGGCCGGCTTGGCCTCGATGTCGGGCTTGGCGGTTGGCTCGGGCACCGGTTCGGCTTTGGCCTCGGCGGTTTTGCCCGTGATGGTCGGTTCGGTCAGTTTGAGCTCGGGCGTTGCCAGCGGCTGGGCGTTGGCAGTGGTTTCGACCTTGATGGCGGTGCGGGCGACGAGCTTGTCGAGCGCGGCTTGCAGATCGGCATCGAGCTCGGTGCTGGCCGGGTCCATACCGAGGGCAGCAAGCGCCTCGGGTGCCACGTCGCCAGCACTGAGGGCCTTGGCGAGGGCGGCGAGTTTATTGCCCATATCGGCTAATTGCTGGGAAAGTTCTGCATTGGCCGAGACATCGGTGGCCGCATTGCCGCCCTGTAGCGACAGCGCGAGCGGGGCGAGGGCCTTGGCCAATAGATCGGTGGCGCCGGTACCGGTCGCGCCATTGGCGAGGGCGGTCAACTCGGCCGCGCTGGGCAAGTTATCGAACGAGACGCCCGTGGCCTTGGCCAACGCTTCGAGCGCCGCGGTGAGATCGGTCGTTTCTCGGTCGGTTGGGGCTTTGCCCGCCTCAAGGCTGGCGCTGAGCTTGGCGAGGCGATCAGAGCAGGTCGGCCAATTGGCCTTTGGGCGGCGCCGGCTGGATAGGCGTGGCGGAATCGACCGGCGCGGCGACGGCTCGGGGATCATCGGCTTTGCGGTCTTCGTCATCGGCACGGGATTTGGACGGTTCGCTGGCGGGCGCAGGCTTGACGGGCGCAGATTTGCTGACGTCGTCGAGCAGTTCGGCAAAGGCGTCGTGCCGCGCCAAAGCCTGCCCATTGAGGCTCTTGCTGAGAGTGCCGGTGGCGGTCGAGGTCAAGACGGTCAGATTTGATGCCACGCTAAGCGGACCCGTAAAAGTGGGACTAATCCGGCAATAGCAATGCAAGAGGGGTGCCAATTGGTAGGCCGGTACATTGTTGTTCTAATTCAACGTGTTACCTTTCGCGCTGGACAACGTCATTAGGTCTTGCCTCGGCAGAAAAGGCGGGTGACGGCAATTGTTGCCGGGTATTGCAAGCCGATTGCACGAGCGAGCGGAACGGAGTATGGAGCGGGCCTTAAATCGTCCGCTGGCCCTTGAACCCAACCGGATAGAGGAATGATGTTGAACTCGCTTGATATTGCCAAGCGTCCTGAGGACACGCGCATTGTTGTCGCGATGTCGGGGGCGTGGATTCTTCGGTCGTGGCGGGCCTGTTGGCCCGGCAGGGTTATGACGTGGTCGGGGTGACGCTCCAGCTCTACGATCATGGCGAAGCCACCCATCGCAAGGGCGCGTGCTGCGCCGGGCAGGATATCCATGACGCGCGGCGCGTGGCCGCGACTCTGGGCATTCCCCATTATGTGCTCGATTATGAAGAGCGCTTCAAAAAGAGCGTGATCGCGCCCTTCGCCAATGCCTATCAGCAGGGCGAAACGCCGGTGCCGTGCATTGCCTGCAACCAGTCGGTCAAGTTCGTCGATCTGATGACGGTAGCGCAGGATCTGGGCGCCGATGCCTTGGCGACGGGGCATTATGTGCAGAGCAGGTTGGGGGCGGATGGGCGGCGGCAGCTGTTCCGGCCGGTCGATGCCGAACGGGACCAGACCTATTTCCTGTTTGCCACCACGCAGGAGCAACTCGATTACCTGCGCTTCCCGCTGGGCGGCATGGGCAAGGCCGAGGTGCGTGAACTGGCGCGTGAAATGGGGCTGGAAATCGCCGAGAAGCACGACAGCCAAGATATCTGCTTTGTGCCGCAGGGCAAATATGCCGACATCATCCGCAAGATGCATCCCGAGGCGGTGGCGACGGGCGAGATCGTGCATCTGGATGGCCGCGTGCTGGGGACGCATGAGGGCATCGTCAATTACACTGTGGGGCAGCGCAAGGGCTCAGGGATCGCCGCGGCCGAGCCGCTCTATGTGATCAAGCTCGAGCACAAGACGGGCCGCGTCATCGTGGGGCCGCGCGAGGCGCTCAAGACCCATACCGTGCGCTTGCGCAACGTGAATTGGCTGGGCGGCCGGCCTTTGGCCGAACTGAGCGCCGGCAATGGCGCGCCGGTCGAGGTCAAGGTGCGCTCGACGCGGGGACCGCAGCCCGCCGTCGTGCAGATGCGCGGCGAAGATGTATTCGTGACGCTGGTGTCAGGCGAATATGGCATTTCGCCGGGCCGGGCCTGTGTGTTTTACGCCGATGATACACCAACCTCGGAAGTCTGGGGCGGCGGGTTTATCGTGGAAGCGGTGCCGGCGGTGTTTGCGGCTTAGATGGAAATTCCTTCTCCCATGTGGGGAGAAGGTACCCAAAGGACCGATAAAACGACGGGCGATAGGGTGTCGCAAGCATCGGTAAAACCGCCCGTCCGATACATGACTGACACATATGCCAGTTAGCACCGCCTCCGGTTGTTTATTATATCCGGAGAGCTTGATGCTTTTGCGAAATCTGGGCCTGTCGACAGCGCTTGCCCCGGTGCTGACCTGTGGCGGCGCCATTGCCGATGATCTACCTGCGCGGCCCAGTGGCACGGGTGTTGAGGACAATGCACCCGTTGCCGCGGATGTGCCTGCCTATATGGACTTCGGCGCGACCAATCAGCGGGGCAAGGCGTGCATGTCCGATGTCGTGGGCAATGCGGGCGTGCGCCTGCTGTCCGGATTCCTCGATGTGTGGACGCCGCATACGCCATTTGTCGACGCCGATGTGGAAGCGCCCGCCGAGGGTGATTGCGCTGCTGTTGCGATGACGGACTGGGACGGGGTTCCCGGCAGCGCTACCGATGGCACCGTGGTGAACGCGGCGACACATGCGGCCAATATTGATTACGTGATCGATATCACGGCGCTGCGGACCCAGAACGAAGCCGTGCAGGCCTATCTTGATGATCGTCGCGGCAAGAATGTCAGCATGATGGATGGCACGGGTCCGCTGGCGGATGCCCGGCGCGCGGGTGCCCGGCAATCCTCGACCATCGCCTATGTGGCGGCCGACGCGACCAGCGTGAAATATGACGATAACGGCAATAATCGCGGTGTCGGCAGCGTGGTGGATGGCGAGGAGGCCAATATGGACCTCGGCCTTGCCGTTGATCTGATTGCGGCGGCCAGTGCCGATGGTTCGACCGAACCGGCCAAGCGCTATTTCAAATATGCCCGTCCGTGGCGCTGGTCCATGGATGTGTCGGTGCTGCCGACGCTGGAGCCGGCCAAGAGTGGCTCGCCCGGCACGGACGGCGGGTTTCCGAGCGGCCACACCGCCGAAGCTCGGCGCGACGGGCTGGCACTGGCCTATCTGGTGCCCGAGCGTTACCGGAAATCCTGACGCGGTCGGTGGAGATGGGCGATAGCCGCATCTCGGCGGGCATGCACTCGCCGCTCGACGTCATCGGCGGGCGCATGCTGGGTACGGCCGTTGTGGTCTATAACCTTAACCGACCCGAGAATGCCCAACTCAAGCAGGATGCTTATGCCCGAGCGCAGGGTTGGCTGATACGCCAGACCGGAGCCGAAACGGTCGATGGCCTCTATGCCGCCGCCCATGCGGCGCCGGTTCATGAGGATCGATTTGCTGATCCGGCAGCCAATCTGGCCTATGTTGCGCGCCGCACCAGCTATGGCTTTGAGCCGGTGTCAGATACTGCTGCTCCGGTAGTCGTGCCCAAGGGCGCTGAAGTGTTGCTCGAAACGCGCCTGCCTTACCTTAGCGCCGAACAGCGCCGCGTTGTGCTCAAGACCACCGCCTTTGCCGCCGGTTATCCGGTGATGGATGATGCGGAGGGCTTTGGCCGTCTTGACTATATCCGGGCAGCCGATGGCTACGCGGCGTTCGATGGCGACGTTACGGTGAGCATGGATGGCGCGCTGGGCGGGTTCAATGCCCGCGATACATGGCGCAATGATATTGCCGGCAAGGGCATGTTCACCAAGCAGGGCAGCGGCAGCCCTGGTTCTGGCCGGCGCCAACAGCTATTCGGGCGGCACGGTGATCGAGGCGGGGAGCCTGATCGCGAATAGTTCCGATGCGCTGGGTTCGGGCGATGTCTATCTTGCCGGCGGCACGCTGGAGATCGGGCAGGATGGCGTGGCGTTAAAGGGCGACTATGCTCAACTTGATGGCGCCGTACTGTCAGTCGTAGGCGCATCGCTCGATCAGGTCGCCATGGCGGTGGATAGAGACGTGGTGATCGAGGGCGGTGTGCTCGATATCCGGGTGCCAGCAGGTTCAGGCACGGTGCAGGTCATTTCTGCTCAGGCGATCAAGGGCCGCTTCGCGGAGGTGCGCGTCAACGGTCAGCCGGCGGAGGCCAGTTATAGCGAGACCGGTGTCAGCGTAGCCCCGGGCAATTAGGGCGCGACAGTTTCCGGCTCAGATTGAGCGGCCCCTGCCTCGGCGGGGGCCGTTTGCGTTGCGGCGCTATTGGCTTCACGGAGCTGCTGGTAGGCATTGATGCCGCCAAGAGATGTCGAGATGGCGATGATCACCAGCAGGGCACCCAGCGCCAGCAGCATGATACGGGCCGGTGTCAGCGCAAAGGGGCTCAGTTTGGGTTCGTCCATCGGAAGACCTCAAAAATAAATCTGCTCAGAACCACCAAAGGAACGGGCGGGCAGCGGCGTCTTAGCACTATAAGAGGCACCAGTTAAGGCTTGCGCGAGTGTTTGCCCCCGTGATGGGACTGTCTGCCGCACCACAGATCGATCATGCCGGTGCGTTGACGCGGGCGCTGGTCGCTCGCGCGCAGAATGGCGACGCCACCGCATTTGGCGAGTTGATCGAGGATCACTATGACCTGATCTACCGCACGGCTCGGAAATGGTGCGGCAACCGCACCGATGCCGAGGATGTGGCGCAGGATGTGTGCGTCAAGCTGGGCGCGGCGATTGGCGGGTTCGATGGGCGCAGCGCCTTTCGAGCTGGGTCTATCGCATCACGCTCAATGCGGTGCGCGACATGCAGCGGGCGGCCAGCCGGCGCGGCAAATATGCCGATGCCTATGCCGAGGTGAGCCCGGAAGATCACCCTGCCGACCGGGAGGATGCGGCGACGTCGCGTCAACTCTGGGCGGCGGTGCGGGAACTGCCCGAAAAGCAACGCGACGCGGTGTTGCTGGTTTATGCGGAGGAATTGAGCCACGGCGGCGGCCGAAATCATGGGCATCAAGGAGGCCACGGTCTCCTTTCATGTGCATGAGGCACGCAAGACCCTAAGGGGGCTGCTATGAGCGAAGATATGCACGATCCATTCACGGACCTCAGCCGAGCCAAGGCGCCTGCGGGCAATGCCGACGCGAAAAAGCGCTTTGGTAGCCGGCATGGCTGCGTTCGAGGCCGCCCAGAGTGCGGCGGCACAGAAATCGGCACAAGCAACCAAAGGAAATCGCCAAGGAGGGCGTCTCAATTCCATCATCACTACCCTGAAGGGGAACTGGATCATGGATATGCGTCTTCCTATCGGCACGGCCGCCATTGCATTGCTCGTGCTGCCGCTCGGCTATCAGCTTTATAGCAGCACCTCGATGACACCGAGCCAGTCAACCAGACTGCCAGCCAGCCGCCTATCTTGTTCGATCCGCCGCCGACCACGCTGCCCGTCGATCCGTCGACTTTGGGCGCGGCGCAAACGGAGACTGAAATTGCGGCCCCGGCGCCCCCGATCTTACCGGCGCCAGTCGATGAAACGCGTCTTCGCCAGCAAGCGGCCGAACCGCAATTCGGCGAGGAACTCACCGACAACATGTTCATCGTGCCGCCACCGGCGCCGACTACCGTCCTGCCGATGGGTGCGGTGGCGCGGGGAACGACGCCGGATTATGCAGTTGCGCCCTGAGGCCGAAGCCAGCGGCGACGAATTCACCAGCTTTGAGGAACAGCGTCTGAAGGTTGCCGCGAGCGAGCCGGTTTCGACCTTCTCGATCGATGTGGATACGGCCAGCTATTCCTATGTGCGGCGCTCGCTGGAAGAGGGCTATGTGCCCGAGCCAGACGCGGTGCGCATCGAGGAATTGCTGAACTATTTCCCTTATGATTATGCGCCGGCTGAAAGTGCGACCTCCCCGTTCAAGCCGACCATGGCGGTGTTTCCCACGCCGTGGAATCCCAAGACGCAGCTGCTCGAAATCGGCATCAAGGGCTATGTGCCTCCAGCCGGCGAGGACAAACCGAGCAATCTGGTGTTCCTGATCGATACGTCAGGTTCCATGGATGAGCCGGATAAGCTGCCGCTGCTGCAGCGGGCATTCGGGCTATTGGTCGATCAGCTCTCGGGCAATGACACGGTGTCGATCGTGGCTTATGCCGGTTCGGCTGGGGTGGTGCTGGAGCCGACCAAGGCGACGGACAAGGCCAAGATTTTGGCGGCGCTGGACCAGCTTTCGGCCGGTGGCAGCACGGCGGGCGCCGAGGGGATTGAGCTGGCCTATAAGCTGGCCGAGCAGGCCAAGGTCAGCGGAGGCACCAATCGGGTGATTCTGGCTACTGATGGCGACTTCAATGTGGGGATCGATGACCCCGCAAAGCTCGAAGACTTTATCAAGGCCAAGCGCGAAAGCGGGGTGACGCTGTCGGTGCTGGGCTTTGGCAAGGGCAATCTGGACGACGCGACCATGCAGGCGTTGGCGCAGAACGGTAATGGCAATGCCAGCTATATCTCGAATTTCCGCGAAGCCCAGAAGGTGCTGGTGGAAGAGGTCGGTTCGACCCTGAATATGATCGCCAAGGATGTGAAAATCCGGGTGGAGTTCAATCCGGCCGTAGTCAGCGAATACCGGCTGATCGGCTATGAGACTCAGGCGCTCAACCGCGAAGATTTCAACAATGACGCGGTGGATGCCGGCGATATCGGGGCCGGGCATACGGTGACAGCGCTCTATGAAATCACGCCGGTTGGCTCGGGCGCCGAACTGGTCGATCCGCTGCGTTATGGCGGGAGTGGCGCCGCAGCCGGTAGCAGCGAGGAAATTGCCTTCCTCAAGATGCGCTTCAAGCTGCCCGACAGCGATGTCAGCCAGCTCATCGAACAGCCGGTGACGCCCGGCGTGGTCTATGAAGATATCAGTGCAGCCAGCGATGACGCGCGGTTTGCTGCGGCCGTAGCCGCCTTCGGGCAGAAGCTCAAGGGTTCCGACTATGTCCGGGATATGAGTTGGGACGCGATCCGTGCCCCTGGCCCAATCGGGTAAGGGCGCCGATGAAAGCGGCTATCGCGCCGAATTCATCCAGCTGCTCAAGACCGCTGCCCTGCTCCAGCCCGATACGGCCCCTGCGGCACAAGACGATGCCTGCGTCCCGGCAGGCAGAAACGAACAGCGCCTGTTGAGGGCTTCCGAGCGCTGGAGCGGGCTGGATTACCAGCCCGCTCCGACTTTCGTTCCTAGACCAGCGGCTTGAGATTGGCCTCGATGCTGGCGCGGCGGGGTTCGAGGAAGGGCGGCAGAGCAAGGGATTCGCCCAGCGTTTCCATCGGCTCGTCGGCGGCAAAGCCGGGCACGTCGGTGGCAATCTCGAACAGGATGCCATTGGGCTCGCGGAAATAGAGTGAGGTGAAATAATAGCGTTCCACCTCCCCGCTGGAGCGAATGCCGGCCCGGGTCACGCGGGCGATCCACTGGCGCAGACTGTCCTGATCAGGCGTGCGGAAGGCCACGTGATGCACGCCGCCAGCGCCGGGCCGGGCAGCGGCCGTGGGTGGGATCGACCACGACCTGCAGCTCGGCCGCGGGGCCGCCTTCACCCATTTCGAATACATGGGTTTCCCCCGTCGTGCTGGTGGCCGGATAAGTGCGGACCTTGCGCATATTCATCACCCGGGTCAGCACGGCTTCGGTGCGGTCGAGCTGCGGCACAGCCGGGGAGATGGGGCCTAGTCCGATGATCTGCTTTTCGGCCGGAACCGGGCTTTTGTGCCGAGGCACGACTTTATTGGTCGCGTCGATTACCATGCGGAAACGCTGGCCCTCAAAATCCTCGAAATCGAGCGAGGTGTGGCCATTGCGTTCCTTGATGCCCGAGGTGCCCACATTGTGGTTCTGCAAATGGTCCTTCCACCATTTGAGCGTGTCCTCGCTATCGACGCGCAGGCCGGTACGGCTGACGGTGTGGTTGCTGCGCTTTTCAGGGCCGGTTTCGAAATCGAAAAAGTCAGGTCGGCGCCGGGCGAAGCGACCCCATCGCCATAGAACAGGTGATAGGCCGTGGTTTGGTCCTGATTGACCGTCTTCTTGATCAGCCGCATGCCTAGGGTCTGGGTATAGAAGGCCAGATTCTTGCCGGCTCGGGCGGTGACAGCGGTCAGGTGGTGGATGCCTCCGAGCTGCAAAGTCATAGCTTTCGTCTCCTTCATGCGGCGAACCGCGCTAACATTGCCCAAGATGTAAGTCAGAGTGCCCCGCTTGTGCAGCAGCCTAATTCCAACAAGCTGTTGCCGATAATCGAACGACGACGAGCGGACGTCGTCAAATTCGCATGCGATCCACATTTTGTCTCGGGGGACGGCAGAGGAGGGCGCTTGACAGGCCGGGACGGCAAATCTAATACGTCGACAAGCTTTTCAAGCGTCGCCATCCGGGCCTTCTGCCGGGCGGCCTTTGGGGCGGAGTAGCTCAGTTGGTTAGAGCAGCGGAATCATAATCCGTGTGTCCCCAGTTCAAATCTGGGCTTCGCTACCATTCAAAACCCTCGGGAAACCGAGGGTTTTTTGTTTGCTGAACGAGCGGGGTAGAAGCCTCGCCGAGCTTCGAGCTCTGATGATTTCGTCGTTCTTCTCGAAACATGTCTTCTCGCCGATTGCTCCTTCGCTTGCGCTGGACCCCAAAGATCGCGCCACCACCCTCTCCGCCGGCATTACCTGAAAGCGTTGGTTCGATAGTGATTTCTGGTGACAACGCAGTTGACCGAATGGCGCGCTGGGTAGCCAATGCCATGATCGCCGTGTCGTGAGGTGTGCCGGGAGTTTCGCCATGAATACCCAGACGATCCGTGCGGCCTTGGGTTTTGCCGCTGCGTCACTCCTGCTGGCTGGCTGTTCCAAAGCTGAGGCGCCCGCTGCCGCGGCCCCACCCAGAACGGTCTCGGTCGTCACAGCGGCGTCCAGCGATACTGTCACCCGAGCCTCGCTGACCGGCGAGGTCAAGGCGCAGGTCCAGCAGGATCTGGCCTTCCGCACCGCCGGGCGCGTGCTCGACGTGCTGGTTGAAACCGGCGATCATGTCACCTCGGGCCAATCGCTGGCCCGGCCTCGACGCCGCCGATCAGAAGGCGAGCCTGTCGCTGGCCAATGCCTCGGTCGATGCGGCCCGGGCCCAGCTCACCCGGGCCCAGCGCGATTTCGACCGCATCAACGCGCTGTTCACCGCCGGCAACGCCACGCGCGCCCAGTTCGAACAGGGCCAGACCGCCCTCGATAGCGCCAAGAGTTCTTTGGCAGCCGCCCAATCCCAGCAGGCATCGGCCAATGAAGTGCTGACCTATGTCGATCTCAAGGCCAATGCCGATGGCATCATCCTGTCGTGGACCATTGAGCCGGGCCGAGTAGTCGGTGGCGGCCAGACCGTGCTGACCCCGGCGCAGGATGGCCCGCGCGACGCGGTGTTCAATATCTACGAAGCCGCGCTGACCGGCGTGCCCCATGACGTGCCGGTCGATCTGTCGCTGGTCGCCGATCCATCTATCACAGCCACCGGCACGGTCCGCGAAGTCGCCCCCACGGTGAATACCGCGACCGGCACCGTCCGCAGTCGAAGTCGGCTTCGCCGACAGCGGCGGCACCATGCCGCTCGGCGCTTCAGTCGCCGCCAGCATCGCGCTGCCGCCCATTTCCGGTTTTGCCCTGCCCCGGGGCGCCCTATTCCACGACAAGAATGGCCCCGCCGTCTGGGTGGTCGATCCATCGGCGCAAACCGTCAGCCTCAAGTCGGTCGTCATCGACCGCTATCTGGCCGACAAGGTCATCGTCGCCTCGGGCCTGACGGCGGGCGATCTCGTCGTCACCGCCGGCACGCAGATGCTTTATCCCGGTCAGGCCGTTACCAGCGTGGAGGCCACCCCATGATTTCCGCGCTCCGCCTTGGCCTCTCCGCCACCCTCATCGCCCTGCTGCTCGCCGCCTGCGGCCAAGCCCCGGAGGCCCCTGTCGCCGAGCCGCTACGCCCGGTGCTCACCACCAATGTTACCCTTGCCACGAGCCAAACCATCGGCCCCTTTGTCGGCAGTGTCGAACCCCGCCATGAAACCACGCTCAGCTTTCAATCGGCCGGCCGGGTGCTGACGCGCGATGTCGGCCTCGGGCGACAGTGTTACCAAGGGCCAGATATTGGCCACGCTCGACGCCAGTGTGCAGGCATTCCAGGTCGAAACGGCGCAGGCCAATCTCGCCAGTGCGCAGGCCCAGTTCAACAATCTCTCCGCCGCCGAGGCGCGCGTCCGCCAATTGGTCTCGACCAATACCGCCGCCCAAGCCCAGCTCGACGCCGCCACCACCGCCCGCCAAACCGCTCAGGCCCAACTCGATCAGGCCGAAGCCAATGTGACCTGCGCGCAGGACCAGCTCGGCTATGCCCAGATCGCGGCCGATGCCGATGGCGTCGTGGTCTCGACATCAGCCGAAGTAGGCCGGGTGGTCAGCGCGGGCCAGACCGTGCTGACCATGGCCCGCCCCGACCAGCGCGATGCCGTCTTCGATCTGCCCGAAAGCCTCGCCGCGACGCTGAAGGTTGGCGACAGCATTGCCGTTGCCACGACCGACGCCATTGGCGCGCAAACCAACGGCATTGTCCGCGAAATCGCGCCCAGCGCCTCGGCTACCGCCCGCCTGCGCCGCGTCCGGCTGACACTCGATGCCCCCAGTGATGCCTTCCGTCTGGGCACCACGGTCGAGGCCGTCGTCACCCTCCCGCTCGATCAGCCCCCGGCACAAATCCCGCTTACGGCCGTGCTGGGCGACGGCGACGCCGCCAAGGTCTGGGTGCTCGACCCTGCCGCCGGCACGGTCGCGACCCGCGCGGTCACAATAGCGTCCCGCACCGCCTCCACCGCCGCCATCAGCACCGGCCCGGCCGAAGGCGACCGCGTCGTCACCGCCGGCATCAATAGCCTCAGCGAAGGCCAAAAGGTCCTCGTCAGCGAAGGAAACCCGGAATGAACTTCAACCTTTCCGAATGGGCGCTCGAACATAAGAGCTTCATCTGGTTCCTGATGGTCATCGCGGTCGTGGCCGGGGTGTTTTCCTATCAAAGGCTGGGCCGCGAGGAAGACCCGGCCTTTTCCATCAAGACCATGGTGGTGCAGGCCTATTGGCCCGGCGCCTCCATTGACGACACCAAGAGCCGAGTTACCGAACGCATCGAGCGGGCGCTGGAAAGCCTCGACGCGCTCTGATTTCACCCGCTCCTATTCGACCGCCGGCCAATCCACCGTCTTCGTCAACCTCAAGGAAACCCTGCGCGGCCGAGCCGTGACGGATTCCCGGTATCAGGTGCGCAAGACCATCAATGATATCGCCGCCCAATTCCCCAGCGGTCTGGTCGGCCCCTTCTTCAATGACGAATTCGGCTCGGTTTACGGCAATATCTATGCCTTCACCGCCGATGGCCTGAGCTATCGCCAGCTGCGCGACTATGTCGAAACCGTCCGCAATGACGTCTTGGCCATTCCCGATATCGGCAAGGTCGAGCTGATCGGCACCCGGGACGAAGTCATCTCTATCGACTTTTCCACCCAGCAATTGGCGACCACGGGCATCAGCGCCGATGACGTCGTCGCCCAATTGCAGGCGCAGAACGCCGTCACCCCCTCAGGCACCATCCAGAGTGATGGCGAAAAAGTGCTGGTGCGCGTGGGCGGCCAGTTCACCTCCGAAGCCGATATCGCCAAGATCAATCTGCAGCAGGGCGACATCTTCTTCCGCCTCGCTGATGTCGCCACCATCAGCCGCAGCTATCAGGAGCCGCCCGATCCGCTATTCCGCTACGACGGCAAAACCGCCTTGGGCCTCGCCATTTCCATGGCCCCCAGCGGCGATATCCTCAAATTCGGCGAAGCGCTCAAGGAGCGCATGGCTGAAATCGAAACCCGCCTGCCGATCGGCGTTGGCATCGACCGAGTCTCCGACCAGCCCCATGTGGTCGAGGAAGCCGTTGGCGGCTTTACCAAATCCCTGTTCGAAGCCGTGGTCATCGTGCTCGTGGTGAGCTTCCTCAGTCTGGGCCTGCGCGCCGGGCTCGTCGTCGCCATCTCGATCCCGATCGTTTTGGCGCTGGTCTTTGTCTTCATGGAATTCATGGGCATTTCGCTGCAGCGCGTCTCGCTGGGCGCCCTGATCATCGCCACTGGGCCTATTGGTCGACGACGCCATGATCACCGTTGAAATGATGGTGTCGCGCCTCGAAGCCGGGGATAGTTTGGCCAAGGCCGCGACCTTCGCCTATACCTCCACCGCCTTCCCCATGCTCACCGGCACCCTCGTCACCGTCGCCGGCTTTCTCCCCATCCTGCTCAATGCCTCGACGGCCGGGGAATATGTCCAGACCCTGTTCTATGTAATCGCGGCCGCATTGCTGATTTCATGGGTCGTCGCAGTGCTCTTCGCCCCGCTGATCGGGGTGGCGCTATTGCCCAAGGTCATGAAGGGCCATGCCGACAAAAAGCCCAGTCGCATTGCTGGCTGGTTCCGTAGCTCGCTGGCCGTGGCCATGCAGTTCCGCTGGGCCACCATTGCCTTCACCGTGGCGCTGTTTGCCGTTTCGCTGTTCGGGCTGACCAAGGTGCAGCAGCAATTCTTCCCGCCCTCGGATCGCCCGGAAATCTCGGTCGATTTCACCCTGCCGCAGAATGCCACCATTCGCGAAACCGAGGCGGTGATGGACCGTTTCGAAGCGAGCCCGGTCGGTGATGCCGATATCGACCATTGGAGTTCCTATGTCGGGCAGGGCGCGGTGCGTTTCTACCTGCCCATGGATAGCCAATTGGCCAATTCCTTCTTCGGCCGGTGGTCATTGTCTCCAAGGATCTGGAGGCCCGCGGCCGCGTGCGCGCCAAGATCGATGCTCTGCTCGCCACCCAATTCACTGACGTAAACACCTTCGCCCAATTCCTCGAATTGGGGCCCCCAGTCGGCCGCCCCATCCAATACCGCCTCAGCGGCCCCGATGTGCAGACCGTACGCAGCCTCGCGCTTGATCTGGCCGGCGTGGTCAGCGCCAGCCCGCATGTCCGCGACATCAGTTTCGATTGGAACGAACCCGGCAAGTCGCTGCTGGTCGATGTCGATCAGGACAAGGCGCGCCGGCTGGGCGTGACCTCCGAAAGTGTCGCGCAGGTGCTCAATACCATCATCAATGGCACCACCATCACCCGAGTGCGCGACTCCATCTATCTGGTCGATGTCGTGGTGCGCGCCGAGGAAGATCAGCGCAATTCGATCGAAACCCTGCAAAACCTGCAAGTGCCCACTTCGAGCGGCGTGGCCGTGCCCTTGGGCGCCTTCGCCAGCATTCAATATGGCTCGGAGCAACCCATCATCTGGCAGCGCGACCGCCTGCCGACCATCACTGTACTTGGCTCGGTGGCGGGCGACCTGCTGCCCGCGGCGGTGAATAAGGAGCTGGCCCCAACCATCCAGAGCTTTGCCGATAAGCTACCCGCCGAATATCACGTGGTGACGGGCGGTGCGGCCGAATCGAGCGGCAAGTCCCAAACGGCTCTGGTGGCCACCTTGCCCGCCATGCTGCTGGCCATCGCCTTCATCCTGATGGTGCAATTGCAGAGCGTGTCCAAGCTGGTGCTGGTGGTCAGCGTTGCCCCGCTCGGCCTGATCGGCGTGGTCGCGGCTCTATTGCCGACGGGAACGCCCCCGGGCTTTGTGGCGCTACTGGGCGTTCTGGCGCTGGCCGGCATCATCATCCGCAATGCGGTGATCCTGATCGGCCAGATCAACGACAATCTGCGCGATGGCTACAATCAATGGGATGCCGTGCTCCACGCCACCGAGCATCGCATGCGGCCCATCCTGCTGACGGCGGCGGCCGCCAGCCCGGGCATGATCCCCATTGCCAGCGAAGTGTTCTGGGGGCCGATGGCCTATGCCATGATCGGCGGCATCATCGTGGCAACCGCGCTGACGCTCTATTTCCTGCCCGCGCTTTACGTCGCCCGGTATCGCGTCAAGGCGCCGGAAAAGCCGGCGGATAGCGAGCCCTTGGAGGCGCCCCCGGCGGCCTGACATAAACCCATTGACTCGGCCCCCGGGGCAGGTCCCACAACATGGGCGGTCAGCAAATAGTGAGGTCAAACCGTGAGCCCTTCGGCCCAGTTTATCAACGCCGCCGCAGCCGCCAAAAGGCTCGGCGTCTCCACCAAGGCACTCCGCCTTTATGAACAACGCGGCCTGCTAGCGCCCATCCGCACCGCGGCGGGTTGGCGCACTTACGGCCCCAAGGAAATGGAACAGGCCGCCGAAATCGCTGCCTTGCGCGCCCTCGGCCTTAGCCTGTCCCGGTGGCGCAGGTGTTTAACGGCGAGCCCGATTGCCTCGGACCGGCTTTGGCCGCGCACCAGACCACGCTCGAAGGCCGCCTGCACCAGCTTGCCGGCACAGTCGAAAAAGTCCGCCATCTGCGTGCCGACCTTGCCCGTGGACAAGCCCCGGCCGCTGGCGAATTGCCGCGTCTATTGAGCCGGGCCAGTCAAATCGAAATCGCCCTTGATCTGCCCCGGCCGTGGGGTGGTGAGCGGTTTGAGCTGACTGCCATCAAGCCGCTCACCTACATCATCGGCCCGCTGGGCAGCGGCAAGACGCGGCTTGCCCAAGCCATTGCCGCCACTACACCCGGCGCGATTTTTCTCGGGCTCGATCGCCTCGTGGCGGGCGAGACGGCCGAAAGCCATTTGGCGAACGACACGGCTTTGAACGCCCGCGTCGAGCAGGCCTTGACTCAGCTAACCGAGGACGGCGCCACGCCATCACCGGCGCTCACCGCCCTCATTGCAGGTCTCGAAATCGAGGGACCGACAGTTCTGGTTGTCGATATGGTGGAACAAGGACTGGATCAGTCCACCCGTGAGGCGGTGATCGCCCATTTGCGGCATCGCGGACCCGATGCGCGGCCGCTCTTCCTGATGACCCGCTCCTGCGCCATTCTTGATCTGACTGCAGTCGGCGCGGATGAGGCAATCGTGTTCTGCCCAGCCAATCACAGCCCGCCAAGTCTGGTCGCGCCCTATCCCGGCGCTGCCGGCTACGAGGCCGTCGCCACTTGCCCGGCCTCGCCCGAAGTGCGGGCCCGCACCGAAGGCGTTATCGCCCGGCGGCCGCAAGTCGCTTGAAATCAGAGGCCCTGTCCTTGCGGGCGGGGCCAGCAGATCGGCGGTCAGCTATCTTGCCTTGAGCCTATTTCGCGCCGTTGCGCGGTGCATAGCGCAGGAAAGCCATGCCCGAGGCGAACCTGCGTTCTTCGATGAGGTCGAGATCCAGTCGGGCCTCGAAGTCCCTGAACACAGGATTTCCTGCGCCCGAGATTGCCGGCACGGAATAGAGCGCATATTCGTCTACCAATCCTGCCTTGATGAATTGCGCGGCCAGCGTCGGACCGGCGACCGAAATGTCCTTGACGGTTTCCGCCTTGAGCCGGCGGATTTCGCCCGGCTGGAACTCGCGCAGGAGCCGCGTTTTGTCACTCGAGGTCCGCTCAAGCTGTCGAAGAGATGACCAGCTTGTCGAACCCCTTCCAGATACGGGCAAATTCTGTCGGCAAACCCGGTCACGCCCTGTTCCACCCGGTAGGTTTCCCAGTAGACCATCTCTTCATACATGCGCCGGCCATAGATTTCGGTGCCGTATTTGCGGGTTTCATCGTTTATGAAACCAAGGATTTCGTCATCAAAATAATCCGACGCATCGGCGACGAAGCCGTCGAGCGACATTATCATGCCATATGTCAGCTTGCCCATTCCGGCTCTCCTTTTATCAGTTGCGTGGGTGCCGGCGGGTCTTACCGATGTTGAGTTTCGAGCATCTGGATCAGCTGCTCGTGGGTAATGCCAAGATCGCGCAGCCGGTGCTCAGGCGCAAACAGCAGGCCGTGCAACGCGTCCCGCTTGGCGCGCTGTTCGGCGGGCGGCGACCCACCGCACGATGACATGGATGGCACGGGCAAGAGGGAATTCGACGGAATTGTGGGCCGGGGGTGAAATCGACGATAGCCATTTTCTTCTCCAACGTTTTGATTCAACGCCCTAGCGGGCATGGATGAAGCTATGGCAAACTGGTCAGGCATTTAATGACCAGTTGGGGAGGAAACGCTTGTCCAGTCGCGATGCCGAACTGCTGATCAGCGTAGATCGCAACGGGCCGGCGTCCATGCAGGCGCAGCTCGAACGGCAATTGCGCGATGCCATCCGTGGCGGCATGTTGCGGGCGGGAAGCGAAGTGCCATCGACCCGTGACCTCGCCCGCGATCTGGGTATTTCGCGGCCCCCGGTGATGGAGGCCTATGCCCAGCTCGCCGCCGAGGGCTATCTTGCTCTACGCCGGAGCGCCGCGCCGCGCGTAGCCGACACTGCGCCGGGGCACCGTGCTCAAGATCTCCCGCCCGAGAGCATCACGACTCTTGTCTTCCGCTATGACTTCCGGCCCGGCAGCCCGGACCTGTCGAGCTTTCCTTCGGCACGCTGGCTGAAGGCGGCCGAAGCCGCCCTCAAGACGATGACGCCCGACGATTTCGGCTATGGGCAGCGCTATGGAGTCTTGCCCTTGCGCCGGGCACTGGCGGACTATCTCGGACGCGTACGCGGCGTCGGCGCCGATCCGCGCCAAATCCTGATCACCAGCGGCTTCGAACAGGCCCGGGCCTTGATGGCGCGGGCGCTGAAGCGCCGTGGCGTGACGGAACTCGCCGTTGAGGATCCGGGCTATTCCGACCGCGAGGTTTGGCTTGCGGCCGGATTGAAGCTGCTTCCCATCGGTGTGGATGAATATGGCATCGATGTTGCAGCGCTCGGCAAAAGCCGAGCCCAGGCGGTGCTATTGACACCCGCCCATCAATCGCCAACCGGCGTGGTGATGAGCGGCGAACGGCGTCTGGCGCTCGCAAACTGGCTGCGGGAGAAGAATGCCATAGCGCTGGAGGATGACTACGATGCCGAGTTCCGCTATGACCGCGCGCCGATTGGTGCATTGCAGGGCTCGGCGCCCGATCACGTCGTCTATGCCGGCACCACGAGCAAGACGCTTGCCCCCGCATTGCGGCTGGGCTGGATGGTGGCGCCGCCCGATCTGCTACTGGCGTTCGAAGATGAAATGCGGCTGATGGATTGCGGCCGCGGCCGCCTCGAGCAGTTCACCCTCGCCCATTTCATCATCAGTGGCGACTATGATCGCCACCTGCGCAAGATGCGCGCCCTCTACCGTGATCGCCGCGAGGCCCTGCTTGCCGTCATCGCTGCCGAATTGCCGGAGGTGGAAATTAGCGGCATTTCGGCCGGCCTGCACGCAACCGTACGCTTTCCGCGCCGCCTCAATGAGGCAGCAATTCATGAGAATGCCAACAAGCGGGGCATGGGCTTGAGTTTTCTGCGCGGGCACTATCTCGGTACCGCGCCCCACGAGAGTACCTTGCTGCTCAATTACGCGAGCATGCCCGAGTCAGCTCTGCGTACGGCGCTGCGCACACTTGCCGCGATTATTGCCGACAGCTAGCCCGGGGCTTGAGGCAGCACGGTTTGAAAACGCCGCGCATAAGGTGAAGTGTGGCTAAGCCGGCAGGACCACTACCTTGGTATTGACCGGCGTCTTGTCGTAGAGGTCGATCATGTCCCGGGTAAGAAGGCCAACACAGCCGCTGGAAATGCCTTTGCCGATCGTTTCAGGCATGATCGTGCTGTAGATCGTGTAAAGCGTGTAGGCGCCATTTTGATAGAGATAGAGCGTGCGCGCCGAGTGGATTGTTTAGCCACGGCGCCATGCCGCCGGCATATGGGGCGGCCTCTGGCTGGCGCAGGATCATTTCCTTGGGGGCGTCCAGATTGGCCATTCGGCCTTGCGGCCGATATAAGCGTCACCGCTCCACAAAAACCCGGCGCGGCCGACATTGGCGCCATAACGCGTGGCATATCCGTCGCCTTCGATGCGGTAAACGTAGTAGTGACCGGGATCGATGATGATCGTACCCACCGCCTCGGCTGAATCGTAACGCACTCTTCGGCGAAGATATTTCGGATTGATCTTGCTGATATTGACGGCGGGAATTGGGAAGCGCTCGTTAGGGAGCGGTCCATAGACCCGCTCCGCCTCCGCCAAACTCATGCCACCTGACGTGGCGCAGCCAGCAAGTCCAAGTGAGCCGAGAGCGACGGCAGTGCCGACCAGAAATGATCGGCGGTTCATCAGACCGGGCCGAGCTACCCCGTCGATCTCGCCGGCATCGACGACACCATCGTTTATGATCATAACTTAGAATCCCCACACAGCGTCTGCCGGGCTGAGATTGGTCCCACAGGGTCCGATTGGCAAGCTCGGTGTTCGAGGCACAGAGGTGCCTCCCCTCATGCCGGCGGCCCGGCGAAGCCGACGCGCTCCCAATCCCGTTTTCGGGGTATTTCGGGGACGTGCGGCCGAGATCGAATTGTCGACGGTGCAAAGCCGAGCGAAATCAGCCGTTTTTGTATCGTGACGGAAAACACCGGCCAGACCGCCAGCTTTTCCCGGTCACTGAGGAAAGCAAACTCCTGCTTGTGGGCCGCACTGCGGATTTGAACCTCAAAGACACGAGGATCGACCTCCAGTTGCGAATGCGACAATGCCAGCAGGAGGGTGGCGGCGCGACCGAGCGATAGCTGCACGTTGCGATCGAAATAGACAGCAACTTCCTGCAGGGCCGGATCGTCGATCTGGGTGAGAAGGGTGCGCAGCACGTCGCGGCAGGTCCGGTGCATCAGGCGCACGGCAAGCTCGCTGAGATAGTCGCGCCATTGCTGGACGCCGAAAGCACGGCTCTCATGTTCCATCCGGAGCGGCGCTCGCTCGATGCAGGCCCGGCAAACATGGCGAGCGCGGTCCGCTTTGGCCTGCCGTACCTCAAATGTAAGACGGAGGTCTTGTTTTTCACACCAGGCGCAGTCGCCATCGAACCTGCTATTGTCCTTCACATCGCCCGTGAACACCCACTGGTCTGCGTCGCTGGGTCGATGACGTTGCTGGTTACCAACGTGATGCATTCAAAATTCCTTGGCCCGCTGCATATTGCCGACAGGTTAGCCGATCGTGGGTGAGAGGGGTGTGACGCGCGTTGTCAGCATCCTGTAAGGGAGCGCCGCGCTGCACTTTGCTGACAAACAGCTGACAGGCCTCATCAGCGGCATCACATGTCCCATGCCATAAGCTGGTCACAGCGGCCGGTTCGCGGTCGCTATCAACCTTTACGGAGCCAGCAATGAAAACGTCATCGAAGAAGTCTGTGTTTTTAGGCCTTGGCCTCGCACTCCTCGCAGGTGGAGCGGTTGTGCACGCGGATGAAACTGCGTCCGGAAAGAGCTACGTGCTTAAGGATGGTACGGTCCACGACACGCCGGGAGAGATGTTTCAGCATCTGCGCACGCGGGATAATGGCCTCGCCGCCGGCAACCCCAAGGAAATCGTGGACGCCTATCCGGACGAGTTCGAAAATGTGGGCGACCTGATCCAGCAGAAGCGCGAAGCTGAATAACCAGCGTTGCGGCTTTGCCGTGAACCTCCTGCTCGGGCACCCACCGGCGCCCGGATCGCTGAAGGCGAGTGCCATCCGGCGCTCGCCTTTTGCAGTATTCGAGCCGATGTCAGCGCTTTGTAAGCTCAACTGCGTTATAGATACTGGATGAAAATCAAAGTTCTAATCGCCACATTTGTGATGATGCTTGCCATCACGGTACCAGTGCTTGCTCAAGGCAACGGCAATGGCAATGGCAATGGCAATGGCGGCCAGTCGGAGGGCGGCAATAACGGTAATGGCAATGGCGGCGGTAACGGCAATGGAGGCCCGGCGGGTACGTCCGGCAGCGACGGCAATCGTGATAATGGCAATGCCAATGCAAATGCCGGAAAAGGCAATGACGGCGTGGGCAACGGCAATGATGCGAACCACTCCCGTGTGACCAATTCGTCACCGCCGGCCAAACCGGCCATTGTGCCCGAAGACGAATTGCTGCCGATGGTCGAAGCAGGGGAGGCAGTCTCGCTGGTGTCGCTGCTGCCGGACATAGAGACGCGAACTGGTGGCCAGATCATCGATGCGCAACTGGTTCGCGCAGAACGCTCGCTGGTCTATGTCGTCAAGGTGTTGACGCCAGCGGGGCGAGTCGGGACTGAATATTACGATGCTCGCTCCGGCTCACATATCGAGGTGCCATGACGCGGATTCTCGTTATTGAGGATGATGACAGGATCGTGGAGACATTGTCCGCCGGCCTTGGACGTTCCGGCTTTCTGGTGGAGCGCGAAAGCGATGGCGAGGCGGGCTGGTATCGCGGCGAGACTGAAGAATTCGACGCCATCGTGCTGGACCTCGGCCTGCCACAGATCGATGGCCTGACGGTTCTCAAGCGCTGGCGCCGGGCCGGCCGTATGACCCCGATATTGATCCTGACCGCCCGCGTGCAATGGGAAGAGCGCGTGGAAGGCATCGAAGCGGGGGCCGATGACTACGTGATCAAGCCCTTCCATGTCATGGAGATTGCCGCCCGCCTGCGAGCTCTGGTGCGGCGCGTCAACGGCCATGCAACATCGCTGATTTCCTTTGGGTCCTATCAGCTCAATCTGCGCACCTTGTCAGTAACCAGTGATGGTTTGCCGATCGATCTGTCACCGCAGGAGTTCAAGCTGGTGTCCTATCTCGTGCAAAATCGGGGGCGGGTCTTGTCGCAACTCCAGATCACCGAGCACATCTACAATCAGGATTTCGAGCGTGATTCCAACGTCGTAGAAGTGCTGGTCGCCGTGGTCCGCAAGCGCTTGGCCGCCGACGTGATCAAGACGCGGCGCGGCTTCGGCTACACGCTTGGTGACGGGTATTGAACATTCGCTCGCTTCGGCTGCGCCTGATGACGCTGACCATGGTCTGGGTCATTGTTTCGCTGGTCGCGGCCGCGCTGGTTCTGCAATACCTGTTCACAATCAATATTGAGCGCAGCGCCCGCGAAGAAATGGCGGCTGCCATTTCTCGGCTGGCCGCCTTGATCGTGCCTGCGGCAGACCCGCCTGCCATTAGGTCACCCATGACGGATCCGCGCTACGATACGCCCTTTGGCGGTCGCTATTGGCAGATCGAGGCCATAGACACCAAAACCGTTACGCGTCTGCGCTCGATGTGGGATGAGGGTATCGACGTTGCGGACGACTACGAAGGAGTGTTCCATCACTCCATGCCGGACGGTCGCCATTTGATCCTGCTGACGCGCCGATTGCAGGTCGATGGCCCTGCGGGCCCCCGCACCTATCTCGTCACGGTCGGGCAGGACCATGATCCCATCTATAGAGCAAATCAGGCCTTTGCCCGCGATACCACCCGCTTGCTCATTCTGCTCGGGGCCGCAATTCTGGCGGCGGCCTATTTGCTGCTGCTGCTTGGGTTGGGCCCCATTTCCCGTATGCGCCAATCCATCGAGGCCGTTCACCGCGGCGACGCCCCTGCGCCTGGAAGGTCGATTCCCCAGCGAGATCGAGCCTTTGGTGGATGAACTCAACAGCCTATTGGCGGTGCGGGCCGTGATGACGGACCGGGCGCGGGCACGGGCGGCCGATCTTGCCCATGGCCTCAAGACGCCGCTGGCGGCCTTGCTGGGCATAGCCGATCGGCTGCGCGACAACGGCAACACGCACGAAGCCGACTTGCTGCAGGACCTGTCCTTCGAAATGTCCGAACGCGTCGATTACCAGCTCAAGCTGTCGGTGCTTCGGCCACGGACCGGCAGCGACAATGCCAGCTCGTCCCTGAATACTGCAGTGTTGCGCACATTAGCGGTTCTCAAGAAGACCGGTCGCGGCGAGGCCCTGCATTGGGTCGCCGAATTGGAGACCGATTATCTGGTCGATATCCACCGTCAGGACCTGATGGAACTGGTCGGTGTGCTCATGGAAAATGCCGCCAAATGGGCATCGAGCCGTGTCGTCGTTCAAAGCCGGCTTGCTGACAACTACGCGGTGCTGGAAATACGCGATGACGGGCCGGGGATTGCCGATCACCATTCCTCCCGCCCGGGAGAGCGCGGACATCGGCTCGATGAAAGCCTGCCGGGCACCGGCTCAGGGCTGGCAATCGCCTGGGAAATCCCGGCGCTCAATAGCGGAGAGATAAGCTTCGTTCGGGCCGATATCGGCGGCTTGAGCGTGAGCTTCAGCCTACCCTGGCGCGTTAACCAGCGGCAGGCGCATTTTTGATCGTTGACGGGGATGGAAGGGGGTAAGGTATATAGTAGTATTACTTTGTTTATTCCGGTTTTATTTCTGACATTTTGCTTACAGTCGTTGTAATGCTTATGTAACACTTCTTTTAATTACTTTAAATATCGGAACTTACTGCCATAATTTTCATTTCCCTTGCTGCCTATTGCAGTTTTATGAGGAGAATGAAAATGAAGAACCTGCTTCTTGCATCAGTGGCCATAATTGCGCTCGGCGCTGGCCCTGCCTTTGCTCAGGATACCAATAATGACGCCGATACTGATGCGGCCGTCGGCGGGGTTGCCGGCGGCAGCGACCGGCGCGGTTGTTGGTGGCCTCATCTTTGGCCCGCTCGGAGCGGCGATTGGCGGCTTTGCCGGTGCCACCCTTGGCGCCGCGGCCGGCGTCCGAGAGCCGTCGATAGAATATGCCCGCCTCAATCCCACCGAACCCGTGGTGATCCGGGGAGACATCGATGTGGGATTCGTCGTGCCTGAGACGGTCGAAGTCCATGTCATCGAGAATGATCCGGCCTATGGCTATTTCTACACCCGAGACCGGCTCTATTTCGTCGATCTCAGCAACCGCACCGTCGTCTATTCTGCTCGGTACTGTTGTCGCCGTCGAAGCCGATTAAACGAGTTTCTGCATTGGGCTGCCCATCAGGGCGGCCCTTTTGTTGTCGGGGCACAAATCCGTGGAGGAAATCATCATGAAGTCCAAGCTACTTGCCAATCTCGCCCTTGCCAGCATTCTGCTGTCGACATCGGCGCTTTCCCCAATCGGTCCGCTGAGCGTCCAGCCGGCCCGAGCGCAATCTGTAAATGTCAGCTTCGACCTGTTTTTCACTCAATTGGAGCCGCATGGCGTTTGGGTGCGCCACCCGCAATATCGCCATGTCTTCTGCCCGACCGGCGTTGACAACAGCTGGCGCCCCTACACCCGTGGCCGTTGGCTTTATCTGGCCGATCGTGGCTGGTATTTTGCGTCAGACGAACCGTTCGCCCGGGCGACGTATCACTACGGCCGCTGGCTCGATGACGACAATCTGGGATGGTGTTGGGTTCCGGGCACGAAATGGGCTCCGGCTTGGGTCAGCTGGCGCCGGAGCGACAACATCGTGGGATGGGCGCCACTGCCTCCGGAAGGCGAGGGATATGCCGTTTCCGTGGAAATCTCGCGCGACGAATTGCCGGAGGGCTATTGGGTTTACGTGCCCACCGAGCGTTTCTGTCGAGCCGCAATTGTCGGTCAGTATCGTTCTTGGCTCCGACCAGCCCGATTATTACGCCCAGACGCAGTTTCTCGGACCGGTGGTTATTGAGGGTGATGTCGTCATCAATAACGTGATCGAGGTCAACTATATCGAGCAGCAGATCAACCAGCAGGTCGTGGTCTATAACGTCGAAGAGGTGAACGATCCTGCAGCGGCCTCCGTCGCGGTCGAAGGCAGTACCGTTCAGATTTTCGCCCAAGACGTGGCCGAACCGACCGAAGAATCGGCGCCTGCTGAAGCGGTCGATGAAGCAGAGGCACCGGAGGTCATAGCGGCCGAAGGGGGAAGCGTTGGCGCTGAGGGCGGTGCAGATGCTCAAGCCGCACCACCCGCAACTGACGAAACGCCGGCAGCCGGTGCTGAGACGGCGCCTGAGCCCGCCACCCCGGGGGCGGAGCAGCCGGCTGCGGCTGATCCCGAGGCTCCTGCCACCGAAGAGCCGACGCCGGCTGACCAGCCAGCCACCACCGAAGAGCCGGCAGGCGCCGACGATCCTGCTGCCGCCGAACCACCATGCCCGCCCGAAACCATGGTGGATGGCGTCTGCGTTCCGGAAGCCGCACCCGAGGCCACCGATGCCGAAGCAGCTGAACCGGCGGCGCCGGCGGCTGAACCCGCGGAAGCCGAGCCTGCCGCACCGGCAGCCGAGCCTGAGGCACAGGGCACCGAACCTGCAGCGCCTGACGCGGAGCCTGAGGCCGTCGAAACGGCACCGGTCGAAGGCGCCGCTGACAGTGCTGAGGAACCGGCCGAACCGGTTGCACCATCCGATGTCGCTCCTGCCGCGCCTGCCAACACGGACGCTGAAATGCCGCCATGCCCGCCCGAGGCGATGATAGACTGGCGTTTGCCCGCCTGCTGGCGGCGAACCGGCTGCAGCGCAACCCGTGCAATAGGCGCATAAGCGCTACGAGGGACGCCGAGGCGCCCCTCGTAGACTAATAGACGGTAGTTTCCGGAACACGAACCTTCAAAACCAAAGACGCAAAACGCTCGAAGGGCTGCTGTAAAATCGGATGCGAACCAGCCGTCTGCGGTTAGGTAGCGTTGTCGAGCGATACGGCAAACATTGCCGCCATGACATCGGATTGCGTGACCATGCCAACAAGGCGCCCATCCTCATCCACAACCGGCAGATGATGTAGGCCGGCATCGGCCATGAAGGGCACGATCTGCGCGATGTGGGTATCGGGTCGCGCCGCTTTTACCGGAGCGCTCATAATATCCTCCACCTTGCCCTTGAGCCGGCGATCGGAATTGCTGATCGAGCGCAACCGCCAGCCCAGACCCGAACCGGTGGCGGACATCCCCCAATCCGCCTTATCCAGCAGGTCGGTCTGGGTGAGAATGCCGATCACCTTGTTGTCGAGATCCACGACAGGCAGCGCCTTGATGTGATGCTCCCGCAGGTGCCGCAACGCCTCGCGCAGGCTGGTCTTGGGGCCGACCGATTGCACATCCCGGCTCATGATATCAGCACACGTGACGCCGCCAGAGCGCCGGTCATAGGCGCGGATCTCGGCGCGATGCAGAATGTCCTCGAGATCGTCGGTGGCCACTGGCAGCACCAGATCATATTGGGCGAGAACCGCACTGATATCGGCCTGCGTCACCCCCAGCCGCCCGGTGGGCAGCGGATCGGCCGTATGGTGTGGGTGAGCCGGTATGGGCGCCAAATGTGGATATCGGCGCCCGGTCAGATTGTTGAACAGCAAAGCTGCCAGCAGCAGGAGGATTGAATTGACCAGACCGGCCACACCACAAATCCAAAGCCTGCCGACTGGATCGCGGGCCCGCCCAATACGGCCGTCAAGGCCACCGCGCCACTGGGTGGATGCAGGCAACGCAGCGCCATCATCGCCGAGATTGCGAGCGCGACCGCTATTCCCGCAGCCAGCATCGGATTGCCGATATAGCGCGCGCAGGTCACCCCTGATCAGCGCGGCAATGGTGTTACCGCCGATGATCGACCGGGGCTGTGCCAGCGGACTTGTGGGCGCGGCAAACAGCAAAACCGCGGACGCGCCCATTGGCGCTATCAGCAATGGAATGTCCGAAGAACTGCCGAGCGCCAAGCCGGCGATCAACCCGGTAACGACGATGCCGATCAGGGCCCCGATGGACGCACGTAGCCGCTCGCCCAGACTGACGGGCGCAAGGCCGGGCACGAACCGCTTGATGAAGGGGATGACGCTGGACATTGGGTGGGATGTAGCAGTGGCGCTGTGCCGCGCCAACTGTCCGCATTGGGTCGATGTTCTCTCGGAAGCATTCCTGTAGGAATTTCCTTCCCGCGGGCGGTTTCCTCGCCGCTGCCAATTGAGCCTATTCCTCCTTGAGGGCGCGGTTTAGCTGTTCTTCGACGGGGTGGAGAATGTAGGACAGCACGGTCCGGTCGCCGGTCTGGACGAAGGACTCCACAGGCATGCCGGGGATCAGCACGACGCCTTTGGGCAATCGCGCCAGCTCTTCGTCGGGAATGGCGATCCCGGCGGCATAATATTGCTGTCCTGTCGCTGGGTCCTGCGTGGCATCCGGCGCCACCCGCGCTACATTTGCGAACAATTCCGGCGTCGTGCGCGGGTTCAGCCCGGAAAAGCGGAGCACAGCCTGCTGCCCGACTGCAACCTTGTCGATATCGACCAGCTCGATCCGCACATTGACCATCAGCGGCTCGTCCGATGGCACGACGAGCATGAGCGTTTCGCCCGCGGCCGCCACCCCGCCGACCGTATGGAGTATGGATTCGTGTACCACGCCGGTTTGTGGGGCGCGGATTTCGGTGCGGGTCAGCCGGTCGCGGTCGGCTATGCGCCGCTGGCCGGCCTCGGCGATCACGCGCCGCGCCTCCTGCAACTCGGCCAATGCGCTGGTCAGATATTCGTCCTCGATCTGTTCGATCTGCAGGGCCCGCTCGGCCGCGACTGCGTGGGATTCTGCCAACGACGCGACGACACGGCCCAGCTCACCCCGGGCATTAGCCAGTTCCTTGTCGAGACTGGTGCCGCGGCTGGCCGCGATCAGTCGCTTGTCGTAGAGATCATCGAAATCGACGATTTCTTGCTCAATCACCGCGATCCGGCGCTCAATGGCCTGCTTCTGCAGATCGAACCCTTCGCGCTGGCGTTCGAGCTGGATAATCTGTTCGCGCAACTGGGCAATGCGCCCCGCCTTGGTGGCTTGTCGGGCCACCAGCACCTGCTGTTCCAGCGTCACCAGCGATTGCAATTGTGCCATGTCGAACAGGTCGAGCACCGCGCCGGATAGCGTCACACTATCACGGCCTTCGATCTCGGCGATCAGCCGGGCTTCCTTGGCATAGGCCTCGCGCAACTGGGCTTCCGAGATCGCGAGGGCCGCGGCGATAGCGGTTTGATCCGGGGTCGCCAGCACTGGCCCTGCACCACGCGATCCTCGTCGCGCACCAGCAATTGGGTGACGATGCCGCCCTCGGGATGCTGCACGCGCTTGGCGCTATCCCGGACCACGAGCATGCCGGGCGCGATGATTGCCCCGGAAATCTCGGTCACGGCGGACCGGGCGACCAGCCCGCCGAACAGGCCCAGCACGGCGAACAGCCCGATCCAGCCATGGCGCTTGAGGCTGGCGAGATCGGGGGCAGGAGAAACTGCTTCGATGGTCATGCGCCGGGCGCTTTCATGGGGCGGACATTGGCGCCGGTCTGGGTGATTTGCTGCAGGATTTCGGTCTTGGGGCCATAGGCCATTTGCCGCCCGGCGCGCATATAGAGCACCTTGTCGACGGCGGCGATGGCGCTGGGACGGTGGGCGATGACGATGACGATCGAGCCACGCTCGCGTGCCTTGTGGATGGCGTCGGTCAGCGCCGCGTCGCCCTCGGCATCCAGATTGGAATTGGGCTCGTCGAGGATGACGAGGAAAGGATTGCCATAAAGCGCGCGAGCCAGCCCAATGCGCTGGCGCTGCCCGGCCGAGAGCAAGTCACCCTGCTCGCCCACCGGGCTGTTATAGCCATCGGGCAGGGCGCTGATCAGATCGTGCACGCTGGCGGTTTTTGCCGCTGCGATGATCGCCTGACTGGACGCATTGGCGCGGAAGCGCGCAATGTTGTCGGCGACGGTGCCATCGAAGAGCTCGACCCGTTGCGGCAGATAGCCGATCATCGAGCCAATCTGGTCGGGCGTGTAATGCGCTAACAATGCACCATCGAAACGGATATCGCCGGCGAGACTCGGCCAAACGCCTACCGGGGCTCGTGCCAGCGATGACTTGCCGGAGCCCGAGGGGCCCAGGATCGCCGGGCCATCACCGGCGGCGATATCGAACTGCATGCCGGAAATGACTGGCATACGCTGCCCCTGCGGCGCCGAAGCCAGACCCTTTACACTCAGCGACTGCGTCGGCAGCGGCAGTCTTACCTCGCGCGGAGCGGCCAGTTTGGCCGCAAGAACCTTCCGAATCCGCGCCCGGGCCTGACGGGCACCGACAAAGCTGCGCCATTGCCCCACGATCTGCTCGACCGGCGCCAGCGCCCGGGCAGTGACGACCGAGGCGGCGATCATGAGCCCGGCAGTCATTTCGCCACGGATAACGAGATAGGCGCCCAAAGCCAGCACCGGGGACTGCAGCAGGAAGCGCAGACCCTTGGTGGCGGCAGAAAAGAAGGCGGCCCGGTCGCTCCCGGTGCGCAGCGCGGCGATCATCCGTCCGGTCTGCGCCGCCCAGCGGTCGCGCAGGTCGTCGAGCATGCCCATGGCGATGACGGTTTCGGCGTTGACGCGGATGTTTTCGGACTGCCGCTGCCGCAGCAATTGGGCTGCGTTGGCCTGCTGGGTCGGCTGTCGCGCCATGGCCTCGTTGACGATCATGAGCGCCGTGATGACGAGGCACCCGGCGACGGCCAGCCACCCCAGCCAGTAGTGAAACAGGAAAACCACGGCGAGATAGACAGGCACCCGGGGCAGATCAAGCAGCGCCAACGGCGCCGAACTGGCGAGGAACTGGCGCAGCAGGTCGCCATCGCGCAGCGGGTCGGCGGTTTTAGGGGCGTCGGCAATGAGCCGGAAGTGAACGGCCGCCGCAAACAGCCGCCCGGAAAGACGGGCATCGAGAACATTGGCAAAACGGGTAGCCATGCGGCTGCGCAGCGTCGAGAAAGCCATAGAAGGCAAAGAGCCCACAGACCAATCCCGTCAGCACCAATAGCGTGGGCACTGAGCGGCTAGCCAGCACCCGGTCATAGACCTGCAGCATGAATAGCGGCCCGGTCAGCATCAGCAGGTTGGACACAAAACTGATAGCGCCCAGCGCTATCATGGGCCCAGTCAGCGACAAAGCCGGGCCGTTGGGCCCGGCTGGTTGTAGCGCTAGCGATGGTTGCATCAGCTTCTCCGGCGGCGCCTAGAAGAAGTGATAATCGCCTTGCCCGATCTGGGCCGTGCCGTCAGCCATCTGCACCATGATCAGTCCACCAGCATCCGGATTGTCGGGATCGTTCACCCGGTAGATCTGCAGCGTCTGATCGTCGCTGGCATAGTGGTCGAAGGTCAGTGTCGCATCATCGCCGAAGCCGAAGAGGCTGATGAAGTCCTGCTCGCCGGGGCCGGAATGACCCGCGCCATGGAAATCGATGATGTGATCGAGCCGGCCATTATGGTCCGCCGGGTCAGCGAAATCGCCCGGATTGAAGATGAAGGTGTCGTTATCGGCGCCGCCCTGCATACGGTCGACGCCCGTTCCGCCGGTGAGCTTGTCCCGGCCGCGTTCGCCATGCAGCAGATCATCGCCCGCGCCGCCATTGAGGGAATCGTCAAAGCGGCTGCCAAACAGATTGTCATTGCCGCCCTTGGAGGCGACAAGTACGGGGTGGTCGCTGTTGAAATAGCGCAGGATGTCGACGCCATCGCCCGTGGCGATATATTCGGGACCAGCCATGGATCCTCCTATGGTGATTGTGACCGTTGCCAGATTGCTGTTGCCCCGGCCGTCGGTTGCCATGATCGTGAATGTGTCGGTGCCGACAAACCCGGATTCCGGGAAATAGTCGAACAGGTTGCCGTCGAGAAAAGCCGAGTGATAGTGGACGCTGCCCGAGAATTCGCTTTCCGGGAAGGGATAGTGGTCGCCGTCATAGCGTCGATCGAGCTCGATCGTGCCGTGATCGGGGCCATCGACAATGCTGAAGCTCAGCAGGTCATAGTCAACGTCGGTGGCCACAAATTCGATATCGTTGAGGGATTGGCCGGGCGCCAGAACCAGATTGAGATCGGAGACGAGCGGGGCCGTGTTGACGAAGCTGTCGGGCAGCTGCACGCCATTTTCGACGATGATCTGATGCTCGCCATATTGGGTGTTTTCGCCGCCGAAATACATGGTGGCGCCCGTATAGGTCACCACGAAGTCGTCGGGGGATTGGGCCGTGACCGAAACGACGTCCAGCGACTGGCTAGCGCCTTCGGCATGGACTTTCCGAATGAAGTTGCCCTCATTGTCGAAGAGATAGGTATCGAGATTGGAGAAGATCCCGTATTTGCCATCATGGGTGAAGGCGGTGATGGCAAAGAAACCGTCGAAGGTATCGATCGACTCGACCGTTACCCAGCCGAAGAAATAATCGGGCAAAGCTCCAATGGGATCAGAAACATTGCCTTCAGTATCGGTCAAGGTGAAGGAATAAGCGACATGCGGCTCACCTCCCTCCAAGATAGTCAGTTCACTGCCATTACTTAGAGTGGGCATCATGTTCCTCGAACGCTTTGCAGTGGGGAGGACGGCATGGACACGTTTTACTAGTCGAAGCTAGCAGGCCCCCGGACGGCTTCCAAGCTGCGCTGGAGGCAGGTGAGGGGCGCTCCCCGCGCATGGCTCGCGCTAGGATTCCAGCTGCAAACGATCCGCGATGCGGGCACGATTGGCAGCGAGGGCTTCCGCAGTGGGTTGCCAATCCCGGCACCGGGCGGCGGGGAAGCCCTCCAGCAGGCGGTCGGTGTCGGTGAAGGCGGGCCGATAGCCGCGGGCCTGCATCTCGGCCACCAGCGCGGCCTGTCTTTTGGCAAGGTAGCCCAGGCGGCTGTAAAAGAACCGCACGTGACCTGCACCGAGCCGATACTCGAGGGGATTGCGCGGGTCATCGGGCTGCTCGCCGCGATTGATTGCAGCGCGGACCAGCGCAAAGATCCGCGGCAATTCCCGATATTCGGCGACCAGATGTTGCCCGGTCAGTTCAGCCGGAGGAATGCAGTTGATGCGTGTCACGGCAGGTCCATGAACTGAGGCAGAGCGGTCCTTGCCATAGAGCGGGCAGGTCCGGCGCGTCAACGGGCGGTATCACACGGCCGCGTGGTGCTGAACAGTGGCACCGGCTGATCGGCAGGACTTGCGACCACATCGACTGGCGTATATTGAGGCCATGTCACGGTTCCGCCAATTGAGCGCGGATCAAAAGGGAACACGGTGCGGATTACCCATCAGGGGCCAAAACCGAGGCTGCCCTCGCAACTGTAAGCGGCGAGTTTGCTGTTCATTACCACTGGCCGATGGCCGGGAAGGGAACAGCAAGCATCCGAGCCGCGAGCCAGAGACCTGCCGCGACACCGACCAGCATGCCGGACGAGGTGTTTCGGTGGGGTTCGAGCCAGCTCGGCTGGTCCGTCGTGCGCGCTCTCGTCCGTAACAGGATCGCTCACATCCTCGCACATATGCCTATCGGCCTGCCGTTCGGTTGTCCCGAACTGCATCACGAGAGGTTATGATGCGTCTTCCTGCTATCGCCACCGGCGCCCTGCTTGCCGCTGCGGCCTGCATGCCTGCAACAGCTGCCACACACTACCCGTTCACCCTTGAAAATTGCGGCACCACCATCACCATTGCGGCAGCGCCGCAACGCGCGGTCGGCATTGGCCAGAACAGCTCCGAAATCATGCTGCTGCTGGGATTGGCCGACCGCATGGTCGGCACGGCGGTATGGGTTTCCCCGTGCTGGACGAATTGGCCGATGCCAATGCCGGTGTGCCGCGCTCGGCCGATAATCAGCCCAGCTTCGAAGCCGTGGTCGGCACCAATCCAGACTTTGTCGCGGCGCAATTCCTGTCGACCACAGGGCCGGAGGGGCGCGTCGGCACGCGCGAGCAATTCGCCGATCTGGGCGTGCCCAGCTATATTTCGCCCACCGATTGCGACGCCACTGACAATATTTCGGCCGATGGTTCGCGGGCCAATTTGTGGACGCCGGAACTGTTGTATCGCGAGATCGAAGAACTGGCGGCGATCTTTGACGTCTCCGCCCGTGGCGAAACGCTGGTCGCCGATTTCAGGGCGCGCGAGCAGGCGGTGCGGAACCGGCTGGCCGGCCGCTCCGATGATATCTCGATCCTGTTCTGGTTTTCGAGCGCGGAAGTTGCCGGCGATGCCCGGGTGGCGGGCAAGAACGGCGCTTCGGGCTACATCACCGATGTGCTGGGCGCTCGCAATGTCGTCGAGACAAAGGCTGAATGGCCCTCGGTCAGCTGGGAAGCAATCGCGACGGCCGACCCGGCAGTGATTGTCATCGGCACGATGGACCGGCGCACGCAGGCGGCGGACGATCCGGCGGTCAAGCTCGAATTCCTGCGCACGGACCCGGTTGCCAGCGCATTGTCGGCGGTGCTGGCCGGCCATATCGTCGAGATGGACGCGCAGGCGATGAATCCCACGCTTCGCACCATTGGGGGGCTCGAAAAGCTCGCCACGGCGCTGGAAGGCCTCGGTCTTCTCGATTGAGCGCAATTGCAGGCCTGCGCCCGGCCTTTCGGCCGGGCGTTCTTGTCGTCATTGCCATTGGCGTCTTGCTGCCCGTGGTCATCGCATTGGGAGTGGGCATTGGTGAAATGCCCATCAGCCTTGAAACGACGGCGCAGGCGGTGACCAATCGCTCGGGCTGGACGCGGCATGAGCTCAGCCGCATCCAGGAAAGCGTGATCTGGGACTATCGGCTGAGCCGCTCGCTCGCCGCCGCCTTTTGCGGCGCGGGCTCGGCGCTTTGCGGCGCCATATTGCAATCGCTGCTGCGCAATCCGTTGGCCGAACCTTATGTGCTGGGGATTTCGGCCGGCGCCTCGACCGGGGCGGTTTGCGTCATGCTGCTGGGGCTGGGCGCCGGGGCGGTGACGCTGTCGGCGGGCGCCTTTGCGGGCGCGCTCGCCGCGTTCCTGTTCGTGGTCATGCTTGCCTCCGGCGCGCGTGGTGGCACCGAGCGCACCATTCTGGCCGGCGTGGCGGCTTCGCAGCTGTTCAATGCGCTGACCGCCTATATCGTGGCCACGTCTGCCAATGCCGAACAGGCCCGCAGCGTGATGTTCTGGCTATTGGGCAGTTTTGCCGGCGTGCGCTGGTCCGATGTATCGCTGGTGGCCATTGTGGTTGTTGCCGGCCTTATCATCTGCCTGCACTATGCGCGCTCGCTCGACGCCTTTACCTTCGGCGAAGATGCCGCCGCTTCGCTTGGCGTGCCGGTGCGCCGGGTGCGACTGGTATTGTTCGCCGTGACGGCACTGATGACGGCCGCGATGGTTTCCATGGTCGGCTCCATCGGCTTTGTGGGCCTTGTGATACCCCACGGTGCCCGCTTCTCGGTCGGGCCGGGCCATATGCGGCTGCTGCCGGCTTGCGCGGTGACCGGGGCCATCTTCATGGTGCTGGCCGACATCGTCTCCCGCATCATCCTGCCGCAACAGGTCCTGCCGATCGGGGTCGTCACGGCCTTGGTCGGGGTGCCGTTCTTTGCGGTCATTCTCTATCGCGGCAGGCGCGGGACATGAGGCTAGAAGTGCCAAGGCGCCTTGAAACTGGGGCGTGGAAGCGCCATATTCAAACTATATGTTCAGCCTTGCAGGGCTGCCTGATCTTGCCGGGATAGTTGATTGCCCGGCCATCTCCAGATTTGCGAACGGTTTACCCCGGCCGCGTCATCGCGGCTGGGACCATTGCCTGCGGTGCCATGGCATCGTGCTGAACTCAATCCAGAAGGAATGAACCATGTCCGGTTTTGACTATTCCGCCGCCGCCGAGCTTTATCCGAGCAAAGGCCGCAATGAATCTCCCAAGGCGCGCTACCGGCGATTTGCCACCGCCGCAGAGGCGGTGCAATACGCCATTGAGGAGATGCCGCAGGCATTGCTCCGGGGCTCGTTTCTCGAAGTAGACGAGCAGCGCTTCGATGGCGCACAGATCCTTGATCTCTACAGCGCCGAAACCTACCCGCTGGTGCGCGCCGCCACCGCCTGAGCTCAAAGTAATGGGAACGGGTCGCCATCTCGCGGGTTGACCCTTCGAGGCCGGTGCGCGTCAACCGGACGTGGTGGTATAGGGAACGGGCTGGTTTTTCCGGTTTCCCGGTCCGGCCAACGCAATGGCAGCCGAGCCTTTGTCCCACCCGCGCCGCGCCTCATCCGCATTCCTGCTTCACGGTGATTGTTGCTGCGGCGGCCTTGGCGCAGTAAGTGCGTAGAGGCCAACGCGCCGGAGAGTCGCGCCGTGAATTTACTCCGAGAATTGAGTATGGGGGAGATCGTGTCGCGCATTGCGGCAGTGCTCCTCTATGCGGCGATCCGGGGCTCGGCGCTGGCCGGATTTGCGCGTCTGCTGGGCGACAAGCGGCCGCAATATGAGGGCCGGCTGACGGCCAATCCCTTTGCCCATATCTCGGTGTGGGGCACGGTGATGGCGGCGCTGTTCGCCATGAGCTGGGTGCGGTCCATGCGATTTGACCCCGCGCAGAACCGGCTGGGGCGCTGGGGGCTGATTTTGATCGTCTTGCTGGCGCTGGGTGTCGTCGTGGCGCTGGTGCCGCTCATCGATCTGCTGCGGCCGCTCGCCCTGCTGTTGCCGCGGACAGGTGGCTATGCGGTGCTCTATGTGGCGGGGCAATTGCAGATCGTGGCTCTGGCCTCGGTGGCGCTCAATCTGCTGCCAATCCTCGGATTGATCGGCGGGGTGCTCTGGCAGGCCATCTGGCCGGGCGAGGAGCGGCGATTGCTGCGGCTCGAGCCTTTTGGGCTGGCGCTGGTGATCGTGGCAATCGTGGCCGGCTGGTTGCCGAACTCGGCAAATGTACTCTTGCCGCTGGTGCAGCTTCGATAGAGAGCCGCCAGGATCGGCCCCTCTCTGCAATGAAAGAGAGGCCGATTGGAAAAGTCTGGTGAAATTACTCGGCTGCGTTAGCGGCAGTAATGAGTTTGGTGGGCACGTAAGTGACGCGCTGCTTGAGCTCTTCGCCGGCTAGGACGCGGGTGACAGCGTCGGCAGTAGCGGCGCCGATGCCGGCGAAGTCTCGGGCGACGCTGGCTTCGAAATTGCCGCCGACGGCTATGGCTTCGCGGGCTTGGGGATTGGCGTCGATGCCGGTGATGACGATGCCTTCGCCGTCACGGCCGGCGGCTTCGATGGCTTGCAGGGCGCCCAGCGCTGGTTGGTCCCGGGCGGCCCAGACGGCCTTGATGCTGCCCGGCTCGGGATTGGCGGCGAGGATGGCTTCCATCTTGGCGCGGCTGTCAGCAATGCCGCCATCGGAGACGTCAGGGGTGACGCGATCGAGCACTTTGATATCGGGGAAATTGCCGAAGACCGCATCGGCCACGACGCCGCGCACTGGACGGGCGGGAAGGCCTCGAAGATGAACATCACCACATTGCCTTCCCCGCCGATGCGGTCGGCCACATAGGTCGCGGTTTCGGCGGCCATGGCATAGCCATTGGAGGTGACATTGGTGGCGAGCAGCGGATCGCTGCCGGCATCCATGCCGATGACCGGAATGCCCGCGTCCGCAGCGGCCTGCAGCCCGGCGGCAACTCTGGCTGGGATCGACATTGATGACGATGGCATCGACATTCTGGGTGACCATGTCTTCGATGCGGCTGATCACAGCGGCGACGTCACCAGCGGTATCGATGACATTGACGTCCCAATCCTTGCCCTCGGCGGCAGCCTGGAAGGATTCCACATAAAACTGGGTGCCCGGCTGGGCCAGATAGGGCGTGATAATGGCGATCTTGGACTGGGCCATGGAGCCACCTGTGGCTGCGAGCAGGCTCGCGCCGGCCAGCAGGGCGCGGGTGAAATGAATGGTCTTGAATGTCATGTGTGTATCCCCTGAATGCGAATGCCATCTTATGCGTCGCCACGATGGTTCCCTTTCGCCGGCAGGCACCATATGGGAGAGGCTTGGGGGCGGCTAGGCAATTTGGGGACATGACGTGGCGAATATCACGCTGATCGGCTTGGATGTGGGCACGACGGCCACCAAGGCGGTGCTGATCGACGAGGCGGGGAGCGATTGGCGGCGTTTGCGCATCCGCATGCGACCATGCGCCCGCAGGAAGGCCATGCCGAACAGGACCCGCGCGACTGGATGGCCGGGGTGCTGGGGGCGCTGGACGCGTTTTCGCAGGGGCATGATCTGAGCGGGCTCAAGGCGATCGGGATTTGCAGCCGAGTCAATACGCATGTGTTCGTGGATGGGGCGGGCACGCCGCTACTGCCGGCGATTATCTGGCAGGATGGACGCTCGGCGCCGGATGCTGCTGCCTTGGATGGGCAGGTGAGTGCGGCGCAGAAAATCGGCTGGTTTGGCACGCCGATGCCGATTGACGCGAGCCACGCTTTGGCGCGGATGGCGCATGTGCGGCGGGTGAGCCCCGAGATTTATGCGCGTACGCGGCATGTGCTGGCGCCCAAGGATTTTTGTATTTTGCAGCTGACCGGGGCGGTGGTGAGCGACCCGATTGCCGCGGTGGGGCTGGTGGACGCGGGGGCGATTATGTCGCCGATCTGCTGGCGCTGGTGCCGCGGGCGGCCGAGCTATTGCCGCCGCTGGCGAGCTTTACGACGGTGGCCGGTGTGGTGCGGGCGGGATTGCCTTGTGCCGGGGTGCCGGTTGTTGTTGGGGCGATGGATGCACGGGGCGGCATGTTCGGGGTGGGCGTGGTGGCCGATGGGGACGCCATGTATCAGAGCGGCACCAGCGATGTGCCGGGGATTGTGTCGAGCACGATTGTGCCCACGCCGGGCGTGATCCTGTTTCCGCCCTATGAGGGCGTGGTGATGCATGCCGCGCCCACCCAATCGGGCGGGGCGGCGCTGGGGTGGATTGCCGGCGTGCTGGGGCGGTCGCCGGCTGAGGCTGCGGCTTTGGGCGCGAGCGCTGTGCCGGGACGGTCGGTGCCGCTGTTTTTGCCGCATTTGCAGGGCGAGCGGGCGCCGCTGTGGGATAGCGCCTCGCGCGGGGCGTTTGCGCGGCTTGATCTCGGGTCGGGCGCGGCGGAGATGGCGCGGGCGGTAATGGAGGGCGTGGCCTATGCCGGGCGCTGGGCGTTTGAGGCGCTGTATAGATCAGCGGCGCTCGATCCGGCGGTGATCAATATTGGCGGCGGTGGGTCGCAATCCGATGCACGGTGCCAGATCCGGGCGGATGCACTGGGCAAGCCATTGCGGCGCTGCGTGGCGCCGGAATCTGCCGCGCTGGGGGCGGCGATCTTGGCCGGGCAGGCGAGCGGAATTGGCGGGACACTGGCCGAGGCGGTGCGGCAACTGGTGCAGTATGACCGCGTGTTTGAGCCGGATGGAACGACGGCGGGATATCATGCCGACAGGTTCGGGCACTATCAGGCGCTATATGCGGATTTGCGGGAATTCAACGGGCGGTTTTGAGGATGAGGGCCTTACCGCCCCGTCCCAATCATCTCCGCCGCCTTGGACCCGATCGCCATTGCCGGCGCATTGGTATTCCCCGAGACGATGGCGGGCATAATCGAGCAGTCGATGATGCGCAGGCCGTCAATGCCGCGGAGGCGCAGGCGGTCGTCGACGACGGCCATGGGGTCGGTGTCGGGGCCCATGCAGGCGGTGCCGACGGGGTGGTAATTGGTTTTGACGGTTTGGCCGGCGAAACGGGCCAGATCGTCCTCGGCGGTGAGGGCGGGGCCGGGCAGCAGTTCTTCGGCGATCTTGGATTTGAAGGGCTCGGTGGCGAGCAATTGGCGGGCCACGGCAAGCGAGGCCGGGGTCAGGCGCAGATCGTCTGCATGGCCGAAGAAGTTGCAATCGACCAGTGGTTTGTCCTCGGGATTGGCCGAGCGCAGCTTGACGCTGCCGCGCGCCTTGGGGCGGAGCAGGCAGGAGGTGAAGGTGACGCCATAGGTGGGCTTGGCGGAGGAGACGTCACGGTCCAGATACACGATTGGCGCGCAATAGAGCTGGATGGTGGGGCGGTCGCCGCCGTCGGGATCGTAGAACAGGCAGGCTTCGATGCCGGTGGTGGTGACGGGGCCCGAATTGAACAGCAGATATTGCAACCCGTTGCGGATCATCGGCCAGCCCTTGTCTCGGCCGAAATAGCCGGACCTGCCCTTGGTGGTGGCGATGACGGGGACTTCGTGATGGTCCTGCAGATTGGCGCCAACGCCGGGCAGGTCGGCGGCGACGGCAATGCCGTGTTCCGCGCAGGTGATCGGCGGGGCCGATGCCGGAGAGCATGAGCAATTTGGCGGTGTTGTAGGTGCCGGCGCCGATCAGCACTTCGCGGTCGGCGTGGACGGTTTGGGTCGTGCCGTCCTTGGAATAGGCAAGGCCGATGGCGCGGTTGTTTTCGATGATGATGCGGTCGACGCGAGCGCCGGTGATGATGGTCAGGCGGCCATCTTTGCGCAGGGGATCGAGGAAGGCCTTTTTGGCGTCGGAGCGGGCCTTGTGGCGGTTCCAGAGGCCATAGGTGTGCTGCATAATGCCGACGCCGTTTTGCCGGACGCCGTTAAAATCGGGATTATAGGGATGGCCCGGGCCTTGGGCGGCGAGCAGGAAATCCTCGGTCGTGTCGCAGATCTGGCCGGGCTCGGAGACGCGCAGATTGCCGGCAATGCCGTGATAGACATTGTTGAAGCGGGCATTGGCTTCGAGGTTTTTGAAGTGGGGCAGCAGGTCGGTATAGGACCGAGGCGCCACTATTGCCCGAGCCCGCCGCCCAGCCGTCATAATCCTCGCGCTGGCCGCGCATATAGACCATGGCATTGACCGCGCTGCTGCCGCCCAAGGCCTTGGCGACCGGCACGATGGGGCCGCGTCCGCCCAATTGCGGCTGGGGAACGGTGTGGTGCATTTCGAGGAAGTCCTCGCGCGCCAGATATTTCATATAGCCGGCGGGGAAATCCATGAGGCGGGCGGTCTTGGCGGGGCCGCGCTCAATGATGAGCACGGTGCAGCCGAAATCGCGCACGAGGCGCATGGCTGCGACCGAAGCGGCCGAGCCGCCGCCGGCAATGATGAAATCGTAGTTGGACGCCAAGGCGTGTCCCCTCCGCCGGATTGTTCCCGCGCTTTTGGGGCGCACTATTGCAGAGCGGGGAAACGGGGGCTAGCGCCGAGTTTTCGCTTTCGACAGGCTGGTTTGTCGGGCTAGTCTGCCCACCAAAGACAGGGGAACCGCCGATGCACAAGATTATCGCCGAACTCGAGGATAAGCGCGCAGGCGCGGCTCGGCAGGGGACAGAGGCGGATCGACACGCAACACGGCAAGGGGAAGCTGACGGCGCAGGAGCGGCTCGATGTGCTGCTCGATGCGGGCAGTTTTGAAGAATACGACATGTTCGTCACCCATCGGGCGGTGGATTTCGGCATGGCCGAGACGATCATTCCGGGCGACGGGGTGGTGACCGGCTGGGGCACGATCGAAGGACGGCTGGTCTATGTGTTCAGCCGAGATTTTACCGTGTTCGGTGGCTCGCTGAGCGAGACCCATGCCAAAAAGATCTGCAAGATCATGGACACGGCCATGCAGAACGGGGCGCCGGTGATCGGGCTCAACGATTCTGGCGGGGCGCGCATTCAGGAGGGCGTGGCGTCGCTGGGCGGTTATGCCGATGTGTTCTGGCGCAATGCGCAGGCCTCAGGCGCGGCGCCGCAGATTTCGGTGATCATGGGGCCATGCGCGGGCAGGGCGGTCTATTCGCCGGCGATGACCGACTTCATCTATATGGTCAAGGACACCAGCTACATGTTCGTCACCGGGCCGGACGTGGTCAAGACGGTGACCAATGAGAGCGTGACGCAGGAGGAATTGGGCGGGGCTTCGACCCATACCAAGATTTCCTCGGTGGCGGATGCGGCCTTCGACAATGATATCGAAACGCTGCTCGAAGTGCGGCGGCTGTTCAGGTTTTGCCGCTGGCCTATGGGCAAAAGCCGCCGCGTGTGGCGACGGACGATCCGGTTGATCGGGGCGATATGAGCCTTGATACGATCATCCCCGACAGTCCCAACAAGCCCTATGACATGCGCGAAGTGATCGAAAAAGTCGCCGATGAGGGGGACTTTCTGGAACTGCAGAAAGAGCATGCCGGCAACATTCTCGTCGGCTTCATCCGGCTCGATGGCGAAACCGTGGGCGTGGTGGCCAATCAGCCGCTGGTGCTGGCGGGGTGTCTGGATATCAATGCGAGCAAGAAAGCGGCGCGGTTTATTCGCTTCTGCGACAGCTTTGACATTCCCATTCTGACCTTTGTCGATGTGCCCGGTTTTTTGCCCGGCGTGGCGCAGGAATATGGCGGGATCATCAAGCACGGCGCCAAGCTGCTGTTTGCCTATTCGGAGGCGAGCGTGCCGCTGGTGACGGTGATCACTCGCAAGGCCTATGGCGGGGCCTATGACGTGATGGCGAGCAAGCACATCAAGGCGGATGTGAACTATGCCCGGCCGTCCGCCGAAATCGCTGTGATGGGGGCCAAGGGGGCGACGGAGATCCTGTATCGGTCCGAACTGGGCGACAAGGACAAGATCGCCAAGCGCACGGCGGAGTATGAGGCGCGGTTCGCCAATCCGTTCGTGGCGGCCGAGCGCGGGTTTATCGACGACGTGATCATGCCGCATGGCACGCGGCGGCGCGTGATCCGGGCGCTCTCGACGCTAAAGCACAAGCGCAGCGAGGGGCCGAAGAAGAAGCATGGGAATATTCCGCTGTGAGGGGGCGATGGCTGAGGAGGCTGAGAACATGGATGCGGACAGGGCCGCAAAGCAACAGAATCTTGGCCGAGGTGCAAAGCTTGGTCGCATCGGTGGAGACTGCACTTGCCAAGACCCACTATATGATAATCGCCGCAGCCACTATCGCGCTGGCCGTTGTTGCCTTCACCGGCGCAATCATTGCTACCTCGGTATTCACGGACGACTACGCCAACTACGCACTCTATTCCGTCTTGCTTGGAGGCACTGCGGGGGCTTTGGGCGTATTTGCACTTGGCGCGGAAGAGGCGGCTTTGAACCAAGCCAAGTACGTCAAGATTCAGTTCGAGTTCGGACCACGAGCGGAAATAGAGAAAGCCAAGACCGAATTTGACAGTATTGCCAAGAGCTTCTGGTTTCGTTGGGGACTGCCTCTGATAGGCCTTTGCGCCTCTTTGTCTGGCGTTTTGGCTATTTTAGCCTTTTGCGCAGTAGTCAAACCATGATCACAAAACTCCTTATCTCCAATCGTGGCGAGATTGCCTGCCGGGTTATCAAGACGGCCAAGCGGATGGGTATTGCGACGGTGGCGGTTTATTCCGATGCGGATCGGGAGGCGCTGCATGTTCGGATGGCGGATGAGGCGGTGCATATTGGGGCTTCGCCGGCCAAGGATTCTTATCTGCAGATCGAGAAGATCATTGCGGCTTGCCGGGAGACCGGCGCGGAGGCGGTGCATCCGGGTTATGGGTTTTTGAGCGAGAATCCCAAATTTGCCGAGGCGTTGGCGGCGGCGGGAATTATTTTTGTCGGGCCGCCGGTGAAAGCCATCGAGGCGATGGGGGACAAGATCACCTCCAAAAGATCGTGGCGGAGGCTGGGGTTTCGACTGTGCCGGGGCATATGGGGCTGATTGCCGATGCGGCCGAAGCGGTGTCGATTGCCAAGGAAATTGGCTATCCGGTGATGATCAAGGCTTCGGCGGGTGGCGGCGGCAAGGGCATGCGGATTGCCCGGAACGATGCGGAAGCGCACGAAGGGTTCGAGCGGAGCAAGTCGGAGGCGGCGAGCTCGTTCGGGGATGACCGGATTTTCATCGAAAAATTCGTCACCGATCCGCGCCATATCGAAATCCAGCTGATCGGGGATAGTTTTGGCACTGTGCTGTATCTGAACGAGCAGGAATGCTCGATCCAGCGGCGCAACCAGAAGGTGATCGAGGAGGCGCCGAGCCCGTTTCTGGACGCGGAAACGCGGCGGGCCATGGGCGAGCAGGCGGTGGCTTTGGCCAAGGCGGTTGGCTACCAGAGCGCAGGGACGGTGGAATTCATCGTCGATAACCAGCGCAATTTCTATTTCCTCGAAATGAATACGCGGCTGCAGGTGGAGCATCCGGTGACCGAGCTGATCACCGGGCTTGATCTGGTGGAGCTGATGCTGCGCGTGGCCAATGGGGAGGCGCTGCCGCTGGGCCGGGACGAGGTGAAGCTGGATGGCTGGGCCATTGAGAGCCGGCTTTATGCGGAGGACCCGTATCGGAATTTTCTGCCATCGACCGGGCGGCTGACGCGGTATCGGCCGCCGGTGGAGAGCGCCGATCCCGGACTGGTCGTGCGCAATGATACCGGCGTGTTCGAGGGCGGGGAGATTTCGACCTTTACGATCCGATGATCGCCAAGCTGTGCACTCGGGCGCCGAGCCGGATCGAGGCGATCGATGCCATGGCGACGGCGCTGGACAGTTTCGAGGTCGAGGGGGTGGGGAACAATCTGCCCTTCCTGTCTACAGTGATGGACCGGGAGCGGTTCCACGAGGGGCGACTGACGACGGGCTATATTGCCGAGGAATTTCCCGAAGGATTTATCAGGGCGGTGTTGCCGCGCGGGCGGGTGTTTGAAGTCGCGGCGGTGGCGGCGATGATGCAATTGGTGCTGGAGGATCGCAAGGGGCAGGTGGCGCGGGCGCCGATGGGGCATTCCACCGAGGTCTATGGCGAGTGGGTGGTGGTGATCGAGGGCGAGCAGGTGCCGCTCAAGCTGCGCCGGCTGGACCCGGAGGGAAGCTGGGAGCTGAACCTGTTCGATCAGGCGGCGATGGCCGAGCGGTTTGACTGGGCGCCGGGGCGGACTATTGCGCGGATCGAATGGGCGGGCGGGGCGGCGAGTGTGGTCAAGGTCAACAGGACCACGTCGGGGTTCCGGATTCGATATTGCGGGGCGGATTTGAAGGTGATGGTGGTGCGGCCGCATGTGGCGCAGCTGCTGTCGCTGATGCCGGTGAAAGTGCCGCCGGATATGAGCAAGTTTTTGCTGTGCCCGATGCCGGGGCAGGTGGTGCGGATCGATGTGGTGGTGGGGGATGTGGTCGAGGACGGGCAGACGCTGGCCATTGTCGAGGCGATGAAGATGGAGAATGTGCTCAAGGCGCAGAAGCGGGCGCGGGTGAGCAAAGTGCATGTGACGCCGGGGGCGGTGCTGGCGGTGGATCAGGTGATGATTGAGTTTGAGGTGGTGTGACTATGCGTTCCGTGTGCGCGGGAAGACACCCCCTCCTCGGCCCTCCCCGCAAGGGGGAGGGTGAACGCTGTGGGTGGATGATAGCGTGCCAAATGCCGTAGTTGAGGAGACCAGTCGTGCCCACTAATTTCGCCCATTGGGCCGCTCTCGCCCAAAAGGAATTGCGCTGACGCCCCGCTGGCTTCGCTCGACCGCGATTATGGCGGCATCCCGGTCCAGCCCGTCTATTTCGGTGAGGGCGCAGAAATCCCGGGGTCGAACCGTTTACCCGAGGCGTCCGCGCCACCATGTATGCCAACCGCCCCTGGACCATTCGGCAATATGCCGGTTTCTCCACCGCGCGGGAGAGCAATGCGTTTTATCGGCAGGCGTTGGAAAAGGGGCAGAAGGGGCTGTCTGTGGCCTTCGATCTGGCGACGCATCGGGGCTATGACAGTGACCATCCGCGGGTGATGGGCGATGTCGGCAAGGCCGGGGTGGCGATCGACACCGTCGAAGACATGAAGCAGCTGTTTGACGGGATTCCGCTCGATCAGATGAGTGTGTCCATGACCATGAATGGGGCGGTGATCCCGGTGCTGGCCATGTTTATCGTGGCGGCGGAAGAGCAGGGGGTGAGCCGAGGCCAAGCTTGAGGGGACGATCCAGAACGACATTCTCAAGGAGTTCATGGTTCGCAATACCTATATCTATCCGCCGGAGCCCTCGATGCGGATTGTGGGCGATATCATCGCGCATACGGCGCGCAGCATGCCCAAATTCAACTCGATTTCGATCTCGGGCTATCACATGCATGAGGCGGGCGCGACTGCTGTGCAGGAGCTGGCCTATACGCTGGCCGATGGCATGGAATATGTGCAGGCAGCGCAGGCGCAGGGGCTGGATATCGATGCGTTTGCAGGGCGGCTGAGCTTCTTTTTCGGCATTGGCATGAACTTTTTTCTGGAGGTCGCCAAGCTGCGTGCAGCGCGGCAGCTGTGGAGCGAGATCATGACCGGGCTGGGGGCGAAGGACCCGCGCAGTAAGATGTTGCGCACCCATTGCCAGACCTCGGGCGTGTCGCTGACCGAGCAGGACCCGCATAATAATGTGATCCGCACGACTATCGAGGCGCTGGCGGCGGTGCTCGGGGGCACGCAGAGTCTGCATACCAATTCGTTTGACGAGGCGATTGCGCTGCCGACCGAATTTTCGAGCCGGCTGGCGCGCAATACGCAGCTGATCCTGCAGCATGAAAGCCGGGTGACCGATGTGGTCGACCCGCTGGGCGGGTCTTATTATATCGAGGCGCTGACGGCAGAGTTGGTGGCTGGGGCAAAGCTCTTGATCGGGGAAGCCGAAATGGCCGGCGGGATGACGCAGGCGGTGCAGGCCGGTGGGCCCAAACTGGCCATCGAAACGGCGGCGGCCCTGCGGCAGGCGCGGGTGGATCGGGGCGAGGATGTGATTGTCGGGGTCAATCGCTATCGGCTTGATACCGAAGACGCCATCGATGTCCGCGAGATCGACAATGCCAAGGTGCGGGCCGAGCAGATTGCGCAATTGGAGCGGGTGCGGGCGAGCCGGGACGAGATCAAATGCCAGCAGATGCTATCGGGCTTGCGCGAATTTGCCGCCAAGGATGAGGGCAATCTGCTGGAGGCAGCGATAGAGGCAGCGCGGGCACGGGCGACGCTTGGGGAAATCAGCCGGGCGATGGAGGATGTGTTCGGCCGGCACGCGGCGGTGACGCGGGTGATTTCGGGAGTCTATGGCGCCAGCTATGGCGATGACCCGGAATTTTCCGCCATTGTCGGGCGGATTGACGCGTTCAAGGCGGCGCGGGGGCGAGCACCCTCGATTTTTATCGCCAAGATGGGGCAGGACGGGCATGACCGGGGGCCAAGGTGATTGCCTCGGCCTTCGCTGATCTGGGCTTTGTCGTGCATATGGGCGAGCTGTTCGAGACGGCGCCTGAGGTGGCGGCGCATGCCGATGAGCTAAGGGTGGATGCGGTGGGGGTGTCGTCGCTGGCGGCGGGTCACAAGACGCTGGTGCCTGAGCTGATGGCGGCGCTGAAGGACCGCGAATTGGGCGATGTGACGGTGATCGTGGGCAGGGTCATTCCCGAACAGGACTATGATTTCCTGTTCGATGCCGGGGTGGCGGAGATTTTCGGGCCGGGGACCAATGTGCTGGCGGCCGCCTTTTCGGTGTTGAGCCAGATCGAGGGGAGGCTTTCCAACCGATGATCGGGCGGCTCAATCATATCGCGATTGCGGTGCCCGACCGGCGGTAGCGGCGGCGAAATATCGGGATCTGTTGGGGGCGCAGGTGGGCACGGTGCAGGCTCTGGCCGATCATGGCGTGAGCGTGGTGTTCATCGATACGGGCAATACCAAGGTGGAATTGCTGGAGCCGCTGGGGGAGGGCTCGCCGATTGCCGGGTTTCTGGAGAGAAATCCCGGCGGGGGTATGCACCATATGTGCTTTGAGGTGCCGGATTTGGCGGCCGCGGTGGGGCGGCTGGTAGCTGGGGGCGCCCGGGTGTTGGGAGAGCCCAAGGTTGGGGCCCATGGGAGGCCGGTGGTGTTTCTGCATCCCAAGGATTTTGACGGGACGTTGATCGAGTTGGAGGAGGTTTAGCGGCTCAAGCGAAGATCCCCCGATCCTTCGCAACAATATCCGCCAAAAACTCCGCCACGATACCAACCCTCCGCAACGAGCGCAGGTCTTCGTGCACCACCGTCCAATAGGCACGGGTGAGGCTGTGAGCCGGCAAGACCGGGATCAGGTTTGGATCAGTCTGCGCCATGAAGCCGTGCAGGATGCCGATGCCGGCGCCGGCGCGGACGGCCTCGGTCTGGCCCATGGCGGTGGAGACGGAAAGGGTCGAGCGCCAGTCGGGCAAGAAGGCGCTGGTATAATCGAGCGAGGCCGAAAACAGCAGGTCATCGACATAGCCCACGAGCTGGTGGGCGGATAGATCGGCCGGGGCCTGTGGGGTGCCGTAGCGGGCAAGATAGGACTTGGCTGCGTAAAGGCCCGGGCGATAATCGGTGAGTTTGCGGGCGACGAGGCGCCCTTCGCGGGGGCGCTCGAGGGTGACGGCGATGTCGGCTTCGCGGCGGGAGAGGGAGAAGGCGCGGGGCACCGGGACCAGTTCGATGCGCAGGCCCTGATGCTGCTCGGTGAGCTGGCCGATGCGTGGGGCAAGGAAGGCGACGCCGAAGCCGTCGGGGGCGCCAACGCGGACTATGCCTTCGATGGCGCTATCGGCCCCGGCGGTTTGGTTGGCGGCGAGCATGGCGCTTTCCATGGCTTCGGCATGGACGAGGAAGCGCTCGCCGGCGCCGGACAGGTCCGAGCCATTGGTTTTGCGGATGAAGAGCGTGCTGCCCAAGGCGGTTTCCGAGCGCGGTGAGGCGGCGGGCGACAGTTGCGTGATTGAGGCCAAGGCTGCGGGCAGCGCCGAGGATCTGGCCGTGGCGGGCGACGGCGAGGAAGATGCGGACGTCGTCCCAGTTCATCGTGCTATAGTTCCTGCACAACAGATGCGAAATCTATCGCGTTGAGTTGCGTGGATTGTAGCGCGAAGACTGCTCTCACAACAAGGGGAGAGCCTTATGCGCATTATTGGCCATTTCATCGACGGCGTGGAAGCAGCGGGCGAGAGCAAGCAATTTCAGGATGTGTTCAACCCGGCAACGGGGGATGTGCAGGCGCAGGTGGCGCTGGCGAATGCGGCTGATCTTGATGCAGCGGTGGCTTCGGCGGCGGCGGCGCAGCCCAAGTGGGCGGCGACCAATCCGCAGCGGCGGGCGCGGGTGTTTTTCAATTTCGTGGCGCTGATCAATCGTGACATGGAAGAACTCGCGACCCTGCTCAGCACCGAGCATGGCAAGACGGTGGACGACGCCAAGGGCGATATCGTGCGCGGGCTGGAAGTGGCCGAGTTCGTGGCCGGGGCGCCGCATCTGCTCAAGGGTGAATTCACCGAAGGAGCCGGGCCGGGGATCGACATGTATTCGATGCGCCAGCCGGTGGGGATCGGGGCGGGCATTACCCCGTTCAATTTCCCGGCGATGATCCCGCTCTGGATGCTGGCACCAGCCATTGCGGCGGGCAATGCGTTTATTCTCAAGCCCTCTGAGCGCGATCCTTCAGTGCCGGTGCGGTTGGCGCAGCTGGCGCTGGAGGCGGGCCTGCCCAAGGGGATCCTCAATGTCGTGCATGGCGGCAAGTCGGTGGTCGACGGCATTCTGGCGCATGACGATATTGCAGCCGTGTCCTTTGTCGGCTCGACCCCGATTGCCCGCTATGTCTATGGCACGGCGGCGGCGAACGGGAAGCGCGTGCAGGCTTTTGGCGGCGCCAAGAACCACATGATCATCATGCCGGACGCCGATATCGAAAAGGCGGCCGATGCGCTGATGGGGGCCGGTTTTGGCTCGGCGGGCGAACGCTGCATGGCCGTGTCGGTGGCGGTGCCGGTGGGCGAGGCGACTGCGGACCGGATCGTTGCGGCGCTCAAGCCGCGCATTGAAAAGCTCAAGGTTGGGCCGGCAACGGACAAGGCCAGCGAAATGGGCCCGGTGATCACCAAGGCGGCCAAGGAACGGATTCTGGGCCCGGTGGAAAAGGGCGTGGAGCAGGGCGCGACGCTGGCTGTGGATGGCCGCGGTTTCAGCCTGCAGGGCTATGAAGACGGCTATTTCGTCGGGCCGACGCTGTTCGACAATGTCACGGCCGAGATGGATATCTACAAGGAAGAGATTTTCGGGCCGGTGCTATCTGTGGTGCGCTCCAAGACCTATGAGGATGCGCTCAAGCTGACCATGGACAATCCCTATGGCAATGGCACGGCGATCTTCACACAAAATGGCGACGCGGCGCATGATTTTGCCAGCCGGGTCAATGTGGGCATGGTGGGTATCAATGTGCCGGTGCCGGTGCCGCTGGCTTATCACAGCTTTGGGGGCTGGAAGGCGTCAGCGTTTGGCGATTTGAACCAGCATGGCATGGATTCGATCAAGTTCTGGACGCGCACCAAGACCGTGACGAGCCGCTGGCCGTCGGGGATCAAGGACGGCGCGGAGTTTCAGATGCCGACTATGAAGTAGGGGCGCGATGTCATTCCGGCCGCTGCCGGAATGACGCCGTGATTGGGATGGGCCCGCTGGTCCCTACATATTCCTGTACATCGGCCCCTCGCCGCCCTGCGGGGCACCCGAGTGATGTTCTGGTTGGGGTCTTTGATGTCGCAGGTTTTGCAGTGGACGCAATTGGCGGCGTTGATCTGGAAGCGGGGGCCGGTGGGGTCCTCGATCCATTCGTAGACGCCGGCAGGGCAGTAGCGGGCCGAGGGGCCGGCATAAATATCGTGTTCGGATGATTTTTGCAGCGCAGGATCGGCGACCAGCAGATGGTTGGGCTGGTCTTCGCTGTGATTGGTATTGGAAACAAAGACCGAGGCCGGAGCGATCAAAGGTTAGCACGCCATCGGGCTTGGGATAGGCGATGGGCTGGTGGGCGCTGGCGGGATCGAGCGTGGTGGAATCGGGCTTGCCATGGGCGAGCGTGCCGAAGGGGGACCAGCCGTTGAACAGGGTGGTTAGCCACATATCGATACCGGCCAGCGCAATGCCAAAGATGGTGCCGAAGCGGGACCAGAGGGGTTTGACGTTGCGGACGAGGTTGAGGTCGCGGCCAATGGGGCCGCTGCGCCAGTTGGCTTCGTATTCGGTCAGTTCATCGCCGGAGCGGCCGGCGGCCAGCGCGGCGAGGGCCACGTCGGCGGCTTCGATGCCTGAGAGCACGGCATTATGGCTGCCCTTGATGCGCGGCAGATTGGTGAAGCCGGCGGCGCAGCCGAGCAGCGCTCCGCCGGGGAAAGTCAGCTTGGGGACCGATTGATAGCCGCCCTCGGTGATGGCGCGGGCGCCATAGCTGAGGCAGGCGCCGCCGGCGAAGGTTTTGGCGATGGCCGGATGGGTTTTGAAGCGCTGGAATTCTTCGTAGGGCGAGAGATAGGGATTGGCGTAATTGAGGTGGACGACGAGGCCCACGGCGACCTTGTTGTCCTCCGGGTGATAGAGGAAGCTGCCGCCGCCGGTGCTGTTATCGAGGGGCCAGCCGAAGCTGTGCTGGACGAGGCCCTTTTGATGGTTTTCCGGCGCGACTTCCCAGATTTCCTTGAGGCCGAGGCCGAATTTTGGGGGCTCATGGCCCTGATCGAGCCCAAAGCGGGCGATGGCCAGTTTGCTCAATGAGCCGCGGGCGCCTTCGGCCAGCAGCACATATTTGCCGAGCAGGGCCATGCCGCGCGCGAAATTGGGGCCGGGCGTGCCGTCACGTTCGAGGCCTATATCGCCGGTGGCGACGCCGATGACGGCGCCCCGGTCATAGAGCAATTCGGTGGCGGCGAACCCGGGATAGATTTCGACGCCCAGCGCCATGGCCTTGTCGGCCAGCCAGCGGCAGACTTCGCCCAGCGAGACGATGAAATTGCCGTGGTTGTGCATCAGGGGCGGCATCAGCCGCATCAGCCGAGCAGGAATGGCGATGGCGCTTTGCTTGCCAAGGAACAGGAAGCGGTCCTCGGTAACGGGCGTGCGGAAGGGGTGATCGGGCTCGTCGCGCCAGCCCGGCAGCAGAGCACCTACCCCGATAGGATCGACCACCGCGCCCGAGATGATATGCGCACCGACCTCCGCGCCTTTTTCGAGCACGACGACAGCAAGATCGGGATTGTTCTGCTTGAGACGGATGGCAGCGGCAAGGCCGGCCGGACCAGCCCCGACGATGACGACGTCGAAGGCCATGCTTTCGCGCTCACCCAGACCGTCCGTGTCAGTCATCCCCAACCTGTTCCTACACCGTTCTCAACTGTTGCCCGATTAGCATCAATGAGAACAATAGGCCCGCATTTTCTGCTCCGGGGGCCGAGTAGTGCTCCGACAATGGGTACAAGTTGCGGCGAGGGCTTGCATTGCTCAAAAAACGCAAATATTGCGTAGATAGGCAATCCTGCTCATCGGAATCGTGAAGTGGCCCTGCAGCGGCGCGCAAACCAGTCAGACATAGCCGAGCGCCTCGGTGTTTCAGTGAGCACAGTGTCGCGCGCTGGCCAATGAAATCGGCATCAGCGATGCGGTGCGGCGCGATGTGCAGCGCATGGCGCGCTCGATCGGCTATAAAAGCAAGCACAGCACGGGCCGGGCCGCAGGCGACAAGCGCGCCGTGGCGCTGGTACCATTGGGCAGCGCGACGAGCGGACTCTCGGGCTTTTATTTCGGTATTCTGGAAGGCATGCGCGCGCAGGCCGCCGAAATGGGCATGGTGCTCGATGTGCGGCTGGTCAATGAATCGGTGGTGACGCTCGATCTGATCAAGAAGCAGATGGCCCAGACCGATGCGGAAGGCGTGCTGCTGGCGGGGATCGATGCCCGGGACGAGCTGGTGCACTGGGCGAACGAGACCGATAGTTCGGTCGTGCTGGTCAATGGCGCAGACCCCAAAATGCAGGTCAGCAGGGCGGCCCCGGCCAATTTTTACGGCGCCTTCATGGCGACGCAGCGGCTGATCGATGCGGGGCATAAGCGCATCCTGCATTATGGGCAAAAAAGCCGCGCAACCCTGCTGCAGCGGCAGCGCGGCTTCCGGGCGGCGATCGCGGCAAATCCCGGCGTTACCGGCAAGGTCGTCTATGGCGCCGACTGTCCGACCGCGCAACTCTTGGCTGACGTGCTCGCTGGCGTACATGAGGTGACGGCGCTGTTCAGCTGGAACGATATCGCCGCCGTCGAAATGCTCGAAGGGCTCTATGCCGCCGATAGCCCGCTGGTCGAAGGTTTTTCGATCATTGGCTTTGACGATCTGCCGATTGCCGGCATGGCGACGCCGCGGCTGAGCACGATCCGGGTGGATCGCGAGGCGATCGGCCGCTCGGCCGTGCGGCTTTTGGTGCAGCATATGGATGGCGAGCGGGCCGTGCAGCAGGTGGAAACCGGCCTCAGCATGGTGGCCGGCGAGACCGTGTTCTCGATCTAAACCAGCGTTCTTTCATCATCATTCTAGCTATGGGCCGCACGGGTTTTCCACACCCGCGCTGACCCATCCCTTTGGTGTCTCGACGAAAAATGAACAAATTTGCGCTATTTGCGCTATTTGCGCAAAGTGCTTGATTTTGCAAATCTTGTGAAATAGCGTGGCCCTCGTTGAACTGGACGGCAAAAAGACCGCCTTGAGCGACGGATGTCCGGTTGAGTATGCAGGAGGGCGGCTTGGATTTGCGGCGCTGGAACGTCAAACATGTTCGCATGACGCTCGAGGGCGCGCCGGCTTTCACCCCGTTTGCGCGCAATAATGCCGAGGGCCCGGCTGCCATCCGGGCGCAGGTTGGGCAGCAGGCAATTGACAGTCTGCTCGAACGCGCCCGTGCCGATATCGGCGCTCCCATTCCTGCGCTACCGGCCGAACTCTATCTCGAATATCAGCGGACCGGGCGGCGCGAGGGCTATGAGGATGCCCAGCGGGAACGGCGCAATATGCTGTACCGGCTGACGCTGGCCGAATGGCTGGAGCAGGATGGGGAATTCGTGCCAGCGGCCGAGAACCTGCTCTGGGCGCGGCTCGAAGAAACCAATTGGGCACGGCCGGCCCATGCAAGAACGCTGGATTTTCCTGACCGCCCCACGGTTGATCTGGCGGCGACCATGACCGGGCTCGACTCGGCTGAGGCCGATTATCTACTGGGTGACAAGCTCTCGCCCGAATTGCGCGCCCGCATTCGCAGCGAGACCAATCGGCGCACGATTGCCTCGTTCCTTGAGCGCAATGATCATTGGTGGCTGCATACGACGCCGGCCAAGCAGGTCAACAATTGGACCGCTGTGTGCGTGGCCGGTGTGGTTGGGGCGGCCTGTTATTTCGAGAGTGATCTGGACCGGTTGGCCGAGATCATCACGCGCGGGCTGCATAGCCCGGCCGATTATCTGGAGACTTTTGACAGTCAGGGCGGCTCGTCCGAGGGGCCCGATTACTGGTCCTATGGCTTTGGCAATTATGTGGTGCTGGCGCATTTGCTGGCCCAGCGCACGGGCGGGCAGATCGATCTGCTGGACCTGCCCATTGTGCGCGAGATCGCCCAATTCCCGGTGCGCACGGTGTTGACGCAGGGCATATGGGCGAGCTTTTCGGATTCCGACAGCAATCCCAGTTTCCATCTCGGCCTGCTGTCCTATCTCGCCAAAAATCTCGACCTGCCGGCCCTGACCGAATTGGGCACGCGCAATGATTTTGGCGTGGAGATGTTCAACCAGTTCGTCTGGCCACTGCGCCAATATGCACGGCCGTTGCCGGACAAGGCGATTGCCTTTGGCGGAACTCCTCATGACTGGTTCGCCGATATGGGCTGGATGATTTCCCGGCTCGATCCGGCTGATCCCAAATCGCTGCGGCTCGCCATCAAGGGCGGGCACAATGACGAGATGCACAACCAGAACGATGTCGGTTCGCTGATCGTCGTGCAGGGCGGCAAGGTGGTGCTGACCGACCCGGGGCGGGGGCGCTATTCCAAGGCCTATTTCGGGCCTGAGCGCTACGCCAATATCATGACTTCTTCAGCGCGGCCATTCGGTGCCCGTGGTCAATGGGTTCGAGCAGGCCGAAGGCGCCGAGCGTGCCGCCAAGGTGCTGGTGCATAGCACGGGCGCCGATCGGGACGAATTGGCGCTGGACATGGCCGCGGCCTATCCCGTCGAGGCGGGGCTGAACCAATTGCAGCGCAGCGTTGCGTTTGATCGGCATGCGCCCGGAGGCCGGATCGCGCTCAGCGACAGTTTCATTTTGGGCGGGGATGGCGGCGCCTTCCAATCGGTGCTGGTGACCCCGCTTGCGGTTGATATCGGCGCCGGTGAAGTGCGGATCGGCGGCCCCGATGGCGGGGTGAAGGTCAGGTTCGACGCCAGCCGAGTCGAGGTCAGCACCGAGCATCATGCCGGCGTCGAAAAACAATATGCGCCATCGGTCGATCTGACCCGGGTGCTGTTCGCTGCCCGCGGAAGGGCCGGACAGGGAGAAATTGCGCTCGATATCACGCCGATCTGAGGCGTCTGTCGAGGCATTGAGGTGCAGGATGCAAATTTGCGTCCTGTGGGGCGGCAACTGATCGCCGCCTATTCGTGGAGGAATGACCCGGCGCACAAGCTCCGGGCAAGGGAGGACCACAATGAAACAAGACGTCTCGGTTCGTCGAAGCTTTGAGCGGCCCGGTCGCGGACTGGCAGGGGCCGTTGCCCCGGCAGCCCTGCTGGCCGCAGCCGCCCCGGCGCTGGCCCAACAACAGTCGCCAATGTTGGATGCACAAGTAGAAAGCGGCGAATTGCCGCCGGTGGCCGAGCGCCTGCCGAGCAATCCGCTGGTGGTGGAGCCGGTGGAAAGCGTTGGTACCTATGGCGGCACTGGCGTTCCGCGCTGCGCGGGGGCTCGATAATGCTCGGATCGCCCGCACCGTGGCCTATGACGGGCTGGTGCGTTACGACCACGAATGGAAACAGATCATCCCAAACCCGGCGGAAAGCTGGGAAGTCAGCGAGGACGCGAAGACCTATACGTTCAAGCTGCGCGAAGGGCTCAAGTGGAATAACGGCAAGCCGTTCACCACCGCCGATATCGAATTTGCCGTGCAACTGCACAAGGAGCCGACCTATGTGGGACCCGGTGGCTTCCTGCGCAATCCCGACAATCCGGTCGAACTTGAAGTAGTGGACGAGACGACGTTCAAATTCGTCTTTGAAAAGCCCACTGGCGTGCTGATGGACGAGTTGGCCAGCGTCAACGGGCTGACCATCGTGTCGCTGAGCAAGGATTATTGCGGGCAGTTCTATCCGCCGATCAATCCGAATGCCGCCGAGGAAGCCAAGGCCGCTGGGTTCGACACACGGGAAGCCATGATGCTCAACCGCTGCGCGTGGGCCACGGAAACCATCCGCTGGGCCAACCCGGATCTGCCGTTCATGAACGCCCGGATGGTGAAGGAGCCGCTGACTGGCAGCGCCACGCGCGTTACCTTCGAGCGCAATCCCTATTACTGGAAGGTCGATACCGAGGGGAACCAGTTGCCCTATATCGACAATCTCGAAATGCGTGTGTCGGATTCGGTGGAAGAACTGACGCTGCTGGCGCTTAACGGGCAGATCGATTTCCAGGACCGGCATATCGCCACCGTCGCTAATCAGCCGCTGTTCTTCGATGGGCAAGAAGCGGGCGACTACCGCATGGGCCAGAAATCCAGTCTATCTCCAATACGATGGTCATCCAGTTCAACCTCAATCATATCGATGCCAAGCGTCGCGAACTGTTCCAAAATAAGGATTTCCGCATCGGCATTTCGCATGCCATCGACCGGGCCGAAATCATCGATGTGGTGTTCACCGGGCAGGGCGAGCCCTTCCAGGTCGCGCCGCGGCCAGAGTCACCGTTCTACAACGAGACCTATGCCAAACAGTACACTGAATTCGATCCGGCACTGGCGGCGCAGCACCTCGAAGCGGCCGGCCCGGTCAAGGGTGGCGACGGCATGTACGCGTTCGCCGACGGCTCACCATTGGTGATCACTATCGACACCATTGCCTCGCTTCGTCCCGAATGGCCGGACATGCTGGAACTGATCCAGCTGCAGCTCGAAGCCGCCGGCATCAAGCTCGAAATCAACAATATCGACCGCACGCTCTATTACGACAAGCGGCCGATCGGTGACTATGACGCCCGTGTCTGGAGCGGTGACGGCGGTCTCGATGTGGTGCAAGAGCCGCGCTATTACATGGCCAATAGCCCGGAATCGGTGTGGGCGTTCCGCTGGCAGGCTCGGTTTAACGGTACGACGCCGGACATCGCCGAAGAGCCGGCCCCCGGGCCAAGCAGCAGATGGACCTTTACAACCAGCTGCGTGGTGAAGGCGATCCGGACAAGCGCACTGAGCTGATGAAGCAGATCCTGACCATCGGACAGGAAAACTTCCCGGTGATCGGCGTCAGCCTGCCCGGCGATACTTACTACATCGCCAAGAACAATATGCGGAACATTCCGCAGACCATGTTCGCGGCTTACCTGTTCCCGACACCGGCGCCCTATGATCCGTTCCAGTGGTACTTCGCCGCGGAATAAGAGGTTCCTCCCCGACCCTCGCGGCTGGTGACGGCTGCGGGGGCTGGAATTCGGTGCGGCGACACGGAGCCGCCGCACCCACCGGACGGCACCTCCCAAGAGCGTGTGTCGACTGTGACTTCAGTTTTTAGGAGACGCCAAAATGGTGCGTTTCGTGACGGGCCGGCTGATTGCGATGGTCTTGACCATGTGGGCGGTGAGCTTTGTGGCCTTTGCTATCATTCAGCTACCGCCGGGCGACTATCTGACCACCTATGTGGCCACGCTGAGCGCCAATGGCGACCGCGTCGATCCGGCGGCAATTGAAGCGCTGCGCCGGCAATATGGCTTCGGCGAACCTTATCTCGTCCAATATTGGAAATGGATCACCGGCATCGTGTTGCGCGGGGATTTCGGACAAAGCTTTGAGTGGAAGGCGCCGGTGACCTCCCTGATCTGGGGGCGGTTGGGCAACTCCATCCTGCTCGAAGGCCCGGCCGTCATCGTGATGTGGCTGGTAGCTTTGCCCATCGGCATCTATGCGGCGGTGCGCAAATATTCGCTGGGGGATTATCTGGCGACCATTGGCGGGTTCATTGGCCCGGCCATTCCCAATTTCTTCTTCGCGCTGATCCTGATGTATCTCAGCTTTGTCTGGTTCGGTGAAACCATTGGCGGGCTGTTTTCGCCCGGCATGGAGAATGCCCGCTGGAGCTCGGAACGCATCTGGGACTTTTTAAGCCATGCCCAGGCGCCGATCCCGGTGCTGTCGACAGCGGGAACCGCGGAGCTAATCCGCATCCTGCGCGCCAATCTGCTCGATGAACTCAAAAAGCCCTATGTGACCACGGCGCGGGCCAAGGGGCTCTCAGAAATGCGGGCAATTCTGAAATATCCCGTGCGGGTGGCGCTCAATCCGCTGGTCTCGACCATTGGCTGGTTGCTGCCGGCGCTGGTGTCGAGCTCGGTGATCGTTTCGGTGGTGCTGAACCTGCCCACGGCCGGACCGCTGTTGCTGCGCTCGCTGACCTCCCGGGACATGTACCTAGCCGGCGCAATCATCATGCTGCTGGGCGTGCTGACGGTGATCGGCACCCTGATTTCCGACCTGATCCCGGCTCGGATCGACCCGCGCATTCGCTATGGGAGCAAATAGATGGCGGTGGATACCATGACCGATATTGCCGAACCCATCGTCATCAAGAAGGCCAAGCGCGAGAGCCAGTTCGCCCTGATGTGGCGCCGGTTCCGCCAGCACAAGCTGGCGCTGGTGAGCCTGTGGATCATCCCGGCTTTTTATCTGGTGGCGCTACTCGCCGAATTCCTCGCGCCGTTCTGATCCGGCCCAGTACAATCCGCGCTACACCTATGCGCCGCCGCAGGGCATCGAGTTTATCTCGACCAATGCGGATGGCTCGTGGACGTTCGGGCCCTATGTCAACGGCTATAAAAGCGAGATAGACCCCAAAGCGATGCGCCGCACCTTCGTCATCGACGAAGAGACCAAAATACCCGTCGAGTTCTTCGTGCCGTCCAAGCCTTACATGCTGGCGGGGATTATTCCGATGTCGGTCAAGTTGTTCAGCGTTACCGAGCCGCGGGCGCCGCTTTATGTGCTGGGCGCCGACCGGCTGGGGCGGGACCTGTTGAGTCGGTTGATCCATGGCACGCGGATTTCGCTGTCCATCGGCCCTGGCTGGGGTGACGCTGAGCCTATTCTTCGGCATCATTATCGGCGGGTTCTCGGGCTATTATGGCGGTTGGTTTGATAGCGCGGTGATGCGGGTGATCGAGTTCATCCGCTCCATGCCGACCATTCCGCTCTGGCTGGGACTGGCGGCGGCCATGCCCAAGGACTGGTCGGCCTTGCAGACCTATTTCGCCATCACCCTGATCCTCTCGTTGATCGGCTGGACCGAGCTGGCGCGGGTGGTGCGCGGGCGGTTCCTCAGCCTGCGGACCGAGGATTTCGTGACGGCGGCGCAGCTTGATGGGGCCAGCGACTGGCGCATCATCACCCGGCATATGGTGCCCAGTTTCATGAGCCATATCATTGCGGCGGCAACGCTGGCCGTGCCGGGAATGATCCTGGCGGAGACGGCGCTGAGCTTCCTCGGGCTTGGCCTGCAGGCGCCCATTGTGAGCTGGGGCACGCTGCTGCAGGACGCCCAGAATATCCGCACCCTTGCCAGTGCGCCTCGGCTGCTCGTGCCGGGGCTGTGCGTGGTGATTGTCATTCTTTCCCTCAATTTCTTCGGAGATGGATTGCGCGATGCTGCAGACCCCCATGGCCGATAAGCCACTGCTGAAAATCGAGAATATGTCGATCAGCTTCTCCTCGCCCGACGAGCCCGATATCGAGGCCGTGCGGCAGGTGGACCTGACGCTGACGCCGGGCAAGACGCTGTGCCTCGTGGGTGAAAGCGGCTGCGGCAAATCGGTGACGGCGCGGGCGATTTTGCGGTTGCTCGACAAGAACGCCAAGATCGGTAGCGGCCGTATCCTGTTCGACGAGCCGGGTGGCGCCAATGTCGATCTGGCGGCGCTCAAGCCTGACAGCCCCGCCATGCGGGCGGTGCGCGGCAATCATATCTCGATGATCTTTCAGGAGCCGATGAGCTCGCTCTCGCCGGTGCATACGATTGGCGACCAGATCGACGAAATGATGGTGATCCATGAAGGGCTCAAGCCCAAGCAGGCGCGTGAGCGCACTGTGGCCCTGCTCGATCAGGTGGGGATTCCCGGTGCGCGGGAGCGGGCGGATGCCTATCCGTTCCAGCTGTCGGGCGGGCTGCGGCAGCGGGCGATGATTGCCATGGCTTTGGCTTGTACGCCCAACCTGTTGATTGCGGACGAGCCAACCACGGCGCTGGATGTGACGACGCAGGCGCAGATTTTGGACCTGCTGCGGCAATTGCAGGCCGATTACGGCATGGCGATGCTGTTCATTACCCACGATCTGGGGGTGGTGGCCGAGATCGCCGACGAAGTGGCGGTGATGTATCTGGGCGATGTGGTGGAGCAGGGCAGCGTCTATGACGTGTTCGCGGCTCCCCAGCACCCCTATACGCAGGCGCTGATGAGCTCCATTCCCAAAATGGCTCGGAAGGCCGACCGGGTGCGGCTCGCGCCGATCAAGGGCACCGTGCCTTCGCCCAAGGATCGGCCGCAAGGCTGTGCTTTTACCAGCCGCTGCCCCTATGCCTTCGAGCCCTGTTCCACCGTGACGCCGGTGCGGACCTCCGTTGGCGCCAACCATCATGCGCGCTGTCATCTGCTGACCCGGGCCAAGGCGGAGGTGCCGGCATGAGCACGCTGTTGAGTGTCGAGAACCTCTCCAAGCACTTCACGGTCAAATCGGGGCTGTTTGCGCCGATGCGGCAGCTGGATGCACTGACCGATATCAATCTGACCGTCGAGGCGGGGGAGACCCCGGCCATTGTGGGCGAGAGCGGGTGCGGCAAGACCACGCTGGGGCGCTGCATCATCAATGCGCAGCCCTCGAGCGCCGGGCGGGTGGTCTATCACCCTAAGGCGGGCGGCGATGTGGAGCTGACGGCGCTGAACAAGCGGCAGATCAAGCCGTGGCGGCAGGATATCCGCATGATCTTTCAGGACCCGATGAGCTCGCTCAACCCCAATATGCGGGTGTTCGATATCGTGGCCGAGCCGCTGCGCATCCATAAGGTGTGCAAGGGGCGCGAGCTGGAAGATCGGGTGGTGTCGACGCTGGCCAAGGTCGGTATTCCGGCCGATGCGGTGGGGCGTTATCCGCATGCGTTTTCGGGCGGGCAGCGGCAGCGCATCGGCATTGCCCGGGCGCTGGTGCTGGACCCCAAGCTGGTGATTGCCGATGAGGCCGTGTCGGCGCTGGACGTATCGATCCAGGCGCAGGTGCTGAACCTGCTGGAAGATTTGAAGGCCGAGTTCGGGCTGACCTATATTTTCATCAGCCATGATCTGGGGGTGGTCAACTATATCGCCGACCGGGTGGTGGTGATGTATCTGGGCCATGTGGTGGAAAATGCGCCCACCGAAATGCTGTTTGAGCGGCCGCGCCATCCCTATACCGAAGTGCTGCTCGAAGCGCTGCCGATTGCCGATCCGACGCGGCGCAAGGGGCGGAAAACCGAAGTGCGCGGGGAAATTCCCTATCTCGGCAATCGGCCCGTGGGGTGCCCGTTTCATACCCGCTGCAAATATGCGGAGGATCGCTGCCGCACTGAAAAGCCGGCGCTGCGCAAGATCAATGGCTCAGCCCGGAAGCGGCCTGCCACTTTGCCGAAACATTGGATTTGAAGGGCGCTTATGAAGACGCGCCCGTGACCGAGACTTATGCATAAATGACTTATGATCCAGCCACAGCCAATCCGCTTTATGGCAATCCGCTCAAGACGCGGGACGATGTCGAGAAGGGTTTGCGCGACCTGTTCAATCCGCTGCTGCCGTATTTTTCCGAAGGGGCGGCGCGGGTGCGGCTCGATGGTGGGGCCGCTCATTTCTGATCGGGCAGCAGCCGACCTAGAGGGGTTCGCACGGCCGCTTTGGGGGCTGACGCCGCTGGCGGCGGGCGGAGGTGAGTTCGACCATTGGGAACTCTATCGGCGCGGGCTGGCCAATGGCACCGACCCCGAGCATCCTGAATATTGGGGGCAGGTCAATTCCACCGACCAGCGCATGGTGGAACTGGCTGCGGTTGGTTTCACGTTGCGGCTGCTGCCGCATCTGGTGTGGGAGCCGCTGCCGCAAAAGGCCAAGGATAATCTGGCGGCCTATCTCAAGCATGCGCGGCAGTTCGATTACGCCGACAATAACTGGAAGTTTTTCCGCATCTCGGTCGATCTGGGGCTGGAGGAATGCGGGGTCGAGTTCGATCGTTCGCTGACCGAAAAATACCTCGACGAGCTCGACGGCTTCTATCTGGGCGACGGCTGGTATCATGACGGCAATATCAGGCGGGTGGACCATTACATCCCCTTCGCCATGCATTTTTACGGGCTGATTTACGCCAAGCTGGCGCGGAATGACGACAAGCGGGCGACGGCCTATCGGGAGCGGGCGGGGCTGTTTGCCAAGGATATCCGTCACTGGTTCGATGAGGATGGCGGCACGCTGGCCTTTGGGCGGAGCCTGACCTATCGCTTTGCCTGTGGCGGCTTTTGGGGGGCGCTGGCCTTTGCCGATCTTGAGGCTTTGCCCCGGGGCGAGATCAAGGGGCAGTTCATGCGCCATCTGCGCTGGTGGAGCACACAGCCGATTGCCAATCGCGACGGTGTGCTCTCGGTGGGCTATGGCTATCCCAACCTGATCATGAGCGAGAATTACAATTCGGCGGGCTCGCCCTATTGGGCGCTCAAGGCGTTTTGCCGCTGGCTTTGCCGGCCGACCATCCATTCTGGACGGCGGAGGAGGCTCCGGCGGTGACGCCGAGCGTGCCGGTGCCGCTCAAGCATCCGGGCATGGTGATGCAGCACACGGCGGGCAATGTGGTGGCACTGTCGAGCGGGCAGCAGAACTACCAGATGCGCTGGGGCGCCGAGAAATACGCCAAGTTTGTCTATTCCTCGCGCTATGGCTTTTCGGTCGAAAGCGACGAACGGGCCTATAATGCAGCCGCCTTCGACGGCATGCTGGGGCTGAGCGACGATGGCCGGCATTACCGGGTGCGCGAGAGCAATGAGGTGGCCCAGATTGCTGGCGACACGCTGTTTGCGGTGTGGAAGCCGTGGAGCGATGTGAGCGTTGAGACTTGGCTGATCCCGCAGGGGGATTGGCATGTGCGGGTGCACCGGATCACGACGCCGCGGGCACTGCATGGCACCGAAGGCGGCTTTGCCATCGGCCGGGCGGATCTCAATGCCGACAAGCTGAGCGAGGGGACCGGGCGGGCGGTGGCGCGCAGCCAGAGCGATGTCAGCGCGATTGTTGATCTGGGTGGGCAACGCGAGGCGCGGGTGCTCAAGGCCCTGCCCAATACCAATCTCATTGTCGCCAAGACCCTAGTGCCGCAATTGCGCGGAGAAATCCCGGCGGGCACGAGCGTGCTGATCACGGCGGCCCCGGCCTTGCCGGCGGGTGCAGCGGCGGAGACCTCATTGGACAAAGTGCCGGCAGCGCCCGATCTGGGCGTGCTCGAGGCGCTGATCCGCGAGGAGGGTATCGAGGTCAGTGCCATTCAGGTGGCGGAGCGGTTCTGATGCGGCCAAAACTCGCCTTCGCCCCGGCGGCGGACAAGACAAGATATGTGTTCGATGAACAGGCGCTGGCCCGGCTGGCCGTGACCTGCGACATCGTGCAGGCCGAGCCGCTGGAGGAATTTTCTAGTCCTGCGGCGCGCCATATTGGGGCAGGTCGACATTCTGATAACGGGATGGGGTTGCCCCGTGGTGACGGCGGGCGTAGTGGCGGCCGCGCCAAACCTCAGGCTCATCGCCCATGCCGCGGGGACGGTAAAATTCACGCTGGACCCGGCGGTTTATGAAGCCGGCATCGTCGTGACGCATGCCGCCGACGCCAATGCGGTGCCGGTGGCCGAATTCACGCTGGCCTCGATTATCTATGCCAATAAGCGCGTCTTCGAATTGCGCGATCTCTATCGTGCCGATCACAGCCGGCGCTCGACCTATGCGGTGATGGACCAGCCGATTGGCAATTACCACCGCACCATCGGGCTGGTAGGCGCCTCGCGCATCGGGCGGCGGGTGGCCAAGTTCCTCGAAGGCTTCGATTTCACCGTGCTGCTGAGCGATCCCTTCTGTCAGCGCCAGCGATCCGATTACCAAAAGCGTGGAACTGGTCGATCTCGATACGCTGATGGCGCGCTCGGACGTGGTGAGCATTCATGCCCCGTCTCTGCCCTCGACACGGGCGATGATCGGCGCACGCCAGCTCAAGCTGATGAAGGACGGCGCAGCCTTCATCAATACGGCGCAGGGCGCCTTGATCGACGAGGCGGCTTTGATTGCTGAGTTGCGCACCGGTCGCATTCATGCGGTGATCGATGTGACCGATCCCGAGATTCCCAGCGATGGCTCCCCGTTCTATGATCTGCCCAATGTGTTCCTGACCCCGCATGTGGCGGGCGCGGTGGGCACCGAGCGGCTGCGGCTGGGGCAGATGGCGATCGAGGAAATCGAGCGCTTTGTCGCTGGCGTGCCGCTGGAATTTGCGGTGGTGCCGGAGGCGTTGGAACGGTTGGCGTGAGCCACGCCACATTGTGGGGAATAAATGACTTTGCAGTCTGCCATGCCAGTTGACGCCTACGACCCCGACCGCGAGGCGCGATTGCAATTTTTGACTCGGGATCGCACGCCAGCGGAAATCGATGCGCCTGAGCATAGGGCGCGACTGGCGCATTTGACGGAGGTGGCCGGCGCGAGTTTTGCACCGACCGCCTATGTGGCAGCGGAAGCGGCAATCTTCACCACCCATCTGGTGCTGGGCGAGCATAGCTGGATCGTGGGGCACGCGCTGGTGCGGGGCGATGTGGAATTTGGCGCGCACAGCACGGTCAATCCCTATGCGATGATTTCGGGCAAGGTGCGTTGCGGTGATGGCGTGCGCATTGCCAGCCATGTCTCGATCGTGGGCTTCAATCACGGGTTCGATGACCCCAGCGTGCCGATCTACACCCAAAAGCACGAGACGCTCGGCATCGTCATCGAGGACGATGTTTGGATCGGCGCCAATGCGGTGGTGCTCGACGGGGTCACCGTGGGCAAAGGCGCGGTGATCGCGGCCGGGGCCGTGGTCAGCAAGGACGTGCCGCCCATGGCCATTGTCGGCGGCGTGCCGGCCAAGGTCGTGCGCTATCGCGGGCAGGGCAAGGCCGGCCGGGGCGATGCGGTGGCGGCGCTAGGGCGGCTGGGCGCGGCGGCCCGAGCGCAGTGGCCGGAGATATTGGCGCGGCATCGCGAGAATGGGGAATATGTGTCGCGCGAGGCCGACGGACAGGCGCGGCGCAGCGCCCGGCACCGTAACGACGCCATCGAAATCGTGGCCGGCTTTGGCGCCTTGCCCGAGGGACTGGACGCGGCGGCGACGTTGGCCGAATTGCAGGCTTTGCAGGACCCGGTCAGCGGGCTTTTCCCCGATCCGCATCGACCCCCGGCGGACGGCGTGGCCATGCGCGACGATGGGCTGGCGCTCTATAATGTGCTCTCGGTGGGCTATGCCATCGAAGTGCTGGGTGGCCGGCCACTGCATCGGATCGCGGCAGTGGAGGATCTGAGCGCCGATGAACTCTGCGACTGGCTCGAAGGGCTGACTCGGAAGGATCGGGCCCGGAGTGCGGGGTCGGCTGTGGATGCCATCGGCACGGCACTCTATTTCAATGCGTGCTATTTCAGCACCGGGCGGAGCCGGGAAATCCTCTTCGGCTGGCTGGCGCTGCGGCAGGATCGCGGCACCGGGCTCTGGGGCTCGCCCACGGCGGAGCAAGGGCTGCTGCAGCCGGTCAACGGATTTTACCGGCTGACGCGCGGCACCTATGCGCAATTCGGATTGCCGGTGCCGCAGGCGGAGCGAGCGATTGACTCGGTGCTGCTGAATTATCGCAATTATGGCGGCTTTTCCGGGCCGACCTACACCGCCTGCAACTTGCTCGACACCATCCATCCACTGCGGCTCTGCCCGGGCCAGACCGATTATCGCCGCACCGAGGCCGAGACCATTGCGCGCGCGGTGATCGAGCGGGCCGAACGGCGCTGGGTGACAGGCGAGGGATTTGCCTTTGCCGATGACCGGGAGCCGAGCCTGCAGGGCACCGAGATGTGGCTCTCGGTGGTGCATCTGGCCGCGGACCTGCTCGGCATTGCCGATAGTTTCGCCTTCGTGCCCAAGGGCGTGCATCGTACCAAGGCCGTGGGGTTGGGACTGTGACCGATAAAAAGCCCTCGTCGTCTGGGGCGGCATGGAATTGCACACACCTGAACGCGGCGCCCATGTGGTGCGCGATCTGCTGGAGGCAGAAGGCTTTTCGGTCACCGTGACGCACGATTACGACGCGCTGGGCGCCGCCGATGTGGGCGAGAATGACCTGGTTGTGCCGGTCATCACAGATGGGCAATTGCCGCGCGAGAAGATGGCCAATCTGGTCACCGCGATCCGGGCGGGGACGGGGCTGGCCGGCTATCATATGGGTCTGGCGACGAGCTTTCGCGACAGCGTGGCGTTCCGCTATGCGGCGAGCTGCTATTGGGTGGCCCATCCGGGCAATCTCATCACCTATCGCGTCGATGTGAGCCGCAGCGACCACCCGATCATGGCGGGGATCGATAGCTTCGAACACACCTCCGAGCAATATTATCTCAATTACGATCCGGCCGTTGCAGTGCTGGCGACAACCACCTTTTCTGGCGAGTTCGACCCCCGGCGCAAGGATGTGGTGATGCCGGTTGTGTTCACCACCAATCACGGCGCCGGGCGGGTATTCTATTCCTCGCTGGGACATACCGCGGACGAATTGGACATCCCGCAAGTGCGGACCATCCTCAAGCGCGGCCTGCTCTGGGCGGCGCGGTAGCTATTGCTGGGCCTGTTGCGCCTGCCGCCGCAACACCTCGGATTCGGGCAGCGCATTGGCATATTTGAGTTCGCGATTGGCGCGGTTCCAGAAGGCGGGATGGACCTTGTCGAGCGCAGCCGCATCGTCGGGCACGAGCGCAAGTTGGGTGGCGGTTTCAGCATCCAGATAAAGAATGGCGTTCTGCCGGTACCGGGCGGGGATGGCTTCGTCGGTCCAGATTTGCGGACGGAGGACATCAAATGGCCGATAGCCATGAGCCGCGAAAAGGCCGGCCCAATAGCTCTGCCATTGTTCATTGCTGTGCCCGACGCCACCCCGGCCGGGGATGGCGGCGCTGAACAGGATGGCCGGGGCAAGAGCGACGAGATCGGCGACAAAGCCGACGGCGCGGGCGGGGCTCAGATGCTCGGCGACTTCTGAGTGACATCGCCAGATCGACGCGTGGACCGGTGAAGCTTTGTTCCGTGTCCTGCGCGGAAAAGGCGATGCGGGGATCGTCCAGCATATCTGGAGTGACCCAATCGCCTTCGATGCCGAACGCGTCGGCCGCGCCATCGGCTAGTGCAGCGGCCAGCCAGTGCCGGTGCCGCAGCCAATATCGGCCACCGAACGCCGCTCCGGGCCCTTGGGCAGGGCCGCGAGCAGCCGGGCAGCGGCATGGGCCGTGTGGGCGCGGCGATTGTCGTAGAAATCGGTCGGGTAGATCGAGGCACTCATCGAAGCGGCTCGCCGGTTGGAAAGGCTGGCCGATGATATGCGGCGGGCGGCCGGCAGGCCAGCGATCAAATGTTTTTGCGCGGCATCAAACGGGGAACCTCGGCTTTGGCCGCTCGTTGCCGAACAGCGTCCACATTAGCGGGAGCCTTGCGGCGGGCATCATGCATAAGAACACGGCTCTGGCCGAGGCGGTTAGACGAACCGCATATTTCCTGTGGGAGAATGACGGGCGACCGCCGGGGCGCAGCTTTGACTATTGGCTGCGCGCCAAGGAGATGCATCTGCGCCAGCTGGCCTATGACAAATGGCTGGCTGAGGGGGCGCCGCATGATCGCGCCGAGACCCATTGGTATCAGGCCGCGCGGGATATGGGCGATAAATGAAAACGGGCCCCGCAGGGCCTGTACACATTCATGCGTCCGTCAGGATCAGTCCTTGGCGCGCTCGACATAGGAATTGTCGTCGGTGAGAATGACGATGCGGGTGCCGACACCGATATGGGGGGGACCATGACCTTGAGGCCATTGTTGAGCACGGCAGGCTTGTAGGACGAGGAGGCCGTCTGGCCCTTGACCACCGGTTCGGTCTCGATGATCTCGAAGCTCAGGCGCTGGGGCAGTTCCATCGAGAGAGCGGTGCCCTCGAAGGTCTTGAGGTGAACCTTCATGCCATCGACGAGATACGCGCTGATCGCCGATCACGTCGTCGGCGACGGTGATCTGCTCATAGGTGGCGGGCTCCATGAAGTGGTGGCCTTCGCCGTCCGAATAGAGATAATCATATTCGCGATCATCGACATCGGCCTTCTCGACCATTTCAACGGTGCGCCAACGGCCGACGACCTTCACGCCATCGGAAATGCGGCGCATGTTGACGTTGGTGATCGAGTTGCCCTTGCCGGGGTGGACGTTTTCCGCCGTCAGGATGACATGCAGATTGCCGTCCTGTTCGACGACATTGCCCTTGCGGAGCGACGAGGCGATGACCTTGACCATCAATTCTTCCTTGTTCAAGCGGTGGCGGCGGCCTAGAGGAGCGGCAATGGAGCCGGGCCGGGCACGCTGATGTTTTTTCTTTGGTGCTGCCCGATACAATAATTCCGGCCAAACCGCCAGACCCGAGCCGAGAAAGAGCCGATCGATTGTCCTCCGCCCCGTTTTCTCCCGCTGCCTCGCCTCGGTGGACGCCACAGATTCATGCCGATCGGCGGCCGCTGCTGCTGGGGCGCAATAAGATCGACACGGCGCTGCGGTCATATCTGGCCGAGAATGACTTCATCATGGTGGACCCGCCGGGGCTGCAGCGCTCGCCGGGCAATGAGACGCATCTGCATGCTTTTGCCACCACGGCGATCGGTAATGATGGTGTGGGGGCGACGCTGTTCCTGCATACGTCACCAGAATTCAGCATGAAAAAGCTGCTGGCAGCGGGCGAGCGGCGGATTGCCAGCCTTGGCCATGTCTGGCGCAACCGCGAGCGCAGTGCATTGCACCATCCCGAGTTCACCATGCTGGAATGGTATCGGGCCGGTGAGGACTATGGGGTCATTATCGAAGACTGTCTCGCCATGCTTAAGCTAGCGGCCGGCGCGGTAGGCAGCAAGATGCTGCGCTACAAGGGCCGGGAATGCGATCCGTTTGCCGAGGCCGAGCGACTCAACGTCGTGCAAGCTTTTGAAAGATATGCAGGAATTGATCTGTTCGCGACCATGGATACGGCGGGCAATACCGATGGCGAGGCGCTGGCATCAGCCATGATCGCGGTGGGGCTGGATGTGCCGGAGGATCGCAGCTGGAGCTATTTGTTCAGTCGGGTGCTGGTGGAAAAAGTCGAGCCCAATCTGGGGCTTGGACGGGTGACGGTGCTGGATCGCTATCCGGCGGCCGAGGCGGCACTGGCGCGGCGGGCAGCCGATGACATGCGGGTCAGCGAGCGGTTCTGAGCTTTATGCCTGTGGGGTGGAGCTGGCCAATGGCTTTGGCGAATTGACCGATCCGCAGGAGCAGCGCCGCAGATTTGCCGCGGAGATGGATGAAAAACACCGGATTTATGGGGAGCGCTATCCGCTCGACGAAGATTTCCTCAAGGCGCTGGAACTGATGCCCGAGGCGAGTGGCGTGGCGCTGGGGTTTGACCGCGTCGTGATGCTGGCGACGGGCGCACCGCGCATCGATATGGTGTTGTGGGCGCCGGTGGTTGGGTGAGCCGCCCAATGAGAGATTTGTGATGGGTTTGGCCAAGGCCAGTTTGAAAAGTGCAGACGATCTGGTTGCGGCCGGGCTGGCTCCGCTTGAGCATCGCGACGCGCTCGCCGCAGTCGCCGAGCGCTATGCCATTGCACTGACGCCAGCCGTGGTCGGGTTGATCGACCGAAACGATCCGAACGATCCGATGGCGCGCCAATTCGTGCCACAGGTAGCCGAACTGGTAACCACGCCGGACGAGCGGGCCGATCCGATCGGAGATTTGAGCCATTCGCCGGTGGAAGGGATCGTGCATCGCTATCCCGACCGGGTGCTGCTCAAAGCCGTGCATGTCTGCCCGGTTTATTGCCGCTTCTGCTTCCGGCGCGAAATGGTGGGGCCGCAGGGGCTGGGCACGTTGACGCCCGAAGCCTTGGACGCGGCCATTGGCTATATCGCCGATCATCCCGAAATCTGGGAAGTGATCCTGACCGGGGGCGATCCGCTGGTGCTCTCGGCGCGGCGGTTGCGCGAGATGATGGCGCGGCTCGAGGGGATCGATCACGTCAAGATCGTGCGCTTTCATACGCGGGTGCCGGTGGTGGAGCCCGAGCGGATTGACGACGCGCTGATCGAAGCCCTCAAGGCCAGCGGCAAGACGACTTACCCGGCCGTTCATGCCAATCACCCGCGCGAATTTTCCGAGGCCGCGCGGGCGGCCATCGCCCGGCTGGCCGATAGCGGCGTGGTGCTGATCAGCCAATCGGTGCTGCTCAAGGGCGTCAATGACGACGTGGAGACGCTGGCGGCGCTCATGCGCGGTTTCGTCGAAAACCGCATCAAGCCCTATTACCTGCACCACCCCGATCTGGCGCCGGGCACCAGCCATTTCCGGGTGTCGATCGAAGACGGCCAAAAGCTCGTCGCGGCTTTGCAGGGCACGATCTCAGGACTGTGCCAGCCGACCTACATCCTCGATATCCCCGGCGGCTATGGCAAGGCCGATATCGGCGCCAGCAGCGTCAGCGGCGCGGACGGATGCTTTACCGTGCGGGATTTCACGGCGGAGAGCATCGATACCCGCCGGACGTCGCCTGAAATGCCATTGGGACGGCTGATCGGCAGTGGCAAGGAAGCCGAGGTGTTCGAGGCTGGCCCGGATGTGCTCAAGCTCTATCGGGTGGGTGTTGGCCGGGAAACAGTGGACCGCGAAGCGGGTATCCTGAACGTCCCGGCGCCATTGCCGCTGCCGGTACCCCGCCTACGCGGGGTGGTCGAAATCGATGGCCGCTGGGGCATATTGATGAGCCGCGCCGAAGGGCCGCCGCTCAGTGCCAGTTTGCGGCCCCATGATCTCGAATCTATTGCGGACGGGGTCGCGCAATTGCACCAGCTTGTGCACGCACAGCCGGGCGGATCGCTGAACAGCTACAAGATGCGGCTGGCTCGGGACATCGGCAGGGCCATGGGGCTGGATGAGGCCGAGCGGGGGCGCTTGCTGCAGCATTTGGCGGAGCTGCCGGACGGGGATCGGCTGTGCCACGGCGATTTTCACCCGGCCAATATCATGGGTTCGTTGGATCGGCCGATAATCGTTGATTGGCCAGATGCCAGAGCGGGCCGCCCGCGGCGGATGCCTGCCGAACTTATCTCTTGCTGCTGCATAATCTGCCGGACATGGCTGAACCTTATCTCGATGCCTATGCGCATCGCTCAGGCATTGCACGGCCCCTGCTGCTCGATTGGCTGCCGGTGTTGGCCGCCGCACGACTGTCCGAGAATGTGCCGGCTGAGGCGGACCGGTTGCTGGCGCTGGCGCGTAGTGCGGGAGCCTGCTGACACTTTCTGTCAGCGATACGACTACAGTTCTTGGGTGCAAAGAACCGGAGGCTGGCAATGACCCCTGATGACTTCGTGCGCCGATATGAGGCGGCGACGAATGCGCACGATCTGGCAGGCACGCTTGAGCTGATTGCCGCGGACGCGGCTTATCTGTTCAGCGATCGAACCACCCATATAGGCAAGGCGGCGATCAGCGACGCGCTGGCGGCAAATTTTGACAGTATCAGGAACGAGACCTACGCAATCGCGGGGCTGCGATGGCTGGCGGTTTCGGACGATATTGCGGTGTGCGTTTATGAGTTCGGATGGTCGGGCGAAATCAACGGGGAAGCCGCGTCGGGAGGCGGCCGAGGTACGTCCGTGCTGCGGCGGAGCGATGAGCGTTGGCTCGTGGTTCATGAACATCTGAGCGCGGGAGCGCTGTAGGCGATCTGGCCGCATCTGCTCTCGAAAAGCGTGGAGCGATTGACCGTCACGCGAATCATGGATAAGAATTATCCATGATAGGAGATGGCGATGAAGCTGGGTGATGGCGTTGAGCAGGCGGTGCATTGCGTGTTGGCACTGTCCGGATTGCCCGACGATGGTGTGCTGCCAGCGTCGGCACTGGCCGAGTATCATGGCGTTTCGACCAGTTATCTGCTCAAGCATCTGCAGGCGCTGAGTGGGGCGGGGATTTTGATTTCGGTGCCGGGGCCCAAGGGCGGATACCGACTGGCGCGAGCGCCCAGCCGAATTTCCCTGCTCGACATAGTGCTGGCCGTCGAGGGGCCGGAACCGGCCTTTCGCTGCGGCGAAATCCGCCAGCGCGGTCCCGATCCGATCGAGCAGAAATTCTTCAAAAAACCCTGCGGGATCAACGCGGCCATGCTGCGGGCCGAACAGGCCTATCGGGCCGAATTGCGCAAGGTGCGCATAACCGAGCTGATCGGCGACACGCAGACTTCATTGGGCGCGGCCATCACGGCACGCTCCTGCGCCTTTATCGACCGCCATCAAAGGCGGGTTTCAACCTGAAAGGATAGTTCAAATGCAAGCACGTCTGAATTTCGTGGCCGCAGCGCCTGAAGCATACCGAAGCCAGTTTCGGCACTTGACCGCTACGTGGTCAAGGAGAGTGGATTGCCCCATCGGCTGCTCCATCTGATCAAGCTGCGGGCCTCGCAGATCAATGGCTGCGCCTATTGCGTGGATATGCATGTCAAGCAGGCCCGGGCCGATGGCATGAGCGAACAATGGATCAACCTGATCGTGACTCGGCAGGAATCCCCGATCTATACCGAGGAGGAGCGCGCGGTGCTGCAATGGACGGAGGCGCTGACGCTGCTGCCGCAATCGCGCGCATCGGACGCCGATTTTGCGCCGCTGCGGCAGCATTTCTCCGATAGCGAGATCACCAAGCTGACGGTGGCGATCGGCGCCATCAATGTGTGGAACCGGTTGGCCGTCGGTCTGCGCTCGCAGCATCCGGTGGAAGCAAGCGCCAAGGCAGCCTAGCGCCGATTTCGCTTGGGCCGGGGGCCGTGCTAGAACGGCCTCCCGATCATAGAGCGTTCAGTTGTCGCGATGAATCCCATTCTTGGCGTAGTGTTGATCCCGGTTCTGATCGGGATCAGTGTGATTATTTCGTTGTCCGAGATCGCCTTTGCGGCGGCACGGGAGGTGCGCATTCGCGCGCTGGCCGAGGCGGGGAACAGCAAGGCGCTGCGATTTGTGGCGCTGCGGGCCAAGTCGGGCCGGTGATCACCGCGCTGCAGATTGCCACCAATGCGGTGTCGATCCTGGCGGGAACGCTGGGCGAGGACACGCTCGGGCCGGTGTTTCGGGCGGGGCTGCTGGCGCTGGGCGTCGAGCCGGGCGTGGCGGGAATTGCCGGCTCGGTGCTGGCGTTTTGTCTCGTCACCGGCATGTTCGTGCTGTTTGCCGATCTGACGCCCAAGCGCATTGCCATGCTGGTGCCGGAAGACGTGGCGCTCTCGGTGGTGTGGTTTCCCGAGCTGGCGCTGCGGCTGCTCAAACCCCCGGTATGGCTCTTCGGCAAGATGTCGGACTGGATTATCGGGCGGCTCAATCTTGAGCCCAAAGTGCCCGCCGATGCGGTGACGGCGGAGGATTTCCGCATGATCTCGGCCGGCGGCGCGGCGTCGGGCGTGCTGATGAAGAACGAGCACCGGTTGATTGAGAATGTGCTGGCGCTCGAATTGCGCAGCGTCACCTCGGTCATGACCATCCGCGATGACATTGTTTATCTCGATCTCAGCGACCCGCTCTGAAGTGCAGCAGGACAAGGTGCGGCGGCGGCCATTTTCCCATTACCCGATCTGCGATGGCGGGATCGATGCGGTGATCGGCTGCGTGCGGGCCGAGGACGTGCTGGCCACGGTCATGGACCGCTCCGAACAGGTGGATTTTGCCAAGGCGCGGCGCGATGTGCTCTCGGTGCCGGATACGCTCAACGTGTGGGAAGTGCTAGCCGAATTCCAGGCGCAGAGCACCGGCTTTGCGCTGGTGGTGAGCGAATATGCACTGGTGGTAGGCGTCGTGACTTTCAAGGATTTGATGGGCGCGCTGATGCAGGGCCTCGCCAATCCCTTCGAGGAGCAGGCCATCCTCAAGCGCGATGACCTCAGCTGGCTGGTGGACGGAGTGGCGCCCTTCGTGGATGTGACGCGCACCTTGGGCATCAAGCATCTGGAGGCCGAAGCGAGCTACGAGACCATTGGCGGCTTCATCGTGCATCGGCTGCGCGCAGCGCGCAAGGGCGATAAGGTCGAGGCGGCGGGCTATGTGTTCGAGGTGGTGGATGCCGACAAGATGCGGCTCAACCAGTTGCTGGTGACGAAAGTGGCGGGGAAGAAGCCGGTGGTGTGATCCCGACCTCTTCCAACCACGGTGTGGCGTGAACCCCTAAAGCCAGCCGCGTTTCTTGAAATAGAGATAAGGCAGCACAGCCGACAGGATCATCAGGCCAATCGCGAAGGGGTAGCCGAAGTCCCAATGCAGCTCGGGCATGACGTCGTAGTTCATGCCATAGATGGACGCGACTAGGGTCGGCGGCAGGAAGACCACGGCGGCCACCGAGAAGATCTTGATGATCTGGTTCTGCTCCAGATTGATCAGGCCCAGCGTCGCATCGAGCAGGAAATTGATCTTGCTCGAAAGGGTGCGCGCATGTTCGCCCAGCGAGACGGCATCGCGCTGGATCAGCTTGACCAATTGGCGGGCGTCGCGGCCGGCCCTCGTCGTGTCGCCATTGGGCGCGATGTGGAAGGCCATGAGGCGCGAAATGCTGACCAAGCTTTCCTGCACCATGGTGAGCAATTCGGCCTTGGCGCCGATCTGCTCGATGATGGAGCGCAAATCCTGCTGCAATTGCTTGGCGCTGCTCTTTTTCTTGCCGAACACGTCGCGCGAGATCTGGTCGATCTCGTTGCCGGCGCGCTCCAGCGCATCGGCAGTGCGGTCGATCATGGCTTCGAGCAGGCCCAGAAACACCTGTTCGCCCGAGCCGCAGGCGCTGCTCTTGGCCTTTGCGCGCGCAGCGTGAAGGCCGAGAACGGCTTGGGCTCGGCATAGCGCACGGTAACCAGCGTTTCGCCCTTGAGGATGAAGGTGATCGGCGTTTTGCCGGGCTCGTCGGTATCGAGCTGGTGCAGGCCCGTCATGGTCATGAACTCCGCGCCGTCCTCGCTATAGAGGCGGGCGGAAAGCTCGATTTCTTCCATCTCGGCCCGGGTGGGGATGGTAATGCCCAAGAGGGTTTCGACCAGCCGGTCTTCCTCAGCGGTGGGCTGAAGCAGGTCGAGCCAGACCAGAGCCGGTGACGGCGGCGGGGTCGAGTGGCATTGTGCTTTGCACGAGCCGGGCGGCTTCGTTGTGATATGCGCGCAGCATTTTGGTAGGCTCCTAAGGTAGACTGCGCGCGGTCTACCGAGCCGACTGATGTCGTCAGGTCGAGAAGGCCGTGCGCGGGTCGAAGATCGACTTCGACTGTCGGGGTTCATCTGGTTTCTCGCGTGTGAAAATGGCTGGGCCATCGACGGATCGTGCATGCGCCCGGATTCTGAATTCTGTCAATTGGGGCTTATGGAAAAGAGCTATGCGCCGGGCGAAGCCTGCTCCAGCGCCCGTCCAGCGGGGAAGATGCCGGACATGACGACGAAGCCCGGAATGCGGCGGACGCGGTCGGTCCAGCGGCGTAGGGCCGGATAATCTCGGCGCGAAATGCCGCCTTCCTCGCTCAGCATCACATAGGGGAAGCAGGCGATATCGGCCGTGGTGGGGTGCGCCGGGGCGCAGAGCCAGTCGCGGCCCCGGCGTTCGCCGAACCAGAGATGCTCGTCCATGATGCGGAAGATGCGGTGCGCGCCCTTCTGGGCTTTTTCTATATCGAAATCATAATCGAAACCGAGCGCGAGGCGGGCGGCGGAGGCTGTGGCGGTGATGTCGTCGCCTACAGCGTGCCAGCGCAGCACTTCGGCAGTGAGAGCCGGATCATCGGGGAACCAGTGGCCGCTCTCGTCATATTTCTTGGCGAGATAGGCCGGGATGGCGCCGGAATCTGACAGGGTCAGGTCCCCGTCCTTGAGCACGGGGAGCTGGCCGAAGGGATTGAGCTTTAAAAACCAGTCGGCCTTATGCTGGCGGCCGGGAAAGAAATCGACCGGGATGATGTCGTAGCGCAGCTTGAGCACGCTCATCAGCAGGCGCAGCTTGTAGCAATTGCCTGAGAGTTCGAAGTCGTAAAGGGTGATGCTCATGGGTCAGATATCCAGAACGAGGCGCGCGGACTTGGCCCGGCTGACGCAGGTCATCATGCAGGTGTTGGAAGCCTTTTCGCTATCGTTGAGATAGACGTCCTGATGGTCCACCTCGCCCTCCATGACGGTGGTGAGGCAGGTGCCGCAGGCGCCTTGCTCGCAGGAGGAGGGAACGGTGAGACCGGCTTCGCGCATGGTTTCGAGAATGGTGCGGCCCGAGGGGACGTGCAGGGTCATGGCGGAGCGGGCGAGCTCGATTTCGAAGGACGAGGAGTCATCAATGACCTTGTCGTTCTTGAAATATTCTGAAATGGATGGCTTCGTCGGGCCATCCCTGTTCAGCGGCGGTGGCGCGCACGGATTCTGAGCATGGCGGAGGGGCCGCAGACATAGACATGCTGGGCGCGGGACCGGGGGCCGAGGGTGGTGGCTATGGTGGTGGCGATTTCGGCGCGGGGCAGGCCCCGGTGGATGATCACCTTGCCGCTGAGGGCTTCGAGCTGGTCGCGGAAGGCGGCTTGTTCGCCAGTGCGGACGAAATAATGCAGCTCGTAGGGCAGGCTGGACTTGTCGAGGAAGCGGGCCATGGAGAGCAGGGGCGTGATGCCGATGCCGCCGGCGATGAGCACGGTGCGAATGGCGTCGCGGCGCAGCGGGAAATTGTTGCGCGGCTCGGAAATGGCGAGGACGTCGCCTTCGCGCACGCTGTCGATGAGGATTTGCGAGCCGCCCTTGCTGGCGCTCTCGGCCTTGACGCCAATGACATAGCTCATCAATTCGCCGGGGCCGTTGGTGATCGAATATTGCCGGATCAGGCCATTGGGCAGGTGCAGATCGATATGGGCGCCGGGTTGGAAAGTGGGCAGGTGGCCATCGCGGGCGGCCAGCTCGAAGCCGGTGACGCCGTCGGCGGATTGCCATTTGCGCTTGACTACGACCGGCATGGTATTGCCGCGCGGAATGGCGATTTCGGGCATGGTGGCGAGATCGGCCGAGACCTTTTCGAAGACCGGTTGCAGCGGCGCGGGGGCGGGCTTGCGGGCGGCGGCGCGTTCGAGGCGATCGCGGAGGCGGGTCAGGATCTCATTGTGCTGGCGCAGGATGGCGAGATCGGGCTTGCCGGCGACGAGGCCGCGGATGACGGCGCGATTGGTATCGACCGGCTGGACGAACCAGATCGTGTCGCCGGTGCGGATGGAGAGGCCGGGCAGGCGCTGGGCATCGGGGGTGGCGAGGGCTGCGAGCACGTCTTCGGGGGCGGCGTTGACGGGCACGGGACGCAGGGCGAACCAGTCGCCGGTTTCGGCGCCGGGGAAGGGCGCAAAGGGCAGCTCGTCATTGGCGGCGGACCAGATCAGGCCATAGGCCTCGCGCACCGGATAGGTGCGGTTCTGGATGCGGCGGGCGGGCGCATCGGCCGGGTGGGCCGGGATATAGGTGCAGCCGGCCGAGCGATTGGCATAGCGCCAGCCGTGATACTGGCATTTGAGCTCGCCGCCCTCGTTGATGCCGATGGAGAGGCGCACGCCACGATGCAGGCACCGGTTTTCCCAGACATTCACATTGCCATCGTCAGCACGCCACACGGCGAGTTCGTGGCCGAGGAGTTGACCTTGATAGACGTGACGGAAGGGCAGGTCCTCGCTGGACGCGATGGGATACCAGTGGGGTCGGACAGGGTGAGGGTCATGGCGTCATCCGAGGAGAATTTTGGATCGCGCCACGATCGGATGAGGTCGGTGTCAGCGGGCCTTGGCGTACGAGGTCCGCTCCATGTCGTCAGCTTGCGACGGGGATCACGCCGTAGGTGATGCCTTTCTGGCTGAGCCAGCGGCGGTAGGCGATGGCGGATTTGTCGGCGCGGATGGGGGTTTCCTGAGCGCGGATCGAGCGGGAGGCGCTTGGGGAACTGGTTTTCGAGGATGGGTTTGTCCCGGCCAAAAATGGTCTGCTGGAAACGGCGCAGATCGGTAATGGTCGAGGTGCTGTCGATCATCGATTGCAGCAGGTGGGCGCGGCAACGCTCTTCGGTCATGGGCTGCAGGAAAATGGCGATGACGTCGCGGCGGCTCTCATCCTCGGGGCAGGATTTGTAGAGCACCGAGCAGAACGGGTGCGGCACGCGATAGACATATTCGACTTCCCGGCCTTCGGTGGCCGACAGCGCCGCGCGGGGCTGGAAGAAGCGGCAGCGGGTGGCCGGGACCTCGTCGCGTTCCTCGGAGACTTCGACGTCGTATTCCTTGACTTCGGTATGCGGCTCGGCACCCAGAATGTCGGTGTGGACATAGGGGAAGTGGCCCATGTCGAGGAAGTTTTCGACGGCGCGGGGAGCCGAAACGTGAATGCCGATGGAGCCGCAGCTCATATTGACGCGGTCGGGCTCGGCATATTCGGGAATGGAGAAGAGTTCGGCGGGCGGATTGCCGAAACTGGTCCAGATATAACCATAGCCGGTGATGACGGGGAGGCGTTCGGTGATGGTTGAGGGATCGATCTCGTCGCCCTGCTCTTCATCGGTGCGGCGCCAGACCACCGGGGTGCCGTCGCTATCGCGCGTGATGGCGATGCGGGTATCGAGCAGCAGCGTGGTTTCGACCGGAGCCGGGGGTGATCTCGTTGGTCGCGGCCACGACCTGCCAGAGGTCGTGGGTCAGGGAGTCGATATTGGGCATGAGGCATCCGTGGCTTGCTGGGAGGCAGCATAGGGCGGCGGGGCGGGGATGAGCAAGGGGGCTGTCACAACCACAATGTCATCCCCGCGAAAGCGGAGGCCTCTGTTTTGCGGGGCCAGAGAAGGACGCTACCCCCGATAAATATCAAAATTCCCAAACGCCTGCGTCGTCGCCATCACCTGCAGCCGATTGACGTTGACGTGGTGGGGCAGGAGCGTCGACCAGACGATGGTTTCGGCAATGTCGTCGGCATTCATCGCCTTGGTGTTCTGATAGGGCTTGCTCGCCTTGCCTTCGTCGCCCTTGAAGCGGACGAGGGAGAATTCGGTTTCGGTCAGGCCGGGCTCGATATTGGTGACGCGGATATTCTTGCCCTGCACGTCCGAGCGGATATTGAGGGCGAATTGCTTCACGAAGGCCTTGGTGGCGCCATAGACCGAACCGCCCGGATAAGGATAGTCGCCGGCCACCGAACCTGGGGTCACGACATGGCCGCCGCCGCGCGATCATGCCGGGGAGCAGGGCCCGCACGGTGTAAACCGAGCCGGTGATATTGGTCGCGATCATGGTTTCCCAGTCGGCGACATCGGCTTCGGCGGCGGGCTGCAGGCCCGGGGCGAGGCCCGCATTGGCCAGCACGATATTGATCTTGTCGAAAGGCGCGGGCAGGGCGGCAATGGCTGCGTCGATGGCTTTGCGGTCCTGCACGTCCAGCTCGATGATGTGGCAGTTTTCCGCGCCCAGCTCGCCCTGCAATTCCTTGAGGCGGTCGCCGCGGCGGCCGGTCGCGATCACCTTGCCGCCGGCCTCGACATAGCGGCGCGGCGGCGGCGCCAAAGCCGGAAGTGGCGCCGGTGATGAAAACGACGAAGCTCTTGGGATCAAGCAGCTGATACATGGCGATGTCCTGAAGATTAGTCGGGGGAGGTTGGGGCAAGGTGGACCGGGGAGGGGTCGGGCGTCAACCGGGCCGCCCTGCCACCTTTCCAAATCTTAACCCGGCTTACCGAGAGCTAACGTGATGACGGGGCAGGGACGTCGTATGCTCACGGCATACAATCTGGGGATGAATGGGTTTGAAGGCGGTCACGAAGATAGTTCTGGCTCTGGTGGTGATTGGCGGCGCAGGGGCGGCCGGGTGGTGGTTGTTTGCCGCGCCCAAGGCGGCGACCGTGCCTAATACAGTGACGGTGAGCCGGGCCGATATCGAGCAGACCGTCCCGGCTTCGGGCGTGTTGCAGGCCAATTCGCTGGTCAGCGTCGGCGCCGAGGTGTCCGGCCGGATCGATGCGGTTAATGTCAAACTGGGGCAGGACGTCAAGAAGGGCGATGTGATCGCCGAGATCGACTCGCTCAATCAGGAAAATGCGGTGAAAGCAGCGCAGGCGGCGCTGACCGCGATCCGAGCGCAGAAGCGGGCGCAGGAGGCGACGCTGGTGCAGGCCCAGCGGCGCTGGCGCGCAATACCTCGCTGAGCGCCGGCAATCTGGTGTCCAAGACCGATCTCGATAGCGCGCAGGCGGCGGTGGATTCGTCCTTGGCGCAGATCGACCAGCTCGACGCGCAGATCGCGCAGGCGCAATTGAGCGTGGAATCAGCGCAGCTCAATCTGTCGCGCACCAAGATTTTGGCGCCCAATGACGGGACCGTGGTGGCGGTGCTGGTGGAGGCGGGGCAGAGCGTCAACGCCAACCAGACGACGCCGACCATCGTCAAGATTGCCGATCTGGATACAATGGTGATCAAGGCCGAGATTTCGGAGGCCGATGTGGTGCGGGTGGCGGCGGGGCAGCGGGTGTATTTCACCATTCTGGGTGAGCCCGACAAGCAGATCGACGCGACCTTGCGCGAGATCGAGCCGGCGCCGACCTCGATCAGTTCGGACAGCACCACGACCGATACGGCGATCTATTATAATGGGCTGTTCTGACGTGCCCAATCCCGACCACAAGCTGCGTATTTCGATGACGGCGCAGGTGACCATCGTGCTCGATGAGGTGGAAAATGCGCTGGTGCTGCCGTCCGGGCTGGTGACGCGGCGCGGGCCGGATGGCAATGCCATGGTGCAGGTTTATGACCCGGCGAGCGAGCAGACGACGCCGCATCGGGTGGAAGTTGGCCTCAACAATAATGTCATGGCCGAGATCAAGAGCGGGCTGAACGAGGGCGACGAAGTCGTGGCATCGGGCGCGACGGGCGTGCGGGTGCCCACGGGCAACAATGCCGGGCGCCGACCCGGACCCGGCGGGTTGATCGGCTTTGGCGGTTGAGGACCGCGGCCATGACGGACAGCAAAACCCCGATCATTTCGTTGCGCGGGCTCAACCGGGTCTTTGCGACCGGGGGCGAGGCCGTGACGGTGCTCAAAGATATCGATCTCGATATCCATCAGGGCGAGTTGGTGGCGATTATCGGGCAGTCGGGGTCGGGTAAATCGACGCTGATGAATATTCTGGGGTGCTCGGATAAGGCGACATCCGGCAGCTATGCGTTTGGCGGCAAGGATGTGGGGCGGCTGGGGCCGGATGCCCCGGCGGAGCAGTGGCGCGAGCATTTCGGGTTCATTTTCCAGCGCTATCAATTGCTGCCCGATCTTGATGCCGTGGAGAATGTGGAAATCCCGGCCATTTATGCCGGGGTGGATGCCACGGCGCGGCGGCAGCGGGCGATTGATCTGCTGACGCGGCTGGGGCTGGGCGAGCGGCTGAGCCATCGGCCCAATGCGCTATCGGGCGGCCAGCAGCAGCGCGTGAGCGTGGCGCGAGCGCTGATGAATGGCGGCGAGGTGATCCCGGCCGATGAGCCGACCGGCGCCTTGGACAGCCATAGCGGCAAGGAATTGCTGGCTCTGCTGCATGAATTGCACAATGACGGGCACACCATCATCATCGTGACCCATGATGCCTCCATTGCCGCACAGGCCGAGCGGGTCATCGAGATTTCCGATGGCGTGATTATCGCCGACCGGCGCAATGGCGCGGAGACCCGCACCGACCGGAGCAAGCAAACCATCCGCCGCATAGCGCGGTGGCGCGAGGGGCTGGACCGGGCCGGCGAGGCCTTCCGCATGGCACTGCGGGCCATGGTGGCGCATAAGCTGCGCACGTTTTTGACGATGCTGGGCATTATCATCGGCATTGCTTCGGTGGTGAGCGTGGTGGCGCTGGGGCAGGGCAGCCAGCAGACCGTGCTGAACAATATCGCCTCGATCGGCACCAATACGATCAATATCTATCCCGGCACCGGCTTTGGCGACCGGCGATCGGCGCGCATCGAAACCTTGGTGCCGTCCGACGCGGCGGCCATCGGCGAACAACCTTTTGCCGATAGCGTCTCGCCGCAGGTGAGTTCCAATGCCACGGTGCTGTTCCGCGCCACCTCGTCCAATGCGACGGTGACAGGCGTCGGCGCGGGCTTTTTCCAGTCAATGGCCGCACCTTTACCGATGGGGTGGGCTTCACTTCGGCCAGCGTCAATCAGATGACGCAGGAAGCCGTCATCGACAAGAATGCGAGCGACGCTTTCTTCGTCAATGGCGAGGACCCGATCGGGCAGGTGATCATGCTCGACAATGTGCCGGTGCGGGTCATCGGGGTGGTGGCCAATGTCACCGGCTTCGGCCCGGGCGGCAATTCAGCCAATGTCTATGTGCCCTATACGACCGCGATGCGCCGGATCCCGGGCCAGAATTACCTCAGCTCGGTCGCGGTGCGCGTGGCCGACAGCTATGACATGAGCCGGGCCGAGGCCGACATTACCGAGCTTTTGACGCGGTTGCATGGCGGCAAGACCGACTTTTTCCTGCAGAACACGGCGACCATTCGCGAGACGATCGAATCCACCTCGCAAACGTTGACGCTGCTGATCTCGACCATTGCGGTGATTTCGCTCGTGGTGGGCGGCATCGGGGTGATGAATATCATGCTGGTCAGCGTCTCCGAACGCACCAAGGAGATTGGCATCCGCATGGCCGTTGGCGCGCGGCGCGGGGATATCCTGCGGCAATTCCTGATCGAAGCGGTGCTGGTATGCTTTGTCGGCGGCGCGGCCGGGGTGGCGCTGAGCTTTGGCCTCGGCAGCGCTGACGGCGCTCGTGCAGGGCGCCACCGTGCGCTACTCAGCCGAGTCGATCGTGTTGGCGATCGTGTCGTCGAGTTTGATCGGGGTGGTGTTTGGGTTCATGCCGGCGCGGTCGGCGGCGAGGCTGGACCCGGTGGAGGCACTGGCGCGGGAGTAGGGGAAGGGGTATCCCCCTCAATAATCCTTCTCATAAAACACGCCCATGCTGGTATTGCTGTCCTGCCCGGCAGCGCCGGTGACCTTGAGGTCATTGGTGACATCCAGATTGATCGTCACCTTGCTCTGCCCATTCGCGCCGGCCTGCACGCCCAGATAGACATTGTCCTGAATATAGGTGCCGGCCCTGGACCGCAACATTGCCGGCGTCGTCGGTGACGATGTCGAGATCGTCCAGCCCTGCCGCGCTCCGCAGGCTATCGACCAGACCATTGCCGCCACCACCCATCAGCGAGGCGGCGGCACCGGCCAGCTTGGCCAGCTGCAGCGGCGACAATTCGCTCATGGAGCGCTTGAAGATCAATTGGCTTAGCACTTCATCCCGGGGCAGCATGGGGGTCGAGGTGAAGCTGACGGCGATGTCGGAGGCGCGGCCGGACACGGTGACATAGACGGTAATGCCCTCGCCCTCGGTTTCGGCGACGAAATTGAGGAAGGGGTCCATATCGCCCACCGTGGTCACTTCGCCACTCTGGAAGGTGACGCGCTGGCCGAGAATCGCCGAGCGCCCGCGATTGAGCGAGAAGGCGCCGACCGGCTGGATATCGGTGAGCGGGCCGGTGAGCCGGACCGAGCCGCCCACTTCGGCATCGAGCCCGCGGCCGCGGATGAAGATCTGGTTGGGCGCGTTGACATTGACGTCGAGCACCACCCCGCTGGGGCGGGTCTGGGGGATGGGCCGGCCGCGTTCGTCCACCTTGGCGCGGGCCGTGGTTTGCTCCACGGCAGGCGGGGTGTGCACATGGTTCACATCGATCAGCTCGGCGCCGCCGTCAAAGCTATCCGGCACGGTAATATTGGCTTCCTCGACGAAGACATCGCCCGACAGCAGCGGGGAGCCCGTGAGATTGCCGGTCAGCGCGAGCTGGCCTGAGGCGGTGGCGACGAAGAGATTGCCATCGGCATAGCGGGCCGAATTGAGCGCGATGCGCAGATCGGCCGGAAAGTTTGCGCTAAGGCCAATTGAGCCCGAAGCCGAGACCGAGCCGCCGGTGGAGAGATTGGCCGAGAAATTGTTTATGACGGCGCGTTCGCCCGACAGCGTGGCCGAGCCGGTAATGGCCTCAAGCCGGGCATTGAGTTCGGGATCGACATAGCCGCCATTGCTGATCGTGGCGGTGCCGCCGAATTGGGGCGCCGAAATGGAGCCGCTGACGCGAGCGTCGAGATTGGCAGTGCCGCTGAGCTGGCCGCCGCGATCGGCAACGAAGCGATTGGCGAGCGCCGGGGCGCCGAGCCATTGATGGTGAGGTTGAGCCCATTGCCGGCCAGCGGCACACTACCCGAGCCGGTCATCGTCAGGCCGCCCGAGCCGTTGGCGCTGAGCGCTGCCGGGGTGACGGTGTTATTGGCGAAGCTGCCATTGGTGGTGAGGCTGAGCGGGGCAATGCCGAATTCGCTGATGGCGGCGGCATTGATGCCCCGGCCACGCGCCTCGAAACTGACGCGCGGAGCGCTGCCGGTGCCGCCAATCGTCGCGCGGCCATTGAGCGTGCCGGCCGAGCCCAGATCGGGCATGATGGCATTGGCGATGGAGAGCGGCAAGGCATTGATATCGACCGTGAGATTGAGCGCTTCGCCGGCCGTGCCATTGGCGGTGATGCTGCCCGAGCCGACATTGAAGCGCACGGCGTCGAGCGCCACTGTCGAGCCGCTGACGGCAAGCACGGTGGGCTGGGCGAGAGCGGCGGCGAGCTGGCCCCGGCGGAGCTGGGCGCGGTCCAGCGCCAGCCGGTAGCCCTCTGCGATCGGGGTGAGCAGAGCCGGCCACGTCCACATTGGTGCCTGTAGCAAGCGCTGCCCGGGCGTCGAACGACGTCGTCCCGGAGCTCTGGGTCGCGTCTGCGGTCAGCGTCTCGACATGTGTGCCCGCGGCAACCACATCGGTCGCGCGGATCGACCCTGTGATTGCCGGTACGCCGAACAAATCCTGCGCGGCCCCTTCTGATATCGGCCGATGCAATGGTGATGTCGTTGACTTCAAGCTCCCGCACGGCGCCCCTTATCGAGGCCAACTGCCGCCCGTCCGCGCTGCTCAGCCCAATATCGGCATTGACCGCGCCCTTGGCCTCGAGCAGCGCCAGCGCCGCGGCCACCGAAACGTCGGGCGCGACCATGCTGAGCGCGCCATCGAGCAGGCTCGTTTCGGCATTGCGGGTGACCCCGCCGGTAATGCGCGTGCCCGCGGCCCGGAAGTCGAGATTGGTGAGCGATTGCTCGGTAGGGGTGACCGCAACGTCACCGGCGAGACTCGTGCGGAAACCGTCGAGTTCTGGCTGCGCCGCTGATCTGGCCATCGAGCCGGTCGACATTGTAGCGGCCGGCAAAGCCGATTTGCGCATCGCGCAGATTGCGATCAACCGAGCTGCCACTGGCGACTGTCGCATCGAGATTGAGATCGATGACATTGTCCCGGCCCTTGGCGGTGCCAACCACTTTGAGCGGGCCGCTGGCGGCGTCGGACAACAGACCCAGATCACTCAGGTCGAGATTGAAGGTGAAGTTGGCCAAGGCATTGGAATAATTGCCGTCGGCCAGCATCTGCACTCGGTTGTTGGCGATGCGGAAATTGTCGGCGACGAGGCCCGCCGTGGTGCGGGCAACCCGGCCGGACAGGGCCACCGTGCCCGCGAGCAGACGATCGGCCGTCTCGTCGTCGATGGCCAGATTGGTGCCCGAACCATCCGAGGTCAGATCGAACCCACCAGTCAGCGGCGCAAGCGAGCCGGTCGCCTTCAAATCCAGCGCGCCATCGAGCTCGCGCCCAGCGAGACCCGAAAAGGGCGAAATGCTGGAGGTCTGCAGCCCGATATCGCCATTGAAATCGAGGCCGTCGAGCTGGCCTTGCAGGGCCGCGGTCAGTGCCTTGCCGACGACGCGGAACTGGGCCAGTTGCACAGGCTGGCCGGCATTCCACAGCCCGGCAATCCCAGTGCCAATGCTGTCGCCCAAAGCCGCTTCGACTTCTTCGCTTGCGGCAATGCCAGAGAGCGCACCATCGCCATTGAAAGTCAGCCGGCGAGTGGCAGGGTCGGACAGGTTCGCAGCGACGCCGCCCATTGTGAGCGCCAGAGTGTCAGCGGCAAAGCCGGGGCTCTGGAAGCCGCCAATGGAGAGGTTGGAGGTCCAGTCTTCCGAATTGCCGGAGCCGAAATCCACGTTGAACTGGGCCGATTGCACGCTGGTGGCGCTGCCGGGCACAGGCAGGGTCACCGGCCCGCCGGCGGGATCGGCGACAGTGGCATTGAGCACGAGCTGGCGCAGGAAATTGTCGGACGTGGTTTCGGCCGAGGCTTCGAGCGCCAATTGACCCCCGGTCAGCTTGAGCCCGGAAATCGACAGCCCGCCAGCCGAGCGTACCAGCGCATTGGCGGTCAGAGCGGTTTCCGCGCCGAAGAACGGCCGGTACGGCTCGGCCATCAGCGTCGAGAGCGGACCGCGCAGATCCGCGGCGATGGCGAAGCCTTCGGGCTGCTGCGTCACCGTGGCAACGCCCGACAGGGCGGTCCGCTGATTGGCCTGCAGCACCAGCTCGGTGCGCAGATCGGCCACCGGTCCGCTGCCCTTGAGCGACAGGTTCATCGCCGGGCGGTTCTCGATATTGAGCAGGTTGGCGATCACCCCATCGGCGGGCTCTGACCAGTGACAGGCCCAGATCGACAATATTTTCGGCCTTCTTGTAATCGACATCCAGATCCAGCGTGCCGCCGGGGCCGTCGAGGCGGACGATATCGAGATTGGTGGTGAGATTGCCGCCCTCCAGCGTGAAGGCGCCATTGAGCGAGATTTCCGAGCCCAGCCCGAACACGCCCTCGCCAAAGGTGACCTTGGGGATGGCCAGTTCCTGCAGGATCACCGCGACAGGGAATTCGGGGATTTGCAGCGAGCCGGCTTCGGCCGGAGGCAGGTCGGCGCCCTCGGTTGGAACCGAGTTGCGCAGATATTCGATGGAATCGGCCTTGAGCGACTGCACATCGAGCTTGCCCGAGAACAAGGCCGCCCGGTTCCGGTGAGGGTGGCATTGTTGACCCGCAGCCAGACCCCCTCGGCGTCCGAAATAGTGATTTCGCGCACCGAGACATTGGAGCCCAACACGCCATCGATATTGGACAGGCTGATCTGCCGCTCGGGCGTCGAGAGGCGATCCTGCACGAAACTGGTCAGCCAGTCCTTCTGCTGCTCATTGCTCATCGTCAGCACATCCTGCGCGACGATGACGGCGGGCACGCCCGAGCCACACAGCACGAGGCCGGTGGCAAGCAGGCGCCGGTGATGGATGGTGAGCCGGGCCATCAGAAGGACTGCCCTATGCCGACATAGATGGCGTAATCGGGATCGCCGTCGCGCTTGTTGAGCGGCACGGCGACGTCGAGCCGCAGGGGGCCCAGCCCGGTATAATAGCGCACGCCGACGCCGGCGCCGAGGCGCAGGTCATCGAGTTCGGGGAAGGTATCGGCCGCGACATAGCCGCCATCCAGAAAGCCGACGACGCCAATGTCGCCGGTGACCTTGGCGCGGGCTTCGAGTGAGGCTTCCAGCAGATAACGCCCGCCGGTGACATTGCCCATGCCGTCATCGACGCCGATGGATTTGAAGGCATAACCACGTACCGAGCCGCCGCCGCCGGCAAAGAACAGCTTGTCGGGCGGGATTTCGCTGAGATCGGGGCCGATCAACGCGCCGGCCTTGACGCGGCCGGCCAGTACGAAGGGGTCTTCCTCGTCAAAGCCGAAATAGGTGCGGGCTTCCAGCATGATCTGGGCGGCGGGGTTCTCGTAGTTAAACTCGTAGAAGGGCTCGAGATTGGCCTTGAGATACCAGCCGCTGGTGGGGTCCACCTTGTCGTCGTGGAAATCGAGGGTCGCGCCGGCATAGACACCGGCCGTGGTGAAATCGCGGGTGCCGTACACATCGTCCTCGAACTGGCTGCGCTCGAGTACGGCGCCGCCTTCGAAGGTGATCTGGTCGGAGAAGAAATGGGTCAGCCCCAGCCGCCCATTGGCCGAGGTTTCCATATAGGTGGGGTAGATGGTGCGTTCGGCCGAAATGGCGGCGACCAAGTCCGTATCGGGCGTCAGGAAACCCGGCTTGGTGAATGTGCCGCCGAACATATAGTCGAATTCTTCGGTATCGAGCGGCCGAGCAATGCTGGCGACGCGCGCATCGAGCCGCAGCCGTTCGGCTCGGCCGAACAGATTGCGCCACAGATGGAAGCCTTCCACGCCCAGCCCGTCAATGGTGGAATAGGTGGCGCCGACACCAAAGCGGCGGCCGGCCGATTCCTGCACGAAAAGATTGTAGGGCAATAGGCCATCGGCGCCGATGGCCTGAGCGGCTTCAAGCCGCGCGGCCCGGAACACTTCGAGCCGGTCGAGGCGCTTTTGCGCCGGGGCCAACTCGTCCGGGTCGTATTCCTCGCCCACTTCCAGCCCGGTCTGGCGGCGGACGAATTCGGGGTCCATCCGCTCGGTGCCCGAAACACTGACCTCGCCAAAGGCGGCCTTCATGCCCGGATTGACGGTGATGGTGACGTCGACCGTGCTGCTGGCATGATCGGCCACCACATCGCGGGTGACGACGGCCGCCTTGGCATAGCCCTGCTGCCGCCGGGCTTCGAGCGCCAGCTGTTCGGCCTTGAGGACCACGCTGGATTTGGCGATCTCGCTACTGCCGAAACCGCGCGAGGATGGCATGTCGACATGGTCAGAACGGATCGGTGGTGGGCGGCGCTTGGTTGACGATATTGACGCTATTGAAGTGGAACAGCGGACCGGGCGTCACGAGGATCGCGACATCGACCGGCTTGGGCAATTTGGTGTCCGGCGCCAGATTGGCGGCTTCGGCGCCGCCAACGCGGATGCTGACCGTGCCGCCGTAATAGCCCTCATTATAGAGCGCGGCGATGATGCGCTTGTAATCGCCCTGCGCCTTGGCCAGCAGGCCCGCGGCACCCGAAGCCGGTTCGCTTTCATCGGCAATGAGCGCGGAGGCATTGCGCACAGCATTTTCCGGCACGCCGGTTTCGGTGACGGAAAGATTGACCTTATAGGGCTGGGGATCGGCGATCACCGCGTCGGCGTCGGCCTCGCTCTGATCCTCGAACAGCTTGATGCCAAAAATCTCGAATGCAGAGGCTGGCGCCACCGCAAGGCCCAGAGAGGTCGCAGCAAGCAAGATGGCGCTAAAACTCGTTACCAGACGCGCGATATGCAGTGGACCAATTCCCGTCCGTTACGCTTCTACCAAGAAGGACAGAAGCCGATATTGCCCTCAGGGACCAAAAGATTCTGGTTAAACGCGATCCCGGTCCCACCCTCCGACGCTGCAGGCGGTCATTTCGTGGCCAGTTTAGGGCGGCACCAAGGCATAGGGCAAGGTTTAGGGAAAATTGTTCTCAATTCCGTGAACAAGCGTGGCCGATGGGCAACGGGTGGGAAGCGCTGCGGTGGCAACAGGTGGCGGTCGCACGATGCTTCCCCAATCACCGCTCTCCCTCGGGCTCGACCCGAGGGCCACTCCCCGCTTGCACGAAACCCAATGGGTCTCGGGTCAATCCTGAGGGAGATGCGCGGTGATGTGACAAGAACGGATTACCGCCCACCCGCCTTCGCCGCCTTGGCCTCGTCGTACCACCAGATAGTAGGGAACCCCGACGAAAATTCCGGCAGATTTTCGGGGCGGCTGAAGCGGTCCCAGCGGGCGGAGCGCGTGTTGCGTAAGCCATAGCTGGGAACGATGTTGCGCTGCGCCAACAGCACCCGGTCGAGCGCCTTGGTGGCGGCTTCCAGCGTTTCCCGATCGTCGGCATAGATGATCTTGTCGATCAGTGCGTCGACGCTCGGATCGGCAATGCCGGCATAGTTCTGCGAGCCCGGTTCGTCCTTGCTGACCGAGCCGAAGAAGGAGCGCTGCTCATTGCCGGGGAGAAGGTTTGTCCCCAGCCGTTATAGATCACGTCATAGTCGAAGCTGCGCAGGCGATTGATATATTGCGGGCTATCGACGGTGCGCATAGTGGCAGCGACACCGATCTGGGCCAGATTGGTGACCGGGTTGGTGGTGACCGGCTCGTTGGTCGGGCCGTTGAGCAGGATTTCAAAGCTGAGCTGGACGCCGTCGGCATTGACCAGCCGATTGCCCTCCAGCGTATAGCCGGCCTCCTGCAACAGGCTTAAGGCGGTGCGCAGATTGGCCCGCAGTTTGGACGCATCACCACTGACCGGATTGGTATAGGGCTCGGTGAAGACACGTTGCGGAATTTTGTTCCCCAGCGATTGCAGGATTTCGAGTTCTTCGCCTTCCGGCAGGCCGGAGGCGGCGAAAGGCAGGCCGAAGAAGTAGCTGTTGAGACGTTCGTATTGCCCATAGAACTGGGTCTTGCTCAGTTCCTCGAAATCAAAGGCATAATTGAGGGCTTCGCGCACCCGGATATCTCGGAAGATGGCGCGGCGCTGGTTGGGGATATAGCCGACGACATAGCCATAACTATTGTAGTCCTGCAGGAACAATTCCTGCACGACGCGGCCGTCCTTGACGGCCGGGAAGTCGTAAGCCGTGGCCCAGCGGCGGGCGGTGTTCTCCATCCACCAGTCGAACTGGTCGCCCTTGAAGCCTTCAAAAGCCACATTGAGATCCGAGAAATATTCGACGCGATATTCGTCGAAATTATTGGTGCCGATCTGGGTCGGGTGGTCCTTGCCCCAATAGTCTTCGACCCGCTTATAGGTGACGGTGCGGCCGGCATCGAAGCTGGCCAATTCGTAGGGGCCAGAGCCCAGCGGCGGCTCCAATGTCGAAGCGCTGATATCGCGTTTTTGCCCTTGGCGTCGGTGCCTTCCCACCAATGTTGGGGCAGCACCATGAGCTGGCCCAAAATCTTGGGCAATTCGCGATTGCCCGTCTGGTCGAAAGTGAAGGTGACCTCCCCGGGCGCGGTTTCGGCCACGTTGGTGACGTTCTGATAATATTGGGCGCGACTGGGATTGAGTTCGACCTGCTTGTCGAACGACCAGATGACGTCGCTGACCTTGACCGGCTCGCCATCATGCCATTTCGCATTGGGGTTCATGCGGAAGGTGACCGAGGAATAATCGGCGGGAAATTTCATCGCCTCAGCCAATAGGCCATAATCGGACAAGACCTCGTCCAGAGATGGGGTCATCAGCGTTTCGTAGAGCAGGCCGACACCGCTGGCGACCTCGCCCTTGGGCAGGATGGGGTTGAACGTGTCAAAGCTGCCCATTGCACTCATCCGCACCGTGCCACCCTTGGGGGCATCGACATTGACATAGTCGAAATGGGCGAAGCCCTCGGGGTATTTGGGGGTGCCAATGGCCGAGCTGGCATGCAGCCGAGTGTCGGGCTTGTCGGCCCGGGCGAAGGCCGACAGGGTGGAGAGCAGGACGAGGCCGGCGGCAAGGATTGAGGTGAGCTTCATCGGGCGGCTCCGGGCATTTTGCATATTTGTGACAAGACTAGGCGGATTGGGGCGGGCGCGACAGGGCGCGCAACATCAAGATTTTGCGGGGGCAGGGGCCGGCACGGCCTGCTCAAAGCGGCGGCCAGCAGCGCCTTGGTATAGGGGTCCTGCGGGGAGGCGAAAATCTGCGCAGCGGGACCCCGTTCGACCACGCGCCCATTGCGCAACACGATGATGGTATTGGCGAGGGCGCGGACCACTTTGAGGTCGTGGCTGATGAACAGGTATGTCAGCCCGTGCCTTGTCTGCAGGTCGCGCAGCAGGTCGACCACCCGGGCTCGGATGGAGACGTCGAGGGCGGAGGTGGGCTCGTCCAGCACGACGAATTTGGGATTGAGCACCATGGCGCGGGCGATGGCGATGCGCTGCCGCTGCCCGCCGGAAAATTCGTGCGGGTAACGCAGTCCAGACTCGGCGGGTAGGCCCACTTCGTCCAGCGCCTTGGCGACGCGATTGTCGCGCTCGGCGGCAGAAAGCCGGGGCGCGTGCACCTTGAGGCCCTCGCCAATAATATCGGCCACCGACATGCGCGGGCTGAGCAGAACCGAAGGGGTCCTGAAAGACCACCTGCATATCGGCGCGCAGCGGCCGCATGGCCTTCCATGAGCGAGACGAGACAGTGTTGCCGAGCAGGACAATGCGCCCCTCCGAGGAGACGAGGCGCAGGATGGCATTGCCCGGGGTGGATTTGCCCGAGCCGCTTTCGCCGACAATGCCGAGCGTTTCGCCACGGCGAATGGCCAGATCGACGCCATCTACGGCCTTGATATGGCCTACCGTGCGGCGCAGCAGGCCGCGCTTGATCGGGAACCAGACTTTTAGATCGGTCGCTTCGACAATATTGGGGGCGGAGGGATCGGTCAGCGGCAGGGTGCCGCGCGGTTGGGCGGCGAGGAGGTGTTTTGTGTAGGCGTGCTGCGGCGTGTCGAAGACGCTAGCAACCGGCCCGGTTTCGACGATTTCACCCTTGGTCATGACGCAGACGCGGTCGGCAATGCGGCGGACAATACCCAGATCGTGGGTGATGAACAGCATGGCCATGCCCAGCCGCTGCTGCAGTTCCTTGAGCAAAGTGAGAATCTGCGCCTGCACGGTGACATCGAGCGCCGTGGTCGGCTCGTCGGCAACCAGCAGGTCCGGCTCATTGGCCAGCGCCATGGCGATCATCACGCGCTGGCGTTGGCCCCCGAAAGCTGATGCGGGAAAGCGGCGAGCCGGCTTTTGGGGTCGGGGATGCCCACGGCATCAAGCAGCTCGACCGTACGGGCGCGAGCGGCATTGGCGCGCAGGCCTTGATGGATGGCAAGGACCTCCCCGATCTGGCGCTCGATCGTGTGCACCGGATTAAGGCTGGTCATCGGCTCCTGAAAGATCATCGAAATGTCGTTGCCGCGCACCTTCCGCAAGTCATTCGGCTCTGGCGGTGACAAGGTTTTGGCCCTTGAACAGGATTTCGCCGGTGAGCGTCGCGGTGGACGGCAGCAGCTTGAGCACCGACAGCGCCGTGACCGACTTACCCGACCCGCTCTCGCCCACCAAAGCCACGGTCTCGCCCGGCGCGATATCGAGGCTGACATTGCGCGCGGCGGGAGTAGCGCCAAAGGCCACAGTCAGATTGCGGATGGAGAGCAGGGGGCACTCATGCCAGCGTCTTCCGCGGATCGAAGGCGTCGCGCACGGCTTCGCCGATAAAGACCAGCAGCGTCATCATGATGGCGATGGTGAAAAAGCCGGTGAGGCCGAGCCGGGGCGCCTGCAGATTATCCTTGCCCTGGGCCAGCAACTCGCCCAGCGAGGGAGAGCCGGGGGCAGGCCAAAGCCAAGGAAATCGAGCGAGGTGAGGGTGGCGACCGAGCCCGACAGGATGAACGGCATGAAGGTCAGCGTGGCCACCATGGCGTTGGGCAGAAGATGCCGCCAGATAATGGTGAGGTTGGATACGCCCAGCGCGCGGGCGGCGGCGATATATTCGAAATTGCGGCCGCGCAGGAATTCAGCCCGGACAATGCCGACCAGTGGCGACCCAGAGAAGAGCAGCAATATGCCCAGCAACACCCAGAAGCTGGGCGTGATGACGCTCGAAATGATCAGCAGCAGATAGAGCGCGGGGATGGCCGTCCAGATTTCGATGAAGCGCTGGAACAGCAGATCGGTCCAGCCGCCGAAATAGCCCTGCACGGCCCCGGCAGCGACGCCGATGACTGAGGAGGCGATGGTTAGCGCGAGGCCGAACAGGATGGAAATGCGGAAGCCATAGATGAGGCGGGCGAGCACGTCGCGACCGCGATCATCGGTGCCCAGCCAATGCAGATTGCCCCAATGGCAATTGGGGTCAGCGGCTCTGGGCGGGATAGCCGGCGCAGTTTTCGGCCGGGGACATGGTCCAGGCAGGGGGCGACGGCGCCGGAATGGGGCAGGAAGCCATCGACAGTCTGGTAGTTGAAGCGGATGGGCGGCCAGATGGCCCAGCCATTGGCGGCGATTTCCTCGGCAATGAAATCGTCGCGATAATTGGTGACGGCGAGGAAGCCGCCGAATTTGGCCTCGGGGTAATCGATCAGCGCGGGGACGAGGATTTCGCCCTTGTAGGAGACGAGGATCGGGCGGTCATTGGCGATGAACTCGGCGCCGAGCGTGACGATGAACAGGACGAGGAAAATCCATAGCGACCAGAAACCGCGGCGATTGGCGCGGAAATTGGCGAGGCGCCGGCGATTGATGGGCGAGAGCCGGGGGCGGGGTTGCGCTATGGCGGCTGCGGCCGCGATCTCGCTCATAGCTCGCGGCTTTCGAAATCGATGCGCGGATCGACCCACATATAGGCCAGGTCCGAAATCAGCGCGATGACCGAAGCCGAGCAGGGAGAAGATGTAGAGCGTGGCGAAAACCACCGGATAGTCGCGATTGGCGACGGAGGTGAAGCCGAGCAGGCCCAGCCCGTCGAGCCCGAAAATGGTTTCTGATCAGCAGCGAGCCGCCGAAAAGGCGCCGACAAAGGCGCCGGGAAAGCTGGCAATGATCAGCATCATGGCGTTGCGGAAGACGTGGCGATAGAGCACCGGCCTTCGGTGAGGCCCTTGGCGCGGGCGGTGGTGACATATTGCTTGCCGATCTCGTCGAGAAACGAGTTCTTGGTCAGCAGGGTCGTGGTGGCGAAGGCGCCCGGGGCCATGGCGATGATGGGCAGCACCAGATGCCAGAGATAATCGATGATCTGCCGCCAGAGCGGGAAGCTGTCAAAGCCCGGCGAGGTGAGGCCGCGCAGCGGAAAGACTGACCAGAAACTGCCGCCGGCAAACAGCACAACCAGAGCAATGGCGACGAGGAAACCGGGCACGGCATAGCCCACGATAATCACCGTCGAGGTCCACACGTCAAAGCGCGAACCATCGGAGACGGCCTTGCGGATGCCCAGCGGAATGGAAATGCCGTAGGAAATCAGCGTCATCCAGAGCCCGAGCGATATGGAAACGGGCATCTTTTCCTTGATCAGGTCGATAACCGAGATATCTCGGTAATAGCTCTCGCCGAAATCGAAGCGGAGATAGTTCCATAGCATCATGCCGAAGCGTTCGAGCGGGGGCTTGTCGAAGCCGAATTGCTTTTCGATGCGCTCGACCAGTTCGGGCGACAGGCCCCGCGAGCCGCGATAGGCCGAGCCCCCGGCCGCCCCGGGGCGGGGGCGCGGCCATGTCGCCGCCACCGCCGGTGACGCGCTCGGTGAGCGAGGCGTTCTGCCCCGAAATATTGGCGAGGGCCTGCTCGACCGGGCCGCCGGGGGCAAACTGGGTGATGAGAAAGGAAACCGCCATGATGCCGAACACGGTCGGGATCATCAGCAACAGGCGGCGGAGTATATAGGCGCCCATTCGGTCTCAGGATATCCGGGCAAATCTGCCCGAAGCCTTGCTCATGCAAAACTAGATGCTGGTAGGCCCCTTCGGGCAAATCACCAAGCGGTGAAGCGGCTTGGCGGCCAATGCAACATTTTGGCGACGGCTTGGCAAGCGTGCCCGGGCTTGCCAAGCGCCCGCTTTGCCCGTCAGGATCAGCGCCAACCAGATCGGAGCCCTTCATGGCGTTTCAGACTATCGTGGAAATCGAAGATCCCTCGCAGGCGCGGGTGCTTGTGGTGGCGCTCAAGGCGCATGGTTTTCATCCGCTCGAGGGCGGGGAGGGCGGATTGCCGGGCGTGCGCGGGCTGTTCGGCCCCAAGGGCGTGCCGGTGCAGGTGCCCGATGAAGAGGTCGAGGATGCAACCGTTTTGGCGCTGGATCTGTTGAAGCAAATGCAATCGGAGTAAGCGGGGTGCAAGTCCTTGCCGTGGCGGTGGATTTGTTGGAAAAATGGTAGCTAGTTGAGCTGTCGCACTCTAAATCGGCCACATTGATGCGGACTGGTCCGAAAGCGGGCGGGCTGTTGAACACAATTGGCGGGTTGGTTATAAGCCAGCCAAGCTGTTAACCTTTATTAAGCCCTTGGGCAGGAGCGAACCGATGATGGTTTGGAAGCGTGGATCGTTCACCGCCGCAGGAGTTGCGGCAATAGCGCTAATGGTCGTGGGCTGTACTACTGGCGGCTCCAACACGGCCAATCTCAATACGATCGGCGCGCCCCAGCAGCTGCAGCCGGTGCAGAATTCGACGGTGTCGCAGGGCACGCTGCCGGCCATCGGCGCGACCGGTACTCCGGCGCCGGGCCTGTCGGGCCAGCCCGTACTGGGCGGCGTTCCCGCGCAGACCGCTGCCGTCACCCCCGGCATGACCAATCCCGGCTTCGGCACGCCGGGCACGACAACGCCGGCCGCTCCGGGCGGCTCGATCGTCTCGCTCGATCCGCTGGCGCAGCCCGCGGCCGGCGGCATGAGCGCGGGCCCCGAGGGCGCTCGGACCGTGGTGGCCGGCTCGACCCAGTGCCAGCTCAATCTGCCGCTCACCACCAAGACCGGCACCAATTATTACCGCGCCTCGGCGCCCGGTTGCAGCCTGCCCGCCCCGGCCTCGGTCGGCGGCTGGCAGCAGGTGGGCAGCCAGCTCCAGCTCTATGATGAGAACGGCAATATCACGGCCTTCCTCGCCCCCAATGGCGGCCGCTATATCGGCACCATGGGCGGCGGTCAGCCCATCGCCCTCCAGCGCTAATTTATTTGGGTGATGCCGGCCTGCAAGCGGTGTTTCTCTGCGCAACCGGCGCCCACGTACTGAGGTACGTTCCGCTCCGGTTCTCGAGAAACACCCCTTTCGACTCGACCTGACCCAAATATGCCCAAACCCATAGCGTCGAACTTGCCCAAAGCCCGCAAGACTTCAGCTCTCCAAGGCCCCGTCAGTGCTGCCTATGCAGACTTGGCGGCGCGTGGAGCATTGACGGCTGATCCGGCGCAGTTGGAGGCCGTGGAACTACTTGATGGCGTGGCAGCCGGTCTATTGGCGGAAAAGCCCAAGGGTCTGTTGGGGCGACTGTTTGACAAGCCTGAGCCGGTCAAGGGGCTCTACCTCTATGGGGAGGTCGGGCGGGGCAAGACCATGTTGATGGATTTGTTCTTTGCCGCCGTGCCGCTCAAGCAGAAGCGGCGGGTGCATTTCCATGAATTCATGGATGAAATCCATGCCGGGATTGCCACGTTCCGCAAATCGCCCAAGAGCAAGAGCGATGATGCCGATCCGGTCGAGGCGGTGGTCAAGCCGATCGTCAAGTCCGGGCTGCGGCTGCTGTGTCTGGATGAATTCCATGTGCATGACATTACCAATGCCATGCTGCTCTACCGGCTGTTCTGACAAGCTCTTCGCTAATGGCGTGACGCTGGTGGCGACGTCCAATGTGGTGCCGGATGAGCTCTACAAGGATGGGCTCAATCGGCAGCTCTTTTTGCCCTTTATCGATCTGCTCAAGCAGCAGGTGACAGTCGTGGCTTTGCCGGCGGCGCGCGATTACCGGCGGCTGAAATTTGCCGGCCAGCATGTCTATGCCTTCGGCACGGGGCCTGAGGCGAAAGCCGCGATGGACCAGCTCTGGCTACGCATCACCGGCGGCGTCGCCGGCGAGCCGGGCATAGTGGAAAGCATCGGGCGGGAGATCCCCGTGCCGCTCACGGCCATGGGCGCGGCGCGGTTTGGTTTTTCCGATCTCTGCGAAAAGCCGCTGGGCTCGTGCGATTTCGTGCGCATCGCCCATCACTTCGATTCCATCATCATCGATGGCGTGCCGCAGATGGACCGCACCAAATCCAGCGCGGCCAAACGCTTTATCCTGCTGATCGACAATCTCTACGACCGCGGCGTCAAGCTGGGCGCCAGCTTTGCCGTGCCGCTCGAACAATTGGGCAAGGACGACAAGACGGCCTTCGAGTTCCAGCGCACGGTGTCACGGCTCGATGAGATGCAGTCGGAGGAGTATTTGGGCAAAGCGCTGCGGGGTGTGGAGCCGGCTAGCGGGGTGTGATGCCTGCCCCCCACCGGCTCTCCCTCGGGATTGACTCCGAGGGCCCCTCTCAACCCGGCACAAGTGACGAGCGGCCCTCGGGTCAAGCCCGAGGGAAAACCGTGGCTGCGGATGCCTCCTGCACCCCAAAAATCTTCCTTGCCCATCCGGCACGACCCCATCGCCCATGAGCAAGGCCCAAATTGGGGTTTAGACGAAGGGTTCACTTGCCCCTCACAGCCCGGAGGGTTAAGAGGTGCGCCAATTCAACGCAGTCTGGGATGAGGACTAATGGCGCGCAAGAAAATCGCTCTTATCGGCTCGGGTCAGATCGGTGGTACGCTGGCTCTGCTGGCGGCGCAGAAGGAGCTGGGTGACGTTGTGCTGTTCGACGTGGTCGACGGCGTCGGCCCCGGCAAGGCGCTCGATATCGCCCAGTCTGCTCCCGCACAGGGCTTTGACGTCAAGCTGGCCGGTACCAGCGAATACAAGGACATCAAGGGCGCCGATGTGGTGATCGTCACTGCCGGCGTGCCGCGCAAGCCCGGCATGAGCCGCGACGACCTGCTCGAAATCAACCTCAAGGTGATGGAACAGGTGGGCGCGGGCATTGCCAAATATGCCAAGGACGCTTTCGTCATCTGCATCACCAACCCGCTCGATGCGATGGTGTGGGCGCTGCAGAAGTTCTCGGGCCTGCCCACCAATAAGGTGATCGGCATGGCCGGCGTGCTGGATAGCTCGCGTTTCGTGCACTTCATTGCCGAAGAACTCAACGTGTCGGTCGAGGACGTCAATGCCTTCGTGCTGGGCGGTCATGGCGATACCATGGTGCCGCTGGCCCGATATTCGACCGTTGCCGGCATTCCGCTCACCGACATCGTCAAGATGGGCTGGATGAGCAAGGAAAAGCTCGACAGCATCACCCAGCGTACCCACGATGGCGGCGCCGAGATCGTCGGCCTGCTCAAGACCGGTTCGGCCTTCTATGCCCCGGCTGCTTCCGCTATTGCCATGGCCGAGAGCTACCTCAAGGACAAGAAGCGCGTACTGCCATCCGCCGCCTATCTCAATGGCGAATATGGCATCAAGGGCACTTATGTCGGCGTGCCGGTGGTGATTGGTGCCGGTGGCGCTGAAAAGGTCATCGAAATTTCATTGAACTCTGCTGAACAGAAGGCCTTCACCAAATCGGTTGGTGCAGTGGAAGGTCTGATCGAAGCATGCAAGAAGATCGCGCCGAAACTCGCCTAATCAACAACGTCATCCCCACGAAAGCGGGGACCTCCGTTTCTGGTGTCTAAAACATAGGTTCCCTGCTTTCATGGGGATGACCCGGTGGTGTAACCGGGGTGGCGCCAGACCAGATTTGCCCATCCAAGGGGAACACGAATGAACATCCATGAACACCAGTGCCAAAGAGCTGCTGAAGTCCTACGGTGCGCCGGTCGCTGCAGGCGTCGCGATCTTCTCGGTCGACGAAGCCGAAGCTGCTGCGAAGTCGCTGCCGGGCCCGCTCTATGTGGTCAAGAGCCAGATCCATGCTGGCGGCCGCGGCAAGGGCAAGTTCAAGGAACTGGGCCCCGATGCCAAGGGCGGTGTGCGCCTCGCCAAGACCATCGACGACGTCGTGGCCTTCTCCAAGGAAATGCTGGGCAACACCACGGTAACCAAGCAGACCGGCGAAGCCGGCAAGCAGGTCAATCGCCTCTATATCGAAGACGGCGCCGACATTGCCCGCGAGCTTTACACCTCGCTGCTGGTCGATCGCACCACCGGCCGCGTCTCCTTCGTGATCTCGACCGAAGGCGGCATGGATATCGAAGCGGTGGCGCATGATACGCCTGAAAAAATCGTCGCCGTCGATATCGACCCGATGACCGGCGTGACCGAAGCCAACATTGCCGAGATCGTTTCGACGCTTAAGCTCGATGGCGATGCCAAGGCCGATGCCGCCAAGCTGTTCCCGATCCTCTACAAGGCCTTCACCGATACCGACATGAGCCTGTTGGAAGTGAACCCGCTGATCGTGATGACCGACGGGCATCTGCGCGTGCTCGACGCCAAGGTGAGCTTCGACAACAATGCCGCCTTCCGCCATGAAGAGCTGAAGGCCCTGCGCTGATCTCACCGAAGAAGACGCCAAGGAAATCAGAAGCGTCCAAGTTCGACCTCGCCTATGTGGCGCTCGACGGCAATATCGGCTGCATGGTCAATGGCGCGGGCCTTGCCATGTCCACCATGGACATCATCAAGCTTTATGGCGCCGAGCCCGCCAACTTCCTCGACGTTGGTGGCGGTGCTTCCAAGGAGAAGGTGACCGCAGCCTTCAAGATCATCACGGCCGATCCGGCGGTGAAGGGCATTCTGGTCAACATCTTTGGCGGCATCATGCGCTGCGACGTGATCGCCGAAGGCGTGATCGCTGCGGTCAAGGAAGTGGGCCTCGAAGTCCCGCTGGTGGTGCGTCTCGAAGGCACCAATGTCAAGGAAGGCAAGGCCATCCTCGACCAGTCCGGCCTCAACGTCATTTCGGCTGACGATCTTGACGATGCCGCCCAGAAGATCGTCAAGGCGGTGCAGGGCTAGCGCCATGCGCGCCGGTCCCGCCCTATTGCTCCTCTTGGCCTGCGCGACGCCCGCCGTCGCCTGGGGCAAGACCAAGGTGCCCCAATCGGTGCAGGTCCTCGAAGTGTGCGAGGCCTTTGCGACCGATAACGTACTGGCGCGCGAAAACGCGGAAGAGCAGGGCTGGACCATCTATGAAGAGGACGGCGAAAGCCCCTATGTCCGGTTCTATTCGGGCGAGAAGGATGTGCCCGGCATCGGCTATGCCGAAATGACCGTGCTGGTCGAGGGCTATCCCGGCAAGATTTTTGGCTATTGCCGGGTCGACGTCACCGAACCGACCGGGGATGCCGTTGCCGAGATCGAGCCCATCGACGCACTCGAACGTTATGACGGCATGACGACCAAGAATGACGACGGCATGTTCGGCAGCTTTACCGGCGCGGACGACAAGGACACGCTGTTGCTGGCCCATCACAGCGAGACCAGCTTTGTGATCCAGCTGACGGTCATCAAGCCGCAGACGGACGCGGCTGTGCCATGAGTGTGCCCTGCAAGATCAATCTGGTGCAGGCCGCTACCGACACGATCAAGGCCGTGTGGCAGCCCCATATTGCCGGCGATATCAACGATAGCCGAGTCAAGATCGCCAAGTTTGGCGAGGTGTTTGACTGGCATGCCCATGCCAATGAGGACGAAGGCTTTCTCGTGCTCCGGGGCCGTATCGCCATCGACTTCCACGACGGTGTGGTGGAATTGGGCGAGGGGGAATTCCTGGTCGTGCCCAAAGCCGTCGAACACCGTCCGCGGGCGCTGACTCATGAGCCCATCGTGCTCATGGTGGAGCCATCCACCACCATCAACACCGGCACTGCGACGTCGAGCGCGCACTGTCACCGAACTCAACCGACTATAGGAAAATCCATGTCCATCCCGGTCAATAAAGATACCAAGGTTCTCGTACAGGGCCTGACCGGCAAGACCGGCACGTTCCACACCGAGCAGGCTTTGGCCTATTACGGCACCAAGATGGTGGGTGGGGTTAATCCCAAAAAGGCTGGCGAGATCTGGACGTCAGGCGTTGATGCCTCGGCCAGCCTGCCGGTCTTCGCCACCGTTGCCGAAGGCAAGGAACGCACCGGCGCCAATGCCTCGGTGATCTATGTGCCGCCGGCTGGCGCTGCTGCGGCCATCGAGGAAGCCATCGACGCGGAAATCCCGCTGATCGTGTGCATCACCGAAGGCGTGCCGGTGCTCGACATGGTGCGGGTCAAGGCCAAGCTCGAAAAGTCCAAGTCGCGCCTGATCGGGCCGAACTGCCCGGGCGTGCTGACGCCGGAAGAATGCAAGATCGGCATCATGCCGGGTTCTGATCTTCTCCAAGGGCAGCGTGGGTATTGTTTCGCGCTCGGGCACGCTTACTTATGAAGCCGTGTTCCAGACCACCAATGAAGGCCTTGGCCAGACCACCGCTGTCGGCATCGGCGGCGACCCGGTCAAGGGCACCGAGTTCATCGATATGCTCGAAATGTTCCCGGCCGACGAAGCGACCAAGTCGATCATCATGATTGGCGAAATCGGCGGTTCGGCCGAGGAAGACGCGGCCCAATTCCTGATCGACGAGGCCAAGCGCGGCCGCAAGAAGCCGATGGCCGGCTTCATCGCGGGCCTGACTGCGCCTGCCGGTCGCACCATGGGCCATGCTGGCGCCGTAATTTCGGGCGGTAAGGGCGGCGCCGAAGACAAGATCGCTGCGATGGAAGCCGCTGGCATCCGCGTATCGAAGTCGCCGGCCCGCATCGGGCGTACCCCGGCTGAAGTGCTCAAGGGCTGACATCGGGCTACCCCTCCTAGCCCCCTGATACGGGAGATTGGGAGGGGTATCCCCTCACAAATGCGACCAATGTCAGTCGCGCTTCGGACACAGAACGGTGTTACGCCAGCTGTGCCCGAAACGGGTATAGATGAATTGAGCCACGGCCCTGCTCAGGGGCCGTTACACTTAACAGGATACTAAGGATAAGCGGTCAGTATCCGACACGAAATTAAGGACCGCGTGAGACCGGCTTGCCGGTTCGTTGAGAAGGATGGCGGGGCGTGGGCCTCGCATAAAAAGCGATGACACGACAGGAAAAGAACGACACGTTCTTGCTGACCTCGTTCCTCTATGGGGGAACGCCGACTACATCGAACAACTCTATTCTCGCTTCAAGAGCGACCCGGACAGCGTCGATGAGACTCGGAAGAGCTTTTTCGGGCGGCTCGATGATAATGACAGCGACGCGCACAAGAGCGCCGACGGCCCGAGCTGGGGTCGTAAGGACTGGCCGCAGAGCGCCAATGGCGAACTGGTCAGCGCGCTGGACGGCAATTGGGGCGAAGTCGCCATCAAGACCGAAAAGGCCATCGCCAAGAAGGCCGAGGCCATGGGCGTGGCCAAGGCCAGCGTCGCCGATGTGCTGCAGGCCACCCACGATTCCATCCGCGCCATCATGATGATCCGGGCCTATCGCATGCGCGGACATCTGCATGCCGATCTCGACCCGCTCAAGATGAAGGAAGACGAGCCGGCCCCCGAGCTCGATCCCAAGAGCTACGGCTTCACCGAAGCCGATTACGGCCGCAAGATCTTCATCGACAATTATCTGGGGCTGGAATACGCCACCATCCCCGAAATGCTGACGATCTCGGAGCGCACCTATTGCAGGCACGCTCGGCATCGAATTCATGCATATCTCCGATCCTGAAGCCAAGCAGTGGATTCAGGAACGGATCGAAGGGCCTGATAAGGAAATCACCTTCACGCCCGAGGGCAAGAAGGCGATCCTCAACAAGCTGATCGAGTCCGAAGGCTTCGAGAAGTTCATCGACGTCAAGTATACCGGCACCAAGCGCTTCGGCCTTGATGGCAGCGAAGCCACGATCCCGGCGCTCGAGCAGATCATCAAGCGCGGCGGTGCCCCGGGCATCAAGGACATCGTCTTGGGCATGGCCCACCGCGGCCGGCTCAACGTGCTGACGCAGGTGCTGCAAAAGCCGCATCGCGCTGTTCCACGAGTTCAAGGGTGGTGCATTCTACCCTGACGACGTGGAAGGCTCGGGCGACGTCAAGTATCACTCGGGCGCCTCGTCGGACCGCGAGTTCGATGGCAAGAAGGTTCACCTGTCGCTGACGGCAAACCCCTCCCACCTCGAAATCGTCGATCCGGTGGTGCTGGGCAAGGCCCGCGCCAAGCAGGACCAGCATATCGCGCCCGATGGCAAGCTGATCAATATCGCAACGGACGGCAAGCCGGACCGCTCGATGGTGCTGCCGCTGCTGATCCATGGCGATGCGGCCTTTGCCGGCCGGGGCGTGGTTGCCGAATGCCCGGGGCTTTCGGGCCTCAAGGGCCACCGCACGGGTGGCTCTGATCCACTTCGTGATCAACAACCAGATCGGGTTCACGACGGCGCCGATGTATTCTGCGCTCTTCGCCCTATCCGACCGATGTCGCCAAGATGATCGAGGCGCCGGTGCTGCATGTGAACGGGGATGACCCCGAAGCTGTGGTCTTCGCTGCCAAGATCGCCGTCGAATACCGGCAGAAATTTGCCAAGCCCGTCGTCATCGACATGTTCTGCTATCGCCGCTTCGGCCATAACGAAGGCGACGAGCCCAGCTTCACCCAGCCGCTGATGTATTCCAAGATCCGCGCGCATAAGTCGACGCTGGATATCTATGCGGCAAAGCTGGTGGGCGAAGGCCTGCTGACCTCGGCTGATGTGGACAAGCTCAAGGCCGATTGGCGCGCCAAGCTGGACGCTGAATATGAAGCCGGCCGGATTATCGTCCGAACAAGGCCGACTGGCTCGATGGCGTGTGGAAGGATTTCCGCCCTGCCGACCAGGAAGGCCTGCGCCGTGGCGACACGGGCGTCGAGATCGACCGGCTGGTCAAGATCGGCACCGCGCTGACCCGCGTGCCCGAGGGCTTCAACGTGCACCGCACGGTCAAGAAGTTCATGGATAACCGGCTCGCCGCCATTGAATCGGGCGAAGGCATCGACTGGGCCACGGCGGAAGCCTTGGCGCTTGGTACACTGGTCACCGAGGGTCACCCGGTGCGTCTTTCGGGGCAGGATGTCGAGCGCGGCACGTTCAGCCAGCGTCATTCGGTGCTGAACGACCAGCAAGTCGACAACAAGACCTATACCCCGCTCAACAATCTCTCCGAAGACCAGAGCCGCTACGAGGTCATCAATTCGATGCTCTCGGAAGAAGCGGTGCTGGGCTTTGAATACGGGTATTCGCTGGCCGAGCCCAAGGCGCTGACCATCTGGGAAGCCCAGTTTGGCGACTTCGTCAACGGCGCGCAGGTGGTGATCGATCAGTTCATCTCCTCGGGCGAGCGCAAGTGGTTCCGCATGTCGGGCCTCGTGATGTTGCTGCCACATGGCTATGAAGGGCAGGGGCCGGAGCACTCTTCCGCGCGTCCCGAGCGCTTCCTGCAGCTCTGCGCGGAAGACAATATGCAGGTTGCCAACTGCACGACGCCGGCAAACTATTTCCACGCCCTGCGCCGCCGGTGACCCGCGATTTCCGCAAGCCGCTGATCCTGATGACGCCCAAAAGCCTGCTGCGCCACAAGCGCGCCACCTCGGGCCCGGTCGAACTGGGGCCGGATTCCTGCTTCCATCGCCTGCTCTGGGACGATGCGGAAGCGCTCGGCGCGCCCAAGACCTCGATCAAGCTCAAGGGCGACGAGCAGATCCGCCGCGTCGTGCTGTGCACCGGCAAGGTCTACTATGACCTGCTCGAAGATCGCGAGAAGAAGGGCATCGACGATGTCTATCTGCTGCGTATCGAACAGCTCTATCCGTTCCCGGCCAAGGCGCTGCTCGATCTGTTGAGCCGTTTCAAGAATGCCGAGATCATCTGGTGCCGGGAAGAACCCAAGAATATGGGTGCCCGGGCCTTCATCCAGCCCTATGTGGAATGGGTGTTCGACCAGATGGGCCGCACCGGCCAGCGCGTGCGCTATACCGGCCGCCCGGCTTCCGCCTCCACTGCTACGGGTCTGATGCGGACCCATCTTGCCCAATTGCAGGCCTTCCTCGACGAAGCCCTTGGTAATTAAAAGGACAAAACAATGTCGACAGAAATCCGCGTACCGACCTCAGGCGAAAGCGTGACCGAGGCCACGATCGGCCAGTGGTTCAAGCAGGTTGGCGACAGCGTTGCCGCCGATGAGCCATTGGTCGAGCTGGAAACCGACAAGGTCACCATTGAAGTGCCGGCCCCGGCTGCCGGCGTGCTCGAAGCCATTTCCGCCCAGCCGGGCGAGACGGTGGATGTGGGCGCGCTGCTGGGCGCTATTGGTGGCGCCGGGGCCGTTGTTACCCCCAAGCCTGCTGAAGCGGCCAAGCCTACCGAGGCCAAGGCCGAAGTGCCGGCCGCCAATGCTGCCGGCCCCGAGCCGGTCAAGCCCGAGCCTGCTGCCGCTGCCGCGACCAGCATGCCGCCGGCGCCCTCCGCGCAGAAGCTGATCAACGAGAAGGGCCTCAACGGGTCCGAGATCGATGGGTCGGGCAAGCGCGGCCGAGTCCTCAAGGAAGACGTGCTGGCCGCTCTGGCCAAGCCCGCCGCTGCGCCGGCTCCGGCCGCCAAGGCTGTCGAAGCCAAGGCCCCCGCCGCGCCGCGCGCTCCGGTTGCCGCGGACGATGCTGCCAAGGAAGAGCGGATCAAGATGACCCGCCTGCGCCAGACCATCGCGCGCCGCCTCAAGGATGCACAAAACACTGCCGCCATGCTCACCACCTTTAACGAGGTGGACATGAAGCCGGTGATGGATTTGCGCAATTCCTACAAGGAGCTGTTCGAGAAGAAGCACGGCGTCAAGCTGGGCTTCATGGGCTTCTTTACCAAGGCGGTCGTGCACGCGCTCAAGGAGATCCCGGCGGTCAATGCCGAGATCGATGGCGATGACCTGATCTACAAGAACTACGCCCATATCGGCGTGGCCGTTGGCACCGACAAGGGTCTTGTCGTGCCGGTGGTTCGCAATGCCGACCAGATGAGCATTGCCGAGATCGAAAAGGAAATCGGCAATCTGGGCAAGAAGGCGCGTGACGGTCAGCTGTCCATGGCCGACATGCAGGGCGGCACCTTCACCATCTCCAATGGTGGCGTCTATGGCAGCCTGATGAGCACACCTATCCTCAATGCCCCCCAGTCGGGTATTCTGGGCATGCACAAGATCCAGGAGCGTCCGGTCGTGGTTGGCGGCCGAGTCGTTGTCCGCCCGATGATGTATCTGGCGCTGTCCTATGATCACCGCGTGGTCGATGGCAAGGAAGCCGTGACCTTCCTCGTGCGCGTCAAGGAAAGCCTTGAGGCCCCCGAGCGTCTGGTGCTCGACCTCTAATCGCCTTATTGAAATGCAGATATAAAGGGTCCGCTCCGGCGGGCCCTTTTGTTGGCATTATCGTGATCGAGGTTGTTGTCGGTGCTAACAGTCTGTTAACGCCAAGGCCTCAGATGACACGGTGTGCTGTTCAGTTTTTTCGGAGTAGACCGCTCGGTGCGTCCCCTGTTTTTCCCGGCCATTTTTTGTCTTGTCGCACTTATCCCCGCCGCGAGGGCCCGAGGAGAATGCGGACGCCGAACTGGTGGGTGAGCTGATGGCGTTTCATGGCTCCAAGGCCATTGTGTCGGCCATGACCACCCATTGCTACGAGACCACCGGGCTCAACGGTGCCTACAAAACCGCCAATGATAACTGGTACTTACGCAATATCGGCTTTCTCGATCTGGCCGATCGGGTGATCACCAAGCTGGGCGGCACCAGCCCCGGCCAGATCGAAGCCGCCGAAACCTATGGCGGCACCCAGATCATGAGCGCTTTCAACCGGGCTGCCGACAAGGACGCGTTCTGCCGCTCCTTTCTCGAGCGGGTGGACAGCGGCGCCCTCGATATCGACGAGCAATTGCCCGGAATTCTCAAGCGCGCTCAAGACATTGCGGCGCAATAGCCCATTTCGGCAAGGGGCAATGCCCAGCACACGCGTTGCCCGGCGGGGCGGGCTGGTGTAACTGCTGTGGCGCAATGACTCGGCGGTGCCCGTGATGGACTTTCCCCGGCTTGAATTTGCCGGCCTGATGCTGGCCTTCGGCATCAATGCGGTCATCCCCGGCGCCGATTTCGCCATGGTGCTGCGCCAATCGATCGCCCATGACCGGCGTGCCGCGCTCTTCACCTCGGCCGGTATTGCCACATCGATCTCGGTCCATGGCAGCTATACTCTGCTCGGGGTCGGCGTGATCGTGGGGCAATCGCTGTTATTGTTCAATATTCTCAAATGGTTGGGTGCGGCGTATCTAGTCTGGCTCGCCATCTCGGCTTTGCGCAGCCCGCCGCCCAAGGCGCCAGAAGCCGGTGATCTGAGTGGGGCCAAGCGCGGCGATCTGGCGGCTTTTGCGCTGGGCTTTTTGACCAATCTGCTCAATCCCAAGGCCGTGCTGTTCTTTCTGGCGCTGTTCACGAGTCTGGTTTCCGTCCATACCGGCGGCGACGTCAAAGTTATTTACGTGCTGGCCATGAGCCTTATGCTTTTTGCTCGGTTCGCATTGGTTTCGGTTTTCTTTACGACACCTTCTGTACGGCAAGGCTTTTTCCGGTTCGGCCGGTGGTTTAATCGGGTAACCGGCATTACATTCATCCTGCTGGCAGTTCGCGTGGCGTTCGCACAGCAACACTAGGCACCTCTTTGTAATCGGGGCATCAGAATGGCAGACATCTTCGACCTCACCATCATCGGCTCGGGCCCGGGCGGCTATGTCGCCGCTATCCGCGCAGCGCAGCTGGGGATGAAGGTTGCCGTGGTGGAGAAATGGCCGACCCCTGGGCGGCACATGTCTCAATATCGGGTGTATCCCGTCTAAGGCGCTGCTGCATGCCTCCGAATTGTTCGAGGAAGCCGGCCATGGTTTCAAGGCGCTGGGCATAGATATCCCCGCGCCGGTTTTGAACCTGCCGCAGATGATGAACCACCGCATCGAAACCGTCGCCGCCAATGTCGGCGGGGTGGATTATCTCTTTAAAAAGAACAAGATAACGGTCTTCCGCGGCACCGGCACCATCGCTGCGCCGGGCAAGGTTCTGGTGACGCCGCAGTCCGGTTCGGCCGAGACCGTCGAGACCAAGAATATTGTTATCGCCACCGGTTCGGTATCGGCTAACCTGCCGGGTATCGACATCGATGAAAAGCAGATCGTCAGCTCCACCGGCGCTTTGACGCTGGACAAGGTACCGGGCAAGCTGCTGGTGATCGGTGCTGGTGTGATTGGGCTCGAGCTTGGCTCGGTCTGGGCGCGGCTGGGCGCGAAGGTGACCGTGGTCGAATATCTCGACCGCATCCTGCCCGGCATGGATAGCGAAGTGGCGCGCCAGTTCCAGCGCATGCTGCAAAAGCAGGGCATGGACTTCAAGCTGTCGAGCAAGGTTGCCGGTATCGACAAGCAGGATGACGGCTCGCTCAAGGTGCGCGTTGAGCCCGCCAAGGGCGGCGATATGGAAATCATCGACGCCGACGTGGCGCTGGTCGCCATTGGCCGCAAGCCCTTCACCGAAGGGCTGGGGCTGGACATTGTGGGCGTGGCGCTGGATGAGCGCGGCCGCGTGCGGGTCGACGGGCATTACAAGAGCTCGGTCGACGGCATCTATGCCATTGGCGATGTGATCGCCGGACCGATGCTGGCGCACAAGGCCGAGGACGAGGGCATTGCAGTGGCCGAAATCCTGAGCGGTCAGGCCGGTCATGTCAATTACGGCGCGATCCCCGCCGTGGTCTACACCAATCCCGAGATCGCTTCGGTCGGCAAGACCGAAGACGAGCTCAAGGCCGATGGCGTCGAATACAAGATCGGCAAATTCCCCTTCACCGCCAATGGCCGCGCCAAGGCGATGCTGGCGACGCAGGGTTTTGTGAAGATCCTCTCCGACGTCAATACCGACCGGGTGCTGGGCGCCCATATCGTGGGCAAGAATGCCGGCGAGATGATCCACGAACTGGTCGTGCTGATGGAATTTTCGGGTTCGTCCGAAGACTGGCGCGGAGCACGCATGCCCACCCGACACTGTCGGAAGCGGTACGCGAAGCGGCCTTGTCGCTGGGCGACGGGGCTATTCATATCTGATTGGCAACAAGCCGAGTCGTTTTCAGAACCCCGGCGCCAACCGGGGTTCTTTTTTGTCTCTTGCGTTCTTCCATACCAGATTGATGCGGGGTAGAAGGACGGGGTTCTGTTGCGTTGGAGGATCGCGTGAGCACCGATTACGATATTCGTTTTGCCATCGATCCGGTGACGGCCGGGACCATGAATACCGATGAGTTGCGCGAGCACTTCCTCATCGATGACCTGTTCACGCTGGGTGGGGTCAACTGGACCTATAGCCATTATGACCGCATGGCAGTGGGCGGGGCGATGCCGGGCTCGGCGGGGCTCGACCTCGAAGCGATCAAGCCGACCGGGACCGAGCATTTTCTGGGCCGGCGCGAGCTGATTGCGGCCAATATTGGCGGGGCGGGCACCATCACTGTCGATGGCGTCGAGCACAAGCTGGCCCCCGCGACATGATCTATATCGGCATGGGCAGCAAGGCGGTCCAATTCGCCTCGGGCGACGCCGACGAGCCCGCCAAGTTCTACCTGCTGAGCGCCCCGGCCCATGCCAGCCACCCGACCCGGCTGATCAAAATGGCCGATGCCAAGCGCCTCGACTCGGGCAGCCGAGAAACCGCCAACGAGCGCTCGATCTTCCAGTTCATTCATCCAGACAGCGCCAAGACCTGCCAATTGGTGGTTGGGCTGACCACATTTGCGCCCGGCTCGGTGTGGAACACCATGCCCGCCCATGTGCATGACCGGCGCATGGAGGCCTATCTCTATTTCGATCTAAAACCCGATGCCTTCGTGGTGCATCTGATGGGGGAGCCGGAAGAGACGCGGCATCTAATCATGCGCAATGAGCAGGCGGTGTTATCCCCGCCCCGGTCGATCCATTCGGGTGCCGGCACGGGCGCCTATACCTTCATCTGGGCCATGGCAGGCGACAATGTCGACTATAGCGATGTCGACAAGGTGCCGATGGAAGCGCTGCGATGAGCGACCTGTCGGCGTTCAGCCTTGCGGGCAAGACAATAATGGTGACCGGCGCCAATACCGGCATCGGGCAGGGCATTGCGATGTCGATCGGACGGGCCGGTGGCCGGGTGATCGGCGTCGGCCGCTCCTCCATGGCCGAAACGGCGCAGCTAGTGGGTGACGGCTTTGTCGGCGTGGCGGCCGATCTGGGGTCGGCCAAAGCGGCGCAGGCCATGTTCGAGGCCGCTCGGGCCGAGCACGGGCCGATCGATGGGCTGGTCAACAATGCCGGCATCATCAAACGGGTCGATGCGGTGGATTTCACCGAGGATGACTGGGACAGCGTGATGGACATCAATCTCAAGACGATGTTCTTCCTGTGCCAATCCTTCGGGCGTAAGGCGCTGGGGCGGGGCCATGGCAGCGTGGTCAATATCGCTTCGATGCTGAGTTTTCAGGGCGGCATTCGGGTGGCGAGCTATACGGCCTCCAAGAGTGGCGTGCTGGGCATCACGCGGCTGCTGGCCAATGAATGGGCGGGGCGGGGCATCAATGTCAACGCCATCGCGCCGGGCTATATCGAGACCAATAATACCGAGGCGCTGCAGGCCGACCCTGACCGGTCGGCGTCGATTTTGGGGCGCATTCCCTGCCGGGCGCTGGGGCGAGCCATCCGATATCGGCGATGCGGCGGTGTTCCTGCTGTCGCGGGCGTCCAAATATATGCATGGCGCCGTGATCCCGGTGGATGGCGGCTGGCTGGCACGATGAGGAGAGAGCGATGAGCAAACAGGCAGTTTTTGCGCAGCCGGGGGCGACGGATTGGACCGAACTGGCGCCGGGCAATCGGCGGCGCGTGCTGATCCACACGCCTGAGTTGATGCAGGTGGAATTCGGCTTCGAGCACGGAGCCGTGGGCGCGCTGCATTCGCATCCGCACATACAGGTGAGCTATGTCGCCGAGGGGCGGTTCGAGGTGACCATTGGCGGCAAGACCGAGGTGGTCGAACAGGGCGGCAGCTTCATCGTGCCCAGCGGGGTCGAGCATGGCGTGGTGGCGCTGACTGAGGGGCGGCTGATCGACGTGTTCACCCCGATGCGGCAGGATTTTCTGTAGTTTCTACCCAATCTCTGCCAGCATCGCCGCATAGGCCCGCTCATGCCGTCCCGCCCAATTGGGCTTGCCCGGCTCGGTCAGCCGCCCGCGTCGTGGCGGGATGTAGCTGTAAATCGCCCGGATCGGTTCTTCGCGCCATTGCAGGTTGAAGGCGGCGTATTTGGGAAAGAATTCCATGTCGGAATAGGGCAGGAGGTCATGCACCCACCGTGCCATGGCTTCCCAATCGCCGGTGCGCTCGTAATAGGGAATGAAGCGGTTGACCACGACGCAGGCGGTGGCTCCCATGCGGCCCTTGGCGTCGCGGCGGTCCCAGATATGGCCGGCAAAGTTACTCTCGTTGCTGCCGCAATTGAGCTTGTTGGCATTGCCGAAGCCGTTGACCTCAGGCGAGCGATAGGACGAGCGCACCGAGATGCGGCCGAAGCGGGCTTGCAGCGGTTCGAGCAGGGTTTCGCACAGCACTTTGCCGGCGGCGATGGCCAGATCTGGGTCGGACGGAATATTGGTGAAGCCATTGATGGCGGCGATTTCCGAATAGAGGAAATCGCGCATGAAAAAGCTCTCCGAGAGGCGGACGCGGCCGAAATCTTCGAGACCCCTAACGGATTTGGGTTGGCGCATGGGCTGCCTCCGGGTTGATGCATACGGCATTGTCTTGAGGTAACGTTGAGGCGACAACCCGGTTTCGACGCCAGCAGGACGATCCAATGCTTGAAGCGATGTTCTTTATCGCCATTACCGCCGAGGCGATGACCGCAGCCTTGGCGGCTGGGCGGCGCAAGATGGACTGGTTCGGCGTGTGCCTGCTGGCTTGCGTCACCGCGCTGGGTGGCGGTACGGCGCGCGACATATTGCTGGGGCATTATCCGCTCTATTGGGTGCACAATCCCTATGTGCTACTGCTGGTGTGCGGGGCGGCGCTATTGACTATTGCCATGGCACGGGTGGTGGACCGTTTGCGCTGGCCCTTCCTGCTGCTCGATGCGCTGGGGCTGGTGGTGTTCACCATTGTTGGATGCAATGTGGCCATCGAAATGGGGCAGCATCCGCTGATCGTCATCGTGGCGGGCATGGTCACCGGGATTGTCGGCGGCATATTGCGCGATGTGCTGTGCAACGACGTGCCGCTGGTGTTTTCGAGCGAACTTTATGCCACCGTGTCGATCGTGACCGGAGTGATCTATTATTTCGGGCTCAAGGCCAATCTGCCAGCGGATCTGGTGATGCTGGTGGCGATTGCCGTGGGCTTTGCCTTGCGCGTCATGGCGCTGATCCGGAAATGGGAAATGCCAAAATTCGTCTATGACAAGGATCTGCGATGATGCCGCAGCGGATCGTGTTGTCGCGCCGGGCAGGGTTCGATCTGCAGGCTGTGTCACACTCTCTGAACGGATTGCCGGCACAATCGGTGGCGCGGCCGGGGCGATGGGGCAATCCGTTCACTATTGACGATGTTGCTACGAAACTGGGCGTTGATCGCGCCAAGGCACAAGCCGAGGCGGTGGCGCGCTATGGGCGCTGGGTGCGCGGGGAATTGGTCATGGAGCAGGCGCCTCCAGCGCTGGGGGAGATCCGCGTGGCCTCGGCGGGGCGGAACTCGGCCTGCTGGTGTAAGGCGGGAACGCCATGCCACGCCGATACGCTGATTGCGCTGGCAAACGCCTGACAAGGCCGTTTTTGGCGATTATTGCCGATTTCCTGTGAAATAGCGTTTCTGGCACTGCATGATTTACCACTTGTCAAAGTGTTAAGATCACTGTCGGCCTTCGGCATCGGCCGGCTCGAGGCACTACCATGGATCCATTGGCTCTGTTCCAGCGAACGATGGCATGGTTCACGCCGCAGGAATTGCAGCGCGACCTGCACACGCGCAAACGCGTGCAGATGTTCGTCATGAGCCACATGTTCGGGCCGATTATCGCCACGCCGATCCCGCTGTTTTTGTGGTTCGCCGACCCGACGCCCATGCCGCATGTGCTCATCTCGGCGGCCTCGATCTATGCCTTCTGGCCGTTCCCGGCGCTGTTGAAGCTGTTTCCGCGCGCCTATATGCAGCTGGCCATGTTCTCGGTGCTGAACCTGACCTTCTGCATCCTGTGGGGCACCTATAATTACAGGGGCACCAGCTCGCCATTCCTGGTCTGGCTGGTGCTGACGCCACTGCTGGCCTTCATGTATCTGGGCGCGAGCTGGACGGCGCGCATCTTCGTGTTCGCGCAGTTCACCCTAGGGCTTGGCGCGCTTTATATTTTCTATCTTTTGGGGGATTTTCCCAGCCACATCCCGGTCGAGAACATGGTGGTGGCCGGCGTGCTGTCGGCGCTGGGGTGCAATATCTACGTGTTCATGATGGCGGCCTATTATTCGAGCGTGGTGGATAGCCAGTCCGAATTGATCCGCGAAGTCGAGCGCCATCAGGAAACGCTCAAGGCGCTGACCCCGGCCAAGGACGAGGCGGAGCGGGCCAATGGCGCGAAATCCGAATTCCTCGCCAAGATGAGCCACGAGCTGCGCACCCCGCTCAATGCGGTGCTCGGCTATTCGGAAATCCTGCTCGAGGATGCCGAACTCGATGGGCGGGGCGAGCAGATTGCCGATCTGCAGAAGATCAGCGCGGCGGGCAAGCACCTGCTGGCCATGGTCAATGACATCCTCGATATCTCCAAGATCGAGGCCGGCAAGATGTCGTTGCATGTCGAGACGGTCGATCTGGATCTGCTGATCAACGAGGTCAGAATCCACCGCAAGGCCGCTGGCGGTCAAGAACGCCAATAGTTTCGTGGTCGAGCGTCATGGCGAGCTGGGCACGATAAGGTGCGACGCGACCAAGCTGCGGCAGGCCATTTTCAACCTGCTCTCCAACGCCGCCAAATTCACCCATAATGGCAGTATCACACTCTCCATCCTGCGCCGGCCCGAGGCCGGACAGGAATGGATCGAGATTGCAGTGGCCGATACGGGTATCGGCATTTCAGCGCAGCAGCAGAAGGCGCTGTTCAACAATTTTGCCCAAGCCAACCCCAAGATTGCCGCGGTCTATGGCGGCACAGGGCTCGGGCTGTCGCTGAGCCAGAATCTGTGCCGGCTGATGGGCGGGCAGATTGATGTCGAGAGCGAATTGGGCAAGGGTTCGACCTTTACCATCCGCCTGCCGGCGCAAAGCCGGAGGCGGCGCACGATCCGCTGGCCAATGTACGCGGCGCCATCGTGCCGCTGCATGGCGAGCAAGTGCAGGATTTCAACGACCGTATTTCGGGCACGGGGAGCAACGAGCGGCAGCGTCTGTTGATCATCGATGACGATCGCAATTTCTGGAAGTTGCCGAGCGCCTGTTTGCCAAGGAAGGCGTGACGCCCATCTGCACCGATGCGCCGCAATCGGCACTGCAGATTGCCCGCACGGTCAAGCCCTCGGCGATCTTCCTCGATATTCTGATGCCGGGCTTTGACGGTTGGGACGTGCTGGCGGCGCTCAAGGCCGACCCCATTACCCGCGACATTCCGGTGCTGATGATTTCGATCCTGTCCGAGCGCAGCAAGGCGCTGGCGGCGGGCGCCGATGGCATTTTGCTCAAGCCGCTGGATGGCGACAAGGTCCGGACGGCCATTGCCAGCCTCAAGGCGGCGCGCAGGGGCGCGTCCGCCTCGGGCGGTCAACGAATAGCGGGAGAGCGCTGATGGCACTGGTGCTGATCGTTGAGGACAATCCCATCAATCGCGACGTGCTGGGGCGGCGGCTGGAGCGGCGTGGCTACGCCATCCGCTTTGCCGAGGATGGTCCCAGCGGGATTGCTGCCGCGCTCGAATTGATGCCCGATGTGATCCTGATGGATATGGGGCTGGGCGAAATGGACGGCTGCGAGGCCACGCGCCGCATCCGCTCTAACCCGGAAACGGCCGCGCTGCCGATCATTGCGCTGACAGCGAGCGCGTTCAGATCCGACCGCGCCAAGGCACTGGCCGCCGGCTGCATCGATTTCGACACCAAGCCGGTGGACCTGCCGCGTCTATTGAGCAAGATGCAGGCCGTGCTGGGGCCTAAGACCCCGGCCGCGGCGTTCGTCGAAGGGTAGAGTGTCCGGCCCTCGGGCCAGTCTTTAGATCCGAGCTCGGTGGCTCCCGTCGGCCCATTCTTATCCCTCCCCATTATGGGGAGGGAGCCGATCGGACTCGCCAGACGCTATTCTGCGGGAATGGCGTTGGCTTCTTCCATCCGCTCGCTGACATGGTGCGGGGCTTCGTGGCCCAGCCGGTATTCCAGATCCGCATCATGCATGGCACGGGCGAGGATTTCCACGACTCGGTCGATGTCCTCATGCGTATGGGCGGCCATGACTCGGAAGCGGAAACAGGCGCCGCCCCGGGGTACGGCTGGGTATTCGACGAGGTTGGCAATGCCGCCCATGGCCATCAGATGGCGGGAAGCAAAGCGGCCCACGCTTTCGAGTCCCGAGCTTACCGGCACGATGGGCGAAGGATTGCCCAGCACTTCGAGACCTGCTGCAGTCATTTCTCGGCGCAGATAGAGGATATTATCCATCAGCTTGCCACGCAGCGCGCGGCCTTCCTCGGAGCGCACGATATTGAGCGCGGCCAGTATGGTGGCTGCCTGAACCGGCGAGAGGGCGTTGGAGAAGGTGTGGGTGGCGCTGTAATATTTGAGATATTCGGCGGTCGCCTTGTCGCGGACGGCAATGAAGCCGCCATTGGAGCCGAACGTCTTGGAGAAGCTGCCGATGATGACGTCGGCGGCGTCGAGCATGTTCTGCAGGCCAAGGTGGCCCGGGCCGTCTTCGCCCATCGAGCCCATGTCATGGGCACAATCGACCAGCAGGGTGGCGTCGTATTTGTCGCAAAGAGCGCGCATGGCGCCCGGGTCCGGCGTGTCGGAGTGCATGGAGAACAGGCTCTCCGTCACCACCATGATGCCGTTTTTCGTGTCGGAGGCGCGGATGCGGGACAGCTTGCGCTCCAGCGCCTGCAGATTGAGGTGGCCGTGATGGTGTACGTTCTGCGTTGCGGCCTTGGCGCCTTCTCGGAGGCACGAATGGGCCAGGATATCCATGACTATGTGGTCATTGGCCCGCACAAAGCCCTGTACCGAGCCATAGCCGGCGGCCCAGCCAGTGGGGTAGAGCACGATTTCGCGGCCGCCGATGAAATCGGACAGAGCACGTTCGAGCCGAAGCGAATTGGTGGTGTTACCCAGCAGAGCCGCGGAGCCGGCGCTATGGACGCCATATTCGCCGATGGCCTCGATGGCCGCTTGCTTTACAGCCGGATGCGAGGAAAGGCTGAGATAATCCTGGCTGGCGAAATTTATGCCCGAGAATTTCTGTCCGATATCGCTACGAGCGTCGCAGCGGGCCTTGGGGGCCGTGGAGGTCGAGCGGGCATAGGGCCACAATTCATGCTGGCGGCGCAGGTTCTGCCACTCGTAAAACCCGGCCACCCGGCTGATGAGGTCCGATCCGGTGGGGGCGCGAAAATCTCGCAGGCTGCCCTTCAAAGCGGCCTCTGGCGCGGATTTATACTTACTCTCCATGACGCTCTCCTAATCTGAATTACAGGCCTTACTCTGGCGAAACTACGGAGGGCGTTCGAAAAACCTCCGCCACCACCTCTGGCGAGTGCAGCGCAGCTTTTTAAGAATTCCTTAACCTTTGTTTAAAATGCAGTGTTTTGTTAACTTTGCATAGAGGCCGTTAGAGAGATTTTTAGTAAGGTTAACGCGTGCCAAGACGCCCGCTCATTTGCGTTCTGCAAATGACGGGGCCTGTTCTTCGCTATTTCGTGAACGGGACGGAATTCGTCTGCTTGGCGGGTGCTAGTCTTCGAGGAGATAGCCACCGGCCCGGGTGGGCAGTATTTCGCTGCCAACAATCTTGGCGATTGCGGCGCCGCGGGCGACATATTTGGCGCTGGCGCGGGACAGCACGAAACCATTGGTGCCGGCCAGAATCGGGCGGCGGGCGATAAAGGCCTGCGGGCCGTCCATGGCGATCAGATCGGCAATGGGCTGACCCTTAGTGACATGATCGCCCAATGCGACGTGATAGGCGAGCAGGCCCGGGGCGTCGGTGCGCAGCACTTCGGTGGCTTCGAACGGGGTCGGCAGGGGCGCGGAGGGCGGAGCCTCGACATCGGCGGCGGTCAGGCCGCGGCCGGCGAAGAAGCCGAACAGGCCTTCGGCGTCGACCTTGCCGAGCGCATCGAAACTGTCGGCGCGGCCGCGATATTCGAGCGTCGCAGTCTCGGCGCCATTGGGGATGGGATGGCCGGGATTGGCGAGGCGCGCCTTGCGATAGAGCGAGGGCAGCACTTCATCAGAACGAGCCACCGCCGCTGTCTTCGGCGGTGAGGGTGGCAGCGGCGCCCATCCAGTCGGCCAGATCCTGCAGGCCCGGCATCAGTTCGGGCGAGGTGAAAATGTGCATCAGGCTATCGTCGTCGCAATGCAGGTCGAGCACGATATCGGCGTCATGGGCGGATTGCAGCACGAAGAGGCGCAATTGCTGGGCGGCCGAGCCCGGTGTCTGCGAGGCGATCCGGGCGCCGACAGCGGCGCGGATGGTAGCGATATTAGCCTGAGGGTTGGAACCGAGTTTGCCCGCGATGGTGTCGGCGATCAACGGATAGAGATCGGGCCAGCGGCGGTTGTAGTTGACGCCGGTCTCGATGTCGTAGCGGCCGATATGGTGGCGCAGCGAGCGATTGGCGAGGCCTAGCGGATTGACCGAGGGGAAGATGACGAAGCGCGCCTTGAGCTGCCCCACCATGTCGGCCTCGGCCAGCATGGGCAGCAAATGGTGCAGCGCCATGGTGCCGGGCTGCTCATCGGCGTGGAGCGCGGCTTGCAGATGCACCTTGGTTTGGGCGTCTTCGGGGCCGGCTGTGTACCAATAAAGATTGGTGGAGGTGCCGGGGGTGTCGCCGGAAAAGACAGTCTCGTGCAATTGCAGAGTCATGGGCTCAGCAGAATCCATTTTGGCCGGAAGCGCATGCGCGGGGCAGCCGGCAAGTGTCGCATCAACCTTTGGTAGACCAGCCCGAACAGGAAGAAAACCACCAGCGAGACGGCGAGGAAATAGAGCGCGGCGACCGAAAAATGCAGGAACGCATTGTAGTCGCGCTCGAACAATTCCTTGGCGGTGATCATCAGGTCCTTTTGCAGGCCGATGACGGGCAGGGCAGAAATAGACGATAGCCGTGGCGTGGAACAGGAAGACCACTTCATTGGTATAGGCCGGCCGGGCAGAGCCGAATGAGATTGGGCCAGATCACTCGGCGGAATTGCTGAGCCCGGGACATGCCATAGGCACGCGCCGCCTCGACCTCACCACGGGGCACGGCGCGCAAGGCGCCATGGAAGATTTCGGCGGTATAGGCGGCAGTGTTCAGCGTCAACACCAGCGGTCCGATGAACAGCGGATGCAGCACAAACCAGGACACGCCCCATGGCTTCCATAGGCTGACATTGAACGAGAGCGCCAGCGAATAGAACATGAAGAACTGGATGAAGAGCGGGGAACCGCGGAAGGCATAGACAAAGGCGCGGCTGGGCCGCGACAGCCATGGGTTGGATGATGCCTTACCCAGCGCCAGACCGATTGCCAGCACGAAGCCGATAGGGATCGATGCGGCGGCGAAATAGATGTTGAACAGCACAGCGGGGGCGAACAAAGCCAGTTCCTGGATGAAGCGCTCCATCTATTGCGCCTCGCTCAGGATACCACGCCCGGCGCGGCGCATGATGGCGTTGAAGGCCTTTTCGGAGACCAGCGTCACGAGGATATAGAATACGAAAAGCACGAGATAATAGCGCCAGCGCCAATCCTCATGCACCAGCCCCACTGTGGGCAGGAAATTGGGGGCGCCCAAGCGATCGGCCCAGAGCACGATATCGGCGATCTGCAGCAGCGAGAGCAGGGATGTCGCTTTGACGATCAGCATCCACACATTGGAGAGGCCGGGCAGGGCATAGACCCACATTTGCCGGATCTGGACCCGCCACAAAACCCGGGCGGCCGACATGCCATAGGCGCGTGCCGCTTCAAGCTGGCCATGGGGCACCATGCGCAGCGCGCCATGGATAACATTGGTGGCGAAGGCGCCATAGACCGAGCCTAGGGAGACGGAGGCCAGAATGAGATATTCGGGCGTGCCGAGAAACCAGTTGGCCTCCTTGCAAGGCGGCCGGGCGGCGGTCTGGGCGGCGATGGCCTCAGGCGAGCACACACGGGTGGCGACCAGCCATTCTGACCGCCTGCTCGAAGGCCAGCGGAAAGAACAGGAAGAACAGCACATCGGGCACGCCGCGCACGATGGAGGAATAAATGGTGCCGATCAGCCGCAGCGGAAAGAAGCGCGAATTCTTGAGCGTGGCGCCAATCAGCCCGAAGACCACGGCGAGGGTGCCGCCGGCCGTGGCGGCGAAAATGGTGAACTGAAAGCTCGCATACCGGGTGAGATGCTTGCCATTGGTCAGGTAGGAGAACCAGTAGGCGATGTCGTCGGTCATGAAGTGGCCGCTCGGATCGGATCAGAAATTGGGTTTGGCATGCGATTGATCACGATCTTGAAATTGGTTTTCCCTCCCCACAAGGGGGAGGGGAGAGCAGGGGCGATAGCCCGGATTACTCGGCGAAATACGGCCCGCGGCCTTCGAACCATTTGGCGATCAGGGTGTCAGAGCGTGCCATCGGCCTTGAGCGCGGTGATGGCGGTGTCGAACTTGCCCTTGAGGTCGGCTTCGTCCTTGCGAACGCCGGCGCCCACGCCGTCGCCGATCAAGATGTCTTCACCCACGAATTCAAGCGTGCCGCTCGAGGCGGTGACGACGGGTTCGAGATAGGCGGCGTCAGCCGGGATGGTGTCGAGATTGCCGGCAGCAAGGTCGGCCATGGCACGGTCGGCCGTGCCGAAGGAGACGACCGTATTATTGCCGGCCGAGTTTTCCCGGGCATAGGCGGCTCGGATGGTGCCGCCCTGCACGCCGACGCGCTTGCCTTCAAGGGCGGACGGGTCGATGGCCTCGCCAGTGGTAGCGACGAATTTGGACGGATCGGGCGGGAAATAGTTCTGGGTGAAATCGATGGTCTCCAGCCGCTCACCGGTGATCGACATGCCGGCCATGATCACATCGTAATTGCCTGCGAGCAGGTTGGGGATGATGGAATCCCAGTCATTGATGATGAATTCGCAGGTAAGGGTAGCCTTTTCGCAGATCGCATTGCCCAGCTCGATTTCAAAGCCGGCGGGCTTGCCGGCGTCATCGAGGAAGTTCCGAGGAGCATAGGCGCCCTCGGTGGCGATGCGGACGGTTTCTGGGCTCGGCTCGCCGAGGCGAGCGACAGGATTGCCGCAGCGGCAAGGATAATCTTCTTCATCTTCACGTCTCTCCGTTGAATGTTGTTATGGCGCCGCAATGGCTCAGGCGTGGCTGGCGGCATTGAGGAATTGTCTGAGGCGGGCCGATTTGGTGGCGCCGAACACTGGTCGGGCGTGCCTTCCTCTTCGATCAGCCCTTGATGCAGAAAGATCACCCGGTCGGAGACCGAGCGGGCAAATTCCATGTCATGGGTCACCAGCACCATGGTGCGACCCTCGTCGGCCAGAAGCTTGATGACGCGCAGCACTTCCACCTCAAGCTCGGGATCGAGCGCAGAGGTGGGCTCGTCGAACAGCATGACGCGGGGGTTGATGCACAGCGCCCGCGCGATGGCGGCACGCTGTTGCTGGCCACCCGAAAGCTGGCTGGGATAATTCGATGCCTTGGCGCCGATGCCCACCTTGTCCAGCATGGCCAACGCTTCGGCTTCGACTTCGGCCCGGGCGCGACGCTGTACGATCAGTGGCGCTTCCATGACGTTTTCGAGGATCGTCATATGGGCCCACAGATTGAACGACTGGAACACCATGCCCAGTTCGGAGCGGATGCGGCGGATCTGGTCTTCATTGCCGATATGGCGACGCTTGCCGCTGCCCCGCAGCTCGATTTCCTCGCCATCGATGGCGACGTTGCCTCGGTCGGGTACTTCGAGCATGTTGATGCAGCGCAGCAGCGTGGATTTGCCGGAGCCGGACGAGCCAATCAGCGAGACGACTTCGCCCTCGCGTGCCGTGAACGATATGCCCTTGAGGACTTCAAGGTCGCCGAAAGATTTGTGCAAGTCGCGAATTGCCACGACCGGCCATTTCTCAGCCCCTGCGGGCTTCGATTGTGCCATGCTCACCTATTGCCCGCTTGGGCGGGCATTTCCTGACTGGTGACTGCCTTATTATGAGGCGGGCAGTCTTGACCGCCTGCAACAAAAGCAGAAGTGCAGCGGATGGCAAGCGAAATGAGCAAGGACGCACAATTGTGCGATTAGCATCAGACGGCGAATTGATCGGTGGGAACGCTGAGGCGGTAGGAGACGTGGTTGGCATCGACGGTGAAGAGCGCTTCCCCGCCCACCGATAGCGGCACGACATGTTCAAGCACCATGGTGCCGAAGCGAGCCGGTTGACGATCCTTGGCATGTTCGGCGCCGGTCTCCTGCCATTCGATGATCAGCTGGCTCTGGTCGGGCGATAGTTTGGCATCGACCCAGATATGACCGGCGCCCGCATGGGCCAAGGCGCCATGCAAAGCGGCATTGGCCGCAAGCTCGTGGATGGCCGAGCCAATGTGGAGCGCGGCATTGGGACCGAGCACCGGATTTTCACCGGTCATGCGGGTTTTGCCCAGAGCCAGGGGACCGATACGGGCAAGCTGGGAAGCGACCAGCGATTGCAGATGCGTACCGCGCCAATTGCTATCGGTGACCGGGTCCTGCGTGCTGGATAGGGCATGCAGACGCCCCCGGAAACGGTCGAGAAATTGCTGGATGGTAGTGCTGTGCCGGGCCGTCTGCATGGCGACCGATTGTACTATGGCCAGCAGGTTCTTGGAGCGATGGCTGACTTCACGCAGCAATTCATTGACCGCAGCTTCCCGGCCGCGTTCTTCGGTGACGTCGGTCACGATGGTGGTGACGCCATCGGCGTCTGGCAGCAATTGGGCTCGGAAATGCACGGGCGGATTGGATCGGCCAGTTCGAACCCGAAACGCTGGGGCTGGCCGGAGGTGAGGCAGACGTCAAAGGCGGTGATGAGCTGGCGGGCGAGCGGCAGGGCCGGGAAATCGGTTTCCCGGCATCCGACCACATCCTGTCCCGCCCACTTTTCGGGCAGGTTTTCGGCAAGATCGTAGGGTGTGGTCACGGCGCTGGTGCAGCACGCTGATCCCGCGACCGTTCAACCCGGCCGAAAGAGCGCGCACCCACATTTGCAGCTGACGCTCGGTTGATGCCGAAGGCATAGGGATGGTCCTTGCATGGTCGGCGGGGCGCAAAGGCGGCTGCGCCGGAGCGGAGCCGCCTTTTGGTTCAGGGCATCGATAGCCATGGGCTAGACCCGGCGGATCAGGCCGACAACGAGCGAGATGACGAGGAAGGCCGGGAACAGGAAGAACAGAATCTGGGCGATACCAGCCGAGGCGCCGGCAATGCCGCCAAAGCCGAGAACACCCGCAATCAGCGCGATCACGAAGAAGACAAGGGCATAGTAGAGCATGGGAACTCTCCTCTGATTAGCGTGTCAAAACAACGTGCAAGCGGGTGAAGCGGTTCCGGTGGCGCAAACAAAAAGGCCGGGAAAACCCGGCCTTTAGCAGATCCTGCGATGACAAATTGTCGTGTCTCACGCCGCGGCGCGGAGCCTTCATCAAAGAACAGGGCACGGCTGATCAGGGCTTTGACCATGTCCGGATTGAAGGGCTTGGTGACAAGGAAGGTCGGCTCCGGGCGCTCCCCGGTCAGCAGGCGTTCGGGGAAGGCGGTGATGAAGATCACCGGCACCGAATGGGTATTGAGAATGTCGTTGACCGCATCGATCCCCGAGCTGCCATCGGCCAGTTGGATATCGGCCAGGATCATGCGCGGATGAGTTTGGTTGAACAGATTGACCGCTTCCTTGTGGGTGCGGGCGACACTGACCACCTTATGGCCCGGGCTTTCCACCAATTGCTCGATATCCATGGCAATCAGGGGCTCGTCTTCGATGATCATGATTTCGGTCGCAACTCGGCGAGAAATGTCGACTGAGGCCTCATCGAGCAGATCGGCAAATTTGCTATCGCTGACGCCCAAAATCTCGGCGGCTCGGGCATGGGCAAAGCCTTCTACGGCCACGAGCAGAAAGGCTCGGCGCGGCTTGGGGCCGAGATTGGCGAGGTTCCGCGCGGCGCGCTTTTCCCGAGCAAAGCTGGAGGCCGGCTCGGGCACCGGGATGGCCGAGGACGAGAACAGGGCCGAAAACAGCTTATAGAGCGCGATACGGTCGCTGGAAGCTTCGGGGAACAGGGAAATGTCGGCGATGAGAGCTTCGAGAGTTGCCGCTACATAGGCGTCTCCGGATGTCTGCGATCCGGTTACGGCGCAGGAAAACCGCCGCAGATACGGCAAATGCGGAGCAATCCGCGTGGACAAAGTCATATAAGAACTCCCAATGACGCTTAGATCGTGGACCCACGAAACTCTTAAACGGCCCGTGAACGGCAAAAGTTCCGCCATTGTGGAACTTTTTGAGCGGTTGCACATTTAGCTCGCCAAAGGGGCGGACCAACTTGGACGGCAAAGATACAGGCATGATAAAGGAAAAACTGGTGACCCAGCAACGTATGCGAACGCAGACGGGGCGGGCAGATGATGGGCTGGGTCCAAATTCGGACATCGGCGCGTTTGCGTGCACTCTATGGGGCCGTGCAAGACGAAGGCGTTCCCAACCAACTCCTCGATTTGCTGGAAAAGCTCGACAGTGCCGAGCAGGCGCAGAAGGCCAAGACTGCTTCTCGTGACGGGGAGTGACGGCATGAGCGCCGAACCGACCTCGTTCAAGCGCGAGATGCTTGCCACATTGCCCAGCCTGCGCGCCTTTGCTGTCTCCCTGACAGGCAAGCACGACAAGGCGGACGATCTGGTGCAGGACACCGTCATGAAGGCTTGGGCCAAGCAGTCCAGCTTCGAGATGGGCACCAATATCAAGGCTCGGCTCTTCACCATCCTGCGCAACGAATTCTACAGCCAGATGCGCAAGCGTGGCCGCGAAGTGCAGGATAGCGATGGCGCGTTCACCGAGCGGCTCTCGGTGCATCCATCTCAATATGGCTCGATGGACATGCAAGACTTCAAGAAGGCCCTGGCCCAATTGCCCGATGATCAGCGCGAAGCGGTGATCCTGATCGGGGCTTCGGGGTTTTCCTATGAGGAAGCCGCCGAGATTTGCGATTGCGCCATTGGCACAATGAAGAGCCGCGTCAGCCGCGCCCGTACGCGCCTGCAGGATATCCTCAAGATCAGCGGCGAGGCCGATTATGGCCCCGATGCCGTCTCGGCTCAGGTCACGACGCATAACCACTCGTTCTAACCCAATCTAGGCCACAGGGGTGAGCGCCTGAGCGATGGCGCTCATCAGTTCGGCTTCGGGAAACGGCTTGACGAGAACGGGCGCTCCGGGTGCATCAGCTATTCCGGAATACAGCAAGCGGTCGGACGTGGTGATGATAGTGCGAATGCCCGCCGCCGCCAGCCCGTGTAGCAGTTCGAGGTTAGCGGGCTGATCGGTACTGAATTCGACGATGGCCAGATTGTATTGGGGCCAGCGGTCACGCAGGGCCAACGCCTCGGCGACGCTACGTGCAAAGACGCATTGGCCGACATCATGGTCTTCCAGCACGCGCTGAATATCGAGTGCGATGAGAAATTCTTCCTCAACGATGAGGACGGTCTGTCCGGTGAGCATTGGCCTGTCCGCAACGTTAAAGCCACCTCATGAGGCCGGGCGTTTCCGCTGTCATTTAAATTTGACATGTCGTGGACAGCTCGGTGCTGGGAACGCTAGTTATCGCAGCAATCGCCTATCCTCCCACCCAAAGGGTGCCCATTGAGCCTTGTTCTTCCCGGATCCGGCCGCAACGTGTCGTGCGAGCATTGTCCGCTGCATGCGATGCCGCAGTTTCGCGCGTTTGCGCCTGAGGAACTCAGATTCATCGCATCGTTCAAAATCGGCGAACTGAATGCCGAAACCGGCACGGTGGTTCTGCGGGAGGGCGCCCATAATGCGCATCTTTATACGCTGCTGTCGGGTTGGGCCTTTCGCTACAAGACCACGGAAGACGGCCGGCGGCAGATATTGAATTATATGCTGCCGGGCGATCTGCTGGGTCTGCAGGGCTCGGTCATCGGTGAGATGGAGCATTCGATCGAAGCGCTGTCGCCGGTGGTGCTCTGCGTGTTCCGGCGCGACAAGCTGGACGAATTGTTCCGCAATCATCCCGGACTGGGCTTCGACATTGCTCGGCTCGCTTCATGAGAGGAACGCATGCTGGACGAGCATTTGCTGAGCTCGGGCCGGCGCAGCGCATTGGAGCGCGCGGCGTATCTCTTGGCGTTTCTGCATAAACGGGCCGAAGCGGTGCAAATCAATAAGCAGGAGGCCATCGTGCTGCCGATTTCGCAGTTGCATGTGGCCGACACCCCGGGCCTGTCGATCGTGCACACCAACAAGACCTTGCGCAAACTGGCTGACCGCGGGCTGATCCGCTGGATGGATCGCACTTGTCTGGTGCTCGATGTGGCGGGGCTGATGGACTCGGCCGGGTGGGAGGGGCCCTCCGAACGCCGCCGGCCATTGATCTGATCGCCATGGCCGCAAAACCGCCATCGCCAAGGTGCATGTCTCAAGTCACGATTCTTCCAGAGGGGCGCGGCCGTCCTGAGCTTTCCGCTGGACTGCCGGGATAATTATGGTGGCCGAAGCAAGCAATCAGGAACGCGACACCAAGCCGCCGCGCCGGGCGAGGCCCGAGCTTGCCGTGCTGGCGTCGCTGGCGCTCGTCGTGCTGGCTGCCGCGGCCGCGCTTATCATGACGGCGGGCATTGATCGCCAATTGGCCGATGTCACCCAGACCTATGAGGTGCGCAACCAGGCGCGCGAGCTGACCATTGCCCTGACTGAGGCCGAGAGCAGCCAGCGCGGTTTTATGCTGACGCAGGACCAGAAATACCTTGAGCCCTATCGGCGCGCGGTGGCAGGCATCGATACGCGGATCAAGACGCTGATTGCTATTACGGCCGCCGACCCAAGGCAGGCCGACCGTGTGGCGGCGATTTCGGATTCGATTTCCATCAAACTGGCCGAGATGGCCCGGACGGTGGATCTGATCCAATCGGATCGTCTCGGTGAGGCGCAGACGCTGATTGAAAGCGGGATGGGTGCGCGGCTGATGGACGAGTTGCGCAGCGGGCTCGAGCAGTTCATCGGCGAGGAGAATGCCAAGCTGCTGGAGCGCAACAAGGGGATCGATCTATCGCGCCGTGCTTTGGTGGTGGCCATCATCGTGGCGCTGGCGGGCGCTGCGATACTTTCCTATTCGCTATTGTCGCGCACTCAGCGCCAAGTCAGTGCGCTGGCCGAAAGCCGCACGCAGCTGCTAACGCAGAACGAGGCGCTGGAAGCTCAGGTGCGGGAGCGCACCCGAGCCATCGAGGAAGCGCGCGAGCATGCCGAACATGAACGCCAGCGCGTCGAGGCCCTGTTGCGCGACACCAATCACCGGGTCGGCAATTCGCTGGCCACCGTGTCGTCTTTGCTCGGCCTGCAATTGATGCGCACCGGCTCGGACGAGGTGCGCGAAGCGCTTGAAGCGGCGCGGGCCCGGGTTCATGCGGTGGCTTCGGCCCATAGGCGGCTGCGGCTGGGCGATGATCTCGAAACCGTAAGCGCGGCGGAATTCCCGGGCGCAGTGCTGGACGATCTGCACGATACCGCCACCACCGCCAAGGCGGTGACACTCAAGGGCGACTTTGCCCCGGTGGAGATTGGCGCGCGACGCCACAACAATCGGCATCTCGGTGGGCGAGCTAGTGACCAATGCGCTCAAGCACGCGTTTCCCGATGGTAGGCAGGGCCGTATCGAGGTGAGTTTCAAGCGGGACGGAGCCAATGTGCCGACGCTGCGCGTGGCCGATGACGGGGTGGGCATGGCCGCCGAGCAAACGCCCGGGGAGGGCGGACTTGGCTCGGTGATCGTCAAGCAATTGGCCAATCAGTTCGATGGCAAACCGCACTATGAGCGAGGACCCAATGGCGGCATTGTGGTGACGGTGCCGCTCCCCGGCGTCGAAAGGGCGACAGCCGGCTAATGCCAGCCGCGCCCCGGAGATCGCGATGCATATCGTAGCAATCCTCAATCGCGATGGCGGCACGCTGCGGACGATGAATCTGGACGCCCTTTGCGATCAGGCGGTGGAGATTTTCTGCCGGAATGGCCATGAACTCGAATGCCGGATCGTGGCGGGGCGCAATGTCGAGACCGAACTGCGCCGCGTCGTGGACACAAGGGGGTCGATGTCATGCTGGCAGCGGGCGGCGATGGCACGATTTCGACGGCGGCGGGGATCGCCTTTGAAACCGGGACGCCGCTGGCGGTGTTGCCGGCCGGGACGATGAATCTCTTCGCCCGGGCGCTGCAATTGCCGCTGGATCTGACTGCGGCCATGGAAGCGGTCGCTGCCGGCGAGATCGGCGTGGTGGATATCGCCACGGCCAATGGCCGGGCTTTCGTGCACCAGTTCGGCGTCGGTGTGCATGCAAGGCTGGTGCGCATTCGCGAGCGCATGAGCTATCGCAGCCGCATCGGCAAGATGCTGGCGAGTTTGCGCTCTATCGTGGAGGCTGCAGTGCGGCCGCCTGAATTTGAGGCCGAAATCCATACTAGGAACGGGAGCGAGCGCCTGCGGGTCTCGGGCATCGCGGTGTCCAACAACCCGCTGGGCGATGGCCATATTCCTCATGCCGACCGGCTCGATGCGGGCTTGCTGGGCGTCTATATGGCGGCGCCGATCTCCACTTGGGCGCTGATCAGGCTTGCCCCGGATGTGCTGCTGGGCAATTGGCGGGCGAGCGATGCGGTCACCGAGCAGGAGGTCGAACAGGTGACGCTGAGCTTTCCCCGGCGCAAGCATAATGCCCATGCGGTGATCGATGGTGAATTGATCAAGCTGGCGCCTTCGGTCACGCTCAAGGTACACCCGGGCGCGCTCAAGGTGCTGCTACCTAAGACCTCCGAAGCGAGCGGCCCATGATTTTTTCCAGCTTGGGAACCATATCGCTTGATCCGAGTTTAACGGCATCGGGCCTAACTTTATCGCCGGTTTGACAGAAGTCAGGTCGTGCTCAGGCTCTGTGTCCGCAAGGCTTCCGGTTGCTCCGTTTGCGTCTTGCTCGAGTTTGAATGCGCAGTTGTCGTGGAAGCGTCAGGACGAAAAGTGACAGAAGTGAATTCCTCCCTTCCGGACGATGTCCGCAAGGTTCTGGATGATCCATCCCGCCTGCAGGCGCTGGCGGCGCTGGAGGTTCTCGGTACAGATCCCGATGCCGATTTCGACCGCCTCACCCGTGTTGCGGCCCATATTTTTGGTGCCGAAATTGCGCTGGTGACGCTGATCGACAAGGAACGGCAATGGTTCCGCGCCTGCTATGGTACCGACCTGACGGGCACATCGGCCAGCGACTCGTTTTGCGCGCATACCTTGGCTGGGCCCGAGGCGATGGTGGTGCTGGATGCCACGACCGATCCGCGCTTCATGCATAATCCGCTGGTGACGGGCGAAGCCGACATCCGGTTTTATGCCGGGGCGCCCATCGTGGTCGCCGGCCAGCGCTTGGGTTCGCTTTGCGTGCTGGGCCGCACGGCGCGGAACGCGGTGGAACCGGCATTGCTCGACCAGCTCGTCGATCTGGCGGGCCCGGCCTCCACGTTGTTCTCTCTCAAGGACGAAGCGCAGGTGCGGGCACGCACGGCGGCAGCCCTGCTGAGGGAGGAGTGGCGCCATGCGCTGACGCTGGAAGCGGGCAATGTGGGCAGCTGGATATGGGATATCCGGACCGGCGAAGTGGTCTGCAACGACATGTTCCGGCGCATGTATCAATTGCCCGAAAGCGGCACGATCCAGTTCGAGCAGGTGCTTGACACAGTTCACGCCAGCGATCGTGCGGCCATCGAAGATAGCATCCGAGCGAGCCTCGACGATGGCGTCGATTTTGCCGCCGAGGTGCTTGTGGAGCCCACGATCCGCTGGCTAACCATGCGCGGACGGGTCTATCAGCGCGATGCCGAGGGCCGGGCACTGGTCATGATGGGAGCCTCCACCGACATTACCGAAGCCAAGCAGAGTGCTGAGCATACCGAGCTCCTGCTGCGCGAGCTCAACCACCGGGTCAAGAACACGTTGGCCATGATCCAGTCGGTGGCGCGCCAGACGATCCGGCAGAACCCCGATCCCAAGGCGTTCATCGACGCCTTTTCCGGGCGGTTGCGCACAATTTCGGATGCGCATGTGCTGCTGGCCGACCGCGACTGGAGCGGTGTGCATCTCTATGAGGTGATCGCTTCCCAGCTAGGGCCCGATTTCCTCGAACATCCCGATCGCGCTACGGTGAATGGCCCAGACATGATGCTGCCTGCCGACCATGCGGTTGGCTCGGGACTGATCCTGCATGAACTGACCACCAATGCGCATCGCCACGGCGCTCGGTCCACCACCCGGGGGTGGTCAATATCAACTGGGAAAGGCGGGAAGCGCCGGTCCCCGGGCTGATGCTGCAGTGGCGGGAAAGCGAAGGGCCGGCCGTGGTGCCGCCGCGTGATTATGGCCCGGGCACCAGATTGATCGAGCGCAGCCCGGCCAAGGTGCTCGATAGCGATGTCAAGCTGCGGTTCGATCCCGGCGGGGTTGCCGCCGAGATCTGGATGCCGCTGCCGGCCGAGCAGGGCTGACGCGGATCAATCGTCCTTGTCGTCGGCGTTGCGGATCAGCAAGAATGCTGCCAATGCCGCGGCGGGAAGACCCAGCGAGCGAATAACCGGCGAGCGCAGCAGGACGGGCAATGCGGTCAATACTGCCGTAGTGACAAAAGCGCCGGTTTCGCTGGAGCGTCGGCGTTCGGAGGTGCGGCGTTTTCGATTGCTCTCCCCGATCTTGGCGCCGACAAAGACCGCCAGCGCCAAGACGAGAAAAACGCCGCCCAGCACCAGCGCCGCATAGATCGGCCCGATCTGGGTGGTGAGAGCAAAAAAGCCTGCCGCAACGAGGAAGAAGCAGCCCAGCAGCAGGAAGAGGCTGATCACCGCATAGACAATCACGAGCTTTTTGGCCCGGTCGGTAATCGCCTCGACCTCGATGCCGAGCAGGGCCGCGAGGGGGACCAGTAAATTCATGATGCCTAGCGCCGCGAGAGCAGAGCGAGAATGAAGCCGATGCCCACCGCGCTTGCCACCGCGGTCAGCGGCTTTTCGCGGATGGTGTCCTTGAGCTGCCGCTCGAGTTCGCCGGCCCGGTCCTGCACATCCTCAATGACGTGCTGGCCCTGCCGCTGCAAATGGCGGGCTTCACTCTTGGCGACGTCCTTGACCTCGTTGACCTTGTCGCTGCTGAGACGGGCTAGTGTCGCGGCAATCCCCTTGAGATCGTCCTGCAATTGGGTGATCTGGTCTTCGAGGTGCTTTTCCTTAACGCGGCTGGCTGCCGCACGTGGAGCCCGGTTGGACGTCTTGCCGCGGGTGGGTGCCATTTCGGGGGTATCAGCCATTAAACGCTCCATGAGTTGATGTCACTCAACGCCATAACGGGCGGTAGGTTCCGGGCTTGGACCAGACAGAAAGACACCCCGGTACGCGCTAAGCGTATCAGGGTGACCGAGGCAGGTGAAAGGGGGGCGACCTTCAACCCGCAGGGCGCATTCCACTAGCGTGGACTCCAATACTGGTCGCGCCCTTTATCGGCTGTGCGTCAGATTCGTCCCATCAATACGAGAATGAGGATGACGACGAGGACGACGCCCAGAATACCGGATGGCCCATAACCGAAACCGCGCGAATAGCCCCAATTGGGCAATGCGCCGATCAACAGCAGAATAAGAATGATAATGAGAATTGTGCCTAAGGTCATAGGACGTATCCTTCTTTTGTTATTGTGACGCTAAACCGCCGGGTCAAAGCAAGGCCAGCAATAGACCTGTGGCGACGAGCAGAATAAGAAATGCCGGCGTCAGTGCCTTGAGCACGTCGGCATAATGGGTCCGGCCATCATAGCTTTCGGTCGACCAGGCCATATTGGCACGGGCGTCTTCAAGTGCCCTGATTTCAGCATGTGTCATATCGACCAATACCTTCAAAAAGCCGCGCTTTATTACGCTTGCTCTAAGAACGGCGAGGCAGGGATTTTAGTTCCGCATACCTGTTGAAACAGGTTGCACCGCCCCTATTCGACGCGGATTACGTCGACCGATTGGGTGGTCTCGTGCGAGCCATGGGTCTTGAGCACGCCCACGATGGGGGAGATGTCGGCATAGTCGCGGCCATGCCCGATCGAGATGTGGTCGCCGCCCGCGACCATGGCATTGGTCGGGTCGAACTCGACCCAACCCATATGCTGGCCGCACCACACGCGCACCCGTGCATGCATGGCGTCGCTGCCTTCAAGCCGCGCCTTGCCGGGCGGTGGATTGGTGCGGAGGAAGCCCGAGACGTAGCCGGCGGGAATGCCAGCGCCGCGCAGGCCGGCAATCATCACATGGGCGAAGTCCCGGCAGACGCCCTTGCGCAGCGCGAAGGCCTCGGCCGGCGTGGTCAGCACGTCGGTGGCCTTGGGATCGTAAGCGAAGTCGCGGTGGATCGCCATGCAAAGGTCGTTCGCCGCGGCGAGCACGGAAGGGGCGGCGGCCATGGCGCCCTTGGCATAGGCGGTGATGGCGGGGACGAGCTGCACGCTGCCGGATTCGGCGAGGAAATGGTGCGGGCTATCGGGCTCGACCGACCAGAACCGAGTCACCTCCTGCCGCAATCGCTCGACGGTGGGCGACAGATCGGCGGGAGGATGGACATCCTCAACCTGCACGCGAGCGGTCAGGCGGATATCGAGATGATCATGCGGGGTCAGATAGGTGATGGTCGTGACCGCATTGCCGAAAAATCGGTGAAGGCGCTTTCGCGCTGCGGGCGCGGCTCGAATGAGAGGCTCGCCGCGATGACGCGCTGGGTGCCGGGCACTCTGATCGGCGCAACGCGGATGAGGTGGCGGCCGCCATGGACTGGAGCGTCATAGTCGTAATGCAGATCGAGGCGGACATCGTAGAGCATGGGCGCTACACGAAATAGGCTGCGGCCACGAGGCTGGAGAGCACGCCAATATCGGCGGCCAGCTTGTCGAGGCGGTCGGGTGTCATGTCGGCGGGTTCGGCAATGCGCAATTCGGTGTGCAATTGCAAAGCGGCCTTGGCGGCAGGCGAGAGTTGGGCCATCGTCAATACCGCCGGGCAGCATTTCGATCTGCTTTTGCAATTCGGCCAATTGGAACAGTACGGAGCGCGGATTGAGTGGGTCCAGCGTCAGCAGATCGACAGCACTTTGCGTGCCCGCGCTCACCGAATAGCGACGCCGATGTGACATAACGCTGTCGCCGATTTCGAGCAGCATTTCGAGCGAGCCGTCCGGCGCATCCTTGTCGGTGAACCACGCGGTGGCGCGGGCGATCTGCATGGCGCGTTCGAGGCGGCGGCCCAGTTCGAGGAAACGCCAGCCGGCAAAGCGATACATGTTTTCATGCACGAGACCTGAGAAACCGGCCAGCTTGCGCAGCAGCACGGTCATCGCCCGCGTGGCGTCGTCGCCGGGCCGCACGCGGGTGGCAAAGCGCTGGGCAGTCTTTTGCAGATCGACCAGAGCCAGCCAGCCATCGGGCGAAAAGCGGTCGTGGATCTGGCCGGCGCTGTGCACGGCGCTATCGATGGAGGACAACAGGCCCAACGGCATGGCGTCGGCTGCGTCGACATCGATGGTTTCAAGGAACGCGGCGCAATGGGTCAGGATCGGCAGGTCGGTCTTGGACAGCTCGGCCCGGCGGGCATTATAGGCGCGCAGGATGCGGACGGTGGCTTCGCAGCGCTCGGTATAACGCCCAAGCCAGATCAGATTATCGGCGGCGCGGCTGGGCAGACTGCCGGGCGAATTTCGCACCAGCTTCTGGCCGTCGCGCGGCAGGAGCGAAACCTGTTCCACCGGCTTGGACGACACCACCCAGACGTCGGCCGCCCGGCCGCCGCGCTGCATGGCAAGGGCCGAAGCGTCGTTGGTGGAGCCGACCCGGGCGAAGCCGCCGGGCATAATGGTCCAGCCATTTTCGGTGCGGGCCGCATAGACGCGCAGGGTGATGGCGCGGGGCTCTGAGCTTACCATCGACATAGACCGGGGCAGTGGAGAGCTGCACCTGTTCCCGGCCGACATAATCGGCGCCATTGGTGCGGATGCGTTCGAGCAGCGCCTCGCGTTGATCGGCGGGGACGGCCGAGCCAAGCATGGTGCCACGCTGGTCATCGAAGGGAAGCGTTGTGGCGAAGGCGGGGCCGATCATCAGCTTGTCGAAATTGTCGAGCACGTGGCGTTGCTCGCCGGGCTGGCCGCACCACCGAGTGGCAATTTCGGGCAGCAGCAGATTGGTGCCGAGCAGCTTTTGGGCCAGCCGTGGCATGAAGGCGGCCAGTGCCCCGGTTTCGAGCAGGCCGGTGCCCAACGCATTGATCATGGAGATCGAGCCGTGGCGCAGTGCCTCGACCATGCCGGGGGTGCCGATGCGGCTATCGTAGCGCAGCTCCAGCGGATCGACGAAGGAGGCGTCCATACGCCGCCACAACACTGTCACCGGCTTGAGCCCGGCCACGGTGCGCACCATGACGCGCTCATCCTCGACCACCAGATCCTCGCCTTCGAGCAGCATGAGGCCGAGATAGCGGGCGATATAGGCGTGTTCGAAATAGGTGTCGTTGAGCTGGCCCGGCGTCAAGATGCCGACGCGGCCGCCATCACGCTTGGCCTGCGTGAAGAGGGTATCGTGGAAGGCGCGGAAAAAGCCGGCCAGCCGCTGGATGTTCATGTCCGAATAGATATCGGACAGCGCACGCGTGGTGGCGACGCGGTTTTCCAGCGCAAAGCCGGCACCGGATGGGGCTTGCGTGCGGTCGCCCAGCACCCACCGAGGCGCCATTGGGGCCGCGGCCCAGTTCGAAGGCGCAGAAATGCAAGTAGTGTCCGCTGGCTGGCTTGACGCCGACTAGCGGGCGCAGGAATTCGCCATTGCGCGCGACAAGTTCGGGCGGCAGCAGGCCCTGTTGCACCAATGTATTGTCCCCATAGACATCGGCAATGACGGTTTCGAGCAGTTCGGCCCGCTGGATCAGTCCGGCGCTGATGGTGGACCATTCGGCCTCATCGATCAGCAGCGGAATCTTGGCCAGCGGCCAGTCGCGTTCCTTGCCTTCGGCACCGTCATATTTGCGGTAGAACACGCCGGCATCAGCGCAGATATTGATCGGCACGCTCAGAAACGGGCGGCAAGTTCGGTGGGGCCAAGTTTGTCGAATGCGGCCATCAAGGTCGCCCAACCCGGCCGAATGTTTCCGGCAAGGTCCACCATTTCGTCGGGCACGCCCGGCTGCAGGCGGTAATCAGCAATAATGCTGGGACCGGCAGGGGGCTTGCCACGGGGCTTTTGATTCCGCGTATTCATGGGTTTTACCAGAAGCGCGGTGGCCGGCGCAGGTCAAGTGTTAGCGGGAATTCGTCCGCAGGCTTTTCCGCACGCAGATCATAGCCACCCGGTGTGTAATTATGCGGCACGAAGCGGGCGAGGCGTCTTGCCTCGGCCTCGTTACCATTGACCGGGAAGGTTTCGTAATTGCGTCCGCCGGGGTGAGCGACGTGGTAGGTGCAGCCGCCGACGGGGCGGCCGGTCCAGTATCGTAGATGTCGAACACCAGTGGCGTATTGACCGGCATGGCCGGATGCATGCCCGAGGCGGGCTGCCGGGCCTTGTAGCGCACGCCCGCAATGGCGGAGCCCGCCGTATCGATCTTGCGCAGAGGAATGGGCCGCTGGTTGCAGGTGACGGCATAGCGCTCGGGATTGAGCCCATCGAGCTTGACCTGTAGCCGCTCGACCGAGCTATCGACAAAGCGCACCGTGCCGCCAATGGCGCCCTGTTCGCCCATGACATGCCGGGGCTCGAGCGCCTGACGCAGTTCGAGGCGGACGCCGTCATATTCAACTTCGCCGCAGAAGGGGAAGCGGAATTCGAGCTGGGCAGAAAACCGGGCCGGGTCGAGCTTGAAGCCGTGGTTGTCGAGATCGGCGAGGATATCGAGAAAGTCCTGCCAGACATAATGCGGCAGCATGAAGCGATCATGCAGGGTCGTGCCCCAACGGGTAAAACTACCCTCCAGCGGATCGGTCCAGAAGCGGGCGATCAGCGCGCGGATCAGCACTTGTTGGGCGAGGCTCATGCGCGCATTGGGCGGCATTTCAAAGCCGCGGAACTCGACCAGACCCAGCCGGCCGGTGGGGCCATCGGGCGAATAGAGCTTGTCGATGCAGATTTCCGAGCGATGGGTATTGCCGGTGACGTCGACCAGAAGATTGCGGAACAGACGATCGACCAGCCGGGGCAAAGGCGGCAAGGCGCCCGAGGCCGGATGAGGCACCTGCGCCATAGCGATTTCGAGTTCGTAGAGGCTGTCGTGGCGGGCCTCGTCGAAGCGCGGCGCTTGGCTGGTGGGGCCGATGAAGAGGCCCGAGAACAGATAGCTCATCGCCGGATGGCGCTGCCAATGCAGCACCAGCGATTTGAGCAAGTCAGGCCGCCGCAGGAAGGGGCTGTCATCAGGGGTGGCGCCGCCGACCACGACATGGTTGCCGCCGCCGGTGCCCGGTGTGGCGGCCATCGATCATGAATTTGTCGGCGCCCAGCCGCGACAGGCGGGCTTCTTCATAGATGGCCGTGGTGGTGGCGACGCAATCGTCCCAGTTCGACGCGGGGTGGATATTGACCTCGATGACACCCGGATCGGGCGCCACGCGGATGACATTGAGGCGCGGATCGTGGGGCGGGGAATAGCCCTCGACATGCACGGGGAAGCCGATGGCTTTGGCTGATGCTTCGACGGCGGCGATCAGTTCGAGATAATCTTCGAGCTTTTCGACCGGCGGCAGGAAGACGCAGAGTCGATGATCGTGGATTTCGGCGGTGACGGCGGTGCGCACCTCGCCCTCGATCTCGCTGATTTCCTGCTCGACCCGATCCTGCTGCTCGGTCGCCGCCGTGAAGGACGAGGTGGTCTGAGCGCGGGGATCGGCTTCGATGCCAGAGGTCTGGCGCGACAGGATTTCCAGCGGATCGGGCAGGGGACCGCGCGGCGCGCTGGGGTCCTGCGCCACGACATGGGGATATTCGGTGGGCTTGATATGCTTGAGGGAACTGAGCGGCAGGCGGTACCCGGCCGGGCTATCGCCGGGCGCGAGGAAGAGTTTGCCGCGCCGTGTCTTCCACTTTTCGGTGAGCCGGGGGCTCGATGCGGCAGCGTTCCAGCGCTGCACGGGCAGCACATAGCCGGTGGGATTGGTCAGCCCGCGCTCAAACACTTTGGCGATGCGGGAGCGCGCTTCCGGGTCGGCCAGTTCGGAATTGGCCGGATCGACATTGGCGGGCAGATTGGCTTCCTTGAGCAGCCATTCGCCGGGGTCTTCATAGGCCTCGTCGATGGTTTCCCCGGTCAGCCCAAGATTGTTCGCAAAGGCCGCGAGGAATTTGCGGGCATCGGCATGGGTCGCGGCGGTCTTGACGCCTTCGCGCGCCACCAGCGCTTCATCCTGCCAGACGGGTTTGCCATCGACGCGCCAATAGAGCGAAAAGGTCCAGCGCGGCAGGGTTTCGCCGGGATACCACTTGCCCCGGCCGTAGTGCAGCAGGCCGGTGGGGGCGAAGCGCTTGCGCAGGCGGCGGATCAGATCATCAGCGAGGGCGCGCTTGGTGGGGCCGACGGCGCCGGTGTTCCATTCGTCGGCTTCGAAATCGTCGATGGAAACAAAGGTGGGCTCGCCCCCCATGGTGAGACGCACGTCGTTTTCGGCGAGGATTGTGTCGACCTGCTTGCCCAGCGCATTGAGCTGGTCCCGGGAGGCGTCAGAAAAGGGTTTGGTGATGCGCGGATGTTCGGCGACGCGGGTCACCTTCATGTCGAAGGCGAAATCGACTTCGGCGTAAGAGGCAAAGCCCGAAATGGGGGCGGCATTGCGATAATGCGGGGTGGCGGCCAGCGGCACGTGGCTTTCGCCGGTCAGCAGACCAGAAGTGGGGTCGAGGCCGACCCAGCCGGCGCCGGGCAGATAGACTTCGCACCGGGCATGCAGATCGGTGAAATCATGGTCGGTGCCAGCGGGGCCATCAAGCGAGACCGAGTCCGGCTTGAGCTGGATCAGATAGCCCGACACGAAGCGGGCGGCAAAGCCGAGATTGCGCAGAGTCTGCACCAGCAGCCAGCTGGAATCCCGACAGGAGCCCTTGGCATTGCCCGGGGTTTCCTCTGGCGTCCACACCCCGGTTTCCATGCGCACGATATAGGCGATGTGCTGTTGGATAGAGGCATTGATGGCAGTAACGAAATTGACTGTATTCATCGGCGTCTTGTCGATGCCGTCGATGAAACGCTGCAGCAGCGGGCCGACTGGTTCGGGCCGCATGTAGATGGAGAGGTCCTCGCGAATATCCTCGGGATATTGGAAGGGGAAGGTTTCCGCTGTCTCCTCGACGAAGAAATCGAAGGGATTATAGACCGTCATATCGGCCACAAGATCGACTTCGATCTTGAGCTCGGTCACCGGCTCGGGGAACACGAAGCGGGTCAGGAAATTGCCATAGGCATCCTGCTGCACATTGACGAAATGCAGCGACGGAGACACCCGCAGGGAGTGGCTCAACACCTTGGTTCTGGAATGCGGCGCCGGTTGCAGCCTGATGATCTGGGGCTGGAGGAAGACCGGACGGTCATATTTGTAGTGAGTCAGATGGTAGACGGCGGCTTTGATCGACATGCGTTCCAGTCGCTCACTTCAGGCCACGAATTTTGACTTCCCAATAAAGAGCTTAGCGGGGATTGAGGACGAGGGGTATCCCCTAACCCATCGCATCTATCAGCTGCCGCTGCCGCAGCATTTCGAGGAAAATCCGGTAATCCTTGTCGAACTGGATGCGGGCTGCTGGATCGGGCGCACGTGCGCTGCCGGGCTGGTGCATGGCTACGCATGCGGCATCGAGGCTTGGATAAAGCCCCGCCGCCGTTGCCGCGACCATGGCCATGCCGAGCAGTGTCGCGTCCTGCGCCGAGGATTGCACCACAGTGCAGCCGGTGGCGTCGGCATAGAGTTCCATCAGCAACGGATTCTTGGTGTGCCCGCCGGTGATGTGCAGCGTATCGATGGCATAGCCGCGGGTGTTGAGGGTTTCGAGGATGTGGCGGACGCCCAAGGCGATGGCGACGCAGGCGCGCCAATAGAGGCGGCAGAGACTGTCGAAGTCGCTGTCGAGCGTCAGGCCCGAGATGACCCCCGGGGCAAAGGGATCGCCCAAAGGGGAGCGGTTGCCGTGGAAGTCGGGCAGGACATGCAAGCGTTTGGCGAGGCCCAGACCCTCGCTGGCCCGCAGCGCCATGATGCGTTCGGCAATGGCGCGGTGGCGTTCGGGTGTTGGTTCGCCGCCGGCGCCGTGCCAGCGGATGAGGTGATCGAGGAGGGCGCCGGTGGCCGATTGGCCGCCTTCATTGAGCCAGACGCCGGGGAGCACTGCACCATAATAGGGGCCCCAGACGCCCGAGGTCGGGCGGTCTTCGGCTGATAGGGCCATGACGCAGCTGGAGGTTCCGGCGATCAGGGCCAAATGGCGATCGATCGTGCTGATATCGCCGGCAAAGGCGCCGAGCAGGCCCAGCGCGCCGGCATGGGCGTCGATCAGGCCGGCGCCGACATGGCAATTGGTGGTGAGGCCCAGATCAGCCGCGGCTGCTGGGGTCAGCTTGCCAAGATCGGTGCCGATGGGGCTAGCCGCGTCGGGCAGGGCGGCGCGGTCGATCAGGTCGTCCGGGCCCACCAGATCCAAAAAGTCCTGTCTCCAAGATGGGCTGGTATGGCCGAGATAAGTCCATTTGCAGGTGAGGGTGGATTGGCTGCGGGCGAGCGAGCCGGTGGCTTTCCGGGAGAGGAAATCGGCTAGGTCGAACATCATGCCGGCGCGGGCCCGGGTGGCGGGCATGTACCGCTTGAGCCACATCAGCTTGGGTACTTCCATTTCCGGGGACATGACGCCGCCGGCAAAATTGAGCACGAGATGGCCGGTTTCGGTGCATTCCTCGGCTTCCGCCAGCGCCCGGTGATCGAGCCAGACGATGGTGTCCCAACGAGCCTCACGATTGGTGGAGACGGTAAGTGGGACGCCATCGGCCGTGCGGACCACGAGGGAGCAGGTGGCGTCGAAGGCCGGGCCCACTACCGCGTCGGGGCTCGCCCCGGCGGTGGCCATGGCGCTGCGCACCGCCGTGCAGACGGCGCGCCAGATGTCCTCGCTGTCATGCTCGGCATGGTTGGCATCGGTGCGGTTCATGGCGATGGGATGCTCGGCGCGGCCCAGCAACAGGCCCTCGGGCGTCAGCACGCCCGCCCGGGCGCTCCCCGTGCCCACATCTACTGCCACCGGGAGGCTTTGCGACAAACTAGGGCGCCCTCTTTTCGGTTTGCAGCGAACTTACAAGATCGGGCAGGGCGTGCATATCGTCGAAAATGCGGTCGGGATGGAGGGCGGCGATGGTGTCGGCCAGCCCGGCAGGGGCAATGTGGCTGCCGCCGACATAGCCGAACACCGCCATGCCGGCGGCGCGGGCGGCGGTGATGCCGGCGGGGCTGTCCTCGATGACGAGGCATTTGGCTGGTGCGACGCCCATGGCGCGGGCGGCGTGGAGGAATAAATCGGGGGCGGGTTTGCCGTTTTTGACCATGGTGGCGGAGAAGATATTGGGCTCGAAGGCGGCCAACATGCCGGTCAGTTCGAGGCTGATGCGGATGCGTTCAGGTTGGCTGGAGGAGGCGACGCAGAAGGGAATTTTTAGCTTTTCCAATATGTTAGGCAGGCCGGGACTGGCCCTGCAAGTCGCGGCGGTAGAGGGCGTAGAGATCGCTGCGCATGGAGTTCAGTGCGGCGGGACTGAGCGGCATGCCGTGGCTGTCGAGCAGGCTGGCGGAGATTGAGGATAGGGAGCGGCCTAGGTAGTCGCGATAGGCCATGGCGGGGGTGATCGCAGCGCCACGGGCGCCGATGGCGGCGATAAGGACCTGCATGGCAAGGGGCTCGCTGTCGACTAGCACGCCGTCGCAGTCGAAGATGATGAGGTCGATGGTCAACTAAATTTGGCCCTTGAGGTAGCGTTCCAGCGTGGCCTTCGTGCCGAATTTCCACAGCGTTTCAAGGGCTTGGGTGAAGGCGGCGACGAAGCTGGGGTTTTGGGCCAGCTCGCCATAAATGTCGGTCATGTCGAGCCGGGCACGGGGATTGGCTTTGGCTTTTTTGGCTCGGGCGGTCAGGCGGCCCCAGTTGGGATCGTTGGGTTCGATGACGGCGCCGCTGTCGGTTGTGCCGTAGCAATAGCGGCACCAAAGGGCACTCACGAGTGACAATCCGTTAACAGACTGTTGACGTTGAGATCGCTCGAGCGCGGATGGGATGATGAATTTGGGCTGCCGGTTTGACCCGTCCAGAGCCAGCCTGCAGAACGGTATCGCCGATCTTGGGATTGGCGAACCGTTTTTCACACAGTGCGAAATAATCCTCGAGGTTGGTATCGGGCACCGGGGGCACGATGGGGATGATTTCGTCGCGCTCGACCTTGGCGAGGAAGGCGGCGACCGGGGGTGTTCCATGGCTTCGTGTACGAAGTGGATATCGAGCAGGCCCGCCGGATAGGCGATGGTGGCGTGGCCGCCATTGAGGATGCGTATTTTCATGTGCTCGTAGGGCGCGACATCCCGAACGAATTGCACGCCGACCTTTTCCAGCGCCGGGCGGCCGGCGGGGAAATTGTCTTCGAGCACCCATTGCTTGAAGCTCTCGCAGAAGACCGGCCAATTGTCCTCGATGCCGAAATTGTCGGCGAGGAGGGTCTTTTCACGATCAGAGGTGGCGGGGGTGATGCGGTCGACCATGCCATTGGGGAAGGCGACATTGGTTTTGACCCATTGGGCGAGGGCAGGGTCGATCAGCGCGGCAAGGCCGGCGACGGCGTTTTCGGTGACGTGGCCATTGCCGGGGATGTTGTCGCAGCTCATGACGGTGAAGGGGGCGAGGCCGAGCTCGCGGCGGCGGAGCAGACCGGCGAGGATCAGGCCGAAGGCGGTTTTGGGGGCGGTGAGGTTGGCGGCGTCGTAGGCGATGTCGGGGTGGGTCGGATCAAATTTCTGGCTGGCGGGGTCGATGTAATAGCCGCCCTCGGTGATGGTCAGCGAGACGATGCGGATGGCGGGATCGGAGAGGCGTTCGATCACGGCGGCAGAGTCGCCGGGGCGGAGATAATCGATCATCGCGCCGGTGACGCGGGCGGAGCTGGTGTCGGCTTCCTGCTCGACCACGGTGGTCAGCCAATCCCGGGACTTGAGCTTTTGGCGCATGGCCTCGTCGGCTTCGCGGACGCCGGCGCCGATGAGGGCCCAATCGTGGTCACTGCCAGTGGCGAAGAGGTCGTCAAGATAGACAGCCTGATGAGCGCGATGGAAATTGCCGACACCGAAATGCACGATGCCGGGGGTGAGGTTCTCGCGGTTATAGGCGGGTGTCGTGGCGGTGGTGAGGGAAGCGAGATTGGCGGCGGAGAGTTTGATGGTCATGGCTTAAGCCCCGGAGTCATTCCCGAAAAAGCAGGAACTTCCGTTGAAAGGAAACAGGGGTTCCGCTTTCGTGGAATGACCCGGTGGATAGCGAACAATCCGGTTTGTGGCGCTATGGATCACCGGGACAAGCCCGGTGATGACAATGGGGCGGATGGTTGCCGAGCACATTTGGATTTGCCTAGATCGCCTTACCCGCCGTGTCGAACTTGTAGATGCGGGCTGCGTCGGGCGTCAGGTAGACGTCGTCGCCGTGGTTGAAGGTCTGGTCGCCATCGGTGCGGATGGTCATGAGGCCGAGGCCCTCGACATGGACGTGCAGGAACGTGTCTGATCCCAACTGTTCGGCGACGCCGACCTTGCCCTTCCACGTGCCGGCTACATTTTCGCGGCTGAGCTTGAAGTGTTCGGGGCGGACGCCGATGGCATGGGCGTTGTGTTTGGCGGCTTCCGGGCCATCGACGAAGTTCATCTTGGGCGAGCCGATAAAGCCGGCAACGAAGCGGTTGGCGGGTTTTTTGTAGAGATCGAGCGGGGAGCCGAATTGTTCGACATTGCCCGCGTTGAGCACGACGATGCGGTCGGCCATGGTCATGGCTTCGACCTGATCGTGGGTGACGTAAATCATCGTGGTCTTGAGCTGCTGGTGCAGCTCGGTGATTTCCAGCCGCATGTTGACGCGGAGGGCCGCGTCGAGATTGGACAAGGGTTCGTCGAACAGGAAGGCCTTGGGTTCGCGCACGATGGCGCGGCCAATGGCGACGCGCTGGCGCTGACCGCCGGAGAGAGCGCAGGGGCGGCGGTCGAGATAGGAACTGAGATTGAGCGTGCGGGCGGCGTATTCGACCTTCTGGTCGATGACTTCCTTGCTCGCCTTGGCCATTTTGAGCGGGAAGGCGATGTTGTCGCGCACGGTCATATGCGGATAGAGCGCATAGGATTGGAACACCATGGCCGAGCCCCGGCGCGCGGGTGGCGCCTTAGTCATGTCCTGCCCATCGAGCAGGATGGTGCCTGATGTGGTGTCTTCGAGCCCAGCGATCAGGCGCAGCAGGGTGGACTTGCCACAGCCGGACGGGCCGACAAAGACGACGAATTCGCCATCATTGATGTCGAGCGAGATATCCGGAATGACTCGGACGTCGCCGAAGGACTTGTTGACGTGGGAGAGAGAGATGGAACCCATTTTTCAATAGTCCTTATTTCACTGCGCCGAAGGTGAGGCCGCGGACGAGTTGTTTCTGGCTGAACCAGCCCATGAGCAGGATGGGCGCGATGGCGAGGAGCGAGGCGGCGGAGAGTTTGGCGAGGAACAGGCCCCGGGGGACGAGAAGGAGGAGATGAAGGCCGTGAGCGTGCCGGCGCGGCCCGAGGTCAGGGTGATGGTCCAGAAGGCTTCGTTCCGGGCGAGGATGACGTTGAGCAGGAGCGTCGAGGCAATGCCGTGCACGGCCATGGGGACGAGGACATGGACGATTTCGTTCCAGAGTTCGGCCCCGTCCATGCGGGCGGCTTCGAGGATATCGACCGGGATTTCCTTGAAGTAGGTGTAGAGCATCCAGATGATGATGGGCAGGTTGATCAGGGTCATGATCAGGGTCAGGCCATGCACGGTATCGAGCAGGCGCAGGTCGTGGAAGATCAGGTAGATCGGGATCAAGACGCCCACGGCCGGCATCATTTTGGTGGAGAGCATCCACATCAAGACGTCCTTGGTGCGCTTGGTGGGCGCGAAGGCCATGGCCCGGGCGGCGGGGATGCCGATGGCGAGGCCGAGCAGGGTCAGAACCAACCGAGACCAGGATCGAGTTGATGGCGTGTTTGACGTAGTCGGAGCGATCCTGCACCGCCGAGAAATTTTCCGGGGTGAAGGTTTCGGGGAAGAGAGTGGGGCGCGCGGCGATGGCTTCGGCCTCGGTTTTGAAGGCGGTGAGGATCGTCCAGAGGATCGGCGAGAACAGCAGGAGCGCGACAATCCGGGCGAGGGCGGTGAAGCCGATGCGGGTCTGGGTGGAGACGTTGCGGGCCATTGTCGTGCCTCCTAAGCGTCTAGGTTCTTGCCAACGGCGCGCATCAGGAAGAATGCGACCACATTGGCGATGATGACGGCGACCACGCCACCGGCCGAACCGGCGCCGATGTCGTTGGAAAGGATGCCGGTGCGGAACACCGGGAAGGTGATGTTGGTGGAGGCATAGCCGGGGCCGCCGCCGGTGGTGACGCGGATTTCGGCGAAGATGCCGAGCAGGAAGATGGTCTGGATCAGGATGACGATGGTGATCGCCCGGGCCATGTGCGGCAGGATGATATAGTAGAAGCGGTTGAGCGCGTTGGCGCCGTCCATTTCGGCGGCCTCGCGCTGTTCCTCGGAGAGCGATTGCAGGGCGGTGAGCAGGATCAGCGTCGCGAAGGGCAGCCATTGCCGGGCGACGATGACGATCACCGAAAACAGCGGATATTGATTGAACCAATCGACCGGCTGCAGGCCGAAGGCCTTCCACAGATGGCCGAGCATGCCATAGCCGGGATGCATGAAGCCGTTCTTCCAGATCAGCGCGGCTACGGGCGGCATGACGAAGAAGGGCGAGATGACCGAGATGCGCAAAATGCCCCGGCCCCAAATGGGCTGATCGAGCAGCAGCGCCAGCAGAGTGCCGCCAATGACGGTGATGGCCAGCACGCCGCCGACCGAGATCAGGGTATTGACCAGCGACTGGGTGAAGCTGGGATCGCCGATGACATAGATATAGTTTGCCCAGCCGGCAAAGCCGGTCATCATGGGATTGATGAGGCTATAATTCTGGAAGCTGAACCACAGGGTCATCACCAGCGGAACGATCATCCAGATCAGCAGCACGATGACGGCGGGGGCCATCATGATGCGGGAGAGGGTGCGGGTTTGGGCGGTGGCCATGCGGAATGCTCCAGAATTCCGGTGTTGGGGTCGGAAGACCCCTCACCCTAACCCTCCCCCATCGGGGCGAGGGGATTGAGCCGGTGGATTTGGCACTATGGCGCCACATCCTCGATACTTCCCCCTCAAGGGGGAGAGAGGCAGATCGTGTCTCTCGAATATTCTGTTGAACCGCCCGGCCTCCAGAGGGGACCTTTGGCCGGGCGGTTCTTGCCTAAAAGCTACTTGATATAACCAGCGCGGGTCATGTCGCGGGTGGCGGCGTCTCGGGCCCGGGCCGGGGCGTCGTCGGCGGACATCTGGCCAGCGAGGGCGGCCGAGAAGAGCTGGCCGACATTGGTGGCGATGCCGGCGAATTCGGGGATGGCCACGAATTGTACGCCGGTATAGGGCACGGGCTTAACCGTCGGTTCTGCTCGGATTGGCCGAATTGATGGAATCCAGCGTCATCTTGGCGAAGGGCGCAGCGGCCTGATAGTCGGCATTGGCATAGAGCGAGGCGCGGGTGCCGGGAGGCACGTTGGCCCAGCCATCCCGGGCGGCGACGGTTTCGAGATAGGTCTTGTTGGTGGCCCAATTGATGAACTTCTCGGCCGCCTCGGCATTCTGGCTGCTCTTGGGGATGGCCAGCGACCGGGCCCAGAGCCAGTTGCCGCGCTTGCCCGAGCCATTATCGGGCGCCAAGGCAAAGCCGACTCGGTCGGCGACGGTGGAATCCTCGGGATTGATCACGAAGGAGGCGGCGACGGTCGCGTCGATCCACATGCCGCATTTGCCCTGCTGGAACAGGGTCAGGTTCTCGTTGAAGCCGTTGGACGACGCGCCGGCTGGGCCAGCATCGGCCATGAGGCTGAGATAGGTGTCGAGCGTCGATTTCCACTCGGGCTGATCGAACTGGGGCTTCCAGCTTTCATCGAACCAGCGGGCGCCGAAGGAATTGGACATGGCGGTGAGGAAGGCCATATTCTCGCCCCAGCCAGCCTTGCCGCGCAGGCAGATGCCGTTGATGTCATTGGCGCGGTCGGTCATGGCGCGAGCAGCTTCGCCGATGAATTCCCAGTGGGGGCGTCGGGCATGGTCAGGCCCGCCTTTTCCATCAGGTCCTTGCGATACATGACCATGGAGCTTTCGCCATAGAAGGGGGCTGCATAGAGCTTGCCTTCATAGGAGAGGCCATCGCGGATCGGCGGCAGCAGATCATCGACGTCATAGGTGGCGTCGGCGCTCAGCCCGTCGAGCGGCACCAGCCACCCCTGCTTGGCCCAGATCGGGGCCTCATAGGTGCCGATGGTCATCACGTCATATTGGCCGCCATTGGTGGCGATGTCGGTGGTGACGTTCTGGCGCAGGGTATTTTCTTCCAGCACGACCCAATTGAGCTCGATGCCGGTATCGGTGGTGAAGGCGGACGACAGGCCCTGCATGCGCACCATGTCGCCATTGTTCACGGTGGCAATGGTGAGGGTCTGCGCGGATGCGGATGTGGCCAGCGCGAGCGTCAGGGCGCCCACGAAAAGGGGTGTAAGTTTCATCGAATTCCTCCCGTACCGGAACGGGCAATTGTTCCAGTCATGGGCAAATACTGCATATCATGCGGCAGAGTCAAGCGTGTCATGCGCTGGGCGCGTGACGTACGTACGGCAGAAAATGGTTTATTGGGCGGGATTGCTGTTTTAAATCAGCGGTTTGGCGCTAGGCCAGCAGGCCTTCGGCGGTGGCCTCGTCGGTGATGATGCCGTTCACCAATCGACGGTTCAGTGTGGCGCGGATGCCGGGCAATTTCTTGCGGCCCATGGCAATTGCTACCACGAGCGAGTTTTCGCGCGAGGGAATCGAGGCGGAGGCGACGCGCTCATTGGTCAGCCCTTCGATCAGCTTGCCGTCGGCGTCGAAACTCCAGCCGCAGATTTCCCCGACCGCGCCGGCTTTTTGCAGGGCCTTGAGTTCGTCATCGGAAATGAAGCCGTCGAGATAGAGCGGGGCGTCGGGGCCGATTTCGCCGACGCCGACAAAGGTCACGTCGGCTCGGGCGGCCAAAGCCGTGGTTTCGCGGATCATGGGCTGGGAATGCAGCATTTCGCGTTCGCGGGCCGAGGAGGCGATGACGGGCAGGGGCATGGGAAAGCTGCGCGCCTTGACCGTATCGGCGACGTTGAAAATGACGTTGTAGAAGGCGGCCGAACCGTCGGGCGCGATACTGCTGGTCAGCGCCACCACTTTGTGGTGCGGGCATTCCATGGGCATGAGCTGCTCGATGGCGGCCTTGAGCGTGCGGCCGGTGCCGATGGCCATGACGATGGGGTCGGGCCGCTTGAGCCAGCGCTCGATCTCGGCGGCGGCGGCTTCGGCCGAGCCAATCGTGGTGGACGTGCTGGCCGGATCGGACGGCACGATTTCCACCAGATCGAGCGAGAAGCGAGATTTGAGGCGGGCGGCCGTGTCCATGCAGCGGCCGATGGGGTGATCGAGCCGCACCTTGATCAAGCCCTCGCTGACCGAGAGGGAGACGAGGCGCTGGGCGGATTGGCGGGAAATGCCGAGCTTAGTGGCGATCTCTTCCCGGGTATTGCCGGCCACATAATAGAGCCAGCCGGCCCGCGCGGCGTCGTCGAGCCGCGTGCTTGGGCTATCGGTTTTGTTGGCCATGCCGATTCCTCGAAGTCATGGGGCGGATATTGCGGCGAGGGGGGTGTTGCCGCAAGCGGTAGATTGACAGCTAGCTTTTGGGAAATCCCGGCGCAGTTGGCTGAGGGCGGTGCGGATGTCGCGTTCGGTGTCCTTGAGGTGCAGGCGCATGGCTTCGGCGGCGGCGCGGCCATTGCCTTGTCTGATACAGTCGAGGATGCGCTGGTGCGCTTCGATCGTGTGCGCGAGGGTGTGGCCGCGTTGCTCGTGGCCGCGGCGGCTGATGTAGAAGCCTTCGCGCAATGGCTGGGCCATGGCTTCGAACAGATAGCCTAGCACGCGATTGCCGCTGGCCGAGGCGATGGCTTCGTGGAAGCCGACATCGAAGGTGTGGAAGCGCAGTTCCTGCTCGGGGGTATCCAGGCCTCCGGCGAGGGTTTCGCGCATGCCTTCAAGCGCCTTTCAATCGCGGTCTGGCCGGCGCGGGTGGAGCGCTTGGCGGCGAGCGTTGCCGACTGCACTTCCGTGGAAAGCCGCACTTCGATCAGGTCGTACAGGCCCTTTGGGTCGTAGCGGATGATCGAGGTGAGGAAATCGGCAAAGGCAGCGCCGTCGGGTTCGCGCACCACGGCACGGCGGCCGCGGGCCAGCCTCGAGCAGGCCGCGGCCTTCGAGCAGTTTCACCGCCTCGCGAATCGTCAGCCGGCTGACCTCGTAGCGTCCCGCCAGTTCGGCTTCGCTGGGCAGGCTCGTGCCCGGCACCAATTCACCCAGAATCATGTTGGCCGGGTCGTCCGCAACCACGCTTGCCGCCGATTGGTCGGGGCGAGCATCCCCATCGTGATGGACCACGTTTCCTCCTGATATCTGATACCTTTGCATCCGCCGGGGCTGTTTGAACGGCGCCTCATGCGGATATCCTCCCAAGGCAGACAGACGATATAGGGCGCAGCGATGCGCCGCAACTGCGACTATTGTCGGGCAAGACACAGGCTTGTTAGCCAGTTGCGATGGAAGCCGCTTTACAAAAGGTATCTGACTATTCTAGCTTCCGGGCGTGGGCTTGGGAGGGCCCAAACGGCATTGCCGTTCCTTGTGGAGGATTTTCATGCAGCAACGAATGACGGCGTGTCTGCGGGTGTTTGCCCGCTGTTACCTGTCGTGGGATCGGTCTCGATTTCCGGTTTTTGCGCCCTGCATGTCGAGCCGGCTCTCCCCTGACGACCATTCCAAAGCTTTATGAACTCGAAATACAAAAAGGGAGTCGAGACGTGAAGGTTTTCAAAACGCTTGCCACCGTGCTGGCTGTCGGCGCCATGGCGCTGACTGCTTCGACGGCGGTCTTCGCCCGAGACAAGGGCCAGATCGGCATCGCCATGCCGACCCAGTCGTCGCTGCGCTGGATCTCGGACGGCAACGAACTCAAGGCCGCGCTGGAAGGCAAGGGCTACACCGTCGACCTGCAATATGCGGAAGACGATATCCCCAACCAGCTCGCCCAGATCGAAAACATGGTCACCAAGGGCGTCAAGGCGCTGGTGGTTGCCTCGATCGACGGCACCACGCTGAGCGCCGTGCTGCAGCAGGCTGCTGATGCCGGTATCAAGGTCATCGCTTATGACCGCCTGATCCACGACACCGCCAATGTGGACTATTACACCACGTTCGACAATTTCCGTGTCGGCGTGCTGCAGGCCAACTCGATCCTCAAGGGTCTGGGTTATCCGGAAAAGCAGGGTCCGTTCAATATCGAGCTGTTCGGCGGTTCGCCCGACGACAACAACGCCTTCTTCTTCTATGACGGCGCCATGAGCGTGTTCCAGCCGCTGATCGACTCCGGCGTGCTGGTGGTCAAGTCCGGCCAGCAGGGCATGGACACTGTGGGTACGCTGCGTTGGGACGGTGCTGTCGCACAGGCCCGCATGGACAATATCCTGTCGGCCAACTACTCGGACGGCTCGCGCGTTGACGCGGTTCTGTCCCCCTATGACGGTCTGAGCCGCGGTATCATCTCGTCGCTGCGCGGCATTGGCTACGGCTCTGCCGATCAGCCCCGGCCGATCATTTCGGGTCAGGATGCGGAAGCTCCCTCGGTCAAGGCAATCATTGCCGGCGAGCAGTACTCGACCGTTTACAAGGACACGCGCGAACTGGCTCGTGTCACTGGCGATCTGGTCGACACCGTGCTGAGCGGTGGCACGCCTGAGGGCTCGGACACCACGACCTACAACAATGGCGTCAAGGTCGTTCCTTCGATCCTGCTGACTCCCTATGAGGTCGACAAGTCGAACTACCGAGAACTGGTGATCGACTCAGGTTACCTCAAGCCTGAAGACGTGCAGTAAGCAGCTTGCTGCCTGAATAAAGGGCCCTGCGGCAACGCGGGGCCTCGTTTTATCTAACAATTTGAGGGACATCGAAATAACGAGTAAATCGATGCACGTACCTCAAAATTCTTGCGAAGGTTCATTCCGTGCCATATTCTCGAGTTGTTGGCTTGGGAAGGGCAAGGCGCAGAAGCCGCCAACTGGATAGGTCAAGCAGACCAGGATCTGGTGTCGTGTAAATCGGTTCGATCATTGCGCTATCACAATGCAATGACGAGCCTGTCTTTGCGCGTTCCTGAACAAGACTGCACAACATCGTTAGGGAGAAAAGAATGAACATTTTGAAGTCGTTCGCCGCCGTCGCTTTGACGGGCGCGTTTGTGCTGGGCTCGGCGGGCTCGGTCGCGGCCCGGGACAAGGGCACGATCGGCATTTCCATGCCAGAGCAGACCACGCTGCGCTGGAATTCGGATGGTGCCGAGCTCAAGTCGGCGCTCGAAGCCAAGGGCTACACCGTCGACCTGCAATATGCGGGCGACGACATTCCCAACCAGCTCGCCCAGATCGAAAACATGGTCACCAAGGGCTCCAAGGCTCTGGTGATTGCGGCCCTCGACGGCACCACGCTGAGCGCCGTGCTCGAGCAGGCCGCGGCTGCCGGCGTCAAGGTCATCGCTTATGACCGGCTGATCCACGACACCGCCAATGTCGATTATTACACCACGTTCGACAACTTCAAGGTCGGCGTGTTGCAGGCCAATTCGATCCTCAAGGGTCTGGGTTATCCCGAGAAGGCTGGCCCGTTCAATATCGAGCTGTTCGGCGGTTCGCCCGACGATAACAACGCCTTCTTCTTCTATGATGGCGCCATGAGCGTGCTGCAGCCGCTGATCGATTCCGGCGTGCTGGTGGTCAAGTCCGGCCAGCAGGGCATGGACAAGGTGGGTACGCTGCGTTGGGATGGGGCGACTGCCCGTGCCCGCATGGACAACCTGCTCTCGGCCTATTATTCGGACGGCAGCCATGTCGATGCTGTGCTTTCGCCCAATGATGGGGTGGCGCGTGGCATCATCTCCTCGCTCAAGGGCATTGGTTATGGTTCGGCCGATCTGGCCTATCCGATCATCTCGGGCCAGGACGCTGAAATCCCATCGATCAAGGCGATCATTGCCGGCGAGCAGTATTCCACAGTCTATAAGGATACCCGCGAGCTGGCCCGCGTCACCGGCGATCTGGTTGATACCGTGCTGAGCGGCGCCACGCCCGAAGGGCTCGACACGACCACGTATAACAATGGCAACAAGGTCGTACCCTCGATCCTTCTCACGCCCTATGAAGTGGACGCAGTCAACTACAAGGAACTCGTGGTTGACTCGGGCTACATCAAGGAAGAAGACCTGAAATAAAGACGATTGACCAAACCGGGGGCCCGCAGATAAAGCGGGCCTCTTTCGAGCGACCCTACCGCCGGTGAGTGCAGTATGACCGATACTATTCTAGAGATGCGCGGCATCACCAAGACGTTTCCGGGCGTCAAGGCGCTGCAGGACGTCAATCTCGATGTCCGCGAAGCCGAGATCCATGCCATCGTGGGCGAAAACGGCGCGGGCAAGTCTACCCTGATGAAGGTGCTGAGCGGGGTCTATCCGGCCGGCAGCTATGACGGGCAGATCATCTACAAGGGCAACGAACAGAACTTCAAATCCATCCGCGACAGCGAGCATGTCGGCATCGTCATCATCCACCGAGAGCTGGCGCTGGTGCCGCTGCTGTCGATCGTGGAAAACATTTTCCTCGGGCAATGAACAGGCCAAGGGCGGCGTGATCGACTGGGACGAGACCCACGACGGCGCGCGCAAGCTGCTGTCCATGGTCGGGCTCAAGGAAGACCCCGACACGCTGGTGACCAATATCGGGGTGGGCAAGCAGCAATTGGTTGAGATCGCCAAGGCGCTCAGCAAGGAAGTCAAGCTGCTGATCTCGGACGAGCCGACCGCCAGCCTTTCGGAAAAGGACAGTGCGGCGCTGCTCGACCTGCTGATCGAATTCCGGCGCCGTGGCATTACCTCGATCCTGATCTCGCACAAGCTCAACGAAATCAGCAAGGTTGCCGACCGGATCACCGTGATCCGCGATGGCCGTACCATCGAGACCATGAACAAGGAGCAGATCTCGGAAGACCGGATCATCACCTCCATGGTGGGCCGTTCGCTCGATGATCGCTATCCCAGCCGTACGCCGCAGATTGGCGAAGTGGTGTTCGAGGTCAAGAACTGGAGCGTCTATCACCCCCAGCATCGCGACCGGCAGGTGATCAAGAATATCGACCTGAACGTGCGCAAGGGCGAAGTGGTGGGCATTGCCGGGCTGATGGGCTCCGGCCGCACCGAATTCGCCATGAGCCTGTTCGGCAAATCCTATGGCCAGAAAATCTCCGGCGAAGTCTTCCTGCATGGCAAGAAGATCGACACGTCCAGCGTCGGCAAGGCGGTGGCCCATGGCATCGCCTATGCTACCGAGGACCGCAAGACCTATGGCCTCAACCTGATCGACCACATCAAGAACAATACGACCCCGGCCAATCTGGCGGGCGTGTCGCGCTTTGGGGTGATCGACGACCCGGCCGAACTCGACGCGGCCAATGACTATCGCAAGCGCACCAATATCCGCTCTTCGAGCGTCTATCAGGTGACTGGCAACCTGTCGGGTGGCAATCAGCAGAAGGTGGTGCTCAGCAAGTGGCTGTTCGCCAATCCCGAAGTGCTGATCCTGGACGAGCCGACGCGCGGCATCGATGTCGGCGCGAAATACGAAATCTACACCATCATCAACCAGCTGGCGGCGCAGGGTAAGGCAATCTCGGTCATCTCCTCGGAAATGCCCGAACTGCTCGGCATCACCGACCGGCTTTATGTAATGAACGAAGGCCGCATGGTGGGCGAGATGCCCACTGCCGAGGCGAGCCGAGGAAAGATCATGCGCGCGATCGTTCGCGCGGAAGGGAAGGCATCATGACCACAGAAACTGCCCCGTCGGGCGTCACCGCAACCGGCGAAAAGGTCAACGTTCAGGAGCTCAGCGTCTGGGGCGCCCTGCAGGCCAATATGCGCGATTACGGCCTTATGCTGGCGCTCATCCTGATCATGCTGTTCTTCCAGTATTTCACTGGCGGGGTGCTGTTCAAGCCGGTCAACCTGACCAATATCATCCTGCAGAACAGCTATATCATCGTGATGGCGCTGGGCATGTTGCTGGTCATTGTGGCCGGCCATATCGATCTGTCGGTGGGCTCGGTCTCGGGCTTTGTCGGGGCCTTGGCCGCCATGCTGATGGTGGGCTGGCGCTTCCCCCGAGCTGGCCTTCCTCGCCAATCCGTTCGTTGCCGGGGCGATCTGCATCGTCGTCGGCGCGATAATCGGGGCGGCGCAGGGATATCTCATCGCCTATCACAAGATCCCCAGCTTCATCGTGACGCTGGCCGGCATGCTGATCTTCAAGGGGCTGTCGCTGGCCATTCTCGCCGGTAAGTCGGTTGGTCCGTTCCCGGCTGAATTCCAGCTGCTGTCGGCCGGCTTCATCCCCGACCTGATCGGGCCGACCACTTTGGTCCCGGCCAGCGAGGGCGTGCAGCCGCTGGTGCTGCACACGACGAGCCCGGTCATCGCCATTGTCGGCGTCGTCGCCATGGTTGCCTTTGCCATTCACGGCCGCTCCTGCCGCAAGGCTGCGGCTATGAAAGCGAGCCGTTCGGCCTGTTCGTCGCCAAGAACCCGGTGGTTGCCGCCATCGTGCTGTTCTTTGGCTATATGCTGGCCTCCTATCGCGGCCTGCCCAACGTGCTGGTGGTGATGGCGCTGCTGATTGCGCTCTTTGTGTTCATCACCAAGCGCATGACCTTCGGTCGCCGCATCTATGCGCTGGGCGGGAACCTCAAGGCAGCGGCTCTGTCGGGCATCAAGACCGAACGGCTGACCTTCTATGTGTTCGCTATCATGGGTGCGCTGGCCGCTTTGGCCGGCATGATCTATGCGGCCCGCCTCAACTCCGCCACGCCCAAGGCCGGGCAGGGGCTGGAGCTGGACGTGATCGCCTCGGTCTTCATCGGCGGCGCTTCGGCGCTGGGCGGTGTGGGTGCCGTGGCGGGCGCGGTGATCGGCGCCTTCATCATGGGCGTAATGAATAATGGCATGTCGATCATGGGCGTCAACATCGATTGGCAGCAGATGATCAAGGGCATCGTGCTGCTCGCGGCGGTGTTCTTCGATCTCTACAACAAGAACAAGGCCTGATTTTTCGGGCTGAAATGAGCAGGCCGTCAGGGGTGACCCGGCGGCCTTTTTGTTGCCGGCGTTGATCTGGCGGGACGCAGCGGCGATCATGGCGCGCCTGTCCCGACTCAAGGCGGGCAGCCCAACACCGATCGGCTCACCATGCTTACCTACCTCTCCGAATTCATTGCCCCGTTCTGGGGACCCGCCCGACTGCTGGCTTCCTATCCGGTGCTGGCGACATTGGGCGCGCTGCTGTCGGCGACCCTGTCGCTGCTGGTACTGCCGCGCGTCTGGCATGTGCTGACCAAGGACAAGGGCAGGGCGCATGCGGTCAATGCCGAGGAAAGCGTCGGCAAGCCGGTGGGGGTGGGCATTTTCATCGTGCTCATCACGGTGGGCGTGCTGTTGATCTGCCTGCCCTATGATCCAAAACTGTATTTTTGCCTCGGCGCTGCTGATCGCCTCCGGCGTCGGCTATCTGGATGACAGCAAGCCGGGCGGATTGAGCGAACTCACGCTGGGGCTGACCGATCTGGCGATCGCGCTATTTGTTTGCGTGGTGCTGATGAACGGCGGCAATACCGAAATCTGGCTGCCGTTTACCTCGGCGCATTTCACGCTGCCCCGGTGGGGTGGGGTGCTGCTTTATACCCCGGTGGTGTGGCTCTGCATCAATGCGGTGAACTGCAATGACGGCGTCGATGGGGTGTCCGGTACGCTCTCATCATTGACGATCTGCGTGCTGGGTTTCCTGCTCTATTTCGTGGTTGGCGACGTCAACAACGCAGAAATACCTGCTGATCCTGTACAATCCCGATGCGGTCAGCTGGGCGCTGGCAGCGGCGGTATTTTGCGGGGCGATCTCGGGCTATCTCTGGCACAATGCACCGCCCAGCGCGGCGCTGATGGGCGATGCGGGATCGCGGCCGATCGGGCTATTTGTCGGCATGTGCGTCGTGGTCACCGGCAATCCGGCGACGGTGTTTTTCGTGGGCGCACTGTTGTTGTTCAATGGGGCCACGGGGCTCGCCAAGGTCGCACTGATGCGGCTCTTTGGGTGGCGGATACTGGGGTCGATCCGCTTTCCGTTTCATGACCATGTGCGCAAGAATTTGCACTGGTCCAACGCGCAGGTGCTGCTGCGGTTTCTGCTCATTCACGTCGCCAGCATCTGGCTGCTGATCATCCTGCTGATCAAGGTGCGGTAGGCTTTACTCCGCCGGTTCCACCATCCCATTGGCGGCGTCCAGCTCGCGTTCCAGCCGGGCTTCTTCCTCGACTTTGGGTTTGCTGAAGCGGGCCATCAGGAGGTAGGCGACGGGGGTCAGGTAGAGGGTTGAGACCGCGGCAAAGCTTAGGCCGCCGACCATGACCCAGCCGAGGGCCGCGCGGGCTTCGGCGCCGGCGCCGCTGGCGAGGACCGAGGGCAAGCCCCCGAGGATGGTGGCGATCATGGTCATCATGACGGGGCGCAGGCGGATATTGGAGGCTTCCTCGATCGCTTCGCGGACGGACATGCCGCGATCGCGCAGTTGATTGGCGAATTCGACGATCAGGATGCCGTTCTTGGCCATGATGCCGACCACCAGCACCAGCCCGATCTGGCTGAAGATATTGAGGCTGCCTCCGGTGACCAATAGCGCATAGAGCGCCGCCGCCACCCCGAAGGGCACTGTGGTCATGACGATGACGGCGCTCCACACGCTTTCGAACTGCGCGGCGAGGACGAGCAGGATGATGACCAGCGCGAAGCCGAAGGTGACGAACAGACCATTGGTGGATTCGCCCAGCGTCTTGGCTTCGGCCAGCGGCAGTATGGAGGTGCCTTCGGGCAGGATGGGGCGGGCCATTTCGAGCATCTGATTATAGGCGTCGCCCAGCGCCATGCCGTCTTCGAGGCTCGCTGTGACATTGACCGCGCGGCGTTGCGCTTCGCGGCGCAGGGTGGGGGGCACGGCGGATTCGGTGATGGTGGCGATGGTGGACATGGGCACATAGCGCCCGTCGCCGGTGCGCACGAAGAGGCTTTCGAGGTCGCGCGGATCGTTGATCGGATTGCTGGTCGAGACCATGCGCACGGTGTAGCTGGTGTCGTCGATGAAGACATTGCCGATATCGCTGCCATCGATCATGGCCTGCATGGTGGAGGCCGGGCCATTGATATCGATGCCCAGCGCGTCGGCGCGTTCGCGATTGACCACCGGGGTCAGCTGTGGCTGGGTGGTGTCGAAATTGACGGTGACGCGGCCAAAGCGGCCATCCGCTTCCATCAGCTTGGCGATGGATTCGGCGGTGTCGGCCAGCACGGTATAGTTGGAGCCGACCACGGCAAATTGCAGGCCGGAGCCGCCGCCGCGAATGCCCAGACTATTGCCCCGGCCGACCGAGGCGCGCACGCCCGGCACCCGGGCCATCAGCGCAGTAATGTCGGCGGCGATCTGTTGCTGGCTGCGCTGGCGCTCTCCCCGAGGCGCCAAAGTCAGCGTCAGCGAACCGCCGCTGCCCCAGCCGGAGAGCACGAAAATGGAGCGCACTTCGCCGCTGGCGACAAAGGGCTGCAGCATGGTTTCGACGGTGGTGAGCTGGGTGCGGATATAGTCGAGGCTGGCCGTGGTGGGCGCCTGAATGCGCAGCTGGATCTGCGAGCGGTCCTCGGGCGGGGTGATCTCCGGCGCAGATTGCCATAGACGAAATAGGACGAGGCGGCGAACAGTAGGGCGATCAGCACCACGACAAAAGGATTGGCGAGCGCCACGCGCAGCGAGCTGCGATAGAAGCGGGCGCAGGCGCGGCCGAAGGCGCCCAGAATGCCGCCATGGCTTTTGTGCTCGCCCTGTTTGAGGAAGCGCGAGGCGATCATCGGGCCCATGGAGAGGGCAACGATGGAGGAGAGCAGCACGGCGATGGCGAGGGTGAAGCCGAATTCGCGGAACAGGCGGCCGGTTTGTCCGGAGAGGAAGGACAGCGGAATGAAGACAGCAGCGAGGGTGAGCGTGGTGGCGATCACCGCGAAGAACACTTCTCGGGTGCCCAGCACGGCAGCGGCGCAGGGCCCGGCGCCCATGCCTTTGCGGCGGACGATATTTTCGAGCACGACGATGGCGTCATCGACCACGAGGCCGGTCGCCAGAACCAGCGCGAGCAGGGTGATGATGTTGAGCGAAAAGCCCATGACGTAAATGCCGGCCACGGCGCCAAGCAGGGCGATGGGCATGGAAATGGCAGGGACGATGGTGGCGCGCCAATCGAGCAGGAAGAGGAAGATGATGGCGACAACGACGACGAGCGCCACGACCAGCGCGATCTCGACCTCGTGCAGTGCGCCTTCGATGAAGACGGCATCATCGCTTGAAATAGTGACCTGGACGCCGGCGGGCAGGGTCTGGTTCAGCACATCGACGGCATTGTGAATGCCCTCGGAAATCTCGATCGTATTGGACTGAGCTCGGCGGATAATGCCCGAGCCAATGCCGGGCTTGCCATTTGAGCGGAGCGAAGACGTGCTGGCCGAGGCGTCGAAGACCACGCTGGCGACATCGCCCAAAAGCGTGCGGCCATTGATGATGATGTCTTCGAAATCCTGCGGGGTGGTGACCTCCGAAATGGCGCGGACGGTGATGTTCTGATTGGGGCCGTTGATCGAGCCGGCCGGGGTGTCAGAAGGCGATGGTGGCCAGCGCATTGCGGATATCGGCCACGGTCAGCCCATGGCTGGCGAGCTTGACCGGGTCGACATCGACATCGAAGGCGGTTTCGCGCGTGCCATAGACACGGACGTCTGCGACGCCGGCAACGGCGCCGAGCCGTTCCGAGATCACGTCTTCCACCAGCTTGCTGAGGTCGCCCATGCTCATCGTGTCGGAGGTGACGGCCAGTTGCATGACCGGCTGGGCATCGGAATCAGCCTTGAAGATGACGGGGTCATCGACATTGTCGGGCAGGGAGCGGCCGATGCGGCTGAGGGCGTCGCGCACGTCGGAGGTGGCGACATCGAGGTTAGTGCTGTCGGAAAATTCGAGGGTGACGCGGCTCTGCCCGGTCGAGGAGCTGGAGGAAATGCCGGTGACGCCCTGCACACGCGCCACGGCGCCCTCGACCTCGGCTGTGATTTCGCGATCGACGGTTTCGGCGGCGGCGCCGGTGAAGCTGGTGGAGATGGAGAGCACGGGCTGTTCGACGCTGGGCAATTGCGCACTTCGGCGCCCGGGAGCGCGGCAAGCCCGGCCACCACGATCATGGCATTGATGACGACGGCGAGGACGGGACGGCGCACGAAGAGCGCAGCCGAGGTGCCGCCACGTTCGTTCTTTTCGGCAATCGACATGGCAGTCCTCCCGATCAGTTTTGCGTGGCCTGAGCCTCTTGGGTGGCCGCTGTGCCATCCGGCCCGCTGAGCAGGGTTACCTCGGCGCCTTCGCTGAGCTGCAGAATACCCTCGGTGATGATGGCGTCTCCGGGCTTCAGATCGGCCCGCACCAGCACGCCATCGCTGTTGCGCTGGATGATTTCGGCCATGACGCGGGTGGCCTTGCCATCGGCATATTTCCAGACATAGGAGCCCCTGGGCTGACCACAGGATGGCCAACGGATTGACCGCCGGGAATTGTTCGCCGGGAAAGCGCAGCGCGACGGTGAAGGACATGCCGGCGCGCAGGGCCTTGTCCTCATTGGGGATCTCGGCCTGCACTGGAGGGTGCGGCTCGCCGGATCGAGCCGATTGTCGACAGCATTGACCTCGCCATCAAAGACCCGGCCGGGCAGGGCGATGGCGGTGACGCTGACCGGCATGCCGGGCGCAATGGCGGAGGCGTAGCGCTCGGGCACCCAGAAATCGACCGAGATGGCCGAGGTGTCATCCACCGTGGTCACGGTGGTTTGCGCCGGCACATAATTGCCCAGGGTGACTCGGATCAGCCCGATCGTGCCGGCAATGGGGCTGGTAATGGTGCGGCGGCCGAGGGCGACGCTGGCATTGCGCAATTCGAGATCGGCATTGGCGGCGGCGAGGCGGGCGGCGGCCGGGGCCGTGGGAGCAACAACATTGGAATTGGCGAGGCCCCGGGTGCGGGTCAGGGTTGCTCAGGCGTCGTCGACCGCGAGCTCGGCGCGATCGAGCGCGATCTGTTCGGCGTCAGGAATCGAGCAGGGCGATGATATCGCCGGCCGCCACGGTCTGGCCCGGGCGCACTTGCACATCGGCCAAGGTGCCGCTCACGGGGAGGCGACGGTGACCGAGCGGGTGGCCGTGCCTTCGCCGATGGCACTGAGAGTGGAATTGATGGTGGCCAGCGTCACCCCGGTGGTCACCACATTATTCTGGCGGGCCCCGCTCGGTCGGCCGCCACCGGGGCGCTGGCCGGGCGCGGCATTTGCGACGTCGCCCGAGGCGGCAAAGGGCAGGGCGATGCCGTAATTGGCCGTGGTCTGGCTGGCGCCGGGGACGAAAACGGCCCGAGCCGCGAATGCGGCGACCAGAACGATGAGTGAAGCCAGCAGCTGTCGTATCAAGCCTTGGACCCTGCAAAAGTGCTGAAAAATGGGGCCCGGCCGCGAAGTGCCGGGAAATCAGCGGGACTGTAACAGCGGCTTTCCCGTGGCGACATTACAAAGCCGTAAGGATCGCGGGCTTGTTATTCGATTTCGGCGTCCGGGCGGCCGCCCCATTCGGTCCAGGAGCCATCATAGACCGCGACATTGCTTGCGCCGCTGAGTTCGAGCGCCAGAGCCAGCGTGGCGGCGGTAATGCCGGAGCCGCAAGAGGTGATGATGGGTTTGGTAGGGTCGATGCCGCGATCGGCGAAGATCTGCTGCAGTTCGGCGACGGGCCGCATCTGGCCGCTTTCGGTGAGAAGGCCCACCGGCACATTGGTGCTGCCGGGGATATGGCCGCCGCGCAGGCCGGCGCGGGGCTCGGGCACTTCGGCATGGAAGCGCGGGGCGGGGCGGGCGTCGGCGATCTGGGCGGCGTGGTCGTGGCTGCGGTCGCGCACGGTTTCGAAGTCGGCAACGCGGTTGCGATCGAAATGGGTTTCAAAGATCGCCGGGCGGCGGGTGACGGTGCCGGTCTGCACGGCGCGTTTTTCGGTGCGCCATTTGGGGCCGCCGCCGGCGAGGATGTGCACTTTGGCTGCACCCATGGTGCGGAAGGTCCACCAGACGCGGGGGCAGAGAAGAGGCCCAGTTCGTCATAGATGACGATGGTGGATTGGTCGGAAATCCCCAAGGCGCCCACCATATGGGCGAAATCGGCCGGGGAGGGCAGCATGTGGGGCAGATTGGAGCTGGTGTCGGCGATGCCGTCGATGTCGAAGAAGACGGCGCCGGGGATGTGGCCGGCGAGATATTCGGCCTCGGGCGTTGCGGGAGGCATTGGGCATGTGCCAGCTGGCGTCGACCACCACGAGATTGGGGTCGCTCAGATGGGCGGCGAGCCATTCGGTGGTGACGAAGGGGGTGTCCATGCTGGGTTTCCTATGCCGGTTGAGCCACAGGATGGGCCTTCCAGCGCGTTACGTCAAATCCATAAATGGCTGATATAACATGGTTTTTCGCCTCATATTTGTAAAGCCAGCAGGTCCTTGCTGGCCGAGCTAATGGTGACCGGCTCGCCCCGGCTGGGTGGAGCGGTGCGCTGGTCGTTGAAGGTATCGAGGCTCAGAATATTCTTGCCGAGCGCCACGCGCAGGCGGATGACCGAGCCCAAAAGGTCACGTCGGCAATGGTGCCGGTGAGGGTAATGTCATTGCCGTCGTGGGCGCCGATGGACAGCACTTCGGGCCTTAATGTTAGCAGACTGTTAGCGCCGACACTCGCATTGGCGGGCAATTGGCTAACGCGGACGGTCTGGCCGTCAATGGCGACGGTTTTTTTCCACGACATCGACGATGGTCGCTTCGATGGTGTTGAGCTGGCCGACGAAAGTAGCGACGAAACGGGTGGCCGGTTTATTGTAGATTTCGTGCGGTGCGCCGAGCTGCTCGATATTGCCTGAGTTCATCACCACGATACGGTCGGAGATGGACAGTGCCTCTTCCTGATCGTGAGTGACGAAGACGGTGGTGATGCCGAGGTCAAGCTGGATGGCGCGGATTTCTTCGCGCAGGGAGACGCGGATTTTGGCGTCGAGGGCGGAGAGGGGTTCGTCGAGCAGCAGCATGCGGGGGCGGGGGCGATGGCGCGAGCCGTGGCGACGCGCTGTTGTTGGCCGCCGCTCATTTCATAGGGGTAGCGCTTTTCAAAGCCCGGCAGGCCGATCAGCTTGAGCATTTCATCGACGCGGGCGCGGCGCTGCTCGGCTGGCATGCCGGCGATCTTGAGGCCGAAGCCGATATTGTCGCCGACATTGAGATTGGGGAACAGGGCATAGGCCCGGAACACCATGCCGAGCTGGCGCTGGTTGGGCTTGAGGTGGGTAATGTCCTCGCCATCGATGCGGATGGTACCGGTGGTGGGGTTTTCGAAACCGGCAATCATGCGCAGGATCGTGGTCTTGCCGCAGCCGGAGGGGCCAAGCAGGGAGATGAACTCGCCCTTGCCGAAGGCGAAGCTGACGCCCTTGACTACGGTATTGTTGCCGAAGGACTTGGTGAGGTTTTGAACGGACAGGAAATCTTGGCTCATATCAATCGGTCCGTGCGGAGGTGCGGGGAGCAAAGCGGCCGAGCACATTGATCATGCCCATAGCGCCCCGGTGATGATGAAGGAGATGATGGCGAGCGCGGCCGGCTCATAGGCGCGGTTGGCGCCGATATTTTGTAGATAAGGCCCGAAGGCTGGGCGGTTGAGGAGGCTCGCTATGGTGAATTCGCCAATGACGATGGCGAAGGTCAGGAAGGCGCCGGACAGCACAGCGACCAGAATATTGGGCAGGATGATGCGGCCGATGATCTGGGGCGTGCTGGCCCCGGCGATCTGGGCCGCCTCGGTCAGGGTCTGCACGTCGATGGTGCGCATGCCGGTGTCGACGGCGCTGATACATATAGGGCAAAGCCGGGGTCACATAGGCGCAGGTGAGCAGGATATCGGTGCCCGGGGCCGAGCCGGTGAAGGGGATGACCGAGCTGGAATTGTAGAGGCGGATATAGCCATAGACCAGAATGATGGCCGGGATGATCAGCGGCATCAGGGTGAGGAATTCGACAAAGGGGCGCAGCCGGGGCAGGCGCAGGCGGACGAAATAGACCGCCGGGACGACGACGAGAATGCCCACGATGATGGCCAGAATGCCGATGATGACCGAATAGCCGAAGGTGGCCCGGAAGCGGGGATCGGAGAAGACTGAGGCATAGCTATCGAAGCTGTAATAGCCACGCCGCATGCGCAGGGAAAATTCGAAGGTGGCGACCAGCGGCACGATGAAATAGGCGGCGCCGAGCAGGAAGACGAGCCGAGCCCAGAAGCGGTTGGTCTTCATTTCATCCACCTCTCGGCGCGGGCGGAGATGACCGGGTAGATGATATTGGCGCAGGCGGTGATGAGGATCATGCCGAGCGCCAAAGCGGCGCCGAGGCCGGGATTTTGCAGGGCATCACCGCGGATCTGCGCATAGAGCAGGATGGGCACGATGTTGAGCGAGGAGCCGGTCAGCGCATAGGCGGTGGCGATGGCGCCGAAGGCATTGGCGAAGAGCAGCGACAGGGTGCCGAGGAAACTGGGCCACAGGATGGGCAGGCCGACATAGCGCCAGAACTGCCATTGGCTGGCGCCCGGGATTTGCGCGGCCTCGTTCCATTCCTTTTTCAGCCCGTCGATGGCGGGCGCGATGATGAGGATCATCAGCGGAATCTGGAAATAGAGATAGGTGAGGGTGAGGCCCCAGAAGCTGAGCAGATTGAAGCCGGCCTTGTAGAGATCAAAGCCGAACACGGTCTTGAGGATGATGGTGACGAGGCCCAGCCGGCCCGTGGTGGAGATGAAGGCGAAGGCCAGCGGCACACCGGCAAAGTTGGAGGCGACGCCGGAAAAGGTCATGACGGCGGAGCGCAGGCCGGATGGCAGGCGGCCGCGGATCAGCGCGAGGGCGACGGCGAGGCCGATCAATGCGCCGAGAATGGCGGAGGCGCCGGAAATGCGGATGGAGATCCAGTAGGCGGCGAGGATCTGGTCGGTGAACAGGCCCGCGATATTGTCGAAGGTGAATTGCCCGTCGCGGCCGATGAAGGCGGCGCCGATGAGATAAAGCGTGGGCAGGATGAGGAACATCACCGCGAAGATGATGAAGGGCGCAACGCCCAACCACTCGAAGGAGAGGCGGCGGTGGGGTCGGTGTGCTGCAGTGGTGTCAGTCATCAAGGTGCCCCAGTAGACCTCATGGTGAGCCTGTCGAACCACGAGGTCGTGGCACAAAGGCCCGAAGATCCAGCCACGACCTCGTCCTTCGACAGGCTCAGGATGAGGTCTGTTGAAGCGGTCGTGGCTGGCTTAGTCATGCCGAGACGTTACTGAACGTTGGCGCCGACGGCGGTGTCCCACTGGCCGGTGATGACTTCCTTGGCGGCGTTTTGTTCGTCGATGGTGGGGAAGACGGCCTTTTCATAGGCGGCGGCGGGCGGCAGGGCGTCGAGCAGGTCCTGCGGGATAGCGCCCTTAGCGGCCGTGTCGTTGAAGCGGATCGGGTGGCAATAGCCCTTGAGCCAGCCGAGCTGACCTTCGTCGGAATAGAGATATTCCATCCACAGCTTTGCGGCGTTGGGGTGCGGTGCATAGGCCGAGATGGCTCGGACATAGACGCCGGCAACGACGCCGGTGGCAGGAACGACGATTTCGGCTTCCGGATTGCCCCGGAAGCTGTCGCGCCGAGCCAGCAGATTGTAGTCCCGTGCGATGACGATGGGGGTGGTGCCCTGAGCCAGCGACGCGGACTTGCCGATCACGGGGACGAAATTGCCCTTGGCGTTGAGTTCGCCGAAGAATTTCAGACCCGCATCGGCGGCGCCGGCAGCATCGGCACCGGTGGCAAGGCCAGCGGCATAGACGGACTGGATGGCTCGGGCCGAAGCGCGCGGATCGCCAGCGAGAGCGACGGCGTTGGCGTATTCGTCATTGGTGAGGTCGGCCCAGTCGGTGGGGATGGTGGTGACCAGATCCTTGTTCACCAGCATGGCCATCACACTGTAATAGTCGCCGTACCAATAGCCTTCGGCATCCTTGGCATCGTCGGGGATCGAATCCCGTGTGGAGACCTTATAGGGCTGGATCAGGCCATCGGCCTTGGCCGAGGGGCCGAAGGAGAGGCCAACGTCGATCACGTCAGGCGCCTGTGGGCCGGTATTGCCCTGATTGGCCTTGATGGCTTCGATTTCGTCGGCCGAGCCGGCATCGGGATTGAGTTCGTTGACGGTAATGCCCGGATACTTGGCCTTGAAGCCTTCGATCACGGCGCCATAGCCGCACCAATCATGGGGCAGGGCGATGGTGGTGAGCTGGCCTTCGGCCTTGGCGGCGGTGTAAAGGGCGTCGAGATCGGTCTGGGCAAAAGCCCGGCCCGAAACGGAAAGCACGGCCAGCATCGAGACAGAGCCGGCAAGCACATTCTTGAAGGTCATGTTCAGTCTCCCTGAATTGGTCGTTCGTCGGCACCCATTGGCGAGCGTCGCGGCGGACTGGCGAGGGAGTAGTGAGGCGGTGTGACAGTGCAATGACAGTGTTGGGAAGCCCATGTGACGATCGGCGCCCGGGCCGAAAAAGCCCGCCAATACGCTCCCTTAGCCGTTTCCTGCCCGATCCCCCGCTGCCCTCCCAGCCGCAATTGTGACAGTGCCCCTTTGTGACAGTTTAGTCCAGATGGTCAAATTTTGGGGGTAGGTGATTGGGGGTGACCGAGGGATCGGAGTACCCCGAAGTCACCACCATCACGGTGGCATTCCGGCGCAGGCCGGAATCCATGCTGAAGGCCAGCCCGGCGCTGGGATGCGTGTGGACAGAAACGGACATGGATTCCGGCCTGCGCCGGAATGACACCGTGGGTGACCCAGATAGAGAGGTCCAGAAAGCCCGGTGGGGAGCGTTCAGGGCAAGGTCCAGAAAGCATTGAGAAAAATCGGAATTGGCCACGCTTTCTTCCGGCCCTGATAGTTTAGACCGCTTCTAAACTATTGAATTTGAATTGCTTTTATAAGGTGATAGGGATACTCCGCTTTGAGATTTCAGCTGGAGGACGATCCATGATTTCCAAGCGGACGCTGCGCGGCCCGGCCTTGGCGCTTACCCTTTCTGTTGCCCCGATATCAGCCTATGCGCAGGCGCCGAGCGAGGATGCTGTGTTGGCCAATTATGCCGATCTGGCGCTGGCCGGGTATGAGGATGCGCTGAGCACGGCCAAGGCGCTGGACGCAGCGGTGGATGGCCTGATTGCCGATCCGAGCGAAGCGACGCTGTTGGCGGCGCGGGAGGCTCGGAAGGCGTCGCGCATTCCCTATCAGCAGACCGAGGCATTCCGCTTCGGCAATCCGATTGTGGACGAATGGGAAGGCCGCGTGAATGCTCGGCCGCTCGATGAGGGCCTGATCGACTATGTCGATGCCGGCTATGGCACCGAAAGCGACAGCAATGCGCTTTATGTGGCCAATGTCATCGCCAATCCCAAGCTGGTCATTGACGGGGTCGAGCTGGACGCCACCGAGATTACCCCCGCACTGCTGCAGGACAATCTGCAGGAAGCCGCTGGGATCGAATCCAATGTGGCGACGGGCTATCACGCCATTGAATTCCTGCTCTGGGGGCAGGATTTGCATGGCACGGGGCCCGGCGCGGGCGAGCGGCCGTTTACCGATTATTCGAGTGCCGAGCATGCCGATCGCCGGGCGGCGTATCTGAAGGCCGCGACGAGCCTGTTGGTCAGCGATCTCGAAGAGATGGTGGGCAATTGGACGGCCGATGGCGCAGCACGGGCAGCGCTGCCGGAGCTGGGGATTTCGGCGATTTTGACCGGCATGGGGTCGCTGTCATTTGGCGAACTGGCGGGCGAGCGCATGAAGCTGGGCTTGCTGCTGCATGATCCCGAGGAAGAGCATGATTGCTTCTCGGACAATACGCATGTGTCCCATCTCAATGACGCGATCGGCATCCGCAATGTTTATGCGGGTAGCTATAAGCGGGTGGATGGTTCGGTGGTGGAAGGTCCGGCGATTTCGGACCTGATCGCGGCCAAGGATGCGGCGCTCGACACCGAGATCGCCGGGCTGCTCGATGACACCGTGGCCAAGATGAATGTGATGGCGGATCGTGCTGTGGCGGGCGAGGCTTATGACCAGCAGATTGCCGAGGGGAATACCGAAGGCAATGCGGTGGTGCAGGCGGCGATCGATGGGCTGATCGCGCAGACGCGTGGCATCGAGCGGGCCGTGGCGCTGCTGAACCTGCAGGATGCGGTGACCATCGAGGATAGCGATAGCCTGTCCAATCCGGATGCGGTGTTCCAGTAAGTAAAGCATGCGATGAGGGTATGGCGCCATAAACTGGATCGCTGATCTATGCATATCCGCCTGACCCTTGCCCTCATCGCCCTGCTCGCCGCCGGTCTTGCCTTTGCGCAGGACAAGGCGGTGCGCACCGACCTGACGCCGGAAGACTGCGCGCGTCGCGCGGGTGACGGCGCCGGCGAGCGATTTTTCCGCGCCGGAAAATTTCTGAGACCATGCAGGCCGGCAAGGGGACGACGAAAAAGATCGTCAACCGGGATGCGTTCAGCCATTTCCTCGCCAGCCTGACCTTCGAGCAGGAAGAGCAGTTCAAGCTGGGCAATGCGCTGTTCCGCAAGGTGTGGGTCAGCTCGCCAAGTTCGACGCAGGCCTCAGACGGGCTGGGGCCGCTGTTCAATGCGCGGGCGTGCCAGAGCTGTCATTTGAAGGATGGGCGGGGGCATCCGCCATTTGATGCGAGCCGCGAAAGCGGGGTGTCGATGTTCCTGCGGCTGTCAGTGCCGCCGGGCGAGGATGATAGGCGGCTGGCGCTGGATGGGGTGTTTGCCGGGGAAGTGGGCGAGCCGACCTATGGCACGCAATTGCAGGATTTTGCGGTGCCGGGGCTGCGGGCCGAGGGGCGGATGGTGATCGACTATACCGACCTGCCGGTGACGCTGAGCGATGGCAGTGTGGTGACGCTGCGCCAGCCGGCCTATTCGGTGGCGGACTGGCCTATGGGCCGATGGCAGAGAACGTGATGCTGTCGCCGCGGGTGGCGCCGCCGATGATCGGGCTGGGGCTGATCAGAGCAGATTCCGGCGGAGGATATTCTGGCGCTGGCTGATGCGGATGACCTCGATGGTGACGGCATTTCGGGGCGGCCGAACTGGGTCATTGACCCGGAAAGCCATAGCGTCATGCTGGGGCGGTTCGGCTGGAAGGCGGGTATGCCCACAATTCGCAGCCAGTCGGCGGCGGCGTTTGCCGGGGATATCGGGATTTCGACGCCGCTGGTGAACCTGCCGCATGGTGACTGCACCGAGCGGCAGAGCGAGTGCCTCGCCATGCCCACCGGCGAGCAGGCGCGGCTGGGGGTGTCGGAAGCGCCTGATCCGGTGCTGGATCTGGTAACGTTTTATTCGCAGACGCTGGGTGTGCCCCTGCGGCGCGATGTGGGCGATGCGGCCGTGTTGCGCGGCAAGGCGGCGTTTTATGGGGCGGGTTGCGCCAGCTGCCACAATCCAAAATTTGTCACCAGCCGGGACGCGACCAATCCGGCGCTGCGCTTTCAGCTGATCTGGCCCTACGCCGATTTTCTGTTGCACGATATGGGGCCGGGGCTGGCCGATCATCGCCCCGAGGGGCAGGCGGATGGCTATGAATGGCGCACGCCCCCGCTGTGGGGCATCGGGCTGACCCAGACCGTTTCGGGGCACACATTTTTCCTTCATGATGGGCGGGCGCGGAGCCTGACCGAAGCTATCCTTTGGCATGGCGGGGAAGCGCAGGCGGCGCGCGATGCCTTTGCCAATATGGACGCGGCGACGCGCAAGGACATGATCGCTTTCCCGGAGTCGTTGTGATGCGCCTGCTGCTTGTTCTGTTGCTGTTTCTGGGTGCCGGGCCGGTCATGGCGCAGAAGCTGACCACCAGCGCGGTGCTGGCCAATGCGGTCAATGAGGTGATCCGGCCGGGTTTTGACGATCTGAGCGATGAGGCGCATGGGCTGGTCGATGCCATGGCGGCGCTGTGCGCGAGCCCGTCGGCGGATGCGCAGGCGCTGGCACAGGCGCAGTTCGGCAAGACGGCGACCGCTTATGGGCGGGTCGAATTCGTGCGGATCGGACCGCTGATGGAAGACAATCGCAGCGACAAGCTGCTGTTCTGGCCCGATCGCAAGGGCATTGCGCTGCGGCAGGTGCAGGCCATTCTGGCTGATGAGGATGCGAGTGCCACGGCGCTCGACACGCTCAAGGGCAAGAGTGTTGCTGTGCAGGGATTCACGGCGCTTGAATTTGTGCTGTTCGGCACCGGGGCGGAGGCTTTGGCGGGAGCGGAGGGCGCGTTCCGCTGCCAATATGGCGCGACGATTGCTGACAACGTGGCCGAGATTGCCGATGCGCTGGCCGCCGCGTGGAATGCTGACGATGGCACGGTGGCGCATTTGATGGTGCCCAACGAGGCCTATGCCGATTATCGCACCGAGACCGAGGCGGTGGAGGCGCTGGTTGGGCTGGTGTCGCATGGCGTGGAGGGGCTGCAGGACACACGCATCAATCCGTTCATCGCGCAGGGCGAGAAGGCTGCGGCGCCCAAGCAGGCGCTGTTCTGGCGGTCGGGGCTGACCATGGCGATGGCAGAGGCGAATATTGAAGGGTTGGAGAGGTTGTTCAGCGTCTCGGGCATGGCGCGGATCGGCGGGGCGGCGGATAGCGGGCTGGATAATTCGGTGCGCTTTGAATTTGCCAATGCCAAGCGGGCGATTGGGCTGGTCACCGCGCCGGTGGAACAGGCGGTGGCCGATCCCAAACAGGCGCAGGCGCTGGCTTATCTGGTCATCGTCACCCAATCGCTGCAGTCTTTGGTGGGCGAGCAATTGTCAGCCGCGCTGGGGCTGAGCGTCGGGTTTTCCTCGCTGGATGGAGACTGAGGGCATGTGGCAGCGGCGGGCTTTCCTCAAGGCGGCGGGCGTTGGCTTTGCCGCCAGCCTGATGCCGCGACAATTACTGGCGCTGGAGCGCAATGAGCTGGTGTTTGCCTCTTCGGTGCAGACCAGTTCGGGCGGCTATGGCGCGGTGCTGCTGGGCGAGCGCGGCGACCTGATCGCACAGATCGCGCTGCCCGAGCGGGGGCATGACATAACCATCAGCCCCGAGGCCGGGCGTGGCGTGGTGTTTGCGCGCCAGCCGGGGACGTTTGCAGTGGTGTTCGACCCGGCCGGGCGGGAAGCGCCGGTGACGCTGACCTCGATCGAGGGGCGGCACTTTTTGGTCACGGGGTGTTCTCGCCCGATGGCCGGCTGCTTTATGCGACCGAGAGCGATTTCTGAGGCGGCCAAGGGCGTCATTGGTATTTACGACGCGACGGACGGCTATAAGCGGTCGGGGAATTTCCCACCTATGGCACGGGCCCGCATGAAATGCTGCTCATGCCTGATGGGGTGACCTTCGTCATCGCCAATGGGGGCATCGAGACCCATCCCGATTATGGCCGGGCTGAGCTGAACCTTGATACGATGGACCCGTCGGTGGCTTTCGTCGACCGGCGGGACGGGCATCTGGTGGGGCAATTGCGGCTTGAGAGCGGGCTGCATCAGCTCTCGATCCGCCACATGGCGATCGATGCGCGCAGCCGGGTGTGGTTTGGCTGCCAATATCGCGGCGCGCCCAGCGACAGCCCGCAATTGGTCGGCTATGCCACGGCTGATGGCGAGATCAGATTGATCGAATTGCCGCTCGATACGCTACGCTGACCTGCGCAATTATGTCGGCTCGGTTGCTGTTTCTGCCGACGGGACGAGCGTTGCGGTGTCGTCCCCGGAGGGGGATCTACTGGTTGCCATCGATGCGGAAGGTGGGCGGCCCGTGTTGGTCGAGACGCTGCGCAATGGCTGTGGGCTGGCAGCGGATGGCGCGGGGTTTGTGGCGACCAGTGGCATGGGGGAGATGATCGGGCTGGCGGGAGCGGCGCGGGACCGGCAGAAGTTTGATTTTTCGTTTGATAATCATGTGTTGCGAGTGGGGTAGGGGCGGCCGGCCGTCGTTCTTGCTCCGCATTTGTAAACAGAGGTTCCCGCTTTCGTGGGAATGACACTGTGGGGGATGGCGTCGAGAGAAGATGCGTCTCCGCTCCCCGAACTGCCCCACCCACAGTGTCATTCCCGCGAGCGGGAACCTCTGTTTCACAGGGCTAGCCAAGCAAATCCGAATAGAGATCATGCCATTCCGGATTGGCTTGCTCGATCAGTTCGATCTTCCACTGTCGCCGCCATTTCTTGATGCGTTTTTCGCGCATGATTGCCGCGTCGATATCCTCGTGCTGCTCGAAATAGACCAGATTATGGATGTGGTAGCGCGATGACTGGCCAGCCGAGAGGTCTTCGCGATGGATATAGGTGCGGGCGATCAGGTCGCTGGTGACGCCGACATAAAGCGCGCCATATTTGCGGCTGGCGAGGATGTAGACGAAATAGCGGCCTAGTGTGCTCATGACTGAATTTTGCAGTTCAGCGCGGGGCAGTAAACAGAGGTTCCGCTTTCGCGGGAATGACATTGTGGGGAGGCCGGGTGGGGGATATCCGAAAGCCTCGATAGACCTCATGGTGAGCTTATCGAAGCACGAGGGGGAATGAGTGGAGGCGCGGGGTCACGATCCGGCCTTTCGGCGGGCTGAGGTCTGCGGGCGGAGCGGGTGGCAATTCCAGTGTGTCGTAGTAGACACCAGCCCAGTGCGGCGGCCGCTTATTGGAATTTCTGTGCCCTTTTCAAATTGGAGGCCCTGCAACCTCTCAGGTCTGATCGTAAACGTTACGCGACCATAGGGCGGAATGCGGACGGTCAGCTTTTCCCATGGACCGGAGGAGCGGCGGCCACCCATGGTTTGGTAGTGTGACGAGACAATAGCCATCGTCGTCACCTGCCCAAGCGTTGGGGCATTGTTGTGAGCCCAAATTCGGATAAAGCCGCGCTCGGCGCCCCAGCCCCAGAGCGGGAGTAGGAGCATTAGCGCAACAATGCCCCGTGCGGTCGCTTTCTTGCTCACCCATGGGGGCGGGGGCCATAGCTTGCCGAGTTCGAAGCGGAGGCATAAAGTCGTCACCGCCGCTGCCCCCAACAAAGCCAGCAGCCCAATCAGGGTGCCCAGCGCGATGGTCTGTGGCCACATGGCGTTCCGAGCTTCGGATGGCAGGAAGATGCCGTCTCGCATGCCGGGGGAAGAACTCAATGGCGCACCGAAGAAAAAGACCCAGACCGCAAAGATTATGAGGCTCCGGATACGATCCACCCTCTATTCTCCCGGGCTCGGGCCAAGTGGGCGCTTGGCGCCGATCAGGACGCTATATTCGGGGCGCTGGGCGAATGCTTCGAGTGACCATTCGGCTGGAAGGCCAACCTGTTTCGACAGGTGAATTGCGCGGCCCTCGCCGAGATAGAGGGCGACATGGGCGCCATAGGGATCGGGCGTTCGGTTGAACAGCAATAGGTCCAAGGGCGCGAAGGTGTCTGTCCGTACGGAGTGGATCTGATCACTCCATAGCTCGCTTGAGCGGAGCGGCGGGAATGATATGCTGAAGTGGCGCAGCAGCGCATAGGCGTAGACTTGGCAATTGGCGCCTTGGGACAGATCGGTTGGCTCGCCGCTGCCGGGATAGACGCTGCCATTGTAGGGCACGGCAAGGAACGCGCTTGGTATATCTGGTCGGATAGCCATGGATGCCCTGCATTCACTGCCCTTCTATAGTGCTGATCGCGCGGCTGAAGGGAAGGTCTCTTAGAGGGTGGGCGCGGGCCCTGAGCTTTGCGTAATACCAGTTCTACCGGCCAGAGCTCATGCACGTCTTCGGCGGGTTTGCCGGCGAGGATTTGCAGGATGAGTTCGGCCATGCGGGTGCCCGCTTGCCGCATGGAGGAGCGGGTGGTGGACATGGAGGGGTACATGTTGTCGGCGTTGAGATAGGGGAAGACGTCGTCATGGGCGATCATGGAGACGTCCTTGCCGAGTTCGAGGCCGGCCCGGCGGATGGCGCGGAAAATGCCGAGGGCCGTCATCATCGAGCCGGCGAGGAAGGCGGTGGGGCGGGGGCGCAGTTCGAGCATGGCCCGGGTCATGCGGAAGGCGATTTCGTCGGTGAAGACCGAATTGCCCATCAAGGCGGGGTCGAAGGAGACGCCGCGCGCCGAGAGGGCGGCGAGATAGCCGATTTCGCGGTGTTCGGCAAAGGTGCGGCCCTTGATGCCATTGAGCAAAGCGATGCGGCGGTGGCCCAGATCGAGCAGATGGCTGGTGGCGCGTTCTGACGGCGCCAGTATTGTCGATATCGAGCCGAGCTACCGGCTTGCCGATATTGGTGCGACCATGCAGTACGAAGGGCACTTTGAGATCGAGCAGCAATTCGGCGCGTTCGTCATGCAGGGTAGGAGAATGCAGCACAAAGGCATCCACTTTCTGGCTGGCCGCGCTGCGCTTATAGGCGGCGACTTCATCCTCGTAGCTCTCCACGGTGGTGAGGAGAATATCGATTTCCTCATCGGCGAGGCGTTCACCGATGCCGCCGAGAAATTCGCTGGTATGGGGGCCGAATTCATAGGAGCCGCGCAGCACCATGCCGATGGCGCCCGAGCGGCCGGTGGCGAGCCTTAGCGCTGGCATTGGGGCGATAGCCTAGGCGCTGGGCGGTTTCGGCGACGCGCAGGCGCGTGGCTTCGTTGACTTCCGGGTAGCCATTGAGCGCGCGGCTGACAGTGGTTTGCGACAGGCCGAGATGTTCGGCGAGGTCTTTCAGTCTCATTGGCGTTCTGGCCCGGAGCAAAATACGGCAGCTCGGCCCGGACAAATCCGGCGCAAAGCCTTAAGCCGCTTAGGCTTTAGGGCGAGCAGGCCGCTTTGACCAGCGGTTCCTGCGATCCTCCTCCAATGGCATTCAAAGCGATTTCAAATTTTGATGCAAGAGTGGATTTTTCCGGGCATGGCGATGAGGTGCGTACATCAAGGCAATCTGGGGTGTTAAAAGAGCCTTACCCATTTTGCCTTGACCAAGTCATTGAAAAATAACGGATAAATATATTTCTGGCCGGCAAAGCCGTGTGAATCTGGCGCAGGGCTGCTTGACAGAAGTCCGGGCCTCTGGTTGTTTTTCGTTCAAAGCGCTTTGAAAATCATGCGGTTCAGCCGCTGGCGAAGGGCTTTTCGGGGGAGGAATGGACTGGGCGGCGCGTCAGGCGTGGGCCCGGTTGGCATGCTTCCTCATGAATCTGGTTTCATTCGGGAGGATTGTAATGAAAATCAACACACTGCTCGTTGGTCTGCTGACGAGCGTGACGCTGGTCGTGGGTTCGGCCCGAGCGGCCGAATTGTCGATCGTGTCGGGCGATACCGGCAATGGCCCGGCATTCCTGCGCAGCCAGCTCGACAAGTTCGAGGCCGAGACGGGCAACAAGGTCACCGTGGTGCCGATGCCCTCGTCGACCTCCGATCAGTTCGGCCAGTACCGCCTGTGGCTCGCCGCCGGTAATACTGATATCGACGTGTACCAGACCGACGTGATCTGGGCGCCGCAACTGGCCGATCAATTTCTCGACCTGACCGATGCGGCCAAGGATGTGGTAGCCGCGCATTTCCCATCGATCATCGAGTCGCAGACCGTGGATGGCAAGCTGGTTGCCCTGCCGGCCTTTACCGATGCGCCGGCCCTGTTCTACCGCAAGGACCTGCTGGAAAAGTACAGCAAGCCCGTGCCGACGACCTGGATGAAATGGCGGCGACCGCCAAGGAAATCATGGATGCCGAACGTACGGCCGGAAATCCGGACATGTATGGCTTCGTGTTCCAGTGGCAATGCCTATGAAGGGCTGACCTGCAATGCCTTGGAATGGGTCAAATCCAGCGGCGGTGGCCAGATCGTGGAGGCCGATGGCACCATTTCGATCAACAACCCGCAGGCTGCAGCTGCAATCGATCGCGCGGCGACTCGGATCGGCTCCATCTCGCCTGAGGGTAACCTCGGCCTATCAGGAAGAAGAAAGCCGCGGCGTGTGGCAGCTGGGCAATTCGGTGTTCATGCGCAACTGGCCCTATGCCTATGCACTGAGCGCCGGGGACGACTCGGCCGTCAAGGGCAAGTTCTGACGTGGCGCCGCTTCCCGGCGGCGAGGGCGAAGGCGCCGGCTCGGCGGCAACACTGGGCGGCTGGAACGTGGCCGTTTCCAAGTATTCGCCGGATCCGGAAGAGGCGATCAAGCTCGCTTTGTTCCTGAGCTCGCCCGAAGTGCAGAAGGAACGCGCGATCAACCAGTCCAACCTGCCCACGATCGAAGCGCTCTATGACGATGCCGACGTGCTGGCCGCTTCTGCCCTTCATGGCCAATTGGAAGACCATCTTCCAGAATGCGGTGCCGCGTCCGTCCGCGCCCACCAAGGTGAAGTATAACGAAGTGTCCTCGCTGTTCTGGAGCGCCGTCCACAATACCCTGTCGGGCAATGGCACTGCCGCCGAGAATCTCGAAGTTCTCGAGGCCGATCTGTCCGACCTGAAGGGCGACGCTCGGTAAGACCTCCCGATAGCGCCATGGCACGGACGGCGGTTTGCCCCGCCGCCCGTGCCGCTTAAGGACCCAGAAGAAACGGGAGGAGTAGTGGATGGCTACCGATACCATCGCGTCCGCGGCCAGTGCGGGCCGGCCCAAGATCAAATCCGAATTGATGCAGCAAAGAGTGCGCGCCGCGCGTTGGTTCCTGCTGCCCATGATGATCGCGCTGGCCGTGGTGGCCGGCTGGCCGCTGCTGCGCTCGATCTATTTTTCATTCACCGATGCCTCGCTGACCGATCTTTATGGCGCCGAATGGATCGGCATCGGCAATTACCTGAGCTGGCGTACGCTCTGATAGCGGCCGCACCATCTATCGGGGCCTCTTGGTCGATCCGGCATGGTGGAACGCGGTGTGGAACACGGTGCGCTTCGCCTTCTGGTCGGTGCTGTGGGAAACCGTGCTGGGCATGATCGTCGCCCCGGTGCTGAACGCCGAATTCCGTGGGCGGGGCCTCGGTGCGCGCCGCCATTCTTATTCCTCGGGCTATCCTGACCATTGTGTCGGCCCGCATGTGGAGCTGGATGCTGAACGACCAATTCGGCATTCTCAATGATCTGGGCATGCGCCCGGGCCTCTTGAGCCAGAAGGTCGCTCGGACCGCCACCGCCGAGACGGCGATGACCGCGGTGCTGGTGGTCGATATCTGGAAGACCACGCCGTTTATGGCTTTGCTGATCCCGGCCGGCTTGCAGATGATCCCCAAGGATATCTACGAGGCTGCCGAAATCGATGGCGTGCATCCCATCAAGCAGTTCTTCAAGATCACGCTGCCGCTGGTGCGCCCGGCGCTGATGGTGGCCATTATCTTCCGCGTGCTTGATGCGCTGCGCATTTTCGATCTGATCTATGTGCTGACGCCCAATAGCGCGGCGACCAAGACCATGTCCGTGCTGGCGCGCGAGAACCTGTTCGATTTCGACAAGTTCGCCTATGGCTCGGCGCAATCGACGCTGCTGTTCCTGATCATCGCCGCCTTCACCATCCTCTATATCTGGCTGGGCAAGGTGAATTTCGACGGGGAGACCGCTAATGGTTGGCACGCTCAATCTGTGGGGCCTCACCAAGACGGTGCTGTTCTATGCGCTGGTGGTGTTCATCGTCGTGGTCTCGGTGTTCCCGTTCTATTACGCGATCCTGACCAGCTTCAAATCGGGTACGGATCTGTTCCGCATCACCTATTGGCCAACCTCGTTCAGCTGGAACAATTACCGGCGGTGCTCAATACCGGCAGTTTCCCTGCGCAACCTCTTGAACTCCGTCTTCGTGGCGTCGGTCACGGTGCTGCTGGCGCTGTTCCTGGCGGTGACGGCGTCGTTTGCGCTCAGCCGCGTGCGGTTCCGGGGGCGGAGCCTGTTGCTGATGACCATCCCGGCCGTGTCGATGTTCCCGCAGATCGTGGTGCTGGCGGGCCTGTTCGAGGTGATCCGGTTCCTGGGCATTTACAACACGCCCCGGGCGCTGATCTTCTCCTACACGATCTTTACGCTGCCCTTTACCGTGTGGGTGCTCACCACCTTTATGCGGGACCTGCCGGTGGAGATCGAGGAAGCGGCCATTGTCGATGGGGCCTCGCCCCGGGTGATCATCACCCGCGTCTTCCTGCCGCTGATGTGGCCGGCGCTGGTGACCACGGGGCTGCTGGCCTTTATCGGGGCGTGGAACGAGTTCCTGTTCGCCCTGACTTTTACCTCGTCCAACAATACCCGCACCGTGCCAGTGGCCATCGCGCTGCTGTCGGGCGGATCGCAATATGAAACGCCGTGGGGCCTGATCATGGCTGCCTCGGTCATCGTTACCGTGCCGCTGGTGATCCCGGTGTTGATCTTCCAGCGCAAGATCGTCAGCGGGCTCACCGCCGGCGGCGTCAAGAGCTAATCCGATGTCCATTCGGGTGATGCTGGTCTGCAAATGCCAATCTGCTGCGCTTCCGGTCCTCACGTACCAAAACGTACGCTCCGGTCCGGTTCTCGCAGACCGGCATTTTCGCCTCAGCCTAACCCGAATGGCCGATCGGATTTAAAAGGGAGAAAAACAATGGCAAGCATCGAGCTTCGCAAGATCCGCAAGGCCTTTGGCGCGGTGGAAGTCATCAAGGGGGTGGACTCGGAGGTCCGCTCCGGCGAATTCATGGTGTTCGTGGGCCCTTCGGGTTGCGGCAAATCTACCCTGCTGCGGCTGATTTCGGGGCTGGAGGATATCACCTCGGGCGAAATGCTGTTTGACGGCAAGGTGGTCAATGCGCTGGCGCCGTCCAAGCGTGGCATTGCCATGGTGTTCCAGTCCTATGCGCTTTATCCGCATATGAGTGTCTACGAGAACATGGCGTTCGGGCTCACGCTCGAAAAAGGTCACGACAAGGAAGAGATCCGCCAGCGGGTGGAAAAAGCCGCCGACATGCTGCAAATCCGGCAATATCTCGACCGACTGCCCAAGCAGCTTTCGGGCAGCGCAGCAGCAGTTGCTATTGGTCGCGCCATTACGCGCGACCCCAAGGTGTTCCTGTTCGACGAGCCGCTATCCAATCTCGACGCGGCTTTGCGCGTGGCGACCCGCATCGAAATCGCCAAGCTGCATGAGAGCATGAACAACGTCACCATGATCTATGTGACCCATGATCAGGTGGAGGCCATGACGCTGGCCGACCGCATCTGCGTGCTGCGCGATGGGGTGATCGAGCAGGTCGGCACGCCGATGGAGCTCTATGAAAAGCCCAATTCGGTGTTCGTGGCCGGCTTTATCGGCAGCCCGAAGATGAATTTCATTTCGGGGGACAAGGCGGCGTCGTTCGATGCCGATACGGTGGGTATTCGTGGCGAGCACATCACTATCGTGCCTGACAATGGCACTGAGCGGCACGGTGATCCACACCGAAAATCTGGGTGCGGATAGCTATGTTTATCTCGAAATGGGCACCGAGGAGCCGGTCGTGGTGCGGCTTGATGGGCCCAATACCTATCACAGCGGCGACATTGTCCATATTTCGCCGATGGACGACAAAATCCACCGCTTCGACGGCGCGGGCAAGCCGCTCGCCTGAATCATAAAAAGGCCGGATAGACGTCCGACCTTTTTCCCAATCCACTGCGTCATTCCCGCGAAAGCGGAACCTCCGTTTCGGCAAACAGGGGTTCCTGCTGCGGGAATGACGCAGGGTCAAGCCAAACCATCGGGTCCAACCAGTGCCCCGAACTTTAGGAGACTAAAAATGCCGATCCGTACCCCGGTGTGGGGTGAAAATGTCCACGAGCAGAAGAATAGAATCGTGGCCGACAATTACCCCACCGGCATGCACAACCAGATCGCCAAGTTGCTCTCGAGCGACAGCAATATCGTGACCAAGACCACGACATTGCAGGAGCCCGAGCATGGCTGCAGTGTCGAGGCACTGGCCGAGACCGATGTGCTGGTATGGTGGGGGCATGCGGCCCATGGCGACGTGGCTGACGAGATCGTCGAGCGCATCGCCAAGCGGGTCTGGGAAGGTATGGGCCTGATCGTGCTGCATTCGGGCCATTTCTCGAAAATCTTCAAGCGCCTGATGGGTTCGCCCTGCGCGCTGCATTGGCGCGAGGCGGGCGAGCGCGAGCGGCTGTGGGTCACCAATCCGGGCCACCCGATCGCCAAGGGCCTGCCGGCCTATTTCGAGCTCGAAATGGAAGAAATGTATGGCGAGCCCTTCAGCGTGCCCGAGCCGCTGGAAACCGTATTCGTCTCCTGGTTCCGGGGCGGGGAAGTGTTTCGTTCGGGCCTGACCTATCGCCGTGGCGCGGGCAATATCTTCTATTTCCGGCCCGGCCACGAAACCTATCCGACCTATCACGATGACACGGTCGGGCTGGTGCTGCGCAATGCGGTCAACTGGGCTTACAATGCCAATCAGTTCCTGCAACTGCTGGATGCGCCGAACACGCCAGTGGATGAGGCGATCGAAAAGATCGAAGAACGCGGCCCGAAATTGCATCACGGCCGCGAAGAAGGCTTCAAGTAAGCAAGGCGTTAGACGCCGTTATCTACCACCAGGTCATTCCCGCAGAAAGCGGAACCTCCGTTGTGCGATGGCGCAGTCAAACAGGGGTTCCCGCTCTGCGGGAATGACCCGGTGAAGTGATACTGACTCAGCGATCACCACGGTGATCCTTCAAGGAATAACGAAGATGCGGTTGCTCATTCTGGGTACCGGCGGCATGGCCAATCAACATGCCAAGCATTTTGCTGCCATCGAGGGCGTGACCACGGCGGGTGGCGTGGACGTGGACCCGGCGCGGGTCGAGGCGTTCTGCGCGGCGCATAATATGGAGCGCAGCTTTGGCTCGCTCGACGCGGCTCTGGCCCAGGGCGAGTTCGACGCGATTGCCAATGTGACGCCCGATAGCGTGCATCATCCCACGACCATGGCGGCGCTCAAGGGCGGCAAGCATGTGTTCTGCGAAAAGCCGCTGGCGACCGACCATGCCAAGGCTATGGAGATGACCGAGACGGCCGAAAAACTCGGGCTGGTCAACATGGTCAACCTGACCTATCGCAATGTCAGCCAATTGCAGAAGGCGCGTGAAATCGTGCAATCGGGTGCGGTCGGCAAGGTCAAGCATTTCGAGGCGAGCTATCTGCAGAGCTGGCTGGTCAGCAAAGCTCAGGGCGATTGGCGCACCGAGAGCCAGTGGCTGTGGCGGCTGAGCAAAAAGCACGGCTCCAATGGCGTGCTGGGCGATATCGGCGTGCACATTCTCGATTTTGCCGCCTATGGCGCGGGCAGCGATTTCTCAAAAGTGTTCTGCCGTCTGGAGACGTTCGACAAGGCTGAGAATAACCGGATCGGGGAATATGACACGGACGCCAATGACAGCTTTGCCATGACGGCGCAGCTGGAAAACGGCGCCCCGGGCGTGATCCACGCCACGCGCTGGGCGACCGGGCATTTCAACGAATTGCGGCTGCGGGTCTATGGTGAGCTGGGATCGGTGGAAGTGCAGCACCGCCACGATTGGTCCAAGCTGTTCACCTGCCCGGGGGCGGATGCGGAAACCGGCACTGGACGGAAGTCGCGGTTGATACTGTGTCGACCAATTATATGCGGTTCGTGGACGCAGTGCGCGCCGGCAAGAACCTCGAGCCCAGCTTCCGTCACGCGACCAATATTCAGAAAGTGCTGGACCTAGCGGTCATGACGGACCGGGACCGGAGCGAGCATAAGGTTTGAGCGGCAACAAAAACCCCGGCCTTGCGGCCGGGGTTCTGTCTTATGCGTCAGATATCAGGCGCGATCGTCGACATAGACGATCACCGAACCATCGGCATTGCTCTTGACCGCGACAACGTCGCTCGTCGCATGGCCTTCGGCCTCAAGCTTGGCCTTGATGGTGGCGTTCGCCTCAAGGTCGCTGTGCAGCGTGGTGATGGCGTCGGCATTGGCCGTGAGGGCCTCGTCCAGCGCCGCAGCTTCGGTTGCGGCATTACCCTGTAACGAGGACAGCAGCACAATGGTCACCTTGGACTCGTCGGTAACGGTCGACAGGTCGACATCGGCAGAACCCGAAATCGAGGACATCACCGAGCCAAAGGTGTTGTCCGACGCGCCGCCAGCATTGGAACTGGCGTTCGCCTTGGCGTTGGCATCGGCCCCGACGCCGGCATCCCCGGCAGGGGGTATCGACGCTGACGCCGGCTCCCGCATCGACCCCAACGCCAGCATCCCGGGCGATGGCAGGCAAGGCGCTTGAGGCGAGAAGGGCTGCGATGGCGGTTGCGATAATGGTCTTGTTCATTGGTAGGCTCCTAGGTGGGTTATGCCCCCACTTGGACAGAGCCATTAACGGGGCAATCGCCCCATGGTTGCAATTTAGCGATCACAACCGCTTGCAACCGATGGCCGGCTGTCCGATTTATCCGGTGAGCAGAAGGAGCGTCGCAATGGGTATCGTCTGGGCCATCATCATCGGATTTCTGGCAGGGCTCATCGCCAAGTGGATCACGCCGGGGGATCGCAAGCCGAGCGGGTTTATCCTCACCACGGTGCTGGGCATTGTCGGCTCGCTGCTGGCCACCCGGCTGGGGCAGGCGGTGGGCTGGTATGGGCCGGGCGATGGCGCCAATTTCATCGGGGCCATTGTGGGCGCGGTGATTATTCTGCTGGCCCGGGGGCAGTTGGCGCGGCGGGTTTAGACCGGGCTACTTCCCAAAATCATGACATTGCGGGTGGGGTGAGGCCAAAGAAAAAAGGGCGCCACGAGGGCGCCCTTCGTATTTGTACTGCGCCAAAACCTACTTGATTTCGGTGATGCGCCCATCGGTGTAAGGCGTGTATTCTCCGCCCAGTTTGGCGATGTAGTCGGCGACCACTTCTTCGAGCGGGGGCCGAAATCGTAGGGGTTTTCGCCATTGGCGAAGGCTTCGTAGCCGTCGCCGCCGCCGCGGACGTAATTGTTGGTGACCACGGTGTAGTTGGCGTCTTCGTCGATCGGCACCCGTGTTTCGCCGTCCTTGACCTGCACGTCGCTGACGCGGCTGCCGGCGGGTTGCTTGAGGTCGAACGAATATTTGAGGCCCGAGACTCGGGCGAAGCGGCCGGCGCCGTTTTCGACATCGCTGACGCCGTTTTCGAGCGCTTCGATCACGTCGCCGCCCGAGATCTGCACGGTGGCCGAGGTATTGGAGAAGGGCAGCACGGTGATGACGTCGCCCACGGTGATTTCGCCGGCATCAATGGAGGCGCGGATGCCGCCGCCATTCTGGAAGGCGATGGTGGCGCCCTGGTCGGCGACGCGGTCGAGAATGGCGTCGGCGAGCAGATTGCCCATCGAGCATTCCATGGCGCGGCAGACTTCGCGGGCGCCTTCGAGCGGGGCGGTGGCGCTGCCGATCACCTCGCCCATAGCTTCCTCAATGGGGCCAGCCAGTTCGGCCAATTGGCCGGCGAAGTCTTCATTGCCCTTGACCGAGGCGTCGATCAGGAAGGGTTCGCCTTCGGCCTTGGTGACCACGCCATTGTCGTCCCGAGTGATGGCGATATCGCCCAGATATTTGCCATATTGATTGGCCCGGACCACGGGGACTTCTACCCCATCGGGGTTCTTGACCATGGTGGGGTAGGGGCCGGCGGCACCCTCGGCGGTGTTGGAGAGGAGCGTGTGGCTGTGCCCGCCCACGATGACGTCCACTGTGGGCAGGGCCGCGGCGACCTGCTGGTCGAGCGTATAGCCGATATGGCTCAAGAGGATGATCTTGTTGACGCCGGCAGCGTCGAGCGCTTCGGAGGCGCCGCGCACATATTGGATGACATCGGTGAATTCGATATTGGGGCCGGGGGAGGCGATATCGGGCGTGTCCTCGGTGGTGGCGCCGATAATGCCGATCTTTTCCCCGCCCACTTCGATGACGAAGGAGCCCTTGATCTTACCGCGCAGATTTTCATCGCGACTGACGTCGAAATTGCCGCCGATAATGGGGAATTCGGCCGCTTCGATGAATTTCATGAATTCTTCGGGGCCATCGTCGAATTCGTGGTTGCCGGTGGCGACCACGTCAAAGCCCATCTGGTTGAAGAAGTCGGACACGACCTTGGATTTGTAGGTGGTGTAATAGAGCGAGCCTCGGAAATTGTCGCCGGCCGAGAGCAGCAGCGAATTGCCGGAGGCATATTTGGCGCGGGTGTCATCGATAATGGTCTTGAGGCGCGCAATGCCGCCAAAGCATTCCCCGGCGGCGTCGGTTTCCGCATCGCAATTGGAATCGGTGCCGGTGATCGGGTCGAACCGGGAGTGGAAATCGTTGATATGCAAGATATTGAGCGTGAAATCGGCATAGGCCGCGCCGGAAAAACCGGCGCAGAGGGTTAGCGCCGTGGCGCCCAGAAGTAGCTTTTTCATCCCTGTTATCCCTTTGATTGCTTTTGACGGCGACCCCGCGACCGCCTTCCCCGGACGGTCTTGCTGAACCCCAGCAGCCCTGCCCATGCCGGCCGCGGTGAGGGACCAGTTAAACAGGTCTTCGTGACGGGCGAAAGTGGACCTTTTGGTCAATTTTCGATGCCGTGCCGATGGCGCGGGCAAGGGTTCCAATCACCGGGCATTGCGATAAGCTCCGCCGCGTTTTGATTTGCGGGGAATTGGCTATGCGGAGTGCTTTGATTGTCTATGGCGGCTGGGAAGGCCATGATCCGGAGGAATGCGCGGCCATCTATCGCCGCTGGCTGCACGAGGATGGCTATTCGGTGCGCACCGCCACCGAAACCAGCGCCTTTGCCGACCCGTCCATCCACGATCTGTCGCTGATCATCCCGATCTATACGATGAGCAAGATCGCGGCCGAAGAGGTGGCGAACCTGACTAAGGCCGTGCAGGGCGGCGTGGGCTCGGCGGGCCATCATGGCGGCATGAGCGACGCTTTCCGCGAGGCGGTGGATTATCAATTCATGGTGGGCGGGCAATGGGTGGCCCATCCCGGCAATATCATCGATTTCAAGGTGGACGTGACCAAGCCGGACGATCCGATCATGGCGGGGATCAGCTCATTTCCCTATACGTCCGAGCAATATTACATGCATGTCGACCCCTCCAACGAGGTTCTGGCGACCACGACCTTTACCGGCGAGCATGCGCCCTGGATCGATGGCGTGGTGATGCCTGTGGTGTGGAAGCGCCGGCATGGGGCAGGGCGGGTGTTTCACTCAACGCTCGGGCATTCGGTCAAGGAATTCGACGTGCCGGAAATGGCGACCATTCTGCGCCGGGGCATGAACTGGGCGGCACGCGAGGAATAGCCCGGCGCTACCACCGCAGCAGGAAGCGCCCGAGCAGCGCGCCCGGGCCGCCGACCAGCACAATTCCCAGCGTATAAAACAGCGCCACGAACATCATGCCGTTTTCGGCGCAGGCGAAGGAATAGACCCGGGCGCCTGTGCCGCCGGCCATGATGCCGGCGGCAAAGCCGGCTAGGGTCGGATTGGCCGGCGCCGGGCAGCGCAGCACGAAGATGGCAGCGAACAGCACCGGCAGCGACAGCACGACGATGCGCCATGGGCAGACCAGTGAGGTGCCGCCCGGGATCAGTGGCATCATCTCGCCCGGTTCTGGCACGGGCGAGCTGGAACAGCGCGCCGATGACCGGGAGGCCCAGCAAAGCCAGCGCCGCCAGCCGGGGCCAGCGGGTGCGGCCGTCGGGCCGGGCCAGCACCAGCGTGGCGCAAAAGCCAAACACGGCGATAGACAGCGTATAGGTGAACTTGCTCCAGAACATCATCGTGCCCGGCGCCGTGTCCATGTCCGGGCGCATGCCCAGCCACATGACCATGGCGATGACGGCGATGATGCCGCTCAATACCACCGCACCGAGCAGCAGGCGCTGCATGGCCGTGCTGCGTACGGGCTTGAGGTCGGATGTGAGGCGGGCAATCAGCTCGTCGGTCATTTCGGCCCTCCCGCGAAACGCGTGACCGTGGCCTTGAGCCCGCGATGGATGGACACCTTGGCTGCCGTCTCGGTCATGCCATGAACGGCGGCGGCTTCGGCAATCGAAGCGCCATCGACCCCGGTGCGGCGAATGAGATCGCCGGTGCGCGGGGGACGGTTTCCAGCACCACCTCCGGGTCGCGCCGGGCGAGGGCATCGGCGCTGTCGTCATGGGCCGGGATGGGCGCGTCGTCCTCAAGCGGCACTGTCAACCGGATCGACTGGCGGCGCACATGATCGACGAATTTGTGGTGCGCCACCGCATGCAGCCATGCCGTAAACGGGCGGCTGCGATCATAGGTCAGGCGTTTGACATGGATGGCCAGCAGCGTCTCCTGCACGAGATCCTCCGCATGCGCGGCAAAGGTGGGGGTGAGCCGCCGGGTGAAATAGGGGCGCAGATGACGGCCGAGTTCTGGCCAGCAGCGACCGATAGGCCGCAGCGTCGCCGTCAAGCGAAGCGAGCATCAGGCTCCGCAATCGTATCTCGGTGGGATCAGTCTGCATTGCCACTCATTCGCTGGCTTAAGCCGCATTGTTACATCGGACGCGGACCTAAGGAACGCAGAATTCGGAATCACGACGCCGTGACCGCGTAACGCCAGCGGCAGGCCCGGCGAATGGCAGGGCATGAACCGCGCGATGGGGCGTGGTCAAAATTCTGGAGACAGCTCGTGACATTCACCCTGCGCACACTTTCCCTCGCGGCTATTGCCGCCTTCACTTTTGCCGCAGCGCCCAGCTTTGCCGAAGACGCCATGGCCCCGGCCGCCGGCGCAATGGCCAATGACGCGATGGCGCCGGCTGATGCCATGGGCCCCATGACGCCGATCAGCGATGCCGATTTCAAGCTGTGCACCGAACAGGCCGCGACCATGACCTTCCCTGAAGCCATGCAGGCGGCCATGACGGCCTGTCACGGATTGCATCGGGGCATGGATGTCATGGGCGCCATCGAGTCGCTGGGCATAGAAACCGATGCGATGGCGCCTGTCGCGCAATAACGTTTAAGTGATGTTCGACGCTTCCCCGCGCGGTACCGTTGCTACGGATCGTGCGGGGCAGGCTGCGCGGAGAGGCATGCATGAGCGAGCAAACAGGACTGCAGGTGGGCAAGGGTCCACTGATCTATCGCCAGTCGATCTGGACGCGGGTGACCCATTGGCTATGGGCGATCTGCCTGTTCTTCCTGCTGCTGTCAGGACTGCAAATCTTCAATGCCCATCCTGCGCTTTATATCGGGCAGCAATCGGGCTTTGAATTCGACAATGCGGTGCTGGAGATTGGCGCAGTCAATACCGATGCCGGGGCGCGCGGGCAGACCACGCTTTTCGGCCAGACCTTTGACACCACGGGCGTATTGGGGATGAGCGGTTCGGCGGAACGGCCGCAATTCACCGCTTTCCCCGGCGCGGTCACCATTCCCTCCTATCGCGATCTGGCGACCGGGCGGGTGGTGCATTTCTTTTTGGCTGGGTGTTCGTTTTCACCATGTTCATCTGGTTTCTGGCCAGTTTCATCAATGGGCATATCAGGCGGGACATTGTGCCCCGCGGCGCCGATATCAAAGGGGTGCCCAAGGATGTGGCCGATCATGCGCGCCTGCGGTTTCACCATGGCCGCACTTATGGGCCATTGCAGAAGCTGAGCTATTTCGGCGTGTTCTTCATTTTGTTCCCGCTGATCGTGCTGACCGGGCTGACCATGTCGCCGGGTATCAATTCGATCGCGCCCTTCCTGCTCGATGTTTTTGGCGGGCGGCAGACGGCGCGGACGATCCATTTCGTGGTCATGCTGGCTCTGGTGGGGTTCTTCATCATCCATATCGTGATGGTATTGGCGGCGGGGCCACTCAATGAGCTGCGTTCGATGATCACCGGCTGGTATCGCGCCAGCCACGGCACTTCAGTCAGCGGAGGAGACAAGCCATGAGCGGGTTCAAGCTCAATCGCCGCACGTTCCTTGGCGCCTCGGCTGCCGCCGGGTCGGGGCTGATCCTGTCGGGCTGCGATCAGTTCGACTTTCTGGGCCAGCGCGACAACCGAGTGCGGGCGGTGCTCAGAACAGGCCAATGTGCTGACCTATCAGGTGCAGCGGCGACTGATCGGCGCGCAAACGCTGGCGCGGGAATATTCGCCCAGCGAAATCCGCCGTGGCCAGCGGCCGAACGGCTCGACCAATCCGAGCACGGCGGAATATTCCGCGCTCCGGGCCGCCGATTTTGCCCATTACAAGCTGACCATCAAGGGCATGGTGGAGCAGGAGGTTAGCTTCTCGCTGGCCGAATTGCGCAATATGCCGGCGCGCAGCCAGATCACGCGGCATGATTGCGTCGAGGGCTGGAGCTGTATCGCCAAATGGACCGGCACGCCTTTGGGGGCAATTCTGGACATGGCGCGGGTCAAGCCCGAGGCGCGGTTCTGCGTCTATCACTGCTACGACAATATCCAGACGTCGCTCGCCGGGGACATTCTCTATTATGAGAGTTCGGACCTGATCGACGCCTATCATCCGCAGACGATCCTGGCCTATGGGTTGAACGATCAAACCCTGCCGGTGGCCAATGGTGCCCCGATCCGGGTGCGGATCGAGCGAGCACTGGGGTATAAGCAGCCCAAATATGTGCATACGATCGAGCTGGTGGATGACCTGTCGCCGTTTGGGCAGGGCAAGGGCGGGTATTGGCCGGATAATGGGTATGATTGGTATGGTGGGATTTGAAGGGGGTAACGAGAGCCCCGATCTCTCCCCTGCAAACCCGCCATGCATTCCCAAAATACGAATTGCCTTGCTATTTCAGCCTGCTTCCCCCATTTAGGCTGCATCGTCGCGGCTGGACATTGCCAGCAAGCCTATCAGCGACGGACTTCTCTTCTTATCGATTCTAGCGGTGAGCGGCGAAGTCAGCCCGGAAACAGTATGTCCGGGTTCGAGCCAGCACCCGCGCTGATAGCTCCCTTTTATCGCCCGATTGCATTTGTTGACCCTCGCCACCGCAGGTGCGGCTGGCGACATGCGCTGCATTGTTCTGCGCGCCGCCATGCGCCTTGGCGCAGAAAGACCAAACATTGACTGATTTTACTTCTCTGGGCCTCCCCGCCGTTCTGACCGACAGCCTCACCGCTGGCGGCTTCACTGTGCCCACCAAGATCCAGGCCCGGGCCATTCCCAAGCTGCTCGAGGGCAAGGACCTGATGGGCATTGCCCAGACCGGTTCGGGCAAGACTGCCGCTTTCGGCCTGCCGATCTCGGCGGGTCTGCTGACCCTGACCGGCAAGGCACGCCCCATGACCACCCGCGCTGATCCCGGCGCCGACGCGTGAACTGGCTGTGCAGATCGACGAAAATATCCGCAAATTCGCCGGCTCCAAGATGGCGCTGTCGACCGTGCTCGTGCTGGGTGGCGTGTCGCGCTACCACCGAGTGCAGAAGATCGCCAAGGGTGTCGACGTTGTCGTTGCTACCCCGGGTCGCCTCAAGGACCTGATGGATGACGGCAAGATCAAGCTGAACGAAACCCGTTGGCTGGTGCTCGACGAGGCCGACCGTATGCTCGACATGGGTTTTATTGCCCCGGTCAAGCACATTGCCAAGGCCATCGGCCAGCGCCGCCAGACCATGCTGTTCTCCGCCACCATGGCGCCTGAAATTGCCGATCTCGCCAAGGGCCTGCTGAATGATCCGGTGCGTGTTGATGCTTCGGTTGCCGGCTCCACCGTGGTCAAGATCGACCAGCGCGTGATCCTGTCCGGTGCCAAGGCCAAGCGCGGCGTGCTCAATGAGCTGCTGGCCAGCGAAACCGAAAACATGGAACGCGTGATCATCTTCTCGCGCACCAAGCATGGCGCCGACCGCGTCGCCAAGAATCTCGATCTCGATGGCCACAAGGCCGCGGCGATCCATGGCAACAAGAGCCAGAACGCCCGCCAGAATGCGCTCAAGGGCTTCTCCTCCGGCGATGTCCGCATCCCGGTGGCGACCGATATCGCCGCCCGCGGTATCGACGTGCCCGGCATCACCCATGTGGTGAATTACGAGCTGCCTGATGATCCGGAAAACTATGTGCACCGTATCGGCCGCACCGGCCGTAACGGGGCTTCGGGCATTGCCATCACGCTGTGCGATGGTACTGAGCGCGGCAAGCTGCGCGATGTGGAACGCCTGATCCGCCGCACGCTGCCGGTGTCGGGTGACCTGCATCTGGGCAATGATACCGGTGTTAATGAAGCACCGCGTTCGGCTTATAAGAAGCCTTCCGGTGGCCGTCCGGGTCCGCGTTCGGCCAAGAACCCGCGCCAGCCGCAGGTGGATCGTCGTTCGCCCGCCGAGCGTCGTCCGTTTGCTGAGTTCTCCAAGGATGCCGGCAAGGGCCAGTCCCATCACCAGCCGTCGGAAACCCCGCGGGCGCGTCCGGTTGAAGCCGCTCGCACCCGTCCGGTCGAAGCCGCTCGCACCCGTCCGGTTGAAGCGCCGCGCGCTGCCCGGCCTGAGGGTCAGGTCAATCGCGTGCGTCGCGATCTGGAAACCGGCAAGCCCATCGGCGCCAAGCCCGACGCCAAGAAGCAGCGTTGGGGCAAAGCCCAGAAGGACGCGGCCCGCACCAATGGCCGCTCCAATGTGGATCGCCAGCGTGGTCGCGCATAAAGCGCACGGAATCGGATATGAAAAGGGCGGCCCCAGTGGCCGCCCTTTTGCTTTTGGAGGCAGCCATGACGACCATCGCCATTATCGGACCGGGCGCGATCGGCGGGACGCTGGCCGCCCGGCTGGCGCAGGATTCGGCGCTCTCGGTGACGGTCTGCGCGCGGACGGCGTTTGATGGATTGCGGGTTGAGACGCCGGCAGGGGTGATCACGGCCCAGCCGGACATAATCACCGATCCGGCCCGAGCCGGGGGTGGTGGACTGGGTTCTGGTCTGCACCAAGACCTATGATGCTGATGCCACCAGACCCCTGGCTCGAACGGTTGGCGGGGCCGCAGACGCGGGTGGCAATCGTGCAGAATGGCGTCGAGCATGTGCAGCTGTTCGCTCATCTGGTGCCCGCTCAGACTATCGTGCCGGTGATGATCAACCTGCCGGCCGTGCGCAACGCGCCGGGGCAGATCGTGCAGCACCGGCATGGCATTATCGCGGTGCCGGCCGGGCCGAATGGGCAGGCTTTCGCCGCGCTGTTTGCCAAGACCGAAATCGAAGCGGCGGCGCATGAGGATTTCACCTCGCAGCTGTGGATCAAGCTGACAGGCAATAGCCAGTCCATCGTGCCGACGCTGACCTTGCGGGCGCCGGGTCCGGTGTGGAACGAGGCGCTCGAAGCCATCGTGCGTGGCGTGGTGGAAGAATGCGCGGCGGTGGGGCGGGCCGAGGGCGCCACGATCTCGCAATCAGTCATCTACAACGCGATCGCGGCGGCGAAGGCCATGCGCGAGGGCGCCGTTGCCGGCTCCTTCCACGCCGACCGGCTGGCCGGTCATCGGCTGGAGGCGGACGCCCGCAACGGGGTGATCGTGCGACTGGGCCGCAAGCACGGCATCCCAACGCCGATGAACACGGTGCTGGTAACGCTGCTGGAGGCTTCGGGGGCGCCTTGGGTTTCTACCTCTCCCTGAAGAAGATCGATCACGCCACCGACGCCAGATAGAGGATATCCCGCGTGCCGCTACCCGCAGTAGTGGCGGGGGCGAGGCGCTCGAGATAGCGGGCGGCCCGAGCGTCGACATTGTGTTCGCGGGCGGCTTCCATGAGTGAGGTCCAGCGGGCGATGCGTTCGTCGAGCGGCATGTCCAGCGCGATGCGCAGGGCTTCGGCGGTTTCGTCGGTGTCGAAGGGATTGACCTCGATGGCGCCATCGAAAATCTCGGCGGCGCCGGCAAAGCGGGACAGCACGAGAACGCCGTGGTCCTCGGGGTTTTGCGAGCCGACATATTCGTGGGCCACCAGATTCATGCCGTCGCGCAACGGGGTGACCAAGGCGACCTTGGCCAGCCGGTAGAGCCCGGCGAGACTGGGCTGGCCATAGGCGCGTTTGACATAGGTCAGCGGCTGCCAGTCGGGTTCGGCAAAGCGGCCCATGACCCGGCCGCACATGGCGTCGAGGGCGTCGCTGGTTTCCTGATATTCCTTGATCGTGTCGCGCGAGGGCGGCGCCACCTGCAGCATATGCACGTGGCGGCGGAAGCGCGCATTGTTGGCGAGCAGCTTTTCATAGGCTTCGACGCGCTGGGGCAGGCCTTTGGAGTAGTCGAGCCGGTCGACGCCCGGGATCAGTTTTTGCTCGCGCAGCATCGCGCTCCATGCGCTTGACCATTTTGGTGGCGGCGGGGCTGACCGAGAGCTTGGCGAAAGCATCCGGGTCAGAGCCGATGGGGAAGGAATCAACTTCCGTGCGGCTGAAGTCGACCGATTTGAGCGGATTGCCCGACAGGGATGAGGGCGATTGATGGTCGGCGAATTCGGTGAAGGCGGCGACGTCGCGCTTGGCCTGCATGCCCACGAGGTCATAGCGCGACAGGTCGCGCATCAGATCATTATGGTGGGGAATGGCGTAGAGCGCGTCGGAGGTGGGGAAGGGGATGTGGAGGTAAAACCCGATGCGGTTGCGGGCGCCGAGGTTACGCAGCTCGCTGGCCAGCGGGATCAGGTGATAATCATGCACCCAGATCACGTCATCGGGCTTGAGCAGCGGCAGCAGGGCGCGGGCGAATTGCACATTGACCCGGCGATAGCCCTCATACCAATGGGCCTCGATGGTGGCCAGATCGAGCCGCAGGTGGAAGCTGGGCCAGAGGATGGAATTGGAAAAACCGGCATAATAATCGTGGTGATCGTCGCGCGTCAGATCGATCTGGGCGACGGAGAGGCCATCGATATCTTCGAACTCGGCCTCACGCTCGGGTTGATCGACCAGCCGGCCGGACCAGCCAAACCAGAAGCCTTCGCGTTCGGACAGGGTCTTGCGCAAGGCAACGGCCAATCCGCCCGCGGCGGGGCCTTTACCCGGCGTGCGATTGGAAACGACGATCAAACGGCTCATATGTTTTGCCCCTATTTTAGTCCGGGCGCCGAACTGCAGCTCCGCGAGGGGGTGCAGTTCGGGCGCCCTAATGCGTCTGTTCATATTCCCGGTCGCGGGCGACGATGTCGCCCGGGCCCTGCAGCAGGGCATGGACAGAGGCGACATCGGCGATGCGCATGCGCGCTGCCGTTTCGCCTTCGCCCAGCTTGATGCCGACGCCACCCAATTCCGGGCAGCGATGAAGCCGTCTTCGTCGGTGGTGTCGTCGCCGATGAAGATCGGCAGACGGCCCGAGAACGGCTCTTCCTGCATGAAGGCGCGCAGAGCCGTGCCCTTGGTCATGCTGCGGGGGCGGGCCTCGATGACCATCTTGCCGGCAACCGGGGTGAAATCGGGAATGCCGTTGACGGCTTCTTCCATAGCGTGGCGGCATACATCTTCGAGCTCAGGCGCCCGGCGATAGTGTAGCGCCACGGCGCCTTCCTTGGCTTCGAGCACCAGATCGGGATGCGCTGATACCAGCGGCTCAATGGTATGGGCGATTTCCTCGGCGGCGAGGACAGCGGCGGGATCGACGGTTTCAACAAACCCGTCGGCGCGGCGGCGCTGGGTGCCGTGGGCCCCGGCAATGGGTAGATGCAGAGGTGCCAGATATTTGTCGATATCTTCTATCTCGCGCCCGGTGAGGACCGCGAAGGCGCTGTCGAGTTCGCGCGCGGTACGCTCAAGCTGATGGGCCAGCGATACGGGTACATCGATACCGTCCGGCGTTTCGGCCAGCTCGACCAATGTGCCGTCGAAGTCGGTGAAGATGGCCAAACGCGGGATAGCGTGTGGTTCTGCCCGGTCGATCTGGGACATGACGTGCCTCGGAAGGGAACAATTCTGAAGCATCAACGCATGGTGCGGCGTTTTGGTTCGGCATGGCTGATATGTGTGAGGCCTCAGGCCAATGGAATGCCCTTGTTGCCCTTGTCTTTCTGGTATTCCGCGGAGAGGTCGGCATAAAGGGCATTCACGTCGTCGAACCGCGCCAGCAGGGTTTCGCGGTGGTCACGGTCGAGGCCCGCGATCATGCGGGCGATGTTGTGGCTGGTCCAATATTGATTGGTGGCGTTGTAGAGTGGACGGTCGGGGGAGACGGTGCCGATTTCGGGATCGGGCGTGGCGTAGACGGCCTTGAGGATCTGGATGTCGTAGGGGATGGCGAAGCTGTCGCGGCTGTCTTCGTGGCTGAACAGAAAATAGAAATTGTCGAAGCCCGACCGAGTAATGCCGGAGAGGCAGAGCGAGCAGGGCTCGTGGGTGGCGAGAAACAGGCAATCCTTGACGTCAGGGCGCTGGTCGGCGGGGAGTTCGAAGAAGCGCTTGATGGCGTGCATCTCGCCGTGCCAGAGCGGGTTTTCGATCTCGTTATTGGTTTCAGCCACGACCACGGACAGATCGGATTTGCGCAGGATTGCCGCCCCGAACAGCTTGTTGCCGCGGCTACGCCGGCCTGAGTGACAGGCGCGATATCCTGCTCGATGACGTCGAGCAGGCGATCAATCAGAGCGGCAGAATCCATTCGTGGGTCCTATTGCGCGGCGTGTAGCACGACCAGCGAGGTGCCGCCGGCGTCGTTGAGGTGGGAGGATATTGCCGCTGATCTCGTAGCCTTGCGTGGCGGCGAGGGCGGCAAAGAGGGCGGCTTCCCGGGTCATGATTTCGGGGGCGCAGGCCATGCGGGTGCCGGCGACGGGGCCGAATTTGAGCCCGTTATCGGCAAAGGCGGCTTCACTGAAATAGCTGTTGCAGCTGCCATGGCCGCCGGCGCAGCCTTCGGGGGCGATGGAGAGGGTCGGCACGGCAGTGGCCAGCACCGGAGTGCCGCCAATGCTGTCCACGATCCAGTCGGTTTCAAAAATAGTGGGCATGATATCGAGCGTGGCGACCGGGTCGGCCGGGATGGGGGCGGGTTGCACGATGATGGTGACCGGAGCGATGGCCTGCAGGTCCACCGGCACCGGGGCCGCGTCGTGGAACACCACGATATTGCCCGAAAGGATTTCAGCGGAGAGGCCATATTGCCCGCCGGCGACGACCACATTGGAGCGCACGTCGAAGGCAAAGGAGAGCGGCACTGGCCGGGGGCGGCGAGCGAAGCGGTGGCGCCGGCAATGGGCTTGGGGCCATCGGCAGTGAGCGAGACCAATGTTACGCGGAGCTGGGCATTTTCCGGCAGGGCAATGCGTTGGCGGTAAGTCACTTCGCCGGAAAAGGTCAGATCTTCAGCAGCGATGGCGGAGCCAAATCCGGCGGTGAGCAGTAGCAACAGGGTCAGCGCGATCTTGAGCATGGTGTCCTCCCTCTCAAGCAATCGATCCTCACGTAACGCCTTGGGTGCATTATGGATGCTCGCCCGCCCGGCTTTCAATCGGCGTGCTTTACGATGAATGGCGCAGGGTAAAGATATTCCTCCAGATTGTTGCCATCGCCGCCCCGATCGACCACGAGGAAATCGCTGTCGCGCTCCAGCGGCGTCAGCACGCCATGCCAGTGTTCATGGCGATATTGACGCCTTGCCCCGGCCCGGTGAGGAAGGCGCGGGGCGGGCCCGGTATGCCATCCAGATCGGGCGCGACGATGACGAGGAAGGGCCGCTCCGAGAGGGGATAGAAGGCCCGGCTGCCCGGGGGTGACGCTCGACCAGCTTGAGGCTGAGCGGAATGGCATAGGGCTGGCCGCGAAAGATCGAGATCAGTGGGCGGGGATTGTCCCCACCCAATTGTACACTGGCCAGATCGTGGAAGCGCTCGGTCATGCCCGCATTGATGGGGTAATGATGGGCGCCAGTCGTCTGGATCACCTGCCCGAAGGGCGTGAAAGCCTCGGCGGTCAGCGGTTCGATGAAAATGGCCGGCGCGCTCATCAGCGCAGGCTCAGCTGCATGTGGCGGTTGACGTCCTTATAGAGCAGGTAGCGGAAGCGGCCGGGCCCGCCCGCATAGCAGGCTTGCGGGCAGAAGGCGCGCAGCCACATGAAATCGCCGGCCTCGACCTCCACCCAATCGCGATTGAGCCGATAGACCGCCTTGCCTTCGAGTACGTAAAGGCCGTGCTCCATGACATGGGTTTCCTCGAAGGGAATGGAGGCGCCGGGCTCCAAGGTGACGATATTGACGTGCATGTCGTGGCGCAGATCGGTGGGTTCGACAAAGCGGGTGGTGCCCCAGCGATCATCGGTGCCGGGCATCCAGCGGATCGGGGTGTCGCGTTCATTGGCGACGAAGGCGGTGGGCATGTCGATGCCTTCGACCGCCTCGTAGCGCTTGCGGACCCAATGGAAACGGGCGGGCGCGGCGCTCTTGTTGAACAGGGTCCAGACACTGCCGGGCGGCAGGAAGGCATAGCCGCCGGGGCCGAGCAGATGGGGCTGGCCGTCAATGGTCAGGCTGACTTCGCCCTCGACCACGAAGAGCACGCCTTCGGCACCTACATCGGGCTCGGGTTTTCGCTGCCGCCGCCGGGCAACACTTCCATGATGTATTGCGAAAAGGTCTCGGAGAAGCCCGAGAGCGGGCGGGCGATGACCCGGGCCTGAGTAGCGGTCCAATGGGGCAGGTAGCTGGTGACGATGTCGCGCATCACCCCATGCGGGATAACCGCATAGGCCTCGGTGAAGACGGCGCGGCCGGTATGCAGGGCAGTCTGCGCCGGCAGGCCGGCAATCGGGGTGGCATAGGGGGAGGTGGTCAATTGGTTTCCGGCGGCAAAGCGACATAGGCTGACTGGACAGCGCAGCGCCTGCTTCGTCAAGAGTGCTCGGGCGCTTCCACCTGCCGTTTGAGCTTGCTCAGCATGCTGGCGGCATAGGTGGCGTAGGGACCGATCCAGCGCTCGTGCAGGGCGTGGATGGGCAGGGCGTCGAGATGGTTCCAACGCTCGCGGCCGCGTCGTTCGACGACGATCAGCCCAGCTTCTTCCAATACCTTGAGATGCTGCATCACCGTGCAGCGGTCGAGCTCGGGCAGCAGGTCGCAGAGCATTCCGGTGGTGCGGGGATCATCCTTGAGCAAATCGAGGATGTGCCGGCGCGCACGGTGGCTCAGGGCCTTGAAGATGCTGTCGTTTTCGTCTTCGGTTGACATGTTATATTTTTATAACATATCTTGGGTGCAGTCAAGCGTGAGGAGAGACAATATGGCTTATGATTTCAGGGTCAGCGGGCGCATCGCCAAACCGGTGCATGAGGTCTTCGAGGCGGTGGCCGACCCCCAGCAGCTTTCGGGTTATTTCACCACTGGCGGCGCCAAGGGCCGGTTGGAGACGGGCGCCACGGTGAGCTGGGACTTTGCCGATTTCCCCGGGCGTTTCCGGTACGGGTCGAGGCGGGTCGAAAAGGACAAGGAAATCGTGCTGCATTGGCAGGCGGCCGATGATGGCGGGCCGGCCTATGACACCACGGTCACCATGAGCTTTTCCGGGCTCGACGATGGCCGCACGCTCGTCACCATCGTGGAACAGGGCTGGCGCGACAGCGACGCCGGGCTCAAGGCGGCTTTGGGCAATTGCGAAGGCTGGACCGGTATGCTCTGCGCGCTCAAGGCCTATATCGAGCACGGGATTAACCTGCGCGAGGGGTTTTATAAGTGAGCACCGAGATTGGCGGCGGCATCAATATCGCCATGAAGGTGCCGACGCACTGCTACGAGGCCACGGTGGCGTTCTATCGGGACACGCTCAAGCTGCAGCGCGTTCCGGAGAAGCCGGATGTTGTCGGCTTTGTCTATGGACCGAACCGGCTGTGGATCGACCATGTGCCGCGGCTGTCGCAGGCCGAAGTCTGGCTGGAGCTGTTCACGCCGGACTTTCCCCGAGCTGCCAATATGCTGGAGGGGGCGGGGGTGGTTCGCAATGACGGCATCGAGCCGCTGGGTGAGGGATTCCGGGGGGCTGGTTCTTTAATCCCGCGGGCATTGTCCACTGGTCCGCACGCCCGACGCCCGGTAACACGGCGTTAGGCTTACCAAATCATCAACTATTGGCGCGCATGATGGGGCTCATGAGTGAACATGAGCACCAAAGCGGGCGGCAAGCGGCGGACTGGGTGAGGCACAATGTGCCTTGGCTCGGGCTGTTTGCCTTGCTGGCCACCCTGCTGCGGGAAGCCGACCTGCCGGACTTACGGCAGGATCGCTTTTAGCCGCAGCAGCGCAATGCGTTCGACCTGCGCGCAGGCCGCCTTGAGCTCTGCGGCGGCGCTGTTGGTGATGCGCTGTTCAAAGGCAGCCAGGATCGAGGCCTTGGTATTGTCCTTGACCGCGATGATGAACGGGAAGCCGAATTTTTCGACATAGGCCGTGTTGAGCGCGGTGAATTTTTCGCGCTCGGCATCGGTCAGGGCATCGAGGCCGGCTGAGGCCTGTTCCTCGGTCGAGGCTGCGGTCAGTCGCTTGGCTGCCGCCAGTTTTCCGGCCAGTCGGGGTGAGCGCGCAGCACGGCCGGGCGTTCCTCGTCACTGGCGAGGCGGAACTGGGTGCGCAGTGCGAATTGCAGGCCAATGGCGGTGTCATTGACCGGGGCCAGTTCACCCTCCCGGGCGCGTTCAGCAATCCAGGGGAGTGCTCGAAGATCGAGCCGAATTTTTCGACGAACTCCGCCTTGGGCAGCTGCGACGGGATGAATTCGGGCGCCTGATAGGGATGTTCCCCGGCCCAGTGTTGGGCGATGTCGAGGCGGGTGGGCACCCAGACCTTGTCGAAGCCCTTGATGTAGTCGACGAACTTCTTGAGCCCTCGGAAGCGGCCGGGCTGGCCGACCGAGCGACAATGGAGGCCAATCGACATCATCTTGGGCGAGCCCGCCCGGCCCTCGGCGTAGAGGCAGTCAAAACTGTCTTTGAGGAACTGGAAATATTCCTCGCCGTTGTCGAAGCCGCTGGCGGTGACGAACCGCATGTCATTGGCGCTCAGGGTGTAGGGAATGATCAGTTGCGGGGTGCCCTGATGCACGCGCCAATAGGGCAGGTCGTCGTCATAAGTGTCTGAGATATAGGCGAAACCACCGGCCTCGGAGACCAGATTAACCGTATTGAGCGAGCAGCGGCCGGTGTACCAGCCGGCGGGGCGCTCGCCCGTCGCGATCGTATGCAGGCGGATCGCCTCGGCAATCTGCTGGCGCTCCGTTTCGGGCGTCATGTCCTTGTGCTCGACCCATTTATAGCCGTGGCTGGCAATTTCCCAGCCGGCTTCCTGCATGGCGGCAAGCTGGGTCGGGGCGCGCATCAAGGCGGTGGCGACGCCGTAAATGGTGAGCGGCAGGGCGGCTTCGGTGAACAGGCGATGTAGCCGCCAGAAGCCGGCCCGCGCGCCATATTCATACATGGATTCAACATTCCAATGGCGCTTGTCGGGCCAGGGCGCAGCGCCCACCACATCGACCAGAAACGCCTCGGAAGCGGCATCGCCATGCAGGATATTGTTTTCCCCGCCCTCTTCGTAATTGAGCACGAACTGTACCGCCACATGCGCGCCGCCGGGCCAATTGGCATGAGGCGGATTAGGGCCGTAGCCGTGCATGTCGTGGGGTAACGCATTGGACTGTCTCGTGGAAAGGTCGGAGGGAGGGGACAAGGTAAGCAGATGTGCGGGTGCTGCGCTAGTCACCCCTGCACTGCCCCCGGCAGCGACACCCCCTCAAAATAGCCTTTGGCGTGGTCGAAAAAATATGGCGGGGGCCAGGTGCAGCGCGCTGCCGCCGCGGACCATGATGCCGAAGCGGTTGGTGGGCAGGCCGCTATCTTCGAGCGGGCGGAAGACCAGCGTGCCGCGCTCGATTTCGTTCTGGGCGCCGATGGGTGTCATGATGGAGGCGTAGTGGCCGCCCGGGGCCAGTTCGACCATGAGACGAATGGAATCGACTTCGACCAGCGGCGGCAGGATGGTGGCGGAGCCGCGCAGGAAAGGCTCGATGACTTCGCGGATGGAGATTTCGGGCTTCGCCACCGCCAGCGGATGCTCGATGCATTGGCGGAAAGTGAGGTGTTTGCTGTCGGCCGGGGGTGGTCGGGCGCCATCACCGCACCGATCCGCACGTCGCGGCGGAAGGCGACGTCGATCTGGCGGGGCGGCTTGGCGATGAAGCCCAGCCCGATATCGACGCGCTCGTCCAATAGCCGCTCGATGACGCCAGAGGAGGAGGTGAGCGAGACATCGAGATTGAGCCGGGGATAGCGCCGGCCGAAATCGGTGATCAGGCGCGGCAGGAAGGATAGGCCAATGCTTTCGGCCGCTGCGATGCGGACTGAGCCGGATTTGATGCCACGCAGCATTTCGATTTCGGACACCGCCGCCTCGATGGGCGCGGCCAGCCGGCGGGAATGGCGGAACAGGATTTCGCCCGCCGGGGATAACCGCAAGCGCTGCTTTTCGCGGATGAAGAGGGCTATTCCCAGCGCATCCTCAAGCTGGGCCACTTGCCGCGTAATGGCTGAGGACGCGATATCGAGCCGTCGCGCCGCCTCGCGGATCGACAAATGCGTCGCCACGGCGTTGAAATAGATCAGCGATGGCTGGTGGAATACCCGCGCCAAAAGGCCCGTGGAAAGGGCGTGTTCGCGGGGGCGGTCCGGTGGCTTTGGTTTGGAATCCATGATTTTACAGTGCTGCCGATTTGGCAGCATAATGCTCCCAAATTGAGAGTATCAAGAACAATTCCACGCGCTATGGTTTGTGTGGGGACGACGCAAGGAGCAGCTTATGGCGGGTATTGGACGCCTGACGACGCATGTATTGGATACGATGCATGGCAAGCCGGCCAAGGGGATGCGGCTTGAGCTGCTTTATGTGCATGGCGATCATACCCATCACATTGCCGATAGCTATACCAATGGAGACGGGCGGGTCGATCAGCCGCTGCTCGACGAGCAGCAGTTCCAGCATGGGGAATATGAGATCCATTTCCATGTCGGGCAGTATTTCGAGCGGCTGGGGGTGGAGCTCGAGGCGCAATTCCTCGATGTCGTGCCGATCCGCTTCACGATTTCCGAAGACAAGCATTACCACGTGCCGCTGCTGGTCAGCCCCTTCGCCTATTCGACCTATCGGGGAGTTGAGGTATGGCCGAGATCGCCAACGCCATCCGCTTCATCCTCAATGATGAGGAAATCGCGCTGACCGATGTGGCGGCGGATACGACGCTGCTCGATTTCCTGCGGCTGGAAAAGCGGCTGCGCGGCAGCAAGGAAGGCTGTGCCGAGGGCGATTGCAGGGCCTGTACGGTGCTGGTCGGGCGGCTGCACGGCGATGAGATGATCTACGACTCGGTCACCGCCTGCATTCGTTTTGTGGGGAGCCTGCACGGCACCCATGTGGTGACGGTCGAGCATTTGCAGGCCAAGGATGGCACGCTGCATCCGGTACAGCAGGCCATGGTCGATCAGCATGGTAGCCAATGCGGCTTCTGCACGCCCGGCTTTGTGATGAGCCTTTATGGGTTGTGGATGCGCGATCCCCAGCCGAGCCGGGGGCGATTGAAAAGGCCCTGCAGGGCAATCTCTGCCGCTGCACCGGCTATGCCCCGATCATCCGCGCCGCGCAGGCGATTTCTTCCTATGGGGCGCCCGAGGCCGATCCGCTGCGGGCCGAGCGCATTGCGCTCAAGGGCAAGATCAAGGCGATCCATGATGGGCGTCGGGTCGAAATTGCCGACCAGATCATCGTGCCGGCGAGCCCGGATGATTTTGCGGCGGTCTACGAGGCCAATCCGGGCGCGACCATTGTGGCCGGCTCCACCGATGTGGGCCTGTGGGTCACCAAATTCATGCGCCGCATCGGTCCGGTGATTTTCATCGGGCATTTGCAGGAGCTCAAGCGCATTGCCGAAAACGATAGCGAATTGCGGCTTTATGCCGGGGTCAGCTATTCCGAAGCGCTGCCATCCATCGCGGCCAATTTCCCGCAGCTGGGCGAATTGTGGGACCGCATCGTGGGCGAACAGATCCGCAATATGGGGACCATTGGCGGCAATATCGCCAATGGCTCGCCCATTGGCGACACGCCGCCGCCGCTGATCGCGCTGGGGGCCAAGCTGCATCTGCGGCGGGGCGAACATCGGCGCGAGATCAAGCTCGAGGATTATTTCCTCGCCTATGGCAAGCAGGACCGCCAGCCGGGCGAGTTCGTTGAAAGCGTCACCATTCCCTATCTGCCGGCGGGCGAGCATTTCGCCACCTACAAGATTTCCAAGCGGCGCGAGGAAGACATTTCCGCGCTGTGCGGCGCATTCCGCATCTTCGTCAGTGATACCGGCGTCGTCGGCATGGTCCGCGTGGCCTTTGGCGGCATGGCGGCGACGCCTAAGCGCCAAGGCCGTGGAGGCCGCTTTGGTTGGCAAGCCATGGACATTGGAAACCGTGGAAGCGGCTATCGGGGCTTTCGCTGAGGATTATCAGCCGATTTCCGATATGCGCGCCTCGGCCGAATATCGTCTGCTGGCGGCGCAGAACCTGCTGCGCCGGTTCTTCCTGGAGACGACAGGCCGGGGCCAGCGGCTGGTGCGGGCGGTGGCGTGATGAACAAGCACCCCACCATTTCCCGCTCCACACTCCACGAATCCACCCGCCACGATAGCGGGTCCAAGCATGTTTCCGGCTCGGCCGAATATATCGATGACGTGATCGAGCCAGCCGGCACGATGCATGCCTATCTGACGCTTTCGACCAAGCCGCATGCCGAGATCGTTGCCATTGATTATGCCGCGGTCAAAGCCGCGCCCGGCGTGATCGGCGTGCTTACCGCCGACGACATTCCTGGCGAGAATGATGTTTCGCCCAGCCACAAGCATGACGAGCCGATCTTTGCCATTGGCAAGGTGCATTTCTGGGGCCAGCCGCTATTTGCCGTGATCGTGGAAACGCGCGACCGAGCGCGGCGGGCGGCGCATCTGGCCAAGATTGAATACAAAGACCTGCCCTTTGCGCTCGATGTGCGCGGCGCAGGCGGCGGGCGGGCAATTGGTGACCGAGCCGCTCAAGCTCGAACGGGGCGATGTGCAGGGCGGGCTGGCGGAATCTCCCCGCCGGGTCAAGGGTAGCATTGCCATTGGCGGGCAGGATCACTTCTATCTCGAAGGCCAGATCGCCATGGCGGTGCCGGGGGAAGACGAGGACGTGACCGTCTTTTCCTCCACCCAGCATCCCAGCGAAGTGCAGCTGATGGTGGCTCATGTGCTCAATATCCAGCAGCATGCGGTGACGGTGAATGTGCGCCGCATGGGCGGCGGCTTTGGCGGCAAGGAAACCCGGGGCAATCTCTTCGCGGCGGTGGCGGCCATTGCGGCCAAGAAGTGGAACCGTGCCTGCAAAATCCGGCCGGATCGCGATGACGACATGACGGCCACCGGCAAGCGGCACGATTTCGTGGTCGATTATGATGTCGGCTATGACGACATGGGCAAGATCCAGTGCGGTTGACGCCGTCTATGGCGCCCGCGCTGGCTTTTCCTCGGACCTGAGCGGCCCCGTCACCGACCGGGCGCTGTTCCATGCCGACAATGCCTATTGGTATCCTGCCGTGCAGGTGCGGTCCGAGCCGCTTTATACCAATACTGTCTCCAATACGGCCTTTCGCGGCTTTGGCGGGCCGCAGGGCATGATGGCGGCCGAGCGCTGGATCGAGGATATCGCCTATGATCTGGGGCGCGATCCGCTCGATATCCGCAAGGCCAATTTCTATGGCACCGACAGCGAGAATGTGACGCCCTATCACCGGGTGGTGGAGGACAATGTCATCCATCGCGTGGTGGAGGAGCTGGAGCAATCCTCGGACTATCAGGCGCGGCGCAAGGCGATCCTCGATTACAATGCCGGTAGCACCATCCTCAAGAAGGGCATTGCGCTGACGCCGGTCAAATTCGGCATTTCCTTCACCGCCACCTGTACAATCAGGCGGGCGCACTGGTGCATGTCTACAAGGATGGCTCGATCCATCTCAGCCATGGCGGCACCGAAATGGGGCAGGGGCTCTATATCAAAGTGGCGCAGGTTCTGGCCGATGCGTTCTGTGTCGGGCTCGATGCCATCAAGATCATGGCGACTTCGACCGGCAAGGTGCCGAACACTTCGGCCACTGCCGCTTCGTCGGGTTCTGATCTCAACGGCATGGCGGCTTGGGATGCAGCGCGGCAGATCAAGGCGCGGCTGGTTACTCATGCGGCCAAGCTTTATCAATGTGATGAAGCGGTGGTGGAGTTTGTGCCGGGTGGCATCCGGGCGGGGACCAGTTCGTGGCTTTTGCCGAGCTGATTGCCTCGGCGTATTTGAACCGCGTGCAGCTTTCGGCGGCGGGTTTTTACCAGACGCCGAAAATCCATTGGGACCGGGCGACGGGGCGCGGGCATCCCTTCTATTATTTCGCCTATGGCGCTTCGGTCAGCGAGGTCACGATCGATACGCTGACGGGCGAATATGTCGTCGACCGCGTCGATATCCTCCACGATGTCGGCCGCTCGCTCAATCCGGCCATCGATATCGGCCGGGTGGAGGGCGGGTTCATCCAGTGGCATGGGGTGGCTGACCACTGAAGAACTGGTCTGGGACGACAAGGGGCAGCTGCGCACCAAGGCGCCGTCCACCTATAAGATTCCGGTGGCGAGCGACGTGCCGCCCATCTTCAACGTGCGGCTGGCTGAATGGTCGGTCAATAAGGAGCCGACCATTGGCCGCTCCAAGGCAGTGGGCGAGCCGCCGCTGATGCTGGCGATGAGCGTGGTTGAGGCGCTGTCCATGGCGGTAGCGAGCGTGGCGGATTACAAAATTGCGCCGCGGCTGGATACGCCGGTAACGCCTGAGCGGGTGCTGATGGGGTGTGAACGGTTGAAGCGGGAGGCGCGCGGGTGAGATTGGTGGTCATCCCCGCTGCAGAACCCCCACCCTGTCCCTCCCCTCAAGGGGGAGGGGACCCTCTCGATCACTACGCCTCGTTCAACCCTCATATTGGCGGCTCCATCGCCTCCCTCCCCCTTGAGGGGAGGGATCGACGGTGGGGGTTCTGCGGCGCGGCTGACCTCGATACGGGGACGGCCACACCATGACCCGCTCCGCCGACCTCGCCGATTTCCTCGCCGCCCACCGCACCATCATCGCCTGCGAACTCACCTCCGTGCGGGGCTCGTCGCCGCGCGAGCAGGGCACGTTCATGCTGGTCAGCATGGGCTCGATCTTCGGGACCATTGGTGGAGGCGCGCTCGAATATATGGTCATTGAGCACGCGCGGCGGTTGATTGCCGAGGGGCGGGCGGAAGAGGCGATGGATGTGCCGCTGGGGCCGGAAATCGGCCAATGCTGCGGTGGCCGGGTGGGCGTCAGCCTGCGCCATGCCGATGCGAGTGTCCGCGCCAATCTGGTCGAGCGCATTGCCGCCGAAGAGGCCAAGGAACCGCAGATCTATATTTTTGGCGCCGGGCATGTCGGAAGGGCGCTGGCGCAGATTCTGGCGCTGCTGCCGGTCCGGTCCGAGGTGATCGATACGCGGCAGGAAGAATTGAGCACATTGCCGCCCGGCGTGGCGTGGCGGCGGGTGGCTATGCCTGAGGCGGTGGTGCGGTCAGCGCCGGAGGGCAGCAGCTATGTGGTGCTCACCCATGATCACGCGCTGGATTTTCTGATCGTGGCCGAAGCGCTCAAGCGCGGTGACTGTCCCTATCTCGGCATGGTGGGGTCAGAGACCAAGCGGGCGAAGTTCTCCAGCTGGTTTCGTGCTGAAGGAGGCGATCCGGCATTGCTTGAGCGGCTGATTTCTCCTATTGGCCGCCAAGGGCTTGGGGATAAGAGGCCGGCAATTATTGCAGCACTGGCGGCGGCGGAAATTATGGTCCACATTGGTCGGCGGGAAGCTGAGATTGTGCGTGGGCGGGGCGCCGGAAACTGGGGGCCGTGAATGGACGCTAGTATGCCGTTTCGGCTTGAATTGACCGGTATCACCAAGAGCTTTCCCGGCGTGCGCGCCAATGACAATGTCAGTTTCGCGGTCAAGCCCGGCGAAATCCACGCGCTGCTGGGCGAAAATGGCGCGGGCAAATCCACCCCGGTCAAGATGATCTACGGGATCATGCAGCCCGATGCCGGCGAAATCGCTCGGAACGGCCGGTGGTCACCATCGCCAATCCCAAGGCGGCGCGTAAACTCGGCATCGGCATGGTGTTCCAGCATTTCTCGCTGTTCGAGGCGCTGACGGTGCTGGAAAACATCGCCTTGGGCATGGATGCCAAAATTCCCGCACGGGATCTGGAAGCTCGCATTCGCGAAGTGATGACCAAATACGGCCTGCTGCTCGATCCGCATCGCACTGTGGCGACGCTGTCGGTGGGTGAGCGCCAGCGCATCGAAATCGTGCGCGCTTTGCTGCTCGATCCGAAATTGCTGATCATGGACGAGCCCACTTCGGTGCTGACGCCGCAGGAAGTCGAGCAATTGTTCGAGGTGTTGCGGAAGCTCGCGGCGCAGGGCTGTTCCATTCTATACATTTCCCACAAGCTGCATGAAATCAAAGCTTTGTGCGATACGGCGACCATTCTGCGCGGCGGCAAGCTGGTCGATACCTGCGATCCCAAGCAGGAAACCAGCCGCTCCATGGCCGAAAAGATGATCGGCGCCGGTCTCAAGGACATTGTGCGCCAGCCGGGCCGGAGCATGGGCCTGCCCAAGCTGGTCGTGTCGTGGCTTTCCACCAAGAAGACCGGGCATTTCTGATGTGCCGGTCGATAATGTGAGCTTCACCGTCCGGGCGGGCGAAATCTTCGGCATTGCCGGGGTCGCCGGCAATGGGCAGAACGCACTGCTCGATGCGCTAAGCGGCGAGATCATTGGCGATGACAAGGATGCCGTCACCATTGATGGCTATCCGCTGGGCCTGCTCGACACCACCGGCCGCCGCAAGCGCGGCCTGTGTGCGGTGCCTGAGGAACGCAATGGGCATGCGGCGATTGGCGATTTCAGCCTGAGCGACAATTCGGTACTGACGGCGCGCGACCGGCTGGGCATGGTCATGCTGGGGCTGATCAATTCGGGCGCCGCCAAGACCTATACCGGCAAGGTGATTGCCGATTTTGCCGTCAAGGCGCTGGGGCCGGGCTCGACCGCGGGCTCGCTCTCAGGCGGGAATTTGCAGAAATACATTATGGGCCGCGAAATCCTGCAAAAGCCCAGCGTGCTGGTGGTGAGCCAGCCGACTTGGGGGTTGATGCGGGCGCGGCGGCGGCGATCCACCGAGCGCTGGTCGACCCGGCCGCAGCCGGGTCGGCCATTGTGGTGATCAGCCAAGATCTCGATGAGCTTTTGGCGCTGTGCGACACGCTGGCGGTGATCAATCTGGGACATTTGTCCCCGGCCCAGCCGGTGGGCGAGGTGTCGGTGGAAGAAATTGGCCTCTTGATGGGCGGGATGCATGGCACAGTGGAGGTAGCTGATGCAGTTCCGGCTTGAAAAGCGCCAGGAGCCGTCCCGGCTCATGCTCTATACGACCCCGATTGCGGCCGTGTTGCTGACCATGGTCATCGGCGCCATCATTTTTCGCTGATCGGCTATGACGGCATCGGCGCGGTACATGAAATCTTTTTCACGCCGCTGACCAATGCTTACAAATGGCAGGACCTTGGGGTAAAAGCCGCGCCGCTGATCATTATCGGGGTTGGCCTGTCCATCGCCTATCGCGCCAATGTGTGGAATATCGGCGCCGAGGGGCAATACATCATTGGCGGCCTTGCCGGCACTCGGGTGGCGCTGGCCACCTATGGCATGACCGGCCCGTGGATCCTGCCGCTGATGATCCCGGCTGGGGTCGTGGGCGGCATGCTCTATGCGGCCATTCCGGCGCTGCTCAAGACGCGCCTCAACGTCAATGAAATCCTGACTTCGCTGATGCTCACCTATGCCTCGGTGCAACTGATCTATTATCTGATCCGTGCGCCTCGGAAGGACCCGATGGGCATGGGCTTTCCACAGACGCGGCTATTCTCGGAAGCCGCGCGCCTGCCCACCATCATCCCCGGCACCATCGTGCATCTGGGCGTTCCCATTGCCATTGTCGTGGCGCTGGTGGCTCGGTTTATCATGTCGCGTTCGGTATTCGGCTATCAGATGCGGGCGGTGGGCGCTGCACCGCATGCGGCGCGCTATGGCGGATTTTCCGAGAACAGGACGATCTGGCTCGCCATGCTGGTCAGCGGCGCGCTGGCGGGGCTGGCCGGGGTGCTCGAAGTGGCGGGGCCGTTCCAGCGCATGGTGCCGGGCTTTCCCACCAATTACGGGTTCACCGCCATCATCGTGGCGTTTCTCGGTCGGCTCAATCCGCTGGGCGTGATCTTTGCCGGCATTGTCATGGCCATCACCTTTGTTGGTGGCGAAGTGGCGCAGACCACGATCGGGCTGCCCAATGCCGCGACGGGCATTTTCCGGGCCATGGTGCTGTTCTTCCTGCTGGCGGGCGATATCCCGGTGCGCTACTGGCTCAAGCGCGTGGTCACGCAACCGGCGGCAGGGGCGGCATAGATGGATATCTATATTGCCATCATCGTCACCTCGGTCGGCGCCGCCACCCCGATCCTGATCGCGGCTCTGGGCAGATTGGTCGTCGAAAAGAGCGGCGTGCTCAATCTGGGTGTCGAGGGCATGATGCTGGTCGGCGCCATCGCGGGCTTTGCCGGGCAATTCTATACGGGCAATCCCTATTTCGCGCTGCTGTGCGGTGCGTTTGCCGGGGCCGGGGCTTCGCTGATCTTCGGGTTCTTGACGCTCAGCCTGTCTGCCAACCAGACCGCGACGGGTCTGGCGCTGACGATTTTCGGCACCGGGCTGTCCGCCCTCGCCGGCGCGCCATTCTCGGCGCGACCGATCCAATTGATGCGGCCGTTGTTTCCGGCGGAGCTGGCGACCCATCCGGTCTGGCGGGTGCTGTTCGGCTATTCATTCCCGGTCTATTTTTCGTTCTTCATGGTCGCGGCGATCTGGTGGTTCCTGCATCGCACCCGCTCGGGCCTCATCCTGCGTGCTGTCGGAGAGAACGATCTTTCGGCCCATTCGATCGGCTATTCGGTCAAGGGCGTGCGCTATGCCGCCGTGCTGTTCGGCGGCGCCATGGCCGGCATAGCGGGAGCCTGTTTCCCGCTGCTGCTGACCCCGCAATGGGCCGAACGCATGACGGCGGGCCGCGGCTGGATCGCGGTGGCGCTCGTGGTTTTTGCCTCGTGGAAGCCGTTCCGGCTGCTGGCGGGCGCCTATTTGTTCGGGCTCGTCATGACCATGGAACTCTATGCCAAGGCCGGCGGCGGGCCGCTTTCGGTCATTCCATCCGAGCTGTGGGCGGCTTTGCCCTATCTCGCTACCATTATCGTGCTGGTCCTGATTTCGATCCGGCGCGACGCCACCAGCAATGCACCGGCCTGCCTCGGCAAGCCGTTTCTGCCCAGCAATTGAGCCGGCGGCAATGACCGGTTCAATCGAATATCAAGACGTCAATCAGGAGAGAACCATGACCACCTTATCACGGCGCAATATTCTGAAGATCGGCGGCGCTGCCGCAGCCCTGCCGCTGCTCGGCTCCAAGGCTTTCGCCTGAGCCGAGCCGCTCAAGATCGGCTTTATCTATGTCGGCACTATCAACGACAATGGCTATAACTACGCCCACAACCGGGGCCGCCTCTATGTCGAGGAACAGCTGGGCGATGCGGTGGAAACCACCTATGTCGAAAACGTGCCGGAAGGCCTGGACTGCGAGCGCGTGCTGCGCGAGTTGGCCCAGCAGGGCAACAAGCTGATCTTCGCCACCAGTTTCGGCTTTGGCGACTCGGTGATCAAGGTTGCTCCGCAATTCCCCGATGTGAAGTTCGAGCATGCCACCGGCTATCAGAAGGCCGAGAATGTGGGGCTTTACAATGCGCTTCTATGAAGGCCGCGCCGTTTGCGGCACCATTGCCGGCCATCTCTCCAAGACTGGCAAGGCGGGCTATATCGGCTCTTTCCCGATCCCCGAAGTGGTGATGGGCATCAATGCACTGGCGCTGAGCGGCCGCCGCATCAACCCGAACTTCACCGTCAAGCCGGTCTATATCTCGACTCGGAACGACCCGGCCAAGGAAGCCGACGCGGCGCGCGCCATGATCGATCAGGGCATCGACATCATCGCCCAGCATACCGATGGTCCGGCGGCCCTGCAGGTTGCCCGAGAACGCGGCATTATCGGCGGGTTCGGGCAGGGCGCCGACATGAGCGCCTTTGCTCCGGAAACCCAGCTGACCGCCATTATCGACCATTGGGGCCCGCATTATCTCGCCTCCGCCAAGGCGGTGATCGATGGCACTGGGTGGCCGGCGATACCCGGGAAGGCCTCAAGGAAGACGTGGTCCAGATGGGCCCCTATAACGAAAAGATCCCGGCCGACGTCGTGGCCGATGCCGAGAAGGTCCGCACCGGCCAGATCGACGGCTCGTTCCACATCTTCACCGGCCCGATCAAGGACAATACCGGCGCCGAACGCGTCGCCGCCGGGGTGACCATGACCGATGCCGAGCTGCTCAGCATGGACTGGTATGTCGAAGGCGTTGAACAGCCGGTTTAAGGCTGCATTGAGCTGAAGGGGGCGGGCCTGCGCCTGCCCTTTTTCACGACTGCTCGGTAGAGCTGGGAAATATTTATTCCACCGGGTCATTCCCGTGAAAGCGGGAACCTCTGTTTGCTGACCGCAGAAGAGAGAGGTTCCCGTTGTCGTGGGAATGACACCGTAGGAGGAAGGGGTTCTGAGCACATCAGACCTTAGGAGAAGACGATGCCCGATTACGCAATTGCTTACGAATGGCTGATGTTCGCGGTCCGGTGGCTGCATGTCATCACGGCTATTGCCCGGATCGGCTCGTCGTTTTATTTCATCGCGCTCGATCTGGGCTTGCGCAAGACGCCGAGCCTGCCCCCGCTGGCCCATGGCGAGGAATGGCAGGTGCATGGCGGGGGATTTTATCACATCCAGAAATATCTGGTGGCGCCCGAATTCCTGCCCGAGCACCTGACCCGGTTCAAATGGGAAAGCTATTGGACGTGGCTCTCCGGCTTCATGCTGCTGGTGCTGGTCTATTATGTCGGCGCCGATATCTATCTCATCGATCGCAACGTGCTGGACGTGCCCAATTGGGCGGCGATCCTGATCTCGATGGGCTCGATCGTGCTTGGCTTCGTGATCTATAATCGCCTGTGCAAATCGCCGCTGGGCGAGAGCCAGAACGGGCTGATGCTGGTGCTGTTCGTGATCCTGACGGCGATGGCGTGGGGCTACACGCAGCTGTTCACCGGCCGGGCGGCGATGCTGCATATGGGAGCGTTCACGGCCTCGATCATGGCGGCCAATGTGGCCATGATCATTATTCCCAACCAGAAGATCGTGGTGGCTGATCTCAAGGCTGGCCGTGTGCCCGACGCCAAATATGGCAAGATCGCCAAGCAGCGGAGCCTGCATAACAACTACCTGACGCTGCCCGTCATCTTCTTCATGCTGTCGTCACACTATCCGCTGGCTTTTGCCACGCAGTGGAACTGGATCATCGCTTCGCTGATCTTCCTCGTCGGCGTGGTCATCCGGCACTATTTCAATACGCGCCACGCCCGCAAGGGCAATCCGCACTGGACCCGGGCAGTGGCTGTGGTGCTGTTCCTGATCATTGCGTGGCTTTCCACCGCGCCCAAACTGCCGGGCTCGGCGGGAGAGGAGGTGGCGTCTCGTGCGGCCGAGTCCTTTCTCGCAGCCAGCCATTTCAAGGACGCTAGCCTGACCGTGCAGACCCGCTGCGCCATGTGCCACACGGCAGAGCCGGTCTGGCCGGGCATTTATGAAGCGCCCAAAAATGTCATTCTCGACAATGATATCGCGGTGGCCAACCACGCCGGGGACATCGCCATGCAGGCGGGCTATTCGCATGCCATGCCGCCGGGCAATGCCACCGAAATGACCACGGCCGAACGGGCCTTGCTGGTCGAGTGGTTCCGTGAAGGCTCGGGCCAATGACCCGGACCATTTTGCGCGGCCGGGTGCTGAGCTTTGTCAGCGAGCCGCAGGGCATTGATGACACGGCGAGCTATCGTTATTTCGCCGACGGCATGGTGGTGATTGCCGATGGCAAAGTGGCCAGCGTCGGCGATTTTGATGCGGGTGTGGTGGGCGATGCCGAGATCATCGATCATCGGCCCCATCTGATCCTGCCCGGCTTTATCGATCTGCATCTGCATTATGTGCAGAGCCAGATGATCGCTTCCTATGCCGGCTCGCTGCTCGAATGGCTCAACACCTACACTTTTGTGGAAGAGCAGAAATTCAGTCAGCAGGGCCATGCCGGTGCCGTTGCTTCAGCCTTCTATGACGAGCTGATCCGCAATGGCACGACCACGGCCGTGGCCTATTGCTCGGAGCCATCCGCGTTCGGTCGATGCCTATTTCGCCGAGGCCGAAAAGCGCAATATGCTGATGGTGGGCGGCAAGGTGATGATGGATCGCAATGCGCCCGAAGCGCTCTGCGACACGGCCCAATCCGGCTATGACGACACCAAGGCTTTGATCGAGCGCTGGCATGGCAAGGGGAGGGCGCTCTATGCTATTTCGCCGCGCTTTGCCATCACCTCGACCCCGGCGCAGCTGGAGGCGTCGCGCGTGCTCGTGGCCGAGCATCCCGAGTGTTATGTGCAGACGCATCTGAGCGAGAACGCCGCCGAGATCAGCTTCTCGATGGAGCTTTATCCGGATTCCCCGGACTATACCGGCATCTATGAGGATTACGGCCTGCTCGGCCCCAAGACCCTGTTGGGCCACTCCATCCACCTCAATCACCGCGAAACGCAGGTGCTGGCTGAGACCCAATCGGTGGCCGTGTTCTGCCCGACATCGAACCTGTTCCTCGGCAGCGGGCTGTTCTGATCGCGAGCGGCTGGCCAAGGCCGGGGTGCGGATCGGGATTGCGACTGACATTGGTGGGGGCACCAATTACGGCATGCTGGCCACGCTGGACGAAGGCTACAAAGTGCTGCAATTGCGCGGCCAGCGGCTGACCCCGCTCAATTCCTTCTATATGGCGACGCTGGGCAATGCCCGGGCACTGTCGCTTGAGGGCACGATCGGTGCGATCGAGCCGGGCTGCGCTGCCGATCTTGTGGTGCTCGACGCCGGCGCCACGCCGGCCATGCGGCTGCGCATGGAGACGGTGACGAGTCTGGTCGAGGAATTGTTCCTGCTCCAGACGCTGGGCGATGACCGTTCGATTGCCGAGGTCTATGTGGCTGGCGCACAGGCCAAGTCAACTTTAGGCGGGTTGTGAGGCTGGCTGCCTTCGCCTAGGTTGGCCGGGGTTTTGCAATGTTACGCCGGTGCCAGTCCGGCGCTCGATCTGCCACCTCCCCTTGATGGGGAGGGTGCTGCATCGGGCAAGACGAGCTATTTGAGGAAGAAAATTTATGAGCCACTATCTGACGAAATCGGACCTTTCAGTTCATCCCCTGCTGGTCGATTTTGTTGAGAAAGAAGCGCTCCCCGGGCTTTCCATTTCGGCCGATCAATTCTGGAGCGGGTTTGCGGCACTGGTGGCCGAGCATGGCCCGACCAATGCGACGCTGCTGGCCAAGCGCGAGGATTTGCAGGGCCGGATCGATGATTGGCATCGCCGCTATGGCCCGGTCGCCAACAATCCGCAGGGCTACGAATTCTTCCTCAGAGATATCGGCTATGTGGTGCCCGAGCCCGCTGATTTCACCATCGAGACCACGGGGCTTGATCCTGAAATCACCACGCTGTGCGGACCGCAATTGGTGGTGCCGGTCAGCAATGCGCGCTATGCGCTCAATGCCGCCAATGCGCTGGGGCAGTCTTTACGACGCGCTTTATGGCACTGACGTTATCGAGCGCAGCGGCGATCTGGAGCCGAGCAAGGGTTATAATGCGGCACGCGGGGCAGCGGTGGTCGACAAGGCTGCCAGCTTCCTTGATGAGGCGTTTCCACTCGAAAGCGGCAGCCATCGCGATGTCACGGGCTATCATGTGATCAAGGAGGGCGAGGTTCGCCGCTTTGTTGCCGATACCGCTTCTGGCCGCACGGCGCTCAAGGATGCAGCGGCTTTTGTCGGCTATGGTGGCACCGAGACCAAGGGCGAGTTGGTGCTGCGCCACCGTGGCCTGCACGCCATTCTGGTCATCGAGCCGGGCAGCGTCATCGGCGGCGCGCACAAGGCGGGTCTCAGCGACATCATTGTCGAAGCCGCGCTGACGACTATTCAGGATTGCGAGGACTCGGTCGCCGCGGTCGATGCAGAAGACAAGGTCGGGGTCTATCGCAATTGGCTGGGCCTGATGAATGGCACGCTGGAAGACACGTTCGAAAAGGGCGGGCGGCAGGTTACGCGCAAGCTCAATGCCGATCGCAGTTACAAGGATGTCAACGGGGCGCCGCTGGTGCTGAAGGGCCGCTCGCTGCTGCTGGTGCGCAATGTGGGTCATCTGATGACGACTGACGCTGTGCTGCTGGATGGCAGGCCGATTGGCGAAGGCTTGATGGATGCGGCGCTTACCGTGCTCTGCGCCATGCATGACAAGCTCAACAGCACGACGGGCGCCATCTATATCGTCAAGCCCAAGATGCACGGCCCCGAGGAAGTGGCTTTTGCCTGCGCGATTTTTGCCTCGGTGGAGAAGATGCTGGGCCTTAAGCCACTGACCATCAAGATCGGCATTATGGACGAAGAGCGCCGCACCTCGGCTAATCTGAAGGCGGCGATCCATGCGGCGCGCGAGCGGGTGTTTTTCATCAATACCGGGTTCCTCGATCGCACGGGCGACGAGATCCACACCTCGATGGAAGCCGGGGCGGTGCTGCGCAAGGAGGAGATCAAGTCCGAGCGCTGGATTGCCTCCTATGAGGACCGCAATGTGCTGATCGGGCTGGCCTGTGGCCTCAGCGGCAAGGCACAGATCGGCAAGGGCATGTGGGCGCGGCCTGACGATATGGCAGCGATGATGGCGGCCAAGTCCGGCCACCCCAATGCCGGCGCCAATACCGCCCGGGTGCCCTCGCCAACGGCAGCGACGCTGCATGCGTTGCATTATCACCAGATCGACGTGTTCGAGGCGCAGCAGCGCCGCCACAACCAGCCGGTGCCGCCGCTGGCGGAGCTGTTCTCCATGCCGGTACAGGCGCCTTATTCGCTCAGCCGCGAGGAGATCACCCGCGAGCTGGAGAATAATGCGCAGGGCATTCTAGGCTATGTGGTGCGCTGGGTGCAGCAGGGCGTGGGCTGTTCCAAAGTGCCCGACATCAACAATGTCGGCCTGATGGAAGACCGCGCCACTTGCCGGATTTCCTCGCAGGCGGTGGCCAATTGGCTGCGCCATGGGCTGGTTTCCAAGGACGAGGTGACCTCGGTCTTCGAGCGCATGGCCGCAGTGGTCGATCAGCAGAATGCCGATGATCCGATCTATCGGCCGATGGCGGAGAATTTCCAATCCGTCGCCTTCCGGGCCGCGCTCGATCTGGCGCTACATGGTGCCGATCAGCCCTCGGGCTATACCGAGCCGCTGCTGCATGCGGCCCGGCGGAAGGTCAAGGCGCGGCAAGCGCATTGATTAGCTGACGAAATCGAACTTATCGACGTCGAACAGGCCGCGGTCAGTCATCTTGAGATGCGGGATGACCGGCAGCGCCGAGAACGCGACTTGCAGGAACGGCTCGGGGAGGACGCAGCCCGGGGCCAGCGCCGCATCGCGCAGGTGGTGCAGGTCACGTGCGACGGTTTCGAAGGGATTGAGGCTCATCAGCCCGGCAATGGGCAAAGCCAGCTCGGCGGTGATCTTGCCGCCATCGGCAACGGCGAAGCTGCCTTGCAGCGCGATCAGGCGGTTGACGGCCAGTGCCATGTCCTCGTCATTGGCGCCGATGACGGTGATGTTGTGGCTGTCGTGCCCAACTGAAGAAGCGATGGCGCCGCGTTGCAGGCCGAACCCTTTGACGAAGCTGCGGCCGATATTGCCGTTGCGGCCATGGCGCTCGATGACCACGCATTTCAATACGTCCTGCGCAATGTCGGCCTGCGTGCCCCTGTCGCCAATTTCCAGTGCCGCGGATTCGCGGAAGGTGAGGATGAGGCCCGGCTTGACGCCGATCACCGGGGTCTGGTTGCGATCGGGGCGGGCGGGGACGATGAAATCGTCGGCGACGATGGTGCGGGATTTGACCGAGGTCAGGCCCACCGGCGCCACGGGCTTGCGCGCCGCGAACAGTTCGGGGCGCACCGGGCGGCCTGCGGTCAGCACGTCGGAAACGCGACAATCCTCGAGGCTATCGAGCAGGGCGATATCGGCGCGCCAGCCGAGGGCCAGCAGGCCGCGACCGGTCAGGCCAAAAATGCGGGCGGCGGAGTGGCTGGCGGCGCGATAGACGTGATGTAGTGGGCGGCCCATGGCGATGAGGCGGCGGATGGAGCTGTCCAGATGCCCTTCCTCGGCAATGTCGAGCGGGTTGCGATCATCGGTGCAGAGGGCGACGAAGCTTGAGGTGTTTTCGTCCAGTATTTCGGCCAGCGCCTTGAGGTCCTTGGAGACCGAGCCCTCGCGGATCAGGATCGCCATGCCCTTGGCGAGCTTTTGCGCGCCTCGGCGGCTGATGTGGCCTCGTGATCGGTACGAATGCCGGCGGCGAGATAGCCATTGAGCCCCCGGCCGAGCAGGAGCGGGGCGTGGCCATCGATATGGCTGTCCCGGAAGGCGACGAGCTTGGCGATGATGCCCGGATCGGCTGACAGCACGCCGGGAAAGTTCATCATTTCGGCCGGAGCCGATCACCTTGGGATGATCACGGAAGGGCTCGAGGTCTTCGATCTCGAGCGCTGCACCATTGGTTTCAAAGCCGGTGGCCGGCACGCAGGACGACAGATTTACCCGCACATCCATGATGGTCTGTTCGGCGCTGTCGAGGAAATAGCTTATGCCTTCGGCGCCCAGCACATTGGCGATTTCGTGCGGATCGCAGATCGCCGTGGTGACACCATGCGGCAGCACGCAGCGGTCGAATTCGAACGGGGTGACCGGGGACGATTCTGATATGCAGGTGGGTATCGATGAAGCCGGGCACGGCATAGCGGCCCGCGCCGTCGATGATTGTTTCTGCCCTCGTAACTGGCATGGGTGCCCACGATGCGGTCACCCACAATGGCAATATCGGTTGGAGTGACGGCGCCGGTGATGACGTCGAGCAATTGCACATTCTTGATGACGAGATCGGCTGGCGCCTTGCCCTGTCCGGCCATGATCATGCGGGTGAGAAGTGCGGCAGAGGTCATCGATTTATCCCAATGGGCAATGCCCGAAAGTCGGCTGGTGGCGGTGCGGCGTCAAGTCCCGGTCTGGCTTTGTCCGGAACCACGGGGACAGGCGTACGTTTGCCTTTGGAGCGCCAACAGGAGAGCCAGTTTGGAAACCTACGATCCGCACAAGAACACGACCGAGGTCCGGCAGGCCAGCCCGCGCAAGATGAACCTGCGGGTGCTGGTCATTTCGTTGATCGGCATCATCGTGTTGTTCGCCATTCTCTACATGGTCTTTACGATGAGCCAGCCGAACCCAACCTGACCATGGCGCGGTTGGTCCGAGTTGCGCGTGAAGACCTGACCATCCTCCGGCAACGCCGGGGTACGGGGTTCAGCTATCTCGACGCGACTGGCGCAAAGCTGCGCGACGCAGAGATCAAGGCGCGTGAAGGCGCTGGGCATTCCACCGGCTCTGGCAGGATGTGCGGATCGCGACTGATCCGCGTGGCCATATTCAAGCGCTTGGGGTCGATGAAGCCGGGCGCGATCAATATATCTATCATCCCGATTGGGAACTGAAGCGGAATGGCCGCAAGCTCAAGCGGCTTGCGATGCTGCCCGCCATATTGCCCAAGCTGCGGCGAAAGGTGTTGGCCGGGTTGAATGCAGAAACCGGCAGCCGTGAACTGGCCCTCGCCATTGCCTTGGCCTTGATCGACAAGACGGCGATGCGGGTGGGCCGCGAAAAATATCTTGAAACCAGTGGTACGCGCGGCGCCGGAACATTGTTTGCGCGCGACGTGAAGGTTGAGGGGGACGAGGTCTGCGTGAGCTTTGCAGCCAAGGGCGGCAAGCGGGCGGATTACCGCTTTACCGACAAGGCCCCGGCTGCCGCGTTGGGTCGAATCCAGCAATTGCCGGGCAAGCGCCTGCTGGTCTATCGCGATGAGAGCGGCAAGATCCGGCCGATCCAGACCGGCGCCATCAATGACTATCTGCGCGAACTGGCCGGCGTGGATATCTCCGCCAAGGATTTCCGCACCTTCCATGCCAGCGTTATGGCGGCCGAGGCGCTGGCCCGGATGGAAAGCGGGGGTCGATGTCGGCACGGCGGCGGCAGATGGCGCAGGTGGCGCGGGAGGTTGCCGAACACCATTGCGCAATACGCCGGCGATCTGCCGGAAATCCTATATCGCGCCGTGCCTGTTCAAGCTGTTCGACCGGGGCAAGCTGCAGGCATTGTGGCTGGAGGCCGGCAAGGGCAAAGCCGGGCTTTCGGCGCGAGAAGCGGCTTGGCGTTGTATTGGCCTCGGTGGGTTAAGCGGCGCGGTTGCAGGCGCGGCGGCGACGTTCCGGCGTGTTCAGCGGGTCGGCGAAAATGCCGGCAATCTTGGCGGGGACGACGGCGCCCGAAAACAGGAAGCCTTGCAGGGTATTGCAGCCCATCTTGCCCAGAATATTGGCCTGTTTTTCCGATTCCACACCCTCGGCGGTGACTTCGATATCCATGGCATGGGCCAGCGTGACGATGGCCCGGGTAATGGCGACCGACACATGGCCTTCGGCAAGCTGGCTGACAAAGGAGCGGTCGATCTTGATGCGATCGACGGGATAGCGCTTGAGATAGCTCAGCGAGGAATAGCCGGTGCCGAAATCATCCAGCGCGATCTGGATGCCGGCGGCGCGGAAGGTGCGCAGGTTCTGGGCCGAGATATTCTCGTCATCGAGCAGGATGGATTCGGTGATTTCGAGTTCCAGATCGATCGGGCGCATACCCGTTTGATGCAGGATGTCGAAGACCTGGTTGGAGAAATAGGGATTGCGCAGCTGGGTCGGGGAAATGTTGACCGCGATGGTGCGGCCCGGCGCGCTCGCACCGATTTCGCAGGCCCGCCGCAGCACAAACTCGCCCAGTTCTTCGATAAGCCCGGTATTTTCGGCCACGGGAATGAAGCGGGCGGGAGAAATCTGCCCATATTTGGGGTGATACCAGCGGGCCAGTGCCTCGGCGCCGATGACCTTGCGCGTCTTCTGATCGACCAGCGGCTGGAAGGCGACCGAGAGCTGATCGTTGCGGTTGAGCGCGGTGCGCAGCTCGCCTTCGATGGTGTGCTGGAGCTGGAGCAGCTCGTTCATATGCTCTTCATAGACCATGGCGCGATTGCGTCCGCCCGCCTTGGCCTCGTAAAGCGCGATATCGGCCTTGCGCACCAGTTCGCGCGGTTCGGCCGTACTGGCGTCGGCCTCGACAATGCCGATGCTGACCCCGACATGGGCTTTGAAGTGGCCCAGATCGAATGGGCGGCCGATGGCTTCGATGATGCGCCCGGATACGGCCATGGCGTCGAAGGGGCGATTGTGGGTGACGGCGAGAATGGCGAATTCGTCGCCGCCCGGGCGGGCCACCATAACTTCGGTGCCGACAACCGAGCGGATGCGTTCGCCAACGCTGCGGATCAGGTCGTCGCCGGCTTGGTGGCCCAGCGTGTCATTGACCTGCTTGAAGCGGTCGAGATCGAGCATCAGCAGAACGATGTTCGTGCCCGGGGCTTTCTGCTCACGCAGCACGCGCGCCAGATGGGTATCGAAATTGGTACGGTTGGGCAGGCCGGTCAGCCGATCGTGCGCGGCTTCGTGCTCGGCAATCCGGCGGCCTTCCTGCAAGGCGGCCGAAGAGCCTCGCAGCTTGCGCAGCAGCAGCATGAAGAGCAGGGCGCCGCCCGGGATGACGACGATCAAAACCGGTACGGTGTGGCCCAGCATCAGTCGGCCGGGGCGGTCGCCGGTCCATTCGAAAAGGCCACGAAGCGCCCGACATCGTTGATCACCGGATAGGATACGCGATCGGGGCTGGCCGAGGGGACGAGCACGAAGGCTGCATCTTCGATCAGATATTGATGCATCATTTCGGCGACAGTCTCGGCTCCGAGGAAGCGCACCGAAACCATCAGGTGTTCCGAGCCGAGTGTGTGTTCTATGCTGCGGGTGTGGCTGACAATGGGGCTGACGGCCACAATGGCGGGCTTGCCATCGACCAGCGCGAAATCGCAAATGGTAGGCGGGACATCGGTCTTGCCGCTGACGAAATCGGCCATCTGCCCGGCGCTGATCAGTGTGCGCAATTGCTGGACCGAGGGCATGACGCCGCTGGCCATCTGGCGGAAGCCGGTGGTTGATGCGGCTTGCCCATTTTCCATCACGTAGAGCGGCTGGTTCTGGGCATCGAGCACCACGGAGCGGTCATGCCCGAAGAAACTATGCATCCACAGGCCCATATTGGCATGGACCCAATCGTGATCGAAGCTCTGGCCGGCGTGGAGCACCGCCTCATCCCAGATGGCTATGCCACCCCGGTCCTTGAGCATGAGATCGCGCTTGGCCCGGAGCACCCGGGTGACCATGGTGGTCTGGCGCTCGATGGCGCGCTGGTCGATCGTGCTGGTCGACCAGAAGACAAAGCCAATCACAGCGGCAGCCGTTGCAACCAGCGCCGGGACGACGGGCAGCAGGACAGCCGTTATGAAGTGCCAACGCTCGGTCGTCGAAGTTTGCGCCTGCATGAATAGGAACCGGGCCGATTACCGGCTTAACCTAGACCGGGTAAACTTGCAGACTGGTTACCGGATTTCGCATAAATCCGCGGACCGGTCTTAATTAGCCATTTTCCTTGAACAGCACTTCGCGGTCCCGGGTGAAATTGGCCAGAAGCGGCAGGCAGGCGCCACCGACTTCGCGCGCCGAAGCCGATCGTGCCCTCGGCAATGTCGAATGGGGCGAGGCCCTGCCGGTCGAACTGGCCGAAGGCGGCCCGCGTTGCCTCGACCGAGCGAGTGCGCACGGCGGGGGAAAGGCGCCATCGAGCACGATAGTGCGGAAATCGATGATGGAGACCGCGGTGACACAGGCCAGCGCGAGGCTTTGGGCGGCTTCGGCAATCCAGTCGTCGAGCGGGGTGCCCAATGGGCCCCAATCGCTGGGGTCGAGCCAGAGCACTTGCGGATCCACGCCCGCCGCCTTCAGCCGGTCGGCCAGCACATAGATGGAGGCGCTGCGCAGGATTTGCTGGAAGCCGCCCGGGACGGGAACGGGCAGGGGGCAAGGGCGCCGGCATAGCCGGTGCGGCCGGGAAACAGATGTCCTCCCAGCACGACGCCGCCACCCGAGAATGAGCCGAGGAAAATATAGAGAAAATCCTCGCCATGCTGGCCACTGCCCAGCACCAGTTCGGCGGCGCAGGCGGCGGTGCCGTCATTGTGCAGATAGACCGGCCAGGTGCTGATACCAGCGATATCGTGGCGGATATCGGCATGGCGCCGGATCTGAGCACTTCGGGCGGCGCGGCCAATTGTGCCTCCCAGTTCCAGAGTTCGAAGGGCGAGGCGATGCCGAAGCCGGCAATGCGGGTGCGTTCAGCGGGATTGAGCTGGGCGGTCAGCTCGGCAATGCCGCGCTGGGCCAAAGCCAGCACGATATCGGGCGTGGGATAGGGGTGCGGCTCATGGATGCGGCCGAGCACGGTGCCGACAAAATCGAGCAGGACGATATCGGACGAGCGGCGACCGATCTTGAGGCCCGAGAAAAAGCGCCCCGCGGATTGAGCGCATAGGGCACGAGCGGCTGGCCGACCTTGCCGCGTAGCGGCGACTGGCGCGTGATCAGGCCATCGCGTTCCAGCGCATTGGCGATGGTTGAAATGGTCTGGGGCGACAGGCCGGTGCGGCGCGCGATATCGGCCTTGGGCAGGGGCGCCATGGCGGCGGATCAGCGAGAGCACCAGCCGCTCGTTGTAGAGGCGGACGCCGGTCTGATTGGTGCCGCGGCTCAGATCGTCCGAACGGGCCCGAACGCCGTCTGCCTCAACCATCCATCCGCCCCTGTTTTCTTAACCGAGCCAATAATTTGCCATGGTGCAGCTAGCCCAAACGGGCGCGAATTCGCAATCGTTTTCATTGGCTTGCAACTCCTCCTCGCAAACTAGTGGCGCCAATGGGGCAGCTCTGTCAATTAATAAATCAGTTGGATTAATTTATTGACAGGAGCGAAATGTGCGGCTGATATGGCGACCGGGACGGGTGGCCGGAGGAGAGCGCCACGCGGACTCTCGACCCGCCATGCCCAGCAGGGCGACGGCAAATCTCGGGAGGAGACATTATGGGTAGGTTTATCAAAATCGCGGCCGCTGGGGCCGTGATGCTGGGTCTGATGGGCGGCACGGCCGCCATGGCGCAGGAGACTATTATCGGGCTGATCACCAAGACGGAGGGCAATCCCTTTTTCGTCAAGATGCGCGAAGGCGCCTGTGCCAAGGCGGATGAGCTGGGCATCGAATTGCGCACCTTTGCCGGCAAATTCGATGGCGACAATGACAGCCAGATCGCGGCCATCGAAAATCTGATCGCCTCGGGCGCCAAGGGCTTTGCCATCGTGCCTTCGGATTCTGAGCGCCATTGTGCCGACCATCCAGCAGGCGCGCGATGCGGGCCTCTTGGTGATCGTGCTCGATACCCCGCTTGACCCGATCGACGCGGCCGACGCTACTTTTGCCACCGACAATCGCAAGGCAGGCGAACTGATCGGCGCTCGGGCCAAGGGCACGCTGGGCGACGCGGCGGTCAATGCCAAGATCGCCTTTCTCGATCTGGCGGTGAACCAGCCGACCGTCGATTATCTGCGCGACCGTGGCTTCATGGCTGGCTTCGGCATCGATGTGAAAGACCCCAATAAATATGGCGACGAAGACGATGCGCGCATTTGCGGGCACGAAATGACCGGCGGTGCCGAAGATGGTGGCCGCACCGCCATGGAAACGCTGCTGCAGAAATGCCCAGACATCAACGTGGTCTATACGATCAACGAGCCGGCTGCGGCGGGCGCCTTCGAAGCGCTCAAGGCTATCGGCAAGGATGATGGCTCGGTGCTGATCGTTTCCGTCGATGGTGGCTGCCCGGGCGTTGCCAACGTCAAGGCCGGCGTGATCGGCGCTACCAGCCAGCAATATCCGCTGCTCATGGCCTCCATGGCGATGGAAGCGATCAAGAAGTTCGCCGATACCGGCGAAAAGCCCGCGGTGACCGAGGGGCTGGACTTCTTCGATACCGGGGCCGCGCTGGTGACCGACAAGCCGGTGGCAGGCGTCGAGTCGATCGATACTGCCAAGGGCACCGAGCTCTGCTGGGGCTAAGCTGACCTAACCACCGGAGAATGGTTCGACCTCATCCTGAGCTTGTCGAAGGACGAGGTTGAACTATCCCTGGTGCCACACCCTCGTGGTTCGACAAGCTCACCATGAGGCCTACTGAGATTATACCCCGGGGAGGGGCGTTGATGAGTGATGACGCAAGCGGCTCGGCCGTAGCGGAAAAGGGATTGGCGGGGGCCGCGCAGGTGGTGGCCAGCTTCGAAGAGGATGCGCCCGGCCCGATCCGGCGGCTACAGGCCTTCCTGCACAGCTATCCGACGGCTATTCCCTTCATCGTGCTGATCGTGGCCATTGCGATCTTTTCGGTGGCGGCGGGCAGCAAGTTCTTCGCGCCCTTCAACCTGTCGCTGGTGTTGCAGCAGGTGACCATTATCGGCGTGCTGGGCATTGCGCAGACCCTGATCATCCTCACCGCCGGCATCGATCTATCGGTCGGGGCGATCATGATCCTGAGCTCCATCGTTATGGGGCGGCTATCCGTAGTTGCGGGCGTGCCGGTGGAAATATCCTTCGTGCTGGGCATCGGCACCGGCATTCTGTGCGGGCTGATCAATGGCGTGCTGGTGGCGCTGGTCAAGCTGCCGCCCTTTATCGTGACGCTGGGCACTGGTCGATCTATGGCGCCATGATCATCTTCATTTCGCAATCGGAAACCATCCGCAGCCGAGATATCGTGGCGATCGCGCCCATGTTGCAATGGATGGGTGCAAGGGTAGCGTTGGGCGGCAGGGCGATCCTCACCGCCGGCTCGATGGTGATGATCCTGATCGCCGCCACGGTCTGGTACATTCTCAATCGTACGGCGTTCGGCCGGCATATCTACGCCACGGGCGATGATCCGGAAGCAGCACGCCCGGCCGGTATCAATACCAAGATGACGCTGATCGGCGTCTATACCTTGGCTGGGTTCATCTGCGCCCCGGCGAGCTGGGTGCTGATCGGCCGCGTTGGCGCGGTGTCGCCGCTTGGTAGCCAGACGGCCAACCTTGATTCCATCACCGCCGTCGTCATCGGGGGCACGTCGCTGTTCGGCGGGCGCGGCTCGATTGTCGGCACGCTGCTCGGCGCGCTTATCGTGGGCATGTTCCGTAACGGCCCGGCACTGGCTGGCGTCGATGTGCTCTGGCAGGAATTTGCCGTGGGCGCCCTCATCATCATCGCTGTTACCACCGACCAGTGGATCAGGAAGATTTCCGCATGAGCCTTGATCAAACGGCCGCGGGCCTTACCGCAACCCCTATCGCCGGAACCCAACCCATCCTCAGCGCGCAAGGCTTGCAGAAGCGCTATGGCAAGGTGGTGGCGCTCGACAATGCCGATTTCGAGCTGATGCCGGGGAAATCCTCGCCGTCATCGGCGATAATGGCGCGGGCAAATCGACGCTGATCAAGGCGCTATGCGGCGCCGTGATCCCCGATGCCGGCACGATCAAGCTCGATGGCTCGCCCGTGCAGTTCAAGTCGCCAATGGAGGCGCGGCTGGCGGGCATCGAAACGGTCTATCAGAACTCGGCTTTGTCGCCGGCACTGTCGATTGCCGATAATCTGTTCCTGGGCCGCGAGATGCGCAAAGCGGGGCCGCTTGGCAATATCTTCCGGCTGCTCGACCGCTCGACCATGAACCGGCTGGCCCGCGAAAAGCTGAGCGAGCTTGGGTTGATGACCATCCAGAACATCAACCAGTCGGTGGAAACGCTGTCGGGTGGCCAGCGGCAGGGCGTTGCCGTGGCACGTGCGGCGGCGTTCGGTTCGCGCGTGGTGATCATGGACGAGCCCACGGCCGCCCCGGGCGTCAAGGAAAGCCGCCGCGTGCTGGAATTGATGCTCGATGTTAAGCGGCGTGGCCTGCCCATCGTACTGATCAGCCACAACATGCCTCACGTGTTCGAGGTGGCCGACCGCATCCATATCCATCGGCTGGGCAAGCGGATCGCGGTGATCAATCCCAAGGATTACACAATGTCGGATGCTGTGGCGATCATGACGGGTGCTATGCAACCACCCTCCTGACGCTTCTCCCACTGGGTCATTCCCGCAGCGGGAACCTCTGTTTATCTTGCTCGCATCGTCAAACGGAGGTTCCGCTTTCGTGGAATGACATCGTGGGTTAGGAATAGGACTGTGCCGCTTCGGGCATCGACCCTCTCAGCATTCTGGATATGACCATGACCAAAGTCCGCGCCCTTGTCCTTGAACGCCAGCATGAACTGGCGCTGCGCGATATCGATCTGCCGCTCGATGTGGGGCCGGGTATGGTCAAGATTGCCATTCACACTGTGGGCGTATGCGGCTCGGATGTGCATTATTATACCCATGGCAAGATCGGGCCGTTCGTCGTCACTGCGCCCATGGTGTTGGGCCATGAGGCGGCCGGGACGGTCACCGAAATCGGCGCGGGCGTGACCAATCTCAAGGTGGGTGACCGGGTCTGCATGGAGCCGGGCATTCCTGATCCCAATTCGCGGGCCAGCCGGCTGGGCATGTATAATGTCGATCCGGCCGTGCGCTTCTGGGCCACCCTGCCCATTCATGGCGTGTTGACGCCTGAAGTGGTCCACCCGGCCAATTACACCTTCAAGCTGCCCGACAATGTCAGCTTTGCCGAAGGCGCCATGGTCGAGCCGTTCGCGGTGGGCATGCAGGCGGCGACCAAGGCCAGGATCACGCCCGGCGATACGGCCGTGGTGCTGGGCGCCGGGCCGATTGGCACTATGGTGGCGATTGCGGCTCTGGCCGGTGGTTGTGCGCGGGTGATCGTGGCCGATCTGGCCCAGCCCAAGCTCGATATCGCAGCGCGCTATCAGGGCGTCATCCCGGTCAATATCCGCGAAAAGAATATCGTCGAGGAAGTCGCTCGGTTGACCGAGGGCTGGGGCGCCGATGTGGTGTTTGAATGCTCGGGTTCGCCCCATGCCCGGAAGACCATTATGGACCTGCCCCGGCCGGGTGGCGCGATTGTCGTGGTCGGGCTGCCGGTCGATCCGGTGGCGGTGGATATTGCGGGCGCTTCGACCAAGGAATTGCGGATCGAAAACGTGTTCCGCTATGCCCATCAATATGACCGCGCCATCGCGCTGTTTGCCTCGGGCAAGGTGGATTTGAAGCCGCTGATTTCCGAGACCTTTGCGTTTGAGGATCTCGATCGCTGCGTTTGATCGGGCGGTCGAGGCGCGGCCGAGCGATGTGAAGCTGCAGATCCGCGTGAGCAGCGATGGCTGAGGCGCGGCAGGTGGTACTGGATGGCGCGTCGTGGCACAGCCGCGACGACGTCTACCGGGCCATCGAAGCCGCCATCGGTCCCAGCTATTTCGGGCGCAATCTGGATGCGCTGTGGGACATCTTGCGCACGCCGGAAGACAGTGCCCTCAAGCCACCCTATGCGTTGCTCGTGCGCGGCATTGGCAGCGCCAGCGTGGAGGCGCGGCAGACTATTGGTGCAATCGCTGCGGTGTTTGCCGAGGCGCGGGCGATTGGTCAGGATGTTGCTCTGACCATTGAGGAATAATTCAAGGAGACTGCTATGGACCTCAACCTGCGCGACAAGGTCGCTGTCATCACCGGCGGCACGGTGGGGATCGGACTGGCGGTGGCCGAGGGCCCGGCCGCGGAAGGGACGAACTCGGTGCTGGTCGGGCGCGACAAGCTGCGGGGCGACGACGCGGCGGTTAGCGTGGCCGAAAAGTTCGGCATTATCGCCACGGCTATCAGCGCGGATGTCGCGACGGCCGAGGGCTGCGAGGCGGTGATCAAGGGAACGGCCAAGGCCTTTGGCGGCGCCGATATCCTGATCAATAATGCTGGGACCGGCTCGAACGAAACCATCGCCGAGGCCGACGACGCCAAGTGGCAATATTATTGGGACCTGCATGTGATGGCCGCCGTGCGGTTGGCGCGCGGACTGGTGCCGGGCATGAAGAAGCGCGGCGGTGGCGTGGTGCTGCACAATGCCTCGATCTGCGCCGTGCAGCCGCTCTGGTATGAGCCGATCTACAACACAACCAAGGCCGCCTTGATGATGTTTTCCAAGACGCTGGCCAATGAGGTGGTAGGCGACAATATCCGCGTCAACACCATCAATCCGGGCCTCGTGCTGACGCCGGATTGGATTAAGACCGCCAAGCAGATCGCGGGCGAGGATGGCTGGCAGAAGCATTTGCAAGGGGTGGCCGACGAAGCTGGCGGCATGAAGCGCTTTGCCACGCCCGAGGAATTGGCGAATTTCTTCGTCTTCATGTGCTCGGACAAGGCGAGCTATTCCACCGGCTCGACCTATTTCGTCGATGGCGGCTGGCTCAAGACGGTTTGAGCCGGGCGGAACCAACAAGCGGGCTCAAGGTTGTGACGGCAGCGTCACCACAAGGGCCATTGCAATGGATGCCGGCAACGCCGTTGGATTTGTCGATACCTTTCTGCCCCAGCATATCATCGCCATTCGCCTGCTGATTGCGGCCATATTGGGCGCCATGATCGGGTTCGAGCGGGAATGGCACACGGCCGAGGCCGGCTTGCGTACCCATATCCTGATTGCCGTGGCGGCGTCGCTTTTCACCATCCCGGCGTTCGAGATATTCCACACCATCGGGGGCGGCAGCGGCGGCTCGCAGGCCGATCCGATCCGCGCCGTCGAGGCGGTGACGGCGGGCATCGCCTTTCTCGGCGCCGGGGCGATCTTTCGCAGCGGCGGCTCCGTGCAGGGGCTGACGACGGGCGCGGGAATGTGGCTGGCTGGCGCGGTCGGCGTGGCGACGGCGCTGGGCTATTATCTGATCGCCTTGGGCGTGGCGGTGCTCGCGGTGGTCATTCTCGCCCTGCTGCGCGGTTTGCCCATCATGTGGTGGGTCGCGATGCGCAAAATCCTGCGGCCAAAGGGCCGCGGGGAGAAGCAGATGGAGACTGATGGCGCGCGCCGAGGGACATGCGCGCTGCCGATCCTGCTTCCCCCCGCACGATCAGCGACCGGGAGGTGTCGCGACCGCGCCCTGTTGCCAAGCCCCCTTGGAGTAGGGCCGGCACGCCGCTCCGGCGCAGGTGCAAGCTGCCGGAGGGGTAGCAAATGGCGGGAAGGGAGCTTGGGAATGCAAGGCCAGCCCGAAGGCAGGTCCTGCGGCATTCCTTCCCGCCGAGGCATGCAACCTGTGGACGCAGGGATTGCATGCCAACCGAGCTGGACACGGTTTGGCATCCAGAAAACAAAGAGAATCGGCCACACCGTCCGGGGACGGAGGGCCGAGCTAGTCTTGCATGGTCAAGAATGTCCGCGGAGACGCCGCATCACTGCAAACCGAGTCGCGCCGCAACGGGGCACTGACAGGCTGGCTATGCGCGAACTAACGCCCGGAAAACAGGCAAAGCGGGGTAATGCCCGGGTAACATTCGCTTGCGTTTTACATGTAAAGGCACACAATCACGCCGTTTTCGGGGAGGTGTGCCGTTCTTCATCCTGCGCCAGAGCGCGACCAGATCGTTTCTGGCTCTCGAGCACCTGCTCGAGTGGCCCGAAATCGCGCGTTCGCCGCAATTGGCCGTGTTCGCCGCCTATATTGTGGGGCGCACACTGGATGGCGAGCAGCAGGCCATCAAGGCCTATTCCATCGTGGTCGACGTGTTCGGCCGTGGGGCCGGCTTCGATCCACAGGCGGACCCCATCGTGCGCGTGCAGGCGCGACGGCTGCGGGCGTTGCTTGGCGCTTATTATCAAGGGGCGGGCGCAAGCGAGCCGGTGCGCATAAAGCTGCCGGTGGGGCGCTATATCCCCGAATTCGAGCTGGTGGCAGATCGGCCTGAATTGCCGATTGCGCCGGTCGTGGAAGATCAGCCGGGGCCGGCTGCGCCCAAGCCGCGGGGCAGCATAACCCTATCTCGGTTCGCATTGGCGGTTATTGCGCTGGGCACGGCGGCCATTGCCTTCTCTACAGCCTCCGGCAGCCGCGCCAGGAGGCCCAAGCTCTGGCGGCGGGCGTGGTGCAGCGGCCCAGCCTGCTGGTGGGGGAATTCCAGAACCTGACCGGGCAGGGGCGCAGCGCCTTGCCATTGTCGGGTCTGGGCATTGAACTGGTGACCGATCTCGAAGCCTTCGACACCATGGATGTGCGCTATGACAGTGGCGCGCCGGTCGTGGAGCCCATGCCAGTCGTGGAATTTGCGCTGAGCGGGATTGCGCGTGTCGATGGCGACATGGTGCGGTACAGCGCCATTCTCACCGATACCCGAACCAGCGATATTGTCTGGAGCGAGATAATTTCGCTGCCGCTGGCGCGCGCCAGCGAGCCCTCGGCGCTCGACGAAGTGTCGCGCCGGCTTAGCTCGGTGCTGGGCAGCACCCGCGGTCCTGTGCATGCGCAGGCGCGGCAATTCTTGGCGTCGGGCGCGGCATTGGGGGGCAATGAGAACGCCTATCTCTGCCGGGTGGCATTCGATCTCTATCGTGACACCGGCACTGCCGAGGCCGGCGAGCGCGCCAAGGCGTGTTTTGCTGCGCTTCCCGCCAGCGAAGGCGAGAAGGCCGGCGTCCCGGCGGCGGTGGCAAGTCTGGCCGCCGAAACCGGCACCACCGAGACTTTGGCGGACCGCTACAAGACGGCGGAAGCGGATATGGCGCGGGCCATTGCCGCCGCCCCGGTCGATGGCTTTGTCTGGGAGCAGCAGGCGCGGCTCTTCGAAACCACCGGAGCCATCGCGCAGGCCGAAGCTGCCTTCGGCTCGGCAACCCAGCTCAATCCGGCCAGTGCCGATGCCTTGGCCGGCTATGCCCGGCTATTGGCATTTTCCGGCAGGCTTGATGATGTGCGGGCCCCGGCCGAGCAATCGATCACCGTGCCGCCCAATCCGCCTGCCCGGTATTTCGGTGTGCCAGCGCTGTTGACGCTGCGCGACCGCGATTTCCCGACGGCCATTGCCAATGCCGAAATCTACAGCGCGGCGGATCGCGAACTGGGACCGGTGCTGGCCATTATGGCGGCGCAGGAGGCGGGCAACAGCGCCGTGGTCAATCGCTACCTGCCGCAAGTGCTTGAGATTGCCAGTTTTCGGGGCGCGGGCTTGTTGCCTGCAATTGCGCAAGCGCATTAGCGATGCCGGCCTATTGGGCCGGATCGGCGCGACACTGGCGGCGGCGGGCGTGCCTCCCGCATCGCTCAATGCCGCGTTCTGATCAATGCGTCGATGACTGCGAAAACAGGTTGATGACCAGCACCCCGGCCAGGATCAACCCGATGCCGATCAGTGCGGGCAGGTCCAGCGTTTGCCCATAGACGAAATAGGCGATGATCGAGACCAGCACGATGCCGATTCCCGACCAGATGGCGTAACCAATGCCTACGGGAATGGTCTGCAGCGCCAGCGAGAAGAAATAGAAGGTGATGCCATAACCGACCACCACCACGATTGTGGGGACGAGCTGAGTGAAACCGGCCGAGGCGCGCAGGAAGGATGTGGCGATCACCTCGCCGATAATGGCGATGGTGAAATAGATCAGACCGGGCATGGCCGCTCCAGGAGCTTGAGGGATATGGCCGCTAACTTATGGCGTGGCCGAGGGCCCGCAAACCGGGTTTCTTTGCGTCGGGTTAGCCAAAGATGGCTTGTGCGAGGCCCACAAATCGTACTCCACGTTCCTCGAAATTCTTGAACTGGTTGTAGGACGGCGCCCCCGGCGAGAGGATGACGGCGTCGAATTGCTGGCGATAGCCATGGAGCGTTTGCATGGCACTTGCCGAGTCCGGCTCCGCCAGAACGGTGATCTGCGGCGCTGCGGCTCTAGTGGCCGCGGCGAGGCGGGCGCCGGTGACCGGCAGGCAGGCCAGCGTCGTTACGCCATAGCCCGCGAGCAGGCTCGCGAGTTCGGTATAGTCCTGCTCGCGCTCATGACCCCCGGCGATCAGCGCGATGCGGAAGCCCTTATAGGCCGCCAGAGCCGCCTTGGTGGCTTCGGGCGTGGTCGAAATCGAGTCATTGACAAAAATGGTGCCGCCGAACTGATGTTCCTCCAGCCGATGGGGCAGGGGCACGAATGCCGCAATCCCCGCCACAACACCCGCAAGGCTGGCTCCGGCCGCCAGAGCGATCTGGGCGGCGAGGCGGGCATTGTCGACATTATGGCTGCCCTTGAGGCGGGAGCCCACGGCCGCCTTGTCGATCGCTGCCAGCTCGTCCGACGTCAGCTCGCGCAAGAGGCGCCGATGATCGCGCACGGCTTGGGCCACCAGCGCATTGCCCTTGGCGCCCGCACCCAGCGCCACCGGAAAGCTGCCCTCGCGATCGATCAGATGCAGCTTGTCCTCGTAATAGCGCTCGACCGAGCCGTGCCAATCGACATGCTCGGGGTAAAGATTGGTAACCGCTGCAATGTCGGGCAGGAAATTCATGTCGGCAGTCTGGTAGCTCGACAATTCGAAGATGACGACCGGATGGCGGTCGGCAATGTGGAGCGGGGCGACGCCCACATTACCAGCGAGCCCCGCATCGATCCCCGAGCGGGTCAACATTAGATGGGTCAGCGTGGCGGTGGTCGATTTGCCCTTGGTGCCGGTAATGGCGATGACTGTGCGGCCATGGCGATAGGTGGCGCCCCACAGATTGAGATTGGAGGTCACCGGAATGCCGGAATGGCGGGCAATGTCGAAAACCGGCTTATAGCGCGACACGCCCGGGCTTTTGACGATGAGGCCGAAGCGATGGTCGTGGATGGCCATCCCAAGATCTTCGGCCGCAATTTGCTCGGCGCCGGGAATATCGGCCTGCCCGCTATCGACCGTCACATAGAGCTTGAGGTCCGGCTGGCGGGTCTTGAGAAAGGCGGCGGTGGAAATGGCCTCGCGGCCTGCGCCATAGAGCAGGACGGGTTCTTCAAACCGCATAGGCAGCCACCTTGGCGGCAAGGGCGGGGGATGTGATGGTCATGGCTGTCGGTCAGGCATTCGGCCATGGCCGCCTGCAGCTTGGGCTCGCCATATTGGGCAAAAAGATCGGCCTTTATGGCCCGCACCACGGCCGCCTCATGCCAGTCGGCATGGCGAGTGAGCGTATAGAGGCAGGCAGCCGCCTCGAGGATTTCCCCCACGCATTCCCGGGGCTTTTGCCCGGCGAGGCCCGATAGTTCGCGGAACGAGGCTTCGTTGGCGAGGTTATCGAGCAGGTTCTGGCCGAAGATCGACAGCAGCCTGTCCTTGGCCATGAAGGGGGCAAAGATCAGGAAGACGAAATGGCATTTCGGACATTCGCCGCACCAGAGCGGGCCGTCATTGCCGGTGAGCCGGAAATTGCGGTTGCAGCTGGAAAACACGCGGTCGAACTTGGTTTCATGCGTGAACAGCGAAGCGATGCGCGCTTCCGAATAGGGGCGCAGCAGGGAATAATATTTGAGCGCGCCCCCGGTGGCGTCGGACAGGATCGAGGCAATCAGCAGCTCGAAGCCGAGCGACTTGGAATATTGGTGATTGGTCTCGCGCCCGTCAAATTCTGACATTGCCCTCGCTGGCCGAACGCTCATTGGACAGCACGATCTGGTTGAAGCCGAACAGCACGGCGCAGAGCGCCGCGATCATCGAATTGATCGCCGTGGAGGGCACATGGCCATTGTAATAGCCCGACTCCTTGGAGAGCCGGATCATTTCGGCATCGAGCGTGCGCGTGACATAGACCGGCTGGGTGCCGATCTTGTCGACCGAGGTGATGATCGGCCCCTTGGGATTGACGGCAAAGGGCGTGAAATCGAGCCCGACAGCCGTCAGCAGATCAACGCTAACCAGCGAATCCTTGCCACCGCCAATGGGCAGCAGGGCACGGTCGGGCAGGGTCACAATCGGCTTGATGGCCTCAGCATCATGCGGCGCCGAAATGGTCAGCTTGCCGAAACGCGCCAGATTATTGCGAGCGTAGAATTCGCCCAGCCCATTCTCATAAACATCGATGGCAAAGGCGCGTTCGGCCTCGCTCAGCGCGATATTGGGCGCGATGATCTCGAATGGGGCGCGCAGCTTGAAATAGCTCACGCCCAACACGATTGCCGTCAGGTCGAGCAGCTTGGCGAAAGCAGGGACTGGCTGCCTTTTCCGCATTGGCAGCGGGCAGGGTCAGGCTCTCGGTGAAGCTCTTGCCGCCCGAGCCATAGGTGAAAATGGCCCGGCCCGTCGCCGGATGGAAGGATGGGCGCTCGATGAGGAATTGTTCGGTCACGGGGCTGATCACACCTTTGAGTTGCCACTCATATAAGTGATTTGCTGGCATGGCGGGAGTAGGGCGCTTGCTCTGTGTCGAATCCGGGTCATGCTGCTCGTCGTGTGGTTGAAGCCGGAACAATCCGGCATGACAGAGGAGACGAAAAAAATGCGTGTCATAGTTTTTGTCAAAGCCAATGAAGACAGTGAAGAAGGGGTGATGCCCACCACCGAAATGCTCGAGGCCATGGGCAAATTCAATGAGCAGCTGGTCGAGGCCGGCATTATGAAAGCCGGCGAAGGATTGCAGCCGTCCAAAAAGGGCAAGCGCATCCTGTTCTGACGGCTCCAGCCGTACGGTCATTGATGGCCCTTTCACCGAAACCAAGGAATTGGTGGCCGGTTTCTGGATCTGGGAGGTCAAGGACATGGATGAGGCCGTGGCTCGGGCCCGACGCTGCCCCAATCCGATGGAAGGCGGCGGCGTGCTTGAAATCCGCCCGGTGTTCTGAAATGGACGCATTCGGCGATGCGATGACCCCGGAAGTGGCCGAAATCCACAATCGGGTGCGCGATAAAATTTGACGTTCGGCTGACATGGCTCGTCGCGGCTGGCAGTGACAGAATGCGGCTGTTGGGCTAGCGTCCCCGCATGCGCAATCACTCCTTCATGACGAGCCTGCTTTGCCTGATCCCCGCCTGACCTTGGCCCGCGACGGCATTGCAGGCCCGATCGCTGGAGGGCATCGTCCCGGCCACCCGCTATATCGACACCAATATGTGCCAGACGATCTTGCCCTCTGCCGCCTTGTGCCGCGCGCCGTCCCCGGCCGCCGAGCAGCTTGATCAAGTGCTGTTTGGGGAACTGTTCGAGGTGTTGGACGAGGGGGATGGCTGGGCTTTCGGGCAGGCCAAGCGCGACGGCTATGTCGGCTATGTCGAGGCCGGCGCGCTGGGCGAGGTCTCCATCGCGCCGACCCACAGGGTGCGGACGCTTCGCACCTATGCGTTCAGCGCCCCCAGCATAAAGGCCGCGCCCACCGGGCTCTATTCGATGAACGCCATGATTGCCGCCGAGGGGCAGGAGGGGCGCTTTGTGAAGGCGGCAGGCGGCTGGTTTGTGCAGGAGCATCTAGCGCCCATCGACCGAGCCGAAACGGATTATGTGGCTGTTGCCGAGCGGTTCGTCGGCACGCCCTATCTCTGGGGCGGGCGCCAGAGCCCGGGGCTCGACTGTTCCGGGCTGGTGCAACAGGCATTTTACGCCAGCGGTCGGGCCTGTCCGCGCTGATAGCGACCAGCAGGCGGGGATGGGGCAGCCAGTCGAGACGCTGGCTCGTGGCGACTGGTTTTTGGCGCGGCCATGTGGCGATGATGATCAACCGAGCCGACATCATCCACGCCAATAGCTGGCACATGGCCGTGACTATCGAGCCCTCGGCCGAGGCCGTTGCGCGTATCAGTCGCCTCGGCGGCGGTGAACCCACGGCTTTTCGACGGCCCTGAGCCGGGGACGCGTTGGCGCGTCCCCGATAATATTCAGTTCGCTATTGCGCGACCGGCCGCAGCGCCAGCAGCTGGAGCAGACGGCCCGGATTGGCATTGGAAATCACCGGCGAAACGATCGGATTTTCCGCGCTGGCCCAGCCGGTGAAGCGCTTGGTGCTGTACTGGTAGAAGGACGGGCTGTTGTAGACCGGGATGACCGGCATGGCCTCCGCCACCTTGAGCTGGATCGCATCCATGATCGACTTCTGCTCGGCCGGGTCCTTCACCCGGGTATATTTGTTGAGCATCTCGACCACTTCGGGATCGGTCCAGCGCTGGGCCGAGGTACGGCTCTTGCCGAAGTCGGCCGGGTTGAACGAGCGAATATAGGGGAAGTATGGATTGGCGGCTGATCCTATCGCATTGAGCGACATCGCGTATTTCGCGCCGATCAGATCAGAGGCCCAGACGGATTCCTCAGGCGTGCTCATCTTCACGTTGAGGCCCGCCTCTTTCAGCGTCTCGATGGCGATCTGAGTGGCGTCGATCCAGTCGGTCCAGCCATTGGGGATTTCTGATGTCGATGCTGATTGGCGTGCCGTCGGGATTGTCGTGGAAACCGTCGCCATCCTTATCGACATAACCCGAGGTTTCGAGCAGGGCCACGCCGGCATCGAGGTCGAACTTGCCATATTGACCGAACTGGGTGGCGACTTCGGGATTGCTGAAGGCCTTGTAGAATTCGCCCAGCATGGAGGGGTCTTCGTTGATCACCGGATAGCCATAGCCGGCAATGTCGATAATGGTCTGCCGGTCGATCAGCATGCTAACCGCGCGGCGGAAATTCACGTCGTTGAAGGCTTTCTTGTTGTTCTCGTCGGGGCTTTCGAGGTTGAGCGTAAACGCGACCAGACTCGAGGGCAGGAACCAGTATTTATTGTGCTCGGGGTCCTTGGCCACGAAAGTATTGTCGATGTCGGGAATAAAGCTGGTCGCCCAATCGAGCGTGCCATCGGCCAGTGCCGACAGAACCTGCGGATTGTCAGCCAGCTGGGGCAGCCGCATGCAATCGACCTTGAGGCTTTCCGCATCCCAGTAATTGGGATTGCGGCATTGCTCATAGACACAGGGCGTGAAGCGGGTGATCTCGGTGAGCGGGCCCGAACCGACCGGGGTCTCATTGGCGAAGGTGACCGGATCGGCGACATCCTTCCAGATGTGCTCGGGCACGATCGGCATCGCCACGATGGTGGTGGCGATCAGCGAATTGGGCTGCACCGAGTTAAAGCGGACCGTGTGCTCGTCGACCTTTTCCACCGACTCCATCAGCGGCGCCACCGAGTTGAAATCAAGCGCCGGGAACTTCTTGAGGTAGTCGTAGGTGAACACCACGTCATCGGCTGTGATGGGTTCACCATCGGACCATTTGAGCCCGTCGCGCAGGGTGAAGCTGATCGATTTGAGATCGTCCGCCAGCTCGAAGCTTTCCGCCGGGCAGTATTCCCACTTGTTGCCGGCCGGGCGATTGAAGATCGCCAGCGGCTCGTAGATGAAATCCTTGGTCGTGGCGCGGGCAGAGGTCTGGTTGAACGGATTGAAATTGCGCACCCGAGTCGTGGTCTGTTCGGAACTGGCGGTCAGCACACTCTGGGCGCTGGCTGGCGCCGCGGCCATGGCCAGAACCATGGCGGAAGCCGCCAGGATCACTTTATTCTTCAGCACTGTTTTTCTCCTCTGCATCTGCACATCGCTGGGGCGATGCCGTTCTCCTCGATGATCTGCCCAATTTCGGGGTGCCGGCAAGCGCGAAACGCGCTCATCTGGCGCCCGGGACAGCTGTGCACGCCTTGGGCAAATCCGCTAGTGTCAGTGGCGCGGCCGGTGGGCTGGTGCTTGGCTGGTAGGGGGCGTCGGTGAACCAGTAATCGAGCTCGGCGCCGCAGCCCGTCTCCGGGCGGCACCTGATCCTGGTCCTGACAGGACGAAGCGCCGGAAGGGCAAGAAAGCCGGACATGGATATGATCGTCATGACCATACCAAGGGCGAACTTTGCCAAGAAAACTGCGGTCCCGCCACGCTGTTTCGCACAGCGAGCGTTTTATGCCCGGCGCGACGAAGATGCGAGCAACACCCGGCAATTGCGCCGCGCGATAGATCAGCAGCCGCTCCGCTTCGCCAAAACGGCTGGGGTCAACATCCCGACTGCCCTGCTTGAGCACCGAAATCGTGGATAGCTCCTCGCGCTCCTTGGCGCTCAGCGTATGGCCCGGCATGGGCTGCAACCAGAGATCGACATCGAGCCCGATCTGATGGGAGGCATGCCCGCTTTTGGCCGGTCCACCGCGCGCCTGCCCCAAATCGCCAACCAGCAGGCCCGGCCAGCCATCCTGTGCCACGGACTGCGCCAAAGCGCCAATATACTGGACCAATTCAGGCGCGCCCCAGCGGCGATCGCGTGACAATCGCATGGCCTGCCAACCCGGCCCATCCGTCGCCAATTGCACCGCCCCGGCAATACAGCCCTTGGCATAACTGCCGATCGGTGTCGAAGGCCCGCCGGTCGGGCCCGTCACCGCACCAAACAGGTCACGTGCCGGCTGCTGCGCAAAGCCGGGTGAGGCGAGCAGCAAGAAAGCAATGGGTATGGCACCCAGAAAGCGGAGCAGCATGATCGGTACTCGGCCGTGAATCACACACCCACTATAGCGCCGAACTTGCCACGATGCCGATCACACTCGAAAAAGCGCACATTATCGCAAAAAGGGCTGGTTCTGGGCGACCGAGCGGGTCGTGGAGTATTCCGGCAATCATGCCTCTTCAGGGTAGGAAGCCGTCAGTCCGCTTTCTGGTGCTGGAGCATAGAAAGCGGACCTTCAGGCTATCCGCTGCTAGCGGCGGAACAGCACCATGCCGGCGTGATGGAGAACGCCGTCAATGAAGTCTCCGTCGGCGGTGAAGCCGGTGTCGTCCCAGTATTCTATGTGGTTTCCCACGATCTCATAGCGCCCCTGATAGGCACTTTCGCGGGTCCCGCGGGCCTCGTCGTAACGGCCATTTGGCAGCAATTCATGCCGAATGTGCCCGTCGGCGGTGACCCACATCCCGACATAGGGATGATGTGCTTCCGTTTCGCTTGCTGCCAGTGACTTTCCCAGCGTGGCTTCGATGGCACGGGGTTCCACAAGCCGAGCGTAGTTGAATTCCTGCTTGATCTTCCAGATTCCGTCGACGCATGTCCAACCCAATTGGGAGCGAGCATCGAAGGCCGGGATTTCGCCGCTGAGCCGCTCGATCCGGCCGACAAAGCCAACTGTGGTGGAGGCGACGTCCTCGCCCGGGAGGATCGCATGACCATCGCTCATGCCGTGCAGGATCGAGCGAGAGGCATTCTGCAAGCCTTCCCAATTGGCGCCATAGACCGGGGCATCGGCGAAGAGCTGCGTCTCGCCGGGGGCAAAATTGTCCCAGAACACGCCGGCGGGATCCTTAAGGTCGTAATATTTGCCCATCTTCTGCGTGAACACAAAGGCGGGATCGCCCTCCCGGCGTTCCCAACCCTGCATGATCCATTCTTCATGCAGCGCCAGTGGCGCGTTCGGTCCTTCCTGCGGGCAGGGCTGGGCCATGGCGGGCGTGGCGAGGGCGCCTGTGGTCAGCGCCACGGCGCGTTTGGTATTGGTCATAGTGGGTCTCCTTGTGCCGTCCGGGTGACGACAAGCGGACACTAGCCCCGACTACTGGATCGTGGTACTTACCGAGCTCTCACCATGTTGGTTAGCGGTGCTGGACAATGATCGTCGACCTGAATCTCTTGCCCGTGTTTCTCGCCGTTGCGCAGGAACCAAATTTCCGGGCGGCGGCGGACCGGCTGGGGGTAACCCGTTCGGCCGTCAACCGGGGGATCAAGCGGCTTGAAGACATGGTCGGGCTGTCGCTGGTCAGCCGAACCACACGGTCGGTACGACTGACCGAGGCTGGCACCAAGCTTTATGATCTGCTGTCGCAGCCCCGGACCGATATTACCATCGGGCTGGAACAGCTCGCCTCCGAACGCGAGCCGCAGGGCTTGCTACGTCTGGCGGTCACTTCGATCGCCGAACCCTTCCTGTCCGGAACCCTGATCGGCAGCTTTGCTGCCGTCTACCCACAGGTGACGATCGACGTGACGGTAACCGACGAGGAGTTCGATATTGTCGCTGCGGGGTTCGACGCGGGCGTTCGTCTCGGGCAGGTCATCGAACAGGATATGATTGCGGTGCGGATCGGGGGCGATCAGCGGGAGGCCGTCGTTGCCAGCCCCGGCTATATCGCCGAGCACGGCGCGCCGGCGCATCCAAGGGAGCTGATCAGGCATCGTTGCATCGGCTGGCGCCCTGCGCCCAACCGAGCGCCCTATCGCTGGGAGTTCGAGGAGAGCGGCACGCCCTTTTCCGTTTCCGTGGAGCCCCAGATCACCACCAATGACCTGCGTTTCATGATCAGTTCGGCACTGAACGGGGCCGGCATAACCTTTGCGATGCAGCAGACATTCGAGCCCTATATTACCAGCGGCCAACTCATTGGCCTGTTGGATGATTACCTGCCCGAGTTTCCGGGCTTTTTCCTCTATTTTCCGCAGCGCCGGAATATGGCGCCAAAATTGCAGGCCCCGGTCGATCACATCAGGGACCACCGGGGCCGCAACTCGTGACTATGAAGCCGGAGAGCCGCCGACAGTTCCCGAAAAATATTGCCGCGGCGGAACGCCCAGCATGCGTTTGAACATGGTGGTGAAGGCGGCGGCGCTGTCGTAGCCGAGGTCGAGGGCGACCCCGGTGACCGGTTCGCCATTGGCCGGGCGCGGGAGCGCGCTGAGCAGGCATGCCTGCTGGCGCCACAGCGACAGGCTCACGCCAGTTTGACGGCGAAATGTTCTGGTGAAGGCGCGGCGGCTCATGGCGAGGGCTTTGGCCCAGTCATCGATCACCAGATGGGGGAGGGGTTTTCGATGAAGCTGCGGCATAGCGCGGCGAGGCGCGGCTCGGATGGAAAGGGCAGGCCGAGGGGAAGTTCGGGCAATTTGGCGATTTCATCGAGCAGCAGCGCCATGATGAGGCCCGAGCGCGTGGCGTTGTCTTGTGGCGGGGCGACGGCTTCCACGATCAGTGCACGGGCCAGATCGGTCAGCGCCACGACGCGCACATTGGCCGATATGTTGGGCAGCGCCGCGGGAGACACATAGATCGAATGCATGTGGACATGGCCGATCATGTCCACGGAATGCTCGAGTTCAGGCGGAATCCACAAGGCATGTTCGGGCGGGACCATCCAGCGGCCCCGGCTGGACGTGACCATGACGACGCCGGTGCGCGGATAGAGCAATTGAGCGCGGCTATGGTGATGCGGCGCGACGGCGTGGCCGGCAGGATAGGTCGAGGGCAGGGCGTAGACGGGAGCCGGGGAGGCCTCGATCTGGCGCAGGCGTTGCAGATGCAGGCTCGCATGATCGCTCTGCCGGCTGTTGTCCTGTTTCATGCTTGGCCCACTCGCGAAGTAAATTGACCAGAACACGAATGCGGGACAGGCGCAATTGGTCTATCGAGGGCGCCTCAATATGGAGCGATATCGTGACGAACAGTGTGTTGGCTGCGGACAAGGACGTGGGGAACAGACGGCTTTCGCCGTCATCATGGCAGTGAGTTTCTGCCACCTTCTCAATGACACGATGCAGTCGCTTATTCCCGCGCTCTATCCGATGATCAAGGAAGATTACGGGCTCGATTTTACCCAGATCGGGTTTTGGGGCTGGTCTTCCGTGTCACGGCCTCGCTGTTGCAACCCCTGATCGGGATCTATACCGACAAGCGCCCGCTGCCCTATTCCTTGCCCATCGGCATGGGCTTCACCTTGATCGGCTCTGGTCGTGCTTGCCTATGCCCATTCCTATTGGATGCTACTGGTTGGCGCGGGCGTGGTGGGGCTGGGCTCGGCGGTGTTTCATCCCGAATCCTCCCGTGTGGCGCGCCCGGCATCGGGCGGACGGCATGGGCTGGCGCAGGCGCTGTTCCGGGTCGGCGGCAATTTCGGCTCGGCCGTGGGGCCGCTGCTGGCCGCGTTCATCGTCTTGCCGCGTGGGCAGGGCAGTGTCGCCTGGTTCTCGCTTGCGGCGCTGTTGGGCATCGGCATTCTGTGGCAGGTGGGCAATTGGTATAGCCGCCACCGTGCCGCCAACCGGACGCGCAAAGCTCCGGCGCCGGCCGTGACCTTGCCGCGCAAGACCGTCATCACGGCCATTGCCGTGCTCGCGCTGCTGGTGTTCTCGAAATATGTCTACATGAGCAGCCTTTCGAGCTTTTACACCTTCTACATGATCGAACGCTTTGCCGTGTCGGTGCAGGATGCACAGATCCTGCTGTTTGTGTTCTCGGGCGCGGTGGCTATCGGCACGGTGGCGGGTGGGCCAATCGTGGACTGGTTCGGCACCAAATTCGTGATCTGGCTGTCGATCTCGGGCGCGCTGCCGTTCACTCTGGCGCTGCCCTATGCCGATTTCACTCGGACGGTCGTGTTGACCTTCATCATCGGGGTGATCCTGGCATCGGCCTTCTCCGCCATTGTGGTGTTTGCGCAGGAATTGGTGCCCGGCCGGGTGGGCATGATTGCGGGGCTGTTCTTTGGTTTTGCCTTCGGTATTGGCGGCATTGGCGCGGCAGTACTGGGCATCGTGGCGGATAGGACGAGCATCGAGTTCGTCTACCAGATCTGCTCCTATCTGCCGCTGCTGGGCCTGTTGACTATTTTCCTGCCCGATATCGGCAAAGGCCGGCGCAGCAAGCCAAAGGCAGTATAAATTCACGGGCTCTGCCGAGATATCGGCAGAGCCCATCGATCTTAGACCCCGTAGCGCGGTGCGGGCGTTCCCGTCTGGCTGGCGGCGAACAGGGCCTCCTGAGCGTCGTCGAAGCGCGTCCAGAGGTCCAGATCGCTCACCGATGGCAAGGTGACGTCTTCGCCGCGATCCAGCCCGGCCGGGGCGGCATCGACCAGCGCGTCCACATCCATCACCAGCTCGGCCGGAATCTGATCGAGCGGCAAGATCGTGCCGTCATAGATTTCGGTGGCGACCCCGGCGGGCAGCACTGCCTGCACCCGCACCGCGCTGTCCTTGAGTTCGGCCTGCAGGCCGCGCGTGTACAACAGGACATAGGCCTTGGTGCCGCTATAGACCGACGCGCTCGGCAAGGCCTTGAATGCCGGGACCGAGCCGATATTGACGATGGTGCCGCGATTGCGGGCGAGAAAGCCGCCCAGTGCAGCGCACGATAGCCGGGTCAAGGCGATGATGTTGACGGCAAGCAAGGTGTCGATTGCCTCTGGCGCGATGTCCATGGTGGCGCCGAGGCACGAGACGCCCGCATTGTTGACCAGCATGTCGATCGAATTATCCGAGGCCGGGATATCGGCGACCTGCGCCACGCCGGCATCGCTGGAAAGGTCGGCAATTACCGTCCGCACGGTGACGCCAAAAGCGCTGGTCAATTCGCTGGCCAGCTTTTCGAGCCGGTCGGCCCGGCGGGCAACGAGGATCAGGTCATGGCCGCGGGCCGCCGGGCGTTTGGCATAGCTGGCGCCGATGCCGGAGGAGGCGCCGGTAACAAGGGCGGTGGAACGGGGTGTGGCAGACATGTTCTATTCTCCGGGTGATGATGGAAAGGAGATAGGACAAGTCGCTTCTCTGCATTAGACTGAGCAATATGATTGGGTTCATTGGTGTGGTCGATAAATGAAGCGCGAGGATTTGAGCGATCTGGCGGCTTTTCTGGCCGTGGCCGAGGAGCGCAGCTTCACGCGTGGCGCCATCCGGCTTGGCCTGTCGCAGGCGACGCTGAGCCAGACGGTCAGCAATCTCGAACGGCGCACGGGGCTCCGGCTATTGGCGCGCACCACGCGCAGCGTGCGCACCACCGAGGCTGGGCAACGCCTGCTGGAAACGCTGCGGCCGGCCTTTGCTGACATCGACGGGCAGCTGCAGGCGCTCACCGCGTTGAGCGATACGCCCTCGGGCACCATTCGGCTGAACACTATTCGCTATCCTGCCCGAGCCACGGTGCTGCCGGCCTTGTCCGGGTTCCGTAGAGCCTATCCCGGCGTCAAGGTGGAGATTTCCATCGAGGATGCGTTCACCGATATCGTGGCCGGCGGCTTCGATGCCGGTATCCGCTTCGGCCATCAGGTGGAAAAAGACATGATCGCGGTGCCCATCGGCCCCGATGCCCGCGCCGCCGTGGTCGCGACGCCGGACTATTTCGAACGCTATCCGAAGCCGGAAAATCCGCGCTGATCTGGCCCGGCACGATTGCATCAATTTCCGCTTGGCCAGCGCGGGCAATATCTACCGCTGGCAATTCTGGGAGAATGGCCGAGCCCTCGACGTCAAGGTCGATGGCGGGCTGACGGTCAATGACGGTGACACGCTCGAAGAGGCCGCTTTGGCAGGGCAGGGCTCGGCCTACCTCTTCGAGGATCAGGTGGCAGAGCATCTGCGCAGCGGTCGGCTGGTACGATGCCTTGAGGATTGGTGCCCGCCCTCGCCGGGATACCACCTCTACTATCCGACACGGCGACAGAAGACCCCGGCTTTGGCCGCTTTTGTCGAAACGCTGCGCTATAGACCGTCAGGCAAGGCAGAAGGCGCTCAGTAGATCCGCATCTGTAGCCGCATGACGATGTCTGAGCCGAGGCGCTGGAAGCCGTATTCGCGCATGGTGCAGGTCCAGCCCTCGCCGGATTTTTCGATACGGAACAGATTGTAGCGCGCCGGATCGTCCAGCGTGCCGCCCTGCGCGGCGCTGGCCGCGGCGACGCCAACCACCGGCACTTCGTGGTTCTTGCCAGCAATGGAGTGGATCGAGGAGCGATGCGTATGCCCGTGCAGGATCAGCTCGGCGCCATGTTCGGCAATGACCTGGCGGAACAGCTTGTGCCCCTTGAGCCCGAATGAGGGGTGCTGCAATTCGGCATTGGGCGGGTGATGGATCAGCACGGTGCGGAAATAGCCGGCATCACCCATGGATTGCAAAATCCGGCTCAGCCGCTCGGCCTGTTTCTCGTCGAACCGGCCGATGGCGAGGAAGGGGCGCGTGGGCACTGCGCTTGAACAGGAAATGACGGCCAGCTCGCCTACCCGTCGTACGAAGGGGAAGGCCGCGCCATCCAGCGTTTCGCCCTTGAGGTAGTCGCCCCAATCCTTCTGGGCGGTTTCGAGCGCGCCGACCACATAGGCATCGTGATTGCCGGGGCAGACCGCGATGCGGTCGGGACTGCCCAGCGCTTCCAGCCACTTGCCGGCGCGGGCCACTTCGCTATCGAGCGCCAGATTGGTCAGGTCGCCCGTCACTGCCGTAAAATCGGCATTCTGGCCCTGCATATGGGCGACAAGGCGCGACAGCGTCTCGCTATTGAGCTCGCCATGCCGCTTGAGCTTCCAGTTGAGAAAGCCGGTCAACCGTTTGCCGAGCAAATCGCGCAGGGCGACCTCGGGCATGGGCGAAAGATGGATGTCGGAGATGTGGGCGAGGGTGATCATTATGGGCGTAATGCCAGAAGGGAAGCCCCAAGAAAACGGGCAATCGGCCGTAACGTCAATTTTGTCGTCATCAAAGCTCTGCTACCGATAGGGCGAAAACGGAGCCAGCCATGCAGATGAATCGATTCCAGCAGGTGCGCGCCAAGGTCTTCCTGACGCTCAAGGGGCTTTGGCACAGGATGACTATAGGCGCGCATCATGCTGGTGGATGGGGACAAGGTGTTCCTGATCCGCCACACCTATGTGCCGGGCTGGCAATTCCCCGGCGGCGGTGTCGATCCGGGCGAAACCATGGAAGCGGCGGCGCGGCGCGAAGCGCTGGAAGAGACAGGCTATCGGGTGACCGGTCCGATCGAGCTGTTCGGCATCTATCACAATGCCAGCCCCGTGACCGACCGTGATCACGTTGCCTTCTATGTCGCCAAGAATCATGTGCTGGAGCGCGCCTTCAAGCCCAACCACGAGATCGCCGAAGCCGGCTGGTTCGACCGCAAGGCATTGCCCCGGGGCGTAACCCCGGCGACGTCACAGCGGATCGACGAATATTTCGACGGGCAAACGAAGCGAGAGATTTGGGGCTATTGAAGTGGTTCTTTCCGCTGGCCCCGCCTCCCCACCGCTTCTCCCTCGGGCTTGACCCGAGGGCCACTTTCAACTCACCGGGAGCGGCAGAGCGATCCTCGGGTCAAGCCCGAGGAAGGCTGCAGTGGTTGGGAAGCGCTAGCGTGAGCACTCCCTAACGCCCCTACTTCAAAAACGGCAGCTCCGGCCCAACCGGAATAATCCGCGTCGGATTAATAGTGATGTGGCTCCAATAGTAATGCGTGCGGATATGGTCGAGATCGACCGTTTCCTTGACGCCAGGAACCTCGTAAAGCGCCTTGAGATAATGGCTCAGATTGGGATAGTCGGCGATGCGTTTGCGGTTGCATTTGAAGTGGCCGACATAGACCGCGTCGAACCGCACCAGCGTGGTGAACAGCCGCCAATCCGCCTCGGTGATGGCGTCGCCGGTCAGATAGGCGGTTTCGCCCAATAGGCCCTCGACCCAGTCCAGCGCGTCGAACAGCTTGCCGACCGCCTCGTCATAGGCCTCTTGCTTGGTGGCAAAGCCGGCCTTGTAGACGCCATTGTTGATGTCGTCATAGACACGGGCATTGATGGTATCGATCTGCGGACGCAGGGCTTCGGGGTAATAATCATCGGTATTGCCGGTCAGCTCGTCGAAGGCCGAGTTGAACATGCGGATGATTTCCGAGCTTTCGTTGGAGACGATGGTCCCGGTCTGCTTGTCCCACAGCACGGGGACGGTGACGCGACCGGTATAGTCCGGCACGGCCTCGGGTGTAGACCTGCCACAGGAAATCCTTGCCGAGCAGGCTATCGCCCGTCGAGCCTTCGTCGGTCTTGAAGCTCCAGCCGGTTTCGTCGGGCATTTTGGGCGAGACGACCGACACCGAGATCAGGTCTTCAAGGTTTTTGAGCTTGCGGAAGATCAGTGTGCGATGCGCCCGGGGGCAGGCCAGCGACACATAGAGGTGATAGCGCCCGGCCTCGGCCTTGAACCCGCCCGTGCCCGATGGGCCGGCGCTGCCATCGGGGGTGACCCAATTGCAGGAAGCCCGCCCGGCTGCGCTCGAATTTACCGCCCGTCTTTTTGGTGTCGTACCATTGGGTGGACCATTTACCGTCGATCAATTGTCCCACGATCGAACCCTTTCCGTCATGTTGTCGTCTCGTTTGCAGGTCTAAGTCCGGCAAGCCGAATACGTTGCCATTCACATAGACCGGCGCGGCGGGAAGGATAAGAACCCAATGGCGTGACGAACCGTTGTGCATATTGAACACAGAGCCTGCCGAAGGTCTTGATTTTCTTCGGTGCTGCAATACCTTTCTGTTTACGCGAGGCCCCCATGGTGCTAATGCGATTTTCAGGCGTGGAGGCGCCCGGGATGGTAAAGGTTTTGCTGGTGACACGACGACCGTAAGCGGTCTTTTGAAGCGGTGCCCTGATGGGGCGCCGGGTTTGTCCTACGCATTCCATCCCGGATCTTGTCATGAGCCTTCAATCTGCGCCTTCGGCTGCGGCCGCTGCTGTCTCCGCTTCGCCCCTTCACGTTCCCACCGTGCGTTATGCAAATGATGCCGATGATGCTTTCATCGAGGAATTACAGGCTATTGCCTTTGGTCCGGGCCGGTTTGCCCGTACGGCCTTCCGCATCCGCGAGCGTTTCCCCATCGACAAGAGCCTGAGCCTTGTCGCCGAGGTGGATGGCACGGCTTGCGGTTCGGTCTGGATGACCCCAATCAGCGTTGGCGGCATCAATGGCTGGATGCTTGGCCCGCTGGCCACCCACCCCAATTTCCGCAAGCTCGGCGCCGGCAAGCTCCGCGCGCAGAAGTCACCAAGCGCGCTTTGGCGCGCGGCGATGGCCAATTCGTCATGCTGGTGGGCGACCGCGACTATTATTGCCCGCTCGGCTGGGAACCCACGACCCCGGGCGCCATCCAGTTCCCCGGCCCGGTCGATCCGACCCGCGTGCTGCTCTATGCCGAGGACAAGTCGCTCGCCACAACGCTGAGCGGGTCAATCGCGGCGTTCCAGCGATAAAAGGGATGCAGGGGCGGGCATGCTCGCTTAAGCTCCTCTTTCCGATTTGATTTCTGGTGCCTCTTGTCGCTGGACGCTTCCGTCATCGATCAACTTGCCGCGCGGCTGCTGCCAGCTCCGCCCCCTCTGCCGGGCGGAGAGCAGCTGGTGCCCGATTGGCTGCCGGAGCGGGCCTTCGATCGTCCGCCCGTGCCGGCGGCAGTGCTGATCGCGCTGATTCGGCGGCCCGAGGGCTATACCGTGCTCTATACCGAGCGCTCGCCGGACTTGCGGGCGCATTCCGGCCAGTGGCTTTCCCCGGCGGCAAGGTGGATGCGGCCGACAGCGATGTCGGGGCTGCGGCTCTGCGCGAGGCCTATGAGGAAGTGGGGATGCGGCGCCGGGATGCGCGCATTCTGGGCTTCATGCCCACCTATTTCACGGGCACCAATTACCTGATCACCCCGGTCGTTGCCGAAGTCGAGCCCAGCGGCCCCTTCGTGCCCAATCCGGGCGAGGTGCATTCGGTGTTCGAGGTGCCGCTGCAGCGGATTCTGGATACCGAAAGCTATGGCCGCTTCCGCATCAAGCGGAATGGGCGGGAGCACAGCACCGGCAGATCGACCATGATGGCCACACAATCTGGGGCATAACCGCCAATCTGACCCGCCAGTTCCACGATCTGGCGCTGGGCGAGGTCGCGTTATGAGCCCCGAGCAAAAGCTGGCCGGCGCCGAATGGCTGCAGCGTCCCGAAACACAGGCGATCTTTGCCGCGCTCGATGGCGATAAAGGCCGCACCCGTGCCGTTGGCGGGGTGGTGCGCGACACGTTGTTGAGCCGCGAGGCGGGACAATCCCGATATCGATCTGGCGACCGAGCTTACGCCCGACGAAGTGATCGCGCGGGCCAAGGCCAATGGCATTGCCCACTATCCCACAGGAATTGACCACGGCACGGTGACCCTCAAACTGGGCGAGACCCTCGCCGAAGTGACGACGCTGCGCCGCGACGTCAGAAACCAATGGCCGCCATGCCGTGGTGGCCTTCGGAACCGACTGGGCCGAGGACGCAGCCCGCCGCGATTTCACGCTTAATGCGCTTTATTGCAGGGCCGACGGCACCCTGTTCGATCCGCTGGGCGGCATTAATGACGCGCTCAACGGCCGGGTCCGCTTCATTGGCGAAGCCGCGACGCGGATCGCGGAAGATGGCTTGCGCGTCTATCGCTTCTTTCGATTTTCAGCGAGCCATGGCGGCGAAAAACTCGATCCCGATGGACTGGCGGCATGCGCCGCCGCGGTCGGGAAATTGGGGCATTTGCCGGCCGAGCGCGTCGGCAGCGAAATCCTGCGCATGCTGGCTTTGCCCGATATCGCGCTGACTTTGGGCGCCATGGCGGCCATCGGGCTTGTCGAGATCGACGCCGATCAGATCAAGATTCTCAAGGCCTATGAGACATTGGGTGGCTTTACGCCGGCCACCCGCCTTGCCATCCTGATCGATGAGCGTCCGGCCGAAGCCATGCAACAGCAATGGCGGCTGTCCAACGAGGTCATGCGCGCCGCCCAATCCGTTGCTGCCGCCGCCGACATGGTCGAACAGGACCGGCTGGACGAAGCCGCCTATCGCTTTGGTGAAGTGGCCGTCGAGGGCTTGGCGCTGGCAGCGGCGCAAGACAACTGGAAGCCCGACCGGCTGGCCGAGGCCGCGCGCTCGCTTGCCGCCGTGCAATTGGTGCCGTTTCCGATTTCGGGCAATGATCTTGCCGGCCTCGGCATCAAACCGGGGCCGGCCTTGGGCCGAGAACTGGCGCGCCTTGAGCGCATCTGGATCGATAGCGGTTTCGCGCTGGATCGGGAGGCGCTGCTGGCGCAGGCCAGGTCCTAGTGCTTGGTGGCTTTCTTCGCCGGAGCGCCAGTATCGACGATGCGCTCCTTGATGCGCTCGATCATCTCGGGGCGCACATCGGTTTCGCCATGCAGGGTCTTGAGATTTTCCACCGCGCGGCGCACCACTTCGGCTTCGCTTTCCGCCTCGGCATGCCGAGGTGGAGCCGGGGATCAGTGAGCCCGAATCAAAGCGTTTCATCTGCATCTCCCTTGTTTGAGCAGTGGGAGGGAACGTGCAGGGCAGGGGAGGGTTCCGAGATTTGTGCCACGACCTCGTGGTTCGACAGGCTCACCATGAGGTCGTGGCACCATGTCCCTCACTCGTCGGCAAATTCGCCGATCTGGCTCAATCCTTCCAGCCATGTGCCGTCATCGTTCCGCACCACTTCGCGTGGCAACACGCCGCTTTCGGCGGCTATGGCGTCGGCCGAGTCGCGGGCATGGGTCACTACCCATACCTGACTGCGCTCCGCCGCCTTGACGATCAGTCGTGCCAGCATCGGGAGCAGGTTGGGATGGAGGCTATTCTCCGGCTCGTTGAGCGCGATGAAGGGCGGCAGCCGATAGGACAGTAGCGCTCCCGCCAGCGCCGGGAATTGCAGCGTCCCGTCCGACAGTTCGTGTGGCGCGAACACCCGCTTGGGCATTTCGGCATAACGCATGCCGAAGCTGGCAAATTCGCCGACCTCCGGAATGACCAGTTCGGCACCGGGAAAAGCATCCTCTATCGCCCGGTCGAGATCGATGCGGTCGCCGCGAATATGGTGCAGCGTTGCCAGCACCGCGCCCAGATTGCTGCCGTCCGAAGCGAGCAGAAGGCGCCGTCACCGCGCGAGAGGGGCGGCGCAGTGCCGATTCCGCATCGGTGCGAAAGCCGTGGAAGAAGCGCCAAGCGACCAGCGAATCCCGCACCAGCGCAACTTCCGAGCGCCCAGACAAGGCAGCCAGCGCCGTCTCGCTGGCCAAGATATCGTCATCAGCCAGTTCGCGTCGTCCCGCTGCGTCGCGCGCCCGAGCCATGCCGCCCTTGCGATCCATCAGGCTGACAGCCTTGCCGCGTTGCTGCCATTCAAGGCTCTCGGCACGCACTCGGGCCTCGTTAGGAAAGGCAGCCGTCGCTTCCCCGGGGGCAAAGCCCACGTCAAGCCGATAGGTCGGATCGAAACTGCCGTCGCCCAGATCGGCAAAGCTCGCGGCCAGCCGCAGGCTGTTGCCCTCGCCCTTGCGATAGCCGTCCGTACGATACATCGGCTCCGAAACTGCCGTCTGGTGAGAGATTCTTGCCGCCGGCCCAGAAAATCGACGCCAGCCCGCCTTCGCGCGCAATCTCATCGGCCAGCGTGCCGCGCGCTGCCGCTTGCAGCAGTTCCAGCGAGCGGTAGAGGTTGGTCTTGCCCACGCCATTGCCGCCCACCAGCACCGTCAACTGCCGCACCGGAAACCGGATTTTCCGGACCGAGCGATAGCCGATGATTTCGACGGCGGAGAGCGTCATGCTACGGCCAGCGCACTTCAGGCGGCATGGAGGAGAGAATCGAGTTCACATTGCCCCCGGTCTTGAGGCCGAACATGGTGCCCCGGTCGTAGAGCAGGTTGAATTCGACATAACGCCCGCGCCGGATCAGCTGTTCGTTGCGGTCGGCTTCCGTCCGAGCCGTTTCGTAATTGCGACGCACCAGCTCGGGGTAAATCCCAAGGAACGCTTCGCCCACCGCCTTGGTGAAATCGAAATCGGCCGCCCAATCGCCCGAATTGAGCTGGTCGTAGAAAATGCCGCCAATGCCGCGATGTTCATTGCGGTGGGGCAGGAAGAAATAGTCGTCGCACCAGTCCTTGTAGCGCTGGTAATCGACGCCCGGCCGATCCGCACAGGCGGCCCGCATGGCGGCGTGAAAATCGAGATTGTCGCGGTCGTCCTGGACCCGCCGGCGATCCAGCACCGGGGTCAAATCGGCCCCGCCGCCGAACCATTGCTTGCCGGTGACGATCATGCGCGTGTTCATATGCACCGCCGGAACATGGGGGTTCCGGGGATGCACGATCAGTGAAATGCCCGAGCTCCAGAACTGGGCGCCCGCTTCGGTGCCCGGCATTTGCTTGGCGAAATCGGCCGAGAATTCGCCATGTACGGTTGAGATATGCACGCCTGCCTTTTCGAAGACGCGGCCATGCAGCATGGACATTTCTCCGCCTCCGCCAGCGGCGCGATCCCAGAGGGTGCGCTCGAATGTGCCGGGCGGCAGGTGGCTATTGGGGCCGCTTACATCGGCCTCCAGCTGTTCAAAGGCGGCGCAAATCCGGTCGCGCAAGGCGCAGAACCGAGCGGCGGCTGTGGCTTTCTTGTCGTCGATATCGGGCGGAAGAGTCATGGTGGAAGTGGAATGAACTCTCATTTGAGCCCTGTAAACCCATCGGTCTGTCTTTTTGCTTCCCCAGGGATCAGCGTTGCGGCCAGCGCTACATTGATCGAGCGCAAGCCATCGCGCATCGGAATGCGCACGCGCAGGTCCACGACATCGGCCACCGCGTCGGGCACCCCGGCGCTTTCGCGGCCCACCATCAAGATGTCATTGGCTTCGTATTGCGCGGCATAGGCCGAAGCTGTCGCCTTGGTGGAGAGCAATACTAGCCGCCGGCCCTCAGACTGGCGCCACGCCTCGAATGCGGTAAAGCCCGTGTGTTCGCGCACGATGGCATGGTCGACATAGTCGAGTCCGGCCCGGGCCAGCGATTTGGCCGAGAAGGGGAAGCCGGTGGGGTGGATGATGTGGATCGTGGTACCCAGACACGCGCCGAGCCGGATCAGCGTGCCGGTATTGTTGGCGATATCGGGCTGATAGAGGGCAAGTTCTACAGGCATGGGCTCCTCGGGCAGGGCGGTATCGGGGCCCTGGATTTGGCACTTTAAGGTCTGCTGCGGCAATCGGGTTGGGAATAGTGTCGCACTTGTTCCATGTCATTGCCGGGCGCACTGGACAAGTTCCTGTGACAGTGCAAAAAGAACCCCGGACTGACGGGCCGCTTGAGGGTGGACGGCGGCTGATTCCGCTTATGCGTGAGAGGCCCTGCCGCTACCGGCCGCGTCAGGCGTGTATTGTACGGGGATCGTGACCTTGGCTACGCAAGCAGAACATTCAACGACGCGGCGGGACTTCCTGTATGTCGCAACCGGTGCCGTTGGTGCCGTGGGCGCGGCGGCAGTGGTCTGGCCGCTGATCAACCAGCTCAACCCCGATGCGTCGACGCTGGCGCTGGCCAGTATCGAGTTCAATCTCGCCAATATTCCAGAAGGCCAGTCGGTGACGATCACCGGCGCGGCCTGCCGGTTTTCGTGCGGCATCGCACCCGAGGCCGAGATCGACGAGGCCAAGGCGGTTCCGCTGGCCGACCTCAAGGATCCCGAGACCGACGAGCAGCGCACCAAGCCCGGCCATGAAGAATGGCTGATCATGATCGCCAATTGCACCCATCTCGGTTGCGTGCCGATCGGGCAGTCGGGCGATTTCGATGGCTGGTTCTGCCCCTGCCATGGTTCGCACTACGATAGCGCCGGCCGCATCCGCCACGGCCCGGCACCCAAGAATCTTGTGGTGCCGCCTTATGAATTCATCAGCGATACGCTGGTCCAGATCGGTTAGTGGGGGCTTTTCCGATGTCAGAACATTCGACTTACGTTCCAGGAAATGCCGCCGAAAAGTGGCTCGACGAGCGCCTGCCCGTCGTCAGGTTTGCCAAAGAGCACCTGATGGATTTCCCCACGCCGAAGAACCTCAATTACTGGTGGACCTTCGGGGCTATTCTGGTGATGTGCCTTGGCGTGCAGATCGTCACCGGCATTATCCTGGCCATGCATTATACGCCCAATGTGGCGCTGGCCTTTGACTCGGTCGAGCATATCCGCCGTGACGTCAATGGCGGCCGCATCATCCAGAGCCGTCCACTCGGTGGGCGCTTCGATGTTCTTCGTGGCCCTCTATATTCACATTTTCCGCGGCATGTTCTTCGGTTCCTACAAGGCGCCGCGCGAAATCCTGTGGATCCCGGGCGTCGTCATCTTCATCCTGACCATGGCCACGGCCTTCATGGGCTATGTGCTGCCACAGGGCCAGATGAGCTTCTGGGGCGCCACGGTCATCACCAATATCTTCTCGGCAATCCCGGTGGTTGGCGAGAGCCTGCTGCAGCTGCTGCGCGGTGGTTTTGCTGTGGGTAACCCGACGCTCAACCGCTTCTTCTCGCTGCATTACCTGCTGCCGTTCATCATTGCGGCGGTCGTGGTGCTGCATATCTGGGCGCTGCACGTGCCGGGCAACAACAACCCGATCGGCGTCGAGGTCAAGGACCAGCGCGATACCGTGCCCTTCCATCCGTATTATACGATGAAGGACGCGTTCGCGATGGTGCTGTTCATGATCCCGTTCGCGTGGTTCGTGTTCTTCGCCCCCGATATCTCGGGTCACCCCGATAACTACATCATGGCCAACAGCCAGGTGACCCCGACCCATATCGTGCCCGAATGGTATCTGCTGCCCTTCTACACCATCCTGCGCGCCATCGACTTCAACGTGCTGTTCATCAACTCCCAGCTTGGCGGCGTGATCGCCATGGGCCTGTCGATGCTGGCGCTGCTGGTCGTGCCGTGGCTGGATACCAGCAAGGTTCGTTCGGGCACATTCCGCCCGATGTTCAAGTGGTTCTACGCCCTGTTCGTGCTCGATTTCATCGCCACGGCGTATCTCGGTGCGCAGGAGGCGGCCGAGCCTTATACGACGCTGGCCAAGGTCTGCACCGGCTACTATTTCCTCCACTTCTTCGTCATCCTGCCCGTGTTGTCGCGCATCAGAAATCGCCAAACCGCTGCCGACCAGCATTTCCGAGAGCGTTCTCGGCAAGGCACATTCGTGAAAGGCGGGGCGGGTTCAATGTTGACGTTCAAGACCATCATCGCTGCTGTCGCCATTGCCGTTGGCATGGCCGCAGCGCCGGCTTTCGCTGCCGAAGGCACTGCGCCGCCGGTGCACAAGGAAAGCTGGAGCTTTGCCGGAATTTTCGGCACCTATGACCAGAACCAGCTGCAGCGCGGCTTCCAGGTGTTCCACGAAGTCTGCGCGAACTGCCACAGCGCAAGGCTGTTGGCGTTCCGCAATCTGTCTGAAGAAGGCGGGCCGGGCTTCACCGAAGGCCGAGTCAAGGCGCTGGCGCTCGAATATGAAGTGGCCGATCCGACTGCCGAAGGTGGTGTTCGTCCGGCCGTTGCGGCCGACCGCTGGCCCTCGCCTTTCGCGACCGATCAGGACGCACGCGACGCCAATGGCGGCGTCGTGCCGCCCGATTTCTCGGTGCTGGCCAAGGCCCGCGGCATCAAGGACGCGTTCCCACGGTGGATCACCAATTACTTCACCGGCTATTCCGAAGGCGGCCCGGATTATATCCATGCGCTGCTGAACGGCTATCACGACGAAGCGCCCGAAGGGTTCAGAGCTGCCCGAGGGCAAGTTCTATAACGACTACTTCCCCGGCCATGCCATCGGCATGGGCCCGCCGCTGCAGGACGAGCTGGTGGCCTATGAAGCTGCCGAAGGCCGGGAGCCGGTGCCGATGACTGTCGAGCAATATTCGCACGACGTCGCCGCCTTCATGATGTGGCTGGCCGAGCCGGGCCCGGTCTCCCGCAAGGAGACGGGTTTCAAGGTGCTGCTGTTCCTCGTGGCCTTTGCCGGCCTGATGTATGCCACCAAGCGCAAGCTGTGGCAGGGCATCGAGCACTAAGCTCATCTCTATACAACTTCATCAAAGGGCTCCCATTGGGGCCCTTTGTTTTTGTCGTGGTCACATTGGCCTTAGGCCCCTTGCCAAGAGCGCGCCGGGCCGCAATATGGTAATAACAGCCAAATCAATCGCGAGGCCGCCGACATGTCCGCAGTTCGCATCGCCGTGACCGTTGTCAGCGCCGCTATCACCGTCAGCCGCCACCCCATGGTGCGCGCCGGTGTGCTTGCGGTTGTCAACAATCCCAAGGCGCGCGAAACGGCCATCGGGGTCACCCGCACCGCCGCCTATAATGCGGGCGTGATTGCGCGCCACATTGTGGGCCGCCGCGCTCCCTGATTTTTCCAAAACCAGTATCCAATTTGCAGGATTGCGATGACGCTCGACCTCAAGGCCCTTGTGCGCACGATTCCGGACTATCCCAAGAAGGGCATCCTGTTTCGCGACATCACTACGCTGATCGAGCATCCCGAGGGTTTCAAGGCCAGCATTGAGCAGATTGCCGAGGCGCATCGCCATCTGGGCGTCACCCATGTGGCCGGTATCGAAGCGCGCGGCTTCATCTTCGGGGCCGGAGTGGCGATCGCCACGGGCGTCGGCTTCATTCCCGTGCGCAAGAAGGGCAAGCTGCCCGGCGAGACTATCGGGCAGAATTACGCGCTCGAATATGGCGTCGACACGATCGAGATCCATGCCGATGTGCTGGATGCCGGCGACACGGTGCTGCTGGTTGATGACCTGATCGCCACGGGCGGCACGGCAATCGCAGCGGTAGGCCTGCTCCGCCGCACCGGCGCGACCATAGCCAATGCGGCCTTCGTTATCGATCTGCCGGATCTCGGTGGTGCAGCAAAGCTCGAGGCCGAAGGCGTGGAAGTGTCAACGCTGATGGCGTTTCAGGGGCATTAAGTCCTCGCCCGCGCTGATCCTCGGCAACCCCACAATGACACTGTAGTTGGGGAGCATTGATAGTCCCTCGGGCCATGGGTGCCACGCGGTCGTGCCTCCGCCCCTACCAGCTGTTCCGCCCATCCATCTTCTCGATAACCACGCTCGACAGATCCGGGCCATCCACCAGCCGCAGATTGACCGCATAGGTCCGTGCGGTGGGGAAGCTGTTGGGATCGCCATTCTTGGGCGTACCGTCGCTATTGTACATTGAGGCCCAGTCGGGGGAATCGCCCCGAGTCTGGATGCCGCAATTGCTGCAGAAATGGTGCATGTTCATGCCACTGGCCGAATAGGTCTTCTCGGCCGTAGCCGAGAGCAACTTCAGCTCACCCTCGCTGAAATAGCCCCAGACCGCGCCGGTCTTGCCGCAGAAGCTGCAATTGCACTCCTTGGCGGAGGTGGGCAGATGGGGCAGTTCGATCCTAGTCTGGCCGCAATGGCAGGTGGCGATGAGGGACATGATGTGGCTCCAAGCTCTGATAGACGCCAGCATGGCCATGGGCGTGACAGGCCGTGTCAGCAGCGTTATGCCGCCATGGCCCGGCGTTGGTCGACGAGGCAGAACTGATTGCCCTCGGGGTCGCGCATCACGGTATAGGTGGGCAACACCCGCACAATTTCGGCTCCTGCGGCCTTGAGCCGTTCCACCTCGCCGCCGCGATCGCCCACCGCAATGTCGAAATGCACGCGATTATTGTCATAGCGCCGGCCTTCCACATTCTGGAAGCAGATGCTGGGCCCCGGGCCATCGACCATCACGGTGGGGTCGGTTTCCGGCGTCAGGCCCAGCGCGGCCAGCCGGGCGATCTCGGCCTCGTCATAGTCCCGCACGGCATAGCCGTCGAGCATCTCGGCCCAGAACTGGGCCAGTTTGGCCGGCTTGTCGCAGTCGAATACGATTTCTGGATGGCACCCATGCCTTGACTCCTGTGGTCGTTTCTTTTTCGTTAAACCGGAATTAAGGCAAGACTGGGCAAACGAAAAGCCCGGCGCAACGGGATGCACCGGGCCTCGTGAAGCGTATTCGTCAGCGCTGGAGCGTTACGGCTCAGAGCTGACCGGTCTCGGGCCGCTCCTCGGCGCTCACGTCAGGCTCGTTGCGCGTCTTGTAGAGCGAGAAGATAATCCCGCCCGCCAGAATGCTGATGGTGACCAGCAGCGAGAGCAGCGTATCGATATGGATATGCAGCGGCACGAGGAAGATCTTGATGCCGACCAGCACCGGGATAATCGCGAGCGACACCTGCAGATAGCGGAAGCGGTTCATCGTGGCGGCCGGGGCGAAGTAGAGCGAGCGCAGGCCCAGAATAGCGAAGATATTGGACGTGTAGACGATGAACGTGTCCTGCGTCACCGCGAACACGGCGGGCACGGAGTCGACGGCAAAGACCAGATCGACGACTTCCACCATGATCAGCGCCACGGCCAGCGGGGTCAGCCGAGTGACGATCTTGCCGGTCTTGGGATCGGGCTGCTTGACCGTAAAGTTGCGGCCATGCAGCTGCTTGGTCACCTGGAAGCGCTTCGAGATAAACTGGAAAACCTTGTTTTCTTCCGGGTTAGGCTCTTCGTCCTTGTGGGTGAACATGCGGATGCCGGTGAACACCGGGAAGGCGCCAAAGCCGAACAGGATCCAGTCAGAATTCGTTGACCAGAGCGGCGCCCGGGCCAATCAGGATGGCGCGGAACAGGATGACGCCCAGAATGCCCCAGAACAGCACGCGGTGCTGGTAGATGCGGGGAATGGCCAGGAAGCCGAAAATCGTGGCGATGACGAACATATTGTCCATCGCCGGGCTCTGTTCGAGCAGGTAGCCGGTGTAGAATTCAAGACCGGCCTCGGCCCCGCGCTGCCACCACACCCAGCCACCAAAGGCCACGGCAATCAGCACATAGAAGCCATAAAGCGTCAGGCTCTCCTTGGCGCCGATCTCGTGCTCGTCCTTGTGCAGGACGCCGAGGTCGAAGACCAGCAGAGCGATCACGAGCGTTATGAACGCGATCCAGAAATAAAGGGGAGTACCTAGAAAATCACCCGAAAGGGCGGCAAGAAGCGATTCCATCGCCGGACCATCTCCATGAGAAAATTGGAGCAGCTCCGACATCGCGAGAGCATCATCACTCTCGCCAGAGGGGCCCGGCGCCGCACCCTAATTATGCGCAGGCAGCGGACGGAATTCAAGCCCCTGTCTGTTTGAGGGTGATTTTGGCGCCTCGATCTAGCCCGCCGTCATGCCACCTGCGGTGAGAATGACATGGTGGGTTGGGCGGTAGGCGTGGAGACTAAACCAGCACTGCTCTCCCTCGGGCTTGACCCGAGGGCCACTCGTCGCTTGTGCCGGGTGAGGGAGGCCCTCGGGTCGAGCCCGAGGGAGAACGGTGGGGTGGGGGATTGGGCGTTCCGTAGAACTGGATCCCGGCCCGCGCCGGGAATGACACCGAGGGTGAGCTACGAGAAGGGGGCCTTACTGCGGCGTACACAGCATGACGATGGCGTCGCTGGTTTCGAGCTGCATGGCCACGCCATGATTGGAGTCGGGGATGACACGGCCGGCCTGTACATTGCGCGCGGCGCGCAGAGGGCCATCGCTGAAGCCAACTCCGTCCTGATAGCCCATGATCGCCCCTGTACCCGAGGATGGGTCACCAAAAGTGGTCGAGGCGAAGCCATAGACCGAGCCATAAATGGTCAGGATGCCGGCGCGGGTGGCATTGGTATCCCGGCATGACCAATTGCCCTGAACCTGCTGGGCAAAGCTGGGCGTGGCAGCAAGGGCGAGAAGACTTGCGATGAGGGCGATTCTGAAGCATGGCCGGCAGAGTGCCGGGGCACGCTGTCGCATTCAAGAGCGCTGCTTGAGCAATCCGCCGATCAACGGCAATCTGGTGAGCGCGAGCAACACTCGCTGGCCGGCCGGCGCGCGATAGTCGCGCAATTTGGAAAAACCGACCACTTCGGCCGTATAGACCAGCTCGCCCCGCTGATTGGTGGCGGTGATGCGGTTGAACAACAGACCCCAGCCGAGAATCGAGTTGGAAGCGCGTTTGTCGGTGACGACCAGCTCATAGGTCACCGTATCGCCCGGCCGCACCGGCACCTTGAAGTCCATGGAATTGACGCCCGGCGAGGGCCCGGAAATGCCCGGCTCTTCGCCCAGTCCGCGCAGGCGTTCTTCCTCCGCCTCAAGCGCATCGACCATGCGGCGATGGCCGACGCTGACCGTGTGCCAGCCGCTTGCCACCAGTCCGCCGAAATGGCTGTACTTGGCCGCTTCGGGGTCGAGATGGAAATATTGCGGATCATAGAGCGCGGCAAAGCGCATGATCTCATCGGCCGTGAAGGTATGGCTGCCGAGCGGAAAAACCTCGTCCAGCGCGATATTTTCGAACCAGCGGGTCATGCCATGACTTCCGCATCGCGCGTCTCGACCAGATTGGCCAGCCGCATGGTCAACACCGGCTTGCCCTGCTGGTTGCGCACGTCAAAATCGAGCGTGACAATGCCCCATTGCGGATGGCTGGCAGAGCGGCGCAATTCGGCAATCTTGACCGTGCCGCCAATTGTGTCATCGACCATGACCGGATTTTTCCATTTGAGATTGGTGAAACCCAGCCCGCCGGCCGAGGCGATCTGGCTCAGAAAGCTGTCGACCAGCATGCGCAGGCTCAGCGCCCCGGTCTGCCAGCCGCTCGACGCCAACCCGCCGAGCAAAGACGCCTTGGCGGCCTTTTCGTCGAGGTGAAAGGGCAGGGGATCAAACTCGCGCGAAAGCGGTGATCATCTCATGAGTCACCTTGGTATGGCCCAGATCGATGCTTTCGCCCACGGCAAGATCCTCGAAATGGCGGCGATCGCGGGTTACAGGATTGGTCATCGAACTTCCCTATACGTCAACGCCTTTTGCACCCTTTTCCAGACTGGGGCAAGCGCTGGCCCCTCAGATGCCGGTCGGCAAGCGGCGGCTGGCGCGGTAGTCGAGCGGGGTCATGCCGCGCAGCCGGCGAAAGGATTTCGCCGTGTAATTGGCGTCACTGAAGCCGGTCAGCGCGGCGATGGCGCCGATTGTCATGTCGGTGGCGACCAGCAGGCGCTCGATCCGCTCGATGCGCCGCTCCTGCACGAAAGTGGAGGGCGCCAGCCCGGTGGCCGCGGTGAACTGGCGGACAAAGTGGCTCCGGCTCATCTCGGCCAAGGTGGCGAGCCGGTCGACATTGAGCGCGCGGTTGAGATTAGTGTCGATATAGGCGACCACCCGCGCAATGGCGGGCGGCAGGGTGAAGTCGGGCGCCGCGTCAGTGCCGAAGACCCCGTCATGCAGGGCGGCCATGGCGCCATAGGCGGCGCTGGACGCCTCGCCCGGCGAAATGCCCGGTTTGTCGATCAGCGTGTGGCAGGCCAGCGCCAAGCGGTCGATAATGCTGGGCGGCAGGGTGACGACGGGTCCGGCAGCATCGATGATCTCGCGGGCGAGGCGTAGCGCTTCGCGCCCGTTCAACACCATCCAGAAATATTCCCAATGCCCGCCCCGCTCCAGCCAGTAGCGATGGGCATGGGGCAGGCTGAGCACCATGGTTTGCCCCGGCACCAGCCGGTGCCGCACGCCGGCGAAATCGAGCCGGCCTTCCCCCACAATGGTGTGCTGGATGACGAGAAAGGGCAGCTGCCGCGCTGCAATCCGTCCCGGGAATAGACTTCGTTGAGCCGCTGCTCATAGCCGGCGCTGATCGCCATGCAGTGCAGCGGCACCGCACCTTTGGGGAGCGTTAATAGGCGGACCTTGTGGCCGTAGTCGATGAGCTGGCTGAGCACAAAATTACCCGTAATGGCACAAGCTTTCTCTAGCACCAATGCGGCGTTCAACGCTAGCAATGTGCTAACCAATTCGCAGTGTGTGCTGCGTCCCGGAGGACCCTCATGTCATTCAAAGTTACCGTCATCGGCGCCGGCTCGGTCGGCTTCACCAAGACGCTGATCTCTGACCTGCTCAAGGTACCCGAATTCGCCGATTGCGAATTCGCGCTGACCGATATCAACCCGCACAATCTGGATATGGTCCACCAGATCATCGCCAAGATCGTGGCGGTCAACAATCTGCCGGCCAAGGTGACGGCCACCACTGATCGCCGCGCCGCCATCACCGGTGCCCGCTACATCATGAGCTGCGTCCGCGTCGGTGGGCTCGAGGCCTTCGCTTCCGACATTTCGGTGCCGCTCAAATATGGCGTCGACCAATGCGTTGGTGACACGCTCTGCGCCGGCGGCATTCTCTATGGCCAGCGCAACATCCCGGTGATCCTCGAATTCTGCAAGGATATCAAGGAAGTAGCCGAGCCCGGCGCGGTGTTCCTCAACTATGCCAACCCCATGGCGATGAATACCGGGCGGCCAATGCCTATGGCGGCGTACAGACCATTGGCCTGTGCCACGGTGTGCAGCATGGCGCGCATCAGATCGCCCGAGTGCTCGGCGTGGCCGATAGCGAGCTCGACTATGTCTGCTCGGGCATCAACCACCAAACTCGGTATATCGATATTCGCGCCAAGGGCCGCAAGATCGAGAAAGACGAACTGATTGCCGCTTTCGAGGCGCACCCGGTTTATTCCAAGCAGGAGAAGGTGCGGATCGACGTGCTGAAGCGCTTCGGCGTCTATTCCACCGAGTCCAATGGGCATCTGAGCGAATACCTGCCCCGGTATCGCAAGCGCCCGGAGGAAATCTCCAAGTGGATCGACATGAGCGATTGGATCCATGGCGAAACCGGCGGTTATCTGCGCTATTCGACCGAGCGCCGGAACTGGTTCGAGACCGATTTCCCGATGTTCCTCGAACAGGCCGCCAAGCCGCTCGATCAACACAAGCGCACGTCCGAACACGCTTCCTATATCATCGAGGCGATGGAAACCGGCCGCGTCTATCGTGGGCATTTCAATGTGCGCAACAATGGCATCGTCACCAATCTGCCCGATGATGCGATCATCGAAAGCCCTGGTTTCGTTGACCGTTTCTGGCCTCAACATGGTCGAAGGCATCACCCTGCCACTGGCTTGCGCCGCCACCTGCTCGGCCTCCATCTCGGTGCAGCGCATGAGCGTAGAAGCCGCCATGACCGGCGATATCGATATGCTCAAGCTCGCCGTGCTGCACGATCCGCTGGTTGGCGCCATCTGCACCCCGGACGAAGTCTGGCAGATGGTGGATGAACTGGTGGTCACCCGAGCGCAATGGCTGCCGCAATATAAGGACGCCGTCCCCGCCGCCAAGGAGCGCCTCGCCAAGGGCACCGTCAAAACCAAGGATTGGGAAGGCGCCGCCCGCAAGAAAGTCCGCACCGTGGAAGAACTGCGCGAGGTCGTGGGCGGGCACCACTAAACTTCAGACCATCGACATCTCTCCCGAAACGGGCGCTCCACGAGCGCCCGTTTTGCTGTTTCAGGGTGAGCACAAAGTTACCCTTTGGCGGCGGAGTGATGGCACGGCGCTAACGTTTTGAGGCGCCAAACCAAACGGCCCCAGCGCAGAACGCCGGGGCCGCTTTTTGGAAGCAGGGGAGGTCGAAGCGTCAGGCGACGCGCTGCTTCCGGGAGCCGCGGGCCCATTCAGGCAGCATGGTGCCATGGGCTTCGAGGAGATCGTCGACCGGGTTCCAGATCTGGTCGAGATCGAGTTCGGCGGCGGTGTGAGGGTCCATCATCGCGGCGTGATAGATGTGGTCGCGGTTCTCGGTCATCAGCGCCTGAACGGTCAGTTCCTGCACATTGATATTGGTGCGGATCAGCGCGGTCAGCTGGGGCGGCAGGTCGCCGATAAAGGTCGGCTGCAGGCCGTTGCTATCGACCGTGCACGGCACTTCCACGGCGGCATTGTTGGGCAGCGACGTGATGACGCCATTGTTGCGCACATTGCCGTAGATCACCGAAGGTTCGCCCGTCCACACCGAATTGACGATGGAGGAGGCGTATTCCTTGGACTGCTGAACCTCGATGCGATCCGCGTTCCGATAATCCTCGGACGTCTTCTTCCACTTGGCGATCTGCTCGACGCAACGCTTGGGGTATTCATCGAGCGGAATGCCGAACTTCTCGATGATATCCTCGTGGCCTTCCTTGATGAAATAGGGCGTGTATTCGGCAAAGTGCTCGGAGCTTTCGGTGACGAAATAGCCCAGACGCGTCATCATCTCGTAGCGCACCTTATTGGGGCAGCGCGGGTTCCGAGTCGGCTTGGGGGCACGGCCTTCGGCATAGGCTTTGAACAGGTCGGGATAGAGATCCTTGTACGAGCCGTCGGGCTGGCGATGCTCGAATTTGAGATAGAAGGCCATGTGGTTGATGCCGGCCGAGCGGTAGCGGATTTCCTCGTAGGGAATCTCCAGATCGTGCGCCAGTTCCATGGCCGTGCCCTGCACCGAGTGGCAGAGGCCGACCTGCTTGATGGTCGGATACTTTTCCGAAATGGCCCACGTGTTGATGGCCATCGGGTTGACATATTGCAGCATGATCGCGTCAGGCGCGACCTGCAGCATGTCCTCACAGATGCTCCACAGATGCGGCACGGTGCGCAGGCCGCGCATGATGCCGCCAACGCCAAGCGTATCGGCAATGGTCTGGCGCAGATTGTACTTCTTGGGCACATCGAAATCGATGACCGTGGAGGGCTCATAGCCGCCGATCTGGAAGCAGACGACGACGAAATTGGTGCCGTCCAGTGGCTTGGCGCTGGTTGGCATAGGTCTCGACCTTGGCCGGGACGCCGAGCGTCGAAATCAGCTTTTTGGCGATGACTTCGCTTTCTTCCAGCCGCGTGGGATTGATATCCATCAGGCGGATGGTGGCGCCTGCAAGCGCAGGGCGCTGCAGGATATCGCCGACAATGTTCTTCATGAACACAGCCGAACCGGCGCCGATAAAGGTGATTTTGGGATTTGCCATAGGAATGCTCCAGCGTTAGGCGGCTATTTCGAATGCGGCGCGGACCAGCCGAGCCGTATATTCGGTTTGAGGATTGGTGAGGACATCGGCGACCGGGCCCTGTTCGACAATTTTGCCGTGTTGCATGACCATGACGCGGTGGCAGAGGGCGCGCACGACCTTGAGGTCGTGGCTGATGAAGAGATAGGACAGGCCCTTTTCATCCTGCAGCTTGCGCAGCAGATCGATGATCTGGGCCTGCACGGACAGATCGAGTGCCGAGGTGGGCTCGTCGAGCAGGATAAATTCGGGCTCCAGCGCCACGGCGCGGGCTATAGCGATACGCTGGCGCTGGCCGCCGGAAAATTCGTGCGGGAAGCGGTTGAGAATGCCATCGGGCATGCCGGCATCCTTAAGCGCCCGGCGGACGCGATCGAGCCGCTCGCGGCCATTGGCCCCGATATTGTTGACGATCAGGCCTTCCTCGATGATCTGGCGGATCGACATGCGGGGATTGAGGCTGGCGAAGGGGTCCCGGAAGACGATCTGCATGCGGCTGCGCAGGGGACGCATGGCGGCACGGTCCTTGTCGTGGATCGGCTGGCCGTCGAAGAAGATTTCCCCGCCCTGATTGTTGATCAGCCGGATCAGCGCCTGCCCGAACGTGGTCTTGCCCGAGCCTGACTCGCCCACAATGCCGAGGGTTTCGTGGCGGAGCAGCTTGATATCGAGATTGTCGACGGCCTTGAGCTCGAAGAAATCGGGCTTGAAGAAGCCGCCGCGCTTGAGGGTGAAGGCGACCTTGACGCTCTTGCCTTCCAGCACAGTGTCATGCTCGCCGACCAGCGGATTGGCCGTGCCCTTGGGCTCGGAATTGAGCAGATGCTTGGTATAGGCGTGCTGGGGATTGGCGAACAGCGCTTCGGTCGCGTTGTGCTCCTGCACGCGGCCATTCTGCATCACATAGACATAGTCCGAGAACTGGCGGACCACGGTCAGATCATGGGTGATCAGGATCACCGCCATGCCGTATTTGTCCTTGAGGTCCTTGATCAGATTGAGAATCTGGGCCTGCACGGTCACGTCGAGCGCGGTGGTGGGCTCATCGGCAATCAGCACATCGGGGCGATTGGCGAGCGCCATGGCGATCATGACGCGCTGGCGCTGGCCGCCCGAGAGCTGGTGCGGATATTGGCGCAGCCGGGCGCCGGGATCGGGAATCTGCACTTCCTCGAGCAGCTTTTCGGCGCGCTCCATGGCCTCCTTGCGGGAGATTCTGATTGTGTAGGTGCAGAATTTCGCAGATCTGCTGGCCGATCGTGTAGACCGGGTTCAGCGAGCTCATCGGCTCCTGAAAGATCATGGCGATATCATTGCCGCGCAGCTTGCGCATGTCGCGCTCGCTGGTGGCGACGACGTCCTTGCCCGATAGCGTGATGCGCGAATTGGGCAGGATGGTCGCCCGCTTGGTCAGCAGCTTCATCAGGGTGCGGGCGGTGACGGATTTTCCCGAGCCGGATTCTCCGACAAGCGCGATGGTTTCTGCCCTTGTGTAGCTGGAACGAGACGTCGTGCACCGCGTTGACCACGCCGCCCTCGACCTTGAAATTGACTCCGATATTGCGGGCATCAAGGATCAGTTCGCGGCCATGGCTGCCTAGGTCGTGGCGGGTGTCGGAAACAGGTTTGCTGTTGGTGTTGGTCATTGGCCTGTTCCTCAATACGGATCGATAGCGTCGCGCAGGCCATCGCCCAATGCGTTGAACGCAAAGACGGTGATCAGCACGAAGATGACGGGCGAGAGGATCCGGGGATAGGAGCCGATGACCGAGAAAGAGCCGGTATCCTGCAGCATCAGGCCCCGGGAGATCAGCGGGGGCTTCACCGCAAAGCCCGGGAAGCCGAGGAAGCTTTCGAGCAGCACCACCGAGGGGACCGACAGCGTCACCGCCACGATGATGTGGCTCATGACGTTGGGCAGGATATGGCGGGTGATGATGCGCCCATCGGACGAACCCACCGCAATGGCGGCGCGGACATATTCGATGCGGGCCAGCGACAGGGTCTTGGAGCGCACTTCCCGGCTCAGTTGCGCCCAGCCCAGCACCGCCATGACGCCGATGACGAAGGCGATGAAGACATTGGAAGGGGCGGTGATGGGGATCAGCGAGGTCAGCGCCAGATAGAGCGGAAGCTGGGGGAAGGCGAGGACGAATTCGACGAATTTCTGCGTCCAGCGATCGAAGCGCCCACCCAGATAGCCCGAGGTGATGCCTACCAGCGTGCCGACCACGGTGGTCAGCAGCGTCACCACCGGGGCAATGGTGAGCGAGATGCGGGAGCCGACAATGCCGCGTGAGAGGATGTCGCGGCCGAACTTGTCGGTGCCCAGCAGGTGGAAGGTCTTGGCCGGATCGGTGGGGCCGAAGAAATGGATATTGGCCGGGATCACCCAGAGGATGTGGTAGGCGTAACCCGGCACGAAAAAGCCCAGTTCGGTCGGGTTGTCATAATCCGGGCCGACAATGGGCTGGAAGGTGATGGGGTCCAGTTCCTCGCCTTCGCTGATCGGATAGACCACAGGAAGCGGCGTGAAACTGCCATCGGCATGGAAGAAGCTGATCGTGTCGGGCGGGGCAAAGCCGATATTGGTCTGCTTGGGGTCGTGCGGAGCGAAGAAATCGGCAAAGACCGCGACGAGTAGCAGCAGCACGACCGAGATCATGCCGATCATGCCCATGATCGAGCGGCGGAAGCGGCGCCAGACCGAGCTCGAATAGCTTTCGCTATTGGCATAGCGCGGGTTTATGGCGCCGGCGGAGGTGACATCGGCCTGTGACTCGGTGGCAGCTGTAGGCATGGCGGCGCCGGCATCGGGGGCAGGGGGATGGATTGATCGATGATATCGTGGGCCATCATGCGTCTCCCAGCCGGATACGGGGATCAAGCACGGCCAGCATCATGTCCGAAATGATATTGCCGATGATCAGGGTCGTAGCGAGCACCAGCATGAAGGTGGCGGTGACCCAGACGTCGCCGACCGCCATGGAGCCGGTAATGGCGGGGCCGACAGTGGCGAGGCCGAAGACGATGGCAACTTCGATTTCGCCGGTCAGCATATAGGGCAGCACCACGCCCTGATAGGCGACGAGCGGGTGCAGGGCATTGGGCACGGCATGCTTCATGATCACTGCGCCGTGGCTGAGGCCTTTGGCGCGGGCGGTTTCTACATATTGGGCGTTGAGCACGTCGAGCAGATTGGCCCGCATCACGCGCATATTATAGGCGAGCCCGCCAAAGGTGGCGATGGCGATGACCGGCCAGACATGCTTGACCAGATCAACGAACTTGTCCCAGCTCCGGGGGCGCCGCCGTAGCAGGGCGAAAAGAAATTGCCCACATCCTGCACGCCCATGCGGAAGACCAGGAAATACATGATGACGATGGCGAGGAGGAACCGCGGGATGGTCATGCCGAGGAACGAGACGAAACCGAACAGGGTATCGACCCGGGAATATTGGCGGGTGGCGGCCACGATGCCCATGGTGATGCCGATGGCCGAGGCCAGGATATGGCAGGTCAGTGCGAGCAGGATGGTGGCAGGCAGGCGCTCGGCGACGACGGCGCCAACGGGCTTGTTGAAATAGAGCGAGTGGCCGAAATCGAAGCGGGTGATGATGCCCCAGATCCAGTTGACATATTGCACGGGCAGGGGATCGAACAGGCCATTGGCAGCGCGATAGGCATCGGCCTGAGCCTTGGCCGCCTCGAAGGAAGCGCCGCCCTGATTGATGGCCATGGACTGGATATAGTCGCCATAGTCGCCCGGAGGCGCCTCGGATGATGGCGAAGGTGACAAGGCTCAATACGAGCAGAATGGGTATCGCCGACAGGATGCGCGATATGAGGAAACGGATCATCTGGAGCGGCTCATTTTTAGTCTGTGGGTGACGAGGGGCCGGGGCCCCTCGCCGGGAGAAGAGCTTAGTTGCTCTTGATCGGACCGTTACCGACGCCGGGGGCACCCGGCAGGGTATCGGGGAACAGTTCGTTGGACGATTGCTGCTCGGCCGGAACATAGAGGCGTTCACGGATCAGGCTGTCTTCGGCCCAGTTGAACTGCAGGATCGGGGTGCCCGGAGGCACGTTGACGAAACGCTTGTTGATGATCAGCGCACCCGGATATTGGGTGAGACCGATACCAAAGAGGTTCTCGGTGTAGAGACGCTGGTAGGTCTTCATCAGCTCGATGCGCTCGGTCGGATCTGCCGTGGCGACGAAGCTGTTGACCGTGTCCACCATCTCCTGCTCGAAGGGCATCAGATCCTGCGTGCCATCGGGGCCGGCGCGGTGGCCAAAGCTGATCTGCGGGCCGGTCGGGGCCGAGTTCTGAGTGTTCTGCACCACGGTGATCAGGTCGGCGCCGTTTCTGAGGACCTGCCAGTCAAACTTGCCGGCCCGGTAGTTGGCATCGCGCTGATTGGCAGCCCGGAATTGGGCGATGACGCGCAGGCCAAGCCGTTCCATCTGGGCGATCACGCCTTCGGCCGAGCTCTTGTCGGTCTGGTAGTCGGTCGTCGCCAGCAGGGTGATTTCGACATCGGCACCGCCCAGAATATCGGCGGGGAAGTTGACGAAGCCATTGCCGTCGGTATCGACCGGAGCCGACCTTTTCCAGCAGCGCCTTGGCGTCGTCCAGCGAGTACGGATAATAGACCGTGGAGTCATTGTCGTAATAGCTGGTCGGCGGCATCAGGCCGCCTGCATAAGGCGTGGTGAACGGCCCCTTGACGAGGGCTTCTGCCCAGCGCCTGACGATCAAGCGCGTAGCTGATGGCCTTGCGGAAATCGAGATTGCGATTGAGTTCACGCACGGCCCGGCCGCGAGCGTCGGGCTCTGCCCCAGCCATTGCCGGACAGGTTCGGATAGAGCGAATAGGAGATGGTGCGGGCGCCGAAAGCGAGACGCGCGGGCGCGGATTCTTCGGCCGAACGGCGGAGGGCTTCAACGAAGCTTTCCGGCTGTTCGAGATTGGACAGATCGCCCGAACCGGCCACGGCCTGCACGTCGCGGTCTGCCCATGTGGACAGGCGATATTGCAGTTCGTTGAGATAGGGGAGCTGGTTGCCGTTCTCGTCGACCTTCCAGTAATAGGGATTGCGGCGCATTACGATGATGTCGTTGGCGCGGTATTCTACCGGCGCCCGTGCACCCATGACCGGGACGTTGAGATATTCGGGCGGGAAGGCGTTCTTGAACTGATCATAGGTCGCGCCATCCTTGTATTTGGGATGCTCGGCCTTGAGGATATGGCTCGGGCCGGGGCAGAAATTGCCGTAAGCCATGGCATAGAGATATTGGGTTGGCTTGACGTCCTTGAAGGTCCACTTGACCGTATAGGCGTCAACTTGCTCTAGCGTGGTGCCTACGCCGAAGGTTTCGGGCGAAGCGCCGTTGAGCGGGGTCACCCGGTCATCGAGCAGCACATCGTTCCAGTAGAACATGATGTCTTCGGCGTCGAAGGGGTCGCCGTCGGACCATTTGGCGCCTTCTGATCAGGTGCATGGTCAGCTGATGGCCATCTTCGGACCATTCCCAGCTTTTAGCGAGATTCGGCAGTGGCTCGAGTTCTTCGGCCTTGACACGGAACAGCGGGCCGGTGCGCGTCAGGCATTCGGACAGGCCGATATCGATGCCGCCCCAACCCCGGGTCTGGCCGGCGCTGTAGTTCCAGCCTTCCGGACGCCCGCCGATGACATGGCGCATCACATCGCCATAGGTGCCGATGCCGTCGGGCATGTTGGCGGTCTTATAAACCATGGGTTCCTTGGGCAGGCGTTCGGCGACCGGCGGCAGCTTGCCGGCATCCACGAACGCCTTGACGTAGTCGGGCTCGTGATATTCGGGCAGCGCCTTGAATTCGAGAATGTCCTTGATCCCCACAAAGGTGGGAACCTGCTGGGCGTCGAATTTAGGTGGTTCGGGCGGGGTGGTGGGGGCCACTGTCTGGGCTTGCGCCGCAAGAAGGGAAATACCCAGCATCAAGCCTGCCCCGCCAAGGGCAATAGCGTGTTTTCTCATAATTCCTCCCATGGCAACGGCTGGCTTGAGCCGGGGGCCGAATATTCCATTCGGGCCCGTCTTCCGTGCAATGGCTTGAATGGTACGCCTTGCCATGGCCGAAGCAATCCGGAATGATAGAGACTTCTTCCGGGTTTCTAAGATTTGGATTGTCGTCCACATGGATGAACTCAACGCCGCCGGAGACCCGGTCCGGCTTCCCCGGCAACGCGCCCCGCGCCCCACGCCGCGGCCAGACCGCAGCTTTTATGCCTCGGGCAAGGCCTTTGGCCGCTTCGGCATGCGCGCCTTTACGCCCCAACTGATGTCGGCGTCCCACAGCCATGGCCATATCGAGTTCAATTGGCTCACCCATGGGGCGATGGACTACCTGTTCGACGGGCGTGCCGTTACCGTGGGGGCCAATCGGCTGGTGGCGTTCTGGGCCGGCATTCCGCATCAAACCGTGGGGCTGACCGGTGACGCGATTGCCGGAAAACAGCACAATATCTACCTGCCGATGGATTCGTTCCTGCATATGCCCCAATTGGGGCGGCTGACCGAAACCCTGATGGGTGGCGGCGTGATCCAGCTGGCGCCCGACGCCATCGGGCTCGACACGCTGGAGCGCTGGCATGGCGATTATCGCAGCGGCAATTCCCTGCGCACCGATATTGTGCGGCTCGAAATCGGCACCATGTTCCGGCGGGCCGCCATTACCGGCTGGGACCTGCTGCTCTCACCCCGGATCGAGCCAGCCGGCAGCCGCACCTGCACCGGCTCGCCCGTGCGCTATGTGGTGCGCATGGTGCGCCATATCGTGGAGAACATCACCGAGCCGCTGACCGCCGAAAGCATTGCCGATGTGGTGGGTCTGCACCCCAATTACGCAACCAATCTCTTCACCAAGGTGATGAGCATTTCCGTGCAGAAATTCGTGGTGCGGATGCGGTTGATCCAGGCGCGCTCCCTGCTGTTCGACGGGAATTTGTCGATCGCCAATATCGCGTTTCAATCGGGCTTTGTCAGCCAGACCCAGTTTTATGAGCACTTCCGCAATGCCTATGGGATGACGCCGAGCCAGATGCGCAAGGATACGATTGAAGGGTAGGGCGTTTCGCCGGTCAGCCGAAAATGCCGCCCGGCCCTGAGGCGTCGCGGTTATACGGTAACGGGCGGCCTTTGACTCGACCGTTGTACAAAGTGGGAGCCAAAGGCCGCCCGTCACGATCCGCTTTTGCGCAAGGTCCGGTTCAGGCGGTACCATTCTTGCAGGTCCGGCTGCCGAGTTTCCAACCCCACTGGACAGGCGCCCCCATCCCACGGTCTCCCCACCCGGCCCTGCGTCGGGGCCGCGTAACTGGCGGGAATGGGGTCATAGTGGCATGGGGTTTGGTGGCGGGGATAAGTTTTTGCAATGGCCGGATGCGCCCCACCCCAGCGCATCCGATGGGCGGTTTTCGCACACATCCCGACCGGAGTCGGAATGACCCGGTGGGTGTGGGAGCGTCGTGCCATTCGAGCGTAGCTCTCATGGCATTGAGGTCTAAAATCGCTCCACCGGAGCGATTTTACCGCGGAGCGGTCGACCTCAAGTATTAAACTTGAACAGCATCACGTCGCCGTCCTTGACGACGTATTCCTTGCCTTCGTCGCGGGCCTTGCCAGCTTCCTTGGCGGGGACTTCTGCCGCCCGGGGTGACGAAGTCGTCATAGGCGATGGTCTGGGCGCGGATGAAGCCGCGTTCGAAATCGGAGTGGATGACGCCGGCTGCCGCGGGGGCCTTGTCGCCCTTGTGGATGGTCCGAGCGCGGGTTTCCTTGGGGCCGACGGTGAAATAGGTCTGCAGGCCCAGCAAGGCATAGGCCTCGCGGATCAGCCGGTTGAGGCCGGCCTCGTGCAGGCCCGTGGATTCGAGATATTCGGCCTGCTCGGCATCGGGGAGCTGGGCCAGCTGGCTTTCGATCTCAGCCGAGATGACGACGACGCCCGCATCGTGCTGATGGGCATAGTCTTCAACCAGCTTGCTCATGGCATTGCCGTTTTCGGCCGAGCCTTCATCGACATTGCAGACATAGAGCGCGGGCTTGGAGGTCAGCAGCTGGAGTTCTCGGAAGGCTTTTTCTTCCTCGGCATCGCGCTTGACAGAAACGGGCGGATTTGCCGTCGCGCAGCAAGACCAAAGCGCGGTCGATCAGCTCGAGCGTGAGCTTGGCGTCCTTGTCATTCTGCTTGGCTTTCTTTTCGACGCCATTGCGGCGCTTTTCGAGGCTTTCAAGATCGGCCAGCATCAGCTCGGTCTCGACCACTTCGGCATCGGCAGAGCGGGTCGACCTTGTTGGCGACGTGGATGATGTTGTTGTCTTCAAAGCAGCGCAGCACATAGGCGATAGCGTCGCATTCGCGGATATTGGCGAGGAACTGGTTGCCCGGGCCTTCGCCACGGCTGGCGCCTTTGACGAGGCCGGCGATGTCCACAAAGCTCATGCGGGCGGGCAGCACGTTGATCGACTTGCCGATGGCGGCGAGTTTATCGAGACGAACGTCCGGCACCGACACCTCGCCCACATTGGGCTCGATGGTGCAGAAGGGGAAGTTCGCGGCACGGGCGGCAGCGGTGCGGGTGAGCGCGTTGAAAAGGGTCGACTTGCCGACATTGGGCAGGCCGACGATGCCCATCTTGAAACCCATGGGGAACTCCGGAAATTGTTGGCTTCCACATGGTTCGGATGGGCTGAGATGTCAATGCGAACCTACCGCGAGGCGCCTATGCGGTGCGCTTGTTGCCCCGCCATTGCAGCGCGATCGACACGAGCAGCAGCACGACAATGGCTGCCGAGATCAGGGCATTGTAGCCCGCCAGCGAAATGCCGAGGAACCGGAACTGCACCACATCGCAACCGATGACATGGGCGTCATTGAGATTGTTCAGGGAGTTGAAGTCCATCGGGCCACCGACACCGGTACAGGCGGTGGGCCCCGGCCAGAAGCCCCATTCGACACCGGCATGGAAGCCGCCCATGAACGTGCCCCGGGCGAAAATGGCAGCGACAATGGCCATAGCGACATACCATACCGTCAGCGGCAGCTTGTTCCGGGCGAGCAGCACCAGCAGCAGGAGCGGCAGGCCCCAGTAATAGGCCGGGCGCTGTTCAAGGCAGAGTTCGCAGGGCACGAGCCCGCCGATCAGCTGGCTGCCCCGGGCGCCAGCAATGGCGGCGAGGCCAAGCACGAAGGCGATGGCGGCGGTAATTTTGTCGAGCGGCCGAGAGGTAGGGGCGGGCATGGGACGTTCCGTGTGACGCTGTGCTCGCGTCGATAAAACCGAATTGGGGCGAATTCCAGCGGGGAACGGCGATGTGATCAATCGCCGGGCAGGGTGATGCCCAGAGCCCGGCGCAGCGCGATGGCATTGGCGGGCGCGTGCAGCTTATCCTCGTGGACGAAATAGGCGAAGACATCCTTGCCGGCCTTGTTCCGGGCGCCGATCGTCTTGGCCCAGTCGGCAATGTCGTCGGGCTCGTAACCCGTTGCGCCGGGGCGGGCGGGGCCCTGCAGACGGCAATAGGCGAAATCGGCGGTCAAGTCGCGGGCGGGGTTCTCGACGGTGTCGGCGATGACCTGCGCCACATTGTGGCTGGCGAGCAGGTCGCGGACTTCGGGCGTGTCAGAAACTGGCATTGCGCAGCTCGATGGCGTGGCGAATGGTGGTGACGCCAGCGGTGTCGAGGAATGGTGGGGTCTTGAGCCGGGCGTCGGCCTCACCGGCAAGGGCAGTGTATTGCTCGGGCGTCTTGGGCAATAGTTCGAGAAAGACGCCAAGCACGTCCGGCTTGTAGCTCAGATTGGGCGGCAGCTGCCAGATGAAGGGGCCGAGCTTTTCGCCCGGGGCAAGGGGGCCGGAAGCGAAGAAATTGGCCAATTCGGCCCGGCAATCCTTGAGCCGCTTGATGTGAGTGACCAGTTGCGGACCCTTGATCGAGAACACGAAGCCCTCGCGTGCCTCGCTGGCCCATTTGGTGAAGCTGGCGGGCTTTTGCGTGGCACGGAAGGTGGCATTGATCTCGATGGTGCCCGAGCGAGAACTGGCATAGGCCAGCTCCTTTTTCTGGACCAGCCCTTCGGGAAAGAAAGTGCCGCGCCATGGCTCGTAAACCCAGCCTGCCGTGCCCGTTCTGATCGTCGCCATGCCAAAAGGTCTCACTACAAGCTAAAAAGCCCAATGACTTCAGAGCCGCCGGGCTATTGGTTTTCTATCATAAGGGCCGATGCCTGCGCTGACTATCTGTTACAAACAAAAAGGTCGAAGCCTTCGAACAGTTTCGCACCGGGAGGCGGCACGGTGCGTGCATGAGGTCTAACCATGGATGTCCCTGCTATCTCGGGGAGCCTCGTCCCGGCTGGACTTTCCATAGTCGCGGGTGACTTGCGCGATGCGCAGGCGGTAGTCGGAGAAAATATCATGGCGTCCCGCTGCCTGCGTCCGGCGATGCTGAGGCAGGTTCCGCCACCGGGCAATGGCTGCTTCGTCGCGCCAAAACGAGAGCGAGAGCACCTTGTTCGGGTTCGTCAGGCTCTGAAATCGCTCAATGGCGATAAACCCGTCAATCCCAGCGAGCAGAGGGCGGAGTTCGGCAGCGAGGTCGAGGTAATTCGCCCGGTGTTCTGGCGCGGCTTCTGCCTCGAAGATGACGGCGATCATGGCGTGCCGTGCGGCGTCGACGCCAGTTTGACGAACAAGCGGTTCTCATGACGAATGAAACCCTCACGGCGGGCGAATGCATAATTTTCCCGCCCGATTGGGTCCTGCGCCGGGCGAGCGCGATAGGCCTCATAGTCTGCCAGCGAGGCGACGGAGTAGATCCCATAGGCCGTTGTCGCCGAGCCCTCGTGCGGCGCAAAATAGCCGATCAGATCGGCTCCGCAGCGTGGTGCACACTGGCCCCAGTTCTGGGCATATTGCTCGAAGAGTTCGCGGCGATTGGGATCGATATCGTAAGTGATGATGCAGGTGATCATGGCTAGCCTCTCGTATATCTGGCCACCTTAATCACTTGGCTGACGACAATGGTTCGGTTATGGTCGAACCATGAAAGAAGGTCCAGACATCGCTCGCATTGCCGCCCTTGTCGCCGATCCTGCTCGGAGCAACATGCTGCTGGGCTTGATGGATGGCCGCGCCCTGACGGCGACCGAGCTGTCGGCGCTGGCCGGCGTCACCAAGCAGACTGCCAGCAGCCATCTGGCAAAGCTGGTGGACGGGGGCGTGCTGGCTCTGGAGGCGCAGGGACGTCACCGTTATTTTCGGCTTGCCGGTCCGCATGTGGCGGCCCTGATCGAAGCGCTGATGGTGTTTTCGGGCGACGTCGTGCCGCTGCCGCGCACTGGCCCCGGGGATCTGGCGCTGCGCCGGGCTCGCGTCTGCTACGATCATCTAGCCGGGGAGATGGGCGTTATGCTGTTTGACCGGATGAGCCAGGACGGCTGGTTGAGCCGCGATGGGAGCGCGATCACGGAACACGGCTGGTTCCACTGGCCGAGATTGGCGCCGCTGCGGAGAGCTTGCCGAAAAGCAACCGCCCACTCTGCCGCACCTGTCTGGACTGGAGCATGCGGCGCCACCACCTGGCAGGTTCTGTTGGCAAGCTGGTCCTTAATCAGCTGTTTTCGCTGGGCTGGGCGCGACGTCTGCCGTCGTCCCGCATTGTCAGCTTCACCCCGGAAGGTGATCGGCGCTTTCGACTCTGGCTGGCTTAGCGGCATCGCAGCGTAGTGGTCGATATGCGACTACACCCCGCCGGAGCGGGGTGTAGTGCTGTTCGACGCTGTGGAGGTGCAGCGTCAGACGTCGGCCTGCACGGGATGCAACCGGGTTTCGTGGCCGTCCGGGGCGCGCGGCAGGAAGCGGGCGACAAAGCGCGAGAAAGCATCGACATAGGTCAGCATGACCGGCACGACGACCAGCGTCAGCAGTGTCGAGCTGATGAGCCCGCCGATTACCGCGTGAGCCATGGGCGCGCTTTGATCGCTCCCCTCGTGGATGGCGAGGGCCAGCGGCATCATGCCAAAGATCATGGCCGGGGTGGTCATGACGATAGGACGGAAGCGGGTGCCGCCGGCCTCGATCAAGGCATCGACTAGGCTCGCGCCATCGCGGCGGTGCTGATTGGCATTGTCCACGAGCAGGATGGCGTTCTTGACCACCAGACCCATCAGCATGACGAAGCCAATCATGGAATACATGTTCAGCGTCGAGCCGCCCACCAGCAGGCCCAGCATCACCCCGACCAGCGATAGCGGCAGCGCCATCATGATCGCCAGTGGCTGCAGGAAGCTGCCGAACTGGCTGGCCAGAACCAGATAGATGAAGATCACCGCCAGCAGGAGTGCCGAAACCATGCTGCCGATCGTATCGGTCAGCATCTCGCCATCACCGCCCCGGGCGACACTGACGCCGGCGGGCAGATCGAGCGCGGCGACGGCGGCGTCGATCTGGGTCGTGATCTCGCCCAATACGCCGCCCTCGATATTGGCGCTGATGGTGACTCGGCGAGTGAGATTTTCGCGATGGATCTCGCTGGGGCCGAAGGTCGGCTGAACTCGGGCGATCTGGTCGAGCCGGATGGCGACGGGGTTGTCGGTCTGGCTTTGGGCAATGGGCAGGTCGGCAATGGCGTCGACGCTGTGGCGCAGCGCTTCGGGCAGGCGCACGACGACATCGAGTTGGTCGCCTGCCGCATTGGTCCATTCCGAAGCGGTCTCGCCACCCAGCATGGCGCGCAGGGCCGAGCCGGTGGCTTGCAGCCCGACGCCCAGATCGCTTGCGGCCTGCCGGTCCATGACGATGTCTAGCATGGGTTGGGCCTGCTGCAGGCTCAGTTCGATATCGACGACGCCGGGAATGGCCGACATGGCCTCGTTTAGCTGTGCTGCGGCCGAAGCCGGGCCCTCAAGGTTTGCCCCTTGCAGTTTGATCTCGATGGGACTGTCGCCGCCGCCAAGGCTGCCACCGGCGGTTACCACGAAGCTGGCGCCGGGAATGGAGCGCAGCGCATCGTGGATCGGCGCCGTCATTTCGAGGGACGAACTGGTGCGTTGGCCGGGATCGACCGGGGTGACGGCGATGCCGGCGCGATTTTCGCCGGAGGCGGTGCCGGCATTGACGCTGGTATAGGTGCTTTCGACCTCGGGCATCACCGCGAGCAGAGCCTCGACCTGATGCGCCTTGATGGCGGTGTAATCGGTGGAGGAACCAGCGGGGGTTTCAAGGTCGATCTGGATCTGGCTGTTATCGGCCGAGGGCATGAATTCCACGCCGACCATGGGATAGAGCAGGAAGCTGCTGCCGAAGGACATCAATGCCACCAGCATGGTGATGATCCGGTGCCGGAGCGACCAGCCCAGCACGCCGCGGTAGGCATGGGCGAGCTTTTCAAAGCCGGCGTCGAACAGGCCGATAAGCCGACCGATGGGGCCGCGCTTGGCATCGGGCTGGGAGTCCGGGTCGTACCAGACGCTTGAGAGCATCGGATCGAGCGTAAAGCTGACAAAGAGCGAAATCAGCACGGCAACCGAAACGGTGACGCCGAACTGCATGAAGAAGCGGCCGACAATCCCGTCCATGAAGGCGAGCGGCAGGAACACCGCAACGATGGACAGCGTGGTGGCGAGCACCGCCAACCCGATCTCCTTGGTGCCATCGAGCGCTGCTCGGATATGGGACTTTCCCATGTGCAGGTGACGGGTGATGTTTTCGCGCACCACGATGGCGTCATCGATCAGGATGCCGACCGACAGGGTCAGCGCCAGCATGGTCATCATGTTGAGCGTGAAGCCGAGCAGGCTGACCACCGTCAGGGTGCCGACAATCGAAATCGGCAAGGTGAGCCCGGTGATGATGGTCGAGCGCCGGGAATTGAGGAACAGGAAGACGATTACCACGGCAAGTGCCGCGCCTTCGATCAGGGTGGCCTGCACGGTCTCGAAATTCTGCTCGATTGGCTCGGCCGAGTTTTGCAGTACGTCGATGACCACGTCTTCGGGCAGGCGACCATTGTCATTCAGCGCGGCGACGGCCGCCTCAACGGCATGGGCGATGGCGACCGTGTTGCCGCCTTCGATCTTGACCACGTCGATGGCCAAGGCCTGTTCGCCATCTCGGAATGCCGGGCCCTTGGTGTCCGACGGGCCCAAGGTGATGGTCGCAACGTCGGCAACGCTAATGGTCTCGCCGCCTCTACTGGCTACAATGATATCACGAAAGCCTTCGACCGAATCCACATCGGCGTTGATCTGGACGGTCTGCACCAGCAGGCCTTCAACGATCGAACCGGTGGGCAAGGTCTGGTTGTCCTGCTGGAGGGCGGAGATGACGTCGCCAATGCCGATGCCGAAGGCATTGAGCAGATCCGGATCGACGGCAATATTGACTCGGTTGTTGAGGCCGCCGACCACGGTGGCGCTGCCTACCCCCGAAATAGCAGTCAGGGCAGGGGGTGACGATATCGTCAGCCAGCCTTGTCAGCTCCGTTACCGAGCGGGTGGGGCTGCGGAGCGCCGGGGGACAGCATGGGGCTGGCAATAGGATCGTAGCGCAGCACCTGGGTCGTATCGGCAGCGTCCGGCAATTGGTCGGCAATCGCGGCGAGCCGGTCGCGCACATCCTGCGCGGCGACGGCCGCGTCGGTTTCGAGGGTGAACTCCAGTACCACCGTGGAATGGCCTGCGCTCGAGGTGGAGGTGACCGCTTCGATGCCGCTCAGGGTATTGACGGCCTCCTCGATGGGGCGGGTGATCTCGGTCTCGACCGCTTCCGGAGACGCGCCGGTATAGGGCGTGAGCACGGCCACGATGGGAAAGTCGACATCGGGATATTGCTCGATGGGCAGGCTGCGATAGGCCGAGATGCCGAAGACCAGGATCGCCACCATGATCATGGTGGCAAAGACCGGATGCCGGACGCTGATCGATGTCAAAAACATGGTTCAGTTCCCCGCGATTATGACGGCAGCGCCGTCGGAAAGGCCGGACAGCGTGGTGCCGACGATCACCTCGCCGGCAGCCAGCCCCGACCGCGCCTCGACCAGCGTCGTCGCCGGCCACTCGCTGCCGATTTCGATGGGCCGCTCCTGCACCACGCCATCGACGACCGCCAGCACGTAGCTGGCCTCGTTGCGGGTCTGGATGGCAGTGGCGGGCACGGCAATCACGTCCTCATCCTGCCGCACCACGATACTGCCGGTGACGAACATGCCGCCTCGCAAGAGGCCATCGGGATTGTCGAGGGTGAGATAGACCTTGATCGAGCGCGTGCCGGCTTCGGCAACCGGGTTGACGCGGTCGACAATGCCGGTGAAGGCCTCGGCCGGCATGCCACTGGACCGCCAGCCGCACTGGCTGGCCGGCGCGGATACGGGCGGTGTCCTTGAGCGGGACCACGACTTCGACCCTCACCGTGGACAAGTCGACAATGGTCAACATGGTGGTGCACGGGCTGACGATCTGGCTCGGCTCGATGGCGCGGGTGGCGACGACGCCTGAAAATGGCGCTGTCACCCGGGCGCGCAGAAGATTGGCTTCGGCCGGGGCCACTCGGCTCTGCTGGGTGGCGATCGCCGCCGCCAGCTGATCGACCTCGGCCTGCGCTGCATCGAGTGTTGTCTGGGCGGCCAGTCCCTTGTTGAACAAGAGCGCGGTGCGCTCCAGCGTTGTTTGGGCGGCGCGCAGCTGGACCCTGCTTGACGTCATTGTGCTGCGCTGCTGTTCCAGTTGCAGCTGCAGGTCGGTCGTGCCGACCTCGACCAGCAATTGGCCGGCTTCGACATGGTCGCCCGGGCGCACCGCCACCGTTTCGGCCAACCCGCCGACCTGTGCGGCGATGGCGGCTTCTCGGGCCGGATGTATGGTGCCCGTCAGCTTGACAAGGTCCTCGATGCGCTGTGGCTGCACTGTTACAATTTCCGAGGGGTGCAGGTGCATCACGCGAGGCGTTGCCGGTGCGGTGCTGGTTGCGGCAACCGGCGCCGGCGGCAATTGATTGGCCAGCAGCACGGTGGCACCGCCGGCCATCAGGATGAGGGTAAGCGGCCAGAACCATCTTCGGCTGCGGCGGGCGGGAGTTGGGGTAGCGGTATTGGCGAGTTGATCGGACGGGTTCATGGTGCCTCACGTGGTTGAGGGGGCCGAGCACCGGCCTGTGAACCCATTCAATGATCGTTGTGGGTTGCGCGAACGTTGCGCCGCGCAATGCAGCCGCAATGTCTGTCGCTAGACTGCCGAAAAGCCGAATAGGAATGGTGCATGCGCATTTTGCTGGTTGAAGACGAGATGAATATGGCTGCGGCCCTGACTGCCGCGCTCAGCCGCCACGACATCGTGGTGGATCATGCGCGCACGCTCGAGATTGCGGAGGAGGCCTGCCGCAGCGGCGTGCATGACGCCGTGCTGCTCGACCGCAAATTGCCGGATGGTGATGGTCTGTCGTTGATACCCGTATTGCGGCGGGAGCATGCTGGCCTGCCCATCATTGTACTGTCGGCACTTGGGTCGCTCGATCATCGCGTCGCCGGGCTCGATCACGGCGCCGATGATTACCTCAGCCAAACCGTTTTCCACCGACGAGCTGTTGGCCCGATTGCGCGCGGTGATGCGCCGCCCGGCCCAAATCGGGGAGAGCACGGTCAATGTGGGCCTGTTGCGGTTCAATCTCACCGCCCGCCACGCTGAAGTAGCAGACGAGCCGCTGGACCTGACACGGCGCGAATTGCTGGCACTGGAGATTCTGGTCCGACGCTCGGGCAGGACCGTGCCCGCGGCGCGCTGGAAGAGGCCGTCTATGGTTATGACGATGAGATCGCGTCCAACACGCTTGACGCTCACATCTCGCGGTTGCGGCGCAAGCTGAGCGGAGCAGGGGTGGAAATCCATGCCATTCGAGGACTGGGATATCTGCTGCGAGCTGCATCATGAAGCCGTGGAACTATCCGTCGTTGCGCGTCCGGCTGACTCGGCGCATGGTTGCGATGCAGGCCCCGGTGTTGATCGCCTTTACCAGCGTGGTCGCGATTCCGATTGTTGAGCTGATCCGCAAGGAGCAGGGGCTCGACGACGGCGTTATCGAGCACATTGCTGAATCGATTCAGCGCAATGCCGCCGGCGGGTTGGAGCTTGCGCTCGACGACGACATGATTGAGAAGTCCGCCGAATATCCCCAGTTCTGGTTCTATGCCACCGACATCGATGGCAATTCGGCGGAGATGGGGAGCATTCCAGAGGATATTAAAGACCTTCTGGATGACCTTCCCCGCATAAATTCCGCCAATATTGCCGATATCGGCCGGTCCGAGGCGCCAAATGCCATCGTGCGCCGTGAGGAAAGCGATGCCGGCACGCTCTGGATCATTACCGGAGGCGGCCCTGAGATTGGGTTCAAGGTGCTCTTCGCAACTTTTGGGGACGCGCTGTTTCTCGGCCTGCTCTTCTTGTTGACGCTGGTTTCCTTCTCCGGTCATTCCCATGGTCGTAACACGCCAATTGCGGGGCGTGGCCCATGTGGCCGCCGAAGCGGACACGATCGACGTCGACCAGCGTGGTATTCGCCTGTCCTCGGCGCATGTGCCCGAGGAACTCCACTCCCCGGTGTCGGCGGTCAATGCCGCCTTGCAGCGCCTCGACGACGGCATGGAGCGGCGACAGCGCTTTCTCGCCGATGCGGCCCATGAATTGCGCACGCCCATCGCCATATTGCAGACCCGTATCGAACTCCTGCACGATGACAGCGAGCGCAGCCGGCTTATGCTGGACGTGGCGCGCTCGGCCAATCTGGCCAACCAATTGCTTGACCTGCAACGGCTTGACGCGGACCTCACGGTTTTTCAGCCGGTAAACCCGGTCAGTCTGGCCGCCCAAGTCACCGCTGATATGGCACCCCCGGCGATCGCGGCTGGGGACGAGATTTCCTTTGATGCCGAGGTGGAAAATGTCACCGTGGCCGGCGACGCCGCGTCGCTCTCGCGGGCCATCGTCAATCTTATCCAGAACGCGGTCATCCATGGTGGCAGCAAAACCGCGATCCGGGTCGGGGTGGGACGCGATGGCTCATTGCGCGTTGCCGACACCGGACTCGGCATTGCGGAAGAACACCGCCATTCGATCTTTGAACCCTTCAACCGCGTGGTGCCGCTCGATCAAGGGGCAGGGCTCGGGCTCAACTCGGTCCGGGACATCATCACCCGCCACCACGGCCAGATCACCGTGGGAGACGCCCCGGGAGGCGGCGCGCTGTTCGAGATATCCCTCCCTGTTGCCGGTCATGGAGCGTTGTGAGCCTGAAGGCGGTAAAGCGCAGCTGCGCCTCACCGTCAGCCAATGCTATGAAACTCCACGCTTGCGCAAACGCTTGCCGATGAGCAGCGACAACGCCGAAACCGAGAAGTAGATGGCGCCAAATGCGGCGTATCCGGCGACGACAGGCAGGACCGCCGGCACGGGCTGTTGCGCTCGGACGACGAAAAACGCGCCAGCAAGCGCTGATTGACCGCCGCTCAGGATCATTGCCCATTGCGCGCCTGAAGATTTCCAGCGGCGGATTGCTGTGCCCAGTTGCAGCAAGCCCGACAGGATGGCCCAAACGCCAAATACCGTCAGAGCAGCGTTTAATCCAATCTGCAGGGCGATAAACACCGCCAGTGTCGTGGTCAGGCTGACGAGAACGTTGAATGCCTGCGTAGGATTATGGGCCAATCCTCCGTTGCGAGCGGCGTCGACATAGTTGGCCGCTGCGTCCCAGAGTGGGTAAATTACCAGCAGAATGGCGCCAAGAGCTGCATTGCTCTGGCCAAGCGTGAGGGCGGAGATCACCCGTGTGGCAGAGAATGCCGCGCGGGAAATGTAGTATGTGCAAAGCCAGCGTTCCTGAATTGCTCGGGTAGAGTTTTCATCGATTGTGGTCATGTTATCTATCTACTAGTTGGAAGGTTGAAGGGGTAGGCAAGTGCAAGAAAGGGTAGGGTTAGCTTAGTTGGAGAGGCGGGCCCGCACTGAAGCGGTGATCATGCCAAACAGTTTTGGATTGCCATGGACCCGTGCGGATAACATCCCGCCGTGTACCGCAGCCATAAAGGCCTCTGCTTCGGTCCTTGGTGCGCTTTGAAGCTGAAAGATGCCCGACTTGGCGCCACGTTCAAATGCGGATGTCAGCCATTCCGACAAAGTCTCGAAGTGAAGGCGTACTTCGGCTGCGACTTCGGCGGGTAGCGCTGGCAACTCGCTGGCCAAAAGGGCGCATATGCAAAATGGAGCGCTTGCATCAATAATGCACTTTTCCCAATAGCCGATATAATTCGAAAGCTGCTCGCCCGGGTCCTTGGCCGTTCGTTCAAGTTCGGCAAATCCGGCTCGCGCATCCTCGTGGTAGCGGAAGACCAGCGTGCGCACCAGATCGACCTTGCTTGGAAAGTGATGGTGGATGCTGGCTTTGCGAATGCCCACGACCTCGGCAATGTCCGCATAGCTGAACCCGTTATATCCCCCTGCAAGGATCAGGGGGCGGGCAGCGGCAAGGATGTCGTCGGCGGTCGAGGAAAGATTGGTCATGAGCTTGTCTACCTACTGATAGGTAGAATGTCAAGCAGCCCAATATTCGATAAGTCGAGAATGTTCTGAGCGCAACGCTCTGCGCGTGCTGGCAAGCCGCCGCAGCCGGGTTGCAGGCATTCTGTAATGCAGCCCAGACAAGCATATCTTGCTCCATTTACTGCCAATAATGATTAGAAATTGCACAAGAACGGGAGTTGCAAGATTCAGATTGCGCGCCTAGGCTCGGGTGGGCTCACTCGCCCGGTGGGCATTTGCGAGGAGAAGAATATGTCTGGTATCGAGACCGGCATGAGCCGGCGGCAACTGCTGACGATGATCGGCACCGCGGCAGGTAGCGTTGTGATGTACAACGCGATGACCACATTGGGTTTCGCTCAGGCATCCACGTATACGGGTCCGATCAAGCTGGAGGGCGACCCCAAAGGCGCCTCCGTCTTGATCCTGGGGGCCGGCCTCGGCGGGAATGACGGCTGCCCCGGAGCTGCGGGATGCCGGCTATAAGGTACAGGTGCTTGAATATCGGGAGAAGGCCGGCGGGCGTTGCTGGACCTTGCGCGGCGGCGACACATACGTTGAGCTCGGCGGCGCGGTGCAAGAGGTCAAATTCGCCGAGGGCAATTATATAAATCCCGGTCCCCGGCGCATCCCCCATCACCATTATGGGGTTCTGGACTATTGCAAGCGCCTCGGCGTCAAGCTCGAGCCGTTCATGCAAGTGAACCACAACGCCTATCTGCATCACACGGAGGCCTTCGACGGCAAGCCTCAACGCTTCCACGAAATTGCCGCCGACTATCGTGGCCATGTCGCCGAGCTTCTCGCCAAGGTGGTCAATCAGGACGCGCTGGACGAGACTGTCTCGGAAGAAGACGCTGCGCTTTTGCTGGAATCTCTGAAGACCTATGGGGTTCTGGACGAAAACTATGCCTATGTAAAAAGCGACGACGCCTCCGAATATCGCGGCTGGGAGAAGGAGCCGGGTGGCGGCGTCGATGGCGCGCCGATTCCGTCCGAGCCCATTGGGCTGAGCGAAATATTGCAGTCGCGCCTGTGGGCAAATCTCATCACCGGGGATTCCATCGACCACCGTGGCACGATCTTCCAGCCTGTTGGTGGCATGGACATGATTGCCCGGGGTTTTGAAAAGGTGATCGGCGACCTGATCACCTATAATGCCAAGGTCACCAAAATCGAGCAGAGCGACAGCGGTGTCACCGTCACCTATGTCGACAGCAATGGCGGGGAGGGCGAGCAGACAGCGAGCGCGGATTATTGCATCTGCACCATCCCCTTCTCAATTCTTGGCCAGATCGAGCACAATTTCTCCAGCGAGATGAGCTCGATTATCGACTCCATGCATTATGCCGGATCGGTCAAGTTCGGCCTCGGAATTCAAGCGCCGCTTCTGGGAGCAGGATGAGAGAATTTATGGCGGCATAACCTATACCAACCTGCCGATCTCGCAGATTTCATACCCCTCCACCGACTATTTCAGCGATGGACCGGGCGTGCTGCTGGGGGGCTATAGTTGGGGCGCAACGGCATACCAGTTCAACGCATTGCCCCCGAAGAGCGGGTGGCCAAGGCAGTCGAATACGGCGCACAAATTCACCCGCAATATACCCAGGAGTTCTCCAGCGGCGTTGCGGTCACCCGGCACCGTGTTCCATGGGTTCTGGGTTGCTATGGCATCTGGGCCGACAAGGAAGCGCAATATGCCACCGCCGCCGCCATGGATGGCCGCACGCTGATGGCCGGAGAGCACATCTCCTATCTACCCGCCCGGCAGGAAGGCGCCATTCTCTCCGCTTTGGATGCCGTCACGCGTCTGCACCAGCACGTCGTCAGTGCCTGATAGCGATCAGGAAAGGATCTCATCATGAAATTTCTCAAGATCGTCGTCGCTCTGGCCCCGGTATCCTTGCCCGCAGCGGCAGTGGCTCAATCAGACGCTGAGATGATGTTCGCCAATCCCAGCAAGCTGACGCAGACGGATGGCAAGGATATCTACGATGCCATCTGTGCCGGCTGCCATATGCCGGAAGGTCAAGGTGCTGTGGGCGCCGGCAAATACCCTGCGCTGGCGAATAACGAGTCCATTGAGGCTGCGGCCTATCCGATTTACGTGATTATCCACGGCCAGAAGGCAATGCCGCCCTTGGGCGGCGTACTCAGTGATGAGCAGATTGCTGCGGTCGTCGAGTACATCCGGACCAATTTCGGGAACAATTATACCGAAGAAGTGACCGTCCAGGAGGTCACAGACTCCCGCTGACACATCCTTGGCGGCCGGCTAGCCGACCGCCCCTCGCCACGTTTTATTGGAGTATCAACTTGATCAAGCAATTTGCCCTTGCCTTCGTCGCCAGTGCGGCCCTGTCCCTTCCTGCGCTTTCGCAGGAGGTGATCCGCCACTCCAATCCGGGTTCGACCTTTCCGATAGCGCGGGCCGTCGAAGTTCCTGCCGGCAAGACCATCGTGTACCTAAGCGGAGCGGTTCCTGCGGTAATCGATGAGAAGGCCGACCGCGCTACGACCGCAGCCTATGGAGACATGGAAACCCAGACGGTCAGCGTGCTGAGGTCCATCGAGAAAACCCTGACGGATCTCGATCTCACACTGGGCGACGTGGTCAAGATGCAGGCCTTCCTGGTCGCGCCAGATGGTGAGCAGCTCGATTTCGAAGGATTTATGAGCGGCTATACCCAATTTTTCGGCACGACGGAGCAGCCGAATTTGCCATCTCGTTCCGTAATGACCGTTGCTGGACTCGTCAGCCCGGGTTGGCTGGTCGAAATCGAAGTCACGGCGGTACGCCCGTGAAATAGGTATCGTGGCGAAAGCCGAAAGAGCTGGTAACGCTATGCGGCTCGCGACATAACGCGGGCCGAGTTTGACGCCAGAGCGCCTCTTTCACCGACAGTGCCGCCCAAAACGGTCCCGGAGCAAAAGCCTTCTTGCGAAAGCAATTGCCCCGGGATTTTGTTGCCGCATTTGTGCAGGCTGGTGCCCCGGGCTGGATAACCTCTGGCACGCCTACTGATGATTGTTTGTAGTCCTCGGCAGACTAGAACTTGTAGTTGATGCCGGCGCGGACGACGCTGAAGCGTTGGGTGGCGTCGATGCTGCCGCCGGGCAAGCCGCTATAGGTCTGGGTGCCCAGATCGACATAGAGATATTCGGCTTTGACGGTGATGTTCTCGGTGGCGGCGGCTTCAAGGCCCACGCCAGCGGCCCAGCCCAGTGGTTCTTGCTCTGGCTGGTAACTACGTCGCTAGGATCGGTCACGCTCGCCGTGCCGCGGCCCCGTGCAACGCCCAGAGTTGCGTAGGGCATGACTCGGCCGAATACCATGCCGGCGCGGCCGCGCAGCGTGCCGTAGGCGTCGATGCCGACTTTGGAGGTGCCGATTCCAGCGAGGTCTTCTTCATGGCCGATGCTGGTCCAGTTGAGGTCGGCTTCACCGCCCAGCACGAAGCCGCCCATATCCATATTGTAGCCGACCCGGCCGCCCGGGTTCCAGCCACCGTAATTCTCGTCGGTTTCCACGCCGCCACCGGTGGGCTTGCGGGTCAGCTCGCCCCAGCCATAGCCGGCATTCACGCCGAGCGTAAAAGCCGCTCCAGTCGTCGCGGGCGAATAGAAGGAGCCGCCGCCGCCACTATTGCCGCCATTCCAGCCAAGATCGGCGGCGAATGCCGGAGTGGTGACTAGCAGTGCGGTGGCAAGCGCAAGGGCCTCGGCGATTCATGGTCGTCCTCGTCGGTCGGAAAATATGGGTATTGGTTTTCCGTAAAATGCGACGGAATAAATTAACGCTGCGGTAAGGAACGTGGTTAACGTGGCCCGGCAGGGTGCTGGCAGTGTTCACTTTTTCGCGGGAGCAGGGCAGGCGCGAAGTGCCCGGGCAAAAAATGCAGTGCCGGCAGCGACGCTGTTGCGGAGCAGGGCGAGCTGCGCTAGAGAGCATGAATTGTGCCCCTCTGGCGGAATGGTAGACGCAGAGGACTCAAAATCCTCCGCCGCAAGGCGTGCCGGTTCGAGTCCGGCGGGGGCACCAATCATTCCAGATTTGAGTTTGTCCTGCGCGCTGATCGGCGCGCGTGGCTCTATGCGCCGTGTTGCTGCACGAAGCGGCTCATCAGGTTGGCGCAGAGGTCGGAATGGGTTTGGAGCAGCAGGTGGGGGCCGTCCGGGATATGCGCTTCAAGCCCGGGTAGGTCCTCGAGCCATGAGCGCGTTTCTTCGAGCTCGAAATAGGGATCGTGCCGGCCCCAGAGCAGCAAGGCCGGCGGCTGGCGGTTTTTGAGATAAGCGGCGATCTGGTCAGAAACGGGCGACATGGTGCTGGTAGTCGCGGACCAAAGCGCGTTGCAGCTCGAGCCCGCCGGGAAGCGACATCACGCGCCAGTCTTCTTCCCAATCCTTGGGGTTCATGCGGGCGGCAATGTCGTCGGGCATGCCGCCGACATATTGGGCGCGTTCCCTCCGACGTGAGGTGGGCGTAGGCGGCCGCAGTGTTTTCGGCATCGGGCCTTTGCCAAAAAGCCCGCAGCTGCGCCCATGTCGGACCCATCCCGGTTTCATGGGCATTGGCATTCTGAATGATCAGGCCCAGCACTTGATCGGGCCGGCGCATGGCAATGTGCAGGCCCACGGGCGCGCCGTAATCATGCAGGTAAATGAACGTCTTGGTGACGCCAAGGTGATCCAATAGGCCTTCGATCAGATCAGCGAAACGCTCGAACGTGGCGGGTTCTGATAACATCGGACGCGCCATAGCCCGGCAAGTCGGGAGCGACGACGCGGCACGATGCGGCAAGGGTCGGGATAATGGGTTTGAACATGCGCGAGGAATTGGGCATGCCGTGCAGGAGCAGGAGTCCCGGCGCATTGGTATCGCCAGCGAGCGTTACGTGAAGCGAGACTCCGTCTATGGCGATGTCCTGCTCGGTGAATTTTGGTGTGCCGCTGTCTGGCATGGCTGCCGTCCCTTGCGATCGGTCCCTTCAGAATGGGCCTTGCAGATGATCGAGCCCACGCCGCTCGCGGTCGGCATCACGGTTGAAGCCGGGGGCGGAAGGGTCGAAATATTGCCAACCCTCGGCCTCGTAGCGGGCGCGGCGTTCGGCGATGTCGACCTGCTGGGCCTTGGTGAAAATGTCCTCGACCACCCCCGTCTGGCTTTCGTCGATGCGTACTGAGAGAACGCTACCGCCGCGACGCACGCCTTCGGCAAAGACATGGGCATCCTGTTCGTGCACGCCCGAGCTGGTGAAGGCGCCGATGAGGCCACCGGTGGCGCCGCCCAGCGCAGCGCCGGCAACGGCTCCGATGGCGGTGGACACCAGCCAGCCGGCGGCAATAACGGGGCCAATGCCGGGTATAGCCAAGGCGCCGAGGCCGGCGAGCAGGCCGCCCGCGCCACCGATGAGGGCGCCGATGCCGGCACCAGCGCCGGCGCCGTCGGCGGCTTTGTCATCGGCCGTGTCCTCGCCCACCTCGTCATCAAGGGTCGAGACGACGAGGGAGATATCGTCTTCGGGAATGCCGGCTGCTTCCGGGCCCCGCACCGCCTGAGCCGCCGGGGTATAGTCGTCGAAAAGGGCGGTCATGGTCTTCATGGCGCGTCTCCAATCCAGCTGTGTGTGGACGTGAAACGAGCAGAACGGCGCGAGCGTTCCCGAACGATGGCTTAGTCGGGCTTGATGGCCTTGGCATAGAGCCGCACCATGCTGAGCGGCATGCCGGGGCGCTGGAAATAGACGCGGGCGCGCAAGTCGGCCTTGCGCCCGCTGCGAAAGAGCTTGGCGCCCAGTGCCTTCTCGGCGGCCGCCTCGGGCGAGTTCACGCCATCGACCTCATGCTCCAGCGGCTCGGAGTCCCCCGATGCAAGATCGACTACGCGATAGCTTAAAGGCATATCCAATTCCCCTGTCGGGGTATCCTTAGCATGGGCCTTGGTGGCGGGCTGCACGGAATTGGTGAACTCAATTTCGAGCGCGACCTCAATGGCTTCCTCGATCAACAGGCCAATGGCAGGGGTCTGCTGGTCCTTGGGCAGTGTGAACAGAGCCTGTTCCAACTGGTCACGGACCAGCCGCGCTTCTTTCGGCATGGGTGCTCTCGCATCATTGGTTGAGACCAATCGAAACCCGCCACATTCGCTGGCGCGGACCTTTGGTTCGGCTCTTCTGAGCTGAATATCGATTGACCGCCACCATTCCAGTCAAAAAACGGCCATCAGATGACGGGATTTGCGGGCTTTTTATTCAAAGTTTCGGCGTCGATGAAGGTCAGCGCGTCACGGATGCTGGTGGCCCAGAAGCGGAGTGAGGTTTGGCTTGAGATCAAGGTGCCGTAAACGCGAGCCAGGAGCCTGCCTTTTCATGTCCCGACCAATGAGTCCCATGCCGTAAGCGCGCCGGTGACGATGCGATCGAGATCGGCCTGCTGGGCCCCATCGCGGGCTTCGATGGCGAGGCCATTGATGACCGTGGCGTAGAATGTAGCAATGGCCTGCGGGTCGGCTCCTGCCGGCACGTCGCCATCGGCAATGCCGCGCGCCAAGCGGGCGGCCAGATGATCGCGCGTGGCCTGCCGGCGGCGCGTCAGGTGGGCGCGTATCTCGGCGTTTTGCGGCGTTCCCACAGTGGCCGCGAGCACGATAAAACAGCCGGGCGGCGTATCGGGATTGAGCTGGGATTCGGCGTTGCGTCGCAGCGTTTCGGCAAAGGCAATCCGGGCGGTGGGCGCGTCATTCAAGGCGCCCGGAGAAAAGCAGCCATAGCGGTCTTCGTAGAGCTGGAGGGCTTCGAGGAACAGGTTCTCTTTGTTGCCGAAGGCGGCGTAGAGGCTGGGCTTGCCGATATCGAGCGCTTCGGAGAGGTCGCCAACCGAGGTGCCCTCATAGCCGCGCTCCCAAAACAGCAGCATGGCATCATGCAAGGCTTTGGTTCGATCAAACTCGCGCGGGCGTCCTGCCAAAACCGGGTGTCCAAATGATTTTCTACCGATCAGTATAAAACCGTTGACCAGCCATAACAAGCCGGTCTAGCTATTGTGTACCGATCGTTAGAAAATGGAGACGAACATGCCGTCCAAACCCGAACTTCTCGACCGAGTGGCCCTTGTAACCGGGGGCAGCCGCGGCATTGGCGCCGCGATTGCCATTGCCACGGCGAAAGCCGGCGCCGATGTGGCATTCACCTTTGCCAGCAATGGCGAACGGGCCGAGGCGGTCAGCCGGCAGATCACCCAGCTTGGCCGCAAGGCGCTGGCATTCCGAGCCGATTCAGCCGATGCGGATGCGGTCGTGGCCGCCGTTGAACGCACGGTGAGCCATTTCGGCAAGCTCGATGTGCTGGTCAACAATGCCGGGGTCGGTGATGGCGGACCGTTCGGGGATGTCTCGCAGGCTGATTTCGACCGGCTGTTCGCCATTCACGCCGAGGCGCCGTTTTTCGCGGCGCAGGCGGCGGCGCGGCATATGCCCAATGGCGGCCGGATCATCTCGATCGGAAGCAATCTGTCGACCCGCGTCCCCAATGCAGGCCCGGCGCTCTACGTCTCCAGCAAATCGGCGCTGATCGGCATGACGCGGGCACTGGCGCGTGAGCTGGGGCCGCAAGGGATTACCGTCAACACCGTCGATCCCGGCTCGACCGATACCGATATGAACCCCGCCAATGGGGCTCATGCCGCCGGCCAACTGGCGCATAACGCATTGGGCCGGTTCGGTGCGCCGGACGATGTCGCAGCGGCGGTCCTGCACTGGCGGGGCCGGGGGGCGCAGCATTACCGGCAGCTCGATTCTGGTCGATAGCGGCTTTAACGCCTAGGCTCAGCCTGAGTGAATGTCGATCGGTCCTAAGACGGAAAGCGATGTTCCAGCCATTCGACCGCGAAAGCGACAATGGCTGGGGCATCGACCAGCACCGACGGGGCGTGACCGATCAGCCCGCGCCGGCCCCGGCCGGTAGCCGAGAAGTCCTCGACCACGTCCTTGAAATAGTTATCGGCCGGGCCTTCGACCACCGGATCGGAAGTGTCGAACTCCTCAAAGTCGCGCCATATGGTCCGTCCACCGAGATCGGCGACTGATAGCGGCGCACGCGCTTGCCGGGAATGTCGGCGAGATGCTCGGCATGGTGCAGCAGCGTCATGGCATCGAGCGGCGCGCCGATCAGCATGGTCTTGCCGCCCGCCTCGACCAGCTTGCCCAAGGGCGATTGCGGGCCATAGCCATAATCGAGCGCGTGATCGGCGGTGAACCAGTCGGCCTTGCCACCCGGGGCGGCAAAGGAGGCGCCGGGGTTGGCGCTGCGGCGGGCGCCGGGCGTGGTGCGCAGCAATTCGGGAAATGCGCCATTGTCGCGCGTGGCGCGAGACCGTTCGGGATCGAACGGGGGCACATCGACGCGCAAAGCCGGATCCGGCAGGTCGCGGTCATCATAGTTCCAGTCGCAATAGCCCGAGATTGTGCCGGCGGGCCCGACTGCGTCGGTGAGTGCTGCGATCAGGGCATCGGGCCCGCCGAGCATGGGGCCGACCGACCGCAGGCCGGCATGCACCAGAACCGCATCACCGGGCTCGATGCCAAATGCAGAGATTTGGCCTGCCAATCTGGACCGCGTCCACATGCCCGGTCAGTCGCGGGCGTAGGCGGCCTTGCGGGGTTCGGCCGGGGCGGTTGTAGTCTCGCGGGCATCGTAGATGGCGCGGGCTTCCATGATCGTGCCGTGATGCTCGGCCGACCAATCCCAGAGGCCGCTGATCGGCACTGGAGTGTCTTGCCTAGCTCGGTCAGGCTATATTCCACGCGTGGCGGCACTTCGGGATAGATGGTGCGGGTGACCAGCCCGTCGCGCTCGAGATTGCGCAGGGTGAGGGTCAGCATGCGCTGGGAGACGCCATTGATCATGCGCTTGAGCTCATTGAAGCGCAGCGTGCCATTCTGGCCGAGAATGCCCACGACCATGACGCTCCACTTGTCGCCGATGCGGTTGAGCACGTCGGACATGGCCGAGCAATTGGCGGATTTGGATGTGTCGGTGAGAGACATGTGCGTACCTTAGGCTTGGATAACTTAGGCACAAATATAAACACGGTTACTGCTTGTGCCTAGGGGTAACCGTTCATGCTGGCCCGACCGGTGTCCCTGAGGCTTCGGAGCAGGGTGGTTTCTCGTGTCCGCGCCGCCACAAAGTTGAACGCTTGTGCTGCCAGAGGGGGACAGGAGCGGTCAAAAGCCTGTCACCGGGGGCTTGGCCGCATTGAGATAAGGGGAGGGCGCTGGTAAGAGGAAGCGCCTTCCCGACAGATATCGGAGACTTTGTCACTTGCCGTTTGCCCGCCGTCTCGGCCTTTTCGCCTTTGCCTGCCTTGTCAGCCTTGCTGCCGCCCTTGGGGCCGCGCGGGCCAATCCGATGCTGCTGGTCGATATGGACAATCTCGACGTGCTCTATGCGCAGGACGCCGGGCAACCGTGGCACCCGGCATCACTGACCAAGATGATGACGGCCTATGTGGTGTTCGAGGAAATCGCCAAGGGAACGGTGACGCTCGACACCCCGGTGATCCTGTCGGCCAAGGCGCTGAAGCAGGCGCCGTCGCGCTCGGGCCTGCCGGTGGGCAGCGCCATGACGCTCAAGGACGCGCTTTATGTGATGATCGTCAAATCGGCCAACGACACAGCCATGGCGATTGCAGAGACGGTTGGCGGCAGCGAGGCCGGATTTGTCGCCAAGATGAACGACGTGGCGGCCCGGATGGGGCTGACCGCCAGCCATTTCACCAATCCCAATGGCCTGCATGATCCGGGGCAATATATGTCGGCGCGGGACTGGCCTTGCTGGCGCTCTATATCCGCCAGAGTTTTCCGCAATATCTGCCGATGTTCGGCACCGAAGCGGTGCAGGTGGGCAAGGCGCGGCTGGAATCGCAGAACGAGCTATTGACCAAATTCTCCGGCACGACGGGCATGAAGACCGGATTTGTCTGCGCGTCCGGCCTCAACATGGTGGCGACGGTTGAACGCAACGGGCGCCGGTTGCTGGCCATCGTGCTGGGCGGTTCGTCGGCGCGCGAGCGCAATGAGCGCGCGGCCGAACTGGTGCTCAATGGCCTGTCCGGCAGCATGCAGTCAGAACGGCCAGACGGTGCTCAATCTGGCCAATAATCCCGGCGCGGCGCCGGTCGACATGCGCGCCAATATCTGTGGCAAGGGTTCGCAGGATTATGCGAAGGCGCAGGAAGCGGCGTTTCCCATGGGGCTCAAGGGCCAGCCGAGCTATCTGACCGATACGGTGGTGCCCAATACCTATGTGGCGACCGATCTGGGGCGGATGGCCGTGGGTGTGGTGCTGCCGCGGCCGCGGCCGGCACATCTGCCGATTTTTACCGTGCCGACGACCACCGAGGCAGCGCTCGATGGCGGGCTGCGACCGGGGGTGCCGGTAGCGGCGGGCGGGAATATTCCGGTTCAGCGGACGCGGCCGGTTTTTTGATCAGCCTTTGAGGATAGAAAACCGCAGCACCTCGCCCTCGGTGGTGAGGGTGCAAGCGTGCCCGTTCTGGCGGCAATAAAGCGGGATGTCCACCTTGGCCATCGGGTCGGTGGCGAGCACGGTCAGCGCCGCGCCGGAGAGCAGGCTATCGAGCCGTTTCTCCATGCGCAGCACTGGAAGGGGGCATTTGAGACCCCGTGCGTCGATAAGCTCTGGCTCAGTCGCCAACAACCGAGACCCAATAGACGCCGTAGCTAGAGGCGGGATTGAACGCCATGGCGACGCCGGCCTTGCCGCCGGCAGAGGTCAGGCCCGCTGCGTCGGCCGGATTGTTGCGCCAACCCGAGAAGGTTTCGGCAAAGGTGGCGTAACCGGCGCTGAGCTTCATGACGCGCAGGCCCTGTGGGGTCTTGGGCGGGGTGCCAGTCTGGGCATATTGATTGGCGAGAGCACGGGCGGTGCCGTCAAGGCCGGTATCGGGCGTCAACGGTGCAATGCCATTGGTGGCGCGATAGGCGTTGACGATGCTGAGGGCCCGGGCGCGGTCGAGGCTGGCGCCCGGCTGGTCCATGCGGGCGCTGAGGCCGGGGTGCAGTGCGGCGCTGGAGCCGCCACCACCGCCGCCACCCATGCTGCATCCGGCAAGCGCGGCGGCTGTCAGCAGGGCGAAGGCGGCAGCTGCCACGGGTCGGGTAAGGCGCAAAACGGGCATTGGGTTTCCTTTGTTCGGCAGGGCGATTGCGGCGGATTAAACGGTCGCAGATGGCCAAATGATGGTCCTGTCTGGCACTATTGCACTGCCATTGCCTTAACGCGGGGTGAATCAGGACAAACGACGCCCTTGCGGCAAAGCTGGTTTGGCCGCAAAACCAGCAGCCTGACCGACGCATAAGGGAGACGGCGGTGAACCTGCGATATCAGATCCCGGCGCTGGCGATCATTCCGCTCATCGTGGCGATTTCTGCGATTACGGTTTTGATCACCCGGCAGTCCACGCGGCTGGCCCAGACCAGTATCGATACGTTCGAAAGCAATCTGCTGGAAGCAAAGCAGACCGAATTGCTGAATCTCACCAATCTGGCGATTTCAGCGATCGACGATATCTACCAGGCGGCAGGGCCGGATGACGAGGCCGCCAAGGAGCAGGTGCGCGCCATTCTCACCGCGCTCGATTATGGGCAGGACGGCTATTTCTTCGTCTATGATTATGACGGCAACAATGTCGTGCATCCGCGCCAGACCTATCGTCCGGGCCAGAACTGGCTCGATCTGGTGGACCCCGACGGCGACCACGTCATCGCCAACCTGATCCAGCGGGCCAAGGAGGGTGGGGGGCTGCACCAGTATAAATGGGAAAAGCCTTCGGCCGGGGTGATGGCGGACAAGCTGTCATTCGCGGTGGGGCTGGATAAATGGCGCTGGATGCTGGGGACGGGGGTGTATCTGGACGATGTCTTCGCCCAGACCGCCGCGGCCAAGGCCGAATTGCAGGGCCAGTATCGGGCAGACATTTTTCATCGTCGCATTGATTGCCGTGCCGGCGGTGCTGATCGTTTTTGCCACCTGCATGCTGCTCAATGCGCGCGAGCGGCGCATGGCGGATAGCAAGCTCAAGCAATTGACGCAGCGCATCGTGGATACGCAGGAAGAGGAGCGCTCGCGGCTGGCGCAGGAGCTGCATGACGGGATTTCGCAGAACCTGATCGGGGTGCGCTATGCGATCGACTGGCGCGGCGCAAGGCCAGCAATGACAGTGCCGATGCCATCGGCGCCATCGAGCGGGGTGCCGAGGCGCTGAACGGGGCCATCAAGGAAGTGCGGCGTCTGTCGCATGATCTGCGGCCGCGCGTGCTGGACGATCTGGGGCTGAGTTCGGCGCTCGAAGCGCTGTGCCACAATTTTTCCGAGCGGACGGGGATTGCGACGCACCTTGAATATGCCGCCTTCAAGGCGCGGCCCAAGGCCGAGGCCAGCACGGCGCTGTATCGGGTGGCCCGGGAGGCGCTCAACAATGTCGAGCGGCATGCCGGCGCCAGCAGCGTTTCGATCACCCTGCTCAGTCCCAAGGGACGGGTGCAGATGATCATCGAGGATGACGGCAAGGGCTTTGCCGGACAGAGCGGGATGGGCGGGCTGGGGCTGCGCAACATGCAGGAGCGGATGGCCCATTTCGGCGGGCTGCTGCTGATCCAGACGTCACCCGCCGGCACGAGGCTGCAGGCCAGCCTGCCCAAGACGGCGAGCTTGCCGCCAGCGCCGCTGAGCGAGGTGGCATGAGCGAAAAACCGATCACGGTGCTGCTGGTCGATAACCATCCGCTGGTGCTGGATGGGCTCAAGGCGATCCCGGAAACCTTCGAGCATATCGATGTGGTGGGTGTGGCCGGGTTGGCGCTGGCGGGGCTGGAAATCGCCCGGGCGACGCGGCCGCAGGTGGCGCTGATGGATATCAACATGCCCCATGTCAATGGCATCGAGGCGCTGGAATTGTTCCACGAGCAGGTGCCGGAAACGCGGGTGCTGATGCTCTCCATGCATGATAGCCGGGAATATATCTCGACCTCGGTGATGCACGGCGCCTCGGGCTATGTGCTCAAGGATGTGTCGACCGAGGAGATCGTTGAAGCCATCGAGACGGTGGCGGCTGGCGGCACCTATTTCTCGGCGGGGGTTTCCGATGTGCTGCTGGAGCGCCGGGTCAATGCGGAGGCATCCCAGCCACTGACGGCGCGGGAATATTCGGTGCTGTTGCTGATCGCAGCGGGGCAAAGCAACAAGCAGGTGGCCGAGGCGCTGTCGATCTCGGCGGCAACCGTGGAAACCCACCGCAAGAAGATCAAGAAAAAGCTTGGTGTCAGTTCCACGGCGGGACTGACGCGTTATGCCATCGAGAACGGGCTAGTCTGATAAACGCCGGCTCTGGGGCGCTATACCCAATAGTGGGTAGATCGCTGCATTTGGGCCATTTGGCTATATTGTTCGTGCCCGCCGTGCACACTAGCAGTAGGCTGAAATTGCCGTCCGCCAACGTGCGGAATCCTCGGGAGGAAATCCATGGCTGGTCTGTTGGCGTTGTCGCGCGTGATCGACGCGCTCAATACCGTTATCGGCAAGGCGGTGTCCCGGCTATTGCTGGCCGCGGTGCTGATCAGCGCGATCAATGCGACGACGCGCAAGCTGTTCAATCTCAGCTCAAATGCCCGGCTGGAGGCGCAGTGGTATCTGTTCTCCGCCGTGTTCCTGATCGTGGCGGGCTATACGCTGCTCAATAGCGAACACGTCAAGGTCGACCTGATCTATGGGCAATTGCCGCGCAAGGCACAGCTATGGATCGAGATTCTGGGGACGATCTTCTTCCTGTTCCCGTTCTGCCTGATCACCATTTACCTGTCCCGGCCCATCGTGGCGGCCAAGTTCGCCAGCGGCGAGGTGTCCAATAATACCGGCGGGCTCGCGCTGTGGCCTGTCTGGGCCATGGTTCCTGCCGGCTTCGGGTTGCTGTTCCTGCAAGGCGTGTCCGAGCTGATCAAGCGCATCGCCATCCTGCGCGGGCAGATCCCCGACCCGGTATCGCTTGCCGATGCCGAAGCTGCAGCACTCTAGGCCGGGATAATCATCATGTTTGCCTTCTTCGTGGAAAATCTCGCGCCCATCATGTTCCTGTCGCTGATCGTCGTGCTGTTGCTCGGCTATCCAGTGGCGTTCGCGCTGGCCTTTGTCGGCTTTGCCTTCGGTTTTGTCGGCATCGAAATGGGGTTGTTGCCGATCAATCTGTTCGGCGCCATCCCCGACCGCATTTTCGGGCAGATGTCCAACGAGACATTGCTGGCCATTCCGTTCTTTACCTTCATGGGGTTGATTCTGGAGCGAAGCGGCATGGCCGAAGACCTGCTCTGATACGATCGGGCAATTGTTCAGGCCGGTGCGCGGCGGCTCGGCTTTCGCGGTGATCTTTGTGGGCGCGATCTCGGCGGCAACCACGGGCGTCGTGGCGGCTTCGGTGATTTCGATGGGCCTGATCTCGCTGCCGATCATGATGCGCTATGGCTATGACCGCAAAGTCGCAGCCGGCACGATCGCGGCTTCGGGCACGCTGGCGCAGATCATTCCGCCCAGCCCGGTGCTGATCATCCTTGCCGATCAGCTCGGCCGCTCGGTGGGCGACATGTATAAGGGCGCGCTGGTGCCCGGCCTGCTGCTGGTGGCGGCTTACGCCGCCTATATCATCGTCATGTCGATGATCTATCCCAAGAGCGTGCCGGCGCTGCCGCCCGAGGCGCACAGCTGCGCGGCTGGAAGCTGCTGGCCCGGGTGATCACCTCGCTGGTGCCGCCACTGGTGCTGATTTTCCTCGTGCTCGGCACCATCTTTATCGGCTTTGCCACGCCCACCGAAGGCGGCGCCATGGGCGCGGTGGGGGCGCTGGTGCTGGCCGCGCTCAATCGCCGGCTCAACCTGCCCATGGTCAAGTCAGCGCTCTATTCGACAGCCAAGCTGTCATCGTTCGTGATCTTCATCCTGCTCGGCGCACGGGTGTTCTCGCTGACCTTTTATGGCGTCAACGGGCACGTCTGGGTCGAGCATTTGATGACCTCGATCCCCGGTGGTGTGATCGGCTTTCTGATCATCGCCAACCTCCCGGTCTTTTTCCTCGCCTTCTTCCTCGATTATTTCTGAGCTGGCCTTCATCATCATCCCGCTGCTGGCGCCGGTGGCCGAGGCGCTGGGGATCGACCTGATCTGGTTCGGCGTGATGCTGGCGATCAATATGCAGACCTCGTTCATGCATCCGCCGTTCGGCTTCTCACTGTTTTACCTGCGATCAGTGGCGCCATCGCGCGCCTATAAGGACAGGGTGACCGGGGCGACGATCCCGCCGGTGACGTCGGGACAGATCTATATGGGGGCTTTACCATTCCCGGGTATCCAGCTGGTCATGGTGCTGCTGGTGATGTTCTTCCCGCAACTGGTGACGCATTACAAATCCACGGCCGCCGCGGTGGACCCGGCCAGCATAAGGCTCAATGTGCCGATGCCCGGCGCCGGCGGAGAAAACCCCTTCGGCACGCCGGCGGCGCCCTTCGGTGGCCCGACCGCGCCCAGCTTCGGGGCTCCAGCCCCCAGTTTTGGGGCGCCGGCCACTCCGGCTGCCCCCGCCGCCCCCGCTGTCCCCAGCTTTGGCGCGCCCGCGTCAGACGCGGCTCCGGCCGCACCCAGTTTTGGTGCCGATCCTGCTCCGGCGGCTCCGGCACCCTGATCGCCTGAAAACACCTGAGGAGGACTGAACGTGACCACTGATCTGAAACGACGTAATTTTCTGGGCAAGGGCGCTGCTGCCGGCGTCGCCGCTGCTGCCAGCACCGTGCTCGCCACCCCGGCGATCGCCCGGGAGCTGCCGACGCTGCGCTGGCGCCTGACCTCGGGCTTCCCGAACAATCTCGACACGATTTATGGCGGCGCCGTGGTCATGGCCGAGGCCCTCTCCAAGATCACCGATGGCAAGTTCCAGATCCAGGTGTTCCGGGCGGGCGAACTGGTGCCCGGTCCGCAGGCCATCGATGCGGTGCAGGCCAATACGGTCGAAATCGCTCATACCTGCGGCTATTACTTCACCGGCAAGAACCCAACCTTCGCCATTGGCTCGACCATTCCGTTCGGGCTGAATGCCTGCCAGCAGAATGCCCGGCTCTACCATGGCGGCGGCAACGAGCTCTACAACACCTTCCTTGAGGAATATGGCGTTGTTGGCATTCCGGGCGGCGCGACCGGGGCGCAGATGGGCGGCTGGTTCCGCAAGGAAATCAATAGCTCGGCTGATCTCTCCGGCATCAAGATGCGTATCGTGGGCGTCGCCGGTGAAGTCATGTCGCGCCCGGGCGTGGTGCCCCAGCAGCTGCCGGGCGGCGATATCTATCCGGCGCTGGAACGCGGCACGATCGACGCGGCCGAATGGGTCGGACCCTATGATGACGAACGCCCGGGCTTCTACCAGATCGCGCCCTATTACTACTATCCGGCCTATTGGGAAGGCGGGCTGACCATCCACTTCTATATCAACAAGGCGCAATACGAAGCGCTGCCCGAGACCTATAAGGTTGCGCTGGACACCGCCTGCAAGGCGGCCAATATCAACATGCAGGCGCTGTACGACGTCAAGAACACTGCGGCAATCCGCTCGCTGGTGGGCAAGGGCGTGCAATTGCGTCCGCTGCCGCATGATGTGCTCGACGCCGCCTACAAGGCGACATTCGAGCTATACGAAGAATATAGCGCCAACAACCCGCAATGGGCGGCGATCTACCTGAGCTGGAAGAAGTTCCACGACGAGAGCTTCGAATGGTTCCACGTCGCCGAATATACCTATGACAGCTACATGTACTCGGCCCGAGCCGCTGCCGGGCAATAATTGCAGGTGGCGCGGCGGGCTAGCTCCGCCGCGCTCTTTCTAGAGTTCGCCAGTATGACCTGTAACGCGTACTGACCAAGTCCGGCCTAGCTGATGAGACCGCCCTTAAGTGCGGCTCAGTCCTTCCTCTGAAATCCCGATATTGATGGCTAATGCAGCGAGGGGCGCTCGTCCACTAGCATGGCCTTGTTCGCCGCTTTCATCTTCCATACTAGTCTTGACCTATCTCGAGAATTTGATATATCAGATTTCAATTTCACGTATGGAGGGAGGAGCCTCGAATGCCTGAATTGACGAGACGGAATTTTCTTGCGGCGAGTTCGGCATTGACGCTGGCGGGCCTGATTGGCGGGGGCGCTGCTTTTGCCCGTGAGAGCCGGTTGCGGCTGAGCTGGTGGGGCAATAATGACCGGGCCGAAAGAACCAACAAGGTCATCGACCTGTTCAAGGCGGCCAATGCCGGCGTGGAAATCGAAGGCCAGACCCTGCCGGGCGGGGGCGACTATTGGACCCGGCTCGCCACACAGACTGCGGGCGGCAATCCGCCCGACGTGATCCAGATGGATTACCGCTATATCTTTGAATATGCCGGCCGCGGCGTGCTGTTGCCGCTCGATGATCTGATGACCTCGACGGTCAATCTGTCCAACTGGCCGGAAGAGCGCATCGAGGTTGGCCGGGTCGATGGCAAGGTTTATGGCGTCAGCCTTGGCGCCAATACCGGCGCGGTTATTCTCAACCTCACGGCTCGGGAAGAAGCTGATATCGAGCCGCCAACAATTGGCACGACACGGGAGCAGTTTGCCGATCTGTGCGCACAGTTCAGCGCCAAGACTACGCGCACGGCGTTTTTCGGCACGCAGGACGCCAGCGGCCACGAGACCTCGTTCGAGACCTATCTGCGCCAGCGCGGCAAGGCGCTGTATGCGGCCGATGGCAATCTTGGGTTCGACGAAACCGATGCCAAGGCCCGGCTTGACCTCTGGGTCGAGATGCGCAAATCCGGTGCTTGCGTGCCGGCGGAGGTGCAGGCCCTGTCGCAGGGCAATGTCGATACCAGCGTCGTCACCGTTGGCAAGGCGGCGACGGGCATTGCCCAGTCCAACCAATTGGTCAGCTACCAGAAAGCGAATACCGACAAGCTGGGCATGACCAGCATTCCGGTGATCGAAGGGGGCCAGCTCGGGCAATATCTCAAGCCCTCAATGTATTTCAGCTTGAGTTCGCAGACCAAAGACCCGGAGCTGGCGGGGAAGTTCCTCGACTTCTTCATCAACAATCCCGAGGCCATGCAGGTTCTGGGTGTCGAGCGCAGTGCGCCTGAGGCGCCGGAAACGCGGCAGGCCATTCTGCCGTCCCCGGATGAATCCTCGCAGGCGGCGCTGACTTATCTCGACAGCATCGCTTCGGTGATCGGCACATTGCCACCGGCTCCGCCGCAAGGCGCTGGCGAGGGTACTACGGTGCTGATGAGCGTGGCTGAGGAAGTGGCGTTCGAAGCCAAATCGACCGAGCAGGGCGCAGCCGATCTGGTTGCCGGCATGGCGCAAGCCGTCGGTCGTGGCTAAAAGCCATTGGTGTGCCCGGCTCACGGGCTAGGCACACCAAGACAATTGGAATTTGATATGACAGCCAAGCTCAAGGTCGGCATCGTCGGATGCGGCGCGGGTCGCACTCATCTGGTCGAGGGCTATGTGCCCAATGCCGAATTGTTCGATGTGGTCACGCTGTGCGACCTCAATACCGAGCGGCTTGCCGCGGTAGGCGATGAATTCGGCATTGCGGGGCGGACGACCTCGTTCGAGGCGCTGCTGGCTATGCCCGAGCTTGATGTCATCGATATCTGCACGCCACCGGGCCTGCATCTGGAACAGAGTTTGGCGACGCTGGCCGCGGGCAAGCACGTGGTGTGTGAAAAGCCGCTGGTGGGCTCGCTGGCCGAGATCGATGTGATCATGGCGGCCGAAGCCCGTTCGGCGGGCCGGCTGATGCCGGTGTTTCAATATCGCTATGGCAATGGGGTGGCCAAGGCCAAGGCGGTGATCGATGCGGGGTTGGCGGGCAAGGCCTATGCCGGGACAGTCGAGACCTTTTGGCGGCGCGGGCCCGATTATTATGCTGTGCCGTGGCGGGGCAAATGGAAGACCGAACTGGGCGGGGTGCTGATGGCCCATGCCATCCATCCGCATGACATGATGACCTATCTGATGGGGCCGGTGGATCGGGTGTTTGGCCGGGTCGATACCCGCGTCAACGCCATTGAGGTCGAGGATTGCCTATCGGCCTCGCTGCGCATGCAGAATGGTGCGCTGGTGTCGCTAACGGCGACTTTGGGTTCGGCGGACCAGCTGACCCGCATCCGTCTGGCATTCGAGAATTTGACCATTGAAAGTGATCACGCGCCGTATCGGCCGGGCGAGGCGGATTGGCAGATCATTGCCAAGACGCCGCAGATTGCCGAGCGGATCGACGCTGTGCTGGCCGATTGGCAATTCGTGCCCTCGCGCCACACCACTCAATTGCGGCTGTTCCATCAGGCGATCACCACCGGGGGTCCCTTGCCGGTAACGACTGCCGATGCAAGGCAGGCGCTCGAGTTGGTGACGGCGATTTATCATTCCTCGGAAACCGGTACCGATATTGTGCTGCCGCTGGATGAGGGCCATCCCAAATACAAGGGCTGGGCGCCGGCGCCATAGGGCCTGCCACGGCAGCGGAAACTTGCTATACCCAAGCTTGGTGTGGAGAAATTGTTATGCAGGATCACGGTGGGGCGCGGCTGGAACGGCTTGATCCAAAGCTCAGCCTGACCCTGCGCGATCATGTGCACAAGGCGCTGCGCATGGCTATCTTGTCCGGCCGGTTTGCGCCGCAGGAAAAGCTCAATGAGCGGCAATTGGCCGAGGAGCTGGGCGTCAGCACCACCCCGCTCAAGGAAGCGCTGCGGCAATTGGAGACAGAAGGGCTGATCTCGACGCTGCCGCGGCGGGGCATCGTAGTGCTCTATAGCCGGACCCGGGCGGAAGAGATGATCCTGGCGCGGGCGGCGCTCGAATCGATGATTGCCCATCTGGCGGCGCGGCGGATCGACCGAGCGGCCGGCGCCGGGCTGCACGCGACGATCGCGGCAATGACCGAGGCCAGCGCTGCGGGGATGCCGGCAGGCTGATCGAGCTCAATGAAGTGTTCCACGAACAGATCCACACCGCCTCGCAATGCGTCTATCTCGCCCGATTGATCGAGCGGCAGCGCTTTTATGACGAAGGCACGCGCCGCATCATTCACTCGGACCCGGACGAACGCGCCTGCGCGCTGGCCGAACACAAGCTGATTGCCGAGACGATAGCGGCGGGACAGGTGGAGGCCGCCGAACGCGCCATGCGCGACCACGTCGTGCGCTCAGGCGAGCATTATCTCGGGCTGGTGTTTAGCGGTCGCGCCAGCGCTGTGGTGGCGGCAGACTGAAACTGGTGACCCCGGCGGGATTCTGAACCCACGACCCCGGGATTAGGAATCCTGTGCTCTATCCAGCTGAGCTACGGGACCAGCCACGCGCAACTTAGACAAAGAGGATAAACGAATAAAGTCATTTCGCTGCATCTTTCCAAGGTGCGGCATGCATAGAGCTGTCTTGCGGACGTCTCGCGTTTGAGGCAAACCCGGGGGCAGCTTTTGCCCCCAAGAGGACAGCCCAGATGGCCCATCCCGTTTCCCCGCTCGCTCCCAAATCCTATCCGGACCTGCCCGCGATTGCCGGGGTGCGTTTCACGACGGCGGAAGCCGGGATCAAGTACAAGAACCGCACCGATGTGCTGCTGATGGCGTTTGACGCCGGCACCACGGCAGCCGGCGTGCTGACGCGCTCGAAATGTTCGTCCGCAGCGGTGGATTGGTGCAAGGCCAATCTGCCCGGCGGGGTGGCCGGGGCTTGGTGGTCAATTCGGGCAATGCCAATGCCTTTACCGGCACCAAGGGGCAAAAAGCGTCGAGCTGACGGCCGATTATGCCGCCAAGGCACTGGGCTGCGCGCCCTCCGAGGTTTTTCTGGCGTCCACCGGGGTGATCGGGGAGCCGCTTGATGCGTCCAAGTTTGCCGGTGTGCTGGATGATATGGCGGGGCGGGCGGGCGCCGGGTCGTGGATGGAGCCGGCCAAGGCGATCATGACGACCGATACGTTCCCCAAGCTGTCCGGCGCAATTTTCGAAATCGACGGGGTCGAGGTCAAGATCAATGGCATTGCCAAGGGCAGCGGCATGATCGCGCCTGACATGGCGACCATGCTGAGCTTTGTGGTTACCGATATGCCGATTGCGGCGCCGGTGCTGCAGGCGCTGCTGGCGCGGCATGTGCAGACCAGCTTTAACGCCATTACGGTGGATAGCGACACCTCCACGTCGGATACGCTGCTGGCTTTTGCCACCGGCAAGGCTGACGCCGAGGCGATCGCCAGCATTGATGATCCGCGCGCGGAGACTTTTGGCGCTGCGCTGGCCGATGTGCTGTTCGATCTGGCGATCCGGTGGTGCGGGACGGGGAGGGGGCGACCAAGCAGGTCTCCATCCATGTTGAGGGCGCAACCTCAGATCAGAGCGCGTTCCGCATTGCCAAGTCGATTGCCGATTCACCGCTGGTCAAGACCGCCATTGCCGGCGAGGACGCCAATTGGGGGCGCGTGGTGATGGCGGTGGGCAAGGCGGGCGAGCCGGCCGATCGCGACAAGCTGGCCATTCGCTTTGGCGATCTGCTGGTGGCCAAGGATGGCGAGCGGGCGGCTGTGTATGACGAGGCCGCGACCAGTGCCTATATGAAGGGCGAGGATCTCGAGCTGACCGTCAGCCCGGGGCTGGGTGAGGGCAAGGCCAGCGTTTATACCTGCGACCTGACGCATGGCTATATCACCATCAATGGCGATTATCGGAGCTGATATGACCTTGCCCGATATTGCCACCTTCGAGCGGGCCGGGCTTGCGGCTCGGCCGGGGATCGAAGTCGAATGGGACGGCGCTCGGGTACGCCGCGCCGCTGGCGGCTATACCAAGCGCGCCAATTCGCTGCAGTGCTTTGATGTGAGCGACGGCGGCAATGCCGAGGCGCGGCTGGACGGGGCAGTGGAGTGGTTCACCACCCGCGGACTGCCACCGGTCGTTCGCACGACACCGCTGGCGAGCGCGGCGCTCAATGCGGCTCTGGACGCCGGGGGCTGGGCGACGATCGATCACAGCCATCTCTATGCCATGCCGCTGGGTGAAAATGAGCCTGATCCTGAGGGACGGCTATTTGAGCTGCTCGATCCGGAGTTTCTCTCGGCCCAGCAAGGGCTGCGGGGCTACAGCGATGAGAATGTGGCGCGCCTGCGGGCGCTGCTGGTGGTCATGGCCGTGCCCGCGACGGGCGTGGTGGTCTATCGCGATGGCGAAGCGGCGGCCACTGGGCTAATGGCGGTGGGCGAGGGCATTGTCGTCACCGGCAATGTGATTACCGACACGACGCGGCGGCGGCAGGGGTTGGCTGCGGCCATGATGCGCACCGGGCTGGCCCGGGCGAAGGAGCAGGGCGCCACGGTCGCGGCGCTCAATGTGGAGGCGGGCAATGTCGCCGCCAAGGCGCTCTATGGGTCGCTCGGCTACACGTACCAGTATGACTACACCTACCGGGTTCCAGGGCGCGTATGAGCGAGCACATCCTTCTCGTCGTCGCCTGCGCGCTGGTGGACGCCGACCGTCGTGTGCTGATTGCGCAGCGGCCTGAGGGTAAATCCATGGCAGGACTATGGGAATTTCCCGGTGGCAAGGTGGAGCAGGGGAGAGCCCCGAGGCGGCGCTGATCCGCGAGCTGGAGGAAGAGCTGGGTATCTCGACCAAGACGGCGTGCCTCGCCCCCATATCTTTCGCCAGTCATTCTTACGAGACTTTTCACCTGTTAATGCCACTTTATGTCTGCCGGAAATGGCAGGGACAGCCGCAGGCCAAGGAACATTCCGCCCTCAAATGGGTGCGCCCCCGGGCCCTGCGTGACTACCCGATGCCGCCGGCCGATGAACCACTGATCGCGGCGCTCTGCGATCTGTTGTAGTCAGATGTTCGGGGGCAGGCATGACGAAGGCGTTGTTGCATTTTCTCCGGGACGAGACCGGCGCCACAGCGATTGAATACGGCCTGCTCGCCGGGCTCATTGTGGTCGCGCTGATGATTTCCTTTGCCCTGCTGGGCGACAGCCTCACGGCCTTGTTCGGCGCCGGGGCGGGCAGCGCGGCAGCGATTATCGGCGAGGCTGCCAACAGCATTTGACGCTACCGCCCAAGAGGCGGGTGCCCGAGCCCATCCTGCGCCCGAGCGGATTGAGGGGTCACATGGCGGCGAGCTAGACCTCTTGGTCCGCGCCCGAGCTCTATTGCAGCACGACGACCTTGTATTTCTGTCCCGGCTGGACTGGATCGCCTGGGTAGAGATCGTTGATGATATAGAACAGTTCCGCGCCGCGGCTGAGGCCGGCCATTTGGCGGGCCGAGCTATCGGCGGTGTCGCCGGACTTGGCGGTAACGACGCGAATGGCGACCTTGCGGATGGCATTGAGGTCGCTGCTTTCGGCGCGGCGGAAGCTGGTGAGCGTGGCTTCGGCACCGGCCGAGAAGCGGGCGCTGTCGGCCTTGGCAGCAAAGATGAAGCGGTAGACCCGGCCATCGAGCCGCATGACCGAGACGCGGAAGAACCATTGGTCGGTCTGGGCGACGCCTGAGGCCATCTCGATGCCGTTGACGGTTCGGGTGGTGACGCTGTCAGTCTTGAGACCTGCAATCCAGCCTGATTTGAGATAGTCCGCGAGGCCGATATTGGCCTGCACATCGGCGCTGTCGAAACGCACGGCCTCGCCATCACCAGCCACGCCCACGACGGCGCTCTGCGAATTCTGCAGCGTATAGCCATCGGGCACGGTGAAGGTGAACTTGCTGGCCGAATGAATGAATTTGCGGCCGACGATCGAGCCTCGGGCGGGGCTGTCGCCGAAGGTGAGGCCGGTAATGGAATCGAGATAGCCGGCGCGATCGGTTTCCCCGACTCGGGCCCGGCCGAACATGGTGCGGGCGGTGTCGAGCGCCTTCTGGATGCGGGCGGGCGTCGAGGGATGGGAGGACAAGAACCCGGCATTATTGCCGTTCTGGCCAGCCGAGAAGGTGGCGAAGCGGCTCATGACGCCCGAGAAGCGCAGCGGCCTGCGGATCGTAGCCGGCCTTGCCCGCGAACTTGATGCCTTCGTGGTCGGCTTCCAGTTCCTGCTGCTGGCCGAAAGAGGCCATGGATTGGCGTGTGCGGTTGGCGGTGGCGTCGGTCGAGGTGTCCCCGCCCAAAACGCCGGTGATGACGCGGTCAACGATGGCGGTGGTCCGGGTGCGATCGGTGCGCGCGGGCATGGCGCAGGGTGACGTGGGCGATTTCGTGCGCCAGCACGGCGGCCAATCTGCTGGTATCGGAGGCGAGCGCGAGGATGCCGCGCGTTACATAGATATAGCCGCCGGGCAGAGCAAAGGCGTTGACTTCGGATGTATCGAGAATGGTGACCTGAAACTGGGCATTGGGCTGGTCAGCAGCGGCGAGCAGGCGCCCGACAATGCGCGCCACCATGATTTCGGCCGCGCGATCGGAATAGACCCCGCCATAGGCGGCAATAATGCAGGGGTGTTCACGGCGGCCGATGACCACGTCTTCGGGATCGGTGCCCTCGGGAACCACGGTCGGCGCCGGCATGTCACCAGTTTGGCTGACCGCGATCTGGGAGCCGGTAAAGCTGGTGCAGGCCGACAGAGCCAGCAGCGATACCGCCAGCAAGCCATTGCGCAAACCCTTGTTGATGATGTGCTTGGTGCCCGTCATCGTGCTGCCAGAACCTCGATCTGTTCGGGATGAGTAACTTCGATGCGTGGGCCATCCTGATCGTCCACCCAGCCTCTGATGCGAACCAGCGCCCCTTCTAGGGCTGATGGATCAATGCCGTCTGCTGCAAAAGCCTGAGCGCAGACGCTTCGATCACCGCGGTGAAATCTTCTTTCCAGAACCGGCCAAAGTTCAAGTAGACCCGCCCGCCGGATTGATCGGCAAGCAGGACACGTCCCTCGACAAGTTCGTAATGGCCCTGCCGATCCAGAAGATCAGCCGGCCGATCCGCCGCACGAGTGCTGTAATAGGGATCGGCCCAGATGCCAAGCCCGGCCAAACGCGCACGCCCCTCTGCCGCGAAGAGCAGATCGAGGCATTTGCGGTTATCGGGGAAAGAATAGACGCGGGCCGAGCCCTGCGCGACCATATATTGCTGCGCCCAGATCTCGCCGTCGGGACCATCGATGAAGACATGGGCGAGCGCCCGCTCGTAGCGGTCGATCTCTTCCCCGCCATAGCCCAGACGCACGGGCTTGTTGAGGGCAATGCTTTCAAGCGCGGTTTTGGCCTCTGGCGCCAGCGGCCGGTCTCAAAACCATCGCGGCCCAGCGGCAATTTGGGGGCTTGCGTGCCGATCATGCGCACGACCATGCCATTGTCGAGCACGACGGTGTCGCCATCGGTGACCCGGGTCACAATGCCGCCTGGAACCATGCGCAAATCCTCGCATGCAAGTGCTGCCGCCGAAACAGACGACAGCGCCGCTATAGCGGCGAGGCTGGCGAGACTAGTCTTAAGCAAATCGGACCCCGGCAGGATTTCGTTCACCATGCACCTAAATAGGCCAAAAAATCATTACCGCTTGATAACTTTAGCGGCGGTGTGGCCGAAAGGTCGCGCAGTTGTGACATTGGCATGGGGCCGGTTCTATTCACCCTTGAACAGTTTTTTGAGCATGGCGGCCATGGGGCCGGATTCTGGGAAGGGCTGCCTGTGGCTTGGCCGGGCGCGCTCGGCGGATATGGCTTTGGGCTTTGGGCGCTGCCTTGGCCGGGGCCGGTTCAGCGGCGGTGGCCAGCGCCAGCTTGTTCATGAAGCCGTTGTCGTCGCCCTTGAGCACGAGCCCGATATGCTTGCCGATGGCGTCGAGCAGGGGATCGAGCCAGACTTGGTCGGCCTTGGCAAAATCGCCCAGCACGTGGTGGGTGACGAATTCCTTGCCGGGATGGCCGATGCCGAGGCGGATGCGCTTGTAGTCGAGCCCGATCTGGGGATCGATTGACCGCAGGCCATTATGGCCACCATTGCCGCCGCCGACCTTGACCCGCACCTTGGCTGGGGCGAGGTCGAGTTCGTCATAGAGCACGATGATGTCGGCAGGGGCGATCTTATAGAATTGGGCGACCTGCTGCACGCTATCGCCGGAGCGGTTCATGAAGGTCTGCGGCTTGAGCAGCATGACCTTTTCGCCATCGATACTGGCTTCGGACAGGAGAGCGGAGTGCTTGGTCTTCCAGGGGCCGGCATTGTGCTCGCGCGCGACCGCATCAATGGCCATAAAGCCAATATTGTGCCGGTTGCCGGAATATTGGTTGCCCGGATTGCCCGTGCCCACGAGCAGCTTCATCGAAAGCTCCGAAAATGGATGAGGCGACCCGAAGGCCGCCCCAATAGTCTAGCGCGAAAACGAAAGGACGATTACTCGGCCTTTGGTTCGCCTTCGTCTGCGTCCGCTTCGGTCTCGCCGCCTTCAGACGACTTGAGAGCCGACGGAGCGACGATGGTGGCGATCGTCACGTCTTCTTCGTGGCTGTGGTCGGTAGCACCGGCCGGCAGCTTGACGTTGGAGATGTGGATGGTGTCGCCGATATCCAGACCCGTCAGATCGACGGTGACTTCTTCGGGGATATTGGCCGCATCGACGGTCAGATCGAGCGTGTGGTGCACGATATTGAGCGTACCACCGCGCTTCAGGCCGTGGCTGGCTTCTTCATTGATGAAGTTGACATGCACCTGAACGTTGAGCTTGGAACCCTTGCCAACGCGCAGAAAATCCACGTGCAGGGCAAAGTCCTTGACCGGATCAAGCTGGTAATCGCGCGGGATCACCGAATGCTTGGTGCCATCGACGTCCAACTCGAGGACGTGGCTGAGGAAGCCACCGGCATAGATGGACTTCATCGCATCCTTGTAGGCGATGGAGATGGTGACGGGGGCTTCTTGTCACCGTAGATAACAGCGGGAACGAGTCCCTGACGACGCAGCTCACGAGCGGCCCCCTTGCCCACTCCCTCACGCGCCTGTGCCTTGAGCACTCTAGTCTCAGCCATGGAAATATCCATTCTGGTTGGTGCATGCCGCCACTACAACGACATACGCGCCCGTCCTCCGGGGGTGACGAGCGCTTCATGGGGCGGGCTATAGCTCAAAGGGGCACCGGGGGCAAGGGACTGGTGCAGTTACCCGTCGTTAAGTGCCGCGCGTTGGCCGCTCAGGTATTGGCGCACGGCTTCGTCTGTCGATAGACCGATGGCCGTGGTGAGAGCCTTGTGTGCTTCGTCCTTGTGGCCGGCGCGGGCGGCGAAGTGGCTGCGGGCGGCCCAATAGGGTTGGTAATCGGCCATGCGTTTGTCGGCGGCGATGGTGTCGAGGCTGGTGAGGGCGGCCTCGGGCCCGTCGCGTTCGGCAAGGGCGGCAGCGCGGTTGAGGATGACGACGGGCGAGTCGGTCAATTGCAGCAGCACGTCGTAAAGCGCGATAATGGTGGGCCAATTGGCTCGGCCGGTGACGCGGCGGGCGATGTGGGCGGATTGGATGGCCGCTTCGATCTGATAGCGGCCGGTGGGGCTGCCTCGATTGGCGGCGCGCAGCAGGGCTTCGGCGGCCATGACCTGCGGTTCGTCCCAGAGCGCGATGTCCTGTTGCTCGAGCGGCACATAGAGGCCCTTGGTATCGCGGCGGGCCGGGCGACGGGCTTCGGCATAGAGCATCAGAGCGAGCATGCCCTTGGCCTCTGGCTCTTCGGGCAAAAGCGAAACGACCAACCGGCCGAGCCAGATGGCTTCATCGGCGAGGCGGTCGGCGGCAGTGTCGCCGATTTCGGTCCAGCCCTTGGCATAGGCGGCATAGATGGCTTCGAGCACGGCATCGAGCCGGCCGGGCAGGTCTTCGCGCTCGGGAATGGCGAAGGGAATGCCGGCGTCCTTGATGCGGGTTTTGGTGCGTACCAGCCGCTGGCCCATCGTGGCCGGTGGAATGAGGAAGGCGGCGGCGATGTCCATGGCGGTGAGGCCCAGAATGGTTTGCAGGATCATCGGGGCGCGCATGCCGGCTTCGATAGCCGGGTGGGCACAGGCGAACATCAGCGCGAGGCGCCGGTCGGGGATGGCCTCTGGATTAGTCGCGGCATCTTCGAGTTCTTCGGCCATGAGCTGGATATGAACCTCCCCGGCGGTGCGTGTGTAGCGGCGACGGGCGACGTCGGTCTGGCGGCGGCGGGCTACGGTCAGCAGCCGAGCGTCGGGATTATCCGGCACGCCGTCCTCCGGCCAGATTTGAGGGCGCTGGCGAAAGCCTCGGCCAGCGCATCCTCGGCACCCGCGACATCGCGGGTGCGAGCAGCGAGAAAGGCAACGAGGCGGCCATAGCTGTCGCGCGCCACACGTTCGGCGGCACGACGCGCCTCGTTTCCCTCCTTGGTCATCGGCTCAGGCTGCCCATTGGCCAGCGATCTGCCGGGTGGCGGCATTGAGACGGTTCCACAGGTTGATAGCGCCGATCTGGATGATGAGGGCGGCGAGCGCCTTTTCATCGAAATGCCGCGCTGCTTCGTTCCAGACCTCGTCAGAGACCGCGTCGGAGCGGTCGGCTATGCGCGTGACGGCTTCGGCCGGGGCAAGCGCAGCGCGTTCGGTCGGCGTGAACCATGGTGTTTCGCGCCGAGCCGAAACGGCAAAGAGGCGCTGGTCGCTCTCGCCGGCCTTTTTGAGTTCATGTGCATGCATATCGACGCAAACGCTGCATCCGTTGATCTGGCTGGCGCGCAGATGCACGAGCTTGCGCAACATATAGGGCACATCGTCGCTGGAGCTGGCTTTGTCGAGGGCGTAGAGAGCCTTCATAGCCTCAGGCAGCATCAGGGCAGGGTTGTTCATCCGGGCTTGCACGATCTCGTCTCCCCTCAAGCCTTGGCGCCGGTCTGGACTCGGATCGGGCGCACCTCGATGACGCCAAACTTGGCACTGGGGCAGCGGGCAGCCCAAGCGATGGCCTGATCGAGATCGGGCACATCGATGGTGAAATAGCCGGCGAACTGCTCTTTGGTGTCCGAATAGGGACCATCGAGCACGTCGGTCTTGCCATCGCGGATGCGGACGCTTGTCGCCGCCGAGGTCGGCTGCAGCCGTTCGCCGGGGCTGCCGCCGGCCTTCACCAGAGCCTCGGTGAAGGCGGCATAATCGGCTGCCGGGGCTTGCCACGCCTCGGGCGCCGCTTTGGCGAGCTCGGCTTCGTTCTGGTGGATCAGCAGCATGTAGCGCATGGAATTGTTCCTCGTTGAGTGTCTGGGCACCATGCCCCGACGCTACAATGTCGGGGCAGTTACCGCTATTTCGACTCCGGGCGAAATTATTCCGATGTTTTTCATAAGCCGCGGGCGAATGGGCGAATTTCGATCGAGCCCCGGTGGCGGCGGGGCATTGGGCGGCCAGTTCCACGGCGCGGTTTATGTCAGGCGCCTTGATGATGTAATAGCCGCCGAATTGTTCGCGGGTATCGGCATAAGGGCCGTCATGCACCTTGAGTTCGCCCGTATCGAGCTTGATGGTCTTGGCGTCCGGTGGTGGGGGAGAGACCGGCGGTGGCGACGAAAGCACCGGCCTTTTCCAATGATTCCTGATAGGCCTGCAGCTTGCCCATGAACCCAGCCATCTGCTCGGGCGGAATGGCGGCGCCGGCTTTCTCGTCGGCATAGAGCATCAGCAAATACTTCATCGCGCGTCTCCTTGCTGCGGGCAACATAGCCCGTCATGGCTATGTCGCGCGAGGGCGGGAGATTTCGACAGGGATGCGGAAAATAGTGGCACGCAGACGTCAAACTCGTGGTGTCATCCCTGCGAAAGCGGAAACCCCTGTCTCGGCTCAGCAGAAAGCAAACAGAGGTTCCCGCTTTCATGGGAATGACACTGTGAGAGTAGCGGCATTGTGAGACTAAAGAGCTGCGCTGCTAATCCAGCAGGCTCGACACCGATTGTTCGCTGGCGGTGCGGGCGATGGCTTCACCGATCAGGGGGCGATGGTGAGGCGGCGGATATTGGCGGCTTTCTTGATCAGGTCCGTCTCTTCGATCGAGTCGGTGATCACCAATTCCTTGAGCTTGGAGGTGGCGATGCGCTCGGCGGCGCCGTTGGAGAGCACGCCATGGGTGATATAGGCCGACACTTCCTTGGCGCCGGCCTTGAGCAGGGCCTCGGCAGCGTTGACCGAGGTGCCGCCGGAGTCGACGATATCGTCGATCAGGATACAGGCTCGGCCGGAGACGTCGCCGATGATGTTCATGACTTCGGACACGCCGGCGCGGGGGCGGCGCTTGTCGACGATGGCCAGATCGGCTCCGATGCGCTGGGCGATGGCGCGAGCGCGGGCTACCCTGCCAACGTCGGGCGACACGATCATGACATTGCCCGAGCCATAGTTCTCCTGAATGTCGTGGACCATGACCGGCGCGCCATAGAGATTGTCGGTGGGAATATCGAAGAAGCCCTGAATCTGGGCGGCGTGCAGATCGAGCGTGATGACGCGGTTGACGCCGGCCTCGGTGATGAGATTGGCGACAAGCTTGGCTGAAATCGGGGTACGGGAAGCCGATTTACGATCCTGTCGCGCATAGCCGAAATAGGGTAGCACGGCGGTGATGCGGCGGGCCGAGGAGCGGCGCAGCGCATCGGTGAGGATCAGCAGCTCCATCAGATTGTCATTGGCCGGAAAGCTGGTCGACTGCAGGATGAACACATCCTCGCCGCGCACATTCTCATGCACTTCGACATAGATCTCGTTGTCCGCGAAGCGCTTGACCGTGCAATCGGTGAGGGGAAGTTCGAGATAGCTGGCGACGGCTTGAGCGAGGGCGCGATTGGAGTTGCCGGTCACCAGCTTCATAGGTGCGATCCTGTCTCAACAGCGCCCGTAAAGCGGGCGTTTCCAGTTTCGCGGGCAGCTTTAGCGAGTCCCAACCAGACTCGCAACGCAACAAATGGATGAGAGGTAAATAAGATTCACGTCAGAGCGATGACGGCGATCTGGCGGCCGGTCGTGGTGCCGTGATGGGTGGCGTAGCGGTGGGAGAAATAGCGCTCGGGATTGCCATAGGTGCAAAGGCCGACGCGATCGATTTTGGTGATGCCGGACGAGGCGATCTGGTCGGCCACGAAGGCGGGCAGGTTGAAGTGTTCGCGGCCGCCCGGCGGGGTGGTGAAATAGTCCTTGCCGCCGGGGTGGAGGGCGAGGAAATCGGCCATGAATTGGGGGCCGACTTCGTAATTGGGGGCCGTGACGGTCGGGCCGATGGCGGCGATGATGCGGGCGGGAGTGGCGCCTAGCGCGACCATAGCGGCGATTGTATTGCCGATAATGCCGTCGATGGCGCCGCGCCAGCCGGCATGGGCGGCCCTGATAATGCCCGCTTCTGGATCAGCGAAGAGGACCGGAGTGCAATCGGCCGTCATGATGCCCAAGGCTACGCCGGGGCGGGCGGTGACCATGGCGTCGGCTTCGACACGTGGGCCGGTATGCGGGCCGGTCAGTGTCACGACATCATTGGAATGGACCTGCTTGAGCAGAGCCAATTGGTGGGGTTCGAGACCGAGCGTTGCCGCCACCATCTTGCGGTTGTCGGCTACGATGGCAGGATCATCGCCGCCGGTGTCAGAGACATTGAGACCGGCAAAGATGCCGGTCGAGAGCCCGCCCCGGCGGCCGAAAAAGGCGTGGCGCACGGCCGGGATGGCGATCAGGCCAGCGCTTTGCTCATGGGGCACGTTCATTGGGTAAATCCGGGTGGCATGAGGCCGGGGCTGGCGGCGCAGAAGGCCTTGAACAATTCGCCCATCTGGTCGGAGGCGACGAGGCGGGCCTTGGCACCGGCGATATCGGCGGCCGAGCCGGGATTGGCGGCGCTGAGGGCCTTGGCGCGGTCATTGATGCCCGGGCGGGTGAGGAACTGGCCCCGGCCCAGCAGCGGGTGGACGGCGAGGCCGGCCTTAGCAGCGACATTGCCGATGGCCTCGAAATCGACATGGGCGGAAAGATCGGTCTCGCCGGGGGATGCGAGAACATCGTCATAGGCGTGGCGGCGCACGCCCTGCAGGGTTTCCCCGGTCTGGGTCGTGCCATAACCGTAGTCGATCGCCAGCAACACGCCACCCCGGGCCGAGATGGTGCGGGCGAGCCGGGCGGTGACTTCGCCGGCGGCGAGGCCGACTTCGAAGACGGCGCTTGGCTCGGCATTGGCTGTCGCATCTGGCATGGCCGATTGCGGGATGGGCGTGGGCGACAGGCCAAAGGCGCGCTTGCCATCGACCGGGCCCACCATGCGCTCGTGCCAGCCTTCGGCGCCGCGCACGAATTGGCGGATGGGCAGGGCGTCGAAAAATTCTGTTGGCGACGACGAGCAGGGGGCCGGTGCCGACCTTGTCAGAAGCCATCGATCCATTTGGGATCATAGGGCTCGAGGCGGGCATGTTGTTCGGCAATGAGGGATGGGTTGGTTTCAAAGAGGCGCAGGTCGAGCGCATCGTGGAAGCCTTCGACGCGGCAGGCGACGCGCAGCATATCGGCCATCAGCGTGCCGCGGCCGGGGCCGAGTTCGAGCAAGGTGAAGGCTTTGGGCGAGCCCATTTGCTGGAAGATATTGGCAAAGAAGAAGCCGACCAGTTCGCCGAACATCTGGCTGATTTCGGGCGCGGTGACGAAATCGCCCTTGGCCCCGAGCGGATCGGCGCCCTTGTAATAGCCCTGCCGGGGATGAGTGAGGCAGAGGCCCATATAGGTGGCGACCGACATGGGACCCGTGGAGCGGATCTGCATGTCGATGAGTTCGGGCAGGGTTGGGTTTTCTGTCATCACCGCAGGCCGCTTTGCTTGCGCGTCATGGCGTAGACCACCAGCCCGATCCCGGCGACCAGAATGGGCAAGCTGAGGACTGGCCCATGGTGAGCCAGCCGCCATAAAGATAGCCGATCTGAATATCGGGCAGGCGGACGAATTCTACCGCGATGCGGGAGAGAGCGTAGCCGATGCCGAATATGCCGGCGACGAGGCCCGGGCGGCGCAGGGCGTAGAAGACGTGAGTGGCGACGCGGATGACGAGGAACAGCACGATGCCTTCGAGCGCGCCTTCATAAAGCTGGCTGGGGTGGCGCGGCACGCCGAGCGGGTCGGTGGGGAAAATCACGCCCTGGGGCAGGGTGGTCGGCGCGCCATAGAGCTCGGAATTGATGAAATTGGCGATGCGGCCGAGCAATAGGCCAATGGTGGCGACCGACGCGATCAGATCGAGGGAACTGAGCCAATTGCCATGCTTGGAGCGAGTGAAGACGATAGCGGCCAGCATCAGCCCGAGCATGCCGCCATGGAAGGACATGCCGCCATCGAGCGTGTTGAAGATCTGGATCGGGTTGGCCAGATAAAAGGGCAGATTGTAAAACAGCACATAGCCAATGCGGCCGCCCAGCACGATGGCTAGCATGGTCCAGAAGGCGAAATCCCAGATATCCCGGGCTTTGAAGGGCGGCTCGCCCTTGTGCCAGAGCCCGGTATTGGCCGAGAGCCGATAGCCATAGGCCGCGCCCAGCAGGGTTCCGAACAGATAGGCCAGCGCATACCAGCGCACTGCGAGCGGGCCGACGGCGAAAGCGATGGGATCGATGTTTGGGAAGGGCAAGCGGGGCTCCTGCGGCAATCGGGCGGACCATTGCCGCTTCGCCCGCTCTGGTCAAGTCGGGATCAAGGGCCTAGATATCAACTAAGAGTGCCCGCTGTGGCGACCAACAATATAGGTGTGCGATGACCCAGAACAGCAAGCTTTTCGACGGTTTGGGCCGGGTGATGAATGAAGCGGCCGGTGTGGCTGACGGCGTGCGGCGGGAAGTGGAGACCGCTGTGAAGTCGCAGGCCCAGCGCTTCGTGGCCGATATGGACTCGGTCAAGCGCGAGGATTTCGATGCAGCTGCGCGAGCTGGTTCAGGTGCAGGGCGAAGAGATCGATGCGCTGCGCAAGGAACTGGCGACGCTCAAGAGCGGCAAGGCTGCCAAGGCCTGATTTTCTCGCCAACCACGGTGTCATTCCCGCGAAAGCGGGAATCTCTGTTTATTGGGCTCTCCAAGCAAACGGAGGTTCCGCTTTCGTGGAATGACATTGTGGGGTGGGGCCATGGTGGCTGTCTGCTGGTGCGCCAACGAGCATTTTTCTGCGCTCTGTCCCTGAACAAAACTGCCCTGTTTTGAGCCGCTTTTCCCGCGCAAAAGCGGGATTTTGTTAACGGACTGTTAACGTTGACGGGCCGATCATCCACAAGAGATTGCCGTCCTCCTTCTGCCGCGTCCCCTGAATCAGTGGGGCGGTGTAGGGTCAAATCATCAGGACGATTCTGTAAGCCTAGTGCGTGCGGCCAGTTCCTTGACTACCCCCGAAATTGTGCCGGTTCCGCAGTGGACCGCATGACGAAACACACGCGCTGCCGGACGAGAATCGTCAATGTCACTCCTTCAAGTCGAGCCGGATCGCGTCGTCCACCCGGTGGACATTATCGAGCATATCGCTTCGATCAACGATTGGAGCTTCGAACGCCGGGACGCGGACGAGATTTCGATCTCGGTGCGCGGTGGTTGGAGCGACTACCATGTCTCGTTCAACTGGATGGAAGACCCGGAATCGCTGCACATCGCTTGTGCGTTCGATCTGAAGGTGCCCGAGGGGCGGCGCAACGAAATCAAGCAGCTCATTTCGCTGATCAATGAGCAGCTGTGGATCGGCCATTTCGATATCTGGAACAAGGAAGGCGTGGTGCTGTTCCGCAATTCGCACCTGCTGACCGGGGGCGCTGAAGTGTCGCCCCAGCAATGCGAGGCGCTGCTGCGCTCGGCCACCGATAGCTGTGATCTCTATTATCAGGCGTTCCAGTTCGTGGTGTGGGCCGGCAAGACGGCCGCCGACGCGCTGACCCATGTGATGTTTGAAACGGTTGGCGAGGCATGAGCGTATCGCTGCGCGATATCGGCCCGGTCATGCTGGTTGGCGCCGGCAAGATGGGCTTGGCTATGGCCAAGAGCTGGCTCGATGCTGGCCTGCCCGAGAGCAATCTTATCCTGATTGCTCCCGTGCCAAGCGAGCAGGCCAAGGCGTTTGCCCGGGATTATGATCTGCAGATTTACCCCGAGGCCAGTGGGCTGCTGCCCAATGTGCTGGTGCTGGCGGTCAAGCCGCAGGTCATCGATGGGGTGATGGAGCAGGTGCAGCCGGTGGTTGGGCCGCAGACGCTGGTCGTATCGGTTGCCGCTGGCATCGATATTGCCCGGCTGGTGCGCGGGACCGGGACAGGCCGGGTGGTGCGCACCATGCCCAACACGCCCGCGCAGGTCGGCAAGGGGATTACCGGGGCCGTGGCGGCACCGGATGTTTCTGGCTGCCGAAAAGGCGAGCGTGGATGCGCTGTTGGGCGCCTCCGGGCAGGTGGTGTGGCTGGCCGATGAAGGCGATATCGATGCGCTGACGGCGGTCTCCGGGTCGGGACCGGCCTATGTGTTCAACATGGTCGAGGCGCTGGCGGCGGCTGGGGAGCAGCAGGGGCTGGCGCCGGCTCTGGCCATGCAATTGGCGCGGCAGACGGTGATTGGCGCGGCGGCACTGATGGAGGCCGATCCAGCGCCGGCGGCGGTCTTGCGGCAGAATGTGACCTCGCCCAAGGGCGTGACGGCTGAGGCTTTGGCGGTGTTGATGGCTGATGATGGCTCGGCGCCGTTGATGGCGCGGGCTGTTGCGGCGGCGCGGAAGCGGAGCGAGGAATTGGGGCGGGGATAATTCTTTCTAACCCGGCTGCCTAGTGAGTGCCTTCAGGTCAGGTGGGTAAGGATATGGTCGACGACGCTCGGCACCGCGTCCGTTGTGTCAATCGCTATCCCGGCGGGAAAATGCTCGCTGCTTCTATGGTACCGAAGAACGACCGCACGCTCATCGGGTGCGTGGCCGGGCTCATTTGGTCGCCCATCCAATCTTCTGTTCAACGTCTCGACATCAATGTCGAGAACAAAAACTTTGTTGAACACGTCCAGGAACTTGTGAAAATTGCGGGAGCCGCCACAGAAGAAGGTGGCCGGGTGGGTGGTGTCAGCTGCAATGGCCCTTACCTCTTCGACAGGCCAAATCCAGTGCGCGTAACCCCACGCGGCTCGGTCCACACCATGCGGCGGTCCTGCCAGCGCCTGTCCCGATTCTGGGTCCCCAACATAGGCTAAGACCCGATCACCATGAACGACATGATAGCCGCGCTGCTCCAGCTCAGTGGCGATGGACGTTTTTCCAGTGCCCGAGCTGCCTTCTATCAAATAGTTCTTGATGCCCATAAGCGCCGTCTACCATGGCGTTCAATTCGCTGAAAAGAGCCTCTGAGGTGTTTGCTTCGCCCGGAAGGGTTTCGGGTGGGAGCTGCCATTGTCTATGGCCTAAAGCCCGCCCGTCAAATTCAGCCTATCCAGCACAGTCCGATCACCCGGCTCGACCATGCCGACCAGAAACCGGCGAACGATGCGGGCGGCTTCGGGGGAGGGCGGCGATGGCGGCGTCGATGCGGCTGGCTTGGGAGGCGGAGAGGGTGGAAAAGAGTTGGCGGCCTTTGCCGGTGGCGAAGAGCAGGCGCTGGCGGCGGTCGGAATGGCCGGTTTTTTGTTCTGATATAGCCGTTATCGATCAATTGGCGGAGCACGCGAGCCAGACTCTGCTTGGTGATTTTGAGGATATCGAGCAAATCAGCCACCGGCATGCCGGGGCGCAGATTGACGAAATACAGCACCCGGTGATGGGCGCGGCCAAAGCCCCGGCGTTCGAGCAGGGCATCGGCATCGCCGGTAAAATCCCGGTAGGCAAAGAAAAACAGCCCCATAATATCGAGCGGGAGCGCGTCGCGATCGATCTCAGCGAAATTTATGTCAGCTATGTTGACATTTTTTTGGTCTGCTGCCATTGTGTTTCCATCAGGACGCCAATCAGTCTTATCCCAAAGCCTTTGTGGTTTGCCAAGGGCTTGGGCCCGGGGCATGATCGACGCCAAAAGCGCCAGACCGTTGTGGCTGGCGCACAATCAAAGGATGCGGGAGAGGATCATGGCAGGCGTGCCAATGGACCAGCGCGAAGGCTGGATCTGGTTTGATGGCGAGTTCAAACCCCGGAAGGACGCAAAGATTCACGTGCTGACGCACGGGCTGCATTATGCCAGCTCGGTGTTTGAGGGTGAGCGCGCCTATGGCGGCGAAATCTTCAAGTCGCGTGAGCATACCGAGCGGCTGATCCGTTCGGGCAAGACGCTGGATTTCACCATTCCCCGGTCGGTCGAGCAGATCGAGGAAGCCAAGCGGCAGGTTCTGGAAAAGAACGGCTCGGTTGATGCCTATATTCGCCCGGTTGCCCGGCGCGGTTCGGAAGAGCTGAGCGTTCCGGCGCGCAATAATACAGTGCATCTGGCGATCGCCGCTCGGGTGTGGCTGAGCTATTTCTCGGTCGAGGAAAAGCTCAAGGGCATTCGCCTCGAGTGGAGCAAGTGGAAGCGCCCGTCGCCGGAGACTATTCCGTCTTCGGCCAAGGCTGCCGGTCTTTACATGATCTGCACGCTCTCCAAGGACGCAGCCATGGCTAATGGCTATGCCGATGCGCTGATGCTGGATTATCGCGGCTATGTGGCTGAGGCCACGGGCGCCAATGTGTTCTTCATCAAGGGCAAAGAGATCACCACGCCGACGCCCGATTGCTTCCTCAACGGCATTACGCGGCAGACGCTGATCGATCTGGCCAAGCGCAATGGCTTTACCGTGACCGAGCGGCATATCATGCCGGAAGAGCTGAGCCAGTTTGACGAATGCTTCCTCACCGGCACGGCCGCGGAAGTGACGCCGGTCAGCGAGATCGGCGAATTCAAGTTCACGCCGGGCGAAGCTTGCCGGACGCTGATTGATGCTTATTCGGCTGAGGTCCAGCCTAAGCGGGCGGCGGCGGAGTAATTTCTTCGCATTGAGATTTGGAGAGGCCGGGTGGAAGCCCGGCCTTTTTGTTTTTGTGGGTGGGCCTTGGAGATCAAAACCACCACGGTTCTCCCTCGGGCTTGACCCGAGGGCCGCTCTGCCGCTTGTGCCGGGTTGAGGGAGGCCCTCGGGTCGGAGCCCGAGGGAGAACGGTGGGTGGGGAGGGATTGGGGCAGGCGGTGGGCGTGGGGCTTTGCAGTTATGGCACGACTTTGGGGGCTACTCCCACCGGCCTTGGCTTTGTCGTCGGCGGGTTTGGCTTCTACCCAGTGCTCGCCTTGGGCGGTTTGTTCCTTCTTCCAGAAGGGGGCGTCGGTTTTGAGGTGGTCCATGATCAGCTGGGCGGCGTCGAAGGCGGGTTGGCGGTGGGCTGAGAGGGTCATGACCTGCACGATCGCTTCACCGGGCTGCATGGGGCCGTAGCGGTGGATGATGGTGACATCGGCCGGGTTGAAGCGCTCGGCGGCCGTGGTTGCTAGGGCGGTCAGCTGGTTGATGGCGAGCTCGGGATAGCAATCGAGCGTCAGTGTCAGGATCGGATCGTCGGACAGGGAGCGGACGAGGCCGGTGAAGGTCACGGCGGCGCCGGCAGCGGCACCGCGGGCGATGAAGGCGTTGGATTCGGCGCCGGGATCGAACGGGGATTGGGTGACGCGGATATCCATGTCAGCCGCCGGTCATGGGGGAAACAAGGCCACGGTGTGGGCGCCGGCGAGGGAGGCGTCGTGTTGCACCAGTTTGGCGTTGATGGCGGCTTTGATCAGGCTGCGTTTTTCGAGCGCCGTGGCGGCGGCTTCGTCGTGGTCGGCCAGCCAATCGAGCAGGTTGGCGATGGTGGTGACCTCGGGGGCAGGATGACGTCTTCCTCGCCCTTGTTGAGGCGTTCGCGCAACCAGAGCGAAATAGAGGATTTTCATTTGGTGTCGCCGCTCAGATGGGGCCAACTGGCGGCCAGATATTGCCAGCCGGTCCACAGCGTCAGGATGCCGGCGGCCCAGAGCGCGATGTCACTGACGAGGCCCGTGCCCGGCACGATGGGTTCTACCAGCACGATGGCCAGCGCTACCAATTGCACGGTGGTTTTCCATTTGGCGAGCTTGCTGACCGGTAGGACGACTGCGGCATTGCCGAGGAATTCGCGCAGGCCGGGAATGAAGAATTCGCGGAACAGGATGGCGACAGCGGGGATCATGTCGAGCGCGGACAGGCTGCCGTCCCGGGCGAGGGCGGCAATGAGGATGCCGACGAGGAGCTTGTCGGCAATGGGGTCGAGCATGCGGCCGAGGGGGAATATTGATTCCGGGCGCGGGCCAGATAGCCATCGAGCCAGTCGCTGGCAGCGGCGAGGATATAGAGGATCAGCGCGACGATGCGCAGCGCGGTGCTGCCTTCCATCACCGGGGCGACAATGGGGATGATCGCGAGGATGCGCGCGATGGTGATGAGATTGGGGACGAGCAGGAGCGGGTTTCTGGCCATGGGGGGACAGAACAGGATGGGGGCGAGGGGGTCAAGATGGTTTGACCGGGCATCGGAGTACCCCCTCCTAGCCCTCCCCCTGATAGGGGAGGGACTGTGCGGTGGGTTTGACTGGATAGTGCCTTACGCCACGGCTCGGTTGGTGGCGGCGCGGCGCTGGGTGACCGACTCGGCCAATGCTTCGAGCGCTGTGACCGTGGTGTCCCAATCGATGCAGCCATCGGTGATGGACTGGCCATAGGTCAGCGGCTGGCCGGGGATGAGGTCCCGGCGGCCGGCGACGATGTTGGATTCTGATCATGACGCCGATGATGCGGCGGTCGCCGGCGGCGAGCTGGTGGCCGATATCGGCGAGGACCGAGGGCTGGTTTTCCGGCTTTTTGGACGAGTTGGCGTGGCTGGCGTCGATCATGATCGTCGCGGGCACGCCCGCTTTGGCGGCAGGCCTTGGCGGCGGCGTCGACATTGGCGGCGTCGTAATTCGGCACCTTGCCGCCGCGCAGGATGACGTGGCAGTCCTCATTGCCGGTGGTCGAGGCGATGGCGGAGCGGCCAGTTTTGGTCACGGCCATGAAATGGTGCGGCTGGCTGGCGGATTTGACCGCGTCGAGCGCGATCTGCAGATTGCCGTCGGTGCCATTCTTGAAGCCGACCGGGCAGGACAGGCCCGAGGCCAGCTCGCGATGGATCTGGCTTTCGGTGGTGCGGGCGCCGATGGCGGCCCAGCTGACGAGATCGGCAATGTATTGCGGGGTCGTCATGTCGAGGAATTCGCAGGCGGCGGGCAGGCCCAGATTGTTGATGTCGAGCAACAAAGCGCGCGGTGTGCAGGCCCGTATCGATGTCGAATGTGCCGTCGAGATTGGGATCGTTGATCAAGCCCTTCCAACCGACAGTGGTGCGGGGCTTTTCAAAGTAGACGCGCATGATGATCTCAAGCCGGTCGCCAAGGGTTTCTGCGCAGCGCCACGAGTCGCTGCGCGTAATCCATGGCGGCCCCGGTGTCGTGGATCGAGCATGGGCCGACGATGACGGAGAGGCGATCGTCATTGCCGGCCAGAATATTATGCAGATCATGGCGGGCGCTGATGACGGTACGCGTGGCCGCGTCGGTGCGCGGATGCTGGCGCATCACCTCGATTGGGGTGGTCAGCTCGGTGATGGAATTGATCCGCAGATCATCGGTGGTCTTCAACATTTTGTCGGTTCCTGAGGGTGTCTTGCTCGATGGCGGCCAACAAAAAAGCCGCCTCGTGGATCGGGCGGCTGGCTTCGGGTTTGGTCGTCTCTTAGTGAGATCAGATCAAGCGCACAATAGCCTCCGCCGGGAGCGGATAGCTAAAATACCAAAACGAGATGGTTGCGACGGAGATCATGGGGAAGATGTAGCGCGGGTTTGGGAAAGAGTCGAGGGGGAGATATTGGACGTTTGGAGGGGGAGGCCGATCCCTCACTCCACCCGGTTGAAATGGTCGTAGATCAGTTGCGCCATGGCGCTGGAAATGCCGGGGACGGCTTCGAGGTCGAGCAGGCTGGCGCGGCCGACGGCTTTGGCGGAGCCGAAATGGTTGAGGAGGGCGCGTTTGCGGGTGGGGCCGATGCCTTCGATTTCGTCGAGCGGATTCTTGATCTGGGCCTTGCTGCGCTTGGCGCGGTGGGTGCCGATGGCGAAGCGGTGGGCTTCGTCGCGCAGGCGCTGGACGTAATAGAGGACCGGGTCGCGGTGGGGGAGCATGAACGCCTCGCGGCCTTCCATGAAGAATTTTTCGCGGCCGGCATCGCGTTCCTCGCCCTTGGCAATGCCGATAAAGGTCACCTCCTTGGGCAGGTTGAGGGTGGCGATGACCTCGCGCACGGCGTTGAGCTGGCCGGCGCCGCCATCGATGAAGACGACGTCGGGCCAGTCGGGCATGCCGGCGTCTTCAACCTCGTCGGCTTCAGCATCGCTTTCATTGGCGAGGCGGGCGAAGCGGCGGGTCAGCACTTCGCGCATCATGCCGAAATCGTCGCCGGCGGCGATGTCGGATTTGATGTTGAAGGTACGGTAGTGCTTTTGGAGAAGCCTTCCTCGCCGGCAACGACCATGGCGCCGATCGCATTGGTGCCCGAGATATGGGAATTGTCGTAGATTTCGATGCGGCGCGGTGGCTCGTCGAGGCCGAAGCAATTGGCGACGCCTTCGAGCAGGGTGCGGTTGGTGGCGCCTTCGGCGAGCTGGCGGCCGAGGGCTTCGCGGGCATTGTTGAGGGCGTGGTTGACCGTGTCGCGCTTTTCGCCGCGCTTGGGCTGTTCGATATAGACGCGGCGGCCGGCGCGGGTGGAGAGCGCTTCTTCCATCACGTCGGGTTCTGCTCAGCTCGTGGCTGATCAGCACGAGGCGGGCCGGGGTGCGGTTTTCGTAGAACTGGCCGATAAAGGCTTCGAGCACTTCGGCGTCGCTGAGGCTGGCATCGGCGCGGGGGCGATAGGGGTAATTGCCCCAGTTCTGGAAGGCGCGGAAGAAGAAGACCTGCACGCAGAACTGGCCGCCTTCGTGGTGGATGGCGAAGACGTCGGCCTCTTCTACGGTCTTGGCGGTGCCGTCACCCCGGCTCTGGATCAAAGCGAGGGCGGAGAGGCGGTCGCGGATCAGGGCGGCGCGTTCGAAATCGAGTTGTTCGGCGGCCCGGTTCATATCGGCCTGCAGATGGTTGCAGCACGGCGCTGGACTTGCCGGAGAGGAATTGGCGAGCGTCTTCGACCAGTTCGCCATAGCCTTCAAGGCTGATTTCGCGGGTGCAGGGGGCGGCGCAGCGCTTGATCTGGAATTGCAGGCAGGGGCGGGTGCGGGCGGCGTAGAAGCTGTCCGAGCAATTGCGCAGCAGGAAGGCTTTTGCAGGCTCGCTATGGTGCGGCCGACGGCGGTGGCCGAGGCGAAGGGACCGAAATAGTGCCCTTTGCGGCGTCGTGTGCCGCGATGCTTGGTCAGCTCGGGCGCCTCATGATCGGTGGCGATCAGGATATAGGGGAAGCTCTTGTCGTCGCGCAGCAGCACGTTGAAGCGGGGCTTGAGCCGCTTGATCATATTGGCTTCGAGCAGCAGCGCTTCGGACTCGGTCTCGGTGCGCACGAATTCCATGGTCACGGTGGCCGCGATCATGCGTTGCAGGCGCACTTCGAGGCCATCGGGGCGGGTGTAATTGGTGACGCGCGCCTTCAGGTTCCGCGCTTTGCCCACATACATGACCTCGCCTTCCGCATCGAGCATGCGGTAGACGCCGGGCGCGGCGGGCAGGGTGCGCACGAAAGCGCGGATGACTTCGTGGCCGCTGGGCGGGGGCGTGGTGTCGTCGGTCATGATCGTGGGGTCGGTCCGCGGCGGGCCGGAAATTCGAGATGTTCGCCGCCATCGAGGGCAATCATCTGCCCGGTCATGCTGGGCAGGCCCAGAATGGCAATGACGCCCCGGGCGATGCCTGCTGCGTCGGCGGCATGTTGCAGGGGCAGTTCGGCGCGTCGCTGGTCGAACTTGGCCTGCGGGATGGCGGGCGGCGCGACGGCGGGGCCGGGGGCAATGGCATTGACGCGAATGGCGGGGGCCAGCGACTGGGCCAGAGTGCGCGTCATGGTCCAGAGCACGGATTTGCTGAGGGTATAGCTGAAATAGGCGGGGGAGAGATCGAGCACGCGTTCATCGATGATGTTGACGATATTGCCATCCTGCCCCTCGGGCAGTTGCGCGGCGAAGTCGCGCGACAGGAAGGCGGGGGCCTCGGCATGAATGGCGAAATGGGCGTCCCACAGGGTTTCGTCAAGGTCGTGGGCGCTGTCGCGTTGGTAGAGCGAGGCATTGTTGATGAGTGTGGTCAGCGGGCCGAAGAATTTGCTGGCTTCGGCAATCAGATCAGCGCGCTGGCTGCGATCAGCGAGGTCGGCTCGGATGGCCGCGGCTTGCCTGCCAGCGGCTTGAATTTCCGCAATGATCTGCTGTGCGCCATCCGCGTTGGCGCGATAGTGGGCGATGACCGAATGGCCGGCCTGCGCCGTGGCCAGCGATGGCAGCGCCAATGCGGTCGCCCGCGCCGGTGACGAGGGCAACGGGAGGATGCGACGATGGGGGCGTTAAATTGCTCATTGGGGCCGGATTCGGTGCGTTTGCGGGACCATAGGCCGCTTTGGGCGGCCACATCAATCTCTGCGTACAGATGGGGAACAAGCTAGTAATGGCCAATTCTATCGCGCAGTCATACTGACAGGATTAGACAGTAGTCTTGTCCTTTTGTTGCACAACGAACAGCAGTAGATTGTTTACTGTCCGTGGGGCGAGGGCTCTGCACGGCGTATAGGAGAGGGACACTATGGAAGTCATCGTACCTATTCTCGTGCAGCTGATCGCCGGTGGGGCCGGCGGCAATGTGATCGGCCAGCTTATCAAGAGCCTCAATCTCGGACCGACCGGCAATACGATTGCCGGCGCCGTCGGCGGCGTGGCCGGGACTCGGCTGGCAAGCCTCATCCTGTGGCTGAGCGGGCTGGTTGGCGGTGCGACTGCTGCGGCGGCGACCGGGGCCGCGACGGGCGGGCTCTGATATCGGCGCACTGGTTGGCCGTGGCGCAACGGGCCCGGTCGGCGGCGGCATCCTGACCGCCATTGCCGGCATGGTCAAATCGGCTACTGCCATTCGGCGCGCAGGATGCGATCTCCAAAATCCCGGTGCAGAATTATTCGACCTTTCAGGTCACGATGATGCGCTATTGGGGCTTTGCCGCCTTCTCCCTGTGGCTGGTGATGCGGCAAGCCCCGCTGCGGCAGGCGCTGAGCTCGAAAGTGCCGGCATTGCAGGTGCTGCGTGGCGCCTTGCTGATCATTGAAATCTGGTGTTTTGCGCGGGCGCTGCAAAGCGTGCCGCTGGGCGAATTGCAGGCCATTTCGCTGGTCTATCCGCTGCTGGTGACGCTGTTTGCCATTCCGCTCCCGGGCGAGAAGGTCGGCGTGTTCCGCTTCGTCGCGGTGCTGGTAGGGTTTGCCGGCGCCATGGTGATCGTGCGGCCGGGCGGATTGCCGCTCGATTGGGGCGTGGCTTTTGCCGTTTTGTCCTCCGTGCTGTACGCGCTTTATCTGGTGATCACGCGCAAGGTCAGCCGCTATGATAGCGCGGCCACCAGCATGGCCTATACGGGCGTGGTTGGGCTGGTGTTGTCGAGCGCGGTGGGCGTGTTCTTCTGGCAGAATATGGGCTGGGTGGATGTGCTGCTGGTCTGCATCATCATGGTGACCACCTGTGTGGGTCACGGGCTGATGGTGTTTGCGCTGTCCATGGCGCCGGCCAGCGTGATCCAGCCGTTCAATTATTTCTCGCTGCCCCGGGCCATTTTGCTCAGCGCCGTGGTGTTCGGGCACTGGATCGATGGCATCTCGCTGATCGGGGCGGGCATCATCGTGGTGGCGGGGCTGGTGGTGATGGCGCGGGAGCGGATGCGCAAGGTGGCCGTGACGCCCGATGCGAGCCTGCCGGGTCATGAATGAGAAACGCCGCCCCCGAGGGGCGGCGTTATTGTTTGGGCTTAGGACGAAATCCTAATTGCCCATGCAGACATAACCCTGCGGACCATTGAAGCAGACGCTGCCGTTACCGCCACCGGGATAGCCGGGCTGCGGACGCGGCGGGCGTGGGCGGTCCCAGCCACCACCCCAATGGGGTGGGCGCGGACGGTCCCAACCACCACCCCAGTGGGGCGGACGTGGCGGGCGCGGGTTCCGTGTCGGCGGGGGCGGAGGCGGACGATTCCAGCCATTGTCCCAGCCGCCGCCGGCGCTCAGGTAATTGGCGGAAACCCAGCCATCGGGGCCGCGTTTTTCGATATAGCACCAGCTGCCGCGGCACTGCTGAACGTCAACCTGTTCGCCACGGCGCAGTGTATCAACCACGCCATAGCCGGTGCCGGGGCCGGACCGCACATTGACATTGCTGGTAACATAGGCCGGGGCAGCCATGGCGGCCGTAGCGGTTGCAAGCACTGCAAAAACCGCCAGTCCGCCTGCGATGAGTTTGTTTTTCAGAGCCATTGTTGAACTCCTTTCCCTGTTAAGCACCTCTGTGCCTGTGAGTACAGAAAACACCATTGTCGATGAACCGGAGCTGAATGGGTTGGTCATGTAGGAGTGGGGTTTTGGGGGGCCTAACCACCGCGTTTCCCTCGGGCTCGACCTGAGGGGCTGCCGGGGTCGGCACTATGTTCAGTGCGGGAGCTGAGTGGCCCTCGGGTCAAGCCCGAGGGAGATGCGGTGGGTGGGGGAGATGGGCGCTGAACAAGGGCCTCAGAGCTTGAGCAAATCCACGAAACGCTTGAGCGTGGCTGCCAGTTTTTTGCTGTGCTTGGGTTTCAACTCGCCCAGTAACGCCTCTTCGAGCTGGGTCCAGTGATCGGCCGAGCCATTGCGGATGCGCACGCCGCGGTCGGTGAGGGCGATGCCGGGAGCCAGTTCTGGGCCGACGGCCCGGCGGGTGACCAATCTGCGCTCGATGAGGCGGAGGAGGCGGGTCTGCAGGTTCTCGACCGGCAGGCCCAGTTGGTGGGCGAGGTCAGCCTCGGTGGCGCCGGAGCGGCCGAGTTCGAACAGGACCGCATCGTCGCCGGGCTCGAGCCCGCGTTCGAGCAGCGGCAGCAGCAGGGCCTTGTGGGCGAGCTGGCCGGCTTCGATCAGCCGGTAGAGCGTGGAGCGGGACGAGGGTTTGGACATGAGTGGGAAAATAGTCCGAACTCCTTGGGCACGTCGATCAGCCATTCCATCCTATCGTTAATCGGGTAACGACCAAGGCCCGTTATTGTTCACTGGGCGCAGATGCGTTATGCGTTCAATTGCCCCCATAAAATTGAACGGAGCGCAGCTTGGCCACCCATTTTGCCGAACAGCTGACCGCACCGGAATTTGCCCGCTTTGCCGGTCCGCAGACCATTGCCGTGCTGCCCGTGGCCGCGATCGAGCCGCATGGGCCGCACCTGCCGCTCTCGACCGATTGCGATATTGCAAAGGGGCATCTGGGCCGGCTGGGAGATTATCTGAGCCCGGAGCGGGACCTGTTGGTGCTGCCGTTGCAGGCCATCGGGCATAGTCTTGAGCATTCGGGCTTTGCCGGGGTGTTCACCCATGGCGCGGAAACCCTGCTGACAGCGTGGAGCGATGTGGTTGGCGCGGCGGTCGAGGCCGGCGTGCGCAAGCTGATCGTGGTGTCCAGCCATGGCGGCAATTCCGAAGTGGTGGCGCTGCTGGCGACGCGGTTGCGGGCGCAGCGGGATATGCTGGCGGTGAGCGCGGCTCGGCTGCGATTTGGCCAGCCCGAGGGGCTGTTTGCCGACAATGAGCTGGCCTATGGCATTCATGGCGGCGATATCGAGACATCCTTGATGCTGCATTATTGGCCCGACGCGGTGCGGCAGCAGCATCTGGCGGATTTCGATTCGGCGGCCTCGCGCTGGGATGCGGAGACGCGTTGGCTCAAGATGCATGGGCGGACGCGGCCGGGCTGGCTGAGCCGCGATCTCAACCCGCAGGGGGCGGCGGGCAATGCCTTGCTGGCGAGTGCGGAAAGGGCGCGGCGAGCGCCGAGCATGCGCTGCGGGGCTTTGCCCAATTGGTGGATGAAGTTGGCGCCTTTGATCTGGGCAGGTTGGAGTAGGATATGACGCAGGATCTGGCCCGTATTCGTGCCTTCGTGCAGGTGTTCGATTCCGGCGGCTTTTCGTCGGCGGCGCCAGCATGGGCGCTCCAAGGCGCTGCTCAGCAAATATGTGACCGATCTTGAGGACTATCTGGGCGTGCGGTTGATGAACCGCACCACGCGCAAACTGAGCCTGACCGAGGCGGGGGAAGCTTATTACCGGGAGGCCAGCGCGCTGTTGCAGCAGTTGGATGATCTGGACGCGACGATCACCGACCAGACGGCCGAGCCGCGCGGGCTGTTGCGGGTATCGGCGCCGCGCAATTTTGGCGAGGACACACTGGCGCCGGCGATTTTCGCTTATCTGGCCAAATATCCCAAGGTGACGCTCGATCTGCGGCTGGAGGATCGCTATGTCGACTCGGTCGATGAGGGGATCGACGTGGCGCTGCGGATTTCGACGCTGCAGGATTCCTCGCTGATCGCCCGCAAGATTGCCGATATGCATATCGTGATCGGCGGGGCGCCCTCGCTGCTCAAGACGCTGGGGACGCCCGATCACCCCGATGCGCTGCGGACCATGCCCTGCATTGTCGACACCAATCTGCAGGGGCAATCGAACTGGCGTTTCATCGATGAGGAGGGCAAAACCATCTCCATTCCGGTGAGTGGGCCGGTGCGGGTCAATTCTCCGTTAGCGGCGCGGCAGGCGGCCATTGTCGGTCTCGGCTTTGCCGCATTGCCATCCTACCTCGCTGATCCGGCAGTGGCCAAAGGTGAGCTTGTTCCGGTGCTGACCCGCTATCTGCAAACCGGCCAGACGCTGCAGGCGGTGTATCCGCACCGGCGGCATCTGGCGGGCAAAGTGCGGGCGCTGATCGACCATCTGGTCGAGTGGTTCCAGAAGCATCCGATCAGTTAGGGGCATTGCGTGACGGTTTCGAATTTGGCCCGCCTGTTGGCGGTGGTTTTGGCCGGTCTGCTCGCCCTGATGACGCCGGCCCGGGCACATCCGCATATTTTCATCGATGCCAAGGTGAGCGTTCAGTTCGACGACAGTGGCGCTGTCGTGGGGCTCAAGCATAATTGGACGTTTGACGAGGCGTTTTCGTCCCGGGTGATCCAGGGCTCGATACCAATGGCGACTGGATCACCAGCCCCGAAGAATTGCAGGGGCTGGCGGATGAAAATGTCGCCGGGCTGGGCGAATTCGAATTCTACACCTTTGCCGGCTCGCAGGATCTCGTTGCTGAAATTCCAGGCGTTGGGCGACCAACACATGGTCTATGAGAATGGGCGGGTGACGCTGAGCTATTCGCTAAAAACCGAGCGGCCGCATCCGGTTGGGCAGCGGTTCGAGCTGGGTGTTTATGACCCCGACTATTATGTGGCGATTACCTTTGCCGACAAAAGCGATGTGACGCTAGAAAATGCGCCGGGCAGTTGCGCGGTGACGCTCGATCCGCCCAAGGACATGGACCCGGACGTGCAGAGCCGGCTCTATGCGCTGGGACCCGATGTGACGGAACTGCCGCCCGATCTGGCCGCCGCGATGCGGGGCACGCAGGGGATGATCGTGATCACCTGTGGCGATGCGCCGGCTGCAGCGCCCTCGACGGCGCTGGATGCTATCAATGACTCGGCGGTGGCAAAACCCTCCATCCCCTTTGGCGGGCCGCCGCCGGAGCCGGGGCTGAACCTGCCGCGCACCGGATTTTTCGGTTGGCTGCAGGAGCAGCAGCGTAATTTCTATGGCGCGATGAATGCCGCGCTGGGCGCTGCGCACCGATTGGACGGCGTTCTGGCTGCTGGGCGGGCTGAGCTTTCTTTATGGCGTGTTCCACGCGGCCGGGCCGGGGCATGGCAAGGTGGTCATCTCCTCCTATGTGCTGGCCAATGAAACGCAGGTGCGGCGCGGGGTGATCCTCAGCGTGATCTCGGCGATGATCCAGTCGACGGTCGCAGTGCTGTTTGTGCTGGTTGCCGCCGGGATTTTGGGCATGACCAGCATTGCGATGGGCGACGCGGCGAACTGGATCGGCATTGTCTCCTACGGAATGGTGGCGCTGCTGGGTCTGTGGCTGATCGCGCGCAAGCTGTTTGGCTGGGGGCATTCGCACCATCACCACCATGCCGATGACATGGCGCAGAAGGCGCATGCGCATTTGCACGATGATGAGCATGACCATCACGGACACGATCACCATGGGCATAATCATCATGACCACGATCACGGCCACCATGAGCACCACGACCATGATCACCACGGCCACCAGCATATCGTGACGCCGGAGGCGGCGAGCGGGACTCGGCGGGAGCAATTGGGCGTGGTGCTGGCGGTTAGCCTGCGGCCCTGTTCGGGGGCGTTGGTGGTGCTGGTCTTTGCGCTGTCGCAGGGGCTGCTGGCGGCGGGGATTGTGGCCGTGTTCCTGATGGGGGCGGGGACGGCGATCACTGTGGCGGCTTTGGCAACCCCGGCGGTGACAGCCAAGGGATTGGCGCGGCGGATCGGCGGTGTCGACAATCCGGTGACCACGGCTGTGCTGTGGTGGGCGGAACTGGCGGGGGCCGTGCTGGTGCTGGTGTTTGGGGTGTTGCTATTGATTGCGAGTTTGTAGGAGGGTTCCCCGCCAAAAGCGCGACCCATCGCCGCCTTGCGGTTATGGTGCGAGCCGCTATGGTGCGCCCAACGTTAGAATTCTTCCAAACAGCTCCATTTCATGTCCCAAATTCTTCCTGCCGATCATCCGCCAGTGCAGACGCCGAAAATCGGCGTGGTGCTGCTCAATCTGGGTACGCCCGACGCGACGGATTATTGGAGCGTGCGCCGCTATCTCAAGGAATTCCTCAGCGATCCGCGCGTCATTGAGACGCCGAAATGGCTGTGGTGGCCGATTCTCAATCTGGTGATCCTGAGCGTCCGGCCGCAGAAAAGCGGGCATGCCTATGCCCAGATCTGGGACAAGGACAAGAACGAAAGCCCGCTGCGGGTGATTACCTGCAACCAGACCGAGGCGCTGGCGCAACGGTTGGCGGAGGAGAGCAATGTGATGGTGGAATTTGCCATGCGCTATGGCAATCCATCGACCAGAGCGTGCTGGACAAGCTGCAGCAGGCGGGGTGCCAGAAGATTTTGCTGGTGCCGCTTTATCCGCAATATTCGGCGACGACGACCGCGACGGCCAATGACAAGGCATTCGAGGCGCTGGGCGCGATGCGCTGGCAGCCGGCGGTGCGGACGGCGCCGGCCTATTTCGATGACCCCAAATATGTCGAGGTGCTGGCCAAATCGATCAGCGATGGCGTGGCGGCGCTGGATTTTGTGCCCGATCTGGTGATCACCAGCTATCACGGCATGCCGGTGGAATATCTGGAGCGGGGCGACCCCTACCATTGCCAATGCCACAAGACGACGCGGCTGGTGCGTGAGCATCTGGGCTGGGACGAGAGCCGGATCATGGTCACGTTCCAATCCCGGTTCGGGCCGACCAAGTGGCTGGAGCCCTATACGGATGTGACGCTGGCGGCGCTGCCGGGCCGGGGCATCAAGAAGGTGGCGATCCCGGCGCCGGCTTTTTCGGCGGACTGTATCGAGACGCTGGAAGAAATCGCCATGCAGGGCAAGGAGACGTTCATGCAGGCCGGGGGCGAGCAATTCGCCTATATTCCGTGCCTCAATGACAGCCCGGACGGCATGGACATGATCGAAGCCATGGTGCGCCGCGAGCTGGCCGGCTGGCTTTAGTCGAGAATACCGCGGTCTTCGTCGTCGCTGTCATTGAAGGTGAACCGAGGGCCGCCGCCGATGAAATCGGGCTGGGTGACGCGCATCTTGGCGGACCAACCGACGAGATAGCTCGCCCGCACCCAGCCGGAACCGCTGACTCGGCACCAGCGGCCGTCGCGGGTGCATTGATCGAGCGGCACTCGGGCGCCGTCGGCCAGCTTGCCGATAATGTCGTAGCGGGTGCCGGGGCCGGTGCGCACATCGATATTGCCGCCCTTGACGCGGGCCGGGGGCTCGGCGATGGCCGGGGCGGCGAGCAGCAGGGCGGCGAGGGCCGCAAGGGGCAAAGCGCGCATGATCGGGTCTCCCGGTTTTTAGTCACTAAGTGAAATGCGCCAGACTGCGCCGGGTTTCAAGGGCTTGCTGCGGACATGATGAAGGGCCGCACGGCGCGGACGCCTGCGGAGACACGGTAACGGGCGGCCTTTGACTCAGCCAGTTTAGTCTAGGGGAGCCAAAGGCCGCCCGTCACGATCCGCTTTTGCGCAAGGTCCGGTTCAGGCGGTACCATTATTGCAGGCCCGGCTGCCGAGTTTCCAACCCCACTGGACAGGCGCCCCTCTCCCACGGTCACCCCGCCCGGCCCTGCGTAGAGGCCGGTGACTGGCGGGATGGGGCCATAGTTGCATGCGCCAAATGGGGCGGGGATAAGTTTTTGCTCAGGCGTGGGGCGATGGCAGGCCATCGGCCGCGAGGCGGGCCGTGTGGGCGGACTGGCCGGCCGCGGTGAGATGCGCATAGCGTTCCTCAAAGGCAATGCCGGCGGCGCTCAGGCGGGCAACCATCAGGGCCAGATCGGCCGCGGTCAGCGGTTCGCGGGTGTCGATCCGCCCAAAGGATGGCAGGCCGGGCTCGCGGCGATAGAGCCGATTGGCGATGCGCAAAGCGCGGTCGAGGCAGGTTCGCCCGGTTTCCCCCAGCGTACCGGATGGCTTGGCGATTCTGACGAGATAATTGAGCGCCGCGACTTCGCGGCTGAGCCGATTATAGGCGACGATGGCGCGTGGGCTGAGACGCGGCTTGCTGGACATGCGGTTTCCTCCGAGGTGAAACCGGTGAGGGTAGCAGCGGGGCCCGGGCGGGGATTAGTTTGGCGGGCGGGAAAAGCAGAGCCGCGATGCGGTTCCCGCCCCCTTGTGGGGAGGGGGCAGGGAGCTGTGCTCACCCCAAACTCGGTGTCACCCCGGCGCAGGCCGGGGCCCATCCTGGGGTCGTGCCGCAGCCGCCGTGTAGCGGTCATGACAGCACATCATCCACACACCTTGCGGCGGCGGGGATATCTCGAGATGGGCCCCGGCCTGCGCCGGGGTGACATCGAGAATGGGACGGGCTCAGAGCGGGCGGCGGCGCTTGATGGCGGCGATGCGCTCGGCGTCTTCGACATTGAGATAGCGGCCGCGCTCGAGGATTTCGAGCGTGTATTCGTCATAGGTCAGGCCCAGCTTCTCGGCCCGCCGGGCGCATAAGAGCAATGTCATAGGGCACCTCGAACGCCTTTTTCCGCGACGCCTCCCATTCGAAATAGGTGCCAATGCCATTGGCGCCCTGTGGGCGCGGGTCATCCTCCAGCGGCGGGCCGTTATTGGAGAGGCGGGGCGGAGGGGGACGTCTCGGTCATGCCGGAATGATCGACCGGCTGGACCGGAGCGTCCAATGAATGTTTTCGATGGCGGGATTGGACGGGTTTATGGGAGCGCAGGGCGAGGCACGTTGGTGTGCAATTAGGACCTATTTGCAACAAATGAGGCAAGGTCGTGGAGGGGGCTAGGCCGAAGAGGAGGCAAAGGGGAGGGCGATAGGCGGAAGCCGAGCGCGGCCCAGCGGGCCGAATTCCTGCGTCCGCCAGATGCACCAGCATCATGACCTGCTCCTGTAGCCGGTTATAGGCCCGTAGCTGGCGTTGGTTGAGGGGGCGTGGGTCATCATGGCTCCCACGTGGCGGTGGGAGTCTAGGGCGAGCGTGGCGGGCGGGGATAAGTTTTGGGGTATGAAAGTGCCACATCCACGGTGTACCCCGGCGCAGGCCGGGGCCCGTCCTGAGATCGTGCCACGGCCGCTAGATGGCCGTTATTGGGGGAGAGATCGCCCACATACCTTGCGGCGGCGGGAATATATCGAGATGGGCCCCGGCCCGGGCCGGGGTGACATCGTGGGTGGGACGGATTTAGGGGGCGCTTCGCCGAAATTGTCGCGCGAGGCGGTGCGCGTCGTGTCTCTCGGGCCAACTCGGCTGCCAGAGCAAGCTCGACCGGCGCTCTCTTCTGATCAGGTGCACACAAACCCGCTAGCGGACGAGTGGGGGCGTTTGGTGTCGGTCGTGATTTCTGCCTCCGAAGGTGGAGGTGGGATTATGCGGGGAGGGCGGGAGTGTTGAGATGGATGGCGACCGTGTCGTTCCCCGGAGGCACAAGCCGAGTCGGTAAGTCTAGTTCGCTATTGAGCAACACGTAAGATGATCGTCGTCGCCCTCGGATACCCCGGGCCGGTTTCCGAATTTGTGGGCAAATCTTGTCGGGTTCTGATTGCTCTAGATCGTACAAGAAGTAGTCTGAGTAAAATTTGGGGGAGCAGATGTCAGCGAACGGCAGCGAAATAGGTGTTGAGGATCTTTTTGATCTTAGCGGTGCGAACAGAGAGGCTAAAGCTTATGCGTTCCTATACGCCGCGTTCAAAAGAACAGAGGTAAGTTCTAATCCAGTTAGAGATGCTCTGGACTGCTTGGTCCCTTTTATCGCCCCATTCCTGAATGATCAGGCCGGAAATCAGGTAACTGCTGATGGTGTGAAGCAATATCTTCATGAGAAATTTGGATTTGATCTTCCGCTTTACGCGGTCGAGCAGATATTTTCATCGCTCCAGAATCACGGATTTGTCGAGTACAGGAAGACCGCAAAAATATATGTGGCCAAGCCTCATGTGTCTAATTTTCATGTCGCCAAAAGAGACATCGAAAGCGATTACGATGCGATAGTTCTAGATTTAGAAAGCTATGCAAACCGGTGGGCTTTAATCTTAAGCCGCCAGCGGGAGGTTGGGGAGAGGCCCTGATCTCGTTCCTACGCCAAACGACCGAGAAGAAGGCTACCAAGCTGGTTTCGGTAAAAAACGTCCTCCTTGATCCATCAAAGGTTGAGGAGGCAGTCGTTGCCGCGTATGTGCGCCGCCTAAGTAAAGAAGATAGTAGTAAATTTAGTAGCCTCATAAATATATTTATGGGCGCATTGATTGAGGATTTTATCTCTTCGGTTTCAGAGGTCGGGGCGCTTAAGGAGGGGCAGTCCATAAGTATATTTTACGACACGGCTGTCATCCTTAGATTGCTAGGATGCTCTGGTTCCATTCTGAAGCTCGCGACCGAGGAGCTTACTCAGTACCTTCAGGACATAGGTTGTAGAATATATTACTTCTCTGGCAATGAGTCGGAGGTTTCAAATATTCTTGATACTATCGTTTATGTAAAAGATTCTGGAAAGGAGGTTGAGGGTGAAACCGCTGAGGCTTTGTCTTTAGGCGAAGTGACGATTACAGACCTTCGAATGCTTCAGAATACATTTCCCGAGAAATTGGCGCGATACAATGTGTTTCCTGCCGGTGATCTTGAGCGCGTTTCCAAAGAAAATCAGCGCTTTGAGATCGATGAGCGTGGCTTCGCGGACTATCTCTTTAGGCAGGCCTCCGCAAATGGGAGGGCATATGGTATTCAGAATCGTCAAAACGACGCAGGCTATTTGGCAGCCGTAATGCGCCTAAGACGTGGTTCTAGGGCGCGAGATTTTGCGGATAGCGGGAATATATTCGTAACCTCAAACCGTATGCTGGCGTCGTCATCAAGGAAGTACCTGATTGAACAAAAATCTCTGTACGGAAAAGATTGCCCCCTGTTTTGAATGTCGGCCAAATTGCTACGATTGCTTGGCTGATGAAAGATCAGGCAATCACGCCGGAGAAAGCAGGAAGGGAACTGCTTCTGAATTGTTATGCGGCAGTTCACCCGGACGCGGAATGGTTTGGCTACTTTCATGAGGGGATGGAGCAAGTTGTGGGCTCAATGGAGGAGTTTGCCAAGGACGGCTCAAATGCTCTGGCGCTCCAAGCGGCAAGAAGAATCGCAGGCGAGGAGAGCTTTGGTCATTCCGTAATCGTTCGTGAGTTGAACATGGCTGAAATTCTTGCGAGGGCGCAAGAGGAAGAGAATAGTATTCACGAGGAATGGGCGCGGCTTAGAACGGAAGACAAGGCCGCCGCTGCCGCAGAGTTGGAAGCTGCAAATACAGAATCCGACCGGATCAGGGCTCAATTGATCGAGGAATCTCGAATTCTAAGAACGGCAGCCATTGAACAGGCAAGGAAAGAGGCCGAAGACATCGTCAATGCGCGTCACGAGAATGATCGTCTAGCCAAAGCTCACAAACGGGCTGGAATTATAACGGCCATATTCAAGGGTGTATTGCTTGGAATTGTGGTCTTTGCGATTGCTGTGAATGGTGTGTTTGGAGGCAATTCCGGCTGGATTATTGTATCAATACTCGCTGTTGTTTCTGTATTGAGTTTTGCAGATTTTCTAAGAATTCCATATCTCTCCAGATTTCCGGATACGGCGAAAGGGAAGGTCGTTGAGCTTCTCCTGCGGCTCTAAATTGGGTGTGTGGAGAGCGGCTTAGATGCCCTAACTCACTTCCCCACTCAATGTATCCAACTCCATCTCCTTCAGCCGCTTCACCTCGTCGCGCAGCCTTGCAGCCTTTTCGAATTCCAAATTCGTCGTGGCTTCGCGCATCTGGGTTTCCATGTCCTTGATGACGGCCGCCGTGTTGGCGCCGACTTCGACGCTGTTCTTTGCCGTCTTTGCCTTTGCCGATGGAGACCGTGACGTGGTCGCGTTCGTAGACGCTGTCGACGATGTCGTGGATGTTGGAGCGGACCGAGGCGGGGGTGATGCCGTGTTCCTCGTTATAGGCGACCTGCTTTTCGCGGCGGCGGGTGGTTTCGGCCGAGGCGCGCTGCATGGAGCCGGTTTCCTTGTCGGCGTATAGAATTACTCGGCCATCGACGTTACGGGCGGCGCGGCCAATGGTCTGGATCAGGGAGGTTTCGCTGCGCAAAAGCCTTCCTTGTCGGCGTCGAGAATGGCGACGAGGCCGCATTCGGGGATGTCGAGGCCTTCGCGCAGCAGGTTGATGCCCACCAGCACGTCGAAGGCGCCCGAGCGTAAATCCCGGATGATTTCGATGCGCTCTGATCGTGTCCACGTCCGAGTGCATGTAGCGCACGCGAATGCCCTGTTCGTGCATATATTCGGTCAGGTCCTCGGCCATTTTCTTGGTGAGGACGGTGACGAGGGTGCGGTAGCCGGTTTTGATCGTGTTGCGGATTTCGTCGATCACGTCATCGACCTGCGCCTTGGCGGGGCGGATTTCGACCGGGGGATCGATCAGGCCGGTGGGGCGGATGACCTGTTCGGCAAAGACGCCCCCGGTCTGGTCCATTTCCCACTTGCCCGGCGTGGCCGAGACATAGACCGATTGCGGCCGCATGGCGTTCCATTCCTCAAAGCGCAGCGGGCGATTGTCCATGCAGGAGGGCAGGCGGAAGCCGTATTCGGCCGGGGTCGCCTTGCGGCGCAGATCGCCGCGATACATGGCGCCGAGCTGGCCGATGGTGACGTGGCTTTCGTCGACGAACACCGTGGCATTGTCGGGCAGGTATTCGAACAGGGTCGGCGGTGGCTCGCCGGGGCGGCGGCCGGAGAAGTAGCGCGAATAATTCTCGATGCCGGCGCAGGAGCCGGTGGCTTCCATCATTTCCAGATCGAAGAGCGAGCGCTGTTCGAGGCGCTGGGCTTCGAGGAACCGGCCGGCGCCGTTGAGCTCCTGCAGGCGGGCGGCAAGCTCTCGGCGGATGGCCTTGATGGCCCGGTTCATGGTGGTGCGCGGCGTCACGTGGTGGGAATTGGCGAAGACGCGAATGAAGGTGAGATCAGCGGATTTTTTTGCCGGTGAGGGGGTCGAATTCGACGATGGATCTGATCTCGTTGCCGAACAGGGAGACGCGCTGGCGGCGGCTTCATAGTGGGCGGGGAAGAGTTCGATCGTGTCGCCGCGGACGCGGAAGGTGCCGCGCACGAAGCCGGTGTCGCTGCGCTTATATTGCAGGGCGACGAGCTTGGCGATGACCTCGCGCTGGTCGATTTTTTGGCCCTTTTGCAGGTCTACCGTCATGGCGGTGTAGTCTTCGACCGAGCCGATACCGTAAATGCAGGACACCGAGGAGACGATGATGACGTCGTCGTGTTCGAGGATGGAGCGCGTGGCCGAGTGGCGCATGCGGTCGATCTGCTCGTTGATGGTGGATTCCTTCTCGATATAGGTATCGGTGCGCGGCACATAGGCCTCGGGCTGATAGTAATCGTAGTAGGAAACGAAGTATTCGACCGCGTTGTCAGGGAAGAAGCTCTTGAACTCGCCATAGAGCTGGGCGGCGAGGGTCTTGTTGGGCGCCGGGATCAGGGCGGGACGATTGGTCTGGGCGATGACTCGGGCGGCGGTGAAGGTTTTGCCCGAGCCGGTCACGCCGAGCAGCACCACGGTCGGACTCGCCGTTGTTGATGCCTTCGACCAGCTCGGCAATGGCGGTGGGCTGGTCGCCGGCGGGCTGGTAATTGGTGACCATGCGGAAGGGCTGGCCGGCGAGGCGCTTTTCGAGGTGGTTCTGCGCCTTGTGCGGCACCCGGGGGAGGAGCCTTCCACCTCCTTGCGGCCATGCAGGATGATCTGCTCGAGCGCTTTGACGGTGGCGGTGACGCCGACGGTCTGCGCATCCTCGACGGTGCGGCTGGAGCCGGATTTGGACTTGGCACTGGCCGTGGCATCGCGCAGCTTGCCTATGGTTTCGGGGTCTTTGGCGGCGGTGCGGCTGATGTCGCGGGCATTCATGGTGGTGGGGGACGGCATGTGGCCGAAGCCGGCTCGGGCCGGTTCGCCCATGCCGTCGAAATCGATGCGGTCCACCGAGTTGATCTTGGTCTTGGCCGTCTTGGCCGACATGCCGGTGGCGGTGTCGTTGCTGGACTTGGTGGTGCGGCGCTTTTCGAGCGCGGTCTTTTTCTTGGCGGCTCGGGCCAGAGCCTTGGCCGCATCTTCTTCGGCCTGCGCGGCTTCGGCGGCGAGTTTCTGATCGGCGCGGTCAAGCGCGCTTGTTCTTCATGCGCTCGGCATAAAGCGGTTTGCTCGCAGCGATATCTTCGGCCTTCTCGATCTCGCCGAGAAAGTCGTCGATGGAAAACTCGGCTTTGCCGGGGCGCATGGATTTGTCGGCCATGAAAACACCGTTGCTCGGGGGAGCGTTCAAGATGGGGAACGGCACAGCATAATGCAATGTTCCAGCGACATTAGCACCGCATGAACGGAGACGGAACAGGGCTGCTGACAGGTGGTGTCAGCATGCTGGAAATGCAAAGGCCCGCATGAAGCGGGCCCCGGTTTGGTCGTGTGCCTTGCGCCAGTTCGGCGTTAGTAGACTTTGATCGAGGAGACGGTGCCGCGCAGATAGGTGGGGAGTGCGGGCTTGGACTGCACGATGCGTTCGCAATAGGACTGGAAGTAACGGTCGCGGCAGGTGGCGACCGAGACGGCGCCGGTCAACTGCACCGAAGCGAAGCGGTTGTCGAGATTTTGCAGGGCCAGATCGTCGATGGTGGTGCCGCTGTTGAAGCAGGCGGAGGCGCCGGTGAAATTGGTGCCTTCGAAGAAGCAGACATTGCCCCGGCCATGGACGATGACGGGCTCGGGATGGCGGCCAAAATCGACATAGAGGCTGGAAGCCCAGCCGCGCTGGTTGTCGGCCGAGACCGGGCACCAGTCGCGCTGGCAGCGCAGCACCTTGATCGCGGTTTCGGCGGGAATCTGGCCGGTTACGGGAAAGGAGCGGTCGGGGCCGGAGGCCGGGATCAGGGGCTTGACGCTCCGGGCGTGAGTGCCGGCCTCGCCAGCGGCAAGGCTGGCCGTGGCGGCGCCAAGCAGCATGACAATGGCCGTGCAGGCCGAAATGAGAGTGGTGACAAGACGCATGATGGAACCCTCGCGAACAAAGCGCGGGCAACCTACCGCGCCGCCGCCCGATCTCCAAGCCCGGATGCATAAAGAAAAGGTGGGTTTGACCCCTGAAGGGAGGGGGATGAGGGGCAGGGCTGGTTGTGGTTGAGGTGTTTGCCTGCCTCCCGCTTGAGGGGCAGTGTTCACTCCGGAGGATTCAAGAATGCGGTGTCATTCCGCGAAGGTCGGAATCCATGTCCGCATCTTCCCACAAACACTGGTGTTCCATGATGTTTAACAGCATGGATTCCGGCCTTCGCCGGAATGACACCGTGGGTGGTTTGAGCCCCGGGTAAACACTCCCCATCACGGGAGACAGGCGATCGCACTTGTCTCGGTGCGATCGCCTTCGCTTACCTAGCGGACGCGGATGGAGGCGATGTAGTTGTCGAAATCGCCCAGCGTGCTGGCGCTGGTGCTGTAGACGCGGCAATTGCGGAAATTGGGTTCCGAGCAGACCTGCACCTGCAGCCCTTCGGGATTGTCGATGGAGGAAATGCGATCGACCCAGTTGCGCAGATCGCGATTGGCATCGCCCGCCTGCAGGCAGAAGCTGTCGCCGCGCATGCGGGTGCGGTCGAAGAAGCAGACTTCGGGGTAGAAGGCGGGCGGCTGGATGATGGGCGGGCGCGGGGGACGCGGCGGATTGGGCTGGCCGATGCCGATGCTGATCGAGCCATCGGGGCCGCCAATGGTGAAGCCGAAGGAGAGGCCGAGCTGGTTCGGATTAACCGGGCGGCCACCGGCGGTGAGATAGCGGGCGGAAATCCAGCCATCGGGACCGGCCTTGGCGATGTAGCACCGAGAGCCCCGGCATTGCTGGACATCGACCCGTGTGCCGGCGCGCACCACATCGACCACGGCATAATTGGTGCCGGGGCCCCGGCGCACATTGACATTGGTGGTGACGGTGCCGGCGCGCCCGGGCGGCGGGCAGGAATACCACGACGGCCGCCGCCGCAAGGGCGAAGGCAGCAAGCACGCGCAGCAGCACTTTGCGACTATGGGATTTCATGGATGACGCTCCTCACTCAACGCCAGACAATTTTTCGCCACAATAGAATAGAAACGGGGCCGGGCGAACAAAAGTTCCCGGCCCCGTTCCAATATGGTTGCTAGTTCAATACTTTAATAGACGTCGACGGACGAGGCCCGGCTGTCGATCTGGCCGCGCAGGCGCGGGGTATCGGAGCGCAGCGTGACGCAGGCGCCGTATTGGAACTGATCGGAGCACAGATCGACACGGGCGCCGCCGAAGACCCGGACCGAGCGGATGGCGTCGTTCCAGCCGCGAGGCAGGCTGTCCATGGTTTCTCCCTGATCGAGGCAGAAGCTGCGGCCGCGCAGATTGCGTTCGCTAAAGAAGCAGGCGCCGGCATCCTCATAGACCGGAGGCTGAGGACGCGGCGGCTGGGGTTGCAGGCGCGGCGGCTGCGGCCAGCCGGGATTCCAGCCGCCATTGCCATTGCCGGATTCCAGCCGCCGCCATTGCCGGGGTTCCAGCCACCACCATTGCCGGGGCCCGGGCCGGGATTGCCGGGAACCAGCCGCCACCGGGATTGCCGGGGACGGGTTGAGGCAGAGGCACAGGCTGGGGCTGTGGCTGTGGCTGTGGCTTGGGATTCATCGACACGCCGCCAAGCGAAACATAGGCGGCCGAGACCCAGCCGGAGGTGCGGCCGTAATTCACCCGGCACCAGCCGTTGCTGTTGCATTGAGCATCGACCCGTGTGCCGGCCTGCAGCACATCGAGCACGGCGGTCTGCTGGCTGGGGCCGGAGCGCACATTGACATTGGTGGTGACGGTCGCCGGCGCGGCAAAGGCGATGCTGGCCGATGCCGTGGCGGCCATGGCGGTGAAAATGGCGAGGCGGAAGGATTTCATGTGTGCTCCCCGTGGGCCGCCAATCGGCGGTTGATAGCGCTTAATAAACACCAGTCAGGTGAATGTGGGCTGAACGAAGGCGTCAGGGTTGGATGCGGCGCTTTTGGCCGTCTTCGCCCAGCGAGACATAGACAAAGCGGCCTTCGGTGACCTTGACGCGATCATCGAGCCGGTTGCGGCGCGCCCGAGCTTCCAGCCCCACGGTGATGGAGGTATTCCCGACGCGCTCGATGGACGTATAGACGCACAGGATATCGCCCACCTTGACCGGGGCGATGAAGGTCATGGCCTCGACGGCGACGGTGACGACGCGGCCTTGCGCGCGCTCGACGGCGGCAATGGCACCGGCAATATCCATCTGGCTCATCACCCAGCCGCCGAAGATATCGCCGGCGGGATTGGTATCGGCGGGCATGGCCGGGGTGCGGATGGTCAGTGCGCCCTTGGGCTCGGTGGTGTCAACGATCATGTTCAGGTCCTTTCACGGGCCAGCGGCCCACGGCTTCTTCCCAATGTTTGCGGCAGAGGGAAATATAGACCGATTTCTCGATCGAAACCTGTTCGCCATCGGTGAGCACGCGGCCCGATGTGTCCCGGCGGACGACCATGGTGGCCTTGGCGCCGCATTCGCAGATGGTGCGGATTTCACGCAGCACATCGGCAATGGCCAGCAATTGGCTGGAGCCGGGAAACAGCTTGCCGCGGAAATCGGTGCGCAGGCCAAAGCACATGACCGGGATTTTGAGGCGATCCGATACGCGGGCGAGCTGCCAGACTCGGTCGGGAGTGAGGAATTGCGCCTCGTCGACAAAGACGCAATCGACCTTGGCTTCATCCATATGGTCGCGCACGGCCCGGTAGAGATCGTCTTCGGAGGAATAGAGTTCGGCCGGCTCGGCAATGCCAATGCGCGAACTGATCAGGCCCACGCCATCCTCGGCATAGAGCGCGGAGGTATAGAGCAGCGGGCGCATGCCGCGCTCGCGATAGTTATAGGCGGCCTGCAGCAGCAGCGTCGACTTGCCCGCATTCATTGCCGCGTAGGAGAAGTAAAGCTTGGCCATGCGGATTGCGGGACTCGGGTTTTGCGCAGGGGTATTTACCAGCCAATAGACCGGAATGGGCAAGGCTAGAAGCCTCGCCAGCGGCGTTCAACAGTTCATTGCTATCTACCAAAAAGAGGCCGCCACGAGGGGCGGCCGAAATGCCGATCTGATCGGCGGAGCCGGGGTTGGCGGCCGGGCTCCAAAAGGCCGGGCGCGACGTTGGGGACGTGGGGCGCGGCAGTCCGGGCTGCATGGGGATCGCCGGGACACGGGGACGCTAGCGGCATTCCATGACGGGGACGTGACATGGCTGTTCAGCCCGAGTTCAGTTTGCGCCGGATAATGTGAAGTCCTATCTATCGTGCTGAATGTGTTTGCGATTCAGTGATGGCGGCCTGCAAATGGCTGTTTAATATCCTCGTCAGTATTGGAGACTGGTTATGAAGGCAGTGGTTCGCGCAATAGCCGCATTTGGATTGACCGTGGCGGCGACTTTGCCGGCGCTGGCTTCACCCGAGGGCCTGTGGGAAATCGAGAGCAAGGATTCGCGCTACAAAGTGACCCTGTGCGGGGATGGCACCCAGCTGTGTGCCGAACTGATCTGGCTGGGTAATGGTGCCGATAGCCCGGAGAACCTGCCCTATCTCAATACACTGCTGATCGACCATGCGCCCCAGACCCAACCCAATGAGTGGAAGGGCGAGCTGCACCTTTATGGACAGACCGCCGGCGGCACTGATCACCCGAGAAAGCGAGAATTCAATCTCGCTGCAGGGGTGCTTCATGTTCGTCATCTGCCGGACCTATCACATGTATCGCTATAGCGATTAGGGGCGGGTGAGCCCGATCTGACGCGCCTAGACCCGCCGCCGCGCCCAGAGCGGGGGCACGGTTTCGACCGAGACGATGGCGAGGAAAATCAGCGCGGCGCCGAGATAGCCGATGAGCGGCAGGCGTTCGCCCGAGATCAGTGCGCCACCCGGGGCGGCAAACAGGCTTTCAGCGGAGAGGATGATCGCGGCATTGGCGGCGGGCAGATATTGCTGGGCGATGGCTCGGCCGGTGAAGGCCACTGCGGTGGAGAAGCAGGCGGAATAGGCGATCTGCATCCAGCCATTGCCGATGCTGGCCGAGTCCGGCGCTTCGATCGGCACGGCCAGGATGGCTGAGACGATGCCGACGCTGAGGAAGGTGATCACCGAGAGCAGAATGGGCAGGCCGGTGGCTGTGGCCAGTGCCCGAGCAGCAGCACATGCAAGGCCCAGAACACGGCGCAGGCGATGATGAGGGCGTCGCCAAGATTGAAGCTATCGAAATTGCCGCCATTGAGCAGGTAGATGCCGAGCAGCGCTATGGGCGCGCAGAACCAGATGATGGGGTGGGGCACGATGCGCGCGGCGAGAAGGCCGATGACCGGGACGAAGAAAACGTAGAGGCCAGTGAGGAAGCCCGAATTGGTCACCGTGGTCAGCATCAGCCCATATTGCTGCAGGATGGAGCCGGCGAAGAAGACCGCGCACATGAGGGCGACAAGTTGCCATTGGCGCGTGGTCGGGCGAGTGGCAGTGCGGCGGAGTTCGCGCAAGGCGAGCGGGACGATGAGCAGGCCGCCGATGATGAAGCGGGTGCCGGAGAAGGTCAGTGGCCCCATGGAATCCATGGCCGATTTCTGCGCCACGAAGGCGAAGCCCCACAGCATGGTGCAGAACAGGAGCGTCAGGGCGGCTATGGGGCGGGACATGGGTTATGTTTTCGGGTTCGTGGTCTGGAGCCATCCTTCTCCCCTCGTGGGAGAAGGTGCCCGAAGGGCGGATGAGGGGCCTAAACTGGCAGCTCCGCATCCAAAGCCGCAATCAGCTGGGCGACTTCCTCGGGCGTGGTGTAGTGGACGAAGGAGAGGCGGAGGACGCCATGGTTGGGGTCAACGCCGAGGGCCTCGAGCAGGCGCACGGCGTAGAAATTGCCGCCGCTGGCCATGACGCCATGTTTGGCGAGGCGCGCCACGACGGTAGCGCCGGGTTCGGACAGGATCAGCGAGATGGTGGGGGCGCGGCTTGCGGCGTCGTCGGGGCCGACGAGGCGGACATTGTTTTTGCCGCGGAGGTAATCGAGTAGCGGCCGGACCAGGGCGATTTCCTGATCGCGCATGGCCTTGCGGGCGCGGGCGAAGGGATTGCCACTGCCGCCGGCGATGTCAGCCACGGTTTCAGAAATAGTCGGCAATGGCGCCGACGGCGGCGATCTGGGCGTGGTCGGGGCCGGCCGGGGTCAGGCGATAGCGCAGCTTGGCGTCGTTGAAGTAGTGGCCCTGATTGGGCAGCTCCAGCGCCGGGGAGGGGCGGATGGCCATGACGCCGAGATGGGGGCCATAAACCTTGTAGGCGGAGAACATGTAGATATCGGCGCCCAGCTCGGTGAGGTCGGGCAGGCCATGGGGGGCATAGCTGACGCCATCAATGGCGGTGACGGCGCCGACGGCATGGGCGCGGGCGCCGATTTCGGCGATGGGGTTGATCTCGCCGACAATGTTGGAGCAATGCGGGGCGGTGACGAGCCGGACCTTGGCGTCCAGAATGGCGTCGAGCCCGGCGATGGCGAGGCGGCCGGTTTGCGGATCGACCTGCCATTCGCGGACTTCAATGCCGCGCGGCGAGGCGACGCCAATTGCCGGTGTTGGCTTCGTGATCCTGATTGGTGACGATAATGGCGTCGCCGGGCTTGAGCCAGGCGCCGAAGGCATTGGCCAGCACATAGGTATTGGCGGAGGTGGAGGGGCCGAAATGGATCCAGTCGGGATCGACATTGAAGGCTCGGGCGATGCGCTCGTAGCTACGGTTCATCGCCTCGCCCGCCGCGATGGAGGCGGGGTAGACGCCATAGGGCTGCACTTTGGTGGCGCGGTAGAAATGCTCGGAGCGTGTCGAGCACGGCGCGGGTGGTATAGGAGCCGCCCGCATTTTCGAAGAAGGCCTGTCCGGCAAGCGAGGGTTCGGCAAAGGCGGGGAAATGCGCGCGAATGCGAGAGGGATCGAGAGGCAGGGCGGTCATCTAATCATCCAATGAGTGCCCGAGATTGGTAGTGGATGATTGGATAAAAGCAAACCCCGGCCGTTGCGGACCGGGGTTTGTGCGGCTATTGGTGAGGGTAGCCAAAGCCACGCATGGGACGGCGCCACCACAGGAGGTAGAGGCGGCGCCGAAGGGGGTCTTGTTAGCCGTTGGTGGGTGCGGGCAGGCCCGGCTGGGCGGAGCCGGGGCCGGAATGGCGCGGGCCGTCCTGGCCGGGGCGGCCCCAATTAGGGTGTTCGCCGCGCTCGGGGTCAGGGCCGCCTGCTGCTCGGGGGTGAGGCTGGCGAAGAAGGCGGTGACCGAGGGCTTGATTGCTTCAAGGGCTGCCAGATTGGCCGAGGTGATGGCGATGCGGGCGTCGAGCCGGGCCGCGATATCGGGCCTTGCGGCATCGGCTGTGGGGCGGGCAGCCCGGGTGGCGGTGGCGAAATCATCAGCGGCGGCGAGCACGGCGGTTTTCATGGCATCGAACAAAGGTTGCTGCTCGGCGGTGAGTTCGACCCGGTGGCTGAGCCGGACCAGACCAATCTCGGCAGCTTCGGCGCCACGCTCGAAATTGAGGAAGCCCCCGCCATGGCGGACTTCCATATGGCGCTGGAAGCCGGGAAGCTGGCCGGGGCGCTGGAAGCGATTATGGTCGTGGCCGGGCTTTTGCACATCGGCGGCAGGAGCGGCGGGGGCGGCTTCCCCGGGCGAAGCTGGGGGCAAGGGAGGTGAAGCCAAGGGCGGCGGTCAGCAGCGCCACGATGGCGGGCTTGGAGATCGTCTTCATGGGAGCAAGTCCTTTTGCATGGGACCGGTTCGTCCGGTATCGAAAAGACCATAGGGGAGGCGAACTCTTCGCGACCTTGCGGGAGGATGAAGACTTGGTCAGGTTGGTAAGGAAGGGCGGCGACATGATTGAATTGGTGAATGATCCGTTTCCCGATCTGGCGGCGCTGGATCGGCTATGGCGCAGCGCTTGGGGCGGGTCCGTAGCGCCCAATTATCGTCGCGTGCTGGAGCGGAGCACTGGCGCATGTCGGGGCCTATGAGGCCGGCGTGCTGGTGGGGTTTGTCAATGTCGCTCGGGACGGGGGCGTGCATGCCTTTGTGCTCGATACCTGTGTGCACGCGGAGCATCAGCGCAAGGGGATTGCGACGGCGCTGGTCGGGCGGGCGGCGGAGCTGGCGCGGGCGCGGGGTGCGGAATGGCTGCATGTGGATTTTGAACCGCAGCTGGAGGGGTTTTATCGCGGGTGCGGGTTCCGGGAGAGTGCGGCGGGGGTGATGCGGTTTGGGGGTGAGGCTTAAAGTCCTCGCCATCCACAATGTCATTCCGCTTTCGCGGGAATGACATTGTGGGGGAAATGGGCTTCTGGCAGGGGCGGGCGCAGAACCCCTCACCCTCGAAAATCCGCTGGACACGGATTTTCTATCCCTCTCCCTCAAGGGGCGAGGGGAAGAGGGGGCTCGCCTACGATGCGGCAAACTCCTCGTGCCCTAGATAAATCGGATTGCTCAGCGCCCGCCGTATCGGCTGGTGGGTCAGGTCGCTTTCCTTGAGACCCCGGGGAGGTCGGGGCCATCGAGGGCGCTGGTAAAGTCGGCAACCAACCGGGCGCGGCTGGCGTCGGCGATGATTTCGGCGCGGATGAAGGTTTTGGCGCCGGACAAAGCCAGCTCGGTCTGCCAGTCATCGTCGGGGATGACGGTTTCGGCCGAGAGGCCGGCGGCGTCGATCCGAGGCCAGGCGGTCGCCGGCGGCGCCGCTTATGGTCGCGGTGGCTTTGGCTGCCCCATTGACCGTCGAGCCCATAGGCTGTCCATCGACGGTGATGGAGAGATGCGGGCCCTTGGGGCTTTCGGTGATGTAGCCGTGGCCGGCTTTTATGGCGGCGAGGACGGCATCTTCGGAAAGTTCGTCGAGCCAGAGGACTGTGGTGGGGCGGGCGAGAACGAGCGGGCCTTCGGGCAGGAGGCGGTCGGGCTGGTGATAGTCGGAGCCGCCGATGGCTGAAATGCGAAGCCCGGCGGCGAGGCGGCGCTGGTAGCGCTCGAGGGAAATCCAGTTCCGGGCCATCCGGTGGATTGCCAGACTTCCATGCAGTCGATTTCGGGCAGCTCATAATCCCGGGGGATGGTCGGCTTGTCATGATTGATCGAGAGCAGGCCGCCCTTGTCGTGCACCGACTGGGCCAAAGTATGGGCGTCGGAGGGCTGGGTCATGCGGAAATCGATCCAGTCATCAACGCCATAGACATTGGCATGGCCGACAGCGGTGGTGATTTCCATGGCCCGCACAAAGATCAGGTCGGGCGAAGAATGCGGGTGGAAATAGCGGCGCTGGGTAATGGTGTTGTGGTCGGCAATGGCGAGGAAATCGAGGCCCGCCTGCTGGGCGGCGGCGTGGAGGAGTTCGGGGGCGCCTTTGGCGTCGGAATGGAAGGTGTGGCAGTGCAGATCGCCCTTGTACCAACCCGGTTCGCGGCGGATGGGGAAGGTGCGGGCGGGCTGCGGCGCCAGAGGCCGGGCAGCACTGTCGAGGGTGATGGTGACGGAGGCTTCGGTGCCCGTTTCGGGGATTTTGTAGAGGCCCAGAATGACGTTCCAGCGGCCGGGCGGGATATCGCCATGGATATAGCCGGGGGTGGCGTCGTCTGTGGCGATGAAGAAACTATCGTGGGCGCCGCCGCTCCAGCCGCGGAAACCTTCCTCGGTAGGGTAGCCTTTGTCGCGCGGATCGAAAGCGCCGAGGTCGATGACGCAGTCTTCGGCCTTGGGATAGGCGAGGGTCACGTCAATGCGCGTGGTGCCGGTGGGGATCTCGAAGGGGATGTAGAAATAGGGATTTTTTGCCCGGTCGGCGCGGGTGATGGGGGTGGTGATCGTGGTCATGGCCTAGAGCTTTTGTTCCCCATCGGCCGGAATGCGGGCGCCGGCGGCATCGAAGAGGTGGACGTGCTCGGCGGAGAAGCCCAGCGTCACCGCTTCAGCTAGCGCGATGTGGTCGTCGGTGAAGATGCGGGCGGTGAGGCGGGAGCTGTCGGGACGCTCGATGGTGACGAGGCTTTCGGGGCCCATGTTTTCGTTGGCGAACAGGGTGCCAGAAATGGTGTTGGCGAGGCCCGGTTCTGCGATGGCGAGGTGTTCGGGGCGGATGCCCAGAGTGAGGGTTTTGCTATTGGCGAGGGCGGCGGCAATGCCTGATGACATGGGGAGGGGTGACAGGGTCAGGCCATCGGCCTTGAGCTGCAATTGACCGTCGCCTTGGGTTGCTTCCACGGGCACCGGGTTCATGGGGGGATTGCCGACGAAATTGGCGACGAAGGTGGTGGCGGGGCGGCGGTAGATTTCGATGGGCGGGGCATATTGCACGATGCGGCCCTGATCCATCACGGCGATGCGGGTGGCGAGCGCCATGGCTTCGGCTCTGGTCGTGGGTAACATAGACGGCGGTCATGCCCATGTCGCGCTGCAGGTGGTTGAGGAAGCCGCGGGCTTCCGGGCGAAGCTTGGCGTCGAGATTGGAAAGCGGTTCATCGAAAAGATAGACGCGGGATGGATAGACCAGCGCGCGGGCCAGCGAAGTGCGCTGCTGCTGGCCGCCGGAAATCTGGCTCGGGAGGCGATCCATGAGATGGCCGATCTTGAGCACATCGGCCACTTCCACGGCGCGGCCATGGCGCTTCTGGATGGGCTCGCCGCGCACCTTGAGCGGGTAGGCGATATTATCGGCCGAGTTCATATGCGGATAGAGCGCATAATCCTGAAACACCATGGAAATCTGGCGGTCCTTGGGGTGCAGATTGGTGACGTCGTCGCCCCTGATCAGCACCCGACCGCTGCTGGGCGTTTCAAGGCCCGCAATCATGCGCAGGCTCGTGGTCTTGCCGCAGCCGGAGGGGCCGAGCAGGCAGACGAATTCGCCATCGCCAATGGCAAAGCTGACATCGGAAACGGCGTTGAAGCTGCCAAAGGTCTTGGTGACATTCTTGAATTCGACTGAAGCCATGAAATGGGGGCCCTAGGCTTTGATGCCGCCAAAGAACCGGAAGCCGAACTTCCAGCTGACGAACAGGTAGAGAATGATGACGGGGAGCGAATAGATCAGCGAATAGGCGGCCAGCAGGGTGACGGTGGGCGTGCCGGCTTCCGAATAGAAGGAATAGATGGCGACCGAAGCCGGCATCAGCTTGTCGCTGCGCAGCAGGATGAAGGGGATGAGGAAGCTGCCCCAGATGTTCACGAACGCCCAGACCACGACAACCACAATGCCCGGGCGGATCACCGGCAAAGCGACATCGAAAAGGCCTGGACCGGCGAGGCGCCGGCGACCATGGCGCTTTCCTCGTAGGATTTGGGGATGGAATCGATGAAGTCGCGCAGGATGAACATGGCGGTGGGGAGCAGGCCCCCGGCAAAGGTGAGGATGACGGCCAGATGGCTATCGATCAGCCCCATAGCGGAGACGATGAGGAAGATCGGCACCATGGCGGCCGAGCCCGATACGACCGAGGAAAACAGCAGCAGGATATAGGTGACGGCGCCCTTGCCGGGGATGGAGGAGCGGCTGAGGGCATAGGCGGCCGGGGTCGCTGCGGCGCCCACGAGAATGACGCCGCCAATGGACTGGATCAGGCTGTTCCACAGCGCCTGCATGGCGAAATTGTTCTGGAACACGGTCATGAAATTGGACAGCGTCCAGGGATCGGGGATGGCGACGCCCAGCTCGGCTCGCGCATTGAAGGGGGCAAAGATGAACCAGATCAGCGGCAGCGCGAAAATGGCGCCGATCAGTGCGGCGAGGGCGGAAAAGGCGATGCGGCCGGCAAAGGCGGGGAAGGTGAGTTTCATGGCTTACACCCGCTTCTTGCGGCCGATGGTGAGATAGATCAGCGCAAAGGCCGAGTTGATCAGCATGATGATGACGCCGACGGCCGCGCCCTTGCCGAATTCGAAGTCAGTGGAAGGCCACCCGGTAATTGTAAATCGAGAGCAATTCCGTGCGGTAGGAGGGGCCGCCATTGGTGAGCAGGAATGGGGTGAAGGTGTTGAAGGTCCACATGGTGATCAGGATCAGATCAGTCACCACATGGCCCCTGATGAGGGGTAGCGCGATATCCTTGAATTTCTGCCAGGAGGAGGCGCCGGCGACGTCCGCTGCCTGGAAATAGCTGGGCGGGATCGAGGCAAAGGCCGAGTTGAACAGCATCATGGAGAAGGCGGCGCCGCGCCAGTGTTGAACACCACGATGACCCAGAAGGGCTGTTGCAGTAGGAAATCGCCCTTGGGCAGGCCGACACTGCCCAGAATGGCATTGAGCGTGCCCTGATCGCGATCGAGGAAAGCAAACCGGGCAAAGCCGATCACCACTTCGGGCAGAATCCGGGCGGCAATGACGAAGGTTTCGGTGAGGCGCTTGATCCGGGGCGGCACGGTCTGGATCAGCCGAGCGAGCAGCAGGCCAAGCAGGGCACGGCCGATCAGCGCCGAGGCCAGCACGAATTGGGTGGTGAGGATGAGTGAGAAACCGAACTGGCCGCGCTGGAAGAAATTGGAAGGGTCGAACAGCGCGAAGTAATTGGCCGAGCCCACAAATTCGGGATTGAGCGCAGTGCGGCCGAGCAGGGTGCGGTTGGTGAAGGATACGAAGATCACCCAGAAAAAGGGGATGATCACGAAGAGGGCAACCAGCAGGCCAGCGGGGGTGAGGAAGACGGCGCCGGCACGGTTAGACAACAGGGCGAAGCGGCGGGCGGGTTTGGGTTCCGATGGTGCTGGTTCAGCTGTCATGCCGTTTCCTGATCTCGTCCAGTATGCGGTGTCATTCCGGCGAAGGCCGGAACCCATCCTGAGATGATGCCAAGCCCACGATCTCAGGATGGGCCCCGGCCTTCGTTGGGGTGACACCGTGGGGAGGGGAGTTCGGTGCGACCGGCGGGCCGGACCCCCAACACCCGATGTCCCGTGGGACACCGGGCGGTCTCGGGAGGAACCTCGTGCCGTCAGAGCAGGCTGACGGTGTTTTCTTCGCCCACGATGCGGATGACCGCGTCGCGATATTGGGCCATGGCGTCTTCTGGCGAGAGTTCGCCCGAGACGACGCTTTCGGTCATGCGCTGAATTTCGGCGGAGACCGCGTTGTAGTCGGGATCATTCGGCCGGGCGGTGGTGATCGGCAGCAATTCTCGGCTGGTCTGGGTCAGGAAGGGGCTGTTGGGGATCGCCACATCGGTGCGGGCGGTGATGCGCGGCTGGATCGCTCGGAAGGCTTCGAGCTGGGCCGGCTCGTTCATGAAGGAGAGCAGCGCCCGGGCTTCCTTGGGCGTATCGGTGGCCGGATTGAGCACAAAGCCGGTGCCGCCCGAAATGGTGACGAAATCCCGGCCGCGAATGCCCTTACCGGGCTCCTCGGCGGGGATTTTGACCCAGCCCATGACCTTGTCGCGGTCGGCCACGGCAAATTCGGAGCCTTCGGGGGTGACCGAGCGGTAGAAATAGTCGCCTTCGAACAGCAGGGCGGTTACGCCATCGTGAAATTGGCGAAGGAGCGATTGCGGCCATCGGCCAGCAATTGCGCGCGGGCATCGCCGAGCTGCTCATCGACATAGATGGTCTTGTAGAGATTGAGCGTGTCCAGAATGCCCCGGCTGCCCACGATCCACTTGCCGTTCTCGTCGAGCACGGTTTCGCCGGTGCCCAGCAGCGCCAGCCAATAGCCCTGCATTGTCGTGGCCTCACCCATGGCGACGCCGGCATTGAGCTGGATGGGGAAGCTGTCGGGCTTGACCTTCTTGATGGCGCGGGCGGCATCGAGAATGTCGGCCCGGGATGTGGGCTGCCGGGTCTCGGCATCGATGCCGGCTTCGGTTAGCATGTCCTTGCGGGTATAGAGCATGCGCACATCGGTGCCGAGCGGAATGCCGTAATATTGCTCTTCGTAGATCATCAGGGCGCGCGAGCCTTCCGACAAGGCGGCCCAGCCGGACCAGTCATCGACTTCGGGGCCGGCCACTTCATTGAGGGGCTTGAGCAGGCCGCCTTCGACGAAGCTGGGGATGAGGAAGCCGTCGAACGCGGTGACGTCGGGGCCGGCGCCGGTCGAGAAATCGAGCGCCAATTGCTGGGTGAGCTGGGCGTCTTCGCCGCCGAACTGGTTGAGCGTCACCTTGATATCCGCATTGGCGGCCTCGAAGGCAGGGATGACGCTGTTCTGGATCCACTCGGCGGTGCCGCTGTTGACGCCGCCAATGACGCAGCGGCAGGTGATTTCGAGGTCGACGGCGAAAGCCGGACCGGCCATTGCAGTAGCGCCGACAAGGCCAAAAGCCGGGGCGCGCAGACGATTGCTCATCGCAAAAACCTCCCATGTATTGGCTCCGGATTGGTCCGGTAGCCGGTGTTGGTTCGTGCTTCCGGCGCTGGCCGGAAGGGCATGAACCTCGCAACAATGAACACGTTTTCACGACTCGTCAATGCGCGGCGCAGCGAAGGCCGAAACGTGCCGGGGCATGGTGGCCATGTTTTGCAAAGGTTGCGTGACAGATCATGCGGATTTCGATTGCGCGGTGAAAATGGCCGTGCTTGACAGTGCGGCAGGCGAAAGCCAGTGTTTTGAACACGATTTCATATCGTGGGGAGGACTATTTGATTGAGAGCGGAGCGCCTGCGCGGGAGCGCTGACGGCACAGATGGTGGCGGAGCGGGCCAAGGTGTCGCGCGTGGCCGTATCGCGGGCGTTCAATCCGCATACCTCGCTCAAGCCAGAGAAGCGGGCGCTGATCCTGCGCATTGCGCAGGAGCTGAATTATACGCCGGACCGGGCGGCGCGGGCGCTGGTCAGCGGGCGCTCGCACTCGGTGGGCGTGATCGTGCCCGATGTGTGCAGCCCCCGGGAAAGCCAGGAAATCGATGCGCTGACCACGGCCCTGCAGAATGAGGGTTTTGCCACGCTGCTGTTCAAGACGCAGACCGATATGAGCATGGACGAGACGCTGCTGACCTATATGAAGGGCTTCAATCCCGACGCTGTCATTGCGTTTGTCGAAAATATCCCGCCGGCGACATTGGCGCGGGTGCTCGACCAGGCGGTGCCGATCTATGTGCATTATCCGCTGGAGGGGCAGCCGGAAACGGGCGTGCTGGCGGCGGACAAGACGCTGCATGATCAGCTCAATGTGATGCAGCGCAATGGCATCGAACAGGCGGTGGCACTGCTGCAGGGCTATGGCGCGCGGCGGATTGCCTATCTGTCGGGCCTGCCGAGATCGCTGGCCAGCGTGGCCCGGGAGCAGACCTTGCGCGCAGTGATGGCCGATCGCGGGCTGGACGAGCCGATCGTCTTTTCCGGCGATTTTACCTATGACACGGCTTATGCGGCGACCGTTGACCTGTTCCGGGTGGGGCAGGGGGCGGATGCGGTATTTGCCGCCAATGACGTAGGCGCCTTCGGGGTGATCGATGCGCTGCGCCATGAATTCGGGCTGCGCGTGCCGCAGGACGTCAAGGTGGTCGGGTTCGACGATATCGAGCAATCACACTGGAAAAGCTACAGCCTCACCACGGTCAAGATCGATCTGGCTGAGCGGGTGCGGGCGCTGGTGCGGCTGATTTTGCGACGGCTCAATGATCCCGGCGCGCCGGCCTTTGTCGAAACTTTGCAAACCCGGCTGGTTGTGCGCGGCACGGTCGGCTGATCGGAATTTTCATGACCACCAAGCGCATCCATCTGGTCTTCAAGACCCATCTCGATATCGGCTTTACCGACCATGCGGCCAAGGTGCGGCGGCAATATCATGAGCAGTTCATTCCGCAGGCCATCGCCACGGGCGAGCATCTTTATGCGGAAAATCCTGAGCAGCCCGCCTTCATCTGGACGACCGGGGCCCGGTTGATCTGGGACCATCTGAACAGCCGGGGCCCCGAGCGGGTCAAACGGCTGGAGCGGGCGATCGAACGGGGGCTGATTGCCCGGCATGCGCTGCCCTTCACGACGCATACCGAGCTGATGTTGCCAGCTGTGTTTCGCGCCGGGCTGAGCTATGCGCAGGAGCTGGACAAACGGTTTGGCAAGGCCACGATTGCGGCCAAGATGACGGATGTGCCGGGCCATACGCTGGGCATGGTGCCGCTGCTGGCCGAGGCGGGCGTCAAATTCCTGCATCTGGGGGTGAATACGGCCAGCCCGGTGCCCGATGTGCCGCCCATCTTCCGCTGGCAGGCGCCGGATGAGGCTGAAATCGTGGTCATGTATCAGGCCTCATACGGGGAGACGGATTTCCCGGCGGGCGCCGATATCGGGCTGAGTTTTGCCCATACCAGCGACAATATCGGGCCGCAAAGCGTGGGGCAGACGGTCGAGGCGGTGCGGGCGCTGGGGCATGCCCATCCCGATGCGGAAATCGTGGCCTCGACGTTGGATCATTTCGCGGCGGCGATGTGGGCGCAGCGCGACAGCTTTCCCGTAGTGAGGGAGGAAATTGGCGATAGCTGGATCCATGGGGCGGGGAGCGATCCCGGCAAAGTGGCACGGTTCCGGGCGTTGCAGCGGCTTTATGATGGGTTTGAAGCGGAACTGACGCCGGAACGGCTGGCCTTCGGGCGGGGGCTGGCCATGGTGGCCGAACATACCCAGGGCGTCGATATCAAGACCTATCTGCGGGACGAGAAGGCGTGGGACCGGCCGGCATTCGAGGCGGCGCGCGAGCGCGATTATCGCTTTGCCTATGCCGAGCAATCCCGGGCCGAGCAGCGCGGCTATCTCGATGCGGCGGTGGCGCTTTTGGCGCCGGAGGATCGGGCATTGGCTGAGGCCGCGGTGCGGACACCGGACTTGCACGGCGCGCTCACGGCGGGAGATACGCTGAGCGATGGCGGTTGGGTCGTAACGCTTGATCCGCAGACGGGTGATATTGCGCGGATTGTCTCGCCGGCGGGTGTGCTTATCGAGGGCGCTGGCGGTTCGCTGCTGGGCTATCGCTATGAAAGCTATGACTGGGCCGAGTTGCAGCGGCATTTGGATAGCTATCTGCAGCATCGGCTGGAATGGGCCATTCTCGATCATGACAAGCCGGGATTGGCGCAGGCCAGGACGGCGGTGACACAGAGCTTCGCGCCGGTCCTCAAAGGCATTGCGGGCCGGAGTGCGGTAAGCGAGATGCCGGCGCTGGCGCATGAGACGCTGGGGGCGCCGCCTCAGGTTGAGGTGACGATCAGGGCGCTGGATGCGCGGCAGCTGGAGATCGGCGTGGTGCTGCGTGACAAACCGGCCAATCGCATGCCGGAGGCCAGTTTTGTGTCGTTCACGCCGACTGGGGCCAGCGGCTGGGCTTTGCGCAAGCTGGGGCTGTGGCAGGCGGGCGAGGCCATTGTCGAGCGCGGCGGCGGGCAATTGCAGGCCGTCGAGGCGATGCGGGCCAGGATTGGCGATGTGCCGGTGAGTGTGAGCCTGCTGGACAGTGCGCTGGTGGCGCCGGCCGGGGCGGAATTCATGCCGTTTCAGCCGGAGCGGCCGGATTTTTCCGGGGCTTTCGCGTGAATGTTCACAACAATAAGTGGGGGACCAATTTCCCCATGTGGTGTGAGGGGACGATTGTGAGCCGGCTGGTGCTGGCGCTGGGGTAGGGCCAGCCCCAACCAATCGACATTCAGGTTTGGGTGGGCCGCGATCCGCCTCCCTCCCCTCAAGGGGGAGGGGATCGGATCGGGGTTCGCTACCTACAGGAAACTCGCCTCGAACAGGGTCTTGGAATAGGCCTGCGTAATCTCCCCGCCCCGGAAAGCCTCGGGGGTCAGTTCATCCACGAACACACCCTCCTTCATCACCAGCACCCGGTCGCACATATGGGCGATGACCGACAGATCGTGGCTGACCAGCACATAGGTCAGTTGCTGCTCTTCTCGCAGATCGCTGAGCAGATTGAGCACTTCGGCCTGCACCGAAACGTCGAGTGCCGAGGTCGGCTCGTCCAGCAGCAGGATTTGCGGCGCCAGCATCAGTGCCCGCGCAATGGCAACACGCTGCCGCTGCCCGCCGGACAGTTCATGCGGAAACCGTTCGGCAAAAGCGGCGGGCAGCCCCACCCGCTCCAGCGCCGGCACGACACGATCCCAGCCCTCGCCGCGCTGCATGGCGCGCAACAGTTCGGCCAGCACCCGCTCGATGCGGTGGCGCGGATGGATCGAGCCATAGGGGTCCTGAAACACCATCTGGGCCAGCTCGAACTGTTGCTTGGTGCGCTCCTTGGCAACATCCTGCCCGGCGAGCGCGATGCGGCCGGTCCAATGCCGGTCGAGCCCCGCCAGCGAGCGCAGCACGGTGGATTTACCGCACCCGGATTCGCCGACAATGCCCAGCGTCTCGCCCTTGGCAACCTTGAACGACACCGATTTGACGACCTGCTTGCGATCGTCACCCTTGCCGAAAGCGACTTCCAGATTTTCGACTTCGATCATGGCCGCGCCTCCGCTGCGTCGATTGCCTTGCGGTCGAGCACCTGCAGGCGCTTCGCCGGATGGCGGGGATCGGGCATGGCCGCGATCAGGCCCTTGGTATAGGGATGGCTGGCGTCTTCCAGCCGGGTCAGGCTTTCCACCACATGGCCTTTATACATGACCGGGATGCGCTGGCAGAACGCGGCCACCATGCGGATATCATGGCTGATCAGCACCGGGCCCGAATTGTTCTCGGTGACCAATTCGTCGAGCAGCTTGAGCACATCGCCGCGCACGCTCACATCGAGCGCCGAAGTCGGTTCATCCGCAATCACCACAGCCGGCTTGGCCAGCAGCATCATGGCGATCATCACGCGCTGCCCCATGCCGCCCGAAATCTGGTGCGGATAAAGCCGCATCGTGCGTTCGACATCGGCAATGCGCACGCGCTCCAGCATGGCAGCAGCCGCTGCATAAGCCTCGCGCTTGCCCGAGCCCAGATGCAGCTTGGCGGCCTCGGCCACCTGCTTGCCCACCGACAGCACCGGGTTCAGCGAATAGCGCGGATCTTGCATGATCAGCGCCATTTTGTGGCCGCGCAGCTTGCGCATGCGGCCTTCGTTGAGATCCAGCAGCGGCGCGCCTTCAAAGTCGAGCCGCTCGGCTTCGACGCGGGCCGAATTGGGCAGCAGCCGCATGATGGCGCGGCCAACGGTGGATTTGCCCGAGCCCGATTCCCCCACAATGCCCAGCCGCTCGGCGCCCAGCTCGAAACTTACATCGCGCACTGCCAGCACTGGCTTTGCGCAAACCGCACTCGAGAGCTTGCTGACGCTGAGAATAGTCTGATCAGGAGCGGACATGGCGCGGATCCAACAGGTCACGGAGGGCATCGCCCACCAGATTGAAGGCAAGGCTGGTGATGAGAATGGCCGGGCCCGGCATCACTGCGACCCACCAATAATCCAGCATGAATTTGCGGCCGTTCGAAATCATCGCGCCCCATTCCGGCGCCGGCGGCTGTGCCCCAAGGCCCAGAAAGCCCAAAGCCGCAGCGGTCAGGATAATGCCGGCCATATTGAGCGTCAGCCGCACCACCACCGAGGGGATGCACATCGGCGCGATATAGAGGAACAGGATGCGCAGGGGCGAAGCGCCATAGAGCCGGGCCGCCGCCACATAATCGGTATTGCGCACGACCAAAGCTTCAGCGCGCGCCAGCCGCGCGATCGGTGGCCAGCCCGTCAGCGAAATGGCGATGATCGCCGTCTGCAGCCCCGCGCCCATAGCGGCAGCAAAAGCCAGTGCCGGGATCAGCGAGGGGAATGACAGCACGATATCGGTGGCGCGCATCAGGATCGCGTCGGTACGGCCGCCGACAAAGCCGGCCACCACGCCCACGATCAGCCCGACCGGCCCAACGATCAGCGTCACCGCCAGCACGGTCTGGATGGTGATGCGCGTGCCATGGATCAGGCGCGACAGGATATCGCGGCCGAATTCATCGGTGCCCGCCCAATGGGCCCAGCTCGGCGCCTGCAAGGCCTGCGGCAGGTTTTGCGCAGTGGGACTATAGGGGGCAATCCAGGGCGCAAAGATCGCGACAATGACCAGCACGGCCAGCACGATAAAGCCCACCATGCCCAAAGGCTCACGCGACAGCTTGCTCAGGCTGAGCCGCACGGTGGTCGCCATGCGGCCAAACAGGCGGCCAAAGCCACCACGCCCGGGAAGGGTCTCGACATTACTCATGAGGTCGCCTCGCGGGTACGGGGATCAAGGAAGACATAGGCGAGGTCCGCCACGAAATTGAGCAGCATGAAGATCAGGCCAATGATCAGCGTCGAGGCGAGCACGGCATTCATGTCGCCAATCATCAGCGCATTGGTCATGTATTGGCCGATACCGGGCCGAGAGAACACGATCTCGGTGACCACCGCGCCTTCCAGCAGGCTGCCATAGGAAATGGCGAGAATGGTCACCAGCTGCACCGAAATATTGGGCAGGATATGCCCGATGACAATGCCCGCCGAGGACACGCCCTTGGCGCGCGGCGGTCACATAGTCCTGGTTGAGTTGCTCCAGCGTGAAGCTGCGCGTCATGCGGGTGATATAGGCCATGGCCGAATAGGCCGGGATACAGGCCGGCAGAATGATGTGGCTAACCGCATTCCAGAACACCTCCATGTCCCCGGCGAGCAGACTATCGACCAGCAACAGCCCCGTGCGCGGCTCGACCAAGCCTTCGAGATAAATATCGACACGCCCCGGCCCGCCGACCCGGGACAGGCCCGCATAGAAGATGACGAGCCCGACAATGCCGAACCAGAACACCGGAATGGAATGGCCCACCAGCGAGATGACGCGGGCGATCTGGTCGATCAGCGTATCGCGATACAGTGCCGCCGCCATGCCCAGCGGCACGCCGACAACAGTGGAGATAATCACTGCCAGCGTCGCCAGTTCCAGCGTTGCCGGGAAGGCCGAGGCCAGATCCTGCGTCACCGGATTGCCGGTGAGGATGGCGGTGCCCATATCGCCATGCAGCAGCGAGGTCACATAGATCCAGAATTGCTGATAGAGCGGCAAATCCAGGCCCAGCCGCTGCCGCATCGCCTCGAACGCCGCCGGATCGGCCAATTCGCCGACAATGGCACCAACCGGATCGGTGGGCAGCACGCGGCCGATCACGAAGGTGACCAGCAGCAGGATGAACAGGCTGACCAGCAATTGCACGAAGCGCTGGCCCAGTTCCTTGAAGTTGAATTCTTTCATGTCGGCCGCTCTGTTTCAGATGGCATGCGGCTTGGCGAATGTGCCAAGCGCGACCGTCGGATGTGGAAATCTCGATTGGGCAGCGTCCATGGCCAATCGAATCGAAAATAGTTCCATTTTTCCTCCGGCATTGCTACCTTTGGCGCTAAGACGTCATTGGTATCTCGTCATATGACTTACTTTATGTGATGATGGCTGGCAAGCCGGTAGGAATCACGGCCCAATGATGCCGAGGGGACCCAATGAGTAGTGACAGCAAGAGCCCGATCCGCCGCCGCCAGCGACTGGCCCGAGCTGTCATCGATGCGCTACGCGACCGCATCGTCACCGGCGATCTGGTCATCGGGGATCAGCTTCCCACCGAAATCCAGCTCGAACTCGAATTCGGCGTCAGCCTGCACCGTGGTGCGCGAAGCCATTGCCGAATGCGCGCCGCGGGCTCGTTACCCCCGTGCAGGGCAAGGGCATATTCGTCGCCGAACCACAGGCTGATCGCAACCGAGTTCACCTGACGCCCGGCGAGATCAAGAGCATTCCCGAAACCCCGGAATTGCTGGAATTCCGCCTTGCCATCGAAGTCGAGTCCGCTGCCATCTCCGCCTATCGCCGCTCGCCGCAGCAGGAAGAGGCGATTCGCGACGCCAACCAGATCATGATTGCCAATATCGAGGCCGGCGCCCCGACGGTGGAGGCCGATTTCGCCTTCCACTCGGCCATCGCTCGCGCCACCAATAATCACTATTACAGCGAATCGCTGGCCCGGTTTGGTCCCCGCTCGATCCCGCGCAGCCAGTTCCCCACGCTGCCCGACGCCAAGGATGTCGATTACCTGACCGGCGTCATTGCCGAACATGCCCGGATCATCGACGCCATTGCCGACCAGGACCCCGATGGCGCACGCGCCGCCATGCGTGAGCATTTGCTCAACAGCCAGAAAAGATATCGCTGGCTGGCGCGCTAATCGCTCGACAGAATCCAAAATTCATATTATGTCATACCTCGTTGATTGAATGAGGGGTATGTCATGTATGTAGGAACTCAGCTCGCCGCCCGCGATGACGACGATTATCGCGTCTGGGCCCAGCTCGGCATCAAGCACATCTGCGCCGATCCCGACACCAAGCTCGGCACTGGACGCTGGACGATCTCAAGCGCCTGCGCGACAAGGTCGAGAGCTTCGATCTGATCTCGGACATGATCCAGCTGCCGCTGCCCTCGAGCCCGATCGAGACCGCGACCTATCCTGATATCCTGCTGGCCGGCCCCGAGCGCGATCGCCAGCTCGACGCCATCTGCCAGCTGATCGAAAATCTGGCGATCGCCGGCATTCCTGCCGCCAAATATAATCTCAATCTCATTGGCATTCCGCGCACCCCCGACGAGCTGGGCCGCGGCGGCTCGCTCAATGCTTCCTTCCGCTGGGACAAGACCGACCAGAATGCGGCGCCTGGCCCGGCTGGCGTGCTCTCGGAAGAAGAAAACTGGGAGCGGATCGACTATTTCCTCTCCCGCGTGGTGCCCGTCGCTGAATCCAACAAGGTGCGCCTCGCCTGCCACCCGCACGATCCCTATACCCCGCCCGGCTACAAGGGCGTCACGCGCGTTCTGGGCACGGTCGAAGGGCTCAAGAAGTTCGTCACCATGCATGAGAGCCCCTATCACGGCCTCAATTTCTGCCGGGGCACGGTCGGGGAAATGCTCGACAATCCGCGCGGAAATCGACGACGTGATCCGCTGGTTCGGCAGCCGGAACAAGATTTTCAACCTGCACTACCGCAATATCCGCGGCCGCAAGCTCTCGTTCATGGAAACCTTCCCCGATGAAGGCGACATGGACATGGCAGCCTCGCTCAAGGTCTACAAGGAAGTGGGCTACCAATACATGGTCATGCCCGACCACGTTCCCACCATTTCCGGCCACGATCCGCAGGGCGTCGCCTTTGCCTATTGCTATGGCTACACCGCCGCGCTGCTGCAGGCGCTCGATACTTATTAATCCCTATAAGAGGACCCATTTCATGACCCCCAGCGAACTCAAAGTGGCGCTCGGCAGCGGCCTGCTCTCCTTCCCCGTCACCACGTTCAATGCCGACCTGTCCATCGATGAGGACGCCTATCGCGCCCATATCGATTGGCTCGACGGGTTCGGTGCCGCTGTCTTGTTCGCCCCGGGGGCACGGGTGAACTCTTCTCGCTGACGCCGGCCGAAGTCGCCCACGTTACCAAGATCGCCAAGACCACGGCCGGCAAGACCCCCATCCTGGGCGGGGCGGCCTACGGCACCGCCATGGCCGTGGAAATGGCCAAGGCCGCTGAAGCCGCCGGCGCAGATGGCGTGCTGCTGCTGCCGCCCTATCTGATGTTCTCCGAGCAGGAGGGCCCGGTCGCCCACGTCAAGGCGGTCTGCGACGCCGTCGGCATTGGCGTCGTGGTCTATAACCGCGACAATATCGTGCTCACCGCCGATAGCCTGCAAAAGCTGTGCGATCTTTGCCCCAATCTGATCGGCTTCAAGGACGGCTATGGCGAAGTCGACCGGGTGATCGAAATCACCACCAAGCTGGGTGATCGCCTGACCTATATCGGCGGCATGCCGACGCACGAACTCTACGCCACGGCCTATTTCGCCGCCGGCGTCACCACCTATTCCTCGGCCGTGTTCAACTTCGTGCCCGAACTGGCGCAACGCTTCTATAAGGGATTGCGCGCCGGCGACACCAAGACCACCGACGCCATCCTCAAGGATTTCTTCTTCCCCCTGACCGTGCTGCGCAACCGCCGCAAGGGCTATGCCGTCTCCATCATCAAGGCGGGGCTGGAAGTGCGCGGCCGCAAAGCTGGCCTGGTCCGCCCGCCCTTGGTCGATCTGACGGGCGATGAAATGGCCCAGCTCAAGGCGCTGGTCGACGCGAATATCTAAGTAGGCCCCGATCTCCCTCCCCCTTGAGGGAGGGAACTGGATCGTGACTCTCGGCCGGTTGCTGCAAATTTCTTTCATCCGCGCTGCCCGAACCGGGTGGCGCGGATTGTTTTTTGCGCCCATCAAGCCGCGATTGCAGTGCATGGAAGCGATGAGACAATTGCGATTGAATTGGCCTATGTGCTTATTATATACCCGCTGACAATAAGTACACTTATGAGGCACAGATGCATCCCGATGTCCAGAAAGAGCGGCCGATCGGCTATCTCATCCACGACGTCGCGCGGCTCTATCGCCGGCGCTTCGAGGAAGAGGCGCGGGCGCATGGCCTGACGCTGGCGCAATGGAAGGCGCTGGGTACGATCCATTGGAAAGAGGCCGTCACGCAGGTGGCGCTCGCCAGCGCTATCGATGCCGATCCGATGACGGTGAGCGGGATTCTGGACCGGTTGGAAAAGCGCGGCCTGATCGAGCGCTATGCCCATCCCAGCGATAGCCGCGCCAAGCTTTCCCGGCTGACCGAGGCCGGCATGGAACTGGTGGGCGAGGCCCGCCATGTCGGCCTTGAACTCTACCGGAATTCGCTGGTTGGCCTGTCCGAGGCCGAACGCGAGGCTGTCATATCGGGGCTGACCCGCATTCGGGAAAATCTCATCAATCTGGGCCCTGAGGCCGATCAAGAAAAGGAAGCCGTCTAAATGAACGCCCGCGTTACTGATCCGAAAGCCGGTGAAGCTAGCGTCGTCACCCTGCCGCGCGCCGAGAAATCGTCACCGGCCGCTGAGGCGCCTCAAACCCAATCGCCCTCTGCCGAGGCTGCCCAGCCCGCCGCCGCGCCCGGGAAGAAAAATGGCCGCCGCTTCGTGCTGATGGCCGGCGTTCCGTTGCTGCTGGTTGCCGCCGGCGGCTGGTTCTGGCTGACCGGCGGTCGCTATGAAGACACCGACAATGCCTATGTGCAGCAGGCCAAGGTCTCGCTGAGCGCCGATGTGGCCGGCCGGGTTTCCGACGTGAAAGTGGTCGAGAACCAGACCGTGAGGGCAGGCGAGGTGCTGTTCACCATCGATCCGCAGCCCTACCAGATCGCCCTGAGCCGAGCCAATGCGGCGCTGGCAACGGCGCGCGTCAATGTCGAGCAGCTCAAGGTGAGCTATGGCACCGCGCAGGCGCAGCTCAAATCCGCCGGGGACACGCTGGCCATTCGCAAGGCGGCCTTTGATCGCCAGAGCACGCTGGTGACCCGGGGCATCAATGCCAATGCGACGCTGGATGATACCAAGCTCGCCTATCAACAGGCCCAGAGCGCGGTGGATATGGCCAACCAGCAAGTGGCGGCAGCAACAGCGGCGCTGGCGGGCGATCCCAATATCGCCACCGACACGCATCCCGCCGTGCTCGCGGCGCTGGCCGCCGTCGAGCAGGCCCAGCGCAACCTGACCAAGACCACGGTGGCGGCGCCCGCCGACGGCATTGTCTCCAATGTTTCGAGCCTCAATGTCGGCCAGTTCATTGCCGCGGGCACCACGATCGCGTCGCTGGTCGAGACCGAGGCGACCCGGATCCGAGCCAATTTCAAGGAAACCCAGCTGGCCGAGCTCAAGGTCGGGCAGCCGGTGGATGTGCATGTCGATGCCTATCTCGGCGTGCTGCATGGCAGCATCGATAGCCTTGGCGCCGCGACCGGTTCGGAATTTTCTCTGATCCCGGCGCAGAACGCCACGGGCAATTGGGTCAAGGTGGTGCAGCGCCTGCCGGTCCGGGTTGCACTGCCGAGCGATCCTGAAATCGCCATGCTCAAGACCGGCATGAGCGCGACCGTATCGGTGGATACCGGCCGTTCGACCCTCGACAAGATGATGGGCAAATAAAGCCCTCGGCGCGGGTTGCACCGCGCCGAAAGCCCGCGCCGTTAGACGTTTGGAGGCCGCTATGGCCAAAGCTCCGGTTCAAGCCGTTTCCGCACCCGCATTGATCGTCAAGCACAAAGGGCTCCTCACCGGAGCCCTGATGCTGGCGACCATCATGCAGGTGCTCGACACCACGATCGCCAATGTGGCGCTGCCGCATATGGCGGCGTCGCTGGGCGCGGCGCAGAACGAAATCACACTGGGTGCTGACCTCCTATATCGTGGCCGCTGCCATTGCGACGCCGCTGACCGGCTGGGTGAGCGATCGCGTTGGGCAGAAGCGGCTGTTTCTGATCGCGGTGATCGGCTTTACCGTGGCTTCGGCGCTGTGCGGCATTGCCGGCAGCCTGCCCGAAATGGTGATTTTCCGGGTGATGCAGGGCATTTTCGGCGCAGTGATCGCGCCTTTGGCGCAGACCGTGTTGCTCAATATCAATCCCAAGGAACGCATTGGCCGGGCTATGGCCGTCTACGGCATGGGCATCATGGTCGCCCCGATCATCGGGCCGACGCTGGGCGGCTGGCTGACCGAGAGTTTTGACTGGCGCTGGGTGTTCCTGATCAACCTGCCGGTGGGCGTCATGGCGGTGGCTATGCTGCTGGCCTTCATGCCGGAAACCGAGATCAGGCAGCGGCGCTTTGATTTCTTTGGCTTTGGCATGCTGGCGCTGGGCGTCGGCGCGCTGCAGCTCATGCTCGACCGGGGCGCCGACAATGGCTGGTTTACCGCGACCGAGACTCGGATCGAACTGGGTCTGGTGATCACCGGTCTGTGGGTCTTCGTCGTGCATTGCCTGACGGCAGAAAATCCGTTCATCGATCTGCGCTTGTTCAAGGACCTCAATTTCTCGCTGGCCTCGGTGCTGATGTTCATCGTGGGCATCACGCTGTTCTCCGGCCCGGCGCTGCTGCCGCCGCTGTTGCAAAACCTGATGGGCTATCCGGTGGTGTTGACCGGCATCATCATGGCGCCGCGCGGGGTGGCGACGCTGCTCTCGATGGTTGTGGTGGGGCGGCTGACCGGCAAGGTGGATGCGCGCCTGCTGATGCTGTTCGGCATCGCCTGCATGGCCTATTCGCTCTATGGCATGACCAGCTTCGACCTGCAGATGGACTATTGGCCCGTGATCATCACCGGCTGTATCCGGGGCTTTGGCATGGGCTTTCTGTTCGTGCCGCTGCAGACGCTGGCCTTTGCCACCATCGCCCCCAAATTCCGGGCCGATGCGACCTCGATGTTCGCACTGGTGCGCAATATGGGGCAGGGCGTGGGCATTTCGCTGGTGACGGCGGTCTTGGCCAATATGATGCAGGTCAACCATGCCGAACTGGCCGAGCGGATCACGGCCACCTCGCAAAACGTGATGAACCAGATGCCGGCGCTGCTGACCGGCAATCCGGTGACGGTGTCGATCGTCAATAGCCCGGTCACCCAGCAATCGGCCATGCTGGCCTATCTCGACGACTTCTGGCTGATGCTGCTGCTCAGCCTCGGGCGCCGTGCCGCTCATCCTGCTGCTACGCGGGCCCAAAAGCCCGACAAGCCGCTGACCGAAGAGCAAAAAGCGCTCGAACGGGCGCATGCCATGGCAGAGTAGGGGGCTCAGCTCACGACGCGATATATTCCCGCAATTCCTCGGCCTCGCGTTCGATCTGCTCGATCTTGAGCTTGACCACGTCGCCGATCGAGACGATGCCGATCAGCATCTTGCCTTCGGTGACCGGCATGTGACGGACGCGCGACACGGTCATGCGCTCCATGATGTCGTCGATATGGGCCCGGCGGCTGGTGGTGTGCACCGAGCGCGTCATGCATTCGGCAATGGTCAGGCTGAGGGCGGAAGCGGTCCCTTCGCCCGAGCGGCGCACCACGTCGCGTTCCGATAGAATACCGGCAATGGTGCCGTCCTTATGCGTGATGACGACCGCGCCGATATTGTGCGCGTTGAGCATGGCGACCGCGTCGGCGAGCGTGCCCGTTTCTGGGCAGGGTGTAGACCAGCGCACCCTTGTTCTGCAGTATCGTATCAACCAGCATGGTTCAGTCCTCCTCGAAGAGGAGTGTGATCCCGCTAATCGGCGAGGGCAATAGTCGGTTGGTCGAACATGGCCGCAACGAAAAAGGACCGGCACAAGGCCGGTCCAGTATGATTTTGGTCAGGGAGTCTTGGGAGATCAAGAACGCTTGAAGTCAGCCTTCGCCGCGGCACGGGGACCAGTAGCGGCGTGCCGTGCGATGCGCAGGGGCTTCGACGGGGAGATTGCCGCGCAGGGCAATACGGCCGGCTTCGTAGAGGATCGTGAACAGCAGAATGGTCAACGGCACCATGAAGGCCGCGATTTGCGGGTCAACCTGGTGGGCCGGGCTCGCCGCGCTTGCCGGTGTGACGCCGGCAACCGGGGCACCAGTTGCGCCGAGAGCCAAAGTGGCCGACGAAGCAATGGCATAGAGCTTGAAACTTTTCCGCTTGGGGGACGCAGATTTGTGCATGGGATCGACGTCGTCTTCGTTCGTTGCGACGATTTGATGAAAACATGCGAATGCGGTTCGAGTTTGTAGCGAATGCGTCGGCTGGCGTACCATTTGGCGGCAGAACTGTGGCGCTCTGCGGGGCGTCAGCCGGCGTTGTGCGCGGAACTTCCATGACTGCGGTGCCGCAGGTTATCGAGGGCACGGGCGGCCGGGGCAATGAGCTGGCGCAGGGGGATTGTCATGCCGCCGCGCGGTTCGGCAGCGACTGGCGCAACCTCCGGTTCGGCGGTTTCCCACTGCTGGTGATAGGCTTGCTTGAACAGATAGCTGGCGGGGATCATTTGAACCTCCTGATGCAAATAGTGAATTGAACCGATTCAATCCGTCGGCATGGTAATGCGTTGAACCGGTTCAAATCTAGGTCTTCATGGCAGCTGAGTCAAGCAAAAATTGAACCGATCCAAAATTGATGCTAATCAATGGGATAACAATGAAAGGCGAGGCTTTTGGCTAGGCAGGTACCGGAAAAAGTCAGGTTGAGGGACGTGGCCAAGGCGGCTGGCGTGTCCCGGGGCACCGCGTCCAATGTGTTCAGCCGGCCCGAAATCGTGCGCGAGGAAGTGCGCGAGCGGGTGCATGCGGTGGCCAAGGAGCTGGGCTATGGCGGCCCCAGCATTACCGGCCGCCTGCTGCGGGCGGGCAAGGTCAATGCGGTGGGCGTCGCCGCTATCGAGCCGCTCAGCTATTTCTTCGAGGATCTGTGGGCTCGCCAGTTGATGGCCGAGATTTCCAATATCTGTGACGACCGCGGCGCCGGAGTAGCGCTGGTTTCGGCGCGCAATGACGAGCGCTCGGCTCGGAATATCGGCTCGGCGCTGGTCGATGGTTTCATCCTGCTTTGCGTCGAGGGCGGGGAACGGCTGGTCGATATCACAAGGCAGCGCCAATTGCCCTATGTGGCGCTAGCGATCGGAGCGGATGATCAATCGGTCCCCGCCATTGGCGTCGACAATCTGAGCGGCATGCGTCGTGGCCGAGCATATGCTGGGGCTGGGGCATCGCCGCTTTGCGATCCTGTCGACCATGCTGCGCGACGGTCACGCCGGAAGGGCTGATGAAGCGCTGATCCGGCAGGCTCGGTATTCCACCTCGCGCGATCGCTTTTGGCTATTGGCAGGCGCTGCAGGCGGCCGGCGTGGATCCGCAATCGGTGCCCATTTTCGGCACGTTGGAGGACGAGGCCAGCACCCATGCGGCCATGGCGCAGATCTTTGCGGCTGCCGAGCCGCCGACCGCCATCCTCGCCATGTCCGACAAGATCGCCATGTATGCCGTCGATTGGCTATTCCGCTCGGGCCGAACCGTCCCCGGCGATGTGTCGGTCATCGGCTTCGATGGCGTGCCCGAGGCCGCTGTCGCCACGCCCAAGCTGACCACCATGGCCCAGCCCATGCACGAGATTGCGCGGCTGGCGGTGGACGCGGCATTGGGCGAAACCCGAGTCGAAGGCCGGCGGGTGCTGTCGACGGAGTTGGTATTGCGGGAGTCCACGGCGCCGCCGCGCAATTGAATCGATCGGATTGACGCGGTAACGCCGCCGTGATTGCCTGCGTAGATGGGTGTCGGAGGCAATTGCAAATGCTTGGAAAATTGACAGTAATCATCTTGGCACTCGGTCTGCTGGCCATGCCGGTACAGGCGGCCGATGCGAAAACGATCTACCTGACATTTGATGATGGTCCCCTGTTCGGGACGGCCAATATTCTCAAGGTGCTGGACGCCGAGAAGGTCCCCGCCACCCTGTTCATGGTGGGGCTGCATGTGGAAGCCAGCGCCGAACACAAGGCGCTAATGGAACAGGCCAAGGGCATGGACCTGATTACGGTGGGCAATCACAGCTACACCCATGCCAACAACCATTATAAGCGCTTCTATTCCAGCACCCGAGAAGTGGTGGATGACCTCGAAAAGGCCACTGGCGTGCTCGGGCTGACGGCGCCGGTGCATGCGCGGCTGCCGGGGCGCGATGTGTTCCGCCTGCCCAATCTGTCGCGCGACGATTTCGGGATCGGCAAGGCCGAGGATGGCAAGGAACGGCCCGATTTCAACGCCGTGGCCGCAGTGGGCTATGAAATCTATGGCTGGGACCATGAATGGTCGCATGAGAGCACGGGCAAGCCGATACAGAGCGTCGAACAGCTCCTGACCGAGATCGACGCCAAATTCCTCGCCAATCGCGAGGTTGAGCGCGGCAATCTGATCCTGTTGATGCATGACGAGATGTTTCAGGATCATTTTGACGGAACCGCCAACCTCACTGCGCTGATCGCCGGGCTCAAGCAGCGCGGCTACGCATTTGGTCATATCGCCGATTATGACAACTAAAGACCTGTTGCCCCGGCGGGCCTGAGGCAATATCAGTTTGCCCGGTATTTCCCGGGAGAGATGAAATGGCGTTCTTGTCTGATGCACTGGCGCGGGTGGCCCCCTCGGCGACGGTGGCGATCAGCCAGAAAGCGCGGGTCATGGCCGAGGAGGGGCGCGACATCATCGCGCTCTCGGCAGGCGAGCCCGATTTCAACACCCCGCTCAATGTGCGCCGGGCCGCGATCAAGGCCATGGACGAGGGCAAGACGCGCTATACCAATGTGGATGGCATTGCCGAGCTGAAGGAAGCTGTGGCGGCCAAGTTCCGGCGCGACAATGGGCTCGATGTAACGGCGGCCGATTGCTTTGTCTCCTCGGGCGGCAAGCAGATCATTTTCAATGCGCTGATGGCGACGCTCAATCCGGGCGACGAAGTTGTCGTGCCCGTGCCCTATTGGGTCAGCTATCCCGAAATCGTGCGGCTCTGCGGCGCCGAACCGGTCTTTGCCGTGGCCGATGACACGACCGGCTTCAAGCTCAAGCCCGACGTGCTGGAAGCCGTGATCACGCCCAAGACCAAGTGGTTGATCCTCAATACGCCGTCCAACCCCACGGGCGCGGCCTATTCGGCGGCCGAGCTCAAGGGCCCGGCCGAGGTGCTGCTGCGCCATCCGCATGTGCATATCCTCACCGACGATATCTATGAAGTGCTGGTCTATGATGGCGGGGTTTTCGCCACCATCGCCCGTGTCGAGCCGGCCTTGCAGAAGCGCACGCTAACCATGAACGGGGTGAGCAAGTCGCACGCCATGACCGGCTGGCGCATCGGCTATTGCACCGGCCCACGCCCGCTACTGGCGGCGATGACCAAGCTGCAGGGGCAGTCGACCACCAATCCGAGTTCCATCTCGCAATGGGCCGCCGTCGAGGCGCTGAACGGGCCGCAGGAATTTTTGACCGAATGGCGGCAGGCCTTCCAGCAACGCCGCGACCCGGTCGTCGCCGGCCTCAATGCCAATACCGGCCTCGATTGCCCGGTGCCCGAAGGTGCGTTCTACGTATTCCCCTCCTGCAAGCGGCTGCTGGGCAAAACCAGCGCCGGCGGCAAACTGCTGGCAAATGACGAAGATTTCGTCATGGCGCTGCTGGAAGAGACCGGCGTGGCGCTGGTGCATGGCGCGGCGTTCGGGCTGCCGTGGCATTTCCGGCTGAGCTATGCGGCGAGCAATGCTGAGCTGGAAGAGGCGGTAAGGCGGATCCGGGGGTTTTGTGCGGGTATTGCTTAGGCGTGGCCTATGCAATTTGCCTGCGGCTGGATGCTGATGCGGAAGTCGTGGTTGAGGCCGTTTGGCGGAAATTGGCGGGCGCGGGAATCAGCGATGACATGGTGCGGCTGGGCTATGCGCCGCATTTGAGTCTGGCTGTGCTCGACGAGGAGCCCCACGAGGCTGTCGTTGCTGGGGCGCTGGAGGATGGCGTAGCCATCGATTGCCAATTGGGGCCGGTGCGCCAGTTCGACGGCACAGATGTGGTGTGGCTGGCGCTCGCGGGTGGCGAGGTGTTGATGGATCTGCATCGGCGGGTTTTGCAGCGCCTGCCCACTGAACTGGTTCGTTCCCATTACCGCATTGGCAGTTGGACGCCGCATGTGACTTTGCAGACGAAAGGTGACGCTACGCGTGCAACGGCCTTAGCGGAAGCCGCGTGGCCGGAACAGCAGTCCGCAAAATTGGTTGGCATGGAACTGGTACGTTTTCCGCCAGTGGTGGTGCTGAAGCACCGCGCGTTCCGCGTTTAAGAAAACGGAGGTTCCGCTTTCGCGGGAATGACACCTTGGGTATGGGGAAATGGGGGTGACTGGATTGCCATGGCTCCCTAAGCCACGCCCCTCAATCTCCGTTGGTGAAGAGAGAAGCATCGTTCCAGTTCTCGTGCCCTTGCACCATCGGCCTTCGCCTCGGCCAAATTAGCTCGGCCAGATCGAGATCTCGATAATGTCGGGGTCGACCGGAACGCCGTCATCCCGGCTGCCTTGAAATTCCATCCAGCTGATGCGGATCGTCACCACGGCAGCGTCGAGGGAAAATGTTGGTCCGCCCGGCAGAGGGTAGGGTTTCGACGGGCTTGAGATCGTGAACTTTTGCGAGGGAAAGTTTGCCTTGCTCGTTTCGATCCTGGTCCGGGGCCTGCCGCTCATCACTTCCGCTGGCGGATGGTTCGGCTCGGAATCGTAAATCTGGATGCGAATATGCTGTTGCAGGCAATCGGCTGTGTAGATCACAAACCCCATAGACAGCGCGAACAGGCTGCGTGCCTCCATTTCTGGAGTGATCTCGATTGGCGCCTCGAAAGCGAGGTCTTCCTCATCAATGAGGTAGAACTGACCGTAGTCAGACTGCCATGCCAGTGTTGCCCAACCGCGCAGCGTCAAATGCGCCTCCCCATGCTGACGGACCGAGAATGCCGTGCGGCACTTATCGTATGCGACAAGTGATGGAAGGTCATCACCGGCATTCCGTAGGTCGGAATGCCCTACTGACCCAACAGGCTCATGAAGCTGGTGCTGGAGCCGCCGGCGTCGGCAAACATTTTGACCAGCTGGGACGTGGATTGGTAGCTGCCCGGGGCGGCCTTGTAGAAGTCTTCGCTCCAGCCGGCGGCTTGGCGTTCTTCTGGGCTCATCGAAGAATAGATCGAGATGATGTTCTGGCTGAAGGCAGTGGGGTCGCTGGATTTGGCGGCGTTCTGGAAGCCGGCGACCAGCGCTGCCCTGCTCTTGGCGCGCAGGGCCCGGTCGGCGGCGCGGGTTTCCTCAGGCGTGAATTTGCCTGACGTGTCCAGCACGATGGATGACAGCGTGCGGCTGTCGAATTTGGACAGGTCGATATAGGTGCCCACGCTGGTGTTCTTGTTGAAGGTGGGTGCCTTGCCCGCTTTTGTGGCATCGGCATAGAGCGTGTCGAGCGTGTTGCGGGCGGTACCGGCCACGTCGGTAATGGGGCGCGGCGTGGCGGTTTCGCCGGCCTTGACCAGCGCCAGATAAATGGCGACGGGGTCGTCCTCGCCGGCATCGGGCAATTTCTTGGGATCGGCCTGCAGCTGCTTGAGGCCTTCGGTGACGGCGGCGCGGGCGGCGATCCAGTCGGGGGCGGCTTTTTCTTCGGCGCCCGAGCTATCGAGATATTCGGCGGCGGCCTTGTAGAGCCCCTGATAATTGCCGGTGACCTTGGCGACGGCGGCGGGCCCGGCCAAAGCAGCCTCGAGCCGGCGCTGCATTTCGAGCCCGGCCGCCTTCTGCTCATCGCTGGTGAAGCTGTCGTCGCTGGCCATGGCGTAGAGTTCGTGGGGGTCCGAGCTCGAAAGATCGAGCGCCAGCTTGTCCTTTTCCAGCGGATTGGTGCGGCCGGCTTCGGTGAGCAGGGTATTGAGCTTGGCGCGGGCCTCGGCCAGCACGGTGGCGAAGTCCTTGGCGGCCAGCGCGGCCTTGGCGGCATCGGAAAGGGTGACCGAGGTGGCTGCGGCATCCGTCGTGGTTGCGGTGGCGCTGGCCGTGCTGCCGGTTTTTGCATTGGCCGTCTGGCTTGCCGCGACATTGTAATAAGTGTTGGCGCTATAGGCAGTGCTGACGGCAACCATGGGCGTTCTCCCGGCTTTGCCAGAAGGGCGTTGCAAGCGCTGTGCCGCTTGCCGGTTCAATCGTTTCAAGGGGTTAGGGAAGCTGGCCCGGTCCGGGGCGGCAGAATTTGCTGCCCGGCGGGCAGAATTGTCCGGCCGGAAAAGCAAAAGGCCCCGCCCGAGGGGATGGGCGAGGCCGGGGGCTTTCTGCCGGAGCGGAAAACCTGAAGCCGTTATCGACTATGCGGTGCGGCGGAACAAACGCTCAATGGGAAGGTCAGCCATGCATGGCGGGCGATTTAGGGGTGATCGGCTCTCTGTCGCCCAGAGAACCTGAATGCCGATTGGCGTACCTCAGAACAAAAAAGGGCCCCATCCGAAGATGGGGCCTGATGATAGGGCCGAAGCCAAATCGTAAGTAATGGTCCAGTGCAAGGGAGGAGGATATGCACCAAACCGGGTGGACCCAAGCCGAGGGAGGAGGATACGGCCTAGATCCGGTGTCGCCTAACGCGGGTCCGAGGGAGGAGGATACGGAGCGGCGTTCCAGCGACGAATACACATATAGAATTTGACCTTCCGGTCAGCAATGGGCCTCTCAACATGTCAGCCATGCAATAGGCACTGCGACAAGTTGTCCATTCTTTGAGCAGCAGAGCTATGCGCTGCGCCGGCATTGGCACGAAAAAGGCCCCATCCGAAGATGGGGCCGATGACTGGGCCGAAGCCAAATCTGAAGTGGGGTAGAGAGCAAGGGAGGAGGATATGCGCTCTACCGTTGAACCCTTGCCGAGGGAGGAGGATACGGCTCAGGTTCGGTGTCGCGATACGGGGTCCGAGGGAGGAGGATTCGGAGCGCGTCTCAGCGACATGTTCTATATGAACTCTACTGAACTAGTCGGCAATATGGAAGCTGACATGTCAGCCATGCATAATCGCATGGGCAAATGCCCGAGCTGAAAACAAAAGTGGCCTCGCTCGAGGGGAGAGCGAAGCCACAAGGGAGCGGGATAAATCCCGCCAGAGGGAACGCAGCAGCGCAAGGGAGGAGGGAAGCGCCGCTGTGATGCTGCTCATATAGGAGGCGGCACCGCGCTCAACAATTAGGCAGGCTACATGCCAGCCATGCGTTTTCGGCATGTTGGTGAGAAAATATCAATGAAATCAAATAGTGCGGCCAAGAGCGGTACAGTATGTCGCAGGCAGGGCGACAGCGAAAATGCCTTCAAAGAAGCAGGTCGCGTCAGCCATGGCTGGATCTGAAGGCCGCAATGGCGGTGGGGAGTTCCCCGATATGCTCGATTTTTGCATAGCGCGATTCTCCTTCCGGCTCGTCCGCATGCTCATAGGACCGAGTCAGCGCATGCGGCACATAGACGGCGAAGCTACCGGCGACGAGCGGCGGCAGAATATCGGAACGCAGTGAATTGCCCACCATGAGTGTGCGGCTCGCCCCATCGCTGTGACGCTCGAAGATGCGGGCATAGGTAGCGGGATTCTTGTCGGTGACGATTTCGACGGCCGCAAAATAATCGGCCGGGCCCGAGGCGGCAAGCTTGCGCTCTCGGTCGAACGTGTCGCCCTTGGTGACGAGGATCAGCCGATGGCTGTCCTGCAATTGCCCCAGCACCTGGTCGACATAGGGTAGGGTCTCGAGCGGGTAGGTTAGCAATTCGCGTCCGGCGGCAAGGATTTCGGCAATGACCGTGCCGGGCACGCGGTGATCGGTCACCTCCAGCGCCGTTTCCACCATGGAGAGGGCAAAGCCCTTCATGCCGAAGCCGTAATATTGCAGGTTGGCGGTGACCGCCTTGATCAGCCGCTCATTGAGATCGGGCGCGTCGGTATAGTCCTTGAGCAGATCGGCAAAGCGCTGCTCGGTCAGCCGGAAAAACTGCTCGTTCTGCCACAGCGTGTCATCAGCGTCGAAGGCGATGGTGGTGATGAGGGGCATGTGGGACCATGAGGTCTAGAAGCTCCACTCGCGGGCTTTGCCGACGAGGAAGTCATGGAACACGCCGACGCGTTTGGAATTTTTCAGCGCCGGGGGTAGACGAAATAGGCTTCATAAGCCGGCAGCTCGATCTCGGGCAGGACTGGACCGGGCCGTCTTCCTTTTCCGTCACATAATCGGGCAGCATGGCGATGCCGATGCCGGCGCGGCAGGCCTGCAGCATGCCATAGATCGAGTTGACCTTGAGCGCGGCGCGGCGGGGGCTGGAATCGGAGCGCCCCATGCGTTCGAGGAAGTTGATATCACCCAGATAGGACGGCACCGGCTCGCCAAAGCTGATGATGCGGTGGTCTTCGAGGTTATCGACCGTGGCGGGCATGCCGAATTCGTCGATATAGCTATTGGTGGCGTAGAAGTGGTTGTGCACCGTGAACAGCTTGCGCTGGATCATTTCGGACTGGTTGGGCCGGTGCAGGCGGATGGCCACGTCGGCCTCGCGCATGGCCGTGTCGAGCTCGGCGTCATTGAGGCGGATTTCGAGCTGGATCAGCGGATAGAGTTTCAGGAACTCGTCGAGCCGCGAGCTGAGCCAAGTCGAGCCGATACCCACCGTGGTGGTGACGATCAAGGGACCCGTCGGGACGTCCTGACTTTCGGACATCTGGGTTTCGACCTGTTGCAGCTCCCAATGCATGCGATGGGCGGTGCGGAACAATTGCTCGCCCACTTCGGTCAGCACCAGCCCGCGCGCATGGCGGATGAAGAGCTTGAGGCCCGGGTCATCCTCCAGCGCCGAGATCTGGCGGCTGACGGCGGACTGGCTCATGCCGAGCTTTTCAGCGGCATGTGTGAAACTGCCCGACTCGGCGGCGGTGTGGAAAATCCGGAGCTTGTCCCAGTCGAGCATTTCTTGTGACGCTTTCTATTTGGGTCGTCGGTCAGTCTACTCCGCCGCTTCGGCGAGCTCGTGTTCAGCCGGTATCGTTCTGCTTCAAGCGCTGCCATGCAACCCATGCCTGCGGCAGTGATTGCCTGACGGTAAACATCGTCTGTGACATCCCCTGCGGCAAAGACGCCGGGAATATTGGTTTCGGTGGTGCCGGCCTTCACCTGCAGGTAGCCGCCCGGCTTCATGTCGAGCTTGCCGGCAAATATTGACGTTGCTGGGGCATGCCCGATGGCAACGAAAATACCGTCGATCGGCTGCTCATAAGTGCGGCCGGTTGTGGTGTCGCGCAGGGTGACCGAATTGACCGAGGTGGGCATGGCCGAGCCGCCGACTTCGGCAACTTCGGTATTCCAGCGCACTTCGATTTTGGGATTCTTGAACAGGCGATCCTGCAGGATGCGCTCCGCACGGAATTCGTTGCGGCGATGCACCACGATCACCTTACTGGCAAAATTGGTGAGGAACAGCGCTTCTTCGACCGCGGTATTGCCGCCGCCGACCACCAGCACTTCCTTGTTGCGATAGAAAAAGCCGTCGCAAGTGGCGCAGGCCGATACGCCAAAGCCCCGGAATTTCTGTTCGGACGGAATGCCCAGCCATTTGGCTCGGGCGCCGGTGGCGATGATCAGGCTATCGGCGGTGTAGATATCGCCGCTATCGCCGGTGAGCACGAAGGGGCGCTTGTCGAAATCGACATTGACGATGAGGTCGTTGACGATTTTGGTGCCGACATGTTCGGCCTGCGCCTTCATCTGGTCCATGAGCCATGGACCCCGGATGACGTCGGCAAAGCCGGGATAGTTCTCGACATCGGTGGTGATGGTCAGCTGGCCACCGGGCTGCAGACCCTGAATCATCACGGGCTCAAGCATGGCGCGCCGCGTAGATGGCGGCGGTGTAGCCGGCTGGACCGGAACCGATGATGATGACTTTCGCGTGCATCGCAACGCTCTCCAACAAATGCGAGTAGCCCTCGGCCCCTAAGTTAAAGGCCGAAGGTGTACTCTTTCAAGGCTAAGTCGCTTTTGTGGCGCTCGCGGCTGTGGATCGCACTAAAATGTCACAGCCTGCCTTGGGCAAATGCCCAAGAAACGAGCGCTCGGACCCGTTAGATGTACTGAATCTTGACGATCTCGTAGCTGCGGGACCCGCCGGGCGCTGAAACTTCAAACGAATCGCCTTCTTCCTTGCCGATCATGGCGCGGGCAATCGGGGACGAAATCGACACGCGCCCACCAGTGGCATCAGCCTCGGGGTCGCCCACGACCTGATAGGTCTTTTCTTCTTCAGTGTCCTCATCAAGGAACGTCACCGTGGCGCCGAACTTGACGCTGGCGCCCGACAGCTTGGTCACGTCGATGATGTCGGCCGGGGCCAGAATCGATTCCAGTTCCCGGATGCGGCCTTCATTGAGGCTCTGCTGTTCCTTGGCGGCCGAATATTCGGCGTTTTCCGACAGGTCCCCATGGGCGCGTGCTTCGGCGATCGCCTCGATGATGCGACGGCGTTCGGTTGCAGTGCGGTGCTCATATTCGGCGGTCAGTGCCTTGTGGCCTCCGACCGTCATCGGGATCTTGTCCATTCGTCGCCTCCATTCGGCACGGCAAAAACGTCAAACTCCCCAGCCAAACCCGGCGTGTGCATCACGATAAGTTTTTGGGGGAGATAGGTTCAAATTGCCCGCCCGCCGCGTTGCGGTCAAGCGGGTGTGCATAATGAAGATGGTTATCTCCACATGCCCATTCAAGATTTAGCTGATTTGCAAACGAAAGGCCCAAGGATGATTCATCGTTCTCCCTCTCGCCTGCCTGTTTTTGCTGGCGCCGCGCTGGCCCCGGTGTTGGCAGCGCCCGCCATGGCCCGCACGATCGACACTTCAGCGGGGCCGTTGACCGCGACAGTGCTGGCCGAGGGGCTGGATCACCCCCGGGCCTTGGGTTTCCTGCCCGATGGCCGCATGCTGGTGAGCGAGCGCAGCGGGCAATTGCGCGTGGTGGATCAGGATGGATCAGTCGGCGCGCCCATCGAGGGCGTGCCGCGCGTGGCGGCGCGGGGGCAGGGCGGTTTGCTCGATCTGGCGCTGGCGCCGGACTTTGCCGAAAGCGGGCGGATTTATCTCAGCTTTGCCGAACGCGCCGAGGATGCAGGCATGCCGCGCGGGCGAGGCACCGCGGTCTTGTCGGCAACATTGTCGCTCGAGGGCGATAGCGGAGCGCTCAGCGAGCAGAATGTCATTTTCCGCATGAACAATTTTACCGGAACAAGCCTGCATTATGGCTCGCGCATCGTCATCGGCCGGATGGCAATCTGTTCGTGACCCCGGGTGAGCGGGGAGAAGGGGAGCGGGCGCAGGATATGAGCGATCTGGCCGGCGCCGTGGTGCGCATCGCGCCCGATGGTTCGGTGCCGGATGATAATCCCGAGTTGGAGGGCTGGGCGCCCGAATTATGGAGCAAGGGCCACCGCAATCCGCAAGGCGCCGCATTGCGGCAGAGCGATGGCGCACTCTTCGTCGTCGAGCATGGCGCGCGGCGGTGACGAGCTCAACATGCCCCAGCCGGGCGCAAATTATGGCTGGCCGGTCATCGCCTATGGCGAAGACTATTCCGGCGACCCGATCGGCGAGGGCACGGAGAAAGCGGGGCTGGAGCAGCCGCTGCATTATTGGGTCCCCTCCATCTCGCCATCGGGCCTCACCTTCTACGATGCCGACCTGATCGAGGGCTGGCAGGGCGACCTGATCACCGGCGGCCTCAGCGGCAATGTCATGGTGCGGCTCGACATGGACGGCGGCGCGGTCGTCGGCGAGGAACGCCTGTTCTGAAGGCGAACTGGGCCGCATTCGCGACGTGCGGGTCGGCCCCGACGGCGCGATCTATGCACTGACCGACGCAGGCAATGGGCAAGTGATCCGGGTGGCGCCGGAAGGGGTGTAGGCATCGCCCAGAACGGGCCCACCCACAAGGTCATCCCGGCGCAGGCCGGAATCCATACTAAAACTCTCCTCCGCACCATCTCCCTCGGGCTTGACCCGAGGGCCACTCGCCGCTTGCACCAGATCAGGAAGGCCCTCGGGTCAAGCCCGAGGGTGACGCTGTGATATTGGGAACAATGGTGGCATGACGCAGCAACTCAACCCCCACCCAGTTCACCCACCCACAATGTCATTCCCGCGAAAGCGGGAATGACATTGTGGGAGGGCCAAAATCCCTCCTCCCCACCGCTCTCCCTCGGGCTCGACCCGAGGGCCACTCACCGCTTGCGCCAGACCATGAAGGCCCTCGGGTCCAGCCCGAGGGAGGCGGCGGTGCGCTGGCCGAGTCCGTCAGCCGTTTGGATAGGCGGCTTCGATCACGGCCGAGCGCGTACCGGTGAGGCGCGTAAAGGTCGTGCACGAGATAGAGCCGGCGCTCGCGCGTCCAGGACTGGCCGGACTCGATATCGTAATCGACCGGCATGGCGATCCCTTCGGGCAGATAGGCATCCATGCCGGCGGCGCGGGCCGTTTCTGACACAGCGCTTGGAATGGTCGCGATGGCCGACGACGGCGATCTGACCCAAGGCTTCTGCTGAACCCGCATCGGCAATGATCGCTTCGGCCACGCCGACCGTGCTGAGATAGGTGATGGTGCCATCGGCATTGATCACCGGCTCGATGGAGACGGTCTGGGTCAGCTTGTGCTTGTCGACGAGATAGCGGGCGATTTCCCACTGAGCATAGATTTTCGCTTCAGGCTGGACGGCCGAGATTTCGGCGACCTTGTCGGCGAGCAATGCATTGATCGGCCCCGGATCGGGCAGCGCCAGCTGGGCGGTGCCATCGGTGGGCGTATTGCCGCTTTCGGTATTGGGACGATTGCCGAACGCGAAGGCGACAATGGTTTTGATCGCGGCGGGCGCCACGGTCGGCGCGCTCCGAGTCAATGCGTCCTTGAACAGGATTTCGGCCAATCCGTCCGCAGCGGTTTGGTCACCCAGCTCGACCGCAAGGTGATCGGCCATGGCCTGCTGGATATCGCCTGACACCGGACTTTGCGCGAAAGCCGGTGCGGCAATGAAAGGCAGCACGGCGGCGCCGGCGAGCAAATTGCGTCGATTGGTCATGTCTTTACCTCTTGTGGTCTGGCGCAGTGGACTGCGCGGCGAGGTTTTGGCATGGCGGTATTGCGGTCGCATGACCGATGGCACATGAAAAAGGGCGCATCCCCTCGATGCGCCCTTTATTGATTTTGCTGCAGATAGATCAGATCAGGAGGCGGTCAGGTTGTCGGCGGCGGATTTGCCGGTCCGCTTGTCCTTGACGATCTCGTAATTGACCTTCTGGCCTTCATCCGGGCCATTGAGGCCCGAGCGCTGGACGGCGGAAATGTGGACGAACACGTCCGCCCCGCCTTCGTCCGGCTGAATAAAGCCATATCCCTTTTGGCCGTTGAACCACTTCACAGTGCCAGTTGCCATGATGCGCGTTTCCCTCGTGCAATCGCTGCGGTAGACGGTCCCAGTCATGATGACCAAGACTTGATGATATCGAAATATCGGAAAGTGACGTCAGCATGCGCGAATGGTATTCGCAGGATCAGATCGGTCGGCCGCAATATTCGATCCGATGAGCTTAGCCGCAAAAAAGCGGCGTTCAATAATTTGTTTACACATGACAAAGCGCCCGGCCGATCAGCTGATCTGCCGGGGGAAAGATGAATTCCGTCAAGTATTTGCGCCAGTCTTGGGGAACCCGGTGCGGACACGCGATGAGCCTGCGGCCAAAGGCATCCTGCCGCCGACCAGATGCAAACAATCCGGTCGGGACACGCGCATACTACGCCAATTGCAGATATTGGCTACCGCGCTCTTGGTCGCACCCCAGCTATGCAGCGCAAAGAGCGGCTTGATTTCGGCCCGGATTTGCTGCAAATCCCCGGCTCGCCGGGCCAACAGGACCGGTAGCCCTCCAGAGATCACTTCGTCTTGACCAAGGCGTTTCATTCTTCCGGCGATGTCATCGCCGACCGTCGTGCCGGCTATGCCAAGATGCTGGCCGAGGGCGGGGATTATGCTGCAGCTGCCGATCTGATGGCTCAGGCGCTCGAGCTGACGCCGCTTTGGGCGGCTGGCTGGGAATTGCTGGGCAATTACAGCGAGAAGGCGGGCGATATTTCCGGCGCCATCTCGGCCCGGCGCCACCTTGAGGCGCTGGACGATGATGGCCTGTTCGGCGCGGGCCTCAAACTTGCGGCGCATGGCGCGGCCAGCGCCAGCGAGGGCACGGCGGTCAGCTATGTCGAGGCGCTGTTCGACCAATATGCGCCGCGCTTTGAAAGCGCATTGCTGCAGACGCTGGGTTATCAGGTGCCGGCGCTGCTTGACGCCATGCTGGTCGAGGAAATGGGCAAGCTGGGGATCGATCATTTCGCCCGTGCCATCGATCTGGGTTGCGGCACGGGACTGATGGGCGAGCGGGTGCGCGCCAAGGTGTCCTATCTCGAAGGCGTCGACCTCAGCGCCGCCATGATCGCCGAGACCGGCAAGAAGGGCATTTACGATCGCCTCGACAAGGCCGAGCTGGTCGCCGCCCCGGCGGGCCGGGTGGCGGAAGCAGATCTCGTGACAGCCGCCGATGTGTTCATCTATTGCGGCGCGCTGCCGCCGGTGTTGGCCGGTGTGGTGCCGGCCATGCTGCCCGGTGGGCTGCTGGCATTTTCGCTCGAAGCCCATGAGGGTGACGAGGCGGTCTTCCTGCGACCGTCGCTGCGCTATGCCCATGGCCCGGTGGCGACGCGGCAGGCTTTGCTCGATGCGGGGCTTGAAGTGCTGCGGTTTGAAAAGGCGACGCTGCGGCAGGATCGGGGCGCGCCCATCGAAGGTATCCTCGTGTTAGCGCGCAAGCCCGTCAACGTTAACAGTCTGCTAACGTTAGACGACGAGACGGCTGCATTGTTTGACGCTGCCAGTGGGGTCGCGGCCTAGCTGCCATAGTCGTGCCCCGTTTGGGGCTTGGGGTCCCGGCCAGCAAAACAAGCGGGACTTTTATGAAAATTGCAGCAAAGGCGGGCCCGGTGCTCGCGGTGTTTCTGGCCAGCTTTCCGGCGCTGGCGGGCGACACGATCGGCTTCTGGGACACCCAGCGCAAAGGCAGTAACTTCTTCTCCGTCAAGCCTTTAGCCGAGCGGTTTGCCGAAGCCCATGCGGCGGGCATCCAATGGGGCCGGCTGGCCTATGACAAGTGGGACGCCACCGAACGCGACTTCCTGATCGGGAACGCCGATCACTATGACGGGCTGGTCCAACCGGACTCGGCACGGCTCAAGGAAGTGCTTGGAATGGCTCATGATTCCGAGGTCGGCTCGGTCATCGCGCCATTGACCCTACCCGGCATGCGCTGGAGCCAGAACAATGGCGACAAGTTCGATGGCCGCATCTGGGAAGACAAGGCCTATTGGCAGCAGACCGCCGATTTCTGGCGCGATCTGGCCGCCGAGCTTAAGGATAATCCAGGCGTTCTGGCCTATAATATCGTCAATGAACCGGCGCCGGAACGCGGCACGGGTTCAGCGGAAAACACCGCGCCGGGCGATGTTTCGAGCCACATCGCCTTTGCCGAAGCCAACAAAGGCACGGCCCGCGACCTGCCGGCATTTTACGAAATGGTTATATCAGCCATTCGCTCGGTCGATCCCGATACGCCAATCATGGTCGATGCCGGCTGGTACGCCAATGCCGGCGCCTTCAGCGGCTGGCCCAATGCGTTGAGCGATAGCAAGGTGCTCTACGCCTTCCACATGTACGAGCCCTATAACTTCACCGCCGGCAAGAATTTCCACGACAAACTGGGCTATGTCTATCCCGGTATGGTGCCGTTCGGGACGGGTGAGGTGGCTCGGAACGCCAGCACAATCAATGAATTCCTGCAGCCGGTTTATGACTGGGCGGACAAGCAGGCCATTCCCGCCAATCGCATTGTGGCCGCCGAATTTGGCTGCATGCGACGCAATGAGGGCTGTGCTGACTATCTCACCGATGTCATGGCTAATCTCAACGCGCATGACATTCACTGGGCCTTCTATTCGTTCCACGAGGATGAATATGACGGCTTCGATTACGAGCTGGGCAGCGATGCGCTGGGCTGGAAATATTGGGAGGCCCCGGAAAGGGCCAGACGCCCGTCATGCCCTACAAGCCCAATCCGCTATGGGATGCCATTCAGGCGGGGTTGCACGAGTAGGGGGCTGACAAGCCAGCCGCGCCTCAATAGACCTCATGGCGAAGTCTATTGAGGTTGCCGCATGAACACCATTCGCTACGATTTCCGCTCCGACACCGTCACCCGGCCCTCTGCTGCAATGCGGACGGCCATGGTTGAGGCCGAGGTGGGCGATGATGTGTTCGGTGATGACCCGACCGTCAGCCGGCTGGAGCAGCGTATGGCGGCCATGCTGGGCAAGGACGCGGCTTTGTTCGTGCCGTCGGGGACGCAATCCAACCTGCTGGCGCTGATGAGCCATTGCGGGCGTGGCGATGAATATATCGCCGGGCAGAATGCTCATTGCTACCGCTGGGAAGCCGGCGGCGCGGCCGTGCTCGGCTCGATCCAGCCGCAGCCGATTGCGCATCAGCCCGACGGCACGCTGGCGCTGGGCGATATCGAGGCGGCGATCAAGGTGGATGATAGCCACTTTGCGACGACCCGGGTGATTGCGCTGGAAAACACCCATGGCGGGCAGATCCTGCCGGTGGCGTATATGGCCGCGGTGGCGGAACTGGCGCGGCGGCATGGGCTGGGACTGCATCTTGATGGTGCACGGGCGTTCAATGCCAGCGTGGCGCTGGGCATGGATATCAAGGATTTTACCGCTGATTTCGACACGGTTTCGATCTGCCTGTCCAAAGGCTTGGGCGCGCCGGTGGGGTCGGTACTGGTCGGGCGGGCCGATCTGATCGAGACGGCGCGGCGCAATCGCAAAATGCTGGGTGGCGGCATGCGCCAGTCGGGGATTTTGGCGGCGGCGGGGCTTTATGCGCTGGAGCATAATGTGGCGCGGCTGGCCGATGATCACCGCCGGGCCAAGCGGCTGGCCGAGGGGCTGGCGGCGTTTGACCAGCTCAATGTGACCCAGCCGCATACCAATATCATCTTCCTCAATTGCGAGGCGGAACTGGGCGAGCGGTTCAACACGTTCCTCGGCGAGCGCGGGATCGGGACCACGGGGCGCTATGGCCAGCAGCGCTGGGTGACGCATCTGGATGTCGATGACGAGGCTATCGAGGGCGCGCTGGCCGAAGTGGCGGAATTCTTCCGGGGATAGGCTTGAGGTCGCGGCAGCGCCGCGACCTCCGGGGTGACTATAGCGCCTGCCAGTGGCCATGCAGTGCGGGGATATCGCCGCTGGTCAGCAATGGCATGGCGGCGATCAGCTGCTCGTGCGGCCAATCCCACCGAGCCATTTCCAGCAGCATGGCGATGTGCTCGTCGCTGAACCGTTTGCGGATCAGCTTGGCCGGATTGCCGCCGACAATGGCATAGGGTTCCACGTCCTTGGTGACGAGTGCTCGCGTGCCGATGACGGCGCCATGGCCGATGCTGATGCCGGGCATGATGATGGCTTCGGTGCCGATCCACACGTCATTGCCGATAATGGTGTCGCCAGCTGGGGCAAAGGCGTCCGCTGCCGTACCGAAGCCGGGGATTTCGGGCATGTAGTGGAACGGGAAGGAACTGACCCAATCGTAGCGATGGCCCTGATTGCCGGCCATGATGAAGGCTGCGCCGGAGCCGATGGAGCAGAAACTGCCCACGATCAGCTTGTCGACGCCTGGCGTGGTCATCAGGAAGCGGGCGCAATCGTCGAAGCTATGGCCGTGGTAATAGCCGGAATAATAGCTGTAGCGGCCCATGATGATGTTGGGGTTGGTGACTTGCTCATCAAGCCGGATGCCGCTGAAGGGGTCTTTGAAATAGTTGGTCATTTTTGTCTCTTGTTATGTGTTCCCGCTGTCACCCGGCGCATGGCGGAGCCCATCCTGAGGTCTCAGAATGGATTCCGGCCTGCGCCGGAATGACCCGGTGGCTGGGGCGTCAATTGTGGATGTCAGGCGCGGTTGAGCGCCCGGCGGATGGCTGTTTCGACGGGGGAATAGGCGCCGTCGGGCCGGTCCAGATCGAGCGACGCCTTTGGCATCAGGGGCGGTTGGGCCATGAATTTGACCGTCTTGCCGTGATGCTTCTGGGCGGCGTGCACCGGGAAGGGGTGGCAGAGGTAGACGGTCCCTGCCGATCCCGTTGCCAGCGCCTCGCGGCCGGTATCGAACCAGTCCGGCCGGTCGGCGATCATGTCGTGGAGCGAGCGTCCCCCATCGCCCGCCGAGGCGAGATAGCGGGCGACCTCAAGATGCGAGCCGACTTTGATGCGGGTGGGTGCGTCCTCCTCTCCGACATCGGAAAAGAGGAACAGCATCAATAGTGCACGGCCCTTGGAGACGATGTTGGCGCGAATATCTAGGAAGTCCTTGAAATCGTCGCCGGCAAAGCTGCCATCGATGTGCCAGCCATCGTCGCCCGGTTCCTCGGACGAGGGGAAGCGGACCGGGAACGTGCCTAGGCCCTGCGGGGGTAGCCACCTGTCCTTGCCGACAAGCTGGTCATAGGCCGTATGCAGAAGCGAGGTATTGGCTGCTTCGCGGAAGGGCCGGTCGGAATAGCCGCCCAAGCGGATGACCGGCTTGGTCCGGGTGGCTGGATTGTCCGGATCGCAGCCGGTGTCCCGCCAGAGGATGGCGCGAGCCTCGTCGGCTAGTTCGCGGGAGAAGGCATTGTCGATGCGGATAAAGCCGTCAGTGATGAAGGCAGAGATTTGCGCTTCGCTGAGCGCAGCAAAATGAGAGGGCATGAGATATGTCCATAAGTTCGCGTGGCCGTCGCAGGGGACAGCCGGATCGAGCGGGAATGCCGCTCGTCGGACGTGCTCCAATGAGCGCCGTTAGGCGTTCAAGTGCACTGCGAACTTAGTTGCTTCGGACATCATCATGATGGGCAGGATAGTTATGGGAGCGGGGAGTCAAGATGGGCATCGGAGTACCCCTCCTAGCCTCCCCTGACAGGGGGAGGGACAGATCGAGTATCTGGCGGGACTAGGCCGCGAAATAGCTTTGCAGCGAGCGGACCTGCATGCTGCCTTGCTTGAGCGCCACAATGCCTTCCACGGCGGCGAGGGCGCCGTCGATGGTGGTGTAGTAGGGGATCTTGGCGAGCAGGGCGGTGCGGCGGATGTCGCGGCTGTCGGAGATCGACTTCATGCCGTCGGTGGTGTTGATCACCAGCTGCACGCCGCCATTCTTCATCGAGTCCACGATGTGCGGACGCCCTTCCAGCACCTTGTTGATCTTGGTGGCGGCGATGCCGTTTTCCACCAGATACCGCTGGGTGCCGCTGGTGGCGAGGATGGTGAAACCGGCCTCGGCGAGATGACGAGCCATGTCGACGATATAGGCCTTGTCGGCGTCACGCACCGAGATGAAGGCAGTGCCGCTGGTGGGAACCTTGGAGCCGGCACCCATTTGCGACTTGGCAAAGGCCATGGCGAAATTGGTATCGAGGCCAATCACTTCGCCGGTCGACTTCATTTCGGGCCCGAGGACCGTATCGACGCCGGGGAAGCGGTTGAACGGGAAGACGGCTTCCTTGACGGCGACATGCTTGAAGGTCTTTTCGACCGGGCCAAAGCTGGCCGGGCTTTCGCCGGCCATGATGCGGCTGGCGATCTTGGCGATAGGCTCGCCGATCACCTTGGCGACGAAGGGCACCGTGCGGGAAGCGCGTGGGTTGACTTCGAGCAGGTAGATCACGCCGTCCTTGAGCGCATATTGCACATTCATCAGCCCGCCGACCTTGAGGGCGAAGGCCAGTTCGGCCGTCTGCCGCTTGAGCTCGGCCATGACCTCGGGCGTCAGGTTCTGCGGGGGCAGCGAGCAGGCGCTATCGCCGGAGTGAATGCCGGCTTCCTCGATATGCTCCATGATGCCGGCAACGAACACGTCCTTGCCGTCGCAGAGGGCATCGACGTCGATTTCGGTGGCGCCCGAGAGGTAGGCATCGAATAGCAGCGGATTGTCGGAGAGGACCGAATTGATCTGGCCGGTCTTGTCGTTGGGATAGCGCTGCAGGATATCGGGCGGGACCAGGCCTGTCAGCGTGTCCTGCACATAGCGCTCGAAATCATTGGCCGAATGCACGATGGCCATCTGCGCGGCCGCCCAGCACATAGGAGGGGCGGATGACCAGCGGATAGCCCGGGCGCTCGGCAACAAGACGAGCCTGTTCAAGGGAATAGGCGATGCCGTTCTTGGGTTGAGTCAATTCCAGCTTGTTGAGCAGCTTGGAGAAGAGATCGCGGTCTTCGGCCAGATCGATGGCGTCTGGCTGGGTGCCCGGGATCGGCACACCGGCCTTGAGCACGGCCTCGGCCGAGTTCAGCGGGGTCTGGCCGCCGAACTGCACGATGACGCCGTGCAGCGTGCCGTTCTGCTTTTCGCGCAGCAGGATTTCGAGCACGTCTTCCTCGGTCAGCGGCTCGAAATAGAGCCGATCCGAGGTGTCGTAGTCGGTCGAGACGGTCTCGGGATTGCAGTTGACCATGATGGTTTCATAGCCGGCATCAGCCAGTGCGAAGGCGGCATGGCAGCAGCAATAATCGAACTCGATGCCCCGGCCGATGCGGTTGGGGCCGCCACCCGAGATGACCACTTTCTTGCGATCGGTCGGACGGGCCTCGTCAGCCACGGCGCCGGCAAAGGTCGTCTCATAGGTCGAGTACATATAGGCCGTTGGCGAAGCGAATTCGGCAGCGGAGGTGTCGATGCGCTTATAGGCCGGGCGCACGTCGAGCGAATGGCGCAGCTTGCGCACGTCGGACGGCTTGAGGGCGGCGAGCTGGGCGAGGCGGGCATCAGAGAAGCCCATACCCTTGAGGGCGCGCAGATTGACCGCGTCCTGCGGCAGGCCGAATTCGCGGACCTTGGCCTCGGTATCGACGATGCCCTTCATCTGTTCGAGGAACCAGGGGTCGATCTTGCAGGCCTCGTGAATGTCTTCAAGGCTCATGCCCGGGCGCATGGCCTCGGCCACATGCAGCAGGCGATTGGGCGTGGGCGTGCCGAGAGCCGCCTTGATGGCGTTCTTGTCTTCGCCTTCGCCCGGGCCGGGAATGCCGATTTCGTTGAGGCCGGTCAGCCCGGTTTCTGAGCGAACGCAGCGCCTTTTGCAGGCTTTCCTGGAAGGTGCGGCCGATGGCCATGGCTTCGCCGACCGACTTCATGGAGGTGGTCAGGCGATTGTCGGCGCCGGGGAATTTCTCGAAGGCAAAGCGGGGGATTTTCACCACGACATAGTCGATGGTGGGCTCGAACGAGGCCGGGGTCATGCCGCCGGTGATGTCGTTGTCCAATTCGTCCAGCGTGTAGCCGACAGCAAGGCGCGCGGCGACCTTGGCGATGGGGAAGCCGGTGGCCTTCGACGCAAGCGCGGAGGAGCGGGACACGCGCGGGTTCATCTCGATGACGACCATACGGCCATCAGCGGGGTTGATGCCGAACTGCACGTTGGAGCCGCCGGTTTCGACGCCGATTTCGCGCAGCACGGCGAGGCTCGCGTCGCGCATGATCTGGTATTCTTTGTCGGTCAGCGTCAGGGCCGGGGCGACGGTGATCGAGTCGCCGGTATGGACGCCCATCGGATCGATATTCTCGATCGAGCAGATGATGATGCAATTGTCCTTCTTGTCGCGGACAACTTCCATTTCGTACTCTTTCCAGCCGAGCACGCTTTCTTCCACCAGCACTTCATTGGTGGGGGAGGCATCGACACCGCTCTCGACGATGGCGAGATATTCTTCACGATTGTAAGCAATGCCGCCGCCGGTGCCGCCTGTGGTGAAGCTGGGGCGGATGATGGCGGGAAGGCCAATGACCTCAAGGGCCTGCAGCGCTTCGATCGTGTTATGCGCCAGCATGGAGCGGGGAGTTTCCAGCCCGATCTTCTTCATGGCGTCGTGGAACAGCTCGCGGTCTTCGGCCTTGTCGATGGCTTCGGCCGTGGCGCCGATCATTTCGACATTGTACTTTTCGAGAATGCCCATCTTGCGCAGCGACAGCGCGCAGTTCAGTGCCGTCTGGCCGCCCATGGTGGGGAGCAGCGCATCAGGGCGTTCCTTTTCGATGATCTTGGCGACCACTTCGGGGTGATCGGTTCCATATAGGTGGCGTCGGCCGAGTCCGGATCAGTCATGATCGTCGCCGGGTTCTGAGTTCACCAGAATGATGCGGTAGCCCTCTTCCTTGAGCGCCTTGCACGCCCGGGTGCCCGAGTAATCGAACTCGCAAGCCTGCCCGATGATGATCGGACCCGCACCGATGATGAGGATCGATTTAATGTCGGTACGTTTTGGCATTTCTTTGGGCTCGCTCGGCTCGGTCTATGACGGGGCGGGCGAGGAAGAATCACCTGGCGCTCAGGCCACCCGCACCATTCGCGCACGACAACAGGGCGTTGCGGCGCTTGGGGAAGGCTTGGACGGGGTGGTTAGGTGGGCTGTCTAGCGGAGATAGCCGGGAAAGGGAAGGGGTGGCGTGCCCCTTTGTCGTCGCTGCGGATTTGTCCCCAGTCGGCCAGCCGCCCTCTCAGGTCATGACTCCCTTGCGGCCAGCGGGGTGGATTGTGACGGCAAATGGGGCGACCATGACCGTAGCCCCGAGGGGTGAGCGGAGAGCCAGCGTCAGTCCCGGGGCTCTCCAGATGCAGTGACGCGCTGCGTGGCCGGCTCGGTCGCGCGCAAGGCGCCGAGCAGGCAAGGACCGCAATTGCAAATGCCCGGATTGTCCGGACCGTACCGGACGAGACAAAGCGAGGTTTTCTCGCTCGCCTGGTTATTCCGGCGCGGCTCGGAAGTTTTGTGCTCGGTTCTGGCGGCCGCGGCTCCGGTGTTGGCCCAGCCCACCAGCGAGCCGGGCATGGTGGTCATCCGGGTCAGCGGCGCCGATGCGATGTTCGGTTTTTCCTCGTTCGCGCCCCCGCTCAACCTGCATCTGGCCAGTGTTGGCGGGCTGGCGGAGAGCCAGCCGATCACCCTGCGGGCCGGAGAATACAGGATCGGCATTGATGATCTGAGTGGCATGGGCATGAGCGTGCGCGCCGTCGATTGCTCGGACGATAACAGCCGGGGCGACCGGGTCAGCGGTTCGGCGGAACTGGTGCTGGACCCGTGTGAGTTGCTGATTTGCACTTTCAGCGTCACGAGCGCGCCTGAGCGGGCCGCCGCGCTGATCGAGAGCCCGGTGCCCGCACGGGGGACCTGCTGCTGTCCAGCCTGCCGCCGAGCGAGGATCGTATCGACCGGCTCAAGGGAGCAGTGTCGGTGGCAGGCTTCGCCGCAGCGATTCATGAATGCCCTGCCCGGCATTGTGGCTGGACGACCCATTCCAGTGGCGGCTTCGCTCGGCGCTTTCTGAAAAGATACTGGGCAATGAGCAGCGCAATGTCTGGGATGTCTGGATGCGCGGCACTTTCGCACTGGCAAATGAGCAGGGGGCGGCGGGCCGGTTCGGCGTGGCGGCAATGGGTGTCGACCGGGTGGTGGGCGAAGATTTGCTGGTTGGCGGATTTGTCGAGGCGGACACGATGATCCGGGACTGGAGCGATGCTTCGGCACTGCTGCGCGGCGGCTGGATGGCAGGGGGCTATGCCACGATGCGGGTGCTGGACAATGTCTATGTCGACCTGATGGGTAGCGGCGGCTCGTCCGCCGGCATAACCCAAGCCCGGGGCATAGAAGGCCGCTTTGCCGCCGACACCGGCTGATGACGGCGGCTTTGCTGGGCCAATGGACTTCGGGGCGGTGGACGTTCAGTCCGCAGGCCGAGTTCAGCTATTTCGATGAGCGGGTTGCGCCCTATCTCGATGGGGCCGGCAATCTGGTATTCGGGCAGGAACTGGGCAGGGGTAAGCTAGCGGTCGGACCCGGCGTGTCCTATCGCCTCACCACGCAAAACAACGTGGTCATCAACACCAGTCTGCGGCTGGATACCACCGTGACGGTATTGAGTAGTGGGGCCATGGCGGATGTCGATGGCCTGCTTGGCCGGCTCGAAGGCACAATCGAGATCGGCTTGCCGGCCGGTGCGCGCTGGAAGACCACGTTGGGCTATGGCGGCATCGGCACGGATAACCATCTGTTCAACGCCAGCGGCTCGCTATCAGTGCCGCTGCGCTAGGGAGAGGCGCGCAATACTTCGGGCGCAATGCCCTTGCTGGCCCGGTTTTGCGCGTGAAAGGCGATGAATGCCTTGGCGGGGAGGGGCTTGGCGTAAAGCCAGCCCTGACCGAAACCGACCTCCTGGTCGATCAGATAATCGGCCTGTTCCCGGGTCTCGATACCCTCGGCGACGATGAACAGGCCCGGGGTCTTGGCCATGGAGATGATGTGCGGGGTGACCGAGCTGGTGGCGCTGCCCTTGCCGATGGTGTCGATGAAGGACTTGTCGATCTTGAGCGTCCAGCGGCAGATCCTGCAGATATTGCAGGCTGGAATAGCCGGTGCCGAAATCGTCGATGGCAATGGAATGACCCATGGCGCGGGCTCGGCTCATGGTGACGCGGGCGGCCTCGATATCGATAAAGCCCCGCTCGGTGGCTTCGAGCCAGATTTGCTGCGGCTTGATGCGGGCGTCGCGCAGTTTGTGCTCAAGGATCGGCAGCATGCGGCCGGTCCTGATGTCGTCGGCGCAGAAATTGATGGCTACATGCAGCGAGCGGTCGGCAACCAGCGTGGCGCCCAGATCGGCAATCACCGCCTCGATCACCTGATCGGTGATGGGCAGGATGAGGCCGCTTTCCTCGGCGAGGGGGATGAACAGGTCCGGGCGGACCATACTGCCATCGGGCCGGCGCCAGCGCACCAAGGCTTCGGCGCCGACGCAAATGCCGGATCTCGAGCGCGATGAGGGGCTGGTAGTGGACGACGAATTCCTGGTTGCGCACGGCCCGCGCCAATTCGCTGGCCGGGGAGAGGCGCTTGCGCGAGGCCCAGATTATGGCACCCACGATCAGTGCCGCCATGGCGATGCCGATGGGCAGCAGGACCAGCACTTGGCGTTGCAGGCTGGCAAGGATGGTGCTGCGCGGGCTGGTTGCTATGGCCAGCCAGCCATTTTGCTCGGCGACGGAGAAGATGGTGTTGTCATCCGTGCCCGTGCGGGGATTGGCCATTAGCGACGTGACCAACGCTTGGTCGGGCATGTTGCGGGCGCTGATCAGCGTGCCGTTTTGGTGGGCGATGGCGAGGCCGGAGCTGGTGTCATCAACCACATCGATAAAGCGTTGCAGGATCGACCAGCACGCTATAGGAGCCGCGCTGGAAGCCGAGCACCGGCCGACCATCGCTGACAATGCTGGATTGGAAAGGAGCGGTGACGGTGACGCCATTGGTCGTGGTGAAATCTGCGGGAGCAACCGGCACCAGCGTTTCGGTAATGCCCCAGAGGTGCATTTCAGCAGGCCACCCGCGAAATAGCCGACTTCGTTGATCGAGCCCGTCGTGGTCAGAGCGCGCATTTCGGCGATGTGTGGTTCCGAGCAGGGCACAAGGCCGGTCGCATTGATGGTTTCTGAGCGCGTGGCTGGCGTCGTCGATGGTCATATTGGTGCGCGTGATGAGCCGCTGGGCGAGCGCGGAGAGCCGCTCCTGTTCCCCGCTCAGGGCCAGCTGCCGGGATAGGTAAGCGGCCGCCGCCAAAGGCAGGGCTGCGCCGATTGCGGCCAGCACCGCACCGAGCAGGATCACATTGCGTGATGTCACCGGTCGCGTTCCTTACCGTCGCATGAGAGGCGCTATCTCGCTGAGGAGGCGGGTGGGCGTCAATCGTGGAGGCATGGGCTGGCTAATGCTTGGTAAGCGGAAGGGGGTTGCGCCAAAGGGGAGATGGAGTCAGCCTTGGGGGAGGAGAGGTGTCATGTGCCGCAATATCCGAACTCTGTTTAATTTCGAGCCGCCCGCCACACGCGATGAAATGCACGATGCTTCGCTGCAATTCGTGCGCAAGATTTCGGGCTATACCCACCCGTCCAAGGCCAATGAGGCCGCCTTTCACAATGCCGTCGAGGAGATCGAAGCGGTGGTGCGCAAGCTGCTCAAATCGCTCGATACCGATGCGCCACCCAAGGATCGTGAAGTGGTCGCGGCCAAGGCGCAGGAGCGGGCAAAGGAGCGATATGGCGCGGCGTGAGGGGAACGGCCTGTGATGGCGGCGCGTTGTCGAGCGTAAGCTGCCACAAGGAACCCATCATGCTGCAATTGCTCATTCTTCTCGTCGTCGTCGCCCTGATTGCCGGTGCGCTGGGGTTCACCGGCATTGCTACAGGCGCAGCGGCGTTGGCCAAGATCATCTTCTTCATCATGCTGATCGGCATCGCCATCATTGCGGTTTTGGCGCTCACGGGCCCAGCGATCATTTTCTAGCCTCAAAGGATTTTTTACGATGGCGGATATTCCGACAATCACGCTCAATGACGGCCGGACCATTCCCCAATTGGGGTTTGGCGTCTGGAAAATTCCCAATAATGCAGTGGGTGCGGCGATTGCTGTGGCGTTGCAGGCCGGATACCGCTCCATCGATACGGCGCAGGGCTATAGCAACGAGCAGGGCGTCGGCGCCGCAATCAAGGATAGTGGACTGGCGCGCGAAGAGCTGTTCATCACCTCCAAGCTGCGGACGCGCGACCGGGGGTATGACGCGACGCTCAAGTCGTTCATGGGATCGCTGGACCGGCTGGGCCTCGACTATCTGGACCTGTTCCTGATCCACTGGCCGGTGCCGGGGCAGGACAAATATTCCGACACCGGAAGGCCTTCGTGCAATTGCAGCGCGACGGTCGTATCCGCTCGATCGGGGTGTCCAATTTCCTGCCCGAGCATCTCGAACGCATCATCGGCGATAGCGGGGTGGCGCCGGCAGTCAACCAGATCGAGCTGCATCCCGAATTCCAGCAGCGTGACGTGCGCGAGCTGCATAAGCGGCACAATATCGCCATTGAAAGCTATAGCCCGCTGGGCTCCGGCGCGGCGCTCGACAATGCCACGATTGGTGAGATTGCCAGCAAGCACGGCAAGAGCCCGGCGCAGGCGATCATCCGCTGGCATATCCGAGGAAGGGCTGATCGTCATTCCCAAATCGGTGCATGCCGACCGCATCCGCGCCAATGCGGATGTGTTCGATTTTGAACTCGATGCGGACGACATGGCCAGGATCGCCAAGCTCGATCGGGCCAATGGCAAGATCGGCAGCGATCCGGCAACCAACAATGCGATCTGGTAGGCCTACAGCTTGAGCTTGAAGCCCTCGTGGCTTTTGGCGAAGCCGAGCTTTTCGTAGAAGCGGTGGGCGTCCACGCGGACCTTGTTCGAGGTCAGCTGGACCACCCTGCAGCCGGCTTCGCGGCAGCGCTCGATGGCCCATTTGACCATGGTGCTGCCATAGCCGCCGCCGCGCAGGTCGCCGCGGATATGCACGTTTTCCAACAGGCCCCGCTTCATGCCGAAATTGGGCAGACCGGGCAAAAAGCTGATCTGCAAGGTGCCGACGACTTCCCCATCCTTTTCGGCGACGACCAGCCGGTGCTTCGGATCGGCCACGATCTCGTCAAAGGCGGCGCTGATAGCGCGGATCGTCTAGCGTGGCCGGGTCGAGCGGGGGCGTATCGGGGCCACGGGCGTCGCCGGCATGGCTGAGCTTGAGCATGGTGGGAATATCGGCAGGCGTGGCATCACGGAAGGTCAGGCTGGTCATGGGCATCGCTCAAGGAAAAGGCAGATGCAAATGACCAGTTTGGAGCCGCTCTGGCAAGTCAGCTGGTGGATATCGACGCCACCGGGGGCGACTTGACCGCCTCGGCAATGATGGTGTCGAAAAAGCCCGGAAAGCGCGTCCAGATCGGCGCAGCGCAGCTTGACCCGCCGCCGCGTGCCCTCGGGCGTGACGCTGACCACGCCGGCCTCGCGCAATTTGGCCAGATGATAGGTGAGGTTGGTCTTGGAGGTCAGGTCATGAAACTGGCCGCAGACCATGCCTACGTCGGCACAGAGCGACAAATGGCCGACAATGGCTAGCCGCGTTTCGTCGCCCGGGGCGGCGAGAACGGCGGGCATGGTGATCTGGTCGGCGTCTGGATGCGGCAGTGACATGACAGATATGTAACGCTGGATGCTGGTTAGTTCAATAAGTTTTGGACAAGTGGTTGACACAAGCATCCGTGAGGTCCAATTGTTCAATAAATTTTGGACAAGGACGCTGCTCATGGATATCCGTCTCCTCTGGCTGGCAGTTGGCACGTTTGCGATTGGCGTCGAGAGCTTTGCGGTGCCCAGCCTCTTACCGCAGATCGCCGATTCCACGGGCGTCAGCCTGACCCGAGCCGGATATCTGGTGATTGCGTTTGCGCTGGCCAATGCCTTTGGCTCGCCCGTGCTGGCGGCGCTGACCGGCACGGCAGACCGGCGCCGGACCTTGACGATCACCGCGCTGTTGTTCTCGCTCAGGGCGATTGGGGCCGCATTCTCTCGCGGCTATTTCTGATCTGATGGTGGCCCGCATCGTCATGGCTTTTGCCGCAGGGCTCTATACGGCAACGGCGCAGGCCACCGGGGTGGCGATCTCATCGGCCGATCACCGGGCGCGCGCCATCTCCGTCATCGTTGGCGGCACGACCATGGCGGTGGCGTTCGGCGCGCCGCTCGGGGCGCTGGTTGCGGGCCTCGTGGGTTGGCGCGGCAGCTATGTGATGGTCGCGCTGTTCGGTGTCATTGCCGCCGCCTCGATCTGGATCATGCTGCCGGCGGGGTTGCGAGGCGCCCAGCTGAGCCTGCGCCAGCGTGTTGCGGCGGTGGCGTTGCCGGGCGTTCCAGGCGCATTGCTGACCACCGGCTCAACTCTGGCGGGTGCCTTCACCGTCATCATCTATCTCGCTGTGGTGACGACACAATCGATAGGCTTGTCGCCGACGCTGGTACCGGCAGTGTTGCTGGCCTTTGGCATCGGCGCGGCATTGGGCAATGCGGCAGGCGGGCAATTGGCCGACCGGATCGGCGCGCGCCCGACGGTGATCGGGGCGACGGCACTGAACGGGCTGATGCTAGCGGCAATATCGCTGGTGGCGCATCTGCCGGGCGGCATTGTTGGGCCCGCATTCTTCGTGTTGATCTTTGCTCAGGGCGCCACCGGCTGGGCTTTTCCGCCAGCGCAGTCGAGCTATCTGCTGGGCTCGGCGCCCAATAGCGCGCCGCTGGTGCTCTCGCTCAATGCCTCGGCGCTCTATCTGGGCATTGCCAGTGGTTCGCTGATTGCGGGGCTAGTGCTGCAATTCGGCACGGCGGACGATCTCGGCTGGGTCGGTGCGACGCTGCCGGCAATCGCACTGGCCGGCATTGCGCTATCCGCAATTCGGCGGCATGAGACCCGTCCGAGCATGGCGCGCTCGGGGTGAAGCGCCGGATTATCCTTGTCCGGCAAGCAATTGATGCAACGCCGCCCTGCATAAAGCGGCATTGTGGCGTGGCTGGCTGACATTTTAGTGTGGGGATGACCGCAATCCCCTTGCGGCCATCCCACATTGCTGACGGCTACGGCTTTGCGCCGTGCCATTGCGTCTGCCGGAGTATTTGCCGTGACCGATTCTTCCCGCCCCTCTGTCGGGCTCGGCTCGCTTTCCACCAAGCTGGCGATCTTCGCCATGGCTATCGGCGCCTTCGGCATCGGTACGGGTGAATTCGCGATCATGGGGCTGCTGCCCAATCTGGCGGGCGATCTGCGGATTTCCGAACCCGAGGCGGGGCATGTGATCAGCGCCTATGCGCTTGGCGTGGTGGTGGGGGCGCCGCTGATTGCGATTCTGTTCGCCAAAGTGCCGCGCAAGCCGCTGATGCTGGGGCTTATGGCGCTGTTTGCGCTGGGTAATTTCGGCAGCGCCGCAGCGCCTGATTATCTGTCGCTGATCGCGCTGCGCTTTGTCAGTGGGCTGCCGCATGGCGCCTATTTCGGCATTGTCGCGCTGGTGGCGGCCTCCATGGTCGATGTCGGCTATCGCGCCCGCGCTGTTGGCCGAGTGATGCTGGGGCTGACCATTGCCACGCTGATCGGCATGCCGATGGCGACGTGGCTGGGGCAATATATGGGCTGGCGGCCGACCTTTACCGGGGTAGGCATTGTCGGCGTGTTGGCGCTGGTGATGATCGCGCGGTTTGCGCCGATGGTGGCGCTGGCCGATGGCGCGAGCCCGCTGCGCGAATTGAGCGCGCTCAAGCGGCCGCAGGTGTGGCTGACGCTGGCGATCAGCGCGGTTGGGTGCGGCGGGATGTTTGCGGTGTTCACCTATGTGGTGCCGCTGCTGACCGAGGTGACTGGTATTCCCATGGTCTGGGTGCCGCTGGTGCTGGCACTGTTCGGCGTCGGCATGACGTTGGGCAATATTCTGGGTGCCTATATGGCCGACAAGGCGCTGATGGCGACCATTGGCGGCATGCTGGCCTTCAACGTGGTGAGCTCGGCGATCATTCCGTTCACGGCGCAATTCTGGGTGATGGCGTCGATCAGCGTGCTGCTGGTGGGCTTTACCGTGGCCATCGGGACGGCGTTGCAGACGCGGCTGATGGATGTGGCGGCAGAGGGCCAGACGCTGGCGGCGACGCTCAACCATGCGGCGTTCAACATGGCCAATGCGCTGGGTGCGCTGCTCGGAGGGTTGGCGATTTCGGCGGGCTATGGCTGGGGCTCGACCGGCGTGGTCGGGGCGATCATGGCCGTTGGCGGGCTGATCCTGTTTTTCATCTCGCTGGCGCTGGACCGCAAGACACCGCGCTGGGAACCGCTGGATGTGGTTGCGGAAGCCGCCTGAAAGCCAGTGTAGTTTCAAAGTTTGCAGCCGCCCGGACAGATGTCTGGGCGGCTGTTTTGTTATCAGGCGACGCTGAGCTTGACCTCGACATTGCCGCGCGTGGCATTGGAATAGGGGCAGACTCGGTGGGCCTTTTCGACCAGTGCCGGGGCCGCTTCATGGTCCATGCCGGGAATGGTGACTTCAAGCGCGACGGCGATGTTAAAGCCGCTGCCCTTGGCGTTTTCGCCGAAGGAGACAGCAGCATTGATGCTGGTTTCGTCAGGAACCTTGATCTTGTCGCCGCGGGCGACGGCCTTGATGGCGCCGAGGAAGCAGGCCGAATAGCCGACAGCGAAGAGCTGTTCGGGATTGGTGCCCAGGCCGCCATTGCCGCCCATTTCCTTGGGCGTATCAAGGGTGACCGACAAGCGGCCGTCATCGGTGGCGCTGGTGCCGGTGCGGCCGCCGGTCGAAGTGGCGTGGGCAGTGTAGATGGCTGATTTGATCATTTCGGGTCTCCTTGGATGGTTGTTTATAGCGCGCAATTAAATAGTGCGCAATCGAAAATGCCATGATATGGTATGGCAATGAAGGGGTTTGCGGAATGGAGACTGGCGTGACCGAGAAACCGGACCTGCTCAAGCTGGATTCGATGCTGTGTTTTGCCGTCTACGCGGCCGGGCATGCCTTCACGCGATTCTACAAGCCGCGGCTGGATGCGCTGGGGCTGACCTATCCGCAATATCTGGTGTTTCTGGTGCTGTGGGAGGGCGACGGGCTCACCGTCAAGGCGCTGGGGGAGCGGCTGTTGCTGGATTCGGGCACGATCACGCCGTTGCTCAAACGGCTGGAGGCGCGTGGGCTGGTCGAGCGGCGGCGGGACCAGCAAGACGAGCGGCAGGTGCGGGTGCTGCTGACCGAGGCGGGGCGAGCGCTGCGGGAACAGGCGCAGAGCATTCCGCTGGCGGTGGGCAAGGCGAGCGGATTGGGCATGGACGGTGCCGATGCACTGCGGCGCGAATTGGTGAGCCTGCGCGAGCGGCTGGATGGGGTTGAGTGAGGGCCTCACAGGAATTGCAGGCCGCAGTGTCAGGTTTGGTGTTTTGAGAATTGGTGACATCGCTCCCCTTGTGGACATCTTATGACCCGGCACAGGCCGGGGGATAACTAATCAGCCCGGCGGCGTGTGCGGTATCTCAAGATGGGCCCCGGCTGCGCCGGGGTGACATCGTGGGTGGAGAGGGGTCGGTCTTACCCATCTCGGCCTAGCGACCGATCCACCCTCTCCCGCGAGGGGAGAGGGTGGATCGAGTTTGGGCGCCGCTTAGCTAGAGCGTGATGCGGTAGATGCCGAAGCCGTCGGGATTGGTGTTGCCGGTGGCTTCGATTTTGATGGCGGTGACGTCATCGACATAGTGGGCGGCTTTGGGGCCGGTGGCGAAGAGGACGCTGGTGCCGGTGATGGGCGCGAGCGACCAATTGTTGTCGGCCTTGGGGTCGATAGTGCCGTTTTCAACGATATAGCGGACGATGAGGTCGCGGTTGGTGTCGGGGCCCTTGAAGACGATCACGTCGGGGCCGATGCCGGGGAAGGTGCCTGCCGCCGGCGCGGTAATTGTTGGTGGCGACGACGAATTTGGCCGCCGGATCGATCGGCTTGCCATCATACATCAGATCGACGATGCGGCTCGCGTCCGGGTTGGGCTCGGCCTTGCCGTCTGAGGAGAAGCGGGAGGGTTGGGTCAGGTCGATCTTGTAGGTGACGCCGTCGATCACGTCGAAATTGTAGGACGGGAAATCGGGATTGATCAGTTCGGCATCGGTGGAGCCGGCCTCGATCTGATTGAAGATGCCGGCGGAACGCTCGAGCCAGTTCTTCACATCGGCGCCGGTGATGACCACGGCCCGGATAGTGTTGGGATAGAGATAGAGATCGGCCACGTTCTTGATGGCAACCGGGCCAACGGGGACGTCGGTGTAATAATCCGGGCCGCCACGGCCGCCGGACTTGAAGGGGGCGGCAGCCGACAGGATCGGCAGGCTTTCCCATTCGGTGCCCTTCATCATCTGCTCGATATACCGAGTCTGGGCCCGGCTCACGACCCGGACGGATGGATCATCGGCCACGAGGGCAAAGTAGGAATAGAGCGGGGCGGCAGTTTCGCCCACGGGGCGGCGGATATATTCGAGCGTCTCGTCGTGATCAGCTCAGGCGGCGGCGGCCACTTCGGCTTCGTTTTCGACCGGGGCACTGACTTTGCCCTCGACGCTGGGAAATTGGGCGGGCTTCGGAGGTATGCGAGGCAATGGTCCATTTGCCGTCGGCATCCTGCTCGAGCAGCAGATCGATCAGGCCCATATGGCTGCCCCAGAAGCCGGCCATGACGGCAGGCTTGCCGGCCAAAGTGCCGGCGGTGATGTCGGCACCTTCGACACCTTCATAATCGGGGCCGGGGAAGACCAGATGCTGGTGGCCGGTAAGGACCACGTCGATGCCCTCAATGGCCGCGAGCTGCAACGACGCGTTTTCGGCGCCAGTGGTCTGGTCGACGGCGATGCCGGAATGGGAGAGGGCGATGATGATATCGGCGCCTTCTTCCTTCATCTTGGGGACATAGGCGGTGGCGGTTTCCACGATATCACGCGTGCTGACCTTGCCGGTCAGATGGGTGGCGTCCCGTGTCATGATCTGGGGCGGCAGGAAGCCGATGAGGCCGACCTTGATGGCCTTGGTGGCGCCAGAGCCATCGACCAGCTCTTTTCGACGATCAGATAGGGCTTGATATAGGTGGTGTCGCTGAGCGCGTCGGCGGCCGAGTCACCCTTGACCAGATTGGCCGAAACGAAGGGGAAGGTGGCGCCGGCCGTGGCCTTGTCGAGATATTCCGAGCCATAATTGAATTCGTGATTGCCCGTGGTGGCGGCTTCATAGCCAAGGGTGTTCATGGCGGCGATAATGGGGTGCACATTGCCGTCGAGCCCCTTCTCATAGGCGATGTAATCGCCCATCGGGTTGCCCCGGATGATGTCGCCATTGTCGATCAGCATGGAATTGCCCGCTTCGGCGCGGATCGCTTCGATGATGGAGGCGGTGCGCGCCGAGCCCATCGTGTCATTGGGGGCGTCGGCATAATAGTCATAGGCGAACACGGCGACGTGCAGGTCGGTGGTTTCCATGATGCGCAGATGGGCCTGATTGGCCCGGGCGCTGGTGGCAAAGGATGCATTGCGGCCATGGCCCCCAGACTCGCCGAACCGGCGAGGAATGTGCGTCGCGACAGTCTTGGCAGGAAATTCATTGATCGTCTCCCTTGGGCATTCACTGATGAACTTGAACTGGCTCGGGGGCGCAGGCTCCCGGGCGGCCGGAATGGCTCCGGCGGATTGCAGAACCGGCATTGCCGGCTTGGGACGCTCTCATGCCGCTGGCAGGTGACGTTGCCATGACAGGGCGATCGTAGGGGCTGGCCCAGCGAATGCGAACGGGATGCTAGGAAACTTTGACCGGTTGGTCAATTTATGACGGTGGGGTGAGCGGGGGAATTTTGGGGGTGCGTTTGGAGGGGTGTAATCGACGCCATTGAGGGCTGCTCCCCGGCGACGGCCCACTCCCGGCAAATTCGCGTCGCCCAGAATGAAGACTATGCCGATCGCCCCGCCAATGCTGCCGGATGTCTCAATTGGGGTGGGTTGCAGACAGTCTGCTTTCAGATGAGGACCTCGCAGGAGCGGACATCCAAATCTTCGACTGCGCTGTCAGTGACGATTCGCGCATTTCGAACACAGCTCTTGCCTGCGCCGCCTTTGCTCGGGCTTGATTCGAAGATCAAGTTACGTCCGGCGCAGATGCGCGTGTTTATGCTGGGTCTCGTGATGACGATCGCGCAGCGCTATGCGTCCAGGGGGCTGTACGGCGCGACGACTAAACGATCGACTGCAGCAGCGCCTGCGCGGCCCTCTTGAGGTCGTGGGACAGATCCACGCGTAGATGCTTGAACTCGGGCCGAGCCAGCACGGCCCGAGCGGCCGGGGGCGGGTTGGCATTCGGCCACATGCCGACGAGCAGGGTACCGGTCATGGCAATGGCCCAGCCGCAATCGGCCGGCGTGGTACCGGGCAGGCGTGCCGCCAGCGCGGTGATAATCCGCGCGGTCTGCGCATTCATATGCAGCTTGGTCGTGGCGATGGTGTCTTCCGAGACATTCTGTTCCAGCGTGCTGGTCAGGATAGCGATCAGAGCGCAGCACCGTGGATGGGCGAGGAAAGTAGTGCTGATGGCTTCCGCCGGGGCCGGCAGGTCACCGCTGGGCTGGGCATCGATGGTAGCTTCCATCGCGCCAGCCAGTTTGACGAATTCGTCGTGGAACAGCTCGAGCAGCACCTGCTCGCGGCTCTCGAAATAGCGATAGACATTGGACTTGGTGAAGCCAGCCTTGGCCGCGATGGCATTGAGGCCGGCGCCGGACGGGCCTTCGGCGTCAGAACAGTTCGGCCGCCGCCGCAAGCAATTGTTCGCGGCGGAGCGTTATCTGTTCGGGCTGTCGGGCGCGCTGGAAGGATTGGACGGGGGTCATGCCGCCAGTCTATCCTGCGCGGGCGGTTACCGGGAAGAGGACGCCCGACAGTTTCTCAGACTCATCCCAGAGGCGTCGCGCCGGGAAACGTCGAACGCTGCCTTGGGCGTGGTGGCGACGCCAACGGCGCCCCGCACTTCTAGGAGGCCCTTGGGGCCGTAATAAGCACCGGGGACGGCATCAGCTGCGGTAGCGGCAAACAGCGTGGGCAATGCTGCCTGCGGCACGGGCGCGAACAGGAATGTCAGGTATCGTCGCGCAAAGGCCGCTGGGCCCTGATCGCCCATACCGTTGACGATGAGGTCGGTGCGCGCTGACGCCCGGATGTGCAGCGAGGCTGGCAACGCCCCAGTTGTTTGCTTGGCTGCGTCGCTGCAGCTCGAAGGCGAACAGCAGGCAGGCCAGCTTAGATTGACCATAGGCCACCATCGGTGAGTAAGGCTCCGACTGCAGGTTGTTCAAGTCTATCTTTCCCTGCCGGGCGGCAACGCTGGACAGCGACACGACGCGTGAGTTTGGCGCTGCCCGCAGCAGCGGCAGCAGGCGGGCGGTCAGCGCAAAATGCGACAGGTAATTGGTGCCGAACTGCAGCTCGAAGCCGTCGCTCGTGATCTTGCGGGTGGGTGGGGTCATGACCCCGGCATTGTTGACCGAGATGTCGAGCGGTTCGCCCGCTGATATCAGCCGGTCGCTGAATGCCGCAACCGACGCCAGACTGCCCGAGTCCACCAGTTCGAAGGCGATGTCGGCTTGGGCCACGACGGTGCGAATGTCGCTAATAGCCTTCCTGCCTTTTTCGGCATTTCGGCCGGCGAGGATGACGCGGGCGCCGTGCTGGGCCAGCATGCGTGCGGTCTCGTAGCCCGAGCCGCCCGTGGCGCCGGTGACCACCGCCGTCTTACCGGAGAGGTCGGGAATGTCACGTTCGGAATAGCTCATACTGCGCATCCTGATAAGAAACTAATGGTCTCTAAATAGGAGGCCGCCGGTCTTCTGTCAACTGTTGGTTCTTCGGCGGCACGGGTCTAGAGTGGGAGCTTGACTGACTTTGACATTCGGCCCACGCGTGAAGCCGGTAGCAGCGCTCTGGTTTTCGCAGATATCTCATGTCCCCGGGTTGGGTCGCACCGAGGCCATGACCAGCCGCACAGCCCAGTTGGCCGTCATCGACGCGATTATTGCCGCCTTGTCGCTGGCCGACTACGACCGCGCCGTCGCCACCATTGACCGGATCTTCCATGTGCTGTGACAGAGGTACCTGTCTATCTCTGCCCGTGTTGGGACAACACAGGCATCCCACGAGCCCGTCTGCATGGTGGCAGCTTTTAGGACTTTGGACTGTGATAGCGGGTGACCGAAATGGGGTCGAAACCGGCCATTGCAAAAAACTTATCCCCGCTCCCCAAGCCCCATGTCACTATAACCCCATTCCCGCCAGTTACGCGGCCCCGACGCAGGGCCGGGTGGGGAGACCGTGGGAGAGGGGCGCCTTTCCAGTGGGGTTGGAAACTCGGCAGCCGGACCTGCAATAATGGTACCGCCTGAACCGGACCCTGCATAAAAAGCGGATCGTGACGGGCGGCCATTGGTCCACTCTATTAGTTTCGGAAGGCCCAATGGCCGCCCGTTACCGTATAACCACGACGCCACACCGGCCGGGCGGCGTTTTCGCTTGGCCAGCAGCTGGAAGGCCGCTACTGCGCTTTCTGTCCGAGCTTTGGTTCTATTCCGGCAAGCAACCGCTGAATGTTAGCTGTATGACGCATGACGACATAAACGCCGCCTGCGATAACCAGCAGCCGATATGGCAGCGGCTGCTCGAAGCCAATTACGAGTGCCATGGCCGCGAATGCCGCGAGGATGGAACTTAAGGACACAATCCGAGACGTCGCCAGTACGGCCCCGAAGACCAGAGCGGCACCTAACCCGACGAAGGGTGACATGGCCAGCAATACGCCTAGCCCAGTTGCGGCAGATTTCCCGCCCTTGAATCCCAGCCAGACCGAGCGAGCATGGCCCAGTAGTGCGGCCAATCCCGCCAGGAAAACGGCACAAGCCTCAAGGTCTTGTGGGGTAAGGGAAGCGGGTGTGGATATCGCTGGTTGTGTGAGAAGCCAGCCGGAGAGCCAGCGGGCAAACAGCACAGCTGCGGCCCCCTTGGCGATGTCGACAAGAAGCACAAATAGCGCGGCCCACTTGCCTAAGGTTCGCAAGACATTGGTGGCTCCAGTGGATTTGGAGCCGTGCTCCCTGATGTCTATGCCGCGAAGCAGTTTGCCCGCTAAATAGCCTGTAGGCGTGGCGCCCAAGAGGTACAGAAACCGCCAATCCAGCAATGCATGCCACCCAGAATGCCAATTGCATACTTCTCCCTTGCAGTATCGTTGGCAGCATACCCTTGCCGGCCGGCAAATGCGAAGGGGCCGAATTTCAATAGCTCTGGCGCGGAACCGGTAAGGCGGGCTATGGCTTATGTCTGGGCGGTCGAACCGCGATTGGCAGAAGGATCATCCCATGAAGTGGCGCGGCAGGCAGCAGAGCTCCAATATCGAGGATCGGCGTGGGCAGAGCGGCGGCGGCGGCTTGGGCGGCAGCCCGTTCGGGCGCGGCGGTGGGGGCTTTCGCATGCCCACTGGCGGGCGCTCGGGCGGCGGCATTGGCGGGGTGATCGGCATTGTCGTCATTCTGGGGATTATCTGGTTTGCCACGGGGCAGAACCCGATCGACATTCTGACCGGCGGCAGCTCGGGCGTGCCGACGCAATCGGCGGCGCCATCCTCGTCGTCATTGCCGACCAGCGGGCAGGAAGACGACCTGCGCGACTTTGTCGGCGTGGTGGTCAAGGAAACCGAAGATTTGTGGACCGAGGTGTTCGCCGCGTCCAACCAGCAATATCCGGCGCCCGCCGTGGTGCTCTTTACGGGCCAAGTCAATACTGCCTGTGGCGGCGCCGATGCGCGGACGGGGCCGTTTTATTGCCCAGGCGACCAGAAGGTCTATATCGACCTCAGCTTCTATGACCAGTTGCGCGACCAGTTTGGCGCGCCGGGTGACTTCGCGCAGGCCTATGTGCTGGCCCATGAAGTGGGGCACCACATCCAGAACATTACCGGGGTCCTGCCCGAGTTCAACCAGCGGCGGCAGTCGATGAGCGCGACCGACGCCAATGCCTATTCGATCCGCATCGAGCTGCAGGCCGATTGCTATGCGGGCGTGTGGGCCAATTATGCCGGGCAGCAGAATATCGTCGAGCAAGGCGATTTCGAGGAAGCGCTGAACGCGGCCGACCAGATCGGCGACGATACGCTGCAAAAGCGCATGCAGGGCTTTGCCGTGCCCAAGACGTTCAACCACGGCACCTCAGCGCAGCGCAAGACCTGGTTCGAGCAGGGGTACCAATCGGGCAATCCCAGCGATTGCGATACGTTTTCGGGGAATGTCTAGGGGCGCAAGCGCCTAGAGCGGATGCTCCATCCAGAGATTGGGCTCGAGGCAGATGCCAAGATCGGCGGCTAGATCGATTTCGAGAGGGGCAAGGGCGCCGGGAATGGCGTAGCGCCCGCTGGCCGGGAATTTCAGGCCAGTCCAACGCTGCCACTGGGCCAGTGTGCCGGTGATGGTCTGGGACGCCATGGCGGGTCCGATCACGCTGGCGCCCAGCGCCTCATGAGTGCGCAGCCACGGGTCGAACGGGGTACCGTCGTCACGCCGCCGAGGCGCAATAGGTGGCAAAGTCCTGCAGGGGATAGAGCGCCTTCAGGGTCGGACGAACCGGCGCCACCATGCTGGTAAGGCCCGCAGCACGGGCCGGAGGCTTCATGGCCTGAAGCAGGCGCTGCGCAAGGCCCGTGCCGCGCTGGCTGGGAAGGATGGCAGCGGACAGGGCCGAAAGCGCATTGGTGGCGCTGCCGGAGCGGGCCGCCGGGACGCCTTGTTCGAGGACCCAATCCCAACCCGTATCGGGCAAGGCGTCCCCACGCAAAAAGGCACGCTGTTGGCGAGGCCTACGACTTCTCCGCTGGTGTCGTCCACGGCGATGGTCTGGAAAGCTGCAAGATTTGGTTCGTAGAGTGAGGACCAGTAGGACCGCAACGCGGCCGTAGTCAACCACTCCGGCCACAGCGAACCACCCATGGCCTCGGCCACTTCGACGAGGTCAGGGCGATCCTTGGCTGAAAACAGCGCAATGGCCATGGTTCAGGCGGCGGGAGCGGCGTATTCCGGGCGCTGTTCCGAGCCCTTTTGCGCGCGGACATGGTTGAGGAAGCGCGTGAAGAGATAGTGGCTGTCACGCGGGCCGGGGCTGGCTTCGGGGTGGTATTGTACCGAGAAGATGGGCTTGCCATCGACGGAAAGGCCGGCATTGGACTGGTCGAACAGCGAGATATGGGTCTCGGTAACACCAGCGGGCAGGCTTGCCTTGTCCACGGCAAAGCCGTGGTTCATCGAGGTGATTTCCACCTTGCCGGTGGTCAGGTCCTTGACCGGGTGATTGGCGCCGTGATGGCCCTGATGCATCTTGGAGGTGGTGCCGCCTAGCGCCGGGCCCAGCAGCTGATGGCCCGTGCAAATGCCGAAGACCGGCTTGCCGGTTTCCATCAGTTTCTGAATGGTGGGGACGGCATATTTGCCGGTCGCGGCCGGATCGCCGGGGCCGTTGGACAGGAAAATGCCATCGGGATTGTGCGAGAGCACGTCGGCCGCCGTCGCGGTGGCGGGCACCACGGTGACGCGGGCGCCCTGATCGGCCAAGCACCGCAGGATATTGCGCTTGGCGCCGTAATCGATGGCGACGACGTGGAAATCGGGCTTGTCGAGCTTGCCGTAGCCCTCGTTCCATTTCCAGCCGGTCTGGTCCCAATGATAGGTCTGGGCGGTGGTGACTTCCTTGGCGAGGTCGAGCCCTTCAAGACCGGGGAAGGCGTTGAGTTCGGCCGGGATCGAGGGCTCGTCGAAATAGCCGTCTTCGGCATGGGCGATCACGCCATTGGGCATGCCGTGTTCGCGGATCTGGGCGGTCAGGGCGCGGGTGTCGATGCCGGTGATGCCGATGATGTTGCGCTTCTTGAGCCGGGCATCGAGCTTTTCGGCGGCGCGATAATTGGACGGGTTGGTGATGTCGGCCTTGAGCACGACGCCGTGGACGCCTGACAGAGCGGCCATATTGACCGTCTCGATGTCTTCGTCATTGGTGCCGACATTGCCGATATGGGGGAAGGTGAAGGTGATGATCTGGCCCGCATAGGAGGGGTCGGTCAGCACTTCACGGTAGCCCGTCATGGCGGTATTGAAGCAGACCTCGCCGGCGGCGTGGCCGACAGCGCCGATACCGCGGCCTTCCAGACGCGTTCCGTCTGCCGGGATCAAGATTGCGGTCGCGGGGGATTGCTGCCAGCCGGTCACGGTGGGCCTCCAAGGTAAGTTTCGTGGTCGCGTGGGAGAACCGGCAAAGTTGGGCAACTTTTCCGGACTGCGCTTAATGATGTCGATTGAGGCCTCGTATTAGAAGGCCAGACGCGGCAGCGCAAGTGGCGCGAGGCGCTTATTGTGCCTATATGGGCCACGAAAACCGAAAGCCAAGAGGACAAAACCCATGCGCGAAGAGATCAGCGAAGGACTCAAGACGGCGCTCAAGGCGCGCGATCAGCGGCGCACGGCGACGCTTCGCGCCATCAATGCGGCTATCAAGGACAAGGATATCGCCATTCGCCGGAGAATCGTGGGCCAGCGACGAATGAGGAAATCCTGTCCATCGTGCAGAAGATGGTGAAGCAGCGCGAAGAGAGCTTTGCCATTTATGCGCAGGCCGGACGCGGGGATCTGGCGACGGTGGAAAAAGAGGAAATCGACATCCTCAACGAGTTCCTGCCCAAGGGGCTGAGCGAAGAAGAAGTGGACGCAGCCATCCGGGCCGCGATTGCAACGACCGGCGCGGCCGGTGCCAAGGACATGGGCAAGGTGATTGCCCAGCTCAAGGCGGATTATCCGGGGCGCATCGATTTCGGCAAGGCCAGCGGGAAGGTCAAGGCGGCTTTGAGCGCTTAGGGGCCCCTCCCGAGACCGCAACTTTCACTGTGTCATCCCCTGCGAAAGCGGGGACCTCCGTTTATCTACTTCATGAGTAAGTCCTCCCAGCAGACTTCATCCTGAGCTTGCCGAAGGAAGAGGTCGTGGCGCCTGAGCCTCCACTCGCTCGACCTCGTGGTTCGACAAGCTCACCATGAGGTCTTTGGGAATACTAAAAACAGAGGTTCCCGCTTTCGCGGGACATTGTGGTGGTGGGGCGAATGGTGGTTGCTGAGGGCGCAGAGCCCCTTACGCCACCAGCCTCGGACCCGGTGCATGCACGCGATTCCTGCCATTGGATTTGGCTTTGTAGAGGGCTTCGTCGGCGTCGTGGAGCAGGGTTTCGAAGGTGTCGCCATCGACCCCACTAATGGCGACGCCGGCACTGACTGTGGCTTCGATGGCGCTGCCAGCCAGTTCCTGCGCGGCGCGGATCCGTTCGGCCACGGCGGCGGCCGAACGTTGCGGCAGGCCGGTCAACACGACGCAGAATTCCTCGCCGCCGAGCCGAGCGGCGGCGTCGGTGGGGTGGATGCCATCGCGGATCAGAGCGGCGAAATCCTGCAATACGCAATCGCCGACAGCGTGGCCGAGGCGGTCGTTGATGGCTTTAAAGTGATCGAGATCGAACATGATAACGGCGGCGCTCGGCTCGAGGCTCCTCGCGCCATGGGCGTCGAACAGGGCACGGCGGTTGAGCAGGCCGGTGAGCGCATCGGTCATCGCCTCGCTACGGTGCTGGCGGGCGGCGCGGGAGTGGTTGAGCGTCAACGACAGCGCGCCAATGCCGGTGAGGCCGACAATGGCCATGATGGAATTGATGTCCTCGGCCCAGTTTTGTGGGCGGGCGGTGAGCACGAATTGGCCATTGACCAGCAGGACGAGGCCGCAGAGCACGAAGGATAAAGCGGTGATGGCGTAGAGCGCCGCATTGAGGGTGAGCGGCAGGGGCGCTTCCTTGCGGCCGAGCCAATATTCATAGGCGGCCAGCGTCAGAAGCTGGGCAATGCCGAGATTGGCGGTGGCCGTGGCGATGCCGGAATAGTTCAGCGCAAAGATGATGCTGGTGACGCCAATGGTGGACGAGCCCGGGGCAAACACCTTGGGAATGGAAATCGTGCCGGTGCGGAACTGGACGGCGCCGGCATAGATGAAAGTGAAGCCGGCCATGAGCAGGGCAAAGGACATGAGCTGCACGGCCGGCACATATTGCTCGAGCATACTATAGGCGATGACCCCGAAGACGATCAAAGCCATGCCGATGGACCAGCTCAGCAAATAGCTGTCCTTGCGCTGACACCAGCCAGCTGACCAGCAGCGTAACCGTAAGCGCCGCGCTGGAAAAGCCGATGGCCGTCAGGAAAGAAATCTGATCGAGAATCATCGACGCGTCCCAAACCATCCCGGCCGGTTGTACCGGTTTGCCACGACTATGCCGCGAGGAGGATTAAGGTGTGGTCACCAGAGGGTTATCGGTGAATGGGCCAGTTCACTCGCGCGGGACAGCTTGTGCGCAAGAAGTTTGGCTGCGTGGCTGATCGGTCTGCTCCTGCTGCTCCGGGCATGCGCACTGGGCCTCGTAGACCGCGGCCTCGCTTGGGGTCAATTTTTGCCGCGATTGCAGGAGTTCAAGCTGCGACCGGCAGAGCAGTGAATCGGGGGCAGGCCCGGCGGCCAGTGCGGGAATGGCAAAGGACGCAAGGACCAGCAGACGCAATAATACTCGTTTCATTGCAGCCTCGAAGGATGGCGATGACGCGTCATCAGCCGGGATCGTGACCTATTGGGGGCAACCCGCACCCCGGCTAGAGGCCGGGGCCTTGCCAGCCGCCGGTGACTGATGGCGGCGCCGGACATTTGAAGGGCAGGAAGGTGCTGGCCGTGCCGGCATTCATCAGGGCGAGGGTCAGCGCGTTGGCGATTTCGATTTCCTGATTTGAGAGCGGGCAGATGTCGGCGGGAGCGGTGCAGCCGCCGGCAATGAAATTCTCGTTGCCCGCAATGAAGGCATAGTTCATCTGCTCGCTGCCATAGGTGTCCAAAGCCTGCGTCCGGGCTGCCTCATAGGCAAGGCATTTCTGCTCGACCCAGCCGGCTTGCTTCTGTCCCATGGCGGGCGCCATCATTCCGGCAAGGCAGACGCCCAGAACCGTCGCAGATGTTCGCATCGGTCAGGCTCCCGCCGGGACGGGCGGGGTGGCGCCGGCGCGTAGTTCCCGGGCATAGGAGAACACGGCGACGAGGACGGCCAGCAGCAAGGCGACAGTGCCGATCAGCGGCAGGTTCTGGTAGCCGAAGCCGTTTTCGAGCAGGGTGGAGCCCAGCACGGCGGCGATGGCGATGCCGATGTTGAAGCCGGTCGGGATGAGGGCGGAGGCCGGGTTTGGTGCGTCGGCGGCCCGAGCGAGCACGCGCGATTGCACTGGCGAGCCGAAGGCGAAGTTCACGCCGCCCCGAGCGACCACGGCAATGGCCATGGCAATGGGGAAGGGGCTGACGAAATGCAGCGTGGTGAACATGGCCGCCTGCAGCGCCGGGATGACGATGAGCGAGGGCATCAGCTTCCAATCGGCCAAGCGCCCGCCGATGAACACGCCAATGGTGGAGCCCACGCCATAAAGCAGCAGCACCTGGGGCAGCACGCCCTGATCGAGCCCGGTGACCTCGAGCAGCAACGGGGCGATATAGGTGAAAAGGCTATATTGGCCGATCATCACGAGGATCACGATGAGCAGGGAGGTGACGATCTGCTGGCGGCCCAGCGCCTTGAATTCGCGCATGAAACTGCCGCTGGTGGCGGTATTGCCGGCTGTGGCGGGCAGGAAGAGAGCAGTGACGATGGTGGCGATGAGGCCCAAAGCGCCGACGGCCCAGAAGGTGGCGCGCCAGCCAAAGGCATTGCCGATGGCGGTGCCGCCGGGCACGCCCAGAATATTGGAAACGGTGAGGCCAGACAGGATCAGCGCAACGGCAAAGCCGCGCTTGTCATCGGGCACGAGGTTCACTGCAACGATGGCGGCAATGCCGAAATAGGTGCCGTGCACGACCGAGACCAGCACGCGCGCCACCATGAGCAGTTCAAAACTTGGGGCAATGGCACAGAGCGCCCGGCCGAGCGTGAAGACGCTGCCGAGCAGGATGATCAGCGTTTTGCGCGAAAGTTTCTTGGTGGCGACGGCCGGAGCGGACCGCCGATGGCGATGCCGATGGCATAGCCGGTGACCAGATAGCCGGCGATGGGAATGGTGACGCCCGGGCCGTCGGCTACCTCGGGCAGCACGCCCGCGATGACGAATTCGGCCGTGCCGAATGCGAAGGCGGCAAGAAACAGGGCAATAAGGGGCAGGGACATGACTCAAACCGCCGCAGCGGGCCTCGATTGAGTTGGGGAGAAACCACAGCATGGGCGTGTGGGCAATCAACAAATTGGGCGGCCGGGTTTAGTTTTTGTGATGAGGCGAGGGGAAGCTTGCCATAGGCGTGGGGGCTGGATGCTATAGGCTTGCCAATAGGACGGGCCCCGGCAGCGCTATTTGCGCGCCTCCCCGTTCGGATTGGACACCATCTCTCGGATGCTGGACCCGCTCAACGGTATCGACGATGCCCAGACGCTCGCGCAGGCAATCGTCAACACGATCCCCGAGCCATTTCTCGTGCTCGACGAGCGCTTTGGTGTGTTGGCGGCGAGCCGTTCCTTCTACGAAACCTTCAAGGTCGATCCGGCCGAAACCAGTGGCAGGCTGCTCTATTCGCTGGGCAATGGGCAGTGGGACATTCCCGCCCTGCGGCTGCTGCTCGAAACGATCATTCCCGAAAAAACCTCGATGGATGGTTTCGAGGTCGAATACGATTTCCCCAATGTCGGGCGGCGCACCATGCTGCTCAATGCCCGCAAGGTTGTGTACGAGACGGGCACGAGCGCGACCATTTTGCTGGCCTTTATGGATGTAACGGTGCGGCGCGGGATCGAGCGGGACAAGGAAACCTTGCAGCTGCAGACCGACGAGTTGTTGCGCCAGAAGCAGGTGCTGCTCGATGAAATGCAGCACCGGGTGGCCAATAGTCTGCAGATCATTGCCAGCATTTTGATGCTCAAGGCGCGGGCCGTAACCTCCGAGGAGGCGCGAGGCCATTTGCAGGATGCTCATCAGCGGGTTTTGTCGGTGGCGGCGGTGCAGCAGCATCTGCATGCCGCCTCGGGCATCGATCTAATCGAGGTGTCGTCCTATCTCTCAAAGCTGTGCGACAGCCTTGCCGTATCGATGGTGGGCGAGGGGCAACCGATTGTCGTCGAGGTCATCGCCGATCACGCCACGATCCCCTCCTCGCAGGCCGTCAGCTTCGGGCTTATCGTGACGGAGCTACTGATCAACGCGATAAAATATGCATTTCCCAAGAACCGCAGCGGCGCACGGGTACTGGTGACCTATGAGGTCGATGGGGATGACTGGAAGCTGATCGTGTCCGACAATGGCGTGGGCAAGGCGGAGGATCTGGGGCCCAGTACGGGCCTTGGTACGGCCATCGTCAAGGCACTGGTGGCGCAGCTTGATGCGCAGGTGGAGATAACAAGCAGCGCGGCGGGGCTCAGCACGGCCATCACGCATGCCACTTTCGTGTCCCGCATGCCGCTGGCTGGGTGATTTTGCAAAATTGACGTTCCGGTCTTTGCGCGATAGCCTCCCTGTCATGAACAGGATTTTGCGCAGCACGACCGCTTCAACCACCACTCATTTGCGGTGGCTGGTCGGCGCGTGAACTAATCCCCGTTCATCGATTGTTCAGAACCAACCCCGCCGGATACGAGCGGGTTTTTTGTGCCCTTGCGTGTCCGCTTTTTTTGAGGATGTCGCCATGCCCCAGAATGACCCAAGCAGAATTGCCGAACGTGCCCGGCAGTGGCACGCAAATCCTCGGTGAGCCGTTTTGACGGCGCCGCCACAGCTTTTGTATCAGGCTCGATCATGCGCGGAGCAGGCACTCCGGCGTCTGACATCGACCTCGTGGTGGTATTTCCCCGGCTCGAAAGGGCGTGGCGGGAATCGTTCGTGGAGGACGGGTTTCCGGTGGAGGCCTTTGTGCATGATCCGCAGACGCTGGCCTATTTTTTCCACGCAGATGCGGAGGGCGGTCGCCCGATCATGGCGCATGTGGTGGCGACGGGCACGATTATCGGCGCCGATCCCGATTTGGCGCGGGTTCTTCAGGCGGAGGCCGGCGCAATTCTCGCCCGTGGACCGATGCCTCTGGGCGGGCCGAGTTATGACCGAATGCGATATTTGGTCAGCGACACGGCGGACGATTTGCGCGGGGACCGGCCCGCAGCCGAAATCCGGGCGATTGCCACGCATTTATACCAACAGCTGGCCGATCTGATGCTGCTTGGACGCGGCGCATGGACGGGCAATGGCAAATGGGCGCCGCGACTCCTGGCCCAGCTTGATGTCGGGTTGGCCGAGGCCTTCGACCGGGCCTTTGAGCAGGCCTTTGCGGGGAACAGCGCCCCATTGCTTGCGCTGACGGAGGCGGAATTGGCGCGGCATGGCGGACATTATTTTGCCGGCTACCGGCAGGAGGCGCCGCTGGAGGCGCGGCGCCTTGCGTGAGCGCTAGTCGTAACCCAATGATCGCGCTAGACTTCCCGAGGGACATGCGGCGAGTCCGCTGGTTGGAGGTTGCGATGACGGTTTCGGCTGATACGAAAAGACGATTTGCCTTTGCGACGGGCCTGCGCGGCTTGCTCATGTTGCTGGCGGGGCTTTATGCCATTATCTGGCCGGCAGAGGCGCTCACCGTGCTGGTGCTGGCGGGCGGTATCCTGTTGATCGTCGATGGCGCACTGGGGCTGTGGAGCCTGACCTTTGGCGGCGGCAAGAGCGGCAATTACTGGTTTGACGTGGCAGCCAATGCGCTGTCGCTGATCCTGGGCGTGCTGATCCTGATCAGTCCGCTGATCGCGACCATTCTGACCGTGACCTTCATGTCGACGCTGGTGGGTATCGCTGCGCTGGTGGTGGGGATCATGCAGATCGTAGTGGTGACGCGGGAGCGCGAGCTTTATGCGCGGATCTGGCCGGTGGTGCTGTCGGGCGTGTCCTATGTGCTGCTCGGACTGGTATTCTTGTTCTTCCCGCTGCTCAGCGCTTCCATTGGAGTGATCTTGGGCGGGATATTGCTGGTGTTCTTCTCGTTCGGGCTGTTTGGCTGGGCGTGGCGGCTATACCAGCGCAGCAAAGCCGCCTAGGGGCCGGTCGCCATTCAGCTGATGCTGGCCTGCAAATGCCAGTTTTCTGCGCTTCCGGTGCTCACGTACAGGCGTATGCTGCGCTCCGGTTCTCGAAAACCGTCACTTTCGGCTCAGCCTGAGCTGACTGTCGACCGGCCCCGGTGGGGCCGTTCCTAACGGACCAGCGCCCGTTCCGCCGGGGTTGCGCGTTCCAGCTCGGCGTTGATGGTGGCGCCGAGCACGACGATGAGCGCTGAATTATACATCCACAGCAGCAGCACGATGGCGGTGGCCAGCGAGCCGAAGCTGGCTTCGAAATTGCCGATGCGCTCTGACATAGAACGAGAACAGGGCGCAGACGGCGAGCCAGAGCAGGGTGGCGATCACTGCGCCGGGCCAGATCCAGCGACCCCGCTTGGCCCGGCGATCGGGCGCGAAGCGGTAAAACGCGGCAATCAGCAGGACGCCTAGGATCAGCAGGACCGGCCAGCGCAGCAAGAGCAGCAGCATCTGGTTGGTGCCCAGCCATGGCAATGCGCCGAGCACGGCGGGCACGATGGCCACCAGTGCCAGCACGACGATCATGGCGACGCCTGCCAGCAGCGTTGTGGCGATTGAGATGGCAATCGTGGCGAACAGGCCGCGCTTTTCCGGCTCGGCGCGAGCGCGGGAGGTGGCGAACATCAATGCGGCCACGCCGCGCGATCCGCTCCATACGGCGATGCCGAACGACAGCAGCAGGCCGAGCCCAAGCCCGGCGCGCGGCTGTTCGAGGAGCACGACCAATTGGCCGGCTAGCACCTGCAAGGCGACAGCGGGGATGAGGCCTTCGAGCCGATCGACCATATTCGCGAGGAAGACCGGCCGGGCGAAAAGGCCGATCAGCAGCACCAAGGTGGCGACCGCGGGAAACAGCGACAGGAAGCCGAAATAGGCGACCCCGGCGCAACGCATCGAAGTGTCCATCTGCGTCATGGATTTGACGGTGCGCCAGAGGACGCAGCGCCAGCGGCGGCGATAATTCTTGGGCAGTGGCGCAGTGATTGTTTCGACGAGTGTGTCGGTCATGCTGGCTCAACGTGGCCAGCGGCCTGCGGTTGCCGCTCAGCGATAGATCACGGTGATGCCGGCGACACTTTCATCCCGGCGGTAGATCTGTGCACCGGGTGGAATGGTGAGCTCGATGCTGGCGGGGCCAGCCCAGCGCAGGGCGAGGTCGGCGGTGACGCCGATGGAGAGAAAGCTCGCGGCATCATCGGGCAGGGTATCGCCATTGGGGATGAGCGCAGCCTGCGTATTGAAGCCGGTGGTGGCGCCGCAATCGCGCGAGAAGATGACGAGATCGAAGGCGGCGTCGGGGGAGGGCAGGCGCGCGTGCTGGCTCGTCTCGCAAGAGGGAAGCAGGCTTGAGGCATACCAGAGCAGGCCGCCGACCAGCAGGGCGGGAATTGTAGTGAGGGCGATCAGGGTGCGGAGCGGGAATTTGTTGGTGGGGGCCAAGGGATGGTCCTTGCTGTGGAAAACTTGCTTGCTCGTGACTTCAGACAGGCAAGCGCCTATCTAGCATCTCATGCGCTTTTCCGATCAATTTTTGGATGAGATCCGTCAGCGCCTGCCGATTACGCAGGTGGTGGGCGAGCATGTCATGTGGGACAAGCGCAAGAGCCAGCCGGGCAAGGGGGACATGTGGGCCTGTTGTCCGTTCCATGGCGAAAAGAGCCCCAGTTTTCACGCTGATGACCGGCGCGGCATCTATCATTGCTTTGGCTGTGGCGTTTCAGGCGATCATTTCCGGTTTCTGATCGAAAAGGCCGGAATGAGCTTTCCCGAGGCGGTGGAAAAGCTGGCCGGAATGGCCGGTGTGCCCATGCCGAGCGCGACGAGCGGCAGGAAAAGCGCGAGGCCGAGCGCAAGAGCCTGACCGATGTGATGGAACTGGCCACGAAATATTTCGAGGCAGCGCTGGCCCATAATATCGGGGCGCAGGCGCGGGGCTATCTGCTCGAGCGCGGCGTTTCGGCCCAGAGCCAGACGCGGTTTCGCATCGGCTTTGCGCCCGATAGCCGCAATGGGCTGAAGGAACATCTGGCGGCCAATGGCGTATCGGCGCAGGACATGATCGACACCGGCATGGTGGCGACCCGCGAAGGCGATCCGCTGCCCTATGACCGGTTCCGCAATCGAGTGATGTTCCCCATTACCGATTTTCGCGGGCGGGTGATCGCCTTTGGCGGGCGAGCGCTGTCGGCGGATGTGCCGGCGAAATATCTCAATTCCCCCGAGACCGAGCTCTTTCACAAGCGGCAGACGCTCTACAATGGCCAGACGGCGCGGCAGGCGGCGCGCGATGGCAAAACGGTGATCGTGGTCGAAGGCTATCTCGACGTGATTGCGGCGGTGTCAGCCGGGTTCCGAGGGCACGGTGGCCCCGCTCGGCACCGCGCTGACCGAGGAGCATCTGCAATTGCTGTGGCGCATGAGCGATGTGCCCGTGCTGTGCTTTGACGGCGACAAGGCGGGGCTCAAGGCAGCGGAGCGGGCGGCCGATATCGTGATGCCGCATCTCAAGCCCGGGCAGACGGTCAAGATCGCGACGCTGCCCGAGGGTTTGGACCCCGATGATTTGATCAAGGCCCGGGGGCGGCAGGCTTTTGCCGATGTGATCGATCGGGCGCGCAGCCTGTCGGATGTGATCTGGAGCATGGAAACGGGTGGCCTCGTGCCAGAGGCGCCCGAAGAACGTGCCGCCTTGCAGGCGCGGCTGCGCGAGCGGGCCAATTCGATCCGAGACAGTTCCGTACGGTTTCATTATGCCCGAGCGTTCGACGAAAAGCTCAAGGCGTTTTTACGCCGTCACGGCAGGGGCGGTTCGAGCCGCGTGGTGGGCGTCCGGCCTATGGGCAGGGCCGCAACTATGGGCAGAGCGGGGCCTATGGCTATCCCAGGCGCGGCACGCCGCGGCTGGTTGTGTCGGACACTTTGCGCAATTCGCGGCTGCTCAAGCCCGGCGCGGGACCGGATGCAACGCCGCGCGAGGCGGCGATCATATTGAGTCTGGTCAATCATCCCGGATTGGTCGATGACAAGTTCTGAAATCTGGCGGCGCTGGATTTTGACACGCCTGCCGCGCAAAAAGTGATGGGCGAGATTTTGAGCCTTGTGGTGCGCCATCACGACATTTCCTCCGAGGACCTCAAAGCGGCATTAGGCGTGCGGGGCCATGGACCTGCGCTGGACCGGATGGCCGAATTATTGCGCGCCCGGGGGTGTGGCAAATCTCTTCGGAGATCGCGCAAGTAGACACCGAGATCGGATTGAGTCACGCGCTGGCCTTGCATAACAAGAAAGTTCAGCTAAATAGGGAACTCAAGGCAGCCGAAGCGGCGCTGGGCGAAGACCCGAGCGAAGAAACCTTTGAAAGGCTGCGGGACATCAAGAACCAGATTACGACTGTCGATGGCACAGAGGCATTGATCGAAGGGTTTGGCTCGTTATCGGGGCGCGCGACACGCAGTTTTTAGAGGCAACTCTGAAAACCGGCGAGTTCGCGCTGATTTTGCGTATGGCACTACGCAAAGTTTTTCGACGCGAGCCGGGTATTCAGGCGAAAGTTAACGCTTGGGTTACCAAACCTTTACCTTGCCTTGAGGTGTCACCACTTAAAGCCTTAGCGGAACCCGGGCGCTGACGGGTCCCGACGGAGTACCAGATGGCCACCAAGGCAGCTACCAAGACCACCAAGGAAACCGAGAAGCCGGAAGCCGGCGCCCCAGAGGCGACGAACGACAGCCCGCTACTCGACCTTTCCGATGCCGCCGTAAAAAGCTGATCAAGGTCGCCAAGAAGCGCGGCTACGTCACCTATGAAGAACTGAACGCGGTCATGCCCTCGGAGGAAGTGTCCTCCGAGCAGATCGAGGATTTCATGTCCATGTTCTCGGACATGGGCATCAATGTCGTGGATGAAGACGAGGTCGAAGAGACCGAAGTCGAAAAGGACGAGGAAGACCAGGGCCGGAAGTGGCCACCTCCTCTTCCAGCACCGCGGTTTCCACGACCTCGAACACCAAGGCCGGCGCTGATCGCACCGACGATCCCGTGCGCATGTATCTGCGCGAAATGGGTTCGGTGGAACTGCTCAGCCGCGAAGGCGAAATCGCCATTGCCAAGCGTATCGAGGCTGGTCGCGAGACCATGATCGAGGGCCTGTGCGAATCGCCGCTGACTTTCCGAGCCATCATCATCTGGCGCGAACAGCTCGCTCAGGGCGAAATCCTGCTGCGCGACATTATTGATCTGGAAGCCACCTATGCCGGCCCCGATGCCAAGCAGGCGGCGCCCGACATGTCGCAGGCCTATCTGCAGCCCAAGCCCGAAGTCGTAGCCGAAAAGCCCAAGCCGGCTCCGGCGCCCAAGCGCGTCGTCCGGCGAGGATGACGACTACGTGCCCGAGGAGCCGCAGGCCCCCGAGACCCGGTCGAGGAAGACGACGACGAGTTCGAAAACGCGCTGTCGCTGTCGGCGATGGAAGCCGAGCTCAAGCCGCAGGTGGTGGAGACGTTTGATCGCATCGCCACTGCCTACGGGCAGATGCGCGAAATCCGGGACCGGCACGCCGAAGATCGCAGCGCCACCGTGTCCGATGCCGACCGCAAGAAAATCGAAGGCTTCCGCGTTGAAGTGATTGCCGATGTGAAGTCGCTATCGCTCAATGCCGGCCGTATCGAAAATCTGGTCGAGCAGCTTTACGACATCAACAAGCGCCCGGTGAAGCTGGAAGGGCGCCTGTTGCGCCTGGCCGAAAGCTATGGCGTCAAGCGCGAGAAGTTCCTCGAGAACTACTATGGCCGGAAGTGAATCCGGCACTGGAAACCGAGCTTGCCAGCTTCGAAGGCAAGGGCTGGGCGGAATTCGCCAAGCGCGAAGCCGATACGATCCACGAAATCCGTGGTGACGTGGCGACGCTGGCAACCGAAGCGGGCCTCAATATCGGGGAATATCGCCGCATCGTGCACAAGGTGCAAAAGGGTGAGCGCGAAGCCGCAATCGCCAAGAAGGAAATGGTGGAAGCCAACCTTCGCCTCGTGATCTCGATTGCCAAGAAGTACACCAATCGTGGCCTGCAATTCCTCGATCTGATCCGAGAAGGCAATATCGGGCTGATGAAGGCCGTCGATAAGTTCGAATATCGCCGCGGCTACAAGTTCTCGACCTATGCGACTCGGTGGATCCGCCGAGCGATCACCCGCTCGATCGCCGATCAGGCGCGCACCATCCGTATTCCGGTGCACATGATCGAAACGATCAACAAGATCGTCCGTACATCGCGCCAGATGCTGCACGAAATCGGCCGTGAGCCGACCCCCGAGGAACTCAGCGAAAAGCTGCAGATGCCTTTGGATAAAGTCCGTAAGGTGCTCAAGATCGCCAAGGAGCCGATCAGCCTCGAAACGCCAATCGGCGACGAGGAAGATTCGAACTCAGGCGATTTCATCCGAGACGTGAATGCAATCCAGCCGATCGATGCGGCGATCCAGTCCAATCTGCGCGAGACCACGACCCGCGTGCTGGCGTCGCTGACGCCGCGCGAGGAACGCGTGCTGCGCATGCGCTTCGGTATCGGCATGAACACCGATCATACGCTCGAAGAAGTGGGCCAGCAGTTCTCGGTGACCCGCGAACGTATCCGGCAGATCGAGGCCAAGGCTCTGCGCAAGCTCAAGCACCCCAGCAGGAGCCGCAAGCTGCGGAGCTTCTTGGATAACTAAAAACAGTCATCCCACGAAAGCGGGGATCTCCGTTTTGGCAAGGCACCCATAAACAGAGACTCCCGCCAATGCAGGAATGACCGGGGAATATTTAGAAAATGACGGCAATCCCCACCCGCCTCAAGGTCACCTCCATCCGTGCCATTGTGCCGTTCAAGCTGGTGGTGAGCTTTTCCGACGGGTCGAGTGGCACGTTTGATGCTGCGGCCATGATCGGGGAGCGGGGCGAGGGGACGGAGCCTTTGCGGGAGCGGCGGTTTTTTGGCATGGTCAGAATTGGCCAATGGCGTGCCGACTCGGCCGAACCATTTCGATATTTCGCCGAGTTGGCTGCGCGAGGAAATGGAAAAGCGCGGCGAGTTGATTTTGCCTTTGCCGGTGCAGCGCAGGCGCTAGAAAACAATAGGGAGAGCCCAGTATGTCGTTTTTGAAGAAGCTTTTCGGTGGTGGCAGCAGCGAAAGTGCCCCGGCCGGCGACAAGGTGCTGGGCGAAGAGGGCTATAAGGACTTTCTGATCAAGGCCATCGAAATGCGGGCGGGCAGCGAATTGCAGCTGGCCGGGATCATCGAGAAGAGCGTTGGCGGCGAGCTCAAGACCTACCGCTTCGTGCGGGCCGACCGCATGAGTTCCAAGGATGATCTGGTGGCATTGGCCTTCAACAAGGGCCGGCAGATCATCGACGAGCAGGGCGAGCGCATTTTTAGCTAGCCGGCACAGTTTACAATAGATTTTACAACGGGCGGCCCGCCATTTGGCGATGGCCGCGTTTGCTTTCAGGAGTTACCATCATGGCCAAGAAGCCAACCGCGCGTAATGAATTCGTGATGTTCGATATCGTCTATGAGGATGGCAGCCAGCGCTCCAACCGCAAGGTGGATGCCAACCTGCTGGGCGGGCTGGACGGCGACGAGCCGGCGCGCGCCGCCATCATGGAGCAGGATCGGGCGATCTCGGAAAAGTCAGGCCTGCCGCCGCTGCAGATCAAGTCGATCAAGCGCTCGGGGAAGTGATGCTGCCTAGGGTGTTCGTCGTGGCGGTTGCGGGCGTGCTGATGAGCGCGCCGGTCCCCGCATTGGCGGCATCCGATTTTTGGCAGGCAAAAGGCGAAGCTGACGGGACGACGCGCTATTCCTGCGGGGATGCCTGCGCCCAGAGGCAGCTGATCTGCTTTAATGAAATCGTGCCGAACCGTGAGCCGGTTCCCATCGAAGAGATGGGGGACGAGGCAATTGTGCCTTGGGGCCAGATGGATTTTTCATTACTGGCCGGCATTGCCGGGGACCACGAGGGACTGAGCGGGGCGGGTAAAATCGTGGATGGCAAGCGGTTGGACGGGCCGACCATCGTGTCTTTTGGCGGGGCCGATTGGGTGTTGGCGCACTATCAGATGCGGGCCAAGGCCGGCGAGCTGGCGGCCGAATTCCTGCTATGGCCAGATGCCAAGGGCGTGGCAATGCTGCGGTGCAGCTACAATGCGGGCGCCGATGACGATGGTTCAGTGGTGGCGATCAGGCAATTGGCCGAGAGCCTTCGCCTGATCCCGTGATGCGCCAGCGGCGTTATTTCAGGCTGGTCAGATCGACTTTGTTGACCGTGACAGTGTTGGTTTTGCGCACGAAGCCATAGATCACGTCGGGCTGGGAGCGATCCCGGGCGATGCCCCGGCCGGCAATGTCCAGCGGCACGGTGCCGATCCATTTCAGCGTCGAGCCCATTTCCGGAATATCCATCACATAGGCTTCGGCCGGATCGTGGCCGCTAAGATAGAGGTGGCCATCGGGACCCCGGAGCCGCCCGAATTGGACATGTCGTCGAACTTTTCAACGACGATATCGGGAATGACATAAGCCTGATCGACCTGCCAGTCGGCGTCGAACTTGACAACTCGGGTGTTGTATTTGTTGCCGTAAGCGATGGGGCTCTTGTCGAAGACGCGGTTGTAATTGGCAAAGCCCCCACCGAGAGCCGTCCGGCGCCTGATCGACCCAGTGAACGAGCCGATCTGGATGCCGAAGCTGTGGCTTTCGAGGTGATCGAGGCTGGCCGCGTCGAAGATCTCGAGCGAGCTGGTCATCGGCCAGACCGGGTAGTTGGAGTGGGCGACGTAGATCTTGCCATCGATGACGGCAGCGCTGTCGAAGTGAATGGCGCCGATATCCTCATAGTCCTCTAGCGCCACCCGCTCTCGGGTGTCCTTGGTGTACTTGGCGATGCTGGTATTATCGATGGCGTAGAAATGCTCGGCATCGACGCCGATGCCCTGATTAACCTCGGGAATGACGTAGCTGCCCAGAACCTCGGAGGTCATTGCGGGCGGCTCTTCCTGAGCGAGGGCCGGGGCGGCGATCATTGTGGCGGCCATGGGAATGACCGCCCAAAGGGCTTTGGCAAACATATTGATTTCTCCTGATATCACCGCTCCGGTTGGAGCGGCGCTCAATCAGGAAAGCCTAGGGCGGGCCGATGAAGCCGATGTGACGCGCCAAGGGACGAAATCCTATCCAACAGCCGCCTTCGAGGCTCGCTCGGGCCGGCGGACGGCACGTAGCTTGCCGCTGCTGCCGCCGCCGCAGAAGAAGCGTCCGGCGCCGTCGGATTCGAGGCCTGAAACGCCCATGCCCTCCGGCATTTCAAGAATTTCCAGCACTTCGCCGGTTTGCCGGTCAATGTGGCGCAGCTCGCTTTTGTCGTCCTGCCGGGTAGCGTGCCAGAGTTCGCCATCGGCCCGAGTGACGCCGGTGACGAAACGGTTGGATTCGATAGTGCGCAGGATGGCGCCGGTTTCGGGATCGATCTGATGGATCTTGCGGCCGCGATATTCCCCGACCCAGAGCGTGCCCTCGGCCCGAGCAAGCCCGGGATCGTGGCCGCCGCCGGGGGCCGGGATAGAGGCGAGGACGCGGCCAGTGGCAGGATCGATTTTGTTGATGCGGTCTTCGGCAACCTGGAAGATGTGCTGGCCATCGAAGGCCGTGCCGGCATAGGCGGCAGCGTCGATCGAGCGGACCGGGGCGCCGCTATCGGGATCGACGGCGTTAATCTTGTCGCCCGAGGCGAACCAGACGTGGCGGCCGTCAAAGGTGACGCCGTGTATGTCATTGATGCCCGGGTAGGGACCATATTCGCTGAGAATTTCGGCGGCGGCGGTTTTCATTTTGCTGTCTCTTTGCGTTGAAGCTGACCAAACCTATCCGCCGGGCAGCGGGCCCAGGAGTAACAAGATTGTCGGGAAACCGGGAACAGATGGCGTGACCCAGCGCAGCGCCCGGCCGCGGCCGAATGATTGCGCCTTGCCGTCAGCTGCCAATTCTTCAAGTGCGCTGCACGGTGCGGGCACTGGCGCCGAGTGCGATTGCCGGGGCGGAGCTGGACCGGGCCTCGCCATCGGCGAGCAGGGCGAGGATTCCGGCGTGGCGCTCTTCAAGGGGTGGTGCCAGCAGGATGACGTCGCGCTTGTGAGCGGGCTTCAGCACGAAGCCACGCTTGGTTGCGGCCACATCGGCCAATGGGCGGAGCAGGGCGCGCAAGCGGCCGATTTCGACCCGCAGGCGGGCGCGATGCGATCTCGTCAGCATGCCCGGCGCCAAAGGCGCGGACGAGAAGCACGTCTCGGGCGACATCATGGGGCCGAGCCTCGGCGAGTGCACGGGCAAGCGCGAAGAGCACCGGGCGGGTGGCAAGGGAAATTACAGTCTGGGGGCCGCGCACCACGTTGCGGCTGGCATCGACGATCAAGGCGTTTGAGGCCAGCACGATCTCGATTTCGTCGATGCGCAGGATGCGTTGCTCGTCGCGGGCAATCAGGCGGGCGGCCGGAGCGTCCAGCATGGCGGAGGCGTTGTCGACTTCCGCCGGGAGCGCCGCAATGCCGGACTGGCGGGCGGCCAGATGGGCTTGGGCAAGCGCGTCACGCGCCGCTGCTGCCTGCAGGCGGCGCATGGCGATGCCGGCAATGATCATCTCGTGGGCGGCAATGAGGGCGGGCGGCAGCGGCGCGGGAGCAAGGGCACCCAGTTGGCGCTCAGCCTCGTCTAGGCGGCCGAGCAGGAGCAGGCGACGCGCCTCAAGATGGAGCGCGTGGGTTGCGTTGATGTGATCGCCGCGCGCCTCCAAGGTGGAGCGTGCCTTGGCGAGCGTAGCTTCTGGCCAACCCGAGTCGCGCGATACGAAGGCGATCTCGGCCTCGGCGACGATGCACCGGGCACGGGCGATGGCTTCGCCGGGGCCGAAGGCGTGTGCCGCGCTCTTCAGTAGCGTTTTGGCCCGGACGAAGTCGCCCAACTGTGCCATGGCGATACCGCGCAAGGCCAGTGCCGGGGCGTCATCGCGCAGGGCCACCCGGTTCAGCGCGCCGAGGATGTCACCGGTCGCCAGAGCCCGCGCGGCGGCCGCGATCAGGGCGTCCATTGAAATCCCGCCACACTTGTAACTCCCACCCTAGAACGGTCCGACCCTAGTCTTGTCGCATCGAAACGGCCAAGCACAGGAGAATTGCAATGCCGGACATTCTGCACAGGATTGGTATCAAGTCGTCTTCCACCCGGGAAGCTTATGCGGCGCTCAACAGTATTGACGGCCTTGCCGGCTGGTGGACGAACGACACAAAGGGTGAGACCGAGGTCGGGGGCGAATTGCGATTCCGCTTCGGCGCCGCGGGTGGGTTCGACATGAAGGTGCTCGCGCTCGAACCGGGGAAGCGGGTGCTTTGGGAAGTGATCGACGGGCCGGCTGAATGGATCGGCACCGGGATCAGTTTCTGATCTCAAGCAGGAGGACGACTACGCCATCGTCCTGTTCAAACATATGGGCTGGAAGGAGCCGGTGGAGTTCATGCACCACTGCAGCACCAAGTGGGGTACCTTTCTGATGAGCCTGAAGGCCCTGATCGACACGGGCAAGGGGCTGCCCCATCCCCATGACGTGTTGATCGACAATTGGAAATAGCTCCAACCGGGAGATGAAAGATGATCCCCGCACCGTTCCATTTCAGCAATATTACCCGCGAGGCCTGCATCCATCCCGATGTTGCGGCCGAAATAGAGGCAGCGCCGCCGGGAGGGCGACAAGCATAGCCCCACGCGGCCGCATCCGTTGGCGGCACTGACCCAGCGACTATTGCCCGAGCGACGTGCGCGGCATGACTGGTCTGGCACACCCGCCGAATAGTTTTCGGGGTGAGACCCCGGAGCACCGCGTATGCGGAGGCATACCCCCACCCTGCTCGAGCACGGACTTAGCAAGGGCTAAGTCCTATCTCGCTTCCTTGCCATTCGAGCATAGCTCTCATGGCCTTCTCCCCTCAAATCGCTCCACCGGAGCGATTTGCCCTGCGGGACGGCTCGAAGCCCACAAGGGGGAGGGTGGACGACTGAGGGGCTGGGCGCTTGTTAAGCCAGCGCCTTGTCCACCGCCGGCTTGACCACCGTGCCGTAGAGTTCGATGGCTTTCATGACCTTGTCGTGCGGCAGGGTGCCGACGCTGAATTGCAGGCCGAAGCGGTCATGCTTGAACCATTCGTGCTGCATCAGGATCTTGTCGATGACTTCCGGGGCGAGCCCATGAAATAGGCGCCGTTGGGAGTGGCGCCGGCGTCAGAACTGGGCGCGGGTGGTGGGCGGCCAGCCGCGTTCCTTGCCGATGCGGCTCATGGCTTCGCTATGGGCGGGGAAGGCGATGTCGTGGGCATCCTGGCTGTCGGCGGCGATGAAGCCATGCGAGCTGATGCCAACGGGCAGGGCTTTGGGATCGCGCCCGGTCTTTTCGGCGGTTTCGCGGTAAAATTCGACCAGTGGGGCGAACTGGCGCGGCTGGCCGCCGATGATGGCGATCATCAGGGGCAGGCCATAATAGGCGGCGCGGGCCACCGAGGTGGGCGTGCCGCCCACGGCGATCCAGAGCGGAATGGGTTGTTGCACCGGCTCGGGGTAGATGGCGATGCCGGGGATGGGCTTGGTGTGGGCGCTGCCCGGCCGGGTGACCTTGCCGCCTTCGCGAATCTTGAGCAGCATTTCAAGCTTTTCCTCGAACAGCGCGTCGTAATCGTTGAGGTCGAGCCCGAACAGGGGGAAGCTCTCGATGAACGAGCCGCGGCCGGCCATGATCTCGGCGCGGCCATTGCTGAGATTATCAAGCGTGGCAAATTGCTGGTAGACGCGGATCGGATCTTCCGAACTCAGCACCGTTACGGCAGTGGAGAGGCGGATCGACTTGGTGCGGGCGGCAGCAGCGGCGAGGATGGTGACGGGCGCCGAGGCGGCGAAGTCGGGACGGTGGTGCTCGCCCGAGCCGTAGAAGGACAGGCCGAGCTGGTCGGCCAGCTCGATTTCCTCAAGCAGATCCTTGAGGCGTTCGGCGGGACTTTGCAGACGGCCGCCATTGAGCGGGTCCGGGGTATTTTCGGCGAAGGAATAGAGTCCGAGTTCCATGATGTGACCTCTTGTGTTGCTGCAGACATGGCCTGCGGCAGCTACAGGATCAAGAACGCACATGGGTGTAACTGGTGGAGAGGCCGAGGGGCCGGTGTTTGCGGAGGCAGACCCTCACCCGTTTCGGCCTGACGGCCGGTCCACCCTCTCCCTCAAGGGGAGAGGGGAGGCATTGTGCCTAAGTCAGACGTTGCTGCCGGACGGGGTATAGGCCCGAGGAGCGGCGGGCGTCTGGACGGGTTCCGGGCTTTTCTCGCCGGCTGCTTTGTGGATTTCGGCGACGAGGGCCGGGGCGAGCTTGAGTTTGCTGGCCGGGGCATCGAGATAGGCGCGCTCGGCGGCGGTGTCGGCTGTGATGGCGATGAGGGAGGCCGCGTAGATTTCGGTGGCGTGCTCGGGCGTATCAGCGCGGGCGACGACGGCGTTGATGTCGAGCGGGCTTGAGAGTTCGTCAGAACACCCGGGCTTTTTCCTCGGCGCTGAGGGACATGCCTTCGAGCTTGGTGAAGATGGCTTCCTTTTCATCGGCATCGATGCGGCCATCGGCCTTGGCGGCGGCGATCATGGCGCGGACCAGCGTCTTGCCGAGTTCTTCCCGGGCGTTCTGATCGGCCGGGGAGGGAATGAAGGCATCCTGCGACGGCTGCTGAGCGGCCGCCGCACCGAGCTGGTTCTGTTGGTAATTCTGCCGGGCCTTGTAGGCGAGGCCGCCAACGGCCGCTACGGCGCCGATCTTGACGGCATTGCCGGCCAGCTTGCCGAGGCCCCCGCCGCTGAGCAGCATGCCGGCGGCCGGGCCTGCGGCACCCGTCATGGCGGTGCGCTGGGTGTTCTGGTCGGTCTGGAGGGCTTTGACGATCTGATCGATGTTGAACATTGGCGTTCCCTTGTTTGTGTCCCGGGACGGAGATGGGCATCGAATGCGGCCGTCGCAAGGCGCAAAGGAAAGGCCCCGGACGTGCCGGGGCCTTTTTATGCCATCGGAGGGAGGGCCGAGGGCAATGAGAGCAATTGTTGTTACATCGCCGGGGCTGGCGTTGCCGGATCAGCGGCCGGGGCCGGAGTGGCCGGTTCGGCAGCAGGAGCCGGAGTAGCCGGTTCAACCGCAGGGGCAGCGTCAGTAGGCGCCGGAGTTGCGGCCGGGGCCGCCGGAGCTTCCGTCATTGGGGTGGGAGCCGTGGTTTCAGTTGCGGGGGCAGTGCCGGTGGCCGGGGTCGATGGACCAGAATTGGCCGAGAAGACCGGGTAGCCGATAGCCAGCAGTGCCAAGGCGACGATGATGCCAACGAACCAGCCCGTTCCGCTGCTCTCGCGCGTATAAACGGTACGGTTGCCATCGTTGGTATAAACGGTATCGTGGTCAGGGTTAGCCATGAGTTCGCTCCTTTGTTTCACCGTAGGAAAGAAACGCGGGCTTTTTGTTTTCGTTCCCATTTACGTGATCACGCTATTCCAGACCGCGAGGCGGCCGGAATAGTGGTGATGATTCAAGGGATTGGTGATCAGGAAAATTCAGCCCAGAGCGCGCTTTTTGCTCGTCTGGCCCGTTATTTTTCACAGATCTGGCGATTTTTCCTTGCCGGACGGCTTTCTGGAGATGCGATCGATCAGTGCGAGGAACAGGGCCGAAGCAATGAACACCAGATGGATGATGGTGTACCACATGATGTTCTGGGTGGTGTATTGCGGCACGTTGAGGAAGATTTGCAGCAGGTGGATCGAGGAGATCGCGACAATGGTGGAGGCGACCTTGATCTTGAGGGAGCCGGAATCGATCTGGCCGAGCCAGTGCACGTCGCCGCCATCATCGAACCGGGAGACATAGTTCTCGTAGCCGGAGATGATGACCATTACGACAAGGCTGGCGATCAGCGCCGCGTCGATCAGGCTGAGCACCTTCAGGATGGTTTCGGTCTCGTCCATGCCCATCATGTGGGAGGCAAAATCCCAGAGCTTGAAGGCAAAGGTGACGGCATAGAGCGCCAGTGCGATCCCCGGGCCGATGTAGAAAACCACCAGCAACCAGCGTGACGCCGGGATGATGTTTTCGAGGAAAAGTTCCAGCTGCTTCATGTCGCGCTCCGGTGGGCGGGGAAGCCATAGCGGTTTTTGAGGCGGTGGCAAGGTGGGTGCGCGGGTGGCCTGACAACAAAAAGGCCGGGCTGGTGCCCGGCCTTCATATTTGCTGTGGCGGCGCCTAGTTGTTGGCGACGGTGATCAGCGGCGTGATGCGGCGGATCGTGACGCGGCGGTTTTCGCGCTCGCCAAGTTCGGTACGGATCTTGAGGTAGCGTTCGCCATAGCCACGGGTGGCCAGGTTTTCCGGCGGCACGCCGTAGAAGTCGGTCAGGATGCGGGCGACGGTGGCCGCACGCAGATCCGAAAGCTGCAAGTTGGAGATTTCCGAACCCACCGCATCGGTATGACCTTCGATGAGGAAGGTTTCACCTGGATTGCTGGCCAGCAGCTGCAACATGCCATTGGCAACGCTGGAGAGCGCGCCGACTCGGTCGCGGCTGATGGTGGCGGCACCGGTGTCGAAGGTCAGGCCACCCACCTCGAGCTTGCGCACGCTGTCACGGACGCGGGAAGAGCGCTTGACCTCATCGATCGAATAAAGACGGGCAACCTGCTCGACCGGGGGCTGGCGGAAGAAGACTTCAACCTGCTGGTCATTGGCATTGCGAGAGTCGAGCACGTAATCCTGCACCGGGATATTGAGCCGGAGCGGGGGCAGATCGAGGCCCGGATCACGCCATTCGAGCAGCTGGTCGTCATAGCGGTCATCGAAATAGGCAAGCACATATTCGCGGCCATCCGGGGTGAAGCGCGAACGGCGCAGGATATCGCCGTTGCGATTGCGGACAGTAACGATCTGGCTGCCATCCGGCCGCGTCACGGTTTCGCGGGTGCGGCCTCGGCTCAGCTGTTCGTAGAAGACCTCGTCGGCACCCGGATCATAGAAGCGATCCGTGTCTCGGCCGAGGGTGTTGACGATCAGCTGGGTGCCAATCTGCAGAATAACTCGGGTCAGGGCATCACCGAACCCGGCTTGCTGAATGACGGTGTTGTTCTGCGTATTGTCCTGCTGGTTGATGACGGTGTTGTTCTGCGTGTTGTTGGTGGTGTTGTTCACCGTCGTATTGTTGTTGACGATGTTGTTGGTCACGTTGGTCTGATTGATGATCGTGACGTTCTGCGGCACCTGCTGAGGTTCCAGAGCCCGGATTTCAACCTTCTGGCCTTCTTCCTGAACGGCAGAGCGCAGGGCAGCTTCCTCGGGGACCTCGAAGGCGGCCTGAGCGGCAGCGTCGTCAACCGGGGAGGCGCCGGCGGGGTTTCGGGAACCGGCTGCGGCTGGGCCTCGACTGCGGGCTGGCCTTCTACGGCCGGGGTAGCCTCGACGTCCTTGGCGCTATCGAGCACCGGGGCAATCTGCTCCTGGGTAATACCTTCGGGCAGGGTTTCGATGACCTCGGTGGGCTCGGCTGGCAAGGTTTCGGCTGCCGGAGGCTGGGCCGGATCGATCGCAGGCTGTTCCGCCGGGGCTGTGGGCTGCTCAGTCGGTGCTGCCGGCTGGATGCCGGGCACGGCAGGCAGGGACAGGCCATAGGTGGCCGGGCATGCGTCGATATCGCTATTGCCAGTCTGGGCGCAGAGCGCGGCGATCTGGTTGCGGGCGCCATCGATCTGGGCTTGTGCGGCGGCAGCGTCGCCACCCGACATCAAGTCGGCCACGGCGGCGTTGTAGATGTCCACACGGGCGCGCAGATCGGCAGAGATATCGACCCGGGCAGCGGGCTGTTCTGGAGCAGGTTGCTCGACGGCAGGTTGCTCGGCAGGAGCGGGGGCCTCGACCGGTGCGGGCTGTTCAGCCGGGGTTTCCGCAGGTGCGGGCTGTTCGGTCGGAGCTTCTACGGGAGCAGGCTGTTCGGCAGGCGCAGGAGCCTCAACCGGGGCTGGCGCAGGTTCTTCGGCGGGAGCGGGTTCAGCCGCTGGCTGCTCGACGGGAGCAGGCTCGGGTGCGGGTTGCTCGGCAGGAGCGGCCTCAGGGGCGGGCTCTGGAGCAGGGGCGGGTTCGGGCGCTGGCTCGGCAGCCGGTGCGGGCTGTTCGGCTGCGGGTTCAGGAACCGGTGCAGGCTGTTCTGGTGCCGGTGCAGGCTGTTCTGGTGCCGGCTCAGGCGCAACTTCAGGGGCCGGAGCCGCTTCGGGAGCAGGCTCTGGAGCTGGCTCTGGAGCTGGCGCAGGTTCCGGCGCTGGAGCCGGTTCTGGCTCAGGTGCGGGTTCGGGGGCTGGGGCCGGCTCGGGTGCCGGGGCAGGTTCTGGCGCGGCCTCGGGCTCGGGCGCCGCTTCGGCAGGAGCGGCCGGCTGGGCGGCGATACATTCCTCGATGGTGGTGAAGCCCGCGTCGACGCATTGCTGCGGGAGCTGCGGCGCGTTCTGGGCGAAAACGGCAAGCGGCGCTGCTGTGAGCAGCGTCAAGCTTGAACCGGTCAGGAGCCAATTTCTGAGGCGCATTGTTCTTATCCTTCTTGTCGACTGATCGGGTGGACGTTGGGCACCAGCATCACTGTTCAATCTGAACGCTGTGTGAATGGGGTCAACAGGCGGTAAATACCGATCTCCTCCCAGAGAATGCCCAGAACGCGGCAGTTTGCGCATATGTTCCACAATGAGCTGCCGGGCCGGTACCGGGCAGATCATGGCACGAATTGGGCGGACCGTGGTGGCGATGACGCGGACTTCGTGCTAGTCCCGACTCCAACATGCACCAAGCCATCGAAACGACAACGATCGAGACGCGGGGCCGGGGGCTCTATGAGATCAGCCATGCTGTGCGGGACTTTGTCAGTGGAGCCGGGGTCGCGACGGGGCTGCTGACGGTCTACGTCAAGCACACCTCCTGCTCGCTGCTGATCCGAGAAAATGCCGATAGCGACGTGCAGACCGATCTCAACGGCTTTTTTGCCCGGCTGGTGCCCGAGGGCATGGACTGGCTGGTGCATAATGCCGAGGGACCGGACGATATGCCCGCCCATATCAAGGCGGCGCTGACGCAGACTTCGATCGGCATTCCGGTGGCCGATGGCCAGCCGGTGTTTGGCACTGGCAGGGGCTTTATCTGTTCGAGCACCGGAGGCGGCCGCATCGGCGCGAGGTGGTGCTGCATATTATCGGGGATGCTTGATGGATTGGACGCTGGCGGCCACCTATTGGCCGTTCGTGCTGGGGCTGATGGTGACGGGCGTGGCGTCAGGCATAGCGGCGGGGCTATTGGGCATTGGCGGGGGCGCCATCATCGTGCCGGCGCTGTCTACGTCGCTGATGGTCTCGGGCTATGACAGCGATGTGGTGCAGCATGTGGCTGTGGGCACGTCGCTGGCCATCATCATCCCCACCGGCATCATGAGTGCGCGGGCCCATTTCAAGCGCAGGGCGCTCGATATGAAGGTGCTGCGGCTATGGGTGCCGTTCATCGTTGCCGGCACGCTGATTGGCGGGCTGATGGCGGGGTGGTTCTCGGGCGATGTGCTGCGCATCGTCTTTGCGGTTATGGCCTTCGTGATCGCGGCCAATATCGTTTCCGGGTTCCAGACCAAGCTGATGGGGCATTTGCACGGCTCGTCGCTGACGCACCGCGTCTCGGCCTTCGTGGTGGGCTATATTTCAGCGCTGATGGGGATTGGCGGGGGATCGCTGACCGTGCCGACGCTGGTGGCGTTCGGATCGAGCATGCATGCTGCAGTGGGCACGTCGGCCGGTATCGGGGTGGCGATTGCCATTTCGGGGACGATCGGCTTCGTGATTTCGGGCTGGGGTGTCGCGGGCCTGCCGCCGCTGAGCCCGGGCTATGTCAACTTCGGTGGCGTTGCTGCTGGTGGCGGTGCTGGCGGCGGTTTTGCGCCGGTGGGCGCGGCGCTGGCGCATCGGCTGGACCAGAAGACGCTGAAATATGTGTTCGCGGCGTTCCCGGTGGTGGTCGGGCTGAATATGGTTTGGACGGTGGTGAACGGGTAGCGTTCGTGGCTCGCGCGCAAATTTAGGGTTGGTGGGGGCGGGTGACTACGGAGCCGCCCCCACCGCCCAAGCCCCCTGCAAGAGAGGGGAAAGGGTTAGGTTATTTCGTGGTGTCGGCCAGTTCCCACTGCACGGACACGTTGATGGTGAAGCTCAACTCACCCGACTCGACCGGAACCGGTGCGCCGGCTTCGGACATCGGCCTTTGCGTACATAGGAGCAGGCTGGGGCTGATTGAAGCCCTGCGACTCGTTAATTGAGTTGATTTCTTCAAGCGCGCTGCCGGCGACTTCGGCATAAAGCTCGGCCTTGGTGCGGGCATCGGCAAAAGCCGCCTTGCGGGCTTCGTTATACAGCGCGGACGGATCGGCGACGGCAGAAGCTGACGCCATTGATGGTGTTGGCGCCGATGGTCACCGACTTGTCGAGGATGGAGCCCGGGGTATCGAGCTTGCGCACCACGACCGTCACGGTGTTGGACACCTGATAGCCCCGGATCTTGGGCGGCATGGAATAGCCGTTTTCGTCGCGGGCGTCGGAATAGACATAGTTCGGATTGACCGAGAAGCCCGAGGTCTGGATATCGCGGGCTTCGATGCCGGATTCCTTGAGCGCGGCGATCAGGTCGGTCATGGCCTTGGTGTTCAGGTCCAGCGCTTCGCGGGCCGTGGCGCCCCGGGTGGTGACGCCCGAATTGATATAGGCGGTGTCAGGTGCGGCGGTGACTTCACCGCGGCCCTCGATAGAGATCGAGCCCGCATAGGCGGGCACGGCAAAACCGGCAACGAGAGCAAGAGGGGCGAGCAGGGCAAGGCGACGCATGGGACACTCCATAATGTGGCGATGGGAGCAATCCCCATCTATTGCGTCAGTATTGCGGCGCCGATGAACGCAAGTTGAACGTGGATGTGGAAATCGGTTCATAGCAAAAAGTATGACTTTAGCCGTGCCGCACTTGCGCCTCATGGAACCGCCTTGTACTCACTGACCTAACATTTTTGGGGAGAGTGGACGTGAGGCTTTATCCGGACGGGGTGCTTGTCGGCCGGGCCCGAATTGCCGGGCATGACCATCCCGGGATCGTGACGGTGCGCGGTGACCAGTTGGTGGATATCACCAGTGCGGGCCGGGCGACGGTGCGCGATATCGCCGAATCCGGCGCGGCGACCGAGCATGTGCGAACCCGGGCGGGTACGGCGCTGGGCAGTGTCGAGGCCATCATGGCCAATAGCGCTGCGGTGGCGCCAGATGCTTCCATTCCCGTATTGCTGTCTCCCATTGACCTGCAAGCCATCAAGGCTTCCGGCGTTACCTTCGTGGTGTCGCTGCTCGAAAGAGTAATCGAGGAACAGGCCCGGGGGATAAGTCGCGGGCCGAGGCATTGCGCGAGGAAATCCCGGAGCTGATCGGCACGGATCTGAGCGAATTGGTGCCGGGCTCGGAGACGGCGGCCAAGGTCAAGGCGGCACTGATCGAAAAGGGCGTATGGAGCCAGTATCTCGAAGTGGGGATCGGGCCGGACGCCGAAATTTTCACCAAGGGCCAGCCGATGAGTTCGGTGGGCTATGGCGCCGAAGTCGGCCTGCATCCGATTTCGAGCTGGAATAATCCCGAGCCGGAAGTGGCGCTGCTGGTCACCAGCAAGGGCGAGATTATCGGCGCGACGCTGGGCAATGACGTCAATCTGCGCGATGTCGAAGGCCGGTCCGCGCTGCTGCTGGGCAAGGCCAAGGACAATAATGCTTCGGCCTCGCTGGGGCCGTTCGTGCGGCTGTTCGATGGCGATTTCACGCTCGACACCATCAAGCAGGCCGAGATTGCGCTGCGCGTTGAAGGCGAAGACGGCTTCGTGCTCGATGGGCATTCCTCGATGAGCCAGATTTCGCGCACGCCGGAATCGCTGGTGGCGGCCACTATTGGCGGACATCATCAATATCCGGACGGGCTGGTGCTGTATCTGGGCACCATGTTCGCGCCGGTGCAGGATCGCGGCGGCGCCGGCAAGGGTTTTACCCACAAAATCGGCGACAGTGTCTCGATCTCGACATCCTCGCTTGGCACCCTATCTAACAGGGTGAACCTCTCCACCAAATGCCCCCCTGGACCTATGGCACCAGCCATTTGCTGCGCTGACTCGGCCAAGGCAAATCTTCTCTGATCTCTCCCCCGAAAGGCACATGACATGACCCAATTGCACAAGAACCTCATCGACGGGGAATGGATCGGCTCGGATGGCGTCGAGAACATCAACCCGTCCAATACGGCCGATGTGGTGGGGCTTTATGCCCGTGCGACCGCCGAAGAAACCACCCGAGCGATTGCTGCCGCCAAGGCCGCATTCCCGGCCTCGGTCGCGTTCGGGCATTCTTGAACGCCATGCGATCCTGTCCAAGACCAGCCAGGAAATCATCGCCCGCAAGGCCGAGCTGGGCGAGCTGCTGAGCCGCGAAGAGGGCAAGACCCTGCCCGAAGGCATTGGCGAAGTGACTCGCGCCGCGCAGATTTTCGACTTTTTCGCCGGTGAAGCGCTGCACTCGGCCGGTGAAGTGCTGCCCAGCGTGCGCCCCGGCGTGGGCGTCGAGATCACCCGCGAGCCGATTGGCGTGATCGGCATCATCACGCCGTGGAATTTTCCGATCGCCATTCCGACACGGAAGCTGGCGCCGGCCCCGGCCTATGGCAATACTGTGGTGATCAAGCCGGCCGACTCGGTGCCGGGCTCGACACGGGCCATTATCGACATTCTGGTGCGCAATGGCCTGCCCAAGGGCGTGGTCAATCTGGTGATGGGCAAGGGCTCGGTTGTCGGCCAGACCATGCTGGACAGCAAGGACGTGACCGCGATTTCCTTCACCGGCTCGGTGGGCACGGGCAAGCGCGTTGCCGCCGCCTCGATTGGCTTCAACCGCAAGTTCCAGCTGGAAATGGGCGGCAAGAACCCGACCGTGGTGCTGGACGATGCCGACCTCAAGGTGGCCGTGGAAAGCGTGGCGCAGTCGGCCTTCTTCTCGACCGGCCAGCGTTGCACTGCGTCCTCGCGCGTGATCGTGACCGAAGGCATCCACGACAAGTTCGTCGAGGCCTTGGCTGAGCGCACCCGCAATCTGCGGGTTGGCGATGCGCTGGACAAGAACACCGAAATCGGCCCCGTGGTCGATCCCAGCCAGCTCAAGCAGGACACTGACTACATCGCCATCGGCAAGGCCGAAGGCGCCAAGCTGGTGGCCGGCGGCGAACTGGTGAAGGCTGCGACGGAGGGCTATTTCCTGCAGCCCACGCTGTTCACCGAGGCAACCAATTCCATGCGCATCAGCCGCGAAGAAATCTTTGGGCCGGTGGCTTCGGTCATCCGGGTGAAGGATTATGAGGAAGCGCTGGCGACGGCCAATGACACCGAATTCGGTCTGTCGGCCGGTATCGTCACCACGTCGCTGAAGTATGCGACCCACTTCAAGCGCAATGTTGAAGCCGGCATGGTGATGGTCAATGTGCCGACGGCTGGTGTGGATTTCCACGTGCCGTTCGGTGGTCGCAAGGGCTCCAGCTATGGCCCGCGCGAGCAGGGCAAGTATGCGGCTGAGTTCTTCACCGTGGTGAAGACGGCTTATACCGCTGCTGGTTGATCGATACGCGTTTTGTTGCATCTTTGGGGCTCCGCTTTTGCGGGGTCCTTTTTGTGCGTGCGGAAGCTGCCCTGGCGCGGTTATCGAATGGACGGACGGACCCCGAGACGGCTTTCGCCTCGTGAGGAATTTAGAATGAGACGAACGCCGCCTCGGGGTGCCGGGACTTTTTCGGACGGCGCGATCGCAGGCCCCAGCGTTCGCCGTAGCTCCCGCCCGATTGCCTCGTCCGCTCGACCCGGAGCGGAGCGCGACCCCCACTCCCCGGCTGGCTTCCGAACGCTCGTCGCTGCAGCGCCGCCCGTATCCCGGAAGATGGAGGGAGTATGGGGGAGGTTTTAGGAGGGGGATAAGAGGGGTAAGGGGGATAGATTGGGGGCCGTTGTGGTTCCCTCGATCCTCCCCATCATGGGGGAGGTGCAGGGCGGAAGGATCGGGGCTCTCATCACCCCCTCCCAACCTCCCCCGTCGAGGGGGAGGTGCTGGTGCGGTGGGCGGGCGGGATAGTGCCCTGAACTAACAATTACCCACGGTGTCATCCCGCGAAAGCGGGGACCTCTGTTTGCTTTCTTCAACATCCAGAAACGGAGGTTTCCGCTTTCGCGGGAATGACACTGTGGGGCGAAGTGCAACGTGGTGAGGGCTGCTATCGCCGCCGCTGCGTCAGCGCCATGCCGACCAGAATAAGCACCACGCCCAGCGCGCTGGCCCAGAGGGTCGAGGGGGCGCCGCGGGCGAGGTCGAGCACCACGCCCGAAACCATCTGCCCGCCGATGACCAAGAGCGCGGTATTGACCGCACCGATGCGTGGAATGAGCCAGCTGCCGGAGGCGACAGAAGACCACCCCCGATTGGCCCGCCGATATAGGCGTGCCGGGGCGCGTCGGCCGCGCCGGCGGGGAGCAGGCCGCCGATGGCAAGGCCCAAGGCGGTGAGCGCGACAAAGCCGATAAGGTGGTTCCAGAACGAGGCGATCAGCGGGGAGCCGGAGAGGGCCGAGCGCCCGTTGAGCTGGCGGCTAAGGCCGACCAGCAGGCCCGCAAGGACGGCATAGAGGATGGGCGTGATCATGGGCGGCCTCCCATGCCGACAAGGATGATCAGGGCGCTGCCGGCCGGGATCAGCAGCACGGCGGCAAGGTCGCGCAGTTCGAGCCGGCGTTTGGGCAGGCCGAACAGGCCCCAGCGGTCGGCGGCGAGGCTGAAGACCACTTGACCGGCAAGGCCCGGGGCCAGTGTGCCGGAAAGGGCCAGTGGGGAATTGACGGTGGTGGAGGTCAGCATGACCGTCAGGGCGCCCGAAATGCCGCCGAGATAGGCCCAGAACGGGGCGGGTGGCTTGGGCTGCGGGTCGACTGCCGGGCGACGGCGGTAGAGCAAAGCGAGGAAGAGTATGGCGGCGACGGTGCCGGTCCCGTGGGCGGCCCGAGAGGCAAAGAGCGGGTTGCCGTAATGGCCCAGCTCGCCGTTGAAAAACACCATCAAGGTGAGTAGCCCGCCGGTGCCGAAGGCAATCAGCAGGTGCAGAGGATTGAGCTGCCGGGGCGTGGAAATGGGCATGGACGGGGCGACTCGGGGGACGGGAGACACGGAATGTTAGCATGCGGCTTGCTGGGCGGGAGGTCATGCGCACAAACGAAAATCCCCGCTTTCGCGGGGATTTCGTGACGACGTACTGTGTCGCTCAGGCGAGCTGGGCGAAGCGTTCGTCGAAGGCGTAGCCGGCGCCGCGGACGGTGCGGATGGGGTCGGATTCGCGGCCGCGATTGATGGCGCGGCGGAGGCGGCCGATATGGACGTCCACGGTGCGTTCATCGACATAGACGTCATTGCCCCAGACGCCATCGAGCAGCTGCTCGCGCGAATAGACCCGGCCGGGATGGCGCATGAGATATTCGAGCAGGCGGTATTCGGTGGGGCCCAGATGCACGTCGCGATTGGCGCGGCGCACACGATGGGTGGTGCGGTCGAGCTCGAGATCGCCGACGCGCAGGGCGGCGGTGACCAGATTGGGATTGGCGCGGCGCAGCAAAGCGTGGATGCGGGCGATCAGCTCGGGCACGGAGAAGGGCTTGACGATATAGTCGTCGGCCCCGAGTCGAGAGGCCCCGTACGCGCTCTTCTTCCTCACCGCGGGCGGTGAGCATGATGATCGGCACGCGGGCGGTTTCCTCGCGAGCGCGGAGGCGGCGGCAGAGTTCGATCCCCGAAATTTCCGGCAGCATCCAATCGAGCAGGATGAGATCGGGCAGTTTTTCGTGGATCTGGCTCTGGGCCTCGTCCCCGGTTTCCGCGGTGACGACGCGGAAGCCTTCGGCCTCAAGATTGTAGCGCAGGAGGATGGCGATATCGCCTTCGTCCTCGACGACGAGAATGGTAGCCGGCATGGATCAGGCCTTGATCTGGGTGCGGTGCAGCTCCACCACTTCGGATGTGAGCTGCTTGCCGGTCTGCAGGTAATAGGCGCGTTCTGCGATATTGGTGGCGTGGTCCCCGATGCGTTCCGGGCTCTTGGCGCAGAACAGCAGATGGGTGCAGGGCGTGATGTTGCGCGGATCTTCCATCATGTAGGTGAGCAATTCGCGGAACAGGGAAGTGTACATGGCGTCCACCTCGTCATCGCGATTGCACACTTCGATGGCGCCGGCGGAGTCGCGGCTCGAATAGGAATCCAGCGCATCCTTGATCTGGCGCAGGACCAGATTGGTCATGTTCTTGACGCCATTATAGAAGGTCGGCTGCAGGTTGAGGCCTTCGAGCTTGAGCGAGCGGCGGGCCAATTGCTTGGCCATGTCGCCGACGCGTTCGAGATCGGAGGCGACATGGATGGCAGTGATGATGGCGCGCAGGTCGGACGCCATGGGCTGGCGGCGGGCGATCATGGAGACGGCGATATCGTCGATCTTGCGCTGCATGTCGTCGATGCGCTGATCGGCAATGATGGTCAGGTCGGCCAGTTCGCGATCGAGGCGGAGCAGGGACTTGGTGCCATTTTCGATGGCGACCTCGACCTGACCGCCCATTTCGGCGATCGACTGGGCCGGGGCGACGAGCTCGTCATTATAGGAGGAGACGATGTGTTCGGGGCCGGAAGTGGGCATGGCGGTGTCTCTCTTGGTCCGGGTTTGGATCAGCCGATACGGCCCATGATATAGTCCCGGGTCTGCTTGTTGATCGGGTTGGTGAAGATGTCTTCGGTGACGCCTTCCTCGATCAGATTGCCCAGATGGAAGAATGCCGTGCGCTGGCTGACGCGGGCCGCCTGCTGCATGGAGTGGGTGACGATGACGATGGTGTAGTTCTCGCGCAATTCGTCGATCAGCTCCTCGATGATGGCCGTGGCGATCGGATCGAGGGCCGAGCAGGGCTCGTCCATCAGGATGACTTCGGGGCTAACGGCGATGGCGCGGGCAATGCAAAGGCGCTGCTGCTGGCCGCCGGAAAGGCCGGTGCCGGGTTCATTGAGGCGGTCCTTGACCTCCTCGAACAGGCCGGCCTTGCGCAGGGAGGAGACGACGATTTCGTCCAGATCCGTCTTGGAGCGTGCCAAACCGTGAATCTTGGGGCCGTAGGCGACGTTTTCGTAGATCGATTTGGGGAAGGGATTGGGCTTCTGGAACACCATGCCGATGCGGGCACGCAGTTCCACGACGTCCGGGGACGGATCGTAGATATTCTCGCCATCCAGCTCGATCAGGCCGCCGACCTTGGCGCCTTCAATGGTGTCGTTCATGCGGTTGATGCAGCGCAGGAAGGTCGACTTGCCGCAGCCCGAAGGCCCGATGAAGGAGGTAACGGCGCGATCGGGGATATCGATCGAAATGCCGTGCAGGGCCTGCTTGGCACCGTAATGGACGGTGACATCCTTGGCGTGCAGGCGGATCGGGCGTTCGAGAGCGTCAGTGGGGTTCATGGTGGAGTTCACGGTCTGGTGGGTCATCTTAACCTTGCCGGCGAGCATGTCCATTTCGGGGTCCTTCTCTTATGCGCTTTTCAAGGCGCGTGCGCAGGAAGATGGCGATGGCGTTGAGCAGGATCATGAAGCCGAGCAGCACGAGGATAGCGGCGGAGGTGCGGGCTTCGAAGAAGTTGCGGTTTTCATTGGCCTGCCAGAGATAAATCTGGACGGGCAGGGCGGTAGCCTGATCGAGCGGGGTGGCGGGCACCGAGGCGACGAAGGCATTCATGCCGATGAGCAGGAGCGGCGCGGTTTCGCCCAGCGCCTGCGCCACACCGATAATGGTGGCGGTGAGGATCGAGGGGAAGGTCACCGGCAGCACATGATGGAACACCATCTGCGTACGGGAGGCGCCCATGCCGAGCGCCGCCTGACGCAAAGCCGGGGACACGCCCTGCAGAGCGCCGCGGGTGGCGATGATGATGGTGGGCAGGGTCATCAGCGTCAGCACAAGGCCGCCGACCAGCGGGGCCGAGAGGGGCAGGTGCAGATAGTTGATGAACACTGCGGCGCCGAGCAGGCCGAAGACGATGGAGGGCACGGCAGCGAGGTTGTTGATATTGACCTCGATCAGGTCGGTGAGGCGCGATTTGGGCGCGAACTCTTCGAGATAGATGGCCGAGGCCACCCCGATCGGCACGGCCAGGATGATCACCACCAGCATCATATAGAACGAGCCCATGAAGGCACCGGCAAGACCGGCGGCAGCGGGGGCGGCGCGGCTGTCGACATTGGTGAAGATCGACCGAGAAAAGCCCGAGCTGATGGTGCCATTGGCCTTGAACTGATCGATCAGGCCACGGGCGGCGGGGGAAAGCTGCTGCTGGGCATCGCCCAGTTCGCGATCGATATTGCCCTTGATCCAGTTATCGGCATTGGCCGAGGCCAGCACGTCGACAGTGACGGTTTTGCCGAGCAGGGAGGGATCGGCGACGAAGAGGTCGCGGATCTGGTGGCGGGCATTGGTTTCGGCAATGGTCAGGATCTGGCGGCTGTCGATCTCGTAGTCGGCGGGGGCTGCGGCGCGGAGCGAGGCTTCGACCACTTTGTTCCAGTTGAGCAGGGCGACGTCGCGCTGCCATTTCAGATTAGCGGCGCGGAAATCGGCGTCGGACTGGCCGGCGGCGCGCACGGGGGCGGGATCGACGCCGATCACTTCGGGATCATAGGTGACCGACAGGCGCAGATTGGACTGGGTAAAGGCGGGCAGGCCCTTGGTCAGCACGTCGGCAAAGAGCAGGGCGACGAAGCCGAGCGCCAAGGCGATGGCGGCCATGCCGAAGCCCTTGAACAGACGTTCCTGCAGGTGGCGACGGCCAAGGCCGGCGCGGATCAGCTTGGCACGTTCGAGCGTCGCCCGGTGGCCGGTGGGGATAATGTCAGTCATGATTATTCGTACTGCTCCCGGAAGCGGCGGACGATGTAGAGGGCGAAGACATTGAGGCACAGCGTCATCACGAAGAGGGTGAGGCCGAGCGCGAAGCCGACCAGCGATTGGGGACCGGCGAAATCGGTATCGCCGGTGAGCTGGTTGACGATCGAGACGGTGATGGTGGAAACCGGCTCGAGCGGATTGCCGCGCAGCACCGGGCTATTGCCGGCTGCGAGCACCACGATCATGGTTTCGCCGATGGCGCGGCTGACGGCGAGGAGGAAGGCGCCGACAATGCCGGGCAGGGCGGCGGGCAGCAGCACATTGCGGATGGTTTCGGATTGGGTGGCGCCCGGGCCAAAGGCGCCATCGCGCAGGGCCAGCGGCACCTGATTGAGAATGTCGTCGCTGAGCGAAGAAATGAAGGGGATGATCATGATCCCCATGACGATGCCGGCGGTGAGCGCTGACGTGGCGCTGATGGGCAGGCCGACAAGGCCGCCCACGTCGCGCAGGAAGGGGCCGACCGTCACCGGGGCAAAGAAGCCGTAGACGATGGTGGGGATGCCAGCCGGGATTTCGATGACCGGCTTGACGACGGCGCGCACCTTACGGGGCGCATATTGGCTGAGATAGATGGCAGCCATCAGCCCGACGGGCACGGCGACCAGCATGGCGATGATCGAGATCATCAGCGTGCCGGTGAGCAGCGGCAGCAGGCCATATTGGCCATAATCGCCGGCCACGGTGGAGGAGAATTTGGGGTTCCACACTGTGCCGAAGAAGAAGTCGAGCGGGCTGATAAAGGTGAAGAAGCGATAGGCTTCGGTGACCAGCGAGGCGACGATGCCCACCGTGGTAAGAATGGCAATGGCGGAACAGGCCAGCAGCAGGACGGTAACGACCTGCTCGACCATGTTGCGGGCCCGCAGGCAGGGCGTGATGCGGCTGCGCGCATAAAGCAGCGCGCCGATACCGGCAGCGGCCGCGGCGGCGATGACGCAGAGGAAGGTGAGCAGCTGGAAGCTGCGCAGCGAGTCGCCGGCGGCCTGTTCATAGGGGGCGAGTTCGCCGGTGACGCCGTAGCCCGAGGCGATCTGCTGGATGCGCTGGATGGCGCCGTTCAGGCCCATCTGGTCGAGCGAGGTGACCACATCGGTGGGAATTTGCGCGACGGTGAAGGAGCGGGTGATATCGCCGCCGAAATAGGCCCAGAGGCCCAGAACGATCACGGCCGGCACCAGCGTCCAGATGGCGAGAAGCGAGCCATGGTATTGCGGGCGGGAATGGACCTTGACGCCGTTGGTGGTAACCGGGCCCCGGCTCTTGGTCCAGCCAATCTGGTAGGCGACCCCGAGCAGGACAAGCAGCAGTCCGGCAATGATGAAGGAATTCATTGTGTTACGCGCGCCCTGCGGAAGAAGGGAAGGGCCGCACCCGAAGATGCGGCCCGGTCGGTTGGTTTACTGAGCAGCGCCGGCTTCGAAAGCGGCGAGAACTTCAGCGGACTTGTCGGCCGGCTGGGGGATCAGGCCGGCAGCTTCAAGCGTGCCGCCTGCGCCCGAAATGCCTTCGGACAGGAAGAACTGAACATATTCTTCGATGCCGGGGATGGTGCCGATGTGCTGGCCCTTGACGTAGAAGAACAGCGGACGGCTGACCGGGTATTCACCAGCCACGACGCTCTCATTGCTCGGCACGACGCCGTTGATGGTCGCGACCTTGAGGGTGTCCTTGTTCTGGTCGTAGAAGCTGAGGCCGAACACGCCGACAGTGGCGGGGTTCGAGGTCAGGCGAGCCGGGGTCTCGGTGTAGTCGCCCGAGATTTCCACGACCACGTCCTGGCGGAGCGCGGTGCAGGCATCTTCCGGAGCGCCTTCAGGCAGGCCGGCTTCTTCGCAACCAGCGGTCACGACTTTTCCCTGGAAGACTTCACGAGTGCCGTGATTGGAGCCCGGGATGGCCAGAGCGATGTCCTGATCAGGCAGGGCCGGATCAATCTCGTTCCACTTGGTGTAGGGATTGGCAACCGGGGCGCCGTCAACCGGAACCTGAGCGGCAATGGCCTTGTAGACTCGGAGCGGGGTGAGGGCGAAATCGGGGCCCGAAGCAGCCGAGGCGAACACGATGCCGTCATAGCCGAACTGGATTTCACGGATATCGGTCACGCCGGCCGCAGTGCAGGCTTCGCGCTCGCTGTCCTTGATTGCACGGGAAGCATTGGCAATGTCGATGGTCTCTGCGCCAACGCCGGCACAGAATTGCTTGAGACCGCCGCCGGTGCCCGCCGGAGCCGACGACCGGGGTCTTGAATTCAGGGAAAGCGGCGCCGAATTCTTCGGCCACGATCGAGGCGAAGGGCAGCACGGTGGACGAGCCGGCGATCTGGATGGTGTCGCGCGACTGGGCGAAGGCGGCAGTGGTGCCAAACGCGGCGAGCGCGATGACTGCAGCACTGGCGTAAAGTGCGGTTTTCATGGGGATTTCCCTTTTACGAATTCGATTTCAAACTGGCTAGCCGATCCGGCAATTATTGCTGGCGCCGCCCTCTGACGCCGCCGACCATATGGGCGCCACGCAACAGTTTTATTGCGGTTTGGTGACTGGTTTATGACAGTGTAAGTATATGAAATGTATGTGGTTTGCAGTTCAGTTCGCCGTCAAAATGGGGTTGTGTGACGGTGTTTTGTGACGGCGGGTTGGTGAGTCCGTCGGGCGGCAGAGGGCGCCGGCAAGGGGTATCCTAGGGGGATTTGTGACAGTCTGAGTAATGTTTTGCGGGTGGGGCGGCGGGATCGCCTGCCGTCTCGGCCAAGGGGGCTATCGCAGCAGCGGGCGGACCTCGGCTTGCACCTTGCGCATCAGCGGCAGGAAATTGGCGATCATGTGGGAGGTGGAGGCGCGGGCGGTTTGAGCGCCGATATTGAGGGCAGCGACGGTTTGGCCTCAGGCGTTGAAAATGGGCACGGCGATGGAGCAGAGGCCCAGTTCCAGTTCTCGGTCTATGACGGCAAAGCCTTGCGCGGCGACGACGGCCAGTTCGGTGGTGATGGTGGGCAGGTCGGCCTTGGTCTTGGCGGTGTAGGCGATGAGCTCGGACTGATCGAGCACGGACTTGGCCTTGGCGGGGGCAGGGCGCTTAGGAGGACACGGCCCATGGAGGTGCAATAGGCGGGCAGGCGGGCGCCGGGCGCCGGGTTGATCGACATGACCCGGCGGATGGAGGCGCGGGCAATGTAGAGAATGTCGGTGCCTTCCAGCATGGCGGCGGAGGTGCTTTCGCCGGTGGCGGTGGAGAGTTCCTCAAGGAAGGGCTGGATGAGGCGGGGGAGTGGGGTGGCGGCCAGATAGGAATGGCCCAGATTGAGCACGCGCGGGGTGAGGCGGAAGAATTTCCCATCATAGCTGGCATAGCCAAGGCTGGTGAGGGTCAGCAGGCACCGGCGGGCGGTGGCGCGTTCGAGGCCCGTGCGATTGGCGACATCGGTGATCGACTGGCTGGCATGGCCTTCGTCGAAACACTCGATGACGGCGAGACCCTTGACCGGGCCGTTGATGATATCGCCCTCGCGCATGGCTGGCTCCTCTTGTTCGGCAGGCGAACAGATAGCGCATTGCGCACGATGGGCGCCAGATATCAGCTGAGGTCGCGGCCGTAGAAATCGGATTGCGGGTCGGTCAGCACGAGGGTCCTGATCCGGTCCCATAGATAGCTGCGCAGCTCGATGAAGCGGGGCTCGGCACGGACATCATAGGTCCAGCGCGGGCGGTTGAGGCCGACATCGATGACTTCGAGCACCCGACCGGGACGCGGGCCCATCAGCACGATCTGGTCGGACAGCAGGATGGCTTCGTCCACGCTGTGGGTAACGAAGAGGGCGACTGATTTGCGCAGGGTCCAGAGGCGCATGAGTTCGATCTGCATCAACTCGCGGGTCTGGGCGTCGATGCTGGCAAAGGGCTCGTCGAGCAGCAGGATGGCGGGTTCGGAGGCGAGGGCGCGGGCCGGGGCGACGCGCTGCTTCATGCCGCCAGAGAGTTCGCTGGGATAGGCATTGGCAAAGCGGGTGAGGCCGACCAGCTCAATATAGCGGTCGGCGCGGGCGCGGCGTTCGGCCCGGTCGGGAATGGTTTCGACCAGCGCGAATTCGACATTGCCGCGCACGCTCGACCGGGGATGAGCCGGAAGGACTGGAACACGAAGCCCATTTCAGGGCCCAGCGCAGGCGCGCGGCCGGAAACGGTGATGGTGCCGGCATCGGGGGTGATGAGGCCGTTGACCATGCGCAATATGGTGGTCTTGCCGCAGCCGGAGGGGCCGAGCAGGGAGACGAAGGCGCCGTCGCGCACCGTGAGGTCGACATTGGCGAGGGCAGAGCGTGCCGCTGCCATTGTTCTGGTTGCCAAAAGTCTTGGAGACGCCCCGCAGCATAATGCGCGGCGCAGGGGCCTCGCCATCGGCTGAGCCGGTATGCTGGGGGCGTCGCCGATCATCGCGTCACGTTGTCCATGGTGGCGTCGGGGCCGAGTTCGGCCAGCACCGCGTCGAGAATAGAAAAATCGGTCCATTCGGCCAGCTCGACCTTGCGCACATTGGCGAAGTCTTCGCCTTCATAGAGAGAGGTGGCGGTGTAGTTGAGTTCGTCCTTGTTGAGCCCGCCATTGACGCTCCAGCTCTTGGCGAAGCTGACGCCGAGAGCTTCCAACGTCGCCATTTCGATATCGGGGCGGGCCTTGTGCATGGCGGCGGCCCAGACGGCGGGGTCGGCGGCGAAATCGCGCGAGGCCTTGACTAGGGCCGTGATCACCTTCTTGACGTCTTCGGCGCGCTCATCGAGCACTTTCTGGGTGACGATGTTGACTTTGCTGACCACGGGAGCGGCTGCGTAATAGGCATCCTGATCGATCAACACGTGCAGGCCGGTCGTGTCCTGCATGGCGCTCCGGTACCGATCGACATGGTCGTGGCATCGACTCGGCCGGCGACCAGTGCCTGCGCCCGCACATTGGGCTGGCCGAGAGCGACGAATTCGAGTGTGTCGGTATCGACATCGGCGGCTTGCAGCACGCGGGTGCTGAGCGATTGATCAAGGCTGCCGGGGCGGCCGATGCCGAAGCTCTTGCCGGGCAGGTCCGCCGGGGTGGCGATGGAATCCTTGGCGGCGATCAGGAAGGGCAGGGACTTGTTGGGCGAGACCACGGCGCGCAGATCGGTGGCGCCACCGGCGACCAGCAGCAGCAGGGCATCGGTGCCGATATTGGCCATTTCGCCTTCGCCGGCCTGCAAAGCGGCCAATGCGGACGGCGTCTGCTGCACGCGGACCAGTTCGACCTCGACGCCTTCGCGCTCGAAATAGCCTTCTTGCAGGGCCAGATCCATCACCGAATTGGGCACGAGAGGCGTTTCAAGATCGGTGACGATGAGGCGGAAGGGCTCGGCACTGGGCGGCCGGGGTGGACAGCAGGAAGGCAGCAGCGAGGCCGCCGAGTAGTTTGAGTTTCACGGGGATGACTCCGGAGGCGCAAAAATTCTTGTCAGACGATTACTTCACTTCGGCGCCAGCGTCCCAGCCGAATTTCAACAAAACGCAGCGCCTCGGTGACAATGACGCCGACAAAGGCCGAGGTCAGCACGACGACGAAATATTCGGCCATGCGGAAGGTGTTGCCATAGATGGCGAGCAGCCCGCCCAGCCCTTTGACCGCGGTATAGAGTTCGGCCACGACCGTGTTGATCAGGCCAATGGTGGCGCCGACACGCAGGCCCACGATGATGAAGGGCACGGCGCCCGGCAGCACGATCTGGGTGAAGATGCGTTGGCGTTTGGCGCCGACGGAGCGGGCCATTTCTGACCAGTTCCTGATCGGAATTGAGCGCCCCGGCATAGGTATTGATCAGGATGGGCATGACGGCGCCCGGGAAGATGATGAGGATTTTGGCACGGGGGCCGAGGCCGAGAAAGACGATGATCAGCGGGATGAAGGCGACGCGGGGGGTGGCCGAGAGGGCATAGACGAAGATTTCGAGCGTCTTGCCGAGCGGGCGGATGGTGCCCATCAGCAGGCCGAGCGGCACGCCGACGAGAATGGCGACGGTATAGCCGCCCAGATAGATGGAGAGGCTATCGAACAGGGCGGTGCCTAGCCGGCCTTCGGCGATGAGGCGCTGGGCGGCTCGGAGCGTGTCGAGCAGGGAGGGCACCAGATTGCGCGCCACCTGCGTCGAGGCTAGCCACCACAGGCCAATAAGGGCGGCGAGGAAGAGCAGACGATAGACTGCGATTTTCATGAACGGCGACCTTGGCGTGCGGCGGGCGCCGCGCGGAACACGCTTTCAAGACCTCAAATACACTCCGGCCGGGTGCGCGAAAATACTGTTTTCGCTCCCGGCCCGAGATGATGTCGATGGGTCCCAACAGGGCAGGCGGCTGCCGGACAGTTTATGCCGGCCCGTCTGCCCCCGTTGCAACGGCGTGATTACTGGCCGATCTGGGCGACGAGTTCGTCGAACTTGGCCTTGGCCTTGGGCGGCACGCGGGCAGCCTGCAGATCTGCCGGGTTCGCCGGATCTTCGCCGACGACAATCAGGCCAACCATGCCCATGGCAAGGTGCGGAGCGCATTTGTAGCCATAGGCGCCAGCAACGTCGAAGGTGACGCTGAACTGTTCGTTGATCTTGCCTTTGAACTCATTGCCGCCTTCAGGGAACATGCCCTTGATGGTTTCGGCATTGTGGCCCTTGTCGGTGGGAATGAAGGTGACGGTGTCGCCGGGGGCGATCTGCAGGAATGCCGGCTCGAACACCATGGCGTTGCCGGCCGCATCCTTGTTGAGCATGTGAACCTCAAACTCGGCCGCAGAGAGCGACATGGTCGAGACAGCGGTAACGGCCGCGAAGGCGAGGATACCGAAAATCTTCACGTTGAATACTCCTTCTTGGCGCCTGAGGCGCAAATGTCATGCCGATGCGTCAGATGCATCGGCGCGCAAACCCATAGGACACGGCTTGGTCGAGCGCCAGTAACGCAAGTGTCGCGCCCCTCCGATTTCAGCTGCCGCCAAAGCCACGATAGGATGCCGGCTCTGCCCGATCAATATGGCCCGGTAAACAGCTGCACCGGTAACGGCCCGCAGGGCGGGCGGTTCCTTCGGCTTGCGAAGGCTAGAGGGCCTTGCCCAGATGCAGGCCCTCGCTGCGCTCGATCTCGACAAAGCCGAGATGGTGATAAAAGCCGATGGCGCGTGCATTGGTGGGGCTGACCCCCAGATGGACGGCCTTGGCGCCGGCCTCGCGCAGGGAGGCCAGTTCGGCCTCGATCAGCTTGCGGCCCCAGCCGCCGGACTGGGCGGGCGGCAACAGGTTGATATGCAGATGCGCGGGGTGGCTGGCGACGACGCCGGCATGGCTGTGAACCGGGCTGGCGATGCGGTCGAGTACCTTGGCGTCGAATGGCGCGGTGGCGGTGCGGCCGGCATAGTGCTGGGCCAGTTGGGGCCACCATTGGCTGTCCAGCTCGGCCTCGAAGGCGTTGGTATCGGGCGTGCCGACGATATAGCCGACCACTTCGCCGTTATCATCGACCACGAAAGCGTGCGCAGGCTCGAAGTCGAGATAGGGCACGGACCAGACGAGGCCCGGATAATCCGGATCGGAAAACAGGGCGCTCGCATCGGTGCCGGAATCGGCGGTGAGCAGGCAGATTCGGAAGAGATCGGCGCGGTCGGCGGGGCGGGCGGGCCGGATATGGATCGGCATTGGGGGCTCTGTGCTGGTGTTTTGCGGCAAGCCTAGGCGATGGAGCGCGGCGAGTAAATTAGCGCGAAATCGTGATTGTGATGGACGATATCGGGGGCGATCGCGCTTTTCAGCATGGCCGGTTTGGATTAGGCCGGAAGGGCAATGTCAACGAGTGACCCCATGTCCCTGAGCAACAGACTGAAACGCAGCGGCTTTGATCTTTACCTCCTGTTGCTGCTGGGCACGGTGGTTTTGGCGAGCCTTCTGCCGGTGCAGGGCGTGGCGGCGGATGTGTTGTCGCAGGTGGTCTATTTCGCCGTGGCGCTGCTGTTTTTCCTTTATGGGGCCAAGCTGAATACCAGTGCCATCGTTGCGGGGCTCAGCAATTGGCGGCTGCAGGCGCTGGTCTTTGCCAGCACGTTCATTGCCTTTCCCATTGTCGGGTTTGCCCTGTCGAGCGCGCTGTCGCCCCGGCTGCGGCCGGAAATCGTGATCGGGCTTCTCTATCTGGCGGTGCTGCCTTCGACGGTGCAGTCTTCCATTGCCTTTACCTCGATTGCACGCGGCAATGTGCCGGCGGCGGTCTGTGCGGCGTCGATTTCAAATCTGCTCGGTGTGTTCATCACGCCGATCTTTGCCGCGCTCCTGCTGCATACCAGCGGGGAGGGCGGGTTCGACTCGGGCTCCATGGTCGATATCGGGGTGCAGATTTTGCTGCCGTTCATTGTGGGGCAATTGGCGCGGCCGCTGGTGGGCAAGTTCATCCAGCGCCATGGCAGGCTGACGCAAGTGGTGGATCGCGGCTCGATCCTGCTGATCGTCTATTCGGCATTCAGTGCCGGCATGGTGGCCGGCATCTGGCAGCAGGTGGACACGGCGACCCCTGGCCATCATGATCTCAGCCGATATCGCGCTGCTCGCCATCATCATGGTGGGCACGAGCTTTGTCGGGCGGGTATCGGGGCTGGCGCGGGAGGACCGGCTGGTGCTGCTGTTCTGCGGCTCCAAGAAGAGCTCGGCCAGCGGATTGCCGATGGCCAATATCCTGTTTGCCGGACAGACGGTGAGCCTGATCGTGCTGCCGCTGATGATCTTTCACCAGATCCAGCTCTTTGTCTGCGCGGTGATCGCGCAGCGTGAGGGGCATCGCGTCAGCGAGGACATCGCCTTGGGCGTACCGGCAAAAGCGGCCTGAGATTAACCCTTGATTAACCATAAGGGGTCACCCTGATGGCATTCTGGGTAACTTGGTTTTGGGGGCTCAGAAAGCGACGACCAAATGTATGACTTCGCACCCGATGCCAGCGCCACCGAGGCCCCGGTTGGACTGCCGGTAGCAGATGTCGAAAGAGATCTGATCCCGGCGACGTTGCGGCAGACAGAAGGAAACCGTACCCACGCCGCCAATGTCCTGGGCATCTCGATCAGGACGATGCGGAACAAGTTGAGGGAATATGCCGAAACCGGCACGGAAATTCCCCGGCAGTGCAGCACGAACACTAGCAAAGAAGCCCCGCATCTCGGCGGGGCTTTTTGTTTTGATGCTGTGCAGCGTCACACAAGCTTCACTAAACTTACATGGTCGCGTCAATCAGCGGCCCTAGGTGTGCGCCCAGTTTATTGGCGGGGCTGGCTGCATGCTGAAGATCTCTCACGTTTCGCGACGGTTCGGTAACAAGCTTGCCGTCGACGATGTGACGCTGGAGATCCCGCAGGGCCAGATGGTCGGGATTATCGGCCGCTCGGGCGCCGGCAAGTCGACACTGCTGCGCATGATCAACCGGCTCAACGACGTGTCGAGCGGCTATATCGATTATGAAGGCAGCCGGGTTTCGGAGCTGAAGGGGCAGGCGCTGCGCGGTTGGCAGCGCGATTGCGCCATGATCTTCCAGCAATTCAATCTCGTGCCGCGGCTCGATGTCATCACCAATGTGATGCTGGGGCGGCTCAATGGTCGCAATCCACTGCTCAATCTGCTGCAGGTGTTTTCTGCCGACGAGCAGTTTGCCGCGCTCAAGGCGCTGGAACGGCTCGATATCGCGCAAACCGCCACGCAATGGGCACAGACCCTGTCAGGCGGGCAGCAGCAGCGCGTCGCCATCGCCCGGGCCCTGATGCAGGGGCCGAAGATGATCCCGGCCGATGAGCCGATTGCCAGCCTTGATCCGCGCAATGCCCAGATCGTCATGGATAGCCTGCGCGACATCAATGCCGAGGGCAAGATCACCGTCATCACCAACCTGCACACGCTCGACACGGCGCGCGCCTATTGCGAGCGCATTATCGGCATGGCTGCGGGCAAAGTGGTGTTCGATGGCACGCCAGACGAGCTGACCACCGATGTGGCCCGCACCATTTACGGCGCCGATGGGCTCAAGGAAGCGTTCTCCGAAGCGCTGACCTCGACCTCGATCACCCCGCTGACCCTCAAGACATCCAGCGCCCCATCGGCGCCGTAACCGAAGTTCCGCTGCCGGAATTCCGGCATGCCGACACACAAGCGACACCAAAGGAAAACTATCCATGTCCGCGATCCGTAAAATCCTGCTGGCCTCCGTGGCCCTGACCATGTCGACCGCTGCCTTCGCCCGGGACGTCACTGTCCTGCGCATCGGCCTTGATGGCGGCGAAAACGAGAGCGATCAGCTGCGCCGTTCGGAATGCGTTGCCGAGCCGCTGAAGGCCGCCACCGGTGTTTCCGAAGTGCAGTTCTTCCCCTCGCCGGACTATAATGGCGTGATCCGGGGCCTGCTTGGCGGCACGATCGACATCGCCATCATGGGCGCTTCGTCCTATGCCTCGATCTATCTCAGCGACCCGGAAGCTGTGGACCCGGTGCTGACCACCCAGCAGGAAGACGGCTCGACCGGCTATCACTCGATCATGGTCGCGCGCAAGGATTCGGGCATTACCGATCTGGCCTCGACCAAGGGCAAGAAGCTCGGTTTCGCCGATCCGGATTCGACCTCGGGCTATCTGGTGCCAAGCGTTTCCCTGCCGAACGATATCGGCGCGCCGATCGCTGAATTCTACAGCGAAACCGGCTTTGGCGGCGGTCATGAAAACTCGGTTCTGGGCGTGCTCGACGGCACTGGGATGTCGGCACCACCTTCGGCTCGGGCCGGGGCGAATTCTCGGAGGGTTATACCTCGGGCAATCTGCGCATCATGGTCGACAAGGGCCTGCTTGACATGGACGACTGGTGGAAGTCTGGCAGTCGCCGATCATCCCCAATGGCCCGCTGATGGTGTCCAACAAACTGCCGGCCGACATGAAGGAAAAGGTCACCGCCTTCTTCGCCGGCCTGCCGGAAGCCGATTTCGAGTGCTTCGATGCGTTCACCGCTGGCGGCTACACCAATTTCGTCCCGGCCAGCCAGGAAATGTACCAGACCATCATCGACGCCCGTAAGTCGGTCATCGGCGGCTGATTTCCTGACCTGAACCAAGACGGCGGCGCGACAAGCGCCGCCGTTGCCACATGGGGGCGCATATGGCCGACATTTCCGAACCAGCAAGCCTGAGCGCATCCTCGGCGCTGCTGCTCCGCCATTATCGGCAACAGGTGCTGACGCGGCGCATTTATTCGGTTATCGGCGTGGTGCTGGTGCTGGTCGCCCCAGGCGCGGCGATGAATTTTGCCAATGCGGCGAATTCGGGCAAGTTCTTCGAACGCATCCCCTATCTCTTCGATTTCCTCAAGAACTTCGTGCCGAATGATCCCTTCGAGATCTTCCGCGCCATGTTCGATCTGCCCTCGCCCTATGCCGATGGGTCGCTGAAATTCGACTACACCTCGGACCGGCACTACATTACCGACAGCTTCTACATCCCCAATTTCATCTATCAGCTCGTCATCACCGTCAACATTGCCATCGTCTCGACCATTATCGGGGGCGGGCTGGCGTTCCTGCTGTGCTTTTTCGCGGCCACCAATCTGGTTGGCGCGGGACCGGTGCGCTGGATCGTGCGGCGCATCATGGAAGTGTTCAGGCGTTTCCGGAGATCGTCATTGCCGGGCTGTTGACCGCCGTGCTGTCGATCGGTCCGATCGCGGCAATTGCGGCCGTGTCGCTGCACACGATCGGCGCGTTGGGCAAGCTGTTCTTCGAAGTGGTGGAAAATGCCGACATGAAGCCCGAGGAAGGGCTGCGCTCGGTGGGCGCCAATTGGCTGGAGCGCGTGCGCTTTGCCATCGTGCCGCAGGTCATGCCCAATTTCGTGAGCTATGCACTGCTGCGCACCGAGATCAATGTGCGCGCCTCCACCATTATCGGGGCGGTGGGCGGCGGGGGCATCGGGGAGGTGTTCCGCCTCTCGATCGGGCGCGATCACGCGGCCAAGACCTATGCCATCGTCATCCTGCTGCTCGTCACCATCGTATGCATCGACCAGTTCTCGTCCCGGCTGCGGCGGAAGCTGGTGGGCAACCAATCGTTTGAACTGGGCCGGGGAGCCGCATGATGAGCACCATCAGCCATGCCGAGCAGAGCCGGCTGCACGCCAAATATCCCGAGGTGTTCCGGCAGAATTTCTGGTGCGCTGGGGCCTGCCGGTGGGGCTGGCGCTGGTCTTCCTTTATCTCGTGTTCTGCTGGTTCTTTTTCAGCGTCGGGCCGGCGTTGCAGAACGGGCGGTGGGACCGGGCGGCGATCTATGTGCAGGATTGGTATTCTGGCGAGCGCAGCCGCGGCTGCGCTTTGATGATGGCAAGGTGGTGCCGCAATGGTCGAGCCGTGGGCAATATCCGGCCAATGCGAGCATCGATTGGCTGACCCCGCATGACGATGGCAGCATGACGGCGACGTTCGATGCCGATGACCGGTTGGAGATCACGACCAGTCAGGTCGATGTCTTCGTAAATGGGGTGGCCTATCCCGTGGCGATCACGCCGGATGCCGCCATCGCGCCGGCCGGCGCCGGCCGCCATGGTGCAGGATGGCCAGAAGGTGCTGGTGGATTTCGGTTTTGCCGGACAGGCGGAAATTCGCAGCAATCAAGTCTATGTGCAGCGCCGGTTCTCGGGTTGGGCCAATTTCCTCTACGATCCCAAATCGCCGCTCTGGGGCAATGACCTGTTCAGCACGGTCGGGCTGATCTTCAGTGGCGAGCGGGTTAATCCCGACAAGTCCAATGCGCAATTGGTGCTGGACGAATGGCTGGGCAATCGCGCTCGGCAGCATGGCGATATCTCGGCCAAGCTGATGCAGACGCTGGTCATGGCCTTTGTCGGCACGCTGTTCGCCACGCTGGTGGCCTTCCCGCTGGCCTTCATTGCCGCCCGCAATATCACGCCCAGCGGCACGGCCAACTGGCTGATGAAGCGGAGCTTTGATTTCCTGCGCTCCATCGACATGCTGATCTGGGCGCTGTTCTTCACCCGCGGCTTCGGCCCCGGGCCTATTCAGGCATTGCGGCGATCTTTTTCACCGATACCGGCGCCCCGGGCAAAGTCTATGCCGAGGCGCTGGAGAATGTGGATGACAAGCAGCGCGAGGGGATGAAGTCGGTCGGTGCAGAGCCCGGCCGCGGTCAACCGCTATGGCGTGGTGCCGCAGGTACTGCCGGTCTTTGTGTCGCAGTCGCTGTATTTCTGGGAGAGCAATACCCGCTCGGCCACTATTATCGGCGCCGTGGGGGCAGGGGGTATCGGGCTCAAGCTGCTCGAAGCCATGGGCACCAATTCCGATTGGGACAAGGTCGCCTATATGGTGCTGCTGATCCTGCTCGTGGTGTTCCTGTTCGACAATATCTCCACCGCCATCCGCTCAAGGCTGATCGGCCCGAGCGGGCATTAGGCATAGCGCATCTGAAAAGGAAATGGTGGGCCCACCGGGACTCGAACCCGGAACCAGACCGTTATGAGCGGTCGGCTCTAACCATTGAGCTATAGGCCCTTGCCAGCCTCATAGCAGGGTCGTGGCGCGTGTCAAAGGGGGAGGGCGTTGTCGCTGTCGCCTTCCACTAATTCCATGGGCACAACCTTGCGGACCATGCCCAGCGGATATTGGCTGGCATAGGCAGGCATGGTGGCGAGCAGAGCTTCGGCCGGGCTGATGCCCAACTCGCGCAGCGACAGCGAAAAGCAGGTGAGCTTGGGCCTGAGGTAGTGGGCATGGGGGCTGTCGCGGCCGATGACGGCGATGTCACGCCCAGGTATCAGGCCCGCCTCGTAGAGGCCGCCATAAAGGCCAACGGAGAGCTTCTCATTGATCAGCACAAAGCCGGTGGGGCGCTTATCGGCCGGCATGGCCGCGATGGCGCGGGCAATCTGGTGACCGCCGCGCTCATTGGGATTGGTGCGGAATACCGAGTCGGGATCGAATGCGACGCCGTGGCGCTCCAGCGTCTTGCGGTAGTTATCGACAAAGACGAAGCCCAGATTGGTATCGTCTATGGGGGCAAAGACGCCGATGCGGCGGTGGCCTTTTGCAACGAGGCGATTGACCCCGGTTTCGGCCATACCCTCGAAATCGAGATCGAGCCGGGGTTGGCCCGCATCGGTCAGGCTGCGGCCCGGGGCGACGAAGGGAATGCCGTTCTCGGCCAGATAATCGATACGGTGATCGTGGCGCTTGGTGGCCGAGATGATTAGAGCATCGGCAAAGCCGCGGGCGACGACGCGCTGCAGATAGGCGTGCGGGTCTTCCTCGGATGAACAGAGCAGGGCGACCAGATCGAGCTGATGGCGGGCAAAGACAGTTTGCACGCCATCAGAACACGCTCATGAAGAACACATCGCCCTCGCCAGTGATCTCCGAGCCGGTCTGCATCATGAAACCGACGACACCGGTGGAGCCCTTGCGCAAGGCCCGGCCGGCTCGGTTGGGAACATAGCCAAGCGCCGCCGCGGCCTCGAATACGCGCTTGCGGGTGGCTTCATTGACGTCTGGCTTGCCATTGAGGGCGCGCGACACAGTGCCGATCGACACGTTGAGGTGCTCGGCCAAACGCTTGATACCGATCATTTTTCCGGCGGCTCCCCTCGTGGCGTGGATGCCGGTTTTGCACGGCCCCCGTCAACCCTATTGACATGGATTAGCCTGTTTATATAGCCTCGTAAACGTTTACGGATTTGGCCTGCGGAGGAGGACACCTCGGGCCACGGATTCCGTATTGGAGGATATCAGTTTGACGAAAACCGCCGTTCTGGCCGGGTGCGGAGCTATGTCCAAAGGATGGCTGAAAGCCGTTCTGGAGGCGCCGAAGCTGGCTGGCCGTGTCGAGGTGGTCGGCCCGGTCGATCTGGACCCGGCGGTGGCGCAGGCGCGAGCCGATGAATTCAGGTTGAGCGGCGCGGCGATCGGTTCGGACCTCGACGCCATGCTGGCTCAGACCAAGCCGGATTTGCTGTTTGACGTGGTGGTGCCGGTGGCGCGGCATGATGTGGTCGCGACGGGGCTCAAGCACGGCTGCCACGTGTTGAGCGAGAAGCCGATGGCGACCTCGCTGGCGGCGGGGCACGACACAGTGGCGCTTGCCCGGCAGGTCGGGCGGGTGCATGCGGTGGTGCAAAACCGACGGTTCATTTCTGGCGTGCGGCGCATTCGGCAGTTGCTCGGAGAGCGGGGCGCTGGGGCAATTGACGGCGCTGCATTGCGATTTCTTCATCGGCGCGCATTTCGGCGGCTTCCACGAGCAGATGGAGAATGTGCTGCTGCTCGACATGGCGATCCATACGCTGGATGCGGCGCGGTTCATGGCGGGCAAGACGCCGCTGGCGGTCTATTGCCTCGAAACCAATCCGCGCGGCTCTGGTATGGGCATGGCGCGGCCGCCAATGCGATCTTCGAATTTTCCGACGATGTGGTGTTCACCTATCGCGGCAGTTGGGCAGCCGAGGGCGCCAATACCAGCTGGGAAAGTGCACGGCGCTTTGTCGGCACCAAAGGGTCTTTGCTCTGGGATGGCGAGGACAGCTTCGAGGCCAAGGTGGTGGCGGGCGACAGCGGGTTCCTGCGTGAGTTGACGGCAATCGAGGTGCCCGAACCGGCCGATCTGGCGCAGACGCATGGCCATGCCAGCGTCATTGCCGAGTTTCTGGCCGCCATCGCAGAAAACCGCCAGCCGGAAACCGCCGGCAGCGACAATATCAAGAGCCTTGCCATGGTCTTTGCGGCGATCGAGAGTGCCGGGACCCGGCAGCGCGTCACCATTGCAGTTTGAGGATTTTTGACGTGAGCGATCCAGCCAAGACCATCCGCATCGGCACCATGATCCAGGGCACGGCCGGCAAGGCCGCCGAGAATATCGCGGCCATTGCCGATCTGGGGTTCGAGAGTTTCGAGCCGTTTTTCTGGCAGACCACCAATGGGCAGGACACGGCCGAGCTGGGCAAGCGCAGCCTCGATGCCATTGGCAATCGCGACATCACCATTTCCACCATCGGCATGTTCGGCAATCCGCTGGAAGACCGAGGAAATGGATCGCCAAACCCTGCAGGGCTGGAAGGATTGCATCGACAATGCCCACCATTTCGGCGCGACGACGGTTGCTGGCTTTACCGGCCGCGTGCGCAACAAGCCGCTAACCGACAGCCTGCCGCGCTACAAGGAAGTCTGGTCGGAACTGGCCAAGCGCTGCCGACAAGGGCGTCAAGATCGCGTTTGAAAACTGCGCCATGGACGGCAATTGGGCCAGTGGCGACTGGAACATCGCGCACAATCCCGACGCTTGGGAATTGATGTTCAACGAGACGCCGGACGACAATGTCGGGCTTGAATGGGAGCCCTGCCACCAGCTGGTTTACCTGATCGATCCCATCCCGCAGATCCGCAAATGGGCGCACAAATTCTTCCATGTGCATGGCAAGGACGCGACGATCCGCTGGGAAGTGATCAAGGAGCACGGGATCTTCGGTAAGGAGAAGTTCGTGTTCATGCGTACGCCGGGCTTTGGCGACACCAATTGGACCGACGTGATCTCCGAATTGCGGCTGGCCGGATACGAAGGCTCGATCGATATCGAGGGCTGGCATGATCCGGTCTATCGCGATGCGCTGGAAATGACCGGCCAGGTGCGCGGTCTGAACTATCTGAAGAATTGTCGTGGCGGCGAATTCGTCGCTATGGCCAGCTAGATTGCCGGGCGGGGCTGGAGGGCCCCGCTTGGCTTTGGATGCAGCACATGCCGCCAAAGGGAGGAAGACAATGAAACTGACTAAACTCGGCCTTGCAGCCGGTATCGCATTGGCGCGCTGATGGCGGCGGGACCTGCCATGGCGCAGGTGACGCTCAAGATCTGGTCGATCGACGGGGTGGACCGTGTGGGCATTGCCGACACGTTTTCCAAGGAGTTCGACGAACAGAACGAAGACATCGTGGTGGAATACCGCGGCATTGCGTTTGATGATCTGGTGAACGAGACGCTGCGTGCTTTCGCCACCGGCAATGCGCCTGATATCGTCTCTTTCGACAATCCCGACTTCGCGATGTTCTCCTCGCGCGGGGCCATGCTCGATATTACCGACCGCATCGCGGCCTCGAGTGTGATTAAGGCCGACAATTACTTCCCCGGTCCGCTCAACTCGGTGACTCAGGATGGCAAGTATTTCGGCATTCCGAAATATACCGACACGATCGGCGTGTTCTACAACAAGGACCTGTTCGCCAAGGCCGGCATTACCGAGCCACCCACGACACAGGAACAGCTGGCCGAATATGCCGAAAAACTGACCGATCCGGCCAATAATGTCTATGGCGTCACCTTCTCGGCTCGCGCCGGTGAAGAGGGCACGTTCCAGTTCTTGCCGCTGATCCAGATGTCGGGCGGGGATTATTCCAACGTCAATACCGAGGGCGCCATCGCGGCACTCGAACTCTGGAAGAAGATGATCGACAATGGCTGGGCCTCCAAGGATGTGCTCAGCACGGGTCAGTGGGATTCCACCGGCACTTTCAATTCGGGGAACGCGGCCATGGCCATTTCGGGCCCGTGGGAAGTGGACCGCATGGTCGAGGATGCCAAGTTCGACTGGGGCGTGGCTCTGCTGCCGACGCTGACCGAGGGCGGGGATCGTTCCTCGGCACTGGGCGGGTTCGATTGGGGCATCATGTCGACCACCAAGCACCCGGACGAAGCCTTCCGGGCGCTCAGAATATTTCGCCAGCCGGGATAGTCGGATCTTCGAGGAGTTCGGCAATATTCCGGCGCGCAGCGATATCCCGCTGCCCGAAACCGGCGTTGCGATCAAGGATGCCGCGCTCAAGGTGTTCCGGGAGCAGCTGCAATATGCCCAGCCGCGCGGGCCGCATCCGGAATGGCAGAAAATCTCCAAGGCCATTTATGATGCCATGCAGGCGGCGCTGACCGGCCAGATGTCGGCCAAGGATGCGCTCGACCGGGCGCAGGCCACCATCAAGGGGATTGTCGGCTAGGCCGATCGATCCTACCCGGCCGGAGCGATCCGGCCGGGGCATTCCCGTGTAGAGGAAGGCCGGATGGCGAAGTTTTTCAATAGTTTGCGGGATGGGGTCGGGTTCGACCTGATCCCGGTCGGCGTGGCGATGGTGTTCCTAGTGGCGCTGGCCGGCCTGCCGCTGGTCTATAATGTGCTGATGAGCTTCCAGCAGGTGGACATGTTCACCACAGGGCAGCTGATCCGTCCGTTTGCTGGCATTTCCAATTACGTGGCGGTGGTACAGCAGCCCGAATTCTGGATGGTGACGCGCAATACGCTGGTGTTTGTCGTCGGCTCCATGACCGGGCAATTCGTGCTGGGTTTCGCGCTGGCCATATTCTTCGCGCAGAAATTTCCGGGTGCCGCGACTATACGCGGGTTGTTCTCGGTGTCTCGGGTGATGCCGGGCACAGTGGTCGGCGCCATCTGGAGCTGGATCCTGGCCGGCGATTTCGGCGTGCTCAATTCCATCCTGCGCGGGCTGGGCATCATCCAGTCCAATATCTTCTGGAAATCGGATCCGAGCTTTTCCATCTGGGCGGTGATCATCGCCAATATCTGGCTGGGCTCGGCCTTCAACATGCTGCTGCTGTCGGTGGGACTGGCGGCCATTCCGCGCGATCTCTATGAGGCCGCCGAACTCGATGGGGCCAATGCACGGCAGCGGTTTTGGACCATTACCTTGCCCATGATGCGCTCGACGATTGGCGCGGTGCTGTCGCTGGGGCTGATCGGCACGCTGCAGCAATTCGATCTCTTTCCCGCGCTTACCGAGGGCGGTCCGGCCAATACGTCCAACGTGGCGGGTTACTGGTCTGGCAGCTGAGCTTCCAGCTCTATGATTTTGCCAAGGGCGCTACCGTATCGGTGATGATGTTCGTGCTCGTGCTGTTTGCCTCGATCCTTTATGTGCGCTCGACCCGGCATGAGGTGCGCGGATGACCCGGACTTATACCCCCGGGCACTGCTCGCCATCGCTGGCCTTGGCGGCGGTTTACCTGTTCCCGCTCTATTGGATGTATGTGACCAGCCTCAAATCGAGCTCGGAAATCTTCGCCAATCCGCCCAGCTTCTGGCCCGCCGCGCCCAATGTGAATATCTATGCCGACGTGTGGGCGCGGCGCACAATGTCCACTTTTATGTGGAATTCGGTGATCATCGCTTCGGGCGTTACCGCCATCACCGTGATCTCGGGCACTGGCTGCGCCTATGTGCTGGCGCGCTATCGCAGCGCTCGGATCGATCTGGGGCTGTTCGCCATCCTGATGCTGCAGGTGCTGCCGGCCTCGGTGATGATCACGCCGCTCTTTGTGGGGTTCAACCAGATCGGCTTGCTGAACTATCCGCGCACCGCCGTGGTGCTGGCGGCTGCCGCCAAGGCCATGCCGTTCTTCGTCGTGCTGGTGCGGGCCACCTTCATGAGCGTGCCGCGCGAGCTGGAAGAAGCGGCGCTGGTAGATGGCAATTCGCGGGTGGGGGCGTTTTTCTTTATCGTGCTGCCGCTGGCGCTGGCAGCATCTGGTCTGCGCCATCCTCACCTTCATGAGTGCGTTCGGCGAATATATCTATTCCAAGTCGATCATCCAGAGCCCGCTGCTGCAACCCGCCAGCGTCGGTCTGTCCGGGTTCCTCGGGCCCAATTCGTCGGACTGGAACGCCATCATGGCCTATTCGGCCATCTATGTGACGCCCATCTCGGCCGTCTTCGTCATCCTGCAGCGCCGGATTGTCTCCGGCCTTACCTCGGGAGCTCTCAAATGAGTGCAGAGCCGCAAATCGAACTGATCGGCATCGACAAGCATTATGGCAGCTTCCATGCCCTCAAGAATATCGACCTGACCATTCCCAAGGGGGCGTTCGTGGCGCTGGTGGGGCCGTCGGGTTGTGGCAAGTCCACCTTGCTGCGCTCGCTGGCCGGGCTCAGAAACCATTTCGGGCGGCACGATGAAAATCGCGGGCGAGCAGATGAACGGCGTGCCGCCGCGCAAGCGCTGATGTGGCCATGGTGTTCCAGAGCTATGCGCTTTATCCGCATATGACGGTGGAGCAGAACCTGACCTATTCGTTGCGGCTCAAGCGGGTGCCCAAGGCCGAAGCGGCGCGGGCGGCGCGTGAGGTGGCGGAAACCACGGGGCTGACGCCGCTGCTGGGGCGTTATCCGCGTGAGCTGTCGGGCGGGCAGCGCCAGCGCGTGGCCATGGGGCGGGCGATCATCCGCAATCCCAAGGCGTTCCTGTTCGACGAACCGCTCAGCAATCTCGATGCGGCGCTCCGCGTGCATATGCGCAAGGAAATCCGCGCGCTGCATGACCGGCTGGGGGCGACCTCGGTTTATGTGACGCATGACCAGATCGAGGCCATGACCATGGCCGACCATGTGGTGGTGATGCGCGATGGGGTGATCGAGCAGCAGGGTTCGCCGCTGGAGCTGTACGACACGCCGGCCAGCAAGTTCGTGGCGGGCTTTATCGGGTCGCCGGCGATGAATTTCGTGCCGGGGAAAGTGAGTGCTGATGGACAATCGGTGCAGCCGGATTTGCCGGGCGCGGGGTCTGTCGCGCTAGGGCGTTCGGTGGGGGCAGGGCGCTCGGTGCTGATCGGGTTGCGGCCGGAGCATTTGCAGGTGGGCGGCAATGGCCCGGCGGTGTTGCGGCTGCCGGTTTCAGCGGTCAGAATCGACCGGGTCGATGACCTATCTGACGCTGGGCGGGGAGCCGGAAATCATGGTGGTCGATACCGGGCGCACCAGTGTGAAGGCGGGCGATACGATCGCGGTCAGCATCGAGCCGGGCAATGTGCATCTGTTCGACCCGGCGACGGAGAAGGCGATTTAGGCGACAGTTCAAACACAATGGGTGTCATTCCCGCAAGCGGGAACCTCCGTTTGAAATGCCAAGGAAACAAAACAGGGGTTCCCGCCTTCGCGGGGAATGACCCAGTGGGGTTGGGTGGTCGTGCCGCCTAGTGCTGCCAGACAACCGGGCCGGCGGCCGTGGCCATCATCACGCCGGCTGTCTTGTTGAGGCGGCCAAGCGCCTTGCTGCTCTTGAACATTTCGCGGGCGGCTGAGGCGAGCCGGGCATAGCCGCAGCCGATGATCAGCAGCACCACGATCACGATGGCGGTTAGCTCGACGAAAGCCACTGGGGTCATCTGGTCGAGGCGGGACCACGGTGGGCAGGATGGCGAGGTAAAAGACGATGGTCTTGGGATTGCCCATGGTGAGCGAGAAGCCGGCGAGGAAGGTGCGCCAGCCATCTTCGTTCTTGGGCTTCATCTGCTCGGCGCCGGGGCGCGCGGTCCAGAATTTATAGGCGATGTAGAGCAGGTAGGCGGCACCGGCCCAGCGGACGATGGTGAAGACCGGACCGAACCGAGGTGGCCACGGCGGCAAGGCCGAACACCGCGAAAACGAAATAGACCAGATCACCCGCGAGAATCCCCAGCACCATCGGGAAAGCGCCCTTGAACCCGCCGCCAAGGGCGCGGGCGACAACGGCCACGACGCCGGGGCCGGGCACGAGCACGGCGATGGCATAAGCAATGGTGAAGGTGAGGAGAGTGAAGGGTTCCATGGGCAGGCCTCGGTTTGGGAGGCGGAGATTACGCGCGAGCCGCCTCGTTGCCAATCGGCTTCTTCGGGTCCCAAGGCATCAGGAGGACTTTTTGAAGCGCCGCCAGATGCGGAACAGTGTCCGGGCCAGTACCAGCAAGAGCCGGGCGACCAGTACGGCGGCAAACACCGACCCCACGATGATCCCGGCGGGAATGAGCGCAATGGCCAGCGAGGCCGGTCCAAGCGGTCCCGGCGTGGGCAGCACATAGACGGCCCAGCCCGCCACCGGGATAAACACTACGGCGCCGAAGAGGTAGAGGACCAAGCCCATCGCATCACGGCAGCCGCGCCAGCCGCTCCGTCAGAAGATTGTAAAACCCATCGGCATTGCCGTTGCGCAGGTAGGTCGCGTTCTTGGCCCGGCCGGTGACGTGCCAGTAATCCACCACAGTCATGCCCACGGTCAGCTCGCTTGCCGTTTCGATGGTGACGTTGCAGTGGCGGCCCTCGAACAGTTCCGGCTGCAGCAGGTAGGCGATGACGGTGGGGTCGTGCAGCGGGGCGCCGGTCCAGCCGTATTTCTTGAGGTCGAAGGTTTCCGAGAAGGTCAGCATGGCATGGACCGCCGCGCCGGACTTGTTGCCGATGGCCTTGATGGCGGCGAGGCGTTCGGGCGTGGACTGAATCTGGTGGGTCACGTCGAGCGGCAGGATGGTGATGGGTACGCCCGAGCGCAGCACCACGTCGGCGGCTTCGGGATCGACATAGATGTTGAATTCGGCGGCGGGCGTGATGTTGCCCACCTCGAAATAGGCGCCGCCCATCATGACGATTTCGGCGATGCGATCGGCAATGGCGGGCTGCTTGATCAGCGCCATGGCGACATTGGTCAGCGGCCCCGGGGTGCACAGCGTGATGGTCTTGGGTTCGGCGGCCATCAAGGTGTTGATGATATAGTCGACGCCATGCAGGGTCTGCAGCGGCATTTGCGGATCGGGCAGATCGGGGCCGTCGAGACCGGTTTGGCCATGCACATGCTCGGCGGTAACCGAGTGCCGGCGCAGCGGGCGGGAGCAGCCGGCATAGACCGGGATATCCGCGCGGCCGGCCAGTTCCACCACCTTGCGGGCATTGATGGCGTTTTGCGCGACCCCGACATTGCCCGCCACCGCGACCACGCCCAGCACATCGAGCTCTTCCGGGGAGGCCAGCGCCAGAAGGATGGCGACGGCATCGTCCTGGCCGGGATCGGTGTCGATGATGATTTTGCGGGACATGTCGGAGCCTTGGCGTGTTGAAAACCGGCGCGATGTTATCGGCGGGGATGGCCCCGGTCGACTGGGGATATGCGGGTTGTACAAAGGAACGTTTGCGGCAAATCCACGTTGGTGGTGGGCAGGAATTTCCCCGCTATTGGAAGCTATATGGCCCGCTCGCCGCGAACGGTTGCAAGCAACGATTTGGATGAGAGTCAGTTCGAGCGGATATTGGCTAATTCCGCCCGCATCGCCATTGTCCCGGTCGGTTTTGCGGTGTTGCTGGTCGTGTTGCAGGAAGGGCGGGTCATTCTGGCGCCGGTTACCCCGGCAATCATTATCGGGCTGATGTTCGGCCCGGTAGCCGATCGCCTCGAAGCCTTCGGCGTGCCATCGGCTCTGTCGGCCGGGGTGGTCGTGCTGCTGTTGCTGGCCGTGATTTTCGGCGGGGTGGCGCTGTTCGCCGTGCCGCTGTCGGAATGGGTCGCGCGGGCGCCGGCGATCTGGGAGAAGCTGCAAAACGAGATTTCGGCGCTGCGCAGAACCGATGGAGTCGGTGGCCGCGTTCCGAGAGCAATTGACCTCGCTATTCGGCAGCGCCTCGGCCATGGCGGTGACAGTGGAGGATGGCGGGCAGGTGATTGGCTCGGCCATGCTGGCGCCGGCCATCGGGGCGCAGGTGCTGATCTTTCTCGCCAGCCTTTATTTTTTCATGGCCACGCGCGACCATATCCGCGTCTCGGTGCTATCGCTCTGTGTCAGCCGGCGGATGCGCTGGCGCACGGCGCATGTGTTTCTTGATGTGGAAACCAAGGTCAGCCGGTTTCTGCTGTCGATTACCTTCATCAATTTCTGCGTCGGCTGCGCGGTAACGCTGGCCATGTGGGTTATCGGTATGCCCTCGCCCATCCTGTGGGGCGCCATGGCCGCGGTGCTCAATTACATTCCCTATGTGGGGCAGGGCGTGATGGTGCTGGTGCTGCTGGCCGTGGGGCTGGGCACGCAGACGGGGCTCGAAAACATCCTGCTGCCGGTGGGGTGCTATGTGGCGATCAACTTTGTCGAGGGACAAATCCTGACGCCGCATTTCATCAGGCGCACCATGACGCTCAACCCCTTCATCATTTTCCTCTCGATCACGTTCTGGCTGTGGGCACGGGGGCCGGTGGGTGGGCTGGTTGCCGTGCCGACGCTGTTGATGGCGCACTCGATTCTCAGCCATGCGGTGCCAACCAAGCCCGTTCTGCCCAAGCGCCCGGTGCGGCGCACGCGGAACATGACCGATCGCGACGAACTGCTAGCCAATGCCGCGGTGGTCATTCGTGAACAGGCCGAGGAGCAGAAAAAGCCCGAGGGCAAGCGCAAGAACGAGCGCATGCAACCCCCGAAGGCACCGCGCCGAGTGGGACGGAGCCGGCTGCGTGAAGCTGGTTTGCGCGCGCCACGCTTGACGGGCAGGGGCAGATCGGAACACTGCATAGCTCGGTTCATATTGGGAGAGCATGGTGGCAGGCGAAGCGGTTGGACACGCGGCAGAAGCCGCATCGCATGGCATTGATCTGCTGCCCGTCGTGGCGCTGCTGGCTGCCGGGGTGATCGCCGTGCCGCTGTTCAAGCGGCTGGGGCTGGGCTCGGTGCTGGGTTATCTGGCGGCGGGCCTGTTGCTGGGGCCATCGGGCCTCGCAGTCATCAACGATCCGGCGTCCGTGCTGCATCTGGCCGAATTGGGCGTCGTGATGTTTCTCTTCATCATCGGGCTCGAAATGGAGCCGTCGTGGCTGTGGTCGCTGCGCAAGCAGATTTTTGGCCTCGGTGTCATTCAGGTGGCGATTTGCGGGCTGCTGCTGACCGGCGTCGGCGTGTTGCTGGGCTTTGCGCCTGCTGTGGCCTTTGTCTTCGGCATGGGTTTCGTGCTGACCTCGACCGCCATCGTCATGCAGATTCTGGGCAGAGCGGGGCGAGCTTTCCAGCGATAGCGGGCAGCGCATGGTGTCGATCCTGCTGCTCGAAGACCTCGCCATCGTGCCGCTTCTGGCGGTCGTTGCCATTCTGGCCCCGACCGGCGGCGAGGAAACGCTGCTGACGCGCCTGACCGGCATTGCCATTGCGCTGGGCGCCATTGGCCTGCTGATTTTCCTCGGTCGCCGCATCATGAACCCGTTCTTTTCGCTGCTGGCGTCGACCAAGCTGCGCGAGGTGATGACCGCGGCGGCTTTGCTGGTGGTGCTGGGGGCAGCCTTGCTGTTCCGAGTCAGCGGGCTTTCCATGGCCATGGGGGCGTTCCTCGCCGGTGTGCTGCTGTCCACCTCGACCTTCCGCCACCAGCTCGAAGCCGATGTCGAGCCGTTCCGCGGCATCCTGCTCGGCCTGTTTTTCTTGGCCGTCGGCATGTCGCTCGATCTGGCGATCGTGCTGCAGAACTGGGGCATTATTGCTCTCAGCGTGGTGGCCTATATGCTGGTTAAGGCCGGGGCGATCTATGCCATTGCCCGGGTCCTCAAATCGAGCCATGGCGAGGCGCTGGAGCGCGCGGTGCTGATGGGGCAGGGCGGCGAATTCGCCTTCGTGCTCTACACTACCGCTGCCACCGCCGGGCTGATCGACGGGCCGACCAATGCGATCTTTACCGCCACCGTCATCATTTCGATGGTGCTGACGCCGTTCTTCATCATCGGGCTGCGCTATGTGCTGCCCAAGGAGGAGACGCAGTCGATGGAGGGCGTGGAAAAGGCCGATGGCCTGTCGGGCAAGATCCTCATCATCGGCTTCGGGCGGTTCGGACAGATTGCCAGCCAGCCGCTGCTGGCCATGCATCATTCGGTGTCGATCATCGACAATGATACCGAGATGGTGCGCGTCGCCGCGCAGATCGGCTTCAAGGTCTATTATGGCGATGGCACGCGGCTCGATATCCTGCATGCGGCAGGCGCCGGCACGGCCGATGTGATCCTGATCTGCACCGACAAGAAGGAGCAGACCACCCGCATTGCCGAACTGCTGCGGGATGAATTCCCGCTGGTGCGGGTGATGGCGCGTGCTTTCGATCGGGGCCACGCCATCGAGCTGGTCAAGGCCGGGGTGGAATATCAGCTGCGCGAAATGTTTGAATCCGCGCTGACCTTTGGCGGGGACGTGATCAAGATGCTGGGCGCGAGCGACGAAGAGGCGGCCGACGTGGTGGAGGGTGTGCGCGATCGCGACCGGCAGCGCTTCGAGCTGCAACTGGCCGGCGCGGATCAACTGGCGGGTAGCCGCCTGCTGCTCAGCAATGCGCGCGATCAGGCCCACGAGGGTGGGGGTGGTGTTGTCGGAGGAGGCCGTCGAGGACACCATCGCCAAGAGCACGCAGCCTGCGTCCTAGACATGGAAGGGCTGCGCGAGGGGGCTTCCGCCTGCCCAAATTAAGTGCAATGCTTGAGCACAACAGAGGGGAACTGTTCGTCATGAAAACTGGGTTGCGATATGCCGCAAAAGCCAATCGTTTACGACGCGCCTACCCCCGAACGTCCTGCAGCAACAGTTGAGGCTATCCAGGGCGAGATCCTCGAAAGACTGATCTATTCCGTCGGCAAAGACCCGATTGTAGCGCGGCCACACGATTGGTTGGCGGCAACAATTCTGGCGGTGCGCGATCGGGTGATGGACCTCTGGATGGAGTCCTCACGCGAGACGTGGCGGACCTCCAACAAGCGGGTCTACTACCTCAGCCTCGAGTTCCTGATCGGCCGGCTCATGCGCGATGCCATGAGCAACGTCGGGCTGATGGAGCCGGTGCGCGATGCGCTCAAGAATCTCAATGTCGATCTGGGCGATCTGATCAATCTTGAGCCCGACGCGGCCTTGGGCAATGGCGGCTCGGGGCGGCTTGCGGCGTGTTTTCTTGAATCCATGTCGTCGGTGAAAATCCCGGCCTATGGCTATGGCATTCGCTATGTGCATGGCCTGTTCCGCCAGGAAATGAGCGAAGGCTGGCAGGTGGAACTGCCCGAGGAATGGCTGGCGCACGGCAATCCACAGGAATTCGAGCGCCGCGAAAGCGCCTATGAGATCGGGTTCGGCGGCCATGTCGAGCCGGTGACTGATCCCGATGGCAGCGTGCGGCAGGAATGGCGGCCCAATGACCATTTGCTGGCCGTGGCCTATGATACCCCAATCGTGGGTTGGCGCAGAGCCTGGGTGAATACGCTGCGGCTATGGAGCGCGCAGCCGATCGATCCCATCCTGCTCGACAAGTTCAATTCGGGTGACCATATCGGCGCGCTGGAAGAAAGCGCACGGGCCGAAGCCATTACGCGGGTTCTCTACCCTGCTGATTCAACGGCCGCAGGACAGGAATTGCGGCTGCGGCAGGAGTTTTTCTTCTCCTCGGCCTCGCTGCAGGACATTGTGCGGCGGCATTTGCAGCAATATGGCGATCTGGGCTCGCTGCCTGACAAGGTCGCCATCCAGCTCAATGATACCCATCCCTCGATCTCGATTGCCGAGCTGATGCGCATCCTGATGGATGATAATGGGCTCAAATGGGCCGATGCGTGGAAACTGACGCGCGGCACGTTCGGCTATACCAACCACACGCTCTTGCCCGAGGCGCTGGAAAGCTGGCCGGTGGCGCTGCTGGAGCGGCTGCTGCCGCGCCATATGCAGATCATCTACCAGATCAATGCCGATGTGCTGGCCGAGGCGCGGCAGCGCGCCAAGTTCAACGACGCGCAGATTGCCAATGTGTCGTTGATCGACGAAGCCGGCGGTCGTCGCGTGCGCATGGGGCAATTGGCCTTTGTGGGCTCGCACTCGATCAATGGCGTGTCGGCGCTGCATACCGAATTGATGAAGCAGACGGTGTTTTCCGATCTGCACAAGCTCTATCCCGACCGCATCAACAACAAGACCAACGGCATCACGCCGCGCCGCTGGCTGATGCAGTGCAATCCCGCCCTGACCAAGCTGGTGAGCGATCGCATCGGCCCGGGATTTCTCGACGATATCGACCTATTGCAGGGCCTCAGGGCGCATGCCGAGGACCCGGGGTTTCAGGCGCAATTTGCCGCCGTCAAAACCGCCAACAAGCAGCGCTCGGCCAAGCTGATCAAGGACCGGATGGGCATTACTGTGTCGTCGGACGCGCTGTTCGACGTGCAGATCAAGCGCATCCACGAATATAAGCGCCAGCTGCTCAACATCATTCAAGCTGTTGCTGCTTATGATGAAATTCAGCGCATCCGGAACGGGAATACGTTCCGCGCGTTAAGATTTTCGCAGGCAAGGCGGCTCCGGGCTACTGGAACGCCAAGCTCATCATCAAGCTGATCAATGATGTCGCCAAGGTCATCAATCACGATCCGGCGGTGCGTGGCCTGCTCAAGGTAGTGTTCCTGCCCAATTACAATGTGAGCTCGGCCGAAGTGATCGTTCCCGCCGCCGATTTGTCCGAACAGATTTCGACCGCGGGCATGGAAGCGTCGGGCACGGGCAATATGAAATTCATGGCCAATGGCGCCATCACCATCGGCACGATGGACGGCGCCAATGTGGAAATGCACAAGGAAGTGGGGGCCGACAATATCGTCATTTTCGGGCTTTCCACCGAAGAGGTGAACGACACGCGCCAAGGGCGACACGCCGCATGACGCGATCGAGGCTTCGCCGCGGCTCAAGGAAGCGCTGGAATCAATCTCCTCAGGCGTGTTCTCGCCCGATGATCCGAACCGCTATCGCGATCTGATCGGCGGGCTTTATGACCATGACTGGTTCATGGTGGCTCGTGATTTCGACGCCTATGTCGCCGCACAGGCCCGGTGGATGCCCTGTGGAACGACAAGGCGCGCTGGAACGCGATTGCCATCCGCAACACAGCAAGCGTCGGGTTCTTCTCCTCGGATCGCACCATAAGGCAATATGCCAAGGACATCTGGGGCGTTACGGCGACCCCGGCATGAGAGTGAGCCGCGAGGTATCCGACAGGCAAGATCGGGCTCGCTTGATGTTTGAATCTGGAACCCGCAGGGCCATTGGCCCGCAGGTGGTTCACGGGGGACGTGCGTGTGACCAAGGAAATCTGGCAGGCCGACAGCAAGGATGTCGACGCCATCGTCAATGGCCGTCATGCTGATCCCTTTGCCTTTCTGGGGCTGCAGGACGTGGCGGGCAATTGGGTGCTGCGCGCCTTTATTCCCCATGCCGAAATGGTGACGGCCTATGCCCTGGACGGCACCGAGTTGGGGCATTTGTTTCCACGTCACCCGAGCGGGTTTTTTGAAGGCAAGGTGAGCGTCGATCGACGTCAACCGATCCGATATCGCGCCAAGAATGCCGGTGGCGAATGGGATGTCTATGATCCCTATTCCTTCGGTCCCGTGCTGGGGCCGATGGACGATTATTATATCAGGGAGGGCAGTCATCTCCGGCTGTTCGACAAGCTGGGCGCCCACGAAATGGAATTCGAGGGCATCCACGGCACCCATTTCGCCGTCTGGGCGCCCAATGCGCAGCGCGTCAGCGTGGTTGGCCCGTTCAACGAATGGGATGGGCGGCGCAATCCGATGCGCAATCGCTTCGAGACCGGCATTTGGGAAGTGTTCGTGCCGATCCCGGGCACGGGGACGCTCTATAAATTCGAGATCGTTGGACCCGATGGGGTCGTGCTGCCGCTCAAGGCCGATCCCTTTGCGCGCCAGTCCGAATTACGGCCGCGCACGGCTTCGGTCGTGCCCGATCCGACCCCCTTCACCTGGACCGATGCCAAATATATCGAGGAACGCGCGACCTGGGATTGGCGGCGGACGCCGATGTCGATCTATGAGGTGCATCTGGGCAGCTGGCGCCGCCGGCCTGATGGCGGGTTCCTGACCTATGATCAGCTGGCCGAACAGCTCGTGCCCTATGCGGCTGACATGGGTTACACCCATATCGAGCTGCTGCCGATCAGCGAGCATCCGTTCGATCCGAGTTGGGGCTATCAGCCCACCGGGCTTTATGCGCCCACGGCGCGGTTTGGCGATCCGGCGGCTTTTGCCCGCTTCGTCAATGCCGCGCATGAAGCCGGGCTGGGCATAATTCTGGACTGGGTGCCGGCGCATTTCCCCACCGATGCGCATGGCTCGGCCCATTTCGATGGCACCGCGCTTTATGAGCATGCCGATCCGCGGCAGGGGTATCATCCGGACTGGAACACCGCGATCTACAATTTCAGGCGCAAGGAAGTGGTGAGCTTCCTCGTCAATAACGCGCTGTTCTGGCTCGAAAAATTCCATATCGATGGGCTGCGCGTCGATGCGGTGGCCTCGATGCTCTATCTCGATTATTCGCGCAAGGCCGGCCAATGGGTGCCCAACCAGCATGGCGGCAATGAGAATCTGGAAGCCGTGGAATTCCTGCGCCGGGTGAATACGGAAGCCTATCGGCTGCATCCGGGCACCTTCATGATCGCCGAGGAATCCACCGCTCGGCCCGGGTCAGCCACCCGGCCTATACGGGCGGGCTGGGCTTCGGCTTCAAGTGGAATATGGGCTTCATGAACGACACTTTGCGTTTCATGAGCCGCGAGCCGGTGCATCGCAAATTCCACCATAACGACATGACCTTCGGCGCAGTCTATGCGTTTTCGGAGAACTTCGTGCTGCCGCTGAGCCATGACGAAGTGGTGCATGGCAAGGGATCGCTGCTGGAGAAAATGCCGGGCGATGACTGGCAGAAATTTGCCAATCTGCGGGCCTATTACGCCTTCATGTGGGGGCATCCGGGCAAGAAGCTGCTGTTCATGGGCCGGAATTCGCCCAGCGCGAAGAATGGGCCGATGGCAAGTCGCTCGATTGGTATCTGCTCGATGCCGGCATGCATGAGGGCATGCGGCGGCTGATTGCCGACCTCAATCTCGCCTATCGCCAATTGCCGGCGCTTTACGAGCGCGATTGCAGAGCCGGATGGCTTTGAATGGGTGATCGGCAATGATCACGCCAATTCGGTGCTGGCTCTGGTTGCGCAAGGCGCCGGGCGCCGATCCGGTTTTGGTCGTGTCCAATTTCACGCCAGTGCCACGCAGCGGGTACAAGGTGCCCATGCCGCATGCCGGCAAGTGGGTCGAGCGCATCAATACCGATGCCGGTTGGTATTCGGGATCTAACACGGGCAACCGAGGTGCCGTGGAGGCCCATGCCGTTGAGGGGCGGCATTGGCCGGCGGAGGCAGAGCTATACCTGCCGCCGTTATCGACGCTGTTCTTGAAATTCGAGCCCGAATGATCGGGTGTGAGGGATACGTCCCGGATCAATCCGGGCGACGCGTGGAGGGTTAGAAATGGCAGACTACAGAATTCCATCACCGCTGGCCCGCGAGGCCATGGCCTATGTGCTTGCGGGGGGCGCGGCACCGAGCTCATGGAACTGACGGATCGGCGTGCCAAGCCGGCGGTGTATTTCGGCGGCAAGTCCCGCATCATCGATTTTGCTTTGTCCAACGCCATCAATTCGGGCATTCGCCGTATTTCGGTGGCGACGCAATATCAGGCCCATAGCCTGATCCGGCATCTGTCGCGCGGCTGGAACTTCCTGCGCCGAGAACGTAACGAAAGCTTCGACGTGCTGCCCGCCAGCCAGCGCGTGGCCGAGGACATGTGGTATGCCGGTACGGCCGACGCCGTGTACCAGAACATGGACATTATCGAGGATTATGGCGCCCGCTATATCGTGATCCTGGCCGGCGACCACATCTACAAGATGGACTATGAAATCATGCTGCGCCAGCATGTGGACACCGGCGCCGACGTCACCATCGGGTGCCTCGAAGTGCCTAGGATGGAGGCCACCGGCTTTGGCGTGATGGCCGTTGACGGCCGCGACCGCGTCATCGATTTTGTGGAAAAGCCCAAGGACCCGCCGGGTATTCCGGACAATCCGAACATGGCGTTGGCGTCGATGGGCATCTACGTGTTCGAGACGCGGTTCCTGATGGAGCAATTGCGCCGCGACGCCGCCACCGAAGGCTCCAGCCGCGATTTCGGCAAGGATATCATTCCCTATATCGTCAAGAACGGCACGGCTCGGGCGCATCGCTTCAACCGCTCCTGCGTGCGCTCGAGCAAGGAAGAAGTCAGCTATTGGCGCGATGTCGGCACGATCGACGCCTATTGGAAGGCGAGCATCGATCTGACCGATATCAGAACCGCAGCTTGATCTTTATGACCGCGACTGGCCGATCTGGACCTATGCCGAGATCACCCCGCCCGCCAAGTTCGTGCATGATTTCGATGGGCGGCGCGGCTCGGCGGTCAATTCGCTGGTCTCGGGCGATTGCATCATTTCAGGCGGGCATTTGCAGCGCACGCTGCTCTCGACCGGCTCGCGCGTGCATTCCTATTCGGAGCTGCATGAGGCGGTGGTGCTGCCCTATTGCGATATCAGGCGCAGCGCGGCTCAAGAAGGTGGTGATCGATCGCGGCGTCAATATTCCCGAAGGGTTGGTGGTCGGCGACGATCCCGAGTTCGACGCCAAATGGTTCAGACGCACCGATGATGGGGTGACGCTGATCACGCAGGCCATGATCAACAAATATCTGGCGAGCCGATGATCGAAGTCCTCTCGGTTGCTTCCGAGCTCTATCCGCTGATCAAGACCGGCGGTCTTGCCGATGTCACCGGGGCGCTCCCCGGTGCCTTGGCACAAAGCGGCATTACCATGCGCACCACGGTGCCGGGCTATCCGGCCGTGATGAGCAAATTGACCGGCGGGCGGGTTGTAGCGGAAATCGCCGACCTGTTCGGCGTGCCGGCCAAGCTGATTGCTGGCCGCGTGGCGGGCCTTGATATCATCGTCATCGAAGCCCCCGCGCTCTATGACCGGCCGGGCAATCCCTATGTGAGCCCGGATGGCTGGGACTGGTCGGACAATTGGAAGCGCTTTGCCGCGCTGAGCTGGGTCGCGGCCGAACTGGGGCAGGGGCTGGTCGAGGGCTATCACCCCCAGATCATCCATGCGCATGACTGGCAGGCAGGGCTGGCGCCCGCCTATATCAAATATGGCCCGTCCGACCGCGTCAAAACGGTGATGACCGTCCATAATATGGCATTCAAGGGCTTTTTCGGCCCCGAGATTTTCACGCAGCTGCGCCTGCTGCCGCATGCCTATGGGGTCAATGGCGTCGAATATTATGGCGGCATTTCCTACCTCAAATCCGGCATGGAATGCGCTGATTACGTCACCACAGTTAGCCCCAATTATGCCGACGAAATCCGCACTCCGGCGTTCGGCATGGGGCTCGAAGGGTTGTTGAATGGCCGGGCCGATACGGTGCTGGGCATTCTCAACAGCATCGACATCACCGCCCGGGACCCGGCGGCGGACAAGGCACTGACCCAGTCCTATGGCATCAACACCATCCATCTGCGCCGCGCCAACAAGCTGGCGGTGGCTGAGCGGTTCGGCCTTGATGGCGTCGATGGTCCGCTGTTTTGCGTGGTCAGCCGGCTGACCGACCAGAAGGGCATGGACCTGCTGCTGCAGATCGTGGACGGGATGGTCGATCTGGGCGCGCGGCTTGCCGTGCTGGGCTCGGGCGAGGGGTATCTGGAAGACGGCTTCCGCTATGCCTCGGCCCGCCATCCGAGCAAGGTCGCCATTATCACCGGCTATAACGAAGATCTATCCCATCTGATGCAAGGAGGGTGCGACGCAATCCTGATCCCGTCCCGGTTCTGAGCCCTGCGGGCTGACCCAGCTTTATGGGCTGCGCTATGGCTGCGTGCCGGTGGTCAGCCGTATTGGCGGGCTGGCCGATACGGTGATCGATGCCAATCCGGCCGCAATTGCCGCCGAAGTTGCAACCGGCGTCATGTTCGACGCCGGCAGCGCGCATGCGCTGTATGAAGCCATCCGGCGCACCGTCCGGCTTTATGCCGACGACAAGCTCTGGAAGAAAATCCAACGGCGGGGAATGAAGTCGGATGTTTCCGGGAAACCAGCGCAGCACGTTATGCCGACCTCTACGCCACCCTTATCGGGCAGAAGACAGATGACAGTTCAGACGATTAAGACCACCCCTTTTGGTGACCAGAAGCCCGGCACATCCGGCCTGCGCAAGCGGGTGACAGTGTGGCAGCAGCCCAATTACGTCGAGAACTATATCCGAGCCATCTTCGACAGCCTTGAAGGGTTTGAGGGCCAGACCACAGTGATCGGCGGGGACGGTCGGTTCTACAATGACGTGGCCATCCAGAAGGCGATCCGCATCGCCGCCGCCAATGGCTTTGGCAAGGTGCTGGTGGGGCAGAATGGCCTGCTCTCGACGCCTGCCGCCAGCCACGTGATCCGGCACCACAAGGCGTATGGTGGCTTGGTGCTCTCGGCCAGCCACAATCCCGGCGGGCCGGATGGCGATTTCGGCATCAAGTACAATATCGGCAATGGCGGGCCGGCGCCTGAGAAAATCACCGACGCGGTGTTCGAGCGGACCAAGGTGATCGACAGCTACAAGTCAGTTGATGCGCCCGATATCGCTCTGGGCCAGATCGGCACCCAGCAGGTTGGCGGCATGATGGTCGAGGTTATCGACCCGGTGACCGATTATGCGGCGTTGATGGAGACGCTGTTCGATTTCCCGGCGATCCGCGCCTGTTCGCCTCGGGTTTCACCATGACGTTCGACGCCATGCACGCCATTACCGGCCCCTATGCCCATGCCATTCTCGAAGGCAAGCTCGGCGCGGCCAAAGGTACTGTCGTCAATGGCACGCCATCGCCCGATTTCGGCAAGGGCCACCCTGATCCCAACCTTGTCTATTGCAAGGATATGTTCGACCTGCTGATGACGCCTGAGGGCCCCGATTTCGGCGCTGCTTCGGATGGTGACGGCGACCGTAACCTGATCATCGGCAAGAACCGGTTCGTCACGCCTTCGGATTCACTCGCATTACTGGCCGCCAATGCGCATCTGGCGCCGGGCTACAAGGCTGGCATTGCCGGCATTGCCCGCTCCATGCCGACCAGCGCCGCAGCCGACCGCGTTGCTGAGAAGCTCGGCATTGAAATGCACGAAACCCCGACCGGCTGGAAGTTCTTCGGCAATCTGCTTGATGCCGGGCGCGTCACCATTTGCGGCGAGGAGAGCGCCGGTACGGGCTCCAACCATGTGCGGGAAAAGGATGGGCTGTGGGCTGTGCTGCTCTGGCTCAACATCATCGCCGCGCGCAAGCAGGGTGTCGATGAGATCGTGCGCGAGCATTGGGCCACTTATGGGCGCAATTACTACACCCGCCACGACTATGAAGAGGTCGATGCGGCTATTGCCGGCAAGCTGGTCGATGACCTGCGCGCGCAATTGCCCGCGCTGCCGGGCAAGACCTTCGGGGAAGACCTGCAAATCGCCTATGCCGATGATTTCACCTATCACGATCCGGTGGATGGTTCGACCAGCGCCAAGCAGGGCATTCGCATCAGCTTTACCGATGGTTCGCGCATCGTGCTGCGGCTGAGTGGAACCGGCACGGTTGGCGCGACGTTGCGGCTTTACCTTGAACGTTACAGAAGCCGCCGGCGGGCGGCATGACTGGATACCCAGCTGGCGCTTGAGCCGTTGATCGCGCTGTCGGAGACCCGGCGGGGATCAAGCAGCGCACCGGCCGCGAGCAGCCAAGCGTCATTACCTGAACGCCGGGCGAATTGACAGAATTCACCGGCGGATTGACGAAATCAAATCGCCGGTTCTAGATTTTTATAGTTGCATGTGTTCCACGAGGACCGGTCTCAGCGCTCGCGGCATGCCTTGATATTTGGACGACCCATGACATCAGAACTGGTCCCCAATGGCGGGACGACGGATCAACTTGGTGCAACGCTGACAGCGGAGGGCGTCAACTTTGCCGTCTATTCCGAAAGCGCCTCGGCGATCTGGGTGTCGGTCTATAATGAGCAGGACGAGGAAACCGACCGGTTTGAGCTGGATGTGCATCGCGATCACATCCATGCGGGGCTGGTCGCTGGGCTTGGCGCCGGCACGCGCTATGGCCTGCGGGCCGATGGCGAATACAATCCCGATCAGGGCCTGTTCTTTGATCCGCAAAAACTGCTGGTCGATCCCTATGCCAAGCGGCTTGATCGCGTCTTCGTCCGCTCGCCCCGGCTGCGGCTGGACCGCGCCGAGGCGGTGGATACCGCGCCGCTGGTGCCCAAGGCCATTGTGGTTACCCCCAATGACGAACTGATCCTGCCCCGCAAGAAGGCGCCCGGCCTGTTCTACGAAATGAATGTGCGCGGCTATACGATGCGCCATCCCAGCGTGCAGGGGCCGTTGCGCAGCACCGTTGCGGCGCTGACCACGCAGCGGGTGATCGACCACCTCAAATTCATTGGCGTCGATACGTTGCAATTGATGCCGACAGCGGCCTGGATCGACGAGGGGCATTTGCCGGCCTTGGGACTGACCAATGCACGGGGCTATAATCCGGTGGTCTATTCGGCCATCGATCCGCGCCTGGCGCCGCGGGGTCCACATGAATTGCGCAACATGACCGATCTCTACCGCAAGAACGGGATCTCAGTGATCTCGGACGTGGTCTACAACCACACCGGCGAGGGCGATGCCGACGGCCCTATGCTCAGCCTGATGGGGCTGGACGCCAAGACCTATTACCGGTTCGTGGAAGTCGACGGCAAACAGCATCTGGTCAACGACACCGGCACCGGCAATACGCTGCGCTGCGATCATCCCGCCACGCAGCGGCTGGTGATCGATAGCCTGCGCTATTGGGTCGAGGAGATGGGCGTGTCCGGCTTCCGCTTCGATCTGGCCACTGTGTTGGGTCGCGAGCCGGGGTTCAATCCCAATGCGGAAATGCTCAAGAAGATCAAAGCCGATCCGGTGCTGAGCCAGTGCATTCTGGTCGCCGAGCCGTGGGATCCGGGTCCAGGTGGCTATCACCTTGGCCAGTTCGGCAAGGAATTCAAGGAACACAACGACACCTATCGCGATGAAATCCGCGGCTTCTGGCGTGGCGAAGACGGCAAGATCGGTGCGCTGGCGGGCAAGGTCGCCGGCTCGGCCGAGATTTTCGACAATGCGGGCCGCAAGCCCAGTCATGGCGTCAATATGCTGGCCGTGCATGACGGCTTCACCCTGCGCGATCTGGTCAGCTATAGCGACAAGCATAACGAGGCCAATGGCGAGGATAATCGCGATGGCCACAACCACAATCAGTCATGGAATTGCGGCGTCGAGGGCGAGACGGACGATCCGGCCATTAATGCGGCGCGCAAGCGCGATGTGCGGGCGCTGCTGGCCACGCTGTTCCTGTCGCGCGGCACACCGCTGCTGCAACAGGGCGACGAGATGTTCCGCTCCCAGCAGGGCAATAACAATGCCTATGCGCAGGATAACGAGATTAGCTGGCTCGATTGGGAAGCCGCCGATGGCGACTCGGTGGATTTCGTCGCCGCTGTGAATGGCTTCCGCAAGGCGCATTCGGCGCTGACGCACGACCATTTCCTCACCGGCCGGGACAAGAATGGCGTGCGCGACGTGGTCTGGCTGCATCCGGATGGCCGCGAGATGAGCGAAGGCGACTGGCGCGATTCGGCCGCTTCGGTGCTGGGCATGTATCTGACCAACAAGGACGATCAGGTGCTGGTCTGGTTCAATCGCCGCACCGAACCGGTGGTGGCGCGGCTGCCTGAGGGGAATTGGGCAGTGGGCATCCAGTCCGACAATACAGCCGAAGTGGCGTTTTCCGAGGGCACGGCGATGTTGACGCCGCGTTCGGTGGTGGCGCTGGTGCGGGCGTGAGTAACCCAACCACATTTTGGGAGTTTAAGGCGCCCACCGCAAAGCCATAATTGCGCCCGCACAATTCCATCAATTGCCGGAAATTTGCCGCGACAGGCGCGCAGCTTGGCGTTGTCGCCCGCGCTGTCCCTTGCGGGCCGATAATGGCGCCGGACCGCTGCACAGGGTCCAGCGCCTTTTATTCGGCGGCCACTGCGTCTTGCAGCCCGCCGGCCTTTTCGATGAAGCCGATGATCTGGTCGAGGCTCTCGCGCCGCAGCAGGTCGGTGAAGACATAGGGGCGACCCTCGCGCACCTTCTGCGTGTCGCTTTCCATGACCTCAAGGCTTGCTCCGACATATTGCGCCAGATCGGTATGGGTGATGACCAGCAGGTCCGAGCGCGAGATGGCCGGGCCGCCCTTGCGCAGGATTTTTTCGCCCTGCGCGACCGAGATCACATAGATGGTGAGATCTGCCAGATCGGGCGAGAAGGTTGCGGCCAGATTGTCGCCGCCGCTTTCGATCAGGATGATGTCGAGATCGGGGAATTTGCGGTTGAGATCGTCAATGGCGGCGAGATTGAGCGAGGCATCTTCGCGAATGGCGGTGTGGGGGCAGCCGCCGGTTTCGACGCCCACGATGCGGTCTTCCGAAATCGCCTGCGCCCGGGCGAGGATCAGTGCGTCTTCGCGGGTGTAGATATCATTGGTGACCACGGCCATGGAATAGCGGTCGCGCAAAGCCTTGAGCAGCATTTCGCAGAGCGTCGTCTTGCCCGAACCGACCGGGCCGCCAATGCCGATGCGCAGGGGACCATTTAGCGATTTCATAGCAGCCTCATGATGGTGAGTGCGACAAAGCCTGCGCCGAGCAGCAGGCAGAGGGGGAATAGACGCGGCTGTCATTCAGCCGGAAATTGGGTTCAGGCGTTTGCCCCGCCCACCATGCCGTGTAGCCGACAATGCCACGGCCGAGGAACACGGCCGCCGGGGAATGCCGAGCAGCGTCAGGGTCAAGCCGCCGCTGTCATGATCGGCCATAGCAAGCGCCAATATGCCGGCAGCCAGAGTTGCCACGGCCACGGCGAAGGAGGCGAGGCGCGGAGGCATGCGTTCGATATCGCGAAAGCCGACCACGGTCTGGGCCGAGGAGCTTTTCGTCGCGAATGGGCCGAGTGCGCCCGAAGGACCAGAGCAGGTGGGCAAAGGACACAGCCAGCAAGGCGATGAACATGAATGCGGAAATCAGCATGCTCATGAGCGGAAAATTCTCGTCGTCAGGGTTTCATGGGCCATTTGGGCGATGTCGGCGGCATAGGCGATGGAGCCGATATCGTCCAGCGTCGCATGCTGGCATAGCACAGCCATTTCGGAAACAGGGCGTTCCAGCGCGGCCATGATGGCAAGGCCATCGGACTGGCCGATGGGGATCAGACGCACCGCGACTGACACTGGGCATGCACCGTTGCGGTGAGATAGGCGGTGAGCGCCGCTTGCAACTCGATGCCGTGGCTGGCGGCGATTGCGCCGACAGCGATGGGGTAGGGGCAGGGGCGCGGCAGGATCTCCAGCACGGGTGAGGGCCGGGCTTTGGCGGCACTCGCGAAGGCGTCGCCGGTAATGGTGGTTTCGTCGTGGCGCTCGCGGGCGGGCGTCAAAGCGAGGCAGAGGTCGGCGAGGTCTTGCAGGATGGTGGCGTCCGTGCTGCCGCGATGGGCATGGGCCGGGAGGATAGCGTCGGTGCGTAGACCGCCATGGGCGAGAATGCCTCCGACCCATTGCTGGGTCGTGGTGCGGTCAATCACCACACCCTTGACGATGGCGGCTTCCAGCCCGGCCGACCGGGCGAAGGCGCCCACCGGAAAGGCGGGCGATAGCCGAGTCAGCAGCTTTTGCAGATCGCTCATCGCGCCAGCAGCACGTGGCCAGAATCGCCGTGGCTGTGATAGGCGCCATGCTCGGCATAGAAGGGCTCAGTGACATTGCTCACCGTTGCGCCCGAGCCTTCCAGCATGGTCTTGAGCACATGATCGCGCTTGATCAGGATGCGGCCAGCTTCGAGTTGCGCCGAAGTGTGGCGATTGCCGATATGCCGGGCGAGCCGCACGACATGGGCCGTGTCGCGGCCGCGCACCTCGTAGAGCAGTTCCTCGGCGGCGATGATGTCCACCGGGCGGCCATCATCGAGCAAAAGTGCGCTTTTGTGCTCCAGCGTGATGGTCTGGGGAAAGTCCACCATCACCTCGGCGCCGCCACGCAGGCGCAGCAATTTGCGCCGCAGGCAGCGTTCGTCATGTTCGAGAACAACGAGGTCGAAAGGGGTGCCCTGCCCATGGTCTGGCGGCAGGATGGAGACGGCACGAAGCATGAAGAACTTTCCGACGATAGCGAGGCTTCCCGGCCCGGCGCCACCCTAGCGCGTCAGGTCATGGTATTGAAGACCTTGATGATCCAATAGAGCTGATAGCCGATGTGCAATGCCGGTATGGCCACGTGCAAGCGCCGATTGGCCGACCAGATGCCCGGGGCGCACAGCACCAGCCCGAACGGCACCTGCAGGAAGTAGTCCGGCCCGAACCGCTCCCAATGCGCTTCGCCCTTGATCAGCGTGTCGATCAGATCAGAACACGAAGGTCGTCGCGAGGAGGCCGAAGAACCATTTGCGCCGCTTGAGGAAGAAATCCTCGTAACCGGCATATTCGGTGATGTTGTCGGGAAACAGCAGAGCCGCCAGCAGAAACAGCGTGATGGCGTAGAAAATGAGAAAGAAGAACAGTCCGAACGACCAGTTATTGATCTGGAACAGAGCAAATTCCCACCACCAGAACAGCACCAGCTCCACCGAGGATCAGAGCCGACCCAGAGCAGGTGGACCGTGGAGGGTCTGTTACGATTAGGATGCTGAATAAGCCCGGCAACACCCATCAATGTACGGGTGATGCCAAGGCCGATGACCATGCCCATAACGATGCGGATATGGGGGAATAGCTCAGGGTGGATCGGCTGGGGGTCCATCTCGGCTCAGGGCGCGTTGCTGGCTTCGGAGCAGGTGCTGACCGCCGGAGCGTCCTCGCCCAGCGTCGTGTCATGCAGGCTGGCTTCGGCGCCTTGCGTCAGCCGGGCCCATTGTCCCGAGACATAGCGCACGCCCGAGGCGGAAACCGTCGAGGCAAAGACCAGCTTTTCGGTTTCCTCGGGCACATTGACCAGCGCCGGAAATTGGGCGAGGCGTTGATGTAGTCGACCGAGATCAGCGCACCGGTTCCGCACTCATATTGCACGGTGCGCTTTTCGATATCGGCCGAGGCATCGGTGCCCAAGGTGAGCGACAATGACGCCTCGACGCCGTGCGCGGCTGTCACCGCACCGGCCAGAAGCAATGCTGCTGCAAGAATCGTCTTGGTCATGTCAGTCATTTTGGCGCTGTCTCCTTGCTTGTCCAGCACCAACCTTGGACCATGCAGGCGGCGGAAATTGGATCGGCCAAGCGATCTAGACGAGATAAACGATCAGCAGTGCGGCAATGATGGCCACCCCATCTTCGATCAGCGCGGCCGGCTGGTCCTTGCCGAAGGACGCTGCCGAGGCAGGAACGCGCTTCGGCGCCGCCATAGGTGCCGATGACCGCGCCGACCGCGCCCAGAATGGCCCCGATGATCCAATTGCCCGGCAGCAGCGCGCTGCACAGCGCGCCGAGCACGATGCGGGCGCCGAACTGCATCGGCACTTTGCGACTGGGCGTCTTGGGCAACTGGTCGGTGACCAATTCGGCTAGGGCCAGAATGGTCAGGATGATGACGGTGGGCAATGCGCCGATAAAGCTGAGCTGGGTGCCGGCAAAGTCGATCCAGCCGAGATAGGCCGCCCAGCTGACGGCGGCCAATGGCGTCATGGCCTGCAGGCCCGCAACCACCCCGATAAGCAGCGCAAAGACGTAGATCATTTTGGATGCCCCCGATCCGAGCGGACCCATTGCCGCTCGGTCAGATTATTCCGTTCTACGCCAAGAGCAATCACCTAGAACAGGAAGTAACGCTGGGCCATGGGCAGGACTGTTGCCGGCTCGCAGGTCAGCAAAACACCGTCCGCGCGCACTTCATAGGTTTCGGGGTCGACCTCGATAAAGGGCGTGGCTGCATTGTGGATCATCGAGGACTTGCCGATGCCGCCCCGCGTATTGCCGACGGGCAGCATGTGCTTTTCGACGCCGAGCTTGTTGCGCAAGCCATCGTCATAGGCGGCCCGGGACACGAAGGTTACCGACGAGCTGGTCCGCAGCTTGCCGAAGGAGGCGAACATGGGCCGGTAATGCATGGGCTGGGGCGTGGGAATGGAGGCATTGGGGTCGCCCATGGGCGCCGCCGCGATCGAGCCGCCCAGCAGCACCATTTCGGGTTTCACGCCGAAAAAGGCGGGGGACCACATCACGAGATCCGCGCGTTTGCCCACTTCGACCGAGCCGATATGCTGGCTCATGCCATGGGTGATGGCCGGGTTGATGGTGTATTTGGCAATGTAGCGTTTGACGTGGAAATTGTCGTTCTCGCCGGTTTCCTCCGGCAGGCGACCGCGCTGCTTCTTCATCTTGTCGGCGGTTTGCCGGTGCGGATCATCACTTCGCCGACGCGGCCCATGGCACGGCTATCGGAGGAAATGATCGAGAGCGCGCCGATATCGTGCAGGATATCCTCGGCCACGATGGTTTCCTTGCGGATGCGGCTTTCGGCAAAGGCCACGTCCTCGGGGATGGACGAGGAGAGGTGGTGGCACACCATGAGCATGTCGAGATGCTCGGCAATGGTGTTCTGCGTATAGGGCCGGGTCGGGTTGGTGGAGGAGGGGATGACATTGGGCAGCCCGGCGACCCGCAAGATATCGGGGGCATGCCCGCCACCGGCGCCTTCGGTGTGGAAGGCGTGGATGGTGCGGCCCTTGAAGGCGGCGATGGTGTCTTCGACAAAGCCGCTTTCGTTGAGCGTATCGGTGTGGATCATCACCTGCACGTCAGAACTCGTCGGCGACCGACAGGCAATTGTCGATCGTGGCGGGCGTAGTACCCCAGTCTTCGTGCAGCTTGAGGGAGGAAACGCCGGCCGGGACCATTTCGGCCAGCGGGGCGGGCAGGGAGGCATTGCCCTTGCCGGCCAGCGCCGAGTTCATGGGGAAGCCGTCGAAACTCTCGATCATGCGCTGGGCGTGCCGGGCGCCGGTGCAGGTGGTGGCCAGCGTGCCATGGGCGGGGCCTGAGCCGCCGCCGAGCATGGTGGTCACCCCGCTCATCAGGGCTTCCTCGATCTGCTGGGGGCAGATGAAGTGGATATGGGCGTCAAAGCCGCCGGCCGTGATGATGCGGCCTTCGCTGGCGATGACTTCGGTCGAGGGGCCGATAATGATGGTGACGCCCGGCTGGGTATCGGGATTGCCCGCCTTGCCGATGGCGGCGATCAAGCCGTTCTTGAGGCCGATATCGGCCTTGTAGATGCCGGAATGGTCGATGATCAGCGCATTGGTGATGACGGTATCGACCGCGCCCTCGGCGCGTGCGCTGGCTTTGGCCCATGCCGTCGTGGATCACCTTGCCGCCGCCGAATTTGACCTCCTCACCATAGATGGTGAAGTCCTTTTCCACCTCGACGAACAGCTCGGTATCGGCCGGGCGCACCCTGTCGCCGGTGGTCGGGCCATACATGTCGGCATAGGTGGCGCAGGAAATGCGGGCGGGCATGGTAACTCCGGCTTAGTGAGCCTTGGACGGGGTGGGCTTGGCGTGCTTGCGGTATTGCGCGACGCTGGCAGCGATGACGGTATCGAGCAATTGCTCGCCCTCGCGCAGCACCTTGTCGTCCTGGCGGCCGGCGACCAGCGACAGGGCAAGCGCCTGCAGCGCATAGGCCGCCTTGTCCTTGCCATCGGCGACTAGCTGATTGCCTTCCTTTTCGATCTGCTTGAGCAGGCGATCGAAATCGGCAGCGGGCAAGCCGGCCTTGAAGCCGCGCCAGTCCTTGGCGCCGCCCCGGTCGATCAGGCCGACGGTCGAGCCGCCGAGCAGATACATGGCTTCGCCATCGTCGACGCCGGCTTCGGTCAGGTCACGCAGTACGGCGGCGAGGCGCTGGCGCAGGTCGGCAAGGCGGATGTCGGTATTGGTCGGTTCGGTCATTGTCTTAGAGTTGTCCCATGATCTGCTGGCGGAAGCCGTAAACGATGCGGCTGCCGCTCAATGGCACGAGCCGGACTTCGCGGGTTTGGCCCGGTTCCGAACCACACTGCAGTGCCTGCGGCGATATCGAGTCGCATGCCGCGCGTCTGCTCGCAGTCAAACCGCAGCCCAGCATTGGTTTCGTAGAAATGATAGTGCGAGCCGACCTGGATTGGCCGGTCGCCGGTATTGGCCACCTCGATAGTGATCTGAGGCGCACCGACATTGAGTTCGATATCGCCGGACTTGGGAATGATTTCACCCGGAATCATGGCTGGCTCCTAGCGAATGGGTTGGTGGACGGTGACCAGCTTGGTGCCGTCGGGGAAGGTGGCTTCCACCGGATATCGTGGATCATCTCGGGGATGCCCTCCATCACCTGATCGCGGCTGATGACATGGGCGCCCGCTTCCATCAATTCGGCCACCGGGCGGCCGTCGCGGGCGCCTTCGACCACGAAATCGGTGATCAGCGCGATCGCTTCAGGATGGTTGAGCTTGACGCCCCGCTCGAGCCGTTTGCGGGCCACGATAGCCGCCATGGCGATCAGCAGTTTGTCTTTTTCGCGCGGAGTGAGATTCATTGAGATGTCCTAAAGATGCCAGAGACGCGGCAGACTGCCGGCGCGAGCAAGTGCGCCAAGAATTGGAACGATCGTGCGGCGAAGCGCAAGCCCGGAATTAGCCATGGCTCGTATGACGAGACGTTCACCGCTGACGCTGGCCGCGGCCGTTGTCCCATCCGGCAGCAGCGCTCGGACCTGATCGAGGCGACTGGCGAGATCGGGGCCGAAATGGATGATGGTGGCAAAGGCACGGGCGCCTGCCAGCAGCGCCGGATTGTCGCGGGCCAAATCGGAGCCATCGATATGGGTGGCTTCGGCATGCACGAGCCGGCCATTGCGGCGGATGCGCCAATTGTCACGAAACAGGGCGTCGCGGGCGTCCTCGCCCATGGCGTCGCGGCCCAGCAGCACGGCTTCGATTGCAGTGAGGCTGGCATCGGGGGCAAGGTCGATATTGATGGAGCGCTCGAAGCGGCTTTGGGCAAAAAGGATGGTTTCCTGCGGCAGCCAATCCAGATGCGCGCTGGCCCCCACCGTGAGCTGGGTTTCGACATGAGCGGTGGCGCCGGTCGAGCGATAGATGCGTTCGCAGGCTTGGGTGGTGACCACTGGCCCGGCTGCCCGGCGCGATATCGGCTTCCCAGCGCATGTGGTCGCCACCGGTCAGGCCACCCGCCGTATTGATCAGCACGGCATCCAGACTCTGGTCATGGGTATGGGGCAGCCGGATCTTGGCGCAGCCTTCCTGATAGAGCGCTTGCAGATGAGTCGCGTCGTCGCGCAGCTTGGTCGTCAACCGACCAATGCCGCGCGCTGCATTTTCACAAGGTCATTGGCAACGATTTGCAAGGGACGGCGTTTCTCGTGGGTGCACAGGCTCTGCCTTGGATAATTTTGATAGGAAAAGAAAAATGAACCTCAAAACCAGTCTGTCGGCCGTTGCGCTTACTGCCGCCCTCGCTTTGTCCGGTCCGGCTTTCGCCCAGACCATGATCAACGGAGCGGCCGTTTCGGAGGCCGACCTTCCTGCCGTGCAGCAACGCTGCGACGAACTCAAGACCGCTGACGATACCGCATCGCTGGCCGATCCCAAAGCCGGTGATGAAACCACCGAAAATGCCGGCGATGCTGCCACTCCGGATGCACCGCTTCCCAATGAAGCCGCCAATGCTACCACTGCTGTCGACCTCGATAATCTGACGCTCGAAGCCTGCGTGGAGGCTGGCCTCGTAACTGCCATGTAATCGAGGGTTCTGCATCCCCGGAAAAGAGGCGTCCGGCACCTGTGCCGGGCGTTTTGCGTTTTAGGCCCTAGACCATCAAATGTCGCCGCACCTCCGGCAGATCGAGATCGCTGGCCGGGCCGGCATGCTGGATTTCGCCACGATCCATCACATAGATGTCGTCGGCAATTTCCCGGCAAAAATCTAGAAATTGTTCGACCAGCAGAATGGTCATGCCCTTTTCATCGCGCAGGAATTGCAGCGCCCGGCCGATATCCTTGATGATCGAGGGCTGGATGCCCTCAGTGGGCTCATCGAGCGCCAGAACCTTGGGTCGAGTGACCAGCGCACGGCCAATGGCCAATTGCTGTTGCTGGCCACCCGAGAGGTCGCCGCCCCGCCGGCTCAACATGGATTTGAGCACGGGGAACAGCTCGAAAATGTAGGTGGGAATATTGCGTTCGGCCCGCTTGAGACCGGCATAGCCGGTTTCGAGGTTTTCCTTGACTGTCAGCAGCGGGAAAATCTCGCGCCCCTGCGGCACATAGCCGATGCCCATGCGCGCGCCGATAGGGCGGGGATTTTTTCAGCACCTGATCGCCAAAGGTAATGTCGCCGGCCGAGATCGCATTGATCCCGGTAATGGCCCGCAGCGTCGATGACTTGCCGACCCCGTTGCGGCCGAGCACGGCGGTGATGCGATTGGGTTTGCACTCAAGCGACACGGCTTTCAGCGCCTGCGCCGCGCCGTAATGCAGATCGATGGATTGGATGGAGAGTGCGGTCATGTCAGCGTCCCAAATAGCGTTCGATCACCACCGGATTGGCGCTGACTTGTTCGAGGCTCCCCTCGGCCGGGACTGACCCTTCGGCGAGGCACGTGACGCGGGAGCCGAGGTCGCGCACAAAGCTCATGTCGTGTTCCACGACAACTACCGAGCGCGTGGTGGCGATTTGCTTGAGCAGTTTAGCGGTTTCCACAGTCTCGCTGTCGGTCATGCCGGCCACCGGCTCGTCGACCAGCAATAGTTTGGGGTCCTGTGCCAGCAGCATGCCGATTTCGAGCCATTGCTTCTGCCCGTGGCTGAGATTGGCGGCGAAATCGTTCTTGCGGGCCGAGAGGCGCACCGTGTCGAGGATTTCATCAATGCGGGCGATGTCGTCGGCGCTGGCCGAATAGAACAGGGTGGCGAAGACACCACGCGGCTTTTTCAGCGCCATTTCGATATTGTCCCACACGGTCTGGCTCTCAAACACCGTGGGCTTCTGGAACTTGCGGCCAATGCCCAGATTGGCGATGGCGGCTTCGTCGAGCTTGGTGAGGTCCGTGCGTCCGTCGAACAGGACTTCGCCAGAGTCAGGACGCGTCTTGCCGGTGATGATGTCCATCATCGTGGTCTTGCCGGCGCCGTTGGGCCCGATAATGGCCAGCATTTCGGCGGGCCGCACGATGATCGAGAGATTGTTGATCGCCCTGAAGCCGTCAAAGGCGACCGAGACGCCGTCGAGATAGAGCATGGTATCGGCTGCCTTGGCCATGGCTTTACTCCGCGGGCTTGGGTTGGGCTGTTTCGACCAGCATGGTCGTAGGGTCTTCGCCGCGCTCGGCGGCTTGCGACGTCTCGGGCGAACTCGGCTGTAGTGCCGCATTGGGCGGCGTCTGTTCGCGCTTGGTGGTCATGGTGCGCCACTGGCCAATCAGCCCGACAATACCCTTAGGCATGAAGAGGGTGACGAAGACGAAGAGCGCGCCCGGGGCAAACAGCCAGAATTCGGGCAGAGCGCTGGTGAAGTAGGATTTGCCCAGATTGACCAGGATGGCCCCGATGATCGGCCCGATAATGGTGCCGCGACCGCCCACTGCCGTCCAGATCACCACTTCGATGGAATTGGATGGCTCGAATTCGGATGGGTTGATAATCCCCACCTGCGGCACATAGAGCGCGCCAGCAATGCCCGCCATGATGGCCGAGGCGGTGAAGGCGAAGAGTTTCACATATTCCACGCGATAGCCCGGGAACCGCGTGCGGCTTTCAGCGTCGCGGATGGCAACCATGACCTTGCCTAGCTTGGAATTGACGATCATCGAGCAGACGAAGACTGACAGCGCCAGCGCGATGGCAGTCGCGGCGAAGAGCGAGACGCGTGGTTTGCGCCACGATGGGCTGACCCAGAATGTCCTTGAAGTCGGTCAGGCCATTATTGCCGCCAAAGCCCATATCGTTGCGGAAGAAGGCCAGCAGCAGTGCGAAGGTCATCGCTCGGGTGATGATGGAGAGATAGACGCCGGTGACGCGGCTGCGGAAGGCCGAGAACCCGAAGACGAAGGCGAGAATGCCCGGCACCGGGATTACCATCAGCATGGCGAACCAGAAATTGTCGAAGCCCAGCCAATACCGGGGCAATTCCTTGTAGTTGAGGAACACCATGAAATCGGGCAGCGTGGGATTGCCATAGACGCCGCGCAGGGCCGATCTGGCGCATCAGATACATGCCCATGCCATAGCCGCCCAGCGCGAAGAAGGCGCCATGGCCGAGCGAAAGAATGCCGCAATAGCCCCAGACCAGATCGAGCGCGAGCGCCAGCATGGCGTAGCTCAGATATTTGCCGAACAGCGACACGAGGTAAGTGGGCACATAGCCGAACTGGCCGGGCGAGAGCAGCAGGTTGCTGGCCGGAACGAGAATGGCGGCGGCGATCAGGATGCCGATCAGCCACCGGGCTTTGGTGTCCAAAGCGCGGAACAGGGCTTGCGTTAGCATGGCGTGGCTCCGTTACGGCAGAAGGTGGTGCGGCTCATTGCTCGATCGCCCTTCCCTTGAGGGCAAACAGGCCGCGTGGCCGGCGCTGGATGAAGAGAATGATCATGACCGGGATCAGGATTTTGCCGAGCACGGCGCCGGCATAGGGTTCGAGGAATTTGTTGGCGACGCCGAGTGTGAGGGCTCCCACCAGCGTGCCCCACAGATTGCCCACCCCGCCGAACACCACGACCATGAAGCTGTCGATGATGTAGCCCCTGGCCCAGATTGGGCGAGACATTGTCTATCTGGCTCAATGCCACGCCGGCGAGCCCGGCAATGCCCGAGCCCAGCCCAAAGGTCAGTGCGTCGACCATCGGGGTGCGGATGCCCATGGCCGAGGCCATGCGCCGGTTCTGCGTCACGGCGCGCATTTGCAGGCCAAGCGGGGTGCGGTTGAGGATCATCAGCAGCATGAGGAAGACGGCGATGGCGAACATGACGATCCAGAAGCGGTTCCGGGTGATCGACAGCCCGTAAAAGGCAACCGAGCCCGACATCCAGCTTGGATTGGACACCATCTGGTTCGTCGGCCCGAAAATGGTGCGCACCGATTGCTGCAGGATCAGCGAAATGCCCCGAGTTGCCAGCAGGGTTTCGAGCGGGCGGCCATAGAGCCAGCGGATCACGCCGCGCTCGATGGCAATGCCGACCAAAGCGGTAAACAGGAACGCGGCGGGCAGGGCGACGGCCAGCGAATATTCGGCCAGTCCCGGCGCATATTGGCGGATCAGCGCCTGCGTCATGAAGGTGGTGTAAGCGCCCAGCATCACCATTTCGCCATGCGCCATATTGATCACGCCCATCACGCCGAAGGTGATGGCGAGCCCAATGGCTGCCAGCAGCAGCACCGAGCCGAGCGAGATGCCGTACCAGATGTTCTGCACGGCGCCCCGGGCCGCCGCATCGTGGCTGAGGCCATCAAGGCTGGCCTGAATATCGGCCTTGAGCGCGTCGGGAGCATTGGCCAAGGCGCCGCGCAGCACGGTGATGGCGGAGCGGTCGCCGGATTTGGCAACCACTGGCGCGGCCGCTTCGCGGTCCTCGATACTGGCATTGGGGTCTTGCAGCACGATGAAGGCTCGGGCGGTTTGCATCAGCGTTTTGACGCCCGGATCGGTCTCGGCTGCCAGCGCTTCATCAAGCAGCGGCAGGTTGACCGGATCGGCATCGCGCATGATCGATTGGGTTGCGGCGCGGCGTGTCGCCGGATTGTCGCTGAGCAAGGTCATTTGCCCGATGGCCGAGCGGATGACGCGGCGCAGGTTGTTGTTGACGCGCACCTTCTCGGCATCGCGGCGGCCCACTTCGCCCAGCTCTGCGCCGGTCAGCGGGTCGGTGATGGCGTAATTGTCGCCCCGGCGCTCGACATAGACGACGCGGCCGGTGGCTTCGACGACATAGAGGTCGCCTTCGGAAAGGGTGTTGAGAATGGGGAGACGCGGGTGTCGCCGGTGGCGACGAGGGCGGCGATGGCGGCTTCGCGATCGGAATAGCTGCCGGGCGCCAAGGCGTCGATCAGGGTGGTGAGCTCGGCGTCCGATGGCTGGGCCGAGCTTGGCACAATGCCAATCAGCAGCATGAGCAGCGCCAGCAAGGTGGCGGACAGGCGCTTGACGGACATCGGCATTCTCCGGGTGTTAGAACGGCAATAATGGGGAAGGCAGCGTGTGCCGCCTTCCCCGGATTTGGATTTATGGGGTGGTCGCGCCGCCGCAGGTCATGGTGGCGGTGTTGAAGTTGCCGCACGACAGAGGCGCCCGCCAATCAGCGATCAGGGGCTTGGATTCTGGGCAGGAAGTCGCTCCACTCGTCGCCCAGCACCGGAGCCGGGAGTTTCGTAGACGATGTCGAACTGACCATCGTCCCGGATTTCGCCGATCAACACGGGCTTGGTGATGTGATGGTTCGGCGCCATGGAGGCGAGGCCGCCGGAGAGGTTCGGCACGGCGACGCCGATAATGGAATCGATGACGGCATCGCTATCGGTGGTGCCGGCAGCTTCCACAGCCTTCACCCACATGTTGAAGCCGATATAATGGGCTTCCATCGGATCGTTCGTCACGCGGTCGGTGCTGCCGATAAAGGCCTGCCGGGCGGCGATGAAGTCTTCGTTTTCAGGCGTATCGACCGACATGAAGTAGTTCCGGGCGGCCGAGTGACCCACCAGCGGAGCGGTGTCGAGGCCGGCGAGTTCTTCTTCACCCACCGAGAAGGCGACGACCGGAATATCGGCGGCGTCGATGCCTCGGTTGCCCAGTTCGCGGTAGAACGGCACGTTGGCGTCGCCGTTGATGGTGGAGACCACGGCGGTCTTCTTGCCGGCCGAGCCGAAGGCCTTGATATCGGAGACGATGGTCTGCCAATCGGAATGCCCGAATGGGGTATAATTGATCATGATGTCTTCAGCGGCCACGCCCTTGTCCTTGAGATATTGCTCAAGAATTTTGTTGGTGGTCTGGGGATAGACATAGTCGGTGCCGGCCAGGACCCAGCGCTCGACGCCTTCTTCATTCGCCGTGTAATCAACGGCGGGAATGGCCTGCTGGTTGGGCGCGGCGCCGGTGTAGAACACGTTGCGCTGGCTTTCTTCGCCCTCATATTGCACGGGGTAGAACAGCAGGCTGTTCAGTTCCTCGAACACCGGCAGCACCGACTTGCGGCAGACCGAGGTCCAGCAGCCGAACACCACGTCGACCTTATCGACTTCGATCAGCTGGCGGGCGAGTTCTGCGGCCAACGGCCAATCCGACGCGATATCGACGACGACCGGTTCGAGCTGCTTGCCCAGAACGCCGCCCTTCTTGTTCTGCTCGTCGATCAGGAACAGCATCGTGTCCTTGAGCGTGGTTTCCGAGATTGCCATCGTGCCCGAAAGTGAGTGCAGGATGCCCACCTTGATCGTGTCTTCCTGCGCCAGTGCCGGCACGGCTGGCAGGGCAGTTCCGGCCATGAGGCCCACTGCCATGAGCGCGCATCAGGCGTTTTCCAGTCATCATTATTGTCCCTCGTTCATTTCGCTTGCCCAACACGCCCCCAGGCGGCGATGGGTCACGGATGCTGACCTTGGGACCATTGTTAACGAGGGCGTATACGTCGATTGACGTAACCCGGCCGGGACGCGCTCGGGGCCTATGGCGAAAAATGCAGAGCTGGCTTGGCTTTGCGGTGCATTGCGTGTCAGAGATAACAACGATAGTTTTTTGGGCAGTCCTGCAACGCGATTAACAATTAGACAGGGCCCATGGCGCGGCAGCGAATTATTCCGATCAGGCGCGAATATAATCGCTGGGTCGCCGACCAGACGCTTGAAGACTATGCGCTGCGCTTTACCGCAAAATCGGCGCGCTGATATTCCAGCGACACCATCTCGCAAACCGCGATAGGGGCCATCTCGTTCTTGGCGCTCAGAAGCCATTGGCGGGGCCATCACGCTCTCCTATGGCACAACCAATGCGATGATCGCGGTGGCCATCGCCTCCATCGCAATCCTCCTGGTCGGGGTGCCCATCTCCCGTTATGCGCGGCGGCATGGCGTGGATATCGACCTGCTGACGCGCGGCGCCAGCTTTGGCTATATCGGCTCGACTATCACTTCGCTGATCTATGCCAGCTTCACCTTCATCCTTTTCGCCATCGAGGCCTCGATCATGTCGAGCGCCCTGCAATTGGCGTTCGGCATTCCGCTGTGGATCGGTCACATCATCAGCGCCATCATTGTCATTCCGCTGGTGACGCATGGCGTGCGCATGATCAGCCGGTTCCAGATCTGGACCCAGCCGATCTGGATCATTCTCAATATCGCGCCGTTCTTTTTCATCGCCTTCATGGATTGGGAGAAGTTCGATCTGTGGCGCGCCTTTGGCGGCTTGGGCCAGCCCGAAGGCGCGGCGGGCAGCATTGCGCCCTTCGATGTCGCCAAATTTGGCGCGGCCTCGGCGGTGATTCTGGCGCTGATGACCCAGATCGGCGAACAGGTCGATTTCCTGCGCTTCCTGCCGGCTGAGGGCAGTTCCAAGCTGCGGCACAAGCTGGCGATATTCTTGGCTGGGGCAGGGTGGGTCGTGGTCGGCGCGCCCAAGCTACTGGCCGGGTCGTTCCTCGCTTATCTGGCGCTCTCATCGGGTGTGTCGCCCGAGCATGCCTCCGAGCCCGGTTATATGTATTCCATCGCCTTTGGCTACATGATCCCCAATGAGGTGGTGGCGCTGCTGCTGATGGCCGTGTTCGTGGTGGTCAGCCAGCTCAAGATCAATGTGATGAATGCCTATGCGGGCTCGCTCGCTCGGTCGAACTTCTTCTCGCGCCTGACCCATAGCCATCCCGGCCGCGTGGTCTGGCTGGTGTTCAATGTCGGCATTGCCCTGCTGCTGATGGAATTGGGCATTTACCGGCTGCTTGAGGAAACCCCGGGTATTTTCTCGATTATCGCCATGGCTCGGCTGTGTTCGATCTCCGCCGACCTCTTCATCAACAAGCCGCTGGGCTCGGCTCCGCCCGGCATCGAGTTCAAGCGCGCCCACCTTTACGATATCAACCCGGTGGGCTCGGGCTCCATGCTGCTCTCGGCCGTGGTGGCGTTGGTGGCCCATTTCGGCGCCTTTGGCGAAATGCCAGCGGCACTGGCGCCCTATATCGCGCTGGTCGTGGCCTTCATCGCCTCGCCAACCATCGCTCGGGCGACCAAGGGCAAATATTATCTGGCCCGCAAACCCCGCAAGCAGTGGCAGAACCTGAAATCAGTCACCTGCTCGATTTGCGAACACCCCTTCGAGCCCGAGGATATGGCCCGGTGCCCCGCCTATGCCGCCCCGATCTGCTCGCTGTGCTGTTCTGCTCGATGCGCGCTGCCATGACATGTGCAAGCCCAATGCGCATTTCCGCGCGCAGACCCGCGCCGTGGCGGCCAGCATCCTACCCGACTGGGCGATCGACAAGCTGCAAAGCCGGCTGGGCCGCTATGGCATATCGTTCTGCATTTCGCTGGCTCTGATCGGCTCGATTCTGGGCCTGATCTACTATTTCGCCGCTGGCGCTGCCCCTGACACCGAGGAGGTGGTGGGTGGCACGATCTCGGTGGTCTTCTTCGTCTTTGCGGTGGTGGCGGGCATTGTCGCTCGGTTCCCGGTGCTGGCGCATGACAGCCGCCTCGTGGCCGAGGAAGAAAGTTCGCGCCAGAACACCCTGCTGATGAAGGAAATCGCCGCCCATAACCGCACCGACGCAGCCCTGCAAAAGGCCAAGGAAGTGGCCGAAGCCGCCAATCAGGCCAAGAGCCGCTATGTGGTGGGCCTCAGCCACGAATTGCGCACCCCGCTCAATGCCGTGCTGGGCTATGCGCAAATCCTTGAACGCGACGAGACTGTGCCGGCCCCACGCCGCGCCTCGGTCAAGGTCATCCGCCGCAGTGCCGAGCATCTGTCGGGCCTGATCGACGGGTTGCTCGACATTTCCCGCATCGAGGCGGGCCGGCTGCAGGTCTATTCCAACGAGATCAATATCCACGATTTCCTCAGCCAGATCCGCGAAATGTTCCGGCTGCAGGGCGGCGCCAAGGGGCTTGAATTCCGCTACAAGGTCGCGCCCAACCTGCCGCAATTTGTGCGCACCGATGAAAAGCGGCTGCGGCAGATTCTGGTCAACCTCTTGTCCAACGCCATCAAGTTTACCGATACCGGTTTCGTTTCGTTCGAGGTGGCCTATCGCTCGCAGGTCGCCACTTTCACCGTCACCGATAGCGGCCACGGCATTGGCGAGGCTGATCTGGGCCGGGTGTTCGAGCCCTTCGTGCGTGGCGAGGCCGAGCGCAATCGGTTGACGCCGGGGCTTGGGTTGGGTCTGACCATCACCAAGCTGCTGGCGGAAACGTTGGGCAGGGAAATCCAGTGCAGAGCACGCCGGGCACAGGCTCCACCTTCAAGGTGCGTCTCATGCTCGCCCGTGTTGAACGCCCCGCCGCCAAGCCGCATGAGGAACTGCGCATCCGCACCTATAGCGGGCCGCGCCGCACTATCATGGTGGTTGACGATAATGCCGAACACCGCGAAATGATGCGCGAATTGCTGGTGCCGCTCGATTTTACCGTGCTGACGGCGGTCGACGGGCCCAATTGCCTCACCACGGTCGAGGCCATCAAGCCGGACCTGTTCTTCGTGGATATTCTGATGCCCGGAATGAATGGCTGGGAGCTGGTGGAAAAGCTGCGCGATGGCGGGCAGGGCGCGCCGATCATCATGCTTTCGGCCAATATCGGCGATGGCTCGGGCCAGCCCACCAGCGACACCGGCCATAATGACAGCATGGCCAAGCCGCTCAATTACGGGCAATTGCTCGATAAGCTCGGCGCCCATCTGGGCATCAGCTGGGTCGAGGATCAACCGGCGATGGACGCTCCTGTGGCCCCGGCAGCGGATATTGTTTCACCCGGCGCCGATGTGGTGGGTGAATTGCTGGCTTTGGGCGAGATCGGTCATGTCCGCGGCATCGATGCCCGGCTCTCGGCCCCGGCCGATGATCCGCGCCATGGTCCGCTGGTCGCGGCTTTGCGCCAGCAGATTGAGACCTACGATTTCGACGGCTATGCCACGATCCTCAACAGCGTGGGCGAAAATGAGCGAAGTTGAGAAGCAATATATTGCGCTGGTGGTCGACGATTCCATCGAGTCGTTGAGCTTCCTCACTACCGCTCTCGAAGCCGAGGGCGTCACGGTCCTATTGGCCCGCAGTGGCGAGGCGGCGCTGAGCATTGCCGGCAAGATCGTGCCCGATATCATTCTGATGGATGCCGTCATGCCGGGGCTCGACGGCTTTGAGACCTGCAAGCGCCTTAAGGCCACTTCGAGCGTGGCGCAGGTGCCGGTGATCTTCATGACCGGGCTGACCGAGACCGAGCATATTGTGCATGCGCTCGATGTGGGCGGGGTGGATTATCTCACCAAGCCCATCAACCTCGACGAATTGCGCGCCCGTATCCGCGTGCATCTGGCCAATGCCCGCCGGGCGCAGAGCGCGCGTAGCCCTCGACGCTGCTGGCCGGCATTTGATGGCCCTGTCCAGCGGCGGCGTAACGCTGTGGGCGACGCCGCAGGCGGGCAAGCTGTTGGAGCGCACCATGCCCGGCATGGACGCGTCGACCTTCATCGCCACGCAGGTTCGGCCGTGGCTCGATGCCCGTGTCGGCGCCAATTCCATTGCCGGCGATAGCCTGATGCTGGAGCCCGGCAATGGTGCGCGCATTCAGCTTATGTGCTTGGGCATGATCGGGGCCGATGAATATCTGTTCCGCCTGCTCACCCCCGGTGACGAGAACCGGGATGGCATTCTGCGTCGTCAATTTGGCCTGACGCAGCGCGAAAGCGAAGTGCTGCTCTGGATCGCCCGCGGCAAGTCCAATCGCGATATCGGCGATATTCTGGGCCTCAGCCCCCGCACCGTGAACAAGCATCTCGAACAGGTCTATTCCAAGCTCGGGGTGGAAAATCGCGCCTCGGCGGCCATCCGCGCCACCCATGTGCTGCAGTCCTCCCTCGAGGATTGATCAGGCCGATCACGTCTTCGGCTTGCTGGGAACCCATGCCTGCTAGCCCCGTTAATTTACCGAGCCCGCCAATGGCGGGCCCCGTTTGGCGCCCCGCCGTTTCGAGGCGCCGACGTTCGGTGGACTGCTGCAGAGGCTGACGCTCCTTTGTAGTGTCTCCGGTGGGACGCGAAACTCCGGTTTCGCGTCCTTTTTTATTGCTCTCTATTTAAAATTTGCGATGAGTTAATGAAAATAAAAAATGGTGATTTACCAGACATTTGGCATGTAATTATGTGATGTTCCGAGGCTGAAACTAAATCATCCGGAATACGTCTCTTCTCCGGGTCTGGCTGCAGGGTCAGCTCAGCGGTTCGGGCATCGGCCCGGTGCTGCAGAATGCCGTCATGAACGATGCGCTGATCAGCACTTCGCTCAGCCGTGCCAGCTTCGGCGCCGACCGCGTCTTCGCGGTCAAGCGTTCCGGCTCGCAACTGACGGTCTACGTCTACTAAATCTACTATTTCGCACTGTCCAAGGCCCGGCACTGCCGGGCCTTGCGCGTCTGCCTATGGTGCCGGTTGCGCCTGTGGCCCGATCAGCAATGTCGTCGGTTTGACGGTGAGCAGCTTGGCAGCGACGGCCTTGACGTCATCGACGCTAACCGCGTCGATCAGTTCTTCCTGCCGCGTCAGATGGTCGATGCCCAGATTGCGCAGGTCGGGGCCGACCAGCGTATTGGCGATGGCGCTCGACGAGTTCAATTCGTTGATGGGGTAGGAGCCGATCACATATTTCTTGGCCGAAGCCAGCTCAGCTTCTGTCGGCCCGTCCTTGGCCAGCCGGGCGATGACATCCTGCGCCACGGCCAGCGTTTCCTCCGCCCGGTCGGCGCGGGTGGCCGTGCCGATAATTAGCATTTCGGTATGCTGGAAATTGAGCAGGCCCGAGCTGATATTATAGGCCAGCCCGCGCTGTTCGCGCACTTCGGCGGTGAGGCGCGACAGGATGCTACGGCCGCCCGAGATTTCATTCATCAGATAGGCGGCGAAATAGTCAGGTGCATCGCGCTTGATGCCGGGATAGGCCAGATAGATCGCGGTCTGCGGCAGATCGTAATTGACCTCAAGGTCCTTGCCGAGCACGGGTTCGATATCCGCAATCGGCATCAGCGCGGGCTGTTCGGGCAAGGCGCCGAACAGCATGTCCAGCACCTGCGCGGCATCTGCGGCGTCGATATCGCCGACAATGCCGACATGCAGGTTCTCGCGGGCGAAAATTGCTTTGTGCAGCGCCCGCAAATCGTCTGCCGTAACGCTGGCCAGCGTTTCCGGATTGCCCTCGCGGCGGCGGGCATAGGGATGCTCGCCATAAAGCGCCTGCGCCCACAGCGTTTGCGCCGCGGTGCTGGGATTGTTTGCCGCAGCGGCAATGCCGGCGACGATCTGGGTGCGCATGCGGTCGATCGGGTTCTGATCGAAGCGCGGCGCCTCGATTGCCAGCTTGAGCAGTCCCAGCGCCTCATCGCGCTGATCGCTGAGCAGGCGCATGGAGCCATAGAGGGCGTCGTTATCGGCGGCAAAGCCCATTTCCGCGCCGGCATTGTCGAGCCGGATCTGGAACGCTTCGCTATCGAGATCTCCCGCGCCTTCGTCGAACAGGGCGGTCATCAGATTGGCCAGCCCCTCCTTGCCCACCGGGTCCTGCGTGGTGCCGCCTTCAAAGGCAAAGCGGATGGTGATCAGGGGCAGGGAATGGTCTTCCATCAGCCGGGCCTTGATGCCCTTGGGCGAGGTGACTTGCTGGAATTGCACTTCGGCCTGCGCGGGCAGGGCAACCAGCAGCGTCAACAGTGCAGCAAGGACCGCCAGCGGGCGGCGGAGCATGGGCAAATAGGTCATCATTGGGCTCCGGCGTCGCTGGGCAGCAGATAGCTGGTCACGGCAAGGTCTGGGTCGAGATATTTCGCGGCTACGGCCTGCACCTGCTCGGCGGTGACGGCGCGGATGCGGTCGGGCCATTCGCTGAGATTGTCGATGCTGCCGCCATTGGCCAGTTCGGCGCCATAGATATGGGCCATGCTGAATTGCACATCGTGGGCGAAAATGATGGAGCGCACATAGCGCGCCTTGGCCGCGTCCAGCTCGGCCTCGGGTGACGCCGTCCTTGATCAGCAAGTTCAATTGCTCACCGATGGCGGCCTCGACATCGGCCAGCGCCTTGTCCGGCTGCGGCGCACCGTAAAGCGTGAAGGTGCTGGGATCATAGGCCCCGCCATCGTAGCGCGTGCCGGCCGAAGCGCCGACCCCGCTTTTGACGATCTGCTGGTAGAGCCGGCTGCGGCTGCCCCCTCCCAGAATTTCCGAGAGCAGATCCAGCGCCTCGGCCTCGCCATCTTCGGCGGTGCGATAATTGGGTACGATCCAGGAGGTGCTGAAGCTCGGGATACCCACGCGCAGGTCCGACAGGGTCACCGTGCGCCCGGTATTGTGTTCGGGTTCGGACGGGCGCAGGCGCGGCGGCAGGTCGGGGCCACGCGGCACTACGCCATAACTAGCCTCGGCCAGCACGCGCACCGTCTCGGCGTCAACATCGCCGGCCACCACCAGCACCGCATTATTGGGTGCATAATATTGATTGTAGAACGCCACCGCATCGGCGCGGTTGAGCTGCTCCATCTCGTGCATCCAGCCAATGGTGGGGATGCGATAGGGATGGTTCTGGAACAGGGTGGCGTTGACCTCTTCCTGCAGCAGCGCCTGCGGATTGCCATCGGTGCGCATGCGCCGCTCTTCGAGCACCACATCGTGTTCGGAGCCGATCACATCCTCGGTGAGAACAAGCCCGCGCATCCGGTCGGCCTCGAAATCCATTACGCTCGCCAGCGCATCGGGCGGCACCACCTGATAATAGGCGGTCACATCGGTGGTGGTGAACGCATTGCCGCTGCCGCCGATTTCGGTCACGAACCGGTCGAGTTCGCCCGCCGGATGGCGCGCCGTGCCTTTGAACATCAGATGCTCAAGGAAATGGGCAATCCCCGACTTGCCGGGCGCCTCATCGGCACTGCCGACCTTGTACCAGACCATATGGGTCACGATAGGCGCGCGATGATTGGGGATCACCACGACCTCAAGCCCATTGTCGAGCGTGAAATGCTCGGCCACCGCCGCTTCAGGTTGCACGGCCTCCTCGGCCAGAACGGGCGCGAGCAGCAGCGCGGTCAGGGCGAACGCCATGGCGGATTTCAACATCATCGGCAGGTTCCCGGAGAGACGATGCGGCATGGGTAGACGAGTTCGCCCCTGATCGTGGAAGCAATTGTTCGTCAGCGGTGGAAAAGCCGCACCTTATCCCAGCGGATAGGCCACATAGGCCAGCCGTTGGCTATCGGGCGCCCGAGAATTGACATTGATCGTCCCCCGGCCGCCGAAAAAGCTGGCCAGCGTGCGGGTCTGGCCGCCTTCTGGCGACATGAGGCGCAGCAGCACGTCCTTGTCGGCGGGGTGGCCAATCGTGCCCCGGGGATAGCTGAGCAGGGCCATGGTCGAGCCGTCGGGCGAGAGATGCGGAAACCAGTTGACGAAGGAATCAAAGGTCAATTGCTCGAGCCCACTGCCATCGGCGGCGTTCATGCGAAAAATGTGGGCATGGCCGGGGCGGCTCGCGGCGAGTTCGGAGTTGAAATAGATCCAGCGGCCGTCCGGCGAATATTCCGGCCCGTCATTGGGCATGGTGAGGTCGGTCAGCCGCGTATCCGCTCCGCCGGCGGCAGGGATGGTGAAGACATTGACCTGCCGCTCGCCATTACGCTGCTCGATGGCGACATAGCTCAGCGTGCGGCCATCTGGCGAAATGCCATGCAGATAATAGTGGAATGGGGTGGGGTGTTCATTGGACACGCGCCTTGGCGTGCCACCGGCAAAGGGCACGGCATAGAGATGCCCGTCATCCGAGCTCACATAGATGCTGCTGCCATCGGGCGACAGTACGTGGTCATTGTTCAGATCGGCCAGCGCGCCCGTGTCGATCTGCTCGGGCTGTCCGCCCTCCGCCGCGATGCGATAAAGCCGCCCGCCGGCATTGAACACCAGCCATCGCCCATCCGCCGACCAATTGGGTGCCTCGATAACCTCACCAGCGGTGAAGATGACGCTTGTATTGCCATCGCGGTCGATAATGGTCAGTTCCGAGCGCTGGCCGGCGGCCAAGCTACGGCCGCGGCGTGGAAAATTGAAGGTCACGATGTTCACCCGGGGAAAGGAGGAATGGCAGGGGCGAGCCTAACCTAGCAAATTGCGCGTCGCCAGCCCCGTTGCCCCGCCGCCCGGCTTGCCCTACATACGGGGCCAAATTCACGATCAGCCGCGAAGAGGTCCGCAAGCCTATGGCTCGCCAGTTCATCTATCACATGCACGGAATGTCCAAAGCCTATGCCGGCGGCAAGAAGGTGTTGGACAATATCCATCTCTCCTTCTACCCCGATGCCAAGATCGGCGTTTTGGGCCCCAATGGCTCAGGTAAATCGACCTTGCTCAAGATCATGGCTGGGATCGATACCGAGTTCACCGGCGAAGCCTGGGTCGCCCAGGGCGCCGGGGTCGGCTATCTCAGCCAGGAGCCAGAGCTGGATCCGGCGCTGAACGTGCTCGGCAATGTCATGACCGGCGTGAAAGAGAAGAAGGCCGTCATCGATCGTTACAACGAGTTGATGATGGACTATTCCGACGAGACCGCCGACGAGGCCAGCAAGCTGCAGGACCAGATCGACGCCGAGAATCTGTGGGATCTCAGAATCTCAGGTCGAAGTGGCCATGGAAGCCACTGGGTTGCCCGCCGGGCGATGCCGACGTGACCAAGCTGTCGGGTGGTGAACGTCGCCGCGTCGCGCTTTGCGCGCTGCTGCTCTCCAAGCCCGATCTGCTGCTGCTTGACGAACCAACCAACCATCTGGATGCGGAAACCACGGCTCGGCTCTGAGCGCCATCTGCGCGAGTTCGAGGGCGCGGTGCTGATCATCACCCACGATCGCTATTTCCTCGACAATGTCACCGGCTGGATTCTCGAGCTCGATCGCGGCCGCGGCGTGCCCTATGAAGGCAATTATTCGGCTTATCTCGCCGCTAAGGCCAAGCGCTTTGCCCAGAAAAGAGTGAAGACGCGGCCCGCGCCAAGGTGCTGGAACGCGAACGCGAATGGATGGGGCAATCTCCCCGTGCAAGACAGTCCAAGTCCAAAGCCCGCCTCAAGGCCTATGACGAGCTGGTCAAGATCAACGAGGCTCGCACCCAGTCGGGCACCGCGCAGATCGTCATTCCGCCCGGCGAACGCCCGGGCCAGAACGTTATCGACATCGAGGGGCTGTCCAAGTCCTATGGCGATCGCGTGCTGATCGACAATCTCAGCTTCAAGCTGCCCCCGGGCGGCATTGTGGGCATTATCGGCCCCAATGGCGCGGGCAAGACCACGCTGTTCCGCATGCTGACCGGGCAGGAGACGCCCGATCTGGGCAGCGTCACTGTAGCCGAGAGTGTGCATCTGGGTTACGTCGACCAGAGCCGCGATAGCCTGAACCCCAACAAGACCGTCTGGGAAGAAATCTCGGAAGGCGACGAAGTCCTGATGCTGGGCAAGCGCGAAGTCAATTGCGCGCCTATACCAGCTCCTTCAACTTCAAGGGCGGCGATCAGCAGCAGAAGGTGGGCAATCTCTCGGGTGGGCAGCGCAATCGTGTGCACTGGCCAAGATGCTCAAATCGGGCGCCAATGTGCTGCTCCTTGACGAGCCCACCAACGATCTCGACACCGAAACTCTAGCCGCTTTGGAAGAAGCGCTGGAGGAATCTGCCGGCTGCGCCGTGATCATCAGCCACGATCGCATGTTCCTCGATCGCTCGGCGACCCACATGCTGGCCTTTGAAGGCAACAGCCATGTGGAATGGTTCGAAGGCAATTTCGCCGACTACGAAGCCGACAAGGTCCGCTGCCCGGGCGCCGACGCGGTGAACCCCAAGCGCGCAACGTATAAGCCGCTGACGCGGTAAACCACCAAGGGGGCGGCGTTCGCATCGGACGCCGCCCCAGCCTCACCATGAGGCCCGGGGCAGGTTGTGCCCGCCATTTGCCTCGCGCCGCCGATGCGCTATGGCTTGCCCAAAACAATATGGAGAATAGCCGTGTCAGCAGAGCCATTCGTGCTCGACATCGGTCGGGCCAGCCTTGCCGGCATTGAAATGGGGGAGGGGCTTGCCGTCGTCTTCCTGCATGCGGGGGTGTGCGACAAGCGCATGTGGCTCAGCCAGATGGAGGCCGTGGCCGACGAGGGCTGGCACGCCATTGCCTATGACCGGCGCGGCTATGGCGAGACGGTTTCGGCAGACGAAGCCTTCAATCATCTCGATGATCTGGAAGCGGTGCTCGATCGCCTTGGCGTTCATGCCGCCGTGCTGGTCGGCTGCTCCATGGGCGGGGGCCTCGCCGTCGATTTTGCGCTACGCCATCCCGGCCGCGTTATTGGGCTCGTGCTGATCGGCACTTCGGTCACGGGTTCGCCCTGGACCGCCACCGATGTCGAGCGGATGATCGAGGCGGCCGAGGAAGATGCCTATGAACGCGCCGATTGGGACATGCTCAATCGCGTGCAGGCCCATGAATGGCTCGATGGCCCGCGCGCCCAGAGCGGGCGCGTCGGCGGCCCCGCACGCGAGCTCTTTCTCGACATGAATGCGCTGGCCCTCAACAAGCCGCCGCTGACGCTGGAAGAAGAGCGCCCCAGCGCTCGGCGCCGCGTGGCCGAGATCGGCGCGCCCACCCTGCTACTGGTGGGTGACGAGGATTTCACCGCCCTGATCGAGCGGCACGACTATCTCTCCGAAGAAATGCCAAATGCCTTTGCCGCCGTGCTGGAAGGGGTTGCCCACATCCCCAGCATCAGAACGCCTGGACTCGGTCAATTCCATGTTGCTGGAATTTCTCGATGCGATTGGCGGGGAGGGGGACGATGAGGGCGAGGAGCTAGACGAGGATGAGGCGGACGGGGAATAGCGCCCCCCGGAACATTGCCCCAGCTTCTCTGAATCATTGCCTCAGCTCGATTTCACATCCTCCCACGATGTCATTCCCGCGAAAGCGGAACCTCTGTTTTCTTCTGCTACATCCCGAAACGGAGGTTCCCGCTTCATGGAATGACACTCGAGGGGAGCTGATCTAGCGCCTTCTCCTCACCCCTGAATCAAGCTGGCCGGACCACCGCCCGGCCATCTCATGTTCTGAATCATCTGCCTTCCAATATGAATCCGCTGCCTATCAGCCTGATTCCGTCGTTGCGCCCAACCTGCTGATATTAAACAGCAATAATGCTGTCCAAATGCCGGTCCAGTTGCGGCGTCGGCAGATTTGTTAGGTCCTTGTCCAGTTCGGCCGGGATGGTTTTCTTCACCGCTGGCGTTATGGCCTTGCGGATTTCTGCCCAGCACGATTGGCGCTGCCGCGATCACCAGCCGATCGTATTCGCCCTCCTGCCGCTTACGCTCGGAGCATGTGGGCCAGCGATTTGACGAAGACGGTTTCGCGATGCTCCACCGGGTCGGTCTTGGGCTGTATGGCGCTGCGGCCGTGACCGACCGATGAGTGGCTGCGGCCGGGCTTGTCGGTGACGATTTCCTGCGCCATCAGCGGGTCGATGGCGAAATCCAGCCCCTCCACTGGCGCAGTCCCTTGCCCGGTCCGGTATTCTCCAGCACGCGGGCCTGCGTGCCATCGGCGATCAGAATCCAGGTTACGGTCTTCTTCATGGTCTGCTCCTCGTGTGGGTGGTCAATAAGGGAGCGACGCCTAGAGCCGCCCCTTGAGCAGAACGCCCCGGCACGCAAAAGGTTTGCCTCGCCCATCAGCTTTCACGTCGGGGCGCTATTGCTTGACGGCAGAATCCCAATGCTCGTCCGCCTTGCCGTCGACGATGCGCCGAGTGTCATACCGGGTCGTGGTATAGGTCTTGGTGGCGTCTCGGGGGTCTTTCTCGGTGCGCACTGTCGCAACGGTCACCAGATCACCCTCGGCACTCACGAATACCACCGGGGTTTTCAGAGTTTCCGGAATTGGCGTGGGCTGCAGCTTCAGCACTTCGGTGAAGAACCTGACCACCGTGTCCCGGCCTGACGGCACGTTGGGATTATGCTGGATGTAACGTTCAGTCAGGAATTGGTCCGCCTTGTCCCAATTGTTGGCTTCCAACAGGTCGCGCATGATGTGGTAGACCACCTGCTTGTTGGCGTTCAGCAGCGGATCGGGACTGGTGAACAGCGCTTCTTTGTTGGGCGCCGCAACGACCGCCTCCGGGCTTGCGCCACCGACATCATCGGCGCGCTCAAGGCCACCATCACAGCCACCGGGGCTCCAGCGAACTTGTTCGGCATTATCGTCTCCTTGTGATGCCCTTCCGGGGCGGGTGGGGGCTAGGCTCGGCAAGATATGGGGCGCCAAAAATGGCCACAAGGAGGAACCAGGTGCACCCGTAGGCACGGCCGAGTGACCACCTAAGCCGCCCGCGCCGCCTGGCCTGCGCGGGTCTCGTGGATGATCCCGGCGATCTGCGCAAACGTGTCGGCAAAAGGCGTCGCTTCCCGCCACACCAGCGACAGCCGCCTTCCGGCGCCGGGCGACACCAATTGGTGGATGGCGATGCGCGGATCGGTCGCCTCCTTGCGCAGCGCGATCTGGGGCAGCAGCGTCACGCCCTGACCATTGGCCACGAATTCCACGATGGTCGACAGCGACGTTGCGGCAAAGGTGCGGGCCGATGGATCGCTGTCCAGCCGGCAGGCGGCAATGGTCTGGTCGCGGAAGCAATGGCCCTCGTCGAGCAGCAGGATGCGCTCCGGCGCCAGCGTCGAGAGAGCCACCGGCGCCGCCGTTTTCTCGTCCCGGCTGGTCGCCAGCACAAAGGGATCGTCGAACAGCGCCGCGCTGGTCAACTTGGGCCCATGGTCGGGCGCATCCGTACCGATCAGCGCGATGTCCAGACTCCCATCCACCAGTCCGGCAATCAGCGCCTCGGTGCGGTTCTCGCTCACGGCGAAATCCAGCCCCGGCAAGCCCGCCGTCAGCGCCGGAAAAATCTCGGGCAGCAGATAGGGCGCCACCGTCGGAATCAGCCCGAACCGAATGGGCCGCTCGGGATTGCCCGCCTGTCCAATGGCAAAGGCGGCCGGGGCGTCGGCGCCGTCAACAACCCGTCGTGCGCGCTCGATAAACTCCCGCCCAAACGGCGTCGGCCGCACCGCACGGTTGAGGCGATCAAACAGTGGGGTGCCGCAGAATTCCTCAATGGCTCGGATCTGCTGGCTCAGCGCCGGCTGGCTGATATTGCAGGCTGTTGCCGCGCGGCCGAAATGGTTGGTTTCGGCCACGGCAATGGCATAGCGCAGCTGTTTGAGGGTCAAGCTCATGATAGGCTCAGCTTATCACAATAAAAGGATCAATCAATTTGCCTAATCGACGCTAAAGGGGCAAAACCACCTCAGTTTGGAATTATTCCGGGAGATTGCAGCAATGATCGATAAACCCCGCCTCACCACCAGTGCCGGCGCGCCCGTCTCGGACAACCAGAATGTCGAGACTGCCGGCGCCTGCGGCCCCGTCCTGCTGCAGGATTATCAGCTGCTCGAAAAGCTCGCGCACCAGAATCGTGAGCGCATTCCCGAGCGCGTTGTGCATGCCAAGGGTTGGGGTGCGTTCGGCACGCTGACCATCACCAATGACATTTCCAAATACACCATCGCCAAGGTGTTCGGCGAAGTCGGCAAGAAGACGGACCTGCTGATCCGCTTTTCCACCGTGGCTGGCGAGATGGGCGCGGCCGATGCCGAGCGCGACGTGCGCGGCTTCTCCTTCAAATTCTATACCGATGAAGGCAATTGGGACTCGGTGGGCAACAATACCCCGGTGTTCTTCGTGCGCGATCCGCTGAAATTCCCCGATTTCATCCACACCCAGAAGCGCCACCCCAAGACCAATCTGCGCTCCAAGACCGCCATGTGGGATTTCTGGAGCCAGAGCCCGGAATCGCTGCATCAGGTCACGACCCTGTTCAGTGATCGTGGCCTGCCGGTCGCCCCGATGTATATGAACGGCTATGGCAGCCACACCTATTCGTTCTGGAATGCCGAAGGCGAGCGTTTCTGGGTGAAGTTCCACTTCAAGACCCTGCAAGGCCACAAGCACTACACCAATGCCGAAGCCGAAAAGATCATCGGCCAGAGCCGCGAAACCTATCAGGAAGAGCTGTTCGGCGGCATTGAACGCGGCGAGTTCCCGCGCTGGCGCATGGAAGTGCAGATCATGCCCGAGGCCGATGCGGACAAGACCGCGTATAATCCGTCTCGATCTGACCAAGGTCTGGCCGCATGCCGATTATCCGCCGATCGAAGTCGGCATTGTCGAGCTGAACCGCAACGCCGACAATTACTTCGCCCAGATCGAGCAGGCGGCCTTCTCGCCCTCCAACAAGGTGCCCGGCATCGGTTACTCGCCCGACAAGATGCTGCAGGCCCGCGTCTTCTCCTATGCCGACGCCCACCGCTATCGTCTGGGCACGCATTATGAATCGATCCCGGTCAACCAGCCCAAGTCGCCGGTGCATCACTATCACCGCGACGGGCAGATGAATGTCTATGGCGGCATCAAGACCGGCCATCCCGATGCCTATTACGAGCCCAATTCGTTTGGCGGCCCGGTGGAAGACAAGTCGGTCAAGGAGCCGCCGCTGCGCATCGTGGGCGATGCCGACCGGTATAATCACCGCGACGGCAATGACGATTACGGCCAGCCGCGTGCGCTGTTCAATCTGTTCGATGATGCCCAGAAGGGGCGTCTCTTCGATTCAATCTCGCCGCCGCCATGGATGGCGTTCCTGACGAGATCATCGAGCGCCAGTTGGCCCATTTCCACCTGATCGACCCGGCCTACGCCCGGGGCATCCGCGCCGCCCGCGCGGCGCTGACCGGTCAGGCCAAGGACGCCATCTCCGACCGGGAAGCGCCGCGGCCGAATAGGCTCCAAACAATAAGGCCGGTCCCCGGGACCGGCCTTGTCACATCAGGCCTTGCAGCGTTTGTAGACGTCGGGCTTTCCGCCCATGCCGTAGCCTTCGCCATTGTGCAGCAGGATATCCCGGGTGGGGTCGTATTCGAAATTGTCAACGACACCTTCCTCGCTCCAATGGATGGCGCCGTTACCCGATGGGCTATCGTCCGGGTAAAATTCGACGGCCTCGCCCTTTTGTGCGCCGAAGCTGAGCGTGCCCGCCTCGATATGGATGGAATCGTCGGCCTTGTCGCAGGCGCCTTCCAACGCCCAGTGGCCGTGCAGGTTGGCAGGTACTTCATCCGCGAAAACCGGGGTGATGCTGAAGGCGGCAATGATGCTCGTAATTGCGAGAATACGCATGAGGTCCTCCGTTCATACCGCCGCATCCAACCACCGGCGGCGGTAACGGGCAAGTGATCGCTTAAAATTTGAATCAAATCCGTCCTGACACCTTCAGCCCGCGCAAGAACCTGCCGGTCCAGTGTGCCGCTGGTGAATTTATGCGGCAGGAGCCGGGGAACGTTATGACCGAACTTGACCAAGGCCAGCGGGCGTTTTCGAGCTTTCGAGTGCTGAACGGCGAGAACGATCACGCCGAACGCGAGCAGCTCTTCCGCAATATGGCGCAATTGTTCAGCTATGTGTCGGACCGGTGCGACGACGAGCAGGTCGCCCAATATGACGAGGTGCTGTGCCAGCTGGCCGAACTGGTCGAGGTCGAAGCCCGCATTCATGTCGCCAAGCTCCCGGCTCCGCTGGAACGCGCACCCGGCACGGTCGTGGTCAAGCTCGCCAATGACGATATCGAAGTGGCCAAGCCGCTGCTCGAATTCTCCAATGTGCTGTCCGATGACGATCTGATCGACATTATCGGCAAGCAGAGCGAAGAGCATCGCGTCGCCATTGCCGGCCGTACCAATGTGCCCGAGCGGGTGGGCGAGGCGATCGTGGAGCACGGCGCCAAATCCTCGATTACCCGCCTCGTGCGCAATACCAATGCCGAATTCGACAAGGCGACGCTGGAAAAGCTGGTCGCCCGCGCCCATGCCGATGCCGAAATCGCCGCCGATCTGCGTGGCCGGCCCGAACTCGATTGGGGTTCTTTGCGCGGAGAGATCGACAGCGTCGCCAGCAAGGTTCTCGAGACCCCGGACGAAGACAAGTCGCTCGATCCGGTCGCCGCCGGCAAGGTCAATGCCGTGGTCTACAATCGCATGCGCAACCGCGCCGGCTTTTCGGCCAATGAGTGGAAAGTGGCCTATAATCAGGTCAAGGCGCTCAGCGACCGCAAGCAGCTCGACGACCGTGCTTTGGCCCGTTTCGCCCGTTTCGGCTATGGCCACCACGCCGCTGCCGCCCTCACCGTGGTGCTGCGCGTCAGCCCCGAAGTCTTCGTCAAATGGCTGGCCAGCCGAGACTATGTCGCCATCACCGTCGCCCTGCGCGCCGCTGGCCTCACGCCTGAACTGTTCGAAGCCATCGTTGCCACCCTGCCATGGCGCGATCTGCCCTCGCAGGCCGACAAGACCATGGTTAAATCCCGTTTCGAGGCCCTCGACCGCGAAGAAGCCGCCGGCATTTTCGAACTCTGGCGCGCCCACTCCTTCCGCAAACGCGCCGCCAGCGACGACCGCGCCAACGTGGCGTAAGGGGCAAAGGCCTACCAAGCTGCCACCACCCACGGTGTCATTCCGGCGCAGGCCGGAATCCATGCTGAAGGCCGTCCCGGCGCTGGATGCTCTCGGATTACCCACCTGTCTCGCCTCCCCACCGCAGCCTCCCTCGGGCTTGACCCGAGGCCGCTTGCTATGGGCACAGGCGTCGGTGCGGAACCGGAAGACCCTCGGGTCAAGCCTGAGGGAGGCCGCGGTGACGATCCCCCTAGACCTCCACTCCAAATCGGATATAAAGACATCTTTATATCTCATGAGGTGTGATGGCTGAGCTGGCGACATTGGTGGGGGTGCTGAAGGCGGCGGGTGAGGGGACCCGGTTGCGCCTGTTGGCATTGCTGGCCGATGGCGACCATTCGGTCAAGGATCTGACGGAAATTCTCCGGCAAAGTCAGCCCCGTGTCTCGCGCCATCTCAAGCTGTTGGCCGATGCCGGGCTGATCGAGCGCAATGCCGAAGGCGCTCGGGCCTATTATGGCTCGGCGCAGTCCGGCGATGGCGCGGCGCTGGCGCAATGGGCCATTGAACGGCTCGATGCCAGCGATCCCGAACGCCGCCGCGATATCGAGCGGCAGGTGGCGGTGCGCGCTGCCCATCAGGCGTTGGCCGCCGAATATTTCGCCAAGGTCGCTGGCAGCTGGGACTTGCTGAAGACCCTCCATGTGCCCGAAGAGGCGGTTGAAGCCGCCATTGTTGAGGCCCCGGACGGCCGCTCGGTGAACCTCCCGGTCGATCTGGGCACCGGCACTGGCCGCATGCTCGAACTGCTCGCCAATTTCTATAAGCGCGGCATCGGTATCGATTCCAGCCGCGAAATGCTGGCCGTCGCCCGTTCCTGCCTCGGCTGCGGCCGGTCTGGGCCATGCCCGAGTCCGATTGGGCGATATTGCCGATCTGGATACCGCAACCGGCTCGGCCGATGTGATCGTGATCCATCAGGTGCTGCATTATTTCGACGATCCGGGCCGCATGCTGGCGCAGGCGAGACGCCTGCTCAAAGCCGGTGGCGAGATGCTGATCGTGGATTTCGCCCCGCATGATTTCGAATTCCTGCGCACTGAGCATGCCCATCGGCGGCTTGGCCTGTCGCAGGCGCAAATGAGCCTTTGGGCCGCTGCCGCGGGCCTTTCGGTCGAGGCGGTGCGCGAATTTCCCGGCGAGAATGGTGACAATGGCTTGACGGTCTGCCTCTGGCGCCTCAGCGACAAGACTTGAATGGATACCAAGATGATCGATGACAATGCGCGCCAGCCGGAAAATTGCCGAGCAGCGCCCGGACCTGCAGCTCTCCTTCGAGTTCTTCCCGCCCAAGACCGACGCGATGGAAGAGCGCTTCTGGGACTCCATCCACAAGCTCGCCCCGCTGCAGCCGCGTTTCGTTTCGGTAACTTATGGCGCCGGCGGCTCCACCCGCGAGCGCACGTTGCGCATGGTGTCCTCGGTGAAAACCGACACCGGCGTCGACGCCGCGGCGCACCTCACCTGCGTCGGCTCTACCCACGATGAAGTTGACACGGTCGTGCGCGGTTATCAGGAAGCGGAATCAACCGCATCGTCGCTCTGCGCGGCGATCCGCCGGAGGGCGTCGGCCAGCCATTTACGCCGCATCCGGAGGGTTATCAGAACGCTGCCGACCTCGTTGCGGGCATCCGCAAGATTGGCGATTTCGACATTTCGGTCGCCGCTTACCCCGAAAAGCACCCGCAAAGTGCCGATTGGCAGGCCGATATCGATAATTTGAAGCGCAAGCTCGATGCCGGCGCCAGTCGCGCCATCACGCAGATGTTTTTCTCCAATGCCGATTACTTGCGCTACGTCGATCGTGCCCGCGCCGCCGGCATTACCGCGCCGATCGTGCCCGGCATCCAGCCGATCCACAGCTTCAAGCAGATTTCCAACTTCGCATCCCGTTGTGGCGCCTCGATTCCGGCTCGGCTGGCCGAGCGCTTCGCCGGTCTGGACGAAGACCCGGAAACCCACGCTTTGGTCGCCTCGGCAGTCGCCGCCGAGCAGGTGATCGAGCTGCTGGATGAGGGCGTCACCGAATTCCACATCTATACGATGAACCGCTCGAACTCGGCTCTGGCGCTTGCCCGCATTCTTGGACGGCGGCCGGATTAACCTTGCATTTACCATGATCTGGTGCCATCAGGTCGCCGCCCGCGGGTCGGTGGCCTGAAAAAGCGTCATTCAGGTCCCATTCAGCTTGCGGGCTACATTGAGACGGAGCAGGGCGGTTCCATAAAACCGCCATCAATTCCGGCTCTTTCCCTCTGCGGAGGGCGAAGCAAATCGGGACGTGAAAGACCATGCAGATCGATCGCCGCATTACCAATGGCTCGGCTCGGGCCGGTGCCCTTCTCGTCGTTGGCATTCCAGCTGCGGACTTGCTCTCCGCGCAGTTCTCGGGCAATAGCCCGACAGCGCAGGTCGCCGTCATCGAGCCGGTTGCGCCAGTGCCCGCGCCGGCCTCGCAGCGCCCGGACGAGCCGGTCAAAGTGGCCGAGGCGGACCCGGCCAATCCTGCCACCCCAGCGCCAGCGGCAGCCGCCAATCCGGCCGATCCGCTCAATTCCTATCTGCAATCGGGCAAGAAGCTGCCCAGCTATATCACTGGTGGTACAGCAGAAACCGCTCCGGCTGCGGTAGCGCCGACACCCGCTCCGGCAGTGCCAGCGCCCGCCACTGCCACGGCAGAGCCAGCCCGCCCACCGATCGCAAATCCGGCTGCTCCGGCGCCCGTTGCGACCGATCCGGTGCAGGTGGCCTCGCTGCCATCCGACAAGATCGCGCCGATGCCTATGCCGCTGTCCATGCGGCCCAAGCCGGTTGCCGTTCGTGCCCCCTTGCCCTCCGAACAGGTCATTATCCCACCGTCCGTCAGCCGCAATGCGCCCCTGGCTGCCGTCACCGCCGATGACCTACGGGATTGGGAAAGCGGCCCGCTTTCCGAATTCCTCGCCAATCGCCAACAGCAGGCCGAGGCCCTGCAGGATTACCGCCCGGGCGGATTTTATTTCGATGAAGCGCCGCCCCCCGAGGTCTATGACCGCTATGTGGGGCCGATCGATCCGCCGATTTTCTTGCCATTCATCAATTGATGTAAGCTGCCATGCGCGCCCGGCAATGGACCGGACGCGCTGCAAGGGATATGCTGGCCCAGCATATCACACTCGGATTCCCCGTTGCGTGGTTGCTTCGTGAAAGACGTCACCATGCTGTGCTGCGTGCGCAAAGCCGAAGAAAACCGGGATGTTTGGCAAAAACTGTCCCAGTTCCGGGGTCGTTCAGCCAACGAACCGGCATGGCCGGCTCCATTGCCAATATGCTCGATCCAGATACTCGGCTGCCCGGTGGACGGGACGCGGCCTTTACGCTCGCCCTGATCGCGCTGGCCGCCAAGATGGCGGTGGCTGACGGTGTGGTGACCGCGTCCGAAGTGCGTGCCTTCAACGCCACAGTCGAAATCACGCAGGGCCGGGAGCCGCAGGTGGAGCGGCTGTTCAATCTGGCCAAGCAGGATGTCGCCGGCTACGAAAGCTATGCCCGCAAGATCGCGCTTCTTCACTACCAGCCCCGAGACGCTAGAGCATGTGCTCGATAGCCTGTTCTTCATCGCCACGGCCGACGGCATGGTGCATGAGGCCGAGCTCGATTATCTCAAGTCGGTGAGCGACATTTTCGGCTTTGACGAGGTGCGGTTCGAACAGATGGCCAGCCAGCATGTCATGCTGGCCGATGGGGTCGATCCCTATGTGGTGCTGGGTCTTGCGCCCAATGCCCCGCCCGAGGAAGTGCGGCGCGTCTATCGCCTGCTAGTGTCCGAGCATCACCCAGACCGGCTGATCGCCAAGGGCGTTCCCGAAGAGCTGATCGATGTGGCCACGGCGCGCATGACCTCGATCAATCTGGCCTATCAGGCCATCACCAAGCCCGAGTCCGCGCCGTTGCTGGCTTGACGCCACCGCGTCTCTGCACCACAAACGCGCCAGCCAGTTGACCGGGTGACCGCTGGCGGATGGGTAACTGTCCGTTGGAGGAAAGTCCGGGCTCCTTCGAAACACGGTGCCGGGTAACGCCTGGCAGGGGGCGACCCTAGGGAAAGTGCCACAGAAAGCAAACCGCCCCGGCATGCCGGGGTAAGGGTGAAAGGGTGCGGTAAGAGCGCACCGGGTGACCAGCAATGGAAGCCGCACGGTAAACCCCACCGGGAGCAAGACCAAATAGGGATGACGCGGGGCTTCGGCCCCAGCCTGTTTTGAGGCCAGATCATCCGGGTTGGTTGCAACAGGCGTCTGGTAACAGGCGTCGCAGATGAATGGTCACCACGTCGTGGAAACGCGGCCCTACAGAACCCGGCTTACAGGTCAACTGGCGTTTTCCTTTCCATTCTTGCCGCACCCGCCGCATCTCCCTCGGGCTTGACCCGAGGGAGATGCGGCAAGCACATGCGCTGGTGCGGTGCCACGAGGCCCTCGGGTCGGGCCCGAGGGAGATGCGGTGATGGGGGAAACACCCCTTAAATTTCCCACCACCGCAAAATGGGAAACAGAATCTTAAACGTCCTTGGTCAAAGTGGCGGGAAGTTTACGAACCGGTTCCGGCCGGCAGTGGAGTAATGGCCTTTATGGGCAAGCGTTCTGTGCCCGAAACCAGCCAAAATGCTGGCCCGCATATCCCCGTCCTGTTGGACGAGGTGCTGGCTGCCTTGGCGCCGCTGGAAGGCAAGCGCATCGTCGACGGCACGTTTGGCGCCGGCGGCTATTCGCGCGCCCTGTTGCAGGCTGGCGCCCATGTCGTCGCCATCGACCGCGACCCCAGCGTGCGCCCCTTTGCCGATGCGCTCACGGCCGAATTTCCCGCGCAACTGACTTTCGTGCCCGGCACCTTCTCCGAACTCGACACCCTTGCCGCCGAGCATGGCCCCATTGATGGCGTTGTGCTCGATATTGGCGTGTCCTCCATGCAGCTGGACGAAGCCGAACGCGGCTTTTCCTTCATGCGCGATGGGCCGCTCGATATGCGCATGAGCGGGGAGGGCGAGAGCGCTGCCGATCTGGTCAATGGGCTGGAAGTCGAAGCACTGGCCAATCTGCTCTATGCCTTTGGCGAGGAGCGCAAATCGCGCCGTATCGCCCAGTTCATCGTTGCGGCGCGCGAAACCGCGCCGATCCAGACCACGCTGGAGCTGGCTCGCATCATCGAAAAATCCATCGGCCGCAAGCCGGGCGATGCCCATCCCGCGACCCGCTCGTTCCGGGCATTGCGCATCGCGGTCAATGGCGAGTTCGACCAATTGGTCGAAGGGCTGTTCGCCGCCGAACGCCTGCTCAGCGCGGGCGGCAAGCTGGTCGTTATCACCTTCCATTCGCTGGAAGACCGCATCGTCAAGCGCTTCTTCGATCCCGAAAAGGCGGCCCCGCCCAGTCGCGGCACCTGCCGCAGACTCAGAGCGAGGCCCTGCGCTGGACCGACGTGGCCAAGGCGCGCAAGCCCGGCGAGGCCGAGTTGAGCCGCAATCCGCGGGCGCGTTCGTCCATTCTGCGGGCCGGGACCCGTTCGGATGCGCCCGCCCGCGCGGTCAAGTTCGCCGGGCTCGGCGTGCCGGTCGTGAGGGGCACGGCATGATCCGCAATCTCAATATCATCCTGATTTTTACCAGCGTGATCATGCTGGCCGGCGTCTATACGCTCAAATTCTCCATCGAGCATACGGCCAGCGAGCGCACAGCGCTGGCGGCGCAGATCGAAAGTCAGGAAGGCGATCTTTCCCTGCTCAAGGCCGATTGGGCGGTGCTGAACCAGCCCGGTCATATCGACCCCATCGTCAAGCGGCATCAGGTGGCGCTGGCGATCGGGCCGGTGCAGCAGAAACAGTTCGGCGCCTTCCAGGATATTCCCATGCGACCGGTCAAACCCAACAATTCCGAGATGGACGCCCTGTTCCAATCGCTCGAGGCCGGTATCGATCCCATCGATGCCATCCTTGACCTTGAGGGGATCGAATAATGGCCGTGACCGCAGAAGATCTCTCACCCACGATCGCGCTTGATGGCGGCCGCAAGATGCGCGGCAATCTCACCTGAGCCCGCATCCGCTGGATGGTGCTGGCGCTGGTGCTGGGTTTTGGCGCTGTGGGTGGCCGGCTCGTGCAGCTGGGCATGGTCGTGCCCGATACCACCATTGAGGGGCAGGCGCGCGACATCATCACCACGACGCGGCCGCCAATCCTGGATCGCAATGGCCTTGAAATGGCCGTCGATATTCGTGTGCCCTCGCTCTATGCCGAGCCGCGCCGCATCATCGATGTGGAAGAGGCCGTCGCCAAGATCCGCACGGTGCTGCCCGATCTCAACGAGGCTCGGCTGCGCAATCGTCTTACCGGCGACAAGGGCTTTGTCTGGGTGCAGCGCGAGCTATCCCCGGCCATCCAGGAACGCATCATGCGGCTGGGCATTCCCGGCGTGGAATTCCTGACTGAATCCAAACGCTTCTATCCGGGCATGACCGAAGCCAGCCATATTCTGGGCTCGACCAATATCGATAACCGGGGCATTGCCGGCATCGAAAAGCACATGGACGACGACAATGTCGCTCTGTTGCAGGAGCTTGGCTCGGCGCGCGGCAATGCGCTGGCGCCGGTTGAACTGTCGGTGGATATGCGTGTGCAGCATGTGATGCACGAGCAATTGCTCGACGCCATGAGCCGCTACAAGGCCATCGCCGCTGCCGGCGTCATGCTCGATATCCATACCGGGGAAGTCATCGCGCTGGCGTCGCTGCCCGATTTCAATCCGAACGATCCCAAGACGGCGCTGGTCAAGGACAGCTTCAACCGCATCACGGCGGGCATTTTCGAACCGGGCTCGATCTTCAAGACCGTCACCATGGCTGGCTCGCTGGATAGCGGCGCGGTTAAGATGACCGACCAGTTCGATGCGCGTTTCGGCGTGCGTTTCGGCCGCTTCACCATCGACGATTTCCACGGCAAGCATCGCATTCTCGCCCTGCCGGAAGTCTATAAATTCTCGTCCAATATCGGCACGATCCGCGTCATGCAGGCCATGGGCAAGGATAATTTCCGCGCTTTCCTGTCCACCATGGGGTTCGATCAGCGCGTGCCGTTCAGAATTGCCCGAGATGCGCCTGCCCACCGTGCCCAAGACCTTGTCCGAAGTGGGCGCGGCCACGGCCTCGTTTGGCCACGGCCTGTCGGTGTCCCCGCTCCACATGGTCACGGCCTATGCGGCCTTCGTTAATGGCGGCAATTACATCGCGCCCACGCTCTATAAGCGCAGCCAGTCCGAAGCCGAGGCGCTGTACCGCCGGGTGATCCAGCCCGAAACCAGCGCCAATATCCGCGCCCTCATGCGCCTCAATGCCATTGGGCAGGGCGGTTCGGGGTCGCAGATGAACAAGGAAGCTCTGGGCTATCGCGTCGGTGGCAAGACCGGTACGGCCGAAAAGGTGGTCGATGGACGCTATTCGTCCAACAAGGTCACCAACTTTTTCGGTTCGGCCTTTCCGATGGAAAATCCGCGCTACGCCATGGTGATCATGGTAGACGAGCCCAGTGCCGAAAACCCGCAATCGGGCACCACGGCTGGCTGGAATGCCGGCACTGTTACAGGCCGCATTGTGCAGCGTGTTGCACCCATGCTCGGAATTGCGCCCGATTTTTCCCCGATCATCGACGACTTCGTCCCTTCCGCTTATCGCTGAAATCCAGAAGGATTTATCCCCGTGTCACTTAGCGTAACGCAGCTGCTCGAAGGCTCCGGCGCCCGGCCCAAAAGGGTCTGGGCGCAGTCTTTGGCCTCAATTCGGACAGCCGCCGGATCGAGGCCGGGCGATATATTCTTTGCCCTGCCGGGCACCCATTCCCATGGCAATGAGCATGTCGAGGAAGCCGTGCGCCGCGGCGCGCTCGCCATCATCAGCGACATCGCCCCGGTCGGCGATCCCGGTGTGCCGGTGATCGTGGTCAAGGATGTGCGCGCCGCCTATGCCCGCGCCGCCTCGCGCATTTTCGAGCCGCAGCCGGAAATCACCGTCGTGGTCACCGGCACCAACGGCAAAACCTCTGTGGCCTCCTTCCTGCGCCAGATATGGACCTATGCCGGCATCCACCGGCGCCAGCATCGGCACAATAGGCGTTGAAACCGCCAACCGCCTGATCGAGGGCAGTCTGACCACCCCGGATTCCCGCACGCTGCACCAGTCGATGCGGGCGCTCAAGGCGCAGGGCATCAACCATGTCGCGCTCGAAGCCTCCAGCCACGGCCTCGATCAGCGCCGGCTCGACGGCATCCATTTTGAGGCGGTGGCCTTCACCAACCTCAGCCGTGATCATCTCGATTATCACGCCGATATGGATGAATACCGCAATGCCAAGCTGCGGCTGTTCACCGATCTTTTGGTCGATAGCGGCCCCGCCGTGGTCAATGTCGATGATCCCGAGCATGAGCCCTTCATGTTTGCCGCCCTCAGCGCCAGCGCTACGCTGCTGACCGTCGGGCGAGAGGGGGCCTATATCGAAATCCTTTCCATCGAGCCCGAAGGCTATGGCCAGCGCGTCGAAGTGCGTCATGTTGGGGAAAAGCTCAGTTTCCACCTGCCGCTGACCGGCGAATTCCGAGTCTCCAATGCCCTGATCGCGGCAGCGCTTGCCATGTCGACGGGCGTCGATAAATCCCATGCCTTCCCTGCTTTGTCCGAGCTGGTCGGCGCCAAGGGGCGGCTCGAACTGGTGGGCGAGCACAATGGCGCGGCGGTGTTTGTGGATTATTCCCACAAGCCGGTGGCGCTGGAATCCGCGCTTGCCTCGCTTCGGCCATATGCCAAGTCAAAGTTGCGCGTGGTGTTCGGCGCCGGTGGCGATCGGGACAAGGGCAAGCGGCCCATGATGGGTGAAGTGGCCCAGCGCATGGCCGACGATGTCATCGTCACCGACGACAATCCGCGCACCGAGGACTCCGCGAGTATCCGCGCGGAAATTCTGGCCGCCGCCAAGGGCGCCGGGGAGATCGGCGACCGCAAGGAAGCCATTGTCGTGGCCGTCAAATCGCTGCAACCCGGCGATGTCCTGCTGGTTGCCGGCAAGGGCCACGAGGATTACCAGATCGTCGGCACGACCAAGCATCATTTCTCCGACCATGAAGTGGTGGCGGAGGCAATCAAGGGGCTCTGATGGCACATCTGTTTACGGTCCGAGCCCTGCTGGCCGCCACGGGCAGCCGCGCCGAAGCGGTGACCGGAGAAGCCATTGGCTCGATTTCCATCGATTCCCGCGAGCTAGGCCCCGATGCGCTGTTCGTCGCCATCAAGGGCGACCGCTTCGACGGCCATGACTTTGTCGAGACCGCGCTCAAGAATGGCGCGGTCGCGGCCCTCGTCTCGGAAGGCCGAAGCGAAGGGCCCGGTCGCATTGTGGTCCCCGACGCCCTCCGGGGCCTGCGCGATATCGCCACGGCCAGCCGCGAACGCAGCCGCGCGGTGATCGTTGGGGTCACCGGCAGCGTGGGCAAGACCACGACCAAGGAAGCCATCCGCATGGTCTTCGAGGCGGCGGGACAGACCCATGCCTCGATCAAGAGCTTCAACAATCATTGGGGCGTGCCGCTCATGCTGGCCCGCATGCCCGAGGCCACCCAGTTCGGCGTGTTCGAAATGGGCATGAACGCCCCCGACGAAATCCGCCCGCTCAGCCAATTGGTGCGCCCGCATATCGCCGTCATCACCAATGTCGCTGCCGCCCATCTCGAGGCCTTCGGTTCGCTCGAGGGCATTGCCGCCGCCAAGGCGGAGATTTTCGAGGGGCTGGAGCCGGACGGCACCGCGGTCCTCAATGCCGATCACCCCCAGCTGCAGGTGCTGCTCGACGCGGCCGCCGCGGCGGGTGTCGCCAATGTCATCACCTACGGTTTCGGCCGAGGCTGCGACTGGCAGATCGTGGATGTGCAATCGGCCGCCGACCACAGCTTTGCCACCGTGCTGCATGGCAGGGATCGTCACGCACTGGCCCTCGGCGTGCCCGGCCGCCACATGCTGGCCAATGCCGTCGCCGCCATGGCCGTGGGCTATATTGCCGGTGTCGAACCCAGCGTAGCCTTGCGCGCTCTAGCCGGTTTCGGCGCCCAGCCCGGCCGTGGCCAGCGGCTGGTGCTCGGGCCATCCGAAAAGCCGCTGCTACTGACCGATGAAAGCTACAATGCCAATACCGCCTCGATGGGCGCAGCCCTCGATGTCTTCACCGAACAAAAAGCCCCCGGCGGGCGCAAGGTGCTGATCCTGGGCGACATGCTGGAGCTGGGCGAGCAGGGGCCGGCGCTGCATGCCAGCCTCAAGAACGCCGTGATCGGCTCGGGCGCCGAGCGCATTTATCTCGTGGGTGCCGGCATGGCCGCGCTGGCCGAGGCGCTGGGCGCCGGGCGCGTCACTGCTCACGCAAATACCACTGCGGATATCGTGGACATCGTGCTCGGCGATCTTGCCTATGGCGACGCAGTTATGATCAAAGGGTCCAACGGCGTGGGGCTGTCGGGCATTGTCGAAAAGATCCGCAGCAAGTTCTCCGGACCATAAACCCCAGCCAGCGAGGACGCTTCCTTCATGCTCTATTTTCTTGGTCAGCTGGGCGATGCGGTCTCGGCCTTCAACGTGTTCCGCTACATCACCTTCCGCACCGCGGGGGCGGTGATTACGGCTCTGTTCTTCGTCTTTCTGTTCGGACCGGCCATGATCAATGGCCTGCGCCTGCGCCGGGGCAAGGGCCAGCCGATCCACGAAGATGGTCCCGCCGGCCACCTGCTGACCAAAAGGGTACGCCCACCATGGGCGGGCTGATGATCCTCTCCGGCGCGGTGTTTTCGACACTGCTGTGGTCCAATCTCACCAATGGCTATGTCTGGGTGGTCCTGCTGGTCACCGTCGGTTTTGGCGCCATCGGCTTTTATGACGACTATCTCAAGGTCAAGCGCATGAGCCACAAGGGCTTTGGCGGCAGGCAGCGCCGGCCCTCGAAGCCCTGATCGGCGCCATCGCCTGCTACGCCATTTCCCAATTGGGCCCCGAGCCCTATGCGACCTCACTGCTCTTCCCGTTCGTGAAGGGTCTGGCGATCGATCTGGGCTATTTCTTCATTCTGTTCGGCGGCTTCGTCATCATGGCGGCTGGCAATTCAGTCAACCTCACCGATGGTCTTGATGGCCCGGCCATCGTCCCGGTCATGGTCGCCGCTGCCTGTTTCTGCGCTGATCGCCTATCTGGTGGGTAGCGTCAATTTCTCCGATTACTTGCTGCTCAATTATGTGCCCGGCACCGGCGAGCTCTCGGTGGTGTGCGGCGCGCTGATCGGGGCAGGGCTGGGCTTTTGTGGTTCAACGCGCCACCGGCCCAGATTTTTATGGGCGATACCGGCTCGCTCGCCCCGGGCGGCGCATTGGGCGCCATCGCCGTGGCGACCAAGCACGAAATCGTCCTCGCCATTATCGGCGGACTGTTCGTGCTCGAAACTGTGTCGGTGATCGTTCAGGTCACCTCGTTCAAGCTCACCGGCAAGCGCGTGTTCCGGATGGCGCCGATTCACCACCATTTCGAACATATGGGCTGGACCGAAAGCCGAGTCGTGATCCGCTTCTGGATCATCTCCTTCGTCCTCGCCCTGATCGGCCTGAGCTCGCTCAAGCTGCGGTAAGCTCGATAGCCCCGATCAGGGAGCGTCATCCCACTCCCCAATCATTCGATTCGCAAAACGCAAAAGCGGTGGGAAATCGGTAACCATCGGCAGGATACAATTCGAAACGAATTTTATCTGTCAGGAGGCCGGCTGAACCGGCTCGCCCATGATGTTTTCCCGCGCAGAAAAGACCCCTTTGGCCGAATGGTGGTGGTCGATCGACCGTGAACTGCTCGGCGCGCTGATCCTGTTGCTCACCTGCGGCATGGTGCTCAGCTTTGCCGCGAGCCCCCGGTGGCTGAGCGCATCGGCCTCTCGCCCCGGTTTTTCATCATCCGCCATGCCCTGTTCTGCATGCTGGCTTTGCCGGTGCTGATTGGCACATCCCTGATGAACCATCGCCGAGGCGCGTTGCGGCGCTGGTCACGCTCGTCGTGAGCCTGCTTCTGCTTTGGGCCACTTTGCGCTTTGGCACCGAGGTGAAGGGCGCGCGGCGCTGGATATCCTTTGCCGGCCAATCCGTGCAGCCCTCGGAATTCGTCAAACCGGCCTTTGCCGTGCTGGGCGCCCGGCTATTCTCGGAATCCATGGTGCACAAGAATGTGCCCGGCAAGATACTAGCCACGCTGATCATGTTCTCCATCGTTGCCGCCCTCTTGCTGCAGCCCGATATCGGGCAGACGGCGCTGGTGCTGGCGACACGGGCCACCCTGCTCTTCATCTCGGGCATTTCGTGGTGGATCATTTTCGGGCTGGCTGCGGGTGCCGGTGGCCTGCTGGGCGGGGCCTATCTGCTGTTCCCCCACGTGTCGCGCCGTATCGATACCTTCCTCAACCCCGAGGGTGGCGGCAATACCTACCAGATCGACCGTGCGCTGCAGTCGCTGCTCGAAGGTGGCTGGTTCGGTCGCGGCCCCGGCGAATCCATCGCCAAAAAGCTCATCCCCGACGCCCATGCCGATTATGTCTTCTCGGCCGCCGCTGGCGAGTTCGGCATCATCTTCTGCATGGTGCTGGTCTCGCTTATCGCCTTCATCGTCATTCGCGCCATGATGGGCGCGCAACGCCAGACCAGCCTCTTCGCACGGCTGGCCTCATCGACCCCGGCCATCCAGTTCGCCATGCAGTCGGGCATCAATCTGGCGGTCAATCTCAACCTCATCCCGCCCAAGGGCATGACATTGCCATTCGTCAGCTATGGCGGTACGTCGATGATCGCGATTGCCTTCGGCATGGGGCTGATGCTGGCCCTGACACGCACCAAGCCCGAGGAACGAATGGTCACAGGTCTGCCCGTCTACAAGAGCGCATTGGCACCAGCTGAATGAAGAAGTTCATCCTCATGGCGGGTGGCACGGGGGGCATCTCTTTCCGGCCATGGCGCTAGCCCGAGAATTGACGCGGCGCGGGCATCTGGTCGAGTTGATGACCGATCATCGCGTGGAAAGCTATGGCTCGGACTTTCCGGCCACGCAGGTCCATATCGTGCCCTCGGCCACGCCCTCGCTCAGCAATCCGATCAAATTTGTCTCCGGCGGTCTCAAAATCCTGGGCGGTATCGCTGTGGCTTTCGGCAAGCTGCGCAAAGCCAAGCCCGATGCCGTAATCGGCTTTGGCGGCTATCCCACATTCCCGCCTTTCGTTGCGGCGAGCCTGATGGGCGTTCCCGGCATCCTGCATGAGCAGAATGCAGTGATGGGCCGGGCCAATCGCGCTGGGTCGCTTTGCCGATGTGCTGGCCCTGAGTTTTGCCGAAACCAAATTCGCCGACACGCTGAAAATCGAAAAACGCGTCACCGGCAATCCGGTGCGCGACCGCGTGCGGGTACTGGCCGGCATGCCCTATCCGGCGTTTGACGAAAACGGACCGATCCATCTGGTGGTGTTCGGCGGCAGCCGAGGCGCCAAGGCGCTGTCCGACATCGTGCCGGCAGCCATCGCGCTTGTTCCCGAGCCTATCCGCCAGCGTCTGCGCATCGTGCAGCAATGCCGCGCCGAGGACCTCGATCGCGTTGCTGAAGTCTATCGGCAGGCCAAGGTCAATGTCGAACTCGCGCCATTCTTTGGCGACCTGCCGGAGCGGATCGCCGGGAGCCATCTGGTCATCGGCCGCTCGGGCGCCTCGACCATTACCGAGCTCTGCGTCATCGGGCGCCCCTCGATCCCGGTGCCGCTGCCCGGCGCACTCGATGCGGATCAGAAAAACAATGCGCTGGTCGTCGACACCGCCGGCGCCGGCTGGATTGCCGAGCAGGCCACGCTGTCGCCGCAATCGCTAGGCACTCGCCTCACCAACCTCATCACCGACCCGGCGACGCTGACCAAGGCCGCCGCCGCCGCCCGTGCGCTGGGCCAGCCCCGCGCCGTCGAGAAGCTGGCGGACATCGCCGAGACGCTCGCCGGGAAGGGCATTACGGAAATGGAACAACGCTCATGAAAATGCCCCGCAATATCGGACCGGTCCACTTCGTGGGGATCGGCGGCATCGGCATGAGCGGCATTGCCGAAATCCTGCACAATCAGGGCTATGTGGTGCAGGGCTCCGACGCCGCTGCCAATCCCAATGTGCAGCGCCTGCGCGACATGGGCATCCGCATCGAGATCGGCCAAAAGGCCGAAAATCTGGGTGAAGCGGCCGTTGTCGTTGTCTCTTCGGCCATCAAGAAAGACAATCCCGAGCTGGTCGCTGCTCGCGCCCGCGCTGCCCGTGGTGCGGCGCGCCGAAATGCTGGCCGAGATCATGCGCTTCAAGAACGCCATCGCCATTGGCGGCACGCATGGCAAGACCACGACGACCACCCCCGGTCGCGACCCTGCTCGATGCCGGGGATCTTGATCCCACCGTCATCAATGGCGGCATCATCAATGCCTATGGCACCAATGCGCGCTCGGGCGAGGGCGAGTGGATGGTGGTCGAGGCCGACGAAAGCGACGGCACATTCGTCAAGCTGCCGGCCGATGTGGTGGTGGTCACCAATATCGATCCCGAGCATCTCGATCACTATCATGACTTCGAGGGCGTCAAGCAGGCTTTCCACAATTTCGTCGAGAACGTGCCCTTTTACGGCTTTGCCGTGATGTGCCTCGACCACCCCGAAGTGCAGGCGCTGGTCGGCCAGATCAAAGACCGCCGCGTCATCACCTATGGCCGCAATCCACAGGCCGATGTGCGCTTGGTGGATCTCAGAAACCATCGATGGCGTCAGCCATTTCGCCGTCGAAATTCGCGACCGCATCCGCCTCACCCAGTTGCGCATCGACGGGCTCGAATTGCCCATGCCCGGCGAACACAATGCGCTCAATGCCACCGCCGCCATCGCGGTGGCCGATCAGCTGCATGTCCCGGCCGAAGCCATCCGCAAGGGTCTCAAGAATTTCTCGGGCGTCAAGCGCCGCTTCACCCGTACGGGCGTGGTCGGCGGCATCACTGTCATCGACGATTATGGCCACCACCCGGTGGAAATCTCCTCGGTGCTGCGCGCCGCCCGCCAGTCCACCAAGCGCGACGTCATCGCCGTGGTGCAGCCACACCGCTATAGCCGCCTGCACGACCTGTTCGACGATTTCGCCGCCTGCTTCAACGACGCGGACACCGTCATCGTCGCCCCGGTCTATGCCGCCGGCGAGCAGCCCATTCCCGGGGTGACCAATGACGAGCTGGTCAACCGCATCCGCGCCCGCGGCCACCGTGACGCCCGTGTTCTGGACCGCCCCGAAGACTGGCCGAGCTGATCGCCAGCCGTGCCGAGGATGGCGATTATGTCGTGTGCTCGGGCGCCGGCAATATCACCCAATGGGCCGCCGCCTTGCCGGGCGAATTGGCCACGCTTTTGGGACAGGACATGCAGTGAGCTATCCCGACCTTATCCCCCAATTCCAGCCCCTGGATTGCCCGGGTTCGCGGCCGGCTGGTTCCCAATCAACTGCTGAGCAGAAGTCACACGGTTCCGCGTCGGCGGCCCGGCGCAGCTGTTCTTCACCCCGGCCGACGAGAACGACCTCGCCTATTTCCTCAAGCACCTGCCCGCCGATATCCGCATGACCGTGATCGGGCAGGGCTCCAACCTGCTAATCCACGATGGCGGCGTTGATGGCGTGGTCATCAAGCTTTCCGGCAAGGCCTTCGGGCAGGTCGAAATCTCGGACGACCACAAGATCCGCGTCGGCACCTCGCTGCCCGACGTCAAGGTCGCCACTGCCGCTGCCGAAGCCGGTATTGACGGGCTGACCTTTTACCGCGGCATTCCCGGCGGCATTGGTGGCGCGCTCTATATGAATGCGGGCTGCTATGGCACCGAAACCCGCGACCGCATGGTCGAGCTGCGCGCGGTGACACGGCAGGGCGAGATCATCACTCTCACCAATGCCGATATGGGCTATCTCTACCGCAAGTCGAACGGCCCGCGTGGCGCAGTTTTCACCTCCGCCGTCTATCAGGGCTTTGCCGGCAGAGCGCGACGATATCCTCTCGCGCATGCGCGAAATCACCAGCGCAGAGTCCAGCCAACCCACCAAGGCCAAGACCGGCGGCTCCACCTTCAAGAATCCCGACGGGCATTCGAGCTGGAAGCTGATCGACGCCGCCGGGGGCAGGGGCCTCACCGTGGGCGGCGCGCAGATGAGCGAATTGCACGCCAATTTCCTGCTCAATATCGACAATGCCAGCGCCCACGACATCGAAACCCCGGGCGAGACGGTGCGCAACAAGGTGCGGGCGCATTCGGGCATCGAGCTCAAATGGGAAATCCGCCGCATGGGCCATTTTGAACCCGGCCGCGAGGTGCGCGAGTTCCTCGATGGCGATGTCTTCACCGGCGCCGTCTAGCCGTGCCGTCTTCCCTGACCAATCCTGATCGGACTTCCCCATGACCAAACACGTCGCCGTCCTGATGGGCGGATGGTCCAATGAACGCCGTGTATCGCTGAGTTCAGGCACCGAATGCGCCGCTGCCCTGCGCCGCGCCGGCTATCGGGTCACCGAAGTCGATGTCGGCCGCGACATTGCCCATGTCTTGGCTGATCTCAAGCCCGACGTGGCGTTCAATGCGCTGCATGGCCCATTTGGCGAAAGCGGGATGATCCGGGGTTTCCTCGAGCTGATCCAGCTGCCCTATACCCATTCGGGCGTTTTGGCCTCGGCCATGGCCATGGACAAGCACCGGGCCAAGATCGTGCTCAAGGCCGCGGGCCTGCCGGTCACCGATCATGTGATCGTGCCGCGGGCCGAGGCTGCACGCAGCCACGCCATGGCGACGCCCTATGTCATCAAGCCGATTGCCGATGGCTCGAGCTTTGGCGTCCATATCGTCAAGCAGGGCGCCAATCAGCCGCCCCAGGAAATTCTGGGCGAAAGCTGGAATTCGGGCGAAGAGGTGATGGTGGAGCGCTACATTCCCGGGCGCGAGCTGACCTGCGCGGTGATGGGCGATGTGGCTTTGGGCGTGACCGAGATCGTCACCGAACTAAGCTTTTACAATTACGAGGCCAAATACGCCAAAGGCGGCTCGGTTCACATTATTCCCGCGCAGCTGAAACCGAAAATTTACGACAAAGTGCAAAAACTGAGCCTAGCCGCGCATGCGGCCTTTGGCTGCCGGGGCGTGTCGTGGACGGACTTCCGCTACAATGACGCGGTGGGCGAAGATGGCGAACTGGTCTGTCTCGAAATCAATACCCAGCCGGGGATGACCGAGACATCCACAGTGCCCGAGCAGGCCAAGTATGCCGGGCATTCGTTTGAAGATCTGGTCTCTCGGATGGTGGAGGACGCGAGTTGCAACAGGTAAAAAGCGAGGCATTTCTCGCTGGCGCGCGGATCGTCAATCCTCGTGCATTGCCTGTTCCTGTCCGCTCTCCGCGGCGCAAGCTCATCATCAATTTCGGTCGCGCTCGGGTGCTGCACCGCAAGGGCATCGTGCGCACCTGCTCGGCCATTGCCCTCTTGGCTGTAATCGGCGTCATCTATCACATCCGTGAGCCGCTGGGCATGGGCCTCTCCGCGCTGGGCGGCATTGCGCAGGGCGAGATTCGCCGATGCCGGTTTTGCCATTGGCGAAATCTCCATCACCGGCCAGTCGCTGACCAGCGAGCAGGATATTTTCGACGCCCCGGGCGTGCAGCCCAAAACCTCTACCGTCAGCTTCGATGTCGAGGCGGCCCGCCAGCGCATTGCCGAACTCCCCTCGGTCGAGAGCGTCAATGTGCGCAAGAATTATCCCGGCGATGTGCTGGTCACCATTACCGAAAAGACCCCCATTGCCCGCTGGCGCATCGATGGCGTGACCTTTGTGGTCGACGGGCAGGGTGAGCAGATCGGCGAGGACCGGGGCGCCTATGGCGACCTGCCACTGGTGATTGGCGATGGTGCGGCCGATGATGCCTTGGTGATGATCCGGGCGCTCGATCAATTCCCCGGCCTCAAGAATGGCCTATTGGCTCTCTCACGCATCGCGGATCGCCGCTGGGACATGATTTATGACACCGGTCTGCGCGTGCAACTGCCGGAGCTGGGCGTGGCCCGAGCGCTGCGCAAGCTCGCCATGTATGAAGCCGATTACCGATTGCTCGATCGCGATATCACCGTGATCGACCTGCGCGTCGACAATCTCGTCGCCCTCCGCCCGACCACACCTGCCGTAGAAGAAACCAAGAAGCGATGATGACCGACGCCATGACCTCCCGTCTGCGCCCCGTTCAGCTTGGCAAGACCACGCTGGTCGCGGTGCTCGATATCAGGTCGACCAAGATTTGCTGTGTCATCGCCCGGCTCACCCCGCGTGCCGAGGGCAAGGCGTTGCGCGGCCGCTCGCACCGAGTCGAGGTCATCGGCTTCGGCTATGGCCCCTCCACCGGGGTCAAGAGCGGCGTCGTCACCGATATCGAAAAGGCCGAGCATGCCATCCGCTCCGTTGTCGGCATGGCCGAACGCGCTGCGGGCCTGACGCTCGAAAGCGTCATCGTCAACGTCACCGCCGGCCGGCTGGGCTCGGAAACCTTCTCCGCCGCCGTGTCGCTGGATGGTCTGGAAGTCGAAAAAGCCGACATTCACCGCGTGCTGCGCGCCGTCAACGAACGCTCGGTCCGTCCCGAGCGCTCCATTATCCACGCGTTACCTATCGGTTACGCATTGGACGGCCAGAAGGGCATCCACGATCCCAAGGGCATGGTGGGCGAGAAATTGGGCGTCGACGTTGCCGTGGTCAGCTCGGAAACCCCGGCCATGCGCAATCTCGAACTGGTGCTGCATCGCTGCCACCTGCAGATCGAAGCCCTGATCGCCACCCCCTATGCCTCGGGCCTCGCAACCCCGGTCGATGACGAGGCCCAGCTTGGCGTCGCCTGCGTCGATTTTGGCGGCGCGACCACGACCGTTTCCGTCTTCAACGATGGCCATCTGGTCTATGCCGACGCCATCGCCATTGGCGGTCATCACCTGACGCTCGATATCGCCCGCCAGCTGTCGGTCAGCGTTGCCGATGCCGAACGCCTCAAGACCTTCTACGGGTCGGTCCTGCCCGGCCGAGCCGACGAGCGCGACATGATCGCGATCCAGCCCGTGGGCGCCACCCATGACGAAGCGCCGGGGCAGGTGGCCCGTTCGGTGCTCACCCGCATCATGCGCCCGCGCATCGAGGAAATCCTCACCGCCATTCGTGATCGCATGCAGGCCACCGGCATGATGGATGTCTGCGGCCGCCGCTTCGTGCTGACCGGCGGCGCCAGCGAAATGACCGGCCTGCCCGAAGTCGCCCGCCGCATCCTCGCCCGCAACGTCCGCAACGGCCGCCCCATGGGCATTGCCGGCCTGCCCGAAATGGCCAAAGGCGCCGCCTTTGCCACCGTCGCCGGCATGCTGATCTATCCCCGTGTTTGTTCCCGGGAATATGCCGAACCCCGCGGCACCCGCAAACTAACCGGCACCGACGGCTATTTCTGCCCGCGTGGGAAACTGGCTGCGCACCAGCTTCTAAAATCGGATTGTTCGTCCTACATTACTGGCATGAGCAAGCAGATCTACAAGCGTAGCGGCACGCACCTGCCGGACAATTGCCGGCCGGGCTGGGACATTTTGTACACCCCGGGCGACAAGTGGACCGGCCCAGTTCTGGGCACTCTGTCTCGCGACGGGCGGCAGCGCTTCAGCGATATCGAGAAGGCCCTGCCTGCTTTGTCGCAACGCATGCTGACCCTGACGCTGCGACGGTTGGAGCGGGATGGGCTGGTGCAGCGCGAAACCTATCCGACCGTGCCGCCGCGTGTGGAATATGAACTGACCGAACGTGGAAAAAGCCTGCTGCTGGCGGTGAAGGATTTCTCCGGCTGGGGTTTTGAGAACCACGAAGACATCGAGCAGTCGTGGAAGCGGTTCGACGCCGACGAATAGGCGGGACACTGGCGAACAAATTTGTTCGCTCGGCTACAAAATGTGCCGTCTGTGCGGGCTTGGCTCGTTCTCCTATTTTTCCTTCACCCTGTCCCGGCCCTGGTCCAGGTCGTGAATGAAGGTAGATAGAGATGACTGACAAACCCCGGATTGGGATCATTATCGGCACGACGCGCCCAGCCCGTTTTGGCCATAAGCCGGCCCAATGGTTTTACGACATTGCCCGCCAGCGCGACGATGCGGATTTCGAGATCGTCGACCTGCGCGATTATGACCTGCCGCTGTTTGCCGAAGATCGTTCGCCGATCTATGCGCCGTCCCAAAATCCGGATGTGCGGCGCTGGTCTGACAAGATTGCCAGCCTCGACGGCTTCATTTTCGTCACCGCCGAATACAATCACAGCATTTCCGCCGTGCTTAAAAATGCGCTCGACAGCATTTATCCCGAGTTTGGCCGCAAGCCGGCGAGCTTTGTCGGCTATGGCTCGACAGGCGGCTCACGCGCCGTCGAGCATCTGCGTGGCATTCTGGCCGAGTTGCATGTGGCCACGCTCAAGCAGACCGTGCATATCGGCATGACCGAGATGATCGGCTTTCTTATGCACGACAAAACCTTTGCCGATTTCCCCTATCTCGATCAGACCGCCGGCCCGGTGCTGGAGGATATCGTGTGGTGGTCGCGCGCCCTGCGGACCGCACGGGCCGCCTAGCCGTTCAAAAGAGGGCGGGTGCTGCCTCCCGCCCCCGGCGCTTTTAGCTGCGCAAATCGCGTAACCCTGACCAGACCAGCGCTCCACCCGGGGCGCCAAAGGCCGAGCCGAACACGCCCTCGGATGATCCGGGCGAAGCGGTCATAAACGCTTGTCGCCATGCCGGTGGAGAACAGCAGCGCGTAAGTGCCATAAATGGTCAGCGCCGTGATGGCGACGATGGGGCCGAATGCCAGCACTTCCCAGCGCGACAGGCCCGCTCCGAGCAGGAACGTGGCGATGGCCGACCACATCAGCGCGGCTTTGGGATTGGTCATCACCACCACAAAGCCGCGCCGCCATGCCGCCAGGTCAGAAAGCCGGCCCGTGCCTGCCGCGATCACCAAGCCCCGGCCCTTGCGCATCGACCATAGGGCACGAATGCCCAGATAGAGTAGATAGAAGCCGCCGGCGAATTTCAGCACGGTCAGCAGCATGGGATAGGCCGCGAACAGGGCGCCAAGGCCCAGCGCAGTCAGCAGCGCCCGGGCCGAGCACCCCGTCGCGATGCCGGCGACGACGAGCAATGCCGGTCGCCGCCCCGGTCCAGCGCGGCGTCGGCAACGGCCATCAGATTGGGTCCAGGCGACGCCTGCGCCGCACAGACGCCGAGCCGGGCGATAAAGAATGCTTGTAACATGCTCGTTCCTTTGTGGGCTTTAGTTCCGCGCGTCGATCACCGAGCCCGCCCGGCCTCTTCTCCCAGCGTCGCCGCCAACCGCTTGCGTGTCGCTGCCTCAAATGCCTCCGGCCACACAATATCCAGCCGCTTGGCCATGGCCCGGGCGCGGGGCATGAACTCGCGGGCAATCGCGAAATTGGCAGCGATCACCGCATCGCGCTCCGGCTGGGGATAGGGCAGGGACTTGAGCAGGGCCATGTCCTCGGCCGATAGCAGCGTCGACTGATGCAGCATGCCGCCCGGGTCGGGATTGGTCACGTCCTGCATCAGCAATGTCGTCAAATGGTCGCGCATCATGCCAACCCCGAGCGCCATGGTGACATACTCACCCCGGCCGGCACCAACGGGGGCGAGCCCCAGCATGCAGAATGAATTCGTGGATGAGATAGGTCACCGTACCCTTGTCGGGTTGCTTGAGCGGCAGCGTATCAGGCAAGGCGTCATAGCGCCCGTCGCGATCGATCAGCGGCTTAACCGTGTTTTTGGCGCGGCGGCCGAAATTGTCTGGCGTGACGATACTCAGATCGCAACGCAGCCACTCTTCGGACACGGCATTGAGCAACAGGCCACCACGCGGCAATTCCTGTCAGAATACGATCAGGGTGATCGCGTCCAGTGTCTGGCGCCAATCGGCAGCGACCGCCGCATGGTGTTCCGGCTCGACCAGCGCGACCAGATCAACATCGCTCCATTGGTCGGCCGTTCCCCGGCCAAAGCTGCCGGCCAGAAAGAGGCCGCGTACGGCCTCCTTGCCTGCCATGCCCCGTTCTGATGGCCGCGATCAGCTCGTGCTGGTCCATTATCCTCTCCCCGTTTGTGGCAAAGGACCATATCGCGGCAGCAGAGGCAATTCGGGTTATGCCCCCGCATAGGCCTTTTGCAGGTCGTCGACGACGAGCTTGCCCATCTTGAGCATGGCCTGCATGGCCTGCTGCGAGCCCGCCGGGTCCTTGCCCAATACGGTTTCATAGATCTGCTTGGGCACGACCTGCCGGGAGAGCCCGAACTTGTCCTTGCACCAGCCGCATTGGCTTTCTTCCCCGCCATCGGCGGTGAGGCGGTTCCAGAAATAATCCACCTCTTCCTGCCCATCGACATTGATCATGAAGGACACCGCTTCGGTGAATTTGAACTGCGGGCCGCCATTGAGGAGCATGAATTTGTGCCCCTCCAGCTCGATCACCGCCGTGAAGGCGGGGCCATTGGGGTCCTGATGCGTCACCTCGTGCACCTTGGCCGATTTGAAGGTGCTGGTGTAAAATTCGATAGCCTCATCAATGCGGTTATCGAACCACAGGCAGGGCATGATGTCGGTCATTTGCAGTCTCCTCTCTTGAATAACCATTTTGTTATAAAGCTATTTGGTTATGGCCGTCAACGGGTCCCGTGGCCGGCATGGTTAACAATCCGGCAATGGGCGATCGGCCGGCGTCGCATTTTGCCATCACGTTAACACCGGTGAGACAATTGTTAGGACGCGGTTAACGAATTGGGGGTAAACCTTAACCAATCAAGCCACTATGAGGCCATTCATGACCATCAACCTCACCATCCCGGATATTCAGGAACTCAAGCCCCGCATCACCGTGTTCGGTGTTGGCGGTGGTGGCGGCAACGCCGTCAACAACATGATCGAGTCCGGTCTTGATGGCGTGGATTTCGTCGTCGCCAATACCGATGCTCAAGCCCCGGCGCTGTCCAAGGCCCAGCGCATCATCCAGCTCGGCGTCGGTGTTACCGAGGGTCTCGGCGCTGGCTCGCACCCCGAAGTGGGTCGCGCTGCAGCCGAAGAGAGCTGGGACGAGATCAACGATCACCTCTCCGGTTCGCATATGGTGTTCATCACCTGCGGCATGGGCGGTGGTACGGGTACTGGCGCTGCGCCCGTTGTGGCTCGGGCTGCGCGCGAGCAGGGCATCCTGACCGTTGGTGTGGTCACCAAGCCCTTCAACTTCGAGGGCAATCGTCGTACGCGTCTGGCCGATGATGGCATTGATGAGCTGCATCGCCATGTCGATACGCTGATCGTTATCCCCAACCAGAACCTGTTCCGGGTTGCCAACGAGAAGACCACCTTTGCCGACGCTTTCGCGATGGCTGACCAGTGCTGTTCTCCGGCGTTGCCTGCATCACCGATCTGATGGTCAAGGAAGGCCTGATCAACCTCGATTTCGCCGACGTGCGCGCCGTGATGCGCGGCATGGGCAAGGCGATGATGGGTACGGGCGAGGCATCGGGCGAAGATCGTGCCCGCCACGCCGCCGAAGCCGCCATTGCCAATCCGCTGCTCGACGATGTGTCGATGCAGGGTGCGCGGGGTCTGCTGATCTCCATTACCGGCGGTCCGGACCTGACCCTTTATGAAGTCGACGAAGCGGCCAGCCGCATCCGCGAGGAAGTCGATCCCGATTGCAACATCATCCCGGGCGCAACCTTTGATCCGAACCTGACCGGCACGATCCGCGTCTCGGTCGTGGCTACGGGCACCGATGCGACCATGGTTCAGGCGTTAGAGCCGGCAAAGCCGCATGCTTCGCGCACTCCGCTCGAAGTGCGCCGCCATGTGCCGGTTGAGCCAAGCCGCGTCGCTGCTGAACGTGCTGCTGTTGCGACTCCTGCTCCGACCACCAGCCGGGCCATCGAACACCGAGTCGAAGCCGCCGTTGCCGAGGCCATCACGTTCGACGCGCCTGCCGCCAATTACGGCCATGAAGATGATGGCGTGTTCGTCGAGCCCTACATCCCGGCCGCCGACTCGATCCACGATGATGAACCTTCCATGGTGCAGGACGAGCCTGTGCCCAGCGTTTATGTGCCGTCCCACGCCGCTCGCCCCCGATGGTCAGCGCCGTATGCCGCGCACTGAAGAGCTGCCGGTTGTTGCTCGCCGGACACAGCAGGAGCAGGAACGTCCTGACGCTGAGCCGCGCAATGCCCGCGCGCTGTTCAAGCGCCCGGCCTCCAATGTCGGCCTCAATCTGGGTCAGTCCCAGCCGGTAGAACGCGACGAACCTGCCTATTCCAACGCCGATGATGCCGCTGCCCGCAGCGCAGCTGAGGCCGGTCCGGCAAGGACTTCGCGGGTTTCTGCCTCCGGCCGGTGGGGCCCGTGGAAATCTCGATCTGCATGGCCGCCAGCCGACTCCGGCGCCGCAGAAGGAACACCCGGAAATCCCGGCTTTCCTCCGCAAGCACGGTTAATGCTCTGCTGACGGATTTGTGAAACGTAGCTCAGTGCGGCTTCCGCACCGAGTTTTTTTTGGATAATAGAGTAGCCAATCGTCCCGGGGCTTGGGTCGGAGTAACTTCAAGCATGTCAAAGCTAACCACGCGCCAGCGTACCCTTGCGGCGCCAATCTCGTTCGCGGGCTATGGTGTTCATAGCGCGCAACCCGTCACCCTCACGCTCGGCCCGGCTGCGCCCGATAGCGGTCTTCTGATCTGCCGCGATATCGGGGAAGGCCGCACGACACCGCCCGTTCCCGTGCATTTCTCGCGCATCTCGCGCACCACCTTGTGCACTACGCTCGATCTGGGCGACAGCATGAGCGTCGCTACTATCGAGCATGTCACCTCGGCCCTGTCGGGCATGGGCGTCGACAATGCGCTCATCACGCTCGATGGCGGGGAATGCCCGATTCTGGATGGCAGCGCGTCCATTTGCCGATGCCATCCTGCGGGTTGGTATGGAAATTCAGCCGGCGCAGCGCAAATTCCTCAAGATCATGCGTGCCGTCACGGTGCGCAACAACGACGCATTCGCCGCGCTCGAGCCCTATAACGGCCGCTCGTTCGATCTCGAGATCGATTTCGACTCCAAGGTCATCGGCCGCCAGCGGATGATCTTCGATTGGACGCCGCGCCGTTATTATGAAGACATTTCGCGCGCCCGCACCTTTGGCTTCGTGCGCGACGCCAAGATTCTGCGCCGAGCCGGCTATGCCCCGGGCTCCAGCCTCGATAATTCCATCACCCTGCATGAAGACCGCATCCTGAATCCGGGCGGCCTGCGCTACGAAGACGAGTTTGTGCGCCACAAGCTGCTCGATGCCATCGGCGATCTGTCGCTGGGTGGTCTGCCCATCTGGGGCCGTTTCCGCTCCTATAAAGGCGGTCATGCCCTTAACGCACATGTGTTGACGGGGCTGTTCTCCAGCGAAGCCAATTATGAAATCGTCAGTGCGGAAGATTTGCCGCTCGAATTCGAGGCTTTCGACGACCAGCCTGATGGGTTAGAGATCAATCACTACTTGCGGTCTGTGCGCTGACCCCCGTGGGTCGGTTGCAGCGCCACAGTTTTGAACCATTTGCTAACTACGCCGCACATAGCGGTTTCCTGATAGAGACGGGGCAGTTCGTGACAGTTGATGCTATTGGTGGTTTCACCAGCCGGGCCGCCCGGTTTTTCACGGTTGGCTTTCTGGTCCCGGTGCTCGCCGGCTGTTCGGGCTTGAACCTGTTTGGGCCGCCCAAAGCCAAGGAAGAGCCGATCATTCCGGCCGAGGCGCTGTACCAGCAGGCGCTCGATAATATGGATCAGCAGCGCTACGTCACGGCCATCGGGCATCTCGAAAAGCTCGAGCGCCAGCACCCCACGTCCGCCCTGAGCGAAAAAGCCAAGCTGATGGTGGTCTACGCGAACTACCGAATCGGTCGGTTCTCGGAAGCCATTCTGGCCGCCGATCGCTTCCTCGCCATCTATCCGAACGGCAAGGACGTGGCCTATGTGCTCTATCTCAAGGGCAATTCCTATTTCGGCCAGATCAAGGACATTACCCGCGACCAGCAATTGTCGCGTGACGCCATCGATACCTACAACCTGATCATTTCGAACTATCCCAAGTCCGAATATGCCCGAGACGCCAAGGAAAAGCTGCTGGTTGCCTTTGACCAGCTCGCTGGCAAGGAAATGTCGGTTGGCCGCTATTATCTGGGCAATGGCCAATATCTGGCCGGCATCAACCGCTTCCGTACGGTTGTCGAGCAGTACCAGACTTCGACTCACATCGAAGAGGCGCTGTATCGCCTGACCGAGGGCTATCTGCTGCTCGGCACGGTCAACGAAGCCAAGACTGCTGCCGCCGTGCTGGGCCACAATTATCCGTCCAGCACTGGTATCAGGAAGCCTTCGCATTGCTGGGCAAGCAGGGCTCGGCCCCTGAGATGAATACTGGCAGCTGGATGGCCGCTGTCCGCCGCTGACAATAAATGTTGCTATTTTGTTCCAAGGCGCGCTAGCTTGCTGGCGCGCCTTCGGCTATTGTAGTTGCCGGGCAAAAGTCAGAAGTAGATGCCATCCTGAGCTTGTCGAAGGACAGGGTCGTGTTACTAGAGTCCGTGGTTCGACGGGCACACCATGAGGTCTATTGGTGAAACTGTTGCCGCTCGATGTTCTGGCGTCTTAGGGACTAGTCCGCGCATGCTGAACGCGCTTTCGGTTCGCAACATCGTCCTGATCGATCAGCTCGATCTCGCGCTGGATGCCGGTATGACCGTGCTGACGGGTGAGACCGGCGCCGGTAAATCCATTCTGCTCGATTCGTTGACGCTGGCCTTGGGCGGGCGGGGCGACGCTTCGCTGGTGCGCACCGGCTGCGACAGTGGGCAGGTGGTGGCCGTGCTGCAATTGGCGCAGGATCATCCCGCCCGCGCCGCTCTGCGCGACAATGCCATTCCCGACGATGAAGACATCATCCTGCGCCGCGTGCAGTTTGCCGATGGCCGCACCCGGGCCTTCATCAATGACCAGCCGGTGTCTGCGGCGCTGCTGCAGCGCGTGGGCAGCCAGATTGTTGAAATCCACGGCCAGCATGACGATCGCGCCCCGGTCGATGTCGCGACCCACCGCGCCGCCCTCGACGCCTTTGGCGAGCTGGAAAAGCCCGTAGCCGCCGTCCGCGATGCCCGGCAGGCGCTGACCGAGGCCCGGGAAGCTGTTGCCGAGCAGAAGGCTTTGGTCGCCGAAGCGCTGGCGGCCGAGGAATATGCCCGCCACACCGTCGATGAATTGGGCAAGCTCAAGCTGGTGGCTGGCGAAGAAAATGAATTGGCGGACCGTCGCCAGCAATTGCAACAGGCCGAGAAATCGGCTGCCGACGTCACCGAGACCGATGAAATCCTCAATGGTCCATCGGCCCCCGCACCGGCGCTTGCGGCTCTGATGCGGCGCCTCTTGCGCAAGATCGATAGTGGCGGCACTCAGTTCCAGCCTATTGTCGACGCGCTCGACCAATCCCTGATCGCCTTGGACCGCACCAGCGATGCGCTCGAAGAGCTCAAGCGTGAAATGGCCTATGATCCGGACGAGCTGGAATCCGTCGAGGAACGCCTGTTCTCCCTGCGCCGCCGCACGCAAGCATCAGACCACGCCCGAAGGGCTGATCGAGGTTCTGACCAAATATACGGCCGATCTCGAAACCCTGCAGAATGGCGAAACCAAGCTGGCGGCGCTGACAGCAGCCGAAGCCAAGGCGATGGAGATCTATCGCAAGGCCGCCGAAACGCTCAGTGCCGGCCGCGCCAAGGCTGCCATCGCGCTCGGCAAGGCAGTGGGCGCCGAATTGCCCGATCTCAAGCTGGGTGCGGCCAAATTCATCGTCGATCATCAGGTCGACAGACACCGCATCGCCGCCGCCGGCTTTGATCAGATCGCCTTCCATGTGCAGACCAATCCCGGCACTGCCGCCGGCCCCTTGCTCAAGGTGGCCTCGGGCGGTGAGCTCAGCCGGTTCCTGCTGGCCCTCAAGGTCGTGCTGGCCGATCGCGGCTCGGCCCCGGTGCTGATCTTTGACGAAATCGATACCGGTGTCGGTGGCGCCGTTGCTGACGCCATCGGTCGCCGCTTGGCACGCCTCGCCGGCAAGGTGCAAGTGCTTGCCGTCACCCACGCCCCCGGGTCGCCGCCCGTGCCCAGCGCCATCTGCTGATCGAGAAGCAGGCCGTGGAGGAGGGCGCTTTCGTGCGCACCCATGTCAAGCCGCCTCGACATCACCGCTCGCAAGGAAGAAGTCGCCCGCATGCTGGCCGGCGCCAGCATCACCGACGAAGCCCGCGCTGCGGCCAGCAAGCTGTTGAGTGAAGTTCACTGATCTTCCCCTCTCCCCCTGTGGGAGAGGGTGCCCGAAGGGCGGGTGAGGGGTTGCCTCAGTCGCCACCATGAGCCAAACCATCGCAGACCCCTCATCCGGCGCTGCGCGCCACCTTCTCCCACAAGGGGAGAAGGGAGTTCGGTGTAATGAGTGATCCAATGACCGACCTATCCACCAAACCCGTCGACGAACTCACCGAGCCGGAGGCCGATGCCGAGCTGGCGCGTCTGGCCGCGGCCATCGCCGAAGCCGATATCGCCTATCACCAGAAGGACGCGCCGGAGATCACCGACGCCGATTATGACGCGATGCGCCGGCGTAACGACGCCATCGAGGAGGCGTTTCCCCATCTGGTGCGCGAGGACAGCCCCGCCATGTCGGTCGGCGCGCCGCCGGCCGAGGGCTTTGCCAAGGTGCGCCATGCCGTGCCGATGCTGAGCCCGGCCAAGGCCTATACCGACGAGGACGTGGTCGATTTCATCACCCGCGGCAAGCGCTTCTTCGAGCGCGACAAGGACCTCGACATCGCCTTCACCGCCGAACCCAAGATTGACGGGCTCTCGGCCTCGCTGCTCTATGAAAACGGCGTCTTTGTGCGTGGCGCCACGCGCGGCGACGGGGCGGTGGGCGAGGACATCACGGCAAACCTGCGCACCATCAAGGATATTCCCGAAAAGCTCAAAGGCTCCGGCTGGCCGCAAAGCATCGAGATCCGTGGCGAGGTTTATATGACCTATGCCGAATTCCGAGGCGCTCAAGGCCCGCTCGGCGGCGTCCGGCGGACAGGATTATGTCAACCCGCGCAACACCGCGGCCGGCTCGCTGCGCCAAAAGGTTGCCTCGGTCACTGCCAGCCGCAATCTCAAATTCTTCGCCTATGCCCGGGCGCTACCACGCAGGACCCGGCGGCGACCCAATATGATGCGGTGCAGAAATTCGCCGAATGGGGTTTCCGGGTGAGCCCGCTGATGGTGCGCGCCAAATCGGTGGACGAACTCATCGCCCAATACCGGCTGATCGAAGAACAGCGCTCCTCGCTCGGCTACGATATCGACGGCGTCGTCTACAAGGTGGACCAGCTCGAATTGCAGCGCCGCTGGGGCTTCGTCACCGGCGAGCCACGTTGGGCGGTGGCGCATAAGTTCCCGGCCGAACAGGCCAGCACCGTGGTCAAGAAGATCGACATCCAGGTCGGCCGCACCGGGACCTTGGCCCCGGTGGCGCGGCTCGAGCCGGTAACGGTGGGCGGCGTGGTGGTGGAAAATGTCACGCTGCACAACGAGGACTATATCAAGGGTTTTGACAGCAACGGCCTGCCGATCCGCGAAGGCGTGGATATTCGCATCGGCGATACAGTAGTCATCCAGCGGGCCGGGGATGTCATTCCCCAGATCGTCCGCGTGGTGCTGGAAAAGCGCCCGTCCGAGGCCGTTGCCTATGAATTCCCCCATACTTGCCCGGTCTGTGGGTCGCCCGCCACGCGCGAGGTCAACGAAAAGACCGGCAAGGAAGATTCCCGCCGCCGTTGCACCGGCGAATTGATCTGCCCGGCCCGGGCGGTGGAAGGCCTGCGCCATTTCGTGTCGCGCGGTGCGCTCGATATCGAAGGGCTTGGGGCCGAGAATATCGAGCTGTTCTTTTCCAAGGGCCCGGTCAGGACAGCGGCGGATCTCTTCACCCTCAGGGATCGCCGGCCCGGCGTGCAGCAGGCTTTGGCCGAGCGGCGCGAGGAACAGGCCAAGGTGCGCGAGGCCGCCTCGGGCACGACGCGCAAGAATGTGCGCAGCGTCGAGGATCGCAATTATGAGGGCCTCGACAAGCTGTTCAAGGCCATCGATGAGCGCCGCGAGCCCGAGCTTGACCGCTTCATCTTCGCCCCGGGCATCCGCCATATCGGGGAAACCACCGCGGCGGTGCTGGCCAAGACCTTCACCAGCATGGAAAATCTGCGCGCCAAGGGCATCGAGGCGGCAGCGGCCGGCGGCGTCCTGCACGAGGTCTTCCCCTCGGTGAACGGCATTGGCGACACGGTCTGGGAGGCGCTGCGTGATTTCTTCGAAAATCCACGCAATGTCGAAGTGCTTGATCGGCTGCTGGAGCAGGTCAAGCCCCGCGACTACATCGTCAATGTTTCGGCCGACAGCGTGGTGGCGGGCAAGACCGTGGTGTTCACCGGCTCCCTCGAAAAAATGACACGATCGGAGGCCAAGGCTATGGCCGAACGATTGGGCGCCAAGGTTGCCGGCTCGGTATCGGCGCAAACCGATATCCCGGTGGCCGGTCCCGGCGCTGGCTCCAAGCTAAAAAAAGCCGAAGAGCTGGGCGTCGAAGTGATCAGCGAAGACGCGTGGTTCGAGCGGGTCACCAAATAGGTCCGCGAGGGAGGATTGATGAAGCAGTTCCTGGTGCTGGCCGCCTTGGCCGGCCTTGCCGTGCCGGCCATGGCAAGCGAAGCGGGTGATCTGGCGCGCGAGCAGCTTTATGCCGGCAATGCCGCTCAAGCCATTCCCGCCACCAGTGAGGATTGCGACGACGGCAACCGAGAAGCCTGCTTTGCCCCGGGCCTGCTAACCCCGGTCAGCGCCTATGAGGGCTTCGCGCAGGATCTCTACCGCTATGGCGCCACCGTGCCCGGCACGACGGCCGCCGGCATGCTGTTCGGCCCGGGCACGCAGCAGGAACTGGCCCCCGCCAATCCAGATCCCGAGCCGCTGACTTATCTCGGCCTGCGCACCGTGCTCGAGGATTTCCTCCTCGATCTCGACGCAGCCCGCGCAGCCTTCGAAAAGGGTGGGGAATCGGGCGATTATGTCCTCACCATCGACCCGCTCAAGGTGCGGGTGGATTTCAATGGCGACGGCAAGGCTGACGCGGATGAAACGCTGGCGCTGTTGCTGACGATGGTGGGCATTTTCACCGAAATTCCCATTCCCCGATCTGCCGCCGCCCGGCCATAAGGCCAAGACACCGGCCACGTTACCCGACACCAGCATCGGCTTTGACCGCGCGGATTCCATATGGTTCGCCGGCTATAGCCGGTGGCTGCCGCGCCGATCGATCTGATCTCGGCGCATGATTTTTCCGATTTCTTCAATGCCTATCTGCACCGAGTTTTCCCCAAATCCGGCCTGCCAATGCAGGATTACGGCAGCGGCGGTGTGCTGTTCCTCGATGGCAATAGCGATGCCGGCATTGCCGACATGATCGCGGCTATCCACACGATGAATTTCCCGGTGCTCGACACCGCCCGCCTTGCCGGCGTGCTGACCCGCCTTAAGTCGATCACCGCACTCTCGCGCCAGAACTGGGACGCCATTCTGGCCGAGACCGACGACAATCGTGAATTGGTGCCGTCGCCAACCCAGACCTCACTGGTGCCGGAGGCTCCGGTCACCCAGAAACGGTCGATGCCCGGATGGCAACGCTCGACACCGTCGATGAGGTGCTCGACGGCAAGCTGTTGGTGCCCCATTGGCGCTTCAAGCAGGGCTTTGATCTCAAGGCCTATTTTGAAACCGCCACGCGGACCGATATCGTCATGCTGATGACCGGCTCGGGCGCCCTGCCTTATCTCAAGGATGGGCCCATTGCCGATGGCCGCAGCTTTGCCGAGGCCAATCGTGTCTTTGGCACCAATTGGCTCAATTACGCCTTCTGGTTCAACTGAGCCTGATCGGAGAATAACGATGCGCCTTCTCCCCCGGCCGCAAGCCTGTTCCTTGCCCTGACAAGCTCGGCAACCGCCCAGACCTATGACACGCCGCAAGCTCTGCTCGAGGCCTTTTACGAGCCTTACACCTCGGGCGAATTCTACGATGACGAGAGCCCGTTCCGCTCCGCCGCCCTGCAGGCGCTCTATGATGCCGATGCGGATTCCACCCCAGCAGGCGAAATGGGCGCACTGAGCTTTGATCCCTATATCGACGGGCAGGATTACGAGCTGACCGACTTCGTCATCGGTGAGCCACAGATCGATGGCAACACTGCCCCGGTCGACGTCGATTTCCGCAATTTCGGCGAAGCACGCCACCTGACCTATGATCTGGTCTTCGAAGACGGCGGCTGGCGGATCGACGACGTGGTTTCCACCAATCCGGAAAACCAATACCGCCTGAGCGAAATCTTTGCCGACGCCGCCAGCATTGCCAACTAGCACCAGAGAGCGGTCCGCAACATCCAGCGCTGGATGGCCTTCAGCATGGATTCCGGCCTGCGCCGGAATGACACCGTGGTTGATTGAAGGGTCAGTTCCAAGTTGGAGGTCAGCGAGCCTCGATCTGCCTTTCCCGAGAGAGAAGCGCCCAATCCCTCCTCCCCACCGCATCTCCCTCGGGTTCGACCCGAGGGCCGCTCGCCGCAACCACGTGCCCCGTCAGGCCCTCGGGTCAAACTTGAGGGAGGCTCCTCAAATCCCCGCCGTCGCCGCCTTCAGCCAATCCTTCACCGCTCCAGTCACCACCGGCCCAATCTGCGACCAAACCCGCTGGTGGTAAGCGTTGAGCCAATCCCGCTCACCCGCGGTCAGCATCTCCACATCAATCAGCCGCCGATCAATCGGCGCCAGCGTCAGCGTCTCGAACTCCGAGAATCCCGGCGCCTTAGCACTCTCCACCACCACGATCAGGTTTTCGATGCGGATGCCGTATTCTCCGGTCTTGTAATAGCCCGGCTCGTTGGACAGCACATTCCCCACTTCAAGCGGCAGCGTATAGCGCAGCGAAATCCCGATGGGGCCTTCATGCACGCCCAGATACGCGCCCACGCCGTGTCCCGTGCCGTGATTATACGTCACCCCATCCTGCCACAGGAATTGCCGCGCCAGCACATCGAGTTGGGCGCCCGACGTGCCCTTGGGGAAGCGCGCCATGGAAATGGCGATCATGCCCTTCAGGACGCGGGTAAAGCGGTCGCGCTGCTCGTCCGTGGCCGCGCCACTCGCCATGGTGCGGGTAATGTCCGTCGTGCCCGACAGATATTGCGCGCCGCTATCGACCAACATCAGTTCGCCGGGCTTGAGCTGCCGGTCGGTCTTGTCGGTCACCCGGTAATGCACGATCGCGCCATTGCCGCCCGCGCCCGAAATGGTGTCGAAGCTGGCATCCACGCAGGTCTCGTCCTCGCGGCGGAAGGCTTCGAGTGCCGTGACGATGCCGATTTCGGTCAGCTTGCCCGACGGCGCCTTGTCGTCGAACCGAGCGAGGAACTTGGCCAAAGCCGCGCCATCCAGCTTGTGCGCCTCGCGCATCCCGGCCAGTTCGGCCTCGTTCTTGCGCGATTTGGGCAGCAGTACCGGATCGCGCTTTTCGATCAGGGCCGCGCCTGCGCTCTTGAGCGTCGCGGCAATGGCTTCGGGCGCCGTTGCCGGATCGATCAGTACGGATTTCTTGTCCTTGCCCAGCTTGGCCAGCGCCGCGGGCAGGTTCTTGCTGCTGACCACCTTGGCCACGCCATCGAGCGCCTTGCTCAGTTCCGGCGTGATCTTGGCCGGATCAAGATAAAGCGTTGGCTCTCCCTTGCGCGGCACCACTGCAAAGCCCAGCACAAAGGGTGTGTTGGGCACATCGCGCCCGCGAATGTTGAACAGCCAGCAGATCGATTCCGGCAGCGTCAGCACGGCTGCGTCGGCGCCGTCATGGACCGAGCGCGCCTGGATATCGGCAATCTTGTCCGGCGCCGTCTTGCCGGCACGGTTATGCCCCAGCACTTCGATCGGGCTGACCGGCGCGCCGGGCCGGTCCTTCCAGATCGCGTCGATCAGGTTGGGGCCGGGCATCAGCTTGGCGCGCTTGCCCAGCTTGGCCTGCAGGTCGCGAATTTCGCCCGGCGTATGCAGCCGGGGATCGTAGCGAATGGTGCCGCCCTTGGGCACATAGTCGCCGATCTCGACCGGCAGCCCGCCCTGCATCACTTCATGCACGCTCACCTTGGCCGTGTCGGTCTGCGCCGGCGCCTGCAATGTATAGCGACTATCGATGAACAGCCCGGCCTTCTTTTTCCCCACCATGGCGATGCCAGCCGAGCCGGTGAAGCCGGTGAGATAGGCCAGCCGCGCTTCGCTGGCCGGCACCGATTCTGCCACGATGGGCATCGGCGCGTGGCACCGGGAACCCATCGACCCCCGCCTTGGCCATAGCCGCCCGCAGCGCCTTGAGGCGGGGCGCGACATTTTGGGGTCGGCCTTTTCCTCAAAGCTCTGGAAGATGGCTGGCGGAAAAGTCTGGTCTGTCATGGCGTCGTTCCTGTTCGGCTCGTGCGATACCTTAACGACAGGTTGGCGCGCTGCGAAGTCTGAACGGCAAATTAACGTGCCGGTAACGGGGCTTGCGAAACTGACATGGCTGGCTTGCCGTTTGCCCCCTAACCAAAGCATGGGGGAGGGACTAGATAAGCTCCTGTCGACGGCAATAGATCGCCGACATGCATGGAGACTGAAATGACCGAAAGCAAAAACGATTTCCGCAAGGCACTGGGAGCCGTTATCGACGCCCGTGGCCGCGAGTCGAGCCGTCAGGTCAGCTATCGCATGCAGCACCAGCTGATCGGCGCATTCACCAAGCGCCCGTAAGGCCGCTGCAGTTTACTGCTGACGATCTGATCGATCCCCGGACGCGAGTTCGGGGATTTTGCTTTTCTGGTGCACCTAAACGGGCCAATGCTGCTCTCGATGCTAACAGTCTGCTAGCATCAGCAGGTGCGATGCGGTGACTGTGTCAGCGCATTTCGAGGATGAGCGTGGTCCAGTCCTTACGCTGCAGTTTTTCGGTCAGGATCATGCCACGGCGCTGATAGGCATTGATCACGCCCCGCGCCTGATGCTGCAAAATCCCTGACAGAATGATCGTCGCGCCGCGCGTGCAACCCGGCCCACAGCCGGCGCCAGTGCCGTCAGTGGCCCCGCCAGAATATTGGCGACGATCAGATCATAGGGCGCATTGCCGGCAATGGTGGGATTGGTCAGCCCCGTCGCCTCGATGCCGATAATGAACTTGCCGACGCCATTTTGTTGAGCGTTTTCAATGGTGGTCGTCACCGCAATAGGGTCGATATCGCTGGCAATGACCGGCAGCCGCAGCCGCTTGGCCGGGGCAATCGCCAGCACGCCCGTGCCGGTGCCGACATCGAGCAGCACGCGCGGGCGACGGCGCTTCAGCACCTTGTCGATCGCCTCCAGACACCCCGTCGTCGTCTCATGGTGTCCGGTGCCGAAAGCCTGCGCCGCATCGATCCGCATTGGCGTCAGCCCGCCCGGAACGGGGCCGGTTTCATGGCTGCCATAGACATAGAAGCCGCCAGCAATCACCGGGGCCAGACCCTCCAGCGATTTGGCCACCCAATTGATCTCGGGGTCGATTGGCGAAACGGAAAAATCGACTGCGCCGCCAAGGGTTTGCCGGGCCAGCTCAGAAAATGATGCAAGATCGGGCGGGCTGTCGCACGTGGCCTCGAAAAACCATTCGCCCGTCTCTTCATTCTCATGCGCCGAGGCGGTCAGCGCCAGATCGTCCCGTTCCATCACGGCATCGACCGGGGCATAGGCCTGTTCTTTGGTGAGCGGGGCGGAGAGCTGGTCGACGGACATGGGCAGGGCTTTCATTTGATCGGCCCCTTGTTGCGGCAGCGGCCGAAACAAGTCAATGCACCACGATTTCCTTGACTTTTCAGTGGGTGATGTTCATGGTTTGTTTCGGAGGGGCGCTATGGATTTGAATGCACTCAACGCCGCTATCGTGGCTGCCAAACAGGCCTGCTATGTCGGCGGCGGCGAAAATCCACGTCGAGCCGCGAAGGCTCGCATGATCTGGTCTGGTCGCAAGGGTCATGGCGCTATCACGACAGCTATTTTGGCGGCACCGATTTTTTGGGGCAGGAAACGATCTGGTTCGATGCCGAGCCGGTCTGGGCGATGAATTATCACGGCTTTATCCTCCGCCCGGACCTGATCGATGCGCAGCGGGCAGGGGAGACTATCAAACTCGCGCTGTCCGCCATGTATGCCGAGGGGCGGTTTCTCGACGGTTTCCGCTGGGCAGGCCCTTACAGGGAATACGTGGATAAGTCCGAAGGCGGGGTCGATTTGTTCTCCGGCGAAGAGGCAATTTATTACGGTGGAACAAGGGCCTATGGGCTGCGCTATAGCGGCGGGCTGATCAAGCCGTAGTGGGAGGAGATGTGCGGCATTGATCAAACGATGGTTTCTTGCATGATTGGCGCGGACCCGGAGACCGCTGATGTTCAAAGCGCCGTATTTCGACAATACCGAAGTTAAAACCATCGAGGATGTCGATATGAGCGAGAGAGGGGCTGCCGCCGCGCTGGCTGCGTTTCGTTCGCTCAGCCCGGCAGATCGGATTGCCGATTCCCGCCACGTCTTTGCTTACTACAAGGATTATCACGAGGCGGTTGGCGGAGAGGATTGGCTGGACGAACAGATGGGCATCCCGGAAACCCCGGCCGATATCTGGAAATTTGTAAGGCCCGGCAGTGAGATAGATGTGCGCAAGGGCCGCAACGGCGACGACAACTGGTACGTTATCATGGAGGCCAATTGCGGCTGGGAAGAAGAGCACGGCCTGATGCTGGTGTGGCGCAATGGCTCGGCACTCACCAAAGTTGGCGGCTATGACGGGCACGTCACCAACGTCAATTCCTATGCCGACGATAGCCTCGAAGACGTCGTCTATGCGGCATCGAACCCGGAATACACCACGCGTATACACGAATGAGGTTGAGTGCCATGTACGGTCTGATCGGCAAGATGCTGGCGGCGCCCGGCAAGCGTGAGGAATTGCTGGCCATCATGCTGGAGGGCAATGCCGCCATGCCCGGCTGCATCAACTATGTGATCGCCCGCGATCCGGCGAGCGAAGACGGCATCTGGATCACCGAAGTGTGGGACAGCAAGGAGAGCCACGGCGCCTCGCTGCAACTGCCGCATGTGCAGGCAACCATCGCCAAGGCCAAGCCGATCATTGCCGGTTTTGGGGAATATTTCGAAACCGAACCGTTGGGCGGGATAGGGCTCTAGAACCTGACGGCAGTGCCGGAGACCGACACCATCAGCATGGAGCCGCCCCCGGCCGACGACTTCGTAATCGATATCAACACCCACCACGGCATCGGCCCCCAGACGCTTGGCCTCGGCTTCCAATTCGCTGAACGCCTCACGACGGGCGTCGTGCAATGTCGATTCATAGGCGCCGGCGCGGCCGCCCACGATATCGTGGATGCCGGCGAACAGATCCTTGAAGATATTGGCGCCGACAATGACTTCACCGGTGGCAATGCCCAGATATTCGCGGATCTGGCGGCCTTCCAGCGTAGGCGTGGTGCTGACGATCATCGTTCGGTTTACCTATTGACCTAGAGTGCGTTCAAAATTGTAGCAGAGGTAAATCGAGACGAGAAGGCAGGGTTGTCCGCCGAGAAGGGCCGCTGCCGCCTCACCCCTTCTTGATAAAGCTGTCCAGCACCTTCTTGCGGCCGGTTTGTTCGAAGTCGATGGTCAGTTTGTTCCCCTCGATCCCGGCAATCGCGCCATAACCGAATTTGAGGTGGAAGACCCGTTCGCCGAAGCTGAAGGCGGATTTGTCATTGCCCAGATCGACCGAGCGCACGACGAGGTCACCGTCAATGGTCATCGGGCCGCTGCCCTTGCGGCTGGCCTGTTGGGCGCAGGCGCTGCCAACCGGGGGTTTCGTAGACGCTTTCGAATGGGTCGGCCTTGTTGAAGCGGCTGGTGGCGCCCCCGCCATAGCCATAGCCGCCATAGGAGGAGCCGGTATCGGTCACCTCGACGGCGTCGGCCGGCAATTCATCGAGAAAGCGCGAGGGAATGGCCGATTGCCACAGGCCATGGATGCGCCGGTTCTGGGCGGCAGAGATGCGCACGCGCTTACGGCCGCGGGTGATGCCGACATAGGCGAGGCGTCGCTCTTCCTCGAGCCCGGCGCGGCCGCTTTCATCCATCGAGCGCTGGCTGGGGAAGGTGCCTTCCTCCCAGCCGGGCAGGAAAACGGTGTTGAATTCCAGCCCCTTGGCCCCGTGCAGGGTCATGATGGTGACGGCATCGCTCGCCTCAGTGCTGTCGCGGTCCATCACTAGGGCGATGTGTTCGAGGAAGCCACCGAGGGTGTCGAACTCTTCCATCGAGCGGCTCAGTTCTTTGAGGTTTTCCTTGCGGCCCTCCGACTCGACCGACTTGTCGGCGCTGAGCATGTCGGTATAGCCGCTCTCCTCGAGTATCCGTTCCACCAGCTCGAAAGGCTTCAGGCTCTGGGCGTGGAACGTCCAATCGTCAAATTGGGAAACCGAGGCTGGCCAAGGTCGTGCGCTGCTTGGGCTTGAGTTCTTCGGTATCAACCAGCATGCGGATGGCTGAGAGCAGCGGCACGTTAGCTGCGCGGGCCGCGCTGTGCAGCAACTGCACCGTCGAGTCTCCGAGGCCGCGTTTGGGGGTGTTGATGATGCGGTCTAGGGCCAGGTCGTCAGCAGGTTGGGCGACAAGGCGCAGGTAAGCAATGGCATCGCGGATTTCCTTGCGCTCGTAAAAGCGAGGGCCGCCGATGACGCGGTAATTCAGCCCCAGCGTGATGAAGCGCTCTTCGAATTCGCGCATCTGGAAGGAGGCGCGGACCGAGATGGCCATGGAATTGAGCGCTTCACCCGCCCGTTGGTATTGCTCGATCTCTTCGCCGACGGTGCGCGCTTCCTCCTCGGAATCCCACACACGGGTGACGGAAACCAGCTCGCCGTTTTCGCCGACATCGGTCTGCAGCGTTTTTCCGAGGCGGCTTTCATTGAAGGCGATGAGATTGGAGGCGGCCTTTAGAATATTGGAGGTCGAGCGGTAATTGCGCTCGAGCTTGATCACCTTGGCGCCCGGGAAATCCTTCTCGAAGCGCAGGATATTATCCACCTCGGCGCCACGCCAGCCATAGATGGACTGGTCATCGTCGCCGACAACGCAGATATTGGCTTCGGAGGCCGGTTTGCCCTGCGCGAGAAGCCGCAGCCAGAGATATTGGGCGACGTTGCTGTCCCGGTATTCGTCGACCAGCATGTATTTGAACTTGCGGTGGAATTCCGCCGGGACGTCGGGGTTTTCCTTGAACAGGCGAATGCATTCGAGCAGCAGGTCGCCGAAATCTGCGGCGTTGAGCGTCTTTAGCCGCGCCTGGTAATCGGCATAGAGCTTGGCGCCACGGCCATTGGCGTAGCCGCCGCTTTCGGCCGGCGAAACGTCCTTGGGCAGCAGGCCCTTGTTCTTCCGGGCATCCATCATGCCGGCGAACTGCTTGGCGGGCCAACGCTTCTCGTCGATATCCTCGGCGGCCAATAATTGCTTGATGAGCCGGATCTGATCGTCCGTATCGAGGATGGTGAAGGTGCTCGTCAGGCCCACCGGGCCGGCATGCTGGCGCAGGATGCGGGCGCCGATGGAGTGGAACGTGCCCATCCGGGGCATTGCCTCGAGGCGGGGAACAAGCTTTTCGATCCGCTCCTTCATCTCGCGGGCGGCCTTGTTGGTGAAGGTCACCGACAGAATTTGGGAGGGCCGAGCGCGATTGGTATTGATGATATGGGCAATGCGCGTTGTCAGCACGCGCGTCTTGCCGGTGCCGGCGCCAGCGAGCACCAGCAGCGGACCATCGATGGTCTCCACCGCAAGCCGCTGCTCTTCATTGAGGCCATCGAGATAGGCAGGCACTTCCCGCCGGCCAAACTGGCTGGTGATCGACCCGGCAGGCGGGCGTTCGGTATTGTTGGTATTGCCGGGCATTTCAGGCCTTTCCGTCACGTCGCGCCGGGATCTGGCTGCGCCGTGGGGGTATTGACGAATCTTCTTTTGTTCACGGTGCAATATAGGTGGCGCAGGGCCCGCTGTATAGAAGAGCGCGGCGTCACAGCGTTGTCATATCCCTGTCATCGAAGTTTTATGCGCGCGGCCTAGGGCAAGCCCCGGACTTCAACAGGGGCTTGATCCATGTATTCCACGAAATTTCTTGCCGCACTCACGGCCGCCTTGTTGGCGACGACCGTTTCGGTCCATGCCGAACAAGTGTTCAATCGTATTGCCAGCTTCCCTGTCGCGCTCAACGCGCCTGACGCAGAGGTTACGTCCGCTGAAATCATTACCGCAAGCGATGACGGCCTGACCCTCATTTATTCGGACAGCCCGGCTGGCGGCATCGGCTTTGTCGATCTGACCGACGCCAAGGCCCCCAAGAACCTCGGTTTCCTGTCGCTCGATGGCGAGCCGACCTCGGTTACCATCATTGGCGACAAGGCCTATGTCGGGGTCAATACTTCGGAGAGCTTCGTCGAGCCATCGGGCAAGCTGGTCGTTGTCGATATCGCCAGCAAGGCGGTCGATGCTGAATACGATCTGGGCGGTCAGCCGGATTCGGTGGCGCATAATGCTGCCGGCACGCTGATTGCCGTTGCTATCGAGAACGAGCGCGACGAAGAGGTCAATGACGGCGACATTCCGCAACTGCCCGCTGGCTTTGTGGTGATTTTCGACGTTGCCACCAAGACGCTCAAGACCGTCGAGATGACCGGCATTGCCGATGTCGGCGGCGAGGACCCGGAGCCCGAATTCGTCGATTTCAACGCCAATGACGAAATCGCCGTTACCCTGCAGGAAAACAACTGGGTCGCCATTATCGACGGCAAGACCGGCACGGTCACCGGCGGCTTCTCCGCTGGCGCAGTTTCGGTCGAAAATGTCGACACCAAGAAGGACGGCGCGCTCAATTTCACCGGCAAAACGAGCGACGTCGTGCGCGAACCCGACGCCATCAAGTGGCTGGATAATGAGCGCTCGGTCGTGGCCAATGAAGGCGACTGGAAGGGCGGTTCGCGCAGCTTCTCGATCTTCAGTCGTGACGGCACTGTCGTCTACGACTCCGCCAATGCACTCGATCTCGACGCCGCCCGTCTCGGCCACTACCCCGATGCGCGCAACAAGAAGGGCGTCGAGCCCGAGGGGCTGGAAGTCGCGACCTTTGGCGAGCAGCAATATATCTTCGTCGTGCAGGAACGCTCCTCGCTGGTGGCGATCTACAAGGATACCGGCGCTGAGCCGGAATATGTTCAGACCATCCCGTCCGGCATTTCGCCTGAGGGCATCGTTGCCATTCCCGCCCGCAATCTGGTCGTGACCGCCAACGAGGTGGACTTGCGCGAAGATGGCGGCATTGGCTCCCACGTCATGGTCTATGAGCTGGCCGAGGGCGAAGCCGCCTATCCCCAGCTCGTTTCGGACAATGACGAAAACGGCCTGCCTTTCGGCTGGGCGGCCATTTCAGGCGCCGTGGCTGACGCTGAAAAGCCCGGCATTCTCTATGCCGTGTCCGATAGCGTGCTGAGCGCCGAGCCGGCCATCTACACGATCGACGCGACCGCCAAGCCGGCGCGTATCATTGCCAAGACGGTCATCACCCGCGGCGGCCACTCGGCCCAGAAGCTTGATCTCGAAGGCATCACGCTGGATGGGGAAGGCGGCTTCTGGCTGGCTTCGGAAGGCGACACGTCCAAGCTCACGCCGCATGCGCTGTTCCATGTGAACGCGGAAGGCAAGATCGAGGACGAAATCGCGTTCCCGGCCGAACTGCTGGCCAATGAAATCCGCTCCGGTTCGGAAGGCATCACCGCCATTGGCGAGGGTGACGACATGACCTTGTGGATCGCCATTCAGCGCGAATGGAAGGACGATCCCAAGGGCCGAGTCAAGCTCGTCAGCTACAAGCCTTCGACCGAGGAATGGGGCGCCGTCGCCTATCCGCTCGAGGCCCCAGCCGAAGGCGCTTGGGTTGGCCTGTCGGAAATCACGGCGCATGGCGATTATGTCTACGTCATCGAGCGCGACAACCAGATCGGCGACAAGGTCCAGCTCAAGGCACTCTACCGCGTGCCGGTTGCTGACCTCGTCGGCGTGGAACTGGGTGGCGAATTGCCGGTCGTCAGCAAGGAACTGGTCCACGACTTCATCCCTGATCTCAAGAGTCTCAATGGCTACGTGGTCGACAAGGTGGAAAGCTTCGCCGTGGACGCCGCCGGCACCGGCTATGTCATCACCGACAATGATGGTGTCGATGACAGCTCAGGCGAGACCTATTTCTGGTCGATCGGCGCGCTGTAATCCCCGAGAAGCGTTTTGAGACAGCGGCCGGGCCTTGTGCCCGGCCGTTTTGCATGGTCGGTCGCAAAGCCGTGATATTGGCCGCCTTTGGCCGGACAATTTCATAGCGTGAATCAAGGCAATGGCGGGCTTGCTTAGGGGGCGCAAGTGCCTAAACTCTGCCCGCAAACCGGACCCACGCGTAACCGTGCTGAATCGCATCTATATCATCGTTGGCTTGCTGGCGATTTTCGTACTCGCCGGAGCGTTTATTGCGCCGCGCTTCATCCAATGGGGTGACTATCGCGAACGCATGGAAGAGCTTGCCGGCAGGGTACTGGGCGCCAAGGTCATTATCCGTGGCGATATCGAATTCTCATTGCTGCCCCAGCCGCGGCTCAACTTCACCGATGTGCTGGTGGGATCGGCCGATGAGCCCGCCGCCACTGTTGGCGCGGTGGAGGCCGAATTCTCCCTGATGGATTTTCTGCGCGACCACTACAACATCACCCGGCTGGTACTGCGTGAGCCGGTGGTGGACTTCACCATCGACGAAAGCGGTCTGTTTGGCAGCGGATTTGCCCCGAATGGCACGGGAACCGGGGTTGGATTGGCGCAGGCCAGCATTATCGATGCCACCGTTCGGCTGATGGATCGCCGGGCGCGCCGGACCTATGAAGCGAGCGACGTGGATGGCGAGCTCAAGTTTTCCGGCCTTGCCGGGCCGCTGCAATTTCAGGGTTCGGGCACCTATGATGGCGGGCGATATACGGCGCAGTTCAATTCGGCGCCCCCGGCCAGCGACGGATCGAGCCGGGTCACGGCCGCGGTCAGGCCGGAATCGGATGCGTTTTCCTTTGCCGTCGAAGGGCTGCTGACGGCGGGCATGGCGCCCAAATTCGATGGGACGATGACTTACCGGCAGACCCCGCCGGCCGCACAAAATGCCGATGAAATTCGCGGCAATCTGGTGCTGGAAAGCCGAATCACGGCCTCGACCGATCGGGTGGTACTGTCCGGCTACACCCTGCAGCCCGACGAAAATCGGGCCGGTACGAGACTGGCCGGCGCCGCCAGCATTCAATTGGGTACGCGGCAGAGTTTTGATGCGGTGATCTCGGGCGGCGTGTTCACGCTGCCGCCGCGCGATGCCAAGGAAGATGCCAATACCCAGCCCTATGAGGCCGTCCGCCTGCTCGCCGAACTGCCGGCGCCGATCATTCCGCCCATTCCCGGCCGTATCGGCGTGGACACGGCCGAGGTCGGGCTACGCGGTTTTGCCTTGCGCAATGTGCGCGTCGATGCCAGCACCGACGGCAAAGCACGGCAGATCGAGCAGTTCATCGCTGCTCTGCCGGGGGAAACCGAATTGCGGGCCAGCGGCACGCTGAGCGATGAAAACGGCTCGCCGGCATTTCGCGGGCAGGCCTCGCTCGATAGCACCGGGCTCGATGGCCTTGCTGCATTGTGGCGCAAGCCGCTCGACAACAATCCGCTGTTCAATCAACCGGGCAGACTGGACGGGCGCGTCATGCTGGGCGGCGATGCGTTCGGCCTGACCGATGGGCGGCTGACGCTGGATGGGCATACTCATGCCGTCGAACTGCGCTCGGGCTTTGGTGCGGAAAAGCGGCTCGATGTGGTGGGGCATTTCGACGACACAGGCGCCAGCGGCAGCACGCTGATCGGCGCGCTACTGCCCGATATGGGCGCCAGCCCCACCTTCGGCATCAGCTTCCCCACCGGCAGTTTCGCGCTCAGCGGCAAAAGCGCTCAGCTGTTTGGGCTGGATGGCTCTGACCTTGTGGCAGAGGGTATGTGGACCGCTGGCGGGGTCGAGTTTACCCGGCTTTCAGCTGATGATCTGGGCGGCGTCGGCTTCAATACCGCGGGCCAATTTACCGGCACGCTGGCCGCGCCGCAGCTGGTGGGCCGTGGCAATATCAAGATCGGCGCGGGCGATGCACCGGCGCTCGTGGCGCTTTACGATGCGCTGAAGACGCCGCCGGACTGGCGTAACTTCCTCGCGCTTCCGCGCCCGGTGACATTGCCTTCGATCTTGGTGCGCCGGCGGGCGAGAACGATCAGACGCTCACCTCGGATGGTACGCTTGGCGTCGCCAATCTCGATGCCCGCCTGCAGCTCGGCGGCGGTGCAGCAGCGGCATTCACCGCGCCATTGCGTGTTACTGCGACGCTGGAATCCACCGACACTGCCGGTTTGACCCGCCAGATCGGCTCGGGTGAAGCCGATCTGTTTGCCGGGCAGGGTTCTATGTTGGTGGTCATTGGCCTCGAAGGCACGCCGTCCAATAGTCTTAATGGCAGCATCAGTGCCAGCCTTGCCGGCGAGAGCGTCGGCTTTGCCGGCAATCTGGTGTTCGGTCCCAATGCCGAATTGCAGGGCACGGGGCAGCTCAACGTCGATCTGGCCGATGCCGGTGGGCTGGCGCAGATCGCGGGTGGCCGCGACCTCAGCCTGCCCATGGCCAAAGGCAGTGCCGACCTGCATTTTGAAGGCGAGCGGCTGGCGCGGCTGACCAATGTGCAAGGCACGTCCGGCGAGACCGGCTTTACCGGCGAACTTTCCCTGTCCCGCACCAATAATGCGGCGGCAGTGGCGGGCAATTTCGCCATCGACGAGATTTCCATTGAGGGCCTTTCAACCGCGGTCTTCGGCCCCGCCGCGCTTGTTCCAGGCGATAGCGTATGGCCGGAAGGGCCGATCGCCTCCGGGGATTCGCCGCGCCAGACACGGGGCTCGGTCAGCATTACCGCGCCGCTCGTCTCAGCGGGTGGCGTCGCGCGGATGACCAATGCTAGTTTTGAATTGAGTTGGGACGAGAGCCGCCTGCGCCTCGCCCGGTTCGAAGCAGGGCTGGGCGGCGGCAAGGCCACGCTCGACTTGTCCGTATGCTGCGCCGGCGCTCTGCTCGACAAGACCGTCAGCGGCCGGCTGACTCTGGCCGGCGTGCCGGTCAATGCCATCGCTTCCCCGACCATGGCGGCGATGGTGGGCGGCACGATCGAGGGCGGTGTGCGGTTCGAGGGTACCGGCGCGAGCCCGGCTTCGGTATTTGGCGCCATGACTGGCGAGGGTAATTTCACGCTGACCAATCTGGCGGTGGATCAGCTCGATCCGCGCGTGTTCAGCGCTGTATCGGGGCTCGATGACGCGCTCAATATGGACCCTGATGCTTTGGCCAGCGTCATCGGCGTGACCTTGCAACAGGGCCCGTTTACCGCGGGCCGGGCGACCGGTGCCTTCACCATGGCCGGGGGCGTGGCGCGGCTGGCCAATTTCATCGTCGAAGGGCAGGGCGGCCGGCTGGCTGGCAATATCAATGTGCAACTGGTCTCCACGGGCCTCGAGGGTGGGTTTGTCCTGACACCCCTCGGGCTCGACGATGCCAATGGTCTTATCTCCGCTGACACGGCGCGGATCGGGACGCAGCTAACGGGTACTGTGCTGGCGCCGGTGTCGACGCTCGACTCGGATACGCTGATCGCGGCCATCCGTGCACGCGCCAACGAGCTTGAGGTCGAACGCCTCGAAGTCCTGCGCGCCGAAGATGCGGAACGTCAGCGGGCGGCTGCCGAGGAGCGCAACCGGCTGATCGAGGAACAACGCCAGCGTGCCGCTGCAGGAAGCTGCTCGCCGGGCCGAGGAAGAAGCCGCGCGATTAGCGGCGGAAGAGGCGCGGCGTCTCGAACTGCAGCAATTGCAGCAGCAAACCCAGCCCCAACCGGCGCCGCCTCCGCCGCAGGGTCCGCTTGATCTGGGCCTGCCGGCATCGCCGCCCGCCAACCGGCCGTTTACTTTGCCGCTGAACTAGCGGCGGTGCGCTCCTGATACCATTTGAGCACTGCCAATCGCGCCGCCGAGGACAGGTTTGTCGTCTGGCGCGTTTCGTCGATGGATTTGATGAGACCGGCCATGGTCTGGCCGCGGTCGGCAGCGATTTCGGCCAGCGCGGCCCAGAATTCGGGCTCGAGCGCGATGCTGGTGCGGTGGCCGGCAATGGAGAGCGAGCGCTTTTCCATGCCCCGGCCGGCGTTACGGCTTCTTGCGGAAGGCGTCGAGGCTCACGACCTTTTCGCCGGGCTTTTCGTCGTCGCCAGAGGCTGCAGGCCCGGCCGCGTGCTCAAGGGCGTCATCGGCATTGTCTTCCCGGCCGTCGTCCCGCGCGGCCGTGGCCGGGTCGAACTGCAGGCCGAACTGCACGGAGGGGTCAAAGAACCCTTTGACTGCCGAGAACGGGATCACCAGCGTTTCGGGAATGCCGTCGAAGGATAGACCGATCTCGAAGCCGGTCTCGTTGACCTTGAGGTCCCAATACTGGTTCTGGATGACGATTGTCATTTCCTTGTCGTACTGGCCGAGCAGTTTCTCGCTCAGGCGGACGCCGGGGGCTCGCGTCACGAAGGAAATGAAGAAGTGATGGTCACCGGGCAGGCCGGTTTTGGCAACTTCGGCCAGAACCTTGCGCACGACGCCGCGCAGGGCTTCCTCAGGCGAGAATGTCGTATCGCATGTGATCTTCGGCCATAATTACCCTTCTTGCGCCTTGGGGAGCAGAATCCCGAATGGCCCATATCAGCCTCACGTTCCATGAGAATTCAAGGATAAAGGCGTCACGCTTAGGCGATTGGGGCGATGTTAGTGCAGGCTTCTGTTGCCGGTGCCTGCGGACCCCGCCTGTCGCCCGGCTAGGAGCGGAGGACTTAATTTCCCAATGCTAGCACCGCTTACGCGGCGAGAGCGACTGGAGCCTTATGGTTGTCATTTGCAACTATAAGTTTTGGACCGATAACGGTGGTACCTCACCGAGCAAAAGCACACCCTTTACGCCCTCGTCGATCCTGTTTCGCCCCCATTGGCTGGCCCCTGAAGGGCTAGATGGTGGAGGCGCCGGGTACTGCCCCCGGGTCCGAAAGGTTTATTACGATGACAGTTTATCGCCATAGCTCTTGCGAGCAATTTCTATATAGGCGCTGGTGGCCGGCGATGCAATCGTCACCAACAGGGCGAATTGGTTAGCGGACTGTTAACGTTGACGCGTCAACAGGCTAATCCTCAACCGTTCCATTTCATGCCCATATAGACGCCACCGGCTTCCAGCTCGTCGAGCATCTGTTCGAGGTGCTTCTGCTTGGTCTTTTCGGTTTTGACCTTGTTGATCCAGAGCAGGTAATCATTGCGCTGATAGGGTGGCCGAGCATCGTATTTATCGCGCAGGCCACGTTCGTCGAGTGCGGCGCTGACAAAGTCGGGCATGATCTCGCGCTGGCGCAGCGGGCGCAGGACCGGGCTCATTTCAGCACCGCCTGAGCCTCGATCTCGATCAGGACATCGGGATTGGCGAGGGCGGCGACGCGGAAGCCGGTGACCGTGGGCGGATTGGCTCTTTGGCCCCACACCTTCATCCATTCGCCGAAAGCGGCGTTGAGGTCGATATCCTGCTGCATGATGATGGTGACCTTGACCAGCTCGTTGAGACTCGCTCCGGCGGCGTCCAGCACCTTTTGCAGATTGGCCAGCGCTCGGGCGGTCTGCTTGACGACATCGCCCTTGCCGACAATCTGGCCATTGGCATCGACGCCGTTCTGGCCGCCGATGAGCAGTATCCGAGCGTCTGCCGGCAGAATGATGCCTTGCGAGAAAACCGGGCTTTTGTACATGCCCTCGGGATTGATGTGTTGCACGGTCATGTCGGCTCTCCTTTGCGTTGCGATCTACCGATAGGATGGCGCCCTGACATGGCTTGTCAGCATAAAATGAGGTATTCTATTACCTCGCAACGTCGTCCCGTAGATGCAAATGGCTGGTCTGCGATCCGGTTCCGCAGCTGCGGTGCAGCCCGCCAAATCGGTATAGGCTGGTCGGGCACATCAAGAGAGCCAGTCATGACGGACACTTCAACCGAAAAACTCATTCATGCCGCCGAACGATTTTTGGGCAAGGGCGAGAAGACGCTGACCAAACGCGAAAGACAGGTGCTGGAACAGGCGCTGGGCAAGCGGGCATTGTCGCAGGATACCAGCGCGGTGTTCGACGAGAAATCGACCTTCGGCGAACGGCTGGCCGACGGGGTGGCGTCGTTTGGCGGCTCCCGGCCATTCCTGATCATTTTTGGCCCGGTTCTGGTGGCACGGGTCTTCGGGAATCTGGTGTTGCGCGGGGAGGCGCCTGATCCTTATCCGTTCATCTTCCTCAATCTGCTGCTCTCCATGCTGGCCGCCGTGCAGGCGTCGGTGATCATGATGAGCCAGAACCGGCAGGCGGCCAAGGATAGGCTGGTGACCAGCCACGATTATGAATGCAATCTCAAGGCCGAGATCGAAATCATGGCGCTGCATGACAAGGTCGACCAGATACGCAATGACGACCTGCGCTCTTTACTGGCCAAGCAGCAGGAGCAGATCGATCTGCTGACGCGGCTAGTGGAGAGCCGTGTCGGAGTTGCGGCGGCCCAAGGCGAATCGAAGTAGGATATCGGCATGCAGCCCTATCTCAAGCTTCTCTCCGATATTCTTGAACATGGTACGGACAAGTCCGACCGGACCGGCACCGGCACGCGCAGCCTGTTCGGCTATCAGATGCGGTTCTGATCTGGCGCAGGGTTTTCCTCTGCTGACCACCAAGCAACTGCATCGCAAATCGATCATTTATGAGCTGTTGTGGTTCATTCGTGGCGAGACGAATGTGCGCTGGTTGCAGGAGCGCGGCGTCAAGATCTGGGATGAGTGGGCCGATGAAAACGGCGATCTTGGCCCGGTCTATGGTTCTGCAATGGCGCAGCTGGCCGGCGCCGGATGGGCGCAAGATCGACCAGATCGCCAATGTGATCCATTCAATCAAGACCAAGCCGGATTCGCGCCGCCATATCGTTTCGGCCCGGAACCCGGCCGAGGTGGACGAGATGGCGCTGCCGCCATGCCACTGCCTGTTCCAGTTCTATGTGGCCAATGGCAAGCTGAGCTGCCAGCTCTATCAGCGATCGGCCGACACGTTCTCGGGCGTACCGTTCAACATCGCTTCCTATGCGCTGTTCACCCATATGATGGCACAGGTGACCGGGCTCGAAGTGGGGGATTTCGTGCACAGCTTTGGCGATGTGCACCTTTATTCCAACCATTTCTGAGCAGGCCAAGCTGCAGCTGTCGCGGGAGCCCGGGGCGCTGCCACAGCTCAAGATCAATCCGAACGTGAAGCGGCTGGAAGACTTCGTTTTTGAGGATTTCGAATTCGTGGGCTACGATCCACACCCCAACATCAAAGCGCCTATAGCGGTATGAGCCGGGGCACTGGGTGAACTCAGCGAACTGGTGGCGCGTGTTTCCGACATCTATGCCGAGCGCAACGACATCGCCCGGGATGGTGACTGGTACATCCTCAAGCTGCAGGAAGAGCTGGGCGAACTTACTGCCGAGCATCTGAAGGCCAGCGGGCGCGGGCGGCTCAAGGGCGCGACACAAGAAATCGTGCAGCAGGCCAAGGAAGATGAAGCGGCGGACGTCCTAGCTATGCTGCTGCTGTTTGCACGAGAGAACAGCATCGATCTCGATGCTGCCTTGGAGCGCAAATGGTTCAGCCATTTGCCCGGCTGATTTTATGCCGGCCACGTGTAGCGCCACCGTTGATCTGGTGGCAGAGAATCTGGGCAAGGGGCTAACCCCTTACGTATATGTGTTTTTGGAGTGTGGGACATGAGGGTGTTCTCGGGATTGGTTTGTGTGCTCGCCGCATCTTTGGCAGGGCCGGCGCTGGCGAATGATACCGCGGCGCAGTTGGTTACCGGCGGGCTGGAATTCGTCATCAATGATGACATCAAGATGCTGAGCGAAGAGCTGTTCATCTCATGCTGACGAAATCCGCGTCATCTACGAATTCCAGAACAATACCGACAAAGACCAGAATGTGCTGGTGGCTTTCCCCATGCCCGATATCGAGCCGGATTGGTGGTCGCCAACCGCATTCCCCGATGGTCCGAACGACAATCTGTTCCACTTCCAGACCACGTTCAACGGCCAGCCGGTCAAGGCCGAGCTGCACGAATATGCCATCGCGGCAGGCGTCGATCGCTCGGACTATCTGCGCGAAAAGGGCATCTCGCTGGTGTCGTTCGCCCGAGCAACCAATGAAGCAACCGACGCGCTGGATGACGCCACCAAGGCGGAAATGCTGCATCTGGGCATGTTCGTGCCCGATATGTATGACGAGAGCGATGGCGCCGAGAAAAACTATTATCCGATGTGGACCTACCGGGCGACCTACACACGGGAGGCCAATTTCCCGGCTGGGGAAACCGTCAAGGTCGAGCATCGCTACAAGCCCAGCGTGGGCGGCACCACGGGCGTGAGCTTCCTGAGCGAGCCCTATGAAGGGTTCGACCCGGCCGCGGCATATCGGGAGCGCTATTGCACGGACGAGACCTTCGTCAATGCCGTGCGCAAGACGGTCAAGAGTGGTGACGAGCCACGGGCGGCGCCGTTCTACGAGAGCTGGATTTCCTATATTTTGACCACGGGTGGCAATTGGGGCGGCGGTTACATCCCCAAATTCCGGCTGGTGGTCGACAAGGGCGATGAGGCCAACTCGGTGTCGTTCTGTGGCGAGGGCATCAGGAAGACCGGGCCCACCACGTTCGAAATGGTGGCAACCGATTTCTACCCGGAGAAAGAACTCGAAATCCTCATTCTCGAGCGGCACGAGGATCCCTGAGCGTGAGCCCGGTTATTCGCCCTGCTATTGCGGCGGATGCCGCGACCATTGTTGGTTTCGTGCGAGCGCTGGCGGCTTATGAAAAGCTCGAGCATGAAGTGCGGGCCGATGAGGCTGATATTACGCGCGACCTGTTTGGCGCTGATCCCAAAGTGTTCTGCGAGATTGCCGAATGGCAGGGTGAGCCGGTTGGGTTTGCGCTCTGGTTTTACACCTATTCCACCTTCCGGGGCCGGCACGGCATTTGGCTCGAGGATTTGTTCGTCGATCCTGCTCTGCGCGGCAAGGGGATCGGCAAGGCCTTGCTGGTCAATCTGGCGCAGCGCTGCGTTGCCGAAGGGCTGGGGCGCTTTGAATGGTGGGTGCTCGACTGGAACGAGCCGAGCATCGACTTCTATAAAGCGCAGGGTGGGGTGATGCAGGACGAATGGACCAAGGTGCGCGTCGATGGCGATGCAGCTGGCGCGGCTGGGGGTGCTATGAGCATCAGAATCGCCATGATTGCAGGTGTCGCCGAAAATGGCGTCATTGGCAGCGAGCAGACCATTCCCCGGCGCATTCCCTCCGACTTCGCCTTTTCAAGCGCATGACCATGGGCAAACCCATGATCATGGGCCGCAAGCAATTTGAAACCGTCGGCAAGCCGCTGCCCGGCCGCACCAATATCGTGGTGACGCGGCAGGAGGGCTATCAGCCCGAGGGGGTGCTGGTGGTCTCCAGCTTGGATGCGGCGCTCGAAAAAGCGCGGGAAATTGCGGAAAAAGATGGTGTTGACGAGATCATGATCATCGGCGGCGGCGATATTTATGCCCAGCTTATGGGCGTGGCCGACCGTCTTTACATCAGCCATATCGCTCTTTCTGCCCGCGGGTGACATCCGTTTTCCTCCAATAAACCCCGCAGACTGGGCGATTGTGGACGAGCCGGAGGTGACCCCGATGGAGAAGGACCGGGCCAGCTACCGCGTCAAAGTGTATGAGCGACATAACGGAACCGCGCATTGATCGGGTGAGCCGCTTGCCTATATATGTCCACGACGAAACAAACATATCCTGAAAGGATTGCGATGCCGTGGGAGAGTAACGGAGGCGGGGGTGGCCGCACTAATAATGGCGGCCCCGGGGGCAAGCGCCCGGTGGCGGCGGCAGTGGTGGTCCACGCCGGCCGGGGGTGGCAATACGCCCAACCTCGAAGATATTCTCAATCGCGGCCGTGACCAGTTCCGGGGCGGTGTACCCGGCGGACGCTGGGCGCTGATCGGCGGCGTGCTCGCCGTTATCGCGTTTTGGGGGCTCAATTCGATCTATACGGTCGATCCGCAGGAAGTGGGCGTCGAGCTGCGCTTCGGCCGGCCCAAGCCCGAATTGTCCATGCCGGGCCTGCATTTCCATCTGTGGCCGATCGAGACTGTCAGAGCGGGTCACGGTGACCGAGAACCAGACCACGATCGGCGCGGCGACGGCCACGGGTTCGCGCGCCAATTCCAATGGCGGTAGCGGGCTGATGCTCTCGGGTGACCAGAACATCGTCAATGTGCAGTTTTCTGCGCTTTGGTCGGTGAGCGATCCGGTTGCCTACCTGTTCAATGTGCGTGACCCCGAAGAAATGGTTCGCAATGCTGCTGAAAGCGCGATGCGCGAAGTGGCAGGCCGTCGTCCGGCGCAGGACATCTATAGCGATGACCGCCGCGGGATTGAGCTGGAAGTCCAGCAGATTACCCAGTCGATCCTCGACAGCTATCAGCTCGGCGTGCGCGTCGGCCAGTGCTGATCGAAAATGCCGGTCCGCCGGCTGAAGTTATCGACGCCTTCAACGAAGTGCAGCGTGCCCGTCAGGACGAGACGCGCCTGCAGGAAGAAGCACGTTCCTATGCCAATACCCTTCTGGGTGATGCGCGTGGCCGTGCTGCGGCTCTGCGTGAAGATGCGGCTGCATACAGCAACCGCGTGGTGCAGGAAGCAACCGGTGAGGCGCAGCGCTTCAACGCGATCTATGCCGAATATGTCAATGCGCCCGAAGTGACGCGCAAGCGCCTGTTCCTCGGGACCATGGAAGAGGTCTATAGCGGCTCCGAGAAGGTGCTGATCGAGAGTGGGGCCAATGGGTCGGGCGTCGTGCCCTATCTGCCATTGCCCGAACTGCGCCCGAGCGCCCGAACGACCACGCCACCGACCACCGGGACGGGGAACTAAGCCATGAGCAATCGTCTGATTATCCTTGGCGTTGCCATTGTTGCCGCCCTCTACGTCGTGTTCTCCTCGATCTACATCGTGAACGAGCGCGAACAGGCCATCGTCATGCGCTTTGGCCAGATCACCGATATCCGCACCGAACCGGGCCTCTACTTCAAGATCCCGACCGATATCGTGGATACGGTGCAGATCATCGAAAACCGGCTGCTGCGCTACGACATCGCCAATATGACGGTGCAGGTTTCGGGCAACGCCTTCTACCGAGTCGATGCATTTCTGACCTACCGTATCTCCGATCCGCGCCTGTTCCGTGAACGTGCCCCGGGCCAGCTTTCGGTGGCCGAAGACCGTATCGGCACCCGTTTCGACTCGGCGCTGCGTCAGGTCTATGGTCTGCGCGAATTCAATGCGGCCCTGTCCGAACAGCGCCCGCAGATGATGCGTGAGGCTCGTGACCTGATCCGTCCGGATATGGCGGAATTGGGCATTGAAGTGGTTGATGTGCGTATCCTGCGCACCGATCTCGATCAGGATGTTTCGGCCACCACTTTCGAGCGTATGCGCGCCAGACGTCTGGCGGAAGCAGCCCTGTTGCGTGCTCGTGGTCAGGAGCAGGCGCAGAGCCTGCGCGCAATCGCGGACCGTCAGGCCGTCGAAATCGTGGCAGCGGCCACCCGTGACGCGGAAATCATCCGCGGTACGGGCGACGCCGAGCGGAACCGGCTGTTTGCGGCCGCTTATGGTCAGGACCAGGAATTCTTCGAATTCTTCCGCTCGATGCAGTCCTACCGTACCGCGCTGACTGGCACCGGAACTACGATGGTGTTGTCGCCCGATAGCGAGTTCTTCCGCTATTTCGGCTCCAATGGGGAAATCCCGGCGGCAAATACCAATCTGGCGCCGCCGCTCCCGCTGGTTCCCGTGCCGGATGCGCCTACGACCAGCGACGAACCCGCGCTGGACGGCACGGGCATCGAGGATAGCGTGGCCCCGACCATGACGCTGGAGGACGGCTCGCGGCTGGCGCCCACGGTCGGCACGGAAGCCCCGCCGGCCGTCGAGGTCAGAACCGGCTCCGGTGGATACCACGCAGACCCAGACAACGACCCCGCCGGCCACTGCGCCTGCCACACCATAAAAATCAACCGGCGCCCTCGGGCGCCGGTTTTGTTTTGGGGGCAGGTTCTAAGTTTTAGGATTGGCAATCCGGTAGAGCACATGCGCGCGCAGGGGATGACCCTCGGCGATCCGAGGGTGTTCGAAATCGGCCCGCGGGTCGCGCGTCAGCCCGAGCTTTTGCATCACTCGCTGGCTGGGCAGGTTCACCCGCGCGGTGAAGGCTACGACCTCCGGGGCGTGCAATTGCGTGAAGGCATGCCCAAGTGCGACTCGCGCAGCTTCGGGCGCATAGCCACGGCCCCAATAATCCTTGCCGAGCACCCAGCCGATTTCGAGTTTTGGTTCGGTGGGAATGGGGAAGTTGATGTCGCCCGTGCCGGTCAGACCGAGCAGGGCGCCATCGGACTTTCGCTCCACCGCCAGGGAAATGGCCGGTGCCATTGGCGAGTCCGGCGATCATTTTATCGATCCGGGCATCGGCCTCCGCGCGGTTGCGCGTGGCGGTGTAGAATCGCATGACATGAGGATCGGCGACGATCGCGGCGAATGCCTCGCGGTCAGTGTCGCGCCATTCGCGCAGCAGCAGTCGCGAGGTTTCCAGCTTCATCGCACGATATCGTCTTCGCCATAGCCTTGCAGATAGAGCAGGGCGGTGAGGTCGCCGTGGTCGATGCGGATGCCGGCTTCTGCCGCCACGGCCGGCTTGGCGTGCAGGGCGACGCCGAAGCCGGCGACGCGGATCATGTCCAGATCATTGGCGCCGTCGCCCACGGCGATGGTGGCGCTGAGCGGCAGGTTGCGTTCGGCGGCGAGGGCGGTCAGCCGCTCGCGCTTGGTTGATTTGTCGACGATGGGCTTTTGCACGGTGCCGGTCAGGGCGTCGCCGTCGAAGAGCAGTACATTGGCAATGGCCTCATCGAAGCCGATGCGCTTGGCGAAATAGTCGGCGAAAAAGGTGAAGCCGCCCGAGACGAGCGAGGTATAGGCGCCATAGGCCTTCATGGTCTGGATCAGCGCGCGGCCGCCGGGGGCGAGCGTAATCTGTTCGCGGCGCACTTCCTCGATGACCTTGCGTTCCAGCCCCTTGAGCAAAGCGACGCGGGTATCGAGCGCCTGCGCAAAATCGAGTTCGCCGCGCATTGCCCGGTCGGTGATCTCGGCGACTTGCTGCTTGATGCCGAGGGCGGCGGCCAGCTCGTCAATGCACTCCTGCTCGATCATGGTGGAATCCATGTCGGCAACGAGGATCGGCTTGCGGCGACCTTCACTGTCCACGAGAGCAGCATCGACCTTGCGCGTGCCGATGACTTCACGGGCAATGGCCGGGGCATCGGTTGACTTCGGCTCGATGATCTCGCAGGCAATGGCGTGATTGAGCCAATTGAGCTCGCCGCCGATCTGTTTGATGACGGCGGCAGCCAAAGCCGGATCGAGTTCGGAATCGGCGGGATTGGCGATGAGGCAAAGGACCGGCATGGTAGGCAACACTTTCTGGGGGGCAGCGTGACGGGCCGCAGGCGCGCCGTTCTGATAGCGGGTCCGACTGCCAGCGGCAAGTCGGCGCTGGCGCTCGCCATGGCGGAGCAAGAGGGCGGCGCCATCGTCAATACCGATGCCATGCAGGTCTACGACACGGTGCGGGTGGTTACGGCGCGGCCGAGCATGGAGGAGGAGGCGCGAGCCGATCACCGGCTCTATGGCAGTGTGCCGGCATCATCGCGTTTCTCCACCGGCCAATGGCTGGGTGCGGCCAAGGCGGTCATCGAGGCGACTGAGGGGGCACTGTTTTTTGTTGGCGGAACAGGGCTTTACTTCGATGCCCTGCAAAACGGATTCGCCGATGTGCCGGAGGTTTCGGCTGCAGTTACGCTTGAAGTTCAACAAGAGATTCAAGAGTTGGATGAGCGCAGCGGCTTGCTTTGCTGCAGCGGGAGGACCCGGTCACTGCGGCGCGACTCAAGGTGGCCGATCCGCAGCGCCTGATCCGTGCCCCGGCGGTAAAACGCGGGACGGGGCGGACATTGTCCAGTTTTCAGGATGAGCCACAGGCCGGGTTGCTCGGTGACTTCGCCGTGGAGCGCATGGTGCTCGATCCGGATCGGGATGTGCTGCGTGGAAGGATTGCCACTCGGTTTGCTGCCATGTTTGAGAGCGGCGCTGTAGCCGAGGTTGAGGCGTTGCGCGCAAAGGCTCGATCCTAGCCTGCCGGTGATGAAGGCTATTGGTGTGCCCGAAATCAGCGCGTGGCTGGATGGGGTGATGGGGCAGGGGGAGGCGATCCGGCTGGCTACGATTGCGACCCAGCAATATGCCAAGCGCCAGCGGACCCGGTTTCGCAACCGGATGGGGGATTGGCCTCGGCGGGTGGTGTGAGGGATAGGGGCTCCATTACCCCTCGGTCTCTCCCTATCAAGGGGACGGAGGCGCAAGAACGGCGCTCACGGGTTACAATCTAGACCCATCCACGCGCTCGTTGGGGCTTGAATCCGAGGGCACATTCTACCCCGATGCGAGCGGCGAGTGGCCCTCGGGTCGAGCCCGAGGGAGAGCGGTGGGTAAGGGGACATTGGGGATGACTCCGCGCTCTTGAAGGTGCGGGGCAAATCATAGCGCTCGGGGCAGCAGGCCGAGGCGTTCGCGTAGGGCGAAGCGGGTGACCAATACCACGGCGACGAAGGCAAGGCCGGCGGCGAGGCCGGTCCAGATGCCGATGCCGCGCCATTCCAGCGTGAAGCCCAAGACGTAAGCGACAGGCAGGCCGACCGCCCAATAGCCGACAAAAGCCAGAACCATGGGGATTTTTGTGTCGCTCAGGCCGCGTAGCGCATGCGCTGCAACGACCTGAGCCCCGTCGACCAGCTGGAACACGCCGGCAACCACGAGGAAGCTGGCGGCCAGCCGCAGAGCATTGGCATTTTCGGCATGGCTGGGGTCGAGGAACAGGCCGACAATAAGGGGTGCCAGCGTCAGAAACACGATGCAGGACAGCGCCATGAAGCTGGTGCCCAGTGCGAAAGCCGTCCAGCCCGCGCGACGGATGCCCCGGGGGTCGTTGCGGCCATAGGCCAGCCCCACCCGCACGGTGGCGGCAGTGCCCAGCCCCGGGGAACCATGAAGGCCATGCTGGCGCATTGCAGCGCAATGGCGTGGGCGGCCACTTCATCGGTGCCCAACTGACCCATCAGCAGGGCGGCGGCGGTGAACAGGCCAACCTCGGATAGCAGCGTCAGCCCGATGGGCGTGCCGATGCGGAAAATCTGCCCGAACAGCGACCAGTCCGGCTTCCAGAACCGGGCCAGAAGATGAAAGCGGCGGAAGCGGCGGTGCCGCAAGACGTAGGCGGCGAGCGCGGCGAACATCAGCACATTGGTCAGCAGCGTCGCCAGCGCCGCGCCACGCAGTTCGAGCCTAGGAAAGCCGAAATTACCGAAGATCAGCGCATAGTTGACCAAAGCGTTGCAAACAACGCCACCCACCGTGACCAGCAGGATGATGCGGGTATTGGCAAAGGCCGACAGCAGCGAACGGAACGCGATAAGCCCCAGCGCCGGAAACAACATCCACACGGCGACATGAATATATTGCTCGGCCATGATGGAGAGGTCTGCATCCCGGCCCAAAAGGGCAAAGATGGGCCGGATCTGCCATAGGATCGGTGTCAGGCAGAGCGCCGGGACAATGGCTGCCCAGCACCCTTGCCGCACGATGCGCCGCACGGCCTTGATGTCGCGTGCGCCGCGCGCTCGGGCCACCAGCGGCGCCACGGCACCGACAATGCCCGTGCTGCCGACCAGAAATGGCATGAGGAAGGTGGTGGCCAGCGTGCCGGCGGCGAGATAGCTCGGCCCGAGCCAGCCCAACATGATGACGTCGGTCATGGTCAGCGCCGTCCCGGCCAATTGCGCGATAACCAGCGGCCGGGCCAGCGTGAACGTGGCTCGAAGTTCATCCCACCAGCCCGAATCGGCCGGAGCGGAATTGGCGGCCGCGCCGGGCGCTGCCGTGATGTGCTCGTTCATTTGATGTCGTCCCAATCGCCAGCCAGCATTAGACGAAGCCCGCCCGGCGCGATAGAGCAGGGCGACAAAAGGAACCATGCCATGCAGCCAATCCATGATCTCCCCTGCCGCCTTCTGCTGCTCGCAGCGGGCACGGCCGGGGCCATCGGTGTCATATCGGCAGCCGCCGCGTCCCATGCCGGGGAGGGTCGGAACCTCTCGGCAATCGCCACCATTTGCTCGGCGCATGGCCCGGCTTTGCTGGCTTTATGCGCGACGGGGCTCGATGGCCGTTTATTCCGCCTTGCCGGCTATTTGCTGGCGGCGGGCACTTTGGTCTTCAGTGCGGATCTGGGAATTCATGAATGGCTGGGCCATGGCGCCTTCCCGGAGCGGCTCCATTGGGCAGCGCCGGCATGATCTTTGGATGGGTTCTGGTTGCAATTGGTGCACTCTTTTCGCGGCAATGACTGTGCTTGCTGCAAAAAGCTGGAATCATGCTGGAACCATTCCGCCGTCCGGCGCATTTGGTCGTCGATAATATCTTTGGAGGGTTTCCATGCATAAGTTTCTGATCATCGCCGCCGCCGCTTTGTCGCTGGCAGCGTGCACGCCTACGCAGCAGGGTGCTGCGGTTGGTGCGGGCGCAGGTGCCATTGTCGGCGCTGCCACCACCGGTAGCGTTCTGGGCACTGTCGTAGGTGCTGGTGTCGGCGGCGTGGTCAGCGCTGCAGCGGGCAATATGATTGGCCGTGTCGAAGGCAGCGGCAATCGCTGCGTCTACGAACGCCCCAATGGCACGCGCTACGTTGATAGCTGCCCGCGCGGCTAAATAGAGTTGCAGCATCGCCCCATGCTGTAATGCGCCCCCGAGTGCCAAAAGCACCCGGTCCGGAGTCCCTCCCGGGCCGGGTGTTTCATCGATCGAGTGAAGTGCCTTGAATTTGCATCCGATAGCGACAATATTTGGTCTCTGACGTTACACTTGTCTTGCGCTATCTGACGACCGGCATGCCGGAAACTTGGCTACCTCCTGATCTGTGAATCGTTCGGCAGGGCCTGTCTCAAAGAGGCCTATGTTCAACTCCGGCCGCGTAAGCGGCGAGCACTCATTAAGAGGATGCACTCCATGGCTACCATTACCGGTACCGTCAAATTCTTCAACACCACCAAGGGCTTCGGCTTCATTTCGCCTGACAATGGCGAAAAGGATGCGTTTGTCCACATCTCCGCCGTTCAGCGTTCGGGCCTGCAGGGCCTGTATGAGGGCGACAAGGTGACCTACGAACTCGAAACCGGCCGCGACGGCAAGGTTTCGGCGACGAACCTGACCCTGCTGAGCTAATCGGCGGTTTGCGTTGACGAAAGGGCCCCTTGCGGGCCCTTTTTGCTGGCTGGCGACGCAGATGCGATTGCCCTAGAACAGCGCCATGCTGCGAGAATTTTTCAATCTGTGGAATCCGAGGGTCGATTCTGGCGCCCGGGCTGCGCCAGTCTGGTGCCGTGCCCTATGTGGTGCGCGACGGGCGGGTGGTATTCCTGCTGGTCACCTCGCGGCGTACGGGGCGCTGGATTTTCCCCAAGGGCTCGATCAGCAGCGGAATGACGGCCCGGGACAGCGCAGCCAAGGAGGCCTTCGAGGAGGCCGGGGTGACCGGCGTCGTGGAAAGCGAGGCACTGGGCAGCTATCGCATCAGCGACAAGGGGCAATTGGTCGATGTCGATCTCTACCCGCTACGGGTGGAAACCCAGCTCGACGCCCGGGACGAGATGGACCAGCGCCAGCGCCATTGGGTGTTGCTGGGCGAAGCCAAGCGCCTGTTGAAGGACCGCGCCCTGACACGGGTGGCCGACCGGCTGCATCATCGGCTGCTGGCCGAACTCGCTAGCCAATAACCCGGCTGGCCAGCCAATAGAACAGTGCGCCCATGGCGGTGGCGGCGGGGAGGGTGATGACCCGGGCCGCGGCGATGCGGGCGACCTTGAGGCGGCGCACCAGATAGCGCCGGTCGTGGCGGCGTTCGCGAGCAATGGCTTCTTCCGGGGTGGCGTTGAGCGAGGCCGGATCGAGGAAGCGCGCATTGCCGGCCGCCGCGCCCTGCATGTTCCGCATGGCCAGATATTCGCGCAGGAAGCCCACGCCGAACACCGCGCCCACCGCTACATGGGTGGACGAGACCGGCAGGCCGAAGGCCGAGGCCAGCAAGACCGTGCCGGCGGCCGAGAGCGCCACGCAGAAGGCGCGGATTTCATTGAGCTTGGTGATCTGCTCGCCAATGGTGTGAATGACGCGCGGGCCAAAGAGCGACAGGCCGCAGGCAATGCCGAAGGCGCCGATGGCCGGGGTCCAGAGCGGGGCGACGCCGCCGGCAATCGGGCTTGCTGTTGCCCCGATGGCCGACAGGATGGCCGCGAAGGGGCCGACCGCATTGGCGACGTCGTTGGAGCCATGCGCAAAGGAGAGCAAGGCGGCGGCGACAATCAGCGGCGGCCGGAACAGACGGGCAATCTCCTTCTTGCGATTTTCCATGGTCAGCGAGTTCATCCGAACCCAAGGCATGGCGACGATCCAGCCCAAGACGGCGGTTGTCAGGCCAATCGCGGCGACGGTGTAGACATCGGGGCGCCAGCCCTGCGGATGCAGCTTGGTGCTGAGATAGGTGGTGAAGAGACCCGCCATGGCTGCCACCAGCAGCGGCACCCAGAGCCGCGCCGCGCCGACCTTGTCGATGCGCCGCGTGATCAGCTTGCGGATAATGGCATGGATCGCCGCCGCGAGAATGCCGCCCGGGATAGGGGACAGGGTCCAGGTGACGGCAATGGTGCCGACCACAGGCCGAGCAATGGCGCTGGTACCGGCTGCCGCAGCGAAGGCGCCGACAATGCCGCCGACAATGGCGTGGGTGGTGGAGACGGGCGCACCGAACAGGGTGGAGATATTGATCCACAGTGCTGCGGCCAATAGCGCCGAAATCATGGACAGCATCATCATGCGGTCGGAAAAGCCATGATCCCAGACCAGCAGGTCGCGGGAGACGGTGGCGATCACCTCATTGCCGGCAAACAAGGCGCCGCAGATTTCGAAGACTGCCGCCAAGGCGAGCGCGCTGCCCATGGTAATGGCCTTGGCACCCACCGCCGGGCCGACATTGTTGGCAACGTCATTGGCGCCGACATTGAGCGCCATATAGGCGGTCACGGCTGCGCTGATCACTGCCAGATAGCGCAACGGACCATCGGGGATGAACCAGAGGGCCCACAGCACCGCCGCCGCCACGAAGAGGGCGGCGATGAAGATAAGCAGGGCCCGGTTCACGCCGGGGCTCGTGGCGCTTCAGCGCGACAGGGCAGGGAGAATGGATTGGCCGAAATCATCTGCGGTGTGTTGTCCAGAATGGGTATCCACCTTGGACAATTGTTTGCAGCATTTGTCGACTGAAATGGGTGCTCGCTAGTTTGCTAGCTGGCTGTCCAGTTCATTGCCCAGTTCGCCCATAAGCCATTCGGTGCCCTGCTTGCGCTGGTCGACAGTGTCGAGGCCGTCGAAGAAGCAGCCGTGCTCGGTGACGGTGAGGCGGGTGCCGGTGCCATCGGCGAACAGTTCGACCGCGGCGACTGATACCGAGATGCGCTGGCCGCCCGGGCTCATCTGATAGGAATAGACGATGCGGTTGTTTTCCACGATGTCCTGATAGGTCACGTCGTAGCTGTAGCTGCCGCCATTTGGGCCATCGCCTTCGGCATATTCTGCGGCCGCCCTCGCGGAATTCGAAAACCTTGGTGTCATTGCCGGCGGCGAACCAGCGCTTCTTGATCTCCGGGTCGGCCCGAGCCCGGAAGACGCGGGCGGGGTCGGCGGGGTATTTGCGCTCGATAACGAAAGTGCCGTGAGCAATGGAGCGTTCGGTCATTTCAGGATGTCCTTCCGAGTTAACTTAAGCAGAACCTTAAGTGATATCTGCGGGCCCTGTCAACGATTAAGTATTGGGTTAAGTGTCTTGCCATTCGCCACTGCGCTATTGACACCTGCGCTGGCTTGCACCTATCAATGCCCGGGTAATTTTAAGGAGAGGTCCCGTGCGGGCACTCATTCTCGTAGTAGGCAGGCGCATCGGCAACGTGGGATAAAATCCCGCGCGATAGCTGGTGCGCCGAAAACAGGTCCCGAACGGGGCCTTTTTATTGCCCGGTTTTTGCCGCTACGAGATCGGGCCAAGCAGTGGACTTTAGGAAGGACTTTACGATGGCCGAACAGATGACCGGCGCAGAAATGGTGATCCGGGCGCTGACCGATCAGGGTGTCGAGCATATTTTCGGCTATCCCGGCGGCGCGGCTCTGCCGATCTATGATGCGCTGTTTCAGCAGGACAAGGTCCAGCACATCCCGGTGCGTCACGAGCAGGGCGCGACCCACATGGCCGAAGGCTATGCCCGCTCGACCGGCAGACCCGGCGTGGTGCTGGTGACTTCGGGCCCCGGCGCGACCAATGCGGTGACCGGCCTGACCGATGCGCTGATGGATTCCATCCCCCTGATCTGCATCACGGCCCGAGTCCCCACCACGCTGATCGGCAGCGACGCCTTCCAGGAATGCGACACGGTCGGCATTACCCGCTCCTGCACCAAATACAATTATCTGGTGAAGCGCGTGGAAGACCTGCCGCGCATCATGCATGAAGCCTTCCTCATCGCGACGACCGGCCGCCCCGGCCCGGTGGTGATCGACATTCCCAAGGATGTGCAGTTCGCGCTGGGTGAGTATTATCAGCCTGATCTGGATACGCTGCGCCACCAGAGCTATCGCCCGCAGATGGATGGCGACAGCGCCGCCATCGAGGCCGCTGTGGACCTAATGCTCAAGGCCGATCGGCCGATCTTTTATACTGGCGGTGGGGTGATCAATGCCGGCCCGGAAGCTTCCAAGCATCTGCGCGAACTGGCTGAGCTGACCGGCTTTCCAGTGACCTCGACGCTGATGGGGCTGGGTGCATTCCCCGCGTCCAATCCGCAATGGATGGGCATGCTGGGCATGCACGGCACTTACGAAGCCAATTTGGCGATGCATGACTGCGACGTCATGATCAATATCGGCGCGCGGTTCGATGACCGGATCACCGGGCGCATCGACGCCTTCTCGCCCAATAGCCGCAAGATCCATGTCGATATCGACCCCAGCTCGATCAACAAGGTCGTGCGCGTCGATATTCCGATCATCGGTGATTGCGAGCGCGTGCTGGGCGAGATGGTCCGCATCTGGCGGTCCAAGACCAATCAGCCGCGCACCGAGGCCATTGCGCCGTGGTGGGCGCAGATCGAAAAGTGGCGCGCAGTGGATTCTGCTCGGCTACAAGAATTCCGACACGGTGATCAAGCCGCAATACGCCATTGAACGGCTCTATGAAGCCACCAAGAAGCAGGGCAAGGAGGTGTTCGTCACCACCGAAGTTGGCCAGCATCAGATGTGGGCCGCCCAGCACTTCCACTTCGACAAGCCCAACCACTGGATGACCTCCGGCGGTCTTGGCACGATGGGCTATGGCCTGCCGGCGGCTGTCGGCGTGCAGGTGGCGCATCCCGATGCGCTGGTGATCGACATTGCCGGCGAAGCATCGGTGCAGATGACCATGCAGGAAATGTCGACGGCCGTGCAGTATCGCCTGCCGATCAAGATATTCATCCTCAACAATGAGCGCATGGGCATGGTTCGCCAGTGGCAGGACCTGCTGCATGGCAGCCGCTACGCCCATTCTTATTCGGAATCGCTGCCCGATTTCGTCAAGCTGGCCGAGGCCTATGGTGGCAAGGGCATTCGTTGCGACAACCCGGCCGAGCTCGACGCGGCCATTGCCGAAATGCTCGACTATGACGGCCCGGTGCTGTTCGACGTGCTCGTTGAAAAGGACGAAAACTGCCTGCCCATGATCCCCTCGGGCAAGCCGCATAACGAGATTATCCTGCCTGATACCGCGAACATTGGCGACATCATCGACGAGAAGGGACGGCAGCTCGTCTAGAGCGCTGCAGAGGAACCAAACAATGAACGCACATTTGCAGCCCACCGGCTCGGCCTATTTTCTGACCAAGGAAACCCGGAAATCGAGCGCCATACCCTGTCGGTTCTGGTCGACAACGAGCCGGGCATTCTCGCTCGGGTCGTCGGCCTCTTTTCGGCGCGTGGCTATAATATCGAAAGCCTGACTGTCAGCGAGACCGAACACGGGCGGCGACTTAGTCGCATCACCGTTGTCGTCATCGCCACGCCCAAGACCCTGACCCAGATCAAGCTGCAGCTCGAGCGCCTCGTACCCGTGCACAAGGTGCATGACCTGACGGCGGAGGGGGCTTCGCTGGAGCGTGAGCTGGCGCTGATCAAGGTGGCGGGTTCAGGCGATCACCGCGCCGAAACGCTGCGCCCGGCCGATGCTTTCCGCGCCCAGATCGTGGATGCTTCGGTCGAGAGTTTCGTGTTTGAAGTGACCGGAAAGCCGGCCAAGATCGACAGCTTCATCGCGCTGATGCAGCCGCTTGGGCTGGTGGAAGTGGTGCGGACCGGGCTGGCTGCGATTTCGCGTGGTCCGCAGGGTATGTAGTCAGCCGCTATTGATGGCTGTCATCACAAGGTTCGATTGGGCGGCGCGTCCAGTCTGGTATATGGCAGGGATAGCGTTTTTCGAGTCCCTGCCATGACCTTGCTTTCCGTAAATCTCAACGCCGTCGCCCAGCTCCGCAATCGGCGTGATCTGCCCCGGCCGAGTGTGATCGGCATGGCCCGTGTGGTGCTCGATGCGGGTGCCAGCGGCATTACTGTGCATCCGCGGCCCGATGAGCGGCATATCAGGCGGACTGATGTGTTCGATCTGTCGGCGCTACTGCGCGACGAATATCCCGATGCCGAGTTCAATATCGAGGGCTATCCGAGCGACGATTTCATCGGCCTGATCGAGATGGTCAATCCGCAGCAGGTGACGCTGGTGCCCGATGATCCGGCGCAGGCGACGTCGGACCATGGCTGGGATTTCCACGCCAACAACAATTTCCTGACCTCGGTGGTGCAAAAGCTCAAGCAGCCGGGGCGCCGGATTTCGCTGTTCTGCGATCCCGATGCCGGCGCCAAGGGCATCAGCGCAGCCAAGGCGACTGGTGCGGACCGGGTCGAGCTGTACACCGGGCCCTATGGCGGGTGTTACGATGATCCGGTGCGGGCCGAGGCGGAATTGGCGGCTTTGGCCGAGACGGCTGCGGCGGCGCATGCGGCGGGATTGGGGCTCAATGCCGGGCATGATTTGACGCTGGAAAACCTGCCGGCCTTCCGGGCGGCAGTTAAAGGGGTGGATGAAGCCTCGATCGGGCATGGGCTGACGGCGGATGCACTGCTGATGGGGTTCCCAGAGGCGGTGCGGCGGTATCGGGATGTGTTGGAAGGGTAGGGGCGTCTTCATACGCACCAAGGAAGAAAACGGAGGTTCCCGCTTTCGCGGGAATGACACCGTGGGTAGGTGAAGAGCCTAGTGGGTGTGGGAGTGAAGCGCGCTCAGTGGAGTGGATAGACCCCTTACCGCCTCGCGAAAGCCCGCAGGAAGGTTGACACCCCCGCCTTCGCTGCCTTGAGCACGGCGGCTTCGGTGGGGCGGGAGCACATGCCCCGGTCCTTGGGGAGGTCGGCATTGATCAGCGCCATGAAGTGGCGGGCGATCAGGCTGGGGTCGTCCGTCTCGAGATAGCCGTCCCGGCCCAGCTTGGCGAAGACCGCCGCGATGACCGGCCAGTCCTTGCCGGGGCCATATTCCTTCCGGGCGCTGAACAGATGGGGCCAGCGATGGGCTTCGCGTTCCATCAGCGAGGCGAGGGCGCGGCCATCGATGTCGCACATGCAGCGGCCCAACAGGCCCGCGGCGAAATCGGTCAATGCCTGTTCGAGATTGTCGGGCTTGTCGGGAAAGCTGTGCAGCACCTGCATCAGCGATGCGCTGGAGCGGGCGGTCACGTCCTCGACCACCGCGATGAAGAGCTGATCCTTGTCGCCGATCTGGTTGTAGACGGTCTGCCGGGAAACGCCCGCCTCGATGGCAATGGCGTCGATGCCGGCCGCGCTGACCCTGTCGCGCACAAAGGCACGCTTGGCCGCATCCAGAATCGCCTGCCGCTTGGCGACAGCGCGGGGGAAAGCTTTTTCGGTGTGCAGCAGCTCGATCTGACTCATGGTGGAGAGCATACACGAATTGCCTAATTTTACAACATTGTCAAAAATATTTGACGTGGGTGCTTGACTGATTTTACACTTGTGTCCAATATCGCTGCATCGGCTGCCGTGCCTCCCCACCGCGCCGAACAGCTTTTCCCAATGAGTGGCCCGCTGCATCGGCAGCGGCCGAAAAGGTATTCGAAAATGAACCCAACAATCCTGCGCGCAGCGCTGGTGCTCGGCTTGCTGTCGGCCATCGGTCCCTTCGCCATCGACATGTATCTGCCGGCTTTGCCGGCCATTGGCGATAGCCTCGGCGCCGACACGGCCGGCGTGCAGGCTAGCCTCATGGCTTTCATGGCCGCCATTGCGGTCTGTCAGCTGTTCTATGGTCCGATCAGCGACATGGTCGGGCGCAAGCCGCCGCTGTATTTCGGCCTGACGCTGTTCACGGCTGGCGGCATTGCCTGTGCCGTTGCGCCATCCATCGAGTGGCTGGTCGTTGCCCGTTTCGTGCAGGGCATTGGCGCCTGCGCCGCCATGGCGCTGCCCCGCGCCATTGTGCGGGACGGCTATACTGGCGCGGACGCTGCGCAATTGCAGAGCCTGTTGATGCTGGTCTTTTCGGTGTCGCCGATTCTGGCGCCGTTGGGCGGTAGCCTGATCGTGCAGTTTGGCGACTGGCGCGTGATCTTCTACGCCGTGGCCGGCATCGGTCTGCTCGGCATTCTGCTGGTGGCGTTTTTCCTCAAGGAAACCCGTCCGGCTTCGGCGCGGCTTGAAAGCAGCGTCGGCAGCGCCATCAAGGGTTATGGCGTGCTGCTGCGCGACCGTAATTTCTGGGCCTGTCGATGATCGGTGCCTTCGGCATGTCGAGCTTCATGGCTTACCCGGCCAATTCGTCCTTCATTCTGATCGACCATTATGGGCTGAACCCAACGCAATACAGCATCATGTTCTCGATCAATGCGGTGTCGTTTATCGGCGTCTCGCAGCTGACGGGCGTGCTGACCCGCCGCTTTGGGCTGAACGCTGTGGTGCGCACCGCCGTCAATGGCTTCATATTGGTGATGGTGGCGCTGGCCGCGGTCTTTGCTTTGGGCGTTGATCGGCTGGATGTACTCGCCGTGCTGCTGTTTGTTGGCTACGGCTTCCTGGGCTCGGTTATCCCGACCACGGCGGTGCTGGCGCTCGAAGAGCATGGCACGATCGCCGGCACGGCCTCGGCTCTGATGGGCACGCTGCAATTGGTGACGGCCGCCGTGGTCATGGGCATTGTCGGCAGCTTCTTTGATGGCACCGCGCGGCCCATGGTGCTGGGCATTGCGGCCTGTGCCGTCATCGCCTTCGCGCTGACGCGCCTGACCATCAAGCGCTCGCCGGCGCCGTTGGCGGCAGCAGCCGAATAAATCATGGGGGTGCCGGCATTGCCGGCGCCCTCACTGGGCCCCTAAGTCCTGCGCCACTGTCATAGCAGGTCGAACAGTGCGTCAGGGATAAGCTGACGGAGCGGCTTGATTAGGGCAGATTTGATGTCCTAACCGCAAAAATCCAGCTCCCACCAATGCTTACATAAATGTGCCTAAGGGGAATTGGTGTCCCCGCACCACCAAATAGTGCCTCCTTGCCAGCTTTCGTTAAAGGCACATATATCGCCTCAGTTACGATTTGTTACCAAGGAGGGCTCAAATGTCCAAACTCAAGATTGCCGTGATTATCTCGTCCACTCGCCCGACCCGCTTTGGTGAACTGCCCGCCCAGTGGATCGCCGACAAGGTCAATGAACGTGCTGAATTGCAGGCCGAAATCGTCGACCTGCGTGATTTCAATCTGCCGTTCTTTGACGAAATGGCTTCCAATGCCCGGATGCCTTCGGTCAATGCGGAAGCCATCCGGTGGCAGAACAAGATCAGCGAATTCGATGGTTATATCTTCGTGACCGCTGAATATAACCGCTCGATCACCGGCGCGCTGAAGAACGCTCTCGACCGGGCCTATGTGAACTGGAACAAGAAGCCGTTCGGCGCTGTTGGTTATGGTTCGGTTGGTGGCGCCCGTGCCGTCGAACACCTGCGCAATATCGGTGTCGAGCTGCAGATGGTCCCGACGCGTTCAGCTGTGCATATCGCCGGCGCAGATTTCATGTCGGTGCATCCCGGCTACGGTGGCACCAAGGCCGTTGCAGACCTCGAAGCCTCGATCGGCAACTCCGCCAATGACATGCTGAACCAGCTGATCTGGTGGGCCAAGGCAACCAAGGCTGCGCGTGACGAAGACGCTGCGCTCGCCCGAGCCGCCGAATAAGTCTTACGAAGACCTCCAAGCCTTCGTTTACCAGCAGGGGCCGTTCCAGAAGGGACGGCCCCTGTTGCATTGAACCCAATGTGGCGACATGGTGTTGTGTGTGACTGGCGGCGGGTGTATAGCGGCGCCCGCCCTGATCAAGAGAGCACAAGGTTCATGACGCAGACGAACGCTGCCGGCGATACCGCCGGAGTCGATGCGAGCGGCGCCGTACATTCCCATCCCGACAAGCACTTGCCCGTCCTCGTTCTGGGGGCGCTCGGCGTGGTCTATGGGGATATCGGCACGAGCCCGATCTATGCTTTCCGCGAGGCCATGCATATCCGCCCCGGCGCCGCCTCGAGCGCCACCGAGATATTGGGCCTGCTCTCGCTGATCGTCTGGGCGCTGACCCTGACCGTCGCGGTCAAATACATCTTCTTCGTTACGCGCCGACAATAATGGCGAAGGCGGCACGCTCTCGCTGGTCGCCCCGGCCCGCAAGACCTTCACCAATCCGCCCGCCCGGATCACCGGGCTAGGGGTTGTCGGCGCGGCGCTGTTTTTCGGCGACGCCATTATCACCCCGGCAATGTCGGTGCTTTCGGCCGTCGAGGGCCCGGAAGTGGTGGCGCCCGATCTCACCCGCTTTGTGGTACCGATCACTATCGTCATCATCATTGGCATCTTCATGGTGCAGCGCTTCGGCACGGCCAAGGTGTCCATCGTCTTCGGGCCGATAACGGCGATCTGGTTTCTGACGCTGGCCATATCCGGGCTGGTCCATATCGTGGATTATCCCGTGGTGCTATGGGCGCTCAATCCACTGCTCGGGCTGGAATTCCCGGCCACCCATATCGGCATTTCCTTTGTCGTCGTCAGCGCGATCTTCTCGGCCGTAACCGGTGCGGAAGCGCTCTATGTCGATCTGGGCCATTTCGGCCGCAAGCCGATCGTCCTGGCTCGGTTCGGCATGGTGTTTCCCTGCCTGCTGCTCAATTATTTCGGGCAGGGGGCTTTCGTGCTCCGCGTCGGCGTCGAAAATGTCGAGAGCCCGTTCTTTGAAATGCAGCCCGAATGGGCGCTGGTGCCCTTTGTGGTGCTGGCCACTGCGGCTACGATCATTGCCAGCCGGGCGGTGATTTCGGGCATGTTCAGTCTGGCGCAGCAGGCCATCGCACTCAACATGCTGCCGCGCATGGTGGTGGAACACACCTCCGAAACCCAGAGCGGCCAAGTCTACATGCCGCAGATCAATTCCATGCTGATGATCGGCGTGCTGCTGCTGGTCGTGTCGTTCCGTAGTTCGGCCGCCTTGTCGCATGCGTATGGCATTGCCGTGTCTGGCGTCATGATCGTGACGCTGATGCTACTGGTGGTCGTCATGTGGCGCAATTGGAAGTGGCATCCGCTGGCCGTCATTGCCTTTGGCGTGTTCTTCGCCATTGTCGATGGCGCGTTCTTTGCCGCCAATGCCTCCAAGCTGTTCCGGGGCGGTTGGGTGCCCGCCGTGGTCGCGGCTCTCGTCGCCGTGGTCATGTGGAGCTGGATGGCCGGTCGCCGGCGCCTGTCGGAAAAGACCCGGCGCGACGAAGTGCCGTTGCAATTCTCGGTCGACAATCTCTCCAAGAAAAAGCCGAATACCGTTCCCGGCACTGCGATCTTCCTCACCAGCGATATCGAAGGCGCGCCGACAGCGCTGCTGCACAGCCTCAAGCACTACAAGGTGCTGCACGAGCAGAACGTCATCCTCACGGTGCGCACCTCGGCCTCGCCGCGCGTGCCTGACGACGAGAAAGTGACCATCGACGCCTATAACGAGCTGTTCAGCCGTGTCGTCGTTACCTTCGGCTATATGGAAACTCCCAATATTCCCAAGGCGCTGGTGCTGGGCCGCAAGCTGGGCTGGAAGTTCGACATCATGTCGACATCCTTCTTCCTGTCCCGCCGCTCGTTGAAGCCCGGGCCGAAGAACGGCCTGATCCGCTATTGGCAGGACCGGTTATTTACGCGGCTGGCCCGCAATGCCAGCGATGCGACGGAATATTTCCATATCCCCACCGGTCGCGTCGTGGAAATCGGCACGCAGGTCGTACTGTAGTTGGCGGCTGCACTTAAGGCGCTCGATATCGCCATTTGTGGCGCAGGGCCGGCCGGCCTCGCCAGTGCGCTCTATATGCAGCGGCTGGGCCACAGGCCTACCGTTTTCGAGCGGTTCGATGCGCCCAGACCGTTGGGATCTGGCCTGATCCTGCAGCCTACGGGCCGGGCCGTGCTGCATGATCTGGGCCTGCTTGCGGCCATATGCGAACTTGGCGCGCCGCTCGATCGGCTGCATGGCGCCGATGCCCGGTCGGGGCGGGTGGTGCTCGATGTGCGCTATGACAGCCTGCCCGGCATTGGCCGGGGTCTGGGTATTCATCGGGCGGCTTTGTTCGGCGTGTTGCACGATGCGGTGCTCGCCGCCGGCATTCCCATCCGCACGGGGCATGCGATCCAAGCGCTGCGCGATCTATCGGCCGGGCGTCGGGCGATCGTGCTGGACGGCGAGCGGCAGACCGAGCCGTTCGATCTGGTGATCGATTGTCTGGGTGGTGGTTCGCCGCTGAAGCGATATTCGGCTGGGCAGGGCAAGGCGCGGGCTTTGCCGTTCGGCGCCATCTGGGGCACGGTGCCTCGGCATGGTGAAGGCTTTGAGCCGACTGCGCTGACGCAGCGCTACCGGCAAGCCAGTGTCATGATTGGCATATTGCCCATTGGGCGGTCGGTGCCGGAGGGGCCGGAGCTGGCGGCCTTTTCTGGAGCCTCAAGCCCGCCGACTACGAGGCCATCAGGCAAAGGGGCGTCGCGGCCCGGAAGGCGGAGGTGCTGGCCCATTGGCCTGATGTGCAGCCCTATCTCGACGCCATCGAAGACTTTCCCGTAATGACATTGGCGCGTTACGCGCATCACACCATGACCGTTCCGGCAGGAGAGGCGCTGGCCTTTGTCGGCGACAGCGCCCATTCGGCCAGTCCACAATTGGGGCAGGGGGCCAATATGGCGCTGCTCGACGCCGGGGCGCTTCACCTTGCCTTGCGCGATCATCCAACCGATTTGAGCAGGGCGCTGGCGCATTATGCCAAGCTAAGGCGCGGCCATGTCAGGCTCTATCAGGCGCTCAGCGCCATGTTCACCCTGTTCTATCAATCCGATAGCCGTGTGCTGCCTTTGATACGAGATCTGTTTGTTTCGGCGCTGGCCAAAGTGCCGCCTGCGCCGCAATTGCTCGCGGCGATCGTGGCGGGGGCGTTGCTATCGCCGATCAAGACGCTGGAGCTGGAAAAGCCGCCCGGCGTCTAGGCTACTTCACCATGTCCGGGCAGACATAGGGCACGCTTGCCAGCGCGAAATGCTGTTTCTGCACATCGCTGCCCAGCTTGAGGCTGAGCACCAGTTCGGTGGCGCTGATGCTGGAAATATCGGCATTGATGGTCATGCCGTCCTCGTCCCAGCTGATCGCGGTGTCGGAAACCTGCTGCCACTTGGACAGCCGATAGGTTTCCCAGCAGCTGTCGGAAACCAAGGTGCCGTCCCCGAGGAAAATCTGCATCGGGCCGGGGCGCGATGGATCATCATCGGTGCGGACCCAGACCTTGTTGAGCAGCGGGTTTGCCGTTTCCCCGGCATCGTCGGTGGCGTCCTCGACGTCCCGGGTATCTCGGCCTGTAGCGGGCAAAGTCGCCGCGCCAACGCCCCAAACGCTCAGCAAAGCAATGATCGCAGCCTTGGTATCCATCCGGCACTTCTCCCGTGTCTCACCATGCATCTGGTGATTATCCCCGCGCCTGCCAAGGGAGCGGGTTAAAAACAGCGTTTTTGCGTTGGCTGCGCCGCTATTCGGCAATGACGCTCATTACGCGCTGCCATTCCTTCACGCGCTTGGTCTGGTTCGGCCATAGATCGTAATCGGTAATGCCGAGTGTCTTTTGGGCATGCTGGGGCCAGTTCGGATCATTGAGCGCACCGCGCGCCAAGGCGATGAAATCGGTGTCGCCGTTGGCGATCAGGGCATCGTCGGCCTCTGGGTCGCCGCCGAGCAGGCCCACGGCCATGACGGGAATATCGGCGCCATCGCGCACAGCCTTGGCCAGCGGCACCTGATAGGCCGGCCCGGTCTTGATCGAGGTGCCATCAAAGCCGCCGCTCGAACAATCGATGGCGTCGACGCCCCGCGCCTTGAGCTCGCTCGCCAGCACGACGCTATCTTCGGTCTGCCAGCCATCGGGATGATGATCGCTGACCGACAGGCGCACCAGCAGGGGCTTGTCCATGGGCCAGACGGCGCGCACTGCCTCGGTCACTTCCAGCACCAGCCGCATGCGATTTTCCCGGCTGCCGCCATAGCGATCGGTGCGCTTGTTGGCGAGCGGGGAGAGGAATTGATTGAGCAGATAGCCATGCGCCGCGTGGATTTCGATTGTGTCGAACCCGGCTTGGTTGGCGCGCACGGCCGCCGCAGCGAAAGCCTCGATGATATTGCTGATGCCCGCTTCGTCCAGCTCGGTTGGCTTGGTGAAATTGCGGTTTTCGGCGTGGATAACCGGGCTCGGCCCCACCGGCGTCCAGCTTTCAAAGCCGACAGCATGCTTTTCCGCCTCGGTCTCGTCAAAGCCGTTGCGCCACGGCACGGGAGTAGAAGCCTTGCGGCCGGCATGGGCGAGCTGGATGCCCGCTGCCACGCCCCGGCTCTGGATGAATTGTACGATCCGGGCGAGGGCTGGGATATGCTCGTCTTTCCACAGGCCCAGATCGCCATAGGAGATACGGCCTTCCGGCACCACGCCGGTTGCTTCCACGATCACCAGCCCAAACCCGCCAATGGCGAAGCGCCCCAGATGCACCAGATGCCAGTCGGTGGCAAAGCCGTCCTTGGCCGAATATTGGCACATGGGGGCGACGACGGTGCGATTGCGCAGGGTAACGCCGCGCAGGGTGGCAGGCGAGAAAAGCTGGGGCATGGGGGCTCGTGGAGGTCAAACAGGGCCGGGAGGCGGCCGCCCCAAGCATGCACATTCCTACATCCATCGGCAAGCGCCGATGGAACATTCACTGAGGCCGGCCTGCAAATGGCGGTTCTCTGCGCTTCCGGTGCTCACGTATCAAAAGTACGCTGCGCTCCGGTTCTCGATAACCACCATTTTCGGCTCAGCCTGAGTGAATGTCGATTGATCCTATTGCGCCGTTGCAAAGCTCGATTGCGTCGTCTGCCGGCCGACCAGCCCGGTCATTCGGAGGGCGGCCAAGAAGGCCAGTGCCGCCACTGCTGCTCCGAGGACGAAGACGGGGATGATGGCGTGGTGGATCTGGTCGGCGGTGACCGCAGTGGCAAAGCCTGCCGAATTGGCGGCCACCCCGGCCAGTGCCGCGCCGATGGCATTGCCGGCCGATTGGGTGGTGGGCAGCAGGGCCGAGGTGCGGTCACGGTCGGCGTCGCTGGCCGATTCCATCAACGTCAGGTTGAGATAGCCGTTGCACATGCCAAATCCGGCGCCGATTGCCAGCTGGGCGATGAGCACGATGGCGATCTGGCTCGTGAGCAAGCCCACCAGCACACCGAGGAGGCCAAGCGTGACCGGGGCAGGGCCGGTGCGGATCAGCACTTTACGCGTCTCGCGCTGGCGCACATTGGCCACGGCGATGGCCGACAGGCTCCGGGCCACGGCCATGACCGCGCCGATAGCACCGGCCAGCGTCGGGCCATAGCCCCACAGCTGCTGCACTAGCAGCACCAGATAGACCGCGGCGGAAGCGCCGGCGATGGGCATGAGCAGCACGACCCAGAAGCCGCTGCCGATCACCGAATTGGGCCAGAAGGCGCCGGTCGGCATCAGGCGGACGCGGCTGCGCCGGTCGAGCAGGACCGAGCCGACCAGCAGCACGGCGGCGCCGATCAGCAATGCCGTCGCCTGCAGTGGCGGAGCAATGCTGGCCGGGGCGACCAGCATGATGCCACCGCCAATGGTGAGCAGGCGAATGCCGGGGAAGCCGGGGCTTTGCGTGTCAGCGTCTTTGGTCTTGCCGGGCACGACGAACATCACCATCACGGCAAAGATCAGTACCAGCGGCACATTGACCGAGAATGCGGCGCGCCAGGACACCAGTTCGGTCAAAAGCCCCGCGAGCAATGGCCCGCCAAAGGCCGCCACAGCCCAGACCGAGGCACGGGTGCCGAACACTTTGGGCACCAGCCGGGACGGGAAAAGCTCGGGAATCAGTGCAAAACAGATCGCCGCCACAATGCCTTCGCCCGGGCCCCGGAACGAGCGGCCGATCAGCACTTCCGTCATGGTGGAGGCATTGGAGGCGATCAGCGTGCCGACCGGGAACACGGCGCTGGAGGCCGGGAGCGCGGTGCGCGAGCCCAGCCGCTGCTTGATCAACGCGGCGCCGGCGCCGCCCATGATGGCAAAGACCAGATAGAGCGTCAGCGCCCGAGAAATCAACTCGATCCCGCCCAGATGCAGCACCGCGGTGGGCAGCGCCGTGCCGGCCAGAAACGCATTGAACGCGAAGAGCGCGACGCCTGTGCACAGGATCAGCGTTATCGTGGCATAGCGCGGCGCAAAGATCTCGGCCCAGCTGCCGCTGCTGGAAGTTTCAGACATATAAGCCTCCTCGGAATAAACAAGTTGTGTCTTGTTATATCCGGCAAATTAAAAAAGCAATCTCTTGTTTTATTCGTGGTGTCGAAATCCGCCCTTGGGGTGAGGCTAGCACAGGCGTGGCCGGAAAAATGGCGGGCATGTCGTTTTGCGGCTGGTTTGCTCGTCGTGTGGTCAAAGCCGGCCATTGTGGCCCGAGCTAACGTGCTCGAATGGAGACCGCCATGTTCGCACGCTTGTTTCGCTCACTTGTCGCGCTGACGGCATTCGCCGCCGCCAATCCAGCCCTTGCTCAAACCGCTGAGGAGACCCCAACCATGCCCACTCCCGTTCAATCAGGCTATGCTCCAGTCAATGACGTCGAAATTTATTATGAGGTGCATGGGCAGGGCACGCCCATCGTTCTGCTGCATGGCGGGCTGATGTCGGCCAGCAGCTTCGCGCCGATCATCGAGACCCCGGCCGAGAATCACCAAGTCATCGGCATCGACCTGCAAGGGCATGGTCATACGTTGCCGTTTGAGCGGCCGATGAGCTTTGAGGCCATGGCCGCCGACGTTGCCGGCGTTATCGAATATCTGAAATTGGACGATCCCGCCGTGCTTGGCTATTCGCTGGGGGCGACAACTGCGCTGCGCTCGGCACTCGATCGCCCTGAACTTGTCGGTAAGCTGATCATGGTGTCCGCTCCCTATGCGTTCGAGGGCTGGCACAGCTATAATTCCGAAGGCATGCGCAGCATGACCGGCGAGATGGCGGCCAGCATGGTGGGCACGCCGCTCTATAATGGCTATGCCGCCGAACAGCCCGATGCGGAGAAGAATTTCCCGATTCTTCTCGACAAGGTGGGCGACATGATGCGGAAAGGCTTCGATTATTCCGCCGAGATCGAAAACCTCAAAATGCCGACCATGCTGGTCTATGCCGATTGGGATGCCGTAAAGACCAGCCACAGCGCGCTTCTTCGAGCTGCTGGGTGGCGGCCTCAATGACGCAGGCTGGGACGGCTCCGGCATGAACGAGAACCGGCTGGCGATCATTCTCGGGCTAACCCATTACACGATGATAACGCCGCAACTGGCCGAGGTCGCGCTTGGATTCATTGATGGCTGATTGGTAACGGCCTATTCTACCAGCCGGTAACCGACGCCTGTCTCGCTGACCAGTGCCGTGGGGCCTTCGGGTCCGCTTCGAGCTTGGCTCGAAGTTGGGCGATGACGACGCGCAGATATTGCACGTCGTCCCGGTGGGCGGGGCCCCAGACCACGGTCAGCGCCCGGCGATGGGTCACCACCCGGTTGGCATGGGCAGCCGGGAGGGCAAAGAGGTCGAACTCCTTGGGCGTCAGGTGCACCGGCACGCCATCGACCAGCACGTGGCGGAGCTCGAGGTTGAGCACGAGATTGCCAAAGCGCTGTTGGGCGACTGGGGTTTCCCCCAATCCGGGCTGGCGGAGCGCGACGCGAATGCGGGCCAGCAATTCGCCAATGCCGAATGGCTTTTCGACATAGTCGTTGGCGCCCGAGTCGAGCGCAGCGATCTTTTCGATTTCTCGGTCGCGCGCAGAGAGGACGATAATGGGTACCGCCGAGAAGGCCCGCACGGTTTCAATGACGGTCTTGCCATCGCCATCGGGCAGACCGAGATCGAGCACGATGAGCGCAGGGGCGCGGGTGGCAGCGAGGCGCTTGGCTTCGGCGGCGGTGGCGGCGGTTTCGACATCAAAGCCCGCCGCGAGCAGCGCCGGCTTGAGGAAGCGCTGGATTTGCGGCTCGTCATCGACCACCAGAATGCGCTGCTGCATCAAACAGCCCTTCCCGGATTGGCCGGGGGCAGGCGCAGGGTGAAGCGGGTGCCGCGCTTGCGGATGGCGGGGCTGGTCGCCTTGATGGAGCCGCCCATGGCGGCCATCAGGCCCCGCGCGATGGAAAGGCCCGGGCCGGTGCCGGCAGGGCGGCCATCGCCCTTGGCGCGGCGGTAGAATTTGTCGAAGATTTTTTCGAGATCGGCTTCGGGAATGCCCTTGCCCTGATCGGTCACCGCAATGCTGGCCGCGCCATCCTCGGCGCGGGCATAGATGGTAACGGGCTGGTCGCCGCCACCATATTTGCGCGCATTGTCGAGCAGGTTGAACAGCACCTGTTCGAGCAGCACGGCGTCGCCCAAGGCGCGGGGCAGACCGGGCGCGATACTGGTGTCGATGATCAGATCAGGGTGCAATTTGCGGGCCCGGGCAGTGCTGGTGTCGATAATGGCGGAAAGATCGATCGGCTCGCGCCGCGCCTTCATCATACCCGCTTCGATGCGGGTCATGTCGAAGAGATTGGCGACGAAACGATTGAGGCGCCCGGCCTCTTCCTCGATCGACAGCAGCAGATCGGCCCGGCTCTCGGCCGGCATCTTGTCGCCGAGCTGGCGCAGGCTGGTCACCGCCCCGGTGATCGAGGCGAGAGGGGTGCGCAGGTCATGCGAGAGCGAGGAGAGCAAAGCCGATTGCACCTTTTCGCTTTCGCGCGCCAGTGAGGCCACGGCGCTTTCGCGCGTCAGGCGGGCCCGGTCCAGCGCAATGGCGGATTGATCGAGCAGGGCGACCCGGTGCGCTCTTCGTCCGGCGCCAGCGGGATGTCGCGCGGACCCATGACGAGGCCCGCCACACCCAGCAGGCGCTGGGCCGAGATGATGGGGCGGAACAGATAATGGATCTGCGGCAGCGTGCCGGTCAGAAAGCCGGCCGGCTCCTTCTTGTCGAAGGCCCAGCGCGCGGCTGTCAGCTCGGCTGCGCCCAGCGCCCGGTCGGGCGGCCGGGCGGCAGCGGGCAGCAGGTCGCCGGATCCGTCGGGCACCAGTACGATAGCCGGCCGGCCCGAGCTGGTATTGAGGTGGCTGGCAATGGCGTCGAGCACGCTTTCGCGGCCATGCGCGGCCGAAAGCTTGCGCGAAAAATCGAGCAAAGCTCGGCTCTGCCGCGCCTGCTGGCGCGAGAGTGTAGCGCTTTCGCGCAGGCGGGCGGCGAGCTGGCCGGCGGCTAAAGCCACAGCGATGAAGATCACCAGCGACAGCACTTCCTGCGGCTGGGCCACGGTCAATTCGCCGGTGGGCTCGATGAAGAAGAAGTTATAGGCGAGGAACGACAGCCCCGCCGCGATCAGCGCCGAGCCGCGCCCGGCAATCACCGCCGAAACCAGCACCGCGGCGAGATAGAGCATGGAGAGGTTCTGCAGCGCGACCAGCGCCGTCAGGCCGAGGCCGAACAGCGTGGTGGCGCCGACCGAGATCAATGGCAGGCCCGGGGTCAGCGCCCATTCGGGCAGGCTGGGCCATTTGCGGGTGCGGCGGGCGGTGGCAGAGGCCTCACCGGGCACGATGTGAATGCCGATCTCGCCGGCCTCGCGCAGCAGCGCATCGGGCAGCGAGCGGCGGAACCAGCTTCTGGTGGCGGGGCGGCCGATAACGATCTGGGTAATATGCTCGCGCCTTGCCATGCGCAGGATGGCGTCGACGAAATCGCTGGCGCTTTCCCGGCGGGTTTCGGCGCCCAGCCGCTCGGCCGGGCGCAGGGTTTCCTCCAGCTGTTCGGCCTCGGCAGGAGCGGGCAAGGGTGAGCCCGGCCTTGTCAGCGACACGACCAGCCAGCGCGCATTGAGCCCCGAGGCGAGACGGCTGGCCACTCGCACCACGCTTTCGGACATGGCATCGGGGCCAACGCAAACCAGCAGGCGTTCGCCAGTGGCCCGGGGCCTTCCACGGCGCTTTGGCGCAGGAAATCCACCATCTGGTCATCCACCCGGTCGGCGGCGCGGCGCAGGGCCAGTTCGCGCAGGGCGGTGAGGGTGGCGGGCTTGAAAAATCCGTCCAGCGCCCGCTTGGCATTATCGGGCATATAGACCTTGCCCGCATTAAGCCGGGCGATCAGCTCGGCGGGCGGCAGATCGACCGGGATCACCTCATCGGCCCTTTTGAGCACGATATCGGGCACCGTCTCGCGCACCGGAATCCCGGCAATGCGGGCGACGAGGTCGGAGAGGCTTTCGAGGTGCTGGATATTGAGCGCGGTCCACACATCGATCCCTGCGCCAACCAGCTCGGCAATGTCCTGAAAGCGCTTGGGGTGGCGCGAGCCGGCGGCGTTGGTATGCGCCAATTCGTCCACGATCAGCAAAGCGGGGCTCCGGGCCAGAGCCGCATCGAGATCGAACTCACCATAGGGCGTGTCGCCATTCTGGCGGGGAGTACTTCTGATGCCTTCGGCCAGTTTGGCGGTTTCACTGCGGCCATGGGTTTCGACGAGGCCTATGACCACGTCGATGCCGCTGGCCTTGAGCCCGCGCGCCCGTTCGAGCATGGCATAGGTTTTCCCCACGCCCGGAGCCGCACCGAGAAACACGGTCAGCTTGCCACGGCCTTCGCGCGGCAAGCTGGAGCAGGACGGCGGGGTCCGGCCGGTCGGTTTCGGTCTGGCGAGCCATATCAATTCCCGAGGGGAGCGGCCTCGTCCAGCGCCAGATTAAGACGCAGCACGTTGACGCGCATTTCCCCGAATATACCCAAAGCCGGCCCCTCCGTCACATCCGCGACGAGCTTGGCGATTGTCGCCGGTTCTGACCCGCGCGCCCGGGCAACGCGCTCGATCTGCCGGGCCGCATATTGTGGGGTGATATGGGGATCAAGCCCCGAGCCGGAAGTGGTGACCGCGTCGGCCGGCACCGGTCCACCGCCCATGGCCTGCACCGAGTCGGCGACGCGGTCGACCAGCGCCTTGCCGGTCGGCCCAATATTGGAGCCGCTCGAGGCGGCGGCATTATAAGGCTCGGGCCCGGTAGCCGAGGGGCGCGGCCAGAAATATTTCGGCTCGGCGAAATTCTGCCCGATCAGGTCGGAGCCGATGGTGACGCCATCCCGCTCGATACGGCTGCCATTGGCCTGCCCGGGAAAGGCGACCTGCGCCGCCGCGGTGATGGCGAGGGGATAGGCCAGCCCCGTGACGGCCGAGAGCAGCACGGTGAGGACGATGGCGGGACGGATTTGGTTGAGCATTTTCTTTGCTCCTTTCAGATGATGCCAAGCGCGGTGACGGCCATATCCACCAGCTTGATGCCGATAAACGGGGCGACGAGGCCGCCCGGGCCGTAAACGAGCAGATTGCGCGACAGCAGCGCCGCAGCACCGACGGGGCGGTATTTGACGCCGCGCAGAGCCAGCGGGATCAACGCCACGATGATCAGCGCATTGAAGATCACCGCCGACAGGATCGCCGATTGCGGCGAGGTGAGATCCATAATGTTGAGCGCGCCCAATTGGGGATAGGTGACCGGGAACAGCGCGGGGATGATCGTGAAATATTTGGCCACGTCATTGGCGATGGAGAAGGTGGTGAGCGAGCCGCGCGTCATCAGGATCTGCTTGCCGATCTCGACGATCTCGATGAGCTTGGTGGGGCTGGAATCCAGATCCACCATATTGCCCGCCTCGCGCGCCGCCCGGGTGCCCGATTGCATGGCGACACCTACATCGGCCTGCGCCGGGGCCGGCGCATCATTGGTGCCATCGCCGCACATGGCGATCAGCCGCCCGCCGGTCTGCTCCTTGCGGATAAAGTCCAGCTTCTGCTCGGGCGTGGCTTCGGCGAGGAAATCGTCGACCCCCGCTTCCGAGGCAATGGCCGCAGCGGTGACCGGATTATCGCCCGTGACCATGATGGTGCGAATACCCATGGCGCGCAGGGCGGCGAAGCGCTCCTTGATGCCGGGCTTGACCACATCCTTGAGGTGGACGACGCCCAAGAGGCGATCGGCTTCGGCCACAGCCAGCGGGGTGCCGCCAGTGCGCGCAATGGCATCGACCGCCTTGTTGAATTCGGGGCTGGCCTGCGCCTTGTCGAGCCCGACAAAGCGCAGCACGGCATCCACCGCACCCTTGCGGATGCGCCTTCCTTCAATGTCGATGCCCGAAATACGGGTCTGGGCGGAGAACGGAATAGACGTCGTGCCATTGCCGACAATGCGCGGCTCGCTGAGTCCAAAATCACTCTTGGCCAAAGCCACGATGGAGCGCCCCTCGGCAGTCTCATCGGCCAGTGATGCCAACAGCACCGCCTCGGCCAATTCCTTCTCGCTCACCCCCGACACCGGCAGGAATTCGGACGCCATGCGATTGCCGAAGGTGATGGTGCCGGTCTTGTCGAGCAGCAGCGTATCCACATCGCCCGCCGCTTCCACCGCACGCCCCGACGTGGCGATGACGTTGAAGCGGATCAACCGGTCCATGCCGGCAATGCCGATAGCCGAGAGCAGGCCCCCAATCGTGGTGGGGATCAGCGTCACCAGCAAAGCCGCCAGCACGGCCACCGACAGGTCGGTGCCCGAATAGAGCGCCAGCCCATACAGCGTCACCACGGCGATGAGGAACACCAGTGTCAGCCCGGAGAGCAGGATCGACAGCGCGATCTCGTTTGGCGTCTTCTGCCGCTTGGCGCCCTCGATCAGCGCGATCATGCGATCAACAAACGTCTCCCCGGGCTTGGTGGTAATCCGCACCTTGAGCCAATCGGAAATCACCTGCGTGCCGCCGGTCACGGCCGAGCGATCCCCGCCCGCCTCGCGGATCACCGGCGCCGATTCCCCCGTAATGGCGCTTTCATTGACCGAGGCGACCCCTTCGATCACTTCGCCATCACCGGGGATGAGGTCATTGACCTCAACCAGCACGATATCGCCGATCTTGAGCGCCGTAGCCGGAATGATCTCGCAGCCTTTGTTACCCGGCTGGCCAGCGAACAGCATTTTCTTGGCAATGAGATCGGACTTGCTGCGTTTGAGACTCTCCGCCTGCGCCTTGCCGCGCCCTTCGGCGACGGCTTCGGCAAAGGTGGCGAATAGCACGGTGAACCACAGCCAGAGCGCGATCTGGCCGGAAAAACCAGCGCCCACGCCCCCAGCCGAGTCCTGGATGAAAATGGCGGTGACAAGAACGGCCACCACCTCGGTGACAAAAATCACCGGATTGCGGATCAGCTGGCGCGGATCGAGCTTGACTACCGCGTCACGCAGCGCCGGTACCAGAATGGCAGGCGAGAGGATGGAAATGGATTTGGCGGAAGTGGACATTTTGATTTCCTAAAAGCTCTGTCCGGCCAGCATGGCGAAATGCTCGACAATGGGGCCCAGAGCCGGGGCCGGGAAGAATTGCAGCCCGCCCAGGATGATGATGATGCCGATCAGCAGGCCCACAAACAGCGGCCTGTCGGTGGGGAATGTGCCCGAGGAGGCGGGCACGCGCGGCTTGGTCACCAGCCCGCCGGCAATGGCCAGCACTGGCACCAGATAGGCAAAGCGTCCCAGCAGCATGGCGATGCCCAGCGTGGTATTGTACCGTGGGCGTATTCGCCGTGAGCCCGCCAAAGGCCGAGCCATTATTCCCCGCCGCCGAGGTATAGGCGTAGAGAATTTCGCTAAGCCCATGCGGGCCGGGGGTGAGGATGGAGCTGGTGCCGACTTCGGCCACCGCCGAAATGGCGGTAAAGCCCAATATGGTCAGCGGCAGGATGAGAATGGCCAGCATGGCAAATTTCATCTCGCGCGCTTCGATCTTTTTGCCCAACAGCTCGGGCGTGCGCCCGACCATCAGCCCGGCCACGAAGACGGCGAGAATGGCAAAGACCAGCAGCCCATAGAGCCCCGAACCGACGCCGCCGGGCAGCACTTCGCCCAGCTGGATCAGGAACATGGGCACCAGCCCCCAAGCGGGGTGAGCGAGCCATGCATGGTATTGACGCCGCCATTGGAGAGACCCGTGGTGACGGCCGCATACAGCGCTGACATGGCCCGGCCGAAGCGGACTTCCTTGCCTTCCATATTGCCCGGGCTGGGATCGACGCCCACAGCTGTCAGCAGCGGATTGCCTGACGTTTCTGCCCAATAGATCGCGCCGGTGCCGATCACCAGCATGATCACGGTGACGGAGATCAGTGCCCAGCCACGGCGGCGATTGCCCACCATCTGCCCGAATGTATAGACCAAGGCGGCCGACACGCCGAGCATGGCGATGATGTTCAGATAGTTGGAAAACGCATTGGGGTTTTCGAATGGGTGGGCGGCATTGACGTTAAAGAACCCGCCGCCATTGGTGCCCAATTGCTTGATGGCTTCTGGCTGGCTACCGGGCCGGTAGCGATGGTCTGCTGCACGCCTTCGAGCGTCGTGGCGGTAAAGCTGGCGTCAAGGCTCTGCGGCAGGCCGATCGCGACGAAGGCCAGCGCAACGATGATGGCGAGCGGCAGCAGCACGTAGAGTGTGGCGCGGGTCAGATCGACCCAGAAATTGCCCAGCTCGTTGGCGCCGGAGCGCACAAAGGCGCGAGTCAGCGCCATGGCCACGGCAATGCCGGTGGCGGCCGAGACGAAGTTCTGCACGGTGAGGCCCAGCATCTGGCTGAGATGGCTCATCGTGGTTTCCCCGCCATAGCTCTGCCAATTGGTATTGGTCACAAAGCTGGCGGCGGTGTTGAAGGCCGAGTCCGGCGGCACAGCCGGAAAGCCCTGCGGATTGAGCGGCAGCACATTCTGCAGCCGCAGAATGGCGTAGAGCCCCGGAACCCGGTGAGGCTAAACAGCAGCACGCCGATCGTATAGCCCAGCCATCCCTGCTCCTTGTCGGGGCGCACCCCGGCCGGGGCATAAAAGCCACGCTCGACTGGAGCGAGCACGGGGGAAAGAAAAGTGCGCTCGCCGGAAAACACCTTGGCCATATAGAGGCCGAGCGGCTTGACGAGCAAAAGCACCGCAATCAGCACGAAGCCGATTTGCAGCCAGCCAATGAGGGACATATCTGGCTCCGAAGGATCAGAAGCGCTCAGGGGCCAGCAGCGTCACCACAAGGTAAACGGCCAGCGCCAGCTGATGAGAAAAGCGATGATGAGCATGGTGGCGCTCACAGGCGATGCAGCGCAGCGGCATAGATCGCCAGAGCGATCAACGTGCCGGCACCGAGAGCGATAAATGCAAGGTCGAGCATGACAAGCCTCCAGTTGAGGCCCATCCATTGCGTCCATGCCCCGTCAGGTTTCCATATGGAATGAGGCGCCGTCGCATAAGGATTTCATAAGGACGACATGGTTGATGTCGTTGGGCCAAGCGTTAGACATGCAGCGTGATCGTCTGAACCGGAGCCGCCCGACAGGCCGTTGCGAACCTCAATCTGACCGCCCGAGCGTTCGATAATTTCCTTGGCGATCGCCAGCCCGAGGCCCGCCCCGGGAGTGGTTTGGACGCGGCCGGGCTCGGCGCGGAAGAAGGGCTCGAAGACGCGGACGAGCAAGTCTTGCGGAATGCCCGGCCCCTTGTCGGCGATCTCGATCACGACGGTAGACCCGTTGGCAATCAGACTTACAATCCCGCCTTTGCCATGAGTAGCGGCGTTGATGAGAAGATTGCGGAGCGCCCGCCGCATGGCCGAGCTCGGCAGTAAATCTATAATTACCCGGTCGAGCCGGCCCAAATCGATTAGATAGTGCTGGGCCTGCAATTCCTCGACCGTTTCGGCCAGAAGTTTGTGCAGTTCCACCGGACTGTGATCACCCCAGGACACCTCCTCGCGCACCGGGCGGATCGCACTGTCGGCGATCAGCTCGAGTTCATCGATATCCTTGATCCGAGAGTCGCGGTCTTCGTCGGGCAGGAATTCCGCGCGGATGCGCATGCAGGTCATGGGTGTGCGCAGATCGTGCCCAGCGGCAGCAACCGAGGCGCATGCGGCTTTCCACGGCGCTTTTAGGCGGGCCGAGAGCCGGTTGAGAGCGGAGGCGGTTTGGCGCGCTTCCCCCGATCCAACCTCGGGGATATGGGGAATGACACCGTCACTGCCGACCGAATTGACGGCATTTTCCAGCATGGCGAAGGGCCGCGTCACCCGATAGGCCATGAAGAGGGAGACCGCGATCACCCCCAGTACGACCGGGCCAAGCCAACAGGCCAGTGCAATCCATAATTCGGGGGCGGCCCGGCCATATTGGGGAATTCGATAGCGAGCTGGCGGCCTGCTACCTCGACCAATGCCAATTGCCCGTTCTGGTCGATCTTGTCATGGACGGCGACCGGTAGCTCGACGCCCCCGTGGCTCAGGCGGGCTTGGAGGGCATCGGTCAAATCGGGCCGCAGGGCTCCGATCCCGTCCGCCCGGGTGGTCACATCGCTGGCGGAATCGACATTTTCGTCAAAAAGGCACTGACCGCGACGATCTGGCTCGCCACTGGCGCCACCATGCGGTCCGGATCGGGTCGGTTCAGCGCAAAGATGACAGCTGTCGTCGCCACCAATACGACCACGACGATGGCGCCGATCAGGATTGCGGCAATGCGGAAGCGTAGCGACCTCACGGATTGGTCTCACTGATTTCGACCCGCGCCGCAAGCTGATAGCCGCCGTTGCGGATGGTCTTGAGGATGCCGCCCGAGCCGGCCTCTCGGAACTTGCGGCGGAGGCGGCTGACTAGCACGTCGATGGAGCGATCGAACGGGTTAGCTTCGCGGCCCTGCGTCAGATCGAGCAATTGATCGCGCGAAAGGACCCGGCCCGGCCTATCGAGAAACACCTGCAGCAATTGATATTCGGCGCCGGTCAGCTCTATGGGTCGCCCATCCCTATCGAGCACCGAGCGGGTCGAAGCATCGGCGGCAAACCCGTCGAAATGATAAAGCTGGCCGGACGGGGTCGCTAGGCTGGGTGTGCTGACGGGCGCCCGGCGCAGCACGGCGCGCATGCGGGCCACCAGTTCACGTGGGCTAAACGGCTTGCCAAGATAGTCGTCAGCGCCCAGTTCCAGCCCGATAATGCGATCGACCTCTTCCTTGAGTGCTGTCACCGGGATCACCGAAACATGGGGCGTGCGGTTGCGCAGCATGCGGCAGATATCGAGCCCGGACCCATCAGGCAGCATCACATCGAGCACCACCAGATCGATGGCCTCGCTGGCAATCCTCTCGTCGAATTCCTGCCGGTTGCCGGCAAGAGAAACACGAAAGCCCTGCTCGCCGAGAAAGCGCGCGAGCAGGCGACGAATTTCGAGATCGTCATCGACGACCAGAATGTGAGCGGACATGGCGAACCTCCACACCTTCAATAGCCCAGACGAGGTTAGTGCAAAGCGGGATTTTGTAACCAGACTTTGCGAAAGTCGTTCTGGCAATGTCGGGCAACAATTATAGTCCCGGTAGCAATATTCCGACACATTAGGACAATTCTGAGCAAAGAAGCTGGGGCATCAAGCGGGTCACACTGCGCAATGGAGTTCCCCCGTGTTTCGCGTCACCACGACTCTTGCCACCACACTGATCCTTGCGGGCTGTACGACACTGGGCCAGCCCTATGTCGCGCCATCCGTTGATGCCAATGCCCGCTATGGCGCCGCACAAGCGGGTGGGGCCAAGTCCGTAACCGCAACCACGATGTGGTGGCGCGCCTTCAACGATTCCCAGCTCAATGCGCTGATCGAGGCCGGGCTCAAGCAGAACCTGACAATTGCCCGGGCGGTGGAGCGAGTGATCGAGGCGCGCGAGACGGCTGCCGCCGAGGGCATTGGCCTGCCGACCGGGTCGGCCTCGGGCTCGGCCGCGGGCAGCAGCGCCGGTGGCGATGTCGAATTGACCCGCTCGGCCTCAACTACGCTCAACTGGGAAATCGATCTCTTCGGCGGCTTGGCCAAAAGGCGCGAAGCTGCACAGGCCTCAATCGACGCGGCGACCGAGGAAGCCAATATGGCGCGATTGACCCTGATCGGGGATATCGCGACCGCCTATGTCGAAGCGCAGGGCTATCAGGACCGCATCCATATCGCCCGCACGACGCTGGAGAGCCAGAACCAGACCACGGCGCTGACCCGCAAGCAGAATGAAGTCGGTGTCGTCACCCGGCTCGACGTCACCCAGCTTGCAGGCGATGTGGCGAGCACCGCAGCGAGCATTCCGGCACTCGAAATTTCGCTGAACGAGTCCATTCATCGATTGGGTGTGTTGCTGGGCCAGCAACCCTCGGCACTCAAATCCATGTTTGCCACCACAACGCAAATTCCGCGCCTGTCGGGAAGTGTACAGGCCGGCATTCCATCGGACCTGATGCGGGACCGGCCCGACATAAGGCAGGCCGAACGCACACTGGCCGAGGCGGCAGCCGATATCGGGGTGGCGCAGGCCGATCTTTATCCAAGCCTGACGCTGGCCGGCAACCTTTCAGTGAGTTCGGCCACCACTTGGTCGCTCGGGCCTACATTGAGCCTGCCCATTTTCAATCGTGGCGCCCTAAAGGCCACTGTGCGCCTTGAGGAATCGGACGCCGAGCAAGCCTATCTGGCCTATCGGGAGACTGTGCTGGAGGCGGTCGAGGAAATCGAGAATGCGCTGGTCGGCTTTAGCAAGCAGCAGGCCCGCCGCAGCGAGCTCGCCGAGAGCTATACCAGCTATACCGAAGCCACCGACATTGCCGACGACCTCTACCGGGCGGGCGATACGACGCTGCTCGACCTGCTGACGGCCCAGCGCTCGCTCTATACGGCCCGCGACTCGCTGGCCCAGAGTTCGGTCGCCGTGGCGACCCAATACATCATTCTCTGCAAAGCCACGGGCGGCGGCTGGAATATTTCTGGCGCAACCACGGCGGAGTCCCGCTCATGACGTTTTCTGCTTTTTCTCGCCTGATCCTTCTGCTGTCCGTCGGCATGCTCTGCCCGCTCGGCCCGGCCTTCGCCCAGCCTTCTGGTCTGCCGCCGGGCATGGGACCGGCCGGACCAACCGAGGTCGGCGTCGTCACCTTGACTGCCCAATCGGTTGAGATGACCAGTTTATTGCCGGGCCGGGTGGTCGCCTCGGCGACCGCCGAAGTGCGGCCGCAGGTGGGGGGTCTGATCACCGAAGTGAGGGTCAAGGAAGGGCAGGACGTCAAGGCCGGCGACGTACTCTTCGTCATCGACTCGGCGAGCTACCAAGCCGAGGTCGCAGTGGCGGAGGCCGATGTCGCCAGCGCCGAGTCGCAGATTCCCGCCGCCCAAGCCACCGTCACACGCTACACCACCCCGGTGCAGTCGGGTGGCGTCGCCCAGACCGAGCTGGATACCGCCGAAGCCACGCTGGCCCGGGCCAAGGCTCAACTGCTCTCGGCACAGGCCTCGCTGCGGAAAGCCCAATTGTCGTTGGACCGCGCCAATGTCACCGCGCCGATTTCCGGCACCGTTGGCACCATCGAGGGTCAGCTTGGCGCGCTGGTCACCGAAAACCGGGCCGACGCGTTGACCACTATTCGCCAACTCGATCCGGTCGATATCGAATTGGCCGAGAGCAGCACCAATCTGTTGACGCTGCGCCGCGCCCTGACATCGGGCGCGCTGGAGGGACAAAACGGCGAGCCGCCTACCATCTCGCTGACCTTGGAGGATGGTTCCAGCTATGATCAGACCGGCACCATTTCGGCCGCCGACATTGTCGTTAGCCAGACCACCGGGAGCTTCACCATTCGCGCCAGCATGCCCAATCCCGATCGCCTGCTGATGCCGGGCATGTTCGTGCGGGCTACAGTGAGCGTGGGCAATCAGCCCAATGCCTATCTCGTGCCGCAACGCGCGGTGACCTTCAATGACGAGGGGCAACCCACCGCCTATTTCGTCGGTGCCGACAACAAGGCCGAGCAACGTGTGCTTACCGCCAGTCGCGAATACGATAATGCACGGGTGGTGTCGTCGGGCGTCAAGGATGGCGACGAGCTCATCGTGGACGGATTGCAGAAGATCACGAATGGCGACGAGGTCAGCCCGCTCGCCGTGGTCATCGAGGACAATGGCGTGATCAAGCAGACGCCGCCGCGCGAAGTTGCCGACGCAACGCCGATCGGCGGAGCGGCGCCGGGTGCGGAAGCCGCGCCAGTTGCCGAGGCTAACCCATGAGCGATGTGTCCGTGACCAATCCGGCGCCGGCCAAGGCGCCGCGCAAATCCATTGCCAGCTTCTTCATCGCCCGGCCGATCTTTGCCATGGTGCTGGCTATTGGCATTTCGCTGGCCGGTATCGTCAGCGTCTATACGCTGCCCATTTCCCAATATCCCGAAATCGCGCCGACCAGCGTGAGCATCAGGGCCACCTATACGGGCGCCAGCGCCGAAGCGGTGGAAAACTCGGTGACCACGATCATCGAAAACGGCATGACCGGCCTTACCGACCTGCTCTACATGGAGTCCAGTTCCACCACCGGATCGTCCAGCGTGGATTTGACCTTCGGCAGCTCAGTCGATCCGGACATCGCCCGAGTGCAGGTGCAGAACAAGCTCGCCCCGGTCGAAAGCCAGTTGCCCGATTCGGTGCAGCAATGGGGCCTCGAGGTCAGCCGCTCCGGCAACAGTATCCTGATGATCGGCAACATCGTCTCGCCGGACGGCAGTTACACCAGCGACCAACTCGCCGACATCATGTCCTCCATCATCGAGCCCCGTATCGAGCAGCTTGAAGGCGTCGGCGGCATCCAATCCTTCGGCTCGAGCTACGCGATGCGCATCTGGCTCGACCCCTTGGCGCTGGCCCAGTACAGCCTGACACCAGCCGACGTGTCCGATGCCATCAAGAAACAGAACACCCAAGTTGCAGTCGGTTCGATCGGCGCCTCGCCGACCGTCGAAGGCCAGCAATTGCGCGCCACCGTGACGGCACAGAGCCTGTTGCAAACGCCCGAGGAATTCCAGAACATCATTCTCGTCTCGGACGAGGATGGCGCCACCGTCCGGCTGGCCGACGTCGCCGAGGGTCGAGCTCGGGCTCGGAGTCCTACGGCTCCAGCTCGACCTATAATGGCCAACCCTCGGCGGGCTTCGGCGTCATGCTGACAAGCGGCGCCAACGCCCCGGACACGGCCGAGGCGGTGCACGAAGCGCTGGACGGTCTCGCCAATACCCTGCCCGAGGGCGTCGAAATCGCCTATTCCTATGAAACGACGCCTTTCGTCGAGCTCTCGATCGAAAAGGTCGTCCACACGCTGATCGAGGCCATCATCCTGGTCTTCGTCGTGCTGCTGATCTTCCTGCAGAATTTCCGCGCCACCCTGATCCCCATGATCGCGGTGCCGGTGGTGCTGCTGGGTACCTTCGGCGTGCTCTACGTGCTGGGTTACTCGATCAACACGCTGACCATGTTCGCCATGGTGCTGGCCATCGGCCTGCTCGTCGACGACGCGATCGTCGTGGTGGAGAATGTCGAGCGTGTCATGGCCGAGGAGCATTTGTCGGCCCGCGAGGCGACCGAGAAGTCCATGTCTCAGATCACGGGGGCCCTGATCGGCATCGCCCCGGTTCTGACCGCCGTGTTCATCCCCATGGCTTTCATGTCCGGTTCGGTGGGGGTGATCTACCGCCAGTTCTCGATCACCATCTCCACGGCGATGATTCTGTCAGTGCTGGTCGCCGTCATCCTCACGCCCGCCTTGTGCGTGATGCTGCTCAAGCCGCATGATCCCAACAAGAAGCGTTTCGCGCCCTTCCGCTGGTTCAATACCGGCTTCGGCAAGGCGACGGGGGCTATGTCGGCGCAGTCGGCCACTAGTTCGCCGCCCCCTGCGCATGCTCGTGGTCTTTGCGGCCATTTGCGGGGGTGCCTATTACGTCTACAGCCAGATGCCGAGCTCCTTCCTGCCCGAGGAAGACCGGGGCGTGTTGATGACCATCATTACCCTGCCCAACGGCGCCAGCGCCGACCGGACGCAGGCGGTGATCGACCCGGTGGAGGACTATTATCTCAATGTGGAGACCGAGGCGGTCGACAGCGTGTTCATGTCGCTGGGCTTCAGCATTTCGGGCAGCGGCGAAAACGCCGCTATGGCTTTCGTCCGGCTCAAGGACTTCGCCGACCGGACGGACCCCAATCTCTCTGCGGCAGCCGTTTCCGGGCGTGCCATGAGCTATTTCTCCAAGATCCGCGATGCCCAGATCTACGCACTGGCCCCGCCGGTCATTCAGGGGCTGGGCCAGTCCAACGGCTTTTCCATGGTGCTGCTCGACAACGCCAATAATGGGGCCGACGCGCTCGCACAGGCGGCCAACCAGCTCGCCGACAATACGGCCGACAGCAGCATCGTCACCAATATTCGCGGTAACACGCGCGATCTGGATACCCAGCTCAAGGTGACGATCGACCGGAGAAAGCCGGCGCATTGGGGGTGGACCTGTCCGCCGCCAATGCCTTGCTCGGGGCCGCATTCTCCGGATCGCAGGTCAACGATTTCATCTATGAGGGCGAGATCAAGCCGGTGATCATGTCCGGTGATGCCGATTTCCGCATGCAGCCGGAAGACATCAAGAACTGGTATATGCGCAATAATGCGGGGAGATGGTTCCCTTCTCGGCCTTTGCCTCCACGTCCCGGGAAAAAGGCTCCAGCTCGCTCGCCCGCTTCAACGCTACGTCATCGGTCACGATCAGCGGATCGGCGGCCACGGGCGTCAGCTCTGGCGACGCGATGGATGAAATGGAGGCCCGAGTCGCCAAGCTGAAGGGCGGCTATGGCGTCGCCTGGACCGACCTATCCTATCAGGAGCGTCTGTCAGGTTCGCAGGCAATTATGCTTTACGGTCTCGCCGTGCTGGCGGTGTTCCTCTGCCTCGCTGCGCTTTATGAGAGCTGGATCATCCCGTTCTCCGTCATCCCGGCCGTTCCGGTGGGGATTTTCGGCGCCGTCGTCGCTGCGCACACGTTCGGGCAGGATAACGATGTCTACTTCAAGGTGGGGCTGCTCACCACGATCGGCCCGGCCGCCAAGAATGCGATTCTGATCGTCGAATTTGCCAAGGATCTGGTGGCCCGGGGCCAGAGTGCCATCGAGGCCGTGCTGGAAGCGGCACGGCTGCGGCTGCGCCCCATCATCATGACGTCGGTAGCCTTCATTCTAGGGGTCCTCCCGCTCGCCACTGCGACCGGCGCGGGCTCAGGCGCCCAGAATGCCATCGGCATCGGCGTCTCGGGCGGCATGCTGGCGGCGACGGTACTTGGTATTTTCCTCGTCCCCGTATTCTTCGTCATCGTGAGCAGCAGGAACAAGCGCGCCAAAGTTCCCGTTCCTGAGGAGTGATACAGAAGTTGATGGGGGCTTTTCTGGCGTACTCTCAGGTGCGTTTAGGTGGCCCACCATAGATGCAAATCCAGGCTACCCACGCTGCACCGCCAAGCCGCAACCGTTGCGCAGAAGCGGCCAGACCACTATCGGCCCCGCTTCTGTCAGATTTGCGAAGTCGTTTGCTATGTGCCCCCGCAAGGTGCACAGTGAATCTATCGGAAGCATAGCCACGGGCGTTTCCGATTGAGAGAACCTTGATCGCTCTTCCGCAACGGAGGAGCAGAGCACATGGCTCGAACCAGAAGCTTACTTTCCGATACGCGCCTCCTCATCGTCGAAGATGAGGCACGGACCGCCATTCTCTGGAGGATTTTGCAGCCGAGCTGGGCTGCCGGATGTCCGTAACCTCGGCCACGGCCGGGCAGGCGCTCTTGGCCATCCAGTCCTTTGCGCCACAAATGGCTTTGGTGGAATGCTCGTTGAACCAATCTGGTCCCGCGTTCGTTGTTGCTGATGCGCTGGTCAAAGCAGCGATCCCGTTCATCTTCATCTCTTGCCACGATGTCAGCGTGCTGCCGGCCCGCCATAGGCGCCAGAATTTCCTGGCCAAGCCCTTTTCGGTCGAGGCGCTCAAAAGCGCCATTCTTCGCATTCGTGCCGACCTGCCGTTCCAAGCCTGAGAAAGGCCGCCGCAATGACCCAGAACAGCCGAGACATCTATAAAAGCAGCAATGGCGACCGCTGGACTTTGGTGCGGATAGACGAGCGCATTGTGGTGCGCCACCGAGCCAATGAGCCTTCAGGAGGCACTATCACCGATGCCGAACTGCTCGATTTCCTGCGGGCAGGGGGCTTGGCCCCGAGAAACAAAGCTCGGTGCGGCTCATCGGTACGCTTGTCGATGGCGATGGCGACGAAGCGGCCGGGGCCTTGCCCGAGTCCAGTCATGCCGGTTGAACTGCCGCCGGCAAAGGGCGGGGCTGTGGCCGTCTCCCGCCCATCCATCGGTTATGGGCGCTCCATAGCCTTCGCTTCCGGCTTCATGCTGGTGCTGGGCATTTTGCTTCTGGCTGGCCGCTGGATGGTCATCTCCTAGTCGCGCCTTGCGCAATCGACCCAATGCTTAGCCTGCCTCGCTCTCAAGGAGCCAAAATGACGACTGCCTATCTGGTCCGGGGTTTACCCTCAAGGGCTCCAAGCTCGTCGCGGATGTCGTGAGGCCCTGCAAAACCGAAGAATCGGCGATTGCGACGGCCGAACGGCTCGGACCGATCCGCGCCGGTGTGGTCGCCTTCTCCCGAGAAGTCGACATCGAAACCGATGCCTATGACACGCCCATCGTGCTGCTCGAGATCGGGCGACTTCCACCCGGCCTGTTCGAATAGCGCGCAACACCAAAACCGAGGAAATAGCTATGTCAAAAGACCGGAAAAGCGGCAATCGTGAAGCCAAGAAGCCAAAGGCCGTAAAGCTCCCCGCCGTCGAGACCACGGCAGTGAAGGGGACGGTCGCAGCGATCTCTGCACCGAAGGCGAAACACTGACACTCTCCACGCTGCCAGCCGGGGCGCCCGCGACAGGGCTGCCTGCTGTGCCAGCCGTCGGTCGGGTCCAGCGCGCCCGTATCGACATTGTCCGCAAGCCACAGGGTAGCCGCCACCTGCTGCCCCGGAGCAGCGTAATTGTGTGCGGCGAGCCAGTGGGCGAGCTGTGGTACGAGCCGGTCGACGAGAATCCCAAAGCGCCGGCCCTGCTGCTCAAGCTGCTGTTCACCGAACAGCGCCTGTCAGTGCAGGTGCATCCCGACGACGCCTTCGCCCATTCCATCGGCCTGCCCAATGGCAAGACCGAGGCCCGGTATGTCCTTTCGGCGCGACGCGGCGGGCAGGTCGCGATCGGGCTCAAGCGTGCGCTGACACCGGCAGAGCTGCGCGCCGCGATCTCGGATGGCTCTGTCGCCAAGCTGATCCGCTGGCGCGACGTGACCGCGGGTGATGTGATCTATGTGCCCGCCGGCACTATCCACGCCATCGGGCTCGGCCTCGTGATCGCCGAAATCCAGCAGCGCAGCGATGCCACATTCCGCATGTTCGACTATGGCCGCGATCGCGAATTGCATCTCGACAATGCCGTTGCCGTGGCGGATGCCAGCCCGCCCGGCCCGCAGGCGCCCGCTACCAAGCTGAGCGAGGCCCGCACGATTCTGACCGCCAACGAATTCTTTGTCCTCGAACGCCTCACGCTGCCCCCAGCGTCGAGCCACCGCCTGAGCACTTCGGGCGAGAGCTGGATCATGGCCATATCCGGCAGGCTGGCTCTGGGCGGCGTTGATCTCGATGTGGGCGAAGTGGCCCTCATGTCCGCCGACAGCGCCGAACTGACTTCCGGACCGGCCGCCGCAATTGCCCTTGTGGCCTATCCGGGACCGGACTCGGCCACAGGCCTTATCGAAGCCGCAACCCATTTGGAGGTGTCGGCATGACCCGCATCAAGCGCATCGCCTTTATCGGCAATTCCCTGCCGCGCCGCTGTGGCATCGCCACCTTCACCACCGATTTGCAGCTGGCCGTGGCCGCTTCGCTCTTGCCACTCGAAACGGCAATCATCGCCATGACCGACACCGGCCGTAGCTATACCTATCCCAAGGCCGTCGCCTTCGAGGTGGCGCAGGACCGGCTTGAAGACTATGTGCGGGCCGCCGACTTCATCAACAAGGGTGGCTTCTGACGCGGTCTCGCTACAGCACGAATTCGGCATTTTCGGTGGCGAGTCCGGCGAATATATCCTGGACCTGCTCGACCGGCTCACCGTGCCGGTGGTGACGACGCTGCACACCGTTTTGGCTGAACCCAGCGCTACCCAACGGCGCGTGCTGGACCGCATCGTGGCCATGTCGGCGCGTGTCGTGGTCATGGCCGAAAAGGGCCGTGAATTGCTGCTCGCCATCGATGGCGCCAATGCCGCCAAGATCGAGGTGATCCCCCACGGCATCCCCGATTTTGCCTTTGTCGAGCCCGATGCGGCCAAGCTGAATTTGGGCTATGCCGGCAAAACGGTCATCCTGACCTTTGGCCTGCTCTCACCCAACAAAGGCATCGAGGTGATGATCGACGCCATGCCGCTGGTGCTCAAAAGTCGGCCCGATGCGGTCTATGTCGTGCTGGGCGCAACCCATCCCAATCTGGTGCGGGACCGGGGCGAAGCATATCGCGAAAGCCTGCAGGCCCGGGCGGCTGAATTGGGCATTGGCGAACATGTCGTCTTTCTCGATCAATTCGTCGACCGGCCCACGCTGCTGCAATATATTGCCATGTGCGATGTCTATGTGACGCCCTATCTCACCGAGGCGCAGATGACCTCGGGCACGCTGGCCTATAGCTTTGGCCCGGGCAATGCGGTGGTGTCGACGCCCTATTGGCACGCGCAGGAGCTGCTCGCTGGCGGGCAGGGCATTCTCGTGCCCTTCGGCGATGCCAACGCCACGGGCCACGCAATAGCGGACCTGCTCAATGACGATCTCCGGCGCCGGGCCATGCGCCGCCGCGCTTATGCCCATAGTCGCCACATGACACGGGAACGGACGGCCGAGCGCTATGTCGCCGTGCTGGAAGAGGCCAGCGCGCCAAGGCGGGCCCACAGTGTGGCGCGTGGGCAGCAGACGCCCAAGCTGCCGGCCATGGCGCTTGATCATCTGGAGGCCATGAGCGATGGCACCGGGCTGTTCCAGCACGCCGTTCACTGCGTGCCCGACCGTGTTCATGGCTATTGTGTCGATGACAATGCGCGTGGTCTGTTGCTGGCCAGCGTGCTCGACGCCGATGGGCGGGAATGCCTGCCCGACCGGTTGACGTCAGCCTATGCCGCCTTTGTGCAACACGCCTTCAATCCAGACAGCGGGCGCTTCCGCAATTTCATGAGCTTTGACCGTCGCTGGCTCGAAGAGCAGGGCTCGCAAGACAGCCACGGCCGCACGCTATGGGCCCTTGGCGTTGCTGCGCGCAATGACGCATCGGCCTCGCGGCGGCAATGGGCCGCTGCACTCTTCGCCCGAGCATTGCCCGTCGTCGTGAGCTTTGCCTCGCCGCGCGCCGGGCGTTCACGCTATTGGGCCTGCATGCCTATTGCGCTGCTGTGCCCGATGACAAATTCGCCGCCCGCCTGCGTCTGGTGCTCGCCGACCGTCTCATCGCCCTACTGAAAAAGGTGGAAACCCCTGACTGGATCTGGCTCGAAGAAGGCCTCTCCTACGACAATGCCCGCCTCTGCGAAGCACTGATCCTGGCCGGACGTGCCACAGCCAGCCGGGCCTATGGCGTTGCCGGATTGCGCATGCTCGGCTGGCTCATGGCCCGCCAGACCAGCCCAAGCGGCCAGTTCCGCCCGGTGGGTAGCACCGGATTTTCCGATATCCGCCTGCCGCCCAAACCCTTCGATCAGCAACCGGTGGAAGCCGCCGCCACCATCGCCGCCTGCCTCGCCGCCCGGCGCATGACCGCCCAGCCGCGTTGGCGCGACGATGCCAGCCGGGCCTTTGCACGGTTCTCGGGCAGCAACGATCTGGGGCTCCCCTTGGTCGACCCGGAAACCGGCTCCTGTCGGGATGGCCTGCATCCCGACCGCCGCAACGAAAACCGGGGCGGCGAGTCCGTCGTCTCCTACCTGCTTAGCCCGGCCGATATGCGCCAATTCGAACGTGTCGCGCTGGTGCCCGACCGCTCGCAGCCGCTGCATCGTGGCGACATCCAGTCTTTCCCAAAACCACAATTTCGAGGTCGCCTTGTCGCAAGCAACATTCCTGAACCGGCAGGCACTTTACCTCCGTCCTGATCCCGCCCGCGTGATCGTGCGGCCATTCAAACCGGCAACCGAGCCCAAGGATTTCAAGCCCACCGACAAGACCCGCGCCAATCACATTGTCGACCGGGTCCCGGCTTTGGACGACGCGACCGTAGCCAGCCAACTGGCTGACGTGCTGGAGAATTTCCGGGGTCGGCATCGCAATCTGCTGCGCAGTTTTGAAACCCGCGCGGCGGAAATGGAGGAGGCGCTGTTTGACCATGCGCCCTTCACCAAGCTGCAAAGCCAACTGGTCGGCGCCTATTTTCTCAACGAATATTCCTTCGAAGCCTCGGCTTTGTTCAACCCCAGCATTGTGCCGCATCCCGACCAATCGCTGGCTCCACCCGGCGGCCTGCGCTTCGTACTCAGCCTGCGGGCGGTGGGGGAAGGGCATGTGTCCTCGCTGACCTTCCGGGCCGGCACGCTTTCCAAAGATGGCGCCGTCTCCATCGACCCCACGGCGCGGCTCGCGGCGACCGCAAAACTGCCCGACAATTTCGACCCACAGGTCGATGGCCCGGTTGACGTGACGTTCGACACTCAGGACATCAGCGAACGCGTGCTGTTCCCGGTCACCGCTGCACAGTCCAATGGCATCGAAGACGCCCGCTTCGTGCTGTTCGAAGATGAGGGCGAGCGCACTTACTACGCCACCTACACCGCCTATGACGGCCGGGGCATCCGCTCCGAACTCATTCAGACGCAGGACTTTCTCAGCTTCCGCATGACCCCGCTCAAGGGCAGCGCCGCGCGCAACAAGGGCATGGCTTTGTTCCCCCGCAAGATCGATGGTCGCTATGCTATGATCGGCCGGCAGGACAATGAGAACCTCTATCTCATCTATTCCGACGACCTGCTGACTCGGGACGGTGGCAAGCCAATCCTCAGGCCGCAATGGCCCCGGGAATTCGTGCAGATCGGCAATTGCGGATCGCCCATCGAGCTGGATGAAGGCTGGCTGCTGTTTACTCACGGCGTCGGCCCCGTGCGCCGTTATGCCATTGGCGCAGCGCTGCTCGACAAGGCCGATCCGAGCAAAGTCATTGCCCGTTCACGCGAGCCGCTGGTTCATCCGGACCCGTCCCAGCGCGAAGGCTATGTGCCCAATGTCGTCTATACCTGCGGCGCCATCCGGCACGGCAGCCGCATCATTCTACCCTATGCCGTATCGGACACATTCTCCAATTTCGCCACCATCAAGATCGAAGCGCTGCTGGGCGCCATGAGCCCGGTATCTTGAGAGCACGACCACGGAACCCGATCTGATTATCGGGGGACTCTCTACACGGCTGCCAAAACGGTCGGTGGGTTCGTTTGAAGTAGCCTGAGCGCCAGTTGAGGTGGAGCCGGTAGTCCGTGCCCGGTTACCTCGCTTCTCCCAAACGCTGGCCTTCTGCATCGAAATAATGGGCGCCTTGGGCGTTGATGGCGAGGGTTACGGCTTCGCCATTGCGGGTTTTGGCGTCGCCGGCGCCTTGCACCAGCACGGTCTGCTCGTTGGCGAGGCGGACATAGATGAAGACTTCGCTGCCGAGGTATTCCACCAGCGTCACCTTGCCGGGCACGGTCAGATCGCCTGATGTGCCAAGGCTCAGTTGCTCGGGGCGAATGCCGATGCTGATGGGGCCGGTGGCGGCGATGCCTGCGGGCAGGGTGAGGCTGCCGAGGCCCGCAATGTCCGCCTTGCCGGACGCGGCCTCGGGCGTCGAGCATGTTCATTTTGGGCGAACCGATAAAACTCGCGACGAATTTGTTGCGCGGGAAATTATACAGCTCATAGGGCGTGCCGACCTGCTCGATGCGGCCCTTGTTGAGCACGACGATGCGGGTGGCCATGGTCATGGCCTCGGTCTGGTCATGCGTCACATAGATCATGGTAGTGCCCAGCCGCTGGTAGAGGCCGGCAAGTTCGACCCGCATCTGCACACGCAGTTCGGCATCGAGATTGGACAGGGGTTCGTCGAACAGGAACAGCTGGGGTTCGCGCACGATGGCGCGGCCGATGGCGACGCGTTGCTTCTGGCCGCCGGAAAGCTGACGCGGCTTGCGCTCCATGAGCGGCTCGATCTGCAGGATGCGGGCGGCGTCGGCGACGCGGCGCTCGATTTCGGGCCCGGGCATTTTGAGATTGGAGAGGCCGAAAGCCGGGTTCTTGCGCACGCTCATATGGGGGTAGAGCGCGTAGGACTGGAACACCATGGACAGGTTGCGCTGGGAGGCGGGTAGGTCGTTGACGATCCTATCGCCGATGGCGATGACGCCGTCATTAATGTCTTCGAGCCCGGCAATCATGCGCAAAAGAGTGGATTTGCCGCAGCCGGAGGGGCCCACCAGCACAAGGAATTCGCCCGACTGAACCTCAAGGGAAAGGCCGTGGATGATGGGCACATTGCCATAGGTTTTCTTGACGTCGCTGAGGGTGACAGAGGCCATTTACTTGGTCCTTGAGAGGGTGCGCTGGGGTCATTTCATGCCGCTCATGGCGATGCCGCGGATGATGAAGCGTTGGAAGATGACGAAGAACAGGATGATGGGCAGGATGGAGAGCACCGACATGGCAAACATCTGGCCAAATTCGGAAACGCTGTCCTGGCTGAGGAACATCCGCAGGGCGAGCGGGACGGTGTAGTCCTTGATATCGTTGAGATAGACCAGTGGCCCGAGGAAATCTTCCCATGTCCAGATGAAGGAGAAGATGGCCGCCGTGGTCATGGCCGGCAGCGAGAGCGGCAGGATGACGGCCCAGTAAATCTTGAAGGGGGAACAGCCATCGATCATGGCCGCCTCGTCCAGTTCGCGCGGCAATTGGCGGAAGAACTGGATCATCAGGAAAATGAAGAAGGCGTCTGACGCGAGGAACCGCGGCACGACGAGCGGCAAATAGGTATTGACCCAACCCAATTGCAGGAAGGTTAGATATTGGGGGATGAGCACGACGTGATAGGGGATCATCAGCGTCATCATCATCAGTGCAGAACCAGATATTCTTGCCGGAAAATTCGAGCCGGGCAGAAGGCATAGGCGGCGAACGAGCATGAGATGACATTGCCGATCACTGACAAGACGGTGACGACTGCCGAATTCCAGAAGAAATTGGTGAAGCTGACCGGCAGGGCATTCCAGCCGCTGGTATAATTGGACCATTGCGGATCGCTGGGGATGAGGCCGAGCTGGCCGAAAATCTCGTTATTGGGCTTGAGGGAACTGGCTACCATCCAGAGCAGCGGATAGATCATCACGAAGGACGCGGCGATCAGGAAGACGTGCTTGAGCAGGGCCGCGCGCTTGGCGCGGGTCGCCCGGTCGGCGCGGAGCTGGGCGGAAATAGCGGTGAGATCGGCCAAGCGGGTAGAAGTTGCGTCGGTCATGGCCTAGCCCCTCTCATTTTCGTAGTGGACCCAATATTTGGAGGTCCAGAAGGCGATGGCGGTGAAGGCGGCGATGATGACCAGCAGCACCCAGCCCAGTGCCGATGCATAGCCCATGCGGAAATAGCTGAAGGCCTCGTTGAAGAGGTAAACCGTGAAGAACAGCAGGCTATCGAGGCAGGGCGCCGGTGCCGCCTGAAATGATGAAGGCGCCCGAAAAGGATTTGAACGCTTCGATCATCTGGAGCACCAGATTGAAGAAGATGACCGGGGCCAGCATGGGCACGGTGATGGCGAAGAATTTGCGGCTGGGCGTCGCCGCATCGATCTCGGCGGCCTCGTAAAGGTCCTGCGGGATGGCGCGCAGGCCGGCGAGGAAGATCAGCATGGGCGAGCCGAACTGCCAGATTGCGAGCACCACCAGCGTATAGAGCGAATAATTGGGGTCCGAGAGCCAATAGGGCCCTGGATGCCGAATATTGCGAGCGCCGAATTGATCACGCCATCGGCGTTGAACAATTGCCGCCACAGGATCGCCACGGCGATGGAGCCGCCCAGAATGGAGGGCAGGTAGAACAGGGCGCGATACCAGCCGACGGCGCGAATACCCTTGTCGAGCAGCATGGCCACGATCAGCGCGAAGATCAGCTTGGCCGGCACCGAAAGCACGACGAAAAGGAAGGTGACCTTGAGCGACTGCCAGAAGCGGTAGTCGAACTCGAACATGTATTGGAAGTTTTCGAACCCGACCCAGACGGGGGCATTGACCGCGTCATAATCGGTGAAGGCGAGATAGAGCGAGGCCGGGATCGGAAAGATCGAGAGCAGGAAAAAGCCGACCAGCCGGGGCGTGAGAAACACATAGCCCGGCCAGCTGCGACGTAATTTGGATCGAATAGACATCCTGTCATCCTTGCGTCGTGAAGCGATGTGCCCGCCGGATTTTTCCGGCGGGCTGGTTTGTCAGCAGGCGCGGCGGCGAATGCCTTCGGCTTCGCGGCGGATCTGGTTGGCGACATCGGGGATCGGCGCCTGATCGAGCAGCACCGCCACGGCGACACGCTCGAACATGGCTTCGATTTCCTGCGCGCCCGAAGGCGGCGGAGGCGCCAGATCCATGGTCTTGCCCCGGATGCCGTCAAAGAAGGCGACCGAGGTCGCTTCGATTTCGGTGAGGTTGGGCTGCAGCGCCGCGCACTTGGCTATTGGCGGGAATACCGCGTTCCGAGCCAAGCACGGCGGTCATCTGCGGGTCGTTGACGAAGGCGCTCATATAGGTGGTGGCCGCTTCTGCATCGACGGTGTCGCGGCTGAGGCAGATGAACTGGCTGGGCTGGATGATCGAGCCGGGGATCATTTCGGGCGTGTTGGGGAACATGGCCGCGCCGACCTTGTCCTGCATCAGGTTTTGCACGCCAACCATCTGGTTGCTCCGGGCATAGGACAAAGCGGTCTGGCCAGTGACGATGCCCCAATTGGAGAGTTCAGCACCGACTAGGCCCGCTGAAACCTGACCCGGCAGGGTAGCGCCGGCCGCACGCAGATCGGCCCAAATGGCGAAGTAATCGGCGATGGTCTCGGCCGAGGCGCCGAAATTGCCCTCATCGTCAAACAGACGCTCGCCGCGCTGATGCACGTAATCGGAGAAGTTCTGGTAATCGGCGGTGTTGTCGTCGGTGCCGAAGACGCCGGTGGCCTTGGTGACTTCGCCGGCAATGCGTTTCAGATCGTCATAGGTCCAGCCGAAGGGATCGAAGGTGATGCCGGCGGCGTCGAACAGGCGGGTATTGTAAAGCGAGACGTGCGAATTGGCGCCGATTGAGAGGGCGTAGAGCTTGCCATCGACGCGGCCGGCCGAAAGCGCTTTCGTCGATCTGGGAGACGTCGAGCGATTTGCCGAGATAGTCATCGAGCGGCAGGATGGCGCCGCGATTGATATATTCAAACATCACGCCATAGCCCATCTGGATGGCGTCGGCCATGTTGCGGCCGGCAATCTGGGTGGTGAGGCGGGTGAAGTAATCGGCCGAACCAAGGGTTTCGCCGGCCACCACGATGCCGGGATTGTTCTCGTTGAACAGGCGGATGACTTCGAATGTGCGCTTGTCGCGCTCGGGATTGCCCCACCAGAAGTGGCGGATGCGGCGGTCTCGGGCGAAAGCGGCATTGCCGGTGGCCGACAGGATTGCTGCCGAGCCGGCAGCGGCGGCGGCTGTGCCGAGAAACTTGCGTCTGTTTAAAAGGCTCATGGATACCTCCCATTGTGAGCTACGTACCTCATTGCTGGCGTGTCCCAATCGTCGGAACGGGCCGGCAATGGTCGAAAATCTTGGGTCTGATGGCCGGTTTCGGCACGTGATTAATAGGTTGGGTGGACCAGTCCCGGATTGTGCAGGCGGGTGAAGGCTCCGTTCTCAAGGTGCAATTGTTCATTGGCCGCGGCGGTGAAGTCGAAGGCTCCATTCTGAGTTTGGAGCGTTCCGGTGATGGTGTTGACGCTCATGCCGATCAGCCCGGCAATGGTGCCGGTGCGGTCGGTGATGATGCGGACGCCCTTAGGTGCGCGGAACAGCAGTTCGCCATCGCGATAGGCGGTGGAGTGCGTCTGGGTGTTGACCAGTTCGAAATGGCGGCCATCGACGGTGCGGGCATAGGCGGTTTCATGCGCCACGTCGCGGTGTTCGATCTGGTAGGGGACGAGGCCCGTGAACCACAGCGTGCCCTCGGGACGCGGCTGGATGCCGCTCAGCCGTTCGACGAAATCGAGCAGGCACAGGATCGAGGGCGAATAGGCCTCGGTGAAGCCCTCCCGCCCTGTGAAGGGATGCAGGGTTTGGGCGAAGCGCATGGAGCGGAACTGCGCCGACAGGATGGGATAGAGAATCCGAGTCAGCTCGACATGGCGGTGATGATGCTCGAAGGCATGCGGGGTGCGGATCAGGGTGAGGAAATTGGTGGGGCCGCACCAGCTATTGTAATCATAGGCCGGGTCGAACCGCGGGTCGTCGAGGGCGATCGAGGTGAGAGGGTATTTGGCGAAGAATTTGCGTGTATTCAGCAGATAGCGGCTGAGCGCTGCAGTGAAGAACGCGTCGTCGCCGACTTCGCAGGCGAGGACCCGCAAAAGCACGTCCGACTGCACGCGGATATGCTGACCGTTGCGGTCGCGATCGTAGAAAAAACCGTCTTCGGCATGGAAGCACTGCTCGAACAGAGCCGCAATGCTCTGCTCGGCTTTGGCGCGCCGGGGGCAGCGTCTTCGCCCAATTCCTCGGCCATCCGGGCCAGATAGAGGCGCTGGCAGGCGACATTGGCGGTGAGATCGGGCGCAATGAAGGGTAGGAGCGGATTGTCGGGATTGTACGCCTTGGTGTCGTTGTTGAGCGGGGAATCCGGCACATGCCAGAAACGGGCGGAGAGATCATGGCCGGTATCGAAGGCGCAGAAGGCTTCGACAGCGCCGGTATGGCGGGTGTCGCGCCACTGGGCGAGCCGGGCATCATAGGCGGCCATGGAGCGGTAGATTTTGGCGAGATAAGTTTTGTCGCGGCCGTTGAGACGGTAATGGGTCCAGACCGAACGGGCGAGGGGGAGACGAGCTGGATCTGGGAGAAGACTGGTCCGTCCGGCGTCAGTTTATAGGGGAAGAGGCCATCGTCGCGTTGATGCTCGGCAAAGGCGGCAAAGGTGGCGGCGGCGATTGAGGGCAGGAATCGGGCCAGCAATTCGGCATTGATGGTGCCGGTGCTTTCGAGCCAGCAGCCATGATAAATGCCGCCCTCATGCAGGATGGGCTGTTCGTCGCCGGTAGGCTTGATGCAGGTGATGAGTTCGGCGACCGCGTCGTAGAAGCGGTTTTCCATGGCCGGTGAGGCGGCGGTGAAGGCGACGCCGGATCGTGCGAATTCGGCGAGGATGGCGGCTTCCCACGGATTTTTGTCGGCGGATACGCGCCGGGTCACGTCGATCGCCCGCAGCTTGGCCAGCAGCGGGGGTGAATGGGTGTGACTATCGGCGGCCAGATCCATGCGTCGTTTCCGGCACATGCCGGTCCCCTCCCGAGCGTCCGTTGTGGATCGGCCTGCAACAACACCCGGCGGACCGGGTCAAAAGCGGGAGCGATGGAGGGGCAAGGACCAATCCATCAACCGTGACCGCACAGCTGAGATCGACGAGGGGTCCTGCGGAAGGTCGAAACGAGCAATGGTCCGTGTTTATCCGGTCAAACCAAAGACGTTCCGCGTAGCGCACGCTTTACCAACATACCGTGGCTGGGCTGCTTGAGCCCATGACGTGTCTCCGGCCATTCAGCGGGAATTTATCCGCCTTCGATACTTGTATGGTAGTTTTGGCGGCGGGGCTTGTCAATCAAGGCGATGGCGCGGGAGGCAGTGAACGAGCGGCGGGATTGCGCCGCTCGTCTACTGATCTCTTGTGCGAAGAGTCTGGCTGCTCATCAGGGGCGCTCAGACGCAGGTCATCGATCGCAGCGATCCGTTGTGGCCGAGCTGGAATTTCGACCACCCGTCCCAGATCGTCAGCGAAAGGGGGTGTCCTGAGCTTGGGCCGGGCCGACGGCCAAAAGCGATGGTTTTCATGGACTGGCCTTACTTGGCCAGCGCGAAGGCACGGCCGGCAATGTGTCAGCATTTGCAGATGCGCTGTCTCGGGCGATTTGAACGAGGACGCATAGATTGGGGTGCGATGCAGGAAGATGTGTTGGTTGTTGCGGCAGGGTGCCGCGCGTCCCTTCGCAGGCCCACGGACTAGATTTTATGATCTTAGCTGGTGGGCGAGGCGGCACCAAACCACCTCGCCAGCGGATCCACGCTAGCCGATTACGATCCGCTGCTGCGGGCGAGGATAGCGGCGGCGTCGGCGACGAAGGCCTGAGCCGCATCTTCGGGGGAGCGCATGCCAAACGCGATCTCCGGGAGATATTGCCAAGCGCCTTGCTGACCTCGCCGGCGGCGGGGGAGGGGATAGCGGCAGCGGACCGACCGGGGCGCCAAGCGAGGCGACGAAATCGAGTGCAGCGCGGCTTTCTGGCGTCAGATCATCGGCGACGGCGTTCCGCGCGGTCTGGGTGCAAGGCACGCCGCGTTCAACGCCAAGCAGCTTGGCGGCGGCTGGATTGTTGACGAAGTAGGAAATGAAGGCGGCGGCCTGTTCGGCATTTTGCGAGGAGCCGCTGACGGAGAAGAACTGCGAAGGCTTACGGTAATGCCCGCCCGCGCCATCGCTGATCAGCGGATAGCTGGCCGTGCCCAGCTTGTCGGGGCTGATGCCTTGATAGACCACCAGTTCATTGGAGTGAATCGGGGTGGTCGCCGCTTTGTTGGTGATGATCATGCTCGATTCTGCCGAGGCGGTGCTGAGCGCCTGATCTTCAGCCGAGACGATGACTCCGGCATCGCGTAGATCGGCCCAGAGGCGGAACCAGTCGACCAGTGCCCCCTCATCGAAACCGATGGTGCCTTCGGCGGTATAAAGGGCAGAACCATTCTGGCGGAGCCAGTTTTCGAAGACGATATCACTGCCGGAAGAGTCTGACAGCACCTTGATGCCGTTGCGGATATTGGCGGCGGCAAAAGCCTCGCCCATCGCGCGGTAGTCGTCATAGGTGGTTGTGAGGTCCGGTGGCGCGACGCCGACTTCCTCGAAGACCGTGGCATTGTAGATCATCGTGGCTGAATTGCTGCCGAGCGAAACGCCATAGAGCTTGCCATTGACGCGGCCGCCGGCGACTCGGTCTTCGTCGAAATCGTCAAGCTTGAGCGTGCTGCCGATGAAATCATCCAGCGGAGCGATGGCGCCGCGCGAGGCATATTCGACGATGTAGCGGTAGTCCATCTGGAGCACGTCCGGGGCGGAGCCACCGGAAACCCGGGTGGCAAGGCGGGTCCAGTAATCGTCCCGGGCGATGAACTCGCCATCGATGGCCGTTCCGGTTTCCTCGGTGAATTTGTCGACGACCGCATAGGTTCGGTTTGCCCGGTCCTGCCCACCCCAGAAGGCGAGGCGCAACGAGGCCTGTTGCGCCTGGGCCGTGGACAGGCCCAAAGAAGTGGACGCGGCGAGCATCGTGCTGCCCAGAAGAAACTGGCGGCGCGGCATACGAAAAGTCATGGGAACCTCCCTTGGATCATGCGGGCAGCGCTCTTGTGGCGCTTCTCCGAGAGCAGATTGACATGTCCAAGCGCACAAGAAAAATACGAACTAAGGTGATATCAATAGATAAAACCTATCACTGGAGGGCAAATGGATAAGTTATTGCGACAGTTCATCGCCATTGCCGAGACGGGGAGTATTCGGGCGGCCACGGCGGTGCTCAACGTGACCCAGCCAACGCTGACGGTGAACATGCGCAAGCTCGAGGCGGATCTGAATGCGCGGTTGTTCGTCCGCTCGGCACGGGGCGTGCGGCTGACGCCTTATGGCGAGGTGATCTATGAAAACGCCCGGTTGATGCAGCGGCTGGACGACAATATGCGCAAATCAGTGGAGGAGATGCGAGCGCGCAATGAGCGGGGCATCAGCATTGGCAGCGGCTATTCTCGGTGGACCGTATTCGTGCGCGATGTGCTGCTACGCTATCAGCAGCGCAATCCCAAGGCCCCATTGCAGGTGAGCCTTGGCGACCAGCTCCGATGTCTCGACCAATTGCTGTCGGGTGATATCTCGCTCTTTGTGTCGCACGAAATCCATGGATTGAACGCCGGTATCGGCGCGCAGTTCATCCGGCTGAGTCAGGTTTATAACGGCGTCTTCGTCCGCGACGGACATCCCTTGCTGGGCGCAGTGCGCACGCGCGAGGAAATCGAAGCCTATCCGGTGGTGACCAGTTCCACGGCGGAAAGCCGGCAGCAACGCTTCTTCGACGAAAACTGGCGCAGGCAGCGCGGCGAAGCGCCATTTGGTCGCGAAAGCTACATTTTCGGCTCGAACTCCATCTCGGCGTGCCTCGACTATCTGCGCAATACCGACGCTTTTCTGCGCATCTCCAACGTCATCGCGCCTTATTTTGCCGAACAGGGCATAGTGGAAGTGAAGCAGGCGGGAACATTGGCCAGCATCCCCATGGGCATCTATGTGCTGGCCGAAAGGCGTGGCGAGAAACGCCTTGAGGATGTGTTGGAGTGGTTGATCGCGGCCTGCCGCGAAGCGCTGCCTCCGCCGCAGGATTAAGGGTGCTGGCGCGCGAGCTTGCCTACAGCGCAAAACTCGGGGCGGTAGGGGCGGCCATGCATATGGATATCAGGGGGCCGGTATTCCATCTCGCGGCCAATCTGTCGGCCATCCTGTTCCGACAGGTCGTATGCCGGGCGGCGGACCCGCTGCTCAAAATCCAGGTCGATAAACGTTTCAGTGGCGTCGTACATCGCGCTTCCTAAGTCATGGCGTGGGCTCAAGCCGGCGAGTGGCGCAGCACATCCTGCCATTCGGGGTGACGCTCGATCTGCGCCTTGGCGAACGGGCAGAGCGGGATGATGGTAACGCCGTCGAGCCGGGCGTCCTCGATGGCCTGCCGCACCAATCGTTCGCCGACTTTGCGCCCACGGAGGGCCGTGGAGACCTCGGTATGATCGATGATCAATTGTCGATGGCCGACGCGGGTATAGGTCATTTCAGCTTCGATACCGTCGATGACGAGTCTATAGCGCCCTTTGGCTGGACCATCTTCCCGCTCCACCGTTTCGCCGGCCGCGGGGGAACAGTTGTGATCTGTCCGGCGTCATGGGCGCGCACTGGCGGGGTTGCCCCTGGACCACATTCGAGTAAGTCACGGTCCCAGCGGCCCAGATCGGCGGCGGCATCATAGGTCGAGGCCAGAAATGCCGTCAGGGCTGCGTCGGGATCGGCAGCGGACTGCACGGCATCGTAAGGCAGAATGAACTCCGAAAGGGTGTCATGCCAAAACGCCGAAGCTGGCTGCACTGGCGCTTCCCTGAAGCCGTTCGGTGTCGGATAGGCGTAGGCGTAGAAGGCTGGGTAGTCGATGCCGCCACCCCCGGCCAGAAACCGACCGAGGCAACCTCACGGTCGTAAGCCTCCTGGGCCACCTCGATCGGCAGCGCCGGGACGCCGCCGGGATGGAGGGGTGCACGCCGCCCCGAAAAACGGGTAACGGCCAGATCGAAGCTACCCCAGAACAGGTGCACGGGACTGGATTTGCCTAGAAAGGAAGTCCGAAAGCGCCCAAATACCCGGTCGACGGCGACCAGAGCCTGATGAAAACGATGCACAGCGTCGCGATCATAGGGCCGTTCACGATGGTCCTCTTTGAAAGGCACCGGATTGGGCACTTCGTTGGGCTCGCCGTTGAAAGTCGGTGTGCCGCCCAGTTTGGAAACCATTTCGACGAAGTTGTCGTGAAATTTGGCTACTGTGGAGCCTTCAAGCGGGAATGAAGCCGTGTGACCCTCACCGCAGGTTCCCACCACCATGTGGTTCCTGAGGTCGAACAGGATCTCGATGCCGGGCCCGTCTGGGATTGGCGAGGAAGCCAGCCCGATTGGCGTGACGTAGAAGGTCGCGTGCCAGGAATGGTTGAGCCACGGCGTGTGCGCGAGCCGATATTTGCCGGCAATCTGCAAATAGAGGTGCAGCGCTGAACACGTTTCGCGCCAGCTGAGATAGTCGAGTTGCGGCCAGTGGTTGTTCATTTCGCCTTTTCTCCATTCAGCAGGGGTGTCGGTGTTCGCCGTCAATCCGGGAGCGGGATGTGTTCGTTCCGGTCGTCGATCGGCAGGTCGAAGCGTCCCCGGCCCCAGTTCTGGGCGCGCCATTCGGCCTTGGCCTGTTCGATGCGCTCCGGGGATGAGGCGACGAAGTTCCACCAGATGTAGCGTGGCCCGCTGAGCGTCGCGCCACCGAGGACCATCAGCCGCGCACCGCGATCGCCGGCCGCAACGGTGATCTTGTCGCCGGGGCGGAAGACCATCATCTGCGGGGCCTCGAAATCCTGACCGGCAACCGAAATCGAGCCTTCCACGATGTAGATGGCTCTATCCTCGTGGTCATCCGGCATCGGGAGCCGGCTTCCGGCGGCGAGTTGCACATCGGCGTAGAAGGTTTCGGAGAACATGGTGGCGGGAGCCACTTTGCCGTAGGCGTTGCCAAGGATCAGCCGCACAGAGACGCCGCGGTCCTCGATAACCGGCAGCGCCGACTTGCCGTGATGCTCGAATGTCGGCGCCATGTCTTCATGGCGGTCGGGGAGCGCGACCCAGGTCTGGATGCCAAAGAGGCTGTGCGGGCCGCTGCAGGGCGGCGGCTGAGGTTCGTTCGGAATGGGATACACCACGCCCGGCAACCATCCAGTTCAACTCGCCGGGCCGGATGATCTGGTCGGCACCCGTGCTGTCGCGGTGATGAAAGTCGCCGCGAAACAGATAGGTCACAGTGCCCGAGCCAATATGGGGGTGTGGCCGCACGTCGATGCCTTGTCCGGTGAGCAGTTCGGCCGGGCCCGCCTGGTCGAAGAAAATGAATGGCCCGACCATCTGGCGCTTGGGGGCAGGCAGGGCGCGCCGAACTTCAAAGCCGCCAATGTCTCGGCTGCGCGGAATGATGAGCGTCTCGATCGCATCTGTTCCGACGTCTTCCGGACGGCCCGGTTCAAATGCTGGATTCCAACTCACGCGCTATCCTCCTCTATTCCTTGGTGGTGCGGACGCCGGTGTCGAATGGCGATGAACCTGCACCGCGAATGTGTCCGCCGTGCAAACGTCAGCAATAACCTACCTAGCCAGTCGGCCATGGCAGGGCTAGGCGCGCGGCGCGCAGTACTGTGTCGTGGAAAGTGGAACGCGCTGCCGCGCTAGGGCGATGTCCCGAGCCGTTCGATCAGCAGTTCCGTGAGGACTGGACCTTGCGTGTGGGGAACTGGCTTGGTGGGCGGACGACGTAAACCCCCGCCGTCGGGGGCGGGTAGCGCTTCATCACACTCACCAGAGCGCCAGACGCAATATGCTCGTCAACGAGGCAATCGGGCAGCCGAGCGATGCCGAGGCCCGCCAAAGCGGCGGGAATGAGCGCGGTGCCATTGTCGGCCTTGAACCGTCCTTGCGGCTGAACCCTGACAATCCTGTCGCCGTCCATGAATTGCCGGGCTTCGGTGCCCTGCATCAGCGCTTCATGAGCGAGCAACTCTTCGGGCGTTTCGGGCGCGCCATGGGCCACGATATAGTCCGGGCTGGCGACAAGTTTTCCATAGAACGGTCCGACACGCCGCGCCATCAGGTTGGAATCGGGGAGATAGCCAACCCTTATCGAACAATCGAAACCTTCCGCGACGAGATCGACGAAGCGATCGCTATAGGCCGCGTGGATGTGCAGTTGCGGGTGCCGTCTGGCCATTTCCGCGAGCGCCGGAGCAGAACTCGGCAGGGCCGACGGAAAGTGGTGCCGCTACTCGCAGACGACCCCGTAGATCGCCATCGGGGAAGATGGTTTCCCGGGCCATCTCGATCTCGGCCACAACCTTGGCCGCATGGTCGCGAAAAGCGACCCCAGCCTCGGTAAGGGCGGCCCCGCGTGTGGTTCGCGCAAGAAGCTGCACGCCCAGTTCCGATTCGAGCCGGCCGAGCCGGCGGCTGACGATAGATTTGGAGACCCCCAAGCGGCGTGCGGCGGGCGTAATGCCTCCTGCATCGGCAACCTCGACGAATGTCTGCAGCTCTTCCATATCCACGCCGGCGTTCCTAAACTTGCGACACAGCTTCGCCCAGAGGGGCACTATCGCATCACATTGCGGAACTGCAATACCGCTACTGGAGGGCCGCAGCGCGTGCCCTGACGGTGGCGGCTCCTGACCAGATTAGGACCCGCCTCCATCGATCAGGCGACCTTGGTTTGCAGGACCGTATTGGCGTTGCGATCAAGGACGCCGCTCCATAGCGTCAGCAATACCGCGGCACCGACCAGAATGGCGCCGACCCAAGGCGTGGCGCCGAGGCCGAGCAGGGAATCCACCACCAGACCACCGAGCCAAGCCCCGACGGCGATGCCCGAGTTGAACGCGGCTATATTGAGGGCGGAAGCGACATCGATTGCGCCGGGCCGGTGCTTCTTGGCGAGCTGAACGACGTAGAGTTGCAGGCCGGGCACATTGGCGAAGGACAGGAAGCCCGGGCCGCTCAACGTAACCAGCGCCAGTACCGGCGAAATCGCGGTGAAGGTAAACAGCGCGAGCACGGCCGCTTGCAGGGCGAACAGAATGGTCAAGGCCTTGACGGGATCACGATTGGCGATCTTGCCCCCAGCAAGATTGCCCGCCGCGATGGCCAGACCATAGAGCACCGGGATCAGGCTGACGCTCCCTTCGGAAAATCCGGTGATCTGCTGCAGGATGGGCGCAAGGAACGTGAACGTCACGAAGGTGCCGCCATAGCCCAGCGCCGTCATGGCGAAGGCCAGCAGCAGGCGGCCCGACCCGAGAACACGGACCTGATCGAGCAGGCTCGCAGGCGGCGCCTTCTTGAGGGTGTTTGGTAGGAGGGCCGCGATACCGATAAGGGCGAGCAAACCCAGCACTACCACGGCCCAGAAGGTGGATCGCCAGCCGAAAGTCTGGCCGATATAGGTTCCCAAAGGCACGCCCGTGACGATGGCCACGGTCAGGCCCAGGAACATCATGGCGATGGCCGAGGCGCGGCGGTCCTCCGGCACCAGATCTGCCGCGATAGTGGCGCCGACCGAAAAGAACACGCCATGTGCAAAGGCAGAAACAACGCGGGCCGCCAGCAGGGCTTCATAGTTGGGGCTGAGCGCGGCGGCGCCATTGCCCAGGATGAACAATGCTATCAGCCCCAATAGCAGCGGCTTGCGTTCGACCCTGCCGGTCAGCGCTGTTAGGATCGGCGCGCCGAAAGTGACGCCCAGCGCATAGACGCTGACGATCAGCCCGGCCAGCGGAAGTGTAATATTCAGATCGGTTGCAACCGTGGGCAAAAGGCCGACGATCACAAATTCGGTGGTTCCGATCGCATAGGCCGCGATCGTCAGGGCGAAAATAGCCAATGGCATGACGAAATCCTCTCTCCTTCGCGACGGGCGTGAAGGACCGAGGTGAAACTTGCCGGCAATGTGGGTGAACAGACCTTGCGCGATAATCCGCTACATTAGACAATCACCTTTGAATTCAATTCAAAGGTAGGTTCATGGACAACCGAGCGGGCGAAATGGAAGTGTTCGTGGCAGCTGCTGAACTGCGGAGCTTTTCGGCCGCCGGGCGCCGTCTGAAGCTATCGCCATCGGCGATCAGCAAGCTGGTGACCGGGATCGAGGACCGTCTGGGCACGCGCCTGCTGGTGCGCTCGACCCGGACCATGCAGCTGACGCCCGAAGGCGAGGTCTACCGGCGCGAGCGCAGCGCATTCTTGAAGATATCTCGGAAACCGAGCAACTCGTGGCCGGCGGTGGGCGAATGATCCCGCGCGGCCAGTTGCGCGTCAACGCGTCTGTCGGTTTCGGGGAACGCTGCCTGCTGCCGCTGGTGCCCGAATTCCTGACGCTTTATCCGGAAGTGCAGCTCGACATCTCACTGACCGACGGCATTATTGCGCTGATCGAGGAACGCACCGACATCGCCATCCGCTCGGGTTCGATGAGCGATTCCGCCCTCAAGGCGCGCAAGCTCTGGAAAGCCGACGGGTTATCGTCGCTTCCCCGCCTATATCGAGGCGCATGGCCTGCCGACCACGCCGCACGATCTGGCCCGTCACAATTGCTTCAGTTTCAACTTCATTCAGAGCCTCAATGAATGGCCCTTTCGCGATCCGGGGTCGGCTGACATCTATCGCCTGCCCATCTCCGGCAATATCTCGGTCAACAGCGGCATGATCATGCGTCACCTCTGCACGGCCGGCGCCGGTCTTGGCCGGGTGGGACAGTACCACGTGCAGCCTGATATCGACGCTGGTCTGTTGGTGCCTGTCCTGGAGGCCCACAATCCGCAAGATATCGAAGTGATCCACGCGGTCTTTGCCGGCCATGAGCACTTGGCAGCCCGCATTCGGGCATTCATCGATTTCATGGCGGGGCGCCTAGGCGACTGATCACAGCGACGCATTCAGGCAGTGCTGCTCTTGGGAGGCGGAATCCATTGAACTTGTGGCTTCAATCGCCGCTGCGGCGGAGACAAACGTGACGGCGTGGGCGCGATTAGACCGGGCCCAACGCGAACCCATGTGTTTTCAAAATTACGGTCGATTTGGCTTGTCGTCCAAATGTCATGTCCGGCTTCTAGATGGGCTATATGACAACCATCGTGCTCGACAATTTGACCAAGCGGTTCGGCGACAATCTGGCGGTGAATGGGGTCAGCTTTACGCTCGGGACGGGGTCTTTTACCGCCCTGTTGGGGCCTTCTGGCTGCAGCAAGACCACGCTCCTGAGGTTGATGGCGGGCTTTGAACAGCCGAGCGCGGGCACGGTTCATTTCAACGGCCGCCCGGTTGGCAGTCCTGACGCGATGGTGCCGCCCGAACGCCGGAGCACGGGCGTGGTTTTCCAATCCTATGCGCTGTGGCCGCATATGGATGTCGCCGCCAATGTCGCCTATCCACTGCAGGCGCGTGGCCCAGGGCGGGCGGCCATCGACAAGCGTGTTGGCAAGGCGCTTGAAATGGTTTCGTTGACCGGCTTCGAGCAGCGATCCGTCGATGGGCTTTCGGGCGGCCAACGCCAGCGAGTGGCGTTGGCACGGTGCCCGGTGACGGGCACCGACATCATTCTGCTAGATGAACCTTTGGCCAATCTCGACGTGCATCTACGGGCCGAAATGCTGGACGTCTTTGCCCGCTTGCACGAAGAGACCGGTGCGACCATCGTGTTTGTGACCCATGACCAGTCCGAGGCGTTGGCGCTGGCGGACCGGGTCATCGTGTTGGACCACGGCGTGGTGCAGCAGTCGGGCCGCCCCGAGCAACTCTATAACGAGCCGGCCAATGCGATGGTCGCCGGTTTTGTCGGGCGTGGAATGTTCGTGTCGGCGCTGGTGTCCGAGGGGCGGGTGGTGCTAGCGGACCTGCCGGTTCCCGCTCGTGGTCACGCGCACGGCACCAAGGCGACTGTGTTGCTGCGGCCGGAAAATCTGGCCCTCACGGATGTCGGCGTTCCGGCGGTTGTCGTCGCTACCCGCTATTCCGGGGCCAGTTATGATACGACGCTGCGGCTGGCAAACGGGGAAACGGTCCTGCTCACGGCGCAGGAGCGGTTGGAGCCCGGTCGTCCGGTTCATTTTACCGTCGAGGATGCCTCGGATCGTGCCGGGCTGATCAGGGCAGGGGCAGCACACCCGCCGGAAGGCGACTGGCCAGCCGATCGAGTAGCGCCAGCAGCACTATGATCACCACCGGGGTGATGACGGCCACAGCGGCTGCCTGTGGGGAGAGGCCCGATTCCTCAAGACTGAACAGGATCACCCCAATGGTCTCGTTGCGGCTGGACCACAATAGCGCCGAGACTGTCAACTCATTGAAGGCACTCATGAAGACTAGAAGTGCGCCTGCCGCTGCGGCTGGGGCAGCCAGTGGCGCGGTGATCGTCAGTAGCCGCCGCACGGCGCCGGCGCCAGAGGCCGCCGCCGCCTCGGTCAGGTCGGCAGGCAATTGTCCCAGCGCCGCCTCTACCGGCTTAAGGGCGAGAGCTGCAAACCGCATCAAATAGGCGATGAGGATAATCCGGGGGGTAGCATAGAGGCTGCCCAGCAGCGGCAGCGGCCGCAGGAAGAGCAGGATGCAGGCGATTGCCAGCACGAGGCCGGGCAAGGCATAGGGCAATTCGAGCATGCCATGCGAAAGACGGGCAAAAGTGCGGGGCAACCGCGTCAGGGCCAGCGCCAGCGGCACGGCCAGCAGCGCCGGGATGGCGGCAGCCAGCAGCGACAGATAGCTGGAATTAATAAAAGCCCGCACGGTGGAAGCCTGCCGCAGCAGGACTTCTGCATAATTGTCGAGCGTGACGGTGGCCGTGGAGAGCGCCACGCCATAGGCGGGTACGAGCGAGGTGGCGATGAGGGCCGCCGCCGGCAGCAGTAGCGCAACGGACAGCGCCAGCATGCCCGCGATTGCGGCGGGCCAGCGCCAGCCCCCAGCGCAAAGTGCATGGGCGTGCCGCGCGTCAGCGCGAACCGCCTGCGGCGTAGCGCCAGCCCCTGCGCGCCGACGCCGAGGATGGCGATAGCGCAGATCAGCAGCGATAGCCCGGCGACTCGGGGCAGCACGGTCGGCCCATTGCTGGAAAGCTGCTGGTAGATCAGGGTCGCCAGCGTCAAATAATTTTCCGGCATGCCCAGCAGTGCCGGAATGCCGAAATTGCCGACGCCCGACACAAAGGCCAAAGCCGCCGCGGCGATGACATAGGGACCCAACAGCGGCAGTACGATGCCGCTGAGCACGCGCGCCGGCCCCATGCCAGCGGCGCGGGCCGCCTCGACATAGTCGCGTGGGATCAGCACCAGCCCCGCGCGCAGGGTGATGAAGACAATGGGGGCATGCTGGATCCCGAACAGCACAATGATGCCGCCGCGCCCCGGAGTGGATTGGCCGTGCCCGGTGGTGGCGCCGGGCCAACGGCGCCAAGCAGGGCGCTTGAGGGACCCAGCAGATGCATGAAGGCCGGGGCCATCACACGGGGCGCAATCATCAGCGGCAGGATCAGCAGAAAGCCCTGCAGCTTGCGCAGCGGCATGTCGGTGGCCGCCACCAGCAGCGCGAATGGCGCGCCGAGCATCAGCGCCAGTAGCGCGCCGAACAGGGATGTATCGAGTGTATTGAAAATGGCGCGTTGCGTGGCGCCGCGGACAAGCCGGTCCAGCAACAGGTTGGCATCAAACGTGCCGTCGACAAACAGCGCCGTGGCCACCAGCCGGCCGATCGGCAGGACGGCCAGAAGCCCCACCGCGAAAACTACGAGAGCGGCAGGCACCGAGCGCGCCGCCGCTCTCTGGATGCGACCGCCCGGCAACGACAAGGGAGGAGCCGTGCCGGTCAGCCGCATCCATAACTGGGCTGAAATCATCGTTGCCTACTGGCCGAAGATCTCGCCGAACTGTTCCTTGTTGGCGGTCTCGTTGGCGAGGGCGGCAGCGGCATCGTAGGGCAGCACCTTGATCTCGGCGCGGTCGGGATAGCCGGCAGGCAGGGCGATGCCGTCGCGTGCCGGAATGTAGCCCCGGCTCGATGCGAGCTGCTGGCCTTCTTCGGACAGCAGGAAATCGATGAACAGCTTGGCATTGTCGGGATTGGGGGCAGAGGCAAGGATTGCTGCCGGCTCGGTCACCGCCGAAACGCCTTCGGTTGGGAAGACGAAAGCGACGGGCGCACCCTTGGCGGCTTCGCGGATCGGCAGGTAGTCGACGATCATGCCGTAGAGTTTCTCGCCGCCGGCAACTGCGGTCAGCACGTCGCCATTGCCACCCGATGCACGGGCGCCATTGGCAGCGAGGGATGAATAGAAATCCCAGCCTTCGGCCGGGTTGTCGGTGAGCGTCACCGTGTGGATCAGCGCCGCGCCCGAGGTCAGTGGGCTCGGCATGGCGATCTGGTCCTTGGCCTCGGGCTTGGTGAGGTCAAGCCAGCTTGCCGGGATCATGGTGGCGGCAGTGTTGTAGACGATGCCGGTGGTGATCAGCTTGGTCGAGAAATAGGCGCCGTCCTCATCGAACAGGCTGGCGTCAAAGCCGGTCGTGTCGGCCTGCGGATAATTGAGCAGCAGGCCTTCGGCCTTGAGCCCTTCCATGGTGACCACATCGGCGATCAGCAGCACGTCGGCCAGCGGCGCCGGCTTCGAGTTCGGCACGGAACTTGGCCATGATCTTGGGCGTGCCATCGCGTACCCATTCCACGGTGATGCCCGGATACTTGGCCATGAAGGCGTCAGCAGTCTGCTGGGCGTCATTATTGGGCTGGCTGGTATAGAGCACCAGCTTTCCCTCTCGGGCGAAGGCAGGCGTGAGGGCACTTGCCAGCATCAGGCCGGCGGCAAGAAGGATTCGCATGGCAGCTCCGAGGTCAGGTTGCGGCAGGGATGTCCGCAGCGATGGGGCGGACTTAACCAGCCTGTTTGACAGTGGCATGACGAAACCGGTCGCTCATTATCGGTTGACCACTGCATCACGCTGCTAGACTGCCGCGGGTTGGGCGTTAGCGCTGGCCGGGGTGGAATTGCCCAAAACCGAGTCGGTCTCGAGGCGCTTGCCAGTGACGCGGTCAAAGCCCTGCAGCGCACTGGGTCGGGAATGTCAGCCACACGGTTTCGCCTTCAAGATTTTCGTCACCGGGTGGCAGGACGACAGACAGCTCGCGGCCGGCCAGATTGCCATAGGCAACGCGGGAGCCGCCCAGTTCTTCCACCGAGTCGATCGTGACCGGCAATCCCGTGTTCGGCAGGGTGGAGAGCGTGATACTCTCGGGGCGGATGCCGATAGTGAGCGGGGTGCCCTGCGCCAGTTTGGACTGAGCAATCGTGGCATTGCCGGCAATGCCGTCGAGCATGATGGCGCCATTCTGGCCAATGGTGGCGGGCAGCAGGTTCATCGCCGGCGAGCCCATGAAGCCGGCTACGAAGACCGAGGCGGGCTTGCGATAAATCTCGGCAGGTGAACCGATCTGTTCGACGCGACCGGCATTCATGACGATGAGTGTGTCGGCCAGCGTCATGGCTTCCACACGGTCATGGGTGACGAAGATGGAGGTGGCGTTGAGGCGCTTATGCAGGCGCTTGATCTCGATGCGCATCTGCACCCGTAGCAGGGCGTCGAGATTGGAGAGCGGTTCGTCGAACAGGAAGACATCGGGTTCGCGCACGATGGCGCGGCCCATGGCGACGCGCTGGCGCTGGCCACCCGAGAGCTGGGCCGGGCGACGGTCGAGATAATCGGTGAGGTTGAGGATTTTGGCGGCCTCTGCGACACGGAGGTCACGTTCGGCGGCGGGGAGTTTGGCCGAGCGCAGCGGGTAGGCAATATTCTGTCGCACGGTCATGTGCGGGTACAGAGCATAGTTCTGGAACACCATGGCGCAGCCGCGGTCGGCTGGCTCGATGTCGTTCATCACCGTGCCCCCGATGGCAATCGTGCCCGACGAAATATCCTCAAGCCCGGCGATCATGCGTAGCAAGGTGGATTTGCCGCAGCCCGACGGGCCGACAATAACAACGAAATGGCCGTCGGGGAGTGCAACGTCGATGCCATGCAGCACAGGTTTGCCGTCATAGGTTTTCTTGACATTGGTGATCGTGACGTCGGCCATCAGAATTCTCCCAGAAGGCGATTGCGCAGGCGTTCGATCGTCGTTTGATCCAGCCCGATCCGTTCGACATAGGCTGCAATCGAGCCGAACTCGGCTCTGGATGAAGGCAAGGGTCGCCGCCATGGTGGTGGGTTCGGACGTCAACAGCCGTTGAAAGCTGGCGGGGTCGGCCCCGCAGGCGACGGCGCCGGCGGTGAGGTCGGCGATGATCGGGGTGATGAGGTCGGCGGTCAGCGCATAATCGTCGACGATGAGCCCTGCTTCTACACCAGCGACCCCGAGCAGCAGGGCGGCGACGATGCCGGTGCGGTCCTTGCCGGCGGTGCAATGGAACAGCACCACGCCGGGCGGCGCGTCGGCGATGATGTGCAGCACTCGGGCCAGAGCAGACTGGCGCCGGGTCAGAGCGAGCTTGTAAAGCTCGAGCAGCACATCGCCTTCGCCCATCAGGCTGGGGGCGAGACCATCGAGCAGCGACACATTGTGGTAGACCACAGCGCCATGCCCGTTGAACGGATTGGGCTGGTGCGTCAGCTCGTCGCCATGGCGGAGATCGATAATCGTGGTGACGCCCGATGCCAGCATGGCTTCCACGCCGTCCTCATCAAGCCGGTGCAGTGCGTCGGCGCGCAGGATGCGGCGCCACTGGGTCTGGCCGCCGGCAGCGGCGTAGCCGCCCGTGTCGTGGACATTATAGGTGCCCTTGATGGGCAGGTGACGGGTTTGTGCGGATTGCATCAGCGGATTCCGGATTTCATGAAGGATTGTACGACCGGCGCTGCAGGACGACGTAGATGACGAGGACCGGCAGGCTGGCCAGCGTCGAGGCGGCCATGAGCGGGCCCCACTGGTTGCCTTCGGCGGTCATGAACATCTGGATGCCGATCTGGATGACGCTGTTTTCCGCGGTGCGGCTGAGCAGCAGCGGCCAGAAATATTCGTTCCGAGTCGAGATGAAGATGAGAATGGCCAGCGAGGCAATGGTGCCGCGCAGGTTGGGCACCAGCACTTCCCACAGCACCCGCCAATTGCTGGCCCCATCCATGCGGGCCGCCTCGATGACTTCCTTGGGAAAGCCCCGCATGGCCCGGGCCAGCAGCATAATGGCGAGCGCCGCGGCAATATTGGGCAGGATCAGCGCGAGCACGCTGTCGAGCAGGCCCATTTGCGCGATCAACAGGTAATTGGGGATCATCACTACCGGAAGGGGACCAGCCGAGTCAATGCCACGCCAGTATAGACCAGCTTGTCGAATGGGAACTTCCAACGGGCAAAGGCGAAAGCGGCCAGAATGCCGGTCAGCAATTGGAAGATTGTAGAAACCGCCGAAAAGACCAGCGTATTGACCAGCATGCGGGCGATGGGAATGGCGTCGATGGCGCGGGTGTAATTGTCCAGCGAGGGCTGGGTCGGCCACAGACTGGTCTCGAACAGCGTGTTGGCCGGACGAAACGAGCTGACCAGCATCCAATAGACCGGAAACAGGCAGAAGATCGACAGCAGTACCATGAGCAGGTGACCCGCAGCCGTGTTGAGACCGGACCGGCTCGAAATGCGGCGCAGGGTGACGGGCCAGGCGCGGGCCGGACGGGCAAACACATCAATTGTCATGGAAGGAATACCTGTCGATCAGGCGGAACAGCACGAAGGCCACCACGCCGAAGCCGAGAAAAAGGATGACCGCCGAGGCCGAACCCCAACCCACCGACATGGTGGAGAAGCCGAAATCCCAGAGCAGGTAATAGATATTGGTGGTGGCGCCGAGCAGGCCGCCGCCGGTCAGCACATTGATATAGGTGAAGCTCCACTGCGCGCCGAGCAGAATGGTCATGACCACGAGGAACAGCACGGTGGAGCTGAGCAGCGGCAGGCGGACGTCGCGGATGATTTCCCACTTGCCGGCGCCATCCATGCGGGCAGCCTCGATCAGCGTTGGGTTAATATTGGCATTGGCGGCCGAGAGGATGAGCGTGGAAAAGCCCATCAGTTTCCAACCGGTGATGGCGATGACGGTCCAGATAGCCACGTCGGGATCGGAGAGGAATTTGACCGGATCGAGCCCGACGCCCTTGATCATCTGATTGGCAAGGCCATAGCCGGGATCGAGCAGCCAGCGCCAGACGGCGGCCGCGACGACCGGGGCGATGATCATCGGCACGAAGATGATGGCGCGGTAGATATTGCGGCTCCGCTCCGGCAGGTCATGGGTATAGATGGCGATGGCGAGCGGAATGAGTACGGCCGGGGGCAGCAAGCCCGGGATATAGACGCCGGTATTGCGCAGGGCCTGCCAGAATTTGGGCAGTGCGAAAATGCGCTGATAATTCTCCCAGCCGACAAAGACCTGCGGGGAATTGGGCAGCATGTTCCACTGGTAGAAGCTGAGGCGCACGGCATCGACCAGCGGCCAATAGATCCATACGACCGGGGTAAGCAGGGCCGGGGCCAGATAAAGCCGGGGGCCCAGCGCGCGTTGCTGATGCGTCGCAAACGGGTAGGGGCGTTGGAAGCCACGGCCATGTCGCGCTCCTGTAAGAGAGTGAACGGCCCGCCCCGGGGGCGGACCGAAGGGGTCAGGGCATCAGGGCACGGGCATTGGCACGGGCGTCAGCCGGGGTGGCCTCGACGTCGGCTCCGCCGAAGACCGACATTTCGACCGCGTCCATCATGGTCTTGCCGATCTGGCGGTAGTTCGGGCCGGGCATCGGGTCCCGGGGTTCCAGACGATCCAACTGCTCCAGATTGGGGGCAACCAGCGGATGCTCGGCAACCCAGTCGGCCGGTATTTGGGATCGTTGACGATGGCCGGACGCAGCGGCAGGTAACCGATTTCCGAGGTGATGACCGTGTAGCCATGTTCGGAAGTCAGGAACTTCATCAGTTCCCGGGCAGCGCGCTGCTTGAGCGGGTCGGTGGCATGGATGGTGAGGGCACTGCCCGAATTGTTCAGGCGGGTTGGCTTTTCGCCGAAGCGGGGCATGGAAGAAGAGCGCAGCTCGTAATTGCCTTCGGCGCCGGCCACCAACGAGCCCTGCAGCGCGCTGGTCTGCAGATACATGCCCGAGCTACCCGAAGCCATGCCGTCGATGGCGCCAGCAAAGTCGTAGTTTTCGTAGACGCCGGCATCGTAGAGGTCGCGCAGCATGGTGACGGCCTCGACCGCTTCCGGCTCGGCGAATTTGAGCGTCTTGCGGTCGCGCGAAATCACTTCGCCATTATTGGAGCGAACGACGCCACTGGAACAGCCAATCGACCGCGCCGGGACCGGTAATACCAGCGGTAAAGCCTTCAGCGTCGGTCTTGTCCTCGATGGCGAGGGCGGCCAATTTGACGTCTGCCCGGGTCTTGGGCGGATTGTCCGGATCAAGGCTCGCCGCGCGGAAGAGGTCGGCATTGTAGAACAGCACCGGCGTCGAGAACGTATAGGCCAGACCATAGGTCTTGCCGTTCAGCACGCCCAGCTTGGTGCCATTGGGATGCATGCCTTGCAGATGGGCAGCGATTTCTCGGGCGGGGACGATGTCTTCCAGCGCCCGGGCGCCGAAATTGGTGACCGAGAAGTCGAGATCGCTGAACACGGTCTGGACCACGTCAACCGGCAGGCCGGCGGCGAGATCGGCCCGGATGCGGCTGCCATCGGCGCTGCTATAGGGCACGCCGGTCACGGTGACATTGGGATTGGCCGCCATGAATTCATTGATCAGCTTCTGGGTGGCTTCAGCGCCCAGACCCGCCGTGGCGAGATTGTAATTGTAGAAAGTGATGGTGACTGGCTGGTCGACGCTGGGCGCCATGGTCTGGGCGAGCACGGGAACGGCGGTGGACAGCGCCAGCAAGCCGGCAAGGATGGTCGTGCGGAGCATGGTTCTGGTTCCTGTCATTCGGCAGCGGCGACGGCCGTGTCGCCCTCGTATTTCTTCAGCATCTCGGCCATGCCGGAGAAGCTGAAGCTGTGCAGTTCGCGGCGGGTGGCCGCCTGCGGCGCGAAGGTGATGGAAAGACCCGAGGGGCGGACGGTGCCGATGGCGAAGGCGGCGCCTTCGAGCATGCGCAGGCCTTCATGCAGCCAGAGCACGTCGGTGGCAGCATGCTGGCCAATGCCGACAACGGTGGGGATGCCGTACCAGTTGGAGACGCGATCGTAATGGATGTGGCCCGACAGGATGCCGAGCACATTCTTGCCGGCAACGATCTGACGCAGCGCCTCGGTGTCGGCATAGGACAGGGATTCCCACTCCATGCTCGGATCATGTGCATCGAGCGCCGGGGCGTGGTGCATGACCAAAAGCTTGGGCAGCTCGGCATGGTTCTCGATTTCGGCCTTGAGCCAATCGAGCTGGCCCGGCTCGAACGCGCCACCAACCTTGTTGGGTACGCTGGAGTCGAGAACGATGACATGCACGCAGGCAATGACAGCGGCATGATCATAGGGAGCATCGACATTGTCGGTGCGGCCGAGCATGACCGGATAGAAGCCGTCGCGGCGGTCGTGATTGCCCAGCGCAAAGAGAATGGGCATGTCGAGGCCGGATTCAGCAATGAGCGACTTGAGATTTTCGTAGCTGCCCTTGTCGCCGCGATTTGTCAGATCGCCACTGGCAACGATGAATTTGGGCTGCGGCACCAGCGTCTTGATGTCTGCCAGAATGCGGCGCAGCGTCGTCGTGGTGTCGGAGTAAAGGTGATCGTCCGGCACGGCCGGATTGCCGACATGCAGGTCAGTTAGATGGATGAAGGTGACGGGTTCGGACACGAGCGCTCTCCTTGCTCTGGCGGGAGCCAAAACGGCAAAATTTCCGCAGTAACTGTTTGTTTCGCCGTAGTTTTTTCAAAAAAAATCTTGTGTGGCGACAATGATAGAGTTACCGTCCCTGCATGACAGGTGAATGAAGGTTCATTCAGTTTATGGATATTGTCCTCGACAAGCGTGAGCGCATCCTCGCAGCGGCCGCCCGGCTCATTGTCCGCAATGGCTTGCAGTGTTCCATGGCCGCCATTGCCGAAGAGGCCAGTGTGGCCACAGGCTCGCTCTACAATTACTTCGACTCCAAGGAAGCGCTGGTGCTGGGCGTCTATACGCGTCACCGAATTGATGACTGAGCGCCTTGTGACCCCGCCAGACCCCGACAGCGGTGGCGCGGAACCGGTGCGCCGCTATATCGAGCGCTATATCGACTTCATCTGGGAGGATGCCGATCGCGCGGTTCTGTTCGATTATCTCGACAATAACCCGCTCATCACATTGAGCGACGCCGGGACCATTTTCGGCGCCTTTGTCGAGCACGGCATCGCCATGATCGAAATGGCGCAGGCGGCCGGCATGGTTCGCGCCGGGCCCGCCACCATGATCATGAGCTTTGTGCGCGGCTCCATCCGCAATACGTTGAAGCGCCGGCGCATGACCGAGACCGAGCTGAGCGCAGCCGACCGACAATTGGTGGCCGATATGTGCTGGGCTGCCATCGCGGCTTGAGGCGGTCAGCTGCATAACCGGTTGGCCAGCAGCGCCACCTCGGCTTGGGACAGGCCGATCCGGGCCAGATAGGCGTCGATGCCGCCATGGGCGGTTTCGAGATGGTCCAGCATGGCCTGCATGGTCGCCGCATCGCTGGCGAGTACGCGCTCGACATGTTCGGGCCGCCCGCCGGCGGAAAGCGCCCGTTCGCGCAATTGGTCGATCAGACCATCCGCTGCGGCGGTGAGCGCATAATCGGCGACGATGTCATTCCGCTCGACACCCGCAACCAGCAGCAGGAGCGCAGCAATGATGCCGGTACGATCCTTGCCCGCCGTGCAGTGGAACAGCACGATCCCCTGCAGCGCGGCGATAATGGTGCGCAGCACCTCGGTCAGTTGCGGGCCGCATTTGTCCGGGGCGTCGCAATAGCGCCGCGCCATGTCGAAGGGCGTCTCGCTCATGGCGATGGGGGCCAGCGCGTCAGAACAGGACAATGTTACGGTAGCCAACTGTGGTGTGTTCGCGAAACGGATGGGGCGTCACACCGGTCTCATGGGGGCCGCGCAGGTCGATGACCAGCGTCAGTCCATCATCGATCAGTCTCGCAACGCTGTCGTCGCGCAGGGGATGCAAGGCCTCGCCGCGCAGGATGCGGCGCCATTGCGTGGTGCCGCCGGTGCTGCGGGCATAGCCGCCCGTGTCGCGGATATTGTGGGTGTCCGGCAAGGGCCAGTGACGCATCGCTGCCGGGGTCATGGCTGCCTCCAATCAGTCCGAAGAGTGGGCGCGGCGGCTTGGCCGCGCCCGGCAGGGATCAGGGCATCAGGCTCTGGGCATTGTCTCGGGCAAAGCTCAGCACTTCGGTGACGTCGCCCTCGCCGAGCACCGCTTCGACGACGGATTCCTTCATCATCGCCTCGGCCCGGCGATAGTTCGGGCCGGGGAAAGCAACATTTGGAGTGAGGCGCGACAGCTGTTCCGAGTTCGGGCGGATCAGCGGGTGCTCCGCCGTCCAGGCGCCGAGATATTCCGGATCATCGACGATATCGAGGCGCAGCGGCAGGTAGCCGATCTTGCTGGTGATGATGGTGTAGCCATATTTCGACGTCATGAACTTCATCAGCTCGTAGGACGCCCGCTGTTTGATCGGGTCCTTGGAAAAGCTGAAGAGTGCGCTGCCCGAATTGGTCAGGGCAGTCGGCTTGTCGCCGAAGCTGGGCATGGCGGCGACGCGCAGTTCCCAATTGCCTTCGGCGGCGGTCGAAAGGGCATTCTGCAAGGCGCTCGTATAGAGATACATGCCCAACTGACCGCTCAGCATGGCGTCGTTGGCGCCCGCAGGGTCGATCCGGGCGTGGGCACCGCTGTCGACCATGTCGCGCAGCATCTGCACGGCTTCGATTCCTTCGGGATTGGCGAAGGTCAGGGTGTTCTCGTCGCGCACCTTGCCCCCATTCGACATCAGGATGGCCTGATAGACGAAAGTGCCGTCGGCCGGACCATAGGCGCTCGGAAAGAAGCCTTCGGCATCGGTTTTTTCCACGATGGCTTCAGCCGCGGCCTTCACCTCGGCCCATGTCTCGGGCGGCTTGTCGGGGTTGAGGCCGGCAGCGCGGAACAGGTCAGCATTGTAATAGAGAATGGGGGTCGAGAAGGTATAGGCAAGACCATAGGTCTTGTCGCCGATCCTGCCGAGATCGAGGCCGCGCGAGATCATGCCGTCGGTGAGTTCGGCATAGCCTTCGGCGCCGGCCATGTCTTCCGGGGCATTGGCGCCCGGGTCGCTGGCAATGTAGTACAGATCGCGGAACACCAGCTGGGCTACGTCGGGCTGCTGGCCGGCGGCCATGTCTGCCTGCAGGCGCGTTCCGATCTCGTTGGACGGGACGGCAACAGTCTCGACCTTGATGTTGGGGTTTTCTTCCTCGAATTTCGCCAGCAGTTCGCGCGTGGCGTCCGCGCCGGCGCTCGCGGTGGCCAGGTTGTAATTGTAGAAAGTGATGGTCACCGGTTCGGTGATTTCATCGGCCATCTGCGCGAAGGCTCGGCCGGAAAGGGCGGTGAAGCCCAAACTGGCGGCGGCCAGAAGCTTGAGGAAATTGCGTTTGATCATTGCGATTGTCCTTGGGAGAGGGGCTTGGTTCCGTCGCTTCCGGGTCGGAAACGCCTTAGTTCGCACCGGCCTCGGCGAGAGCGGCTTCCTGCTTTTGCCGGAGCAGTTTCAGGTCGTAGCGGTTGAGCTCGGCACGGGTCTGGGGCAGGGGCACCAGCGCCATGGTGAGGCCGGAGCGGCGGATGGTGCCGATGCCGAACGAGGCGCCTTCCACCATGCGCAGTACATCAGAGGTGAGGATGTCGGTGGCTGCGTGCTGGCCCATGCCGACAATGACGGGAATGCCGTGCCACACCGAGAAACGGTCGTGGTGGATATGGCCGGAAAGGATCCCCAATACATTGCGGCCCTTGAGCAAATCGGCCAGCTTTTGCGACTGGTTGAATTCGATAGTGCGCCAGTGATCCCGGGGCGGCGTATCGCCGAGCGCTGGGGCATGGTGCGCCACAATCAGCTTGGGCAGGTCGGGATTGGCGTCGAGTGCCGCTTCAAGCCGGGAGAATTGTTCCGGCTCGATAGTGCCGCCGATCTGGCCCGGGGTGGTGGTGTCGAGTGTGATGACATGCACGCCCTCGATCACCTGTTCATGGTCGTAGGGCATATCGAGATCGACGCTTTGATCCAGCATGCCCGCATAAAAGCCCGGGCGGGTATCGTGATTGCCCAGCGCATAGACCACGGGCAGATCGGTGGCCGACATGATCGAGCGCAGCTGGCGATAGCTGTCGGCATCGCCGCGATTGGTGAGATCGCCACTGGCGATGATGAATTTGGGTGCCTGCTCCATGGTGCCGACGAGTTCAAGCACGCGGGTCAGCGTGGCTGCGGTGTCGCTGAACAGATGATCGTCGGCGACCGCAGGATTGCCGACATGCAGGTCGGTGATGTGGATGAAAGTGGTCTCGCCCATGGGCCGTGCTCCCTTTGCTGGATCACGACCTATGCCTGTCTCGTCTCAGTGACGTGACGAGTTTGGAACAGTGTTTGAACGTGTCGAGGGCGACGTGAACATGGGCGCTGTTGCGGCCACGACACGGGCAAGCACGACATTGGGATCGCCCAGATCGAGGCTGTGATCGGTCAACTCATCCGTGCGGTCCCGGCTGCGTGTCATTTGCGAGCGCACACCCAACAGGCACGAGATGCGGAAGCCAATGTCCACGTCGCTGAGCCATGGCGCGATCTTGCGAAAATGCGGGATGAACAGGCGATGATGATCGATATCCTCGACCATCGAGCGGAAGATCTCGGGGTGATCGCTCGACTGGGCAATGCTGGTCATATGCCGCAGCACGCCGTAGCTGGAGTGTGGATCAAGGCTCCAGCGGATCGAGGGGCCAATGAGCGCAACGATAATGTCTTCGACCGGCGCAGGGGCGGGGTGCGCCCGCTGCACCGCCGCCTGCAACAGCGCCAGACGCTCGGCATTGAGCCTGAGATAGACGCGTTCGGCGGCCGAAAAGATCAACTGCTCGACACTGCCGAAATGATAGCTGACCGCGCCAATGCTGGTACCCGCGCTGCGCTATGCTGCGCACGGTCACTACTTCCGGATGAGCAGCTGTCCTGAGCAAATCTTCGCAGGCGTTGCAGAAGCCGGTCGGGTGTCGTGCCTTTTGCCGTATTGCGTTGCATGGCTGCACTATGTCCCAGCCCCATGACGGCATGGTGACCCTGCCGATGCGGACATGCGCGGCAGGATCGAGCGCACAAATCCTCCATTGGCATTCATAGCTTTTGGCTAGGCGATGGCAGGTCGCTTCTTGCTAACGACGCACGTTGACAAAGAGTCGATACAGACATATCAATGCCAAAACTAAGATATTAGTTAGTGAATTGATATGTCTCCTACGAGTGAATTTCCATCGCTGCCTTTGCCGGAACTTGTGCGGTCTGACGAGTTGCCATCGGTCGGCAATATGGCCAATCGCATCTATGCCCTGCTGCGCAAACTGATCGTCGAGGTCAAGCTGCTGCCGGGCCGGGCGCTGTCGGAAAAGGAAATCGCGGCACTGCTGCATGTCAGCAAGACGCCGGTCCGCGAAGCCATTATCCGGCTGGCCGAGGAGGGCTTTGTCACCGTCGTGCCGCAGGGCGGCACCTATGTCGCCACCATCGATGTGCAGCGCTATATGGAAGCCTGCTTCATCCGCTTCAAGCTCGAAGAGGGCGCGGTGATCGAGGCCACCAAACGCCACTCTTTCGAAGATATCGCCCGCCTCAAGACCTGTCTTGGCGAACAGCGCACCGCTGCCGAAGACGAGCAATTCACCGACTTCTTCCTGCTCGACGAAGAATTCCACCGCACCATTTTTGCCGCTGCCCGGCTGCCCGGCGCTCGGGGCGTGGTCAATCAGGCCAAGGGCGAAATGGACCGCATGCGCCATCTCAAGCGCGTCTTCGCCGTGCGCCGCACCGAGCAGGTGATCGGCGAGCACGAGGCCATCGTCGCAGCCATTGAATCCGGCGATGTGGAGGCGGCGCGCGAGGCCGTCGCCAAGCATTTGGGGTCGCTCGAATCCAAGATCGCCGAACTCTCCAAGAATCCCAAGATCTGGGCCTATATCGAACAGATCAACACCCGCGTGCCGAAAAGCGCGCTCCGCGTGGGTCCAAGACGGTCGCTGAATAGACCGTCTCCTGAAACTCCGGGGCCCTGAGGAGGAGCCTTTCTATGTCCGCAGTTGAGATCAACGACGTCGTCAAGCGCTACAGCGCGCTTGAGGTTGTGCATGGCATCAACCTCTCCATTCAGCCCAAGGAATTCGTCGTGCTGGTCGGCCCCTCCGGCTGCGGCAAGTCGACAACCCTGCGCATGGTGGCGGGGCTCGAAGACATTTCGGGCGGCACGGTTTCCATCGGCGGGCGCACGGTTAACAAGGTCGCCCCCAAAGACCGCGACGTGGCCATGGTGTTCCAGAATTACGCGCTCTATCCCCATCTCGACGTGGCCGAAAACATCGCCTTCGGCCTGCGCGTACGCCGCGAAAAGAAGGACGTGGTCAACAAGGCCGTAGCGGACGCCGCCCAGATCCCGGGGCTGACCGAATACCTCCACCGCAAGCCCGCCGATCTGTCGGGCGGCCAGCGCCAGCGTGTAGCCATGGGTCGCGCCATTGTGCGCAAGCCGAAGGTGTTCCTGTTCGACGAGCCGCTGTCCAACCTTGATGCCAAGCTGCGCACCCATATGCGCGCCGAGATCAAGCTGCTGCACCGCCGCATGGAAGCCACCAGCATTTATGTGACCCATGATCAGGTCGAGGCCATGACCCCGGCCGACCGGATTGTCATCATGAACAACGGCCATATCGAGCAGGTCGGCTCGCCCATGGACGTGTTCCTCGAACCCGCCAACACCTTTGTGGCCAGTTTTATCGGCTCCCCGCCGATGAACCTGATCGACGCCACAATCTCCGTGGTCGATGGCAAGCCGCGCGGTGTTATCGCCGGTGGGGCAGGGCAGAGCCTTGCTATTCCTGAAGCCTTCGCCCGCAACACAAGGGACGGTCAGACCGTCAAACTCGGCATCCGCCCAGAGGCCATGTTGGTCAACGCAGATGCGAGCGCCGAGGCCGTCGACTGCGTCATCGATCTCGTGGAGCCGCTGGGTGCCGAGGCGCTGCTGCATGGCCGTATCGACGACCACGCCTTCATCGCCAAGGCCGAAACCCTCTCGGCCATCCACGATCTCGCCAATGTCCGCCGGCTGGGGATCGACACCAGCCGCATGCATGTCTTCGATGCTGAGACCGGTCGCACCCTCAAGACGCGGGCGTGAGGGCAGGGCCATGGAGCATCGTTTTCGCGACTTTCTGCGCACCCTCGGCGAAGATCTGAGGCGCGACTGGCAGCTTTATCTCCTGTTGGCGCCAATGGTCATCTGGTTCGCGCTATTTCTCTACAAGCCCATGCATGGGCTGCAGATCGCCTTCAAGGATTTCTCGATCTTCCGTGGCGTCGATGCCAGCCCCCGGGTCAGCTTCGCCCATTTCCGGGAGCTGTTCACCAACGGGCTGTTCATCCGCTCGTTCGTCAACACCATCATTATCTCTTCGATCGGCCTGATCTTCGCCTTCCCCGTGCCGATCATCCCGGCGCTGATGTTCAACGAGGTGCAGAGCGCGGTGGCGCGGCGCTGGGCCCAGACCGTGGTCTATCTGCCCCACTTCATCTCGGTAGTGATCGTCGCCGGCATCGTCATCAATTTCCTGTCGCCCTCCACCGGCGTCATCAACATCTTCCTCAAGTGGATCGGGCTCGAACCCATCTATTTCCTGACTCAGCCGGAGTGGTTCCGCCCCGTCTTCATCGGGTCGAGCATCTGGAAGGAAGCCGGGTTTGAATCCATCGTCTATCTTGCCGCCATCGCTGGCGTCAGCCCCACGCTGTACGAAAGCGCGTGTCGATGGCGCCTCGCGCTGGCAGATGATGTGGCGCATCACACTGCCCTGCATCCTGCCCACCATCATCATCATGCTGATCATCCGCATCGGCAATCTGGTCGAAGTGGGCTTTGAATACATCATCCTGCTCTACCAGCCCTCGACCTACGAGACGGCCGACGTGGTCTCCACCTTCATCTACCGCACTGGCCTGCAGGGCACCCAATACGACCCGGCAACGGCTGCTGGCCTGTTCAACGCCGTCATCGCCTTCGTCCTCGTCTACTCGGCCAACCGGATCAGCCGGAAGCTGTCGTCGACGTCGCTGTGGTGAGGAGAAGATAAATGGCAGCCTTCAATCTCTATACGCGTGGTGACAAGATCTTTGGATGGGCCAATGCGGTCCTGCTGACGTTGTTCGTGCTCTCAACGCTCTACCCGTTCATCTACATCCCGGCGGTGTCGATCTCTTCGGGCGCCGCCGTCACCTCGGGCAAGGTCACCTTCTTTCCCGTCGGATTGACGCTGGCCGCCTATGAGCGGGTGCTGTCGGACAAGATGTTCTGGGTCGCCTATGGCAACACCTTCATCTACACCTTCGGCGGCACGCTGATGAGCCTCGCCATCATGATCCCGGGCGCCTATGCGCTGTCCCGCAAGCGGCTGCGCGGACGGACCTTCTTCAACATCGCCATTGCCTTCACGCTCTGGTTCAACGCCGGCATGATCCCCTTCTTCCTCAATATGCGGGATCTGGGCCTGCTCGATAGCCGCTTCGGCATCATCATCGGCTTTGCCTGCAATGCCTTCAACGTCATCCTGTTGCGCAACTTCTTCGAGGCCGTTCCAAAGTCCTTCGAGGAAGCCGCCAAGATGGATGGCGCCAGCGAAATGCAGCTGCTGTGGAAGGTGTTCATTCCCCTCTCCAAGCCGGCCATCGTCACGGTCGCGCTGTTCTGTATCGTCTCGCGCTGGAACGGCTATTTCTGGGCCATGGTGCTGTTGCGCGGCGAAGAGAAAATCCCGCTGCAGGTCTATCTCAAGCGCGTCATCGTCGATCTCAATTCCAACGACGAATTCGCCTCGAGCCTGCTCAACGCCCAGTACTCGTTCGAGACGGTGACGGCCGCCATCATGGTCGCCTCGATCATCCCCGTCCTCATCATCTACCCCTACGCCCAGCGCTATTTCACCAAAGGCATCCTGCTGGGTGGCGTCAAAGAATAACTGCACCACAAGGGAGGAAAACCTGTGAACGCATTTCTAAAAGGCGTGTCGAGCATCGCGATCGCGGCGTCCGTGGCCATGCCGAATATGGCATGGGCCCGGGAGGCGCCCAAGATTACCGAGCAGCCGCTCAGAGCTCACCATCCACTTCCACTTCCGCGACAAATATGTCTACACCGAAGACTGGCCGGTGGAGCAGAAGGCGGCCGAACTCACCAATATCCACGTGCGCAACGTGGCCTCGCTGGCAACGACCAGCAGTCGTGACGCTTTCAACCTCTTGATCGCCTCGGGCAATCTGCCCGACATCGTGGGCGGCGACGCCTCGGGCGGGCTCAAGGACGATTTCATCCGTTATGGTCTGGAAGGCGCCTTCGTGCCGCTCAACGATCTGATCGAAGAGCATGCCCCCAATCTCAAGGCATTCTTCGACAGCCATCCCGAAATCAAGGCTTCGATCTCGGGCCCCGATGGCAATCTCTATTTCATCCCCTATGTGCCGGATGGCAAGTTCTCGCGCGGCTGGTTCATCCGACAGGATTGGCTGGACAAGCTCGGTCTCGAACAGCCCGAAACGCCCGAGGAAGTCTATGAAGTGCTCAAGGCCTTCCGCGACCAGGATCCCAATGGCAATGGCCAGAAGGACGAAGTCCCGTACTTTGCTCGCGACGTGGTCGATGCCGTTCGCCTGATCAACCTGTGGGATGCCCGCGTCTCCGGCTCCGAGCGCTATGGCGACTTTGCCACCTATGATGGCAAGGTGCGTCACCCCAGGTCGAGGAAAACTACAAGACCGGCATTTCCAATGTGGCCCAGTGGTACAAGGAAGGGCTGATCGACAAGGAAATCTTCACCCGCGGCTCCCGCTCGCGCGAATTCCTGCTCGGCAACAATCTGGGCGGCATGATGCATGACTGGTTTGCCAGTACCGCCACCTATAATGACGCGTTGCGGCCCACGATCGAGGGCTTCAACTTCGTGCCCATGCTGCCGCCCAAGACCGTTTCGGGCGACCGCTTCGAGGATGCGCGCCGCCAGCAGGTGCAGCCGGCCGGCTGGGCCATTTCGGTTACCAACGAGCATCCGGTCGAAACCATCAAATATTTCGACTTCTGGTTCTCCGAACAGGGCCGGATCATGTCGAACTTTGGTGTCGAAGGGCTGACCTACGACATGGTCGATGGCAAGCCGCAGTTCAAAGAGGAATTGCTGACCAATGGTGAGCCGGTCAATGCCCAGCTCTGGGCCGTGGGTGCGCAAGTGCCGCGTGGCTACTGGATGGATTACGAATATGAGCGCCAATGGACCAACCAGATCGCGCTCTGATGGCATCGCCATGTACGAGGAATGCAACTGCCTCAAGGACGAGTTCTCGGGCGTGGCGCTCAATGCCGAAGAAAAGGCGATCTACGATCGCTATTGGCCCAGCCTTCTCACCTACATGACCGAAATGCAGCAGACCCGGGTGCTGGGCGCCCGAGACGTCAATATCGGCTGGGATGCCTATAAACAGCGCCTGACCGATATGGGTTACGACCGAGTCATCGAGGTCATGCAGGCCGCCTATGAACGCCAATACGGCGCCGCGCAATAGCGGCTCCGTCCTCCCGGGTGGCGGCCTCCCCGCCGCCACCCACCCTCTCCCCCTGTCATAGGAGCTCAGCAGGCGATGCGTCCTTCTGCCCCGGCCAATCTGCGCAAATCCGCTCTCGATGAACCCCGGCCGGGTTCGTTGACCATCACCTATATGCCCGATGCCGATCGGCCGCCGACGGAGAACCCGCCGCGCTTTTCCCCGGCTGCCCGATATCGACGATGGCGCCCGCTATGTGCTGCGCATATCGGACGATGCGGATTTTCCCGATGGCCGCACCAGCCTCCACACGGACTCGGCCCGGAACTTCTTCACCCCCGAGGCGCCACTACCGCCGGGCCGCCATTTCTGGAGCTACGCCATCTGGGACGCCAAGTCGGGCATGGCGGGCTCTGATTGGAGCAGCACCCGCAGTTTCGATCTGGCCGAAGGCCTGCCGGAAACGCCGGTTCCATCCATCGCCAACCGCCGCGCGGCGAGCGACCTGCGTCACCCCCGATTATGGATGAACCCGGACGAGCTGGACATCTTTGCTGCCTCCGTTACAGCCGATGCCGATCATTCCGGCTGGGACCAGTTCTACGAAAAGTCGGTCGCCCCCCGGATCGATCGGCCCATCATCGCCGAGCCCGAACCCTATCCCAATAATATCCAGCGTCACGACGCTGTGGCGGCAGATGTATATCGACTGCCGGAGATCATCTATGCCATCCGCCACCTCGCTATTGCCGGCAAGGTGCTGGGCCGCGCCGACCTTTTGGAGAGATCCCGCGATTGGCTGCTCGCCGTCGCCCGCTGGGACCCGACCGGTCCCACCTCCCGCGCCTATAATGATGAAGCCGGCTTCCGAGTCGTCGTGGCCCTGTCCCGGGGCTATGACTGGCTGCACGATCACCTGACCGAGGCCGAGCGCGACGAGGTCCGCGCCGTGCTGCTGGTCCGGACGCGCGAAGTCGCCAATCACGTCATCGCCCATGCCCGCATCCGGGTCTTCCCCTATGACAGCCATGCCGTGCGCTCGCTATCGGCCGTGCTGACCCCGGCCTGCATCGCGCTCGATGGCGAAAGCGAGGAGGCCACCGCCCGGCTCCGATTACACGCTCGATTTCCTCGCCACGCTCTATTCGCCCCGGGCCGGCACCGATGGCGGCTGGGCCGAAGGTCCGCATTACTGGATGACTGGCATCGCCTACTTCATCGAGGCGGCAAATCTGCTGCGCAAATATCTCGGCGTCGATCTCTATCGCCGTCCCTTCTTCCAGAACACCGGCGCCTTCCCGCTCTATACCAAGGCCCCCGGCACCCGCCGCGCCTGCTTTGGCGATGATTCAACACTGGGCGATCTGCCCGGCCTCAAGGTTGGCTACAATGTCCGCCAGTTTGCTGGCGTCACGGGCAACGGCCATTACCAATGGTATTTCGAGCGCCTCAAGGCCGACGCCGCCGGCACCGAAATGGCCTTCTACAATTACGGCTGGTGGGACCTCAATTTCGACGATCTGCAATACCAGCACGACTTCGCCCCCGTCGAATCGCTGCCGCCCACCGATCTACCCGCCGTCAGATGGTTCAAGGATATCGGCTGGGTCGCCATCCAGAAGCACATGGATGCCCCGGCGCGTCACATCCAGTTCCTCTTCAAATCAAGCGCTTATGGCTCGCTCAGCCATAGCCATGGCGATCAAAACGCCTTCCTGCTCTACGCCTATGGCGAAGACCCAGCGATTCAGTCCGGCCATTACGTGGCCTTCAATTCCAGCATGCACCGCGACTGGCGGCGCCAGACCCGCTCCAAAAATGCCATCCTGATCGACGGCAAAGGGCAATACGCCGACAAGGACAAAGCCTTGGCCCGCCGCGCCGCCGGGCAGGTTACCATTGTCGAAGATAACCCCGGCCATGTCCGCATCGTCGGGGACGCAACCGAGGCCTATCGCGTCACCAATCCGCAGGTGCTCAAGGCCGAGCGCGAAACCCATTTCGTCGATGACAGCTATTTCGTCATCGTCGACCGCGTCGAAGCCGCCGAACCCGTCACGCTGGATTGGCTCTGCCACACCAGCAACGCGCCTGACGCCGGCCGTTCCAGCTTCCGCTACCACGGCGAGCGGGCCGGTTTTTACGGGCAATTTGTATTCTCGTCGGCCGGTGCCCCCACCATCACCGCAGTGCATGGTTTCCCCGAAATCGACCCGGCGGATACCGAGGGGCTGGAACAGCACCATCACATCAGGGCCAGCGTCCCGGCCGCCAAAAGCCATGTGCTGGTGACCCTGCTGGTCCCCTATAGCCTTGACGCCCCCAAGCGCATTTTCAGTTTCATCGACGACCGGGGCTTTGCCACCGACATCTATTTCACCGATGTCGATGACCAGCGCTTCAAGCTCACCCTTCCCAAAAAATTCTAGATCAGAGGTTTCATCATGCAGCGCTTTTCCAACAAGACCGTCCTCGTTGCCGGCGCCGGCCGCGATATCGGCCGCGCCTGCGCCCTGCGCTTTGCCGAGGAAGGCGCCAATGTGGTGCTGACCTATAATGGCGCCGAGGATGGCGCCCGCTCCGCCGTTGCCGAAATCGAACAGCGCGGCGGCAAGGCCCTCGCCCTCAAGGCTGACCTGACGCAGAAGGCAGCAGTCGACGCCGCCGTGGCCGCCGCAACTGATCGCTTCGGCGCCATCCATGGCTCGGTCCATGTCGCCGGCGGCCTCGTCGCCCGCAAGACTATGGCCGAGATGGACGAAACCTTCTGGAACCGGGTGATGAGCGTCAACCTCACCTCGCTCTTCCTCACCACCCGAGCCGTCTTGCCCAAAATGACCGAAGGCGGCGCCATCGTCACCTTCTCCTCCCGAGCCGGCCGCGACGGCGGCGGCCCCGGCGCCATCGCCTATGCCACCTCCAAGGGCGCGGTAATGACCTTCACCCGTGGCCTCGCCAAGGAAGCTGGCCCCCGCATTCGCGTCAACGCCGTCTGCCCCGGCATGATCGCCACCGCCTTCCACGACACGTTCACCAAGCCCGAAGTGCGCGAACGGGTGGCGGGCGCCGCTCTGCTCAAGCGCGAAGGCACTTCCGAGGACGTGGCCGGACTGGTCGCCTTCCTCGCCTCCGACGATGCGGCCTACATCACCGGCGCCTGCTACGACATCAATGGTGGCGTGCTCTACTCCTGAGGCAATGTTGGCCATCTCCATCCCGCGCGCCGGGCGAATTGCCATTCTTGGCACTTCGCTCGTGCAGCAAAATCACAATGGCAGCGACAGTCACATCGCGACCTCGGCGCGCGGCTGGATGAGCTGGGCCGAAGTGCTCTCGCATGGGCGCCTGGCCTGTCCGGTCCATCACGATCCGGCAGTCATACCCGGCTGGGAGCCGAGCAATCGGCCGGGCATCAGCCGCTTCTTCACCGGGCTCAATTTCGGCGTCTCCGGCCAGAAAGCCATCGAGATCGAACGACGTGTTGCCCGATTGCTGGCCGAAGATTTCGACCTGATCATCGTCGATGCCGGCACCAATGACATGATGGTCGAAACCAAGGAAACCATCGCCGAAATCCGCGCCCGCATCGCCACGCCCCTGCTCGCAGCCGGCAAGACTGTCATACTGTTGCCCATTTTGGCGCGCGGCACCCAGAAATGGCCATCAGGCGGCGCCGAACGTGCCAAGGCGCACTGGATCAACCAGATGAGCTCGGATTTCGCCGCCCGCCACGCCAATTGCCACGTCTTCGATTGGAACACCCCACAGGTCGACACCGCCGATCCCGACGGCGCGCCGCTAGCCGGCCTCTCCAATGACGGCACCCATTTCTCCGTCACCGGCGGCTTCGCCGTGGGCAAGGCGCTGGCCGCCTATCTAACCCCGCTCGTCCCCCATACCGCCCCCGTCTGGTGGCGCCCGACGACCGCTTCGACGCCATCAACAACCCGCTCGGCAACCTCACCCGCGCCCAAGACCAGTTGGTCAGCGCAACAGCCAGCTCAAACCACGTTCTGGCCAACGACATCGTCTATCCCGGCGCCGGTGCACGGGTCACAGCCAGCTGCACCATCGCCGTCCCCGCCCATCCCGCCATTCTGGGCCTCTCGCTCGTCCTGACCGATCCAGCGGCGGAGGGCCTGCAATCCATCTCTCTGGCCCCCTTCAAATCCGACGATGGCCAGCTCTGGCCCTATCCCGCCCGGGCTCGGAGCGGCCTCCTGCGCACCCCGCCCATCCGCCTGCGGTCCGGCACAGTGCCGCCGAGCCTCACCCTCGAAGTGATCCTCGCGACCGACGCTGCGCCGCTGCATCTCGATATCGGAGGCATCGACATCCGCCCCGTTCCCAGTCCGGTGCGCTCATGACTGCAAAACCCAAACTGCTGCTCGCCATGCGCGACAGAACTGCCCGCCGGCTTCTGCGGCACCGAGGAATGGGCGCGCCTTGAAGCAGTAACCGACATTATCTCGCGCGACGCCTTCACCGATTTCGACACCCCTGCCGGTGCCGCAGCGCTGCGCGATGCCGATATCCTGCTCGCCGCCCGGGGCGCGCCCCCATTGACCGAGCCGCGCCTCACCCGCGCCCCCAATCTCAAAATGGTCGCCTACGCAGCCGCCTCCGTCCGCGCCATCGCCCCGCCACCCTTCTGGCAACGCGACATTCTCATCACCTCGGCAGTCTCCGCCATGGCCGTCCCGGTCGCCGAATTCACCTTCGCCGCCATAATCATGTGCGGCAAGGACGTGTTCCGCATCCGCGATACCCATCGGGACCAGCGCGGCACGGGCGGCTTCGGCACCCGCATCAGCATGGACGTATCCCATCTCGGCAATTATCGCCGCCGCATTGGCATAGTCGGCGCCTCCCGCATCGGTCGGCTCACTATCGACATGCTGGTCCGCGCCAATTTAGCCGTCGCAGTCTACGATCCCTTCCTCAGCGCCGAGGACGCCGCCGCCATAGGCGCCACCAAAATGGACCTGCATGAGCTACTCGCCCGGTCCGATACCGTATCGCTGCACGCGCCAGTCCTGCCCGAGACCCATCACATGATCGGCGCCCCCGAACTGGCGCTGATGGCCGACAATGCCGTGCTCATCAACACCGCCCGCGGCTGGCTGCTCGATCACGACGCGCTCCTGCCCGAGGTCCAATCCGGCCGGCTCCGCGTGCTGATCGACACCCCCGATCCAGAACCCCTGCCGCCCGAAAGCCCGCTCTACGATCTGCCCAATGTCGTGCTGACACCCCATATCGCCGGCGCCCGGGGCAATGAACTGCGCCGGCTGGCCGACCTAGCCATCACCGAAATCGAACGCTTCGTCGCCGGCCAACCGCCGCTGTTCGCGGTGAGCGAAACCGAACTGGACCGCATCGCATGAGCACGCTGACCCATTGCTTCTCCACCCTCGGCTGCCCTGATCTCTCCGTCCACGAAGCGGCCGAACTGGCACAGGCCTATGGCATCCCAGCCATAGAATTACGGGTGATTTCCGGCTCGCTAGACATCCCCCAAGCCCTCGCCGCCGAATTCGGCGACCCTTCCGCCTTCGGGCGCTGGCTCGAAAATACCCCCATCCGCATCGCCGGCCTCGGCACCTCCGCGCCTCTTCGGCGACGGAAACCCAGCCGAACTCGAGCAATTCCTGCCCCGGGCCGAAGCCGCTGGTGTGCCCTATCTGCGTATTTTCGACGGCGGCGAATCCCTCTCGGGCGCCGACTACATTCAGGCCGGCGAACGCCTTGTCCAATGGCAAGCCGACCGCCAACGGCGCGGCCTCGCCGTCGACCTCATGATCGAAACCCACGACGCCCCGGCCCAACCTGCCCAACTCGCTGAATTCGTGACACGCCTCCCCGCCGCCGCCATCCTCTGGGACGCCCACCACACACGGGCCAAGGGCGGCGCCGATCCCATGGCAACCTGGCGGAGCATCGCCCCGCACGTCGTCCATGTCCACGTCAAGGACAGCGCCCTGCGCGCCGATGGCCGCCATTATGTCCTGCCGGGGCAGGGCGATTTCCCCATGGCTACCCTCCTGCCGCTGCTGGAGGCCGCCGGACCCATCCCCATCAGCCTTGAATGGGAACGCCACTGGCACAATGAATTGCCCCCACTGGATCAGGCGCTCCGGGCCGCCCGCTCGTGGTGGTAACCGGGAACAACAACATGCGCATTGCCGAAGTTCGCCTCACGCCGGTCGCCATCCCTGACAAGCCCTTGCTCAACTGCAAGGGCGTGCACCAGCCCTATGCGCTGCGCACCATTATCGAACTGGTCTGCGACGACGGCACCATTGGCCTCGGCGAGAGCTATGGCAGCATCAAAGCCACGGCCGGCCTGCGCCGCGCCGCCCCCGCGCTGGTGGGCCTCGATCCCTTCCACCTGCATGATCTGCATGCCCGCGTGCTGGCCGCCATTCCAGAAGGCGGGGGCATCAATGCCAAGTCCGCCGTGGCCGATCACAAGGTGACCGACGTCGTCACCTCCGCCTTTGAAGTGCCCTGCATGGACATCCGGGGCAAGCTGCTGAACCGCCCCGTCTCGGACCTGCTCGGCGGCGCCGTCCGCGATCGTGTCTCTTTCAGCGCCTACCTCTTCTTCAAATTCGCCGGCCATCTCGGCCAATCGCCCGACGAGTGGGGCGAGGTGCTCACCCCCGACCAGATGGTCGAGCAAGCCCGCCGTTTCGTCAGCCTGCACGGCTTTAAATCGCTCAAGCTCAAGGGCGGCGTGCTGCATCCCGATCTTGAAATCGAGACCATGCTCAAGCTGCGCGAAGCCTTTCCCGACCATCCCCTGCGCATCGATCCCAATGGCGGCTGGACGGTGGAGACCGCCAAGTATGTCGCCCGCAAGCTCGAAGGCGTGCTCGAATATCTCGAAGACCCAGTCATCGGCATGGACGCCATGGCTGAAGTCGCCGCGGTCACGTCCATCCCGTTGGCCACCAATATGATCGTGCTCGAATTCGACCAGATCGCCGAAGCCTATCGCAAGCGGGCCGTTAAAATCGTGCTGTCCGACCATCATTATTGGGGCGGCATGCGGGCCACGACCCATCTGGGTACGCTCTGCCAGACGCTCGATCTGGGCGTTTCAATGCATTCTAATTCCCATCTCAGGATCACCACGGCGGCCATGACCCATGTCGCCGCTGCCACACCCAATCTCGGTTATGATTGTGACACGCACTACCCCCTGGACTGGTGTCGACGTGCTGGAAGGCGATCTGTTCGCGTTCGAGAATGGCACGCTGGCCGTGCCGAAAGGGCCCGGCCTCGGCGTAACCCTAGATCGGGACAAGCTCGCCAAACTCGCTGCGCTCTACCAAACCGGCGGCGTCTCTGAGCGCGACGACACCGCCTATATGAAACAGTTCGATCCCACTTACGAGCGCTGCGTACCCCGCTGGTAAGCTAAAACAAAGGACTCCCGATGCCCGATTTCTCCGAAGTGACCCACGAAAAATTGCGTGGCGTCAGCACCGCGACGCTTTGCACCGCCCTGTTCAAACGCGGTCTGCGTAATCAGTTCATCCAGGAAGTTCGACCTGTTGGCAGCGTCAGTCTCACCATGGTGGGCCCGGCATTCACGCTGCGCTATATCCCCGCCCGCGAAGATCTCAACCCGCTTGAAGTGTTCCGTGATCGCGCTCATCCCCAGCGGCAGGCCGTTGAGCAATGCCCGGCCGGTTCCGTTCTGGTGATGGACAGCCGAAAGGATGCCCGTGCCGCTTCGGCCGGTTCGATCCTCGTGACGCGGCTCATGCTGCGTGGTGTCGAGGGTGTGGTGACCGACGGTGGTTTCCACGATAGTCCGGAAATCGGCCAGATGCCTTTTCCCGCCTACCATCATAGGCCTTCCGCCCCCACCAATCTCACCCTGCATCAAGCGCTCGATATCAATGTACCGATCGGCTGCGGCGATGTCGTGGTTTGGCCAGGAGACATTCTTGTCGGTGATGGTGAAGGTGTCGTCGTCATTCCCTCTGGTATCGTCGAGGAGATCGCTGAGGAGGCCCTGTCCATGACGCGCTACGAGGACTTTGTGCTCGAACGCGTTCATGGCGGGGCCTCAATCCTTGGCCTTTACCCAATGACCGACGAGCAGCATCGCCAAGATTTCGAGATTTGGAAGGACACCCGCTGAGACTTCGCTACTTCGGTTGTCGCTTTCTCAACGTCTGGGACGCGAGCTTCTCCGTATCCCGCCTCCGTTCTATGAGGGCCGGCGTACCGGGCGGCCAGCAGATCAAGATGGCCGTACGGGGCGGGCTATGACTTGTTGGTCTCGCGTGGCGATCGTGACCACTCACCCAAGTGCGTGGAACATGATGGGAGGCCCCGTATTCCAGCTCGCTTGGCCAGTGAAAACGACTGTAACAGCTTCACGTCACCGTCAAGACCGCTTGCTACTCCAAGGCCAGAGCCGATCGCCTGATCGGGCTGAGCCAACCGAGAGCCGGTATGAACCCCAACGCTGCCACCATCCGTGATGTTGCCGCCAAGGCTGGTTGCTCGATCGCGACCGTCAGCCGCGTCGCCACCGGTTCTGGGCCGGTCAGCGACGAGATGCGCCGGCGTGTGGTGGAATCGGCACTGGCGCTCGGGTTTCGGATGGATCGTCACAAGGCTGACGCGCGGCCGGTGATCGGGGTCTTGCTGCCCAGTCTGGCCAATCCGGTATTCGCCGCCGCACTGTCGGGCATCGAGCAGTGTGCCCGGGCACAAAACCTGTCGACCATCGTAGCGCAGTCGAACTACGAACCCGATCACGAGGAACGGGCCGTTGCCGCGCTCATCGTGGAACGGCCGCGTGGCCTGATCCTGACCGTCTGCGATCCGGCGTCGAGTGTCGCGCTGGCCAATGTCATCGCCTGTGCCATACCGGCCGTCACCATCTACAATGCCGATACGCCTGAGGCCCTTGGCGCCGTTCTCGTCGACAACCGCAAGGCCATGGCCACCATCACCGAGGCGCTAACCGCGCTGGGCCATCGACGGATCCTGTTTGTCGGCGGCAGCTTTGCCTCATCGGACCGCTCGGTCGCGCGCTATAGCGGCTATGCAGATGCCCTCCGCGCCGTCGGCGCCGAGCCGTTGCCGCCGCTTGAGGTCAATTTTATCGACGCGGCCAGCGACATCGACCTCTCCGTCGCCATCCAGCGTTTCCGGCCCACCGCCATCACAGCATCCAATGACCTGCTTGCCGTTACGGTCATGGCGTCGCTGCGGCGTATGGGGCTGCGGGTACCGCACGATATTTCCGTCACCGGTTTTGACGGGATCGAAATTGCCAGATTGATGTCGCCGAAACTGGCGACCATCTCGCAACCTTCCCGCACCATGGGGCTCCTCGCCGCCACCATGGTGCTGGACATCGCCGCCGGGCGTCGCAGGCCCATGCACCTGACGGCGGAGGTCACTTTTCTCAACGGCGAAAGCGTTGCGCCACCACCGTAGCGCCCCTGTCCAAATCCAACCCTTCCACCCAAACCCCCATCCATCGGAGCCATACCATCATGACCGCTAAACGACTGGCCGTTTCGGCCTTCGCCCTGCTCTGCGCCGGCCTTGCCGCACCCGCCACGGCGCAGGACGCCGATGTCATCTGCTACAATTGCCCCCCAGAATGGGCCAATTGGGGTGAGATGCTGGGAAAGATCGCTGAAAATCTCGGCATTGCCATTCCCGGCGACAACAAGAATTCGGGGCAAGCCGTGGCCCAGATGATCGCCGAGCAGGCGAGCCCGGTTGCCGATATCGCCTATCTGGGCATCAATGCCGGTATTTCCGCTGCCGATCAGGGTCTGGTACAGTCTTTCCGCCCCGACCGTTTCGATGAAATCCCCGCAGGCCTACGCGATCCCGAGGGCCGCTGGTGGGCCGTACATCAGGGCACGCTCGGCTTTTTCGTCAATGTCGATGCTCTGAACGGCGCCGAAGTGCCGGCCTGCTGGGCCGACCTTACCAAGCCGCAGTATCAGGGCCCGGTGGGCTATCTCGACCCAACCTCCGCCGCTGTCGGCTATGTGTCGGCCGTCGCGGCCAACCCGGCCCCGGGCGGGACGCTGGATGATTTCACCCCCGGCATCGACTATCTCCGCTCGCTCAATGACAACGGCGCCATCGTGGCGATGCAGACCTCCTACGCCCGCACCGTTTCGGGCGAGATCCCGATCCTGCTCGACTATGATTTCAATGCCTACCGCGCCAAGTACAACGAGGATGGCAATTACGAGTTCGTGCTCCCCTGCGAAGGCACGGTCAGCTTCCCCTATGTCATGACGCTGGTCGAGGGGGCGCCGCACGCCGAAGCCGCCAAGCAGGTGCTGAACTATCTGCTGTCAGACGAAGGCCAGCTGTTCTGGACCGAGGCCTATCTGCGCCCGGCGATTCCGGTGGAAATGCCGGCTGACGTCGCCGAGCGCTTCCTGCCCGCCAGCGAATACGAGCGGGCCCAGAACGTCGACTGGCGCGCCGCTCAGGCCGCCCGGGCTGCCTTCTCCGAGCGCTATCTCGCCGAGGTCCGCTAATAGCCCGGGGCGCGGGCGGCAAAAGCCGGTTCCGCGCCCTGTTTACTCCCCGTTGACAGGCAATAGACCTTGCGCACAATCCGGTTCGATATCCTGCTGCTGCTGCCGCTCGCCATCTTCACGCTGGCGTTCCTCGTGCTGCCGCTGGTCCACCTGTCGCTGACGGCCGCCCAAGGCGATCGCGGCATTGGCGCCTTTGTGGCCATCCTCACCAATGCCCGCTATCGTGACAGCCTGATCGCCACGCTCCTGCTGGCCGTGGTGACGACCTTCACGACGCTCGTGGTAGCCACTATTGCCGCGCAAACCATCGCCAACCGGCGATTTTTCGGTCGCCAGCTGTTCTTGTCGTTCATGGCGCTGCCGCTGGCCTTTCCCGGTGTCGTCGTGGCGTTCTTCATCATTCTGCTGGGCGGCCGGCTCGGCCTCGTCGGCGCCATCAGCCGCACCCTGACTGGCAGCCCTACGGTGTTTGCCTATTCGATCGTCGGGCTCTTTCTGGGCTATTTCTATTTTTCCGTGCCGCGCGTGCTGCTGACCGTGCTGGCCGCCGCTGAAAAGCTGGACCCCGCGCTGGTCGAGGCGGGGCGCTCGCTGGGGGCGGGTCCGCTCGCCATCCAGCGCGACATTGTGCTGCCGGCGCTGTTTCCCGCGCTCTATGCTGGCGGGGCCTTGTGCTTTGCCACCGCCATGGGGGCATTCGGCACCGCGTTCACGCTGGCCACCGTGGTCGATGTGATGCCGATGCTGATCTACACCGAGTTTACTTTGGCCACCAATGCCACCATGGCGGCGGCGCTGTCCATCGCCCTCGGCCTCATCACACGGGCAGCGCTTGCGCTCGCCCGAACCGAGGCGTTCCGCGATGCTGCTGCGATCTGATTTCCGCTGGAGCACGGCAGCGGGCGTCCTCGTCACCGCGCTGCTGGTGCTGTTTCTGGTGCTGCCCATGACCCTGTCGATCTCGGCCGGGCTCAGCGTCAACTATGCCCGTGGGCTTGGGGCGGGATTGACCCTGCGCTGGGTCGGCGAGGTCTGGGTGCTCTATGCCGACACCATGGTCCGCAGCCTGCTTGTCGCTGTTGCGACGCTGGCTGGCACACTCGTCATCGGCGTTCCTGCCAGCTACGCCCCGGTGCGGCGCGGTGGGCAGCTGTCGCGCATTGTCGAAGAGATCGTCAGCCTGCCAGTGGCCATTCCCGGCCCGGCGCTCGCGCTCGGGCTGATCATCACCTATGGCGGCTATGGCGCGTTTCGGCAGTCGACGGTTTTCATCATTGTGGGCCATGTGCTTTTCACCCTGCCCTTCATGATGCGCTCGGTAATCGCCATGCTGGAAACCATTGACTGGCGTACCTCGGATGACAGCGCTGCGAGCCCGGGTGCAGGGGTCTGGCGCCGCTTCTTTGATGTGGTGCTGCCCAATATCCGCCCCGGCGTGCTGGCCGGCGCCCTCGCAGTGGTCACGCTGTCCATCGGGGAGTTCAACCTCTCCTGGATGCTGCATACCCCGATGACCAAGACGCTGCCGGTCGGGCTCGCCGATGCCTATGCCTCGATGCGGCTCGAGCTCGCCTCCGCCTATACACTGGTGTTCCTCCTCCTCATCGTGCCGATCCTGCTGACCCTCCAGTTCGGCGCCAATTTCAGCGAAAGGCGCTTCACATCATGAGCATGACCGACCTGACCGGCCCACGGCACGGCGCGGCCGTATCGATCCGCAATCTGAGCAAGACCTTCGAGGGGACGCCGGCGCTGAGCGGCATCAACCTCGAAATTCCCACCGGCGAGATTCTGGTGCTGCTTGGCCCGTCCGGCTGCGGCAAGACTACGCTGCTGCGCCTCATTGCCGGCCTTGCCACCTCCGATGCCCCCGACATGATCCGCTTTGACGGCGAGGACGTCACCGCTGTGCCGATCGAGCGGCGAGGCGTCGGCATGGTGTTTCAGTCCTATGCGCTGTTCCCCAATATGAGCGTTGCCGAAAATGTCGGCTATGGGCTCAAGATCCGCAACATGCCGCGGGCCGAACGGGACGCTGAAACCCGCCGCCTGATGGACTCGGTCGGCATTGGCGAACTGGCCAATCGTCGCATTTCCCGAGTCTCAGGTGGCCAGCGCCAGCTGCATCGCCCTCGCGCGTGCGCTCGCCATCAAGCCGCGCATCCTGCTGCTCGACGAGCCCCGGCGGCGCTCGACGCCGTCCTGCGCGAGCGGCTGCGCATCGAAATTGGCGAACTGCTGCGCCGGTTCGGCACCACGGCCGTCTACGTCACCCACGATCAGGCCGAGGCCATGGCCATTGGCGACCGCATCGCCGTGATGGACAAGGGGCGCGTTGCCCAATTGGGCACGCCGCGAGACATCTATTGCCGACCGGCAACCCCTTTTGTCGCCCGCTTTGTCGGCACCATGAACCGCCTCGACGCCCGTGTACGCAACGGCATGCTGACCGCCGGCGCAGGCGATACCGGGCTTGCCTTGCCCTTTGCCGGGCCCGACCGGGACACCGCCATCTGGTTTCGACCCGAGGCGATCCGGCCGGCCACGGGTGATGGACATGTCCGGGCGCGCGTTCTCAGCTCCACGTTTTTGGCGCGAGCCAGCGCGTCGTCGTGGCGCTGGAGCCGGGCAAGACCATCCAGATCCACTTCCCAGTCGAGCGCGTGTTCACGCCCGGCGAACTGGTTGCCTTCGACCTCAACACCACCGATCTCATCGAATTTCCTACCCGGGCCTGACCTCATGTTGATTGCCCAGATTTCTGACCCTCACATTCGCCCCCGCGGCCAGTTGGCCTATGGCGTCAGCGAGACAAATCTCGATCTTGAACACGCCGTCCACGCCTTGCTTCGGCTGGAGCCCCGCCCCGACTGCCTGCTGGTGACCGGGGACCTCACCGATTGCGGCCTCGAGGCGGAATATGCAATCGCCGCCGAACTGCTGGGGCGGCTGCCGTTTCCGGTATTTTGCATTCCGGGCAATCACGACCGGCGCGAGCCGTTTCGGGCGGCCTTTGCCGCAGGAGGCTACCTGCCTGCCGCGGGCACCCTCGATTATTGCGTCGATCGCGGTGGTTTGCGCATCATCGGGCTCGACAGCGTCGTCGCCGGCCAAAGCCACGGCGAGCTGTCGGCGGCAAGCCCGGCGTTTCTGGAGGACCGCCTCGAGGACGCGCGAGAAACGCCCACCCCGGTCATGCTGCACCATCCGCCCTTTGACAGCGGCATTGGCCACATGGACCGCAATTCCCTGCTAACCGGGCGGGCCGAGCTCGAGGCCATCATCGCCGCCCATCCCCGAGTCGAGCGGGTCCTCTGTGGGCATATCCATCGTCCGATCCAGCGCCGCTTTGGCGGCACGATCTGCCAGTGGCGCCCTCGGTAACCCATCAAGTGGCCTTTGACCTGCGCCCCGATGGCCCCTCGGTCTTTGTGTTGGAGCCACGGGCGTTCCTGTTGCACCTGTTCGACGGCACGGGCGTGATCACGCATATGGCCCAGATTGATCGCGCGCCCGGCCCCTTCCCCTTCGATTTGCCGGACGACTACCCCGGTCTCAGCAACAAAACTCTGGGGTGAAGCCCTGACCTGATAAATTTCGCCTATGGACGGCAGCACATCGTCGCCTCGCAACGAGCTGTCCGAGGCTTTGGCGCTGAGATCAGTGCCTCCGGCATCCTCGCCGGTCGGTTCGGTGCCGCTGGACACGGACGCCGCCACGGACCGAGTGATGCCCCCAGATCGGGCGGGTTTGTCCTATTTCTGTCGATTGCTGACTGCACGACGGTCCTCCGCCGGTGATTTCTGCCCGCAGACCGCGCGTCGCCGAAATGCGCAGTGCGAGCCGCCACCAAGTTCGATCATGCTGTCGCGCGGCGCGTGCCGACGACACTCGGCCAGACTTTGATGGAGGAGGGCGAGGGGATTCCTTAACGCCGAGGCAAAACTTGCAGAAGGACCCTCTCGGGGCCGGGCGTCCAGCGCCGCCAATAGTAGACGGCGTTGCGCCGAAAGCAGTGAGAAATGGCCGGCAAGCGACATGCTCCGAAGCATGTAACGCACCCATGTAGTATGGTGGGTTCTCGCTATGGCGCAGTTCCTCGTGTGAACTGAGCGGTTTCAATGGCTTAGCGGAAAGCTGGCTGGGGTACTAGGATTCGAACCTAGGAATGCCGGTACCAAAACCGGTGCCTTACCGCTTGGCGATACCCCAACTGGCGCAGTTCGTACACGGTTTGATGGCGTTTCGCAACATGGCTGGGAGGGTGTTGAAAAACGCGTGGCGAGGCGCTTGTGTGCCGCAGGAAGCATCGCTATAAAGCGCCCAATCACGACATGGCGCGACGGCATAGGCCCCGTGCCGCAGACCCGATTGTCGCGATCCCTGACGGAGTATAGCGCAGCTCGGTAGCGCACCTGCTTCGGGAGCAGGGGGTCGAGTGTTCAGAATCACTCTACTCCGACCAATCAACCCCGGCCTTTCCAGAGGCCGGGGTTTTTACACCGACAGGTTTCCCCGAACGCGTTCTGGAGGCGTGTTTAGCCCACACCGAGTCCATCCCGTTGTGAGTCGCTACTGAGGCTAGCTCTCAAACCACAACCTTGCGCCTGAAATCCTCCCGTGCCGCCATCAGCCGGGATCCGACCGATGGCCGAGGCGTCTTTGGCATTCCGGGTCGCTCAGGACCTCAATATCAGTGACATGACGCTCGACAAGTACGTGGCCGACATTGTCCCCGGGCACCGAAGGAGGCGGGCACCTGCCCGCTCGGGGACGGCGCACCGAGTGGCGGCTTCGTTGCCGTCTGTCTTCTCAGCCCACGCCCGGTAGGCTCCTGATTTGGCGGGCGCGGAATGTCAGGAGCTCTTGGGACGACGCCTGGACTGAGACTTCCAGATTCGCCCAGATTGCACTTGAAGTGCGGAGATTAAGGTAAACCCCAAAGCAAAGTTGCGGACAAGTTGTTGGTAATATAACGTTGCTTTAGACTGTACTCGGTCGGCGTAGATCGGCAAGGAATGCGATATGAAGCAAGTACTACTTGCTGGTGGCTGTGGGTTTATCGGATCTCATCTGGCGGATCGCCTTTGCCGTCGTCAGGATATCACGCGCTTGGTGATAGTTGACAATCTATGGACCGGTCGGCTTGAAAATCTGGCTGCAATTTCCGACCCGCGTGTCGAATTTGTACAGTCGGACGTGGAAACCTTCGCATCCGACACCAAGTTCGACGAAATCTATCATTTGGCGTCTCCGGCGTCCCTGCCTCAGTATATGACGCAGCCTTTGCGAACCATTTCGGCCAATGTCGTCAGCGCGCTCAATTTGCTCACGCTGCTCAAGCCGGGCGGCGTGATCGGCTACACCTCGACCTCCGAAGTTTATGGCGATCCGGTTATCACTCCCCAACCCGAGACTTATCGTGGCTCGGTTGACTGCACCGGCCCCCGCTCGTCCTATGACGAGAGCAAGAGGTGCGTCGAGGCCATGCTGTTTGAAGCCCATCGCGTCCATGGGACGCGCGTCAAGGTGGCGCGCCTGTTCAATGTCTATGGTCCGCGCACCCGCCCCGACGATGGTCGCGCCGTCTCCAACTTCGTCACCCGGGCACTACAAGGCAAGCCGATTACTGTCTATGGCGACGGCTCCCAGACCCGCAGTTGGGGCCATATCGACGACATCGTGGAAGCGCTGGAGCGATATTTCTGGAGCGAGGGCACTGATTATCTGGCCCGCTCAATATTGGCAATGATCATGAAATTTCGGTGCTTGAAGTGGCTGAGTTCATCCAGAGCCATTTTCCCAAATCCACGATCGTATTCCTGCCGCCCGTAATGCAGGACCCGACTAATCGCCGCCCCGACTTGACCCTGTGCAACCAAATATTGCCGGGCTGGAAATGCGCCATCCCTTACGAAGAAGGGGTGCTGTTGAGTACGGAATGGTTCCGCAAGGACATGCTGATCCCGGCATGATCGAGTGAATGTGGTCCAATTGCCATCGTGCGTCGCTGGCCAATATCTGTTGGAGCCTTGATGTCAGAACAATCTGACCGGCAGGTTACGCTCATCACGCCGGACCGGTGGTCGATCCTCGCCCATCTCGGCGAAGTGTGGGCCAACCACGATCTCGTGGCGTTCCTGGTCTGGCGCGATATTAAAGTGCGCTATCGCCAAACCTTCTTCAGCGCAGCTCGGGCGCTGGTGCCGCCGTTTTTCACCATGGTAGTTTTCACCGTGATTTTCGGCACCTCGGTCAAGGTCAGGTCGGACGGACAGCCCTATTGGGCCTTCAGCATTTGCGCTGGCGGCTCGGAACTACTTTTCCCGGGCCCTCACCAACGCCGCCAACAGTGCCATCAACAATGCCTCGCTGATCGAGAAGGTCTATTTTCCGCGCCTGTCACTACCGCTATCGGCGATCCTGTCACCGCTGCTCGATCTGGCGGTCGCCCTGACATTTTTGTTCCGGTACTGGCCATTGCCGGCATCATGCCCAGTGTGCGGCTGCCGCTATTGATTCCCCTGACGGCCATTGCCACGGCATCGGCCACAGGGCTGGGTGCGATTCTCGCGGCGCTGAATGTGCGCTATCGCGATGTCCGCCACCGGTTCCGCTGCTGCTGCAATTGGGTCTTTTGCCACGCCCGTGGTCTATCCGGCCAGCTCGGTTCCTGAAGCGCTGCGACCGCTGCTCGGGCTCAACCCCATGGCCGGCGTGGTCGAGGGTTTTCGCTGGGTACTGCTCGGCTCATCTACTAATCCACGGCCGCTTGTAGCCGTCTCCGCCGTCACAGCTATAGCGCTGCTCGCCGGCGGCATTCTCGTTTTCATGCGGCTCGAACGCAGCTTTGCCGATCTCATCTAGGAACCGCTCCATGCTGCCGGCAATCGAAGCTCGTGACATCGCCAAGCGCTATCGGCTAGGCCACAATGCCGGGGCCTCGACCATGGCCGAACTGCTCAGCGCCACGGCCAGCGCCATGCTGCCGAGCAAGCGGCGCAAGGCTCCAGGCAATGGCGTGCAGGACTTCTGGGCACTCAAGGGCGTTTCGTTCGAAATTGCCCCCGGAGAGGTCGTGGGCACGGTGGGAGAAAACGGTGCGGGAAAGAGCACCCTGCTCAAAATCCTGTCTCGTATTACCCCGCCTACGCATGGGTCAGTGAATTATCGCGGCCGGATCGGCTCATTGCTGGAAGTCGGCACGGGCTTTCATCCCGAGTTGAGCGGGCGGGATAATGTCTATCTCAGTGGCGCCATTCTGGGCATGCACAGAGCCGATGTGAAACGGCATTTTGAAGAGATCGTTGACTTCTCCGGGGTCAGAAGCCTTCATCGACACGCCAGTGAAGCGCTATTCCAGCGGCATGTATATGCGGCTTGCTTTCGCGGTGGCGGCCCATCTCGACACCGATATCCTGCTGGTGGACGAAGTGCTTGCCGTGGGCGACTACAAGTTTCAGCAGAAATGCCTCAATCGTATGGATTCCATCGCCCATGACGGGCGCACGGTGATCTTCATCAGCCATAGCCTCATCGCGATCCGGGCCATCTGCCGGCGCGCCATATGGCTCGATCGCGGCACGATAGCTGCCGATGGGCCGACCGCCAGCGTCATTGCGCGTTATGCCGGAACTGAACATACCGGCGGCGGGATCGCGCGCGATTGGCCTGATATGGACAAAGCGCCGGGCAATGCCGCGGTCCGCCTGCGCAATGCGCGGGTCGAGGCAGTTGGCGCCGAGCCGGGGGCCCCGATAGATGTGCGGCAGAGCTTCGCCATGAGCTTTGAATACGACAATCTGCGCGAGGGTGCCCATCTCAATGCGGGCCTCGTGGTAACCAACGAAGATGGTGTCGTGATATTCGATGCCGGTCCCAATGAAGAGCCGATCGCAACGGCAATCGGCCGCCGCCACGAGCGCTGCGTGGTGCCCGGTGATCTCATGAACGACGGCACCTATCGGGTTTCCGTGGAGGTACGGGACCGGGGCGAAGTGCTGTTATCCATCCCCGATCTGCTCACCTTCGAAATTCTCGACAATCCGTATGGACGCTTTGGCTGGTACGGCAAATGGGAGGGTGCCGTGCGGCCACGACTGGACTGGACGAGCGAGAAACTCACATGAAGGTTTCCGTCATTGTCACCACCTATAATCACGCCAGATATTTGCGAGAAGCCCTCGAGAGCATCCGCGCGCAGACCTATTCCGCCGACGAAATCATCGTTGTCGACGATGGCTCCAGCGATCATCCCGAAACGGTCGTCTCCGAATTTGCCGGCGTCGAGATCATCCACCAGCACAATCAGGGTCTCTCCGCGGCACGCGACACTGGGCTCAAGGTCGCGCGTGGCCGCTACATCCTGTTCCTTGATGCCGATGATCGCCTCACCGAAATCGCCCCGGAAACGCTGGTCCGCCGCATTGAAGCGCATCCCGATTGCGGCTTTGTCTATGGTGCCTACCGGCTTTTCGGCACACAGCCGGATTGGCGCAAGGAATGCGCTCTGCGGCCGATCGGACGAGACCCCTATCAGACGCTGCTGACGCAGAACTGCATCGGCATGCATGGAACGGTGCTCTACCGGCGGAATCTGCTGGCTGCCATTGGCGGCTTCGACACAGCGCTGCCGGCCTGTGAAGATTATGACGTCTATCTCCGGATGGCGCATGGTCACGGTGTCAGTTGCGGGCCGGAAGTCCTCGCCGAATATCGCCAGCACGACAGCAATATGTCGTCCGATCTCGCCCGCATGAACAAGGCCGTCCGCCTTGTGCTGAGCAAGCAGAAGGCAATTGCCGACACCAACCAACTCTGGAAAGCGGCGCGCCAGCGCGGCCTGCGCTACTGGTTCGACTATTATGGCTCAGCGCAACTGGGCCGCCTCAAGGCCGCTGTTCAGAACGGGTCAGCAGGTTGGCAAGTCATTCTCCCAGACCGCTTCGTTCATGCTGCCTTTTCCCGGTCCGGCCAGCCGGCTTATCGGCTCCGATCTCCGGCGCCTCCTGCGACGCCGGACCAAAGGCGATAGCCCGGCCGCGCGCGGTCCCTTTTCCGGCCTCGGCACCGAACGGGTCAGTACCGAATTTGGCTATGATCGCGGCAAGCCGCTCGATCGGCACTATGTCGAAGATTTTCTGGCGCGCCACGCGCAACTGATCCACGGGCATGTGCTCGAAATCGGCGACACGGCCTATACAACCCAGTTCGGCGGCGACCGCGTGGTTTCAGCCGAGGCGTTTCACCGCTTCGCCGGGCAGCCGGGGGTTACCTATGTCGGAGACATATCCGGCGTGCATAACCTGCCGGGCGACACGTTCGATTGCATGGTCCTCACCCAGACACTGCACCTGATCTTCGACATGCCCGCAGCCATCGCGACGATCTGGAAGGCACTGAAGCCCGGCGGCTCCGTCCTCGTCACCGTTCCACTGGATCACCTCGATCGACAAGGGCGAATGGAATGCGACACGGTATTGGGCCATCTCGCCAGCCGGCCTGCGCAAGCTGCTGGAAACGCGGTTTGCCGCCAGCGACATCGTCGTCAATGCCTATGGCAACGTCCTTGCGGCGTCCGCCTTCCTCTATGGCTTTGCCGAGCATGAAGTGCGCCCGCAGGACCTCGACGTGGACGATCCGCTCTGCCCGGTCATCGTCGCGGCCAGTGCAAGGAAGGCCCTATGAGCACCCGCAGCGCCTTGGGCGGAACGGCGCGGACCGTCCGCCGCCTGCTGGGCACCGAGCGCCCGCTGATCCTGATGTATCACCGCATTGCCGACCTCGACCACGACCCTTGGGAGCTGGCCGTATCGCCGGCCCGGTTCGCGATTCAGCTTGAGATCTTGCGCGCCAAACGCGATGTCGTGCCCCTATCTCGGTTGGTGGAACGTCTTGAGCGGGGGCAATCCGCTCCCCGCGCTGTCGCCATCACTTTCGACGATGGCTATGTCGATCTGCTGGACAATGCCAAGCCTTTGATGGCGCGCTATACCTGTCCGGCCACCGTTTTCCTGCCGCCCGCTTTTGTAGGCCACCCCGGCGGTTTCTGGTGGGACACCCTGACCCGGATTTTCTCGGCAACGCCGGACCTGCCTGCGCAACTGACGCTCGACCACGCCGGCAGGAGCACGGCCCGGGAAATGCGAGCCGATACACGCCGCACCGTCCATGACGAAATCTGGGCCGTGCTCAAATTCATGGGCGACGCGGAGCAGGCAGGGCACCTTGCCACCACAGTGACATGGGCCGGCATTCCGGCCGACGCACCCGCCAGCGATCGCTGCATGACCGAAGAGCAGTTGCGGAATTTTTCTCAGCCGGGCGTTTTCGACTTCGGCGCCCACACCATGAACCATCCATCGTTGCCGCAGCTCTCTGCATCGGAGCAGGCAGAGGAAATCAGCCGCAGCCGCAATGTGGATCGTTGAAACACTCGGCATCGAACCCCGGGGGCTCGCCTTTCCTTTCGGCGATTACAACAAGGAGACGCTGGCCGCGGCGCGATCGAGGCGGCGTACAGTTTGCCTGCACGACTGTTCCGGACGCCGTAAGGCGCCGCGCTGATCGCTTTGCTATGCCGCGTGTCGCTGTTGGCAATCTGGATGCCGCCAGTTTCAGAACGTCTGATCGCCAGCCATGGCTGAGCCCCGGGTCAGCGCGATTATCATCGTCTACAATGGTGCCCGCTATCTGGCCGAGGCGATCGACAGCGTGGTGGCGCAGAGTTTCCCCGATTGGGAATTGATCATCGCCGACGATGGTTCGAGCGACCGCAGCCTCGAAATCGCCCGCGACTACGCCGCTCGCCATCCCGGACGCATCCGCGCCATTGCCCACGCCGATGAGGCCAATCACGGCATGAGCGCCACGCGTAATCTGGGCATCGCCGCCGCTCGGGGGCGCTGATTGGTTTTCTCGATTGCGACGATATTTGGCTGCCGCACAAGCTAGCCGAACAGGTCGACCTGCTCGATCGCCACCCCGACGCCCAGATGATCTATGGCCGCACCCTGATCTGGCATTCTCGGCGAACCGGCCAGACCGCTGACGATTTCTTCTACGATCTAGGCACCGCACCGGACCGTGTCGTGGTTCCACCCGACCTGCTGACGGTCCTGCTGGAAAACCAGAGCCAAACGCCCACGACTTGCAACGCGTTGATGCGCAGCGCCTTCCTCCACGATCTGGGAGGCTTTGAGAGCCGGTTTCGCGGCATGTTCGAGGATCAGGTGTTTTTGCCAAGGCCCTGCTGGAGGCGCCGACCTACATTTCTTCGCGCAATTGGGCGCATTATCGCCAGCACAAGGAGAGCTTCTCGGCCAAATCAGCCGGCAATGGCGGCGATGGCCGAGCGTATCTGGCATTCCTCTTCTGGTTCGCCGCGTATGTCGTTCGCCGGACACCCCCGATTGGGCGTTCTCACCCAGCTTGCCCGCCTCGCAGCGCAAACATGCTGGGCCATGATCAGGCCTCGCCGCCCCTCCGGCTGAGGGTTCGCTAGATGCCAAAGGTCTCCATCATCACCCCGGTCCTGAACGCCGAGCGCTTCCTGCCTGCGGCCATAGAGAGCGTGATGGCCCAGACCGAGACCGACTGGGAACTCCTGCTGATCAATGACGGCTCGACCGATGCCAGCCCGGAAATCGCCGCGCTTGCCGCCGCCAGCGATGCCCGCATCCGCACGGTCTCTCGGCCCGCCAATGCGCGACACGGTGCCGCTGCGGCGCGCAATGCCGGCCTCGCGCTGGCCAAGGGCGAGTTCGTCGCCTTTCTCGATGCCGACGATCTTTACGAGCCGCATAAGCTCGAAACCGAGCTGGCCCTGCTGGCGGCCCATCCCGAAGCCGCAATGGTTTATGGTCCCACCCTATGGTGGCGCGACGGGGAGCGGCCCCGGCGCTGGGTCGAGCCGATGCACCGGCAGGCTAACCGCCTGCATAGGCCGCCCGCACTGGTCTCCAAAGTCATCCTGTCGCTCGATTGGCACGTGCCCTGCACCTGCGCGGTATTAATCCGCCGCTCGGCTATTGCCGAAATCGGTGGCTTTGAAGAGCAATTCACCCTTTACGAAGACCAGACGCTCTGGACCAAGCTGTTCCTGCACTATCCCGTTTTCATCCACGATCACTGCCTGTCGCGATATCGCCAGCACGAGCACTCCGTTTCCGCCGAGGCCATCAGGTCCGGGCAATATCAGCGCCATGCCGAGCATCGCTCCCGTGCGACATTTCTCGACTGGGTCGCGCAATATCTGGGTGACAAATCGGCCCTCCGTCCAGCCTTGCGGCTCGCCCGGGCGCCCTATGCGCCGCCCGGCCTGCAACGCAGCGCCCACCTTGTCTATCTGCGCGCCAAGCAGGCAACACGCCGCGTTGAGCGCTCCATTCGACGGTGGCGGCAATGACGCTCGTGACCGCGCTCATCGTCACCTACAATCACGCGGGCTTCATCGCCGCGGCCATCGATAGTGCACTTGCCCAGCAAACGAATTTCGATGTCGAGATCATAATCAGCGAAGACGCCTCGACAGACGGCACAAGGGCGATTGTGGAGGATTATGCAGCCCGCTTTCCCGGCCGCATCCGCCTGCTGCTGTCGGAGACCAATCTGCGCAGCAACGAAACCGTGGCCCGCGGCTTGCGTGCCGCCCGAGGGCGAGTTCGTCGCCCTGCTTGACGGCGACGATTGTTGGACGGCCACCGACAAGCTGCAGCGCCGAGCCGATTTCCTGCTGAACAATCCCGATTGCGCCGCCCATTTCTTCAACGCCACGATCATCCGGGGCACTACACCGGCCGACACCCTCTGGACGCCCCAAACCCAAGCCCGCCGTGTCGATCTGGCGCAAATCTGGCACGGCAATCCCTATGCGACTGCCGCGGGAATGCTGCGCCTCGCCTCCATCCACGACGTACCCGCCTCGGTATCACGGCTTCTTCCCGCGTACCGATTGGCCGCTCTACATCCTCTGTGCGATTTCGGGCCTATTGGCGTTCGATCCCGAACCCGTCGCACTCTACCGGCTGCATGAAGGCGGCATGTTCAGCCCGCAATCGGAGGCGAGCAAGCTCGACAGTACTTTCGCCTTCCTCACCAGCATAGATCGATGCCTTGGCGGTCAATACCACGACTTGGCCCGCGCCGGCTGCTCGCGGCTGTTCTACGATTGGGCCGAGGACTATCTGAGCAAGGACCAACCGCAATTATCACGGCAGGCTTTCGCCTATGCCCTGCGCGGCGGCGGCGTGGGGCAGATCGTGTCTGGGGCGCATTTGGCCGGCTCGGCTTGCGGCTCGCCAAAGCGTCGGTGCTTCAATGAGCCGTTCCCCCATCCTCGACATGCGCCATCGTGACGCCGTGAGCCGGCCTCCGCCCGATCAATCTGTGCCATTCTGGTCGGTGATGATCCCCACCTTCAACAGCGGCGATTATCTCAGGCAAACTCTGGCTAGCGTGCTGGCGCAGGATCAGGGCCCCGAGCGGATGCAGATCGAGGTCATCGATGATGCCTCCGACAGCGACGACCCCGCCGCCATTATTGCCGAGCTTGGCAATGGCCGCGTGCAATTCACCCGCCAGCTGCGCAATGTCGGCCACATCGCCAATTTCCACACCTGCCTGCAGCGCGCTCGCGGGCAGGTGGTGCACTTGCTGCATGGCGACGACTCGGTCGAACCGGGCTTCTACGAAGCGCTGGAGCATGGCTTCCACGCCGTGCCTGAAATTGGCGCGGCATTCTGCCGGACCCGTTTTATCGATGAGGATGGCCGGGATCTCGGCTTGACCGAACAGGAAGAGGACCATGCGGGCCCGCTGCCTGACCACAGGCGCGCTGGCGCGCGAGCAGCGCATCATGACGCCCTCCATTGCCGTGCGCCGCAGCGCCTACGTCGCGCTTGGGGGATTTGACCAGCGTCTCGTCTGCAGCGAAGATTGGGAGATGTGGGTTCGCATCGCCGCGCTATCCCGTCTGGTACGAGCCCCGGCCGCTGGCAAAGTACCGCATGCATCTGCAATCCAATACCGGGCGCCACATCCGCTCGGGCGACGACATGGCCTATACCCGTCAGGCCATCGATACCTTTGCCGACTATCTGCCGCCAGCAACGCGGCAGATAGTCATACCCACAGCAAAGCGAATCTATGCCCGTGCCTCGCTTGGCATGGCGGACCGCATGCTGCGCTCGGGCGACATGTCGGCCGCACGGGCCCAGCTCTGGCAGGCCATTCGCCTCAATGCCTCGCCAGCCATTGTCTGGCCCGCCATCAAGATCATGGCACGAACCACGGCGGGAGCGCCCCAACGATGACCGCACCAAAGGCAAATATCGCCATCGCCGGATGCGGCGCCGTCAGCACGCTCTATTACGCGCCCGCACTGACCATCCTGCAACAAAAGGGCCGGATTGGCCGCATAACGGCTTTTGATCCCGACGCCGCTCGTGCCCACGCCTTTGCTGGTCTGGTCAGCGGCACAGAGGTATCCCAAAGCTTCGATGCGCTAGTGTCCTCGCCCGCCGACCTGCTGATCGTGGCATCACCCCCATGGCCCATGCCGATCAGGTCATTGCCGCGTTGAACGCTGGAAAGGACGTGTTGTGCGAGAAGCCGCTCGCCATCGGCGGCGCCCGAGCGCGGCAGATGATAGAGGCGGCGGCTCGTAACAACCGGCTTCTATTCGCCGGACACGTCCGCCGACAGTTTCCGGCGACCAATGCCATCCGTGACATCGTGCGCTCAGGGCTATTGGGCCCGATCTCCGCCGTCACCTGCTTTGAAGGCGGCCCGTTTTCTCGGCCCGTTTCCGGGCCGGGATATTTCTCCCGCTCATCCTCCGGCGGCGGCGTGCTGCAGGATATCGGCAGCCACTGCACGGATCTGCTGACTCGGTGGCTCGGCAAGCCAGACCATGTTGCCCATGAGGATGACGCGTTCGGCGGCGTCGAGGCAAATTGCCTCGTCACGTTGGATTACCACGGCTTCCGGGCCAAGATCCGTCTCAGCCGCGATTGGGCTCAGCCTAATATTTACCGCATCGTGGGGGCCGGGGGCTGGCTGGAATGGCCGGTGAATAATCCACGCAATTTCCGCTTTGCCCTGTCGGGCGGCGACACCGCCGACACCCAGATGCGGGCGCCGCAGGGCGATGATTTCCACCGGGCCTTCGCAAGACAGATCGAGGCCGCGCTGGATAACGACAAGAACGTCGTCAGCGCTGCCGACATATTGCCAACCATCGCCATGATCGAAACCTGCTACGCCAATCGCGCCGCGATGGCCTTGCCTTGGTTAGCCCCGGACGAACTCGCCCGTGCGCATGCTTTCGAGGCCATCATGACCGAGCGCATCGCCATTCTGGGCGCCGGAGGCTTTATCGGCAATCGCGCCGTCGAAATGCTGACGCTCGGCGGGCATTATGAGGTCCGGCCCGTGGTGCGCGCTGCACAATCGCTGGCATTGGCCAGCCGGTTCGTGCTTGATGGTCGCATCGCGGATGGCCGTGACGAAGCAGCGCTCCGGGCTGCCTTTAGCGGTTGCGACGCTATTATCCACGCCATGGCTGGCGACCCCCAAACCATCGTGGCGGCCATCGAGGCCGGTCTATCGGGCCGCTGCGGCCGCCGGCGCGAAGCGGCTGATCTACCTCAGTTCCGCGTCCGTCCATGGGCAATCGCCGGCCCCGGGTACGACGGAGCAAAGCCCGCTCTCTGAGCGTCAGCCGATCGCCTACAATAACGCCAAGGTGCGCGCCGAACGGCTGCTGATGAGCTTGCGGCAACAGGGAAGCGTGGAAGTCAGTATCCTGCGTCCGGGCATCGTATATGGGCCACGCTCCTATTGGATCGGCGGCTTTGCCGACGAATTGTTGGCAGGTGATGCCTATCTTGTCGATGGCGGCGCCGGGTTGTGCAACGGCATCTATGTCGACAATCTCATTCGCGCCATTACGCTCGCCCTCAAGGCCCCCGCAGCGGATGGCCAAGCCTATCTGGTTGGCGATGCTGAGACCTATAGCTGGGCCGACCTGCTGCGACCAGTCGCCGGGGCCCCGGCATTCTCGCTCGAGGATCTCCCCGAGGCAGAAATGGAACGGCAGCCCGGCCTCATCACCCGTCTGAAGGCTATTCGCCAATTACGCCATGTCGCAAAGGTATTGCCGCGTCCGTTCAAGGTAGCTTTGCGGGCCGGCCTTCGTGAAATGGGGGCTGCGCCCGAAGGGTCTATTTCCAGCCCCAAAGGACCGGTCGCCAGCCCGGAACGAAGCCTGTTGCACCGCTGCACAGAAATTGCCACACGACAAGGCCGCGCGCGAACTGGGCTATAGTCCGATCGTCGATTTCCCCGAGGCCCAGCGCCGAACGCTGGGCTGGCTGGAGTTCGCGGGCTATCCCCTCACCCGCTGAAGCGCCTTTGCATATGGGCATAGGCGATGTCTCGGGGCTCGACCTCATCCGGGATGCGTTGCAAATGCGGGCTTATGCCACTCGCCGCGTTCTCGCCCGCTTCATAATCCGCGAAAGGTCGGCGTTCCCGGTCCATCTCGGTCGCGCTATTGCGTGTGCGTCGACGGTGCAGCACATAGCCCGCGGCGTCCGCGAGCGAGGCCGAGTCCGCCCCTTTCGTCCAGTCGCCCAGCAATGTGCTTGCCTGCCGCCAATCGCCCTCTGCCAGCACTTTCAGCCCCAGAAGAAACTGGTGCTTCTTGTAGGTCGCGCGGGCGGTGCGCGCGAGTTCCGGCAATTCCTGCTCCACAATCTCGAGTGCCAGTAGCCGCGAGCGCAGCATGGCGCCGTCATCGTTGGACATGGCATCGGCCCGCTTACGGTAGCCAACGAGATAACCGTCATCCACTGCGATCTCGCCAAGCATCGCCAGCCGGATCTGAAACAGGAAGTCCTCGCAGCCCTGCGCGCCGCGCTCCTTGAGCCGCCGATCATAGCCGCCAACCTGCAGCGCATCCGCCCTGCGAAACATAATAGCGCTGCCATTGCCCACCGCATTGAACGCCGTCAGGCAGTGGCAAGCCCAGCCGGCGAGCGTCGCCCGCGCAATTGTCTTGGTGACGGTACTTGCCTCGTCGATATTCCGTCGGCTGGAATAGACCAGCGTGACTTCCGGCCGCGCTTCCAGAATTGCCAATTGGCGCGAGAGCTTGTCAGGATGCCACAGATCGTCGGCATCGACCGGAGCAATATAGGCCGCTTGCGCCGCTTCAATCCCCACATTGCGCGGCGGCGACACCCCCATTGCGCGTCGAGATCACCCGTATGCGCTGGTCCCGCGCTGCCAGCTGTTGGGCCGGGGACCGGGTGCCATCAACCGAGCCGTCATCGACGACAATTATCTCAATATTCCGGAGCGTCTGGGCGCGAACCGAATCGACAGTTCCCGACAGAGTAGATTCTGCATTATATGCAGGTATGACTACGGAAATTGATGGTCTGTGCAAATTGCAACCACGATGCCATGGTTCAAGCCATTGTCTGCAACCATAATATTTCAAATCTGCTTGCGAATGTGTTGATTTCGTCGAAGCAAAGGCGCGTCTCTCGCATCCCAACGTTCGCCAATGCTTCCGCGGGTCATGGCTTGGCCCTTCTTCACATCCTCTAAATCGCCGATGCCGTGTCGAGTGCCGGTAAGTCCGGTCCGGCATAGTTCTCGGCCATAAAGGCGCCCTCAGGGACGCGTCCATGCATCATAGGCTCGCTGGATAGCCCCGGCTTGACTGGCGAAAGCAAGAACCGCGATCGTGGCGATCGACAGCAGCGTGAGGCTTTGGACGCCAATACCTTCCACTCCTGATTCTCCCCGGGCGCCGGCAAGAGAGAAGAGAGCACCGAGCCCGCCCATAAGGCCGAAAACCAGCATGAAGCCAATCATCGGGCCTGCCAGCACCGTAGCTGCAAGCGACGACAGCAACACGAGCACAGCGCTTGGTCGTTGCCGAGTCCAAGCCGCAACGCCGCAGGACAGAAGCCCACAGGCAAGTCCAACCACCCGGGCATTGTCCCATTCAACATCAAGCCCAACTGGGCCGAAGACCAGCACCGAGGCTAGTGCGACACCACCGAGCAAGAATGTCACGATGAAGAGTGTGGGCGGGATCACGTCAAAGTCCTCAGTTTTCGTCGGCGAATGTCCGTTGTTTGGCCATTCTTGCCGAACGTCGACAGACCGTAACCCACCCCCATCGTGGACATCGCAGCGGGGCGAAGCAAAACGGCAGCCTTTGGGAGACCGAAATGGTCGTCTGAATGACTGAAATGGGGCGCGTTGCAGGTGCTCCACTCAAAAACCTCATGCTTTTGCGCTTTCCCGCCAAGCTCGATCAGGCGAGTATGCTGACGCAGGAAAATCTGAGAATGTCAGAGGAGCGCTTATAGCTGAGGCGGTCTGGCTCCGCGCGAATACTCAAATAATCAGACCTAAGGCATCCACGGCCAATGCTTGGCAATCCACGCCACCATCCCCCCAATATCGGTCGCTTCCGTCGTATCCACCGCAAACACCGGCCCGCGCCCCACCGGCTCGGCCCGTGCCACCAGCGCCGCCAATTCCGGCAAATACGCCGCTCCCGGATGCCCCGGCAGTCGATCCTCGAGCCGGCTGGCATAGCGCTCCACCACCACCTCGGCTGGCGCAGAACACCAGATTTCTAGCGTCTCGCTCACCCCGGCCATGGCCAAATGGCTCTCCAGCAATTCCCGTGGCTGAAACCCGAACCGGGCATCCACGATCACCGTGGTCCCCGCCGGCGCATCCGCCACCAGCGACCAGATCGCCTTGTAGCTTGCCTTGCCCAGCGTGCGGTTGAACTCCCGGTCCACCCCCTCGATCACCTCGAGAAACGGGTTCTTGACACTGTCGAGCGTCAAGAGCGGCCATCCGGTCTGCGCCGACAAGGCATGCGCCACCGGCTCTTGCCACTGGCTGGCACGCCATTGACCAGCACGGCGCGTTTGCATCCCCGCGCGGCAAACCGGTCCATGGCGCAACGTGCCGCCCCGACCACTCCGGCGTCGTCCCCCAATTGCGCCGCCACAATGGGGCTCTGATACCAGCAATTCTCCGCCGGAATCCCCGCCAGTGCCGCCACGGCTCGCCCGCCCATGCCGCCACCCAGCAGCACCAGATCAGGATCAAGCGTCGCCACCAGCCCATCAATGGCCCGCCGCAGCGGCCCTGCCCAGGCGGTCAATACCGCCGCCGCCTGTGCATCGCCCCGGTTACGGCGTTCCAGCAAATCATCGGCATTGGTGCCCGGCGGCAGACCCGCCTCGCAGACATGCCGGCCAAACGCTGTGCCCGAACTCAGCGTCTCCACACATCCCCGCCGCCCACAGGCACACAGCAGCCCATCGGGCGCCACCACCACATGCCCGAATTGCCCGGCCGTGCTCCGTCCACGCAGCAAATGCCCATGGTCCAGCGCCGCCCCACCAATTCCGGTGCCGATAGTCAGCATGACAAGGTTCTGCTTGCCCTGCCCAGCGCCAAAAGCCGCCTCGCCGAGCAGCGCCATGCTGCAATCATTTTCCAGCACCACGAATTGCCCGGTCGCCTCGCGTAACAGCTGCGCAAAGGGTAGTTTGGAGAGGTCGACATAGCCGCCCGAAAACACCGTTCCCGTGCTGCCATCAACCCGCCCCGGCACGCCGACCCCAATGCCGGCAATGCCATCGACCATCAATTGGCCGATCAAATCGATCGTGGTGGCCAGCACCTGTTGCGGATCAGCCGAACTCGGCGCCCGCACGCTGGCCAATATCTGTCCGCTGTTGCTGACCCGGGCAGCGCGCACATGCGTGCCCCCGATATCGACGCCAATAGCCGTCTGCCCCATGGCACGCTCCCAACGCTCAGGCGACCCGCGTTTCGTGGGCGCTATAGCGGGCAATCACCGCCTGGATTTCGCGCAGGCGCGGCACGGCAATACTTTCCAGCCGCTGCTTGGTCACGGCCCGATCGAGCGAGATGCAGTCCTTCCACAAGGACCGTCCCGCAATCACCCCCGACGCACCATTGTGCATGGCGATCTCGACCTGTTGCAAGAAGGTTGCGTGGTCCACCCCCGCCGACAGGATCGCCCATGGCACTTCCCCGCACAGCCTTGTCACTTCAGCACAGGATTCCGGCGAGCCGGGATAGGGGAGCTTGAGTACTTTGGAGCCCACATCGAGGCAAAGCCGCGTGCCGCCCCTGGATCAGCTCGGGAATCTTGGCCGTATAGGCCTCCTTGCTTTCCCCCTCCAGCGCATAGGTCAAAAACTCCACCACCAGCAACAGGTCCTCGCTAGAAAAATCGGCAATAACCCGTTCCAGCGTCGCCATGTTCTGCGTGTTGGCTTCAGGCGTGTCCGAGCGCAGATAGATCATGATCTTGCCACCCGTTCCGCCCAGCTCGCGCACCCTTCGGGCGGTGATGCCATCGACCATTTTGGAAATCCGGTAGCCCTCGGGCGAGGTATCCCACCCCGATGCATCGAGCCCAATCAGCAGCGCCGTATCGCGCGACAATACGCCTTCATCCACCACCTGCGGCACTGCACAGATCGGGTCCACCAGCACGCAAGACGCTTTGCTCGCGAGATAGCGCGTGATATCGGCCTTGGTATTGCCCAGCATTTCGTTGCTGATCTTGGCCTGCGCCTCCGGATCTGCCGCCAGCAGCGTGCGCATGCCCCCGCGCTGGTCGCAGGCGATCACCATCATCGCGCCGTCTTGTCCACAAATCTGGTGGTAGCCGCGCCTTTCGGCGGTGGTCATGCGTGCCATGTCGAATATGCTCCTCGTGAAATTGCGACAAAGAGGCTCCGGTCACGCAAAACGGTGTTTTGCGCGGCAATTGCCTAACAGCGGGGTTTGGGCGATAAGACTTATCGTTGCCGACGATGTAACACATTGCTGAAAGGAATTTCAAGCTGTCTTCGCAGTCCGGGGATGCAGGCGTTTCCCGCTCCATGATGCATGCGGTCGCCAAGCTGCATTACGAGAGCGACATGAGCCAGTGGACATCGCCAAGCGCATGGGCGTGTCGACGGCCACAATTTCACGCCTGCTGCAGCGCGCCGCGTTGAAGGCATCGTGCGCATCGAGATTCGCGACATCGTCGCCCCCGAAGCCTTGCGCGACAGGTTGATCGCCGGGCTGGGTCTCAAACGCGCTGCCGTCATCGACGCCCCCGCCGCCGGCGTGCTCGAGGCCTTGGCCACCCCCTTGGGTGATCTGCTGAAGGAAGCGGGCCTCGGCGCCGGTTCCGTGCTGGCCCATCGGCTGGGGCAGGGCGGTCAGCGCCGTCATGCAGGCCGGGCTTCCCCCTTGCCGGGTATTATCACCGTGCCTGCCACCGGCGGCATGCAGCAGCACGCCCCCATTTCCGAGTCAACGAATTCGTCCGCCTCGCCGCCGGGCATATGGGCGGCACGCCCCATTTCATCCATGCGCCCTATCTGCCCTCGGCCGAAACCCGCGCCGCCTTCCTCGCTGATCCGTCCATCGCCGATAGCGTTGCCCTGTGGGATCGGATCGATGCCGCCATTGTCGGCGTCGGCCTGCCCCACGCCGTCAACGCCCCCGAAGCCAGCGCCGCCACCCCCAGCGAGCAATCACTGAGCAATGCGGTGGGCGACGTGATCCGGCATTATTTCGATCGCGACGGCAAGCTGATCCAGTGGGAAGGCGAGACCCGCATGATCGCGGCCTCCCCCGCCCAGCTCCGCGCCGCCCCCCGGTCATCGGCATCGCCGCCGGCGAAAACAAAGTCGGCGCCATCATCGGCGCCGCCAAAGCCGGCTTCATCAGCGCCTTGGTCACCGACGCGAGAACCGCCGAAGCGATTCTGGACACGCTGGGCTAAGCCTGCTTCGGGCCGCACTCCCAGCCTGTCCCACCCACAATGTCATCCCGGCGCAGGCCGGGATCCATGCTGAAGGCCCTCCCCACCATCCAGCGTGCGAATGGTGCACAGCATGGATTCCGGCCTCCGCCGGAATGACACCGCGAACGTAGCGGCACCCAGCCACTCACCCACAATCTTTCTTCGCGTAAAAATTGATATTTGCGCGCTCAAATCCTGTTGACATGGCAGCCCCGCCGTGGAGTTCTACCCATGCGGATATCCGGAACAACCGGAACCGCGGAGGACGCAGTCTGCATGACCGCCACGACAGGTCTTGACGGCTGCTATATGTGAAGTAAATTGCAGAAGAAAATTTCACTTGACGATTTTAATGCGTCGGGATGAAATATGTTAACTGGGCAAACAAATCAGTTTGATCAGCCGAATGACTGTCAACGAACAGCTCAATGAGGGAGGAAAACCATGGAGCGCCGTTCTATTCTCAAGGCCGTTGCCGCTGCTGCACTGGCCACTACGATCGGTCTGGCCGCCGGCCCGTCCTTTGCACAGGACAAGAAATTCACCATCGCGCTGATCCCCGGTCTGACCACTGACGGCTTCTACATCACCATGCGCAAAGGGGCCCGGGCGGCCGCTGATGCTCTTGGCGTGGAGCTGGTGTTTCAGGGCGCACCCGATTTCAACCCCGTCACCCAGTGCCGGTGCTCGATGCCATCATCGCCCGCGCACCCGACGCCATCCTGATTGCCCCCACCGACACCACCCAGCTGATCGAACCGCTGCGCAAGGCCAACGAAGCCGGCATTCCGGTGATCACGGTTGATACTTTCATCGGTACGGGCTCCTACCAGACCGGCGCTGGCGAAGCGGATTTCCCGCTCTCCTATATCGCGTCCGATAACGTGCTCGGCGGCCGCATCGCCGCCCGCGCCCTCGCCAATGCCATTGGTGGCGAAGGCAAGGTTTTTGTCTCCAACGTCAATCCGGGCATTTCCACCACTGATCAGCGCGAGGAAGGCTTCAAACTGGAAATGAGCGAGAGTTTCCCCAATGTGGAAGTGCTCGAAACCCAGTTCAACAAGAACGACGCCAATAACGCGGCCAGCCAGTTGCAGGCCGTTTTCGCCCGCAATGCTGATCTCAAAGGCGTGTTCGGGGCCAATCTGTTCTCTGCCCTTGGCTCCGCCAATGGCGTCCAGCAGGCCGGCCAGAGCGGCACGATCAAAGTGGTGGCCTTCGATGCTCCCGTTAGCATCGTCGACAACATCAATACCGGCCTTGTCGACGTGGCCATCGCCCAGCACCCCGCCGAAATCGGCTATTATGGCGTGGTCTCGGCCTTTGCCCATCTGACTGGTCAGTCGATCCCGGTTTCGATCGGCACCGGCTTTACCATCATGGACAAGGCCAATATCGCCGATCCTGAAATCGCCAAGTACCTCTACAACGAGTAACGCCTCGCCGGGGCGGCCTGCGGCAATGCTGTGGGCCGCCTTGCCATTACGCACAGTCCGCGAGGGTTCGCCCCGCGTCGAGGTGACACCATGACCGCTTCAATTCCGCAGGCTCAGCCTGCTTCCACCCATATAGCCCCGCAAGCCGATCACGCCGGAAGCGCGCTCAATTGGATGCAGCGCATCGCCAATCTGCGCGCTCGGCTCTTCCTTGCCGCGCTGATCGTCGGCTTTGAAATCTGGGCCCGCCTCAGCTTCGGCGGTACCTTCATCCTCAATCCGTTCAATATCCAGTCCATCGCCATTTTCGCAGTCGCCCCGCTGCTGCTCGCCACCGGACAGACTTTCGTCATCATCTCGGGCGGCATCGATCTGTCGCTGGGCTTCATCATGGGGCTCGCCGCCGTCGTCGCGGCCCATGTCATCAATTGGGCAACCCCCGGCATGGGCTTCCCGCTCGCCGTGCTGTTCGGTGCTCTCGTCGCCGTCCTCGTCGCGGGCCTGCCCGGCGTGGTCAATGGCCTACTCGTCTCCCGCCTCCGCGTGCCGCCCTTTATCGGCACGCTGGGCATGTTCGGCGTGGCGCGCGGTGTCGCATTTCTCCTCGCTGGCGGTACCACCGTTCCCGTCCGCAACGAATTCTTCGCCGCCATCGGCAATGGCAAGTTCCTCAACGTGCCCTACATCGTCATCATCACGGCTATCTTCGTGGTCGCCATGCATTACGTGTTGAGCCAGACCCGCTTCGGCCAGCATAACTACGCCATCGGCGCCAATGCCCGAGCCGCCCGCCGCGCCGGCATCGACATCAAATGGCATTTGCTGCGGCTCTACATTCTCTCGGCCATGTGCGCGGGCCTTGCCGGCGTGGTCTATTCCGCCCGCTTCAGTGCCGGTGCGGCCCGGGCCGGCGAGCCTCTGCTGCTCGATTGCGTGGCCGCCGTGGTCATTGGCGGCGCCAGCCTCTTCGGCGGCTCGGGTACCATCTTTGGCACCGTGGCCGGCGCGCTGGTCATCGCGGTCATTCAATACGGTCTGGTTTTCGTCAATGTCGAACCGTTCTGGCAGTTCATCAGTGTCGGCGTCGTCATCATCATCTCGGTCTTGATCGACCGGGCGCAACGCCGCTTCACCGGAGGGCGCATCGATGAATAGTTCCGCCGAACCCCTGCTCGACGTCCGCAATCTCTCGAAAAACTTCGCCGCCGTGCAGGCCCTCAAGGACTTCTCCATGGTGGTCCGCCCCGGCGAAGTCGTGGCCCCGGCCGGCGATAATGGCGCGGGCAAAACCACGCTGATCAAGGCCATTTCCGGTGTCTACAAGCCATCCTCGGGCGAAATCCGCCTGCGCGGCGAGCCCGTCAGCTTCGCCACCCCGCAAGAGGCGCGCGACAAGGGCATCGAGACCATCTACCGGGACTCGGCTTTGGCCGATAACCTCTCCATCGGCGCCAATATCTTTCTCGGCCGCGAACCCATGCGCAAAGCCTTCGGCTTCCTGCCCGTGCTCGACCGCAAGAAAATGGCCGACGCCGCCAAATCCACCATGGCTCTGCTCGATTTCCACGTGAACCGCATGGAAGCCCCGGTCAGCAACTTCTCCGGCGGCCAGCGCCGAGCCGTCGCCATCGGCCGCGCCGTCTATTGGGACGCCCAAATCCTCATCATGGACGAACCCACCGCTGCCCTCGGCGTCCCCGAACAGCGCAAGGTCATCTCCCTCATCCACCAGCTCAAGGCCCGGGGCAGGGGCGTGATCTTCATTTCCCACAACCTGCAAGACATCTTTGCCGTCTCCGACCGCATCGTCGTCTTAAGGCGCGGCGTACAAGCCGGCGAACGTAAAATCTCGGAAACGACCCATGATGAAGTGGTCAAGCTGATGGTGGGTGGCTAGCCACGATGCCTCCCCTCTCCCCTTGCGGGAGAGGGTGGATCGGCCATTAGGCCGAGACGGGTGAGGGGTTGCTTTCGCACATGCGAAAGCCCCTAAGCCGAAGCCCGCAACACCAATTCCGCATTCAACAAAATATGCTGCCCCTGCATGCGCGGATCATCAAACACCCGCGAACTATCAAGCTTGGACAACAGCAGCGTAATCGCCAGCCGCCCCATCTCCGTGGTGTTCTGCGACACCGTGGTCAGCGGCGGCCAGATATATTCGCTCAGCGGCTGGTCATCATGCCCCGCCACCCGCAAATCGCTATCCGGCCCGATCCCGATCTTGAGCCCTGCCTGATTGGCCGCCGCCAGCACGCCAAACGCCACCCGATCATTGCCGCACAACACCGTCTTGCTGGGAAATCCGCCCGCCGCCAGCACCTTATTAGTCTGTTCAGAACGCATAGCGCTCAGAATTCCCAGCTTTCGGAATGCTCCACCGGGATCAGCAACGGCTCCAAGCTTCGCCGCTCCATGGTCGCGATATAGGCCGCGCGCCGCTCGCTGGTATTGCTGTTCACCGAGGGCATGCCAAAATAAGCCGGCTGGTCGCCCGTCCGTGTCAGATAATCGGTAATCAGCGCCATGCTCTGCGCATTATTGGTGCCGACAAATGCCTCCTCGGCGTCAAACGGGGCGTCGATAAACACGATGGGAATATTGCGCGCCAGCGCCCGCACCTTGTCGTGGTGCGCGCTATGCCCGCCCACTGGCGCCATGATCACCCCCGCCACATTGAGCGAGGTCAGCGTCTCGATCGCCTCGGCTTCCAGCTCCGCCCGTCCATCCGAGCTGAACACAAACGGCAAATATCCCGCCGCCGTCGCCTCCGCCTCGATGCGCCGCCGCAGCCCCATATAAAACGGGTCGAGCGAGCTGGGAAACACCAACCCGATAATCTTGGACCGCCGCCGGTTGAGATTGACCGCAAACAGATTGGGCCTGAACCCGGTCTCCGCGAGCCCCGCATCGATCTTCTCGCGCACCTTGACGCGCACCGAGCCGGGGTCCTGAAAATACTTGGACACCGTGGGTCTCGACAGCCCAACCGCCTTGGCAAACTCTTCCATCGTCCGGATTCGCTTGCGCGTCATCTGCGTTTTTCCTCTGCATCACCCGCTCCTTGCTGCCACCAGCAACCAGCCATGTCAAATCTTGTTTGACGCGCGGAAAACCACAATTTTTACAGGAAAGATTTGGGTTAGGTCCGCAAATCGAGGTTGGAAAGATCAAACTCCTCATGATGCGCCAAGGCCGCCGCCCCAATCCGCGCATTCAAAGGCCCCAATCCACGACACCGTCAGCAGCGGCAGGCTCATCCCCGGCACCATGCGCCGCCCCAGTGGCCCCGCCACCCGCGCCACCACGGCATCCAGCACCGGCAACATAGCCCCGCCCAGCACCACCTCATCGGGGTCAAAAAGATTGCTGATATCGACCAGCCCCTCGGTCAAATGCCCCGCCAGCGTGGTCACGGCCCGCTCGGCATCCGGGTCGCCCACGGCCAGCCCCGCCGCCACCTGCGCCGGCAATTGCGGATCAGTTGCCGCCTCATCGACATCCCTGTTGGTCGCGTAGCGCTGCAGCGCCTTCAGGTTCACAAAGGTCTCCATGCACCCGCGCTGCCCGCAGCTACACAGCGGCCCATCCGCCGCGATCCGCAAATGCCCAAACTCCGTCCCCAGCCCATTGCCCCCGCGCAGCAGCTTGTCATCGATAATCACCGCGCCGCCGCAACCGGTCCCGATCTTGAGGTAAACCACCACCCCATGATGCGGCCGCGGGTCCGAATAAATATGCCCGAACGCCGCCGCATTGGCATTGTTCTCGACATGGCAGGGCAGATCGATGTCAGCCGCAATCAGCGCACCGAGATTAACGTCCTTCCACCCCAGAATCGGCAGGTTGATCACATGCCCATCCCGCCGCACCAGCCCCGGCACGGTCACCCCCATCGCCCTAATACTATCGCGATAGAGCGTCAGGCTCGCCAGCTTATCCGCCACCAGCCCCACCACCGGTCCGGCTTCAGCCCCCGGTCAAACGGCATCTCATCGGTCTCGGCCACGCCCGCCGCCAGATCGAGCAGGGCAAAGCGCAGCACACCCACCCCGATTTCCACGCCAAAGAAATACGCCCCCTTGGGCTCCAGCGCGATATCGATCCCCGGCCGCCCCACATCGCGCCGCTCAGGATGCGCCTCGCGCGCCTTCTCGCTGACCATGCCGCGCGCCAGCAGGTCATCGATCATCCCGGTGATCGAGGCCCGTGTCAGCGATAGCCGCCGCGCCAGTTCCGCCTGCGACACCGGCCCGCTGACCCGCAAAATCCCCAGCAGCCGCCGCTCATTAATGTGCCGCACCAGCGACTGATTGGCCATATTTCCGGTTTCCGTGACGGCGTAAAAACTCATCAAGCTCTAACGGCGCCATGTTGACAGCACAACTCCGACGCTATTATGTTTCCTAAGTTAACAAATTATCGAACCGCCCGGCAATGGCGTATTCGACCAGCGGCGGGAGCCCATTGAATGCCCAAAAAGCAGGAGCGGCTGCTGCGTGTCGGCGTGCTGGGATGCGGCGCCATCGCCCGAGCGGCCCATTTCTGAAAGCTGCACCAAGGCCGCCAATGCCGAGCTCTACGCCATCTGCGACGTGGCCGATGATCTGCGCAACCGCATGGCCGCCACCCACGCCCCGCAAAAAGCTTTGCCGATTATGATGCCATGCTGGCCGATCCCAACCTCGAAGCCGTCATCATCGCCACCTCCGACGCCTTCCACGTCCCCGCCGCCCTGCGCGCTCGAAGCCGGCAAGCACGTGCTCTGCGAAAAGCCCCTCGCCACCTCCATCGAGGAAGCCGAAAGCCTGCGCGCCGCCGTCGCCACCTCAGGCAAACGCCTCCGGGTCGGCCACATGAAGCGGTTCGATGCGGGGCTAGAGGCCGCCAAATCCTTCATCGACAATGGCATGGGCCAGCTCGTCGCCCTCAAAGCCCGGTATTGCGACAGCACCCACCGCTATCCCATGACCGACGCCGTCCAGCCCCTGATCATCGCCAGCGCCGCCGCCCGCAAGCCGGCCGAAAACCCCAAATCCGATCTCGACCGCTATTACATGCTCGCCCATGGCAGCCATCTGGTCGATACCGCCCGCTATTTCGCCGGCGAAATCACCGCCGTCCATGCCCGCCTCTCCAATCGCGCCGGCATGCGCTGCTGGTTCATCGATGTCGAATTCGCCAATGGCACGCTGGGCCATCTCGATCTCACCGTCGCCGTCCGCATGGACTGGCACGAGGGCTTCCAGATCTATGGCGAAAACGGCTCCATCCTCGGCAAGACCTATAATCCCCGGTATTACAAAACCAGCGAGGTCGACATCTTCGACGAAGCCAAAGGCGCCAGCTCCCGCGTCCTCGGCGCCGACGGCCATTTCTATCGCCGCCAGCTCGAAGCCTTTGCCGATACCATCCTGACCGGCGCCCCCAGACCGGCGCCGATATCGAAGACGGCATCGCCTCGGTCCGCGCCATGGTGGCCATTGCCCACTCGGTCAAGTCCGGCCAGCCCGTCCGCCTCGCCGACGTTGCGGGAGCCCTCTGATGCGCTTGGGCATCTTCGCCAAAACCTTCCCCGGCGCCGATCCCATGACGGTCCTCGCCCAAGCCAAAGCCGCTGGCTTTGCCGCGGTGCAATACAACATGGCCTGTTCGGGCCTCCCTCCCATGCCCGACGCCATCACCCCAGCCCGGGCCCAAGCCGTCCTCGCCGCCGCCGAGCAGTCCGGCCTCGCCATCGCCGCGGTCTCGGGCACCTACAATATGATCCACCCCGATCCCGCCATCCGCGCCACCGGCCTAGCTCGCCTCGAAATCCTCGCCGCCACCAGCGCCGTCATGGGGACGAGTCTGATCACCCTTTGCACCGGCACCCGCGACCCCCACGATCAATGGCGCCGCCATCCCGACAATGACACACCCGAAGCTCGGCGCGACCTCCTCGCCGAAATGGAAAAAGCCGCCGCCATCGCCGAGCGCTACAGCATCCGCCTCGGCATCGAGCCCGAACTCGCCAATGTCGTGGATTCAGCCGTCCGCGCCCGCCAATTGCTCGACGCCATCGCCAGCCCCTCCCTCGCCATCGTGCTCGACCCGGCCAATCTCTTCGAACACGCAACCCTGCCCGAACAGCGCGACATCATCGCCCACGCCGTCGATCTCCCGGCCGACCGCATCACCATGGGCCACGCCAAGGACCGCACCGTCGATGGCGCCTTCACCACAGCCGGCACGGGCGTGCTCGACTACCGCCACTATATCGCCCGCCTGCGCGCCATCGGCTTCACCGGCGATCTGATCACCCACGGCCTCGAAGCGCAGCAAGCCCCCGCCGTCGCCACCTTCCTGCGACAAGCCCTGTCATGAAGCGCCAAACTCTCGTCCGCGACGGCCTCTCCCTCGCCCTGGTACGACAGCGGCGGCACTGGCACGCCCATCCTCTTCCAGCACGGCCTCTGCGGCGACATCAACCAGACTGGCGAGGCCATCCCCGCCAGCCTCCGCCTGATAACCCTCGAATGCCGCGCCCACGGCGCCTCCGAAGCCGGCCCGCTGAACAACCTCTCCATCGCCACCTTCGCCGACGATATCGCCGCCCTCATCACCGAACTCGGCTTTGGCCCCGTCATTCTCGGCGGCATCTCCATGGGCGCCGCCATCGCCACGCGTCTCGCCGTCCACCGCCCCGATCTGGTGCGCGCCCCGGCCCTGGTTCGCCCTGCCCGGATCGCCTCTGCCGCCCCTCCCAATATGCAGCCCAATGCGGAGGTCGGCAGGCTCCTCGCCCAGATGCCCGCAGACGCCGCCCGCGCCGCCTTCCGCGCCAGCCCCACTTACGATCACTTCGCCAAAACCGCGCCTGACAATCTCGCCTCCCTGCTGAGCTTCTTCGAGCGCCAACCCATCGCCACCACCGCCGCGCTGTTGCAAGCCATCGCCGCCGACGGCCCCGGCATCACCGAGCCCGATCTGGCCGCGCTGACCATGCCCACACTCATCATCGGCACCAGCCACGACGCCATCCACCCCTTGCCCATGGCCACTCGCCTCGCCGCCCGCATTCCCGGCGCGAAACTGCTCGAAGCCACGCCCAAATCCATCGACAAACCCGGCTACCCGGCCGACCTTCACACCGCGCTCGCCGCCTTCTCCGAGGATATCTGAAATGCCCAGCCCCACCCCGGCTTGCCGATCTGCCGCGCCATCGGCTCCTCGCCGAATATTCCATGTGGTCGGCCGATCTCATCCGCCTTGCCGATGATCTGGCCCGCATCGAGCCCCATGCCGATCTGCTCCATATCGACGTTGCCGACGGCCATTTCGCCCCCGCGCTCCTGTTCTTCCCCGACCTCGTCGCCCGCATGCGCAGCGCCAGTACCAGGCCCATCCATGTCCACCTCATGGTGGCCGATGCCGTCCTGCTCGAACAGATCGCCCAATTCGCCGATGCCGGCGCGGACCTGATCAGCATCCACGTCGAAAACGCCGCTGTGGCCGACGCAGCCCTCTCCCTCCTCGCTAGCCGCAACGTGGCCAGCGGCATGGTCGCCCGCATCGAAACCCCCGTCGCCAATCTGGCGCCCTATCTCGATCGCCTCGATTTCCTCACCCTGCTCGGCACCGCCATCGGCGTAAAAGGGCAGGGGCTCGACCCCACAGCCGGCCCCCGCCTGCAGGAGGCCAAAGCCCTGATAGCCAACTCAGGCCGCAACATCGTCCTCGCCGCCGACGGCGGCATCCGCGACACCACCGTCCCCCTCCTGCGCGCCGCCGGAGCCGAAACTGTCGTCATGGGCTCCCCGGCCTTCGGCGCCCCAGACCTTGCCGCCCGCATGGCCTCGGCTACACGCGCTCTAGCCATGAGCAGCGCCCGCGCCCGCGCCATCGGCATCGATATCGGCGGCACCAGCCTGCGCGCGGCCCCGGTCGACAGCTCCGGCCGCATCCTCGCCCGCGAGGAAACCGCCACCCTCGCGCAAGCCGGCCCAGAGGCTGTCGTCCAACAGATCGCCGACCTCGTCGCCAAAATCGCCCCGGACCGCAGCGGAATAACTGGCGCCGGCATCTCCTCCCCCGGCCCCATCGATACCGAACGCGGCCCGGCCTCGGGCGTCCCAACCCCGGCCGGTTGGTCCAACATCCCAATCGCCAGCATGATCCAGACCGCGCTGAACCTGCCCGTCCGCCTCGAAAACGACGCCATCGCTGCCGCCATCGGCGAATGGAAATTTGGCGCCGGGCAGGGCCTCTCTCATCTGGTCTACGTCACTATCAGCACCGGCATTGGCGGCGGCATCATCCTCGATGGCAAAGTCCTGCACGGCCGGATGGGCATGGCCGGCCATATCGGCCACATGACCATAGACCGCGACGGCGCCCCCTGCGCCTGCGGCAATCGCGGCTGCTGGGAAGCCTACGCCTCCGGCACCGCGTTCGCCCGCCGCATCGCCCCCCATTTTCCCAACCCCAAATCCGCCTTCACCGCCGCCACTTCAGGCAACCCACTCGCCCTCCAACTCGTCACTGAGGAAGCCGATTGGCTCGGCATCGGCATCGCCAACCTGCTCCACCTCTTCAGCCCCCAAACCGTGATCCTCGGCGGGGGGATCGCCAACGGGTTTTCGCTGCTGCTCCCGGGTATTCAGCAACGTCTCCAAACAAACGCCATGCCGGCGTTTCGTGCGGTTCCAATCGTCCCGGCGGCTCTGGGCGAAAATGCAGGACTGGTCGGCGCCGCCGCTATGGTGATGTGAGGGACGTCCTCCCCGTCCTGATCGTAAATCTTTACGCAAGCAAACATAAATATTGACGAGAAGAAGTATTCTGCCCTAGCCTCCAATGGCCCCAGAAGCGCACCAACGCGCCGGGCAGGGAGAACCACATGAGCCCAAATCTCGCCGGCAAAACCGTGCTGGTGACCGGCGCCAGCTCCGGCATCGGCCGGGCACTGGCGCTCTCCGTCGCCGAAGCCGGCGCTAGCGTCGCCCCGGTCGGTCGCTCGGCCGATCGCCTGCAACTCGTCGCCAATCTCATCGGCCCCACCGCCCTCGTCCTCCCCGCCGATCTGGTCGACGCATCTGCCGTCGAAACCGTCGCCGCCAAAACCCTCGCCCATTTCGGCCGCGTCGATATCCTGCTCGCCAATGCCGGCCTCTACATTCCCGGTGATGTGGTCGATGGCGATGCCGATGCCCGGGACGAGCTGGTGCAGGTCAATGTCAGCAGCGTCTTCCGCCTGATCCGGGCCGTGCTGCACGGCATGATCGCCCGGCGCTCTGGCGATATCGTCGTCACCAGCTCGATTTCCGGCCACCGGGCCATCCAGTGGGAGCCGGTCTATTCCGCCTCCAAACACGCCATCCAGTCCTTCGTGCATGGCCTGCGCCGCCGTGTCGCGCCTGACAATGTGCGGGTCGGTGCCGTCGCGCCCGGCGTCGTGCTCAACGAACTCTGGGGCTATGACGACGCCAATGCGATTGACGCCAAAGTCGCCGCCCATGAAGGCCTGCGCTCGCAGGACGTAGCCGACGCCGTCCTCTTCATGCTGACTCGCCCGCCCCATGTCACCATCCGCGATCTGGTCATCCTGCCGCAGAACCGGGATATCTGATGCAGCCCTATGACTACCTCATCGTGGGTGCCGGTGCCGCCGGTTGCGTGCTCGCCAACCGGCTCTCCGCCGACCCCAAAGTCCGCGTCGCCTCGGTCGAGGCCGGCCCCGACCGCAATTCCCGCAAAACCATCATCCGCGTGCCGCTGGCCATGGTCACCTTCATGGCCCCCGCTTTGGCCTTTCTCGGCGGCCCCAAATTCATGTCCTGGTTCACCACCGATCCCAGATCGGGCCTGCAAGGCCGCCAGATCGCCCTGCCGCGCGGCAAGGGCAGTGGCGGCAGCACCAATGTAAACGGCCAGATCTATATCCGCGGCCAGCGCGAGGATTTCGACCACTGGCGCGATCTGGGCAATCCCGGCTGGTCCTATGACGATCTACTGCCCTATTTCCGCAAACTCGAACGCTTCGAGGCCGATCCCAACAGCCGGATCGATCCAGCCTTCCACGGCACCAATGGCCCCCTCACCATCGCCCCGCTGCGCAGCGTCAACCCCATGGCTCGCGTCTATCTCGCAGCCGCCACCCAAGCCGGCATCCCCCTCAACCCCGATTTCAACGGCGCTACTCAGGCCGGCGCCGGCCTCTACACCTTCACCCAGCGCAATGGCGAACGCGTCACTGCCGAAGGCGCCTATCTCGACCCCATCCGCCACCGCCCCAATCTGCATATCCTGAGCGAGCGCACCGTCACCAAAGTCCTGTTCGACGGCAAACGCGCCACCGGCATCGCATACGACGGCGCATCAGGGCAGGGCACCATCCCCGCAAGCGAAGTCATCCTCTCCGCCGGCTCCTTCATCTCGCCCCATCTGCTGTTGCTCTCGGGCATTGGCGACACCGCCCAGTTGCAGCGCCACGGCATCGCTTCTGTCCAGCACCTCCCCGGCGTCGGCGAAAACTTGCAGGACCATCTCGACGTCACCCCGGAATACCGCGCCAAATCCATCGCGCCCTATGGCATTTCCCGGCGCGCCCTCCCGCGCAATATCCTCCACGTCCTCGATTGGCTCTTCCGTCGCCGCGGCCTCTTCGCCTCCACCACAGGGGAGGGCGGCGCCTTCCTCTCCACCGTGCCCGGCCAGTCCCGCCCCGATATCCAGCTCTTCTTCTGCACCGCCATCGGCAACACGCAAAACGCCGGCGGTTTCACCGGCCATGGCTTCCTTATGCATGTCTGCCAGCTCCGCCCCGGCAGTATCGGCCGCGTCAGCCTCACCAGCGCCGACCCCCGCGCCAAGCCCTCAATCCTCTTCAATTTCCTGCGCCATGACGGCGCCATGGACACGCTCCGCGCCGGCATCCGCATCGCCCGCAACATCATCGCCCAGCCCCCATTCACCCCGCATCTGGACCACGAGGTCGACCCCGGCCCCGACGAGCAAAGCGATGGCGCCCTCGACGCCTTCATCCGCCGCAGCGTCGGCACGCTCTTCCACCCCGTAGGCACCTGCGCCATGGGCACGGGCCCCGACGCCGTGGTCGATCCAAGTAATCTGCGCGTCCACGGCGTCACCGGCCTGCGTGTCGTCGACGCCTCCATTATGCCCACAATCGTCTCCGGCAACACGGTCGCCGCCACCTATTGCATCGCCGAAAAGGCTGCCGACCTCATCATAAAGGACCCAAGCAATGGCTGATTTCACCGGCAAGGTCGCCACGGTCACCGGCACCACCGGCATTGGCCGAGCCGTCGCCGTCAAACTCGCCGCCGAGGGGGCTGAGGTCATGGCCCCGGGGATCGACACAGCGGGCAATGCCGAGCTCGCCACCCACGCCAACATCGCCACAAGCCTGACCGATGTATCCGTGCCCGAACAGGTTCAAGCCGCCATTGCCGAAACCGTCGCCCGCCTTGGCGGCCTCGACATCATCGTCAATTCGGCTGCCGTCCATCCCTATGGCGATTGCGTCACCACGAGCCCCCAAACCTTCGCGCAATGCCTCGCCGTCAATGTCGGCTCCATCCACCTCACCGCCCATTTCGGTGTGCCCCATCTGCGCCGGCGCGGGGGCAGGAGTATCGTGAATATCTCCAGCGTCCGGGGCCATGCCAGCCAGAATAACGTTGCCGCCTATGCCGCCTCCAAAGGCGCAATCCACGCCCTGACCCGCGCCATGGCGCTCGATTTCGCCGCCGACAATATTCGCGTCAATTCGGTCAGTCCCGGCTCGGTCCGCACACCCATTCTCGAGCGCGCCGCCCGCCACAGCGATGGCCGGGATGTTGATATTGTAGCAGCTTTCGCCCGCTTCGGCGCTGCCCATCCGCTCGGTCGCATTGGCGAGCCCGAGGAAGTGGCCGAGCTGGTCGCCTTCCTCGCCTCCCACCGCGCCGCCTTCATCACCGGCGCCGACCACCGTATCGATGGTGGCCTGACAGCAGGAATTGCCGTGCGCTGATTACAATATCCCGGCGGCGCGCGAATAGAGGTCCGTCTGCTGCCGGACGGCGAGTAGCAGCAGTGAACGGGCGTCGGTTCTTTGCCCTGCTGCGGCCGCCGCATGCAATGTGCCAAGAAACTGGCTGATCAGCGGCATGGGGATTTTACGATCCCCAAGGGCCGTCATAAGCCGGTCCACCGCCGCCACCGCGTCGGGATGCGGCCAGTAATATCGGATGCGGTCCGAATAGCTGAAGTGGCGCTGCACGCGCAGGGCGGCGTCGCTGCCATGATAGTATTTCTGCCAGTGCTGCGGCTCGCGCAGCATCAGTTCTTCCATCGCCGTGGGCGACGGTCTTGTCGGGGGCGAGCAGGCCCAGTGCAATAGCGACCTGATCGAGCCCATAGATCGCTTCGCGCAAAACGAAGGTCAGCGCCGGGCCGACCTTGAGGATGTTGAATCCATCGGCCACCGGGCCCGAAAGCGCAGCTTCAGGTTGGTAATCGGTCGAATGGGCTTCGAAGACGAATTGCTGCACTGGCCCAGCACGGCGCTGAGCGCCCGTGCCTTGGTCGGCTCATAAACGATGACGTCTTCATTGCCGAATTCGACGCCCGGTTGCACCACGACCCCGACCACACGGGCAAATGCATCATCAAGCCCACGCGCTACAAATGCCTTGCGGTGCACCTCGATCGTGTCCAGCGCCGCTGCCGGCGTGGTGACCTGCAAATGGTCCAGTGCTTCCAGCGCGCCACCGGGAATTGGCACTTCCGTGCCGATGATATAGACCGGCTTTTCGCCACCAGCGGGCAGGGCGCCCTCGGCTGCTTGCGCCAGAAACGCCGCGCGTTCAGCCGTTATCGCATCGGGCAGCGCGACAGGTTCGCCCTGACACCCCATGCTGGTATCGAGATGCAATTTGGTGAAACCGGCGGCGACGAAAGCCGTGATCATCACCCACGACTTTTCCATCGCCTCGGCGGCGGGCAAGTGCTTCCGTGGATTAGGGCCGAGATGGTCTCCGCCCGGGATCAGCTTGGCAGTATCGAAGCCGACCTTTGCCGCAATGGCCTCCACGAATGTGCGGAAGTCCAGTGGCGTCATCCCGGTATAGCCACCGTCCTGATTGACCTGATTGCAGGTGGCCTCGATCAGCACCGCATGCTGGTTATCACGGCCGGCAATCAATGCGCTCTCGATCACCAAAGGATGCGCTGAACAGATCGAGACAATGCCGACACGATTGCCGGCGCGGTGTTGCTTGGGCAGGTCCAGCAGCAGGGCGGTGCTCATGCCAACACCTGCTGGGCCAGAAATGCATCGAGTTCGGCTCGTGTCGAGGTTCCTTCCATCGGCCCCTTGCGGCCCACGGCCAAGGCGCCTGCACCATTGGCGCGGCGCAGATTCGCCTCCGCATCCAACTCGGTCAGCCAGCCGGCAAGAAATGTTGCGCCAAAGGCATCGCCGGCGCCGGTCGGGTCGATCTCCTCGACCACAAAGGCTGGAACGTACAGGTCGTCCTTACCGTCCAGATAGTGTGCCCCAGCCGCACCCTGCTTGAGCACGATAGCGCGAACGCCACGCGCCAGAATGTCTCTGGCCGCCGCCTCTTCGGTGGTTTCCTGAGAAAAAAGCAGCACTTCAGGCCCGCTCGGCATGAACAGGTCCGTCTTCGCCAGCACCTTGTCCAGCGCCTCGCGTAGCCCTGCAAAATCCAGCATTTCCTTGCGGATATTAGGGTCGAACGACACAGTGCCGCCGCGCGTCTTGACCTCTTCAAGCGCGAACAGCACCGCCTCGATAATCCCCGGCGACACCAGCGACGAGCCCATGACATGCAAATGCCCGGCCGAGGCAATGACCGCCCGCGCCTCGTCCGTCAGCCCGATCTTCCCATTGGCGCTGTGCTTGATATTGAACACGAAATCGCGCTGCCCATCCGCTCGATAGCGCACGAATGCGCTGCCGGTCACCGCATCCTCATGCACACGAATGGCCGAAACATCGACCCCGTCCTGCCGCAGTCGCTCGATATTGAGCCAGCCGAAATCGTCATTGCCCACGCAGCTGACCATGGCGCAGGGCTGGCCCTGCTTGGCGATCTGGTCGATGAAAATGGCCGGCGCGCCTGAAGGGTAGGGCCCCACCAGCTCGATGGCCTCGCGAAAACCGCTGCACGGCGCGACGGCCATGATCTCGACGACGATCTCGCCAATAGTAACCACTTTGATCACAGCGTCTGCTGCCTTTCCGGAACGAGGGCGGCCGGGCGCAAGTTCCGGTCGCGCCGACGATACCTTGTTCTCCGGGCTTGGCGAAAGCCAAAGACAGTCGTGCTGCACGAAAGAAAGCCTCCGAGACAATTCGGAGGAATAGTATCGGTCACCTATCTATTATTGTGCGGTAAAATAGCGCTCGCAACAAACTGCTTGCATCGAACTGTACTGCACGGTACGCCTCTCGTCGAAATCGGCTGAACCATCGGCCGCACCGCGTGAGGACTGACCCGTGCCGCTGACCATCAAGGTCAATGAAGAGACGTTCACCCCCGCCAGCAGGCTGTGCTGACGGCGGCGCTGGATTTGCTCGTGGAGAACGGGGACGGGTTGACCATGACCGCGGTGGCGCGCCGCGCGTCGTGCTCCAAGGAAACGCTCTATAAGTGGTTTGGCGACCGCGATGGCCTGTTGACCGCAACCGTGCAATGGCAGGCGGCCAAGGTGCGTATGCCTCAGGTCGATCGCTCCCATCTCAGTGCCAAGGCGCTGCGGCTGAGCATGGAGCAGTTCGCCCGCGATCTGCTGACCGTCATCATCGGCGACGTCTCGGTGACGCTCAACCGTACCGCCATTACCCATGCTGCCCGGGAAAAGACCGGCTGGGGCTGATCGTGCTCGAAAACGGGCCGATGGGCATTCGCCGGCGTCTCAAACCCATTCTTGAGGCCGGCAAGGATGCGCGCCTGTTGCGCTTTGCCAATAGCGAAGATGCCTATCGCACGTTTTTCGGCCTTGTCGTCCGTGATGTGCAGATCCGTCTGTTGCTGGGCGACAGCACGCTGACCCAATCCAATATCGAGGCCAATATCGAAGCCGATGTGAAGGCCACGACTGACCAATTCTTCACCCTGTATGGGGTGGAGGCAACGCATAACAGGGAGTGATCCAATGCGCGTCTATTATGATCGGGATGCCGATCTGAACATCATCAAATCGTGGAAAGTGGCGATTGTCGGTTACAGTTCTGCAGGGCCATGCCCATGTGCTGAACCTGCGCGACTCGGGCGTCACCGATGTCGTCGTCGCACTGCGTCTCGGCTCCCCGTCGGCCAAGAAGGCCGAGGGCGAAGGCCTCAAGGTGATGAGCGTTGCCGACGCGTCCAAGTGGGCCGATGTCATCATGATGCTGACCCCGGACGAGCTCCGGGCTGACATCTATAAGCAGCATATCGAGCCCAATATCCGTGATGGCGCGGCTCTCGCTTTCGCGCACGGCCTCAATGTCCACTTCAACCTGATCGAGCCAAAGTCGACCGTTGATGTGATCATGATCGCGCCCAAGGGCCCGGGCCACACCGTGCGTGGCGAATACCAGAAGGGTGGCGGCGTGCCGTGCCTGATCGCCGTGCATCAGGACGCGTCGGGCAATGCCCATGACATCGCCCCGGCCTATGCTTCGGGCGTCGGCGGCGGCCGTTCGGGCGTCATCGAAACCAATTTCCGCGAAGAATGCAGAAACCGACCTGTTCGGTGAGCAGGCTGTGCTTTGCGGCGGTCTGGTCGAGCTGATCCGCGCTGGCTTTGAAACCCCTGGTCGAAGCCGGTTACGCACCGGAAATGGCCTATTTCGAGTGCCTGCATGAAGTGAAGCTGATCGTCGACCTGATCTATCAGGGCGGCATCGCCAACATGAACTACTCGATCTCCAACACGGCCGAGTGGGGCGAATACGTCACCGGCCCGCGCATCATCACCTCGGAAACCAAGGCCGAGATGAAGCGCGTGCTCAATGACATTCAGTCGGGCAAGTTCACCTCCGACTGGATGCAGGAAATCAAGGCCGGCGGTTCGCGCTTCAAGGCGACCCGTCGCCTGCATGACGAACACCAGATCGAAGAAGTCGGCAGCAAGCTGCGCGACATGATGCCCTGGATCAAGGCCGGCGCCTTGGTCGACAAGGCCAAGAATTAAGCGACAAGGCGGCCGGGAGACATCCCGGCCGTTTTTCTTTCTGCCATGCAGATCGTTCCCGTTTCCGAAATCGATATTCGTCTGGTGCCGGGCGCTTGGCCGTTGCCGCAGGCTATGCGCGCTGACGTGCCGGCGTTTTGGCGGGCCGCCACGGAAGCCAATTCCCATCTTTGGGATGGGCGCATTCTAGGACTGACGGCGCCGGGAGGCGGGCCTGTCACGATACGCGATGGCAAATTGCAGGCGCATGCGCTTGAGGATGCCTATGCGGCATTCATGCTTTGGCGCAGCCGGGGCTTTCCCGATATCGGGCTTTGCCACACCTTTGGCTGGGCATTGATCGTGAGCAGCGACAATGCGCTCATTTATGGCGTCATGGGCGGGCAAACCGCCAATGCCGGCCGGGTTTACCCGCCGGGAGGCTCGCTTGAACCGCGCGATGTGCTGCCCGACGGGCGCGTCGATGCCCTGCGCTCCATAGAACTCGAACTGGCTGAGGAAACCGGATTGTCGGCGCATGACGCCGAAGCCGGCATGAGTGTTGCCGTACTCGACGGGCCAAGGCTGTCCATCGGTCGGGTGTTTCGCTTTGCCGAACCGGCCGTGGATTTGGTGGCCAGAATTCGCGCCAATCTCGCCATCCGAGAGCATCGCGAACTGGCGGATATTGTGACCATCCGTTCGCCTGATGACGCCGGGCGGGCAGGGGCGGTGCCTTACGCAATCGAGGTCGCTCGTGCCTTTCAGGCCGGGCAGATTTTCTAGTTCTGGTTTTGCCGGCGACTTCTTTGATCCCGCAAACTCGGCTAAAACCGGCTCCTAGCTTGGCAGATGGCCGAGTCGAGGTGTGCGCTATGAGTTTGCCGGAATTTCCCGTCGAGGGTGGCTGCGTGTGCGGCGCGGTGCGATATCGCCTCAAGGCGTCGCCGCTCGCGGTCTATAATTGCCATTGCAAGGATTGCCAGCGCAGCACGGGCGGGGCCTTTCAGGTGACCATGCCGGTCAAGCGCGGCGATATCGAACTGATCGCCGGAACGCTTGCTGCCTATATCGTCACCGCCGATAGTGGCCGCCAGATCGCGCAAATGTCCTGTCCCACCTGCCATACGCGCATCTGGAACGAGCCACAGGCCGCGCCCGAGCTGATCATGGTGCGCGCCGGCACGCTGGACGATATGAGTTGGGCAGTGCCGGTCGGCAATGTCTGGGCCGATCGCAAGCAGCCACGGGTCACCATCGACCCGGCCCCGGTCAATTTCGCCGGCCGGCGCCCAGCCGCGAACCCCTTTACGCGGCCTCGGTCCGCATTGACTGCCGAAGGCCTTTGATATGAGCAATGAAGACGATATCGCCCTCGGTCAAGAAGCAGGAAAGCGAGCTGGTTCTGCCGCGCTTTGATGAAGACGTGGCCTTTGCGCTCGGCTCGGCTATCCGGGCTCGTGCGCTGGCCGAAAATCTCAGCCCGGTGGTCGATGTCCGCACTGGGACCGGCAATTGTTCTTTGCCGCTACACTGGCACCAGTTTCGACAATGCCGAATGGGTGCGGCGCAAGATCAATTCGGTCCGCCGCTTCCAGCGCGCCAGCTATCGGCTGGTGCTGGAGCGGGGCGAGGCGCCGTTCCCGCCGCAAGCGGGCGCTGATCCCGTTGATTATGTCATTGCCGGCGGCGGCTTCCCGATCCGCGTGACGGGCGCCGGCATTGTCGGCGCGCTCACCATTTCGGGCCTGCCGGGGCGCGATGATCACGGCGTGGCAGTCGACGCGCTCTGCGATCATCTACGGCTGGATAAGAAAATCTTCGCCTTGCCCAAGCAATAATGCGTTTTCGCGCGTGATACACTTGACTGTGGCCCGGCTTTGCCGCGAATAGCAGGCCATCGCTCTGGGGTGTCGCGATGAAACTCAATTACCTGCTGCTCGATGTCTTTACGCGCGATCGCCTCAAGGGCAATCCGCTAGCCGTCGTGCTCAAGGCCGATGGCCTGCTCGATGGCGAGATGCAGGCCATCGCCAATGAGTTCAATCTCAGCGAAACCATTTTCATTCTTCGCCCGCATGTCGAGCGCAATACCGCTGCGGTTCGTATTTTTACGCCTGATACCGAACTGCCCTTTGCCGGTCACCCCACCATTGGCGCCACCGTGGCGCTCGGATTGCAGAGCAAGGCCAGCGCCATGCGGATCGAAGAGCAGGTCGGGCTGATCACGGCCCTGTTCGAACGCGTCGACAAGCGCACCGGGGAGGCGCGTTTTGCCCTGCCGCGCCTGCCGGAACGAGCAGGGGAGCCGGGTGATGTCGGCGATATCGCCCCGGCGCTGGGCATCGCCGCGGTTGAAATCGGATGTGACAGCCTGCGTCCAGCGGTGTTTTCGGCCGGCAATGTCTTTCACTCGGTGCCGGTGCGCGACGCGGCGGTACTCGCCCGTATCCAGCTCAATGAGGGCATTTGGCGGCGGGCCTTTCCGCATGGCCGGCACTCCGCCTATATCTTTACCCGCACGCCGGATGAGGCGGCCAATGATTTTGCCGCCCGCAAATTCACCCCCGGCTCGCCCGAAGACCCCGGCACCGGCTCGGCCGTCGCGGCGCTGATCGGTCTTTTGTCCGAGCATGCCGATTTTGCCACCGGGCAGGCCGATTATGTGCTGCGCCGGGGCCACGAAATGGGGCGCCTGTGCCGCATCACCTTGCAATTGCGCAAGGACAATGACGCGCTGGTTCATGGTGGCATTGGCGGGCATGCGGTTATCGTGGGCGAGGGTGTGCTTGATCTGGGCGATTAGCTGGCCGAAGAGTAGCTTTGCATTAACGCCGAACGGAAACCGCGTAAGTCGTCCTTGCATCCAAAGCGTGTTTGGCGCATTCTTGATTCAAACAGGACTTCGTAAATGCAGCGCAAGCGCGCCATTGCAATCGCCATCGAACAAAGCCAAGCCAAACAGGCCCGCCTTGTCATGGCTGCAAGCATGCTGCTTCTGCCCGCTGCTCTGCTCCTCCTTCTTATCAGCCCCTGATCACCGGCAGCTCGGAACCGAGCGGGTCGTCAGGGGATAACGCCATCAGCCGAACAGTAAATGTCCGGCCTGCAGAGCCACGACTCTGGGCCGCCGATAGGAAACCAGCAATGACCGCCCCCACGACCGACAGCAATAAAGACCGCGTCTTCATTTTCGACACCACTTTGCGTGACGGCGAGCAATCGCCCGGCGCCACCATGACGCTCGAAGAAAAGTTGCAGGTCGCCGAAGCCCTCGACGATATGGGCGTCGACATTATCGAAGCCGGCTTCCCCATCGCCTCCAATGGTGACTTCTGAGGCCGTCGTTGCCGTCGCCAAGCAGGTCAAGCGCGCCACCGTTGCCGGCCTCGCCCGTGCCATCACCGCCGATATCGATCGCGCCGGTGAAGCGGTGCGTCACGCCCAGAAGGGCCGCATCCACACGTTCGTCTCCACCTCGCCGATCCATCTGGCCCACCAGATGAAAAAGACCGAGGACGAGGTGATCGAGATCATCGCGCGCACTGTCGCGCAGGCCCGCAATCTGATCGACGATGTCGAGTGGTCGGCTATGGACGCCACCCGCACGCCGCTGGAATTCCTCAAGCGCTGCGTCGAGACCGCCATCAAGGCCGGCGCCACCACGATCAACCTGCCCGATACGGTCGGCTATGCCGTGCCCGACGAGCATGAAAAGATGTTCCGGGACATCATCACGCAGGTGCCCGGCGCGGATAAGGCCATTTTCTCGGCCCATTGCCACAATGATCTGGGCACGGCCGTCGCCAATTCGCTGGCAGCTGTGCGCGGCGGCGCCCGCCAGTGGAATGTACCATCAACGGCTCGGGCAGAACGCGCCGGCAATGCTGCGCTCGAAGAAATCGTCATGGCCCTGCGCACTCGCGCCGATGTCATGCCCTATCACACCGAGATCGAGACCACGCATCTGGCCCGCGCCAGCCGTATCGTCTCGGCCGCCGCCAATTTCCCGGTGCAGTATAACAAGGCCATCGTGGGCAAGAATGCCTTCGCCCATGAGAGCGGCATCCATCAGGACGGCATGCTCAAGAATGCCGAGACCTATGAGATCATGACGCCCGCCAGCGTCGGCATCAAGGAAACCACCTTGGTGATGGGCAAGCATTCAGGCCGCGCCGCCTTCAAGGACAAGCTGCGTGAGCTGGGCTATGAGCTGGGCGACAATGCCTTCCAGGAAGCTTTCCAACGCTTCAAGGATCTGGCCGACCGCAAAAGCATGTCTATGACGCCGATATCGTCGCGCTGGTCGATGACGAAGTCGGCTCGGTGGGCGATCGTATCAAGCTGGTCGATATGCAGGTCATCTCCAAGACCGGCGGCGTGCACAAATGCGATCTGACCCTCTCCATCGACGGCGAGGAAAGCTCGGTCAGCTTTGAAGGCACCGGCTCGGTCGATGCCATTTTCAACGCCATAAAACAGGCCGTGGGCCAGCAGCCGCATCTGGTGCTCTACGCCATTGATGGCGTGACCGGCGGCACCGATGCGCAGGCATCGGCCCATGTGCGTCTCGAGCATAACGGCCGTATCGTCTCGGGTAATGCTGCCGAACCCGACACTCTGGTCGCCTCGGCCCGCGCCTATCTCAATGCCTATAACCGCCTGCTGATCGAACGCGGCGCGTCCGCTCAAGGCGCAATGGCTGGGTAAATATAGCAATTCCCCGTGCCCCGACCCATCGTGGCCGGGGCAGGGAGGAATCAATGGGATATGAGCTAATCGAAGTCCGCGAGCCTGCCGATTGGGCGGCTTATCACGTCATCCGCCGGCAGGAATTGTTCGAGGCCAAGGGGCGGTTCGGGATTTATAACCCCGACCATCCCGATGAATATGTGCCTCAGGCCCACCCCTATCTGCTCAAGTTGGATGGCGTGCCCATTGGCACGACGCGCCTCGACGTGCGGGAGGATGGCGTCGCCATTTTCCGCATGGTCGCTATCACGGCGTCTGCACAGGGTAGGGGGCATGGTCGAGATCATGGGGCAATTGGTCGAAGACCGCGCCGTGGCTTTTGGCGCCACCACGCTCTATGTGAACGCCGCGGAAACCGCGCTGGGGTTTTACCACGGCACTGGGTGGGTTGATCACGTGTGGGACCCGGCCGAACTGGTCAGCATCGCTGTTAATGCGACGCAGATGCGTAAGGTGCTTTAGCCTTAGTAGATCTCATGGTGAGCTTGTCGAACTACGAGGTCGTGGCACGATCCCGCCACGCCCTCGCCCTCGACAAGCTCAGGGTGAGGTCTACTGGCCTCGGCGGGATATCGCCATCCCTCAACAGCCCCAATCCTACAACCCAGCCAGCACCTCGCCCAGCGCCTGATCAAACAGCGCAATATCCGCCGCTGTCCCCGCGCTGACGCGAATGCAGCGGTTGAGCCCCGCCACCACTGGCTTGCGCACGAAGACGCCGCGTTGGGCCGGAGCCGTCGAGAATCGCCTGCGCGTAGGCGCCGTCGCGTCCGCAATCCACGGCGAGGAAGTTTGTGGCAGTTGGCAGCGGCGTCAGGCCATAGCGCTGCACAATCGCAGCCGTATCCTCCAGCGAAGCCCGCACCGCCGCCAGCGAGCCTTCCAGATGCGCGCCATCGGCCAATGCGGCGATCGCTGCCGATTGCGCGACATTGCTGATGCCGAAGTGATTGCGGATGCGATTGAAGGCCGAGATATTGGCGGCTTCGCCCAACACATAGCCCACCCGTGCCCCGGCCAGCCCATAGGCCTTGGAGAAGGTGCGCATGCGCAGGAGGTTGGTGCGGCCGGGATCGAAGGCAGGCATTGTGCCGGCGGGGGCAAATTCCCCATAGGCCTCGTCCAGCACGATCATAGTGGTGTCGGGCACTGCGGCGATGAATCGCTCGACCGAGGCGGCGTCCCACCAGCTTCCCATCGGATTGTCGGGATTGGCCAGATACACCATGGCTGCGCCGGTTTCGCGTGCGGCCCGAGCCAGTCCGTCAATGTCTTCACGATCCTCAATGTAAGGCATTGTGTGTATCACCGCGCCATAGCCGGCAATGTGATAGTTGAAAGTGGGATAGCCGCCCAGCGATGTCACCACGGTCGAGCCCGGACCGGCAAACAGGCGCACGGCCATGCCCAGAATCGCGTCCACGCCTTCGCCGGGCATCACATTGGCGGCGGCGATGCCCGGTGGGCGGCAATGGCCTCGCGCAGGTCGTGGTTTTCCGGGTCGCCATAGTGCCAGCTTTCGCGCTGCTGCCGTCATTGCAGCGATAACGGATGGCGCGGGACCAAACGGGTTTTCATTGGCGCCGATTCGCGCCTTAAGCTCGATGCCGCTGCGCCGCACGATGGTTTCGGGGCCGGTAAACGGCACCGTTTCGGGCAGGGCGGCGGCGATGGGGGCAAGGCTGGGACGCGGCACGGGCGGGATCCGGGTTCTGAAATTGCCCCTCATCCTATAACCTGCGTTAGCCGGTGCGACAGGGCGAGGTGGAAAACGCCAAGTTGTGCACAGCGATTAAGTCGCTTGCATCCGATAAGTACCCGTAAAATCAGGCTCTCTTGGTGACTTTTCCAAGGATGGCATTTGCTTAAAATGCGAAGCTTTCCGGCAAGATATGGGAAGGCATGCGGGTCCACCTTCCGGCCTGTGTCAGTTTTCTGACGCTTCTACAAAACTGATTCTTTTCAAGGAGCACCGCATGCCGCCAACCTATGTTCTTGCAAAGGACCACCTTCAGCGTGCCGCGACGATTCTGCAGGGGGCAGACCATCGCTCGCGACAGCTCCGCCACATCATCGAGCGGACTATCGGACTGATGGATGAATTCCGTCCCGAGACGCCTGAGCGTGCCGACAATGTGCTGGACTTTGCGAGCTTCCGGCACCGCCAGCTGCCCAGCACTGACTATCGCTATCACGGAGGCTGGCGGCAGAAGCCGCCGGCCCCGTCAGCTCCCCGATTGAGTTTCGGGGCTTGGATTGGCCGGATCAGGGGCCACCGTAATGCCGCCCGTCTCGCCTTCCTTCCTGATCAATTCCCGATTCAGCGCCAGTTTTGCTTCTTCGGTCAGCGCGTAAAGCGTGGGCAGATAATCCGGCGTCGCTACCCGGGCGCGCAATTGCAGATTGACTGACGTGCCGGAAAAACTCTCCACATGCACCAGCGGGGCAGGGTTCACCAGCACGCGCTTGTCGGCACCGGCAATGCGCAGCAGCAGGCGGCGCGAATGGCCGATATCGACGCTGTCGGGCACACTCACATTGACGTCGAGCCGCCTATTGGGTTCGCGGCTGTGATTGGTAATGGCTGAGGACCAGAGCTTCTGGTTGGGGGTGAAGATGTAGAGCCCGCCTCGAGGAGCGGAGTCTGGTGCCGAAGAGGCCGATTTCCACCACGACGCCGGCCACGCCATCGCCCTCGGATGAATTCGCCGATGGCGATGGGCCGCAGCACGATGAGCATGATTCCCGCCGCGATATTGGCCAGCGTGCCCTGCAGCGCCAAAGCGACCGCCGTGCCCGCCGCGCCCAGCACGGTGATGATGGAGCTATTGGCCACCCCCAACAGGTTGAGCGCGGTGACCGGGGCAAAGATCAGAATGCCGTAGCGCGCCACCTGCGACAGTAGCGGAGCGAAGTTCTTGTCCACGCCATAGGCGCGCGGCAGATAGGTTTTTATCGCATTGGCCGCGAGCCACGACAGATACCAGCCGGCCACCAGCACCGCGATGATGGCCCAACAGGGTCAAGGCATTGGCGCCGAGCCAATTTATCGGAATAAGCAGAACATCATAAAACGTCATGGTTTGCCGGTCTCTGGGGCGGTTGGTCCGCCGCTCTTTCCACAATAGCAAACCAGTGATGGCAGGAAAGTGCGCTACAGCGCTAGACAGCCCGGAATCCCTTTGCTAGAGAGCAGCCACTTTGGAAGCCCCGGCTAGGGGCGAGTAGCTCAGCTGGTAGAGCAGACGACTCTTAATCGTCGGGTCCACGGTTCGAATCCGTGCTCGCCCACCAAAGTCCTCTTGGGAAATCTGGGTTTTTGCCCCGCTGCACCGTTATGGCTATGTTGCCAGTGGTCCAATTCTGGCGGCTGTTTCGTTCCATCTTGCAAGCCGACATGTACCGAAACTGCCGTAGATGATCTGCGGACGCGGGCGGCGCTTATGCCACCGCCTGACTAGCCCAGACCGATTAGCCGCTTGGCGCCTTTGGCCAATCGGTATCGCCAAAAGCGATAAAACAGCTCGTTGGTCATCGTGTGGCGGTAGGTCTCGGCATAGGCCACATTCGACTTGAGTGACCAAGGCTTTGCCACCCCGGAATAGTGCACAATCAGGGGATTAAATGCCTCGTGCGCCGGCTCCGGGTTCTGCAGGTTCCAGCGCGCCTCCAGCTCTAGAATATCATCGGCGAAGACGATATTGAGGATATCCTGGTCGTAGTAGACGCGCTCGATTTGAGCAGGTGTCAGCCGCTCCGTCAGGCTACCGACGATGTCAACTTTCCTGTATCGCTCCGGGTCGATGAGCAAGACGCCAGCATTGAAATAGGGCTTGGTCATACTGAGCCCCTTGTTGTCGCGAAGATCGTGGCCGCCGGCCTGCTTAAAGCGCTCCGGTTGCTGAACGGCGGCGATCGTCTTTCCGGCCATATCCATTTCGGCAAGCTGCTCGATAGGCGTGCGAACCGCGACATCGCAATCGAGATAGACCACGCGCTTGGCCGAGGCTGGCACAACATGTTGGATGAACAGGCGGGCATAGACGATGTTGTGGAGGCGGCGCACCTTCACCTTCGGCAGCAATGCAATTCGCTCGCCAAGAAGGTCCGAGTTTTCCAGCGGATGATAAACGAGCTGCGCTCCGTATTCTTTGGAGATCGCGTCCAGGTCTTTCCTGTGCTCGGCCGTCAACCCGAGATTGAGCAGATGGAAGACGAGGTCCGACTTGCGATCGGTTGCAACACAGACGCTTCGCATCGTTGCATAGGCCGGCGCCCAAAAGGCATCGTCGAAGGTCAGGGCCACATGGATGGCTTGGCCGGTAGTGCTCATTATTCCCCCAAAAGCAACGCCGCGATACTCTCCTAATGAGCAGGCATGGTCGCGTCCAGATTTGATTTGTGTCGTCCGGAATCGCCGCTTTCAGGGCAGCGGGGCCGACAGTGTTCACACTGGGCCTTGCTTTGAACACGATGTGCTGTCACAAGTAGCTGGCGTTTTCAGCCATTGTCGGCTGCCTGCCGGTTGATCCGGCTTTGGCTCCTTCCTTTCTTGCGAACGTTTAGAACCCATCGGCATGTTGCCTGTGGGCGGCGCTCGCTTGCTGATGCTTCGGGCTATATTAGGACTACACACATGGCCTCGATCAACGGCACTGTTAAATTCTTCAACACCACCAAGGGCTTCGGCTTCATTTCGCCTGAGAATGGCGAAAAGGACGCGTTCGTTCACATCTCCGCCGTCGAGCGTTCGGGCCTGCAGGGCCTGTATGAAGGCGACAAGGTGACTTACGAGCTCGAGAGCGGCCGTGACGGCAAGATCTCGGCCTGCAACCTGACCACCGGTTCAGTAAGAAACTACGGAGCGCCACGACTCGTTCGCTGGCGATCCCAAAGGCCGCCTCGGGAAACCGGGGCGGCTTTTTTGTTTTTGTACAGGGCAGGGAGTTTTGGGTGACGTCAGTTGCTGGCCCCAAATCTGTCACCAAGCTGTCAATTGACGCACGGAACCCCCGGTCTGCCTGCGTCTTTCGTTCAATTCGCAGGAAATGCCCTTCCTTCCCCCGCGATAGAGGCCTATAGCCGGCGCGACATTTCAGCACTCCCGGGGACCCAGTATGTTCGGCATCGACCCGAGTTTCTTTTCTTCCTTGCTTCAGGTCATCATGATCGACCTCGTGCTGGCCGGGGACAATGCCGTGGTTATCGGCCTTGCTGCGGCCGGTCTTGCCAAAGAGGTGCGCAAGAAAGCCATCCTGATCGGCATTATCGCCGCCACCGTGCTGCGTATCTTTTTGCGCTGATCACCACGCAGCTGCTGTCGCTGGGCGGCGCCCTGCTGATCGCGGGCGGCGTGTTGCTGCTCTATGTCTGCTGGAAGATGTATCATGAACTCACCGTCTCCCATGAAGACGAAGAGGAAGCCACCGAAGCGCTCGAGAATGCCGATCTCAATGCCGATGGCACCGTGTCCGGCAAGGCCCCGCGCAAGTCGCTGCGCGACGCTGTTATCCAGATCATCATCGCCGACGTTTCCATGTCGCTGGACAATGTGCTGGCCGTGGCGGGTGCAGCCCAGCACCATTTCGAAGCCCTGATCTTTGGTCTGGCGCTGTCGGTGGTCATGATGGGTGTTGCCGCCACCTTCATCGCGCGCCTGCTGCATCAATACCGCTGGATCGCTTGGGTCGGCCTGCTGATCATCCTCTATGTTGCCGCCAAGATGATCTATGAAGGCGCCGATCAGTGGCTCGGCTATACCCTGCCGCATATCCCGTTCATCTATAGCAGCGCCGGCAGTCACTAAAACTGCTTACCGCCCGTGGTAGTCTTTAGTAACCACGGGTGGAACTTTGCGGCATTTGTTGTGCTGCAATAGGAAATTGCTCACCTTGGGGCTCTATCTTGCCGCTCAGAAATGTTCTGAGCAGGAAGCTCCAAGATGGCCGCTATCACCGACCGCACTGGTTCACGACGATACCGACACGCCGCTTCAGCAGCGCCACGCCGGTACGACTGCAATTCAGCTCGAGACGCGCATCGTATCGGGCGAGGAATGGGACCGGACCATTGCCGGGTTCGACGAGGTCTGCCAGGAACAGCTCCATATGTTCGCGCAAACGCGTTGGCCCGCAGTGACGCAGGAGCCGATGCTGTTTCTCGATCGGGGTGAGATCGTCGGCGGCGCATTGATGATGATCCAGCGCCTGCCGCTGGGCATTGGGGCTATCGCCATTTCCAAGTGGGCCCCCATCGTCAGGCATGGTGCCCGCGCCGATCGCGACATTATCCACGCCGCCATGATCGATGCGCTGGTCGCCGAATATGCTGACAAGCGCGGGCAGTTGCTATCCGTGTTGCCGCGCGCCTCGCTGACCGAAACCAATGAAGATTACGAGCGGCTGATCGCCCGCGGCTTCCATCGTGGCTCCGTGCTGGGGTTTCCCAATCGCTATATCGTCAATCTGCGGCTCGGCGATGCCGAGCAGCGCAAGAGCCTGCACCAGAAATGGCGCTACCATCTCAATAAATCCGAGAAGGAAGGGCTCAGCTTCGAGCATGCTGGCCCCGAGCAGATCGCCGAATTCGACGCGCTCTATACGGCCATGACCGACCGCAAGCAGTTCACCGATCATTCCGCCTATGAGACCGTGTCGTCGCTGATGGGCACCGATATTGATGCGCTGCGGCCCGAATTGTTCTTCATCCGCCACGAGGACGAGCTGGTCGCCGGAGCGCTGATCTTCAAGGCGGGCGATCGCGCCGTCTATCTCTATGGCGCCACCAATGACCGGGCGCTGCCACTGCGCGCAGGCTATTTCATGCATTGGCACATCATCCGCTGGCTGCGCTGATAATACCAAGGCGGCTCGGTACGATCTGGGCGGCACCGATGGCTATCAGGGCCTGCACCAGTTCAAGAAGGGCATGGTGGGCGATGCCGGGGTGATCCGCCCGGTGCCGCCGGTCGCCAATTATGCGTCCAATCCGCTGGCTTATCTCTTGGGCACTGGCGCCTTCAATGCGCGCGACGCCTATTATCAGCTGCGCCGGGTGGTTGACGCCTGGCGTAATCCCAAGGCGCGTCCTGATCAGGCGCCGCAGGTGTCTACAGAAGGCCGGGGATGAGTCTGCACCGGCGTCTGGTTTCCCAATCGACCATCATTTTCGGTGGGCGCCTGTTCAGCGCGGGCATTGTCTTTCTGGTGCAGGCGATGATTGCCCGCTTGTGGGGCGCTGGGCACAGGGTGATTTTCTCATCATCACGGCCAGCTGCAACCTGATTGCGGTGGCCATGCCGCTGGGCTTTCACACGATCGGCGCCTATTTCGCCGCCGAATATCGCGCCCGTAGCGAACGCAAGCAGCTTGGCGTGTTCATGCTGCATGCCTATGGTCATATCCTGGTCGCGCTGGTGCTGTTGCTGGTGGCTGGCCAATTCGTGCTGGGCTCGGTGGGGCAGGGTGGCAGCATTGTTGCCCAGCATTATGTGCCGGTGATCCTGCTGGCCTTCAGCGGCGCCACGGTCATGCTCAGCGGCGCGCTGCTGATCGGGCTCAAGCGCCCGTTTTCCGGCTTTTTCGCCGATGGCATTTTTCGCCCGATCATTCTGGTTGCCGCCACTGGTGGGGGCGATGGGCATTGCCAATCGCGATGAGGCCTTCGACCACATGGTCTGGGGCGCCGCTATCGGTTTTGTGGTGATCGCGCTGGTGCAGTTCGGCTTCACGCTGATTGCACGGAGCGCCGTGCCGGGGCGCGATACGGCTGTGCGCCCGCGCGAAAGCCGGCGCTGGTGGCGTTTTGCGCTGCCACGGATGCTGATCGCGCTCGCCACCGATTTCTTCTTCGACATCAATCTGCTGCTGCTCAGCCAGATATTGGGTCGCGAGGAATTGGCGATTTTCGGCGTCTGCACCCGCATTTTCGCGCTGGTGTCGTTCGGCGTCTCGGCTGTGTATGCCGTATCCATGCCCGATATGTTCGAGAGCGAAGCCAATGCTGATCGCAGCGCCTTCCACCGCAAGGTGGGTGACGCCAATATGGTGGCGACCGCACTATCGCTGGTGCTGTTCTGCGTCACCGCCACAGGCGCGCCGATTGCATTGCAGTTCTTCGGGCCCGGTTTCAGTGCGGGCGCCGCGCCGCTGGCTGTGCTGTGCCTTGCCACGGTGGTGCGCTCGGCGCTGGGACCGGCCTCGCTGGTCCTCTCCATCCATGATCGCCCCTATGCGAGCCTGCCGGCCGTGGCGCTGGGCATCGTCGTGCTGTTCGTGGGCAATTGGCTATTGGCGCCGCCATTCGGGCTGATGGGCGCGGCAATTTCCGCTCTAATCGCCATCACCATCTGGTCGCTCGTGCTCTGGGCTATAGCCTTGCGCACCGCCAAGATGGACGTGTCGATCGTGCAATGGTTCCGCGCCCGGCAGGCAGCGGCGCTGCCGGTGGCCTAAACGCCCACCAGCTCGCCGAGCCGCTGCTTCAGCCGACCCGGGCGGCCAACATTGACTCCGCTGTCATAGTCCTCGGACACCTTGGTGTAGGGCTTTTCGATCAGCATGTAATCTCGGCCGAAAATGTGCTTTTCCAGCAGGCACGTTTCCTTGTAGCCGTAGCGCCGCAACAGCATGCGGGCGACTTCGTTTTCCAGGCGCACAAAGGTAAAAGCCTTGTGGAAGCGGCCATTGTCCCAGTGCTCGTCAAAGGCGCGCATGCCGAACATGCCCAGCTTGGAATTGCGATGGCTGGGGAATACCCAGCTCCAATAGCGGAAAATCGAGCCGCATTCGGGCCCCGAGATCATGGCGCCACCCGGCACCCCGTCCGTATCCATGATCATGACGTGCCAAGGATCGATTGCCATGACATTGCGCAGGAAGGCCTTGTTGAGGCGCCCCATTTCATGGGCCTTGAAGCGTTCGCTGTAATATTGGGACGAAGCAATCACGTCCATCAATTCGCGATAGACCATGTCGATATCGGCAATAGTGGCGGCACGGATAGTCATCTCGGCCATGATGAGCCCTCCCTCTGCTGTCGCGATACTAGCAAACGGCACTGTGCGCACAAAGCATCGTAGCTTGAGGCAGTTAATGGCCGGTGGCGGTGCCATATACGAAGTTGCACGGTCATGGGCTTGCCCGACGCAGGGGCGGTCTTTAGAACGGTGCCGGGAGAGATAAGGGAGGATGACTATGAGCGAGCAGCTCGTATTCCAGCCAAGTGCGGCTGCGATCGCACGCACCCACGTAACCAGCGCTCAATATGATGCGATGTATGCCCGCTCGATCAGCGACCCGGACGGGTTCTGGGCCGAGCAGGCGCAGCGGCTCGATTGGATCACGCCCCCACCATCATCAAGAATACCAGCTTTGCCTATCCCGATGTCTCGATCAAATGGTTCGAAGACGGGGTGCTCAATGTCTCATACAATTGCACGGACCGGCATCTGGCGACCCAGGGCGACCAGACCGCCATCGTCTGGGAGGGCGACACGCCCGGCACCGATGGCAAGGCCACCTATCGCGAGCTTTATGAACGCGTCTGCCGCTTTGCCAATGTGCTCAAAGCTCATGGCGTCAAGAAGGGCGACCGCGTCACCATCTATATGCCCATGGTCATCGACACTGCCGTCGCCATGCTGGCCTGCACCCGCATTGGTGCCGTCCACTCAGTGATTTTCGGCGGCTTCTCACCCGATTCCATTGCCGGCCGCGTGGCCGATTGCGGCAGCAAAATCATCCTTACCGCCGATGAAGGCCGCCGCGGCAGCAAGACCATTCCGCTCAAGAAAAATGTCGACGAGGCCCTCACCAAGGTGCAGGGCGTGGAAACCGTCATCGTCGTCAAGGTCACCGGCAATCCCATTGCCATGACCGAAGGCCGCGACGTCTGGTACGAAGATGCGGCCGCTAAGGTCGGCGCCGAGTGCCCGCCTGAGCCGATGAATGCGGAAGACCCGCTGTTCATCCTCTATACGTCCGGCTCCACCGGCAAGCCCAAGGGCGTGTTGCACACCACGGGCGGCTATCTGGTTTATGGCTCGCTGACTCATCAGCTCAGCTTCGATTATCGCGATGGCGAGGTCTATTGGTGCACGGCCGATGTCGGCTGGATCACCGGGCACACCTATATCGTCTATGGCCCGCTGGCCAATGGCGCGACGACGCTGATGTTCGAGGGCATTCCGAGCTATCCTGATGCGTCACGCTTCTGGCAGGTGGTGGAAAAGCACAAGGTCAATATCTTCCACACCGCCCCCACTGCCATCCGCGCCCTGATGGGCGCCGGGCACGAGTTTGCCGATAAATACGACATGCCCTCGCTGCGCCTGCTCGGCACGGTGGGTGAACCAATCAATCCAGGCTTGGCTGTGGTATTATAAACATGTCGGCAAGGAGCGCTGCGGCATTGTCGATTGCTGGTGGCAGACCGAAACCGGCGGCCACATGATCGCGCCATTCCCCGGCGCCATTCCCACCAAGCCCGGCTCGGCCACCAAGCCGTTTTTCGGCGTGCAGCCCGTGGTGCTGTCGCCGGAAGGCCGGCTGCAGGAGCAGACCAAGGCCGAAGGCGTGCTGGCCATTGCCGATAGCTGGCCCGGGCAGATGCGCAGCATCTATGGCGATCACCAGCGTTTCATCGAGACCTATTTCACCCAGTACAAGGGCTATTACTTTACCGGCGACGGCTGCCGCCACGACGAAGATGGCTATTACTGGATCACCGGGCGCGTCGATGACGTGCTCAACGTCTCGGGCCACCGCACGGGCACCGCCGAGGTCGAGCGCGCTGGTGGCCCATCCCAAGGTTTCAGAAGCCGCCGTCGTCGGCTACCCGCATGACGTCAAGGGGCAGGGCATCTATTGCTACGTCACCCTGATGGCCGGCGAAGCCAGCGACGACGCCCTCAAAGTCGAGCTGCGTAACTGGGTCCGCAAGGAAATTGGCCCGATCGCCACGCCGGACCTGATCCAATGGGCGCCCGGCCTGCCCAAGACCCGTTCCGGCAAAATCATGCGCCGCATCCTGCGCAAAGTCGCCGAAAACGACTTCGGCTCGCTGGGGGATACGTCCACGCTGGCCGATCCCGCCGTGGTGGACGATCTGATCGCCAATCGGCAGAACCGGTAGTTCTCAGGCGTAAAAACAATCGCGGACGGAGACCCCAAGATCTCCGCCCGCTAAAGGCGTCAGCTTCATCGGCCGAAAGGTTGAAAAACGGCCTATGCTCCAAGTCGCCTGTGCCATCTATGCCATTGATGCGTATGAATTGGCATACCTCAAATGACGTATGCATGCGAATAGGGCGGCCGTCATTGTTTCGGCGGCTTTTTCCAGTGACGCTGTCGCCACGATTCTTCAAGCTGGATTTCCCCGTGACCTGTCTTCCCCACCTGTTGCTTGCCGTCTCTCTGTTTGCGGCCGTGCCAGTACATGCCGCGACCCTCGAGGCAAATGGCCGGGCAGATGATCGTCGTCGGTTTTCAGGGCAATGATGTCGACGATGCCAGCGTCAAGGCGCTGCGCGAGGAGCTGGCCGCGAGCGAAGTGGGCGGGGTGATGTTCCTCAAGACCAACGTCAAAGATCTTGCCACCGTCACCGCAATGAACCGGGCATTTCGCGCCGCTTCGCCCGATCTGCTGCCCTTCATCACCGTCGATCAGGAGGGGGCTCGGTCGAGCGGCTGACCAGCGATGTGGGCTTCAAGGAAATTCCCAGTGCCGCCAGCATTGCCGCCAGAAATTCCCCCGAGGCCGCCGAGAAGATTTACGCTGGTATGGCCGCCTCCCTTGCTGGGCTCGGTTTCACCGTCAATTTCGGCCCGGTGGCCGATATCAACCTGAACCCCAACAATCCGGTCATCGCCAAATTCGGCCGCTCGTATAGCGCTGATGCCGCGACGGTGGTCGCCTATGACGAGGCCTTCATCACCGCTCATCACGTGGCGGGCTTGCTCACTTCACTTAAGCATTTCCCGGGCCACGGCTCGTCGACCACCGATAGCCATGAAGGCTTTGTCGACATTACCGGCACTGGAAGCAGGAGGAACTCGACCCCTATCGCGAGCTCTGGCCAAGGGCGACGTCGATTTCGTCATGGTGGGCCATCTCTACCACGCCGATTATTCCGATGCTGGCGCGCAGGTGCCAGCCTCGCTCTCCCCGCAATGGATCACGGGCGTGCTGCGCGACCAGCTCAATTTTGATGGCGTAGTGATCAGCGACGACCTCGAAATGGGCGCCATCCGCCAGCATTTTGACCTGAAACAGACCGTCACCATGGCGGTGCGCGCAGGCATGGACGTGTTGCTATTCTCCAATACCGCGAAATACCGGCCGGGCTTGGCCGACGAAATCCGGGCCATTCTGGTCGCCGAGGCCGAGGCCGATCCGGCCTTTGCGGCCCGGATCGAGCAGAGCTATCAGCAGAATCGTCGCGCTCAAAGCCCGCATCCACTGACCCGAACTGCGGCCAAAACCCGCATCCACGGGGCTTTCCCCAACCAAAACGGGCTAAGTGTTTCCTCTGGGGCCATCCCCAGATAAACTGCGCGTCGCCGTCCTCCCATGGATGGCGTGTGCAGGAGACTTTGCTTGATGGCGGACGAGCGCGAGACCCGACAAGTCCGGGCCATGTTCATTTCGGACGTGCATCTGGGCATGAAGCCGATCCGGGTCGGCCAGCTCATCGAATTCCTGCGCGCACGACGCCGAGACCATCTATCTGGTCGGCGATATCGTGGATGGCTGGCGCCTCGCCAAGGCTCGGCACTGGCCCAATGAATACAACGTGCTGGTCAATCTGCTGCTCGAAAAGGCCAATGCCGGCACCCGTGTCGTCTACCTGCCGGGCAATCACGACGAGTTCCTGCGCGAATATCTCGGCACCTATTTCGGCGAGATCAGAATTCGTCGACCGAACCGTCCACACCACCGCCACGGGCAAGACATATCTGGTCATCCATGGCGACCAGTTCGACGTGGTGGTGATGAATGCCAAATGGCTCGCCCATGTCGGGGACTGGGCCTATAACGCCGCGCTCCGCGTCAATATCGCCATCAATTGGGTGCGCCGGCGACTCGGTCTGCAATATTGGTCCTTGAGCGCTCGGGCCAAGCAAAGGTCAAAAATGCCGTCTCGGTGATCAGGCGATTCGAGGAAGCTCTGGTCCACGAAGCCAAGGAATCCAGGGTTGACGGGGTCATCTGCGGGCACATTCACTTTGCTGACATGCATGACAGGTTAGGTATCCACTACATCAACACTGGTGATTGGGTGGAAAGTTGCACGGCAATAGTCGAGACAACGGACGGCAATTTCGAGTTGATCAAGTGGACCGAGATGATGGCGGGCGAGCCCCGCCGCTTCCGCCTCCGCAAGGCGGATCGCTCCGTCGCCTCCTGATCGTTACCGACGCTCTGGCACCCGCAAATCAATGGCGTGGTGCGCACACTGGACACGCTGGGCCGCGAACTCGCCGCCCGCAATATCGAGGTCCGCTACCTCACCCCTGAGCGATTCTGGACCGTGCCGGTCCCCACCTATGCCGAAATCCGCCTCTCGCTGGCGACCCGGGGCGCCGTTGCCGCCTTTATCGATGGCGTCGCCCCCGATTGCATCCACATCGCCACCGAAGGCCCGCTGGGCTGGCAGGCGCGGCAATACTGCCTCGATCGGGGCCTGACCTTCACCACCAGCTTCCACACCCGCTTCCCCGAATATCTGGCCGCCCGCGTGCCGGTATCGCCTGAACTGGGCTATGGCTATCTGCGCTGGTTCCATTGGCCGGCGGCGCGCACCATGGTGCCAACGCCATCGCTAATGGTGGAATTGGCCGGCCACGGGCTGGGACATCTGGCCCTCTGGTCGCGCGGCGTCGATCTCTCGCGCTTCAGCCCCGGCCCCAAGACTCGGTTCACCGATCTGCCCGGCCCGCATCTGCTCTGTGTCAGGCGTGTCGCGGCGGAAAAGAACATTACCGCCTTTCTAGATCTGGACGTCCCCGGCACCAAGATCGTGGTGGGTGACGGCCCCGATCTGCCGGCGCTCACCCGCCGCTATCCGGATGTGAAATTCCTCGGCTATCGCTTCGGTGATGAACTGGCCGAGATCTATCGCAGCGCCGATGTCTTTGTCTTTCCCAGCCGCACGGACACCTTTGGCAATGTGGTGATTGAGGCCCTCGCCTCCGGCGTTCCCGTCGCCGCCTATCCGGTCACGGGGCCGCGCGATATCCTCACCGACCCGACAGCCGGTGCGCTTGACGAAGACACAGGCGCCGCTGTGCGCCGCGCCCTCACGCTCTCCCGTGCCGCTGCCCGGGCGCATGGCTGCCGCTTCACGGTTCCGGCCAGTGTGGATCAATTCGTCTCGCATCTGCATCCATCCGCACCCGCCGTCACCACGGCCGCTGCGGGCTGATCGTTGCTTGCGTCGAACACACTTGCGGCGCATTGTTCGTCACATTGATTTTATGTGATTTTCCCGGAGCCGTTCTGCGATGGGTTCGCCTTTGGCAGCGCGCCTTAGTTCGCCCGCTGTGCGTACCAGTCTTTTCTACGCGACCCTGTTTACCTCGGGCGCGGTCTCCAATCCGTTCCTGCCGATCTGGCTGAGCAGAACGCGGCATCGGCACCGGCGAAATCGGCGTCATCAACGCCGCGCCGATCTTTGCGATGATCGTCATCAACATGATTGTGGGGCGCTCGGCCGATCGGGCCAGCGATTGGCGCAATGTCATCGTCATCGGCTCCATCATCGCCGCCATCCCGCCGATCTTCCTGCTGTTCATGGATGATTATGTCGCCATCCTCATCATCTGGACCCTGCTGATCGTGCCGTTCCGGGCCATCGCCCCCGTGGTCGATGCCGCCGCCTATCGCATGACACGCCGCACCGGCATGGATTTCGGCGCCATTCGCGTCTGGGGTACGATCGGCTTTGTCGCCGTGACACTGGTGGCTGGCGTCGTGCTCGACCGCATGGGGGCAGGAGCCTTTGTGCCGCTGCTCATCGCGGTCAGCCTCATTCGTGCGCTGGTGTCGCTCGGCCTGCCGCTGTTTCGCTCGCCTGATGAGTATTCGCGCCCCATGCATCCCATCGATGCGCCGATCAACCCATTGATCGCCATTCACTGGGCCAGCTCTGGCGCCCCCGGTTCCTGATGACGCTGATCGGCGCGGCGCTGCTGCATGGCAGCCACATGATGCAGATGGGCTTTGGCGCGCTGATCTGGGCCGAGGAGGGGATTCCCGGCTGGGTCATCGGCATCCTGTGGGCCGTGGCACCCACCGCCGAAATCCTCGCCATGGTCTATTTCGAGCGCATCACCAAGCGCTTCGCCGCCCGCCATTTGATCCTGCTCGGTTGCATCTGCGGCGCGTTACGCTGGTGGGGCTTTGCGCTCGAGCCCGATATCTGGGTGCTGGTCCTGCTGCAAACCCTGCATCTGGCAACGGTGGGCCTCACCTTCCTCGGTATCACCAATTTCATCGCCAATTGGACCAGCGAGGACATCGCGGCGGAGGCGCAGAGCTTTTTCGTGATGATCCGCCGGTGGTGACCGTGGTGGCGCTGCTGGGCTTCGGCGTGCTCGCCGGCACGATGGGGGCGGGGGCTTTCTATGTGGCGGCTATCCTCAGTGCGGTCGGGGCGGTGATGGTGGTTATCTCGCTGATCGTGATGAACCCCAAGCGCGAGAATGCGCAGGCGGTGATCTGAGGGGCTCTCGTTACTCCGTCACCGGAAAGCCGCATCCGCAATTGTAACGATTGCAACGTCACAAATCCCCTTGCCTTCGTCACAGAGCCAAGCGAACAAAGGTGCCGGGCGCTGATTTGCCCCGGGTTCACTTTTCATGGCATCCGTTCTGTCGCGCTGGGCATCGCCCGAGCTGCGCGCTTCGATATTTCATTTCACGGTCTACCTGCCCGGCGCCGTCAGCAGCGTTTACACGGCGATCTGGCTGGCTGAACATGGCATCCCTGCCGAACAGATCGGCATTATCAATGCGTTGCCGGTCTTGCTGCTGTTGGGCATCAATATGCTGGTGGGGCGATTGGCTGATCGAGCCAGCGATTGGCGTTCGACCATCCTCATCGTCTCTCTGCTCAGCGGCGCGGCACCCATCGGTCTGTTCTTCGTCCATGAATTCTGGGGCATCGTGCTGGTCTGGCTGCTCTGCACCGTTCCCGGCGGGCTGGTACCCCTGCTGACCGATGCGGCAACACTGCGCCTCGCGCAGCGTACCGGCACCGATTTCGGCAGCATGCGCGCTCGGGGCACGATCGGCTATGTGATCGGAACGGCTCTTGTGGGCTCGGCCGTCACGGCCTATGGCACTGCCGCTTTCGTGCCGCTGTTCTTTGCCGTATCGGTTGGCCGCGCCATCATCGGCTTCACCCTGCCGCGTTTCCGCGCGCCGGCGCAGGTCTCGACCACGGCCGATGCCAATCCCGAAAAACCGCGGCTCTCCTCTGCGCTCAAGCTCTGGTTCGTGCTGCCCATTCTGGGCTTTGCGCTTGTCAATTCCAACAATGCGGTGGTGGGCGGCTTTGGCGCTGATCTGGCACGACAATGGCATTCCCGATTATTTCATCGGCCCCTTGCTTGCCGTGGCCGCCGCTGCGGAAGCCGTCCTCATGGTGATGTGGCGGCGCTTTGGCAGGCGCGTCACCGCGCGCAACATGATCTCGGTCGCCTGTGCGGCGTCGCTGCTGCGCTTCTTCATCATGGCGTTTAATCCGCCCGTGGCCGTGCTGTTCGTCACCCAGACGCTGCACGCCTTCAGTTTCGGCATGGGCTATTTCGGCGTCGTGCATTTCATCGCCAATTGGACCAGCGAGGACATTGCCGCCGAAGCTCAGGGCTTTGCCACCATGCTGCAACAGGGCGCCGCCTTCGTGTCGCTGATGCTGTTCGGTGTTCTGGTCGGCCATTTCGGCGCCGGCGCATTCTTTGCGTCGGCGCTGTTTGCGCTGCTCGGCATGGGCTGTGTTCTGTGGTCGCTCAAGCTCAAGCCACCCAAGGACGCGTGAGGGGCACTCTCACGGTGTCATTCCCGCGGAAGCGGGAACCTCCGTTTCCTTTCTTCACCGCCACACCCGCACAAACAAAAAGGCCCCGGTTCCCGGGGCCTTTTCAATTTCTGCACCAAGCCTTAGCTCAGCCGCCCACTCGCATGGGCCGGGGTCGTATAGACCTTGCCGCGATCGCTCAGCAGGTATTCGCGGGTCTCGGCGGCAGGGCGGGGGCCGGCGGCGGCGCGTTTCAGCAGCTGCTCGAACTCGCTCATATACGCCTGCGCGGTGCGGGCAAAGTCGGGTTCGCGCTGCAGCTTCTTGCGCACATCGTCATAGGTGCCCCGGCCGGTCAGCGTATAGATGCGGCGCGAGAACACATTGGATTCCCCGGCACGGTAACGGGCCCGGGCTTCGGCCAGCGCGGCGTCGTCGATAGCCCGGGCGATCTCGTCGGTCAGCCCCGACAGGCTGGCCTGCGGCTGCTGGGTGCTGGCCTGCTTGGCCGTGGCATTGCGCAACACGTCGCGGAGCCAGCCGCCTTCGCCCTGCGGGGTGGCATCGGCTTCCACCGCTGCACGGGCGTCGATATCGCGCTGCGGCGCTGCGGTGCGGGCAGGCTCAGGCTGACGCACGGGCTCGGTCGTGCGGATCGGATCGACCAGCGTCTGGCGCGACGGCTCGCGATAGGTTTCGCGCGGGGCCTGATAGGCCGGGGCTTCCCGGCGCGGCTCGGTGCGCAGGGCAGGGCGCTGCGGCGGGCGGCGGTCGTTGAGGTCGAGGGTCGCCGGCTGGCTGCGCACGATGGCGTTGAGTTCGCTCAGCGCCTCGATCTGCTCGGCCACGACGCGGCGCATGGCTGCGGCGCTGGCGCAGGTTTCCTCGGGCAGCTCGTTGACGCCACGGGCCAGCTCGGCGCGCGTGGCTTCGAGTTCGCTGCCGACTTCCTTGGCCGTCTGGCGCATGGCGCGGGCGGTGTCGTTGAAGCGCTGGGTGGCTTCTTCCATCGCCTTGTGCATTTCGGCGACCATCTGCTCCTGCGCCTGCTGCAAGGCCGCATTGGCGCGGCGGCCTTCGGCATCGGCACTGTTGCGGAAATCGCCGAGACGCGTGCTGACTTCGCCCGAGGTTTCATCCAGCGCCTGCCGGAAGGTGCCCGTGGTCTGGTCGATAGCGTTGCGCAACTGACCGGTATTGGAGGCGATGGCCCCGCGTACCGAAGCGGTCAGAATCCACGATGGTGTCGGCCAGCGTGCTGGTCGTCGTGGTCAGCACATCGGTGACATTGCCGGCGGTCGAGGCCAGCACATCACTGACGCGGTTGGCGTTTTCTTCCAGCGCATTGTTGACTCGGCTGGTCTGGTCGCTAAGCGCCACACGCACCGAGGAGGCCGTCTGGTTGAGGGCATTGGCGGCAGCTTCGGCGGCGCGCTGCACGGCGCTATCCACACAGGCGGCGTTGCTCGACAAGGTCGAGGTGAAGCGCTGATTGGTCTGGTAGAGCGCGTCGTTGACATCGGCCGTCGAGGATTGGATCGCCTCGGTAATGGTTGCCGTAGTGGCTTCCAGCGTTTCGGCAACCGAGCCGGTGGTGGCCTGCAAGGCTTCGTCCATGGCACGGCGGGCGCCGATCAGGCGGCGTTCCGTGTCGTTGACCGTATCGGCGATCGACTGCGCGAACATGCGCATGCGGCCATCGATATCGTCGGCGCGGCTGGCAAAGCTCTGGGCCAGCGCATCCATGGCGCCACGGCGATCTTCCAGCGTAATGAGAGCGGTTTCGCTGGTCGAGCTGAGCTCGGTCGAAACCTGCTGCATATTGGCCGCTTCCGCATCGAGACGGCCGAGCACGGTCGAGAATTCGTCGACCATGGAGCGGATGGTGGATTGCAGCGCGCCCACATGCTGGCTGACCATGGTGCCAGCCTGTTCGGTCTGCCCAATGGCATCGCGAATGGTGTTGGAATAGGTCGAAGTCTGCTGGGCGACTGATGTCTCGGGATTGGCGAGGTTCGCCGTCGAGGCATCGAGCACCCGCTGCAGCAGCAGGTTGGAATCGTTGAGCTTGCCGAGCGCAGCTGTGACATCGGTGAGGATGCGCGAGGTCGAGACGGCCATGATGGCCTCGGCCTCCTTGGCATTTTCGCCCAAGGCGTCGCGCAGCAGATTGCCATGGCTGAGCAGGGCGTTCTGCAACTGGTCGGAGCGATCGCTGACCAAGGCCGCAAAGGCATTGGTGTGCTCTTCGACCGAGCGGTTGATGTCGGTGAGGCGGGTTTCGATGCTGCCCACGGCGTCGGGAGCCTTGACCGTCAGCAATTGATCGATATTGCCGGCGGCAGCGCGGATCAGGTCAAGCACGCCGCGCACGGCGCCGTCCATGCGGTCGGCTGTGGCGATAACGTCGGTGGCGATATTTTCCGTCGCCGCGGTGATGCGGGTGGCGATGGTTTCCTCGATCCGGTCGGCGCCGGCTTCCAGATCCGCCATGGATTGGGTGATCGAGGTATTGATCGAAGCATTGAGCGCGGCCAGCCGTTCGGCCGTGATATCGGCGCAGGCGGTGATGGCTTCGGGCAGGGTGCCCGGGCGCTGGTCGACCATGTCGGTAATGGCGCGACGGGCCGAATTGACGCCGCTCTCGATGAGGTCGGCGGCCTTGCGGGCGCTTTCGCCCACGGTGGCGCTGGCCGCGTCGATGCGAGCGGAAACGCCGTGCTCGGCGTCCGAAATGCGCGAGATGGCGCTGTCGAGGCCTGTGCCCAGATGCGTGTTCACCTCGGCAACCTTCTCGGCGATCATGTCCGACATGGTGGTGACGCGCTCGTTCATCGTCTCGGTGACATTGTGCAACGAGGTCTCGATCTTGGTGCGGGCTTCTTCACCCTGCAGCGCGATGGCGTCGGCCAGCTCGCTAGTGCGCAGACCGATGGTTTCGCCCATCGAGGCGGTGTGCGTTTCCAGCGTGTCGGACAGGGCCTGAGTGCGCTGGTTCAGCGCTTCGCTGAGCGCCGTGGTGCGGGTGCCCACGGCCCGGGCCAGCTGCTGGGTGCCGCTGTCGAGGGTAGTGCGTAGCAAGGTCGAGCGCTCGTCCAGCGCGCCGGTCAGCGTGGTCGTGTGATCGGCCAATTGGCTGGTCAGGGTTTCGGTGCGCTCGCTCAGTTGGGTGGTGAGCAATTCGGTGCGTTCGTCGAGCTGGCTGGCCGGGTTCCCGGTGCGGGATTCGATTTCCAGCGACAGCGCCGAGGTGCGTTCCGATAGCGTATCGGCCAGCCGCGTCGTGCGGCCCGAGATCGCCTGATCGAATTCGGAGGTGCCGGCCGACAGGGCTTGGCCCAATTCCCGGCTGCGCACGCGGATGGCTTCGCTCATATCGCTGGCGCGGGTGCTGAGCGTTTCGTCCAGTTCGAGCACACGGGTCTCGATGGCGCTGGTGATTTCGCCGGCGCGGCTGCTCAGAATGCCGTCGAGCTTCTGCGTGCGGCCGTCGAGGGTCTCGGCGATCTGGTTGGCATGGCCTTCGAGCAGATCCACGAGGGCCCGGCTGCGGCTGCCGATGTCTTCGGAGATGGCGCGGGCTTTGGCGCCCAGCACTTCGCCCAATTCGCGGGTTTTTTCGCTGATGGCGCTGTCGAAGCGGCCGGATTCTTCGTTGAGCGCCATTTCGAGCACATTGGCGCGGGCGGCAAAGCTGGTGCCCTGCGCTTCAAGGCGCGCGATCAGGCTATCGCCCTTGTCGCCGATAACGCCGTCAAGCGTGCCCGAGCGCGTGTCGAGAATGGCGGCAATTTCGGTCAGCCGTGCATCGAACTGGCTGAGCGAATCCTGCCCGGCCGAAGACAGCGTGATGCGGGCGCGGTCGGAGGTGTCGTCCAGCGCGCCGTTGATTTCGATCAGCGCCGATTGCAGGCGGCTGTCCATGGCATTGAGCTGGATGGAGACCGATTCATCGAGTTGGCGGGTGAGGGCGTTGAGCAGCACCTCGGCCTCGCGCGAACGGCCGGAAATGTCGTCGGCGATCTTCTGGCCGATCAGATCCAGTGCGCCGGTCACTTCATGGCCACGGTCGCGCAACTGGCCCAGCAGCGAGGTGCTGCCGTCGCTGAGCAGGCCCGAAATGGTGGTGGTCCGCTCGTCGAGCGCTGCGGCCGAGCGCCCCGTCGTGTCGTCCAGCGTTTCGGACAAGCGGCCGGTCGTGCCATCGAGCAAGTTGGCAAGCTTTTCGGCGCGGGCGTCAAAAGCCGAGGCCAGATTACCTGTGCGGCTGTCCATCGCCTCGGCGATCCGCCCGCTGGTGCCTTCTGAGCAGGCCAGCCAGATTGGCCGTGCGGTCTTCGAAGCTGCCGGTAATGGCGCCGGTGCGTTCCTCGATCAGGCGGGTGCGCTCGTCCATGGCGGCGGCAATGGTCGAGGCATGGCTGTCGAGGGCGTCGGTCAGCGCGGCAATGCGGCCTTCGACGCCCGAATTGAGCGTACCGGCACGCTCGTCAAGCGCGCCGGTCATGGCCGCGGTCTTGTCGTCAAAGGTCAGCGACAGGCGGCCCGCGCTATCGTCGAGCGCCGAGATGAAGTCGGTGGTGCGGTTGTCGACCAACGAGACGAAATTCTCCGTCCGCTCGCCAAAGGCATTGGTCAGCGTATTGCCGGCCGTTTCCAGCGCCTAGGTCAGATTGCCGCCGCTTTCCACGATGGTCCCGGAAATGCGCTGGCTGATCATGTCGAGATCGAACACCGGGCCCGTATGGCTCTCAGTGATGGCCTCGCACGCGCTCGGTATTGGTGAGCACGCTTTGCGCTGGCTGGCCAATTCGGCGATCAGCGCACGCATGCGTGATTCATTGTCCGAATAGGTGCGTTCGAGTGCGGTAACCTCGTTGTGGATCATCACTTCGAGTTCGCCGGCGCGCGAGAGGGCGCGTTCCAGCCCATCGCCCAGCGCATTGACTTCGCGGCGCACGGCCCGGCCCACCGAGGCGACCTTGTCGGCGGCGGTGACTTCGGGCTCGGCCGGGCAGAATGGCGGCTCGGGTGATCGAGGACGCGGCATTGCGCAGGTCCTGGGCGCGGCGGAACAGGGTGGCGACGCCGAAAAAGCCCAATACGGGCAGGATCATGATGGCCGCGAGCGCGATGAAATCGATGCTGCTGGCAAACTGGCCGAAATTGCTCAGCTGGCTGCCATAGCGCAGATAGCCGGCCGCGCCCGTAGCCACGAGCCAGATGACCGAGAGCGCCAGCGCTACCCAAGTGGGGGCCGAGGATGAACGGCTCTGCAGCGTATAAAGCAGCTTGGAGGTGGGGAATCGATCGTCATTGGCCACGGCGCCGGCCTGTTGGGCGATCTTGTCCGCAGCGCGCAGGCGCTCGGAACGCGCAGGATTGGCCGCGCGCTTTTCCGGGGCTTTTTCCGGCGTACTGTCGAGATTGAACACCGAGTCCTTGAGGGCGTCTTCAACGGCAGAAAAAGCCGAGGCGGCGGGATCGTTTGGGGGTGTCGAATTCTGCGCCATACTCTTTACTACTCTCGCGTCGACTTCACAGCGATAGGGCGGCAAACTGGCGGTGTGTTAACCCCCAACCCGTTTCCGGGCCGATGGTCAAATGGAAACAATTCGATGCAAATGCCGCGCATTATTTCCGCACCACCGCTGCCGCGCTGGTTCAAAATCCATACATACATTCAATTTTACTCAAACCGAACGCTTTCTTACCCAAAGGTTAATTTTTTGGGGAGAACGAGGGGCATCAAAAACGGCAAAGAACGGCGAAGATGTGGCTTAATTGCCTGTTCATCCGGCGCTTCTAAGCTTGTCCAGCGGTTTTGCTCCTGTGGGCTCCGTAGCCGCTTTTGTTAAGGAGTTCGATGGATGGCCCAGCGGTTTCCCGCGTTCTGACAGCGCCACCCCTGTCCCGGTTCTGCGCCGGGCGCGCCCCATCGATCTGGTGCATCTGGCCAAGCAATGCACGGGCGATGCAGCGCTGGAACACGAAGTGCTGCGCCTCTTCGACACCACGATCAAAATCTATCTCGCGCGCCTGCTGGCTGCGACGGCTCCCGACCAGTGCTGTTTACCCTTCACACGATCAAAGGCGCCGCCGGCAGTGGGCGCCTTCACCATTGCCGACTCGGCCAAGGCGATGGAGGCGGATGCCGGGGCAGGACGGGCCATCAATTCCGAACAGATCGAAGACCTCAAAATGGCGGTGGAGGAAGTCAGCGTGTTCATTGCCGACGTGCTGAGCAAGGATTTGAGCTGGGAGTAGGGGGCTAAAACACCCCCATTTGACCACCACCCTTGCCTTCCCCTATAGAGCGCCCAATATTTGTTGCGCTTCGCAGCCCGCCGCGCCGGGCGCCCAAAGGCAAGTTTCCATGAGCATGTCCCTCGCCGCCGAGACACCGTCTCGCGCCATCACTGAGCCCTATCGCACCCGCCGGACCTTTGCGATCATCTCGCACCCGGACGCGGGCAAGACCACGCTGACCGAGCGGCTACTTGCCGCTGCCGGCGCGATCCAGTCTGCCGGCGCGGTGCGCGGCAAGGCCGGCACGCGCTCGACCCGTTCGGACTGGATGGAAATGGAGCAGCAGCGCGGCATTTCCATCACCTCCTCGGTGATGACCTTTGACTATGACGGGCTGACGCTGAACCTGCTCGACACCCCCGGCCACTCGGACTTTTCCGAGGATACCTATCGCACGCTGACCGCCGTCGACGCCGCCATCATGGTGATCGACGCCGCCAAGGGTATCGAAGCGCAGACTCTCAAGCTGTTCGAAGTCTGCCGCCTGCGCTGACATCCCGATCATCACCTTCATCAATAAGGTCGACCGCGAGGGTCTGTCGCCGCTCGAGCTGATCGATGAAATCCGGGGCAAGTTGGCGCTCGACCTCACTCCGGTGCTGTGGCCCATCGGGCAGGGCGTCGATTTCCACGGTTATCTCGATCTGCTGGAAAAGCGCGTGCTGAGCCCCCGGGGCAAGCCGATTGCCGAATACAATGCCATCGAAGACCTGCTCGACAACGATAGTCTCATCGAAGACCCTGTCTTCATGACGGCGCTCGAGACCCTCGAAATGGCCACGGCCATGCTGCCGCCCTTTGATCTTGAAACCTTCCATGCCGGGCATCTTAGCCCCGTGCTGTTCGGCTCTGCCCTCAAGGGCATTGGCGTGGCCGAACTGCTGCGCACGCTGGGCGAATGGGGCCCCGAGCCGCGTCCGCAGCCCGCCATTCCTGCGCCCATCGAGCCCGCCGACAAAAAGGTCACCGGGTTCGTGTTCAAGGTGCAGGCCAATATGGACGCCAATCACCGCGACCGTATCGCCTTTGTCCGCCTCTGCTCGGGCACATTCACCCGCGGCATGCGGCTGAAGAATGTGCGCTCGGGCAAGGACATGGCCGTTTCCAACCCCATGTTCTTCTTCGGCAATGACCGCGAACTGGCCGAGCAGGCCGTTGCCGGCGACATTGTCGGCATCCCGAACCACGGCACCCTTTCGGTGGGCGATACCCTCACCGAAGGCGCGACGATCAATGTGACGGGCATTCCGAACTTCGCCCCCGAAATCATCCGCCGCGTGCGCCTGACCGATCACATGAAGACCAAGCAGATGGCCAAGGCGCTGTCTGACCTGTCCGAAGAAGGTGTTACCCGTGTGTTCCGCCGGGTCGTTGGTGCGGATTGGATCGTGGGCGTGGTTGGCCAGCTGCAGCTCGAAGTGCTGTCCTCACGCGTCGCCAAGGAATATGGCGTGCCGATCACCTTTGAGAGCCTCAATTACGAAGTCGCCCGCTGGATTGAGAGCGATGATCCCAAGGAATTGGAACGCTTCATCGCCGCTCAGAAGATGAACATTGCCGAAGACCGCACCGGCTCCCCGGTGTTCCTCGCGCAAAACGCTCGGTGGGCCGACCGCGCCAAGCAGGATTTCCCGAAAATCCGCTTCCTCACCACGAAGGAACGGCATTGACCGACCGTATCGAAGAGTTCCTGAGCGCGGTGAAATCGGCCTTTGCCGGCAACACGCTGGTCAAGCTCAAGCTGGCTGGCTATCACGGCGGCGAAGCCGATCTCAAATCCATCGACGTCAAGAAGATCGTCGCCAAGGGGGTGGAGAAGTTCAGCTTCACCTTCCATTACAAAACGCGCGACATCATCAAAAACCAGATCCAGCCCGAGGCCCCGGGCAATCTGCGCATTGCGCTCCACGACGAGTTCCGCAGCGCCCAGCTTGCCACCACCGAGTTCGACATGAGCTTTGAGCGCAATGGCGACAAAATCCGCCTCAAGCGCAGTGAAGTCGTCGGCCGCGAAGCCCCCTCGACCGACCACAACCGCGCCAAGAACCGCCCGCTGGCCGAGACCAATAAGCCCTATCTGCATGCCCTTGGCATCACTGGCAAGGATGGCGTCGTGCGCAACGACGCGCAGGATAAGTTCCGCCAGATCAACAAGATGGTCGAAATCTTTGCCCCCTTGATTCAGGCGATCAAGGCCGAAAAGCCCCGCATCGTCGATATGGGCGCGGGCAAGGGGTATCTGGATTTCGCGCTCTACGATTACCTCGCCAATGTCGCCAATCGCCCCGCCGAGATCGTCGGCGTCGAAATGCGCGACAAGCTGGTTGAGGATGGCAATGCCACCGCCGCCCAGTCGGGTTTTGATGGCCTGAGCTTCCAGCCCGGCACCATTCTCGACCACGACGCGACCGGCGCGGATGCTGTCATTGCCCTGCATGCGTGCGACACGGCCACCGACGACGCCATTTTCAAGGGCATCGCTGCTGGCGCCTCCCTCATCGCCGTTGCCCCCTGCTGCCACAAGCAAATCCGCCGCCAGATGGAAGCCGGCAGGCCCGAGGACACGCTATCGAACCTGCTCCGCCACGGCATCTTCATGGAGCGCCGAGGCCGAAATGGTCACCGACGCCCTGCGCGCTTTATCTTGAGCTGAACGGCTACCGCACCAAGGTGTTCGAGTTCGTCTCCGACGCGCACACGCCCAAGAACAATCTGATCGTCGCCGAAAAGACGGCCGCGTCGGCCACGACCGCGCCGCCATCCTCAAGCAGATCGCTGATACCAAGGCCATGTTCGGCATCGAGCGACATTATCTTGAGGGGCTGCTCGGGCTTTAGCTCTTCACCTCTCCCTTTGGGGGAGAGGTCGGCGCATCGCGCCGGGTGAGGGGGCCTTTGTTGGGGTGGTGCTGGAAAAGGCCCCTCACCCGCCCCAAGAGGGTCGACCTCTCCCCCAAGGGAGAAGTGAAGAGGGCCCGCCTGGCACGTAGCGCCCTTGCTGGCGCAATCCCGCAATGCCATCCACAGGGTTCCTAAACTGCCACCCAGCCTCTATATCCTTGGTGAACAGCAAGCCCTTAGAGACCAATGACCAAGATCACTTTCGTCCAGCAGGACGGCACGCGTATCGAAACCGAAGGCCAGAATGGCGCCACCGTGATGGAAACTGCCATCATGAACGGCATTCCCGGCATTGTTGCCGAATGCGGCGGCGCCTGCACCTGCGCCACCTGCCATGTCTATGTCGATGACGCTCGGACCGAAACGGTCGGCGCCCCCTCGAACATGGAAGAAGACATGCTCGACTTCGCCTTCGACGTGAAAGCCAGCAGCCGGTTGTCGTGCCAGATCAAGGTCAAGGACGAGCTGGACGGCCTCGTCGTCCACGTGCCGAGCCGGCAGGGCTAAGCAGCGCACTCTCCCCGGCACACACTCCGCTGGGCTGAAACCCTGCACTATCCTCCCCACCGTTCTCCCTCGGACTTGATCCGAGGGCCGCTCTCAGCGCGGCAGGAATACGAGAAGGCTCTCGGATCAAGTCCGAGGGAGACACGGTGGGCGTTAGGCGATCCAGTCCCTGCCGTATCCAGAGAGTAAAATTTTCTCCGCATCCCCGACGCAAAGATTCATTTAGCGGGTTTGTGGTATTCCCATTGTCGGCGTTCTGCGCCACGCCTTGCTAGGGAAATATAAAAGCTATTGAATTTCAACGCCTTGTGTATTCGGGCCGGAGTGGATTATTTTGCCCGCCACTCACAACAGGGTTCCAATGGGTTATCTCAACACATTTCCGTTGAGCTACAAGGTACAGGGTCTGCGCATCGTCATCGTCGGCGGTGGTGAAGAAGCCCTAAACAAAGCCCGGCTGGTGACTAAGACGACCGCTCAGGTCGTGATTATATCCCAACAGATCGAAGCCGATTTTTCCGGTCTCACTGTCACCCTGATCGAGCGCGATTTCATCGCCGCTGATCTCGACAATACCGCTCTGGTTTTCGTCGCCGAAGAGGGCGCTGCCGCCGACCGCGCCAAGGCCGAAGCCCGCGCCCGTGGCATCCCGCTCAATGTGGTCGATGTCCCCGCCGAATGCGATTTCTACACGCCCTCCATCGTCGATCGCGCGCCGCTCACCGTCGCCATCTCCACCGAAGGCGATGCGCCGGTTCTAGCCCGTCTCGTCCGCGCCCGGATCGAGGCGATGCTGTCGCCCCGCATTGGCAAAATTGCCAGCCTCGCCGGTGGTTTGCGCCACAAGGTTGAAAGCCTGATTCACGACGGCGCCGCCCGCCGCCGCTTCTATGAGGCGCTGGTGACCTCGCCTGCCATCGAAGCCGCCGAAGCCGCAGGGCAGGGCGCCAGTGCCGCTGAAACCTTGCTGGCCCAGCACGCCGATACCGCCCACGCAACTGGCGTGGTCTGGCTGATCGGCGCCGGCCCGGGTTCGGAAGACCTGCTCACCCTGCGCGCCCAGCGGCTGCTGCAGGAAGCCGATGTCATCGTGCATGATCAACTCGTGCCCGATGCCGTGGTGCAGATGGGGCGCCGCGATGCCGAGCAGATTTCCGTCGGCAAGGCCAAGGGCCATCACAGCTTCAGCCGGGCCCAGATCAACACCCTGATCGTTCGCCTCGCCAAGGAGGGCAAAAGGTTGCCCGCCTCAAATCCGGCGACCCGATGATTTTCGGCCGCGCCGGCGAGGAAATCGCCGCCCTGCGCAAGGCTGGCGTGCCCTATCAGATCGTGCCCGGCGTCAGCGCAGCACTCGCCGCTGCTGCCGACACCGCCACCCCGGTCACCCTGCGCAAAGTTTCCAGCGGCTTCGTCATGGCCACTGCCCATGGCGCTGACGATAGCGACCTGACCCATTGGGCCGCGCTCGCCCAGTCCGGCCTGACGCTGGCGCTCTATATGGGCAAGTCCATCGCGCCTGAAGTCGCCGCCCGCCTGATCGAGCAGGGCGCGAGCGCCGCGCTGCCCATCGGCATCGTGGTCAATGCGGGCCGGGCCGACAAATCCACCTATTCCGGGACACTGGGAACGCTAGCGGCCAACGCCGTGGCGTTTGCCGATGGTCCGGCAATCATTTTCGTAGGCGAAGCCGTTGAGGCCGGTGATTGGGCAGATGCTGCCCAGCTCACCGGTATGAGCTTCAAAGTAGCGTAGCAGCATGGAAATTCTGACTGGCAATGAGCTGACATCGGGCGGGACGGTTTATCTCGACGCCCACAATAACTGGGTCGAGGACCTGCAAGCCGCCCGGCTCTTCGGCAAGGAAGAGACGGCCGAGCGCGATGCCGCTTTGGTGGCCACCAAGGCCAGTGGCCGCGTCATTAGCCTTGAAATCGAGGAAGTGAGCCGGGCGGACGGCGTTATCGTCCCCAAGCGCTTGCGCGAACGTATTCGGGCGGCGGGCCCCACCGCGCCCCTGACATTGAACGGCGAGATTTACGACCGCCAGCATCTGGATGAGGACGGTCATGTATCGATATGACGAATTCGACGCGGCTTTCGTTGCGGGCCGCACCAGCCAATTTGCCGATCAGGTCAAGCGCCGCCTCTCAGGCGAGCTGAGCGAAGATCAGTTCCGCCCTCTGCGGCTGATGAACGGGCTCTATCTGCAACTGCACGCCTATATGCTGCGCATCGCCGTTCCCTATGGCACGCTGTCGAGCAAGCAGATGCGCAAGTTTGCCCATATCGCCCGCACCTATGATCGTGGCTATGGCCACTTCACCACACGGCAGAACATCCAGTTCAACTGGCCCAAGCTCAAGGATATTCCGGTGATCCCGGAAGAGCTGGCCTCGGTGGAAATGCATGCCATCCAGACCTCGGGCAATTGCATCCGCAATGTCACCGCCGACCATTTCGCCGGCGCTGCTGCCGACGAGATCATCGATCCGCGCCCGATTGCCGAAATCCTGCGCCAGTGGTCGAGCCTGCATCCCGAATTCAGCTATCTGCCGCGCAAGTTCAAGATCGCCATGACCGGCGCGCCGAACGATCGTGCCGCCATTCGCTTCCACGATATCGGCCTGCAAGCTGCGACCAATGCTGCTGGCGAAATCGGCTGGGAAGTCTGGGTCGGCGGTGGCCTTGGCCGCACGCCGATGATCGGCAAGCTGATCAACAGCTTCGTGCCCAATGAGCATCTGCTGGCCTATCTGGAATCCATCATGCGGGTCTACAACCGCTATGGCCGCCACGATAACAAGTACAAGGCGCGCATCAAGATTCTGGTGCACGAAGAAGGCCTTGAGACCATCAAGGGCCGGGTCGAGGCCGAATTCGCCGAAGTGCGCGGGGGTGTGTTGACCCTGCCGTCCGAGGAAGTGGACCGCATCACGGCCTATTTCGCTCCGCCGCAATTCAAGGCCCAGCCCGCCACCAAGATCGATGTGGCCTATCAGTCCATCATCGACCCCGCCTATGGCCGCTGGCTCGACCACAATATCAATTCGCACCGCGAAGCCGGTTATGCCTCGGTCACCATCTCCCTCAAGCCCGTTGGCGGCGCGCCGGGCGATGCCACCGACAAGCAGATGGACGACATTGCCGATATCGCCGAGCGCTATGCGTTCGACGAATTGCGCGTCACCCACGAGCAGAACTCGGTCCTGCCGCATGTCGCCATTGCGGACCTGCGCACGGTCTATGACGCGCTGGTCGCCACGGGCCTTGCCGAAGGCAATACGGGCCTGATCACCGACATGATCTGCTGCCACGGCCTCGATTTCTGCGCCTCGGCCAATGCCCGCTCGATCCCCATCGCGCAGGAAATCTCGCGCAAATTTGCCGAACCCAAGCGGCAGGCCGAAATCGGCGATCTCAAGATCAAGATTTCCGGCTGCATCAATGCCTGCGGCCACCACCATGTCGGCCATATCGGCATTCTGGGCGTCGAGAAAAAGGGCGGCGAGCTCTATCAGATCACCACGGGCGGCGACGCCACCGAGCACGCCTCTGTGGGCAAGATCATCGGCCCCGGCTTTGAGGCCGATGCCGTGCCCGGCGCCATCAGAAACGCTGGTCGATACCTATATCGCCAAGCGCAAGCGCCGACGAAAGCTTCATCGCCGCCTATCGCCGCTCGGGCGAGGCGCCGTTCAAGGAGGCCCTCTATGGGACTGCCTAAGATGCTGCAAACCCAGCCGGCGCATGACAAGCTGCGCGCCCTCGGCATTCTTGCCCTCAACGGCATGTTCGACGAGATGGACGCCGTCGCCGTGCTGCGGCAGGCGGCCCATGACATCCTGCCGGGCGATCTGGCGGTTGTCTCGTCCTTCGGCGCGGATTCGGCGGTGCTGCTGCATCTCGTGGCGCAGGTCGATCCGAGCCTGCCGGTCTATTTCCTCGAAACCGGCAAGCATTTCCATGAAACGCTCGATTATGTCGAAACGCTCAAAAAGCATCTCGGCCTGATCAATGTGCATGCCCTCCATCCCAATTCCGAGGATGTGAAGCGGTTCGACCCGACCGGCGATCTCTGGGAAACCGACCCTGATTCTTGCTGCCATATTCGCAAGACCGAGCCGCTGGAGCCGGTCACCGAGCAATATGGCGGCTGGGTCACGGGCCGCAAACGCTTCCAGACCAAGGAACGCGGCGTGCTGCCGCATTTCGAGCTGACGAGCGACGATCGCATCAAGGTCAATCCGCTGGCCTATTTCACCGATGCCGATGTCAACCAATACAAGATCGACCACGGCTTGCCCGAGCACCCGCTCTTCGCTAAGGGCTACAAGTCGATCGGCTGCGCGCCCTGCACCTCGGTGGTTGCCGAGGGCGAGGACCAGCGTGCCGGCCGGTGGCGCGGCCTCAACAAAAAAGAGTGCGGCATCCATTTCGATTTCAACGGAGCGATCGCCAAGCCGATGACTGCCGCGACCAAACACAATCTGTGGAAGGATGGCGCCTTCATCGCTGACCCGTTCCATGAATGGGCCGAAGGCGACGACCCCGCGAGTGTCAGCTACAAGCATGTGCCGCTGGCCGTGTTCTCGGCCAATCGCGATGCCGTGCTGGCCAATCCGCATCCGCTGGGCCTGCTGATCGTTCCGGGCGACCGGATCGAGGACGCCGAGGCTGATCTCGCCCGCTTTGCCTCCATCGCCATCAAATTCCCCGCCTTTACCGATGGCCGCGGCTATTCGGTGGGCCGGCTGCTGGCCGAGCGCTATGGATATGGCAATGAAATCCGGGCGATAGGCGATGTGCTTCAGGATCAGATTCCGCTGATGCGCCGCTGCGGCTTCAATGCCTTCGTCGTGTCGCATGAGCCGACAAGGCAAGCCCTGATCGAGAACCGCCTGCCAGAAGTGGCGCTGTTCTACCAGCCAGTGGGCATTACTGAAGTCCCCGCCGGCACGCGCCCCTTCCTTCGCCGCGCCCATTGAGGTAAGTGGAGCGGGTTTGTCACATTAACCCACCGGGTTGGTCCTGCGATTGCGGGAACCCCCGTTGCTGAAACAGAGGTTCCCGCTGATGCGGGACACCGAGGTATAGTCAGACCTCGGCAAGAACGGACTTTGAGAAAAGCATGAGCACTGAGATCACCACCGATGTCGTCGTCATTGGCGCGGGCCCCTGCGGGCTGTTCGCGGCCTTCGAACTCGGGCTGCTCGACCTCAAATGCCATTTCATCGACATTCTCGACCGCCCCGGCGGGCAGTGTGCCGAACTTTATCCCGAAAAGCCGATCTATGACATTCCCGGCTTCCCGGTGGTGACGGGCCAGGACCTGACCGACAATCTGATGGCCCAGATCGCCCCCTTCGCGCCCGAGTTCCACTTCAATCGCATGGTCAACTCCATCGAGAAGCAGGAAGACGGCTCGTTCAAGCTAGCGACCGATGCCGACGAGATTTTCCACGCTAAGGTGGTGGTCATCGCTGCCGGCGGCGGCTCGTTCCAGCCCAAGCGCCCACCGGTCGAGAATATTGAAGCCTTTGAAAACAAGTCGGTTTTCTATTCCGTCCGCAAGATGGACGATTTCCACGACCAGGACGTGGTGATTGTCGGCGGCAGCGATTCCGCCCTGGATTGGACACTCAATCTGCAGCCCATCGTACGCTCGCTGACGCTGGTGCACCGCCGCGCCGTGTTCAAGGCGGCTCCAGCCTCGGTCAACAAGATGCAGGAGCTGGTGGGCGAGGGGAAGATCAACTTCCTCACCGGCCAGATCGGCAAGCTCGATGGCGAAAACGGCCAGATCAACCATGTGCATCTGATCACCGATGCCGGAGACCTATCGCTCCCCGCAACGCGCCTGCTGCCCTTCTTTGGACTCACCATGAAGCTGGGTCCGGTGGCCGATTGGGGCCTTGAGCTCAACGACAACACAATCAAGGTCGACACCGAAAAGTTCGAGACCTCGGTGCTCGGCATTTTCGCCATTGGCGACATCAATTGGTATCCGGGCAAGCTCAAGCTGATCCTCAGCGGTTTCCACGAAGCGGCCCTGATGGCCCGAGCCGCCAAGGCCATCGTATCGCCCGGCGAGCGCGTGGTGTTCCAATACACCACCAGCTCCACCAAGCTGCAGAAGAAGCTGGGCGTCGCCTAATTCCTGCATTGCGGTTTATTGCTAAGCGCCGCCTTCCCCTTGCGGGGAGGCCGGGAGAGGGGTATGGACGCCCCAAGAGTTGAGGAAGCGCCCATGAAAATCCAAGTCACCGACCGGGCCGGCGACGTCCACGAGCTTGAAGGGCTCTGAGGGCTGGCGCGCGATGGAAGTGATCCGTGACTGGGGCCTCAACATCAAGGCCGAGTGCGGCGGCGCGCTCAGCTGCGCCACCTGCCACGTTTATGTCGACAAGGACTGGATGGACGTGGTCGGCGCCCCCAGTGACGAGGAAGAGGATATGCTGGATAGCGTCGGCGATGTCCGCGCCAATTCGCGGCTTTCCTGCCAGATATTGATGAGCGACGCGCTGGATGGGCTCAAGCTGACTTTGGCGCCGAGTGCTGCCAAGGATTGAGGCACCACGGACCTCAGTACCGCCAAAATTTCTATCCACCCACAATGTCATCCCCGCGAAAACGGGGACCTCTGTTTTAGGGGTCTGGGGAAGGAAACGGAGGTTCCCGCTTTCGCGGGAATGACATTGTGGTCGGTCCGGGGAATGTCGGCAGAAGGCTATTCCGCCGCAACATCCAGCGCGTTATCGCCATAACGCTCGATAAACCCAGCAAACTTGTCCGTCCAACCCGCCAGGAACGTCGCCGTCGCCTCGTCGGTCACTTCCAGCTCATCCGTAATCAGGCCCGGCTTCATGGTGAAATACATTTCTGGCTGCCCCATGAGGATGAGGCCATAGACCGGCAGGATGGACCGCAAATGGCCCCGGCCCGCCGCCGTGCCAACGGCCCCGACAGACGCGCCAATCAGCGCCGTAGGCTTGCCGTGCCGGGAGCTTTGCCCCCGGGGCCGCGAGCCCCAGTCCAACGCATTCTTGATCAGCGCGGGGAAGGAGCGGTTGAATTCGGGCATGGCAATCAGCACGGCGTCGGCGCCTTCCACCAGCTGCTTGAACTGGGTGACCGCGGCGGGCGGGTTGCTCCACAATTCATTGTCATAATGGGGCAGGCTGCCCAGATCGGCATAGTTGAATTTTAGCTTGCCGCCGGCCAGCTTTTCCAGCGTCTGCGTCAGCTTGCGGTTGATGGAATCGGGGCTCAGGCTGCCAACGAGGACGGCGACGGTTTTCATGATGGACCCTATGGTATCCGTTAGAGACTGACGCTATATGAGTGACTGTCTCCAATGCCGCAAGACGGCACTTTTGCGATACGTCAGGCACTTAAATGAAACCAATTGAGCCCCACCACGATTGCCGCCCGGTCAGCGAAATCCTGCACCAGATTGGCGGCAAGTGGACCGTTCTGATCATCAACAAACTCAGTGAAGGCCCGATGCGCTTCGGCGAAATCAAGCGGGTGATCGGCGGCATCAGCCAGAAAGTGCTGACCGCAACACTGCGCGATCTGGAAATGGACGGCTTCGTCACCCGCACCGTAACGCCCTCGATTCCTCCCCGGGTCGATTACGAATTGACCGAGCTGGGGCGTGACCTGCAGGGGCCGCTCCGAGCGCTCGGAGCTCGGGCCGTCGACAACCGTCCCAAAGTCATCGCCGCAAGGATGCGCTATTTCGATGCCCATCCCGACGCCATGCCCAAGCCCAAGGGCCGGGTGGCCCTCCATGCGCCGCTGCTGGCGGCGGAATAGGGCAGGGTTGCACCCAAGCTTCTAACGCCATGATGTCACCCCCGGCGAAAGCCGGGGCCCATCCTGAGATCGTAGTATCAGGCAAGCTTCTTCCGCAAAAACCAGCGGACGCGTTTCCCTAATTCACCTTTCCCGCATCCGCCGTCACCTTGGTCAGTTCCGGAATAAAATCGCGCACCATGGGCTGCTTCTGCGTCTCGAACGGCAGCGGCCGCACCACGCGCATGGCCGCAATGCCCACCCGAACCGTCATCAGCCCATTGACCACGCCTTCGCCCAGCCGCGCTGATAGCTTGGCCGCCAATCCTTGGCCCACCAGTTGCTCGACAATGCCATCCGTCAGCACCGGGCCACCCGTGACCGCCAGATGCGCCAGCACCGCCCCGGTGAGCCGCCAAGAGCCGAAAAAGCTCGGGCGGGCTCCGTAGAGCGCCGCAATGGCCCCTGCCAGCCGGATGCTCTCATAAATCACGAAGGCAATGTCGACCAAGGCGCGCGGCGACACCGCCGTCACCAGTGCTACCCGCCGTGCTGAGGCCGCCGTCAGCGTCTTGGCCCGCCCGTCGAGCGGCGCCATCAGGCTGCGCTCGGCCAGCGCAATGGCCTCATGCCCATCAAACAGATGGGGCAGATTATCGGCTACACGTTGCCGCGCCCGTGCCAGATCGGGCCGGGCCGCATAAATGGCCTCCAGCCGCTCCACCACATGCTTGGCCTTGTGCTGGTCATTCTCGGCAGTGGCATCAGCCGCATCGTTCCGCAGGTGATCGAGCACTTTCAGCCGCCGCAGCGCAAACATTTCCCGCGCCGCCAGCACCAATACGGCCAGCACGAACAGCACCAGCACGCCGATGCCAACCCAGCCCAGCCATTCATTGCGCTCGAACAGGTCGCGGATCAGCCGGTCAGCGGCCAGTCCCAGCCCCGCTGATAGCAGCACGCCGCCCGTGGTCCGGGCCAGCCGGCCAAGCCAGCCCATGGGGCGCGGCGGCAGCGCGGCGAGGGTTTCATCCATAGCCGGGTCAAAATCGATCTCGGCAATCTCCACCTTGGCCGGTGCGAAGGCGCGCGGCACGCGCAGCGCTTCGCTGTCCTCGGTGATCGTCGCTGTCGGGCGGGCAATGGGGCGTTTCATGCGAGCCAATCTCCCACCAGATAATCCAGCGTTCGGTCAAACCGGATATGGGGCAGGACCACGTCGCCGGCCGCATTGCGGTCGAGCTTTTGCGGCGGGGTGAAGCGCAGAAAGTTCAGCGCCACGGGCGTTCCATCCTCGAATAATGAATCCGGCCGCTCCGGTAAGTCGCCGGGAAATAGAGCGATTTCGGTTTTGCCATCATAGCTCGTGCCATCCAGCACCTCACCCGCCATCGGCGTGCCGATAATGGTGGGCAGCGTCTCGCCATTCTCAACAATGCTGCCCTCACGCGTCGCGCGAATGCCCGCCAATGCAATGGACTTAGTCTCCGCCCCGGCAAAGCGCGCCCGCTTGCTGGCGCTGGCCACCAGCCGGTTGAGGATCGCCTCCAGCCGGTCGTGGCTGGTGTGATGCACATGGTCGGCCTTGGTCGCGGCAAACAGGATCCGGTCGATTTTGCGCATGAACGGGCGCAGCAGCGGATTGCTCTCGCCCTGCCGGAAGCAGGACAGCACTGCCGTCAGTGCCGTCTCGAGATCCGCCACTGCAGCCGGCCCGGCATTGAGCGCGCAGCGTATCGACCAGCACCACCTGCCGATCCAGCCGGGCAAAATGATCGTGGAAGAATGGCCGCACGATGCGGTCCTTATAGGCCTCGTAGCGATGCTCCAGCATGGCATAAAGGCTCGATGAGCGCGCCTGCTCCGAAGGCGGCAGCGGCGCAAAGGTCAAAGCCGGCGACCCCTCAAGATCACCCGGCAGCAGGAACCGGCCCGGGGGCAGGGTGGACAGCGCCCCATGCTCCCGGCTGCGCCTGAGATAATCGGTAAATGCCGCTGCCAGCTTTTCCGCATCGGAATCGTTGGCTTCCTTATGCGGATCAATCGAGCCCAGCAGTTCAAGGAAAGGCTTGGCCTCCTTGCCCGAGCCGGGGCGATGCGCCCGCTCCAGCGCCTCGGCGCTCCATTCGGCAAAGGATAGGCCGAGCAGCGGCAGATCGAGAATCCATTCGCCGGGATAATCGACAATATCGAGATTAAGCGTCGAAGGCCCGCGCAGCCCCGAATACCAGTGCTTGGATTGATATTTGAGCACGATGCGCAGCTGGGAAATCTGCCGCGTGCTGTCGGGCCACACCGGCACCCTGCCGGTCAGCGCCTCCAGATGCCGTTCATAGGCAAAGCGGGGAATAGTCGCATCAGGATATTCCGCCAGCCGCGCGCCGATAAACCGCCCCTCCGCCAAAGCGGTAAAGCCCGGCAGGCGGCCGCCTGTCAGCAGATTGTGCACCAGTGCGGTAATGAAAATGGTCTTGCCCGCCCGGCTCAGTCCGGTCACCCCCAGCCGCAGCGTCGGGGTAAAGGCGCCGGTCGCGGCGTCGCTCAGGTTGGCCGGGGCAATGCCCAGTTCGTCGACGATGGTGGTTGGAGATTGAGCCAAACGTCGAGCCTCCAGTGTGCCCGCAGAAAGTAAGGGCTGGCGGCGACAATGCAAGAGCGGCGTGCAAGTGGCGTCCGCCACACTATCCACAAGCGATGATTCCGCTGGTGCCGCCAAGTGCTTGAGCGACCAGCCAAAAGCTACGTCGTCAAAACGTCATGCAATTGTCGCCCGTCTGTCAGCCGCACTCCCTACAGATTGGAACGGTTCAAAACTTCCGGGCTGTTGAGGAGCTTTCACGATGAACGACCGGGCCCCCATTTTTAAGACGTCCCAGCTCGAAGCGGCCGATGCGCCGCCGCGCAATATGACTGCCAATCCCACTATGGGCGAGCTGATCAGCGCGCGTTTCTCGCGCCGCGGGTTCCTCCGGGGTTCGCTGGCTGTGTCGGCCATTGCCGCCACCGTCAGTCCGCTGGCCCTTCTCACCGCCCGGGATGCCAAGGCAGCCGGCGGCTCGGCCTTCTCCTTCCCCGAAGTGGAAGCCGGCATCGACGAGACCCACCACGTCGCCGAAGGCTATGATGCCGATATCCTGCTGCGCTGGGGTGATGGCCTGTTCCCCGACGCCCCCGAATTCGACCCGACCGCCCAGACTGCCGAGGCCCGGGCCCGCCAGTTCGGCTACAATAATGACTATGTCGGCTATATCCCCTTCGAGGATTCCTCCGAACATGGCCTGCTCGTCGTCAACCATGAATATACCAACCCGCATCTGATGTTCCCCGGCATCGTAACGCTGGCCGAGGGCGAAATGACCCTCAACCCGCTCAGCAAGGAGCAGGTGGATATCGAATTGGCGGCTCACGGCGGCACCATTGTCGAGATCCAGAAGACCGACGGCAAATGGGCTGTGGTCAAGGATGGTGCGCTCAACCGCCGCATCACCGTCAATACCGAAATGGAAGTCACCGGCCCCGCTGCCGGCCATGCGCGCCTGCAGACCGTCGCTGATCCCTCCGGCAAGAAGGTGTTCGGCACCATCAACAATTGCGCCGGCGGCGTCACGCCCCGGGGCACCTATGTGATGGCTGAAGAGAACATTCACGGCTATTTCGCTGGCGAATTGCCGGCCGATCACCCGGAAGCGGCGAACTATGATCGCCTTGGCATTCCGGAAGGCTCCTATGAATGGGCTAATTTCTACGACCGGTTCGACGTCTCCAAGGAGCCCAACGAACCCAACCGCTTCGGCTATATCGTTGAAGTCGACGTGATGGACCCCAACTCCATCCCCAAGAAGCGCACCGCTTTGGGCCGCTTCAAGCATGAAGGCGCCGAGTCGATCGTCAACAAGGACGGTCGCGTGGTGTTTTATCTCGGCGACGACGAGCGCTTCGACTACGTCTACAAGTTCGTCACCACCGGCAAGTTCAACCCCGATGATCGCGCCGCCAATATGGACCTGCTCGACGAAGGCACGCTCTACGTTGCCAAATTCGAGGAAGATGGCACCATTGCTCGGCTGCCGCTGGTTCAGGGCGAAGGCCCGCTGACCGAAGCCAATGGCTTTGCCAGCCGGAGCCGACGTCGTCATCGCCACCCGCCTTGCCGCCGATCTGCTCGGCGCCACCAAGATGGACCGCCCCGAAGACATCCAGCCGAACGGTGTCAACGGCAAGGTCTATGTCATGTTGACCAACAACACCAAGCGCACCGCCGAGCAGGTGGACGCCGCCAACCCGACCGCTGAGAATGCCTTCGGCCACATCATCGAAATCGCCGAAGCCGATGGCGATTTCGCCTCGACCACGGGCACACGGGAAGTGCTGCTCAAATGCGGCGATCCCACGATTGCCGAAGTGGGCGCGACCTTCTCGACCGACACCACCGTCAACGGCTGGTTCGGCATGCCCGACAATTGCGCGGTGGATTCGCTGGGCCGCCTCTGGGTCTCGACCGATGGCAATAACCCCACCGCCACCGGCCGTACCGATGGTCTATGGGCGGTGGATACCGAGGGCGATGCCCGCGCCACTTCCAAGCTGTTCTTCCGCGTGCCGGTCGGCGCCGAAATGTGCGGTCCGCTCTTCACCCCCGATGACGAAACGGCCTTCGTTGCCGTGCAGCATCCGGCCGATGGCGGCGACGATTGGGAGGGCTTTGGTCGCGTCTCCTACTACGAAGACCTGTCGACCCGCTGGCCGGACTTCGACTGACGCGATGCCAGTGCGTCCCTCGGTTGTCGTCATCACCAAGCAGGGTGGCGGCAAGATCGCGGTTTAAGCCATTGGCGCTCTAAACAAAAAACCGGCCCCTCACGGGGCCGGTTTGCATTTGGTTACTTACCAATCTCGTCCATGTCATAGGGTGTCGTCTGGTAGATCTCGTTGATCCAGTTCTGGAACAGCAGATGGGCATGGCTGCGCCAGCGGTTTTCCGGCACCACGCTGGTGTCCCCGTTGGGGAAGAGGTTGGTCGGCGGCGGTGTGTCGAGGCCCGATTTGATATCGCGCTCATATTCGTCGGCCAGCAGAACGGTTGTCATATTCCGTGTGATTGAGGAAATAGACCGCCCGGTGCTTGAGGTCGCCCAGCATGGAGACGCCGATCTCCGCATTGTCGATCAGCACTTCGAGGTTCTCGCCCAGCGTGGTCCGATCGATGTCGTTGTAACGCGATACCGGGATCATCGGGCTGTCCGAAAACCCGCGCAGGAAGGGCGAGCGCGGATTGGTTACTTGATGGCGGAATACGCCGAAGGCCTTGTTGTCCATGCGGTAGCGCTTAGCGCCATGGAAATGGTGCAAAGCGGCCTGCGCCCCCAGCAGATGAACATGGTGTGGTGCACATTGGTCTTGGTCCACTCCATGATGTCGAGCATTTCGGGCCAATAGCGCACCTCTTCAAAGGGCATATTGGCGATGGGCGCGCCGGTCACGATAAAGCCGTCGAACTTCTTGGTCCGCACCTCTTCCCGTGTCTTGTAGAAGGTCTTGAGATAATCCTCGGAGGTGTGCTTGGACTGATGGTCGGTGATGCGCACCAGCGTCAAATCCACCTGCAACGGCGTCGAGCCGATCAGCCGGGTGAACTGGGTTTCGGTGCGCTCCTTGTTGGGCATCAGATTGAGCAGGCCGATTTCGAGCGGCCGGATGTCTTGCCGCGCGGCGCGTGGAATCCATTACATAGACGCCCTCATCCTCAAGGGTCTTGCGGGCAGGTAGATTGTCGGGAATACGAATAGGCATATCAGCCTCTTAAGCGAGAATGATCGGAAAGCGATTCAAGGCCGGCGCGTCTCCAATGGGAGAACGCGCTAACGCATTCGCTTCTCGATCGCTGCGGCCATCAGGTCGACGAATTCGTCGCCGTCGCGCACCATGGCGAGGTCGGACGCTTCTGACGACATAGCCAGAAATTATCCGCCAGCGCCTGATAGCGGGGCAGGCGGTCATGCAGCAGCGCTTCAAAGCCCCGGGCGCCGAACCCGGCGGGATCAACGTCGCAATCCTCGGCGATCTTGTTGAGCGCCTTGTACTCGGCCCATTTCTCGACGAGGAAGGGCGGGCGGTAATACATCGGCTTGGGGCTCTGCTTGAAGCGCCGCACCAGCTCGGCGGCGTCCTTGTCGGTGCCGCGAATGTAGAGCAGGGCGGTCAGAAGCGGCCAAAGTCTTGACCACCGGGTCTTCCGGGTCGTTGGGGTTGATGACCTCGATCAGCGAGCCGCCGGTATCGGCGATGAAATCGTCATAATCATACAGCGCCTTGGCCCGCTCGATGAAGTGCGGCACATCCTGCAAGGCGGCGATCTCGGCGATACGATGCTGCTCTGGCGGCGCTGATATTCGGCCAGCGGCAGCCCACCCTTGTCCGGATTGCCGGGCGTGCCGAGATAGCTCGACAGCGGATCGAGATTGTCAGAAGGTGATATTGGACGAGATATAGATCGAGTCCGAGCGCAGCAGATCGGCCGAGAAGGGCACCTTCATGGCCTCGCGCTTGAAATTATCGACGATATATTCGCCCATATAGCGTGTGCCGATGCGGTAATCGGCCGAATAATGGAACCAGCGCGACGCCCGCAGCATATTGCTCAGCCGCGTCTTGCCAACGCCGGCCATGCCAAACACCGTCACGGTGCGGCGCTCGGCCTTCACGAACTCATCGGCGGACTTGAACAGCATAGCGGTGGTGATCCCAGGCGTAGTGCCTTGTGCATTAATGCACTTGCCGCCATCAGACAAGCGGGCGGCAATTTCTGCCAGTGGGCCCGGACTCAATTGCCGGGTTTTCGCCGCAATTGCCCGGCCTGCGAGCAAATTATCCTTTAAAATCAATGCCAAGTGCAGTTGGCACTCTACTTGCTCATCTACGTGCTGAACAGGCGCAACCAGCGCGAGCAGTTTCAGGAGTTTTTGATGGGCATTTACGGGGCTCTTTCCAGTGCGGTTACCGGTCTGCGGGCGCAGGCGCATGCGCTGGAGAATATCTCCGGCAACATCGCCAATTCCCAGACCACCGGCTACAAGCGCATCGAGACCGACTTCCTGGATCTGATCCCCGACGCGCCCGTCAAGCGCCAGTGCCCGGCGCCGTGCTGGCGCAGTCGCGCGGCACCAATGACATCAAGGGCGACATCAAGACGGTGTCGAACGAGACCTTCATTGCGCTCAATTCCAACGGCTTCTTCGTGGTCGAGCCCAAGAACGGGCAGGCTGATGGCGATGGCACCTTTGCCGGCACCAATTTCTATACCCGCCGCGGCGATTTCGAGATCGACAAGGACGGCCTGCTGGTCAACGGCGCTGGCTATTACCTCAAGGGTCTGGCGATTGATCCTGCCACCGGCAACGTCTCGGGCTCGGCCCCCGCAGTCATCAAGCTGTCCAATGCCTTCCTGCCCGCCCAGCAGACCACGCGCATCAATTACCGAGCCAACCTGCCGCAATTGCCCAAGACCGATGCCTATAAGGCCTCGGTGCCCAATAGCGAGCTCATGCGAGCGGGCGATTATCTGCCGAGCACCTTTACCCCGGCGCGGTCCACTTCGACCAGGGTATTCACCACCGATCCGACCGATCTGGTGGGCGAGTCCCCTGACCATTGCGATCAGCGGCACCGCCTTCAACTACAATTTCTACTCCGCCGCTGCCGGCGCTCCGCCCGCCAATAACGCCTCCAACATGTACATCAACACCGATGGCAAGACGGTCGCGCAAGTGCTGGCAGAAGTGCAGACCCATATGCAGGGTCGCCCGAATGCGGCTGGCTCAACCGTCGGCATTGCGACCGTCGCTCCCGATGCCGGCAAACTGCAGATCACCATGCCCGCCAATTCGGGTTTCACTATGAGCGCTTCGACCAGCGCCGGGCTTTCGACCTCGTTCACCACCACGCCGCCAATCAGCTCCGTGCCCAATGGCACGCCAGTGAACGCGATCTCCGCCAATCAGAATGCGCAATTCCTCACCAACACGATCCCGGCCGGCTCCATCACGGTTTACGCCCAGAACGGCGCCCCGGCCGAGGTGACCATGCGCTGGGCCAAGGTCGATAGCGCTACCAGCACCCCGCCCGGCACCGACACCGGCACCTCTACTACATGTCCAACGGCAATGCCGCCGGTACGGAGACGCAGTGGACCCGCGTCAACGAAACCTTCCAGTTCGCCGCCAATGGCTCGCTGGCAGCTCCTACGGGCGGCGCGACCACGCTGACCGGCCTCAATATCAACGGCGTTGGCGTTGGCGATGTCGAATTGCGCTACGACACCAACGGCTTGACGCAGTTCGCCGATGTGAACGGCAAGGCGAATACCTCGACGCTGAACCAGAACGGCTATGGCGCCGGCGAATTCGTCTCCGTCGCCATCAATGACAATGGCCGGGTGGTCGCCACCTATTCCAATGGCGAACGTATCGACATGGCGCAGGTGGTGACGGCCAATTTCAACGCCATCAACTCGCTCAAGCGCCTCGATGGCGGTGTGTTCGCGTCAACATCGGAATCGGGCGAGGCCATTCTGGACCTCACCGGCCGGGGCATTATGGGCGGCGCGCTCGAGGCGTCCAATACCGATATTTCTGACGAATTCACCAAGCTGATCGTGACCCAGCAGGCCTATGCCGCCAGCACGCGCATCGTCAGCGCGGCCGACAAGATGCTGCAGGAAGCCCTCAACATGATCCGCTAGCCGCAGCGGCGACAGTTTGGGCTCGCGGTATTGGCTGCGGACCCGGTTCTCGCGTGAGGAGCCCAAGATATGGGTTTGACGACATCTCTGACAAATGCGGTTTCGGGTCTGCGCACCAGCCGAGATGCGCTTTCCATCCTCAGCCGCAACGTGGCCAATGCCGGCACGCCGGGCTATCACCGGCAGTCGCTCAACGTCGTCGACTACAATTCGCAGAACAGCAGCTATGCCCGCACGCAGGGCACGGTACGCGCCTTCAATACCAGCCTCCAGACCTATTACACGCGCCGAGTCAGCGACGCCGCCAATTCGGGCATCCGAGCCAATTATCTTGATCGCCTGCAGGGCGCGCTGGGCAAGCCCGGCACCGCCGGCTCGCTCGACACCATCTTTGCCGACCTGCAGAAGAGCCTGCAGGGCATTGCGACCAGCCCGGACGATTACGCGGCCCGCTCGCAGGCTGTCGCCTCCGCCCAGACCATGGCCGAGACGCTCAATCGCCTGTCCGGCACCATCCGGGGCATGCGCCAGAAACCGAAGGGCAGATCGCCAGCCACGTTAACAATCTCAACGGCATGCTCAATTCGCTCGCCGAAGTGAATAACCGCCTGCTCGACACGGGCATGACCGATTCCGCGCGTGCCTCCTTGCAGGACCAGCGCGATCGCCCGGTGTCGGGGGTTGCCGAGCTGGTGGATGTGCAGGCCGACTACCGCCCAAATGGCACCGTCTCGCTGATGACCCGCTCCGGCGTCGGTTTATTGGACAATGGCGTCGCGCAATTCTCCTTCGAAAGCGCCGGCAATCTCTCCCCCAATTCGCAGTTCAATGTCGATCAGAACCAGACCTCGGTCGGCAAGCTGATCCTGACCACCCCGTCGGGCCTCAAGCTCGATCTGGTGGCTCAGGGCATCCTACAGGGCGGGGAATTGGCAGGCCTCGTCACCCTGCGCGACCGGACCTTGGTCGAAGCCCGGGACCAGCTCGACGAGATCGCCGCGGGCCTTGCCCGAGCCTTCTCGACCAAGACGGCGCAGGGCACGGCCGCGAGCGCTAGCGGCGCTTCGGGCTTCGATTTGAACTCGGCCAATATCCAGCCCGGCAACGATATGGTGCTGACCTATACCGAGAACGGCGTCGAACGCCGCGTTCGGGTGGTCAACAGCACCGATGGCAAGGACTACGTCGACGCCACAGGGCAGCGGGTCATCAGCATCAATCTGTCTGGCGATGCGACGGCGGCGGCAAACATGCTGGGCAGCAAGCTGCCCAACCTGACGATCAGCAGCACAGGCGCGGGTAATATCCGCGTGCTCGATGCCGGCGCGGGCGGGCCAACCACAGTCAAGTCGGCCGCCGTGCGCACCACAGCGTCAGGCGTGCAGGGCGATGGTCTGGCCTTCAACCTGTTCGTCGATCAGGGCAATTCGTCCTTCACCAATAATCTCAATGGCAACCCACCGCAGAAGCAAGGCTTTGCCGCCCGTATCACGATCAATAGCGCGATCCCGGCCGACAATCGCCTGATGGTGCAGCACGAAGTGGGCGGCACGCTGGGCGATGCCGACCGTGCCAATTTCGTCATCGGCCAGCTTAACAACCTTAAATTCGTCTCCGGCGGTAATCCGGCGGATTCCAAGAATTTCCAGCTCAACGGCAATCTGGGCGAGGTGATCGGCCGAGTTCTCAACTTCCGGGGCTCCAGCATCAATGCGGCCCTGACTCAGTCCGATGACCGCCAGCTGACCCTCGATACCATCGTGGATCAGATGTCGTCCGAATATGGCGTGGACGTCAACGCCGAGATGGCGCGGCTGATGGAGCTGCAAAACGCCTATGCCGCCAATGCCCGCATCGTGTCGGTGGTCAAGGAACTGCTCGACGCCCTGTTTGCTTCTGACCTGAGGAGACCCTGAATGATCGTCAACAAGTCGATGTATCCGATCCAGACCGGGTTCTCCGTTATCTCGCGCATGCAGGATCGCTTCGCCACGCTGCAGACCCAGCTGGGCACCGGCATGAAGGCGTCGACCCCGGCCGAAATGGGGAACGATTTGCCCATGTCGATATCGGTGCGCTCGCGCCTCGCCAAGATCGATTCCTTCTCCGCCAATATCGACACGGTCAATCTGCGCCTGAGCTTTCTCGACAATGCCATGGCGCGTTTCTGACAAACTCGAGGCCGAAGGCCGCAGCTCAGCCGTGCAGGGGCAATACGGTACCAATAATATCAATCTCGCCACGCTGCCCGGCCTGTCCTATGGGCGGCTGGATGAGCTGGTGACCATGCTCAATTCCGATATTGCCGGCCGCTATCTATTCGGCGGCTCCAATACCGACAAGGCGCCGCTGCCCGATACCACGACGCTGCTCGAAGGGCAGGGCGGTCGCGCCGGCTTCAAGGCTGTGGTCACCGAGCGCAAGGCCGCCGATGCCGGCATTGACGGGCGCGGGCGGCTGCAATCCTCGCTGGCGGCAGGCACCACTACGGTCAATCTGGCCGAGGATGGCGTGCATCCCTTCGGCATGAAGGTCTCCACCGTTTCCACCACCAGCGGCGCGGTCACCGTTTCGCAGCCCATGGCGGGTGGCGGGACACTGGGCAACCAGGTCGGCGTCACCTTTGCACCTGCGCCCGCCGAGCAGATCAAAGCCGGCCAGACCATTTCCATGGGCTTCACGCTGCCCGACGGCACCGAAACACAGATCACCATGAAGGCGATTGCCGCTGCGGATGGCCCGCCGGGCGTCAATGAATTTGAAATCGGCGCCGACGCTGAGCTGACCGCCGCCAATTTCAAAACCGCCCCGGATAAGAAACTGGTCGAAGTGGGCGGCACCACTCTGGCCGGCGCCTCGACCTTCGCCGCCTCGCAGAACTTCTTCAACGGCGCGGGCAGAACCCGTGCTGCGCGTTGAATACGACCCCGCCACCGGGGGCAGCCCCGCCACGGCCACCAGTCTGCGCGTAGCAAGCGCCGCCGATACCGTCATGTGGTATAGTGGCCAGACTCCCGCAGTCGCCGCCGAGGGCCCGGGACGTCTCGAAATCGGCACCAATGGGGCCACGGTCACCTTGGGCGAGAAGCTGCCCGTCTCGGCCGCGCATGGCTTCCAGATTAGCGGCATTTCGGCTTCCACCGCCAGCATCGCCACCGCCCCTTCGACGGCCAATCCCTCCGCTGTCACCGCCCAGTTCACCGCCGTTCCCGCCCCCGGCGAAACCGTCAATATCACCCTGACCGAACCGAACGGCACCACCCGCACCATGGCGCTAACCGCCGTCGTCGGCAAAGCCGGCCCGGGCCAGTTCACCATCGGGGCTGATGTGAATGCCACCGCGGCCAATTTCTCCAAGGCCCTGACCGGCGTCGTCACCGATGCAGCCATCTTGGCCGAAGGCAATCCGCGCCAGAGCGTTACCGCCCAGATCGATGATTCCACTCGCGTCAATTACGGCCTCCGGGCCAATGAATCGGGCCTTTTGGCCCTGATGCGCACCACTGCCGCCATGTCGGTCGAAACCTATCCCGATGGCGATCCGACCGCCACGGGCCGCTTCGATGCTATGGCCGAACGCCAGCAATCGGCGCTGTCGGAATCTCACAATGTCGAGCGCGGCTCGGTCGAAATCCTTACCATGGAGCTGGGCATGGCCCGCAGCGCCTCAACAACACCACCACCCGCCACACCAATTACAAGCTGCAACTGGAAAACCTGCTGAGCAGCGTTGAAACGGTGAGCAAGGAAAACGTCGCCATGGAAATCCTGGCCCTGCAAACGCGCCTCCAAGCCAGCTACCGGGCCACCTCCATGATCAGCCAGCTCAGTCTCGTCAACTTCATGCGCTAGGGGCGCGGCGCGACCTGCGCTCCCGCAGCGGCGCTATCCTACCTACTGGGTCACCCCCAAACAAAAAAGCCCCTGCAATGCGGGGCCTTTTCATTCGTTTCACCACTCACTCAGTTCGCGCGCAAACCTTGCGCCAGCTGGCGGTTGATGTTGATCAGCGTGTCGAGCCGATTGGGAGACACCGGATCAAGCAGGATTTCACGCGTCTCGTTGAGAATGTATATACCCAGATTGGCGATGTTCTGGCGTACCATGGCCGGCAGCGCGTTATCTTCGCGCGTCACCGAGGTCATGAAGATGGTCCAGAGCTTGCGGTTGAAGGTCAGCGCGCCCTTGAGCACTTCGCTGTCAGCCGGCCAGTTGTCGCGTACGGATTGCAAGCTCGCAGCGGATTTGATGAGCAGCGCAGCTTCACGTTCGCGGGGATTCAACCGTCTTGGCCGTCGTCTGGTAGGCTGCCGCGCCGTATTGCTGCATGCTCAAACAGGTCCTGTTCGTACTGAATCAGCTCTTTGGCTGTCTTGAGTGCTTTGTACAGGTCGCCAGTTAAGATGTCGTTATTGATACGGTCCGCAATTGAAATTGTGGAGGGCGCGGCGGTCACGAAATCGTTGATCAGCGCGAAATATTCGTCCCGCAGCGTCGTGATGTCTTCCCGGATATACATCAGCTGCACGGCCGAGTAGATGCGCTTGGCAGGGGTGTCGGCAGTCTCGGTGGTCAGGATATCCTTTTCGCGCAGAATGGGTGCCTTGCCGTCGATAAACAGCCGCGAGCGCTGTTCGGAATTGGTGATGATGCAATTGCCCACCAGCAGTTTCTCGCCGGGCTTGAGTTCGACCTTTAGCGCCAAGGCATTCTCCTTCACATATTCGTTTCGGCGCTCACACTAGCGCCATTTGCGGCGCTTTCTAGTCCGAGCGGACAAAGAAAAGGCGGGCCCGAAAGCCCGCCTTCCTCAAGCTATAACTGAAGCGATTAACGCAGCAGCTGCAGGATGCTCTGGTCAGCTCGGTTGGCCATCGACAGGGTCGAGGTGCCCAGCGACTGGCGGGTCTGCAACGCCATCATGTTGGCAGCTTCTCGGTTCATGTCGGCCGGGGTCAGGTTGCCAGCACCGGTTTCGAGCGTGTTGATCATGGACTTGGTGAAGTCCTGACGGTTCTGCACGATCGACAGGTTCGAGCCGAAGGACGAAGCCTGCGAGACGAGACCGAGTTCAGTGCGCCCTTGACTCGGTCAAGGAAGGCGTCGATGCCAGCGTCGCTGTCCGGGTCCTTGGCGGTCAGGGTCGTCGACAGCTTGAGGTTGGCGGCGTTGACGGCATCTTCACCCTTGCTCTGGATGTCGATCGAGGAGGTGCCGGTTTCGTTGAAGGTGATCTTCAGCTTGTCGCCACGCAGCAGGTTGATACCGTTGAACGAAGCATCGTCCGACAGCTTGTCGAGCTGGTCGCGCAGTTCGTTGAACTGGTTGGCCAGATCGGCACGCACGGCGTTACCAGCGATTTCCGAGGCAGTGGTGCCACGGGTCACGTCGAGCGCACGGGTCGACAGGTTCTCGATGCGCAGCTTGCCGTTGTCGTTGGACGCGCGGATATTGCCCTTGAGATCAACGTTCTTGTTGATTTCGGAGACCAGCTCGTCGGTCGACTTGGCAGAGATCACATCGGCACCGAAGCCAACAACAGCCGCACCGCCGGCCACGGAACCATCAGCGACGGTGATCGCGGTGCCGGTGCTGTTGGACAGCTTGATCTGGCCATTTTCAACCTTGGCGGTAACGCCAGTGCTGTCGCCGTTGAGGTCAACAGCAGCGTTGATCTTGTTGGCAATGTCGGTGGCGGTGTCGCCGGTAGCCAGCACGATATCAACAGTGGTTTTGCCATTGGCAGCAATGGTGAAGGTGTCGCCATCGTTCGCAGCGTCAACCTTGTTGTCCACGAGACCGGTAAGGACCGAAGTCTTCTGAGTCTTGATCAGCGAGACATCGACGGCAGTGTCGCCGACAGCGCCTTCTTTAAAGCTGATATTGCTTGCGGTGACGTTGGTCGGATCGATCGTGTAGGACTGGGTCTGGAACGACTTGTCCTGACGGGCTCGGCGCAGGGTCGACTGCATCGATTCCGGTGTTTTGGTGATCGAGGTCAGGCCGTTATTTGCCGCTTCGATGGTCTTGATGCCGTTAGCCATCGAGTCCATCAGGTTGTTCAGGTCACCGGCGCGGCTGTTGAGCGACGCGGCAGTGAAGAAGTTCGTGGGATTGTCGAGTGCCGAGTTGACCTTGTTGCCGGTCGACAGGCGATCCCGGGTCTTGGCCATCAGCGTCGCTGTGTTCTGCAGCGAGGAGAGGTTGGACCGGACGGAAGCGGTAAGATTGATATCAGCCATGGTAAAGTTCCCTTTCTAGGAGACTCGTATTTGCTTTGACGCCTCATTCTGAGACAGCGTGGAGCATGCACGGGGCGGCATAAAAAATCGTTAATTTGCTGCCGCAGCTTGCGTTGATATTCAGGATTACCCAGCCCGGTTAAAAGCCGGTGAAGAGCCGGCTATCGGGCGTAATCCGGCGGAATCTGGGCCTCCAGACAGAACAAAGCCCCGTTGTCCGGGGCTTTTGTGGCAAGGGCAAGACTTTGGGGTCCGATGTATCAGGCCATTAAGTCTTTCAGCCGCGCCATGGATTCGGGGGAATGGTCGCGGAGCCGATGCGCTGATACAGCTCGGCCAGCGTCTGTGGCGTTGGGGCAAGGGCGCCAGCAATCACTGCTGCCGCGAACATGGCAGAAGAATCGCGCGCAGGTGCCTCCTGTTCGCGATCGCTGGAGCGCTCCTCGCGGTCCTGGTTCGGCTTGGCATTCTTGGGGGCAGGTGGCGCGCTATAGGGCAGCACGGTGCGTTCTGCCCGGCGCGGCGCGGTAGCGATAGTCCGTAATACTGGTGTGACTCGGGCCAATCGGCTCGGGTGCGATTGCAGTGACCATGACGCTGTCCTTGCATATACGAATGCAGTGGCAGCCTAGGCACGAACAGATTGTGGCGCACTTACCGGTTTAGCGCGGATTAGATTCAAATGCGGGAGTGCGCCGCCGAGCCCCTACATCGACCGATTAACGGCAATCCCCCGCGCCGAGCTCGCCGGATCGGACGCCACCGCGCCAGCCCGGCCATAAGTCTTGGCCTTGTTCTGCTGCCCAACGATCTGCGCCACATCGGTCAGCAGATCCTCGGTCACAGTGCGGGCCGTTGCCAGCACACGCAAATTCTCGGCCATTTGTGTGGCCGGGCTTTCATGCCCCTGTTTGAGTCGGTCGATGGCCTTGGGCGCCTCCGCACGCAGGCGATCGCCCCGGCGCTGCACGGCACGGGCAAAGCCCACATAATCCTGCGCCAGCCGTGTCTTGTCCGGCGTCAGCGTGCTGGCCTGCTTGATATGGCCGGTGCGCAGCAGCACGGTTTCTGGTTCATGATATCGACAAGCGCGGCGAGGGCGACTTCGGCCATCTGGCACAGATCGTCGGCCGGCAGGCTGTCGAGGGCGGCGAGGCGGGCTGCGGCGGTCATGCTCAATAGGCTCCCTTGGGGATTGTCATTCTGTTCTGGGAATTGGCGGCTTCCTGCAAGGTCAGCAGGTCGCCCATCAGCTGGTCGGCAATGCCGAGCCCGCCATTTTGCGCCATGGCATTGGCGAGTTGTTCCGATTGCATGGAGCGCCGGTTTCCTCGCCAAAGCCGCCGCCGAAACCGTTCTCGTTCTTGACGCTTTCGAACATGGTTTTGGTCAGGGTGTTGAGGAACACGCCCTCGAATTCCTCGGCCTGCTGGCGCACCTTGGGGACTCGGCTGGCGCTGAGGGTCGAACCGGGCTTGGCGATGGCCTCGACCATTACAGCACCTCGATTTCGGCTTGCAGCGCGCCGGTGGCCTTGATGGCCTGCAGGATCGCGATGAGATCGCGCGGCGCTATGCCCAGCGCGTTGAGCCCATCCACCAATTCCTGCAGCGTCACTGATTCATTGACCACGGCCAGCGCCTTGTCCGAGGCGAAGACCTCCAGATCAGTGCTCGGCTCCACCGCCGTCACGCCATCGCTGAACGGGGCGGGTTGCACGATGGTCGGGTTCTCGGCAATGGTCACCGTCAGGTTGGATTGGGCGACGGCAACGCTCGACACCCGCACATCCTTGCCCATGACGATAATGCCCGAATTCTCGTCGATGACGATCTTGGCCGGCTGGTCGGTTTCAACCATCAGCTGCTCGATATCGGTGAGCAGGTCGACAATATTGCCGTTGAAGCCGCGCGGCAGGGTGACACGCACCGTGGCCGGGTCCTCCGGCGTTGCCGTGGGCACGCCGATGAAATCATTGATCGAGAGCGCAATGCGCCGTGCCGTGGTCAGGTCGGGATTGCGCAGCGCCAGCCGCAGCGAGGTCTGCGAGCCGAGATGGAAATCGATCTCTCGCTCGATCACCGCACCCGAGGAAATCCGCCCCGTGGTCGGCACACCCGAAATGATCGTGGCGGAATCGCCCTGCGCCTTGAAGCCGTTGATATTCACCGGGCCTTGAGCAATGGCGTAGACCTCGCCATCGGCGCCCAGCAGCGGCGTCACCAGCAGTGTGCCGCCCTGCAGGCTATCGGAATCGCCCAGCGCCGCCACCGATACGTCGATGCGCGAGCCCTGTGTGCCGAAAGGTGGCAGGTTGGCAGTGACCATGACGGCGGCGACATTGGCGGTGCGCACATTCTCGCCCGCCGTATTGACGCCCAGCCGTTCCAGCATGGATTGCAGCGATTGCTTGGTGAAGGGGGAATTGTTGAGCCGGTCGCCCGTGCCGTTGAGACCAACCACCGGGCCGTAGCCGACCAGCTGGTTTTCCCGGACGCCCTCCATGTCGACAATGTCCTTGATGCAGCTGCCGCAGCGAAGGCATCGGCCATCGGGGCCAGCAGCAGGGCGGCACTGAGGGCAGTCGCCGCGAGCCGTCGCAAGATCATGTGCATCGTCATCCCCGTCATCGGGCCGCTCCATCCCCATGGCGCGGCATTTGACGAAGACATTGCGAAAAGCGTGCCAAGCTGCAATTTATGCGGCAAACCTTTGAAATAAATGGGCTTTATGTTTGTTTTGCCGACGCTGGAGGTCGCGATAGCCTAGCGCTAAGCAATTCTTGCCGGGTCGATTAAGCTCTTGTTAACGCCTTGCGGCAGATTTTGCCGGGGATAGGCACCGAACTGATTTGAGTCTGGCTTTGCGCATCGAAACCAATACTCGCACCAATGGGGTCAGCGGCCGCAGCGCCGCGGGCCGCGCTGGCTCGGGCATGGCCTTCGTTCCGGCGGGCCAAGACAATGCCGTGCGCATAGCCGCTGCCGCGCCCATGGCCGCCAGTGCCGGCATCGACGCGATCCCGGCACTGCAAGCCGTCGAAGACCCGCTGGCCGGCAAGAAGAAACGCGCCATTCACCGCGGCGCGACGCTGCTCGACACGCTCGACGCCATCAAGGCGGACCTGTTGATCGGCCGCGTCGGCGCCGAACGGCTCGATCAACTGATGATCCTGCTCGGCGAGGTGCGCGAGCGCTCCATGCCCGGGCTCGATGCCGTGCTCGACGACATCGAACTGCGCGTCCGAGTCGAACTGGCCAAGCTGGGCCGGTTTCTCTAGCGCCGGGGCAGGTTCAGCTTGCCATCCAAGCTCCGAGCGCCGGGCCCAGCAAAGACCAGATAGAGATAGATAAAGCAGAACAGGATGGCGCCGGTCCCCATATTGACCGCGGGGTAAAAGCCCATGGGCGCATGCCCGATCCAATAGCCCACCGCCATCATGCCCGACAGGATGAATGCGGCTGGCCGGGTGAATAGCCCGATGGTCACCAGCGCGCCGCCCACCAGTTCGAGTACGCCGGCGGTGGATGTCATCGCGTCCAGCGGCACCGGAAATGGTACGGGAAAGCCAAAGAGTTTCTGCAGGCCGAAATGCACGAAGAGCAGGCCGGTGATAATTCTCAGGATCGCCGGGACATAGGGCGACAGGCTGTTCAATCTCGCAATCATAGTTAGTCCCCTCAGACATGATGGAGCCAATGGGCATTATACCCGTTCCTCACCACGACGACCAATGGGGGGCGTATTCGACAGCAGGGGCGAAGTTTTTGCATAGTTATGTCGAAGCCCGCTCCGGCCGCTCGTTGCGGCAGTGAAGTCGATGATCACCACGCGGAGCCTATCATGATCCCCACCATTACCGCTTTTGAACGCTCGCCCGACCGCGGCCGGGGATTGGCCCACGACATGCGCGTGCGCTGGGCCCTCGAAGAGGTGGGCCAGCCTTATAATGTCCGGCTCGTCTCCTTCGCCGCAATGAAGCAGCCCGCCCATCGCGCGCTCCACCCCTTCGGGCAGATCCCCACCTATGAGGAGGGCGATCTGGCCCTGTTCGAGTCCGGCTCGATCGTGCTCCACATTGCCGAGCATCATGTGGGCCTGTTGCCCGGGGATGCCAAGGCAAGGGCCCGCGCCATCACTCGGATGTTTGCCGCCGCCAGCACGGTAGAGCCGCCGATCCTCGAACTGCAGACCCTCAAATTCGCCGAGGGCGACAAGCCTCGGTTCGAACAGCGCCTGCCCATGGTCAAGGATCGTATCCGCGCCTATCTGCGCGACCTCTCCGCCCGTCTTGGCGATGCCGAATGGCTCGATGGCGATTTCAGCGCGGGCGATTTGATGATGGTCCATGTGCTGCTCCGGCTGCGCCCATCGGGAATCCTCGACGAATTTGCCACTCTCTCCGCCTATTGCGACCGCGCCCGAGCGCGCCCTGCCTACCAGCGCGCCTTCGCCGCCCAATTGGCGGTCGCTACTGGCAATGGCGGCTAGATCGACGTTCATCGATCCGGCTTGCCCACCCGAAAAAAGACGCTACCAAATCAATCGTGAGGTACGTACCTCACGTTTGGAGGGAGAGCCAAAAATGCAGGACTTCAAGGTCGAACCGGAATTCACCATCACCGATGAGCAATCACTACGCAGCCTGTTTCCGGCGCAAACGGCGCTGGCCATTCACAAGTGCCAAAACCGGCTCGACACCCACGCGCAGGCCTTTATCCGGCGCTCGCCCTTCGTCTGCATTGGCACCCAGAATGCCGATGGCCGGGCCGATGTCAGCCCGCAGGGCGATCCGGTTGGCTTTGTCGAAATTCTCGATCAGCACACCACGGCCATCCCCGATCGCCCCGGCAATAATCGGCTCGATAGCTCGGTCAATATCCCGGCTAATCCCAATGTCGGCCTCTTGTTCATCATTCCGGGTTTTGACGACACCTTGCGCGTCAATGGGCAGGCGACCCTCGTGACCGATCCGGCCATTCTGGCGGGCATGAGCGTCAATGGCCGCCTGCCGAAGCTTGCCATCGTGATCAAGGTCAGCGAGGCCTTCATGCATTGCGCCAAGGCGTTTAGGCGCTCGCATTTGTGGGACCCGGAACACTTCCGAGACCGCCATGACATGCCCTCGCTCTCCAAGATCATCCTGGACCAGACCACCGGCGCCCCCAGTGATGCCGAAGCGATGCGCCAGATCGATGCCGACCTCGAAGTCGAATACAAGAGGTCGATGTACTAGCCAGGGCAGGGGCCCGGCCTGCTGCAAACAGCGGCCGGGCGTCAGCTCATTTCGCCGCGGCAATGCCGTTGAGGGCGGTCATGTCCTCTTCCGACAGCACGATATCGGCCGCGAACAGGTTTTCCTTCAGATGCGCCACCGAGGATGTGCCGGGGATCAGCAGGATGTTGGGCGAGCGGGCCAGCAACCGTGCCAGCGCCACCTGCATCGGGGTGGCGCCCAGCCGGCTCGCCACATCGGATAGCGTGGACGATTGCAGTGGGCTGAAGCCGCCCAGCGGGAAGAATGGCACATAGGCAATGCCCGCCTGCGCCAACTCGTCAATCAAGGCGTCGTCCTCGCGATGCGCCAGATTATACTGGTTCTGTACGCACACGATCGGCGCGAGCTTGCGCCCTTCGGCCACCTGCGCCGCGGTGGCATTGCTCAGCCCGATATGGCGCACTAGGCCTCGGCTTTGCAGCTCCGCTAGTGCCGAAAGGGGCGCCTCGATCGATCCCTCGGTCGGCCCCATGCCGAACATGATCCGCAGGTTGACCACTTCGAGCACGTCGAGGCCCGGGTTTTTCCTGGTTATCCTCCACCGCCTGCGCCAGGTCTGCAGCGGAATAGGCCGGCAGCCGGGAGGCGTCCGCCCTGCGCACGGCGCCGATCTTGGTCACGATGACCAGATCGTCCGGATAGCTCAGTAGTGCCTCGTGGATCAGCTGGTTGGTAACATGCGGCCCATAAAAATCGCTGGTGTCGATATGGTCGATCCCTCGGGCGATGGCTTCGCGCAGCACGGCGCGGGCGGCGTCCGGATCGCGCGGTGGCCCGAACACGTGGGGGCCGGCAAGTTGCATTGCGCCATATCCCGAGCGCTTCACACGACGCGAGCCCAAGCCAAAAGTTCCGGCTGCTGCTAAGTTGGACATGATCATCTCCATTGCTACGCCGCCAAGATAAGGTTTGCCCATTGCTAGGATAATGGGTCACAATCCGCACGGGCTGTCCGACAAGGCGTACAATGAATCCCGATCTCAATGACCTTAGGGCTTTTGCGGCCGTCGTGCGAACTGGCGGCTTTCGCGATGGCGCCCGCGAAACGGGCAAGAGCGCGTCCAGCCTGAGCGATGCCGTCCGCAGGCTCGAGGCCGGATTGGGCGTAAGGTTGCTCAACCGCACCACCCGCAGCGTGCTGCCCACCGAAGCGGGCAGGGACCTGTTGGCCCGGCTGGAGCCCGCCTTGCAGGAAATCCGGGCGGCCATGGATGTGGTCAATGCCCATCGCGAACAGCCCATGGGCACGCTGCGGCTCAATGTGCCGGTCAGCGCGACCCGCACCGTGTTGCCCGCCATCATTCCCGCCTTCCTCGCCGCCTATCCCGATATCAGGGTCGAGATCGTTGCGGAGGAGAGCTTCGTTGATATTCTGGCCACCGGCTGCGACGCCGGCATTCGCTATGAGGAACGCCCGGCCCAGGACATGATCGCCGTGCCGATCGGCCCGCGCGTACAGCGCTTTGCCCCAGGCGCGTCCCCCGCCTATCTGGAACGTCGCGGCCGGCCCGAACACCCGCGCGATTTACTCAACCATGCCTGCCTGCAAGGCCGCTTTCCCAGCGGCGTCTTGTTCTCTCGGGATTTCGAGCGTGACGGCGAGAAAGTGCGCATCGAGCCGCATGGCCCGCTCATCGTGCAGGCCGGCGCCGCGACGGAACTGGCGATCGACGCCGCCATTGCCGGCACCGGCATTGTAGCGCTGTTTGAAGATTGGCTGCGCCCGCATTTCGTCAGCGGCGCGCTCATGCCGGTGCTCGAGCCATGGTGGGTCAGCTTTTCGGGGCCCTTCCTCTATTATCCCGGCCGCCAGCTGGTGCCAGCGCCGCTGCGGGCCTTTGTCGATTTCGTCAGGAAGATGCAACATTCTATGCCGGCCAAAGGGGAGTAAAGCCGATATGGACGACAGGACCAGAACCGGCGGGTGCCTCTGCGGCGCCGTGCGCTACCAAGTCTCCGGCGAGCCCTATATCGCCGGCCTATGCCACTGCACCAAGTGCCGAAAGCTGACCGGCTCGGCCTTTTCGGCCACGGCAAACTGGCGCCGGGATCAGTTCGTCCTGACCGGCACTGTGCAAACCTATGACCGGCGCCAATTCTGCCCCGCCTGCGGCTCGCGCCTCTTCTTCCTGTTCGAGGGCGGGGTGGAAATCTTCCTCGGCACGCTGGACGACGCCCCCTACGGCATCACGCCCGATCTTGAAGTCTGGACCACCCGCCGCGAACCCCGGCTGCCGCCCGTGCCCGGCGTCGACCTGCATGAGCAAAACCCGCCGCCGCTGTGACTAGCCGCAGTGCTGCAGCATGCGTTGACCGAGCGGGAGACGACGCCAAGACAACAGTCCGGCGAAATCATCCAGTCCCGGAGCGCCGGGCTGCTTGCGAACTGCGGACGTCTCTGTTCTCGGCCGGGTGGCCAGCCAGATAACGTGGCGTGAGCCGCGGCTTTTGCCATTGGCCCGGATGCGTTCTTCTTCCACCGTGAAGCCCGCGCTGCAGGCGCTGGGTAAAGGCGCGGTCCGGTGCCGAGGCCCAGATGGCCAGCACCCCGCCCGGACGCAGCGCGGCCCTCGCGGCCTTGAGGCCCGTCATGCTGTAAAGCGCGTCATTGGTTTCGACGGTCAAGCCATCGGGGCCATTGTCGACATCGAGCAGGATGGCGTCATAGCCCCCTTGGTCGAATTGATCAGCCGCCGCACATCGACAACCTTGATGTCAACGCGCGGATCATCCGAGCAATCGCCAAAAATGCCCGCCATCGGCCCCTTGCCCCAAGCCACGATGGCTGGCATCAATTCGGCAACGGTGATCCCGGCCGTCGTGGGCAGCGCCGTAAGCGCCGCCCGCAAGGTGAAGCCCATGCCGAGCCCCCAATCAACATATGCGCCCGCGGCCGATCGCTGATCCGCGCCCATGACAGCCCCGCCATGGCCTCTTCTGACCCGCTGAGCCGGCTGTTCATCAAGGCAATCGTGCCCAGCATGATGGAGAATTCGTCAGCGCGCTGGATCAGGCGCATGTCCCCCGGCCATCGGGCAGCGGAGCGGTATCGATCAGGACCCGGGGTTCACGGCAATTCTTTCGGAAGGACGGTTCTGGACTTACTCTATCGATTGTGTTCCGCGGCAGCTGCAAGCGAAAGCCGACACTGCGTCAGACCGCCCCTCATTCATCAAACCGTCGCCGATTATCGGCTACACGGCCGGCACGAGGCGGTTTGTCGCGTTGTCCACTGGGTCATTTGTGTGCTTGCCCGGGGTCGCCTGCGCGCATATATAGGCCGCCTAAGGGGTGCATTGGAGTTGAGTCTGCTGATGTCTTCGGTTGTTGACCTAGTTGAATACCGGCCCAGTGATGATGAGCCGTTCATGAATCCGCGCCAGCGCAGTATTTCCGGGCCAAGCTGAATACGTGGAAGGACGAGATCCTTCATGAAAGCCGCGAGACGCTCGCAAATCTTCAGGAAGAAAGCCAGAACCATCCCGATATGGCCGATCGTGCCAGCTCGGAGAGCGATCGCTCGCTGGAACTGCGCACCCGGGATCGCCAGCGCAAGCTGATTTCCAAAATCGACTCCGCGCTCAAGCGCCTTGACGATGGCACTTATGGCTATTGCGAGGAAACCGGGGACCCGATTGGGCTGGCCCGGCTCGATGCAAGGCCGACCGCTACGCTCAGTCTGGAAGCCCGAGAAATGCATGAGCGCTGCGAAAAGGTCTATCGCGACGAATGATCCGATAGCCTGATGCCGAGAAGAATTAGGGGCCCGCAGCGATGCGGGTCTTTTTTTGCCTATCGAGCGCGCATGGCGATCATTTCTGATCAATTGTTAGGCGGTCAAGTTTATCCGTATTTGCCAAATGACTGTGGGGTAACGATTTTGTGGCTGGCATAGGTCTTGCAGCTCCCCGGTGGAAATTATCCGCAGAGGACGTGACATATGCAAAGACGGCTTTTCCTTTCCTTCGCCACGCTGACCACGGCGGCATTGGGCGCCACCCTGCCGGCCTATGCCGATGCGCTTGAGAACATCAAGGCAGCGGGCACGATCAAGATCGCCGTGCCGCAGGATTTCCCGCCGTTCGGCAGCGTTGGTACCGATTTGCAGCCGGTTGGCTATGATGTCGACATGGCCAAGCTGATCGGGGAAAAGCTGGGGGTGGCCGTGGAACTGGTGCCGGTCACCAGCGCCAATCGCGTACCCTATCTGCAAACCGGCATGGCCGACCCGGTCATTTCCAGCCCGGGCAAGAATGTCGAGCGTGAGGCGGTAATTGATTTTACCGATGCCTATGCCCCGTTCTTCAACGGCGTCTTCGGCCCGGCAAATGTGTCGGTGGCAGCGCCAGCCGATCTGGTCGGCCACAAGGTGGGGGTCACGCGCGGTTCGGTGGAAGATCTGACGCTGACCGAGCTGGTTGGCGACGGGGTGGATATCAGCCGCTACGAAGACAATAACGGCACCATTTCGGCGTTTCTGTCCGGTCAGGTCGAGCTGGTCGCCACCGGCAATGTGGTGGCCGCCGCCATTCTGGAGCGCAATCCGCCGATCCGCCCCGAGCTCAAATTCTCGGTCAAGGATTCGCCCTGCTATATCGGCCTTAACAAGAACGAGCCGGCCCTGCTGGCGGCCGTCAATGCGATCATTGCCACGGCCAAGACCGATGGATCGCTCGAAGCCATTTCCCAGCAATGGCTGGGTCAGGCCCTGCCTGCCGATCTCTAGCGCTTGAAACGGGAGCGCCGCGCCAATCGGCGCTCCATCCTGTTCGCGCCCCGGAGGTGCCCGGCATGCGCTATCAGCTCAATTTCGACTGGCTGCCGCAATATTTGCCGATCCTGATCGAAGGGATTGGCGTTACCATCTATCTCATCGTGGTGGGCGCCGTTATCGGCTGTCTGCTCGGCATTGTCTGCGCTCGGACGCGGGCGCTGGGGCCAAAGCCGCTGCGGCCTCTGGTCGGCGCCTATGTCGAGCTGATCCGCAATACCCCGTTCATGATCCAGCTCTTCTTCATCTTCTTCGGTCTGCCCTCGCTGGGCGTGCAGATGAACCAATTGCAGGCCGCGAGCCCGGCCATGATCGTCAATCTGGGCGCCTATAGCTGCGAAATCATCCGCGCCGGCATCAATGCCACCCCGCGTGGTCAGTTCGAGGCGGGGGCCAGCTCGGCCATGGGCCGCTTCCAGACCTTCCGCTATGTCGTACTGGTTCCGGCGCTGCAGCGGATCTGGCCGGCGCTATCCTCCCAGATCGTCATTGTCATGCTTGGATCGGCCGTGGTGTCCCAGATTGCCGCCGAGGATTTGAGCTATGCGGCCAATTTCATCCAGTCGCGCAATTTCCGGGCCTTCGAGACCTATATCGTCTCGACCCTGATCTATCTGGCCCTCTCGGTTTTGCTGCGCCAGTGCTGTCCGGGGTTGGCTGGGCGCTGTTTCCCAAGCGAAAGGCGGCACAATGATCGAGTTCACTTTCTGGGATATTCTGCGCAATCTGCTGCTCGTGCGCGCTGGACCGTCCTGTTGTCGCTGGTTTCCTTCTTCGGCGGTGGGCTGGTGGGGCTGCTCATCATGTTCATGCGCGTCAGCCGCAATCGCGTGCTGGCCGGATTGGCGCGTCTCTATATCGAGATTTTCCAGGGCACGCCGCTGCTGATGCAGCTCTTTTTGTCCTTCTTCGGCCCGGCGCTGCTGGGCATGGCCGTGCCCGCCTCGGCTGGCGGCCGGCCCGGCTCTAACCCTGTGGAGCGCGTCTTTCCTCGCCGAAATCTGGCGGGGCTGTGTCGAGGCTATCGCCAAGGGCCAGTGGGAAGCTTCGGCCAGCTCGGGCATGGGCCGGCTGCAACAGATGGCCTACGTCATCCTGCCGCAAGCGCTCCGTATCGCGGTGGCGCCCACCGTCGGGTTCTCGGTGCAGGTGGTTAAGGGCACGGCGCTGACCTCGATTATCGGCTTTGTCGAACTGACCAAGGCAGGCACCGCCGTCACCAACGCCACGTTCCAGCCCTTCCTCGTCTATGGGCTGGTGGCGCTCATCTATTTTGCTCTGTGCTGGCCCCTATCCAAGAGCAGCCAGTTCCTCGAAAGGAAGCTCAATGCCGCTCATCACCATTGACGGAGTCAAGAAGCGCTTCGGGGACAATGAAGTGCTCAAGGGCATCGATTTCGATATCGAGCGCGGCGAAGTCATCGCCATCATCGGCAAATCGGGATCGGGCAAATCCACCCTGTTGCGCTGCATCAATGGGCTTGAAACCATCGATGAGGGCGCCATTTCGGTGGCGGGAGAGCATGTGCTGACCAGTGAGGCCGCCTTGCGTGCGCTGCGCCTCAAGATCGGCATGATCTTCCAGCAGTTCAATCTCTTCCCCCATCTCACCGCCGGCCGCAATGTCATGCTCTCGCAGATGGTGGTGCGCAAGACCAAGGCGGATGCTGCCGAGGCCATGGCCCGCAAGACGCTGGACCGGGTGGGGCTGGCCCACAAATTCGACGCCTATCCCGATGAGCTGTCGGGCGGCCAGCAGCAGCGCGTCGCCATCGCGCGGGCGCTCGCCATGGAGCCGATCGGCCTGTTATGCGATGAGATCACTTCGGCGCTTGATCCTGAGCTGGTCAGCGAAGTGCTGGCCGTCGTCAAGGAATTGGCGGGGGAGGGCATGACGCTGGTGATGGTGACGCACGAAATGCGTTTCGCCCGCGATGTCTGTAGTCGCGTCGTGTTCATGCATCAGGGGCGGGTGCATGAGATCGGGCCGCCCGAGACGGTATTCGCCAATCCTTCGACCCCCGAGCTCAAGCAGTTTCTGGGCATGCTCTAGCCTGCAATGGACACGCAAACGGGGCCGCTGCGGCCCCGTTTATCATTATCGGCACCATAAAGCTCAGAAGCCGAACACACCGGTGACGCTGGACTGGCCGTTGCCGTTCTGCACGCAGGAGCCATTGGTGTTTTCGCCGAACTGGAACAGGCCGCAATTATTGCCATTCCCGTTCTGCTCGATCGTGCCGGTATGGCCATTGCCCTCCTGCACGAGCACCCCGTGGTTGCCGCTGCCGTTCTGCAATATCCCGGCCGCATTGCCGAAGCCGTTCTGGTCGACATTGGCGCCCGAGCCGTTAAAGCCCTTGAATAGCGAATACATCTGCAGCCCCGTGCCAAGCGCCCGGGCTTGCTCCGGATCGGTGGGGGCATAGCTGATGGAAACCCGGCCGCCGGCGCTGGCCGGGGTGGCAATCGCGGCGACGCCGATGGCGGCAGCGACAAGGGCGGCAAGGGTGGTCTTGATGATCTTGGTGGTCATGGCGTCTCTCCTGTTTGTTTTGTGCTGGGGTGATCCAGCTGATGATCTGACTATGCAGGGGAGTGGCTGAACCGATCTGGAGCGGGGCATTCATATGGCGTTCAGTGGCTGGATGCGGCGCTCCGCCATGCCCAAACAAAGAGGGCTCCAGCGAACTGGAGCCCTGTTGCAGGTGTTGGGATATTGATTCAGGAGCGAGTGACAAGATCCTGATCGCAATCAAGTTTTTGCCGTTGGCGGTCACCTCGAACACCGAGTCATAGCGGGAGCCCGCATTGATCATGACCTTGCCGAGCGAGACGGTGTCATGCGCGGAAGCCGAGAAATTGCCGCCCTGACTGATATTGGTGCTGCCGCCCGAACCTGAGCTCTGCAGCCGGAACTGGTAGGAGCCGTTGACCGCCACATCGGTCTGCAGGGCGCCTTCAAGCATGAGCATGCCGTTCTGGGTGGTCGAATTTATTCCGCATTGCACCGGGGCGGCGCTGGTCGTTCCTGCCCGGCCGCCGGTTACGGCAAAAGCAGCAAGGCCCGGGCCCAGAACCGCGGGGATGATGCTTAAACGTTTGTCGAAACTGAGCATTTCAATCTCCCTTCTAGGATGAAGCCGGAAGGGGAAACCCTTCCGGCTTTACGCATCAGGCATCAGGGGCAGGACTGCACCACTGCGGAGACGTTGCCGGCACCGGCCTCGGTTGACATTGGCATCGCAGCCATTGCCGACCTGCACGGTGGCCGCGATATTGCCGCTGCCGTCCCGGCTCGTGGTCGAGGTGTGATTGGTGCCGAACTGGCCGACGCCGGCGGCATTGCTATTGCCGTTCTGCCGTGTACCGGCTCGGTTGTTGACGCCCTGCTGGCCGATGGCGCCGACATTGTTGTGGCCGAACTGCTGGCCGATGGCGGTGTTCCAATGGCCGGTCTGGTCGATGCCCAGATTGTTGTTCCAGCCAGCCCGGTAACCACCGGCGGCATTGTTGGTGCCCCACTGGTTGACCCAGACGCCGGCCGCCATGGCGGGCGCGGCGGTGACAGCGAGAACGGCGGCGATGGCGGTGGTGATGACGATGCGCTTCATTTGACTTCTCCTGTTTGGCGGCGCTCCCTCCGAGCGCTTTCTGCCGATGACGATTGGTTTAAACAGGCGAGCCGGAACGCTGACTGAACCCGCGATTCAGTTTCCGTTCATTCTCAAAGAAAAGTGAAATGGGCGGTTTTACCCCAGCGCAATCTCCCGCTCGATGCCGATGGCATCGAGGAAATCGCGATCATGGCTGACCACCAGCAAGGCCCCATCATAGCCCCGCAATCCGGCCTCCACCTGCTCGATGGCGTGAATATCGAGGTGGTTGGTCGGCTCGTCCGAGATCAGCAATTGCGGCGGGTTATTGCCGCCGATGGTGCAGGCGAGGCCTGCCCGCAGGGTTTCCCCACCACTGAGCGTGCCCACCACTTGCAGCGCCGCATCGGCCCGGAACATGAAACGGGCCAGCGCCGCCCGCCTGGTATTCTCATCCGCATCAGGATTGAGATGGCGGAAATTGTCGCGAATGCTGAGGGCCGGGTCGAGCAGGCTCACCGTCTGGTCCAGCAGGGCATAGGGCGCCGAGATTCTGAACTGCACCAGCCGCCGGTGGCAATTCGCCGGTCAGCAGCCGCAACAGCGTCGTCTTGCCCGAACCATTGGGCCCGGTAATGGCGACGCGCTCCGGCCCGACAATGCCGAACGAGGCATTGGCGATGATCGGGGCATCAGCGACTGGCCCGCCGCTCAGGCTATCCACTTGCAACACCGTCCGGCCAGCCGGCAGGCCCGAGGGCGTCAGCGAGACGGAGAGCGGAGTCAGGATTTCGATCTGCGATCTGGCCTCGTTGGCGGCTTCGGAGGCCTCGTCGCGCAGGCGATTGGCCAGCGCGAATTTCCGCCGCTGGTATTCTCCGAGTTCTCCTTCATGCCGCCCAGCATGATGCGCGGAATGTCGCCCTTGGCCGCCTTGCGCTTGCCGGCGCTATCCTTGCGCGCCTTCTTTTCGGCAACGGCCTGAAGCTTGCGGTCGACTTCGGCCACCTTGCGTTCAGCCGAGGCCAATTGGTGTTCGGCCGAGGCCAGTTCCAGCGCCTTGCGCTCGCTATAATGGTCCCAATTGCCGCCATAGCTCTTGGCACCCGGGCTGGTCAGTTCGACGATGGCATCCATTTCGCGCAATAGCGTGCGGTCATGGCTGACCACGATCGCCCCGCCGCGCCAGCGGTGCAGCAGGTCGGCCACGGCCTGCCGCCCATCGGCGTCCAGATTATTGGTGGGCTCATCGAGCAGGATCATGTCGGGTTTAGCGAGGATCAACCGCGCCAGCGCCAGCCGCGTGCGCTGGCCACCACTGAGCGTCGATATCAAGCGGTCGGTATCGAGCGCCGGCAGTTGCACATCGGCCAGCGCAGTCTCGATGCGGCCGGGCAGGGACCAGTCGGCTTCTCCGGCGTCTTCGGCCGTGCCCAGTCCTTGTTCGAGACGATCCAGCCGCGCAAGGTCAGCGGCGACGCCCAGATGGCCGGCGACGGTTTCAGCGGGGTCGACCTGAACGGATTGTTCCAGCACGCCAAGCGTGCCGGTCACACTGACTGAGCCGGATAGCGGCGACAAATCGCCCGTGATCAGGCGGAGCAGGGTGGATTTGCCCGTGCCGTTACGGCCGATCAGCCCCGTGCGTTCATTGCCGAAGCTGAGGTCGAGACCGGTGAAAAGTGGCTGATTGTCAGGCGTGGAATAGGAGAGCTGGTGCAGCGTGATGGAGGCGGGCATGAACGGATTCCGAATGAGCGATGCGGGCGAGGCAGTCGGTCATCGAGAATTCCATTGGGTACCGTCCGGTCTGTGCTGCGGGTGGGGTGAAGATAGGCAGGGTGGTGGAGATGTCAAGTTTGGGTACGCCAAGCGAAGAGTACCCCCTCCTAACCTCCCCTGAAAAGGGGGAGGAATCTGGCCGGGGGGCTTGCAATTATGGTGCCTCACTCTCGAACTGTCCCTCCCCTATCAGGGGGAGGCTAGGAGGGGGTACTCCGATGACTGGGCGTATCCCTACGCCAGATACCGCTTCTTCAAATGCGCCTTGAAGAAGTCCGCATTCAGCGGCTCACCAGTCGCCCGGGTGATCAGATCAGGCGTCGACCAGCGTGAGCCCCGGCTCCAGATGTTGTCCGAGCGCCATTGGTTGACGCCAGTGAAATCGCCCTTACGAATATCGTCGCGCACGCCCGGCTGCACCTTTTCCAGCGCCGCCCATTGCTGTGCCGCGATCATGGCGCCCAGTGTGTAGCTGGGGAAATAGCCGAAGGCGCCGCCGGGCCAATGCACGTCCTGCATCGGGCCATCCTTGGGGTCGGCCGGGGTCGAAAGGCCCAGATATTCGGTCATCTTGGCGTCCCGGGCCTCGGGGATCTGGCTGGCTTCCAGCTTGCCGTTGACCGTGTCCTGTTCCAGCTCGTAGCGCAGGATGACATGGAGCGGGTAGGTGACTTCGTCGGCATCGACGCGGATATAGCCGCGCTCGACATGGTTTACCTCGCTCAGAATATCGGCGATGTCCCAGCCGGGAATGGCGTCCTCGCCCAGATGCAGATGCACCAGCGGCAGGGCGAATTCCCAGAATTCGGGGCTGCGCGATAGCTGCATTTCCACAAACAGGCTTTGGCTTTCGTGAATGCCCATGCCGCGCGCCTTGCCCAGCGGCCAATGCGACCATTGCTTGGGCAGGCCCTGCTCGTAAAGGGCGTGGCCGGTTTCGTGCAGCACGCCCATCAGCGAGGACAGGAATTCGTCGGTGCGGTAGCGCGTGGTCATGCGCACATCGGTCGGCACGCCGCCACAAAAGGGGTGGTGCGATACGGCCAGCGAGCCATGGGTGAAATCAAAGCCCACCGCGCGCATGGCGGCCGGGCCAAGTCTGCGCTGCTTTTCAATGGGGTACGGACCGCTCAGCGCCTTGCGCGGTCGCTTGGCGAGGCGTTCTTCCCGGGCCGCCAGCGCCTCGGGGACGAAGCCCTTGAGGAAGCTCTTGAGATCGCCGAACACCAGATCGAGATCGGCGGTGCGGTTGCCGGGATCGTATTGTTCCATCAGCGCGTCATAGGGCGCGAGTTTGAGCGCCTCGGCTCGCAATTGCGCCTCTTCACGCACCAGCGCCACGACGCCTTCGAGCGCAGGCAGGAAGCTGACCCAGTCATTCTTGGCGCGCAAATCGCGCCAGAGCTGCTCGGAGCGCATGGTGGCGACAGTGCGGCGCTCGACGAATTCGGTGGGCAGGCAGGTGGCGTTGATATAGCTGCGCCGGAATTCGACCAGCGCCAGCTTCTGGTCTTCCGACTCAACCTCGTTTTCCGCCGCCGCGATCCAGTCGGCGATTTGAGGCGCGGTGGATTGGGCATGATAGAGCCCGGCCGGGTTCGACATGGCCTCGGCCCGCTTTTCCCCGCCGCCAACGGCCATATGGGTGGCTTCGTCAGCGCCCAGAATGGAGAGCGCATGTTCCAGCGCTTCGAGTTTGCGGCCGAGATCGTCGAGTTTGCTGAAGGACATGGCAGGCTCCAAATTTGCGCCCAGAGGTGTTCCATAGCTCGGGGTCGAGGGCAAGACATGCCCACAAAAGGGGAAGAGGCGCAGCCGGGGAGACTGCGCCTCTGGGGAAGGCCGGATCTGTTCTGGAGCCGGCCGGGCAAGGTCCTTCTGGACCCCGCCGGGAGAACCCGGCCGCACCATTGGGGGAATGTGCGGCGGGAAACTGGGGAAGGGGATCCTGCCTAGAAAGGCAGGATGGCATCCATGACCTGCTGGCCATAGCGGGGCTGCTGGACATCAGTGATCTGGCCGCGACCGCCGTAGGAGATGCGGGCTTCGGCGATCTTGGCCGAGGGGATGGTGTTATTGGCGCGGATATCGGAGGGGCGCACGATGCCGGTGACAATGAGGTCACGCACTTCGAAATTCACCCGCACTTCCTGGCGGCCTTCGATCACCAGATTGCCGTTGGGCAGGATCTGGGTGACGACAGCAGCGACCGAGGTTTCCAAGCTTTCCGAGCGATTGACCGAACCCGCGCCCTTATTAGCCATGCCCGAGGTGAAATCGACGGCGGCGGAAGGATCGATGGCGCCGGCCGAGACGTCCTTGATGGCAGTGCCCGGGATGCCGCCCATGCCGGCGCTATTGGTGGCGCTGCGGCTCGAATTGGTGGCGTTGTCGATCTGGGCGCTGTCATTGATGGTGACGACGATGGTGAGGATATCGCCGATACGGTGGGCGCGCTCATCCTTGAAGAAGCCGCGGGCCGAAGTGCGATAGAGCGAATTGGCTCGGTAGGTGTCGGCAATGGCTTCGGGCATCGGCATGCGCACCGGCTGGTAGCCGGCCATGGTGGTGGGGTCCTCGATGGCGGTCAGCACCGGAGCCTTGCCGACATTGGCGAGGCGATCGGTGGTGGTGCAGGCGACCGGGGAGCAGGTGAGCAGCAGGAGGGCGGAGAGTTTGACGAGCATCATTTTAGGGCTCCTGAGCTAGAGGCCGGCAATTGAAAGGGGGCGGCGCTGACTTCGACGGCGCCGGCGGCAATGGCAGTGGCGTTGATGACGCGCTTGGAGATGAGGTTGAGCACCTGTACCGGCCCGCCGGTGGCGGCGCTGGTAATGGCTCGGCCCTTGACGGTCAGCGTCATCGGGCCCTTGCGGAAATAGATGGTGACCAGCTGGTTCTTGGCGATCAGCTGGGGGATGGCGACGTCGGATGGCTTGAGCATCATGCCCTCCCGGGTCTGGCGGGTCAGCGCCATGCCCACCAGCTGGTTGAGCTGGGCAATCCCGGCGGTATCGGCAAAGCGCAGCGCCACGGGGCGCATTTCGATATCGTCGGACGACAGCACGGCGCCGGCGGGCAGGTTGGCCTTGAGATGGGGCGCGTCGATCATCAATTCGAGCGTGCCGGCGACATCGAGCGGCTGGGCTTCACCGGCAATGGCGAAGCGGGCGGTAAAGGCCCCCGTGCCCGGCAGGTAGCGCACGCTGATAATGCTGGCGGGCTCGGCGACCGGCTCGGCGTTGAACGGGGCGATCCCGGTGTTGAACAGCATGTCGGCCGTCATGCCATCGGTGATGATGCCGCGCTGGCGTAGGTCAGCGGTGATCAGTGCGGTCAGGCTTGATTCATCCACGACGCTGCTGGCGCGGGTCACGCGGCTGGCGGTAGCGCCGCTGCTGTCGAACCCGGTAATGCCCACACGTGCGGCGGCGGCGGTGATGTCGGCCAGCGGCACAAGTCCGCTGGTGCCCGGCTTGGGCGAGCGGAACAGGGGCTGCTCGGCGTCGATCCCGGCCCGGTCGAACATGTCGCCCACCGTGACCACCGCCGCCGAGACGACGATGTCGGTCTTGAGTACGGGCGCGGCAAAGGCGGTGCCGACCAGCAATGTGGTGGCGAGAGCGGCAAGCAACGTGCGGGTCATCTGGGCGCTCCCTTAGCGAAGTTGGCTGGTGGCCTGCATCATCGTGTCGGCGCCAGAGATGATGCGTGCATTCATCTCGTAGGCGCTGCTGCGGCGATGAGGTCGGCGATTTCGGTGACCGAATTGACATTGGCCATTTCCGAGATAGTTCTGCAGCAGATTGCCGGTGCCATCCCGATTGGGCAATTCCACTGGGCCGGGCCGCTGGCGGCGGTTTCGGTAAACAGGTTATCGCCCAGCGATTCCGAGCCCGATTTGTTGACGAAGCGGGCGAGCTGCAGCTGGCCCAGTTCGGTGGGGTTGGTGTCGTTGTTGAGATAGGCTTCGACCACGCCATCGGCCGAGATCGATACCGAGGTGGCGGTGCCCGGAATGGTGATATTGGGCTCGATGGCATAGCCGCTCAGAATTGACCAGCGTGCCCTCGGCGCTGCGCTCGAACGAGCCGTCGCGGGTATAGCCGGTGCGGCCATCGGGCATGGTGACCATGAAGAAGCCTTCGCCGCGGATGGCGACGTCGAGCTCGCGTTCGGTCATGTTCACATTGCCTCGGCTCATCACGCGAGGCGTGGAGACGGTGCGCACGCCCGAGCCGATCTCGAGCCCGGCCGGCAGCATGGTGCCCCGGTCCGAGGTTTGCGACCCTGCACGGCTGATCTGCTGGTACAGCAGGTCCCGGAATTCGGCGCTGGCGCTTGTAGCCAGTGGTGCGCATGTTGGCGATATTGTTGGAAATGACTTCGACGTTGCGTTCCTGAGCGCTCATGCCGGTCGATGCGATGTAGAGAGCTTTCATGGCTTTTCCTCAGGGCTTAAGCGTTGGCATCGCCGAGACGCTGAATGGCCGAGCGGCGGAGCTCGTCCTGCTTGCTCGTCAGCGAGGCGATGGATTCTGTAGGAGCGGGTGACGCGGATCATCTCGGCCATTTCGGACACGCCCGACACATTGGAGCGTTCGACAAAGCCCTGCATGGCGCTAGTATTGGTGGCGGCCACGGGCGTGCCACCGGCATAGAGATTGCTGCCCCGGCGCGTCAGGTCCTGCACATTGGCGAATTCGACCGAGCGCAGCCGGTCCTTGGGGCCGGCGCTGGAGCTGACCGAGCCGTCGGCGGCGATCTGGATGCCGCTTTCTTCGGGGCCGAACTGGATCGGGCCGCCTTCGCCGAGCACCGGATTGCCGTTGAGGTCGACCAGCGTGCCGTTATTGCTGATCTGGAAGGAGCCGGACTTGGTCCAGCGCTCGCCGGCGCCGGTCTGCACGGCAAAGAAGCCTTCGCCATTGAGCGCGACATCGAGCTCATTGCCGGTCTGCACCATGGCGCCGCCCGACATGTCATGCATCGTCGCCCAGTCCTGTACATAGGACAGCGGCTGGTCGTGGTCTGGAAATCCCGGTCGCGGGCGACCGGCATGATATATTCTTCAAACAGCAGGTTCTCGGCCTTGAAGCCGGTGGTGTTGATGTTGGCCATATTGTTGGCCACCACATCCATCTGCCGCTGTAGCGCGATCTGCCTGCTGAGGCTGATCAGTTGCGCGTTTCCGATCATTGCTGATCCCCGGTGTTAACGTCCCCGAAGCCGCCGACTTCCCCAAGCCTTGGCCTCGCCGTTTACATTGCAGAAACCATGCCAAGTCGGAAAATTTAATAAAATCATATGGATAGGATTTTGGCGCTTAGCCTTGCCGGGTTAGTTCTTTCCCCTGCGGCAAAAGCTGCCCGGCAAATTTTGCCGCTTTGGGGTGCATTTGTAACCAATCGTTAACCATCCGGCGCTTAGCTGGACGCAGAGCCGGAATCGTCCGGAATTCCTCGTGTTTGGCAGGTTGGCATGGTCGCTGAAGCAGAAGCCGGTGAAAGCGCCACCCGCAAGAAGGGGATACCCGAGCTCTTCCTCATTATCGGGGCCGCTGCCGTGGTCGTGCTGCTGGGCGGCGCGGGTCTTTATTATTTCCTCTCCTCGGGAAGCTCTGCCGAAGGCGCGGCCGATAGCCATGGCGCCACTGCCGCTGCGGCGGCGCCGACCTTTATTTTCAACCTGCCGCCGATGACGGTCAATCTCAGCAATGAGGCTGGTGGGGAATCCTTCATGCGGCTCACCATCGCGCTTGAAGTGGCCAATCAGGACGTGATGACCGCCATCCAGCCCAGTCTGGCCAAGGTGACCGATGCGTTCCAGGTCTATCTGCGCTGAGCTGCGCAAGAGCGATCTGGAAGGTTCTGCCGGCATTTATCGCCTCAAGGAAGAGCTGACGCGCCGCGTCAATGTTGCGATCTATCCGCAGCGTCGAGAGCATTCTGTTCAAGGAAATCTCGGTGCAGTGATGGCTGGACCAACCGATCAAGACAAGCTGTCGGAAAACTGGGGCCTCGATGCCGCCTCGGGCAAGTCCGAGGAAGCGCGCCGCAGAAGCTGCTGCCGAATGGGCGGCGATGATCGAAGGCGCCGCCGGTGACGGGGAAGACAGCGGCGATCGCGTTCTCAATCAGGACGAGATCGATAGCCTGCTCGGGTTCGATGCCAGTGTGGGCAGCAATGTCGAGCTGACGGGCGTGCAGGCGCTGATCAATTCGGCGCTGGTCAGCTATGAACGCCTGCCCATGCTCGAAATCGTCTTCGACCGCCCGGTGCGGCTGACGACCACCTCGCTGCGCAATTTTACCTCCGACAATGTGGAGGTCACGCTCGACTCCATCTCCTCCGTCCGCTTCGGCGATTATCTCAATTCCATTCCGCTGCCGGCGATCCTGTCGGTCATTCGGGCCGAGGAATGGGAGAATTACGGGCTGTTGACCGTTGATTCCTCGCTGATCTATTCGATGATCGACGTGCTGCTGGGCGGCCGTCGCGTCGGCGGCAATATTCGTGTCGAGGGTCGGCCCTATACCACGATCGAGCTGGCGCTGGCGCGACGGATGATCGAGGTCATTCTCGACGATACCCACCGCGCGTTCGAACCGGTGACGCAGGTCAATTTCAAGCTCGAGCGCATGGAAACCAATCCGCGCTTTGCCGCAATTTCCCGGCCGGGCAATGCCGCGATTCTGATCGAACTCCGCATCGAGATGGATGATCGCGGCGGCAAGATCGAAATCCTGTTGCCCTACGCCACGATCGAGCCGATCCGCGAACAGCTGCTACAGATGTTTATGGGCGAGAAATTCGGCCGCGACCCGATCTGGGAGGGCCATCTGGCCACCGAGATCTATTCGGCCGATGTCGAGATCGAGGCGGTGCTGCATGAGCAGGAGGTTCCGCTGTCGCGCGTGCTCAACCTCAAGACAGGCGACATGGTGATGTTTGAGCGCACGCCATCCGATCCGGTGCGCCTGCGCTGCGGCGATGTGGAACTCACCGAGGCCATTATGGGCCATATCGGCAATCATGTTTCGGTGCGGGTTACCCGCCCGCTCAATCCGCCCAAGGTCACCATGGCGGCCTTTGAGGAACTCGACGACGACACAGTGGAAGGACGATGATGTTCGGTTTGCCCCTCGGGATATTCGTGGAAGGCGCGGTCGCCGTTCTTCTGGCTCTGACCATCGGCTATTGCATGGTCCTCAACCAGCGCCTCAAGCGGCTGCATGCCGACAAGGACGTGATGCGCCAGATGGTGGCGGACCCGGTGGGTGCCACCAATCTGGCCAACCGGGCGATCAAGGAACTCAAGCAGACGGCGGTAGAGGCTGATCTGTCGCTCAATTCCCGCCTTGAGGAAGCCGAGCGCTTCAGGAATCGAATTGGCCAATCACGTTACCTCCGGCACCGCGCTGATGGAGCGCATCGCCAAGATCACCAGCGTGGCCCGGCAGAGCCGAGCCGCCGAGCCGGTGGAACAGCCCAACAAGGTGCAGTCGGCGCTCGAACAGCTCTCCTCCCGCGTCCGCAATCGTGGGGTTGCCGCGTGAAAACGGTTCGCCTGCTTCCTGTCGTGGTCATGGCCGTCGCGGCCCTCTTGGTGTTCAAGACCATCGGTCTGGTCACCAATGGCGGCTATGTGCTTGCCGGCGTGACCACCGCAAGGGCGGCAGGCGCTACCGGCAGCGAAGCTGCGCCAAGCCAGCCGGGTGAACCCACCCTCGACGATTCCGCGCCGACACTGTCCGACACGGCCCCGACTTTGGGGGCTGCCGAGACCGCGGCGGGCGGGCATGGCGAAACGGCTCCGGCCGAAAGCCCTGCGGCTGACCATGCCACTCCGGCATCCGCGACATCGGGCGACAATTGCGTTGCTGTCGATGCTGAATTGAAAGAAAACGGCTCGGTGACGACGACAGCCCCGGCTGCCGCTGGCCATGGCGAGGCCGCCCCCGCCGAAGGCGCTGCCGCCGATCCGGCCACCAGCAGCTTTGTGGATTCCATGGCGCTGGATTGTTTCCCCTCGGGCGATGCGGTGCCGATGCAGGTCAATGCCAGCGGCATGCCCGTGCCCATGACCAATGTGCAGGGCGGCTCGGCCACCGAAGAAAGCATCCTGCAATCGCTGGCCGCGCGCCGCACTGAACTCGAAGCCTACGAGAAAGATCTGGCCCTGCGCGCTTCGCTGGTCGATGCCGCCGAAAAGCGCGTGGCCGAGCGGCAGACGACGCTGGAGGCGCTGGAGGCGCAGATTTCCACGCTGGTCGATCAGCGCCAGGAAATGGAAGCCGGGCAATTTGCCGGTATCGTGGCCATGTACGAGACCATGAAGCCACGCGATGCCGCCAATATTTTCAATGCCTTGGACATGGATGTGCTGTTGCGTGTCGCCAAGACCATGAACCCGCGCAAGATGTCTCCCATCCCGGGCGGCAATGGATGCCGCCCGGGCGCAGGAGCTCACCGTGCGCATGGCGGCGCTGGCCGATCAACCGGCAGCCGAGATGACGCCGGACGACTCGGCGGCCCTGCCGCAGATCGTGGGGCAATAAGGCTTTGTCACTATTGGAGTAAGCCGCCGTTAAGCCCGGCACGCTATGGGTTAGGCACAAGAGTTTGTGTAACCCACGTGTTTTCATGGTCCCGGCAAGAATAGCCGGTGCCGAAGACTCGTCAGAGTGCGTTGGGGTAGCGGCCGGTGAAGACCGCAATACTTGCAGGCTGGCAGAACGCCGGGCGTGCGTTGGCAATATATGCGGCGGTGGCGCTCTGCGTCGTCGTGCCCGCTTTTGCCCGGGAGCAGGGCCAGCTCTACGTGACCCGGGAAGACGGCTATGGCCGGCTGATCCTGAGTTTCCCCGGCCTTGATCGCCTTCCCAGCTACAAGATGCGCATCGAAAACGGCGTGCTTTCGATCGAGTTCGGCGAGCAGGTTTCCGTCATCCTGCCCGATGTCGGCACCACCATGTCCGACTATCTCTCTGTGGCTCGTGTTGATCCCGACGGGCGCGGCCTGCGCATGGGCCTGCGCAAATCCTTCAATTTCAATCGCATCGAAGCCGGCGAAAAGCTCTTCATCGATCTTCTGCCCACCAATTGGCAGGGCATGCCCCCGCCTTGCCGCAGGAAGTGGTGGACGAGCTGGCCGAACGGGCGCGGTTGGCCGCCATCCGCGCGGAGCGTGAGCGCAAGGCCGCCGATGCCGAAGCGCTGAAGCCTGAGGCCAATGTCCGCATTGGCCGCAATCCCACTTTCCTGCGTCTGCAATTTGATTGGACCGTGCCGACCACGGCGGAATACGTCCAGGATGGCCAGACCGGCCATATCGCTTTCTGAATGGCCGGTTGGGGTCGATATGCGCGCCCTCCCGGCCGATCTCCCCGCCGAGATCGTCGGCGTCGACAGCGCCGTCACGCCCGATGGCGCCAATGTCACCCTGCAATTGGCCGAAGGGGTAACGCCGCGCTTCTACCAGAATTCGTCGCGGCAATTCGTGCTCGATATCGATATTGCAGGGCAGTCCCTGCCCAGCTTCCGGGCGGCCGAGCTCGCCGAAGCCGTCAAGGTTCCCGCCAGTGCTGGTCCGGCGGGGGAGGTGGGCGGTGCCCCACGCATTGGCGCGTTGCAGGCCGAAGCGCCGGGCGAGACGGTAAAGCCTTTCGTCAATGTGGTGGGCTCTGACAATCCGGGTCGTCTTCCCGTTCGAGCAGGATACGCCTGCCGCCGTGTTCCGGCGCGGCGATACGGTATGGATGATTTTCGACACCACGGCCGGCATTGCCCCACCCGCCCAGTCGGACGAGCTTGATGCCCCGGCCGACGAATTCTCGGTGATTGCGGCCGGCGATACGCAGGTGGTGCGGGTCAATCTCAATCAGGATCGCCTTGGCCAGCCTTGGGTCGGAAGGCATGGCACGGGTGCTGTCCCCGGGCGACACCGTGCTGACCCCGACCGAACCGATCCAACTCAGCCGCCGCCGTGACGTCGAAGGCTCGTTTGAGATCGTCGCCAATATCGCCCGCCCGGCCAAGGTGCATGATTTCCACGATCCCGACGTGGGCGACATGCTCAAGGTGGTCACCGCCTATCCGCCGGCGCGCGGCATTACCGAGGCGCTGGACTATGTCGATTTCTCGGCGCTGCGCAGCGTGCATGGCCCGGTGATCAAGCCGGAGACGGATGGCCTCGCCATGGCCATCGATGCCGATCTGGCTGTTATTTCGACGCCGGGTGGGCTGACGGTTTCGGCGCTCGATGGCCCACGCACCATTGGCAGCGGCGCTGCCGAGGGTGTGCGCGGCAGCTTTATCGATCTGGCCCGGCTCGAACAGCCCGACCCGAGGGCCTTCGCCGCCCAACGCGATGCATTGCTGGCCAAAGCCGCAGAGGCCGATGGCGCGCAGCTGATGTGGCCCGGCTCGATCTGGCCCAATATTATCTCGCCAACCAGCTGTCCTATGAGGCAATCGGCGTGCTGCGGGTGCTCGAAAGCCAGCTGCAGTCGATGGCGCTGACCCGCAAGCTGCGGATGAGCACGGCCATCGCCGATACCGTGGCGCACCGTCCCAAGGAGGCCCCGGCCATTCTGAATACCTCGGCCATGGCGCAGGAGGTCGATGGCCTGTTCTGGCGCGCCATTGCCCGCGCCGATGCCTATGATTTCAAGGGTGCCAAGCTGGATGCTCTCGAGGCCGCGAGCGTTGCCGCTTCCTATCCGGCATGGGCGCGCAATCGCTTCTATTTCGCCGCCATGCGGGCAGCAGTCGAAACCGGCGATAGTGCCGTGGCCGAGCGCTTTCTCAGCCGGTGGATTTCGCCAGCCTCAATGGCGAAGACAGCAGTCTTTATCACCTGATGTCGGGCCGGATCGACGAGGCCAATGGCCGGGTCGACGAGGCCATCGACACCTATGGTCAGGTCATCGCCGCCGATATCCGCCCCACCCGCGCCGAAGCGGTCTATCGCACGCTCTACCTGCTCGATCAGGCCGGAAGGCTCGATCTGGCCAAGGCTTCGCAGACGCTGGCGGCGGAAGCCTTGCTATGGCGCGGCAATCCACTCGAAGCCGATATGCAGAAGCTCTTGGCCGAGTTCTATTTCCACGACGGCGATTACCGGCTGGGTTTTGAAGTGGTGAAGCAGGCCGTCGGCACCTATCCCGACGGCGCCTCGACCAATGCCATGCGCGATGCCGCCCGTGCCGAGTTCGGCGCGCTGTTCCTGGATGGCAAGGCCGATACGCTGGGGCCGGTCGAAGCGCTCAGCCTCTATTATGATTTCCGTCATCTCACCCCGCCCGGCCGTCGTGGCGACGAGATGATCCGCAATCTGGCGCGGCGACTGGTACGGGTCGATCTGCTACCCCGGGCTGCCGAATTGCTCGAATACCAGCTCGACAATCGCCTGCGCGGTGTTGCCAAAACGCAGGTCGCCACCGACCTTGCGGTGATCTATGTCGCCGATCGCAAGCCGCAGGAGGCGCTGCGCGTGCTCAATGCTACCCAATTGCCGGGCCTGCCGGAATCCCTCGTGCGTCAGCGCCGGCTGCTCGAGGCCCGCGCCATGATCGATCTGGGCCGCGACGTGCTGGCGCTCGACATGGTGCGCGACATGGATGGGCGCGACGTGAGCCTGTTGCGCGTTGACGCCCATTGGAAATCGCAGCGCTATGTCGAAGCCAGCGAAATGCTGGAAGCGCTCTATTCCGAACCCAACCAGACCGACGCCCCGGGCCAGTCCGAGCGGATGAGCGTCATCAAGGCAGCGGTGGGCTATGTCATGGCCAATGATACGCTGGGCCTGTCCCGCCTGCGCTCCAAATTCGCCGACCGCATGGTCACTTCACCGGAATGGCCGCTGTTCGACTATGTCACCGGCCCGATCCGAGTCGACAGCCTCGAATTCAAGAAGGTTGCGAGCCGGGTATCCGGCGTCGACGGCCTCAACGCCTTCCTTGCGGCCTATCGCCAGACCTATGGCGGCGAGGACGCCCCGGCGCCGCTCTCCGCCAGCCAGCCCGATGCAGGATTGGCGGCGCTTTAACTGCTAACAAAACTTCGCACCAGCGATCCGGCCACCAGATACCAGCCGTCGACCAGCACGAAAAAGATCAGCTTGAACGGCAGCGAGATCACCACCGGGGGCAGCATCATCATGCCCATGGACATCAGCACCGATGCCACCACCATGTCGATGACCACGAAGGGCAGGAATAGCAGGAAGCCGATTTCGAAGGCGCGGCGCAGTTCCGAGATCATGAAGGCCGGCACCAGCAATTGCAGCGGGATCGCCTCGGGCTCGGCCGGCACTTCGGCGTCGGTCAAATCGAAAAACAGCTGCAAATCCTGCTCGCGCACATTGGCGCGCATGAATTCATGCAGCGGCGCCGATCCCGCTTCGAATGCCTCGGCCACCTCGATCTGACCCGCCAGCAGCGGCGCAATGCCCCGGTCATAGGTCTGCTGCAGCGTGGGCTGCATGACGAACAGCGTCAAAAACAGCGCCAGCGACACCATCACCGAATTGGGTGGTGCGGTCTGTAGCCCGATGGCCGTGCGCAGCAGCGACAGCACCACCACGATACGGGTGAAGCTGGTCACCATCACCGAGATTGATGGGGCCAGCGACAACAGCGTGATCAGCCCGATGAGCTGGACGGCTCGCTCGGTCAGCGTCGCTTCGTCGCCGAAATCGATCGACAGGTTTTGCGCATAGGCCGGGCCCGGCAGCGCCAGCACAGCAAATGCGGCAAGGCCGGCAAGAACGAGCAGGCGCCGCGCACGGCGCGGCGAAGCGTCAGTTCCGGTTGGCCGTGCTATCGCCGTCGACAAGATCAGTGCCTTCCACGTCCTGCTGTGCACTGTCTTCTTTAGCTGAGTCGGCGGGTCCCGAAGCCGGTTTGTCGGACTTTCCCGCCTTTACTGCGGGTTCGGCCGGTTCCACCGACCGCATCAGCCCGGTCTGTCGCAACGAGCGGGGCCCGCGGGGCTTGTCGGCCAGCTGTTCGACCACGGCAACCGGAGCAACAACCGGCTCGGGCGCCACGGGCGGCGCGGGTTTGGGGGCAGGGGCCGCTGGCTGCACCGGCTTGCGGCCCAGCATCGGCACCGGGCGCCGGCCGGAAGCGAGCGCGGTTTCATCGACCGCTATGCCGGTTTCGATCACCACGTCCTGCGGCCCGCCGATCAGCACCAGATGCTCGACATTGTCGCGCCGCACGATCAGCAATTGCCGCTTCTGGTCGACGGCCGGGCTATCGATCACCGCCAGTCGCCTATTGCGCCCGCGCGCCACTTTGCCGGTGGCGCCATAAAGCAATTTGAGCAGCCACACGGCGAGAACGATCAGCACCAGCACGATGCCGAGCGCGAAGACCACGGTGAGGATGGAGTTTTCCGTACCGCCGAACAGGCTGGTGATGAACTGCATAATGGCTCCCAGAACGTGCCGACCCGAATCCGGGCGGCATAAGCGGCATATATTGCCTATTTGGCCGCAGCAATTTGCAAATTGCGAGGCAGGTGCTGGTATTGCAGGGGTTAATTAACACTTGATTAACCATGACCCGGCAAGATTTGCCCATCGCGCATTATCAAAGACTCGCGGGGGTATCGGCCGATGGGCCTTATGGACATGCCGGTTTTTGCCGCGCTCACCGACAAGATGCGCTGGCATCAGGCCCGTCAAGGCCTGCTTGCCGAAAACGTTGCCAATGCGGAAACGCCCAATTACCGCGGCCGTGATCTGGCGCAGTATGATTTTGCCGACCAGATGGGCGGTTTCTCCTCGGCCAGCGTCACCACGCTCGCCACCCAGCCGATGCACTTTTCCGTGTCCAGCAGCGAAGGCGGCGCGTTCGGCGCCCAGCGCATGGCCAATTTCGAAATCACGCCGGAGGGGAACGGGGTTTCCCTCGAAGACGAGATGATGAAGGTCACCACCAATATGATGGACTATCAGGCCGCCACCACGGTCTACCAGAAGTCGATCAAGATCCTCAAAACCGCGCTTGGCCGCTCGGCCTAGGAGCCTCAGACATGGATTTCAATTCCTCGCTCCGCATTGCCGCCACGGGCCTGCATGCCCAAACGGCCCGCATGCGCGTCATCGCCGAAAATATCGCCAATGCGGACTCGGCCGGCAAGGCGCCCGGCGATGAGCCTTACTGCCGCCGCGTCCCCACCTTTCAGGCCCAGTATGATGCCGAGGTGGGGGCAAGGTCGTCGAAGTGGGGCGCCCGGCCTATGACATGAGCGATTTCACCAGCCGCTACGAGCCCGGCCATCCGGCCGCCGATGCCAGCGGCTATGTGCAATATCCCAACGTCAATACGCTGATCGAGACGATGGATATGCGCGAGGCCCAGCGCACCTATGAAGCCAATCTCAACGTCGTCACCGTCACCCGGCAGATGCTGGGCCGCACGCTCGACATTCTGCGCGGCTAAGCGCGACAAGGACAAGCCAGATGGTCACCACGCCCTTCAATGCCGCTACCGCTGCCTATGGCAATGCCAGCCGCCTGATCAACCAGGCGGCCAAACCCACCACCGATCTCAGCGCCGCAGCGGGCGGATCGGGCAACAATTTCGCTAACATGCTGGCCCAGCAGGTGCAGGGCGTGATGGATGCTGGCAAGACCTCGGACGCCATGGCGCTCGACATGGTCAATGGCAAAGCCAATGTGGTGGATATGGTCACCGCCCTGAGCCAGACCGAGCTGGCCATCGAAAGCATGGTCACGGTGCGCGACAGGGTGATCTCGGCCTATGAAGAAATCATGCGGATGCCGATCTGACACTGACCCCCGCGCGGGAATGGCGCGGGGCGAGTAGAATGGGCGCGTGGCGACGATCTGCCCGACAGGACCTGCAATGACCGGCGCCGAAGTTCTCGACATTTCCACCGATGGCATCTGGACGCTGATTATCGTCGCCGCGCCGATGATGATCGTGGGCCTGCTGGTCGGCGTGGTCATCGCCCTGTTCCGAGCCCTGACGCAAATTCAGGAACAGACCCCGGTCTTCGTGCCCAAGATCATCGCCATTTTCATCACCATGCTGATCACCTTGCCATTCTCGGGCGCCACCATGGGCGGCTATATGAACCGGGTGATCGACATGATTATCGTGGGCGGCTGATGATCACGATCGGGCTGGATTGGCTGCCCAATACCGCCTTTGTCTATCTGCTGCTGTTTTCCCGCATCGGTGCCATCCTGATGCTGATGCCTGCGCTGGGCGAAACCATGATCCCGGCGCGTATGCGGCTGGCTTTTGCCCTCGCCTTCACCCCGGTGGTCTATCCGCTGCTGGCGCCCAACCTGCCCACCATGCCGGTCGATTTCATGGGCATTGTCGGGCTGATCTTCCATGAATTGGCCATTGGCCTCATGTTGGGCGCCATTGCCCGCATCACCGTTATGGCGACGCAAGTTGCAGGTGCGGTCATCGCCTTCCAGTCCGGGTTGAGCGCCGCCATGGCCGCCGATCCGACCCGTGCGGGCGTGCAGGGCGCGGTGTTCGGCAGCTTTCTGTCCTTCCTCGGCGTGACGCTGATCTTTGCCACCGACCTGCATCACGTCGCATTGGCCGCGACCTATGACAGCTATGTAGTGTTCGGCGTCGACGCGCCCCTGATGTTCGACGACGCTGCGCAATTGGCGCTGCGCACCGTCGCCAGCGCCTTTTCCATCGGCATCCAGATGTCGGCGCCGTTCATCGTTTTTGGCCTCGTCTTCAACTCGGGTGCCGGCATCCTCGCCCGTCTGATGCCGGCGCTGCAGGTGTTTTTCCTGCTGATGCCGGCCAACGTGATGGTCGGGCTGGTGCTGTTTGCCTTGCTGCTGACCATGATGATGGGGTGGTACATCACGGGATTCTGAAAATCATCTGGCGATATGGAGGGGCTAAGTGTCAGACGAAGCGCCTGAGCAGGCCAGTAAAACTGAGGACCCCTCCCAGAAAAAACTGGAGGACGCCCATAAGAAGGGTGATGTCGCCAAGAGCCGGAGGTAACCACCGGTTCATGCTGCTGGGCTCGGCCACCATTTTCGCCATGATGGCGCCCTCGACCAGCGCCAGCCTGATGCAATCGCTCAAGGTGGTGATGACCAATGCCGATCAATTCGAGCTGGGCGGCTCGGGCTTTGCGGTATTCTTCAACGGGCTGGCGCTGGCGCTGCTCGGCACCATTCTCGTGCCGCTGGCCATCCTGACCTTCTGCGGGGTCGCCGCCAATCTCATCCAGCATCGGCCCCTGATCTCGACCGAACCGATCACCCCGAAATTCTCCAAGATTTCCCCGCTCGCCGGCTTCAAGCGGCTGTTTTCGACGGAATCCTCGGTCAATTTCGGCAAGGGCCTGCTCAAGATCTGCATCGTGGGCACGGTGCTGTTCTACGTGGTCTGGCCCGAACGCGACCGGCTCGACACCATGATGACGGCCGATCCGCTCATCATCCCGGCCGATTTCCGGGAGATCGGCCTCAAGATTTTCGGCGCCACGCTGGCCGTGCTGACCATCATCGCGCTGGCCGATTACATCTATGTCCGCCAGAAATGGTGGAAGCGGCAGATGATGACGGTTCAGGAAACCCACGACGAATATAAGCAGATGGAAGGCGACCCCAAGATCAAGGGCCGCATCCGCCAGATGCGACAGGATCGCGCCTGCAAGCGCATGATGGCCTCGGTACCCGATGCCACCGTGGTGATTACCAACCCCACCCACTTTGCCGTCGCCCTCAAATACGACCGCTCGATGGGCGCCCTGCAATGCGTCGCCAAAGGCGCCGATGCCGTGGCGCTGCGCATCCGCGAGGTGGCCAAGGAAAACGATGTGCCCATCGTCGAGAATCCCCCACTGGCCCGCGCCCTGTTTGCCAGCGTCGATATCGACGACGTCATTCTCGGCGAACATTTCCGAGCCGTCGCCGAAGTCATCGGCTTCGTCATGCGCCTCAAGAAACCGAGCGGCTGGAAGGCGGGGTAGGGCGCCGACGAAACGGTGGTGCGTTACGCAACCTATCCCACCCACCGTGTCATCCCGGCGTAGGCCGGGATCCGAGTCCGTGGCGATCCGCAACCATCCAGCGCCGGGATGGCCTTCAACATGGATTCCGGCCTCCGCCGGAATGACGCCGTGATTGTTTGAGGCGCGGAGCACCCTGCAGCCAAAAGGCTCGGTGTCACACTAAGTGGCGCTTTTTCACGTCGGTGTTTATAACTTTGTTCACCCTCCCAACGGGTCGGTTCCTTTGCTAGACCTGTCGCAGGCCCTGATTCTGCCCCGACTCACCGTCATCCGGAGCACCACGACCCATGGCATCGACGCCGCTCGGCGAGGACACCTATCCCGATCCACTTCTGGCCTCCGAGCGCAGCAGCGCCGGGCTGTGGCGCGTCGTGGCCCCGGGCGTGGCCCCGGTGGCGTTGGCCGTCGCCTTTTCTTTCTTCAGCGACCGGATCCCGATGGACTCGGTGATGACCTTTGTCGGCATATTGGCCGTGGTCGGCGTGTTCTGCCTGTTCGGGCTGGCCGCGGGCCTGTTCCGCTTTGCCGGCAATGAGGAACGCCGCACCATTTCCGGCGCCGTGGTCGATAGCCTGCCATTCGGAGCCGTCGTGTCCGATCGCGACGGCAAGATTTCCTACGTCAACGCCCACTATGGCAATTTCAGTGGCGCGCTGAACAATGGGCTGCCGGTGGGCGTGCCGCGCCTGTTTGCCGGCCAGTCCGACGCCAGTGAGGCCATTTACCGCCTGTCCCGCGCCGCCAAGGATGGCCGCAGTGCTGTCGAGGATATTCGCCTCGTCGGTGGGCTGGGCGGCTCGCAGGCCGAGAGCGCGCCCCTTCTGGTATCGCGTCGCCGTGCGCCCCTTGCCCGAGAGCGACGAAACCAAGAAGCCGCTGGTCATCTGGTCGGTGGAAGACATTACCCGCGACCGCGACAACAATGAGAGCGCCTTCCGCGACCTGCAGCGCGCCATCGATTATCTCGATCATTCCCCGGCCGGCTTCTTCTCGGCCGATGCGCATGGCCGCATCCAATATCTCAATTCGACGCTATCCGATTGGCTCGGCTATGATCTGGCCGAGTTCAATGCCGGCCATCTGGGCCTGTCGGATATCGTGCGTGGCGATGGCGCCACCCTGTTGATGCGCGGCCGTGGCGATGGCGAGATTTCCACCGAAATCATCGATATCGACTCGGTGCGCCGCAATGGCACCAGCCTGCCGGTGCGCCTGCTGCATCGTGCCGCCCGCATGGCCGATGGCGAACTGGGCGAGACGCGCACCCCGGTGCTCGATATGTCCAGCGCCCCCGATACCGAGGAAGAGCTGCGGGCCGCCGAAGTGCGCTTCTCGCGCTTCTTTAACGACACGCCCTTTGCCATTGCAACGCTCGACGGCGAAGGCCGCATCATCCGCACCAATGCTCCTTTCGGGCGCATCTTCAAATGGTCGGGCGAGGAAAAGAGCCTCGAAATGCAGCCGCTGAGCGAGCTGATCGGGGAGGGGAGCCGCGACAAGTTTGCCCGCGCCATTGGCGACGCCACTGCCAATCGCTCGGAAATCGAGCCGGTCGATGCCCTGCTCAATGCCGAGGGCGACCATGCCGTGCGGCTTTATCTGTCGGCGTCCGAGCTCAGCGAAGGCTCGGCCGAGCAGGTCAATGTCTATGCCCTCGACATGACCGACCAGCGCAAGCTCGAAGCCCAGTTCGCCCAGAGCCAGAAAATGCAGGCCGTGGGCCAGCTGGCCGGCGGGGTGGCGCACGACTTCAACAATCTGCTGACCGCCATTATCGGCTTTTCCGATCTGCTGCTGCTGAAGCACAAGCCGGGCGATCCCTCGTTCAGCGAATTGATGCAGATCAAGCAGAATGCCAATCGCGCAGCGGGTCTCACCCGACAATTGCTAGCCTTCTCCCGCCGCCAGACCCTGCGTCCGCAAGTGCTCGAACTGCCGCTGATCGTCGATGACCTGACTGTGCTGCTCAAGCGCATGATCGGCGAGAAGAACACGCTCACCGTTGAGCATGGCCGCAATATCTGGCCGGTTCGCGCCGATGTCGTGCAGCTCGAACAGGTCATCATTAACCTCGTGGTCAATGCCCGTGACGCCATGCCCAATGGCGGCGCCATCACCATCCGCACTTCCAATGTTGAGCAGGCCGATGCCGAGCGGCTGACCTTCGAGGGTATGGTGCCGGCCGATTTCGTGCTCATTGATGTGCAGGATACCGGCACCGGCATGAGCCAGGACGTCATCGCCAAGATTTTCGAGCCCTTCTTCACCACCAAGGAATTGGGCAAGGGCACGGGCTCGGGGCCTGTCGACGGTCTATGGCATCGTCAAGCAGACCGAGGGTTATATCTATCCGGTCTCGACCGTTGGCGTTGGCACCACGTTCAAGATTTTCCTGCCCCGCCATGTGCCCAATGAGAACGAAGTGGCCGGCAAGGTCGCCGTCGCCGCCCCGGCACGTGACCTGACCGGTCAGGAGCGCATCCTGCTGGTGGAAGACGAGGAAAGCGTGCGCGCCTTCTCCGCTCGCGCCCTGCGTGCCACGGGCTATGAAGTGTTCGAGGCCGATGGCGGCGAAGAAGCGCTCGAAGTGCTCGAAGATATCGACTTCAAGATCGATCTGATGATTTCTGACGTCGTGATGCCGGAAATGGACGGGCCGAGCCTGCTCAAGCATGTGCGCAAGCAAATGCCCGATCTCAAGGTGATTTTCGTCTCCGGCTATGCCGAGGAAAGCGTACGCCGCGATATCGAGGATGATCAGAGCGTGGACTTCCTGCCCAAGCCCTATTCGCTCGATCAGATCAATTCCAAGGTCAAGGAAGTGCTGCAGCGGCTGGGCAAGGGCGAAACCAATTGAACGAGATGGGGCGTTTCGCCGGCCCCTCCGAGTTCAACGTGCTGGGTGAGCCCCTGCAACCCTGTTCCAGCGATCCGCTCACCGGCTTTTTCCGCACCGGCTATTGCGCCGCCGGCCCTGACGGAGCGGCAGTGCATCTGGTGTGCATCGAAGCGACCGATGAATTCCTCGAATTCTCGGCCTCCGTCGGCAACGACCTCTCCACGCCGCATCCCGAATATTCATTTCTGGGTCTGGTGAGCGGCAACCGCTGGTGCCTCGTCGCCGGCCGGTGGGCGCAAGCCCACGCCGCCGGCAAGGCGCCCAAAGTGTTCCTGCGCTCGACCAATCAGGCCGTGCTCAGCCTTATCCCCATTGGGGTTCTCAAGGCTTATGCTCTGGATTTGAACTAGGCTGGGAAGGGGGCGGGTAAAGTCTCCGTAGCTGGCCCCACCCACCATGTCATCTCCGCGAAAGCGGGGACCTCCGTTTCTCTTGCTGCTTCTCCAAACAGAGGTTCCGCTTTCGTGGAATGACACAGTGGAAGCTAGGAAATGGGAGCTAACTCCATCCCTCAGCCAGCAACGCATCGAGATGCTGGAAACTCATTTCCATCCCCTCAGCCATGCCCGTCGCCGCGATTTGATCCCGCAGGGCCTTGGACGCATAAGTCAGCCGATTGACCACCGTGGTCCCCTCCGGTCGCTCCGCAAAATCCACGGCGGACTTGGACGTCCCACCCGTCTCATCCTGATCGAACGCCTCCTCGCTCAGAATATGCTCCGGCACGGTAATGGCATGGATCACCCCGGACATGGCAAGGCGCTCTTCGCCCTTGTGCCATTCATAGCGATAGCGGCCGCCCGGCCGTGGCTCAAAGACGCAGACCGGCATGGTCCAGCCCGGCGGGCCGGTCAGCCAGCGCTTGATCAGCGGCGGCTGGGTGTAGCAGGCAAACACCAGATGCCCGGGCGCCGCAAAGTCGCGTTCGGTGAGGATTTCGGTATCGCTGGGCATGGATATCCGCAGCGGGCCGCCAAATGCCATCCTGTCCTCCCTCAGGTCTTGCCCGTCATCGCCTCAAGCCGTTTGAGCTCGTCCAGCAGGTCATCGAGCCGCTCAAACTGGGCTTCCCAATATTTGCGATATTCGATCAGCCATCCCGTTGCCTCGGCCAGCGGTTGCGCCTCCAGCTTGCAGGGCCGCCGCTGCGCATCGCGGCCACGCGAAATCAGCCCCGCATTTTCCAGCACCTTGAGATGCTTGGAGATTGCCGGCTGGCTCATGGCAAAGGGCTCGGCAAGCTCCATCACCGACGCCTCGCCCTGCGCCAGCCGCGCCAGAATGGCGCGCCGCGTCGGATCGGACAGGGCCCGGAAAGTGGCATCGAGATTGGCAGACGTGGGCATGAATGACCTATGGTTGCAAAACCGTTTGGTTATTCAACGCCTGTTCGGCTTAACCGTCAAGCGACGCCGCCTGGAATAGGCGTTCCCGCCGCCAGCAGTCCCCGGTTTGCCAACTCTGCCCACAGCGCATCGGGAATTTCGGCATCCCACCATTTGAGAATGCCATCGAGTTCTTCCGGCGATTTCGGCCCCGGCAGGACATTGCACACCGCCGGATGCGTCAGCGGAAATTGCAGCGCCGCCGCCGGCAGGGCGACACCAAAGTCCCGGCAGACGATTTCCAGCGCCTTGACCCGATCGACAATCGCCTGCGGTGCCTTGGCATAGTTGAAGGTCGAGCCACCCACCAGAATGCCCGAATTGAACGGCCCGCCAATAACCGCCGAAGCACCGCGCTCAAGGCATGTCGTCATGAAAGGGCTGAGCGAAGTCTGTTCGAGCAAAGTATAGCGCCCGGCGAGCAGGAACACGTCCCAATCGCCCAGCGCAAAGGCGTCCATCAACACCTGCCATTCATTGACGCCCAGCCCGATCGCCCTGACCGCGCCGCTGTCCTGCAGCTCGCGCAAGGCCCGATAGCCGCCGCTTTCCAGCTGCTTCCACAAGGGCTTATTGCCCTCAATGCCATGGGTGGCCGTGCCAATGTCGTGGACATAAAGAATGTCGGCGCCATTCATGCCCAGCCGCTGCAGGCTGTCCTCGTAGGAGCGCATCACGCCGTCATAGGAATAGTCATAGACTTGGTCGAAGGGCAGGGGATTGACCCAGTTATGCGGCTCGCTCCACCCCGTCACCGGCTTGAGCTTGCGGCCCACCTTGGTCGACAGCACCGTGCCGGCCTGCCGCTCGCGCAGCACGTCGCCGACCAGATGTTCAGAGCGACCATAGCCATATTGGGGCGCGGTATCGACGTAGTTTATCCCCACATCAAGGGCGTGGCTTATAGTTGCCCGCGCCCGGTCGGCCGGCACATTGGTGAAAATGCCGGCCGTGGACGCGCAGCCGAGGCCCAGCGTGGTGATTTCCAGACCGGTTTTACCGATCTGGCGCTTCTCGATTATGCGTGCCGTCATGACGTCCTCCCAGATGAGGGATAACTGACATGTTAGTTCGCCGCCGTAAAGCCAGCGCGCTTAGTAGACGTTGCCGACGATGACGGGATGCTCGGTTTCCACCCGGATTGGGTTGCGAAGCGCCGCGCCGAACTGGGCCTCCTCGATCTCGAAAATATCGTCCGGCTTGGTCGAAATGCCGTCGGCAAAGCTCAGCGTCGCCGTGCCGAAGCAATGCACATGGATATCGCCCGGATTGCGGAACAGCTCATATTTGAAGTGGTGATATTCGAGATTGGCGATGGTGTGGCTCATATTGTCCTCGCCGCTGAGGAACGGCTTTTCCCACACCACTCGGCCATCGCGCCAGATGCGCGACTTGCCCTCGATATGGGCCGGCAGATCGCCCAACCGCAGCTCGGGCCCGAACGAGCAGGCGCGCAGCTTGGAATGGGCCAGATAGAGGTAATTGATCCGCTCGGTGACGTGATCGGAGAATTCATTGGCCAGCGCAAAGCCCAGCCGGCGCGGCTGGCCATTGTGGTCGATCAGATAGATGCCGGCGATTTCGGGCTCTTCCCCGGCGTCCAGCGCAAAGCTGGGCGAGGGAATGGGATGGCCGGGATTGACCACGGTGTAACCATTGCCCTTGTAGAACCATTCCGGCTGCACACCTTTGGTGCCATCGGTTGGCTTGCCGTTTTCCAGACCCATGCGGAACATCTTCATGGAATCGGTCAGGTTGTCCTCGGTCTTGGTGCCGTTGGACTTGTGCATGGCGTCGCGCGTTGCGGCAGAACCCAGATGGGTCAGCCCGGTGCCGGTGACATAGAGATGCGCCGGATCGGGATGGTCCACCGGCGCCAGCAGCCGGCCTTCAGCCAGCAGCGCTGCCTTGTCGACCGTCTCGCCCAGTCCCTGCTGCGCGATCAGGGCGCCAATGCCGGTTTGAGCGGCAATGGCCGCCTGGGCCAGACCATAGACGCTGGCGGCGCCATTGACTGGCGCGTGACGTCGCCATCCACCGCGCCAACGGCCCGTTCGCCATTGAGATCAAAATACTGGATCAGATTCATGTGTTTCTCCCGCGGAGCGGCCCAGCGGGCCAGACTGGCAGGCATAGAACGCAACAGGGGTGCACTAGGCAAGCCCAAAAATCATACTAATAAAATCTTGCCGTACCTGCGCCTTGCGTTGGATTGTACCAAGCCCACGGCGTCTCTATATCCAAGCCAGCGCCGGGCCGGCGCCCGGGGATGACTTGACCATGCTGGATAGCGTCGAAAGTGCGCTCGCGGCGATTGCCGCAGGTGAACTCGTGGTGGTGGTGGACGATACTGACCGCGAGAACGAGGGCGACCTGATCATGGCGGCCAGCAAGGCGACGCCGGAAAAGATCGCCTTCATGATCCGCCATACCAGCGGCATTATCTGCGTGCCCATGACACTCGACCGCGCCGCCGCACTCAATCTTGACCCCATGGTCGCCAACAATATCGATCCGTTCCGCACCGCTTTCACCGTCACCGTCGATTATCGCGTCGGCATGACCACGGGCATTTCCGCCACCGAGCGGACCGCCACGATCCGGGCGCTGGCCGGCGGTAATGCCCATGCAGGCGATTTCATCCGCCCCGGCCATATCTTCCCGCTGCTGGCCCGCGAGGGCGGCGTTCTCGCTCGTTCCGGCCACACCGAGGCGGGCATCGATCTGGCCCGCATGGCCGGTCTTGAGCCTGCCGGCGTGCTGGCCGAAGTGGTCAATGACGATGGCACTGTAAAGCGCCTGCCCGAGCTGATCGCCTTTGCCCAGGAGCACAATCTCAAGATCATCTCGATCGAGGATCTGATTTCCTATCGCCTGACGCAGGAAAAGTTCCTCTCCCGCCAGGCGGTTGTGCCCACCATGGTGGCTGGCCTGCCGGCCGTGGCCTATGCCTATCAGACCCCGTTCGATCCGGTGCAGCAGGTGGCTCTGGTGCTGGGCGATGTCGAGGGCAAGAGCAATGTGCCGTGCCGCATCATTCGCGAGCAGCCCCTGCGCGATCTGCTGGGCCGGGCCGCTGGCGATGCTGATCCGGTTGAGCGCGCCGTGGCCGAAATCATCGCTCGTGGCGGCACCGGCATCGTGCTGCTGCTCCGTGGTGCCTCGGCCGGGGACCGCGAAGAGGATGGTCGCCGCGCCCCGACCCGGGACGGGCAGGGCGGCGAACATCATGGCAGCGCCGTCAAGCGCATGAAGGGGTGGCGCGAGATCGGCGTCGGCTCGCAAATGCTGCGCGATCTGGGCGTTAAATCCATCGCCCTGATGACCACATCGGGCCGCCAATATGTTGGCTCAGGCGGCTTCGGCCTCGAAATCGGGGAAACGATTCTGCTCTCCTGAGGTCCGGCGCTATTTTCTCATTTTGTTCCGGTTCCCCACTTGACACCCGGGAAACAAAATGAGAACAAATGGGGCACATTAAATGGACAGCGACCTGCAGTGCCAGCACGTTGCGCGGCCCCCCAGAGCGTGAAATAAGGAGAGAACTATGGCTAGCTCGCCGCTTCGCGTTGTTGAGGGTGGAACGATGGATAAAGAAAAGGCACTTGCCGCTGCACTCGGCCAGATCGAGCGCAGCTTTGGCAAGGGCTCGATCATGCGGCTGGGCGAGGCTGCATCGATCGAAGTGGAGGCCATCTCCACCGGTTCTGCTCGGCCTCGACATCGCTTTGGGGATTGGCGGCCTGCCCAAGGGCCGAATCGTCGAGATTTTTGGGCCGGAAAGCTCGGGCAAGACCACACTGGCGCTGCATGTGATCGCCGAGGCGCAGCGCGCCGGTGGCATTTGCGCCTTCGTCGATGCGGAACATGCGCTTGATCCGATCTATGCCCGCAAGCTGGGCGTCAATGTCGATGATCTGCTGATCTCCCAGCCCGATGCCGGCGAACAGGCCCTCGAAATCACCGATACACTGGTGCGTTCCGGCGCCATCGATGTGCTGGTGGTCGATTCGGTGGCGGCGCTGACGCCGCGTGCCGAACTTGAAGGCGAGATGGGCGATTCCCTTCTCGGTCTGCAGGCGCGCCTGATGAGCCGGGCCATGCGCAAGCTGACCTCCTCGATTTCCAAGTCGAAATGCCCGGTCATCTTCATCAACCAGATTCGCATGAAGATCGGCGTGATGTACGGTTCGCCCGAAACCACGACGGGCGGTAATGCGCTCAAATTCTATGCTTCGGTCCGCCTCGACATTCGCCGTATCGGCGCGATCAAGGATCGCGAAGAAATCGTGGGCAACCAGACCCGCGTGAAGGTGGTCAAGAACAAGCTGGCGCCGCCATTCCGCCGAGTTGAATTCGACATCATGTATGGCGAAGGTATTTCCAAGACCGGCGAATTGATCGATCTGGGCGTCAAGTCCGGCATCGTGGAGAAGTCCGGCGCCTGGTTCTCCGGGATAGCCAGCGTCTGGGGCAGGGCCACGAGAATGCGCGCCAGTTCCTCAAAGACAATCCGGATGCGGCGGCGACCATCGAACGCGGTGTGCGCGAAAGCTCGGGACTGCTCGGCGAAGTGCTGCTGGTTTCGGGCGGCGACGAAGAAACCACCGACGAATAGCAGTTTATCCCATGCAGGGTATTCAGGAGGTGGCGCGAAAGCGCTGCCTCCTTTGCTTTTTTCGACCACGATTGGCTGCTCTTAGTGCCCTCGTGCTGCCGCAATGCTGGACAGAGGCGCAAACCCCGCGATAGAAAGCCCGCGACCTTCTGCGGCGCGCTCGCGCCATTCCGATGAAAGCCTGTTGATGACCAGCGTAAACGATCTCCGCTCGAGTTTTGTCGATTACTTCGCCCGCAATGGTCACGAGGCCGTGCCGTCGAGCCCATTGGTGCCGCGCAACGATCCGACGTTGATGTTCACCAATGCAGGCATGGTGCAGTTCAAGAACGTCTTTACCGGCGTCGAAAAGCGCCCCTATTCGACGGCGACCTCGGCGCAGAAATGCGTTCGCGCCGGCGGCAAGCACAACGACCTCGACAATGTCGGCTTCACCGCGCGCCACCACACCTTTTTCGAAATGCTCGGCAATTTCTCGTTCGGCGATTATTTCAAGGACCGCGCCATCGAATTGGCTCGGAACCTGCTGACCAAGGATTGGGGTCTGCCCAAGGACAAGCTGATGGTCACCGTCTATGAGGACGATGACGAGGCGCTTGAACTCTGGAAGAAGATTGCCGGCCTGTCCGAAGATCGCATTGTGCGGCTCGGCGCCAAGTCCAATTTCTGGCAGATGGGCGATACTGGTCCCTGCGGCCCGTGTTCCGAAATTTTCTACGATCATGGCGACCACGTCTGGGGCGGCCCTCCGGGTTCGCCGGAAGAGGATGGCGATCGCTGGATCGAAATCTGGAACCCGGTGTTCATGCAGTTCGAGCAGCATGCCGATGGCTCGCGCACCGGCCTGCCGCGCCCTTCGATCGATACCGGCATGGGTCTCGAGCGCGTCGCCGCCGTCATGCAGGGCGTGCACGACAATTACGATATCGACCTATTCAAGGCGCTGATCAGCGCTGCCGCCTCGGCAACTGGCGCCGATATCAATGGCGAAGGCAATCGCAGCCTGCGCGTCATTGCCGATCATCTGCGTTCGATGTCCTTCCTGATCGCTGAAGGCGTGCTGCCCTCCAATGAAGGCCGTGGCTATGTGCTGCGCCGCATCATGCGCCGCGCCATGCGCCACGCGACCCTGCTGGGTGCCAGCGAGCCGGTCATCCACAAGCTGGTGCCGACGCTGGTGCGCGAGATGGGCCGAGCCTATCCCGAGCTCAGCCGTGGCGAAGCAATGATCAGCGAGACGGTCAAGCTCGAAGAGGGCCGCTTCCTCAAGACGCTGGGTCGTGGCCTGCAGATTCTCGCTGAGGAAAGCAAGGATCTGAGCGAAGGTCAGGTGCTGAACGGCACGACGGCCTTCAAGCTTTACGACACCTACGGCTTCCCGCTCGATTTGACCGAAGATGCCTTGCGCTCGCGCGGCATCACTGTCGATCAGGCCGGGTTCGATACCGCCATGGCCCAGCAGAAGGCTGAGGCGCGCAAGAGCTGGTCTGGCTCGGGCGAAGCGGCCACCGACACGATCTGGTATGGTCTGGCCGACAAGCTCGGCCCCACCGAGTTCTCGGGCTACGAAACCGAGATCGCCGAAGGCGTCGTCACCGCACTGGTCAAAAACGGCGCAGAAGTCGCCTCGCTCGCTGCCGGCGAAGAGGGCTTTGTGGTCGTCAACCAAACCCCGTTCTATGGCGAAAGCGGCGGCCGAGTCGGTGACACCGGCGCCCTCAAGGGGGAAGGCATTGCCGCCACGGTTTCCGACACGCAGAAATTCCACGGCGTCTTTGCCCACAAGGTCACGGTAACCTCCGGGGCCCTCAAGGTCGGCCAGCCGCTCGAATTGCTGGTCGATCATGGTCGGCGCTCGTCGATCCGCGCCAATCACTCGGCCACCCATTTGCTGCATGAGGCGCTGCGCATCGTGCTGGGCGATCACGTCGCGCAGAAAGGTTCGATGGTGTCGCCCGATCGGCTGCGCTTCGATTTCGTGCACACCAAGCCGGTGAGCGATCAGGAAATGGCTGAGGTCGAGGACATCGCCAATGCCATCGTGTTGCAGAACACGCCGGTCGAAACGCGCCTGATGGGTGTCGAAGAAGCCAAGGAATCCGGCGCCCGCGCCCTGTTTGGCGAAAAGTATGGCGATGAAGTCCGCGTCGTCGCCATGGGCGAGCCCATAGGCAATGGCCCGGGCTGGTCCGTCGAATTGTGCGGCAGCACCCATGTGCGCCGCACCGGCGATATCGGCCTGATTTCCATCGTAGCCGAAAGCGCGGTTGGCGCCGGCGTGCGCCGCATCGAGGCCCTGACCGGCAAGGCTGCTCGCCATCGTGGCAATACCAATGTCGCCATCGTCAATGCGGCGGCGGGCCTGTTGCGCTCGGGCAGCCACGAGGTGCTCGACCGTATCGGCGCCTTGCAGGACAATATCAAGAAGATCGAGCGTGAGTTGACCGACGCCCGCAAGAAGCTGGCTTTGGGCGGCGGCGCTTCCGGTGCTGCTGCCGCGGTGGACGAAACGGTCAATGGCGTTATCTATGTGGGCCGTACCGTCGAAGGCATCGAGGCAAGGGACGTGAAGGGGCTGGTCGATACCGAGAAGAAGCGTATCGGCTCGGGCGTCGTCACCGTGGTGCTCAAGGGCGAAGACGGCAAGGGCACCGTAGCCGTCGGCGTGACGCAGGATCTGACGGCGCGCTATGCCGCCGGCGAACTGATCAAGCTGGCCACGGCAGCATTGGGCGGGCAGGGCGGCGGCGGTCGTCCAGACATGGCCCGGGGCGGCGGACCGGATGGCTCCAAGGCCGCCGAAGCCATCGCCGCCGTACGGGCCGGGCTCTAAAGAGGCAGACCTCATCCTGAGCTTGTCGAAGGATGAGGTCACTGCTCCGGCGCTATAGGCCGGTGCGGAAGAAGAAGAGCCGCGGCTTCCAGACGATCTTCATTTTGTCGGTGAGCACATTGGCAAGGCCCGCCGTCAGCACGATGATCAGGCCGACAATGGCCACCCAATCGGGATATTCGCCGAAGAACGCCGCGCCGAACACGATGGCCCAGATCAGCTGGCTATATTGCACCGGCGCCAGCAGATTGGCCGGCGATCGCTTCGCCGCCGAAATCAGCAGCAGCCCGCCAGTGCCGCCCATCAGGCCGATACCGACAAACACCGCCAATTGTTCCAGTGATGGCAGCACGAAAAACGGGATCATCAGTAGCCCGTTGAACAGCCCGGAGTAGATCACCTGCAGTCCCACGAGGCTAACGCGTCGCTCCTGCGGCGCCACATGTCGCAGGATGACGGTGGTCACTCCGCCGAAAAACACACTGCAGAAAATCGCCAGATGTCCCAATTGCAGCTCGCGCACGCCGGGGCGGATCACCAGCACCACGCCAAGAAAGCTGATGATCAGCAACAGCCAACGGTGCACCGCCACATGTTCCTTGAGCACCAGCACGCCCAGTAGCGTGACCATGATCAGGGTCAGGAAACCGACGGCATATACGTCGGCAAAGGGAATGTGGGTAAAGGCATACATGACGCAGGCCGTGCCCGCGATTGCCGTGGCGCAGCGCAAATGCACCAGCCGAGGATGCTTGAGCTTGTAGAGGTCGCGCCAGCGCTCATTGCGCTTGGTCAGCATGGCGGGGATGATCGAAAAGCTTGTCGTAAAGAACGCGATCTCGAAGACCGACATGGCCGGGCCGGTTGCCTTGATCAGGGCGTCGGCCATCGAAAAGCTGGCATAGGCCAAAAGGCCGAGATGACGCCGACCGGCATCGCAATATCCAAAATATGAAGAGGACTCGGGGAAGCAAATCTACCATACGAGTTCGCTGCGATGCCGTCGACATGCTGGGGCCGGGCAAATGCGCTAAATTTCGGGGCCCTGCACCTCGGTGATATTGGTTTTGGGGCCGGGGCGGGCGCGGTATTCGGCGAAGCGGCCGGCAATGCGGGCGCGGGCGCCATCGAGGAACACATTGACCAGTCCGGACAGCACAACCACGGCGAGGCCCGCATAGGCGAGCAGATCGGGGTGCTCGGCGTAGAAATAAGCGCCTGTGCCGATGGCCCAGACGATCTGCACATATTGCACCGGGGCAACCTGGCTGGCCGGAGCATTGCGCGTGGCGGCAATGAGCAGGATATGGCCCATGCCGATAAAGCTGCCGCTGGCGAGCAGCAGGGCAAATTGCTGCCAGTTCGGCATGATGAAGTTGGGCGCCATCAGGACGGTGTTGACCACCAGCAGATAAAGCGCGGGCAGGGCGATCAGGCTGACGCGTTTTTCCTGCGCTCGCGACGATGCGCAGGACGGTGGTGGTGGTCGCGCCGAAAAAGGCACAGCCCAGGGCCGCCAAATGACCCAGTTCCAGCTCGCGAAAGCCGGGCCGCACCACGAGCATGACGCCGGCAAAGCCCGCCAGCAGCATGGTCCAGCGCATGGCATGGACGCGTTCCTTGAGCAGCAGCACCGACATTGCCGTGATGAAGAGCGGCATCATGAAGACCAGCGAATAGGTCTCGGCAAAGGGAATGGTAACGAAGGCGAAGGTGACCAGCGATGAGGACGCCACGCCGCTGAACGAGCGTAGATGCACGAGCGCGGGATGCTTGAGCTTGAAACTGTCGCGCCAGCGTTCGCCTTTGGGCTTGGCGAATATGGCCGGCACGAGCGAGAACAGGGCGATGAAAAAGCCGATCTCGAACACGCTGAGCGTCTGCCCGAAACCCTTGATGATCGCGTCGCCGCAGGCATAGATCGAATAGGCGGCAATCGCGTAAAGCACGCCGATCGGCATGGCAAATCCAAAAAAATCGAGGACAGGCAGGAGTATGACCTTAAGGTCGCTCCATGCCTGCGTCGATGGGCATTGTGCTGTGCTGCCGTCGCCAATCAGTCGTCGAACGAAATGTCGCCGCCGCTCGAGGAGTCGAAATCGGTCTGGGCGGGATTGCCCTGCACGTCGATATCGCCGCCGCTTGAGGCCTCGGCCTTGACGCTTTGGGTGGCATGCACGGCAATGTCCGCCCCGCTAGAGGCTCCGGCTGTAGCGGTAGCGCAGACCGAGTCGCCGGCATCGATTCCAGAGCCGCTTGAGGCCTCCGCTTCAATGGTATTGCAGGTGCCGGAGAGATCGATATTGGCGCCGCTGGAGGCGCCGGCGCGCAGTGCACCAAAGGCGGCGCCGGTTAGCTTGATATCGGCGCCGCTCGAGGCCTCCAGATCAAGCTGTTCGGATTTGAGGGCCGTGGCGCGCACATCGGCGCCGGAGCTGGCGGAAATGCCGGAGAGGGCAGGCAGGGTGATGTTGATGGTTACCGCATTGCCGCTGTTGAGCAGCATGCCCACCAGCCCGCCGCTGATGATGAAATCGAGGAAATCCTGATCGATGCGGGCGGTGAGCACGCCGTCGGCGACCGAGAGTTCGAGGTTGCTGAGGGCGTCGGCGCTGCCTGATTCGGCGCGGACGGCGAAGCTATCGCCAATGGTCACGACGGCATCGAGCCCGGTGGCGATATCGATGCGGTCGAAATTGTTCAGCTCGAAATCGTGGCTCTCCGCCATGGCCGCGCCTCCGAACGTCAATCCAATCGCCGTGGCGAGTGCAAGTGTGGCAATGCTCCGCATGGTCTTCGCTCCCTCGTTGATCGCCTGCATATGGTGGCTGGCGGCGGCCGCTCAAGAGATCGTGAAAATATAGTTGTGCGATGGTTGCAAGGCACATTGGTGTGCCCTATGGGCAAGCAAAGGGCCGGAGCAGGGCTCCGACCCCCGGTGTCTTAGAACGAGGCCTTGGCGCTGAAGCTGAAGGCCAGAACGCTGCCCGTGTCCCGGGTTTCGCCCAGCGCATTGGTTCCCGACTCGATCATCGAATAGGACACGCCACCGGACAGTTCTGAAATTGTCGCTCGGCTTGTAGGCGGCGCCCGTGTTTACACCCCAGCGATCGGCCTGCGTGCCGTTGGCCGAGGTTCCGGCGCCATTTTGGCGCGAAGTGCCCTTGTCCCAAGTGAGGCCGGCGAGAAGTGTCAGGTCCTCGGTCAGTTGGTGGCCAACGCCGCCCGATACGGTCCAGCCGTCTTCGTAGTTGAGCACCGTGGTCAAGGTGGGCCCGGGCGTGGTGACGGTCAGTGCATCGACCACCGACCAGTCCACCCATTTGATCCCGCCCAGCACCAGCCAGCCAGTGCAACCCCGCTCTGCGCCTTGACTTCAAATGTCTGGGGGGTGGTGACGCTCGCTGCCGCCGGCAGGGCGCCGGCAAATGTGCCGGAAAGATCGTAGTCGATGGGGGCGTTATAGATGGCACTGACGCGCAGGGCGATTTCGGGCACTTCATAGGCCGCGCCGATGCGCCAGCCAAAGCCGTTCCCATCCAGCTCGACCGGGAGCGTTCCCGTGGTCGGGCCGGGCAGCAGGGCCGGAACCGGGGCTTCATAATTAAGGCTTTGCGCCGAGACGCCGCCGATAATGCTGAGGCTCCCCGGGCCGACGGCAAAACCATAGGAGCAGGTCAGGCCAAGATCGTTGGACCAGATACGTTCGCGGACCGATTGGCCCGTGGCCGCGGCATAAGGCAAGAGACGGTCTGTGCCCGAACCCCATGGATTTTGCGCTGAAACCGGGCAGGAGGCATTGTCGATCAGATCTGCCTTGGCGGCGAAGTTGTAATAGGTGCGGTTAGACGATGTGGCGACCGTGCCCGGGCCGAGCGCGGCAAGACTGGTAATGTCATGGTCGATGATGACACGCGTCACCGTGCCCTTGCCGACATAGGTGCCGGGATCGAACAGCAGGTCCCAGTTATAGCCATTGGCTTCCAGTCCCCCGCATGGGCTGCGCCCGAGCTCGAGGAGGCAATTAGTGCTGCCAGCGGAATGCTGCGAATGAGGCTGCGTAGCATGTAGAATCCTCCCAGATTTAGAAAGCGGCATATTTCGCCGCCTCATCCGTCGGGCCGTTTGCCGGCCACGTTGACGTTAACGTCTAGTTGGTCTTGTTTGCGGCAGGCAGTCAACCGCCGCCGCTGCCGGATTAAGACTAAAATGTGTCATTGGCGCAGGGCTGCAACACTGTTGCGCGAACGGCACAAACAAAAGGCCGGAGCATTGCTCCGGCCTTTCCGCATCTGTCGGCCTGTAGCGTTTACGCCATGGCCTTTGCAGGTTCTGATCGATTGCGTCGAGGAAGCCCGGGGTGGACAGCCACGGCTGATCGGGGCCGACGAGCAGGGACAGGTCCTTGGTCATCTTGCCTTCTTCGATCGTGTCGACGGTGACTTTTTCCAGCGTCAGCGCAAACTTGGCCAGCGCCTCGTTGTCGTCGAGCTTGGCGCGATGGGCGAGGCCACGGGTCCGAGCGAAGATCGAGGCGGTGGAATTGGTCGAGGTTTCCTTGCCCTGCTGGTGCTGGCGGTAGTGGCGGGTCACCGTGCCATGGGCGGCTTCGGCTTCCACGATCTTGCCATCGGGCGTGGCCAGAACCGAGGTCATCAGGCCCAGCGAGCCGAAGCCCTGCGCCACGATGTCGGACTGCACGTCGCCGTCATAGTTCTTGCAAGCCCAGACGTAACCGCCGCTCCATTTGAGGGCCGAGGCGACCATGTCGTCGATCAGGCGGTGCTCGTACCAGATCTTCTTGGCTTCGAACTGTTCCTTGAACTCGGCCTCGTAGATCTCCTGGAAGATATCCTTGAAGCGGCCGTCATAGGCCTTGAGGATGGTGTTCTTGGTGGACAGATACACGGGCACGCCGCGGGCGAGGCCGTAATTGAAGCTCGAATAGGCGAAATCGCGGATCGAGTCGTCCGGGTTGTACATGGCCATGGCAACGCCGGCGCCGGGAGCTCGGTAAACTTCGTGCTCGATGACCTTGCCGTCTTCGCCGGTGAACTTGATGGTCAGCGTGCCCTTGCCGGGGAACAGGAAATCGGTGGCGCGGTACTGATCGCCAAAGGCATGGCGGCCAACGATGATCGGCTGGGTCCAGCCGGGGACCAGACGCGGCACGTTCTTGCAGATGATGGGCTCGCGGAAGATCACGCCGCCCGGGATGTTGCGGATGGTGCCGTTGGGCGACTTCCACATTTTCTTGAGCTTGAATTCTTCGACGCGCTGCTCATCGGGGGTGATGGTGGCGCATTTGATGCCGACGCCATGCTTCTGGATGGCATGGGCGGCATCGACCGTGATCTGGTCGTTGGTGGCGTCGCGACTCTCGACCGAGAGGTCATAATATTCGATGGGCAGGTCGAGATAGGGATGGATGAGCTTGTCCTTGATCGCCTGCCAGATGATGCGGGTCATTTCATCGCCGTCGAGATCGACGACCGGGTTGGCGACTTTGATCTTGCTCATCGGCTGGGCTCCCTTTGCCTAATGCAATATGACCCGGTTTGGCCGGGCAGTTCATGGTGCGCCCCTATAGCATTGGCAGCTGGCAGCGCAAAGGCGCGTTATGGCAAGGGGGCATGCCGTTGCCATGTTGAGCAAGTTTTCGGCGCTTTCTGCGGCCAACACTTGTATGGCTTTGAGCCAGACCCGACATTGCGGTCATTCGCATAGGAGATAATTGATGCTGAAACCCGATCCCGCCGACCCCATCGTGGTCACCGGTATGGGCGCCGTCAGCCCGATGGGCGTTGGTGTTACGACGCTGTGGACGCGATTGGTGGCTGGCGAGAGTGGGGTGGTCCGCAATGATCGCTTCGACACGACCGGCTTCACCTCGGGCATTGCGGGCTCGGTGCCCAGCAAGGCTGATGTGCCGCATGGTTTCGACCCCGCCGATTTCATCGACGGCAAGGAAATCAAGAAGATGGACCTGTTCATCCAGTATGGCATCAGCGCCGCTGCCGAAGCACTGGACCGAGCCGGCTGGCATCCGACTTCGCCCGAAGATCAGGCCGCGACCGCAACCATTATCGGTTCGGGCGTCGGCGGATCGCCGGTGATGGCCAAGGCCGTCGAGATCATCCAGCAAAAGGGCCCGCGGCGGCTCTCGCCATTCACCGTGCCATCCTTCCTCGCCAATCTGGCGGCCGGCTGGATTTCGATTCTGCATGGCTTCAAGGGCCCGATTGGCGCACCGGTTACCGCTTGCGCTGCCTCGGCCCGAGCTATCGGCGATGGCATGCGCCTGATCATGACGGGCGAGGCCGAAGTGGCCGTGGTTGGTGGCGCCGAAGGCTCGGTCGATCCCATCTCCATCGGCGGATTCGGGGCGTCCCGTGCGCTGACCTCCTCGCATAACGATGCGCCGCATCTGGCGTCGCGTCCCTTCGACAAGGGGCATGACGGCTTCGTGCTGGCCGAGGGCGCTGCCGTGCTGGTCATCGAAAAGCTCAGCCATGCCAAGGCGCGCGGCGCGACACCGCTGGCGATTCTGGCGGGTTACGGCACGTCCGCCGACGCTTATCACCTGACGGCGGGTTCTGCCTGACGGCGCTGGCGCCCGTGTCGCCATGCGCAATTCGCTCAAGATGGCCGGCCTCGGAGCCGAGCCAGATCGGCTACGTCAATGCGCATGCCACCTCCACCCGTGTGGGCGACAATGCCGAGATCGCCGGGATCACGGCGGTGTTCCCGGGCCGCGGCAAGGACCTTGCCGTGTCCTCGACCAAGTCGGCCACCGGGCACATGCTGGGTGCGGCCGGAGCGATCGAGGCGATCATATCGGTTCAGGCGCTGCGCACCGGCATCCTGCCGCCCACGATCAATCTCGATGATCCCGAAGAGGCCGCCGACATTTTCGACCTCGTGCCCAAGGTCGCCAAACCCAAGGCGGTGGATTACGCGCTGTCCAATTCCTTCGGCTTTGGCGGCGTCAATGCCAGCCCGGTGTTTGGCCGTATCTAACGAGTTGCGTCTCGCTCCCGATAAGTCTGGTGCACGGGTAGATGATCTGCCACCGAGTCCCGGGCCTGTTGGGATCGGGCGAAAATGAGCTGGGTGGGATCAAACCATTGGTTCTGCCCGGCAAAAAAGCCGACCGGAATCATGTGCAAATCCGGCGCCCGCGAGGATTGCCCGTAAAGCGGCGTGCCGCAGGTCGGGCAGAAATGCCGGGTGAAGATCGCACCTGAATCGGCGGGCCGCGCGAAATTTGCCGTGGTCCCGTTGACGGTAACCGCCTCGGCGGGCGCCAGCGCCACGGTGGAATGGCCGGTGCCGGTGGCGCGCTGGCAATCCGGGCACGAACAGACCAGCATCGACAGCACGCGGCCGCGCAGCGTCATTTCCACGGCGCCGCAGGCGCAGGCGGCTGTCACATCCACCATGAGGCGATCGGGCTTGCTCATGCCGCAGAAGCTGGCATGGCCCGCCCCTTGCGGCAAGGCGTGGCCCTTGCCTTTGTGAACGAGCGTGGCAAGAGTGCGCGCCAAAGCTGGAGGACGCAAACTTGCACCCGGACTATCCGCTTGAAACGGCGAGGCTGCTGCTTCGTCCCTTCACGCGCGGCGATGTGGATGCCGTGTTTGACTATCGCCGGCGCGAGGATGTCGCGCGTTATTTGTTCGACGTGCCGCTGAGCCGGGAGGAATGCGCGCTGGCCGTGCAGCAGCGCATCGGGCAGGTGGCGCTGGAGGTCGACGAGGACAAGATCATTCTGGGTGTGGAACTGGCCGGCGAGGGCACTTTGATCGGCGAGGTCTCGCTGATCCTGCGCAATCTCGATGCGCGGCAGAGCGAAATTGGTTGGATCTTCCATCCCGATTATCAGGGGCATGGCTACGCGACCGAGGCGGCGGTGGCTTTACTGGACTTGGCTTTCAAGGACGGTGAGATTCACCGGGTCATGGCGCGTTGTGATGCTCGGAACGCCGCATCGGCCAAGCTGATGGAGCGTTTGGGCATGCGCCGTGAAGCACATTTCCACGAGCATGCCCTGTTCAAAGGGGAGTGGGACGAGGAATTTATCTATGCCATTCTGGAGACGGAATGGCCGGAAAAGCGCCGCATGTTCTTCGCTTCTTGAATCAATTGTGCTGCCCTAATGCCTTGATATAGAGCGATTTATTGGCGTGGCGCTGCCGTGCGCCGTCCGCTCGTTGTGCTGCTCCGCCACTGCCGGGCCGCCCGTTTCGGCGGGGTAGAATATTTCTCCGCTCGGCAGGAACATCTCCGACTCTCCTCGCGTTGAGAATTCGCAATGCCTAGCGGGAGGGAGCGCAATCATGTCGTCACTGAGTCTGCCCATCGAAATCGAGCGGTTGGTCCTTCGTACCTTTGAACGAGGGGATCTGGAGGCGCTCAACGCCTATTTGTCGCTGCCTTCGGCACAGCGCTATGCGGTCAGCAGGGCGCGGGACAAGAACGAGGTGGCCGAGGCGCTCAATGTGATGCGCAGTCATGTCAGCCTGCAACGGCCGGGCGATACGCTGACCCCGGCTATGGTGCGCAAGGGCGACAAGCAGTTGATCGGGCATGTGTCGCTGCATTGGTCGGATGCGACGGCGGGGCAGGGCGAAGTGCGTTTCGTGATCAATCCGAACTATTCGGGGCAGGGCTTTGCCCGCGAGGCGCTGGGCGCTTTGTTCGATCTGGCCTTTGACCATTTCCGCATTCATCGGGTCTTTGCGGCTGCGATGGCCGCAATCACCATTCCATCAAGCTGATGCAGAATATGGGCATGCGGCTGGAGGCCCATTACCGCGAACATGCGCTGTTCCGGGGTGAGTGGGACGAGGAATTGCATTTTGCCATGCTGGATCGCGAATGGAACCGGCCAAGCAAAGTGCGGAATTGCCGCAACGGCATCGCGTCGCCTGATTTGCATCGGGCCCGGCAAATGGGCTATGTGCGCCTGACTTCACGGATTGGGCGCCATGGCCGGTACGGATTCTTCGAAACAACCTAGTCTTGCGCCAACCCCGGCAATCATCCTGTGCAGAACCGCAGCTGGGTGAGAATATTGGCACGGCAGCGCGCCATGGCCAATTTCGGCCTGTGGGACTTGCGCTGGTGCGGCCGCGCGATGGCTGGCCCAATGAAAAGGCCATCAATGCCGCCTCCCGCGCCGATCATGTGATCGAAAGGGTCCGGGTGTTCGAGACGCTCGAAGAAGCGATTTCTGACCTCACGCTGGTCTATGCGACCACGGCGCGTTCGCGCGATATGCAGAAGATGGTGTTGGGGCCGGAAGAGGCGGCGACCAATCTGGCCGCCCAGATCGGCGCAGGCCGGCCGGCCGGGCTGTTGTTCGGCCGCGAGCGCTGGGGCCTGCTCAATGAGGAAGTGGCGCTGGCCGATGCCATCGTCACCCTGCCGGTGGAGCCGGCTTTTGCCTCGCTCAATATCGCGCAAGCCGTGCTGTTGCTGTCCTATGAATGGCGCCGGCACAGCGAAGCGGGAACGGCCTTGCCGTTCTCCGATGCTTTGGCAGAAGTTGCGCCGCGCGAAGAGCTTGTGGGGCTTTTCGGACACCTTGAATCCACGCTGGACGGGTCCGGTTTCTTCACCGCGCCGGACAAGCGGCCGACCGTGGTCAACAATCTGCGCACTATGCTGGAGCGCGGAAAATTCACCAGCCAGGAAATCCGCACCCTGCGCGGGGTGATTTCCTCGATCGACCGGCGGCATCAGCGGCCAAACCCCAATCGGCAGAAGCCGGGTGGCAACACGGACTGATAAAGCAGTGGCGCGAACGGAATTTGCCCGTTCCGCCTTTGACTGCGACAGTTTGTCATGCGATCTGCTTGCCCCATGAGCACGCCCGCCCCGCAAGACAAATCCCGCATCGCCTTTACCTATGTCGGCTTCCGCTTTTTCTGGCTGACCACGCTGCTGGTCAGCTTTGCGGTGCAGATCATGTCGGTATCGATCGCTCCGGCAGATTTACGATGTTACGGGCAATGCCTTCCTGCTCGGGCTGGTGGGGCTGTGCCTGTTCCTGCCGGCGCTGCTGCTGATCCCGGTCACAGGGTTGACGGCCGACCGGTTGAACCGGCGCTTCATCATGGCGATTTGCCTCAGCGTGGAACTGGTCTGCGCCCCAGGGTTCCTGGTTTTCGTCAATGCGGAAGCCCATGAAGTCTGGCCGATCTTCGGCATATTGATCGTGCTGGGCACGGCACGCGCCTTCTGGGGCCCCGCCGCGCAGTCGCTGGCGCCCAATCTGGTGCCGCCTGAGGCGCTGTCTAACGCCATCACCGTCAATGCTTCGGCATGGCAGTTTGCGGCGATCATGGGCCCAGCCGCCGGCGGGCTGCTCTATGGCTCGGGGCCGGCCGTGCCGTTCACGACGGCCGGTGTGCTGTTGCTGGCGGGGGCGGTCTGCGTGCTGCTGATCCCCAAGCCCGCGCAGCGGGAGTCGCAGCAGGCGACCAGCCTTGAAACCATGCTGGCGGGGTTCCGCTATATTTTCTCCAACAAGGTGGTGCTGGGCGCCATCTCGCTGGACATGTTCGCCGTGCTGATGGGCGGCGCAGTGGCGCTGCTGCCGGTCTATACCAAGGACATTCTGCATGCCGGCCCGCAGGAACTCGGCCTCTTGCGCGCTGCGCCGGGCATCGGCGCCATCGTCATGGCGCTGTTCCTGACCCGCTTCCCCGATCTCGCAATCACGCGGGCAAAATCCTGTTCCTCTTCGTCGGGCTGTTCGGTGCTTTCACGGTGGTCTTCGGCCTTTCCACCACAGTGTGGATTTCCATTCCGGCGCTGGCGCTGGTGGGCGCGTCCGACATGGTCAGCGTGACCATTCGCGAGACGATCATGCAGCTGTGGACGCCCGAGGAAGTGCGCGGGCGGGTCAATGCGGTCAATTCGGTGTTCATTGGTGCGTCAAACGAATTGGGCGAGTTCCGCGCCGGCACGGTGGCTCATTTCATCGGCCCGGTGCCCGCCGTGGCGCTGGGCGGGCTGGGGGCGGTCGCTGTCGCCATTATCTGGAGCCGGGTGTTCCCCGGGCTGCGCGAGCAGAAGACGCTCGACAAGAAAATGGTCTGAGGCCCGAGCTGGCTTGACTCCCCGGCCGTCCGACTATATCACGCGGCCACCTATTGAGGCTTTCGAGCCTATAGGCGCACCCAGGATCTCCTGAATTTTTGGGGTCTGTCGGTCATCCGCGAGGATGGCAGAGGAGGGCGCGATCCATTCAACTGTTAAGAAGGATACGCGATGTCGAAGCGTCATTCAGCCAAGTACAAGATCGATCGTCGTCTTGGCGAAAATATCTGGGGCCGTCCCAAGTCCCCGCTCAATGCCCGTGCTTATGGCCCCGGCCAGCATGGTCAGCGCCGCAAGGGCAAGCTGTCGGACTACGGTCTGCAGCTCCGTGCCAAGCAGAAGCTCAAGGGCTATTACGGTTCGGTCACCGAAAAGGCGTTCAAGCGCCTCTACACCGAAGCCGCCCGCGTTAAGGGCGATACCGGCGAGAACCTGATCGGCCTGCTCGAGAGCCGTCTGGACGCGCCTCGTCTATCGTGCGAAGTTCGTTGCCACCGTGTTTGCTGCGCGCCAGTTCGTGTCGCATGGCCATATCCCGGTCAATGGCAAGCGCGTCAACATCCCATCCTACCGAGTCAAGGTCGGCGACAAGATCGAAGTGCGCGAGCGTTCCAAGCAGCTCGCCGTGCTGATCGAAGCCACCCAGCTGGCCGAGCGCGACGTTCCTGACTACGTCGAAGTCGACCACAACAAGATGACCGCCACCTTCGCCCGCGTTCCGGCGCTGTCGGACGTGCCCTATCCGGTCCAGATGGAACCGAACACGGTCGTCGAATTCTACTCGCGCTAAGCGCAGTCGAATAACAGATTTGAAAGGCCGCTCCTTGGAGCGGCCTTTTGTTTTGGGTATGCACTGAGGCTGTGGTCCTGCGCTGACGTTCTATTCAATCACTGGTCATTCCTGCGCAGGCGGGAACCTCTGTTTCCTTCTTTCACAAACGGAGGTCCCTGCTTTGCGGGATGACGTTGGTTTCACCTAGAATTGTGCCGGCTCGCGCGGGGCGTTGTCGCTGGTCACCGGATTGTCCCACGATTGCAGGAAACGCGGATCGTCGTAGTCAACGCCTGAGATGGAATCCGGGGGTATATTGGCCTCGAGCGCGCAAGCGTTTGTAGACCGAAATCAGCGAAATAATCGTCGTCCAGAATTGGCGAGGAAGCGGAACGAGTCCTCCACTGGCTGAAGGCGTTGCTCACCTGTTGAAATAGGCCGAACGTGAGCGCGCCTGCGGCAATGGATGGCGCCATTGCGATGAGCGGCACAAAGATCGAACCCTGAATGTACACATACCGGCCACATTGAAGTAGAGATAGTGGCCATAGAGCCGGAAATAGTTCCTCTGCACGCCGAGAAAGAATTCCTGCAGCGGTGCCGGTTGGGCCCGGTCATTGTGGTCTTCGCCATAGACGAGTTCCTTGCGGAAAGCTGCTTCAACACGCTGGTTCTGGAATTCAAGGCCGGGGAGTTTGAAACCCACTAGGCCGAGCAAAACCGTACCGACAATCGCCGACAGCAGAGCAACCCAGACCAGAGCTGCCATCTACTGCACCAACAAAAGGCAGTTGGGTGATGTGCTGCGACAGCTCCCATAGAAGGGGTAGAAAGACCAGCAACGTCATGATCGAGGAAATCAGCGATACTGCCAGCCCTTCCACAATATTGGCAAAACGCTGCGCGTCTTCCCGGATACGCTGCGACGCGCCTTCGATATGGCGAAGGCGTTGCCAGTGCGTCAGATAGTAGAACGACATCGCCCGGCGCCAGCGGAAGAGATAATGGGCAATGAAGAAGGCATTGAGAACTAGCACGGCAATTCGTGGCAGCAGAACGTAGAGCACGGTGCTCAATTCGCCAAAGAGGGTATCCAGTGACACGGTTCCCGGCGTGGTCAGTGCTGCCTGGATCAAGTTGAAGAAATCGCCGTACCAGTCGTTCATCCAAGCACCGATCTGGACGTCGAAGTAGACCACTTCGACGATGGTCACTGAGCCGACCACCGACCACCAATACCAGCGCTTGTTGTCGTTGAGGAAATACCGGGGCACGCAGAAGAGGTAGCCCGACATCAAAATGAATTGGTAGAGCCAGACTCGTCCTGCACTGAAGAAGGGTTCGGGGGTGGCCTCGGTGGGAGGGACACCAAGCCGGGGCCCGAGCTGATATAGTGCTCAAGAGTAGAGCCAAAGCCGAACCAGAGAGCCATACATAGCGCCGTCCAAGCTATGGCAGAGCTGAAGAACGGCGTGGGATTAGGGAAAAAGAGCGAAACACCGCGAGACTCTCGGGTGCCAGTGATGGGCGTCATGTAACTGCTGCAAAACGTCTAAAGCAAGAATGGGAAGTTAAAGCTTGGTAATGTTCGCTAGGCCCGGTTTTGCTTCCCTCGAAGGGGCAGGGGCGGTATCAGCTACGAACCGATTGCCACAAGAGTTTCCCATGAGCGCCGTTATGGATGCCGCCCCCCGTGCCGAAGCCGACGAAGCCGAATCCGGCGCGCACCCGATTTTTGCCGGGGCGCCGCGCAGTGTGGAGTTCAACAAGCTGCGCAAGCGGCTGATCCGCACATGCGCGAGGCGTTGGACAGGTTCGCCATGGTGCGGGCGGGTGAGAAATGGCTGGTGGCGCTGTCGGGCGGCAAGGACAGCTATGGCATGCTGGCGCTGCTGCTGGATCTCAAATGGCGCGGGCTATTGCCGGTGGAATTGCTGGTCTGCAATCTCGATCAGGGGCAGCCCAATTTCCCCAAGCATATCCTGCCCGAATTCTCGGGCGGGTTAGGGATTCCGCATCGGATTGAATACAAGGACACCTATTCCATCGTCACAGACAAGCTGCCGGCGGGGGCAACCTATTGCTCGCTGTGCAGCCGGCTACGGCGCGGCAATCTCTATCGCATTGCGCGGGAGGAGGGCTGCACGGCGCTGGTGTTGGGCCATCATCGCGACGATAGCCTCGAAACTTTTTCATGAACCTGTTCCATGGCGGCAAGCTGGCCGCCATGCCTCCGCGCCTGCTCAATGATGAGGGCGACATCGAAGTGTTGCGGCCGCTGATCTATTGTGCGGAAGACGATCTGCAGCGGTTTTCCGACGCCATGGCCTTTCCAATCATCCCCTGCGATCTGTGCGGCAGCCGAGATGGGCTGGAGCGCAATGCGATGAAGGCCATGCTTGCCGACATCGAAAAACGCATGCCGGGGCGCAAGGATGTGATGATCCGCGCGCTCGGCAACGTCAATCCTAGCCATATGCTCGATCCGAAGCTGTTCGATTTTGCAGGGCTGTTCAGAACGAAGGACCGGACTATGAGTGTTGATATCGGGGCGCTGGCGACAATCCTGCGCGATGCGGCCAAGGCCGAAGTGCTGCCGCGCTTTCGCCGGCTGGATGCGGGCATGGTCAAGATCAAGACCTCGGCGATCGATCTGGTGACCGAGGCCGACGAGGCCGCCGAGCGCTTCATCAAGGCCCGGGTGGCCGAGCTGGTGCCCGATGCGCTGTTTGTCGGCGAGGAATCGGTGGCGGCCGATCCGGCTCTGCTGGATGCATTGGCCGATGCGGATCTGGCCGTCGTGGTCGACCCGATCGATGGCACGGCCAATTACGCGGCCGGCCTGCCGCTCTTTGCCGTCATGGCGTCGGTCGTGTCCAAGGGCGAGACCATTGCCGGCATCATTTATGACCCGATGGGCGACGATTGGATGATGGCCGAAAAGGGCAGCGGCGCTCGGCTGCGGCGGCCCCATGGCGAGGCGGTACGGATGCAGATCGCCCAGCCTTTGCCGCTGGCGGAGATGGTGGGCTGCGCTTCAGTGGCATTCATGCCGGCCGAGGCACGCCCGCAGGTGCTGACCAATTTTGCCAAGGTGCGGATAGTGTCCAATTATCGCGTGGCGGGGCATGAATACCGCACCTTCGTGTCCGGCCATGCGCAATTCCTCTGCTACAACAAGCTGATGCCCCGGGATCATCTGGCCGGCACGCTGATGGCGCAAGAAGCCGACGGCTATGCCGCGCGGCTCGATGGCTCAGCCTATCTGCCGCATCACGTCGATGGCGGGCTGATCATTGCCACCGACAAGGATAGCTGGCAGACGCTGCGGCGTGAGGTGTTTACGTATTAGCGGGGATGCCCAAAATCATGACACCGTGATTGGCTGAGCGACCCCGTGGTCATCCGCAACCTCTCCTCCCCACAGCTCTCCCTCGGGCTCGACCCGAGGGCCACTCGCCGCAAGCACAATGCTGGTGCGAACCTGACAGACCCTCGGGTCACGCCCGAGGGAGACGCGGTGACATTAGGAGTAATGGTGGCATGCACCGTTTCCGCACGCCCCTTGCTCGACTCATAAGTCTGTGCTTATGTGTCTGGTATGAGCGAAGCGGATATTTTCAAAGTGCTGGCTGATCCGACGCGTCGAGCGGTGTTCGAGCGGCTGGCGACGGCCGAGATGACGGCGACGGAATTGCGCGAGGGCTTTGCCATTTCGCAGCCGGCGATGTCCCAGCATCTGGCGGTGTTGCGCGAGGCGGGGCTGGTCAGCGAGCGGCGCGAGGGTCGCTATGTCAATTACCGGATCGAGCCGGCGGGGCTGGCGCCCTTGCATGGTTGGCTGGCGCGCCATCGCGCATTCTGGCCTCAGCGGATCGATCAGCTCAAAGACCTGCTCAAGGAGATGGACCAATGACGACCGACGCCTTGATCTATGAATGCGCGCTCGATGCCGCGCCCGAGAAGGTGTGGCGAGCGCTGACCATCCCGGCCTATCTCGAGCGCTGGCTGACCCCGGATGCAGCGGCGGGCGAAGCGCTCGACCTGACTGTGCTGGCGGCCGAAGAGAATAAATCGCTGAGCTATCATTGGCGCGAGGCCGGGCAGGGTGCCGTGGGCGATGTCGAGGATAGCGTGGTGACCTTCGAGCTCAAGCCCATGGCCGATGGGCGCACTGGTTCCGGCTGACGCATGAGCCGGTGGTGATGCCGGTGGCGGCCAATAGCAATGTGGCCGGCCCGCAGATGCTGGCCGCCTAACTCAATTCCAAACCTAGATCAGAACGGAGGTCGCCGATGCACGACATGATGCAACTCGTCCCTATGGTGGTCGAGCAATCGAGCCGCGGAGAGCGGTCTTTCGATATCTATTCGCGGCTGTTGCGCGAGCGGATCATTTTCGTCAATGGCGAGATCGAGGACAATATGGCCGCGCTGGTCAGTGCGCAGCTGCTGTTCCTTGAGGCGGAGAATCCGAAAAAGGAGATAAGCCTTTATATCAACTCGCCCGGCGGCGTCGTCACTTCGGCGCTGGCCATGTATGACACGATGCAGTTCATCAAGGCGCCGGTGGGTACGCTGTGCTTTGGCATGGCCATGTCGGCCGGCACATTACTGTTGATGGCCGGAGCGCCCGGCAGCCGTGTGTGCCTGCCGAGCGCCTCTATCATGCTGCATCAGCCGAGTGGCGGCTATCAGGGCAAAGTGACCGATATCATGCTGCATGCCGAGGAAAGCCAACGGCTGAAGCGCCTTACGCATGGTCTCTACGCCAAGCATTGTGGCCGGACCTATGAGGAAGTGGAGGCCGCGCTGGAGCGCGACCACTTCATGACGCCCGAACAGGCCAAAGCCCGGGGGCTGGTCGATCATGTCTATCGTGACCGTAGCGAGATCGAGGCTTTGAACCCGCCGCCCGCAGATTAGTGAGCGGCGTGGTGGCTCATGTCGGTGTGGGCATGTTCGGTGCCCACGCCGAACAGGCGCCCATTCTCGGCGATCAGGATGAAGATCAGTGACAAGACGCCCATGACGAAATAGCCCGCGGCAACGGGGACGACCGTGCCGTTGAACTGCTGGCCGATAAAGCCACCGATCAGCGCGCCTCCGACGGTCTGGACGAAGCCGAAAACGGAGGAGGCGGTGCCGGCCACCGAGCCGAGCGGCTCCATGGACAGCGAATTCATGTTGGAGGCAGCCCAGCCGAAGCAGAACATGACGATAGCCGGGATCAGCAGGAACAGCCAGATGGGCAGAAAGCCGACCAGCGCCAAAATCAGCCAGACGCCGCTCATGCCGGTAAAGACCAGCATGGCGCCATGCGACAGGCGGCGCATACCGACCCGCGAGACGATGCGCGAATTGGTAAAGGACGACACGGCCATCAATGCAGCAACGGCGGCGAAGGCGACCGGGAAATAAACGCCCAAGCCATAGATATCGACGTAGATCTGCTGGGACGAGCTGATAAAGCCGAACAGCGCGCCAAAAGTGAAGGTGCCGGCCAGCCCATAATAGAAGGCGACGCGGTTGGTCACTACGATACGGAAGCCATCGAGAATGGAACTGAGCGTCAACTCGCGCCGATTGGCCAGCGCCAGTGTCTCAGGCAGGCGGATGAACGCCCAGAGGCCGAACACGGCGGCAAGGCCACCCATGAACAGGAAAATGGTGTGCCATGGCCCGGTCAGCAGCAGCACTCGGCCAATGCCGGGCGCGATGATCGGGATAGCCATGAATACCATGAAGGTCAGCGACATGACCTCGGCCATGGCGCGGCCCGAATACATGTCGCGTACGATGGAGGTCGCGATGACGCGCGTGCCGGCGGCGCCCATGCCCTGCAAAAAGCGAAGGGCCAGCAGGATGCCGAAGGTCGGCGAGAACACCGCTGCCACCGCCGCGATGATGTAGACAACAATGCCGATCAGCAGCGGTGCCCGGCGGCCGAAGCGGTCGGACAGGGGGCCGAACGCGAGCTGGGCCGAGCCAAACCCCATCATATAGGCGGAGATGACGTATTGACGCTCGTTCTCGCTGCTAATGCCCGGGGCTTCGCCCATATAGGGCAGGGCTGGCAGCATGACGTCGATAGCTAGGGCGTTCAGCGCCATGAGCGCGGCCATCAGGGCAATGAATTCTGGACGGGATAAGACCCGCGAAAAATGATCAGACATGAATGAAACTCAGGCAGGCCACGGCAAAACGCGCGGCGGAAAGACAAGGGAGACCATGAACCTCATGGCCTGCTTTGGCAAGGCGTCAATCGGCAAATGACGATATCAGGCCGGTTTCAAGGCGAAGGCCGGCGCGGTTCGGTCGTTGATCGGCAGATGCAATGCCGCCGAGGCGAGGCCGAGCAGGATGCCCAGATACCAGACCAGATCGTAATGCCCGGTCAGATCGAAGGCGACGCCGCCGAGCCAGACGCCCATGAACGAGCCGAGCTGGTGGCTGAAAAGGCGACGCCATAGAGCATGCCCATATAGCGGGGGCCAAAGAACACCGAGACGAGGCCCGCCGTTGGCGGCACGGTCGAGAGCCAGAGCAGGCCCATGGCGGCGGCGAAGATATAGGCGGTCATTTCGGTGACCGGGAACAGCATGAAGAGGCCAATGGCGATCGCGCGCAGGAAGTAGATGCTGGCGAGAAGGATCTGCTTGGGCACGCGGCCGCCGAGATACCCGGCCGACAGGCTGCCAACGACGTTGAACAGGCCGATCACCGCGATGGTCCAGCTGCCCACTTCGGGCGAGAGGCCGCATTGCACCAGATAGGCGGGCATGTGGACATTGATGAAGGCGAGATGGAAGCCGCAGACGAAGAAGCCGATCACCAGCAGCCGATAGGAGCCATGGCTCCGGGCGCGCGACAGGGCCTGAAGAAACGGCATCTCCACCGGCCAGCGGTGCGTTCGCTGCGACCGCGCAGGGCATAGGAGAGCGGAATGATCAGCAGCAGCATGGCGCCGAGATAGATCAGGGCGGTCTGCCAGCCAAAGGCGTTGATGAAGCCCCGGCTGATCGGGGCAAAGGCGAATTGGCCGAACGAGGAGGCGGCAGTCGCGACACCAAAGATCAGGCTGCGCTTTTCGGCCGGCACGGCGCGGCCAAAGGCGGCCATGACCACGCTGAACGAACAGATGGCAATGCCGACGCCGGTGATGACACCACCGGTCAGCGTCATGATTGCGGCATTGGGCGAAAAGGCCATGAGCACGAGGCCCAGAGCATAGAGGGCGCCGCCGGCGGCCACCGTGCAGGCGGTGCCGACCCGGTCGGCAAAGGCGCCGGCAAAGGGCTGCGCTATGCCCCGGGCCGGGTTCTGGATGGCCATGGCCATGCCCCAGCCCTCACGGCTGAGACCCAGATCGCTGGTCATCGGCAGGGTGAAAAGGCCGAAACTGGTCCTTATGCCATTGCCGATAGCCGCGACGATGCAGCCGGCAATGATGATGACGAGCAGGGGAACGGCAGGGCGCAGGGCCGATGAGGTCATAAGGGGCATCCGGATATGGATGATCTATCTACGCCCACGACATCATCACGCAAAGCAATATTGCTGAATGGGATCTATCAAGACTGGTGATGGGTTGACCCTTGCGTCAATCGCACCGACAAGTCGCGCCACTATTCAGGAGTTTGAGCGTGATCCGCCATATCGTCTTTTTCACCGCCAAGTCGGCTGACAATCTCGACGCGATTTGCGAGGGGCTGAACCTGCTTGGCACCATTCCGCACAGCACCCATTTCGAGGTGTCGTGGAACAGCAAGGTGGACCAGATTTCCAATGAGGTCGATGTGGTGGTCTATGCCGAATTCGCCGACGCTGCGGCGCTGGCGGCCTATAAGGCGCATCCCACTTACGCCGAGGCGACGCGACGAGTGCGGCCGCTGCGGGAATTGCGGCTTTCGGCGGATTTCGAGGCCAAATAGAAAACGCTGGCCCACGGGGCCGGCGTTTTGGTAACTGGCAGTTGAGTTCAGGCCGAAAGCTTGACCGGGATGCCGGCGCTTTCGATATGGGTCTGCAGTTCACCCGCCCGGAACATTTCGCGGACAATGTCGGCGCCGCCGACGAATTCTGCCCTTCACATAGAGCTGGGGAATAGTCGGCCAATTGGTATAGGCCTTGATGCCGTCGCGTAGTTCGGCGCTTTCCAGCACATTGGCGCTGCCATATTCGACGCCGAGATAGTTCAGAATCTGCACGACTCGGCCGGAGAAGCCACACTGCGGAAAGTCCGGTGTGCCCTTCATGAACAGGAAGATGTCGTTATTCTTCACCTTGTCGTCGATGAATGCGTTGATGTCGGTCATTGCGGCAGCCTTTCTTGGGTCCGGGGAGGCCGGGAAATCGTTGGTCCATAAATAGGAGCTTGGCGTGGCGCTGTCGAGGCCTGCCATCGCCAATTGCCGATCAAGCTTTGTCGACGCCAAGAGCGGCTAGAGGCGCTCGGCGATCCGAGGATGGCTGGTGAAGTCATCAATGGTGTTGAAGAGCACCGCCTCCCAGCCGGCAGCACGGGCGCCGTCGATGACCTTGGGGGTGTCGTCGAAGAAGAGAGGTGGTTCGGTTTGCGGACCAATCTTGCTCATGGCGAAGGCGAAAAAGGCCGGGTCCGGTTTGCGCACACCGATGCGGGCCGAATAGAACATGTCGTCGAATAGTTCATTGAGGCCCAGATGGCTCCACAGCCAGCTGGCGCGCAGATGTTCCTGATTGGTGGCGATGTAGAGGCGAATGTCGCTTTTGCGCTTGAGCTGGCGGATGCCGTCAAGGAGCGGTTGATTGAGTTCGCTGTCGTTGATCAGCCAATAGTGGTGAAAGGCGACGGGCGAACCCTTGTAACCGAGCGAGGGCAGGCGCCGCTCGAGGGCATCGATCACCGACATTTCGCCGGTAACGACCTTCTTGACGAAGATGTCGAAGATGAATTCGTCGACAAACCGCTTTGAGTCCACGCCCATATCCGCCAGCAGATTTGTATCCCAGCGGCGGGTCAGGTCGGGGCGGGCGTGAAAGCCATGGATCAGCACGCCATCGATGTCGAAGAAAACGGCACGGGTCATGCGGGCTCCATGTGGCGCAGGCTCACTTGCCTTTGGCTGGCGATGCACCAAGCCCGACAAGGACTTCGCGGGGGATGCTGAGGTCCTGAATCACGTCATTGTGGCGGCGGAAGCCAATGAGTTCGCGATGGACGAAATATTCCCACACGGCCTCGGCGTGCATCGGCCGAGGCGGGTTCGCTGTGCGTCTCTGCGAGTGTGGCGAGGGCCGTGATGACCTTGCGCTCGGCGGCGCTGATCGAGGAGGCGCGTTCGGCGGCGATTTCGTGTTCCAGCGCAGCCGTCCCGGCTTCGGGACGGACCATGCGGATCAGCTCGAGCGAGTCGCGCAGCGACACGGGACTATTCGGGGGCGCTGGTCTGGAGGGCCAAAGCGTGCAGGGCGCCGCCCATATCGCCTTGCAGGGCGGCATAGACCAACTGGTGCTGCTGCACGCGGGATTTGCCCTTGAAGGCGGCGGAAATGACGGTGGCGGCATAGTGGTCGCCGTCGCCGGCCGAGTCACGAATGTCAATATCGGCGTCAGGCAACGCGGCCTTGATGCGGCGCTCGATCTCGCTGGCGTCCATGGGCATTGCTCAACTCCTTGGTCAGTCCGGCGACAGCGCCGACTCCACCAAGATATGGCACCGGGCGGGGCGCTTCAATACGAGCGCTGCGCCAAGCTGCTATTGAGTGGGGGCAATCGGGGCGGTTTCTGACGGATTTGGCTTCCGCGCCGACACAGCATTCGGCATCCGAGCGGGTCGAGAAATTGGCGATGATGAAATCGACCATGGGGCGGGCCTGCGCGGCGATCTCGGTGGCAAAGAGGCAGTCAAGGGTATAGCCGCGGCCGGAATCGACCGTTTCGGTGTGCACGATGGTCAGCGGGATGCCCATGGGCGAGTCGGTGCTCTGGCCGTCATAGAGTAAAGCCGGGCCGCTTTGGTAAGGCGTGGTGGTCTTGGTGCCCAAGGTAAAGCCGGGGAAGGTTTTGGCCCAGCTGGAGGTGACTTCGCCGTCATCGAGGCTGGAGAGGGCGCTTTGGGCCGTCCAATCGGTATCCTGCACCGGCACGATGGTGATGTCGCATTGCAGCGGCACGCTGGGATGGGTCAGGTTCAGCGGTTCGGTGGCGCCGCCCGAGGGCACCATGACGTCCGGGTAGATGATTGTGTAGGGCTGATCTTGCAGAATCGAGCGCGTGACGTTGACGCTCTGGGCATAGGCGGCGGCCGGCAGCAGGCCCATGGTCAATGCCGCTAGGCAGCTGATTGCCGGTCGAAAATTCATGGTCGTCTCCGAAATGATAACGCCGCCCCGGAGTGTCAAAGCACTCCAAAGAGCGGCGATCATAAGGCAGCCAGATTAATTGATAGTCTTACCCGTTCATGTAGTGGGGGAACCAGCCTTCATGCGCGGCAACCGAGTCGTGGACGGGTAGGGGGCGGGCCGCACCGAGAACCGGGTCGGTGCCGCCGGTGGTGCCGATCCGGGGCGCGTGGATGCCCGTGGATTTGGCCTCGGCCCAGAGCGCGGCAATCTCGTCGCCCTGCGGGTCGAGATTGACGGTCAGCAGGTAGCGGCCCCGGTCTTCGCCGAAATATTGCAGGATGGGGCTCTGGTCGGTGAGATCGACAATGGTAGCGCCGATGCCCGAGGCGATGGCCATTTCGGCGAGGCCCACAGCCGAGCCGCCATCGGACAGGTCATGGCAGGCCGTAGCGGTGCCCGAGCGGATCAGCTTGCGGACGAAATCGCCGGTACGCTTTTCGTGGGCGAGATCGACTAAGGGAGCGGTGCCGTCGTGGCGGTCGAACAGGTCGCGCAGATAGATGGATTGGCCCAGATGGGTGCCGCGCGGCAGGAGAGCCGACCAGCAGGATGACCTGATTTTCGGCAGCAAAGCCGATGCGGGCCATTTTGTTCCAGTCGGGCAGCAGGCCGACGCCGCCAATGGTGGGCGTCGGCAGGATGCCGCGGCCATTGGTTTCGTTGTAGAGGCTGACATTGCCCGAAACGATGGGGAATTCGAGCACGCGGCAGGCTTCGCCAATGCCTTTCACGGCGCCCACGAGCTGGCCCATGATTTCGGGGCGTTCTGGATTGCCGAAATTGAGATTGTCGGTGGCGGCGAGCGGGTCGGCACCCGTAGCTGTCAGGTTACGCCGGGCTTCGGCCACGGCCTGCTTGCCGCCTTCATAGGGGTCGGCCTCGCAATAGCGCGGGGTGACGTCGGAGGTGAAGGCCAGCGCTTTGGTGTCGTGGCCTTCGACGCGAATGACGCCGGCATCGCCGCCGGGGCGTTGCAGCGAATTGCCTTGGATCAGCGTGTCATATTGCTCATAAACCCAGCGGCGCGAGGCGATCTGGTGGCTGCCCATCAGCTTGAGCAGGGCATCGGCCACGTCCATCTGGGGGATGTCGGTGGCAGCAAGGGCTGCGGGCTTTGGCGACTCGATCCGGGGGCGGTCATATTCAGGCGCTTCGTCACCCAGATCCTTGATCGGCAGATTGGCGACTTCATCGCCCTGCCAAAGTACGCGGAAGCGCAGGTCGTCGGTGGTCTTGCCGACGGTGGCAAAGTCGAGTTCCCATTTGACGAAAACGGCGCGGGCCTCGGCTTCCTTTTCGGGATGCAGCACCATGAGCATGCGCCTCGGCTTTCGCTGAGCATCATTTCATAGGCCGTCATATGGGTTTCGCGCACCGGCACCTTGTCGAGGTCCAGCTCGATGCCGAGGTCGCCCTTGGCGCCCATTTCGACGGCCGAACAGGTCAGGCCCGCTGCGCCCATGTCCTGAATGGCGATAACCGCGCCGGTAGCCATCAGCTCAAGGCAGGCCTCGAGCAGGCGCTTTTCGGTGAAGGGGTCGCCGACCTGCACGGTGGGGCGCTTTTCATCGATATCGTCGCCGAATTCGGCCGAGGCCATGGTGGCGCCGCCGACACCGTCACGGCCGGTCTTGGCGCCGAGATAAACGACAGGCAGGCCGACGCCTTCGGCCTTGGAATAGAAAATCTTGTCGGTGTCGGCCGTGCCCGCCGCGAAGGCGTTGACCGGGATATTGCCGTTATAGCGCTCGTCGAACTCGACTTCGCCGCCCACGGTGGGCACGCCGAAGGCATTGCCATAGCCGCCAATGCCGGCGACCACGCCGGAGACCAGATGGCGGGTCTTTTCGTGAGCGGGCGCGCCGAAGCGGAGGGCGTTCATGGCGGCGACCGGGCGGGCACCCATGGTGAAGACGTCGCGCAGAATGCCGCCCATGCCGGTGCCGGCGCCCTGATAGGGCTCGATAAAGCTGGGGTGGTTGTGCGACTCCATCTTGAAGACCACGGCCTGCCCATCGCCGATATCGACCACGCCGGCGTTTTCGCCGGGGCCCCGGATGACGCGCGGCCCGGTGGTGGGCAGGGTCTTGAGCCACTTCTTGGAGGATTTGTACGAGCAATGCTCGTTCCACATCGCCGAGAAAATCCCGAGCTCGGTATAGGTCGGCACCCGGCCGATCAGCGCGACAATCTTGTCGTACTCATCGGGCTTGAGGCCATGATCGGCGACCAGCTGGGGGGTAATGACGATGTCGTTGGGAAGGGTCATGCGGGATTTGTCCGGGTTTGGCGGGCAATGAGCTTGTCGGTGGTGACGACCACGATGCAGAGCAAGGCAGAGCGCGGCGGCCATGAACAGGGCGTTGAGCAGCACTGGCCATAGCCGAGCTCGACTACGTTCAGCACGGGGTAGGGATATTGCTGCACCCAGACGCCGCGGGCCAGAATGTAGAGGAAATAGACCAGCGTGGGCGCCAACATGACGGGGAGCTGGGTCCAGCGGAGCTGGCCGTGGCGTTGCGATACCAGCCACCACAGCAGGTACAGCGTGGGGCACAGATAATGCAGGATGTTGTCGGCCAGCAGGTCTACCCCCTCGAGTGCGCCGTAATGGCGCAGCACGAAATAAACGTAGAGGCCGACCAGCGCGATATTGGCTGCCATCAGGCCGCGGGTCACGGGGCGGCGGAACAGCTCGAGGCGGGGCGTGGGCAGAACTTCGGAGAGGTAGATCAGCACCAGCACGATATTGGTCAGGATGGTGTAGAAGGCGAAGAAATGCCCGAGAAAGCCCGGGAAATCGTGGCCATTGGCGAAGGACAGCTGCATCGACAGGAAGAATTGCATGACCAAACCGGTCGCGCCGAACCCCAGCCCCAGCCAGTCAACAGCACTCGCGGTTTGACTGGCGCCCGCAGGGTCATCTCAAGCCGCCTCGGCCCAGCAATCCTGAGAACAGGGCCCGTCCGTCGCTGCCGCCATGCGCGGATTCGATGAGGTTTTCCGGGTGGGGCATCAGGCCCAGCACGTTCTTCTGCTCGTTGAAAATGCCGGCAATGTCGTTGATCGAACCGTTGGGATTGGTGCCTTCGGCATAGCGGAAGGCCACCGGCCATTGCCTTCGAGGCGGGCAATGGTGTCGGCGTCAGCGAAGTAATTGCCATCGTGATGGGCGACAGGGCAGCGGATGATCTGGCCCCGGCTATAGCCGCAGGTGAAATCGGTCGCCGCATTGGCGACTTCGAGCTTGACCTCGCGGCAGACAAATTTGAGGCTCATATTGCGCATCAGTGCGCCGGGCAGCAGGCCTGCTTCGATCAGGATCTGGAAGCCGTTGCAAACGCCCAGCACCTTGACGCCACGGGCCGCGCGGTCGCGCAGCTTGTCCATGATGGGCGAGCGGGCGGCGATGGCGCCGCAGCGCAGATAATCGCCATAGGAGAAGCCGCCGGGGATGACGACGAGGTCGACATCGGGCAAATCGGCATCTTGATGCCAGACCACTCGGGGGCGGTGCCGGAAATCTTGGTAAGCGCCGTGATCATGTCGCGGTCGCGATTGAGGCCGGGGAAGACGATGACGGCTGATTTCATCGGCAGGTCCTCGCTATGTCTGGGGTTGCGCGAGGCCCTTGTCGTGAGTCTTGGGCAAAAAGGCAAGGGGCGAGATACAATATCCCGCCCCTGTGACCCTGTTTGCGAAGTGGTTTTCTATTCGGCCGGCGCCTGTGCGGCGCGCGGTTGTTCCCGGCGCGATCCGCTGGTGCCGGGCAGGTGGGCCTGGGCAGGGCGTTCTGAACAGGAACATGCCCCAGCCGGTGCGCAGCACCAGCCAATAAAGGATCAGCGGAGAGATGATGGCGATGGCCATGATGGCCGAGCTGAGCAGGGTTGGCTCGATGAAGCCGAGCTTGATCAACACGGTGCGGGCAATGCCCATGGGCAGCACGAAGGCCACGTAGATGATCAGCGATTTACTGCCCATCCAGCGCAGCCAGTTCATCCGGGGCAGGCGGGTCAGCAGCGCGGCTATCGTGCAGAGTGCTGCGGTGCCGATCAGCGCCAGGACAAGATGGACACCGGGCAGGCCGGCAATGCCCATGACGGGGTGGATGGGGTGCATCGCGAAGCCGGGGGAGAAGACGAGGGCGGCATTGAGTGCGGCCCGAGCGAGAAGGCCGGCAATGGCGAGGATGGCGTTGTCGCTGGCCCAGTTGGCCGAGCGGAACAGCTGTGGCGCCGGGATATAGCCGGAATAGAAGAAGACAAAATAGGCCGCGAACTGGTCGATTGCGTAGCTACCGGTGCGGATGGAGGCCATCTGCAGGATGGCGGCGACGACGAAGACGGCCCAGCGGGGGCGCGGATGTCGTGCAGCAGCTTGGCAGCGGCGCCGCAGACGGCCAGCATGTAGATGAACCACAGCACGCCATAGGGCTGCACCACGGACCGAGCCAATTCGCTCGCAGCGCCCATGGGGTTGGCGGAGAGCAGGCCGGTCTTGAAGACAATGTGGATGAACGCCCAGAGCACGTAGAAATAGAGATAGTGCACGACGCGGCGGTCGGCGAAGGCTTTCCGGGGCGGTCGATGACTCGGAGAGGAACAGCCCGGAAATCAGGAAGAATTCGGGCATCCGGAAGGGGGTGGCAAAAGCTATGGCCCAGTGCAATGCGCCGACGCCACCGGTGTCCTCGCCAACGCTTGAGGCCGCATACATCATCACGACGAGGAAAATGGACAGGCCCTTGGCCATATCCACCCAATCAAGGCGCCTTGCCGATCCAGTCATTGCCACAACTCCCCCAGAACTTGCGGGGGCACAATAGCGGCAATGATGTGCGGAAGCGTAAAAGCCTGCGTGAAGGCTTAATCGAAATGCTTAACTGGTAAGGATTTAGCTAAATCCAAACCATGCATTTCCCTAGACGGGCACTGAGGCGTAAGCGGCGAAGAGCAGGCCCATGGTAGCGAGGAACATGACTGTGAGCGAGATAGTCTTGAGCATGACAATATGGTCCTGCGCCTCAGTACAGCGCGCCTGAATAGGATAGTAGCGAAAGATTAATTGGAGATTTCGATCGCGTAGTTTTCAATCACCGTGTTGGCGAGGAGCTTCTCGCACATGGTGGTGAGGGCGGTGCGGGCAGCGGCTTCGTCGCTACCCTCAAGAGCCAGATCGAACACTTTGCCACGGCGTACAGCGCCAACGCCGGAAAAGCCCGAGCTTTTCAGGGAGCCTTCAATGGCCTGACCCTGCGGATCGAGAACGCCATTCTTGAGGGTGACGGTGACACGTGCCTTCATAATGCCGCTCCGATGCAACGCTTACTGAACCGAGGCGCGGGCCAGTGGCCAGCGCGTTGTCGGTCTCGACCGGGATGCCAAGGCGCTGAGCGACCTCGCGATAGCTTTCAACCGAGCCACCAAGGTTTTCGTGGAAGCGGTCCTTGTCCATCTTGTTGCGGGTCTTGACGTCCCACAGGCGGCAATTGTCCGGGCTGATTTCGTCGGCCGGGATGATGCGCATGAGGTCGCCCTCATAAAGGCGGCCGCATTCGATCTTGAAATCGACGAGCTGGATGCCGACGCCCATGAACAGGCCGGACAGGAAATCGTTGACCCGGATGGCCGGGCTCATGATGTCGTCGAGTTCGGCAGGGGTGGCCCAGCCGAAGGCGGTGATGTGCTCTTCACTGACCATGGGGTCGTGCAGCGCATCGTCCTTGTAGTAGAATTCGATGATCGGGCAGGGCAGCTGCGTGCCGGGCTCAAGACCCGAGCGCTTGACCAGCGAGCCGGCGGCGACATTGCGCACGACGACTTCAAGCGGGATGATCTCGACTTCCTTGATCAGCTGCTCACGCATGTTGATGCGCTTGAGAAAATGAGTCGGTATGCCCGGGCCGTTGAGCTTGGTGAAGATGAACTCGGAAATGCGGTTGTTCAGCACGCCCTTGCCATCGACGACTTCATGACGCGCCGTCGCCGGCGGTTGTGTCGTCCTTGAAATACTGGACCAGCGTGCCCGGCTCAGGACCCTCGAACAGGATCTTGGCCTTGCCTTCATAGATTTTACGACGACGGTTCATGGAACTTCCGGACCGATGAAGGAGGGGATGATTTCGGCCGCTTCATGCGCCACAAAAGGACAAAAATGCAAGCTCTTTCGATAGAAGGCAGGGGATAGATGCGGTGGGGCGAGGCATGGGCCGCATAAGGTCGCAGCCGTCCGGGCGGCGTTGATTTGGCAGGCTGAACCGCCTATGTCGATTGGCGAGCGCCGGAAAGGCGCCCCATCAGAGCCAGCGGGAGACATTGATGAGCGGGTTTGACGATCGACAGAAGGGCCAGGAAGCCAAGTTTGCCTTCGATGCCGAGAAGAAATTCAAGGCCGAAGCGCGCCGCAACAAGCTGCTGGGCATCTGGGCGGCCGAACTGCTGAGCCTGACCGGCGATGACGCCAAGACCTATGCCGCCGAAGTGGTTGCTGCCGATTTCGAAGAGGCCGGTGACGAAGACGTGTTCCGCAAGGTTTCGAGCGATCTCAAGGCCAAGGGCGTGGCGATCGGCGATGACGTGATTCGCCAGAAGATGGCGCAGCTGGTGCTGGTTGCCAATGAGCAGATCGCAGCCGAAGGCTGATCTGCAAGGCTATGGGAATTTTGAGGGAGCCGGACCATTGGTCCGGCTCCCTTTTTATTCGGCCGCGGCGGCCCGGTCGATCAGGTGTTGAGTTGGCCGCCGCGTACCGAGATCGGAGCGCTAGCCGAGCGTGACGCTGCTCGCGTCATATTCCTTGCCGTTCTGCTGCCATTTCACGGTGACCTTGGAGCCGGCCTTCAGGCCCGGGTCCTTGAAGGTGGCCGGCAATTTATAGGCGACGCCATTGGCCGTGGTCAGCGTGTGGGATTTGAGATCGAACGCCTTGACCGTGCTGCTGATGGACTGCGGCCCGGCAATGGTTGCCGCGGCGGCAGGCTTGGCGGCGGGTGCCGAATAATTGGCGGCAAATGCCATGCCAGAGGTGCCGACAACGAAGGCCGGGACAACAGGAACGATGATCTTGCGCATAGTAATGTCTCCGTAAAGACGCCGGGACAGGCCCGGAATTGGCTGGTTTACAGATCGCGTCGAGTCGCAGGTCGTATTCGAGATGCCGGCGCGGTCCAAACCTGCGAGTAGGAAGCTAGGACCGGAAAAACGCCTTCTCAAGTTAAAGTAATTTAATTGCTGCAGCGGCAGAAACAGCCACAAAGTCATGGAGTTAGGCGGATCTTGGGCGGACCGGTGTCGGGGCCGCAGTGATTGCGGCGCATGTTGGGGGATTGCGGCGGATTTTGGCTGGATGTGGTGGTGGGCGGCTAGCCGAGCCGCATTGCCATGCCGATCGACGCGGGCATGACGGGCTCAAAGCCATATTTGGCGTAGAGGTGGCGGGCGTCGCCGTCGGCGATGAGGCTGACATAGGCGGTGGCGGGAGCGTGCTGGCGCAGCTGGTCCATCAGGGCGGCCATGATCTGCTTGCCCAGCCCCTTGCCTTGATGGGCGGGCTCGACGGCGATGTCGACGATCTGGAAGGCGGTGCCGCCATCGCCAATGACACGGCCCATGCCGACGACGGCGTCGCCATGGCGGATGATGACGGCGAACCAGCTATTGGGCAGGCCGGCTTCGGCGGCTTCCGGGATTTGCCGCTAAGGCCGGCGACTTCGCGCAGGCGGCGGTAATCGGCAATGCTGGGCGTTTCGGCGACGAGGAGATAGTCGGACATGAATGTCAGATCCGTTGCATCAGGCGGGTGAACATCAGCAGGCCCTCGGGCCGAGGGCCGTGGCCGGAGGCGACGTTGATGTGACCGGCTTCACCGGCCCGGTGGAAATCGGAACCCCAGCAGGTGGCGAATTCGACCGCGCGGTCGATAGTGCAGAGCGGGTCATTGCTCGAAGCGACCAGCAGGGACGGGAAGGGCAGCGGATCGCGCGGAATGGGGCGGAAGGGATAGGTTTCTTCCGGCGCGTCGGGGCTGAGTTCGATATCGGGTGGGGCAACGAGGAAGGCGCCGCGCACATTGGAATCGATCAGACGGCTCGCCGTATGGGCAACGGCGATGCAGGAGAGCGAATGGGCGACCAGCACGACCGGGCGAGTGGCGAGCAGGATGGCCTGCTCGATGGTGGAGACCCAGTCATCCGAGTCCGGCTCATCCCAATCGGCCTGCTCGACAATGGCGGCATTGGACATGCGCTCGGCCCAGCGCAATTGCCAATGGCTCGGGCTGGAGCCGCCAAGGCCGGGCAGGATCAGGATGTCGGCCTCCGATATCTTCATGAGCGGTGGGTCCTGTCGCGGTAGAAGCCCGCATCGGTCTGGGTCAGGCCGATCTTGCTATAGAAGCCTTCGGCGCCGGGGAGGGCCAGCAGGATTATGCTGACGCCGGGACCCAGCATTTCTGCGGCTTTGTCCATCAGCGTGCGGCCGACGCCCCGGCCTTGGCTAGTTTCTGACGACGGCCATATCGGCGCAGTAGCAGACCCAGTTCCAGTCCGTCATGGCGCGGAACAAGCCGACCAGCCGGCCGCTGTCGTCACGCGCGGTGACCACGAGGTTGGAATTGTCGAGCATGGCCTGAACCCGCTCGGTATTACCCAGCGGGCGGGTGGGGCCGAGCTTGGACTGGCCGACACACGCAATGTATTCCTCGGCGGTCAGGCCGGTTTCTCGGGCGCAGATCAGGCTCATTTGAACACGCGGCTGAAGATCGTATCGACATGCTTGAGATGGTAGGCATCGTCAAACATGGCGTCGATTTGTGTGTCGCTCAGGCTGACCTCGGGGTCGGCCTTGAGGTTCTTAGCGAACTGGCCGGCGCGGTCGCCGCGCATTTCCCACACCTTCATGGCGTTGCGCTGGACGGCGGCATAGCTGTCCTCGCGGCTATAGCCAGCCCGGGTGAGGGCGAGCAGGACGCGCTGGGAATTGTGCAGGCCCCCGAGCAGGTCCAGATTCTTGCGCATGTTTTCGGGGTAGACGACCAGTTTGTCGATGACATTGGTCAGCCGCGCCGTAGGCGAAATCGAGTGTGATCGTGCCATCGGGAGCGATCATACGTTCAACCGAGGAGTGCGAAATATCGCGCTCGTGCCAGAGGGCGACGTTTTCGAGCGCCGGGGTGACCATGCCGCGTACGAGACGCGCCGGGCCCGTGAGATTTTCCGTCAGCACCGGGTTGCGCTTGTGCGGCATGGCCGAGCTGCCCTTCTGGCCGGGGGAGAAGAATTCCTCGGCTTCGAGCACTTCGGTGCGCTGCAGATGGCGGATTTCCACGGCGACGCGCTCGATGGAGCTGGCGACGACGCCCAGCGTGGCGAAGAACATGGCGTGGCGATCACGCGGAATGACTGGGTCGAGACCGGCTCGATGGCGAGGCCCAGCTTTTCGGCGACATATTCCTCGACCTGCGGGTCGATATTGGCGAAGCTGCCGATGGCGCCGGAAATGGCAGCGGTGGCGATTTCTTCGCGGGCGGCGACGAGGCGAGCGCGGTTGCGGGTGAATTCGGCATAGGCTTCGGCCAGCTTGACGCCGAACGTGGTCGGCTCGGCATGAATGCCGTGGCTGCGACCAATGGTGATGGTGTCCTTATGCTCATAGGCGCGGCGCTTGAGCGCAGCGAGCAGGGCATCGACATCGGCGATCAGGATATCGGCCGCGCGGGCCATTTGCACGGAGAGGGTGGTGTCCAGAATGTCGGAGCTGGTCATGCCCTGATGGACAAAGCGGGCGTCGGGGCCGACGATTTCGCTCAAATGCGTGAGGAAGGCGATGACGTCGTGCTTGGTGGTGCGCTCGATTTCGTCGATCCGCTCGACATCGAAGCCGTAGTCACCCAGCTCGGCCTTGCGGGCATTCATCACGTCCCAGATTTTCTGGGCGGATTCTTTGGCACCACGCCCAGCTCGGCCAGCTTGGTGGTGGCGTGCGCTTCGATTTCAAACCAGATGGCGAAGCGGTTTTCGGCCGACCAATTGGCAACCATTTCGGGGCGGGAATAGCGCAGAATCATGGGTTTAGGCCTTCGCGTTCAGAATTTGAGTCAGTGTGTGGCAGCGGCGCGGAGCGCTGCAATGCAGGCGGCGTAGGTGGCTGGATCGTTCCCACCAAAAATGAAGGAGCCGGCGACGAAGACATTGGCGCCAGCGCGCGATCTCCCTGATATTGTCCATGGTGACGCCGCCGTCGACTTCCAGATCGATGGGGCGGGCGCCGATCAGGGCATTGGCCCGGCGGACCTTGTCCAGCGTAGCGGGAATGAAGCTCTGGCCGCCAAAGCCGGGATTGACGGACATGATGAGCAACAGATCGATATTGTCGATGACGTGCTCGAGGGCGGAGACAGGGGTGGCAGGATTGAGCGCGACGCCGGCCTTCTTGCCCTCGGCCCTGATCGCCTGAATGGAGCGGTGCAGGTGCGGGCCCGCTTCGGCGTGGACGGTGATAATGTCGGCGCCGGCCCGCGCGAAGTCCGCGAGGTAGGGATCGGCGGGAGCGATCATCAAATGGGTATCGAAGGGCTTGGCAGTGTAGCTTCGGGCCGCGGCAATGACCGGCATGCCGAAACTGATATTGGGTACAAAATGGCCATCCATCACATCGACATGGATATAGTCGGCGCCGGCCTTGTCGATGGCTTCGATCTCAGCGCCCGAGCGCGCGAAATCGGCCGAGAGAATCGATGGCGCAATGCGTATGGGTCGGGTGGTCATGGGCGCTCGCCTTGCCGACAGGAAATGCGTCTTTGCCTTATAGCGACGGGGTGGCGCGGGCAAGGGACGTCCTTCACAAACCGGCGATGCGGCGAAGCCACGCATTGCTTTGCAAGCACTTCGCGCTAGAAGAGCGCAAAAGGAGCGTCGGTTGGAATTTTCATTGCCCATGGTGTTCGGCGCTGGCGTGCTGAGCTTTCTCAGCCCCTGCGTGCTGCCGCTGGTGCCGCCCTATCTCACCTATATGAGCGGGGCGAGCTTTGACCAATTGCGAGCCGATGAGACTGGCTCGGCGGCGTTGCAGCGGCGCGTGGCGGTGACCTCGCTGTTTTTCATTCTCGGCTTTTCGGTGGTGTTCGTGCTGCTGGGCGCGACGGCCACGGTGTTCGGGCAGGCGTTCCGGCAGGCGCTGCCGATTTTGACGCCGGTGGCCGGTGTGCTGATCATTGCCATGGGCCTGCATTTCATCGGTGTCTATCGCATTGGCCTGTTGGACCGGCAAATCCGGCACAATGGGCCCGGCGTGGCGAGCGGTCCGCTGGGCGGGTTTTTGCTGGGGCTGGCCTTTGCCATTGGCTGGACGCCCTGCATCGGGCCGGTGCTGGCGGCGGTGCTGTCCGTGGCGGCGAGCCGCAGCACGGCGCTGGAAGGGGCCTCGCTGCTGGGGCTTTATTCGCTGGGGCTGGGCGTGCCGTTCTTTCTGGCGGGCATTGCCATCGGACCGTTCCTGACCTTCTTCAACAGCTTCAAGCGCCATCTGCATACGGTAGAGCGGGTGATGGGGGTGCTGCTGGTGATTACCGGCGTGTTGTTCCTCACCGGCAATTTCACCCGGCTGTCCTACTGGTTCCTCGAGACATTCCCCGTGCTGGCCAATTTCGGCTGACAGTAATCTCCGCTTAACCGCATAGCGCGGCTTTTGCCGCTAGGGTGTTTTGCTAGGTGGTTGTTTAGCTCTGATTCATTCTGGCGATGCACTGTGTTGCCAGAGATTGCAGGGGGCGGGAACTGATACTCAACGCGGCACTATCGGCGCTGCCGGAAACGGCATCGGACACACATACCGCATCCGGTCTTGCCGTGGCGGCGCTTGATCCGTTGCGCGCGGATATCGCTGCCAGCGTTAGCAACGATATCGGGTCGGTCGAAACCGTGTGGCGGGCCCTGTCGGCAAACGGCATCGAATCGCCGGGCCAGAGCTATGATTTCATCCGCCTGTGGATCAAGGACCGCCGCATTGCGCCGGCGGATCAGCGCTTTGTGGTCGGCACGCTGGATGGCGAGCCCGTGGCGCTACTGCCGCTGCACCTGCAAGACGGTGCGGGGCGTGCCGGTATTTACTCGGTTTCCCGGCGCCCATGCCGGTTGCTATGCGCCCGTGGCCGATATCCAAAAGCTGGCGGCGTTGGGCCCTGCAGGGCGTGCCGCGCTGTGGCAGGCAATGATCGGCCAGTTGAGCGGCGCCGACTCGGTCTATCTCCGCTCGATTCCCATCGAGGTGGATGGCGAAGCCGGCCTGTTTGACGAACTGGGGTCGACCCTCACGGTCGAAACGCTTTACCGTTCGCAATATTCCAGCTGGGAAGAATGCGACCGGCTGCAGCGCAGCAAATCGCGCCGCAAGCATGACCGGCAGCAGGGCGACCGGCTGGCCGCCATGGGCGAAGTCGGCTTCGAGGAAATCCACAATGGCGGCGACATGCGCCGAGCCATCGAAACCATGTTCGTGCAGCGCGGCGCGCTTCAAGGTCATGGGCGTTCGTGATCCCTTCGTGCATGACCGGCTGACCGATTTTTATCACGCCATGGCGGCGGAAGGCTCGGGCGTGGATGTGCGGCTGCATGTCTTGCGGCTCAATGATGCGGTGGTGGCCGTGCGCTACAATGTCGTGCACAACGACCGCATGTTCTGCCTGATTTCCTCGATGAGCGACGATCCGGCAATCCAGAATGGCTCCCCGGGCAAGCAATGCCTGTTGCGGGTGATGCAGACGGTGTTCGACCGGGGCATGCGCGTGTTCGACATGGGCAGCGGCTTCACTGACGAGAAGCGGCACTGGTGCAATGTGCAGACACCGCTGCGGCAGCACTATATCGGGCTGACCGCGCGGGGCACGCTGATCGTGGGCGTACACCGAGCCTTCCAGAAGACGCGGGCGCGCATCAAGGCCAATAAGCAACTCAAAACCCCGGCGCGCAATATCCGAGGCGCTGGTGTATCGGCTTAGCGGCCGCAAGACCGTCGAAACGCCCGAAAAATCAGATTAGCTTGAGGCCGCGCAGCGAAGTGTGGCCTGCCTTGCCGATGATCAGATGATCATGCAGCGTAATGCCGAGCGGCTTGGCGATATCGGCAATTTCCTTGGTCATCCGCACATCGGCGGAGGAGGGCGCCGGGTCACCTGATGGGTGATTGTGCACCAGAATCAGTGCGGTAGCCGATAGCTCGGAGCGTGCGCTTGATCACTTCGCGCGGATAGACGGGAGTATGATCGACCGTGCCGGTCTGTTGCACCTCGTCGGCGATCAGGCGGTTTTTCTTGTCCAGAAAGAGAATGCGGAACTGCTCGATGGTTTCATAGGCCATCTGGGAGTTGCAATAGTCGATCAGCTGCGACCGGGAGCTCAGGATCGGCTTTTCGGTGGCGATGCGGTCGCGCCTGAAGCGGGCGGCAACCGCCTGGATAACCTTGATATGAGCCACCGAAGTGGCGCCCGTGCCATCGATTTTTTCCAGTGCGCGCTGGCTGGCATTGAACACCCCCGAAAAGGTGCCGAATTCGCGCAGCAGGGTCTTGGCCAGTGGCCTTGGTGTCGCGGCGGGGCACGACGAGCTGCAGGATCAGCTCGAGCAATTCGTAATCTTCAAGCGCGTCGCCGCCCACCTTGAGGAAGCGTTCGCGCACCCGCTGGCGGTGGCCGGCATGATCATTGATCGGCGTTGGGGCGGGAAACGAGGCTTCCGAGAGTTCGTCCGGCCGGTCGGTCATCAGGCGGCCCGCGCGGCGAGCGGATTGAACAGACCACCGGGGGAAAGCGTGAAGATCTCGCAGCCGGTTTCGGTGATGCCGATGGAATGCTCGGCCTGCGAGGACAGCGTGCGGTCGCGGGTAACGGCGGTCCAGCCATCGGAGAGGATTTTAACGTGCGGGCGGCCCAGATTGATCATCGGCTCGATGGTGAAGATCATGCCGGGCTTGAGCGGTACGCCGGTGCCGGGCACGCCGAAATGGAGAATATTGGGCTCGTCATGGAACAGGCGCCCGACGCCATGGCCGACGAAATCGCGCACCACGCTCATGCGTTCGCCCTCCGCCACGGCCCGGATGGCAGCCCCGATATCGCCGGTGGTATTGCCCGGCTTGGCGGCTGCGATGCCAGCTTCAAGCCCTTCATAAGTGACTTCGATCAACCGCTCCGCCTTGCGGAAATTTCGCCCACCGGATACATACGGCTGGAATCGCCATACCAGCCATCGACGATCAGCGTCAGGTCGATATTGACGATATCGCCTTCGCGCAGCGGCCGTTCGTCGGGAATGCCATGGCAGACGACGTGGTTGATCGAGGTGCAGAGCGAGTGGCGATAGCCCTTGTAGAAAATGGTGGCCGGGATGGCCCCATTGTCGTGGGCGAATTCATAAGCCACCCGGTCGATGGTGGAGGTGGGCACGCCCGCCTCGACATAGTCGACCAGAATATCGAGCGCCTGCGCCGTCAGCTGACCCGCCTTGCGCATGCCGATAAAGCCTTCCTCGCCATGCAGCGGGATGACGCCGGCAGTGCGGCGGGCTTTGGAACTGGCATCGACATAGGTGGTCATAAGAAACTCCAACACAGACCCGATAAATCTAATCGCTCGTTTTGCCGATGGGAAGGGCGACACACTTGCTTGACGCGGTTATCGGGGCCGGGCATTGCTGGCTGACAGCAAGCCACGGATTCAAGCGATGTCGAGCCCTGTCACCATTACTGCTGCGCTGATCGTTATCGGCGATGAAATTCTCTCGGGACGCACCAAGGACGTCAATATCGGCGCGACCGCCGATTTCTGCACCGATCTGGGCATCGAGCTCAAGGAAGTCCGCGTGGTCAGCGACAGAAACCGACGACATCGTCGACGCCGTCAACGAGCTGCGCGCCCGCTATACCTATGTGTTCACCACGGGCGGCATTGGGCCGACGCATGACGACATCACTGCCGATGCGGTGGCCAAGGCGTTTGGCGTGGCGTTGCCGATCAACGCGCAGGCGCGGGCCATGCTGGAATCGCGCTGGAAAGAAACCGGCACCGAGGTCAACGAGGCGCGGCTGCGCATGGCCCGCATTCCCGAGGGCGCCGATCTGATCGTCAATTCGGTCAGCGCCGCGCCGGGCTTCCGCATCGGCAATGTGCATGTGATGGCCGGCGTGCCGATCATTATGCGCGCATGCTCGAAGCGCTGGCGCCGACTTTGCAGGGCGGCAAGAAAGTGCTCGCCATGACCGTCAAGGCGGCGGTGGGCGAGGGGACCGTCGGCGGGCCGCTGGGCGAATTGCAGGCGCAATATCCGGACGTCAAGATGGGCAGCTATCCGCAAATGGGCAAAGACCGGGTGATGACCGAGCTGGTGCTGCGCTCGTCGGATCCAGTGCGGCTGGAAGAGGCGACGGCCAAGGTGCAGGCCATGGTGGATGCGGCGCATGCCAAGGCGGGCGTTACGCCGCCTGAGGATTAAGCGCCCGGCGCAATAGCGCGCAGGCTTCGCGTTTGCTAAGACGCCAAATTCAATTATTCGGACGCCACGGCGCCGGCGCAGGAGAGATCGAGTGAACAATCCGAACGAAAAGTCCTTCCCGGTCAGCTGGGATCAGTTCCATCGCGATAGCCGGGCGCTGGCCCGGCGGCTGGCGGGTATCGGTTCGTTCTGACGCCATCGTGGCTATTGCGCGGGGCGGGCTGGTGCCGGCCGCCATCGTGGCGCGCGAACTCAATATCCGCACGGTCGAGACCGTGGCGGTCAAGAGCTATGATCACCAGAGCCAGAGCGGCATCAAGGTGCTCAAGGAAATCAGCTCGCCCGTGCTCGAACTGGCCCGCAACGGCGCCAAAATCCTGATTGTGGACGATCTGGTCGACACCGGCTCAACCGCCCGCGTGGTCCGCGAAATGCTGCCCGGCGCCCACTTTGCGACCGTCTACGCCAAGCCCAAAGGCCGCGAACTGGTCGACACCTTCATCACCGAAGTGAGCCAGGACACTGGATTTTCTTCCCATGGGATTTGGATGTTGCTTATGCAGCACCGATCTCAGGCGGGACGGACTGAGGGGCAAAGCCTGTTGCCAATGGCTGGCTAGGGTGGGAAGGAGACGATCCGGTTTGTGCCGGATTTTTCAGGAAAGCTGACACGGACGATGACCTTGGTGTTGCAAATGTCATCAGCGGAATGCCGAGTGCTGCGTCCGACTTTCGTGACAGACTTTTCGCTGACCTTTTCAGTATCGGCGATCTGGTTGCGAAATTTAGGATATCTGCGATTGCAGACCAACGATACGATCGTGGCGAGCCACAAACTGAATTGATCCGACAGTCGGCGTGGCCTAGGACAGTCTAGTGAACCGATGTTTGCGAGGCTTGGTACGTGTCCGACCAATCAACACCGTTCGTCGACGAGCCGGCTACCGATCCGGCGCTGCTGAGGACGCTGGCAGCCGCTGGTTTGCCAGCAACCGGGCGCTTTCATCCAAAGGCCGGCTGGGTTAGCCGCGCGTGGGTCGGTGACGAATACGTCGTACGACTGAACAACGACGTACGGCATCGCGACGCGTATCGCCACGAGGCCACGGTGGTCAACCTGCTCGCCGGCAGCGAGGTCCCACACGCTCGGCACCTCGCCCACGGTGACGGCCCGGACGGGCCGTGGTATGTCTCCGAACGCCTGCCGGGCCGAACCCTGTACGACGCATGGCCGGCGGCGGACTCGCCCACCCGCCAAGCAATCATCGAAAGCCTCGGCGCTGCGTTGCGTGCCCTGCACCGCGTTCCTGTCCCGGCGGGACTGCTGCCGCCCCGGCTGGCCGACGCGCTCGCCGGCAAGCCGTGGCCGGCGTTCCACCCACCTGTAGTGCGTGCGGCGCTCCAGCAGGTCGAGGCTGCCCGGCGACTGCCCGGTCATGACTCGCGCCTGCTCGCGGACGCCGCCGATTGGATCAAGGAGCGACTGACGTTGTTCGCCAACGACGAACCCGTCCTCGTCCATGGTGATTTACATGGATCCAACGTGATCGTCGACCGGGGACGCGTCACCGGTCTTATCGACTTCGCGGAGGCGCTGGCTCAGCCAGCGGATGTCGAGCTCGATACGATACTGCGCTGGTGCGCGAAAGCGCGAGAGTTCCCACCCACACCCGACGAACAAGGGCTCGACGAGACCACACTCACAGAGGTCCCCGGATGGATGCACGGCGCATATCCGGAGCTGTTCGATCGCGAGCATCTGCGCGAGCGGCTGAACTTCTATGACATGTACGGGGAACTCGCACTTTACGCACACCACCCGCAGCCTGAGATACGCGAAGCGGCGCAGGACCGCATCGCTCGCCTGCTTTCCGGCCATAACCATCTAGATAGACTCGTCTGGTAGTCGTCGTTTTCGCACCTACACGGGACATCGTGACCTGCGGGCAAGATCATCAGATCTGGCGAGCGCACTCTTAAGATCACGATCCACTGCACGACAACGCAGATTGCAAGCATCCGCATCACCTCGCCCTTGTCGCATGACCTGTGACGATGGCCGCCCTCAAGGGCTGCTTTGAGGGTCATCACTTCCTGCCATGAACGTTGCCAATGGGGTCGAAACCGGCCATCCCAAAAAACTTATCCCCGCTCTCCAAACCCCATGTCACTATACCCCCATTCCCGCCAGTTACGCGGCCTCGACGCAGGGCCGGGTGGGGAGACCGTGGGAGAGGGGCGCTTCTCCAGTGGGGTTGGAAACTCGGCAGCCGGACCTGCAATAATGGTACCGCCTGAACCGGACCCTGCATAAAAAGCGGATCGTGACGGGCGGCCATTGGTCCGTTCTATTAGTTTCGGAAGGTCCAATGGCCGCCCGTTACCGTATAACCGCAACGCCACATCGGCCGGGCGGCGTTTTCGGCTGTCCGAGGCGGTAATCAGACCGGGATGTAGGTCAATCGGATCACGTCCTCGCCGATCCGGTCATGCGTCATGAGGCGGAGCGGCGGCCGGGGGCCGGCGAAATATGGCGTGCCGTGGCCCAGTACGACGGGGTGCAGGTAGATGCGATATTCGTCGATCAGGCCAAGCTCGGTGAGGCTGCGTGCCGGGTTCGGGCCGGCCACTTCGATCTCGCCGTCGCACTCGGCCTTCAGCTTGCGGATGGCGGTCTCAAGCTCGCCTTCGACAAGGCTGGCATTGGGGCCGACCGATTTCAGCGTGCGCGAGACGACCCATTTGGGCTGTTTCCGCCAGGCGGCTGCGAAGGCCTGTTCGTCGCTGTTCCATTCGGGTTGGTCATCGTCCCAATAATGCATGAGGACGTAGACATTGCGGCCATAGATGCTGCCGGCCTGCGCTTCCGCCTCCGCGACGAAGTGGCGGAAGAGAATAGGATCGGGCGCAAATTTCATATGGTCGACATAGCCGTCGAGGGACTGGTTCATTCCAAACACGAGCTTAGCCATTACTCACTCCCTTTGCGCATGGTTGTGACGTGCTGTTCTATCCGGCAGAATAGCAGATGACGCCGCTATGTCCCGTCTTTCGCTCCCGGGGTGGCCCGTGTTCCGTGTACTGCACTGGTTGATGCTACTGACGTTGCTCCTATTGCCGCAGCCGGCCCTTGGGCAGGAGGCGGATGAGGGCACCTGTTATGCCCTAAGCGGGCAGGATATCTGCATTGCGGAGCTGAGTTATCGCGCCGATGTCTGCGCGGCCATTGCCGCCTATGCCCACCATTGGAGCCTCCCTGAGGGATTTTTCGCCCGCCTGATCTGGCAGGAAAGCCGGTTCGACCCATCGGCGCTGAGCCCGGCCGGGGCGCAGGGCATTGCCCAATTCATGCCGACCACCGGGCGGCTGCGGGACTCGGCCAATCCGTTCGACCCGACCGAGGCGCTGGCGCGGTCGGCCGAATATCTGCGTTTTCTCGAGCTGAAATTCGGCAATCTGGGGCTGGCCGCGGCCGCCTATAATGGTGGCGAAAACCGGATTGGCCGCTATGTCGCCAATGGCGGGGGCGCGCTGCCGGCGGAGACGCGCAACTACGTGATGATCGTCACAGGGCATCCGGTGAGCATGTGGCTCGCCGATCCGCCGGAGGATGTGGATTATGCGCTGGACGGCGACACGGATTTTCAGGCGGCCTGCATCGACATGGCCAGCTCCATCCGCTCGCCTGATCTGACCACCAGCCCAGCCAAGTGGCAGCCATGGGGCGTGCTCATTGCACAGAATGCGGCGGCTGACTGGCGCGGGCGCGGTTCGATGCTGTGCAGGCCAAATTTGCTAGAATTATCGGCAGCGAGGAGCTGATGCTGATCAGCGTGCGCAATCCTGCCTTTGGCAATCGCATGCGCTTTTCAGCAATGATCGGCAGGCAGAGCCGGCAGGAGGCCAATGCGCTGTGCCAGAAATTGCTGGCCGCGGGCGGCAATTGCATCGTGCAGAAGAACCAGTAGAAACTGGATTTGAGCCGGTGGTGCGGGCGGCGGGGCTCGAACCCGCACGGCTATCGCCGAGGGATTTTAAGTCCCTTGTGTCTACCATTTCACCACGCCCGCTTGGCCCGGTCGCCTGTGTTTGTCACAAGGGAAGGCACAAGACAATTGTTGGCGTTGATTCTGAAAGTAGCTGATTATGATTGAGCGTATCGATAGCGGGATTGTGGCCGGAAGCTCGCCGGTGAATGACGCCATCAAGGCGGGCAATCAGGTTTGGCTGGTAGCGATTGCCGAGGACCCGGTGACGGGCGAGATCGTTGCGGGCGGCATCGAAGAGCAGACGCGGCGGACGATCCAGAATTTGCAGATGGCCGTGACGGCAGCCGGTGGCACGCTGGCCAATATCGTGCAGGTGCAGGTGTTTTTGATCGATAGCGCGGATGCCAAGGGCATGAATTCGGTCTATGCCGAATATTTCAAGCAGCCTTATCCGGTGCGGGCGACTGTGGTGGTCAAAGAATTGCTGGCCAAGGGATTGCGCGTGGAAATGCTGGCGACGGCGGTGGTGGGGTAAAATGCTGCTCAAGCGGGAACTGCTCGAAGAGATCAAGGCCGGCAAGGTCGATCTGATTTTTCGGCGCTGGAGCAAGCCGACGGTGAAGGCCGGCGGCACGCTCAAGACCAAGGTGGGGTTGCTGTCCATCAAGGCGATCGATGACATGTCGCCCGATGATGTGACCGATGCCGAGGCCCGGCGCGCCGGGTTCAAGGATGTCGCCGATTTTCGAAAATGGCTCGATACGATGAAGCCGGGACATTTGTTCCAGCGGATCGAGGTTGGGTATTTGGGAGAGGTATAGGCCTCGCCGGCCGTTCTAAAGTCCCAGTTTCAGGACCTCATAGCCGCGTTGCATGACCGCGTTGTTCTGGCCGGCGAAGCGTTTGGCGGTGTCGGCCAAGGTTTCGCCTTCGACCTCGATGGTGACCACGGCGACGAAGAAAGACGCCACGGTTTCCACTGCGATACTGGGCTGGGTATCGGCGGTATTGGGCTGAGCGAGGAGCCGGTCGGCGACAATGACGCCGGCCTGTTGGGCCTGTTCCGCGGTGCCAAATGGCAGGGCGATACGGATGGCCCCGCCGTCCCGGTCCTGCGTCAGGGCGATGATGGCATGGGGGAAGACCGGCAACGCGGCCGTGGCGGGCTGCTTGGTTTTGGCCGAATCCGGGTTGAGCAGGACTCGGGCTGGGTCGCCGACATCAAGGAAGCCGACGGCGTTCCAGCCGATGGCGGTGTCGAGCCAGCTTGAGCCGCTGGCTCGGCGCAGGCCGGCAATGGTGGCGCGCCAGAGGGCGGTTGTGGCGCCCGGATTTTCGAGATTGGTGAGTGCGGTGCGCAATTCGGGCCAACCGGCGGTACGGAGCAGGAAATCCTCGCCCAGCGCCGGGCGTTGGGCCTTGCCCATGCCGCTGCCGAGCAGGTCATCTGCAGTGGCGAGATCGAGGGCGTAGTCTTCGCCCTTGCTCATGACCGTCAGGCTGGCGACTTCGGAGCGGGTGAAACCGCGTTTAGTCAGGGCTGCCTCGGTGGCGTCGAGGAAGCCGGGCTTGCCGAACAGCACGGTCAGCTGACGCGGCGGCTGGCCGGTGCTGAGCATGCCGACGACTTGGGGGAAATCGATGCCCGTGCTGGGCTCGACACCCGTGCTGTCGATCAGGGCGTTGAGCAGGACATAATCGTCAGTGCCGTAGAGGGCGGGGTTATCTTGGGTGAACCCGCCCAGTGGCGCAACATAGGTGAAGACCAGCGGATTTTGCGGGTCATCGGTAAATAGCGGGGCGAAGCGCTCGAGCTGGTCGAAGGCGGTCGCGGCTTGCGGCGTGACGGCAATGGTCAGGGCGATCAAGGTGGCGAGAATCTTGTTCATGGCGCCAGAATAACCGGGAGCCGAAAACCCGGCGAGCCTAAAATGGCGTGGGGGCGGTGAACACCATGAACTCGCCGCTGGTGGGGTGGGTAAAGCCCAGTTCGGCGGCGTGTAGCTGCAGGCGATCGGCGGCGGCGAAACTGGCAGAATCGCCATAAAATGCATCGCCCAGAATCACATGGCCGATGGCCTTCATGTGAACCCGCAATTGATGGGTGCGGCCGGTGAGGGGGTGGAGGCGGACGCGGGTGACGTCGGCCTCGCGCTCCATGACGCTCCATTCGGTCTGCGAGGGGCGGCCGTTTTCGTAATCGACGCGCTGGCGGGGCTTGTTGTCCCAATCGGTGGCGAGGGGAAGATCGACCGGGCCTGCATCTTCTTCGATCAGTCCGGCGACGCGGGCGACATAGCTCTTGGTGGCCTTGCGATGCTCGAACTGGCTGCCGATGCGGCCATGGACGCGCTTGTTGAGCGCCATGACGAGGACGCCGGACGTATCCTTATCAAGCCGATGCACGATGCCGGCGGTGGGCCGAGTCTGGCGGGCGCGGTATTCCACGCAATCCCACAAGGATGGGTCCTTGCCGGGCACGGTGAGCAGGCCGCTCTGTTTGTCCAACACCGAGATATCATCGTCCTGATAAAGCACGTTCAGATAGGGATCGAGCGGGGGAAAATAATCGAGCAATGTGGGCATGGGACCGGGCATGAGGGCCGTTTACCAGAGAGTGCCGATTTGACCAACTCTTCGAGATCGGCAGCCGCAATCGGCTTTGTGATCGGACTGAGGTGGAACCGGCCATGGGCGCGGACGTTTTGCCTGCACGACATTACGAGCACGAGGAGCACGTCATGCACAAAGATCAGATCAAAGGCGCGGGCAAACAGATCAAGGGCGCTGTCAAGGATGCCGTTGGCGGAATGACCGGGAATGACCGGATGAAGGCCGAAGGCAAGATGGATAAGGCTATAGGCAAAATGCAGGAAAAGGTGGGCGAAGCCAAGGACCGGACGCGACGACGCTCAAGCATTGATCCCACCGCATTCTGAAAGAGCCGCCCGTCATGGGCGGCTTTTTTGTTGATTCAGTCGAAACTGTAATGCAGGCGGGCGCAGCTGGCGTGGAGCGCCTGTGCCGAAATCAGCTTGGCGGTGGACCGCAGGCCGGTTGGCGGAAACAGCGGGATGCCGCCGCCGATGATTTCGGAGATGAGGTAGATTTCGATCTCGTCCAGAGCGCCTTGCTCCATGAAGGTCATCTGCAGCTTGCCGCCACCCAACATCCACACGTCGCCATCGTCGAGTGTGCGCAATTCGGCGATCAGCGCCGGTATGTCAGAACGCGTCTCAAGCGGACCCTTGGGATTGTCGATGGGGCGGGAGGTGACGACGATCACGCGTTTGCCATCGTATTCCCACGCGCCGGGATAGCGCGATCCAGTCATAGGTGGCGCGCCCCATCACCACGGTGCGGATGCGGGCGATGAAATTGCGATAGTCGTGCTCGCCCAGATTGAGATCGGGTTGCTGGGTGAGCCAATCGAGGTTTTCATCTGCGGTGGCGATAAAGCCATCGAGACTGGATGCGATGTAACCGACGATTCTGGCCATTTGCCTGCTCCTGTGGCGTTGTATGAATGCGGTTTGGCCAAGTTTTGCGACAGGATGTGTCAGTAGGGTGATGTGGGACTCGCCTTGGCTCTGGCAAGCAGCGGGTTCCGGTCATAGGATTGCTCTATGGAAACCACGATTTTTGAAACGGCTTTGGGCGAATTCGGCATTGGCTGGACCGATGCGGGATTGGCGCGACTGCAATTGCCGGGGATGGAGCGGGACGGGCTTGAACAGCGGATCAATCGCGGTGGCGCGCAACCCGGCGAGCCGAACCGGGATATCGAGGCGCTGATCAATAGAATCGAGGATTATGCCGAGGGGGCTGCGGTGGATTTCAGCGCCGTGCCGCTCGATCTGACAGGCGTGCCGGAATTCCATCGGCGGGCTTATGCGCTGCTGCTGGGAATTGGCTGGGGCGAGACGACGACCTACGGGGCGCTGGCGCGGCAGCTGGGCGATGTAACCCTGTCGCGCGCAGTGGGGGCGGCGATGGGCGCCAACCCCATTCCGCTGGTTATTCCATGCCATCGGGTGTTGGGCCAGCGATGGCAAGCCGGGCGGCTTTTCGGCGCCGGGAGGAGCGGAATCCAAGCTCAGGATGTTGTCGCTGGAGGGCGTTGCGGTGGGCGCACCGGCCGGGCAGATGACGTTCGGGTTTTAGGCGAGATCATGGCTTTTCGTTTCAAGCAGCAAAATAGTATCGGCAAGCAAGTACGGGCGATTGCCGGTGAACAGATCGCCAAGGCGCTGGCCGAGTGCGAGGCTGGCGCTGGGAATTTGGACAAGACGGTGCATGGTCTGCGTCGGCGCTGCAAGAAGTTACGTGGGCTGTTGCGGTTGATCGAGCCGCATTTCAAGGGTTTTGCGCCGGAGAACCGTGCCTTTCGCGATGCTGCGGACGGATTGGCGGGCGCGCGGGATGCGGCGGTCACGCTCGAGACCTTCGATGCGCTGGTGACATTTGATGCCAAGCGTGGCGAGAAGGCCCGGCTTGACGTGGCATTGGCCCGGCGGGCGCATGAATTGTTGCGTGATCGTGTCGGGGCTGGGCCGGACGCGGAGCAGGGCCGGCAATTGCTTTTGACCTTTGCCGGCATCATGCGTGCGGCCGGGAAGCGGGCCGAGGATTGGTCGATTGGCGGCAAGGGTTTTTCCCGGATCGAAGACGGGCTGGACGCGACCTATCGCCAGATGCGCGATGGCATGCGGCTGGCGGCAGAGGATTTGACGGCCGAGGCGCTGCATGACTGGCGCAAGGACACCAAATATCATTGGCATCATGTGAGCCTGTTTGAGGGCTGTGCGCCCGATCTGCTGGCCGGCCGCAAGACGCTGCTGGACCAATTGGGGGAATTGCTGGGGGACCACCACAACCCGGCCGTGCTGGATGAAACGCTGATGGCGGCGCGCGGACTGACCGGAAGCGAAGTGGTGACCGTCCAGCGGGCGATCGTGGATCGGCAGGCGGGGCTGGCCGAGCAGGCGTTTGCGTTGGGCCGGCAATTAACGGCGGAGAAGCCGGGCACGCTGCGGCGGCGGTTTGAACAATATTGGGCATTGTTGCCGGTGGAGACATAGCGTGGCGCAGGAAATCGAACGCAAATTCTCGGTGACCGGCGATGGATGGGCGGCGCTGGCGACCAGCAGTTCGCTGCTGCGGCAGGGCTATCTGTCGTCCAACGCCAAGGCGACTGTGCGGGTGCGCAGCAAGGATGACCAGAAGGCGGCATTGACGCTCAAGGGCGCGGCGCAGGGCATTTCGCGGGCCGAATATGAATATGACATTCCCATCGAAGACGCGGGAATTGCTGGCAATAGCGGCGCCACAAGTGCTGGAAAAGCGGCGGCATATTGTGCCGTTTGGCGGGCTAACTCGGGAGGTCGACGTGTTCGAGGGGCGGCATGCGGGGCTGGTAATCGCCGAGGTGGAGCTGGAGAGCGAGGACCAGCACGTCGCGCTGCCCGATTGGGTGGGAACCGAAGTCAGCGCGGATGAGCGGTATTTCAATGCCAGCCTGGCGCGAAGTGATGGCGTGCCGAAATAATGCGGTGAGCGGATGACGGCGGCGGCGGATCGGGATAGGTCAGGTAGTCTTCCCAAGCCGCAGGTTCGCCACTTGTCTGTCACCAAATCCAATCCCACGGCGGCCTTATGGCTCGCAACCTTCGGCCCGGTGGCCATGGCGGCGATGTCGGCGGCCATTCATGAGGCGGCCAAGGTCGCGCCGGTCGGGCAATTGGTGTTCTGGCGCAGCTTCGTGGCGCTGGTGCCTATTGTTGCCTACATGGCATTGCGCGGACAGATCGGGCCATCGCTGCGCACCAGATATCCGCATAAGCACCTGATCCGCGGGCTGCTGGGCTGTGTGGTCATGGTGTTGTCATTCATCTCGCTGGCCTATCTGTCGGTCGGGGTAGCGACGGCGCTGACCTATCTAGCGCCGATCTTTTCGATTTTTGCGGCGATGGTGTTTCTGCGCGAGCGGCCGGTCGTGACGGTGTTTGCGGGCGTGGCGCTGGGCTTTGCCGGCATATTGCTGATGCTGTTTCCGGCGCTGCTGGGAGCCGAGCTGCGCGACGGCACGCTGATCGGAATTGCCGCAGCGATTGGTATGGCTGCCGCCAATGCGCTGTCGCGGGTGCAGGTCAAGGATTTGACGCGCACCGATCCGCCAGCCAGCATTGCGCTATCATTTGCGGTGATCTGCAGTCTTGCCGGGCTGGTATCGAGCCTGTGGGGGTGGGCGGAACTCGACGTTTCTGCGTTTGCGCTGCTGATTGGCGCGGGTGTGCTGGGCGGCATGGGGCATGTGCTGATGATGGAGGCGACTGCGCGAGCGCCGGTATCGCTGCTGGCGGCCTATGAATATACCGGCATCATCTGGGCATTTCTGTTCGATATCGTGCTGCTGGGTGTGGGGCTGGATGGCTGGACCGTCGCCGGCGCGGTCGTCGTGGTGGGCGCTGCGGCGCTGGTGGCCTATGGGCAGGGGCGGTTTGCCAGCAAGCCCGTGGCAGCTGAGTAAGGCCGGCTATTGCCAGCGCTTGAAGCTCTTGAGGTGGTCGAGCGATTTGAGCACGGTCTGGGTAATCTTTTCGACGCTGTCGGTGACCGGTACGGGCAGCACGTTCTCGCTGGCCGGGTCGGGCACTTCGAGGGTGGCGAACTGGCTGTCGAGTAGGCTCGTTGGCATATATTCATGCTGGCGGCGGGCCATGCGCTCGGCAATGACCTCCTTGGTGCCGTCCAGATAAACAAACAGGATAGGTTCGCCCGCCTGCTCGACGAGGAAATCGCGATAGCTCCGGCGGAGAGCCGAGCAGAGCCGGCGGCGGCCCCTTGCGGTCGGCTGCTTCATGCAGCGCCTTGGCCAGCTTTTCGAGCCGGGGCCAACGGTCTTCGTCGGTCAGGGGAATGCCTGAGCGCATTTTTTTCGACATTGGCTTCGGGATGGTAGCCGTCGCCATCAAGGAACGGCACATGCAGCCGGCGGGCAATGGACTGACCCACTGTGGATTTGCCGGACGAGCTGACACCCATGACGATGATGATGCGGGCAGGGATGAGGGACATAAACGCTCCCGGTCAGACGGTGGCTGTGAAGGCGCCATCAACATAAAGGATATGTCCGTTGACGAAGCGCGGCATCGGAGGCGAGGAACACGAGCGCTCCGCCGAGTTCTTCGGGCTGGCCCCAGCGGGCCATGGGGGTACGGCTCTCGATCCGGGCGTTGAACTTGTCGTCCTTGAGCAGGGCGTCATTCATCTCGGTGGCGAAATAGCCCGGCGCGATGCCATTGACGTTAAGGCCATGCTTTGCCCAGTCCACGGCCATGCCGCGCGTGAGGTTGGCCACGGCGGCCTTGGTTGCCGCATAGGGGGCTATGGAGGGGCGGGACAATTCGGCCAGCAGCGAGCAGATATTGATGATCTTGCCGGCGCCGCGGGCGATCATGTGGCGGGCGACGGGTTGGCTGACATTGAAGACCGAGGTCAGGTTCGTGGCGATGACTCGGTCGAATTTCTCAGGCGGGAAGGCTTCGAGGCTCGAGCGGAATTGCATGCCGGCATTGTTGACCAGAATGTCGATGGGCCCGATTTCGTCCTCGATATAGCTGATGGCGTCGCCCACGCTGTCGCGGCTGGTAACATCGAACGCGACGGCTTTGACATTGGCGCCGGTGGCGGCAAGCTCCTGCGCTGCAGCGCCTAACGCAACGTTGTCGCGCGCATTGAGCACGATGGAAGCGCCGGCTTGTGCCGGGGCTACGGCCATTGCGCGGCCCAATCCGCGGCTTGATCCGGTGACCAGAGCGCGCTTGCCGGTGAGATCGAAGGGGGATGGGATGTGCAAGGGGGCCTCCATAAGTGCGCGGAACCTAGGGTGGTAGGCCGGGCTGCGCAATAGCATCTTCCATACAAGGGCCTCGAATAGCCGTTTTTTGCGCAAATACGGCTTCCGTATCGGCCCAGTTTGTGGTCAGTTCCCGGCCGCGCGGCATGCGCTGCGTGCATGGATTGCACAAGACGATCTCGGAAGGACAGACATATGTCGACAGCGGATATCGGCCTGATCGGGCTGGCGGTTATGGGCTCCAATCTGGCGCTGAACATCGCCGAAAAAGGCTATACGATCGCTGTCCACAACCGGTCGCCGTGGCGGATCGACGAATTCGTTGCCGAGGCCAAGGCCGAGGGGCTGGATGGCAAGACCGTTCCCAAATATGACCCGGCCGAATTCGTGCAGGCCGTGAAGGCGCCGCGCTCCATCATCATCATGGTCAAGGCCGGCAAGCCGGTTGACGAGATGATCGAGCAGCTGCTGCCGCTGCTGGAAAAGGGCGACGCGATCATCGAGTGCGGCAATTCGCTGTTCACCGATACGCAGCGTCGGTTTGATTACCTGACACCCAAGGGCATCGGCTATCTCGGCGTCGGCGTTTCGGGCGGCGAAGAAGGCGCGCGCCACGGCCCCTCCATCATGGTGGGTGGCTCCAAGGAACAGTGGCACAATGCAGAGGCCGTGCTGACCACGATTGCGGCCAAGTTCAATGGCGAAAGCTGCTGCGCGTATCTGGGCGAAGGCGGCGCGGGCCACTTCGTCAAGACCATCCACAATGGCATCGAATATGGCGATATGCAGATGATCGCCGAAGTCTATGGCGTGATGCGCGATGGCCCGGGCATGAGCCCGGGCGAATGCGCTGACGTGTTCAAGGAATGGAACAAGGGTCCGCTCAATTCGTACCTGATCGAAATCACCGGCCATGTGCTGGCTGCTGTTGACGGCGACACCGGCAAGCCGCTGGTCGAGCTGATCCTCGACAAGGCGGGCCAGAAGGGCACCGGTGTGTGGTCGGCAATCGCCGCCCAGCAGATGGGCGTGCCGGCAACGGCCATCGAGGGCGCCGTTGCGGCCCGCTCGATCTCCTCGCGCAAGGAAGAGCGCGTGGCGGCCGAGGCCATCTATGGGAAGCGTTCGGCTGGCAAGGCCGACGTGACGCTGGCGGATCTCGAAAAGGCGCTGCTGGCGGGCAAGATCGTCTCTTACGCGCAGGGCTTTGCGGTGATCGCCAAGGCTTCGGAAGAAAACGGCTGGAACCTGCCGCTGGCGACGATCGCCAAGATCTGGCGTGCTGGTTGCATCATCCGCTCGCGCTTCCTCGATCAGATGTCGGCGGCCTATGAAAAGGGCGGCAATGTGAACCTGCTGGTGGTGCCAAACTTCGTGACGCTGATGAAGGATGCGCATCCGAGCCTGCGCAAGGTCGTGGCGGCAGCAGCCGTTGGGGAATTCCCGATGATCTGCCTTTCGGCCGCGCTGAGCTATTTCGACAGCTATCGTCAGGCCCGGGGCACGGCCAACCTGATCCGGTGGTCAGCGCGATTTCTTTGGTGCGCATGGCTTCGAGATTGTAGGCCGTGGGACCGATCTGCACGGTACGTGGCCTTCGACGCTGGGTAAGTAAGGCTTAGGCCAGCGGCTTCCAGCCGCTCTCGGTCTCTTCCAGCAATGGTGAATTGAGTGGCGCGACAATCTTGTCGCGCCACTTTTGCATTGGGGCGTGCCATTTATTGCCCTGCAGCATGGCGGCGCCGATGGCGACGGGCTCGATGCCGGCCTTGGCGAGCAGGCGCATTACGGCGGCCATTGAGGTGCCCGAGCTGATGACATCGTCAATGACGGCGACGCGCTTGCCCTCGAGTAGGGGCAGCATGCGCGGGTCGATGAACAGGGTTTTGGCGTGATTGGGGCTGGTGATCGAGCTCATCGGCTCGGAGAGGGCGTCATCGTACCAGAATTTGCGCGAGGTCCCGAGCGGAACGATACGGCTATGGCCGAGGCGGCGGGCGACGTTGGGGGCCGTGTGCAGGCCAAGAGTTGGCACGCCGATGATGATATCGGGCGCAAATGGCGCCAGCAAATCCGCCGAGCCCGCAGCGAGCGCATCTTCCACGGCAAAGCTGGCTTGATTGACGATTAGCGAGGCCACGGCGCGGCTGCCGTCGCCGGGCAGGACGCGAATGGGTAGCAGGAGTTGGCGGCCATCGGGAAGCGTAGCCGGGTAGCCATCGAGGAAGCCGGTGGTGGGGTTCGCGGGATAGGAGTCCGGCGGGACGATCTGTTGCCAGAAGTGGTGCGGTTCCGGGGACAAAAGCGAGGTTTTCCTTGCTGCCGAAAGGGGATTGGCCGATGGTCGGATATCCCAAATTTGTGAGCTTGTCCCCGTGACTCTTCCTGACGGCAACGATCCTTTTGAACTCGACGCCATGATTGCGCTGCGGCACGATTTGCATGCACACCCCGAACTCGGGTTCGAGGAAGTGCGCACCAGCGGGATCGTGGCTGAGAAACTGGCGGAAGCCGGGATCACGGTGCATCGCGGGCTGGGCAAGACCGGTGTGGTGGGTACGCTCAAGGTGGGGGATGGCGTCAGGCGGATTGCCCTGCGCGCCGATATGGATGCGCTGGCGATGCCGGAACTGGCGCAGCGCAAGTATGGCTCGACCGTCGAGAACACCATGCATGCCTGTGGGCATGATGGGCACACGGTGATGCTGCTGGCGGCGGCCGAGCATCTGGCGCGGACGCGGAATTTTTCGGGCGTGGTGCATTTCGTGTTCCAGCCGGCCGAGGAAGGGCGCGGAGGGGCCAAGGCCATGATCGATGAGGGATTTTTCGAGCTGTTCCCGGTGGATGCGGCCTATGGGCTGCACAATATGCCCGGGCTGGCGACGGACGAAATGGCGGTGGTGGCGGGGCCGCAACTGGCGTCGTCGGATAGCTGGGAAGTGGTGTTCCGGGGCATTGGCACGCATGGCGCCAAGCCGCATCTGGGGCGCGACGCGGTGACGGCGGCAGGGCATTTTCTGCTGGCGCTGCATACGATTGTGGCGCGGCGGGTCGATCCGTTGCAGCCGGCGGTGGTGAGTGCCTGTGCGATAAGCGCGGGGATTTCAAGGCGCTCAATGTCATCCCCGACGAGGTGCTGATCGGCGGCACGGCGCGAGCCTATTCGGCTGCGGTGCGGGACCAACTGGAAGACGAAATCGGCCGGTTGGCGCGGGGCGTGGCGGCGACGTTCGGGATTGAGGCGGACTACGAATTCCTGCGCCGCATTCCGCCGGTGGTGAACGATGCCGATGCAACATGGCGGGCGCTGGCAGCGGCGCAGGCCGCAACGGGTAAGGCTGTGGTTACCAATTTCCCGCCCTCGACGGCGGGTGACGACTTTGCATTTTCGGGTCAGCCGTGCCGGGGGCTTATGTCTGGCTGGGCAATGGGCCGGCGGTGGACGGGGCGCTGCATCACAATTCGCGGTATGATTTCAATGATGATGCGATCGTGACCGGCGCGCGGTATTGGACGGCGCTGGTGGAGCAGGAGCTACGCTAAGTGCGCGTCAGGCCTGCTGCGAGCAGGTCCAACACGCCCTTGGCGTTGACGCGCAGGGCGATTTTTGTGGCGGGCTGATCGGCGGCGGGGCTGAGGGCGCCGGGATCGCCTGCGAGGTCGACGGACAGATGACGGTCCTCGATGTCAGAACAGGCTCGGGTCGAGCGCCGGAGCATGACGCAGGGGTCGTGCAGGGGGCGGCTTTCGCGGCCGGTGCCGAAATAGAGCGCGATGATGTCTGCGGCGATGTCCCCGGGTGGGTTGCCGCGCAGGGCGGCCATATAGGCGGTGCCGGCACGGACCTTGCGGGTGACGTCGAGGGGGACCAGCGTCAGGTCGCGGCCGGCGCGGAGGACGATGTTGGCGGCTTCGGGGTCGGTGGCGAAGTTGAATTCGGAGCGAGGGCCGATATTGCCCGGCTCGTCCACGGCGCCGCCCATGGCGATGATCTGGCCGACACGGGCGGCGGCTGCGGGATGCCGGGTGATCAAACCAGCGATATTGGTCAGGGGGCCCGGGGCAAAGATATCGACGCTGCCGGCGGGTTCGGCCAGAGCAAATCGGCCATCCAGAGCGACGGCGTCAGGGCGCGGGGCGGCTTGGGGCCCGGGCAAAGCGAGGCCATGCAGGCCATCGCTGCCGTGGATGTCGGAAATGTCGATCACACCGCGCGCAAGGGGCTTGGCAGCGCCGGTGATGACCGGGATGTCGCTGCGGCCCATGGCGGCCAGCAGGCGCCCGGCATTGCGCGTGGTGTTGTCGAGGCCGATATTGCCGGCCATCGTGGTCAGGCCCAGCACCTCGAAACGCCCGCAATTGAGGGCGTGCAGAATAGCCGGGGCGTCGTCGAGGCCGGGATCGGTGTCGATGATGATGCGGCGATTAGTCATAAAGCGGCTGCAATACCATTTCGGGGACTTTGACAAGGCCTTTGTCGGTGATGCGGATTTCCGGGATCACGGACAGGGGAATGAGATTGAAGCCCATATAAGGAATGGTGCAGCCGGCGGCTTCCCGAGGCGGTTTTGAGGGCGCGATTTTCGGCGGCGACCTCGTGGACGCGCTTGTCGGAGATGAGCCCCGCGACGGGCAGGCCGACAAAGGCGGTCACCTTGCCATCCTGCACCACGACGATGCCACCCTTGGCCGCTTCTGATCGTATCGAGGGCCAGTTGCATATCGGCTTCGTTGGTGCCGGCGAGCAGGATATTGTGGCTGTCGTGGCCGACGCTGGAGCCGACGGCGCCATTCTTCAGGCCGAAATCCTGCAGCAGGCCATGGGCGATGCCGCCGTTGGATTTGCCGTGGCGTTCCACGACGGTGACGAAGCTGAGATTGTGCTTGTCGAGAATGGTCGCCCAATCATTGGCCGGCTCGATGGCCACCTTACGGTGGGGCAGGACGATGCCGGGGAGTTCGATGCCGATGGCATTGGCGGTGACCGGGGCGGTGGGCAGTTCGGGCGTGAGCTTGAGGCCCTTGGGCAGGTGGACGGTGTTGTAGGCCGCTTCGGGATAGCGGTAACGCTGGTTGAGGGTTTGCTCCAGCACGGGCATGACCTTGCGCTGATCGACGACCAATTCGCCGCCATACCAGTGCTGACGGGCTTCATGTCGTCGCCGAGCAGGACCAGATCGGCGCGGCGGCCGCCGCCGAGGCCGCCGATTTCGTCGCCCGAGCCGAAGCGGGTGGCACCATGCAGCGAGCCCATGGCCCGAGCCTGCTCGGGCTTCATGCCTAGGCGAATGGCTTCACGCACGACCCAATCGAGGCCGAAGGTGAGCAGGTCATCGGCGTCACGATCATCGGTGCAGACGGCGAAGCGCTTGTGGCTGGCGCCTTGCTCGGTGATGGGCTTGATGGCTTCGACGATGGAGTTCCGGGGCGTGGCAGGATTGCCGCCGCGCAGGAAGACCCAGATGCCGGCATCGATGAAATCGTTAGCAATGTCGCGGTCGATGGCTTCATGCGTGTCGGTGACGCCGGAGGCCGCGTAGGGCGCGACAAAATCGTGGCCATAGATGTGACCGGAAACCGGGCGGTTACGCTTGAGCGATTCCACGATGATGGCGTGGCTGCGCGGATCGCCCATGGCGACGGGGACGAAATCCATCTTTTCGCCCAGCGCCATGGCTTCTGGCCATTTGTCGAACAGGGCGCCTATTTTCTCGGGGGTGAGGTCGCCGCCGGCGGTTTCAAGCTCGGGGAGGTCGCGGGCACAGTGGATGGAACGGTCAAAAAGATCGAGAGCGGGGCCAGGCGCGTCTTCGAGCATGGCTTCGACGCCCGCCACATCCATGACATTGCCGATCTCGTGGCTGTCGCAGAAAATAGTGGTGGTGCCGTTGAGCAACGCCGCTTCCGCATAGGCGCAGGCGGTGACCATCGAGCTTTCGATGTGAATGTGCGGATCAACCAGACCGGGCGCGATGATGCCGCCCTTCGCGTCGTAGACGGCCTTGGGAACAGGGCCTTTTTATACGTGCCGGCGGGGTGGATCGCGGCGATGCGGCCACCGACGAGCCAGATTTCCTTATCGGTGGAAATGCGCTCGGAATAGGTGGAGAGCACGCGGGCGCTGGTGATGACCGAGTCGGCGGGCGCGGCGCCGCGTGCGACGGCTGCGAGGGCCCGGGTCTGCTGCCAGAGCGGGGCGACGGAAAAGCGGGTAAGGGCCATATGGTCTACTCCTTGAAGGCGTGGAGGATGCGCACCCGGAGCGGATGCCTTTGTGGAAGCTGGAGAGGTCGTATTTCTCGTTGGGCGAGTGGATGCGGTTGTCGAAGCGAGCGAAGCCGATCAGCATGGAATCCATGCCCGAGCGCTTCTTGAATTCGCCCAGAATGGGGATAGAGCCGCCGGTGCCGGCGAGGGCCGTTTCGCGGTTCCATTCGGCGGTGAGGGCGGCGCGGGCCTTGGTGAGCAGGGGGCCATCGAGCGGCATGATCTGCGCAGGCGCGGCGGCATAGGCCTTGAAGGTGACGCTGCAATCGGCGGGGAGCAGATCGGTTACGAATTCGCGGAACAGGGCGCGGATACGGTCGGGGTCTTGCCCGGCAACGAGGCGGAAGCTGAGCTTGGCGCTGGCCCGGGCGGGGATGACGGTTTTAAAGCCATCGCCGGTATAGCCACTCCAGACGCCGTTGATTTCACAGGTGGGGCGGGCCCAGACCTGTTCGAGCACCGAGCGACCGGTTTCGCCGGCGGGGACAGAAAGGCTAACATCGGCGAGGAATTTTTCGGCATCGAAGGGCAGGCGGCTCCACTGGTCGAGAATGGCAGCGGGAACCTCCTCTACGCCATCGTAGAAGCCGGGGATGGCGACTGCGCCGTCGTCATCGCGCAGCTTGCCGATGATAGTGCCGATCAGCTGCGCCGCGTTGCAGGCGGCGCTGCCAAACATGCCGGAATGGAGATCGCGATCGCCCGCCGTGATGGTGAATTCCTCGCTGACAAAGCCGCGCCACATGGTGGTGATGGCGGGGGTATCGTGGTCCCACATGTCGGTGTCGCAGACCAGGATCGTGTCGGCCTGCAGGTCTTCGGCATTGGCTTCGAGGAACGGCCCGAGCGAGGGACTGCCGGCTTCTTCCTCGCCTTCGAACAGCATAGAAATGCGGATTGGTAGCGCGCCGGTTATCTCTTTATAGGCGCGGCAAGCCTCGATGAAGGTCAGCAATTGGCCTTTATCGTCGGATGCGCCGCGGCCCAGATGAAGGTTTCGCCATCCGGTTGCGGGGCGAGGGAGGGCTCGAAGGGCGGCGTGGTCCAGAGGGCGAGGGGATCGACGGGCTGGACGTCATAATGGCCGTAGAACAGGACATGGGGGCCGGCGATTTTGGAGCCGTGGCCGACGACCATGGGATGGCCTGCGGTATCGTGGACGGAGGCGTCAAAGCCTATATCGGCCAGCTCGCTGGCGAGCCATTCAGCAGCGCGGCGGCAATCGTCCTTGTAATGGGGTTCGGTGGAGACTGAGGGAATGCGGATCAGCTCGAAGAGGCGGTTTAGGCTATCATCGAGATTGGCATCGACGGCGTCGAGAATGGCGGCGAGTTCGGTCATCGGGCAGCCTCGTCGATGCGGGTCATTTCGGCCTTGAATTGGGTGGCGATCTGCATGGCGTCGCGCAGGGTCTTGTGGGGATCGAGCGTCTGCACCTGCCGGTTGCGCATCAGCCAGCGGCCGGCGACCATAGTGTCGGTGATGTCGCTCGGCATGGCGGCGAAGACCAGCATGGAATAGGCGTCGTAAATCGGGTGAAGGCGCGGGGCGGCGAGGCTGATGCGGATCAGGTCGGCCTGTTTGTCGGTTTCTGAGCGAGCCGGTTTTCAGGTTGAGGCTCAGGGCGCGGGCGCCTTCGATGGTGGCCATGCGGACGACATCGAGGGCGGGCAGGGGCTTTCGCGACCCGCCGAGCAGTTTGGCGAACATCGAAACGGGGGCGAACTGGCTGAACAGGTCGAGCGTATTGCCGCTCATGGCGCCGTCGCTGCCGATGCCGGTGGGGATGCCGGCATTGCGCAGCTTTTCGACCGGGGCGATGCCGCGGCCGGCCTTGCCATTGGAGCGCGGATTGGTGACGGCGCAGACCCGGGCTTCGGACATCATGGTGATATCGGCGTCGTCCAGTTGCAGGCAATGGGCGCAGATGAGATTGGGCTTGAGCAGGCCCGCATCGCGGGTGACGGCGACGGTGGACTGATTGTGATTGTCACGCGCCCGAGCGACTTCGAGCGTGCTTTCGGCCAGGTGCATCTGCACGGGCACGTCGGGGTGGTCAGCGGACCAGCGGGCGACGCGCTCCATGACCTTTAGGCCCGTGGAATAGGGGGCGTGGGGGCGATGGAGGGGGTGACGAGCTTGTGGCCGGCGAATTCATCGACCAGTTCCTCGACGCGGGCAAAGCCTTGGTCGAAATCCTTGTGGTCGGGTGGGTCGAAATCCACGAGCGTCTGGCCGACAATGGCGCGCAGGCCCGATTGGGCGGCGACGCGGCCGACTTCGGTTTCGAAATAATACATGTCAGCGACGGTGGTGACGCCGCCTCGGATCATTTCAAGGGCCGATAGGGCCGAGCCGGCCCGGACCATTTCGGGGGTGACGAATTTGCGCTCGAGCGGGAGGATGTAGCGATAGAGGCGGTCGTCGACGTCTTCGCCGAGGCCCCGGAAGACCGACATACCCATGTGGCAATGGGCATTGACCATGCCGGGCATGACGATATCGCCATTGCAGTCGATGATTTCGGCGTTTTCGACGGTGGGTGGGGTGCCGGAGCCGAGGGCGGTGATGGTGTCGCCGTCGATTTGTAGCCAGCCGGGACGGTGCTCGGTGAGGGCGTCGTCGAGGGTGAGCAACCAGACGTTAGTCAGGATTGTGGTCATGGGGTTGGGTGACCTTTCCATAGTCCGGTGCGGTCGCCCCCTCCTGCCTCCCCCATTAAGGGGGAGGTGGGGCTCCACTCTCGTGGCACTATCTCGCTCAATACACAGCGCGGCACCTCCCCCTTGATGGGGGAGGTTGGGAGGGGGTGGGGCAGCAAGTGCGATGCCGTGAGGGCGGTAAACTGAGGTTCCGCTTTGCTGGGAATGACACAGCAAACATCACGCCGGTTCCGGAGCCAGGATCGTGCATTGCTCGGGGACGGGGACCAGCTTTGCCGTCTCGCCGGTTTCCAGCGGGCGGGTCAGGGGCCGCTGGCGAGGAAGGGGCCGGCGAGGGTGTCGCATTGGTATTGATAGGCTCGGCCGAGGTAGGTGCGTAGGCCCGGGGTGGTGGGAATGCCTTCCATCGACTGGTTGTCGGTGACGGCGAGGCCGTCGGCGCGGCAGGCGAGGATGAAGCTGTCGGGGATGTTGCCGAAGTCTTCAAGGCCCAGCGTGACTTTGACGCCGCCGGTCATTTGGGCGGTGATTGTGGCGCCGTCGCGGGCGGTGACGGTCATGGGGATCAGGTTTTCAAAGCCAACGAAGCGGGCGACGAAGGCGTTGGCGGGGCGCTGGTAGAGCACTTCGGGGGTATCGAGCTGCATGACGCGGCCGGCATGCATGATGGCGACGCGGTCCGAGATCGAGAAGGCTTCTTCCTGATCGTGGGTGACATAGACCGAGGTGGTGCCATTGGCTTGCTGGAGCTTGCGGATTTCGACGCGCATGTCGACACGCAGCTTGGCGTCGAGGTTGGACAGGGGCTCATCGAACATCAGCAGCGGCGGCTCGATGACCAGCGCACGGGCCAGCGCGACGCGCTGCTTCTGCCCACCAGACAGGGCGCCGGGGAGGCGTTCGGCGAGATGGGCCAGCCCCACGCGCTCGAGCATGGCGGTGACACGCTTGGTCTTGGCATCGCCGGAAATGCCGCGCTGCTTGAGGCCGAAGGCGACGTTTTCGGCCACCGAGAGATGGGGGAAGAGGGCGTAGTTCTGGAACACCGGGCCGATATTGCGCTGGTGGGCGGGCAGGCGGGTCAAATCCTTGCCGCCCAACTCGATCTTGCCGGAAGTGGGTTCGAGGAAGCCGGCGACGAGGCGCAGGGTCGTGGTCTTGCCGCAGCCGGAGGCGCCGAGCAGGGAGACGAGTTCGCCTTCGGCAATTTCCAGCGACAGGTCTTCGAGGACTTTGGTGGAGCCGTAATGCGCCGTGATGTTTTGAATCGAAAGATTTTGGGTCACAGCTGGCTCACTTGGCAAGGAAGGTCAGGCCCAGAGTGCGCTCGACAATGGCCATGACGGCTACGGTGAGCGCCATGAGCAGCACCGAGACCGACGCGACGGTCGGATCGAAGAACTGCTCCATATGGGCGAGAATCTGGATGGGGAGGGTGGAGATGCCGGGGCCCGTCAAAAAGATCGAGATCGACACGTCATTGATCGAGGTGATGAACGACAGGATGAAGGCCGCGATGACGCCGGAGCGCACATTGGGCAGCAGGATCGTGAAAAACGTCTTGAGCGGGGCGAGCCCGGGCTGATCGCGGCTTCCTCGATGGAAAAATCGAACGAGGCGAGCGAAGCGCTGATGACGCGGACCACATAGGGCAGCACGAGCAGGGAATGGCCGACGACCAGCGAGAGGTAGATGGGCGCGTTGAACTGCACGGCGACGTTTTTGAGCAGGGAGAAGCCCAGCACCAGTTCGGGCACCGGGATTGGCAGCACGAAGAGCGTCGAGAGCCAGCCGGGGAGCTGGATGCGGTAGCGGTTGAGTGCGTAGGCGGCCGGGATGCCGATCAGCAAGGCGATGAAGGTCGAGAGGAACGCGATCTGCAGGCTGGTGATGATGGTGCGGCGGAAGGCCGAGATTTCGAAAATGTTTTCGAACCAGCGCAGGGACAGGCCCTGCGGTGGGAAGGTGAGATAGGTCGTGTCGCTAAGGGCGGCGCCAAACACGATGATCAGCGGGCCGATGAGGAACACAAAGACCGGGGCGGTGAAGGCGATCAGGGCCGGGTGGAGTTTTGTGGTCATCAGACGGCCATGGGGTTGAGGCGCTTGGCCATGCGGGTCATCAGCAGCACGATGGCGATGGTGATGACCACCATGATCGCGGCGATGGTGGAGGCGGACACCCAATCGAAGGTGACCATGGCCTGCTGATACATCAGCGTGCCCATGACCATCTGGCTTTCGCCGCCGAGCAGTTGGGGGTGGCGTAGGCGGTGAAGCTGCCGGTGAAGACCAGCACGGCGCCGACAATCAAGCCGGGCACGGCGAGTGGCAGGATGACCCGGGTGAAGGTGGCCATGGGTTTGGCGCCCAGCGAGGCTGAGGCCCGGATCAGGTCATCAGGGATGGATTCTGAGCACGCCAACCGGGGTGAGCACCATCAGCGGCACGAAGAGATAGACCATCGCGACGATAACAGCGCCCTGCGTATAGAGCATGGTCATGGGCTCGGCGATGATGCCGGTATTGACCAGAAAGCCGTTGAGAATGCCGTTTTTGCCCGGGATGATCATCCGGGCGAAGGAGCGGACGACGACGCCGGTCAGCAGCAGGAAGACCGCGGCGATGATGAGGATGGATTTGAGCCAGCCGGGCGAGCGCGACACGACATAGGCGGTGATGAAGCCGACAAAGAGCGCGATCACAGTGGTGATCAGCGAAATCTGGATGGTGCGCCAGAGAACGGTGCGCCGGAAGCCGCTGCCGAAAAAGCCGATATAGGGCGCAAGCGGGCCTGCCGGGGTGAGGAAGGTGGTGATGATGGTCGCGACGACCGGCAACACCAGGAAGATGACGACGGCAAGCGTCGCGGGGAGGCAAGGCTCCATCCGGCGAAGCGTTTCATGGGCATTCAGCTTTCAGCTCAAACGGAGGTTCCGCTTGCGCGGGAATGACATTATGGGTGGTCAATAGCGTTGGCGCGGGACCAAGGAAAGGTCCCGCGCCTTCACATTACATGCCGAACAGTTCGTTCCAGCGAGTCGATCCAGCCGCTCTTGGCGGCGTTGAGTTTGGTGTAGTCGACGCGCTGCAGGCCGGCGATGACATCGGCGCCATAGGTCCACAGGGCCGCCTGCTCTGGCTCGAGCTTGACGGCGGTGTTGACCGGAGCATCGACGCCCTGTTCGGCCAGCTGCTGCTGGATTTCGGGGCTGAGGATGAAGTTGATGAACTGGTAGGCCAGCTCGGGCTCGGCGGCGCCGGTCGGGATATTGACGGTGTTGAGGGTGGCGATCGAGCCTTCCGACAGGTCAGCCCAGACGGTGGTCGGGACGGCGGCCTGAATCTGGGCCGAGGGTGAAGTCCTGCGCGATGGCGGCGGAGATTTCGCCGGTCGAGAAGAGGTTGATCATTTCCGAGCCGGTATTGTAGTTCTTGACCACGTTGGGCTTGAGTTCTTCGAGGCCCTTGAAGGCGCCATCGGCATCCGCATAGGCATCGACGCCAGCGTGATCGCCAGCCTTGAGCACGACCATCGGGCCGGCCGTGGTGGTGATGCCGGGCAGCGAGAGCGAGGATGCCAGATCAGCGCGCAGAGGTCGTTCCACGAGGTGATCGGGGTGGTGACCTTGGCCGAGTCATAGACCACGCCAACGCGGCCGATGGAATAGGCCGGGCCGTAGCCGCCCTGCGGGTCCTTGGCGAGGTCATAGAGACCGGCCGAGTTCGGCAGCTTGGCAGGATCGATCTTCTGGAATAGGCCGGCTTCGATACCCTGCTGGCTATAGCTGTCCGAGAAATAGGCGACGTCGACGCCGGCGCCATTGCGGATCTGAATCTTGTTCAGGCGCTCGCCATTATTGCCGGTCTCGAACACGATCTCGCAGTCGCACTGCGCGCGGAACGGCGCCAGGATGATGGATTCGAGCTTGTCGCCGTTAAAACCCCACCAGAAATGGTCAGGGTCTTGGACTGGGCCATGGCCGGAGCGGCCGAGAGCAGGGCCGTCGCGGAGATCGCCAGCGCCGGGGCTTTGACGAGGGTGTTCTGCATTCTTGAGTGTTCCTTTGCATCGCAGGCTGTTGTCCAGCCTCCTCGGACTTGTAGCCTATTTTTGTGGCGGGCCACGAGCAAGCACAAAGAATAGGCCAGAGCTTTCGTCAAGCGCTTTATCAACGCGATCTAGGCCGTTCAGCCGGTCAGGCGGCCATCGACCCAGACCTGCTCGATATTGGCGCGGCTGGTGCCGTAAAGGATTTTCTCGAACACGGCTTCGGGCTGGGTTTCCCCCGAACAGGCGGATGCCCCCGGTTTGGGCTGATGTATCGATGACAACGGCATCGAAGCGATAGCCGGGGGCGAAGATGCCGATTGGTAGATCGAGGGCGATGCCGCCGCCGGCGGTGGCGAGGTGGAAAGCGGTCTTGAGGTCGATGGCCGAGCCCAGCGTGCCACGATTTGCCGCAGGCAAAGTTGGGTCGACACCGTCCTGCAACAGGCGGGAGGCTTGCACGGTAGTGCGGCAGGCTTCGAACATGGAGGCGCTGGGGCCGCCGGATATATCGGTGCCCAAGCCTACATGGAGGTGCTTTTCCAAAGCGCGGCGCAGGGGGAAGACGGCGTTGGCGAAGTAGATGTTGGAGAGGGCGCAATGGGCGACGGCGGATTGACGGGCCACCAGCCGGTCCATATCGGCCTCAGTGAGGAAATTGAATGGGCGAGGACTGACTTGCGGGTCAGAAGGCCAAAATTATCAAGGGCCTGTGCGTCGGTGTGGCCATATCGATTCAGGACGTGGCCATGCGCCCAGTCGCTTTCCGAGCAATGGGTTTGCACATGGCAATCACATTCGGCGGCGAGTTGGCCAAGCACGGTCAGAACCTCGTCCGTGCAGGAGGGGATAAAGCGGGGCGTGATGACGGGCAGGACGCGGGCTTCGGTATTGGCGGGGTGGGTGCGGATGTGGTTGATGACGGCTCGGGTGCCGGCAATGGCGGCTTCTGGGGAAGCGTCGCGGTAGAAATCAGGGCAGGCGGCGGGATCGTCCATCACCACTTTGCCGACCAAGGCGCGCTGGCCCTTGTCAATACAGATATCGGCCAGCAGCTTGGTGGATTCTGGTGTGCTGGGTGGCGAAATAGAGCGCGGTGGTGGTGCCGTTGGCGAGCAGGTCTTCGACGAGAGCCGTATAGCGCGGGCGGGCGAAGTCGAGGTCGGCGTAACGGGCTTCGAGCGGGAACGTGTATTTCTGTAGCCAGACCTCAAGCGGCTCGTCCAAGGCCCGGCCGAGCTGAGGATATTGCGGAGCGTGAATGTGGAGGTCGACGAAGCCGGGAAGGACATAGCGGCCTTGGGGAAGGTGGAGGACGTCGGCGCGGTCGGTGGCTTCGGCGTAGCCGGCATCAGTGGGTTGCAGGACTGCGGTGATGGTACCGGTTGCGTCGATCTCGATCAATGTATCGGCCAGCACTTCAAGCGCACCCTGCTGTGGGGCGTGCAGGAAGGTGCCGAGAATGGCGCGGCCGCGCAGGGTCATATTTTGCTCAGGGTGCGGAGTTGACGGGCGCGCATGGCGCGATAGCTAAAGAGGACCAGCGCCAGCACGGTGACGATGAAGGGGATCATGCGGATCAGCTCGGCTGGAATCCAGTTGAACAGGCCCGGCATGACCACGGCGAGTGCTTCAAAGAAGCCAAACAGCAGCGCTGCCAGCAGCGCGCCGACCGGGTGGCGGGCGCCGAGCAGGACAGCGCCGAGCGCGATGAAGCCGCGACCGGCGGTCATGTCGCGGGTGAAGCCGACATAGTTGAACATGGCGAGCTGTGCACCGCCCGGGGCCGCAAGGGCGCCCGAGACGAGCAGGCTCCGGGCGCGGATGGCGTTGACGGGGATGCCCGCGGCTTCGGGGGCGGCGGGATATTCCCCGACGCCGCGCAGCCAGAGACCCCGGGGCGTTCGGTAGAGGAAATACCAGATGGTAAAGACCGGGAAGGCCGCGACCCGAGAGAGGATTGAGTGGCCGGAGAGGAATTGCACCAGCGTGTGGCCGATGCCGGGGATGACGCCCGGGAACGACAGATCGAGGGCAGGGATGGCCTTGGAGGGCAGGTTGATCGAGGTGCCCTTGTCGCCGCCGGTGGCAAGGGTGAGGGCGAAGACCGTGCCGCCCGCGGCGAAGATGTTGATGGCAAAGCCGACAAGGATAATGTCGGCCTTGAGGCGCAGATGGAAGAAGGCCATGACCGCACCGAGCAGGGCACCGGCCGCGATGGCGGCGAGCACTGCCACATACCGGGGGCAAAGACCGAAACGATGACGGCGGTGAGGCACCCGACCAGCATCATGCCTTCAAGCGCCACATTGAGGGCGCCGGAGAGATCGGCAATGAGGCCGCCCGGGGTGGAGAGCAGCAGTGGCGTGGTGGTGCGGACGACGGTGACGAAGAAGGTCGCGGAAAAGACCGTCATGAACAGTTCGATCATTTGCCTGCCTCCGTGACGGCAGAGGGAGTGGCGTCGCGGCCCAGAATTCGGGCGAAGAACTTGCGGCCGGGCATGGAGAAGGAGGAGGCGACTAGCAGGATGATGATGGCCGTGACCACCCCGATCACCTCGGAGGGCACGTCGGTGCGGATATTCATCAGCTGGGCGCCCCGGCGCAGATAGCCGTAGAACAGGGCCACGACCGGCACGGCGAGCGGGCGGCTGCGGGCGACGATGGCGATCAGGATGCCTTCGAAGGCCGGGCCTCCCTCGAACAATATGGTCAGCTTGCCGTAGGACTGGCCCTGCACGAACATGGCGCCGAGCAGGCCGCCCGGGGCACTGGCGACCGTCATGGCGGAGACCATGATCACAGTGGAGCGGATGCCGGAATATTCGGCAAACTGGGCATTGTGGCCGACCAGACGCAGCTTGAGGCCCCGGGCGGTGCGATAAAGCGCGAACCAGACGGCAAGCACCGCGACGATGGCGAAGATCAGCCCGATATCGATGCGGGTGCCGGCGACGAGAGCGGGGAAGACGGCGGTGGTGGGGAAGTCATTGGTGGTGAGCACGCCACTGCCGGGGGCACGAGCTGGGTGCGGACCAGATAATTGCAGAGCTCGATGGCGATATAGTTGAGCATTAGCGAGGAGACGATTTCGTTGGCGCCCAGCTTGGCCTTGGCGATGCCGGGGATGAAGCCATAAAAGCCGCCCACGATCATGGCGCAGAGCACGCCGACGGGAATGCCTAGCCGAGTAGCACCAATGGGGGAGAGGGCGATATAGGCGGCGGCAAGCCCCCGACATAGACTCGGCCCTGCACGCCCATGGAGAATTGGCGGGCTTGGAAAACGAGGCTGAAGGCGAGGCCCGTAATGGTCAGCTTGGCGACATCATCAATCCACAAGCCGATGGTGCGCGGCCGGGAGATGGGGGCGGTCAGCAGCACGTTGAAGGCCTCAAGCGGGGCCTTGGAGGTGAGCAGAATGATAACAAAAGCGACACCTAGTGCGATGAGTGCGGCGGCGAGCGCGCGGCCGGTTTCGCGGCGGACATTGGCCCACCGGGCTTTGCGGCCGAGCACGGCCTCACTGGTCATGCTCATCGCAAGGCTCCCTGCATTTCAGCGGGAGTCTGGCTGGCGATGCCCAGCATATACGTGCCCGGGGTTTCGGGGGTGAGCTCGTCGGAATTGACGAAGGCGGCGACGATCTTGCCGCGATAAAGGACAACGAGACGGTCGGCCAGCGCGAGGAGTTCGGAGAGGTCGGCGGAGCTGAGCAATACGGCGGCGCCGGCGTCGCGGGCGTCGGTCAGCGAGCGCCAGATGAATTGGGTGGCGCCGAGATCAACGCCTCGCGTGGGCTGGTTGACCAACAGAAGTTTGGGCTGTTCGGAGAGTTCGCGGGCGACCACGACCTTTTGCATATTGCCGCCCGACAGCGTGCCCACAGCGGCGCCGGGGCCACCGACGTGGATCGAGAAGCGCTCGATGAGCTTTTCGGCATTGGCCTTGATGGCCTTGAGGTCGAGCAGGCCATTGCGGACATAGCGTTTGTCGTCCAGCCGTGTGGCGACAAGGTTTTCGGCGACGCTGGCGCCGGTGGCGAGGCCGCGCGCGAGGCGATCTTCGGGGATGCTTGCAAGGCCACCCGCGCGGCGCTCCGGGATGGAGAGGGGCGCCGTGCTCTTGCCATCGAGATAGGCGACGCCATCGGCAATGGGGCGCAGGCCCGCGACGGCTTCGAGCAATTCGGATTGGCCATTGCCCTCGACGCCGACGAGCCCGACGATTTCGCCGGCATGGATACGCAGATTGAGGTTATCGACCGTGGTGGCGCCGTTTTCGCCGGTGACTTTGAGGGCTTTGATCTCGCAGGCGAGGGTGCCCTGATTGGCAGCGCGATCGACGCGCAGGGCGACTTCGCGGCCCACCATCATGGTGGCTAGGCTTTTTCGGTGACTTCGTTGGCGGCGATTTCGCCCACCGATTTGCCGGCGCGCATGACGGTGATGCGGTCGGAAATTTCGAGCACTTCGGGCAGTTTGTGGGCGATGAAAATGACTGTGCGGCCCTGTTCCACCAAGGCGCGGACGGCGACGAACAACTCTTCGACTTCCTGCAGGGCGAGGACGGCGGTGGGCTCGTCGAGAATGAGGATGCGCGTCCCGGTAAAGTGCCTTGAGGATCTCAACGCGCTGCTGCTGGCCGACAGGGAGTTGGCCGACCGGCGGTAATGGATCGACGGAGAGACGGAACTTTTCGGAGAGCGCGCACCGCCTCGATCGCCTGTCGGCGGTCGAACCGGACGCCACTGCGGGGCTCGGAGCCTAGCACGACGTTTTCGTAAACGGAGAAGGAGGGCACGAGGGAAAAGTGCTGGAACACCATTCCGATGCCGGCGTCGATCGCCTCGCGCGGATTGGTGAAGCTGACCGGCTTGCCATCGAGCAGGAGCGTGCCGCGATCGGGACGCTCGATGCCGAAGAGGATTTTCATCAGGGTGGATTTGCCGGCGCCGTTTTCGCCGACGACCGCATGCACCTCGCCGGCATTGACGGTAAGATTGACCCCGTTATTGGCGACCACGCCGCCTGGATAGGTCTTGCCGATGTCGATCGCTTGCAGCAGCGGGGCCATGCACGTGCTTCCCAGTTTGGAAGAAAAGGGCGCCGCTCTGGGAGAGCGGCGCCGGTTTGTCACTTCATCGCGGTGGCGGGGACCAGCTCGCCCGAATTGATCTTGGCTTCGAGAGCGTCGATTTCGGTGCGGACTTCGGCGGGAACGAGCTTTTCGTAATAGCTGTTCTTTGAGATGCCGACGGCACCTTCGGGCATGCCGAGCAGCACGGCGCTGCCATAGGCGGCGGTGCCGTCAATGGTCTGCTGGAGGGCGAGGAACAGGGAGTCCCCGACCTTCTTTTCGACCGAGGTGAATATGACATCGGCTCGGGCCGGGTCGGTCTCGGCGAAGATTTCGGCTCGGTCGCTGTCGACGCCAACGGCGAGCTTGCCGGCATCGCGCACGGCCTGCAGGGCGCCGATCCTGGTGCCGCCGGCGATCGGGAAGATCACATCGGCGCCCCGGCCGAGCTGGGCGAGGGCCATTTCCTTGCCCTTGGCCGGGTCGCTGAATGTGCCGGCGACGGTGTTCAAAATCTGAATGTCGGGATTGGCCGCCTTGGCGCCCTCGTCGAACCCGACCTTGAAGTCGGTGACGGTGGGGAATTCCATGCCGATAATGGTGCCCAGAATGCCGGTGGTGGAGAGCTTGGCGGCAGCGAAACCGGCAAGGTATCCGGCAGCCGAAGTCTGATATTGCAGGGCCAGCACGTTGGAGCAGCAGCCGGTCGAGAAATCAGGGCTATCGTCGAAAATGATGAACTTGGTATCGGGATATTCGGGCGCGAGCTTGGTGACAAAGCCGGTCATGTCGAAGGTGCCGACGATGACGACGTCATAGCCGGTGTCGGTGGCATCGGCCAAAGCCGGCTCCCAGCGGCCGCGGTCATAGCCGGCTTCGATGACCTTGACCTCGACGGGCAGTTCGGCGGCAGCGCGCTCCACACCGGCCGTTGCACTGTCGAGGAAGCTCTTGTCGCCGCGGGTGCCGTGGAGCACGAGAGCGACGGTGAGCGGGTTTTCGGCAGTGTATTCCCGGGCTCGGACGGCAACCGGAGCGGCGGTGGTCAGCAGCCCGGCGGCCAGCAGGAGACCCGCCGAGCGACGGGTCAGGGAACGAAACGGCATGGGCGCACTCCTAGTTCGGGATTGTCAGGGGACGTAGGCGATGGATGCTTGGTAGATTTCGACCAGCCGATCGACCTTGGCTTCTTCTGACCAGCGTCACCATCGGCGTGCCGAGGCGGCCCGATGGATCAACCACGGTCATGCCGCGGGTAATGCCCGGAGCCAGTGCCACGTCCATGGAGGCGCGCAGAGATTTGGTGACAATGGTGGGGTCGATGACGACGGCTGCCGCCAGCGGATCGACGAAACGGAACACGTCACCGCCACCATAGCTGGCATTGGTGCGGCGGGCGTGATCAGCCGTGGCTTCCGAGAAAGCCTTTTCGGGCCCGGCAGCCACTGCGGCAAAGGCGGCGTCGACCTCGGCGCCGCTCATATTGTGGGTTACGCAAGGCTCCCACGGGACGACGACAATGTCGATATCGGCCGAGAAGACCACCGAGGCGGCTTCGGGATCGGCATAGATATTGAATTCGGCGGCGGGGGTGGTGTTGCCGCGGCCATAAACGGTGGCGCCCATAATGGTGAGCTGGCCGATGCCGTTGATGATGGAGGGCTCAAGCCGCAGGGCCAGAGCCAGGTTGGTCAGCGGGCCGATCATCAGGAAATCGATCTTTTCGCCCTTGCCGCCGGCTTCGCGGAAGGTCTGACGCAGGAAGCCGATGGCGTCCTCGCTGGCGGGCTTGGCATTCTCAAGGAGACGCGGGGCGCCGCCCGAGCCGTCTTCACCATGGATATATTTGGCGTCGATGATCTTTTGCGTCAGGGGGCGGTCGGCGCCCATATGCACGGGCACGTCTGCACCGGCAATAGCCGTGGTGGACAGGATGTTGCGGGTGGCGGCATCGAGGCCGACATTGCCGAATACGGTGGTGATGGCATCAGGTGTGCGGCCGCCAGCGATGAGCATCAGCAGGGCCTGCGCGTCGTCAACGCCGCCGTCGGTATCGAGAATCAGTTTGTTCAAATTTGCCTCATGCGACTCGGCGCGCCCGTTCGACGCGCGCCCAGAAGTCTCGGTAAGTGGCCGAATAATTCGACCTTATGGATTGGTAGTCGGCGCTGTAGCATGCGATCGTGGACGATGTCTTCGCCGGCAACCCAGACATGGGTAACGTCCCGGCCACTGCCAGAATAGACGAGCACGGTCTCGATGTCCGGGGTTTCCGAATAGCCGGGGCCGCGCATATCTACTGCGATGATGTCGGCGGCCTTGCCGATTTCGAGCGAGCCGATTTCGTGATCTAGGCCCAGCGCACGGGCGCCCTCGATGGTGGCCATGCGGATCAGCTCGGCGCTGGAGATCGGTTGCGCCACGCCTTCGCGATGCGAGGCGACGAGGCCCGCCACGCGCATTTCCGTGATCATGTCGTAGGAATTGTTGGCGGCGACATTGTCGGTGCCCGGGGCAACGGTGACGCCAGCCGCCTTGAGCTTGACCACCGGGCAAATTCCCTCGCGCCCCGAGCGCAGGCCCGCTGTGGCATTGTAGGACACCGACGCCGCGGGCGCGGCGGCGAAGATCGCAATGTCCTCGTCGGACAGATCGAGGCAATGGGCGGCATGGACCCGGCCGGCGAAGAAACCGTCGCGGGAGAGAGCCTGCGTGGCTGTCAGCCCATAGCGAGCCATGGTCTCTGCATTGTCTTCCGGCCCCGCTGCCATATGCAGGTGCATGCCGACGCCGTATTTGATGGCCATGTCGACTTCAGCGCGGAGCAGGTCCTCGGAATTGTCGACATAGGGCGCGTGGGGGCCGAACCGGGGATGACCCGGCCATCGGCGGAGCGCTGCTTTTCGATGAAGGCGGCGGCTTTGGCGAGTTCGTCGTCGCCGCGTTCCTTATCGCCCAGCTGGACAATGCCATAGGCGATGACGGCGCGCAGGCCGCTGGCGCCGGCCGCTTGGGCGATCTCCTCGGCGAAGAAATACTGATCGCAGAAAGTGGTGGTGCCGCTCAGCGCCATTTCGGCACAGGACAGGGCAACCGCGGGGCCGATATCGGAGGAGATCAGCGACAGTTCGGGCTCACGGATGGAATTGTACCAGCCCTCCATGGTGAGCAGGCTCTGGCCTTCGGAGCGGCCGCGGAACAGGACCATGGCGGAATGGGTGTGGGCATTAACGAGGCCCGGCATGACCAGATGGCCGGGCAGCGCGATGGCTTCGTCAAAGGGAGTGGTGTCGGGCTGGGTGGTTTTGGGGCCGGTGCCAGTGATGCGGTCATCCTGAAAGGCGACCCAGCCGCCCTCATGGACGGTGTTTTGCGCATCAACAGTCAGAATCGTGGCATTGTAGATAAGAACGGAACTCATTTGACCCAGCAAAGTAAACCGCTTTACATAACGAATTAACGCCAGTTATCAGCACAATGTCAAATGCTATCGCAGTTCATTTGCACAAACCATATGCGAATGCGCAGAAATGCACAAGACGGCGGCATGGCCCGGTGCTCTTGGATATCCGAAGATGGAGGCGAGGCTAGGAATGGAGGGCAGGTCATGGCTACACTAAGCGATGTCGCGGAAGAGGCCGGCGTGTCGCCGACGGCGGTGTCGCGCTATCTCAACAACAGGATCGAATTGCCGCAGGGCACGCGCGACCGGATCGATGCGGCGATTGCCAAGCTGGACTATCGGCCTAACCTGCTAGCCAAGCGCCTGTCCACCGGCAAGACGGAGGCGATTAGCCCGGTGACGCCGGAAATCGGCAATCCGTTTTTCATGGAACTGGCCGCGGCCGTGGAGGCCGAGGCCGAGCGACATGGCTATGCCGTTTACATGTCCTCTACGCGGGGCGACCGGGCGCGGGAGGTGGACGCGATCAAGCGGCTGCATGACCAGCATGTGGACGGGTTGATCATGATGACCAACCAGCCGGATGACGGCACGCTGGCCGAGCTTCTGGCGCGGCATGACAACGTGGTGCTGCTGGACGAGGATATTCCGGGGGTGTCGGTGCCGCGGGTGTTCGTGGAAAACGAGCAGGGCGCCCACGCTGCGACGCAATTGCTGATCGCAGCGGGGCATCGCGATATCGCTGTCATCAGCGGGCCGGGCGGGCTGATGAGCGTCAAGGAGCGGCTGGCGGGGTTCCGGCGGGCGATGGGCGGGGCAGGCATTGCGGTTCGCGAGGACTGGGTCCTGCTGGGGCAGTATTCGCGCGAATTCGGGCATGAGGCGGCGGAGCGCCTGCTGGCTAGCCGAGAGCGGCCGAGCGCGATTGTGGCGTGCTCCGATTATCTGGCGATTGGCGTGTTGCAGGCATTGCGGCAGGCAGAGGTCGTGGTGCCCGGCGACATGTCGCTGGTGGGCTTTGACGATATGCCGTTTGCCGAACTAGTGGACCCGCCTTTGACCACGGTGCGCCAGCCTGTTGCCGAAATGGGCAGGCTTGCCTTTACACGGCTATTGGCGCTGATCAACAAGACCGAAACGGAGACGATGACCCGCTTACCGGTAGAATTGGTGGTGCGCAAATCGGTCGCACGTTTTGAAGGATGAGGTCCCGTTGATCGTGGTCCATGGCTTGGGTAAGCAGGGCGCGGCTTGGGCCGCAGGAGAATTATAAGCATGGATTTGCCGGACGATCTGCTGATCAACGCCGCCGACGAGGTTCGTATCCGCCAGCATCTGGCACTGGTGGCGCTGGGCAAGCGTCCGGCAGATCGCGCTGTGCGCGTCGGGCGGTTGCTCGATGTCCATGGGCGGCGCTGGCATGGCGATCAGGAGATCGTCATATCCGGCCGCCGGATCGCTCGGGTGGGGCCGGCGGGGGCTTATAAGGGCGAGGTTGCTGAGCGGGCGGAACGGCTAAATCTGCATGCGGTGCCGGGGTTTGGCGAGGTTCATAAGCATATTGAATCAAGCCATTTGACGCCTGAACATGAGGCGGCGCTGGTGCTGCCTTTTGGCAATACTGACCTGCGAGGCCAGCCACGAATTTTCCAACGTGGATGGGCCGAATAACCTCGAATTCTGGCTGACGGCGCGGCGTGCCGGATCGCCGATGAAGATATTTCCGCTGCTCGGATCGGCTGTGCCGCCGACGGCCTATGAATGGGGCGGCGGGCATTTTGGCTATGACGAGCAGCAGAGCTTTCTCAAGCAACAGCTGATGGTGGCCGGGCTCGATGAGGTGATGGACTGGCCGGCGGTTTGGAACCCGGAAAATCCATCCTATGAGCGGCTGTGGGGGATGATCCGGGCGACATTCGAGCAGCGTGGCGTGGTCGAGGGGCATGCGGCTGGCATGCGGGCGATTGACGATATCAACGCCTTCTGCCGCCGCCGGCATGGCATCGGACCATGAGGCGTGGACGGCCGAGGAAGTGCGCGACAAGCTGCGGCGCGGGCTGTTCATGGAATTGCGGCCGCACTCGCTCAAGGAGATGGTTGAGGGGCTGTTGGCGGACGGGCAGCAGGATTGGTCGCAGTTTGCGCTGTGTACCGATGACCGCTCGTGCTCGGATACGATGAAGCTGGGGGCGACCGACCACAATGTGCGGTTGGCCATTGAAGCGGGGCTCGCGCCCGAGATTGCCATTCAGCTGGTGACGATCAATCCGGCGCGCCATATGCGGCTGACGCCATGGGTGGGCGCGATTGCGCCGGGGCGGTTTGCCGATCTAGTACTGCTTGATGATGTCGCGAGCCTGTCCATTGCGCAGGTTTGGGCGGATGGGCAGCAGGTTTCCGAGGGCAAGACCTATAGCGGGCCGCTGCCCAAGATTGCCCGGCCGGGCTGGGCGACGGGGACGGTGAATATTCAGCGCGAAATGCTGGCCGAGGATTTCGCGATTGCGGCCGAGCCGGGGCGCGCGACCATGTCGGCGGCCATTCTGCGGCCGTTCCATTGGGCGGATGAGTTCATTACGATGGAGCTGCCTGTTGTAGACGGGCTGGTGCAGCGCGATGCCGGGCGGAATGTCACCAAATTTGCCATTGTCGACCGGTTTTCGGGCGAGGGGCTGACGTCCAAAATGTTCTGGCTCGGTACCGGACCAAAGACGCCGGAGACGGCGCTGGCCTGCTCGATGGGGCATGACAAGCACAATATCTGGGTGGTTGGGTCTTCAGACGCGGCCATGGCCAAGGCGGTCAATGCGCTGCGGGAAACGCAGGGCGGCTGGGCGCTGGTGCGCGAGGGCAGGTTGGCGGCGACGGTGGGTTATGAGGTCGGTGGGCTGATGACCTGCCGGCCACCGGCGGAGCTGGATGCCGAAATGCAGGCGCTCTATGCGGCGGCAGAGGGCATCGAGTGGATGTACGAGCCGACCTTCTCGCCGCGCTGGTGGCCGGGTTTCCCCGAGCGGCTGGCCTTTGCCACGCTGACCTGTGCGCCCCGGCGCTGGGTGCTGGTGGCGCCATCGCCGCTGGCGCCGGAGGGATTTGTGAATGTCGCGACGGGGGAGACGCATCCCATCGTTTGGTGATGGATGTGTCCTACAACGTCTTGAACATCACATAGCTGTCCACATAGCCCTGCGCCGGGTGGTTGAATGCCTTGGGCAGGGTGCCGACTATGGCGAAGCCTAGGGATTGCCAGAGGGCGACGGCGCGGGTGTTGGTGGACACGACGTGGTTGAACTGCATGGCGCGGAAGCCGCGTTCGGCGGCGCGGGTTAGCGAGTGCTGGCACATTGCGCGGGCGACGCCTTTGCCCCGGGCGGCGGGGGCGGTCATGTAGCCGCAATTGGCGACATGGGCGCCGCCGCCCTGCTGGTTGGCCATGAGGTAATAAGTGCCCGGGATCACGCCATTTTCTTCGGCGACGAAGACTTCGTGAGTGGAGCCGAGCCAATAGGCGAGGACGGCTGCATCGTCGAGATCGCTGGCGATGGCGTAGGTCTCGCCGGCGGCCGGGGTGGGCGCGACAATGGCGAGGATTTGTGCAATATCGGCCTCAGTGGCGGGGCGGATTTGCAGCGTCATTATCGTCTTCATCTATAGGTGGAACGCGGATCTGGCCGGGGGCGCCATGTCGGGGATGATGGGTTTGTTGGCGATGGATGGGCGGTGGCCGAGCTCGAAGCGCCAGGCGGCGATAGCAAACAGGATAAGTGCGAGTGCGACGCAGCCCGCGGCGGCAACAAAGGGTGCGCCGGGGAAATAGCCGGGCGAGTCGGCGGCGGTGGTGAAATAGGAAAAGATCTGCGTCGCGGCGAGCGGACCGATAATGGTGGCCAGCGAATTGGCGGCGTTGACCGCGCCCTGCAATTCGCCCCGGGCGTTATCGGGCACCTGTCGCGACAGCACGCCATTGATGGCGGGGGCGGCCAAGCCACTGATGGCGCCGATCATGATGAAGACGTAGAGATAGAAAACCTGATCGGTGAAGGCGACGCCCGGGAAGGCGACGATGGCGGCCAGCAGGCCCAGTATGGCGACGGGCGGCTCGCCGACACGCTTGACCATAGGGCCGACAAGGAAGGCTCGGCAGATGGCGAAGCCGATGCCGAAGGCGCCCAGAGCTCGGCCGATATTGGACGAGGTGAAGCGGAAGACCTCGACAGTGAAATAGCTGAACACGGTGGGCAGCGCCCGGGCGGCCAGCGAGAAGGCGAAGAGCACGGCCAGCAGCCACAGCACGAGCGGATATTGCCGCAGGGCGATTACGGCGCCGAAGGGATTGGCGCGGCGGATATCGAATTTGCGGCGCGAATGCTTGGGCAGGCTTTCGGGCAGGATGAAGAGGCCGAAGAGGAAATTGGCAAAGGCGAGGCCCGCGGCGGCATAGAAGGGCACGCGAGGGCCGAGTTCGCCCACCTGCCGCCGATGACCGGGCCGATGATGAAGCCCGAGCCGAAGGCCGCGCTGATCAGCCCGAAGCGGTGGGTGCGCTTATGGGGCGGGGTGATGTCGGCCATATAGGCGGTGGCGGTGGCGACGGCGGCGCCGGCTACACCGGCAATGATGCGGCCGATGAACAGATACCAGACGAACGGGGCGATCGACATCATCAGGTAGTCGAAGGTGAGGCCGAGCAGGGAGCAGAGCAGGACCGGGCGGCGGCCGAAGCGGTCGGAGAGATTGCCGAGCACCGGAGAGAACACGAATTGCATGAAGGCATAGGCGAAAACCAGATAGCCGCCGATGACCGCAGCATTGGCAACGCTGCCGCCGGTCAGCTCTTCCAGCAGCTCGGGCAGCACCGGCACGATGATGCCCACGCCGATCATGTCGAGCAGAATGGTGACCAGGATACAGGCCAGCGTCAGGCGGGAGCGGGTCGCAGCTTGCATACGGTGGCGCTAACCTTCTGAATCTTGGTGCCCCAAGCGGGCTGGTTGGTGTCGCGCAGTTGACACAGCCGGATCAGCCAAAGCAAGGGCGAAGGGGGCCGAAGCAGGTATGCGCGACAGGGTAACGCGGCAGGAAGCCGAGTCGCTCCAATGCTTTACCTCGGATGGTTCGCAGGAGGATTCAAGTGTTTAGGGCTGAACATCATGCCCGTAGAGCCAAGAGAGGCGCTTGAGGTGGCCGCGGGGGCCTTGGGCTGCGATGACGAGGTTGCGGGCGGTGCTGAGGGGCCGGGGCAGATGGAAGATCTTGCCATTGGAGCCGGAAACCTTGGCGACGCGCTCGACGCGAGGGCGGCGGAGGGCCTCGAATTTGGCGAAGGCGGCTTCGGCATTGGGCTCGTTGATCAGCAGAGGCGCGAGGACGGCGGCGTCTTCGATGCCCATGGCGGCGCCCCGGGCCCGGAAGGGGAGCATGGCGTGGGCAGCGTCGCCGATGAGGCCGATATTGCCTTGGTGCCAGCTGGGGGAATCAACGGTGTAGAGGGGCCGGGGGTCCAGCTTTGGCCGGCGGCGACGAGGATGGCCTGGACGCGGGCGGGGAGGCGGCGCGGCAGGCGAGGGGCGCCGTGGTCGGGGAGTTCGTCGCGATCTGAGGCGGCGGCGAAGAGGGCGATATTGATCTGCTGGCGGTGGGGCAGCGGATAGCAGACGACGTGGTAATTGGCTGCGAAGAGGACCGAGACGCGGTCGAGGGCGATGTGGCCGGCGAGGGCGTCGAAGGGCAGGAGGGTGCGCCGAGCGACGCGGCCGCGCCGGTGGCGGGTGGGCCGCCGAGCAGGCTGGTGCGGGTTTTGAATGCACGCCATCGGCACCGATCAATGCGTCGCCACGCAGTGAACGGGTTTGGCCGCTGGCATCCTCAACCGAAAGGGAGATACCGCGAGCGCTGGGGACAGTATCCCATGAGCGGACGCCGAAGAGGATATCTATGTTGGCAAAGCGCCCGGTGGCCTTATAGAGCGCGTCGGCGAGGTCGGCGCGGTGCATGACGGCATAGGGGGCGCCGAAGCGTTCCCGCATGATGGCGCCCAGCTCCAGCGTGACTAGCGGGCGCTTGGCGCGCGGTGGGTAGAGGTCGATGCCGGTGGGTTCAAGGCTATTGGCCGCGATGGCCTCCTCGAGGCCTAGGGAATCGAGGATGCGGCGGGCATTGGGGCTGATCTGCAGGCCCGCGCCCACCTCGGACACGGCCGGGTTGTGCTCGAGCACAGTGACATTGGCGCCGAACTTGGCGAGAGCCAAGGCCAGCGTCAGTCCTGAGATGCCGGCACCTGCTATGTAGAAGGTGCGGCCTTTTCCCGTCATTTTAGGAAAAACTCAAGCAGCGTCAGCGTGATAGACGGCAGAGAGCGGGTTGGCGGTGCCGGCTGCGAGCGCTGCATTGTAGACGTAATGCGTCGAGCAATAGGGGCAGACGGCTTCGCTGTCCTTGCCCATATCGATGAAAATATGCGGATGGTCGAAGGGCGGCAGGGCGCCGACGCACTGGAATTCCTTGGACCCGACCTCGATCTGGCGGAGGCCTTCGGTGTTGTGGAAGTGGGGCGTGGTGCCGTGGGCTGCCATCGGGGATAACCCGGATAGATGATTTTGTTGGCCGGACCATAGACAATGGTCGGGGCGAAAGAAAGGTCTTCCAGGCAGTTCACATGTGCCCAAACAGGTGACACCGATTGGGCGAATAGGTTAGCAGACTGTTCACGTTGACGCGTTCCAGAGTGACCGAATGCCAAATTTCCAATCCGATGGCCTGAGCCCGGCCTATGAGTCTTTCGGAGACGGCGCGCCGGTGCTGTGCATTCATGGCTTTGCCTCTAGCGGCAAGGTCAACTGGATCGATACGGGCTGGGTCGAGGCGCTGACATCGGCCGGATATCAGGCGATTACGCTGGACAATCGTGGGCATGGGCAATCGGACAAGCCCTATGACACGGAGGCCTATTATCCGCAGGTGATGGCCAAGGATGCGGTGGCGCTGCTGGATCATCTGGGGATCGAGAAAGCGGCGTTGCTGGGCTATTCGATGGGTGCGCGGATTGCCGCATTCATGGCCTTTCAGGACGAAGAGCGGGTAGTGTGCGCGATCTTTGGCGGGATGGGGATGAATCTCATCAATGGGCTGAGCGACGGCAATGACATCATTGCCGGGCTGCGGGCGCCGGCTCTGTCGGGGCTGACGCATCCGACGGCGCGACAGTTCCGGATTTTTGCCGAGCATACGGGAGCGGACCGCGAGGCGCTCGCGGCCTGCATGGAGACGTCGCGCGAGCCGATGGCGCGGGCCGATGTGCGGCGGATCAATGTGCCGGTGCTGGTGGCGGTGGGAGAGGCCGATGAGATGGCCGGTTCGCCCGAGCCGCTGGCGGAGCTGATTCCGGGTGCGGAGGCGTTCGTCATTCCCAAGCGTGACCATATGCGGGCGACGGGCGATGCAAAATTCAAGGCTGCGGCGATAGAATTCCTGGGCAGGACATTGCCCGCCAACAGGCATTCGTGAACCAAACGGGCCGCTAAGGCTTTGTTTTGGAGCATGAGATGGCTTATATCGGTAAGTCTCGATGAAGCGGAGCCTCGCCCCAATGAGCGTCAGCGCAAAGAAATCAGCCGAAATCCGGGCCGTGGACCCCGTTTGGGAAGCCGTGCGCGCCGGAGCAAGGCAGATCGTGGCCGCCGAGCCCTCTTTGTCGAACATGGCGATCTCAGCGATTCTCAATCACGAAACATTCGAGCAGGCTTTGGGGCATCGCTCGGCAGCGCGGCTGGACCATGATGATGTTTCGGCCGATCTGATCCGGCAGGCTTTTGCCGAGATTATTGCGGATTACCCCGATATCGGGCATGCGGCGCGGGTCGATCTGGCGGCGACGATGGAGCGCGATCCGGCCTGCCACCGGGCGGTGGAGCCGCTGCTGTTCTTCAAGGGCTATCAGGCGATCCAGACGCACCGATTTGCCCATGCCATGTATCTGGCGGGGCGACGGGATTTTGCGCTCTATCTGCAGAGCCGGGCCAGCCGAGTGTTTCAGGTCGATATCAACCCGGCGGTGCCGATGGGCAAGGGCATTATGCTCGACCATGGCACGGGGCTGGTGATCGGGGAGACCGCGACGGTCGGCGATAATGTGTCGATGCTGCAGAATGTGACGCTGGGCGGCACGGGCAAGTCCGATCAGGACCGCCACCCCAAGATCGGCAATGGCGTGCTGATCGGGGCGGGTGCCAAGGTGCTGGGCAATATCCGGATTGGGGATTGTTCGCGGATCGGGGGCGGGTTCTGTGGTGCTCAAGGAAGTGCCGCCGCGGGTGACCGTGGCGGGTGTGCCGGCCAAGGTGATTGGCGAGGCGGGGTGCGCGCAGCCGGCGCTGGTGATGGATCAGGAGTTCCTAGTCCACGACCTCAACGGCTGAGCAGGTCGATTTTCCGGTGATGCCGATCTGCAACCGGCGGTCGTCTGCGCTTCCGGTGCTCACGTACCCACGTACCCACGTACGCTCCGCTCCGGTTCTCGACGGCACTGGTTTCGACTCGGCCTGACCGGAAACTCAACCCGCTCAGTGCTGACTGGGGCATTAAAACGGAGGTTCCCGCCTGCGCGGGAATGACCCGGTGGGGGAAATGCTGCAGCGACAACCCCCTGTTTGCGCTTCGTCACCGCTAAAATGGGACGGAACAGGGGTTGTATGCGTTCATCTGGTGACTAGATTGCCGCCTCAACCCAAATCAGCAGGATACGCATCGTGAACCATCCCGAGATCATCAAGCTGCAGAAATTCCTGCAATTGAAATTCAACAACAAGAATATCGACGTGCGTCCGCGCCCAAGCTGAATGATTCCGTCGAGGTGTTCATCGGCGATGAATCGATCGGGCTTATTCATCTGGACGACGAGGATGGCGACAAGTCTTACATCTTCAATATGTCGATCCCGGATATCGATCTGGACGAAGTCTGATTTTTGCCTCTCTGCAGGGTCATCCCCATGAAAGCGGGGAGCCCTGTTCTTGATGCTGGTGAAGCAAACAGAGGTTCCGCTTTCGCGGGAATGACATTGTGGGGCGTGAGCATTGCTGCGCCTCCTTCTCCCGCAGGAGAAGGCTCCTACCAAGCCCCGATTTTTTTCGAGCCAGAGTTTCATCTGGGTGTCGAACTGGCGCCAAGATGGCAGGGCTTTAGCATCGAAGGCGTAGACGGCGGCTATGCCGCTGGGCAGGTAGACGGTGCGGACGCATTGTTCAGGGGCCCCGGGACCGATCGGGGCCATGCATTTGGCAACGAAGGGGTTGGCGGACAGCGGGTCGTACCAGACGCGTTCGCCTTCGTAGCCGGCGCTGACGCCGAGCGGTTTTCCGACGAGGCCGGGAATGCCGGCCAGTGTTTTATCACCAAATTGATGCAGATAGACGGCGTCGAGCAAGGCGCTGCTGGTGCGCGCGGCTACGGGGCAGCAGCATGACTCGGACGGGCAGCGCGGCTGTGGCGCCATCGGGCGCGAACATCAGGGTCAGGTCGATCTGGTTGGTGAAGCCGTCGTGGATTTGCTCGCCATAACGGAACCGAGGCGGTGGGAATGGTCAGTTCGCGTCCGGAAATGGTCTGCACGATGGGATTGCCATCCTCGAGCGAGGGCGTTGGCGTGCGTGAGGTGCGGCCCATTTCGTCGAGCAGATAGGCAGCGCCAACGGCCAGCAGCAAAGCCAGCACGGCGATGCCGGCCAGATTGAAGCCCGAGGAAGGGGGGTGGTGTGGCGTAGCGGGCGCCGATTGCGAGCTCATGACCAGCATTAACCAGATTTGGCGAGCGGAGGTGACAAGCGATAGGGCGGTCAATATGCTTAATGAAGGGTTAATTTTAGGCGCGCGGCACGATAATGCCGGCGCGCAATGGGGCGGTTGGGCATGGCCAAGGAATTGCTGCTGGCGGCGTTTCTCATCGGGATCGGGCTATGCGTGGCGGGGGCGGGGACCCATCTCTACCAATGGCTGGCCCGGCAGCAGGCCATATTGCGCTTTGACGGCAAGACGTACATTGCCGCGATGGGCCATCTGGCGATGAGCTTTGTCTGTGGGCCCTATATCATGCTGCAAATGGGCTGGCAGCATGAGGATAACAGCACGCTGTCCATGACCTCAATGCTGGTGGCATCGGTGGTGGCGTTTGGGTGGGCGTTTATCACCGGGCTGCTGTTCATGGGGATGTATGTGGCCGTTCGCTACTAACGTTCCGCGCAGTTAGATCCAGCATTCACGATGTCATTCCCGCGCAAGCGAGGGACAAAACAATGAAGCCAGCTTCGTGGGAAGCTGGCTTCATTCTTCAGACCCCTATCAGGGTTAGGCTGGATCTTGCGATCCGGGCGGGGTCCGGAAACTGGATGATCAGTTGATGCCGGCGGTGGTGGCGACGGCGATCTGGCGGCTGTCGAGCATGTCGACCCACTGGCCGGCATTGGCCCGGGACTGACGCTTGACGTAGTGGTAGGGCGTGTCGCTCCAGAGGCGCACGGCGCCGTCCCGGTTGTCGAGCACGAGATCGCCGCGGTCGGTGCGGACGATCAGCACGGCATGGCCGTCGCCATCGGCTTGCTTGACGATGGCCATCAGCAGGGTGCTGACCGGCCAGCCGGCATTGATCAGGTCGTGGCGCTTGGCCAGCGCGATATCTTCGCAATCGCCATAGCCGTTGGGATAGGTCCAGAATTCGTCGACCTGGTAGAGATCCATGTCGGAGACCGGGGTGACGTTGCCGTTGACGTTGGCATTGATCTGCAGCAGTTCGGACCAGCGGGCTTCGTCCAGCGGCATGGCGGAGACGACGCTGTCATTGCGGCGGCACTCGGCGGGGCGGGCCTTGCAGAACTCGGCATGGCCGACCGGGATGCTGGCGGGGGCGTCGACGACTCGGATGAAGGCAACATTGGTCAAGTCGAGCGCCTGAGCCGGGGCGGCGATGGCTGCGAGGGCGAGAAGTGCGCCGAAGAGTGCCTTGCTGGTGAAAAACATTGAGTGGTCTCCCTGATGGAAACCACGTTAGGACCTGCCGATTTCGTCGATCCGAAAACTGCAATGCAGTTTTTATGCAAGTTTTATCGAATGGATTCAGGGGTGATTTACTATGTGGGGGTGGTGGCCAGCTCTTCCCTTCTCCCCTTGTGGGAGAAGGTGCCCGTAGGGCGGATGAGGGGCTTTCTGGGGTTCTGGCATGGGCGAGCGCAGGATCCCTCACCCTGATCATTCGTCTGGACGAAGAATGATCTGTCCCTCTCCCACAAGGGCGAGGGTTAGCTCCGTGGGTGGCTAGGAAGAGGCTTCGGTGGTCAGTTCATCCGCAGGTTTTGCTGGACGACGGTGAGCATTTCTCGGGCGGAGGCGAATTCGACCGCGACGCCGTTCTGGAAATGGCGGACCACGCGGGCGCGCATGCGGCCCGTGGTGACGGGCGTGCCCATGGCGGGGCGTACGTCGAGTTCGATGGCGGCGCCGGAGAGCGAGATGTCGATGATCTTGCAATTGTAGCGGCGGCCATCGTCGAGCACGACGGTGGAGTGGCGGATATCGGGAACGACGCGCTCGTGGCGGCGGTCTTCCGGCAGGTTGAGGATATCTTTGTTGGCCAGCCGAGTGAGCTGGGCCGCCATCTTGTCGCGCTTGCGCGGGGAGGCGGCGATGTCCATTTCGAAGCCGCCCTCCATCTGGGACAGGATAGAGCCCTCGATGCGGCCGACATGATCGATATAGGCGATGACGCGTTCGCCGACGATTCCGGCAACGGGGGCGATGACCATGGCATCGCCGGGGGACATCTCGATGACCCGGCAGGGAAATTCGCGGCGGTCGGCCAGCATGTAGCGGCCCAGACCGAGACTTTGACGCGCTGGAAACGCGCTGAATCGGCACGCGTACGCGTGGGGGCAATGAATCGTGGTGATTGAATGTCGTCGCTGAGCATTGCCGGGCCGGTCGCACTGTGTTTCCACAATAAGCTAACCGGGTTTGGTTAACGCTTGGTATGGCGATTTGCGGCCAATACCAAGCCAAGTGGGCTAAAATACTGGTGGCTCGTTTAGCGGTTTACTTACTGCGGCCGCCGTCGATGACGGCCAGTGAGCATAGCGCCGGGCGCTGCGGCCATAGACCGTGGCGGGCATGGGCATGTGCGAGCTGGCAGCGCCCATATAGCCGATGTCATTGCCCACATTGGTGGCGACTTCTGCGCACGGTTTCTTCCATTGCCACATCGTCCGGCCAGATCAGGCGCAGGCCGGTGATGCGCTGCTCGAGAATGGGCTGGACGCCGAGCCAATAGGGCTCCTCCAGCGCTGACATGGCGCCGAGCAGGCGGGTGTGGGTGGAGCCATTGTGGCGCAGTGGCATCAGGATGGTTTCTGAATGACACCTTGGTGTGGAGGGCCGTGGTGCCCCGGAAGGTGACGAGAGCGACGGCGTGATCCTCGGTGACGGCGCGGATCAGGGTGTCCATGGCGTCGCGGTCGCGCTCATGCCAGAGAGCGTTGAAGGAGCGGCCCTTGAGCTCGCGGCAATAGCTTGTGCACAGGTGTGAACCGGCCGGGCGGAAAGAGAACTTCTCGGCCTCGTCGAATTCGAGAATAAAGGTATTGGCGAGCGCTTCATGAATGCGCGTGGGGTCGATATCCTTGCGGTCTGGCGCGCTGCGGGACCCGCGGATGGCGTTCCAATAATCGTAGAGGGTCCGAGTGCTGGTCTGCTGCATTGCTGTTTTTCCGCCGATGGCCATGCGAGCGGTCCCCATCTCGGAAGGCACCCGCCGCGACTCCACATTCGCAAATGGCTGGGGCAAAAGCGCCCTTAAAGGATAGTTAAGGTTAACGCGGCTGTCCCAATGTGGAAAAGAAGAGCCAAAGCGGCGCGGCGCCAGCGAGTCGGGGTGAAGTGATGGTCGAACAAGGCGAGACACCGAGGCCAGCCGGGGCGCGAGCCCGTGTTCCTGTTGCCGGGGTCGGTGACGGCGCTGGTGGGGGTGATGGTGGTGATTCACGCCGCATCAACCTTTGTGCTTAACCGAGAGGGCTATAACGACTTCATCCTGTGGTTCGCATTTTTGCCATTGCGGCTGGTGGTGGCGGGGAGTGATCTGTCGGCGGCTGTGCCCCTGATCTGGACCCCGTTCAGCCATGCGCTGATGCATGGGGGCTGGGATCACCTGCTGGTCAATGTGGCGTGGCTGGCGATTTTTGCGACCCCGGTGGCGCGGCGCTATGGGGCCGGGCCGATGCTGGCGATCTTTTTCGTCTCCGCTGCGGCAGGGGCAGCGTTCTTTGCGGCGACGACGCTCTATTCGGGGACTTATCTGATCGGGGCTTCGGGGGCGTTTCCGGGCTGACCGGGGCGGCGGTGCGGTTCATTTTCCAGCCGGTGATCGTGGCGCAGAACCCCGAAACGGGGGAGCGGACGATTGTGGGGCGGCATCTGGCCGGGTTTGGCGACCTGATGCGGGACGCGCGGGCGCGGATGTTTGTGGTGATCTGGGTGGTGCTGAATGCTGCGGTGCCGCTGCTGCCATTGTTGACGGGTACGGCGATCGGGGTGGCGTGGCAGGCGCATCTGGGCGGGTTTTTCGCCGGGATTTTGCTGGTGGGGGTGTTTGAGCGGAAGGGGCGGTGAGGGGCTTTGATGCCGTTTGGGTATCCGCTTAACAAGAAAGCAAACGGAGGTTCCCGCTTTCTGCGGGAATGACACCGTGGGTGGGGAGGGCGCCGGGCGCTAGTAAACCTTGGCCGGATCGAACAGGCGGGGTAGGCCAGTGTCTTTGAGGGCCACGGTTTCGTCCGTCACTTCTACCCGGCGATAGAAACAGGATTTGCGGCCGGTGTGGCAGGCGGCGCCGCGGCTGGTTTGCTCGACGGTCATGACCGAGGGCGTCCTGGTCGCAATCTGTGCGCAGCTCGACCAGCTTCTGGACCTCGCCCGAGGTTTCGCCCTTTTTCCAGATTTTGCCGCGCGAGCGGGACCAATAGTGCGCGATGCCGGTTTGTAGCGTCAGGGACAGGGCCTCGGCGTTCATATGGGCGAGCATGAGCACGTCCTTGCTCGAGGCCTCGATGGTGACGACGGTGACCGGGCCCGCAGCGTCAAAGCGCGGGGCGAAGAGGGTGCCTTCTTCCAATTGGTCGTGGGTGAGGGCGGTGGGGTCGGCGAAGGTGATGCTCATGGGCGGGTTTTAGCCCGCGTCACGGGTTTTGCTAGCGCTTGCTGACCATGGCGAAGAAGCGGTCTTGTTCGACGCGGTCTTCGGCGAAGACGCCGGTGAAGCGGTGGGTGACCGTGGAGACGCCGTGGGCGTGCACGCCGCGCATGGACATGCACATATGTTCGGCTTCGAGCATGACGGCGGCGCCGCGCGGGCCCAGATTTTCGTTCAGTGCGTCGATGATCTGCGCGGTGAGGTTTTCCTGGGTCTGCAGGCGCCGGGCGAAGACTTCGACGAGGCGGGCGAGTTTGGAGAGACCGACGACGCCATCATGGGGCAGATAGGCGATGTGGGCCTTGCCGACGAAGGGCACCATGTGGTGTTCGCAATGGGAGCTGAAGGGAATGTCGTGGACCAGCACGATATCGTCATAGCCGCCGACTTCCTTGAAGGTGCGGTCGAGGACGGATTTGGGGTCCCGGTCATAGCCGGCATAGAGCTCGCCATAGGCCTTGGCAACGCGGCGCGGGGTATCGAGCAGGCCCTCGCGCGTCGGATCATCACCGGCCCGAGCGATCAGCGTGCGGACGGCGGCTTCGGCTTCTTCCCGTGTGGGGCGAACCGGAGCGCTTGCCATTTTGGGCAAGGGAAAGGGCGGCTTGACGCTGGCATCCATCTGGTCGGCTCCTTGTGGCACCGCATTGAAAGGCTGCAATAGCGACTTTTGGACCAGTGGGACGTGAGCAATGTCCTGCAGCCCGGGTGCGAGCACCTATATAGGTGGCTGGACACAGACCGACAAGAAACAGAATTGTTCGTTTCATGGAACTCAGCGATCTCTATTCCGATAAAATCCTAGATCTTGCGGAAATGCCCGCCAGCCGCCGCAGCTGGCGGCGCCTGACGCCAGCGCGCAAAACCAGCCGGGTTTGCGGCTCGACCATCGAGGTTGACTCGGTGGTGCGGGATGGGGTGATTGCCGATTACGGACACGATATTTCGGCCTGCGCGCTGGGGCAGACTTCGGCCGCGGTGGTGGCGCAGGAGATTGTCGGCACGCAAGTGGATGAGTTCCGGGCGGTGCGGGCGCAGATGCATGCCATGCTCAAGGCCAATGGCGTGCCGCCGGCGGGCAAGTGGAGCGATCTGAAATATCTCGAGCCAGTGCGGGACTATACGGCGCGGCATATGTCGACGCTGCTGGTGTTCTGACGCGGTGGAGGCGGCGCTGGAAAAGATCGAAGCGGCTGAATCGGTTACGGCCGGGTCTTGATGGATCGAGTCGTTTCCGGATTTTGGCGCGTGGTGGATTTGCCGTTCAAGATTGCGGCGGTGTTTTTGATCACGCTCTATCGGTACACGCTGTCGGCCTTTATGGGGCGGACGTGCCGGCATTTGCCGACCTGCTCGGAATATACGCGGGACGCGATCTGGCGGTTCGGGTTTTGGCCCGGGGGCTGGATGGGGCTGGCGCGGTTCGTGCGGTGTAGGCCGGGTGGGACGCATGGGTATGATCCATTGCCGGAAGCGGTGCCGGAGGGGGCGCGGTGGTATCGGCCTTGGGGTTATGGGCGGTGGAAGTGATCGTGCCACGCCCTCGTGGTTCGACAGGCTCACCATGCTGCGGTGATCTCCATTCCTTCGTCATTGCCCGGCTTGTCCGGGCAATCCATCGTCGGCTTGGTGCGGAGGAGAGGTGGACCACCCGGACGAGCCGGGTGGTGACGACGGAGGGGAGAGGGCTGGGCAGGGGATAGCCCGGCAAAACGGAGGTTCCCGCTTTCGCGGGAATGACACGGTGGAGAAGGTGACATCGCGTTTTGAGACGTTCAGCGGCTGGCATGACGCAAAAAGCGTGCTAGACAGGCCGCCTTGTAGCAATTTCTGCTACATCATCCCAATTTCTGGAGACCTAAAATGACGATCAAGGTGACGTTCCCCGACGGTGCAGCTCGCGAATTTCCGCGTGGCACCACTGGGACCACCGTGGTCGAGGGCATCTCCAAGAGCCCGGCCAAGAAGACGGTGGCTATGCGCTGGAACGGCGTGCTCAGCGATCTCAGTGATCCGCTGGAAGCCGACGGCAAAATCGAGTTCGTTACGCGCGATAGCGGGTCCAAGGACGTGCTGGAGCTGATCCGGCACGACACGGCGCACGTTTTGGCTGAGGCTGTGCAGGAGCTGTGGCCTGATACGCAGGTGACGATCGGCCCGGTGATCGAGAACGGCTTTTACTACGACTTCAAGCGCGATACGCCGTTTTCGGAAGAGGATTTCCCGGCCATCGAGAAGAAGATGGCCGAGATCATCGACCGTGGTGCGGCGTTCACCAAGGAAATCTGGACGCGTGACCGGGCCAAGGCCTTCTTCAATGCGCGGGGCGAGGCCTTCAAGGTCGAGCTGGTCGATGCCATTCCGGCTGATCAGTCGCTCAAAATGTATAAGCAGGGCCAGTGGATCGACTTGTGCCGAGGGCCGCATATGCGCTCGGTCAAGGATATCGGCAATGCGTTCAAGCTGACCAAGGTGGCGGGCGCCTATTGGCGTGGCGACAGCAATAACCCGGTGCTGAGCCGCATTTACGGCACGGCCTTTGCGACCGTGGAAGAGCTGGATGCCTATCTGCACATGGTGGAAGAGGCGGAAAAGCGCGATCACCGCAAGATCGGGCAGGAGATGGACCTGTTCCACTTCCAGCCCGAGGCGCAGGGAAGCGTGTTCTGGCATCCCAAGGGCTATGTGCTGTTCAATCAGATGGAGGCCTATATCCGTCGCCGTCTGAACTCGTCCGGCTATGTCGAGGTGAAGACGCCGCAGCTGATGAGCTCCAAGTTCTGGGAGGCTTCGGGGCACTGGGGCAAGTATCGCGAAAACATGTTCGTGGTGCCGGACGAAGTGCCGGGGACGGAAGAGGAAGGGCCGGTTTTGAGCGGCAAGGGCGACCTGATGGCGCTCAAGCCGATGAATTGCCCGGCCCATATCCAGATCTTCAACCGGGGCATCAAGAGTTACCGTGATCTGCCGCTGCGGATGGCGGAATTTGGTTGCTGCCATCGCAATGAGGCCCATGGTGCGCTGCATGGCCTGATGCGTGTGCGGCAGATGACGCAGGACGACGCGCATATTTTCTGCCGCGAAGACCAGATCCAGAGCCGAGACCGAGCATTTCGTGCATCTGCTCTATTCGGTTTATGAGCATATGGGCTTTGCCGATGTGGTCATTAAGCTGGCGACGCGGCCGGAAAAGTTCGGTGGCACGATCGAGCGCTGGGATGCGGCCGAGAAGGCGCTGGGCGATGCCCTGCGCGCGACCGGCTATGACTTCGAGATCGCGGAAGGCGAGGGGGCGTTTTATGCACCCAAGCTGGAATTCCACCTCAAGGACGCTATCGGGCGCTCGTGGCAGGTGGGAACGCTGCAGCTGGACTATGTGCTGCCTGAGCGGCTGGACGCGACCTATGTCGCTGAAGACGGCTCGCGCCAATATGCGGTGATGCTGCACCGGGCGATCCCGGGGTCGCTGGAGCGGTTTATCGGCATGATGATCGAGAACTATGCCGGCCGCATGCCGATGTGGTTGGCCCCGACCCGAGTTGTGGTGGCGACCATTGTGTCGGAAACGGATGGCTATGCCGAAAAGCTGGTGCGCCAGCTCAAGGACGCCGGTATCCGCGCCGAGATCGACGTGCGCAACGAGAAGATCAACTACAAGGTGCGCGAGCACTCGGTGGGCAAGGTGCCGCTGATGTTCGTGGTGGGCAAGCGCGAGGCCGAAGAAGGTACTGTGTCGGTTCGCCGGCTTGGGACTGAGGGGCAAAAGGTCATTCCGTTCATGGATGCCCCGGTGGCCCTGATGGCCGAAGCCACTGCGCCTGACCTCAAGGCGAAGGCAGCTGCCTGATGCCGCAGCGGCCGTCCAATCGCGAGATCAAGGCGCTCACTCATTTGGGTGAAGACAATGCGCTCGGACCCGGCGACTTTAAGGATATCGGCGAGAAGGTTTTCGCCAGTATGCTCAAGAAGGGCTGGGTCGTGCCGGCTGATGTGCCGGGGAAATATCGGGCGACCATCAAGGGGCTGACGATCCACGAGGGTGAGATCATCTTTGCGGGGCGGCTTAGGAAGTAGAGTCTTTGTTGGGTACCCCCTCCTAGCCTCCCCCTGATAGGGGGAGGGACTGGCCGGTGGGGGTGAGCTAGATCGTGCGTCGCACACAATATGTTCCTCCCCCTATCAGGGGGAGGCTAGGTGGGGGTAGTCTTTCGTCATGCCTGATCCCATCGTCATCACCCGTACTGTGAGCATAGATCCCTCGGAAATCGAGGAGAGTTTCGTGCGTTCGGCGGGGCCGGGTGGCCAGAATGTCAACAAGGTGTCGAGCGCGGTGCAGCTGCGGTTTAACCTCTTGGCATCGCCTAATATTCCCGAGGCGATGAAGCGGCGGGTGGCTGTGTTGGCGGGCAAAAGGCTGACAAAGGATGGGGTTATCGTCATCACCGCCAATGCGCATCGCGACCAGCCGATGAACCGTGCGGACGCGCAGCGGCGGCTGGTGGACTTGCTGCTTTCAGGCGCTTATGCGCCCAAGGCGCGGGTGGCGACGCGGCCGACATTTGCATCCAAACAGCGGCGGCTGGAGGGGAAAGCCATCCGCTCGAGCACCAAATCCCTTAGAAACAGAAGGCCGGACCTCGATGGAGCCTAAGCGTATCTTCGTGACGGGAACGGCTGGGTTTATCGGGTTTCATCTGGCGCAGCGCCTGCTGGCCGATGGGCATATTGTCACCGGCTATGACGGGGTGACCGATTACTACGATGTGAGCCTCAAACGGGCGCGGCTCCAGCTGCTGGCCGAGCAGCCCAATTTCACGTTCGTGGAGGCCATGCTGGAAGATGGCGAGCGGCTGAAACGGGCGCTTAGGGAGAGCGATGCGCAGCTGGTGTTCCATCTCGGCGCGCAGGCGGGGGTGCGCTACAGCATCGAGCATCCGCAGAGCTATGTGCAATCCAATCTGGTGGGGACATCGAACCTGCTGGAGGCGGCGCGCGAGGCGCCGCCGGAACACCTAATTTTTGCCTCGACCAGTTCGGTCTATGGCGGCAATACCAAGATACCCTTTACCGAGACCGACCGGGCCGATAGCCCGGTATCGCTCTATGCCGCGACCAAGAAATCGGGCGAGGCCATGGTGCATTCCTATTCCCACCTGTGGGGGATTGCGGCGACCAGCGTGCGGTTTTTCACGGTCTATGGGCCGTGGGGACGCCCGGACATGGCGCTGTTCAAGTTTGTTTCGGCGATGCAGCAGGACAAGGCCATCGACATCTATGGCGAAGGCAAGATGCGGCGCGACTTTACCTATGTCGACGATCTGGTCGATGCGCTGGTGCGGCTGGCGGGGAGGCCACCGGTCAAGGGCGAGCCGGTCAAGGGCGACAGTCTTTCGGCGGTGGCGCCCTATCGAGTGGTCAATATTGCGGGCGGCAAGCCGAGCGAGCTGATGGCGTTTGTCGCGGCGGTCGAGCATGCCATGGGGCGGAAGGCCAAGCACAATATGCTGCCGATGCAGCAGGGTGATGTGGTGGCGACGCAGTCTGATACGGCGCTGTTGCATGAGCTGATCGGCGGGTTGCCGGAGACGCCGATCGAGGTGGGTGTGGCGCGGTTTGTCGAGTGGTATCGGCATTATTACAACGTGAATTGAGTGGTACATTGAGTATTTCCAGCCTGAAATTTGGGACGAGCGGTCTGCGTGGTCTGGCTTTGGAGCTGGAGGGGCAAGCGGCGCGGCGCTATGTGGCTGCGTTTTTGCGGCATGTGCAGGGGCTGGGGCAGCTGGGCGGCGGCAAGGTGTTTATCGGGCGGGATTTCCGGCCGTCGAGCCCGGCCATTGCGGCGGATTGCGCGGCTGCGATCGGGCTTTTCGGGCTTGAGGCGGTCGACTGCGGCGGGGTGCCGACACCGGCGCTGGCGCTGCATGCCATGGCGGCGGGATGCTGCGCCATCATGATCACCGGCAGCCATATTCCCCGGATCGGAATGGGCTGAAATTTTATGTGCCGGGCGGGGAAATCAGCAAGGCGGATGAGGCGGGAATTCTTGCGGCGCTGCGGGATGAGGTTGTGCCGGATAGCGCGACGACGATGAGCGATGAATTCGCGCTCGTCGTGGAGCGCTATTTTAAGCGTTATGCCGGGCTGTTGCCGAAGGGGGCGCTGAAGGGGCTGCGGATTGGGGTATTTGAGCATTCCAGTGTGGCGCGGGATGTGCTCGGGCAGATCATGCGGCAGGCGGGCGCCGAGGTGGTGAGCCCGGGGCGCACGGAGGAATTCGTGGCGGTGGATACCGAAGCGTTTGGCGACGCGGTGCTTGGCCCGCTTAGGGGCTGGATTGCCAGCGAGAAGCTTGATGCCATTGTGTCCTCGGATGGGGATGGCGATCGGCCGCTGCTGATGGATGGCAAGGGCGAATTTGTGCGCGGCGATGTGCTGGGGCTGCTGGCGGCGCAATTGTTGGGCGCGCGGACGGTGGTGACGCCGGTGACGTCCAATTCGGCGCTGGAGCGGACGGGATTTTTCGAGACCGTGCTGCGCACCAAAGTGGGCTCGCCCTATGTGATCGAGACGATGGAAACGGCTGATGATGGCGTGGTTGGCTTTGAGGCCAATGGCGGCACGTTTGTCGGCGACGGCATTGTGGTGGATGGGCTTGTGCTGGCGCCGCTGCCGACGCGGGATGCCGTGTTGCCGCTGCTGTGCGCGCTGGGGATTGCGGCGCGGCGGGGCGTGGGGGTGGACGCGATAGTCGCGGAGCTGCCGCTGCAATATGCGCTGGCTGATCGGCTGCAGGATGTGGCGGCGGATCGGAGCGGGCCGTTTTTGCGGCGTCTAGGCGAGGACAAGGCCTTTGCCGAGGCGTTTTTGCGCCGCATGGGATTGCGAGCCTGTCCACGATTGATGGCCTGCAGTTTCGCACGCTGTCGGGGGATATGGTGCATTTCCGGGCGTCGGGGAATGCGCCGGAGCTGCGGTGTTATGTCGAGGGGAGCACGGCCGAAGTGGCGCGGGAATTGTTGGCCCGGGGCATGCGGGCGGCGGCGGAGCAGGTTCGGTAGGGCGTGAGCTTTGGTTGTTACGGAAAAGGCCGCTCCCCGGGGAGCGGCCTTTTTGTTTTTACTTCGCGACGGCTCCGGATGTTGACCTTGCCGATCAGGGCGGCGGGGTCGTTTTCGGCGGCTATGAAGTCGAAGAGGCCCGTGCCCGGATCGGCCTTGGCAGTCATGTCGATGGTGAGTTGCTTGGCCTTGCCGCTGACGAAGCTGTTGATGGCTGCACCCACTTTTTGGGCTTCGGCGGCGCCGGCGAGGAAGCCGACGATGGTGCCTTCGGCTAGCCCGGCAAAGATCGGGCGCATGGCGGCGGGGTCGGAGCCTTGTTCTTTGGCGACGGTGGCCGGATTATGTCGGAGAGGCCGGCATCGGTCACGTCGACCCGCAGGTGGTTGATAGCCGGGCCCATTGCCGCCGTCATGACGGCATTTTCGTTAAGGCCGAACAGGGTTTCGGTCGCGTTGGTCACGGTGCCGGTGAGCAGGACTTTGGCCAGATCGGCGCCGGTGATCGAGACCTCGTCGATATCGATCTTGTTTTCGGCCTCGTTCCGGAGGCATCGACGGTGAAGCCGGCATCGATCGTGGTGAGGCCCAGCTCGGCCAATTGGCGGATCTCCTCATCGTCGCTGTCCTTGGGCAGGTTGACGACGATATTGCTGGCCGAGGTGAGCAAATCGGTGGGAATGCCGTTGCGATAAGCGCCCAGAGTCAGATCAAAGGCGCCAAGGCTGGCGGCGATGCGGCCATCGGCATTTTCGGGATCGGGTACGTCCACATCGACATCAGCGACGGAGAAGCCGGCGAAGGCGGGAATCAATGAACGGGCATTGGCTTCGAGCCGGGCCCGGTCGATGGCTTCGGGCGCTGCCTGCACCACGGCAATGGGACCGCTGAGGTCAGTTTCCTTGATAGCGATAGTGCCGATGCCGATCTTGCCGTCGCCCTCGACGGTGATGTCCAGCCCGCTCAGGGTGATCGTGGGATAGATGCCGGGGCTCATTCCAGCCATGGTCATGCTGTCGAGGGAGAAGGTCAGGGGGCGATCCTGCGCATCGACGCCGCTGCACTCGAAGCCGCCGAATTCGGCGGGAGAGGATTCAAAGGCGGTGAACACATCGGCATAGAGATGCATGAGCTTGCCGATGGTCTCGGGCGAGGGTGTTTCGCCCTCATTTTCCATGGCTTCGCTCAGGCCGATGAAATCGGCAAAGCTGAAGTTCAACGGGCGCGCCTTGAACTCGGCCGCGGTCATCGGACCGAAGGTGCAGGACATGTCGGGCGCAGCCACTTTGCCGCCCTCGAATTTAAGATCGGTATAGATGGTTTCGAGTTCGGTCTGGCCGGCGGCGTCGACCGTGCCATACATGCCCAGAACGCCCGAAATATTGAAATTATTGGCCGAGAAGGGGCCCATATCCGCCGAACCCAGCTCGCCGCTGTCAAAGCCGGACTCGGCCAGCTTGACCGAGCCGGCAACGCCATCGACGACATCGCTCAGCACCAGATCGGTGAAGGTGACGACGGTGTCATTGGTGGTGTCGCCAATGGTGGTGGTGACGTTGACCGAGATTTCGGGAATGGTGATGCTGGTGGCGCTGAGGCCTGCCAGTTCTTCGGCATGATCGGTGACGTTGCCGCTGAAGATGTCGCGCAGCGTTGCTTCATCGAGATTGGAATCAACCGCGTCCACGGTGGGGATTTCCACGGTGAACTCGGTGACGGGCGCCGGAGCCGGGGCTGGGGTCTTGACCTTCTGCGCCTGGGCAGTGCCGGCGGGCAGAGCCACGCTCAGCAGGCAAACGGCGGCCACAGCGCCCGAGCGCTGCCGGGATGTTGGGCTAATCATCATCAATCTTCTCGTGGTTCGTTTGGCGCGCAATCTGCGGCATTGAGCTGATTGCTTCAATAGCCAAAGGAGAGGCGAATTGTCCGTTTTGGGCGGCCAGTGTCATGGTGGCGACACATGCCGGAGGCCCGGTGGCCATACGGCCTTACCGAGCGCGGCAGATCGCGCCCGGACGAGATTGGTGTGCGCTCAGGAGCCCGTGCCGCGCAGGAATTCGCGGTGCATGGTAATCAGGATGATGCGCAAATCCAGCAGCAGCGAGAAATTCTGGATATAGGCAACGTCGTGATCGATGCGGCCGATGGCTTGCTCGCTCTGCGAGGTTGGGCCGCGATAGCCGTTGGCCTGCGCCCAGCCGGTGAGGCCCGGACGCATATGGCGGCGATAGCTGTAATAGGGCACCAGATGCTCATAGGGCAGGCCGGCGGCTAGTTGCCCTTCGACATGGGGACGCGGCCCCACCAGCGACATGTCGCCCCGCAGCACGTTGAGCAATTGGGGAAGCTCATCGATGCTGGTGCGGCGCAGGAACCGGCCGAGCGGCATGACCCGCCTCGTCCTCGGCCACCGTCTGGTCCACCCTGTCGAGTATTGCAGCGCTCCATATACATGGAGCGGAACTTGAGAATTGTGAAAATGCGGCCACCCCGGCCTACGCGGGGCTGGCGAAACAATGCCGGGCCCGGATCGGACAGGCGGATCGCCGTGGTCACCATGAGCAGCAGGGGCAGCAGGAACGCAAGGGCCAGCAGGGACACAGCAATGTCGAACGCGCTTGAGCGTCAGTTCAAGCTGACGGCGAGACGTCATCGTCAGATCGGCCGGATACTTGCCGGTCCAAAACGAGCGCAGGCCATTGGCGGACCGCTCGCTCAGGCGCAAGGAAACCTGAGGATAGGGAAGTGCAGGCACGTCATTATTATTTGCAGATGCGGAGTAATCTTGCAGCAGATGCGGATTGCTACTGTCAAACGACATAGTCTTCACCCTCACGAACCTGCCATGCGCCTGCCGCTGCGGTGGCATTAATAGTCTGTTAATGATCGCATGAGGCTTGAATCCCGGCAATAGGGCGAGTGCAATGTGAACACTTCGTCATGCCGTTGATATACTTACGAAAAATTCCAGAACACGCGCATTTGTGTTGCAGGAAATCAACATTGTTTGCTGCAATATTTGTCCTTTTGGTCCAGTTTTTCTTTTTAAGACTCATAACTAACGAGAATTTGCTTCCTTATGATTCTGTATTGTGGGTTAACTTAAGTTATGCATTCATCATAAATAAAACTCCGTGTATTTGTTCATTGGGTGGGTATTGCTGTGCCGCGCATTTTTGATCGAGGCTGGTGATGCTCTTGATCTTGTTGATCGCTGGGTGTCGATCAGCTCAGCTTCCGCACCATAGATGAGCTATGCCGAGAAATTTCGCCGGGGCGTCGCATGGTCGACACTGGGTGGTGCCGGCAATAATCTGATCAGCTTTCTGGTTTTTGCCCCGGTGGTTCGGGTGGTCGAGCCACGGGTGATCGGCGTGATGGCCGTGGCGCTGATCTTTGTCGATATGGGCAAGATCTTTGTTTACGCGGGGGTTCCCGATCTGATCGTGCGGCAGAAGGTCTGGAGCGATGGCTTTGCCATGATGTGCTTCTGGCTGAACCTTGCAGCCGCGGCACTTTCGGCACTTCTGGTGGTTGGCATTATCGGTCCGCTGGTTGACGTCTACTTCGCCCGGGGCACCATTGTGGTGCTCGCCGTGCTCTCGTCCTGCTTCATCATCGACAGTATTCGCGTGGTGCCGGAGGCCAGGTTGCGGCGCGATCTGGATTATAAAACCCCGGCCCGCCGCGGCGTGGGCGCCAATGTCCTGTCCGGCATATTGGGCGTGGCCATGGCGCTGACGGGCTGGGGCATCTGGGCGCTGGTGGCCCAGCGGGTCTGCAGTTCGTTGCTGACGACGATCTTTACCCCGGTGGCGGCGCGATGGGTGCCCACCACCCGGGGCAGTGTGGAGGGGTTGTGGAGCGTGATCGGCCATTCCGTGGGGCTGGTCGGCGCGGCGCTGCTGAAGCTGCTGTCGGAGCGATTGCCCGACCTCATGCTGGGCCCGGCGCTGGGGCCGGTGCCTGTGGCCGTGTTTCGGGTTGGCTCGCGCGGCTTTGACGCGCTGGTGCAATTGACGATCAATCCGGTGCGGTCGACCTCCCTGTCGGCCTATGCTCAACGTGCCCATGCCGGGCGGCTTGGGGAGAGTGTGATCAACTCGCTGGCCATCGTATCCATGCTGACATTTCCGCTGTTTTTCGGTGCAGCCAGAGTGGCGCGGCCATTCGTGGTTTTGATCTTTGGCGACGAATGGCGCAGCTCGGCGGTGATCATGCAGGTCTTATGCATGGCCAGTCCGCCCTTGCTGTTGGGGGCGATGCTGCAATCGGCGCTGTCGGCAAACCATGATACCAAGCTGATTTTCGGCCTTAACGCGGTGTCAGCGGCCACGACCTTTGTGACCTTGCTGGTGAGCGTGCCGCTGTTCGGACTGGTGGGGGCGACCATAGCGCTCGCCATCCGCAGCTATCTGGGCATGATCTTCAATATCGGTGTGACCAGCCCGGTGATCGGCATGCGGCCGTGGCCGGTGATGGTCGTGCTGTTGCCGGCGCTGGCGGGGAGCGCGGTGATGCTGACCTCGGTGCTGGCGCTCGATCGCTATGCGCTGGGCGGATATCCCGAGATTGTCGCGCTGGGTATCTCGGTGGGTTTTGGTGCGGTGCTCTATCTATTGATCATGACAGTAATATTCAGGGATCATACCATGCAATATATGGGGGATTGGTTCAGCAGGTTGCCGAAATTCTCGAAATTGACTTTCATGAGGCATGTTAATAGATAAATATGCAATTGATCTTCGAGAAATTACTGTTGTTTTTGTATTGCAATAGCGATTGGATGCGCTAGTTTCTCCTCCGAGGTAAATAGTCCGTAAAGTAGAGTGCACTGCGTTTGACGAGCCGATGTCTTCGGCGCGACGGGCTATGTGCGTTCTTCTCCGGGCCGCAAATAACAATGAAGACTGTGTAGTAAGCGGGTGGGGCATGAAAGTAGCAGTTCTTGCGGGTGGTTTTGGTACGCGTCTCAGCGAGGAGACCGCCATCCGGCCCAAGCCCATGGTCGATGTGGGCGGCTACCCGATCCTCTGGCACATCATGAAGATCTATGCCCATCACGGGCTGACCGATTTTGTCATTCTGGGCGGATACAAGGTCGAGGTGATCCACGATTACTTCCTCAATTATCGCGCCAAGCTGACGGACTTTACGGTTTCGCTGCGCAGCGGCGAGGTCAAATGGCTGGGCAAGCCGGTCGAGGACTGGACGATCACGGTGCTCGATACCGGCGATGACGCGATGACCGGGGGCCGCCTGCGAGCGGCGCGGGACTATCTTTCGGACGGCACGTTCTGCCTGACCTATGGCGATGGCGTGAGCGATGTCGATGTCAATGCGGTCATCGACCTACATAAGCGGCAGAGCAATCTCTGCACCCTGACCGCGGTGACCCAGCCGGGGCGCTATGGTGCGCTGCGCATGCAGGAAGACGGGCGGGTGGACGGGTTCCATGAGAAGGGCGCCCATGACGGCGGGTTGATCAATGGCGGCTTTTTCGTGTGCGAGCCGGAGGTGTTCGAGCTGATCGATGGGCCGCAGACCGTGTGGGAGGGCGATCCGATGGATCGGATGATCGCCAAGGGCAAGCTCGGCAGCTACCACCACCGTGGCTATTGGCAATCGATGGATTCCCTGCGCGACCGCAAGATTCTGGAAGAGGCTCGGGCGACCGGCAAGGCGCCGTGGAAGGTTTGGGCGGACTGATATTTGGGTGAGGGCGGTCTGACCTAAGTCTTTGTGCGCGTTAGGGAAGAAGTTGCATGATTATCGTTGATACAGCACTGGCCAAGCGGGCGGCCGAGGGACGGCCGATCAAGGTTGGGCTGGTGGGAGCGGGATTTCAGGGCGCGGGCATTGCGCTGCAGATTTTGACGGCGACCAAGGGCATGGTGCTGTGCGCCATTGCCAATCGGCAGGTTGAGCCGGCCATTGCCGCCTTCGGGCAGGCGGGCATTGCCCCCAAAGTGGCGCGCAATGCGGCCGAACTGAACGCGGCGATTGCCAGCGGCACGCCGGTGGTGACCGAGGATGCGGTGGCGTTGGCGGAGGCCGATGGGCTCGATGCGATCATCGAGGTGACCGGCTCGATCGAATATGCGGCGCAGGTGGTGCTGGCGGCGATCGAGAGCGGCAAGCATGCGATCCAGATGAATGCCGAGTTGGATGGGACCATCGGGCCGATCCTCAAGCGCCGGGCTGACGCCAAGGGCGTGATCTACAGCTTTTCTGATGGCGACCAGCCGGGCGTGCAGATGAACCTGATCCGGTTTGTCGCGGGGCTCGGGGTGAAGCCGGTTTTGGCAGGCAATATCAAGGGATTGCACGATCCCTACCGCAATCCGACGACGCAGAAGGCCTTTGCCGAGAAGTGGGGCCAGAAGCCGGCCATGGTGGCCTCTGTTTGCCGATGGCACCAAGATTTCGTTCTGAGCAGGCCATTGTGGCCAATGGCACGGGCATGAAGGTGGCGCGGCGCGGCATGCTGGGGCCGGATTTTTCGGGGGCGATCCGACGGCGCCGCTCAAGCCGCTGGAAGAGACCGTTGCCGCATTCAACGAACATATCGACCCGGCGGGGCCGGGGCTGGTGGATTATGTCGTGGGCGCGCGGCCGGGGCCGGGCGTGTTCGTGCTCGGGGCCATCGAGAACGAGCGGCAGAAGCATTTTCTCAATCTCTACAAGCTTGGGACGGGGCCGTATTACTGCTTCTACACGCCCTATCATCTCTGCCATTTCGAGGTGCCGACCTCGGTGGCGCGGGCTGTGTTGTTCAGTGATCCGGTGTTGACGCCGGCTGGTGGACCCAGCGTTGGGGTGATTGCGGTGGCCAAGAAGGACTCGGTGGCCGGCGAGGTCATCGTGGATTTCGGCGGCTATGAAGTCTATGGCGTGGCCGAGAATATCGAGCCGATCCGCGCCGAGAAGCTGCTGCCGATCGGGCTGGCGCTGGGTTGCTCGATCGCCCGGCCGGTGGCCAAGGACACGCCGCTGACCCGGGAGGATGTGGTGTTTCCGCAGGGGCGGCTGGTCGACAGGCTTTATGCGGAACAGGAAGCGGCCTTTGCATAGTTGGAACGACGATAATGATCTTTCATGAGACGAGCCCGGTCGATGCCAAGCTGATTGAGCTGCAGATGCGCGGGGATAGCCGCGGGTTTTTCGCGCGGACCATGTGCAAGGACGAATTCAGGGCCCGGGGCATGGATTTGGACTATGTGCAGCAGAATATGTCGGTGTCGGCGCAGAAGGGCACGTTGCGCGGCATGCATTATCAGCTGGCGCCCAATGCCGAGGCCAAGCTGATCCGCTGCGTGCGGGGGCATTGTCGATATCATCGTGGATTTGCGGCCGGACTCGGCCAGCTTCCTCAAGCATGAAGCGTTCGAGCTGAACGAGGATAACAAGCACGAACTCTATGTGCCGCGCGGCTTTGCGCATGGCTTCCAGACGCTGACGGATAACGTGGAGGTTACCTATCTGGTGTCGGGCTATTACACGCCCGCGGCCGAGCGGGGGCTGCGGTATAATGATCCGAAGCTGGGGATTTCTCGGCCGCTGGAGGTGACCACGCTGTCCGACAAGGACGCCGCCCGGCCGCTAATCGGCGATATCAGCAGAATCGAGATTTGAGCCATGCAGGCGGTCGACGCCATCGTTATCGGAGCGGGAGTGGTGGGGCTGGCCGTGGGCCGGGCGCTGGCCATGGCCGGGCTTGAGACGGTGATTGTCGAGGGGGAGAGCCATTTCGGCACTGGACCAGCGCGCAATAGCGAGGTCATTCACGCCGGGATTTATTATCCCAAGGGGTCGCTCAAGGCGTCGCTGTGCGTCGAGGGGCGGCATGAGCTTTATGCCTATTGCCGGGCGCGGGACCTGCCGCACCGGCAATGTGGCAAGCTGATTTTTGCGCATACGGCCAATGAGACGGGCGAGCTGGACAAGATTGCGCGCAGCGCGGTTGATGCGGGCGTGGACGATCTGGTGCGGCTGAGCGGCGCTGAGGTTTCTGCGATGGAGCCGGCGCTGAAGAGCTACGAGGCGCTGTTGTCGCCCTCGACGGGGATCGTGGATTCACATTCTTTCATGCAGTCGCTGCTGGCGGATGCGGAGGCGCATGGGGCCATTTATGCGGCCGATAGCGCGGTGACGCGGATTTCCCGGCAGAAGGAAGGCTGGGCTATCCATGTCGGCGGGGATGATGAGCCGGTGGTGGTGGCGCCGTTTCTGGTCAATTCGGCGGGGCTGACGGCGCATGAGGTTGCCGGGATGGTCGAGGGGCTGGATGCGGCCTTTGTGCCCCCGCTGCATTATGCGCAGGGCGTTTATTTCAGCTATTCGGGGGCGAGCCCGTTTTCGCGGCTGATCTATCCGGTGCCGGAGCCGGGCGGGCTGGGTACGCATTTGACGCTCGATCTGGCGGGGCAAATCCGCTTTGGGCCCGATGTCGAGTGGATATCGGGCATCGACTACAAGGTCGATCCGAACCGGCATGGCAAATTTTATGCGGCGGCGCGGCGCATCTGGCCGGAGATCGACCCGGAGCGCTTGCGGCCGGGCTTTGCCGGCATCAGGCCGAAACTGTCGGGGCCGGGCGAACCGGCGGCGGATTTCGTCATTTCGGGGGAGGGTGAGCATGGCCTGTTCGGGCTGGTCAATCTCTTCGGGATTGAGTCCCCGGGGCTGACCTCGGCGCTGGCGATTGGGCGGGTGGTGCGCGAAATGTTGCTGAGCGATGCGCGTGTTGCGGCCTGAAACGAGAATAAATCTTCTGCGCTGTGCATAGGCGCGGTAGAACAGAAATAGCGGCGCCAAGACCAGAACCTGAATGGTGAAGAAGACGATGAAAATCTTGATTGTCGGAAATATGGGTTATATCGGTCCAGTCGTCGCCTGGACATTGCGAGCGAAATATCCGGACTATATTATTGACGGGTTCGACAATGCTTATTTCGCCCATAGCCTGACCTCGCGTTCCGGCCTGCCGGAGCGGCATCTGGACAGCCAATTCTTTGGCGATGTGCGCAGCATGAAGCCCCAGCAGCTTGAGGGCTATGATGCGGTGGTGGAGCTGGCCGCCGTGTCCAATGACCCAATGGGGGATCGCTATGCAGGCGGTGACCGCCGAGATCAATCAGGGGGCGACCACGGCTGTGGCCGGCATGGCCAGCCGAGGCCGGGGTGAAGAACTTCGTTTTTGCCTCCAGCTGCAGCGTCTATGGCGTGGCTGAGGGCGGGCCGCGCAAGGAGACCGATGCGCTCAATCCGGTGACGGCCTATGCCAAATCCAAGATCGGCACCGAGGAAGCGCTGAGTGCACTCGACACCGACATGACCATTACCAGCCTGCGGTTTTCGACGGCCTGCGGCATGTCGGAGCGGCTGCGGCTCGATCTGGTGCTCAACGATTTCGTGGCCTGCGCGCTGAGCCGGGGCAAGATCACGGTGCTCAGCGACGGCACCCCCGGCGGCCGCTAATCGATGTGCAGGACATGGCGCGGGCCATGGATTGGGCGATCCACCGCAGCGCCGACAATGGCGGGCAATATCTGGTGTGTAATACCGGCTCGAACGACCGCAATTACAGGTGCAGGACTCGGCCAATGCGGTGGCGAAGGCCGTGCCGGGAACCGAAGTCAGCATCAATACCGAGGCGCCGGCGGATAGCCGGTCGTATCAGGTCAATTTCGACAAATTTGCCGGGCTGGCGCCCGATCACCAGCCGCAGGTGACGCTGAGCCAATCGATTGAGCAATTGGTGAGCGGATTGCGCGGGCTCGATTTCACCGATGCCGATTTCCGCAATTCGCAGCTGATCCGGCTCAAGGTGCTGGAGCGGCATATTGCCAATAACCAGCTCACCGATGGATTGCGCTGGACCAACTAGCCGCCTAACCTGGCTTTGCGGCCGCGCAGGTGAGCGCGGTCCAGCAATTTGGTCCGAGCTGCCGGCAGGCGCAGCTTGGCCAATTGCGGGAAAATCTCCGAGGCTCCGGACAAAGCTGCGACGGTTGAGCGGCGGAAGATCACGCCCATCATGAAGGCGTAGACCGGGATGCCGGCAGCGACGAGCAGGGGGATCTGCACCAGAATGTGCTGGTTATGCAGCACTGTCGCGAGGGGCAGCAAGGCGCCAAGCATGATCCAGCTCGATATCAGGGACGGCAGGGCGGCACGAAGCGCTTGCACGGGGGCAATGCCGATGCTCTTGGCCGCCAACATGGTGCTGAACACGATCCCCAGATAGGCGCGGGCTGCCAGCGCGGCCGCCGACCAGACCGAGCCATAAAAGGGAACAGTCACCAGCAGGACGAGCAAGGTCGAGCTCGCAGAGACGACATAAAGGGAAAATATCAGTTTGGTGTTGCGGGCAGCGGAGAGGGCAGCGTGCAGCAATGTTGAGACCATTGCGGCGGGCGCAGCCGCGCAGAGAATGCCCATGACCAGTGCGGATTCATCCCAATTGGGACCAAAGATCAGGGCCACGAATTGCCCTGACAATGCCGCTGCGCCAAGGAAGAGCGGGAAGATGAGGACGCCCAGTGCGCGAAGCGTACTCAGGTAAGCTCGGCCCAGAACGCCCTCGTGTTCCTTTTGGGCGAAGCTGCTGAGGGAGACCGAGCCGACCGGGTTGACCGCCAGCTGGAACAGCGCCTCGAATCCCCCGGCGCCGACGCGATACATCGCCACCGAGACCGGGCCAAGGAAAAGTCCGAGCATCAGATCGGGCAGGCGTGTGGTCAGCAGCCTCAGCAATGCGGCGCCGGCAAGCCCAACGCCATGGGCGGCTGCTGCTCCGGCGCCTTCGAAAGACACTTTCAGCCGTGGGAACCATCCGGCGGCAGCCGGGGGTGAACAGCGTGGTCAGCAATGAACTGGAAACACGCTGCGCCACCAGCGCCCAGATTCCCCAGCCTGTCAGGGCCATGCCGATACCCAGAAAACCGGATAGAACATTGGCGATAAGGCCCCGCCGCGCCGAGGCACGATAGTTGAACTCCCGGCGTAGCCGGATTCCGGCACGACCCGGGCAGCGTCGATGAGGAAGCAGCTCGCCGAGACCGCCAGGATCGGTGTCGTCCCGGCCGCGAAATTGGCGTCGGCGAGAGGGCCGACAATAAACACCACGACCGGGGCGGATAGCGCGCCGACGAACATGTTTAGCCAGAAGCACATGGTGGCATAATCGTCGCTCCATTCCTTCTGCCGCACGATCAGATCGGGTACACCGGCGGAGACGAAGATCTTGCCCATGTCGACGAAAACCACGGCAAAGGCCAGCACGCCAATTGCCGTCGGATCCACCAGCCGCACGATCACGGCAAAGACGGCAAATCCGATCAGATTGTTGGCGGCATTGCCCAGCATGGACCAAAGCGACACTGGTCACGAAACGGCGGTGCGAAGTCATGCGGTCTCGATCATCGTAGGATCCACTGTTCTAGTCCGTATTGGCCAACCCATTTTTCGAGACCATTGTCGCGGCCCGTGGCTCGCCAGAGCCACGGATTTCGGGCGCGTCGTGGGTTGAGCCGTTGAGTAGCCGCGATGACAGGGCGGGCGAGATATAGGCCGAGTTGGAGGTCAGGAAATTTGAGAACTTTTCTTCCGCTGGTTGGAATGCCAGCCCCTGAAAAAGGCCGGTGGCGACGATCTTCGCTCGGCGCCAATGCCCTTGCAGAGCCGGGCGCAGGACGCGACCAATGGTGCTCGCCAGCAGGCGGTAGAAAAACAGTTTCGAGAGATGAAGGCGCGTTGAATAGATGGTGTTGCAGAACCAGATATTGATGCCAGCGCAACCGGCGTTCGTCGTTTTCCGTGGTGATATCCAACTGGCCCGCTTGCGCCCGGACATGGGTGACCTTGCTGGCGCCTGACATCAATCCCGGCTGTTTTTTGGTGATGCGCAGGGTGAACTCGCTGTCCTCGCCCCAGATGAACATGGAGGCCAGCGGGTAGCCATGGGCCGTGAAGGTGCGGGCGGGGACCGGGATCGACACGAAGGTCGAGCGGGTTACTGGAGCCAGCCCATAGGCCAGATAGGCCGGCCGGGTTTGATAATGCAGGCTATTGCGCCTGCGATCGATGTCGGGGACGTTGGTCAGTTCACCGGCGGGGTCGCGGGCGGTGGAGATCATGAAGGGCGGGTATTTACCATCGGCCTCGACAAGGCTAAGGCTGGCCTGAAGATGTTCAAGCGCATCGGGTTGAGCGATGACGTCGTCGTCCATCACCCAGATGCGATCCGCTCCCGCGGCAATCGCCATTTGCATTGACAGATTGAATCCGCCCGCTGCGCCAACATTTTGCTGTGCCTGAATAATTTCAACCGCGGGGAACTCCGCTTGCAGCATTTCAGCGGTGCCGTCAGTGCTGGCATTGTCAAAAACGATAATGCCATCGCAGGCCGTGGTCTGGCCGATGATCGCCAACAGGCATTGGCGCAGCAGCGACTGCCGATTGTAGGTTAGAACAACAGCATATACGCCGCCCATGCTGACCCCACGTCACGAGGTTGGGGGCGGCAGGTCGCTGCGGCCCTTGTAGATTTCGAGGGCGTAGAGTGTGCCAATTCCGGTGGCGTCTCCGTTAGCGCGACCCGAAACCCGCAAGGGGACAGGACTAGCGTGAAGCGCCTCTACCGGCTCGGGTGAGCGGCCAGCCATCACGCCATCAATGATCAGCTCGATATGGCCATCGGCTGCCTTGCTGGCGATCACATCATAAATGCGCTCATAAGCGAGTTGCGGTCCCATTATGAAATTGCCGTCGTGGGCGCGGCCGTCTGTGGACCGAGCAAAGTTGAGTCTTTTTCCCGATCCACACGGAACACGAAAGCGCTCATTGGATGAAAGCTGCCAATTGCTCATAACGTCGAGTTCGCCGGTCCCGTTGCTGGCATCGAGGCTGAATCGTAGGTGGATCGCGAAGGGGCCATCGAGGTGAAAATTGGCGGAGGCGGGAATTTCCACATAGGCGTCGTTGCCGGAAAACCTCAGGCCTCCGTCGCGAAAACTTGCCTTTCCGTTCAGCACGGGCTGGTTGAGCCCCACGGCATCGGTAACGGCGTTGGTCGCTGCCGCGGGGGCGAAAGCCGAGGCCAGAACGGCTCCAGCACCCAGCGGATTTTCCTTCACCCGGACGGTCAGTTCTTTCTCAACCGGAACGCCGCGGCTGTCGCGCGCCTGCAGCAGAACCAGCCCGCCCGAGCTGCCATCCGGCACGTCCAGGCTGAGTGTCGCGCCATCGAGGTCGAGGCCCAGATCGCCTTTCTGCTCGGCAAGCCGCCGGGATACATCGCCGTCGGCCTTGAGGGGAATTGCCGAGTGCGCCCCTGCAACCGCGATGATCGGGCTTTCCGTCAGCACCAGATCGACGCCGTTATCGGCAGCCGAGCCGACGAGAATTTTGGAACTGTCTGCGGTGGCAGAGAACAGCTTCATCGACTTTGGCAGGCGGGAGGTGTCGGTGTCGACCAGATGGACGGCGACATTGCCGCCTTCGGCATAGATGGCAATATCGGTACTGCCGCCTGAAAGCACGCCATTGCGCCAGACCACGCTAGCGGCGTCGCGGCTATCGCCTTCGGCGCCCCGCAGCCACATGTGATGGGACGAGCCAACGCCACCACGATCGCGGGGTGCGATGCTGGCGCAGCCCTGCAATTCGATGGGATTGCGGCCGGTGCCACCCCAGATGCGGAAATTGCGCTTGTTGTCTTGCGAGACGCAATTGATGAGGCGCGTGCCTTCGGATTTGAGGTCGTAACCGCCGTCGGAATTGCCCCAGGAGCGGTGGTTCTGGATAAGGATGTTGGCATTGCCGCGCTCTGCTGGCAACGCCATCGCCATTCCAGTATTTGTCTTCATCGCCGCGCTGGTCGAGGCAATTGGCGGTAAAGCCGCCGATGATGCGCAAGCCATTGGCGCTATCGGCGCATTCGATGCCGACAGCGAAATTGTCGCCATATTGCTGGCCGCTATCGAGCTCGCAGTTTTCGATGGACCAATTCGAGCAGCGGCCGTGGAAGCGGATGGCCTTTTGGAAAAGCCGCGACCGCTGAAATTGCGGATCGTGACATTGCTGATTGCTGAGCCGTCATTGGTGTAGATGCCGTCGCGGATATTGGTGAAGGCGACATTCTCGATGACGATATTGCCGGCGCGGCGGTCGCTCATGTCCAGCACGCGGCCGACATTGCGGATGTCGAGATTGGCAAGGCGCAGATTGGAGCCGTTCTGTCCGAGGACGAACAGGGTATTGCCGCCAAATTGGGCGGCATTGGCCTTGCCCGAATTCCAGGCGCGTCGCGTGCCGACGATGCGGGCGGTGCGCGGCCCGAGATTTCTGCTGGAGCCGAAGATCATGACCTCGGCGCCATTGGCGCCGGAAATCTCGATGGGCTCGGCAACCTCATACTGCCCTTCAGCGAGCAGGGCGATGATGCCGCCGGGGCCGACCATTTTGATGAGCTGAGGCAGGGCGGCGATGTTTGCCGCATCATCCCACGAGGTGCCATTGCCTTGCCCGTTAGGCGTGACATAGGCAACATTGCTGGCTGCCAATACACGGCCTGCGGCCCGGCTGGCGACAATACCGGTGGCAGCAGCCAAAAAATGCCGGCGCGTCAAATGCATGGCGGTAGCTCCAAGTATTAGTCCCGGGCGTGCGAACTGAGCTTATTTGACGATGATATAGATGCTGCCGGTGTTCATGCCCTTGCCGGGGTTGGGGCGCGTGTTCTTGACGTCATCGAAGCTGAAACTGGCTGCGCTGCCGCCACGAACGACGATGGCACGCGCGGCCCGGCAGGTGAGCGCGGCAGCATCGCGGGCCGGCTGGGTGTCATCGGCGCGCGGGCAGACGACTTCGACGGTGCAATTGCCGCGCTGAGCCATGAGGCCCGCTACAGCGAATTGCTTGGACATGCTGGGCAGGAAATCCTTGCTGCCCGTGGTAATATTGCTGAAGGCATAGGTGCCGGGGCTGGCGCAGGCGGATACTTGCGCCATGGCAGTGGGCGCGGCCAAGAGGCTGAGGCCAAGGGCGAAAGTGGCGGCGTAAAGCGGCGAAATGCGTGTCATTGTTCAGAATCCTCCTTGTTGCAAACATGCGCTGGCATAGGGACGGGGACCGACCGAATGTCAGGTCGCGGGTTGCAGGACGTAATTGCCTGGGGTCAGCAACGCGCCGCGCGTTAGGGGACTCGGGGCACAGGCACGTTCGGCATTCAGCGCGGAACAAACGGCGTTGAATGCCCGGATCGTGGTGGCATCGAGCGTGCCGGAGAGTGGGCCGCTATATTGGCCGCGGCTGGAAAGGCCTTGTTGCAGGACATAGACATAGGCCCGCGCATTCTTCCGGCGCAGGATATCGAGCACTCGGATGGCGCTGCCCTTGGACAGGGTGGAGATCTGCTCGCTGACGCTGGCCAGCGTGTCGGCATCCTCGTTTTTGAGGGCCTCGAGATGGATGCGCTCAACGGTGGTGGCCTCGGGGCCGATGCTGGCGGCGACCGAATTGAGGAAGTCGTTGGCGGCGGCCGGATCGGGCGGCAGCAGCAGACCATAGCCATCACGGTAAAGCCCGATCAGGAAGCGGGCGGAGTCGATATCGCCGCCCTTGGCAGCATTGTTGAGCATGCTGATGACGCCGCCGACGCCCTCGGCCGGGAAGGCGCCATCAAGCTGCAGGCGCGCCAGTGTGGCGGCCGCGCCGGGTACGCCGCCATCCATTGCCCCGGTCAGCAGGAGGCGCGCATCTTCGCGATGGGCGCGAGCCAGCGGGCCGGTGGCGATGGCAGAGGCGACTTCGAGGGCGGCGCCGGTATTGCCGACGGCCAGAGCCAGATCGAGATAGGTTTTGACCTCGTCATAATTGGCCGGGAAGGGGTCGTTGGTGGCGTAGAGTACGGCCAAATCCTTGGCTGCCTGACCGTCGCCTGGGCGGGCCGCATCTTGGAGCAAGGCAATGACGCGCCGCGGGTCGGTGGTGCCGAATTGCCCGGTGAGGAAAGCCCGGCCCAGAGCGCGCTTGGCCGATGTATTACCCAGCTCGGCGGCGCGGCCGTAGAGGTCCATGGCTTGGCCGATATCGACGGGCGTGCCGGGCAGGCCACTGATGTAAAGCTCGGCGAGCCGGATCATGCCGGTGGTGTTGCCTAAGGCTTGGGCGCTTTTGAAATATTCGATCGCGCGGGCGCCGTCGGTGGCGACGAACTCTCCCCGCGTGAAGATGTCGCCCGGGGCTATATAGGAATTGGTGTCGCCTTTTGGGCCGAGTCGGTCAGCATGGTGAGGGCACGGGGAACGCTTTGCGTCACGGCTTCGCCGCGCAGATGCATGTCGGCAATGCGGCGACCAGCACCGAGATCGCCCTGCTTGGAGGCGCGCTGGAAGAATTCCAAGGCGACTTGAGGATTGGGCTGCAGATTGGCCGCGCCACCGTGCAGCACATCGCCTAGGGCGACGATCGAGTTATTGCTGTTGGAGACGAGGCCAACACCGAAATAGTGCAGCGCCTTGTTGGTGTCGATGGGTACGCCCTTGCCCCGGAGATAGACATGGGCCAGTGCATTGGCCGCTTCGATGCTGCCTTCCTCAGCAGCGGCGGTCAGCAGTTCGAGGCCGCGTTTGCGGCCTTCGGCGGTGAAATCACTGTCGAAATAGAGCGTGCCAAGGGCCACTGCCGCCCGGAGCGAGCCGTCCTTGAAGGCGGTCTCGAGATATCCTTTGGCGCGGACCGGGTCGGGTGCGGCGCCATGGCCACCGCGGCGATAGACATCGCCGAGCAGCAGATTTGCCTCGACGGCGCCGAGTTCGGCGGCCTTTTCGGCCAGAGGAATGCCGGTGACCCGGATAGCAGGATCGGTGGAGGCGAAGGCCACCCGCGCCAGCGCCATATTGGCCATGGCGCCGGAATCACGGCGCTGGCCTCAAGATCCTGTGTCGCCGACTGCAGCAAGGTATCGAAGGACGTCACTACCTGAATTTCGCCCGTAGTTTGCTGCGCTGCCTCCTGCCCGATGCTCCACTGTGTGCCAACCGACATGCAAAGGGCTGTAACGAAGGCGATTTTTGCTGCAGAGCTCATGCAAGTATTCCTATTTCAGAGGCATAAATCTACGCAACATGAACCGTGTTATCTTCTTGAGAGTTTATGTAGACGATTGATTAGTCAACACACAAATTGTGTGTGATCGATGAAATTGTCTTTGAAATAGTGATATCACAATTGTCACATGATTTTGCCTGCTTGTTTTGTGTGAATGGAACTTGTAGCGCTGCCGCCCGCCCGCACCTTTCAGGGCTTGGATTAAGCAGGCGCTGGCGCTGAGGGAACTGCCGGTACCGGGGTTGCTGGGGGGACGTCCTGACTGCGTGGTGCAGCGCTGGCGCTTCCTCTGGCGATGATTTCAAGCAATACTTGGTTCAACTCAGTTACGGGTGGAGCAAGTGGTCGCTATTTTTTCGGTTGTCGTGCCGCTTTACAATAAAGGCCCGCATATCGAGCGGGCACTGTCTTCCGCATTGGGGCAAAGTCTTGTGCCCTTCGAGATCATCGTGGTCGATGATGGCTCGAGCGATGACGGCTACGAATGGGTCAAGGCGCAATCCAATAGCTTGATCCGGCATGAGCAGCGCGGCGCGCCGGGGCTCGGCGGCTACGCTGCGCGCAACCGGGCCATTGAAATGGCCCGCGGCGAATGGATTGCGTTTCTCGATGCTGATGACGAGTGGCGCCCCGATCACCGGCGGCGTTGGCCGCGGCTCTGGAAAAGGCGAAAGAGCCGGATCGGGTGGTGACGCTATTTTCCGGCTACGAGGATATCTATCCGGGCGACCGGCACGAGACCGATCCCTTTACCCGCCACTTTGCGGGTAGCGTCATGGAGATGACTTTCGGCACACTGCTGCAGCATTGGGTAACGCTGAATGCCTCCCCGATATGGACATCGGCCACGGCTTGCCGGCGGACAGCGTTGCTGGAGGCGGGGTTGTTTCCCGAAGGGCGCTGCCGGCGCGGGGGGTGACAAGGACACTGGTTGCGCGTCGCCCATCTGGGGCAGGCCGTCTATACGGGCGCCATTACCGCCAATTACTATCGCGATGCGGTCAACATGACGACCAAGAAGGGCTATGCCAATACTGTGCCCTGCATCGTCCAGAGCGCGGACCAGATCATGGCTGGTGAACCGGCGGAGGTTACTGGATTGCTGCGGCAATTGAAGAACCGCGAAATCTTCAACTATGCCATGGTCAGCGCCAGAACCGAGGGGCTCAAACCGCATAGCTGGGCGGATTTCGATGCTGATAGCGACCCACTGCGGTTCTTCATGTTGCGGGCATTGTCCAATCCCGTCGGCTCGGCGGTAGCGCGCGCGTGCACAAGTCGCGGGCGTTGCTGCGCGGGCGTTAGGGTCTTAGCGCACGGGAGTGCGTTTGCGCGCAGTGGTGATTGGAGCGCGTTTGGGCGCAGCGGGCCCCGTGCCGTCGGGTAGACCGCGCGGGCGACGCAGCGAGCGGGCACGGGCGAGGCGCGTGGGCTGGAGATTGTTGCGCGGCATGACGTGCTTGGATTGCACACGTTCGGCCAGATAGTAATAGAGCGTATAGCCGCAGATGACGGCGTAGAGTAGCACGCCTTCGATGGAGAAGGTCGGCATGGTGCCCAGACACAGCACACCATAGCAGAGATGTGCGCCCACCGTGTGCCAGCGCTTGTCCGGGCGGGCGGAGAAGGCGAGCCACAGGAAATGGCAGAGCATGTAGAGATAAAGCGCGGTGCCGACGAAGCCGATCTCGTAGATGTAGGAGATATAGACGTTGTGGGCATAGAGCGAGAAAACCTTCTGCCGAGAATCCGGGCCGAAGCCAATGATCAGATGCGACACGTCCGAGCGCAGCGTGGTGTAGATATAGTCGCTCCAGATCAGGATGCGGCCCGATAGCAGGCCACGATCCTCGGTGCCGAACTCGGACGGGGGCTTGATGAGGCCGCCGCCGGAGGTGAGCAGGGTGCCCAGATCGGCCATGCGCTGGGACAGCAGGACGGCCACCAGTGCGCCAACGATAACCGCAAACATGAACGCGCCGGCCCGCACATAGTTGGCAAGGCCGGCCCGGGCAGTGTTGGCGCTGCCAAAGATGATGTGCATGAGCAGGATCAGCGCGGCCGCGACCACCGAAGTGCGGTAATTGGCAAAGAACAGTGCTGTGAAGATGAGCGCCATATAGACGGTGCGGCGCTTCGAGTGAGGCCGCCCGACAGGGCGATGATGACAAGGGCAGTCAGCAGCAGGATGGAGAACACGCCCTCATGAACATAGCCGCCCATATAGCTGATCGAACCGTCGCTTTCGGAGGCCTTGCCGAGGCGGAACAGCACCGACATCAGCTGGTAACAGAGGGGAACCACGAAGGCGGCCAGCATGAGGCGGCTGACGCTGCCATCGTTGGGCTCAGCATCGATGGCCGTGGCAACCAGGATCATCAGGCCCGGGAACAGGAATTGCCGGATCAGGGCGTTGACTGTGCCGGCGAACTCCATGTTCAACAGGCCACTGACCAGCAGGGCGGCGATCATCCCATAGACCGGCAGGACGGCGCGATAGCGAATGAGGTCGTGGCGGGAATAGAACAGGCAGGCCGCTGTGATACCCGGGGTGATGAAGGAATTCAGGCTCTGTCCGCCAAAGAGCGAGCGGGTCGAATAATCGTGGAAGAAGGTCACCAGATAGCGGGCCGAGAGCACCATGAACAGCAGCCCGGCCGGACCGCGCAAACGTGGCAGCAAGGTCCAGACCAGCACCAGCCAGATGCCCGTTCCTGCCAATAGCAGGGGTAGGGGCATCCCCGGGGAGTCGTCCATGGCTTTCCCCCTTCGCTCGAGCCCTAGGCCCGGATGTAATAGCTGCCGAAGCGCCGGCGGGTTTCCGTCTGGGATTGGGGCTCAGCATTGAGCAGGGCGACGACTTCGGCATTGTCCTGCTTGGCTTCCACCAGTTCGCGCAGCGTGGCGCGCACCTCTTTCTGGGAGGTGGTGCCAAAGCGCACGACATTGACGATGACGTCGACATGTTGGGCGAGGTAGAGCGCATCCACCAGCGCACCGACCGGGGGTGTCGACGATCACCACATCGAACAGGCGCGAGGCACTGTTGAGCAGCTTGGCGAAACGCTCGCCGGACACTACTCGGCCGGCGGCCGCGCCGCGGATATTGCTGCCGATGATGAACTTGGCCTTGCTCAAATCGTCGGTGAGCATGAGCGGGGCAATATCGTCGCCCGGCGTGCCGGCTGACGCCAGATAGTCGGCCAGCGCGTCGGAGGGCTCCAGACCAAGCTCCTTGTGGACGGCCGGGCGGCGCAGGTCGGCATCGATCAGGATCGTCGATTGGCCCGAAATGGCGTAGGAGCGCGCCAGCGACACGGCCACCGTCGTCTTGCCCTCGCCGGCATTGGCGGAGGTGACCATGATGATCGACGCTGCATCGGACAGATCATCGCCGCGGACCCGGCGCAGCGCCTGATCGGTGCTGATCATCAGGCGGCGCACCGCTTCGGCGAAGCGGGAATAGGGCTGGGTGGCAATCAGCTCGGTCAGGCTCTTGACCGGCTTGCCCTCCTCGGCTGCGCCCGAGGCGTTTTTGACTGGGCAGGCTGGTGACCGTGGTGGGGCCGACAATGCCCTCGAGCTGTTCGGTGCTGATGATGCCGCCAATGAACTGCTCGCGCAGGAAAGCGGCCGTCAGGCCCAGCAGCAGGCCGAGAATGCCGGCGACCATGAACAGAAAGCGCGTATTGGGAAAGGCGGCGCCGGACGGTGGCGTCGCCTCGGAAACGATGCGGCTATCGGCCAGCTGGAGATAGGCCTGCGCCTCGATATCACGCAGGCGCACCAGCATCTGCTGATATTGCGTGCGCGCAATCTCGGCGTTTTGCTGCAGCTCATACATGGTCGCCAAGACTTCGGGCGGCAGGTTGCTGGTGAGAATATTGGAACGGAGCTGCAATTGCAGGTCGGTTTCGACGGCGCGGTTGGCGGCGATTTCTCGGCGCAGCTGTTCGAGCTGGACATTGGCCCGGCTGCGGAAATTGTCGAGCACGCCGACCAGTTCGGTGCGCAAGGCATCGGCCTGTTCGGAGCCGTCGACCACCCCGGCCAGTTCCTCTTTGATTTCCCGCTCACGCTGCTGCAGATCGCGCAATGTCTGGGTGTTGAGCGTATCGGCGACTCGGGCCCAATTGCTCTGTGACAGGCCGGTTTCGACCGTGGTCAGGGTGCTGGACGCGGTCTCGCGGGCACTGACGACCGTTTCCAGCTCGATCCGCATCTGGTCGATATCGGTGCGTCCGGACTGCTCGGCGATGGTGCGGGCGCTGGAAATGATGAAGTCATTGAACGAGCGTTCGGCCCCGACCAGACCGGTCCGCGTCTCGTTGACGCGCTGTTCCATGACGTTACGGCCCGAGAGCACGCCGTTGATCTTGGACTGCAGCTGGGACTGGATATATTTCTCGGCCATCGTATTGGCGATCTGCGCGGCCTTTCCCGGGCATTGGCATTGGCAGAGATAGTAATCAGATAAGTCAGTCCCCGGCGCTCGACAGTAATGGCATCCTGCAACTTGCCGATAGCCACCGGCGCAACTCCTCGGCTGTATAAGTCTCGGGCGGAGCAATACGCAGCAAAGTGGCGACACGTTCGCGAATGCCGGGCTGTGGTTGGAACGAAGGATCCTCTGTCAGCCGAAGTGCATCGAGGACCAGTTCCACGGTCTTTTCGGATTGGGCAATGGAGACCTCGCTCTCAACCCGGGCATTGTCCGACGCCGAGCTGGAGTTGGAATTGGTCGGGTTCAATAGATTCTTCTCGGATGGATCGACAAGAACCAATGTCGTGGCGCGATACATCGGCGTGAGCGAGATGATCAGAAGCGCTGAGATTCCCAATACCAGTATCAGGATTGCAAGGATTAGACCCAATTGCCGCCGAATGGTGCCCAATATATTGCGAAGGCCAAATTCTTGCTCGTGCATGTACCACCAGAAATATTCAATGTAACGAACGCGTTATCGAACCATAAAATTTGTTCAACGGAGCATGGATAATTCACTCTACACTTGAAGCAAGACAATTGGCTATGTCAGATTTTCTATTTTTAGCGAGTATCTGATTTCTTGGATAAATTGATGTCCGATGGAATTTTAGTCGACATCAGCCGATCGTCTGAAATTGTCCTCATCTGCAATTTTACGAGGAAAGTCGTTTGAGTACTTAAGTAAAATTATTCAATTTATCCGATAGAGTGTTGAGTCTTGAAGAGTCGTTTCTGTTTCCTCAATTGTTTCTTTTAAGTTCTCGTTTGTTCTTTGCAATTTTTGCGTAGTCGCTCGGGGCGGACTATTTTGAAATCAACTATCATGTAGGGAATCTCGCAAAGGCCATGGTTTGTTCCTTATCTGTTCGGAATGGTCCTCAGGTATTGGCGGAGCGTGGCAAGCATTGGGCGCTCGCCGCGGCCAGAATGGCCACCAGCCAGAAGGCCACTGCTTGAATCTCCATACTGAAATCGACCAATGCATGCGTGCCGACGGCGACAAGGCAGCCAAGACCGGTCGCAGTGGGCAGCCAGAGGCGCCGGTTCCGGCGCAAGGCGGCAAAGAGTTTCCACCCGATGATAGCCAGAAGCAGGGGGATCAGGCTTCCGGCAATCACGCCCAGTTCGGACCATAGTGTCAGATAGCTATTGTGGGCCTTGTCCCATAGCCGGTCCGTTCCCACGGGCGGCGCGTGAACGGTCGGGAACACGATTTCAAAGCTGCCGCCGCCGAAGCCGGTCCAGGGGCGCTGGGCAATCAGCTCCACCACCGGCGGTAGAGCGCCGCTCGGATGGACCGAGATTCCTCCACGTCCAGCATCCGGTTCAGCAATTGCTCGCCATAGAGCCAGCCGATGGCAAGGCAACTCGCCAAGACCACGCCGGCGGCGGTGAAGAATGTGCGCTTGCGCCGGGATGTGGCGAGCAGGGCGAAAAAGATCGTGGTGAGTGTGCCCAAGGCCGCCGCCAACGCGCCCATGCGGGATTGGCTGGCGACCAGCGCCGCCATGATGATCATCATGGCTGAGCCGATAAGCGCCGAGCGCAGCCAATAATAATCATAACGGTAATCTTCATCGCGCTTTTCCGGGAGCGCCTGGATCAGCAGGGCGGCGCCCGGGCAGCAATTAAGCGCCATGAAGGTGGCAAAGGAGTTTCTATTGACGAAGGTGCCGGTGGCCGAGCCCAGATAGGCCCATTTCTCGTAGCCGAGCAGCGTATCGCCCATGCGCAGCATGACGAGGGCGCCGGCGGCATGCAGCGTGCCGATCGTCAGCATGCCAGTGAAGAAGAGGTTGAACCGTTCGCGGTTTCGCGTTGCCTGAAGCACGAGGAAGAACAGCATCCCATAGGTTATCAGCCGCAGCAGCATCCATAGCGTGGCGCCCGGCGCCATGGAGATGGGGTCGAGCCCGGCCACGGGAAAGCGGACGAGCTGCGCGATGAGATAGAAGACGAGCAACGCATAGAGGATGGGCAGGGGGGCAAGCTGATCAAGGCCGATGCGGGGCGCGGTGCCCCGCCGACCCAGCCAGCCGAAATAAGCCGCGCCTGCCGCGCCGACCGAGACGGTGTTCATGGCCCAGAATATTGCCCGGTTGCTGCCCATGGGTATGGGCGCCCGAGCCGAGAAGAGCAGCAGGCCACAGCACAGCACATAGCCCGACAGCGAGCCGCGCTCTGCGGGCCGATCCTGGTCATTGGCGCTGTCGTCGAACCAGATATCAGCGGCCATTGCTGCGCGACCGTTCCACGGCCAACCGGGCCGTGATGTTCTGGAAACGGGTGCGGTCATCGATGGGAAGGCTGGGCAGCAGCCCGTCGATGACCGCCCGCAGGTCGGCCGGGGCATGGTAGCGAGGCGCGAGGAATTGCCGGCCGCCATCCACGAGCAGAAGCAGTAGCAGATCGCGATCATTGCTGGGCAGCAGATCCGGGTCGAGCCGATCCGGGTTGGATTGCGCCAGATCGATGCGGCGCTCGGCCAGCCATTGCTCGTTGCGCCCGGTATTGTAGGACTGGCGCAGACGCCAGTTCATGCCGGGCCAATCCTCCATGGTGGCGGCGGCAAGCGCGCCAGTGTGCCGAGCCGCTGAAAATGTGGGAGCCGAATTGGTAATCTGATCGGCGCCGTCGTGGCATTTCTGCGCGGTCTGTTGCCGCGCCTGCGTGGGTTGCGCCCGGCCAGACAGCGAAGTGAGGGCGACCCGGCAATTGAACAGATAGCCCAGCTGGGACTGAATGGAAGGCGCCGGGCGGATAGTGTCGGCTTGCACGGCGGCGATGATGGTGCGTTCGCCCCAGCCATCGGCGAAAAACGGCGGTGCTTCTCGGGTGACGCCCCAGAGCCCGACAATGGTCAAGGTGATGCCTATCGTGGCAAATATCCGTGGATTGGTGGCGGTATGCTGATCCAGATGTCGAGCGCGGGGCATGGCCGGATCCCTAATCCTTACTCACCGTGCCGCCGCCGGCAAACCTTATCAATTTATTAATTGGTTGATGGTGAGAGTTATTCCGAATTCTTCTTGAGTCAATACAAATGCATCACATAGTATTTCGTGGGAATAGTATATTCGCTGCATGTATAGCGACATTTGTTCTTGGTTTTTCTGTCACGGTACCGGTGCAGGCGGCTGGGTCGCGGCCGCCGCTGGGGCTGCAATTGTTTTGCCTGCAACATAGCGAGCAATGCCGAGCGACGGGGCAGAGCACGGTGGCTGCCTCGCAGGGGCTGGTCCAACTGGTGCAGACGGTCAACCGGCGGGTAAACGGGGCCATCACGCCGCGCTCTGACGGCAACCTTGATCGCTGGAGCGCTACGGGCCGCTCAGGCGACTGCGAAGATTACGTTCTGGCCAAGCGGACTGCGCTTATTGCGCAAGGCGTGCCGAGCGGGGCGTTGCGGATCGGCTATACCAAGACCCGGCAAGGGGAAGGGCATGTAGTGCTGATCGTGCAGACTGGCGCAGGTGAATATGTATTGGATAACCTCAGTACCAGCATAAAGCTGCTGGCGGATACTGGTTACCGCATCGAAAGCAGTTCGCGCGGTGGTCTGCTGGATTGGTGGACGTTTGATTAGATTCAACGAATATTGCTTGGTGTGAGCGTTTTAAGACTGTAATGCTGGAATTAGAATTACTTAACAAAGTATTATTTGTTTGACTAACTAGAAGAGTGGGAATTTAATATTCTTGCGGCTAGTGGTAGGACAAATGTGATGAGAGTATTGGCGTTAGCTGCAGGCGTCGCGCTGTTCAGCGCGAGCGGAATGCAGGGGAGTATAGCGCAAGAGTTTTCTACTCGGGGCGCGGTCGTCAGCATCTGTAAAGATGTCGTGCGTATGGAGCGGGACGAGCAGGTTAGCCGAAACGGTGCCTGCATTGCCACGACGGCGCAATATCTGTCGATCTTGCAGCGTGCTCCGTGTATCGACTTTGACCAATCAGTCGCCGACCCGGTTGTCGATTTGACCAATCTGCTGTTCACTCCCTTCTGCAGGGTCGAGAGCGAAGTGGCGGTGGCCATACGGCTGGCCGGCCAATCGGCGCGCAGCGATGCCCAGCAGGCGCAGATCCAGTTGATCTACCAGACCGTCAATGCCTGTGACTTCGTGGTCACGGCAGCCATTGTTACGCCAAACAATGACAGCTTGTTCTCCGGAGGGGAATCGAACGGTCCGCGAGCCAGCGAGAACTGAGGGCGATCGGCCTGCTACTTCAGCAATGAGGGGCGGGACGATGCCTTGAGCGCGGTGCGGATTTCGGTCATGGAACTCTGGCGACGGGCCTTGGCAATATTGGCGGCGCGCTCGAAATTGTAGACGCCCTTGTATGACCCGAACGATTTGTACTGGGGAATGTTGGTGTAGTGACCGCCCACCAGCCGCTCGGAGAAACTCACCCGCCAGTTCGCTGCACAACAAATCGTTCTCGTAATCGGGCGAGCGTAGCAGGTCGCGTTCCCATTCCTGCATCTCGTCGATAGTGCGGCCAAGCTGGGTGGCGATCTCGTGCTGGGCGGCAAAGCGTCGATAGCCCCGGCCCATCAGCAGCCTGACCTGCCTGACCGCCTCAAGGCGCCAGCCCACCGCGTTGCGATGGACGGGATGTGTCGAGCGCGGCTGGTTGGACAGGAAATCGTGCGGCGATTGCTGATTTTCGCCGCGTCGCGTTATTGGCTTCGCCAACATGTGCCTCCGGATGATTTAGATTTATTGATCATCCTCATCATCATAGGTTTCAAATAACTAGTTTGTCCATTTGTTCCTTGAACATTATTGTACTTTACAAATTGCAGTCCAATATTCTCGCCACAAAGCCGACATAAGTTGATGCCAGTGCGATTTGCCGTAGATATACAGTTTTTGGGTGGCTGATATGTCATTTGAGCGAGTTGTTATTGTTGCCAAATGCATTGCTATCTACGGATAACTTGCGTATTAATTTGAGGTTCTGATCCGCGTTGCGGCGCCAGTGGGTCGGGTTTCGAGGATTTCTCTTACACTGCTTGATTGAGGGAGACGGCAATGGCGCCTTTTTGACCCCACTTCGGTGGGTGCAGGCGCGGCATGGCAGGGCCGCCACGCAGGGCGGCGCGGCGGTGGGAAGCGGGAAGCGCTTTGAGCCGGGTGCGGTGGATGTGATGTTCATCGGCCTTCGTTCGGTCAATGGCGCTCAAGGTGGTGTTGAGCGGCATGTCGGCGCGCTCGTGGAGGAATTTGAATCGCTGGGGCTGCGCACCTGTACGGTGGTGCGGCATCGTTATGCGCCGGAGGGCTCGGTCCAGCTTGGTCGGAACAGTTTTACCCAGGCGATCTGGGCGCCGCGGAATGTGTCGCTCGAAGCGCCGGCCCATAGCGTGCTGGCAACATTGTGGGCGGGGGTAGTGCGCCCCAAAGTGTTGCATGTGCATGCCATCGGTCCCAGCATCGTTGTGCCGTTGGCCCGGGCAATGGGCCTGCGGGTGGTCTGCACGCACCATGGCAGCGATTATGATCGGGAAAAGTGGGGCGGCATGGCCAAGGCGGTGCTGCGGTTTGGCGAGTGGTGCCGGGGGCATATGGCAAATGGCCGCATCTGCGTGTCGCGCGGATTGGCACAGTCGCTGAGCGATCGATTTGGCCGCCAATTCAATTACATACCCAACGCCGTCAACCTGCCGCGTGCGACGCACAGCCGGGAAACGCTGGACACGTTCGGGCTGGAAGCGGGCGAGTACATCGTTCATGTGGGACGGCTAGTGCCGGAAAAGCGGCAGGATGATTTGATCCGCGCTTTTGCCCGGTTGCAGCGGCCCGATCTGAAGCTGGTGCTGGTGGGTGGCGTGGATCATGCCAGTGCCTATTCCAAGGAGCTCAAGGCACTGGCTGCTGCGACACCGGGCGTTGTCATGACCGGTTTTCAGAAGGGCGACGCGCTGGTGCAATTGTTGGGGAATGCGGCCGTGTTCGCGCTGCCATCCAGCCATGAGGGCATGCCGATCGCCGCGCTGGAGGCCATGAGCCCGGGCCGCCCTGTGGTGCTCAGTGACATCGCCGCCAATATGGACCTTGGTCTTCCTGCGGCCTGCTATCACAAGGTGGGGTCGGTGGAGGATCTTGCGGACAAGATTGCCCAGTCGCTGGACCGCTACGGCACTCAGGATATCCCAGCGCATGATTGGTCCGCGGTCATGTCGAGCTATAGCTGGCCGATAGTGGCGCAGCAGACGCTGGACGTTTATTGCGACGCCGCGCCGGCGCTGCAGGCCAGAATGGCCGTCCTCAGCCCCTGATCGCCTGCCAATATTGCTTGATAGTGGCATCGAGCGCGTAGCGGCGGGCGCCTTCCAGCGCGAGGGCGCGACGGTCCCGTTGCTGGTCGGGTTGCAGGGCGAGCCGCATCGCTTCGGCCGAGCTCGCCGCGTCATTGGTTGGAACCAGCAGGCCGTATTTGCATTCGGTGGCGGCCTCGACCGGGAAATAGGGGCGGTCGTCGAGGATTTCCGACGGTCCGGAATGGCAATTGGTGGAAATGACCGGCGTGCCCGGGCACATGGCCTCGACCAATCCATTGGGAAAACCCTCGCCATTTGAAGGCAGCACATAGCAATCGGCGGATTTGATGATGCTGAAGGGATTTTCGTGGAACCCGGCAAAGATCACCTGCTCGGCCGGGCCAAGTTCGGCCGCTTGCTTCTGCAAGTCCGCGAGCAGCGGGCCTTCTCCCATGATGAGCAGTGTGCCGCCGGCGCCAAACATGCCGAAGGCCTCGATCAGCATGGCGAAATTCTTGTTGGGCACGAGGCGCCCCATGCCCACGATGAGCGGTCTCGCATAGGGCAGGTCGGCGGGAGCATCGCCATTCCTGCGGATCATTTCGCCGTCGATGGGGTTTGGAATGGCCGAAATATTGGCCATGGGAACCGCGTAGTTCTCCGAAAGGTCCTTGGCGATGCCGGAGGACACTGCGATCACCCGATTGGCGTGGCGATAGCCGATATAGGTCAGGAAGCGGGCCAGGTGACCGGCCGCATTGCGCGGGTGGTGGCTGGTGGTATTGACCCGTTCGCTGATGACGCAGCGGATGCCCTTGATCCGGCAGATGAGAATGGACAGCAGGTTGGAGCGGGTGAGGAAGCTCACGCAGATGTCGGGGGCTAGCTCATTGATCTTGCGCCAGAGCGGCATTAATCCGCCAACCAGCGAGCCTTTGGTGTCCAGCTGGTGGACGATAATGGAGCTGGGCACCGCATAGGCTGCGGGCTCAACATCAAGCAGGATCAGGTGCAACTCGGCGCCTTGGGCTTCCGCGGTGGAATTGCCGAGCAGGCGCGTCATGATGCGCTCTGCTCCGCCCCCGGTCAGCGAGTTGATGATAAAGACGACCTTCTTCATCGCGCTCTCAAACAATAATACGTCATGCGTCCGGTGGTCTTTTGGGGACTGAAATATGAACGGCGCGGCAATCGGTGCTTACAACGTCTATGTCAGTGTTTCTGTTGCTGAAAATAGTATTGCACTATCTTGGCGTGGTAAATAGGCGTGGGGAAAGTGTATTACTGGCCATTTTCTGGTCACTAATTGGCATTTTTGTAATCTCAGCTTGCTGAGAAAGAGAGTAGTCCGATGCATGACCTCGATGTGCATACTGAGGGTCTGGCCCGGCGCAGTGAAGAATACCACGACACAAAGCTGAGACGCGGCGGGGCGTGATGCCCTATCGCCGCCGCGGCCCTATGATCCTTGTTCTGGCATTGGCGGCGTGGGGTGTGGTCTTGGCGTTGTACTACATCATTCGGCTGTATTTGTAGTTTTTATACGCTCTGTCACAATTGTTTAATATTGGAATTTGGGGCAATCGTCACGATCTCAAGTATTGCAAAAATGTTCACTGTACAGGTGAAGGTTTTGGGCTAATGTCGACTTCGTCCGGCGGTGAGGCATAACAGTTCGTGGCGAAGGAGATTGAATATGCGGGTAACAATGATCGGGTCCGGCTATGTGGGCCTCGTCAGCGGGGCTTGTTTTGCGGATTTCGGACATGACGTGGTCTGCGTCGATCTCAACACCGCCAAAATCGCGGCGCTGCAGCGCGGCGAAATTCCGATTTTCGAGCCTCGGTCTTGATGCGCTGGTCGCCAATAATGCGAGCGCTGGGCGGCTCACGTTCACCAGTGATTTGCCCTCGGCCGTAGCCCGAGCGGATATCGTCTTTGTCGTGGTGGGCACGCCCTCTCGGCGCGGCGACGGTCATGCCGACCTGAGCTATGTCTATGCCGCCGCGCGGGAAATCGCGCAGGCGGTGCGGGGCTTTACCGTTGTGGTCACCAAATCCACCGTGCCGGTGGGCACGGGCGACGAGGTTGAGCGCATCATCCGCGAAACCAATCCGGACGCCGATGTCGTGGTTGTTTCCAATCCCGAATTCCTGCGCGAAGGCGCTGCGATCGAGGATTTCAAGCGCCCTGACCGCATCGTGGTGGGGCTGGAGGACGAGCGCGCCCGGCCGGTTATGGAGGAGGTCTATCGGCCGCTCTATCTCAACCAGGGGACCACTGATTTTTACCGGCCGCCGCACGGCCGAACTGACCAAATATGCCGGCAATGCTTTCCTCGCGATGAAGATCACCTTCATCAACGAGATCGCCGATCTGTGCGAGCAGACCGGCGCCAATGTTCAGGACGTGGCTCGAGGAATCGGTGCCGATAACCGCATTGGCAGCAAGTTTCTCCACCCCGGACCGAGCTATGGCGGCTCCTGTTTCCCCAAGGATACGCTGGCGCTGGCCAAGACCGGACAGGATTACGGCACGCCCTTGCGGCTCGTCGAAACCACTATCGCCATCAATGACCAGCGCAAGCGGGCCATGGGGCGCAAGGTGGTGGCGGCGCTGCAGGGGAAGGCCCGGGGCAAGACGGTGGGCGTATTGGGGCTGACCTTCAAGCCCAATACCGACGATATGCGCGACGCGCCCTCCATTGCCGTCATCCAGACGCTGGTGGATGCCGGGGCTCGCGTGCGCGCTTATGACCCCGAAGGCATGGAGGCGGCCAAGGCCGTACTCGATAATGTGGAATATTGCGAGGATGCCTATGATGCGGCCAAGGGCGCGGATTGTCTCGTGCTGGTGACCGAGTGGAATGCGTTCCGCTCTGCTCGACCTGGCGCGGATCAAGGATTTGATGATTAGCCCGGTTCTGGTCGACTTGCGCAACGTCTACCGCCCGAGCGACGTCGAGGCGGCCGGATTTGCCTATTCAAGTGTCGGCCGGCCGAACGATGGCGAACCGGCGGAAGCCATTTCCAGCGCTGCTGAGTGACGGTTTGAGCGATGACGGGTGTGGCGGCGTTGCCGTCACATCTGGTCAGCCGAGCGATAGGCCGGGCACAGTAGGGTCAGCATCGGATTGGCGCTGCCGGAGCTGGGGAAGACCGAAGGCGATAATATTCGGACATTGGGGAAGGCGTGGCAGAGCAATTGCTCGTTGACGACGCTGTCGGCGGCGCTCAAGCCCATGCGCGTGCTGCCCGAGGGATGGAAGACGTCGTGGAAATCGCTTTCCCGCAGGGGCGCATCAGGGGGCATTGACCACTCGATCTGACATGCGCTCTGCAAATCATGCCCCTCCCACATCCGCCGGTAGATGGCGAGGGCCCGATCGGCGGTCCTGAGGTCGCTATCCAGAATCTGCCAATCGAGCTTGGCCCGTGGAACGCCGAAGGGGTCGGTGCTTTCGGAGAGGCCGATGCGGCTGGTGGCGGCCGGGAGCTGTTCGGTGCGGATTTCGGCGTGAATCTCTACAGAAGGCGGCAAGAGCCAGTCAAAATGCGCCAATCGCCGGGCAGCGGCATGAGCGATCTTGCGGCCGGAGACCGTGGTGGCGCCGAGACTGGCATTGGGCTTGTCGAGCCGGCGGCGCAGATGGTCGCGCACCACGGTGACGTCATCGTCCTTCATGTCGAGGCGCAGGCAGAGATAGGCCGAGCCGATGCCCCCGGTCCGCTGGGCAGCCGGCAGGAGCTCGAAATGGGTAGCGTGACGTTGCCCTCCGGTGCGCGCATGGCCGACCAGATAGGCGATCATGTTGGGGGTGAAGCGGAAGACTCTGCCGACATTGACTGCCGTGTGGTCGACGAAATGCTCACCGATCGGGCCGGTGGACTCGGCATTGGCGTTGGCCTTGCGGGCAAGCAATAGCAACAGCCGGGTGCTTTCCAGCGTGCCCGCAGCAAAGACGAACTGATCGGCCTGAATGGAGATGCTGCGGCCATGAAAGCCGGTAGCGCGGGCCGGGGCGATGCGATTGCCCTCGGGCGCCGAGTCAAAATCTACCGCCGTTGCATTGGAGAGGACGGTGATATTGCGATTGCGGGCGATCTCGGGGGCCAGTTGCAGATAGACATTGCGGTTGCGGAACGGCACGATCTTGGGCAGCCGGCATTCGACCCCATCGACCCGGCCGATGGAGACCGAGCTCTCTGGACGGCCCTGCGGCAGCTGCGCAAAATCGCGATCCGGCATGTCGAAGAGGATCTCAACATCGCGGGTGTGGCGGTAGATATCGTCATAGCTGATCGGCCGGGCGGGAACGCCGGCATAGTCGCGCGCCGTGAGATCATGTCGCGTCAAGGCAATGAGCCGGCCGCCCCAGAGATCGGACGTGCCGCCCGAGCCGCGGTGACGCCCCTTCAGGGCGCCGTCATAGCCGGCGGCCGGGGCTTCAATGGAATTGAGGGCCGCCGCCTGCGTGGTAGGCGCGGAGTGACCACTTTCGAGGACGATGACGCGTTTGCCGCGTTGGGCCAGCCGCGTGGCTGCGGCTATTCCTGCCGGGCCGGCCCCGATGACGCAAACGTCCCATCTTGAGCCAAAGTCCGCAGGGTTTGCTGTACTAAGATCAACATGCGGCACACTTTCGCTCCAAATGCGGCAATGATGTCAATTCTGTATTATTGCGGAAGGTGAGGGGATGTACTTCCGTGGGGGATATTATTTCCCTTAACGCATGTTGATGATGGCATTTCATTTTGAGTTTTGCCACGAAGAATTTAGATCTTGCCGTGCTTACGGCAAGATTTTTTGTGGCGGGCAGTAATTTTCTAAAAGTACAAGTAAATGATGGCGTGAGCGTGCTGCCGTAGTGGCCGAATAGTCGGATTAGAACGCCGTGGTCAGGACTTCGATGTCCTGTGGTGGGCCGGGTTTGACCTCGAATTCGCGGTTGAACACTCGGTCGCCTTGCTTGGCGAGCACGAGATAGGTGCCTTCGGCGAGTACCGTGGTGGGGAAGGCGCCCAGTTCGGTGAAGATGGTGGCGCCGTCGCTGGTCTTGATGGTCCAATCGACATCGGCGATGGCCTCGCCGCCGGCCTCGGAAACCAGCTTGAACGAGACTCGGCTGGCCGAGTGATAGAGCGTGGCGTCGGTCAATTGGCCGGGCTCGACCTGCAGGTCTGCACGCACCACGGCATTGATGGCGCCGAAATGAGAGACCACGTGATAGGTGCCCGAATTGATGGTGACAATCTCATTGGCTTGCACGCCCCGGGCGACCGGGGTGCGGGTGGCTTCTGTCGCCCGAGGTGAAGATTTCAAAGCTCAGCAGATTGGGCGGAATGGGGATGTCGCCGGTGACCGCCGCATTGAGGCGCAGGGCGCCGGCTTCCAGAATATAAGTTTTCTGATTATCGCCGGGTTTGACGGTCAGCGTGTCGCTGATCTGGGCGCGGCCATAGGCGATGTGTACTGTGTAATCGCCGGGGGGCAGGGAGAGCTTGGCGGTGCCCTCGTCGGATTTGGCAGCCATGGCGATTTCGCCATTGGCCGCCGGCGTGGCGTCGAAAATGCGCCAGATCAATCCATCGGTGATGGGGGCGCTATCGGGCGTGATGAGAGCCGTGAGCGTCACCGGCTGGGGTGCCGAGGTGATGGCGGTGATGGCCTCGGTGGCTGGATTATCAGGTGAGACTTCCGGAGGGGTAATGGCCGGCCGGCCGTCGCGATCGGGCCGCGGGCGCGGCATGGGCGGCATTTCGGCGGCGTCCCGGGCGTAAACCGGTGCGATGGCGAGCGGCAGTATCGGCTGCGCTAACGCGAAAACACCCAGCAGGATCGCCATGAATGGCCCAAAACGCATATCGATTACCCCGGCCTTGTCGCCTAAGCGGCGGTCAGCAAGCTGCGTACATAATGCGCTGCCACCGACTCGCAATCGGGCCGTGATAGGCAGCGATTGGGGAGAAGCTGTGTCACAGCCCGCCGCGATTGGGAACCGGCGAGGCTCTGCGCCAAGCGATTTTATGTGAATGGGCTGGCCGCGCGGTGCTGTGACTTGTATTGCTCCGGCACTATCGGGAGATCACCATGCCTGCCAATGCCGCCCTCGTTGACTACCTGCTGACGCGCCGCTCGGTCGGTCCGGCCTTTCTGGTCGAGCCGGGTCCGAGCGCGGAAGAGCTCAAAACGCTGCTGACGATTGGGACACGCGTTCCCGACCATGGCAAGCTGGCGCCGTGGCGGCTGGTGCTGTTCGTTGGAGACGAGCGGCGGCGGGCAGGGGCCGTGCTGGCCGACATTGCCAAGACCAAGAATCCGGGCGTTGCCGACACCGAACTGGATGTCGAACGGCAGCGCTTTCTGCCGGCACCGTTGACCATTGGCGTGGTTTCTGACGGCGGTAGAACATCCCAAGATCCCCGAATTCGAGCAGCTGATCTCGGCGGGCAATGTGGCGTTCAACCTGGTGCATGCGGCCAATGCGCTGGGCTATGCGGCGCAATGGGTGACCCGCTGGTACGCCTATGACGCCGAAGCGGCGCAGGCGCTGGGAGCAAGGCTGGGCGAACGGTTTGTGGGGTTTGTGCATGTCGGCACGCCCACTACCAAGATCGAAGATCGTCCGCGTCCGGCGCTTGACGATGTCGTGACCTATTGGTCGGGCCAATAGTGGTTAACGTGACATTAACCCGGATTAGCGCTTTCTAAACGCAGCGATTCCCGGGTGAGTTTTGGATGGGCGTGCAACCCATTTCAGTGCCGCAAAGCTCGGCCTATGTCCTGACCGCTGCGGGCGACAGGAATGGGGTGGATTTCGACTACCTGTTGCAAACCGCCATGCGAGAAAGCAGCCTCAATCCGCAGGCCAAAGCGCAGACTTCGTCGGCCGTCGGGCTGTTCCAGTTTCTTGAATCGACTCGGTTGCAGGTGCTCAAGCAAGAGGGGCCGCGGCTGGGCTATGGCCAATATGCTGATGCCATTGAGGTGACGGGGAGTGGGGACTATATCGTGCGAGACCCGGCGCAAAAGGCTGATATCCTCAAGCTGCGCGAAGACCCGCAAATGGCGGCGGATCTGGCGGCGGCCTTCACCAAGAGCAATGGCGATTATCTGAGTGGACGGTTTGGGCGGATGCCAAGCGCGGGCGAGCTGTATATTGCCCATTTCCCGGGGGCGCAGGGGGCGGAGCGCATGTTCACGGCCGGGCTGCAAAACCCCGAGCAGATTGCGGCGCAACTGTTTCCCAAGCAGGCGGCGGCAAACAAGGCGATCTTTTATAGCGATGGCCGGGCGCGGACGATCCGCGAGGTCTACCAATCGCTGGTGGCCAAGCATGACGGCAGCCAGCCGGCGGCGACGTTCACGGCCCAGCAGATGAGCGGGGCGAAGCCGGACGCGCCGGTTATTGCCTCGCGCTTCTCGCCTGAGAACATGTCGTTTACGGGATTGTTTCGCACCGAGGCCGAGGGGACCGCCAAGTCGCCGCTCAGTTTGCCGGAGGAAGGCGCTGCGTTTTTCACGCAGCTTTATGCGCTAGGCAAGCCAGCTAGCCTCTCGAATCCACCTCGTGAATCAGCGGCATATCATAGCGGAATAGACCCCTGTTCGGCGCATTTAGAATTTGTCAGTCATTGGGGGTGAGAGTGATTGAACTGCAATCCGGTTGGGATGAATCTGCTGTAGCTGAGCGATTCTAAAACAATTCGGGCGCTAGCGAACCGATGGATTGAAAGATGGCCAGATCGACTACTCGGGGGAAGTCGAAACGGGGCGCGGAATACCAAGAGGTTGGATGATCACAGGGATGGCAATTGCCGCCTCGGTTGTTCATAGTAGCCGCAGGGTATGCCGCGATCAGCCTGTTCGACTCGGCCTCCAGCATTCTCTGACTGCCGGATATGATCTTGGGCGTTTGAACGCACCTGCTGCGTTATGGTGAACCGTTCCTTAAAACTTGCCGCTTAGTCTGCCCAGAGTTGCTCCGGGGTGTGGCATGGTTGAGTATAACGAGTTCCTCTGGCTGGCGCAGTCGCCCGATAGCGAAGAGCGCGGGCAGGCGGCCTATATGGCGGCGAGCGCCTATCTCAATCACCACGGTCCCGCCGATGAACATGCCGCGCTTTACGCCGTGCTGTTCCGGTTTCTCGAAGACCCGTCCGTCAAGGTGCGCGCCGCGCTGGCCTATGGGCTGCTGCATTCGGCCGAGGCGCCGCGCCCGATCATCATGGCGCTGCTGCACGATAGCGGGGTGATTGCCCGGGCCGTGCTGCAATATTCCCCAGTGCTGATCGATGCGGATATGATGCCGGTGGTGCGCCGTGGCGAGGCGGACTTGCTGATTGCCATCAGCCAGCGGCAAAAGCTCAGCTTGCGGCTGGTCGATGCGCTGATCGGGCGTGAGCATCGGCAGATGACGCTGAAATTGCTGGCACGAGTGGATATCTCGATCGGCGCGGCCTGCTTTGATCGGTTGGTGGCCGCTTATGGTGCAGATGCGCAGATGCGCGGTGCCTTGCTGCGGCGGCAGGATCTGCCGGCGGGCGCGCGGCTCTTGCTGGTGCAGCAGGCCATGGAGGCCATGTGCGGCGCCCGTATCGTCAAGGGCGCGGTGGCGCCCGAACGGCTGAACCGGCTGCTGCGCGATAGCGTGGATACGGCCATTTCGGAGATTGGCGAGCGGGAGGCGATCAATCCCGGCACGGGTTATGCGGCCGAATTGATTGCCAGCGACAGGCTCAATATGCGGGTGTTGCTGCATGCCATGGTCACCGGCCATGTGATGTTCTTTGCCAATTGCGTGGCCGAGCTTAGCCAATCGCCGCGCGACAAGGTGTTTAGCGTGCTCGAGGCGGGAAGCCGGGCGGCGATCAATGCGCTGCTGGTGCGCTGCGGCATGGGGCCGGCGATGCGGACCCGGTGATAAGGCTGATCGGGCATGCCCGCGCGACGGACTCGGCCGATGACGCGGCGGCGCGGCATCTGGTGGTGTCGGCGCTGACCGAGGGGCTGATTGCCGAATATGGCGGGGTTATCCCCGAGGAGCTGGAGGAAGCGTTTGCCTATCTCAGCGAGCAGAATGTGGCACTGGCCCGCAAGGCGGCCGTTGGCGTGATGTCGGCCTTTGCGCAGGAAGCGGGTGAGCGGCGCATGGTGACGCTGGATTGGGATGAGCAGGTGGCGTTGCCGGCTGCTTAGGACCGTTCTCGTCCCTAGTAGCGGAACTGTTCGCTCAGGACGCGTTCTTCGAGGCTCGTGCCCGGATCGAAGAGCAGGGTGACGCCGCTGTCGCGGTCTTCGCGGATGACGACTTCGAGGACGTTCTGGAATTCTACATTGTCGGCGACGGCGCTGACCGGCCGCTTGGCGGCTTCGCGGGTGATGAATTTGACTTCGGCGCGATTGCCCGGGATGGCGCCGCGCCAGCGGCGGGGCCGGAAGGGGGAGATTGGAGTCAGCGCCAGCAGGGGGCGTCGATCGGCAGGATCGGGCCGTGAGCGGATAGATTATAGGCGGTGGAGCCGGCCGGGGTGGAGAGCAGCACGCCATCGCAGATCAGCTCATCGAGGCGGGTTTCGCCATCGACGACAATCTCGATCTTGGCGGCCTGATAGGTGGAGCGGAACAGCGACACTTCGTTGAGCGCCAGCGCCGTCTGGGTGACGCCCGAGGTGCTCAGCACGGTCATCGAAAGCGGGTAGATGCGGGTGGCCTGCGCCACCGAGAGGCGTTCGGCCAAAGTGTCTTCGGAAAAGACATTCATCAGAAAGCCGACCGAGCCGAAATTCATGCCATAGACCGGCACGTTGCGGCGCATGGCCCGGTGCAGGGTCTGCAGCATCAAGCCATCGCCGCCAAGGGCAACGACGACATCTGCCTCATCGAACGGCGTATTGCCATAGCGTTCGCGCAGGAGCGCAGCGGCTCTGGTCGGCCTCGGCGGTGCCGTTGGTCACAAAGCCAACTCGATCTGTCTGGAAGCTCAATTCATATCTCCGGCAGGCAGCGTTGGCGTCGGGAGAGGGGTCTGCCGAAGCGTTCGGGCCCTAGCATAGAAGCCAAATCAGTGCCAGACGCAACGCCGTATGGTGCGCTATTGCGCTGGGCCGCGAGCAGTGGCCGTGAGCAGGTGGGGGACCTCGCCGGGGATCAGGCGGATGGCCGTAAGCCTGCCAGTGGCATAGGCGCCGGTATCGATGCAGATGCGGCCGGGCGATATATAGGGCTCGGCGGCAGGCGTGTGGCCATGCACCACCAGCAGGTGTTCCGGCCATGGAGCCGTGCTGGCGGGCTCGTAGCGCATCCATTGCAGGATATCGTCGCTTTGCTGATCGAGCGGCACATCCGGCTTCATGCCGGCATGCACCAGCACGACGCCGGGCAGGCTCAGCGTGACGGGCAGGCTTTCCGAGAATTCCAGATGGCCGAAGGGGATGTGGCTGCGCAGTCGGCCCAGCCGCGCCTGTACTGTGATGGTGGTAAAGCCAGCCATGGGCACGCCATAGGATTGCAGGGTTTCGGCTGCGCCCAGCTTGAGCCATTGCGCACCAGCCACCGGGTTGCGGCAATAGGCGAGCATGAGCTCTTCGTGGTTGCCGGCCAAGCAGATGCGGCGCGTGCCCGGGGGCGGCGGCGACAGCAAATGGTCGATAACGCCAGCGGAATTGGCGCCGCGATCCACATAATCGCCGAGATAGACCAGCCAGATTTCGCCGGTGGCGCCAGCAGCGTCCTCGAGGATCATCTGCTCGATGCGTTGCAGTTCGGGCAGGCAGCCATGGATGTCACCGATGGCATAGACCGCACTGGGCCATTGCTGCGCCACCGGGCGCTCACGCCCCTGCGGCGCCGGATCGGGCTGGCGCTGCGGCAACAGGCGCCGTATCAGCGAAAGCATGCTTGCCTGCGGCATTTGGCGATACACTCCGGCACGGACCTTGACTGCCGTGGAACGAGGATTCAAGCCTCAAACCAAGGTGTGATTAATGGCGGCAGATCAGATCGCTAGGCAGTAGGAATTGTCGGTGCGTCGGGCATTGTCAAACCGGCCGGAATCGGTGGCCGGGCGCGGGCTCGGCTTCTCGTTGGGCGCCAGCGATCGCCGAATGCGTTGGGCTGCAGCCGCTATGCGGGCCAGGCGCAGCGCCGACCAGCAAGGCACGGCCGCGGCCGCGGCAAAAACGGCGGCAGCGATCCATGCCGGCCAGATCTGTGCACTTGCGGCGATAGCCACAAAGGCCAGAGCGGTGACCGCAAATGCCAAGAGCCAGATGATCTTGCGGTTGCGGGCTGAATACCAGATGGCGGGATCGGAAAAGCGCCAGCCGACGCCATAGATATCGGCAGCCAGTAGGGCGCCGCGCCCCATTGCATTATAGAAATAGAAGGTGCCGGAGCGATCGGTGGCGAGAAATTCGGCCAGCACGGGTTCGGCAGCGACGCCGCGGAAGCCGTCGCCATCGGTGAAGCTGACTTCGGCGAAAACCTGATAGAGCTGTTTTTCAGCGCTCGGCTGGGCCGCTTCGATCGTCCCGTGCTTGATCGTGAAGTTCAAGCCTGCATCAAACGCTGGCACCATCGCATTTCCACCGTGACAAGAGCCAGATTGGACGCGTCAGACAAATCTGATGGCGGGCGTCTGACAGCTTCGTAGAGATTGCTGTGACAATATCCAAACGAGGACCCGGCACAAGCACGGCAGCGGGGCGGGGATGGGATGTCCAATGGATTTTTTGTGAGCGAGGTGTGCGAGAAATACCTAGGTCTCAGCCAATTATAAGTATTGCTGCGGCGGAAACAGTCATGCGATATCGTCGTGGAATAGGGAAAGAGGCGGACAGCACCCGTTGCGGCGGAAGAATGCTGCCCATCGACGTCCGTCGATGTCGATAACTGGTATCGAGCCCAACAAATACAATACAGTAAGAGGGGTGGTGCGGCTATATGACGTTTGATTAATTTATCTGCGTTTCGGGAATATCTAAGATGCGCCGATTTAATTGACGTCAGTATTCGGAGTTGAGTTATCCTGATTTATTGTATCTGGATTCTCTTGAATACAGTATGTCGATTTTGATTGGAGCGGATGGGACGATTTTTGTGCAACGGGCCCCAAAAAGACCAATCCGCTGACTAAGGGATGGGTTTGCTGTGAGGCGCTTGTTGGTCTGCCGGCAGCGGGCGGCATTGTTTACATCGGGGCATCCAGAGACTGCAGGAGGAGGATCGCGATTGGCCAGTGGCTATACGTGGACCGACGATGAAGACCATGTCGCGGCCGACGCCGTGACGGTCAGCATCGGTTCCGACACGCGGATACTCAAGATTGCTGGGGTGGAATTCGGTACGGCCAGCGCTCGGGTCTATTGGCCCGGAACAATGCACCATGGCGAGCATATCGAGCCTCGGGCAGAAGGGCCGTTCGACGATGTCGGCGTGGCGCTCGACTATGCGGCGCAGATGTCGGCGCTTTATGGCTTCAACCGCGTTGTCGTTGCCCTGCAGGACGCGTCACTGTGGCGCGACACATGGGGCGAATTGGGATCGCGTCTGCAGACCCATTAAGGGCTTTCGGCTTGCTCCGCCACCGTCGCGAAATTGACATGGGCCAACAAGCCGCGATGGTTGGAGCCAAAATTGGACGGCAGGGCCCCGATTTGGTCGATGCGCAGCGGGCCGCGCGTAAACATATTGTCGATCGGGACGCCGAATTCGCCGAGGCAGAACCGGCCGAGTCGAGGGATAGCGGGGCGGCGGAACCATGTCATTGCGGTTGACGAACCGCAGTACGCTGCTTGACCGGGCGGCGCTGTTGAAATCGCCCGACAACAGTACCGGCCCATCGATCCGCTGCAGCAGGTGGGTGATTTGCCAAAGCTCGTCGATGGACATGCCATCGAAATAGGGCTTGGACAGATGCAGCGCCACAATGGTCACTGGGCGGCCATCGATAATGGTGCGGGCCGATATCAGCCGCTCGCGTTTCATCTCGCCGAGCAGATGCATCTGCGCATCGGCCAGCGGGGTACGGGAGAACAGCGAGAGATCGCAGGTCAGGCTGTTTTCGCAGCCGATGCGATAGGGGAAGGTGTCCGCGAGGCGGTCGAGGGTTCGCTCTATGCCCGGGGTTTCCATGATCACGGCAATGTCGGGCGCCAGTTCGATCATATAGTCGGCGATGTCCTCGCCGCGATCGGAGCTTGCCAGCACGTTGAAGCTCATGATGGCGAAGCCGTCGCTATCCGCGACAGCCGCAAGGCGGGAGCGCGGTTCCTGCTGCTGATGGATGAGGTAGGCGCCCCGGCCGATGCTGAGCAGGATCAGCGCGAGCACCAGCACGCCGCGCCAGCGGGCGCCCAGCATGAATAGCGCGATCGGCAAGACCAGACATACCGCTGCCAAATGAAACCGCAGCGATTGCAACACATCCGGATTGGGCACCGGCAGATCAAAACTCGCCGCGGCGAGGCCAAGCATGGCCAGAACGGCCAGTATGGTGACGGAGCCGCGAAGCTCAGGTTTCATAGAGACCGCTCGGAATTATGCTGGCGTGGATATTCACCGCGCCAATAGCGGTACTTTGCCCATGCCGGTCAATACATTTGGCGTTGATCAACTAGGCGGGCCGAGGGGGCAGCGCTTTCCGCCGCAGGCACGCTGCCCCTCTCCACCACTCATCCCGCCCGGGCAGGATGAGGAGCCGGATCGTTCACCTAGTGAGGATGCCGCTATCGCTGGACAATCTGATACTCAAATACGGCAATAGAACAGCGAATTTATTGCCATGAATGGTATGCAATATTTCGTTTCATTGGAAGGAAATATTTACCATATCGTGGTATGTTTCGAGGTGTTGCGATTTGTACTGCGTACGCAACTTATATATTTCTTTTTTGTTTCGATAGTCTTTCAGGGGTCATTCTGCGCCGCGGCATCGATGTTCTGTAGATTACTTCGGAACAGCGAGTATTCGGGGGGTCATAGCGCTCGCTACGCCTTCGGCCCGGGCATAGCCCGCGTGGATCAAGCTGCCTATGATGGGGAAATGGTGCCGGCAGCAGGGTTCTGAACCCACGACCCCCTGATTACAAATCAGGTGCTCTACCAACTGAGCTATACCGGCGCGCGATGCCATCTAGCATCGAAGGGGCTCGTGGGCAACGGGGTTGATTGGAAGCGCCGCGTAGCGTCCGTGATAGGCCCCGGTTCAGATGCAAAAATGGGTTGTTATAGGTATGTCTGCGTAAGGCATTTCCGGCAGGCTTAACGTAAATAAGTTGTTGAAATTCCTGTTTCTTCTTTTCGGACCTAAGAGTCTAGGCCAGTTCAATTCTGGGTAGTCCGATGTTGAAGCATTTTGTTGGGCCTGGACGGCCAATATCCCAATTCAGGATGACGCGTCGCGCCAGCGTGCGGTCATGAGGCGGCGGATTTTGCGGGCTGTCGCGTTCCGGCCGGTGCGGCGCAGGCCGCCAGCGCTGCCGGCACAGAATCTATCCGCGGTTTGAATCGGTGGAGATTGGCGGGCTGCCGGTAGCGCGGCTGGATCGCAAGCAGACAGCGCGGTTGCTGATCGATCTGGCGATGAAATATCGCCGCCGCGACCGGCCGTGGATTGCCACCAGCATTAATGGCCGAGTCCTGTCCGAAGCGGCTCGCCAGCCGGCCTTGCGTGAGGCTGTGCGCTTTGCCGATGTGATCAGTTGTGACGGCCAGCCTCTGGTGATGGCCAGCCGGCGGGTCACTGGCTTTGCGCTGCCGGAGCGGGGTGGCGACCACGGATCTCTTCCATGATGTCGTAGCGGTGGCGCGCGAGCGCGTGGTCAGCATGTATTTCTCGGGGGCACGGAGGGCGAAAACGAGCGGGCCGTGGCGGCGGTGCGCGATAGCTATCCGCATTTGCGCATTGTGGGGCATGGCCATGGCTATCACACCCATCGCCAATGGATTGGTGTGGTGCGGGATATTGACCGGCTGGGGCCCGATATCGTCTGGCTGGGGCTGGGCGTGCCGCGCGAGCAAGAATTTTATATGCGGTTTGCCCATGCCATGCCCAATGTCGGGCTGATCAAGACCAGCGGCGGGCTGTTCAATTTCCTTTCCGCATCGGCTGCGCGGGCGCCGCAATGGATGCAGGATAATGGCTCGGAATGGGTTTACCGCATGGGCCGCGAGCCCCGGCGCCTGCTGTTCCGCTATCTCACCACCAGCCCGCACGCGGCCATGTTGATGCTGACGCGCCAGAAATGGGGCAAGGGCATAGCCGAGCTGGGCGAGCGCATCGACCGTTGGTAATATTTTCGACTGCCGTGAACTATTTTTCTGCGTTTTCCCGTCGCCGCGCACATTCAAACGCCATCTGATCGCGCCTCGGCTTTTCTATAACGCGTCTTGTTCCCAAGGGAGATGAATGTGCCTCAAGCCCTTGCGCAGCAAGGGTTTCTGCCATTTTCCGGCTTGATGCTGCCGCGTTCCGGGCCTAACCAATCAGGCCAAGCGAGTGCCGTGTTGAGCGGCTATGGAGCATAGCTGCTGTGACCAGCAATCGACTGACGCATCTGCAGACCACGGAAGCCGAGAGCATCGAAATCCTGCGCGAAGTCGCGGCCAGTTTCCGAGCGCCCGGTGATGATGTATTCCATCGGCAAGGATTCCAGCGTCCTGCTGCATTTGGCGCGCAAGGCGTTCTACCCGTCCAAAATTCCGTTCCCGCTGCTGCATGTCGATACGACATGGAAGTTCCACGAGATGATCGCCTTCCGCGACAAGACGGCGGAAGAATATGGCTTTGATCTGATCACCCACACCAATGCCGATGGCGTGCGGGACAATATCAACCCGTTCGATCACGGCTCCTCGCGCTATACAGACATCATGAAAACAGCCGCCTTGCGGCAGGCGCTTAATGCCGGCCAGTATGATGCGGCCATTGGCGGCGCCCGGCGCGACGAGGAAAAGTCCCGCGCCAAGGAACGCGTCTTCTCCCATCGCAATGCCGGCCATGCACGGGACCCCAAGAACCAGCGGCCCGAACTGTGGCGCGTGTTCAACACGCGTCTCAATCCGGGCGAGAGCATGCGGGTGTTTCCGCTGTCGAACTGGACCGAGCTGGACATCTGGACCTACATTTATTCGGAAAATATCCCGATCGTGCCGCTCTATTTCGCCCGCGAGCGGCCGGTGGTGGAGCGTTTCGGCACGCTGCTGATGGTTGATGACGACCGCATGCCGCTGGGCAAGGATGAAGTGCCGCGGCACGAGCTGGTGCGGTTCCGCACGCTGGGCTGCTATCCGCTGACTGGCGCTATGCGCTCGACGGCGACGAGCCTGCCCGAAATCATCATGGAAATGCAGGCGAGCCGCACCTCGGAGCGCGAGGGACGATTGATCGACAGCGATCAGGTCGGCTCGATGGAAAAGAAGAAGCAGGAAGGCTATTTCTGACAATGACCCTGCCAATGGCCACGCCTGACACCGATATCGACCTCTGGCTCGATCAACAAACCGACAAATCCCTGCTGCGCTTTCTCACCTGCGGCAGCGTGGATGATGGCAAATCGACGCTGATCGGGCGGCTGCTCTATGATAGCCAGCTGATCCTCGATGACCAACTCGCCAGCCTCAAGAAGGAAAGCCGCAATCGCACGACGGGCGATGAGGGGATCGACTTTTCGCTGCTGGTCGATGGCCTTTCGGCCGAGCGGGAGCAGGGCATTACCATCGACGTGGCCTATCGGTTCTTTTCCACCGACAAGCGCAAATTCATCGTCGTGGACACACCCGGCCACGAGCAATATACCCGCAATATGGCGACTGGCGCCTCCAATGCCGATCTGGCGCTGCTGCTGATCGATGCCTGCAAGGGTGTGCTGACGCAGAGCCGGCGGCATAGCTTCATTCTGTCGCTGATCGGGGTGAAGCATGTGGTGCTGGTGGTCAACAAGATCGATCTGGTCGATTACAGCCGGGACGTGTTCGACAAGATCGTTGCCGAATACCGCGCCTTTGCCGAGCCGCTGGGCTTCAAGACGCTGGCGGCGGTGCCGGTTTCGAGCTGCGCGGCGATAATATTCTGAGCCAGAGCGCCAATACGCCGTGGTATCGTGGGCCGGGCCTCGTGCCTTATCTTGAAGGCATCGAAGTTGCCGATGACCGGGCCAGCCAGAAATTCCGCTTCCCCGTGCAATGGGTGAACCGGCCGAACCTCGATTTCCGTGGCTTCTCCGGCACGGTGGCGGCGGGTGTGGTCAAGGTGGGTGATGACGTGCTGGTGGCTGCCTCGCGCAAGCCGGCCGCTATCAAGGCCATCGTCACCATGGATGGCGAGCTTGATCAGGCGGTGGCGGGGCAGGCGGTGACGCTGGTGCTCGACCGCGAAGTAGACGTGTCGCGCGGCGACGTGCTCACCCATGCCGGCGAGACGCCAGAATTCTCCAATCAATTCCGGGCTCGCGTGGTGTGGATGAATGAGGAGCCGGCCTATCCCGGGCGCTCCTATCTGCTCAAAATCGGCTCGCAGATTGTTCCTGCCACGATCACCGATCTCAAGTTCCGCACCAATGTGAATACGCTCGAGCAGACGGCGGCGACCAAGCTGGACCTCAATGAGGTGGCGACGGTTACCATCGCGACCGACCGGCCGATTGCCTTTGACCCCTATGCGACCAATGCCGTCACCGGCGGCTTCATCTCGGTGGACCGGATTTCCAACGCTACGCTGGGTGCCGGTACTATAGAGTTCGGCCTGCGCCGGGCGCAGAATCTGACCTATCAATCCTTCGACGTGAACCGGCAGGTTCGCGCCGATATGAAGGGGCAGCAGCCACAGATCGTGTGGTTCACCGGGCTTTCCGGCTCGGGCAAGTCTTCGGTCGCAAATCTGCTCGAGAAGCGCCTCACGGCCGAGGGCAAGCACGCCTATATTCTCGATGGTGACAATGTCCGCCATGGGCTCAACAAGGATCTGGGCTTTACCGAAGCGGCGCGGGTGGAGAATATCCGCCGCGTGGCTGAGGTTGCGAGGCTGATGGCGGATGCCGGGCTGATCGTGTTGGTCTCGTTCATCTCGCCCTTCGAGAAGGAACGGCGGCTAGCGCGCGAAATCGCCGGCGATATCACCTTCACCGAAGTCTATGTGGATACGCCTATCGAGGTGTGCGAAGCGCGCGACCCCAAGGGCCTCTACAAGCGCGCCTGCGCCGGCGAGATCAAGAATTTCACTGGCATCGATTCCCCGTTTGAAGCGCCGACCAATCCGGAGTTGGTGCTGCATGGTGCAGAGCATGAACCGCTTGATCTGGCGGATCAGTTGCATGGGTTGTTGCGGTTTTAGAGTTGGGTAGGGGGCGCCACAGCGCCTTCCCGTTGCCTCAATACCTCACCCCACAGTGTCATCCCCGCGAAAGCAGGAACCTCTGTTTTCTTTCCCTGCATCCCGAACGGAGGTTCCGCTTTCGCGGGGATGACACTGTGGAATAGAACGGCGGAGCGCCAGTTGGCGCAAGGCATCAAGCCGCCTTGCTTCCCATCGCCAACCCGCTACGCTCCTCCACGGGAGGGCCAAGCATTGGCGACAAAACGCAGGGCGAAGCGTAAATCCGGCAAGGCGCATGCGCTGGGCTTATGGATCGCATCGTGGCACCTGCCGCGGCATGGCACCTTCTTTATTGCGCTCTTGGTCGGCGCCGTAGTGCTGCTGCTCAGCCTCTGGCTGGCGCCGGCCTTTGCGGTGGTTTTCGGCGCCATCGCGCTGTTCGTGACCTACCCGGCCCCGGTCGCGCTGATGCTGCCGCTGTTGAGCTCGGATTTCCTGCGCTCGCGCGCCGATGAGGCCGATACGCCGACCGGGCTGATCTTTGCCGTCGTCATCGGCGTGGTTGCAGTGTGCAGCGCCACGCTGTTCATGGCGCTGAACGGTAGCGAGGGGCCGCGGATCATGGAGGTTAGCCTCAGCATCGTGTCGGTGCTGCTGAGCTGGTTTGTCGTCCACACCATGGCCTCGCTGCACTACGCCTATGAATTCTACGAGCGTTCGGTCGAGGGCGACGAGAACGGTGTGGTCGGCGGGCTGGATTTTCCCGAAGGCGACGCGCCCGATGGACTGGCTTTCCTCTATTTTGGCTATGTCATCGGCACGGCCTTTGCGGTTTCCGATATCCGCGTCACCTCAGCCAAGATGCGCAAATTTGTGCTGGTGCACTCGGTGTTCTCGTATTTTTTCAATACGCTGATCGTGGCGGCGACGGTCAATGTTGCGGTGGCCGTCGGGGCGGGGTGACGCCACGGGCGGTTGCCGCCCCGGCCCGCTTTGTGCAACACCTGCGCCCAAGACATGCCCCAAGGAGAATCTGCCATGAAGACCCGCGCCGCCGTCGCGTTCCGGGCTGGAAAGCCGCTCGAAATCGTCGAAGTGGATCTCGATGGCCCCAAGGCGGGCGAAGTGCTGATCGAAATCAAGGCGACGGGCATTTGCCACACCGATGATTTCACCCTCTCGGGCGCCGACCCGGAAGGGCTGTTTCCCGCCATTCTTGGCCATGAAGGCGCGGGCGTGGTGGTCGATGTCGGGCCGGGCGTCACGAGCCTCAAAAGGGCGACCACGTCATCCCGCTCTACACGCCCGAATGCCGCGAATGCTATTCCTGCCGCTCGGGCAAGACCAATCTCTGCACCGCCATCCGCGCCACGCAGGGGCAGGGGCTGATGCCCGATGGCACCTCGCGCTTCTCTTTCGAGGGCAAGCCGATTTTCCACTATATGGGCTGCTCGACCTTCTCGAACTACACCGTGCTGCCCGAGATCGCGGTGGCCAAGATCGACGCCTCGGCCGCCTTCGACAAGGTCTGCTATGTGGGTTGCGGCGTTACCACCGGCATTGGCGCGGTGATCAACACCGCCAAGGTCGAAATCGGCGCGACGGCAGTGGTGTTCGGGCTGGGCGGCATTGGCCTCAATGTCATCCGGGGCCTGCGCTCGGCCGGCGCCGATATGATCATCGGCGTTGATCTGAACAACGACAAGAAAGCTCAGGGCGAGCGCTTCGGGATGACGCATTTCGTCAATCCCAAGGAGATCGAGGGCGATATCGTGCCCTATCTTGTCAACCTCACCAAGCGCCAGGGCGATCTGATCGGCGGGGCCGATTACACGTCTCGATTGCACCGGTAACACCACGGTTATGCGTCAGGCGCTGGAAGCCAGCCATCGCGGCTGGGGCAAGTCCGTGGTGATCGGCGTTGCTGGGGCCGGTAAGGAGATTTCGACCCGCCCGTTCCAGCTCGTCACCGGCCGCACTCGGATGGGCACGGCTTTCGGCGGCGCCAAGGGGCGCACCGATGTGCCGAAAATCGTCGATTGGTATCTCGACGGCAAGATTCAGATCGATCCGATGATCACCCACACGCTGCGCCTTGAAGATATCAATAAGGGCTTTGAGATGATGCATTCGGGCGAAAGCATCCGCAGCGTCGTGGTTTACTGACGCCGCGGCAGCGCGCTATCGGCTCTCGTACCGCTTTTGAATCACCCGCCCTTTGAAGGCGGGTGTTTCGCTGACCAGCTTGAACGGCTTGTGCGCCAGGATCGCCTTCAGCAGCTCGCTTGCTTCGCCGTTTTGCGGTGTGAACGCATATAGGCGCTTGCCGGTGGCGCCATAGAGGTAAAGCCCATTGACCGAAGGCTTGTTGGTGACCAGCGATTTGACGTCGGCCGGGGCAATGCGTGTGCTGGGCTTGCCCTTTGGCTCGATCAGCAGGCTATCGTCGTCCGAAGCTGACCTGCATCGGCGTGCTCATGAACCGCATCACCAAAAATACGGGCAAGAGCACGACGATAGCGATCACAAAGGCAAAGCGGCCAATGCCGCCCCAGGCGCCGCTATTCACAAATTCGGCCGAGGCATCGATGCCAAAGACGAAAAATACCGAGGCCAGCAGGGCGCCGAGATAGAGGAGGCCAATCGCCATCACGCGGCTGCGCTCTTGCTGACGGAAGCTGATGGTAGTCGTCATTGTCTGCCCACTCATGGAAATTAGCGGCGGAAACTGCCTGATTCTGGATCATTGTCTGGGAAATGGTGGCGGGAGGGTGGCTTTGTCGCCCCTCACTCCAGCCGAGTTGTCTCAAACCGCCCCGCCTCATGGATATCGATATTCTCCAGCGGCCCGGGGCCGGCATTCTCGAATTTGTGCGGCACGCCTGCCGGCGCAACGACGATCTGCCCTTCGACCGCCTCGAACACCTCGCTGCCGACGGTGAAGCGCGCCCGGCCCTTGCGGATGATGAAAGTTTCGGGGTAGGGATGGCTATGCAGCCGCGGTCCACCCCCGACTGCTTCGGTGTGATTGAAGATCAGCGAAATGCCGGCCCCATGCGGCCCGCCCTCCCACTCTCCTGACCATCGATCTGTTGGCGCAGCGGCGTAAGCCCACGCTGCGCGCTCGATCACCTTTCCAGCCATTTTCCTCTCCCTAGCTCCTGCGCAACGCATGGTTGCGCGCATTCCATTGAAAGGACCTAGCATGACCAATCCCGCGAACACTATTTTCGTACTCACTGGCGGCCCCGGCTCGGGCAAGACTACATTGCTGGCCGCTGCCGCTGCTGCCGGCATCGCGGTAGGGCAGGAGGCTGGGCGCGCAATCATCCAGTCGCAATTGCGCATCGGCGGTCGCGCTTTGCCCCGGGCCGATCGCGTGCTTTATGGCGAGTTGATGCTCGACCGTGATATCCAGACCTATGAAGCCGCCATTGCGCGCGGCGGCATCACCCTGTGCGATCGCGGGGTAGGGGATTTGATCGGCTATGCGCGCATGGAGGGCCTCGCCGAGGCCGAGCATTTCCGGCGTGCCGCCGATCTCTACCCCTGCAACAATACCGTCTTCTTTGCGCCGCCACGGCGCGAAATCTATGCCAATGATGCCGAGCGCAAGCAGGATTGGGCCGAGGCCGTCCATACGTTTGAGACGATACGTGACGTCTATGTCGAACTGGGGTATCGCATCGTCAAACTTCCCAAGGCCGGGGTCGTGGAGCGGCTGGCCTTTGTCATGGAAACCATTGCCGATGCCCGAGCGGACTGAGCCGATCATATTCGTCGATGCCGATGCCTGCCCCGTCAAGGACGAGGCCATCAAAGTCGCCGAGCGGCTGGGTGTGGTCGTTACTTTTGTCAGCAATGGCGGGGTGCGGCCATCGCGCGATCCGATGATCCGGGTGGTCGTCGTGCCTACCGGTGCCGATGCGGCCGATGACTGGATAGTCGAGCAAGCGCAGGCCAATGATATCGTGCTGACGGCCGATATTCCGCTGGCCAGCCGCGCCATCGACAAGGGCTGTCATGTGCTTGGCTTCACCGGCAAACCCTTCACGCCGGCCTCAATCGGCATGGCGCTGGCCATGCGCGATCTCAAGCAACATCTGCGCGAGACTGGGGAGATCAAAGGCTATAATCCCGGTTTCCGCCCGGCCGACCGTTCGGCTTTTTTGAGTGCGCTCGATACCTCAGGGCGCAAGGCAAAAGCGGCCGTCGGTAAGTAGTCGTTAAGATCTCATGAGGGGAATATTAACCATAATAGCAAAAAGTGAACTCAGCTGTGGTTGTGCAGAGTTCAGGTCGTGTCGCTTACGCGTTTTGCTGTTTCCCTCGTAGTTGTCGGTGCGTCTCTGGGGGCCTGCGCCAAGCCGCCCAGCCATCTCAGCACTAGTGCAGACCTCGCCCCGCATGCCTATCAGGCGACGGATCGCACAATCACCAATTCCATCTTTACCGGGTCCAAACCGGTCACCGACCAGCCCATGCCCGAGCGGATTTTTACCTCCGGGCACTCGGCAGGACGGACTTTGGCTGTGGCGTCCACGACCGACATTATCCTGCGCCCCGGCGAAGTCATCCTGACCTTTGATGATGGCCCGCGCCCCGGCAAGACGCCGGCGATTCTCGACACGCTCGACGCGTTCGGGGTCAAGGCGACCTTCCTCATGTTGGGGCGCTGCCGCCGCCAATCCCAAGCTCGCCGCCAGCGTTGCACTGGCCGGCCATACGGTGGGCAGCCACACCTATGACCATGCCGATCTATCCGGCATGACGCGGCAGCAAGCGCTGGATGATATCGCGCAGGGCGAGCGCGCCATCTCGGCGGCGCTGGCGCAATCGGGCCAGTGCTGTCGCCCTTTTTCCGCTTCCCCTATCTGGCGCAAACCGGGTTCCTGCGCACCAATCTGATGCTGGGCAACATGGTGGTGCTCGACGTCGATATCGACAGCAAGGACTATTATTCCGAGACCAGCGAGCAGGTCGTCGCCCGCACCATGGCGCGGCTGGAAGCGCGCGGCAGCGGCATCATCCTGTTCCACGATATCCATCAGCGCACCGTCGACATGCTGCCGGGTTTTCTCGCCCAGCTGGAGCAGAAGGGCTACACCGTCGTACGCCTCGTGCCCAAGGATAGCGGCGTCTTCGGTCGCGACGTGATTACGGCAGACGCGCCAGTATTCGGTGGGGCGCTTAGGCCGGGCACTCCGCACCCGTGTCCTCTCACCCAGTAGGCCTCGTCCTGAGCTTGTCGAAGAGCGAGGCCGTCGCAACAGCAACAGCTGGTGCCTATTCCTCGTCATCCTCGACGTCTGTGAGGTAAACCGAAATTTCGATATCGATGCCATAGGCGGCGATTGCCGCCGCCATATGGGCGGGCAGGCGGGCTGACATGGCTTCGCCGTTCTCGGGATAGTCGAAAGCGATGTCGAGCACGGCCTTGCCGATGCGGCGGTCTTCGAGCATGGCGGCGATGGCCGGGCCGGAGCGCTCGGCCAATTCCAGCAGTGCCCGAACCGGAGTTTTGACGCCGATATCCACCTGAGCGTAGTGGCTGTCCTCGGCGTCTTCGCGCTCGAAGCGGGTGCACAATTGCTTGAGCGCCGCATCGAGTTCGTATTGCGTAACGGTGACGCCCGACAGGCGCAGTGCGATGGCGAAGGGCTCGAAGCTACTCATCAGGATCGTCCGGCAGTGGCCGCAAACAGAGCAATGGCGGCGGCGTTGGAAACGTTCAGCGATTTGATTGGGCCGGGCATGTCCAGCTTGACCATTTCGTCGCAGAGTTCGCGGGTACGCTGGCGCAGGCCCTTGCCCTCGGCACCCATGACGATGGCCAATGGCTGATCGCCACTGCGCGGCTTGAGCTGATGTTCTGATTCAGAATCAAAACCCAGCACTAACATGCCGCGGTCCTTGAGCTTTTGCAGTGCGTCACCCAGATTGCGCACTTCGATCATCGGCACCGAGTCGAGCGCGCCGGAGGCGGATTTGGCCATCACGCCGGTTTCGCGCGGCGAATGGCGGGCCGTGGTGATCACGGCGTCAGCGCCAAAGGCGCAGGCGGTGCGCAGAATCGCGCCCACATTATGCGGGTCGGTGATCTGGTCGAGCACGACCACGAGCTTGAGCGGCTTGATGTCATCAAGCCCAAACCGGCTCACCGGATCGACTTCAAGCGCGGCGCCCCGGTGCACGGCATCCTCGCCCAATAGCCGGTCGAGCTCCTTGGGCGTGGTTTCCTTGACGGTGACCTTGCCGATCTCGCCGGTTTCCTTGAGCCGCATCAGTGCATTGGGCGTGGCCAACAGCACTTTCTTGATGCGATTCTTGTTGTCCGGGCGGCGCGCACCGTGTGCAGGCCATAGAGATAGACCGGGCCGTCATCGGGGTTGTAACGCGGCTTTGGCGGAAATTTATTGATGCTCATAGGGCAGGGGTATCGCCTTTGCGGCGCGCCAGCAAGCGGGGCGCCGCGGCGCGCTCTAAACCGAGTGTTTTTCGAGGGGGCGTTGGTGGAGGGGACTGGATTCGAACCAGTGTACGCTAAGCGGTCAGATTTACAGTCTGATGGATTTAACCACTCTCCCACCCCTCCACTGACAACGTCGCGTGAGCGGGACAACGAAGCGCTAGGCGTTTCGTCAGGCGGTTTATGGTGGTCTGATGACAGAGTGTCAACACCCCTTCCGCCATTGCCCGCAAGAAATCGGTGGGGCAGGGGGAAAGTATGTGGTTTTTCCGAGAGATGGTCCCTAGGCTGCCGCCGCCCAGCCCTTGCGAATAAACCCCACGCCCTCAGCGAACAATGTCTCGAAATCGGGGAAGAGCGGCCGCCAGACGCGGGTGGCGGCGGCGAGTTCGGGCAGGCCGGCGCCGAAGGCCTCCAGCACTACCCAACCGTCGAAACCGGCTTGGCGCACGGCTGTGAACACCTCGGCGAAGTCGATCTGACCGCGGCCGGGAATGCCCCGGTCATTCTCGGAAATATGCAGCACGCCCATATGCTTGCCTAGCGTTGCAATGGCGCGGGACTGGCTCTGTTCCTCGATATTGGCGTGGAACGTGTCGTACATGATGTGGAAATCGGGGTGGTCCACCCTATCCACATAGGCGCGGGCCTGCGCCATGGTGTTGAGGAAGTAGGTCTCGAAGCGGTTGAGATGCTCGAGGCTGAGATAGATGCCATTGACCTTGGCGCGTTCGGCCGGGGCACGGTGCGCCTCGGCGCCGTAGCGCAGCTCATCCTCCGTCGGCCCGAAGCCGGTGAAATGTCCGATCGGCGCATGGATCGGCCCGCCGACGCTTTCCGAACCCGTGGCAATCGCGCAGTCCAGCGCCCAATCGAGATGATCCATGCCCGCCTTGCGAATGTCGGCATCGCTGCTGATCGGATTGGCGGCGACCGAGGGGATTACCGAGGTGCTGGTACGGCGCAGGCCGATAGCGTCCAATTGGCGCCCGAGCCATTGGTAATGTGCCACGCTGCCCCGCAAGATCGGAACCTCTACGCCATCATAGCCGAGCTCCTTGAGCCGCCGAATCTGGGGCAGGTGTTGCTCTTCGATAAACCCGCTAAGACAGAGCAAATTGATGCCGACCTGCATGCGTCCTCCTCGACCCTTATCGGACCCCAAGCAGCACTCTTGCCACACAAAAGTGGCGACGGGCAGGGCGTAAAGAGGGGAGTTTTGGAGCGGGTAGCGGGAATCGAACCCGCATATTCAGCTTGGAAGGCTGCTGCTCTACCACTGAGCTATACCCGCCCGGTCGGAGTGATCCGAAGCATTGATCGATTAGCCCGACAGGGACGTGGTGGCAAGCCCCGTGATGCCTACTCCAGCGGGATAACCTCGCTGGGCGCGACCTTGGTGCCGTTGACATCAAGCACGCCATCGAAACCCTTCGCCAGGAACGCGCCGGAAATGGCGTGTTCATAGGGCTCGGTGCGGCCCATGCCGCTTTTGAGAAAGCAGTTGGGGCCGGTTTTGACGGCTGGGTTCAGATTAATGGTCATGGCAGAGCATTGCTGGTTGTCGACGCATTTCTGGAAGCACTGTTCCAGCGTTTCGACGCGAATCTTGTCGACATCGGCGCCGTAGAAATCGAGGCCTTCATAGATGGCGAAGCGCTACGCTTTGCGATGGCGTATTGCCGCCGCCACTGCTTGCCGTGGTGGTCTCCGGCTGGGAGCCGGGGCTTGTGCCCATGGCCGTGAGCGCTTCTTGCGGCAATTGGCGGAACTGGGCGAGCGTCGCGTCGAGCTGGCTCGGGTTGCGATCGATGCGCAGCTGCGTGACCTCTTCGGAATTGAAGATATAGATCGCGTTTGCCGGGGTGCGCAGCATGCGGTTGATGACCGCCTGCGGCGTGCCGAAGCCGGTCAATATCCCCATAATGTCGGTCACCCCGAGCTGGGACGCGGCATTGCTGTCCCCGCCATAGAAGTGATGCACGCCCAATTCGCCCTGATCGAGTCGGCCCGCCCCGGCGAAAAAGACATAGGCGCAGCTCGACTGGCAGATAGACTTGGGTGGGATATAGGTGTTGATGCCGCGCCGGTAGACTTCGTCGGCCAGCAGGAGAGCCCCGGCCATAGTGCCGCCATCGCTGGAGAGCACCAGCGTCTTGATATTGGGCTGGCTGGCCAGCACGGCCTTGAAATCGCCGGGCGTCTGATTGGTGATCTCGCCTGCCAGAATGGCGAAATCGAAGCCCGCACCGGGCACGATAAAGGCGCCCTGACGCGCGATACCGGCCGCAAAAGCCGGGCCAATGGACAAAACGAGCGCCAAAACGGCAACCAGAATACGCATGTTACGCCTCGATCAAGCCAGCGAACTGTCTTAGATCGAGGCTGGGCCGTGAGTCCAGAAGCTGCGCAGGCGGCGAATTTTCTTTTGCTTGGCGTTGCTTAGCGAACACGCATTTTTCGTTCTGCGCAGCGCGGCTTTTTGCGGCGGCAGTTTCCCTTTGAGCGCAGGGCTGGGTTGAGCCGGGCGGGCGAGCCAAGCGCGCGAACCATGCTAGGGTGGCTGGTAACGTTTTAGGGATGGACTGGTGCGCGGCATCGGATTTCTCCCCGCAGCCAAGAAGAGGCTGGCGCGTGCGGCCCGGAACAGGGCCTCTACCGATCGATCCGGAAGCTCAATCACGAGGCTCGGCCCATGAAGAAAGCGACTCCGTTCCGGCCCAATGTCCTGCGCCATGGCGTTCTGGCAATGGGTTTGGCCGTCGCGCTCACCGCGGCAGCTGCTGCCGCGGAACCTTATACGCTCAACGTCTCCGACAAGATCAACGTTCGCGTGGTCCAATGGAAGGCGGCTGAATCCACCTTCGAAGAATGGACCGCTTTGGGCGGGGAATATATCGTGGGTCCCTCGGGCACCACCGCATTTCCCTTTGTGGGCGATGTGGAAAGCGCCGGCAAAACCTCCCGGGATCTGGCGCGAGAACTGGCCGACGGGCTCAAGCAATCGCTTGGGCTGGTCGTTTCGCCCAATGTCAGCATCGAGATTGCCGAATTTGCCCCGATCTATGTGGCGGGCGATGTGCAGTCGCTCGGCGAATATAAATTTCTGCCCGGGCTGACGCTGATCAAGGCGCTTAGCTCGGCCGGTGGCGAGACGGCGTGGCCCCGATGCCAATGCCCGCCCCGAGCGAGACATGCTTACTGTTACTGGCGCCTATCAGGTGATGCAGGACGAGCAATTGCGGCTGCTGGCCAAGCGGGCCCGGATCGATGCCGAATTGGCCGGGAAGGACACGGTTGTGTCGCCCGAGCAGTTTGCCGGTGTCGAGGGCGTCGAGCCGCTGCTAGCTGATGAGCAGGCTGTGCTCGTGGCCAATCTCAAGGCGCTCAATTCGCAAAGCACGGCGCTGGATAGCCAGACCACGGTGCTACAGCGGCAGATAGAGACCTTTGGGCAAAAGCGGACTGCGACCGAGCGGCAATTGTCGGTGGCGCAGGAGCAGCTGACCAATGTGCGCTCGTTGGCCGAGGACGGTCTGGCGGTGGTGTCGCGCGTGGCTTCGCTCGAAACCAGCGTGGCCGATTATGAGACGCGCCTGCTCGATATCGATATGGCGCAATTGCAGGCGCAGCAGGCCATTGGCGATGCCGAAATCCGGCGCACCGATCTGGCGGACAGCCATGCGTCGGCACTGACGGTGGAACGGCAAGAGGTCGAGGCGCAACTGGCCGAGGTCAACCTGAAGCTCGCGACCCAGCAGGGGCTGGTGCGGGAGGCGGTGGCCTATTCCGGCATTGCGCCGGGCACGGCCTCGTCCGTTGCCAGCTACACCTACAGCATTGTCCGCGACGGCGAGGAAATCCCCGCCGAGATGTCGACGCCGGTTTTGTCCGGCGATGTCGTCCAAGTCCGTCTGGTTGTCGCCGAATAGTTTTGCGTTTTAGTGGATTGGAATAAGCCCGTGCCCAGCGTCACCCGCCTTGCCGCCTCCGCAATTGCCGCCCTGATTTGCCTTGCCACGCCCGCTCTGGCCCAAAGCGCCAGCTTTTTCGACGATTTCGATACGCTCAATGGCCAGCGCTGGTATGTTTCGGACGGCTGGGCCAATGGTGCGCATCAGAACTGCACACGGTCGGCCGGGCAGGTGAAGACGCTTCGCGGTATGCTCTGGGTCGGTTTTGCTCCAAGCAGCGGCGCCGGCGGTCGCAAATATGCCTGCGGGGAAATCCAGACCGGGACGGCCTTCGGCTACGGCACGTTCGAAGCCCGCCTCAAGACGCCTGCCGGCTCCGGGCTTAATGCGGCCTTCTTCACCTATATCGGGCCGCAACAGGGCAAGCCGCATGATGAGCTGGATTTCGAAATTCTGCTCAAGGATATCGGCCACGTCGAGACCACCAGCTTCGTCAATGGCGTCAGCGGCGATGGCGAAGTGGGCAGCGGCATGTCGCACCAGCTGCCCTACGGCTCGAATAATTTCCTCAACTTCGCTGTCACATGGACACCGGGACGGCTGGATTACTACATCAACAACCAACTCGTCCGCACTATGACCGAGAGCCATCAGGTGCCCAACAATGCCATGCGCATTTTCTTCAGCCTGTGGGGCAGTGACACGCTCACCGATTGGATGGGCACCTTCGTGCCACCCAGCGGGCCGATCGCCATGAATGTGGACTGGGTTGCCTTCACTGCGCAGGGCGAAAGCTGCGCTTTTCCGCAATCGGTGCTTTGTGCGCTGCAATAGCTGGCCGCCGGCCAATCAGAAAAGGGATTTTGAATGAAGCTGGTGTTCTTCCGCGGCAAGGTGCCGAATTTCGGTGATGAGCTCAATACATATGTCTGGCCGGAAATCCTGCCCGAAGGGTTTCTGGACGAGGACGAGAGCGAGCTGTTTGTCGGCATCGGCTCGATCATTGGCACCCATCTACCCGAAACGGCCCGCAAGTTCGTGATGGGCTCGGGCTATGCCGGCTATATGGGCCTGCCTGACGTGCATGATGGCAGCTGGGATATCCGCTTCGTGCGCGGCCCCAAGACGGCCGAAAAACTCAAGATTTCGCCTGATCTGGCCATTTGCGACAGCGCCATCCTGCTGCGCCAGATGGAACTGGCCAAGCCCGCCACCGGCATCGATGTCGCCTTCATGCCGCATTATGAAAGCCTCGAGCGCGGCCCCCGGGACGAGGCCTGCCGCCTTGCCGGCATTAAGCTGATCGATGCCACCGATCCGCTGGAAAAGGTCATTGCCGAGATCAAGGGCGCTCGCGTGCTGATCACCGAGGCCATGCATGGCGCCATCGTCGCCGATGCGCTGCGCACGCCCCGGATCGGCGCCAAGCCGATCTTTGCCGGGCACCATATGAAATGGCTCGATTGGTCGGGCGCGCTCGATATCGAGCTGCGCATGCATGAGCTCAAGCCATCCAGCGTGCTTGAATATTATATCGGCCGCACTGGCCGCGGCGGCCCTGCCGGCAAGATCGGCACACTCAGCCGCAGTCCATTGGCGGCGATCCCCAATGCGTTCCTGACGCATTCGGCGGCCCGGCATTTGCAGAAAATGGCGACATATGAGCCCCAGCTCAGCAGCGATGCGAAGATCGCCGAGGTGACTGAGAAGGCTGTGGCGGCAGTGGATGGTTTTGTGCGGTCGCGGTTGGCGGTGAGCTAGGTAAACCGCCAGCTACGCCACCCCCATTGGGTGGCACCAACCATCCCAACCACGGTGTCATTCCCGCGAAAGCGGGACCTCCGTTTACTTTTCTGCATCGAAAAACAGAGGTTCCCGCTTTCGCGGGAATGACACTGTGGTTGAATTTCTGGCAGGGTGGCGAGCGGTGCGCGCCCTAAACCGTCGCCTTGCGCTTCTTCAGCACCATGCCCTTGACCGCCAGCAGACGCTTGCGTGCCAGCACCGGGATCGCGCCGCCATAGACGGCCGCGCACGCTGCCACGGTGGCCACCAGCCGCAGCACGGGGTCGGCATCGGCCAGTTCCATTTTTACGAAAATCCCCGCGCCGATCATCAAAGCTGTTGCCAGCACGGGAGTGGCGAATGTTCCCAGATACGCCCGAGGCCGAAACCCGCAAAATGCGGATGACCATATGCACCGAGGGCGGCCACATGATGAAGTTCTGGATGACGAGGGCCAGCGTTAGCGCATTGACGCCCCATTTGTAGAACAGCACGACATAGAGCACCGTCGTGACCTGCTTGCCGATCAGGTAGTAGAACCACAGATCGGCCCGGCCCCGGCTTTTGACCAGCGAGGATTGCAGTACGCCGATGCTGGTGATCAGTCCCAGCAGGCAAAAGGCCTGCACCGCCGGAACGGCTTCCACCCAATTGTGCCCAAAGGCCAGCGGCACGAAATCGTCGGCAATCAGCGCCAGCCCCATGAATACGGGGAATGACAGCACGGACGAGGCAAAAGTGGCGAGGAAATAAGCCTCACGCAGCTTGTCCCGTTCGTTCTGCAGCGAGGATAGCAGCGCGTAGGACACTGAACTCAGCGCCCCGGTGATGAGGTCGGTCAGAATCTGGAAGATGCGGCGGGCAAAGCTGTAAATGCCGAGCCCCGCTGGGCCGAGCAACGTGCCGATCAGCAATTGGTCGACACTGACTAGGGTTATGATGCGATTGCCCGAGGCGAAGAGACCGAAGCTGGCCAGCTCGCGCAAGGCCCGGAAGCTGAAGCGGAATTTGGGTAGCCAGCGCACTGAAACCGGGGCGCCGATACAGGTGGTGATGGCGGTGGCGAGCTGCGAGAAGGCCAGCGCCCAGAGGCCAAATCCCATCCAGAGCAGCGCCGGGCACAGTAGGGCCGCGACGACCGAGGCGACCGTCGTCCTCATTGCCAGCTTCTTGAACGACATGGAGCGGACCAGCAGCGCATTGGGCACCGCTGCCGCCATGTCGAAAATCACCCTTATGCCGATAAAGGGGAGGAGGGCCGTGAGGATGGGTTCGTTGAGCTGATTGGCCAGCGGAAAGGCGGCAAAGCACAGCCCGGCATAGATCAGCAGTGCTGCTCCAGTGCAGAGCCAGAACACTGTATCGAGATGGCGCGGCTCGATTTTACTGCGCTGGATGATGGCTTCGCTGAAGCCAGCCGGGGCGATGGCGGTGCCGAGCATGGCGATGCTGGCGGCATAGGAGACAATGCCGAATTCGGCCGGGGAGAGCACGCGCGAGGTCGCCATGAAGACGAGAATGCCCAGCGCGGCCGGAGCGAAGCTGTTGACCACCGACCACAGCACGCCGCGTATGGCCGCGCCGGAGCGGTTGGTGCGTACATGGTCCAGCACAGGGCCACGACCGGTCTCATTGGTAACACTCATATTTACTCGATACGGGCCGGTTATTTGCTGCCCGTGGGGGCGGAATTACTCAACGTTGCACGGCTGGCAGCCGCGATTGTACGAAGGCGTGGAAATCCGGCGTGGTGCGGCCGAACAGGCGAATGGCCGGGCCACGCGCCCGCAGCCGCAGCGCATCCTTGAAGGCGATGGCCGATGAGGCGCTGTCCATGATCAGCGCCTTGGCGAGGCCGCTGGCCCGCGTCGGCGCCTCAGCCGCCCATTTCGGATTGGTCATGAAGCCGTCGCGCAACCCCTTGGGGGCAGTCTTCCGAGCCGAGCGCTGCAATTCCTGCACCGAACGCTTGAGATCAAGCTCGCGCCGCAGATAGGACGCCTTGAGTTCGGCATTGCGCGTGGTCTGCTCGGCATTTTCCGCCCATACGGCCAGCGGCGTCATGGCTACATAGATCGGCTCGACGATGGAGAACGAGCGCATATATTCCTGCAAAGTCGCCGTGCAGCCAAAGCCGATTTCGAGCTGGCATGCCGTATCGCGCGACCAGAACAGCCCGCCATTGGACACGCCAATGCCCATCAGCAGCGACAGGCGGAATTCGTCGGGCTGGTAGAGCCCTTCGACGAACAGGTCATCAAGCACACCGCCGACGCTCAAATGGGCTGCGGTGGTGCCGCTCTTGTGTTCGACATATTGGTTGCGCAGCACGACATTGACGCCGTCCTCGCGACAGATCCGCATGTTCTCAGCGAGAAAGTCGGGCAGGATGAGATTGTCGTCTTCCACCACGCAGAAATAGTCGGCGTTATTGGGATTTTCCGCCGTGAAGCAGTGGTCGATATTCTTGGAGGCAAAGCGCTGCGGCTGCATTGTGGTGATAGCGGATGCGCGGATCGTTGAAGCTCTCGCACACCGCCTTACCTGCTCGGGCGGCATCGTCGTCATAGACATCGCAAACCCAATTGGCCCGAGTCTGGTCGATCATCGATTGCAGCGCGTTGCAGAGCGACGGGGCGCTTGTAGGTGGGCGTGCGAATCTGGACCAGGCCGGAATTGGTTTCAGTCATGGTTGGACTCCGATTGGGCGAATATGCACCTGCCGCGACGCGGGCAGGGGAGAGCGGCGATTGGCGCGCAATTCATGCAGCACGCCCCGGGCGCCATAGATGAAGGTCACGACCACCGGGATCGAGCGCACGGAAAACTCGAAAAGACTTCGACTTCGATGAAGCTGCGCAGGATGACCAGCAATTGCAGGCCGACGAGGAACGCGTTTTGCGGATTGGGCCGCAGGATGGTGGCCAAAATGATCAGCAGGAAGCCGCCATAGATGAGGAAAGCCTGTAGCCCCACGCCGATCAGGCCGATTTCCACGGCGTTGGAAATATAAGTGTTGTGGAAGTTGAACCCGGCGCCTGATGGGACCATGAACATGGCCCAGAGCTGTTCCGCCGGCGCAAAGCCCGCAACCCAGAAGGCGCGGAAGCCAATGCCTTGCAGTGGCCGCTCGGCAATGAAGGTGAAGGCGGTGGCCCAAAGGTCCGTGCGCCCGGTCAGTGTCGGATCCTTGCCCGAGCCCTCGAGAATTTCCGACAATAGCGTCTGGCCATTGGCCATGATGAACAGGCCCAAAGCCGCCCCGACGATGATGACGCCCAGCGTCATGAACAGCTTCTGGTTGCCGGTCAGGCGCCCGGTCAGCAGCAGCAGCACCATGACGGCGACGCAGGGCACGACCATCATGATGGCGCCGGCCGATTGCGCCAGGATCATCAAGGGTCCGGAAATCAGCAGGCCGGCCAGCGCGCCCAGCCGCAGCAAAAGCCCGGCATGGCGGTCGGCGACCACGGCCAGCGAGGTCAAAGCAAACACCGCCATATGGGCGGCAAAGGCGTTTTTACTGCCGAAAATGCCCAGCCGAGGCGCGCCGATCGGTCGATGTCCGATGGTGATGCTGGCCAATACGCCAACCGCATAGACCACGAACAGGGCCCGCACGAGTGTGGTTGGCTTGACCCGTCCAGCCATGACCACGGCGATGGAGAGCGTGATCATCAACTGGACCGAGGCGCGCAGCGTGATTTCGGGATATTGCGACCAGAGCGTGGAGAGCATGCAATAGGCCGGCAGCAGCAGCAGGAACCACCAACGGGCAACCGGGATGATGCTTTGCTGCGGATCGCTGAGCAGCAACAGCCCGCCAAAGCCGAGAAAGGCCATGGCTGCCACCGAACCCACCAAGGCGTTCAGCACCAGTCCGGACAGGGCCAGCACGGTGAAGGTGGCGGCCAGATCGATATCGACCAGTGGCCCGGCAATGCCGCGGCGGCGGAGCAGCCGGGTCATGTCGCCACCGCCGGTGCATTGGTCGCGAGTTGGTTACGGATGGGCGTGGGCGCCGCGGCGGCCGGAATGAAGCCGGCGGCATACCGGGCGGCAGTGTCCTTGGCGATGATCTGGTGAGCGTTCACGCCATGCGTCGCGAAAGCCAACCAAGCCGGATCGCGCCGGAAACGGGTCCAATCCACGTCCCGGCTCGGCACATAGGCGGGCAGGGAAGCGTGTTTATCCGGGTTCAGCAGCCCGCTGAGGACCGCAGCCTGCGGCTTGGCAGCGCGGCGCTGCCGGCCTTCGGTGAACGACGTCCACAGCCGCTGCAACAGGGCAGGGCGCCGCACGAGAAGATTGAGAGCCGTCCCCAGCGAACGGGCCTTGATCGCCTCCACCAGCCGCCCGAAATCCAGCGCGCCTTGCAAGGCATCGCGGCGGTGCGCAAAGGCTTGGGTCAAACCGGCATCCGGCTTGATCCCGGCCAGCAATTGCGCCTGGTTGGCCAGCATAGCGTCGACATCATTGGCCGACAGGCGGTGAGAAATCGAGCCGCTATGGCGGCGATAGAGATACCACGGTTCGGGCACGATCCACATGCTGGCGCCGGCCAGCAGCGCCCGCAGCAGCAGGTCGTAATCCTCACCGATCCGCAGGGTTTCGTCATAGCGCAGCAACCCCAGCGCCTCGGCGCGGATCAACGGCTTGAGATAGCCGAGGGCCGGCAGCTTGCCGTCCATGCCTGCCGTAACCCGGGTTTCGGCGCTGACGGGGAATGGTGTGTCGTGATTGGCCAGTAGCAGGGTTGGCGGGCTGCCGTCCTCGTGGAAATGCAGCAGGTCATCGGCAACGATATCGGCCTTGAACTGCGCCGCCGCCGCCAGCAGGCGCTCGAGCCGCTCGGGATGCACGATATCGTCGGAATCAACGATGGCGATCCATTGCCCGCGTGCCTGTGCCAGCGCCAGATTACGCGTGCGGGCCGGGCCGCCATTTTGCGGCGAGGCGACCAGCCGCACCCGCTCGTCGCGCGCCATGATGGACGTCACCACCGAAACGCTATCGTCGGGCGACGCGTCGTCAGCGACGATGATTTCGAGATTGCCCATGGTCTGGGCCAGCACGGAATCCAGCGCACGCGCCAATGTTGCACCGCCGCGGTAATTCGCCATGATGACGGAAACCGTCGGAATCCCCTGCTGTGCGCGCGTGGGCTGCATGGCGAGCTCCGGTTCGAAAAATTGCCATGCGCCAAGGGGCGCCGGCTTGTGCCGTCAGGCCTGTGGCGCCGTAGCGTCGAGAGTGGCCAGCACGGTTTTGAGCTGTTCCATATGCTCGCTGATCTGGCCGATCCTGAGGCGGGCCGCAGCGGCATTGCGCTCGGCGTCCTCGATGGCACCTTCGTCTTCCTCGGAGCGAGTGCCGAACTCACCCGAATTGTCGATCAGATTGGTGGCTCGGGCATAATAGACGTCGAGGCGTGTCTGCAGGCCTTCGCGCTCCCGCTGGGCGCCCTCGATTGCCGCCAGCAGCGAGCGGCGGACCGTCATGAAACGGTCCTTGTCGGTGCTGGCGTCGCGCGCAGGATCACGGGTGCGGAAGAGGCGTGTGCCGACGGAAAGGATCGAAGCCATTCATCGCCTCCTGTGGTCTAGCGGCTACCCGTGCGCATCAGCACGACCTTGACGGTGCGCAGCATGATAACAATGTCACCGATGAAGGACCAGTTACGAGCATATTCGGCGTCGAGCCGCACGCGCTGCTCATAGTCCACATCGCTGCGGCCGCTGACCTGCCACAGGCCGGTCAGGCCCGGACGCATGCTGGCATAAGCCGTGATGTCATTGGCATAACGAACGATTTCGTCCTGCACGATGGGGCGGGGCCCAACCGAGCTCATGTCGCCGCGGATGATGTTGATCAGCTGGGGCAATTCGTCGAGGCTGGTGTCGCGCAGGAACTTGCCCAGCGCGGTGATGCGCGGATCATTGCGCAGCTTCTGGGTCGCTTCCCACTCTTCGCGGGCCAGCGGGAACATTTCGAGGTGCCGTTCCAGCGCCTCTTTGGAGTTGACGATCATGGAACGGAACTTGAGGCAGCGGAACTTCTTGCCGCGATGTCCGACCCGTTCATGGGCGAAAAATACCGGTCCCCGATCGATCGAGAACATGGTGACCATGATGAAGAAGATCGCCGGAAGCGCGCAAAGAGCATGATGGATGCAATCGTGACATCGAATGCTCGTTTCAGCGCGCCGCCCTTGGGCGACTTGGTTTGGGTCTCGATGCCCGAAAGTTCGAGGCCTGCGTTGACTATCGACATTTTTGTTCACCCGCCATGTTGAACGTAGTTCGAGTTGCTACTGTGCTTTTCGTGTCCAGCTGTAATGGTTTGCGATGATGCCCCAGTGCCGCAGGGCGGGGCCGTGATTACCGCAGTCCCGCCCGGATGTCTCCGCTGCGAGGGTTCGTAGCAAACGCTTGATGTTTGCCGACTTCTGTCGGTTTGGTCCTGCAAGGCGCAGTTCGCTCAAAAGCAAATCCAGCGCATGTTTGCAGGATCAAAATGATCACGATTATGTGGGGCAGGCAACAGCATACGCGCATGGCTGACATGCGAGCGCGTGACCACGAGATGATCACAATTGGCAGGGTGCAAGCGGGCGGAGGGTTATCGCACGAAGACGAAGATGATGCCGTTCCACAGCAGGTAGACACCGACCCGGGCGAGGGCGATCACGGCCAGCGCGGTCATGCCAGTGGGCCATCGGCTCCAGATCTGGCTCCGAAGATTGGCGACGGGTGCCCCGACGCCGTTTTCCGCGGCGCCTTTCTTGTCGTGTCCGTCTCGGCTCATTGTTCTGGCTCCTGCCCCAAACGTTGCGATACTGGCAACTCCGTGCCGTCTATCGCAAACCTCGGAAAACTACCCTAACGTCTATAGTGAAATTTTCAGCAATGGATGAGTTCAAGCAATTGGTAAACGCACGACTGCGTTTCCAGTGCCACGACTTGCCTGAAATGCCGAAAACCTCACCGCCTTATTGCTGTGGCGGCTTCACACAATAGAAACGCTATATAGCGTTCACCGCCCGGCTACAAGCGGCGGCAAATCAACTTTAGGACTAGCACTAATGGCGTGGGGCGCTGGTCGCACGATGCTGTGATCGCCCACCGCTCTACGAGGGGAGGGGTTGGGAAGAGTGCATGAGCCGATATGTGGGCTGTAGTCCCCGGCCCTCCCCGCAAAGGGGGAGGGTGCAGTCGAGGCTCTCTAGACCTTCTCGGTCGCATCTACCTGATAATAGCGACTATATGAGCCCATATAGCGCTCGGCGCCGCCCGGATCGCTGTATTGGGCGAGTTTGCGGAAATCGACCTTGTTGAGCACGACGCCGACAATGTCTTCCGCCAGTTCGGGCTCGTGCTCGATCAGCGAGCGGACCAGCCGGCGCGGGGTGCGACCCCATTCGGTGACGAGGATAAAGCCATCGGTCCGGGGTAGCACGGCGCGGGCATCCATGACCGGGCCGAGCAGGGGCAGGTCGATGACGACATAGTCATAGCTCTGCCGTGCCTCTTCGAGCAGGGTCCGCATGCCGTCGGACGAGAGGAAATCGCTGGCCTGATTGGAGGCAGAGAGCGCAGGCAGGATGTGCATGCCGGTGCGCGGGTCAGCCAGCACGATATCGCGCCACGATACGGTTCCGCCGATGTCCATCAACCCGCTGCTGGCGCCGGGTGCTACCGAGGCGCGTCGAGGCGGCTCTGGCGCAAATCGGCGTCGATCAGCAGCACGCGCTCGCCATCGGCGGCCAGCATTTCGGCCAGTGCGACCGAATAGGTGGTCTTGCCTTCGCCCGGCAACACCGAAACCACGCCGATAACCGCGCTGCGATCCGGCTTGCCACGGGCGCGCATGACCAATTTGGCCGATTTCAGCGTTTCGACGAACGCGGTGGTCGGCCGGTTGGCGCGGCGTTCTTGCACCTGCTTCTTGATCATGCCGTGCAAGGCGAGGGCGGCCTTGGTCTGGTCGCTACGATTGGCGCCACGGGCATCGGGGCCCAGCCGTGGCAGATAGCCCAGGAAGCGCAGTCCCAACTCGTTCCCGACCTGATCGCCAATGCGGAAGGTGCGCTCGCGCAATTCGTTGAACGTGCCGAACATCAGCCCCGGGAACAGCCCGAAAATGATGCCGCCGGCCGCCACGAACATGGTGCGCGGACCCGAGGCGTTTTCGGGCGCCTGCGCCACGGTGATGATGCGGGCCGAGGGGATGGGGAAGGATTGGCGCTGCACCGCTTCTTCGTAGCGCGACAGGAAGGAATTGTAGATCACCCCGAGCGTGGTCGAGCGCTGCTGCAATTCGGTGAGCTTGACCTGCGCCTGATTGGTCTGCGAGGCAAGCTGGCCTTCGGTCTCGATGGCATCACGCAGGCTCGATTCCTGCCGCTGGGCGATGGTCAGCTGGCTCTGATACTGCTCGTTCAGCCCCTGCAGCTGAGCAAAAATCTGTGCTTGCAAAGCCTGATTTTCTGCCTTGAGTGCGGCCACCTGCGGGTGATCCTCGCCATAGGTGGCGGTCACTTCGTTGATGCGGCTCTGGATCGAGGCATAGCGGATGCGCAGATCGGAAATGGTCTTGTCGTCAACGCCCGAGCCGCTGAGGAGCGCGATACTGGCGCCGGCGGCCGATGGTCCGGCCTCGATCGTGGCTTGCAACTGCACGGCGAGAGCGTTGACGCGAGCACTTTCGGCCCGGGCCGTCACCAATTGGGCGGTCAGTGCCTGCAGCCGCTGGTTGCTGAGGTTTTCGTCCTCGCTGGTCGACAGGCCGCTTTGCTGGCGATATTCCTCAACGGCAAGCGTGGCTTGGCGCTGGTTGTCGCCCAGTTCGGTCAGCCGCTGCTGCAGCCAATCAGCGGCCTGCTTGGTGGCGTCGATATCGGCATTGAGCTGGTCCTGCACGAAGACGTTGGCATAGGCGGCGGCGATGCGCTGGGCCAGTTCGGGGCTCGATGCCTCGTAGCCCACGCGGATCACCGCGCTGCGCCCGACTCGTTCGACAAACATACTGGCGCGCAGGGCGCCGGCGGCTTCCTCCACCGAGGCCTGCATATCGTCCGGCGGAGCTTCGGGTGCTCCCGAGATTGGGCTCAACAGCCCCGATACCAAGCCCCGAATCTGTCGGGTGAAGGAGGGAGGCGGGTTGAGAAATTCGCGGTCCGTCATAAGGTTTTCGGCTTCGGCGACGCCGCTGGCAATGCGGCTCGAGCGCAGCACCTCGATCTGGTTCAGCACCTCCGATTCGAGGTCTACGGCGCTGGTGGCAGGCGCAATGTCGCTGACCGATTCCTTTAAATTCTTGTCGAGCAGAATCTGGCTGGTCGCCACATAGGTTTTCGGCGCCAGCATCAGGTAGATCACGGCCAGCATCAGACCCAGCCCCGGGCAGAGCAGCAGCACGCGCAGCTGGCGGCGCAGGATGGAGAAAAGACGGTCTACATCAAGCATCCCACGATTGGAGCTGTGAGGGTCGGACATGGCCGGCAACTGGCTCCGTTCAAGCATGTGACTGGCTTCCTTCCGTTGGCTGGCCGTAGAGATTGGCCTGTTTGGTGCCAAAAATGCCGCCGATGACGCCGACATGCAGGGCGCCGCGCAGCAGGTTTTTCCTCCAACGCGATGGCGAGAATAGGGTGAGAACCGTCATGACCCCGCAAAACGTGGCTTTGCCGCCCGCAATCGTGGCCGCTTTTATATTGGCGACAACGCCTTGGCTCAAATAGGTGCCATGGGTTTGCCCAGCGCGGAAACGGCGTTGCACCAGCCAGCCCATGGCGGCGCGGTTGGGCGGCACTATCTCGGTGACCAAGGCATCAGGCGCAAAGGCGATGCGGCCGCCCATGCCAGACAGGGCATAGAAAAACTGCGTGTCTTCGCCGCCAGAGCGGCCGAGCGCCAAGTCGAAGCGCAGCGATTTATAAGGCGCGATCCAGCGGATCAGGGCGTTGCAGGTATAACCGGTGCGGATTTGTCCATCGACATAAACGGGCATTGTGGAGTGGAAATCCCCTTCCACCATCCATTGCGGTGCGTCTGCGCCATAAATGGCCTCGACCGGGCCGAGCACCACGTCGGCCTTTTCCGCCTCGGCTGTTGCCAACAGCGCCGTCAGCCAGTGTTCGGTGACCAGCTCGTCATCATCGACAAAGGCGATGAAATCGGCTTCCGCCGCGTCGAGACACGCATTGCGGGCGATCGAGATATTGGAGGCGGGGCTATGCACATAGTGGATCGGAAACAGGAAATCCGCCGCCAGCGCTGCCACCATCGCGCCGGCCGAAGGCGTCGTGTCATTGTCGGAGACGATCACGCGGATGCGGGCGCCATTTGTCGCAATTTTAGCGACCGAGGCTAGTGTCTCGGCCAGATAGGGGCGGCGATAGGTGCAGATGCAGATGTCGACGCTAGGTGAGGTCATGCGCGCTTGGCTCCGAAACCTGAAGTGGCGGCCTGCGCCAGATGCAGCCAGAAGCCCGAGGACCGGGCCAGGTGCATGATCATGGCGGCAAGGCCCACCAGCGGCGCGCCGCTCATGGGCAGGCCGTATTCGTCAAAATGCTTGCGCGTGGCGACAAAGCCCATGGCGATGCACAGCGCGCACCGGGCCAGCAGCGGGATCAGAGCCACCCAATGCACGAAGCTCAGCGCCGCCAGCACCACAGCCGGCAGAATGGCCAGCGGCAGCATCTGGCGGATACGGGGAATGACGCGATGCTTGAGCACATTGCGCGCCCGCCCGCGGCCATAGCCGAAATATTGCTTGAACAGGCCCGAGGGGGTCGAGCGCGGATAATAGGTCATTTCGGTCGCGTCGGTCAGCCAGATGCGATAGCCGGCCAACCGCAGGCGGTGGTCGAGCTCGGCATCCTCATTGTGCCGGAAGGTCTCGTCATACCCCCACCGCCCGATAGGCCGGTATGCTCATCAGGGCATGGTGGCCATGGTCGACAAAGGCGCCGCCCTTGCCGGTGCGATGGGCCGAGCCGCCGGTGCCGACCAGCGAATTCTGTGCCGTCGCCACGGCGCGCTGAAAGGTGTTTTGGCCCACCGTGGTCATCGGCACAACGACGCAATCGGCCCCGATGGTCTGCGCCTCCTGCACCAAGGCGCGGCAATAATCGGCCGGATAATCGCCATGCGCGTCGATGCGGATCACGTAGTCAAGGCCATCGCCGAACTGGGCCACCGCTCGGTTCATCGCCGCGCTCTGGATGCGCTTGGGATTGTGCGCCAGCTGCACCGGCTCGCCCCTTGCGATGAAGCTCTCGACAATGGCCTGCGTGCCGTCGGTGCTGCCGCCGTCGATCACCACCACGGGCCAATCCATCGGCTTGGCTTCCGCCAGCAATTGTTCGAGCAGGTGGGCGATATGCTTGGCCTCATTGAGCGTGGGCACGGCGATCAGGCATTTGCCATTTGGCGAGCTCATGCGGCTTCCTGTTCTGGCTGCGAGCTGCCGCCAAGCTGTTGCAGCCGCTCAACCAATTGGCGGCAATCGGCGTCGTGAAAGGAGAAATTGGCCGGGTCCTGCTCCAGCACGGCCGAAGCCAACGCCTGCAGCCGGGTTGTGTCGAGTTCTGCCCAGCGCGCTGGCCAGCGTGCCTGCTTCGATATCGGGCACTGTGATGCCGATACCCAATCGTTGGGTGAAGGCCGAAGTTTCGGTGCCCGCGAGTGTCACCGGGATGGCGCCGTGGAAACTGCCCTCGTAAATGCGGTTGGGCAGCAGCCATTGCGAATTCTTGCCGGCCTCGAAAAAATCGATGGCCCGGGCCAGTGCACATCTGAATAGATCGATGCCAGATCGTCGGGATTGCGATATTCGCCGTCAGAACCGCAGATAGGGCTCGGCCTCGACGAAGCCATGGAAGTCCTCGAATTCACTGAGCGCCGGACGGCCGCGCAGGATCACCTGCACGCGCCCGCTCATTGCCCGGGAGAAGGTCGCCAGCGCATTGAGCGAGCGGCGACAGCGCAGCGCGCCGAACCAGCCGATCTTGATCACGCCGGTATCGGGCAATCCCAGTGCCGGATTGCTACCGCGTTCGGTGCTGTGCGGCACCTTGTTTTCCACCAGCAGTGCGGGCAGGGGGCCCAATCCGCCAAGATGGTTGGAAATGAAGGCGGGCGAGCTGGTCATCAGCAGGGATGCCGGCTGCGCCCAGCGCCGTTCTGCGCCTCGCATGGCTCGGCCGATCAGGTCGGTGCGCAGCAGCAGACGGTGAATATCGAGGCATTCGTAGACGATGGGGATAGTACCGCCCCAATGGGCCTGCAAGCGCCCGGCTAGCGGCAGCATTTCGAGATTACGCGCGATGATAACGTCGGGTGGCGGCAAATGCCCCAGCCGCCGCACCACCGACATGGCCGCGCCCACCACTGCCATAATGCGCTGGGCAAATCGCGCATCGAAGGTTTCACCCAACTCGATGGCGTGGGTGACCGGCAGATCGGGCATGGCGACGCCGGCACGGCGGAAGCCGGCGGCGGCGATTTCCGCCCCGCCCGTCTTAAGCATACCAATACGGCGGCCGACCGCCGGGTCAGCCGAGTTGGGAACCGTGTAAAGAACCCTCAGCAACGTTGCGTCTCCTGCCTGCCGGCCCGCCGCGATCCGGGAATGGATCGCGATTCCGGCTCTCGCTGGCGCTGGGTTTCGCATTTGAGGCGGCCTAGGCCTCGTAGCGCTCCATGCACCGAGTCAGTTTTATCAACTTGCGCTCATTCAAGGCTGCTGCCCGCGACGGATCGCGAGCGGTCATCACTTCTGTGACTCGGTTTACGGCGAAGGGCACGACGCGCCCTCCGGGGCCACCCAAGGGCGGCGGTCGAAGCAGTGGCGCTAGTTAACGCGGGCGTGATGGAAGGGGTCAATACGAGCAGCCGGGGAACAGGTCTGCGGTCAGCGCATGCGTCCGGCATTCTCTGTGGCTGTCAATAAAATGAAATATTACAAGGATTTGCCGAGCAAAGCTGCGGCTTTGATTCCGAACAGGGCTTGCGGAAAACAAATCGGCCCGCGCCTTGACGGTGCAGGCCGTGCCACGAAAAAGCCTCGGATGGATCAGAGCCAGCCGGCCGAGATTCCAACGCCGCCAACAGCGAATGCGCCGCCCGCGATCTGTGCTGCGAGCTTGCCATGCCGGCCGATCAGGCGGGCAATACCGAAGGCTGCGGCGATACCGGCGAGGTGGAGCAGGGCGGTCGATATTGCAAACCCGGCTGCATAGGCGATGCCGCTCAGATCCGCCGGCATTTCGGCGCCATGGGCATGGCCGTGGAACACAGCAAATACGCCGACCATCGCCATGGCGGCTGCCGCCGGCATCGGCCGGCCCCGAGCCGCTGCCGCGCTGATCACCACGCTCGACAGCGCAATGCCCAGCTCAACGAAGGGCATGTCGATCTGCGCAGCACCCAGGATGAAACCTACAATCATCATGCCCACAAAGGCGAGCGGCACCAGCCACAGCGCGCGGCCGCCCAGCACATAGGCAAAGACGCCGACTGCTACCATTGCCAGAATATGATCGAGCCCGCCGATCGGGTGCTCAAAACCATGGAAGAACCCGGCCGTGTGCCCGATTCCGGTATGGGCAAAGGCGAGGGAGGGGCTGAGGACCAGAATGGCCGGGGCAATAATAAGACGCATCGTCATCCTTCCGGGGACGTCGCCCCTTGAGTGATCGTTTCCGCCTGAGGCGCTTCCTGTAGCTCATGAGGGTATTTATTGCTGTGCGCTCGCGTTTGTAAACGGATTCGAGATAACACCGGGCCACCGCAGAAGAGGCAAAAACAATGTTGCTGATGATTTTCCCGGTGCTGGCCCTGTTGGTCGTGGCTGTACAATTGCCCGGCAGCTACCTCACCAAGCAGGTAGGCGTGGCGGCGCAGATCGGACCGCGCGACAATCTGCCCGAGCCGACGCAGGAACTGGCCCGTTCCCGCCGGGCCCCGGCAAACCTGCAGGAAACGCTGCCGATTTTTCTGACGCTGGCTGTGCTGTCGATTGTCCACAATGAGCAAAGCTGGGTCTCGCTGGCCGGCGCGGGGCTCTATTTTCTGGCGCGCGGCTCACCTTTATTGCTACATGAAAGGCCTGTCGCCACGGCGTTCCCTGTGTTTTCTGGCTGGCCTGCTTGGCTGCGCGATCATGGCTGTGCCGCTGGTTCCACACATCTGGTCATGAACCTTCTTCAGGTACTTGCGCGAAGCGATCTTTGCCATTAGACACTGCCGCACGCCTACAGGGGTTTAGCTCAGTTGGTAGAGCATCGGTCTCCAAAACCGAGGGTCGTGGGTTCGAGTCCCCCAGCCCCTGCCAGTGTAATCATTGATTTAGAACTATTTTTCGCCCGGTACCCCGCCAGCCGGGCGTTTTGCTCGTGCGGCTATTTGACTCAAGGCCAATAATTTGCGATTTATGGTTCCCCTAAGCATGTTGCTTGGGGAAACTCCGCCTGGACGCATATGCGGATGGGCCTTAAATGGCAGAACGACACACATGGCCACTACTGGCACCGTAAAATTCTTCAACACCACCAAGGGCTTCGGCTTCATTTCGCCCGAAAATGGCGAAAAGGACGCTTTTGTCCACATCTCCGCTGTGCAGAAGTCGGGCCTGCAGGGCCTGTATGAGGGCGACAAGGTGACGTACGAGCTCGGGACCGGCCGTGATGGCAAGGTTTCGGCCACGAACCTGACGCTGCTCTAAGCGAATTCAAGGATCGCGGCCGCCACTGGCGGTCGCAACCGATCAGGAGCCACCGGCGCGTTCATCGCCCGGTGGTTTTTTGTTTTGGTGGGGTGCAATCTGCTCACGAAATGCAGGGTGACCGCTTCGGTCCAGTAGACCTCATCCTGAGCCTGTCGAGGGACGAGGTCGTGGCGACCAAGCCTCCACTCGCCCGACCTAGTGGTTCGACAAGCTCACCATGAGGTCTAACAAGTATCGCCACCAACCACGGTGTCATCCCCTGCAAGCGGGGACCTCCGTTTCGGAATGCCGGGAAGTGTGCGGGGCACATGGTTGCGCCCGGTGCCGATAAGGGGATGCGCGAACGGTACATCCGAGCAGGCACCTAGTTCGGAAGCCCCGGATTCGGCTGAAACACCGGCGGCGTAAACTTCGGCAGGCTGTCCAGCCGCTGCTGCAATTGCATGTCGTGGAGAGTGTTCTGCATGCTTTTAAGCTGGATATCGTAGTTCTGCTGTTGGCCGGTCTGGCGCGCTTCATCCTGCAGGCAGAGAATGCGCTGCTGGTTGGCCACGATCGCTTCCGGCGTCGAGCCGGGCACGCGGCTGGGGCAGGCGGCTCTGGGCCGAGCCGGTCGAGATGATGATAATGCCGGTCGCCGGGGCGATGGATTTGAACATGCCGTCCTCCTGTCCTTATAGATGGAGGCACTGGCACCTATTCACAAGTCACGCTTAGGACAAATGCCTATTCGGCAGCCATGGGCAGCTTGTCGGTGTGGCGGGCCTTGAGGCGATTGAGCTGGTGGGCGGCGTGAGCGAGCAGGGCGGTGCGCACTTCAGCCGAGGAGACGGACCCCACATCCGCCCGCACCTTGAGATCCGGGTGATAGGTCGTGTCATTGCCCATGAAGCGCTCGTGAATGGTAACGCGCACGACACCGGTTACCCGGCCGGAAATCGTCTTGTGCGGGCCGTAATAGCGGACCTCGCAGGCTTTGACCTCGAATAACGCATTACCATATGCCATGGTGCCAGCCTCCCGCTGCCACTTTTTGGTCGCAATTGGATCAAATGCCATTGCAAGGGCGCATGCAAGAACAAACCACAGGGTTTTTACACTTGTCGTTAATGACAGGGATCTCGGCGTCATGAAGCCCCGGTCCAGAATCTTGCCCCGGCCTGTTGCAATCGCTGCCCAGATTGAATAGATACCCGCATTCCAGCCGTGCAGGATTCCTGCGCGGCCTTTGGTTTTGCACCAAAACACCAGAGTAGATTCGCCTATGGCCCGACCGAACCCAATCCAGTTTCTGCAGCAAGTGCGGCAGGAAACATCCAAGGTTACTGGCTCGGCCGGAACGAAGTCCTGATCTCGACGATCATGGTGCTCGTGCTGGTGACGGCGGCGAGCCTGTTCTTCCTGCTGGCCGACCGGGTTATTTCTGGGGCGTGGGCCTGATGCTTTCGATCCGCTGAGCGGATCACGAACACAAGACTAGGAGCGGCGACGCGGCATGGCCAAGCGCTGGTACATCGTTCAGGCTTACAGCAATTTCGAGCGCAAGGTGGCGGAGGACATTCGCCAGAAGGTTGCGCAGAAAAAGCTCGAGCATTTGTTTGAAGACGTGATTGTTCCGACCGAAAAGGTCGTCGAGATCCGTCGCGGCCGCAAGGTCGATGCCGAACGCAAATTCTTCCCGGGTTATGTCCTGGTCAAGATGGATATGACCGACGAGGCGTTCCATCTGATCAAGAATACGCCCAAGGTTACCGGTTTCCTCGGTTCGGACAACAAGCCGATGCCGATCTCGGAGAAGGAAGCCATGTCCATCCTGCAGCAGGTGCAGGAAGGCGTGGAGCATCCCAAGCCCTCCGTCAGCTTCGAAGTGGGCGAGAATGTCCGCGTGTCGGACGGTCCCTTCGCCAGCTTCAATGGCGTGGTGGAAGAGGTCGACGAGGAGCGCGCCCGCCTCAAGGTGGAAGTGTCGATTTTCGGGCGTCCTACTCCGGTGGAGCTCGAATATGGTCAGGTCGAGAAGGTCTGACCAAAACGCGAAGCCTTGGCTTCGTGAAGGACTGTGGAAGAGGATGGCGCACTGCCAGCGCCAGTTACACCTCAGACCACGGTGTCTAGCCAGCTTTAACTAGCTGGCGCCTAAGGCCGATTGTGGCCACTGATAGGAGACGAAATTGGCAAAGAAAATCGTTGGCTACGTAAAGCTGCAGGTGCCCGCGGGCTCCGCAACGCCTTCCCTGCCGATTGGCCCCGCACTGGGTCAGCGCGGTCTGAACATCATGGAATTCTGCAAGGCGTTCAATGCCGCCACGCAGGAAATGGAAAAGGGTTCGCCCATTCCAGTCGTGATCACCGCCTATGCCGACAAGAGCTTCACTTTCGAGATGAAGCAGCCGCCGGTGACCTACTTCATCAAGAAGGCCGTGAACCTGAAGTCGGGCTCCAAGCTCCCCGGCAAGGAATCGGCCGGTACCATCACGACGGCTCAGCTGCGTGATATCGCCGAAAAGAAGATGAAGGATCTCAACGCCGACAATATCGACGCTGCTGTGTCGATGATCGCCGGCTCTGCCCGTTCCATGGGCATTCAGGTCGAGGGCTGATAGATGGCACACGTCGGTAAGAAGATCACCAAGGCCCGTGAGGGCATCGACCGCAACAAGCTGTACAAGCTTGATGAAGCGGTGAAGATGGTCAAGGCTCGCGCCTCGGCCAAGTTCGACGAAACCATCGAAATCGCCATCAATCTCGGCGTCGATCCGCGTCACGCCGACCAGATGGTCCGTGGCGTGGTGAGCCTGCCCAACGGCACCGGCAAGACCGTGCGCGTGGCTGTGTTCGCCAAGGATGCCAAGGCAGACGAAGCCCGCAAGGCCGGTGCTGATATTGTTGGCGCCGAAGACCTGATGGAACAGATCCGGGCTGGCAAGATCGATTTCGATCGCTGCATTGCCACCCCGGACATGATGCCGCTGGTCGGTCGCTCGGGTAAGATTCTCGGCCCGCGCAACCTGATGCCAAACCCCAAGGTTGGCACGGTTACGCCCGACGTCGCTGGTGCCGTCAAGGCTGCCAAGGGCGGCGCTGTCGAGTATCGCGTCGAGAAGGCCGGTATCCTGCATGCTGGTGTTGGCAAGGTGTCGTTCTCGGACGAAGCCCTGCTGCAGAACATCAAGGCGTTCACCGACGCCGTGCAGAAGTCCAAGCCCGCTGGCGCCAAGGGCACCTATGTGAAGCGCGTTGCCGTGTCTTCGACCATGGGTCCGGGCGTTCACGTCGAGCCGGCTTCGGCTCTCTAAGAATTTCGGGCGGCTGCAAGCTGCCTGGATTGCTTCCCGCAAGGGAAGCATAAAGTCCTGTCCGAGACTGCCGGTGCTGAACAATCTGGTTCAGCTTAATGTCCACCGACGCCAGCATAGATGGGGTGAAGACCACAATTTTCCTGCTCCAAGGGGCAGGGTGATCGTGGTTCGAACCGGGCCAGTTGCCCTTTGGGCAGCACGGTTGACAGGCATGTAACCGTTGCTCCTCTGCTCCTGTTGGAGGCCAGAGGGCAGCAATTGGCAATGGCCCGGCATCCCTTTTGCCGGGCTTTATGTGGAGACTAGCAGTGGAAAGAGCGGAAAAGCGTGAGCTTGTCGCGTCGCTTCAGTCAGCCCTCTCGGGCGCTGGGTCGATCGTACTCGCGCAAAATGCCGGTCTGACCGTGGCCAATCTGGAAACGCTTCGCCGTGAGGTGAAGGGTGCCGGTGGCTACGTGAAGGTCGCAAAGAACCGTCTTGCCAAGCTTGCTCTTAAAGACACCGACCACGCTGATATTTCGGGCCTGTTTACCGGCCCGATCGTCATCGCCTATGCGGAAGACCCCATGACTGCGCCAAAGCTGGCGCAGAAATTCGCTGAAAAGAACGCCAAATATGTCGTTCTTGGTGGCGTTATGGGCAAGACCGCGCTTGACGCAGAATAACGTCAAGGCGCTGGCGACCATGCCGTCGCTCAACGAACTGCGCGCAACGCTCGCCGGGATGCTCAAGCAGCCCGCAACGCGTATCGCGTCGGTTATAGTGGCGCCGGCTGGTGGTATTGCGCGTGTTGGCCGCTCACGCGGAAAAGAGCAACGAAGCAGCGTAACCCCATGGTCCCCTTCTGGGGACCGGTTTGAACTGAACACCTGAAAAGAGAGATTTATCAAATGGCCGATCTCGCCAAACTCGTAGACGACCTTTCTGCCCTGACCGTTCTGGAAGCTTCCGAACTGTCCAAGCTCCTCGAAGAAAAGTGGGGCGTTTCCGCCGCTGCTCCCGTTGCTGTCGCCGCTGCTGGCGGTGCTGCTCCGGCCGCTGCTGCTGAAGAAAAGACTGAATTTGACGTGATCCTCGCCTCCTTCGGCGAAAACAAGATCAACGTCATCAAGGAAGTCCGTGCGATCACCGGTCTGGGCACAGGCGAAGCCAAGGCACTGGTCGAAGCTGCTCCCAAGGCAATCAAGGAAGGCGCTTCGAAGGCCGAAGCTGCCGACATCAAGACCAAGCTGGAAGCTGCCGGCGCCAAGGTCGAACTCAAGTAAGTTCGTCTCGACCCCTTGAAATTTGCGAAATGGCGCGCTATGTGCCATTTCGCATCCTCGTTTTAACGAGACGATTCGCCGGACCGGTTGGATAGGTCCCCGGCGGCAATTAGCGGAATATATGACGATTTCGATGTCTGAGGCACGCTGACGTCCACGGAACCTCATGGTTGTTGACCATGGGGTATTTGGCGTTTCTGGCCCTCCTTCCCTTGGCTGGGGAAGGTCAATAGGCATCGCTGAGCCAAGTATCTGCCTAGCAAGGCATATATCCCGAGACCCGACGGCTGATAGTCGGATTTTTGGATATCTGCCTCCGAGACAATCGCACTGCAGCGTTTCTGGAAGGGTGTCCCCCGCTTTTCCGGCAGGCGCGGCACATAAAAAGCGCACAAACAGGAGCTTTCATGGCTACCACGTTCAACGGCCGCCGCAAGGTTCGTAAATCCTTCGGTTCCATTCATGAAGTCACGGAGATGCCCAACCTGATCGAGGTCCAGAAGGCCTCCTATGATCAGTTCCTCCTCGTGGACGAGCCCAAGGGCGGGCGTCCCGACGAAGGGCTTCAGTCCGTCTTCCGTTCGGTCTTCCCGATCACTGACTTTTCCAACACTGCCTCTCTCGAATTTGTGAAGTACGAATTCGAGCAGCCCAAATACGACATCGACGAGTGCCGTGCGCTGACATCACGTTCGCTGCCCCGCTCAAGGTGACGTTGCGCCTGATCGTGTTTGAAGTGGACGAAGAAACCGGCGCCCGCTCCGTCAAGGACATCAAGGAGCAGGACGTCTATATGGGCGACATGCCGTTCATGACCATGAACGGTACTTTCATCGTCAACGGCACCGAGCGCGTTATCGTCTCGCAGATGCACCGTTGCACTGGCGTGTTCTTCGACCACGACAAGGGCAAGACCCACTCGTCCGGCAAGCTGCTGTTTGCTGGCCGTATCATTCCGTACCGCGGCTCTCGGCTCGATATCGAGTTCGACGCCAAGGACGTGGTGTTTGCCCGTATCGATCGTCGCCGCAAGATTCCGGTCACCAGCCTGCTCAAGGCGCTTGGCATGGATACCGAGGAAATCCTCGAGACCTATTACAACAAGCTGACCTACGAAAAGACCGCGACCGGCTGGCAGAAGCCATACGACGCGGAAAAGATGAAGAATGCCAAGCCGACCATGGACCTGATCGACGCCAAGACTGGCGACGTCGTCCATGAAGGCGGCAAGAAGCTCTCCGCTCGCCGAGGCCAAGAAGTTGGCCGAGAACGGTTTGACGCACCTGCTGGCGGTCAACGAAGACCTCTATGGCATGTATGTCGCCGAAGACCTGATCAACATGAAGACCGGCGAGGTCTACATGGAGGCAGGTGACGAGATCGACGAAAAGAACCTGACCAAGCTGCTTGAGCTGGGTTTTGACGAACTGCCGCTGCTGGACATCGATCACATCTCGATCGGTGGCTATATCCGCAACACGCTGGCCGTGGACAAGAACGAGACGCGTGAAGACGCCCTGTTCGACATCTACCGCGTCATGCGTCACGGCGAGCCGCCGACCGTCGACACCGCCGAAGCCATGTTCCAGTCGCTGTTCTTTGACAGCGAGCGCTATGACCTGTCCGCCGTTGGTCGCGTCAAGATGAACATGCGCCTCGAGCTCGATGCGCCCGACACCATGCGCACGCTGCGCAAGGAAGATATCGTTGAAGTCGTCCGCACCACTGGTCGACCTGCGCGATGGCCGTGGCGAAATCGACGACATCGACAACCTCGGCAACCGTCGCGTTCGCTCTGTCGGCGAACTCATGGAAAACTCCTATCGCCTTGGCCTGCTCCGTATGGAACGCGCCATCAAGGAGCGCATGAGCTCGGTCGAAATCGACACGGTGATGCCGCAGGACCTGATCAACGCCAAGCCGGCTGCTGCCGCTGTGCGTGAATTCTTTGGTTCCTCGCAGCTCAGCCAGTTCATGGATCAGACCAATCCGCTCTCGGAAATCACCCACAAGCGTCGCCTGTCGGCGCTTGGGCTCGGTGGTCTCACCCGTGAGCGCGCCGGCTTTGAAGTCCGTGACGTGCATCCGACCCATTACGGCCGTATCTGCCCGATCGAGACGCCGGAAGGCCCGAATATCGGTCTGATCAACTCGCTGTCGACCTTTGCCCGCGTCAACAAGTACGGTTTCATCGAGACCCCGTACCGCAAGATCGTGGACGGCGTGCTGACCGAGGACGTGGTCTATCTCTCCGCCATGGAAGAGGCCAAGCACTACGTCGCCCGGGCCAACGTGCAGTTCAACAAGGACGGCACGCTGCAGGACGATCTGGTTGTGGCTCGCCACGCCGGTGACAACGGCCTGACGCCCAAGGAAAACGTCGACCTTATGGACGTTTCCCCCAAGCAGATGGTGTCCGTTGCCGCCTCGCTGATCCCGTTCCTTGAAAACGACGACGCCAACCGCGCTCTGATGGGCTCGAACATGCAGCGTCAGGCTGTGCCGCTCCTGCGGGCTCATGCTCCTTTCGTGGGCACGGGCATGGAAGCGATTGTGGCTCGTGACTCCGGCGCTGCTATCGTTGCCAAGCGCAAGGGTATCGTCGATCAGGTGGACGCCACCCGTATCGTTATCCGCGCAACCGAAGAAACCGATGCGTCCAAGTCCGGCGTGGACATCTACAATCTGATGAAGTTCCAGCGGTCGAACCAGTCGACCTGCATCAACCAGCGTCCGCTGGTTGTGGTTGGCGATCACGTCAACCGGGGCGACATCATTGCCGATGGTCCCTCGACCGAACTGGGCGATCTCGCCTCGGGCCGTAACGTGCTCGTCGCGTTCATGCCCCTGGAACGGCTACAACTTCGAAGACTCCATCCTGCTCAGCGAAAAGATCGCCATGCAGGACGTCTTCACCTCGATCCATATCGAGGAATATGAAGTGATGGCCCACGATACCAAGCTCGGTCCCGAGGAAATCACCCGTGATATTCCGAACGTTTCGGAAGAAGCGCTGAAGAACCTCGACGAAGCCGGTATCGTTCACATCGGTGCCGAAGTGGCGCCGGGCGACATCCTGGTCGGCAAGATCACCCCCAAGGGTGAATCGCCGATGACGCCGGAAGAAAAGCTCCTCCGCGCCATCTTCGGCGAGAAGGCTTCGGACGTTCGTGACACCTCCCTGCGCGTGCCGCCGGGCGATGCTGGTACTGTTGTTGAAGTGCGCGTGTTCAATCGCCACGGCATCGACAAGGACGAGCGCGCCATGGCTATCGAGCGCGAGGAAATCGAGCGTCTGGCCAAGGATCGTGACGACGAACAGTCGATCCTCGACCGTAACGTCTATGCACGTCTCAAGGAAATGCTGTTCGGCAAGGCCGCTACGGCAGGTCCGAAGGGCTATGTCGTTGGCACCAAGCTCAATGACCAGATGTTCGAGGCTCAGCCCCGTTCGAAGTGGTGGCAGTTCGCGGTCGATGACGACAAGGTCATGACCGAGATGGAAGCTCTTCATGCTCAGTATGAAGAGAGCCGCAAGCTGCTCGAACAGCGCTTCATCGACAAGGTCGACAAGCTGCAGCGCGGTGATGAACTTCCGCCGGGCGTGATGAAGATGGTCAAGGTCTTCATCGCTACCAAGCGCAAAATCCAGCCGGGCGACAAGATGGCCGGCCGCCACGGTAACAAGGGTGTGGTTTCCCGCATCGTTCCCGTGGAAGACATGCCGTATCTGGAAGACGGTACGTCGGTTGATATCGTGCTGAACCCGCTGGGCGTGCCCTCGCGCATGAATGTGGGCCAGATCCTCGAGACTCACACGGGCTGGGCTTGCGCCGGCATGGGCAAGAAGATCGACGAGATGGTTCGCGCCTATCATCGCAATGGCGATCTGAAGCCGCTGCGTCTGGAAGTGCAGGACCTGTTTGCCGGTGATGAATCCATCACCGACCTCGACGATGACGGCATGGTGCGCTCGGGCGAACACCTCTCCAAGGGCGTGTCGATCGCGACCCCGGTGTTCGACGGCGCCAAGGAAGCCGATATCGTAGTGATGCTGGAACGGGCAGGGCTCAAGGCCTCCGGCCAGTCCACCGTGTTCGACGGTCGCTCCGGCGAGCAGTTCGATCGGCAGGTGACGGTTGGGTATATTTATATGCTCAAGCTGGACCACCTTGTGGACAACAAGATCCACGCCCGTTCGATCGGTCCGTACTCGCTGGTCACTCAGCAGCCGCTGGGCGGCAAGGCCCAGTTCGGCGGTCAGCGCTTCGGCGAGATGGAAGTGTGGGCTCTCGAGGCCTATGGCGCGGCTTACACGCTCCAGGGAAATGCTCACCATCAAGTCGGACGACGTTGCAGGTCGTACCAAGGTCTACGAAGCCATCGTGCGTGGCGACGATACTTTCGAGGCGGGTATCCCCGAAAGCTTCAACGTTCTGGTCAAGGAAATCCGGTCGCTCGGGCTCAATGTCGAGCTTGAGAACCGCGAGATCGAAGACCTCAGCGGCGAAGCTGAAGCGGAGCTCGCACCTCCTCAGGAAGCGGCGGAATAATCCGGCACTTCCTACCCCCATTCACTTCCTGAGGGAGCCGGGCGGCAGCCCGCTCCCGATGGAAAGAGGAGAGAATTGATGAACCATCATTCCCACGTCATGGACCCGTTCAATCCGGCCGTTCCGGTGCAGACCTTCGATCAGATGAAGATCTCCATTGCGAGCCCGGAAAGATCCTGTCCCGGTCCTACGGCGAGATCAAAAAGCCGGAAACCATCAACTATCGTACGTTCAAGCCCGAACGCGATGGCCTGTTCTGCGCGCGCATCTTTGGCCCTGTGAAGGACTATGAATGCTTGTGCGGCAAGTACAAGCGCATGAAGTTCAAGGGCGTCATCTGCGAAAAGTGCGGTGTCGAAGTCACCCTGAGCCGCGTTCGTCGCGAGCGCATGGGCCATATCGAACTGGCTGCGCCGGTTGCTCACATCTGGTTCCTGAAGTCCCTGCCGAGCCGCATTGCCTTGCTGCTCGACATGACCCTGAAGGACATTGAGCGCATCCTCTACTTCGAGAATTACGTCGTTCTCGACGCTGGCCTGACCCCCTTCACCCAGCATGAACTGCTGAGCGAAGAGCAGTTCCTTGACGCTCAGGACGAATATGGCGCTGACAGCTTCACCGCCAAGATCGGCGCCGAGGCTATCCACGACATCCTGATCGCGCTCGATCTCGAAAAGATCGCGGCCGACCTGCGCGTGGAAATTGCTGAGTCTACCACCGAACTTAAGCCCAAGAAGCTCGCCAAGCGCCTCAAGATCGTCGAGCAGTTCATCGTGTCGGGCAACAAGCCCGAATGGATGATCATGACCGTCATTCCGGTCATTCCGCCCGAGCTGCGCCCGCTGGTGCCGCTGGATGGTGGCCGCTTTGCCACGTCGGATCTCAACGATCTCTATCGTCGCGTCATCAACCGCAACAACCGGTTGAAGCGCCTGATCGAGCTGCGTGCACCGGACATCATCATCCGCAACGAAAAGCGCATGCTGCAGGAAGCTGTGGACGCTGTTCGACAACGGCCGCCGTGGCCGCACCATTACCGGTGCCAACAAGCGTCCGCTGAAGTCGCTGTCCGACATGCTCAAGGGCAAGCAAGGCCGCTTCCGCCAGAACCTGCTCGGCAAGCGCGTCGACTATTCGGGTCGTTCGGTCATCACCGTGGGTCCGAACCTCAAGCTGCACCAGTGCGGCCTGCCCAAGAAGATGGCGCTCGAGCTGTTCAAGCCGTTCATCTACTCGCGCCTCGAAGCCAAGGGTTTCTCGTCCACTGTTAAGCAGGCGAAAAAAACTGGTCGAGAAGGAAAAGCCCGAGGTTTGGGATATCCTGGACGAAGTGATCCACGAGCACCCGGTTCTGCTGAACCGCGCTCCGACCCTTCACCGTCTGGGCATCCGGGCGTTCGAGCCGATCCTGATCGAAGGCAAGGCCATCCGTCTGCACCCGCTCGTCTGCTCGGCTTTCAACGCCGACTTTGACGGTGACCAGATGGCTGTGCACGTCCCGCTGTCGCTTGAAGCGCAGCTGGAAGCGCGCGTCCTGATGATGTCGACCAACAACATCCTGCACCCTGCAAACGGCCAGCCGATCATCGTGCCGTCCCGGGATATCGTGCTGGGCCTCTACTATCTCTCTCTCATGAACGAGAAAGAGCCGGGCGAGGGCATGGTGTTCGGTTCCTACGCCGAACTCGAGCACGCGCTCGACAACAAGGTCGTCACGCTCCACACCAAGATCAAAGGCCGCGTTGTGTCCTTTGACGCGGAAGGCAAGCAGACCACCGAGATCGTCAGAGACGACTCCGGGCCGTATGCTGATCGGTCAGATTCTTCCCAAGCATCCTGCTGTGCCGTTCTCCACGGCCAACCAGCTGATGACCAAGAAGATGATCTCCAAGATGATCGACACGGTTTACCGTGGCTGCGGTCAGAAAGAGACCGTGATCTTCTGTGACCGCGTGATGCAGCTTGGCTTCAAGAACGCGTGTGACGCCGGCATTTCGTTCGGTAAGGACGACATGGTTATCCCGCCGTCCAAGTACACGATCGTGGAAGCCGCCCGTAAGCAGGTCGAAGAGTTCGAGCAGCAGTATAATGACGGCCTGATCACTCAGGGCGAAAAGTACAACAAGGTGGTCGACGCTCTGGGCCAAGTGTGGTGACAAGGTTGCCGAAGAGATGATGAAGGGCATTGCTGCCGTTCAGATCGACAAGGAAACCGGTCGTCAAAAGCCGATCAACTCGGTTTACATGATGAGCCATTCGGGTGCCCGTGGTTCACCGGCCCAGATGAAGCAGCTTGCTGGTATGCGCGGCCTGATGGCGCGTCCCGACGGCTCGATCATCGAGACCCCGATCACGGCTAACTTCAAGGAAGGCCTGAACGTTCTCGAGTACTTCAACTCGACCCACGGTGCCCGTAAGGGTCTGGCCGACACCGCGCTCAAGACTGCGAACTCGGGTTACCTGACCCGTCGTCTCGTGGACGTGGCGCAGGACGCCATCATCGTGGCCACCGATTGCGGCACCGAGCGTGGTCTGACCATGGAGCCCATCGTCGATGCCGGCCAGATCGTTGCTTCGATCGGCCAGCGCGTGCTGGGCCGTACGGCAGCTGACGACATCAACCATCCGCTGACCGGCGATCTGATCGCCGCCAAGGGGACGTTGCTGGAAGAAAAGCATGTCGACATCATCGAGGAAGCCCGGATCCAGTCGATCCGTATCCGCTCCCCGCTGACTTGCGATATGCGCCGGGGTACCTGCGCGGCCTGCTATGGCCGTGACCTTGCTCGCGGTACGCCCGTGAACATGGGTGAAGCTGTCGGCGTTATCGCCGCACAGTCGATCAGTGAACCCGGCACGCAGCTCACCATGCGCACGTTCCACATCGGTGGCACGGCTCAGGTGGTCGACAGCTCGTTCCCGGAATCGGGTGCTGAAGGCAAGATCGCCATCCGTAACCCCAACGTTGCCAAGGTCGAGGGCGGCAAGCTTGTCGTCATGGCCCGTAACGTGTCGCTCGCCATCCCGGATACCGACGGCAAGGAACGCACCACCCACAAGGTGACCTATGGCTCCAAGCTGCTGATCAAGGACGGCGACATGGTTCGCCGTGGCCAGCGTCTGGCTGAATGGGACCCCTACACCCGTCCGATCCTCGCTGAAGTCGAGGGTGAGGTCGTGTTCGAGGATCTCGTTGACGGTGCATCGGTTGCGGAAAACACCGACGAGGCAACGGGCTTCACCAAGCGCGTTGTTATCGATTGGCGCACCAATCAGCGTGGCGACGGCCTCAAGCCGGCCCTCGCGATTGCTCGCGGCAGTGTGGTTGCCAAGGTGGATCGTGGCGGCGACGCCCGTTACCTGCTCTCGGTCGATGCCGTTATCAACGTTGAGCCCGGCGAGAAGGTCGCGCCCGGCGACGTGCTGGCCCGTATTCCGCTGGAATCGGCCAAGACCAAGGACATCACGGGCGGTCTGCCGCGCGTGGCTGAATTGTTCGAAGCACGCCGTCCCAAGGATCACGCCATCATCGCCGAGATCGATGGTACGATCCGTTTCGGTCGCGACTACAAGAACAAGCGTCGCGTCATCATCGAGCCGAACGAAGAAGGTGCAGATCCGGTTGAATACCTGATCCCGAAGGGCAAGCCCTTCCATCTTCAGGAAGGCGACCCGATCGAAAAGGGCGAATATATCCTCGACGGCAACCCGGCGCCGCACGACATTCTGGCCATCAAGGGCGTGGAAGAGCTTGCTCGTTACCTCGTCAATGAAATCCGGGAAGTTTATCGTCTGCAGGGCGTGTTGATCAACGACAAGCACATCGAGGTGATCGTTCGCCAGATGCTGCAGAAGGTCGAGATCGTGGATCCGAGTGAGTCCGGCCTGCTCAAGGACGAGCAGCTCGACAAGCTGGACTTCGACAGAGCTCAACGATGCTCTGGTCGCTGAAGGCAAGAAGCCTGCGACGGCCAATCCGGTGCTGCTCGGCATCACCAAGGCATCGCTGCAGACCCGTTCGTTCATCTCGGCAGCTTCGTTCCAGGAAACCACCCGCGTCCTCACGGAAGCGGCAGTGTCCAGCAAGGCCGATCTGCTCGAAGGTCTCAAGGAGAACGTCATCGTCGGCCGCCTGATCCCGGCCGGTACCGGTGCCGGTATCTCGTCGGCCAAGTTGATCGCGTCCAAGCGCGACGACCTGATCCTCGACGAACGCCGTCGCCGGGCCAATACCCGAGGCGATCCCGGCTCCGACCGCCGCCGAGTAAGCGACGCAAAAATTGCGAATTTGAGGGAAGGGGGCCGCAAGGCTCCCTTTTCTTTTGGGCTGTGCCTATCGGGGCGCGATGCCGCCCAATGCTCAACCACGCACCGGGCAATCCCCCCACGGTGTCATTCCCGCAAAGCAGGAACCTCCGTTTTCTGTCTCGCATCGATCAGCAGAGGTTCCCGCCGGCGCAGGGAATGAGCGCGTGGACGCGTCCCTCTGTGCATTGTCAACGAACTGCCATTTGCCCGTAGCCGGACCGACACGTAGCCGCGCTAGCAGCGGATCACTTCCTCGTTCTGGAGACGATCCATGTCCAAGATAACGCTGCTTGCCGCACTGGCTGTCGCGATGCTTTCAACTTCCGCCTTCGCCCAGACCCAGTTCGACGCGACCCTCAAGGCGCATGCCGAACTGCCGGCGCAGACCTTCGTGCCGGCCCCGACCGATGCGCCCCATAGCCTCAACATATCGGGCCGCTTCACCTCCGGCACTCGGGTCGAGACGCCCTATGGCTGGGCCAATCCGGCATCGGGCATTGCCATGCCGTTCCCCGGTCAGCCCCTGCAAGGCATGTCCGGTGTCCGCTCGCTGGGCGATGATCGCTTCCTGCTGCTGACCGACAATGGCTTTGGCAACAAGGCCAATTCGTCCGACGCCATGCTGATGTTCAACATCATGAAGATGGATTGGGAAGCGGGCAAAGTCGGTATCAGAACGCACGGTATTCCTCAAGGATCCCAACCGCGTCGTGCCCTTCCCGATCGTCACCGAGCATAGCGAAAGCCGCTATCTGACCGGCGCCGATTTCGACCCCGAATCCATCCAGCCCGTTGGCGAGCATTATTGGATTGGCGACGGATTCGGCCCCTGGCTGATTGAGGTCGATGCCGATGGCGTGGTGCTGCAGGTCATCGCCACCAATCCGGGCGGGGTGGATTACAAGTCGCCGGACAACCAGTTCGTCTCGACCCCGGCCGCTGGTGCCGTTCCGACTGGTGTGAACACCGGCCGTTCGGGCGGCTATGAGGGCATGGCCCAGTCGATGGATGGCAGCACGCTTTATCCGCTGCTGGAAAAGCCGTTCTACGACGAGGAAGCCAAGGCCCTCGAGGCTGATCAATGGCAAGCCGGTCCTGCGCGTTCTGGAATTCGACGTCGCCAGCGCCAGCTGGAACGACAAGGTTCGTTACTATCCGCTCGAAGACGCCACCCACGCTATCGGCGATTTCAACATCATCGACGGCACCCGCGCTGATCATCGAGCGCGACAATAATGAAGGCGACGATGGCCGCGAAAAGGCCGCTGCCTTCAAGCGCATCTATCTCGTCGATCTGGAAAAGGCCGATGCGAATGGCGTGCTGGAAAAGCTGGCCTATATCGACCTGATGGCGATCAAGGACCCCGACGGCATCGCGCCGCGCGGTACCAAGGATGGCGTGTTCACCTTCCCCTTCGTCACCATCGAAGACGTCGACACGGTCGATCCGTCCACCATCGTCGTCGCCAATGACAACAATTACCCCGGCTCGACGGGCCGTGAAGCCGGCCGTGCCGACGACAATGAGTACATCCTGCTCGACGTCGCCGATTTCCTCAAGGCCGAGTAACCGCACCACGCGCGGCCGGGGAGGTTCTTCCCGGCCAAGCCATTCCACAGGAGCCTTTGCCATGAAGACCATTCTCGCGCCGTGCCTGATCGGCTCGGCCACTCTGATTGCCGGTCCCGCTCTGGGCCGGGACGCCCCGTTCAAGGTCGATCTGCTCGGCTCGATCACCTTGCCGACCGGCCTGTCGGTCGCCGGCGAGGAATTCGGCGGTATTTCCGGCCTCGACTACGATCCGGCCGGCGACATTTACTACGCCATCTCGGACGATCGCTCGCAGAAGGCGCCGGCGCGCTTCTATGCTCTCCGCATCAAGGCCGACGCCGAGGGCGTGCATGGCGTCGATATCGTCTCCAGCCATCTGCTGCGCGATGCCGCCGGCAATGTCTTCCCGGCCAAGGGCATCGACCCCGAGTCGATCCGCTACAATGCCGCCGCTCGCACCATCTTCTGGTCGACCGAGAATGACGTCGCCGGCAATCCCGGCGTCTATGAATCGCGGCTCGACGGCAGCTTCCTGCGCGCTTTCGCCGTGCCGGATTATTACAATCCGACCGCCGACGGCACTTCGGGCATCTACAGCAATCTGGCCTTCGAAAGCTCGGCCATTTCCGCCGATGGCGCCACACTGCTGGCCGGCACGGAAAACGCCCCGGCGCAGGACGGCGACAAGGCCACGCTCGAAGCCGGCAGCCTTTCGCGCATCATCTCGTTCGACATTGCCAGCGGTCAGCCGACCGCCGAACATGTTTACGAAACCGGCCCGATCCACACCAAGGCCACGGCCGAGCCTCCCTACAATGACAATGGCCTGTCCGAGCTTATGGTGTTTGACGACGCTCACCTGCTGACGATCGAGCGTTCCTTCGCGGCCGGTTCGGGCAATGAGATCAACGTCTACCTGACCGATCTGTCCGCCGCGACCGACGTCAATGGCAAGCCCTCCATCAAGGGCGAGACCGTTGAGCCGGCTGTCAAGCAGCATGTGTTCAAGATCGGGGAAGGGGACTTTGGTCTGGACATCGACAATATCAGAATCCGTGACCTTCGGCCCCGAGATCGATGGCAAGCGGACCCCGGTCATTGCATCGGATAACAATTTCAATCCGGTTGGCCAGTTCACCCAATTCGTGGTGTTCACCCTCATCAACTAGGACAGGCGCCGCGAGCCAGAAATGCAAAAGGGGCCGAAAGGCCCCTTTTCGTTGTCACTATGCCGGAGTGGTCAGCTCTCGTAGCCGACATGGTCGGCGAACTGCTCGACCACCATCTTCCACAGCGAGAACTGGGAATCGAGATATTTGGCGCTGACGCCCTGGACCGAGTCGAGGTCCATTTCGACGCAGGCATCCTTATCTGGTCGAGATAGGCGCGGCTGAAGCGCTTGTTGAAGTTCCAGTCGTTGATCTCTTCCAGCGTCGGCTTGATATCGAGGAAGCCGAGATAGAAGTTGAGGTCCTCGCAGTTCTTGTTGTCCGTGCAATTGCGGAAATAGACTGAGTAGGCAACCCCGTTGATCTCGCCGGTGATCTGCGGGTCGCCATTGGACTGGGTGGTCAGCGAGGCATCGCCATAGTTCTTGGCGACGGCCGGGATGTCTCGGGTGTTGGCGCCGGTCAGTGCACGGGCCTGAGCGGACACCGACAGGGCCAACGCCGTGGTGGTGCCGGCAATCATTGCAGCAAACTTCATAATAGTCTCCCTTGTCCGGCTCTCTGCTCGGCCGGCGGTTCAATGGGATCGATATCGATCGCGCCGGATGCTACACGTTTCGCGATGACCCGAAAATGACCGTTTGGTAAAATGCTGGCATGGGGCAGGGCAGGGATGGATTTTCACTCGCCTAGTCACGGACGCGAAAGCATTGCAAGTCTGTGCATGGCTCCACCACGGATTTTTCATGAAAGAATCCTTGACGGGGCGAGTCATCGGTTCTAAACAGCGCCTACCTTAGCGGTCGGTCGTGAATGTCACACCGGGTCCCTGCCATCTAGTGCGGAATCCAGGACACTCAAACACACTGTCGGGTAGTTAGACGAAGCAAATCCTTGTGCGCATGACTGCGGCCGGTTTCGGTCTGTGGTCCGCTGCAATTAAGGCGCCGCCGTATCCCCTGATTGGGGTCGGATGAGCGCCGTTTTGGTTTGCTTGTCTAGACCGAAAACTATTTTGGACGATGGAAAGAGCGCAATGCCCACCATTAATCAGCTGATCCGCAAACCACGCGCCAGCAAGCCAAAGCGGAACAAGGTTCCGGCCATGGAAGCAAATCCGCAGAAGCGCGGCGTTTGTTCTCGTGTGTATACGACGACCCCGAAGAAGCCGAACTCGGCTCTGCGTAAGGTTGCCAAGGTTCGCCTGACCAATCAGCGCAAGTGATCTCGTATATCCCGGGTGAAGGCCACAACCTGCAGGAGCACTCCGTGGTCCTGATCCGTGGTGGCCGCGTTCGTGACCTTCCCGGCGTTCGTTATCACGTGCTCCGCGGCGTTCTCGACACGCAGAGCGTCAAGGACCGTAAGCAACGCCGTTCGAAGTACGGCGCGAAGCGTCCGAAGTAAGGAGATCGAGATATGTCCCGTCGTCACCGCGCAGAAAAACGCGACGTTATCCCGGACGCCAAGTTTGGCGATCTGGTCCTTACCAAGTTCATGAACTCGCTCATGAAGGACGGCAAGAAGTCGGCTGCCGAAAGCATCGTTTACGGTGCTTTCGATATCGTCGAAGCCAAGTCCAAGCAGGACCCCATCACGGTGTTCCACACCGCGCTCGACAACATCCGCCCGGCGGTTGAAGTTCGTTCGCGTCGTGTTGGCGGCGCCACCTATCAGGTTCCGGTTGAAGTTCGCACCGATCGTCAGCAGGCCACGGCCATTCGCTGGCTGATCAGAATCCGCCCGCAAGCGCGGTGAGAACACTATGCGTGAACGCCTGTCGGGCGAGCTCATGGATGCTCTCAATGGTCGCGGCCGGGCCGTCAAGAAGCGCGAAGACACGCACCGTATGGCTGACGCCAACCGTGCCTTCTCGCACTACCGCTGGTAGTAGGAGAGCTTTATGGCACGCGAATATCCGATCAATCTGTATCGTAACTTCGGCATCATGGCTCACATTGATGCTGGCAAGACGACCACGACCGAACGCATCCTCTACTACACCGGCAAGTCCCATAAGATCGGCGAAGTCCATGACGGCGCCACGACCATGGACTGGATGGAGCAGGAGCAGGAACGCGGTATCACCATCACGTCTGCTGCCACCACGACCTTCTGGAAGGATCGTAATGGCACGATGCACCGCTTCAACATCATCGACACCCCCGGCCACGTGGACTTCACCATCGAAGTCGAGCGTTCTGCTGCGTGTGCTCGACGGTGCAGTAGCGCTGCTCGACGCCAATGCCGGTGTTGAGCCCCAGACGGAAACCGTCTGGCGCCGAGCCGACAAGTACGACGTTCCGCGCATGATCTTCGTCAACAAGATGGACAAGATCGGCGCTGACTTCTACCGCTGCGTGGAAATGATCGGCTCGCGCCTCGGCGCCAAGGCCGTTCCCGTCCAGCTGCCGATCGGCGCTGAGAACGAGTTCAAGGGCGTTGTCGATCTGATCGAGATGAACGCTCTGGTCTGGCGCAATGAAGAGCTGGGCGCGCAGTGGGACGTGGTTGAGATCCCTGAAGATCTCAAGGAACGTGCTGCTGAATACCGCGAGAAGATGATCGAAGCCGCCGTCGAGATCGACGACGACGCGATGGAAGCCTATTTGAACGGCGATCTGCCGAACAATGACACCATCCGCCGTCTGCTGCGTCGTGGCACGATCGACACCAAGTTCTTCTCGGTGTTTGCTGGCTCGGCCTTCAAGAACAAGGGCGTGCAGCCTTTGCTCGATGGCGTTATCGACTTCCTGCCGTCGCCTGCCGACGTTCCGGCCATCCGGGGCATCGATGCCCGTACGGAGCAGCCGATCGAGCGTCATGCTGACGACAACGAGCCGCTGGCCATGCTGGCGTTCAAGATCGCCAACGACCCGCATATGGGTACGCTGACGTTCTGCCGCATCTACTCGGGCAAGCTCAGAGCAGGGCATGATGCTTGAGAATACCGTCAAGGAAAAGCGCGAGCGCGTTGGTCGCCTGTTCCAGATGCATGCGAATAGCCGCGAGCAGATCACGGAAGCCTATGCTGGCGACATCGTGGCTATCGTTGGCCTCAAGGACACCACGACCGGTGATACGCTCTGCCCGCAGAACGCACAGGTCATCCTTGAACGCATGATCTTCCCTGAGCCGGTTATCGACATCTCGGTGGAACCCAAGTCCAAGGCCGACCGAGAAAAGATGGGCCTCGCGCTCAATCGTCTGGCTGCCGAAGATCCGACGTTCCGCGTCAAGACCGACGAAGAATCCGGCCAGACCATCATTTCGGGCATGGGCGAACTTCACCTCGACATCCTCGTCGACCGTATGCGTCATGAGTTCAAGGTCGAGGCTAATATCGGTCAGCCGCAGGTGGCTTATCATGAAACCATCACCAAGTCGGCTCAGGTGGATTATACCCACAAGAAGCAGTCGGGTGGTTCGGGCCAGTTTGCTCGCGTCAAGCTCACTGTTGAGCCGAGCGAAGTCGGCAAGGGTCTGGAATTCGTGAACGCCGTCGTCGGCGGTTCGGTGCCCAAGGAATATATCCCGGGCGTCGAAAAGGGCGTGAAGTCGGTGATGTCGGCCGGTCCGCTGATCGGGTTCCCGATCGTTGACGTCAAGGTGACGCTGACTGAAGGCGCTTACCACGACGTTGACTCCTCGGTGCTGGCGTTCGAAATCGCCGGCCGTGCAGGTTTCAACGAAGGCCTTCGCAAGGCGGCTCCCAAGATCCCGGAGCCGATCATGAAGGTTGAAGTTGTGACGCCGGAAGACTACATGGGCGACGTCATCGGCGACCTGAATTCTCGACGCGGTCAGATCCACGGCACTGAAAGCCGCGGCATCCTCCGAGTTGTGAATGCCTACGTCCCGCTCGCGAACATGTTCGGGTATGTGAACTCGCTGCGCTCCATGAGCCGGGGTCGTGCGCAGTACTCGATGACGTTCGACCATTACGAGCAGGTTCCGCAGGCAGTCGCCGACGAAGTCCGAGCCAAGTACGCCTAAATAATAAACTGAAACTCAAGGTTGGCCGAGCGGCTAACGAATACGGAGAGAAGCGATGGGCAAGGAAAAGTTTTCCCGCAATAAGCCTCACTGCAACATCGGCACCATTGGTCACGTTGACCATGGCAAGACCTCGCTGACTGCAGCGATCACCAAGGTGCTGGCTGAGACCGGTGGCGCGACCTTCAAGGCGTACGACCAAATCGACGCGGCCCCCGAAGAGAAGGCCCGCGGCATCACCATCAACACGGCTCACGTTGAGTACGAGACGGCTAACCGTCACTACGCTCACGTTGACTGCCCCGGCCACGCCGACTATGTGAAGAACATGATCACCGGCGCTGCCCAGATGGACGGCGCGATCCTGGTCGTGTCGGCTGCTGACGGCCCGATGCCCCAGACCCGTGAGCACATCCTGCTCGCTCGCCGAGGTTGGCGTGCCGGCTCTGGTCGTGTTCCTGAACAAGTGCGACATGGTCGACGATCCGGAACTGCTCGAGCTCGTTGAGCTGGAAGTCCGCGAGCTGCTGTCGTCCTACGAATTCCCGGGCGACGATATCCCGATCATCAAGGGCTCGGCTCTGGCCGCTCTCGAAGATTCGGACAAGAAGCTCGGCCACGACGCCGTTCTCGAGCTGATGGCTGCTGTTGACTCGTACATCCCGCAGCCGGAACGTCCGGTTGACCAGCCCTTCCTGCTCCCGATCGAAGACGTGTTCTCGATCTCGGGTCGTGGTACAGTTGTGACCGGTCGTGTTGAGCGCGGTATCGTCAAGGTTGGCGAAGAAGTCGAAATCGTCGGCATCAAGGCAACCCAGAAGACCACCGTTACCGGTGTCGAAATGTTCCGCAAGCTGCTCGACTCGGGCCGGGCTGGCGACAACGTTGGCGCACTGATCCGCGGTATCGATCGCACTCAGGTTGAGCGCGGCCGGGTTCTCTGCAAGCCCGGTTCCGTGACCCCGCACACCGACTTCGTTGCTGAGGCTTATATCCTCACCAAGGAAGAAGGCGGTCGTCACACTCCGTTCTTCGGCAACTACCGTCCCCAGTTCTACTTCCGTACGACTGACGTGACGGGCATCGTGACCCTGCCGGAAGGCACGGAAATGGTGATGCCGGGCGACAACATCAACATGAACGTTCAGCTCATCGTTCCGATCGCCATGGAAGAGAAGCTCCGCTTCGCTATCCGTGAAGGTGGCCGCACTGTCGGCGCCGGCGTTGTCGCGAAGATCCTGAAGTAAGCCCATAAAGATATTCGCGGCGCGCGGATGAACGCGCGCACGATCCATTTTCGTCAGGATTTACAAGATGAACGGTCAGAATATTCGCATCCGCCTTAAGGCGTTTGACCATCGCGTTCTCGACGCATCGACGCGCGAGATCGTGTCGACGGCCAAGCGTACGGGCGCGCAGGTTCGCGGGCCGATCCCGCTGCCGACGCGAATCGACAAATTTACCGTGAACCGCTCGCCGCATATCGATAAGAAGGCACGCGAGCAGTTCGAGATTCGGACCCACAAGCGTCTTCTGGACATCGTGGACCCGACTCCCCAGACGGTCGATGCTTTGATGAAGCTCGATCTCGCCGCCGGCGTCGACGTCGAAATCAAGCTCTAAAGCGAGATCCGAAAAGTGCTCTGCGGTTTTCGGATAAATCTCGTGGTCTACGACTACTAAGAGTTTCCGCGCTCACCGAATAAAGGGTCCTCTGAAGCCATGACCCGGTGCAGCGCCAAGAGAGAAGGTAATAACCGATGCGTTCTGGATTGATCGCACAGAAGCTGGGCATGACCCGCATTTTCGCAGAGGACGGCTCGCACGTTCCTGTGACGGTGCTGAGCTTGCAGAACTGCCGGGTGGTGGGCCAGCGGACCGCTGATAAAGACGGCTATGTCGCGCTGCAGCTCGGCGCTGGACAGGCCAAGGCCAAGAACACGACCAAGGCAGAGCGCGGCCAGTTCGCCGTTGCCAAGGTCGAGCCCAAGCGCCATGTCGCTGAATTCCGCGTGGACGAAGCCAACCTCATTGAAGTTGGTGCAACGCTCCGGGCCGACCATTTCGTCGAAGGCCAGCTGGTGGACGTCACCGGTACTTCGATCGGTAAGGGTTTTGCCGGCGGTATGAAGCGCTGGAACTTCGGCGGCCTGCGTGCAACGCACGGCGTGTCGGTGTCGCACCGCTCGATCGGTTCTACCGGTGGTCGTCAGGACCCCTGGTCGTACCTTCAAGAATAAGAAGATGCCGGGCCATATGGGCGATCGTCGCATCACCACGCAGAACGTGAAGGTCGTCAAGACCGACATCGAGCGCGGCTTGATCATGATCCAAGGTTCGGTTCCGGGCTCCAAGGGCGCTCGGATCATGGTCAAGGACGCTGTCAAGAAGCCTGCTCCCAAGGACGCCCAGTTCCCGGGTTCGTTCAAGGCCGCTGCAGACGTTGCAGGGGAAGCGAAATAATGGAACTCCAGGTTACAAGTCTCGACGGCAAGTCCGTCGGCAAGATCGAGCTGGCGGATGACGTGTTCGGTTTGGAAGTCCGTCAGGACATCCTGCACCGCATGGTTCGTTACCAGCAGCTGAAGGCAATGTCCGGCACGCACGACGTCAAGAATCGTTCGGAAGGCGTTCGCACCGGCAAGAAGTTCAAGAAGCAAAGGGCGGCGGCGCTCGTCACGGCGATCGCAAGGCTCCCCAGTTCCGTGGTGGTGGCCGTGCATTCGGTCCGACCCCGCGTAGCCATGCGATTGATCTTCCCAAGAAGGTTCGCGCTCTGGCTCTCAAGCACGCTCTGTCGGCCAAGGCCGCTGCAGGCGAGCTGATTGTGCTGGACAGCGTGACGACTTCGGCTCCGAAGACCGCAACGCTGCGCACCACCTTCGGCAAGCTCGAATGGCTGAACGCGCTGATCATCGACGGTGCTGCTGTCGACCAGAACTTCGCTCTGGCCGCTCGCAACATCCCGCATATCGACGTGCTGCCGGTGCAGGGGATCAACGTTGTTTCGATCCTCAAGCGCAACAAGCTCGTCCTGACCAAGGCAGCGCTCGAAGCGCTGGAAGCGAGGTTCGCATGAACAAGCTCAGCGCTTATGACATCGTCCGTAACCCCGTCGTGACCGAAAAGTCCACGATGGCTTCGGAACATAACCGAGTCGTTTTCGACGTGGCGATCGATGCCAACAAGACCGAGATCAAGGCTGCTGTTGAGCAGCTCTTCTCGGTGAAGGTCAAGGCCGTCAACACTCTCGTCCGCAAGGGCAAGGTGAAGCGGTTCCGTGGTCACATCGGTACGCGCAATGACGTCAAGAAGGCCGTTGTTACCCTCGTCGACGGCCAGTCGATCGATATTTCGACCGGCCTCTAAGGGATAGAGACAAAAATGGCTCTTAAAACTTACAATCCCACCTCCGAAGGCCGTCGCCAGCTCGTGACGACTGACCGTTCGGAACTCTGGAAGGGTGCTCCGGTCAAGACTCTGACCGAAGGTCTCTCCAAGTCGGGTGGTCGCAATAATCGTGGTCGCATCACTGCCTTCCATCGTGGTGGCGGTCATAAGCGCACCTATCGTTTGATCGATTTCAAGCGCGTCAAGTTCGACGCGGTTGGTACGATTGAGCGTCTGGAATATGATCCCAACCGTACGGCTTGGATCGCTCTGGTGAAGTACGAAGACGGCGAACTCGCCTATATCGTTGCGCCACAGCGCCTGTCGGCCGGCGACAAGGTCATCTCGTCGATGAACACCGTCGACGTGAAGCCGAGTAACGCCATGCCGCTCGAGCGCATGCCGGTCGGTACGATCGTGCACAATATCGAGCTGAAGCCCCGCAAGGGTGGCCGAGTTGCCCGTTCGGCTGGTGCTTATGCCCAGTATGTCGGTCGTGACTCCGGTTGGGCGATCCTTCGCCTGAATTCGGGCGAGCAGCGTCGTGTGCATGGCACTTGCCTTGCAACCGTTGGTGCCGTTTCGAACCGGGATCACTCCAACACCTCGCTCGGCAAGGCCGGTCGTAGCCGTTGGCTGGGTCGCAAGCCCGTCACCCGCGGCGTGGCCATGAACCCGATCGATCACCCGCATGGTGGTGGTGAAGGCCGTACCTCTGGTGGCCGTCACCCGGTTACTCCTTGGGGTAAGCCGACCAAGGGCAAGAAGACCCGCAGCAATAAGGCAACGGACAAGTTTATCGTTCGCAGCCGTCACGTGAAGAAGGGCAGGTAAGCCATGACCCGTTCAATCTGGAAGGGGCCGTTTGTCGACGGCTACATGCTCAAGAAGGCCGAGAAGGCCCTCGCATCTGGCCGCAACGACGTGGTCAAGATCTGGAGCCGCCGCTCGACCGTGCTGCCGCAGTTCGTGGGTGTCACCTTTGGTGTCCACAACGGCCACAAGCACATTCCTGTGAGCGTCACCGAAGACATGATCGGTCACAAGTTCGGCGAATTCGCACCGACCCGTACCTATTACGGTCATGCGGCCGACAAGAAGGCCAAGAGGAAGTAATATGAGCAAGCCGAAAACTGAGCGCGCTCTCAAGGACAACGAGGCCAAGGCTGTGCTGCGCATGCTGCGCATCAGCCCTCAGAAGCTGAACCTCGTCGCGCAGTTGATCCGTGGCAAGAAGGTCGAGAAGGCTCTGGCCGATCTTGAGTTCTCCCACAAGCGGATCTCCGGCCGAGTCAAGAAGGTGCTGGAAAGCGCCATCGCGAACGCCGAAAACAACCATGGCCTCGATACCGATGCCCCGGTCGTTGCTGAAGCCTTTGTCGGCAACTCGCTGGTCATGAAGCGGTTCACCGCTCGTGGTCGTGGCAAGTCGTCGCGCATCGAAAAGCCGTTCTCGCATCTGACGATCGTCGTGCGGCAAGTTGAGGAGGCCGCATAATGGGCCAGAAGATCAATCCAATCGGCTTCCGCCTCGGCATCAACCGCACGTGGGACAGCCGCTGGTACGCCAATAAGGGCGAATACGGCACGCTGCTGCAGGAAGACCTGAAGATCCGTACGGCTCTTCTTGAAGACCTCAAGGCCGCTGCGGTGTCCAAGATCGTCATCGAGCGTCCGCACCGCAAGTGCCGCGTGTCGATCCACACTGCCCGTCCGGGCATCGTGATCGGCAAGAAGGGCGCAGACATCGACAAGATCCGCGCCAAGGTGAAGAAGTTCACCGACAGCGAAGTGCACATCAACATCGTTGAAGTGCGCAAGCCGGAGACCGATGCGACGCTGGTTGCCCGGGGCATTGCCCAACAGCTGGAACGCCGTGTGGCCTTCCGTCGCGCCATGAAGCGTGCCGTGCAGACCGCAATCCGCATGGGCGCCGGTGGTATCCGCGTCAATGTTGGTGGTCGTCTCGGCGGTGCCGATATCGCTCGTACCGAATGGTACCGCGAAGGCCGCGTCCCGCTGCACACCCTGCGTGCTGATATCGACTACGGCACTGCCGAAGCCGAAACCACGTATGGCATCATCGGTATCAAGGTCTGGATCTTCAAGGGCGAAGTCCTTGAGCATGATCCGACTGCGCACGAACGTCGTGCCACCGAAGGTGCCGATCAGGGCGGTCAGCGCGCTGAACGTGAACCGCGCCGTGAGCGCGGCGACCGTGACTGCGAACGCGCATAAGAAGGTTAGTTCATTATGCTGCAACCTAAGAAGACCAAGTTCCGCAAGGCCCATAAGGGCCGTATCCATGGCGTTGCCAAGGGCGGTACCGATCTGGCATTCGGCCAGTATGCCCTCAAGGCAACCGAACCCGAGCGCGTTACCGCTCGCCAGATCGAAGCGGCTCGCCGCGCGATCACTCGCGAGATGAAGCGCCGGGGCCGGGTATGGATCCGTATCTTCCCGGACGTGCCGGTTTCCAAGAAGCCGACCGAAGTGCGTATGGGTAAGGGCAAGGGTTCTGTTGAATTCTGGGCCGCCCGCGTCAAGCCGGGCCGTATCGTATTCGAGATCGACGGCGTCCCCGAGGACGTTGCCAAGGAAGCCCTGCGCCTCGGCGCAATGAAGCTCCCGATCATGACGCGGGTTGTTACCCGCATTGCCGACTAAGGAACACGAGCATGAAAGCCAGTGATGTGCGGGCTAAGACCGCAGACGAACTGAAAGATCAGCTCGTCGACCTGAAGAAAGAACAGTTCAACCTGCGTTTCCAGCGTGCTACCCAGCAGCTGGAAAAGCCGACCGAGGTCAAGAAGGTCCGCCACGATATCGCGCGGATCAAGACGATCCTTGGCGAAAAGAACGCAGCGAAGTAAGGAGCCGCGACCATGCCAAAGCGCGTTTTGCAGGGGACTGTTGTCTCCGACGCCAATGAAAAGACGGTCGTGGTGCGCGTTGAGCGCCGTTTCACGCATCCGGTGATGAAGAAGACCGTGCGCCGGTCCAAGAAGTACCATGCGCACGATGAAGCTAATGTGGCGAAGGTCGGTCAGATCGTCTGGATCGAAGAATGTGCGCCAATCTCCAAGAATAAGCGCTGGACGCTTGTTGTTGGTGCGGCTCAGCAGGAAGGCGCTCAGTCATGATCCAGATGCAGTCCAATCTCGACGTTGCCGATAATTCCGGCGCCCGTCGTGTCATGTGCATCAAGGTGCTGGGCGGTTCGCACCGCAAGTACGCTTCGGTCGGCGACATCATCGTCGTGTCGGTCAAGGATGCCATTCCGCGCGGTCGCGTTAAGAAGGGCCAGTCATGAAGGCCGTGGTCGTTCGGACCGCGTTCGACATCCGTCGTCCCGATGGCACCGTGATCCGCTTCTGACAAGAACGCCGCGGTTCTGATCAACAATCAGAAAGAGCCGATCGGCACTCGTATCTTCGGACCAGTTCCGCGCGAACTTCGCGCCAAGAACCACATGAAGATCATCTCGCTCGCACCAGAGGTGCTGTAATGGCCGCCAAGATTAAGAAGGGCGACAAAGTCGTCGTCCCGGCCGGCAAGGACAAGGGCAAGACCGGTCAGGTCCTGTCCGTCATCCCGACCGAAACCAAGGCACTTGTCCGAGGTATCAACCTTGTGAAGCGCCACACCAAGCAGACCGCGTCGACCGATGCCGGCATCTTCACCAAGGAAGCGCCGATCCATCTGTCCAATCTCGCGATCGCCGACAAGGATGGCAAGCCCAGCCGCGTTGGTTTCCAGATCAAGGACGGCGTGAAGACGCGTCGCCAAGTCGACCGGAGATTCGATCGATGGCTGATACAGCTTACGTTCCGCGTCTTCGTACCGAGTACGAAGAGAACATCCGTAAGGTTCTGCAGGAGCAATTCTCCTACAAGAACACCATGGAACTGCCCAAGCTCGACAAGATCGTGCTGAACATGGGCGTTGGCGAAGCCGTCAACGACACCAAGAAGGTCAAGTCGGCTGCTGCCGAGCTTGAGAAGATCGCTGGCCAGAAGCCGGTTATCACTCACGCTCGCAAGTCGATCGCTGGCTTCAAGGTGCGTGAAGAGATGCCGCTTGGCGTCAAGGTCACGCTGCGTAAGACGCGCATGTACGAATTCCTGGACCGCTCGGTGAATATCGCACTGCCGCGCGTTCATGACTTCCGCGGGCTGAACCCGAACTCCTTCGACGGCCGTGGCAATTATGCTATGGGCATCAAGGAACACATCATTTTCCCCGAAATCAACTATGATCAGATCGATCAGGTTTGGGGCATGGACATCGTGATCACCACGACGGCCAAGACCGATGATGAAGCGCGCTGCTCAAGGCATTCAACTTCCCATTCCGCACGTAAGCGGATAGGGAAGGGAAAAAGGATCAGGATATGGCAAAGACCAGTTCCATCGAGAAAAACAACAAGCGCGCCGCTCTGGCCAAGCAATATGCTGGCAAGCGTGCGGCGCTCAAGGCGCAGACCAAGGATCAGTCGATCCCGGCCGATCAGCGCTTCGCCGCTCAGCTCAAGCTGGCCGAACTGCCGCGCAATTCGGCCAAGGTTCACGTCCGCAATCGCTGCGAAGTCTCGGGTCGTCCCCGTGGCTATTATCGCAAGCTCAAGCTGAGCCGTATCGCTCTGCGTCAGCTGGGTAACTCGGGTCAGATCCCGGGCCCGGTTAAGTCGAGCTGGTAAGGAGAACAGAAAATGAGCTTTTCCGATCCAATCGGCGATATGCTGACTCGCATCCGTAATGCGCAGATGCGCCGCAAGAATTCCGTTTCGACGCCGGCTTCGACCCTTCGTGGTCGGGTGCTGGACGTGCTCCAGTCCGAGGGTTTCATCCGCGGCTATTCGGAGACCAAGTTCGAAAACGGTGCTGCCGAGTACGAAATCGAACTGAAGTACTCGGATGACGTGGCTGTTATCCGCACGATCGAGCGCGTTTCGCGTCCCGGCCGTCGCGTTTACGCTTCCGTCAAGAATATTCCTCAGGTTGCCAATGGCCTCGGTGTCTCGATCCTCTCCACCCCCAAGGGTGTGATGGCCGACCACGAAGCCAAGGCTGCCAACGTCGGTGGCGAGGTACTCTGCCGCGTCTTCTAAGAGACGCGGTAAGACGATTACTCAAGGATTGAACTAGAATGTCACGTACTGGCAAGAAACCGGTTGCACCGGTAAGCGGTGTAACGGTCACGATCAATGGTCGTACCGTCACTGCAAAGGGCCCGAAGGGCGAATTGAGCATCGAGCTCATGGATGTTGTCAATGTGGAGAATGGCTCCGACGGTCTCGTCGTGATGCCGGCCAATGACACCCGCGAGGCTCGCGCTGCCCGGGGCACTACCCGTGCACTGATCCAGAACATGGTCACCGGTGTTTCGGCTGGCTTCGAGAAGAAGCTGGCGATCCAGGGCGTTGGTTATCGCGCCGCCATGCAGGGCAAGGATATCAAGCTGTCGCTTGGTTTCAGCCACGAAGTGATCTATCAGGCACCGCAGGGCATCACCTCGGCTGTTCCGGCGCCGACGGAAATCATCATCACCGGCACCGACAAGCAGCAGGTTGGCCGAGTTGCAGGCCAATATCCGCGCTTGGCGTAAGCCAGAGCCCTACAAGGGCAAGGGCGTTCGGTATGCGGGCGAGTTCGTCTTCCGCAAAGAAGGCAAGAAGAAGTAAGGAGCGCCTGCAATGGCTATCAGTGCAAAGGTGCGGACCGCCGCAAGGCTCGTGTCCGCAAGGCGCTCAAGGCTCGTGCCTTCGGTCGTCCCCGTCTGTCGGTTTTCCGTTCGGACAAGAATATCTACGCTCAGATCATCGACGATGCGACCGGCCGTACGCTGGCCGCCGCTTCGACCCTCGACAAGGACGTCAAGGGCACCATCAAGGGTGGTTCGGCGGAAGCCGCTGCTACGGTCGGCAAGCTGATCGCAGAGCGCGGCACCAAGGCGGGTGTGGCCGAAGTCATCTTCGACCGCGGCGCTTACATCTATCATGGCCGTGTAAAGGCCCTTGCAGACGCTGCCCGTGAGGGCGGCCTGCAGTTCTAGGCACGGACAAGGAAAGAAACATTATGAGCAGAGACGTTCAAGAACGCGACAGCGAATTCGTCGATCGCCCGGTCCACATCAACCGTGTGGCCAAGGTGGTCAAGGGCGGCCGTCGTTTCGGTTTTGCCGCACTCGTGGTTGTCGGTGACCAGAAGGGCCGTGTTGGCTTTGGTCATGGTAAGGCCCGTGAAGTGCCAGAAGCCATCCGCAAGGCCACCGAAGCTGCAAAGCGCACCATGATCCGTGTGCCGCTGCGCGATGCCCGTACGTTGCACCACGACGTGCAGGGCCGTCACGGCGCCGGCAAGGTCATCCTGCGTGCCGCCGTTCCGGGTACCGGCATCATCGCCGGTGGTCCGATGCGCGCCGTCTTCGAGACGCTGGGCATCAACGACATCGTTGCCAAGTCGCAGGGGACTGCTAACCCCTACAACATGGTGCGGGCCACTTTCGATGCGCTGAAGCGCGTTGATAGCCCCCTGCTCGGTTGCCGCCCGCCGCGGTCTCAAGGTTTCCGAACTGCAAGCTCGCCGCGGCGAGACTGCTGTCGAAGCCTGATAGATCAGGTACGGAGAAGCATCATGGCTAAAGACAAGACCATTACTCTGCAGCAGATCGGCTCGCCGATCCGCCGTGAGAAGAGCCAGCGCGCGACCCTGATCGGTCTCGGGCTCAACAAGATGAACAAGCAGCGTCAGCTGATCGACACGCCTGAAGTGCGTGGCATGATCAACAAGGTGCCGCATCTCGTCCGTATCATCGGCGAGTGAGAGAGAAGGTCCCTCAAATGACCCGTTTGAATGAACTTCGCGACAATCCCGGTGCCAACAAGCTCCGTATCCGCATTGGTCGCGGTATCGGTTCCGGTAAAGGCAAGACCGGTGGTCGTGGCGGCAAGGGCCAGACTGCACGTTCCGGCGTTGCGATCAACGGCTTCGAAGGCGGCCAGATGCCCCTTCACATGCGTATGCCAAAGCGTGGCTTTAATGCGCTCAATCCAGGTGACTGGAACGAGGTCCGCATCGATCGCCTGCAGGCCTATATCGACGCTGGCAAGCTCGACCCCAAGGCCGTGATCGACTCGGCAGCGCTGATCGCTGCCCGCGTGATCCGTCGTCCCAAGGACGGCGTCCGGCTGATCGGCTCCGAGGGCTTCACCTCCAAGAAGGTGACCTTCAACGTCAATTATGCGACCAAGGGCGCACTGGCAGCTATTGAATCTGCTGGCGGCAAGGTCGATATCATCCCGGCAAAGGCGCCGTGGAAGAAGACCCCACACGCCGGTTAATTTCGGCTTGGCGCACCCGGCCATTGGTCGGGTGCGCTTTTTTGGTTTGTTGCGCTAGGACTGCAGACGGGTCTGCTTCCGACCCGCTCCGAGCGCGCCTGGCCTTGAAGCCAAAGGGAGCGATACATGGCGTCCGCAGCCGAGACAGCTGGCACGTAATCTCAATTTTTCGACCTTCTCGAAGGCGAAAGCCCTGCAGCAGCGCATCTGGTTCACACTGGGCGCGCTGCTTGTCTATCGACTGGGCACTTTCATTCCGGTTCCGGGCATTGACCCCGATGCATTCCGCGCGACGTTCGAACAGTCGCAGCAGGGCATTATCGGCATGTTCAACATGTTTGCCGGTGGCGCCGTCGAGCGCATGGCAATCTTTGCGCTGAACCTGATCCCATACATCACCGCCTCGATCGTGGTGCAGGTCATTGCGACCGCGTCGCCGCGTCTGGAAGCCCTCAAGAAAGAGGGCGAGGCCGGTCGTCGCAAGATGAACCAGTATACCCGCTATCTGGCGGTCGTATTCTGCGCCGTGCAGGCCTATGGCATTGCCGTGGGTCTGGAGGCGAGCCGTAGCGTCGTGCTCAATCCGGGCTGGTTCTTCCGCATTTCCACCGTCATCACGCTGGTCGGCGGCACCATGTTCCTGATGTGGCTGGGTGAACAGATCACCTCGCGCGGCGTCGGCAATGGTATTTCGCTGATCATCTTTGCCGGTATCGTGGCCAATCTGCCCACCACCATCGTGCAGACCCTCGAGCTGAGCCGTACTGGCGCGCTGCCCCCGCTGGCGGCTTTCGGTATCGTGGTGCTGTCCATCGTGGTCATCGCCGGCATCGTGTTCTTTGAACGCGCCCAGCGCCGCTTGCTGATCCAGTATCCAAAGCGCCAGGTCGGCAACAAGATGTTCCGGGCGAAAGCTCGCATCTGCCGCTCAAGCTGAATACAGCGGGTGTTATTCCGGTGATTTTCGGCTCGTCGCTGCTGCTGCTGCCGGCCACCATTGCGTCCTTCGCGGCGCAGGGGAACGCTCCGGTCTGGCTGCAGACGGTTACGGCTCTGTTGGGCCGCGGCCAGCCGCTCTATCTGGCGCTGTTTGCCTTCTTCATCATCTTCTTCGCCTTCTTCTATACGGCCATCGTGTTCAATCCGACCGAGACGGCAGACAATCTCAAGCGGTCTGGCGGCTTTATTCCGGGCATTCGTCCGGGCGAGCGGACCGCGGCACATATCGACTATGTGTTGACCCGCATCACTGTTATCGGTGCTGCCTATCTTACGGTGGTGGCGCTGATTCCCGAGGTTATCCATAACCAGCTGGCGGTCAGCCAGTTCATTGGCGGCACCTCGCTGCTGATCATGGTGACGGTGACGCTCGATACGGTCAGCCAGATCCAGAGCCACCTGATCGCGCAGCAATATGAGGGGCTCGTCAAGAAGTCCCGTCTAGGGGGAGGTAAGCGTCGATGAGGCTAATTCTGCTCGGACCGCCGGGAGCGGGGAAGGGTACTCAGGCCAAGATTCTCGTTGAGGCCTATGGTATTCCCCAGCTCTCGACCGGCGATATCCTGCGCTCGGCCATTGCGGCCAAGACCCCGCTGGGTCTCGAAGCCAAGGCCATCGTCGATCGTGGGGATCTGGTCAGTGACGCCATCGTCAACGGTATCGTCTCCGAACGGCTCGATGCTGAGGATTGCAAGCCCGGCTTCATCCTCGATGGCTTTCCGCGCACCATTGCGCAGGCCGAAGCGCTCGACCAGATGCTGCTCGACAAGGGTGTCAAGCTCGACGCCGTTGTCGAGATCAAGGCCGATGCCGATGAATTGGTGCGCCGGGTGATCCAGCGCAGCAAGGAAAGCGGCGGCGCCCGTGCCGACGACAATGAGGAAGTGCTGCGCAAGCGCCTCGATATCTACAAGGAGCAGACCGCTCCGCTCTGTCGCTTACTACAGCGACAAGGGTCTGCTCAAAGCAGTCGACGGCATGGAGCCGGTCGAAAAAGTCACGGCTTCGATCAAGTCTGCGATCGAAGGCTGAGAACAGGGCAGGGGTTTGGCAGTTGACTCTGCCGAATCTAGTCCTTAAAGAACCGCGTCAGTCTCATGGATTATTGGGCTGGATTCGGTTCTCCGAGTGTTGGGGGTCGAAATCCGGTCCCTTGTTGTTTAACGGCACGGCCCCCTGATGGTAACCCGTGTTGAATGAAGGAGAGCAGACGTGGCTCGTATTGCTGGCGTCAATATCCCGACCAATAAGCGCGTGATCATCGCGTTGCAGTATATCCACGGGATTGGCGAAAAGTTCGCCAAGGATATCACTGAAAAGGCAAACATTCCTGCCGAGCGCCGTGTCAACGAGTTGACCGATGCCGAAGTGATTTTGATCCGTGAAGCTATCGACCGCGACTACGTCGTGGAAGGTGATCTTCGCCGCAATGTGGCGATGAACATCAAGCGGTTGATGGATCTGGGCAACTACCGTGGCCTGCGCCACCGTCGTGGCCTGCCGGTGCGCGGTCAGCGTACCCACACCAATGCCCGCACTCGCAAGGGTCCGGCAAAGCCAATCGCTGGCAAGAAGAAGTAAGAGCCCATCTGGGGTTCTTCGATGTAGCTGCTGGGGCCAAAAGGCTGACGGCAGCGCTGATATCGTTCAGAGGAATTAAATGGCTAAGACTGAAACGACGCGTCAAGCGCAAGGAACGCAAGAATATCACTTCGGGCGTTGCCCACGTGAATGCCTCGTTCAACAACACCATGATCACCATTGCCGATATGCAGGGCAACACGATCTCGTGGTCCTCCTCGGGTGTCATGGGCTTCAAGGGCTCGCGCAAGTCGACCCCTTATGCGGCTCAGGTTGCTGCTGAAGATGCTGCCAAGAAGGCGCAGGAACACGGCATGAAGACCCTTGAGGTCGAAGTTCGTGGTCCCGGTTCGGGTCGTGAATCGGCTCTGCGTGCCCTCCGGGCTGCTGGCTTCAACGTTACCTCGATCCGCGACGTGACCTCGATCCCGCACAATGGCTGCCGTCCTCGCAAGCGGCGCCGCGTCTAATCTAGACCGATTGAAGAGCTCCCGGCCGATTGAATGGGCCGGGAGTCTTATTGCGTTTGCGGCGGAGCGGCTCGGGCTGGGGCCGCGATTTTGAAAGGACATTACCGTGACGATCCAGAGGAACTGGCAAGAACTGATCAAGCCGACCAAGCTGGAGATTGTTTCGGGCAACGACAACGCGCGTGGCTTCGGTAGTTGCCGAGCCGCTTGAGCGCGGTTACGGGCTTACACTGGGTAACGCTCTTCGTCGTGTGCTGCTGTCGTCGCTTCAGGGCGCGGCAGTTACCGCAATCCAGATTGACGGCATCCTCCATGAATTCTCCTCGCTTCCGGGCGTGCGTGAGGACATGACCGACCTTGTCCTCAACGTGAAGGAAATCGCGTTGAAGATGGGCGGCGAGGGCCCTAAGCGCCTTGGCCTCACCAAGCAGGGTCCGGGTGCTGTGACCGCTGGCGACATCAAGGTCACCGGCGACATCGAAGTGCTGAACCCCGAGCTGGTGATCTGCCATCTCGACGACGGCGCCGAAATCAATATCGAGTTCACTGTCGACACCGGCAAGGGCTATGTTGCCGCCGACAAGAACTGTCCGGAAGATGCACCGATCGGCTATATTCCGGTCGATGCGCTGTTTTCCCCGGTTCGCCGCGTCAGCTACAAGGTCGATGCCACCCGTGCGGGTGAAAGCCTCGACAAGGACAAGCTGACCCTGCAGGTCGAGACCAATGGCGCCGTGTCGCCTGAAGATGCCGTGGCTTATGCTGCGCGTATCCTGCAGGACCAGCTGTCGGTGTTCGTGAACTTCGAAGAACCCAGCAAGGAAAAGGCACAGGATGCCGTTCCCGAACTGGCCTTCAACCCGGCGCTGCTCAAGAAGGTCGACGAACTCGAGCTTTCGGTGCGTTCGGCCAACTGCCTCAAGAACGACAACATCGTTTATATCGGCGACCTGATCCAGAAGACGGAAGCCGAGATGCTGCGGACCCCGAATTTCGGCCGCAAGTCGCTCAACGAAATCAAGGAGGTCCTGGCACAGATGGGGCTTCATCTCGGAATGGACGTCAACAACTGGCCACCCGAGAATATCGATGACCTCGCCAAGCGCTACGAAGATCACTATTGATCCCGCGCTGCCAAGCACTTTAGGAGACCACCATGCGCCACGGTAATTCCGGCCGCAAGCTCAACCGAACCGCCAGCCACCGTAAGGCTATGTTCGCCAATATGTCCGCCGCGCTGATCAAGCACGAGCAGATCGTCACCACCCTGCCCAAGGCGAAGGACCTGCGTCCAATCGTCGAAAAGCTGATCACGCTGGGCAAGCGCGGCGACCTGCATGCTCGCCGTCAGGCGATTGCTCAGGTGCGTGACGAAGGCCAAGTGCAGAAGCTGTTTGCAGTTCTGGGCCCGCGCTACAAGGACCGTCAGGGCGGCTATATCCGCATCATGAAGGCCGGCTTCCGCTATGGCGACAATGCGCCGATGGCTGTAATCGAGTTCGTCGATCGCGACGTCAATGCCAAGGGCCTCGACAGCGGCCCGGTGCAGGTGCGTGACGAAGACGAGTCCGAAGCCGCGTAAGCGATATTCGGTTCAAGATTTAAGGCGGTCACGGTTTACTCCGTGGCCGCCTTTTATTTGCTCAGACGGCGCGAACCTCAGCGAGCCGCTGGACGGAATAGTCGTCCTTCCAGCAGACCGCCGCCTCCCATGCCGCCGAAGCCTGAGCGGCGATGTCATGCGCCGCGTCGTCGAGGCCGGCGGCATTGTAGGGCAGGGCCAGATCAAGATCGGGGACATCGATATGCGCCTCGTCCCAATCGATCAGCGCCACCCCATCCGCAGTCATGCGAATATTGCTGGGATTGGTGGGATTGCCATGCACCACGCAGCTCTGCCGCCCGGCCAGCCGCGCCCGGGCTGCCCGGCAGCGTGCCACGGCTTCATCCGGCATCGCAGTCAGGTCGATCCTCGTTCCCGTATCGGCATGCAAGAGGTCGGTTGAAGATCGCCAGCCCGGCCGCTGCGGCCAATCTTGCGTCGCCCGATGCAATTGCCGGAGCGTCTCGGCCACGCGCCGCCAGTTCGCCTCCGTCTCGGGCGGCCCGCCCTCCATATATTTCATCACCACCGGGCCATCAACAAACAGCCTGCCATCCATGGTCTGGATCGGCACTGGTACAGTCATACCTGAACGGTCGAGGTGCCGGAGCAGGGCACCCTCCCACGCGAGGTCCTCGTCGCTCCGCTTGCCCAGCCGAGCAACCGCAAGCTGCCCGTTGATGCGCACGCTCCAAACATCATTGCTGGAGCCGCCGGCAAGCCGCTCGATGCGTTCGGCACCGGCACCCCATTGCCCGAGTGCATCCCATCCCATCGTCAGGAAACTGCGCCCCAGAACAGCGCCACGCCCAGACCCATGCAGAGCAGACCGACCAAAATCATGGCGAGCCGACGGCGGCGCGGCGATTTCATCATCACTCCCAGCATGGTCCTCTCCCCTGCATTTGCACCCAGTTTAGGCCCGAATAGCGTAAAGGGGCAATCAGCGCACTCGCTGCCAACAGTCTGTTGTCCGCTGGCAGCGAAATGTCACGTCAATGCTAACAGTATGCTCACAGATTCCAGTGCCCGGCCGAGCGCTTTCACCTCAGCCAGCGACGAGCAGAAGACAAGCGGCAATCCGGTCTGCTCGGCGAAGCCGTGATAGCGGCCGACGCTATTCCGCGTCTTCCAGATCCAGTTGATCATTTCCCATTTGACGCTGTCGCGATTGCCGGAAAGATTGCCGGCTCGCTCCTTTTCCAGCAGCGTCCGCCGGAAATAGCGGCTGAAGCGGCGCAGATAATGGCCGTCCACGACGATGATTCCGGTGGCCCGGGCAAAGCGTTGCGGCATGAGCCCGGAGTAATTGCCCTCCATAACCCAGCCCGGCTTAAGGATCGCAGCGTCATGCAGCGCGTGGAACTCGAGCGTCTGGCCGCACCTGCCAATCGGTATTGGGCAAGTGACGGAGCTGGTCGAGATGGACAGCGGGTACGCCAAGTTTTTGCCGATGGCGACGGCCAGCGTCGATTTTCCGGCATTGGTCGGCCCCATGATGACGATGCGGCGGCCGAAGGCTTCAAGTGGTTGAAAGGTCTGCATTTTCAGTTCCGATATATGGCTTGATGGGATCGGGGTGGAAAAGCGAAGAAGGGCAGGCGAACTCCTCGTTGGAGAGACAAAAATCCCCGCCGTAGCGGGATTTGGTGGTTGATTGTAAGCGGGGATAGCAGGCCTATTCGGGCTGCACATCCTTGCCGGTATAGACTTCGTCGACCCAGAACTGGTCGCGGCGATCGAAGCCGTTGAACGGGGTCAGCGAGGCCCGGGTATAGGCACCCATCAGGCCGAACTCGATCCAGTCGTCCTCATCGATATCGGCCGGCAGGGTGAACACCGGGGCAGCACGTCATAGCTGTCGCAGGTGGGGCCCCAGATGGTGAATTCGGAGAATTCGGCGTCATTGTCATGCACCCGCGCACCGCGCCACACCCGCACGGGCGGGGTGAAATGCATGAACTTGACTTCCATCAGGCTGCCATAGGCGCCGTCATTGACGTAGACCGACTGGCCACCGCGCTGATGCTTGACGCGCAGCAGCAGCGAGGTCGACGACGTCACCAGCGCCCGGCCGGGCTCGATGATCAGCTCAGGCTTGTTCTTCTCGCCGAAATGGTCGTTGACCGCCGTCGAGATGGTCTCGAAATAATAGTCCATCGGCGGCGCTTCGCTGGTCGGGTAGGGGGCCGGATAGCCGCCGCCGATATTGAGTCGCTTGAGCTCGATATTGCTTTCCTCGACGATGCGAGAGGCAGCCGCAATGTGGCGCTCATAGGCATAGGCGTCTTCGCACTGGCTGCCGACATGGAAGCACAGGCTGGGCGTATAGCCCATCTGGTCGACCATGGTGACGATTTCTGCCGCGCCCTGTTCCATGACGCCGAATTTGATGCCGAAATCATAGGATTTGAGCGCCTTGCCGGCCTTGAAGCGGGTGGTCACCTCGACGTCGCGCGAAGGCGAAACAACGGCCGCCAGCTGGTCGAGCTGCTGGGGGTGGTCGATGGTGAAGGAGCGGACGCCGAACTCTTCATAGGCGCGAGCGATCTCGCGCTTGTTCTTGATTGGGTTGTTGTAATGCATCACTGCGCCGGGCGCATGATCGCGCACCAGTTCCATTTCGGTGTTGGAAGCGACGTCGAACGCCTTCAAACCTTCGCGATGGAGCTGGGCGATGATGTGCGGGGAAGGGTTGCACTTGACCGCATAGGTCAACAGCCCGTCAAAGCCCTTCTTGAACACCTTTGTGGCCTTGTGCAGCTCACGCTCGGAAAACAGGAAAGCCGGGAAATCCGGGGCTTCCGCCGCGATCAGTGCGGAGGTATTCGGGTAAACCTGCTTCGGCTCAGTGGTCATGGACGACTTGCCTTTCGGGGCTGGAGAAATGCGGAAAACGAGCGCTGCATATAGGGCCGTGTGCCCCCTCACGCAAACGTTTATTTGGCCCGAATTGCGACGGGGGCGTGACGCCTTTTTCGTGACAGAATCCGGGCGTTTGCCTTGCCCCGCGCGGGGCCACAATAGGCAAACGCGGTGACCGGAGGTTGGTTCGATGTCGATGCGCTCGTGGATTTTGGCAAGCTGCGCCGTGGCGGTTCTGGCTGTTGGGGGCACGCTGGCCTTCTCGCCCCGGAATGCGCCCAGCTCGGCCCGGTGACGGCGCCCGCGCCCGTGCCGCCGGCAGCTTTAGCTCCAACTGTGGAAGTGCCGCGCAGCGATGCTCAGATCAAGCTGAGCTTTTCGCCGGTGGTCAAGGCCGCCTCGCCCTCGGTGGTCAATGTCTATGCCACCCGCATCGAGCAGCAGACGGTGTCGCCCTTTGCCAATGACCCGTTCTTTTCCCGGTTCTTCGGCCGGAACCAGTTCCAAAGCCGGCCGCGCGAGTCGCAATCGCTGGGCTCAGGCGTGATCGTGGACGCCGGCGGCGTCATCCTCACCAATCGCCACGTCATCGAAGGCGCCACCGATGTGCGCATCGCTCTTTCGGATGGACGCGAATTCGCGGTCGATATCGTCATCGAGGATGCGCAGACGGATCTGGCCGTGCTGCGGGTGCGCCAGCCCGGCGATGCGGTATTCCCCGCTATCGTCTTTGCCAATTCCTGATTCCCTTGAAGTTGGCGATCTGGTGCTGGCCATCGGCAACCCCTTCGGCGTCGGCCAGACGGTGACCAGCGGCATTGTCTCGGCTTTGGCCCGCACCGGGGTGGAAAGCTCGGATTATGAGTTCTTCATCCAGACCGATGCGGCGATCAATCCCGGCAATTCGGGTGGCGCCTTGGTCGATCTCGACGGGCATTTGGTCGGCATCAACACGGCCATCTATTCGCAAAGCGGCGGGTCGGTCGGCATCGGCTTTGCCATTCCAGCCAATATGGCCAAGATGGTGGCGCAGGCTGGTGTCAGCGGCGGGCAGATCGTGCGGCCATGGTTTGGCGCCAAGATGCAGGCGGTCAATTCCGATATTGCCCAGAGCTCGGGCATGCCGGCGCCCCATGGTGCGCTGATCACCGAGGTCGCGCCCGGCGGTCCGGCCGAACGCGCCGGCTTTGCCTCGGGCGACGTGATCCTGAGCGTCGATGGCATGGCGGTCGATGACCCCAGCGCCTTCAATTTCCGCCTCGCCACCAAGCCCATCGGGCAGGTGACCGCGCTTGAGCGCGTCCGCGCCGGCAAGACCGACAGTGTCAACTTCACCATCGAGGCCGCCCCGGTAGCGGCGGGCGACATGGTCGCCACCATTACCGGCTCATCGCGCTTCACCGGCACGAGCGTGCGCCAGATCGATGCGGCGCTCGCCGAGATGAAGGGGCTGCCCTACGACGCCAAGGGCGTGATCGTAACCGCCGTCGAGCCCGGTTCGCCCGCCGAGCAGATGGGGCTCAAGGCTGACGATGTGATCCTCTCACTCAACGACGTGCCCATGGACACGGCTGCCGCGTTTTCGCAGACGGCAAGCCAGCGCGCCCGCACATGGCAGATCATTCTGCAGCGCGACGGCCGGGTGACGCGCCTGATCGTCAGCGGCTAGTCGAGGCTGATCTCGGGGACGTCCATCTGCGCCAGAGTGTTGATCGCGCTCTGGCGCCGCTCCTTGAGGCCGGCGAGCAGGGCCCCGGCGCCGTCTTCGCCATAGCCGCGCCGGCTGATGGCGTAGAGCACCGTGCCATTCTCGAGCGGGGCATAGCGATAGGCGTTCCACTCGACAATCATGGTGCCGCTGCTCGAATCGCTGAGCAGGAAATCGAGGATGATTTCGCCGGTCTGCTCGTTTCGGATGATGTCATAATTGATCACCGGATCGCTGCCCTTGCGCCGGTCAAGGCTCTGCACCATGGCCGCGGCCGCCGCTGCCGGTGTGGTGCCATTGGTCAGTACGTCGATCATGAACATGTCTTCGAATTGCTCGACGGTCTGGCCGGCCGGCACATATTCTTGCTTGAAATAGGTCTCGTCGGGATGGCTGGTCCGAGCCGGGGCAAATTCGACATTCTCGAAGATGATCGGGCCCGGCGCTCCGATGGCATCGGTCTGGGCGCTCGCGGGGAACGCCATGGCGGCGAGGAGCAGGAATGCGGTAACGAAACGATGCATGAAACATCCTCGAATTGTGGTCGAGCATTAATGCTGACAAAACGGGACATTGGCAATTCGCTGCCGGTTTGTCTTGCTCTGCGCCGCCGCCCTATCTTACGCAGAGCCCTCCACAGAGATTGATCAGGTATGGCTGACCTTTTCGCCGCAGACCCCAGTGAAACCGACCGCGCGCGTCCGCTCGCCGATCAGTTGCGGCCGCGCTCGCTCGATGAGGTGATCGGCCAGAGCCATCTGCTCGGTCCCGAAGGCACGTTGCGGCGCATGATTGCCTCGGGGCGACTGGGTTCGCTCATTCTGTGGGGGCCTCCGGGCACCGGCAAGACCACCGTGGCGCGACTGCTGGCCGACCAGATCGGCTATACGTTCGAGCAGATTTCGGCGGTGTTCTCGGGCGTTGCCGATCTCAAGAAGGTGTTCGAGAAGGCGCGTTTCGAGCGGCTGTCCGGCCATCGCACGCTCTTGTTTGTCGACGAAATCCACCGCTTCAACCGGGCGCAGCAGGATGGTTTTCTGCCGGTGATGGAAGACGGCACGGTGGTGCTGGTGGGGGCGACCACCGAAAACCCGTCTTTTGAGCTGAACGCGGCTTTGCTGTCGCGCAGTCAGGTGTTGCGGTTCGAGTCGCTGTCGCTGGACGATCTGGAAAAGCTGGTGACGCGCGCTGAGGAGCTAACCGGCGCAGCGCTGCCGCTTGAGCCCGAAGCGCGCCATACGCTGCTGACGCTGGCCGATGGCGACGGGCGGGCGCTGCTGGGGCTGGTCGAGGAAGTGCTGGCGTCGGCCAAGGAAGGCGAGGTGCTCGACGCGGCCACCATGCTGACCGTGATCCAGCGCCGCGCGCCGATCTATGACAAGGCGCAGGACGGGCACTACAATCTGATTTCGGCGCTGCACAAGACAGTGCGTGGTTCCGACCCCGACGCGGCGCTCTACTATTTTGCCCGCATGCTCGACGCAGGCGAAGATCCGCTGTTTCTCGCCCGGCGGCTGATCCGTATGGCCGTGGAAGATATCGGCCCGGCCGACCCGCAGGCTCTGCCGCAGGCGGTTGCCGGGCGCGATGCCTACCAGATGCTGGGATCGCCCGAGGGTGAGCTGGCGCTCGCGCAGGTGGTCGTCTATCTGGCGCTGGCGCCGAAATCCAACGCCGTCTACACCGCCTTCAAGGGCGCCACATCGATTGCCAAATCAACCGGCTCGCCGACCCCGCCCATGGTCATTCTCAATGCGCCGACCAAGCTGATGAAGACGTCGGGCTATGGCGACGGCTATATCTATGACCACGACACGCCCGAGGCCTTCTCGGGCCGAGAATATTTCCCGGAAAAGATCGGCCGGCAGAAATTCTACGAGCCCGTCGAGCGTGGCTTCGAGCGCGACCTGCGCAAACGGCTCGAGTATTTCGAGCGCTTGCGGGCGGAAAAGCAGCGCGAGGAATAGGGCGGCATCATGCAGAATTTCCTCCTCGTCGGCATCGGCGGCGCAATTGGCGCCATGGCGCGCTATGGCGCGTCGCTCGCTGTTGGCCGCGTCTGGCCGTATGCTTTTCCGCTCGGCACGATGCTGATCAATATCCTTGGCTCCATCGCCATGGGTCTCTTCATCGGCCTGCTGGCCCGCACCTTGCCGCCCCAGGCGCCGGAGGCGCGGCTGTTCGTGGCAGTCGGCGTATTGGGCGGTTTCACGACGTTTTCCTCCTTTTCGCTCGATACTATCGTGCTGATAGAGCGCGGCGAAATGGTACAAGCTGGCTTCTATGTGCTGTTGTCGGTTGTGGTTTGTCTCATTGGCCTTTATCTCGGGCTTTTGGTGACCAGAGGCAGCCCGGCATGAGTGCGGTACAACAGCGGCAGGTAAGCAGCGACGAAGACGGGATGCGTCTCGATCGCTGGTTCGCACAGAATTTTCCGCAGCTCGGTTTCGGGCGGCTGCAAAAGCTCATTCGCAATGGCGAAGTGCGCGTCGACAAGGGCCGCGTGCAGACCAGCACGCGCCTTGCGGCGGGGCAGACCGTGCGCATTCCGCCTATCGATGATGCCAACACGTCCACCAAGCCGGTGCGCGTCAATTCAGGCGATGCGCAGTTCCTGCGCGATATCATCCTCTATGAAGACGAAGACATCTACGTCTTCAACAAGCCCCATGGCCCGGCCGTGCAGGGCGGTAGCGGCACGTTCCGCCATCTCGATGGCATGCTGAAAAGCCTGCCCAACAAGCTGGGCGAGGCGCCGCGCCCGGTGCATAGGCTGGATCGGGATACATCCGGGTGTCTGGTGGTTGCCAAGACGCAGGCTGCGGCCAGCCATTTTGGCGAAGTGTTCCGCTCGCGTTCGGCCCGCAAGATCTATTGGGCTGTCGTGGCGGGCAATCCCAACCCGCGCCGGGCAGAAATTTCGTGTTTCCTGTCCAAGCAGTCTACGACCGATGGCGAGCAGATGGTCGTGGTCAAGAACGGCACGCCGGGCGCCCAGCACTCGATGAGCTATTATTCGACCACCGACACGGCCAGCCGCCGTTTCTGCCCGGGTCACGCTCAAGCCGGTGACCGGCCGCACGCACCAATTGCGCGTGCATATGGCCCAGCTCGGCACGCCGATCATTGGCGATCCGCGCTATTTCAATATCGAGAATTGGCAGGGCGCGCCCGGCCCGGGCGAAGGCTTGCAGCTGCATGCCCGCCGCATTGCCCTGCCGCTGCGCAATGGCAAGCGGCTGGATGTTTCCGCGCCCCTGCCGCCGCATATGCGCGAGAGCTTTGACGCCCCGGGGTTTGATCCCGACCGGTTCGATGTCAGCAAGGACCCGGAGGACGGCGCATGACGCTTGTCATGTTCGACATGGACGGCACGCTGATCGATACGCAGGCGCTGATCACCGAGCATATGGCGACGACCTTTGTCGGCGCGGGGCTTGATGCGCCGAGCCCGGCCGCGTCGCGCCGCGTTATCGGGCTATCGCTGCCGGTGGCCCCGGCGCGGCTGGCCCATACGGACGATCCGGTGCTGATCGACAAGCTGGTCGAGGACTATCGGAGCCATTACCGGGCTTCTGTGCTGACCCATAGTGACCGCGAAGGGCTGTTTCCCGGGGCGCTGGAGGCGCTACAGCGCCTGCGGCAGTGGGATGGCATGCGATTGGGCATTGCGACGGGCAAGGGCCTCAACGGCGTTCACCGCATCACTGGCAACCACAATATCGCTGATTATTTCGTCACCTTGCAGACGCTGGACCATAATCCGTCCAAGCCGCATCCGGGCATGTTGCTGCGCGCGATGGCCGAAACCGGGCGCTGCCGCATGAGACGGTGATGATTGGCGATACGACATTCGATATCGAAATGGGCAAGGCGGCGGGCGCTCGGGCCATTGGCGTGACTCAGGGCTATCATGAACCGGCCGAACTGATTGCGGCCGGGGCCGATGTCATGATCGACCGGTTTGACGAGCTTGATGCGGCGATCCGCAAGGTATTGGAGTAGACCATGCGCGACCAGCTGGAAGACGCCCACAAGCATATCGATGACGGCTATGGCCGGGCGCAGCATGCCAATCGGGTGGAACTGCCCAAGCGGTTCTACAAGGATGTTGGCGTAGCGCCGGTTGATGGCGGCTTTGTCGTGACGCTGGATGGGCGGCAGGTGCGGACGCCGGGCAAGAAAATCCCCGTTGTCGTGCCAGCCTCTGCCATTGCGACCACCATGGCCGAAGAATGGGCGGCGCAGGGCGAGTTCATCAATCCGGCGACCATGCCCATGGTCAGATTGATCAATTCGGCGGTGGAGAGCGGGGATGAGACCATTCCGGCGTTCCGCAAAGAGGTGATCAAATTTGCCGCGAGCGATCTGATGCTCTATCGCGCCGATGCGCCGCAGGAATTGGTCAGCGAGCAGGAATTGGTGTGGGACAAGGCGCTGGTCAAGCTGGCGCGGCATTTCGGCGTACGCTTCCAACCCACGATCGGGATCATCCATCAGGCCCAACCGCAGGCGAGCCTCGACCGGTTGGCCGAGACGTTGGACGGCGAAAACCTCTTTGTTCTCACCGCGCTAGTCAACGTGACCGGGCTCACCGGGTCGGGGCTGCTGGCCATCGGGCTATGGCACCGGCTGTTTACTGCCGACGAGGTGTGGCAGGCAGCGCATGTCGATGAGGATTATCAGATTGGCCTATGGGGCCGGACGAGGAAGCGGCCGCGCGCCGGGCGCAACGGCGCGTCGAGTTCGACACGGCCGTAGCCGTGCTGGATGCGTTGCGGGCTTAGATAGCTCGGGGCTCGCCGACCACTTCGGCCCCATGCAGCGCGATAATTTCGGCTATTTCTGCCCCTTCCTCACCCTCCAGCGGGCACACAAGGGCCGCGCCTGCTTCAATAGCTCGGTCGACCACCAAGGCCCGGCGGCTGGCTATTGCGATTGGCGCCGCGATCCCCGCATCGATTAACGCCTCGATTGCCGGAACAATGCAGTCCAGTTCCCGCTGAACGCTGGCCGTGTCCTCGCTCGCCACTTCGATGATTTCGGCCCCCGCCAATGCAGCTCTGGCGCGTGACACGATATCGGCGCCTGTGACGACACGGGCAATGCGGGGCGGTCTGTATGCGGAAGCGGCCATGTCTGGAGCCTAGCCGCGCACCGCCATCATTGCCAGCCGCGAGATTCCAGCGTGGATTTCAAAATCAGCGTCACCACGGCGATCAGGGCGAGCGTCGATGAGGCGGCGAAGGCGCCGGTGACGTTGAAATCGTTGAACAGCTGGGTGATCTGCAGGGGCAGGGTGTTGGTCTGGCCGCGGATGGAGCCGGAGACGACCGAGACGGCGCCGAATTCTGCCCATCACCCGGGCATTGGTGAGCACCGCGCCATAGAGAATGGCCCAGCGGATATTGGGCAGGGTGACGAAGCGGAACATCTGCCAGCCATTGGCGCCCAGCGAAAGGGCGGCTTCCTCGTCCTCCGTGCCTTGCTGCTGCATGAGCGGGATGAGCTCGCGGGCCACGAAGGGCGCGGTGACGAAGAGGCTGACCAGAATAATCGCCGCAACGGTAAACATGAGCTGGACGCCCATGCCTTGCAGCACCGGCCCGAGCAGGCCCCGGCCGCCATAGAGGAAGAGATAGACCACGCCCGCGACGATGGGGCTGACCGAGGCGGGCAGCTCGACAATGGTGATGATCAACTGGCGCCCGCGAAAGCGGAAGCGGGTGACCAGCCAGAGCGACGCAAATGCCGATGACGATGTTGATCGGCACGACGATGACCGCCGTGAGTACGGTGAGGCCGATGGCGTGCAAGGTGGTGCGCTCAAGGATATTGGCTAAATAGACGCCGACACCTTCGCGCAGGGCATAGGCGAAGATGAGCGCGACCGGGACCACCGGGATCAGCGCCGAGAGCACAATTGCGAGGGCGATCAGGGTGATTTCGGCGGGGAGCGGGTGTGGACGCGCACTGTCATGGTCACGTGCTCCGATCGGCATAGCGCACTTGCCAGGATTGCAGCGCATTGGTGGCGAGCAGGGTGAGGAAGGCGGCAAGAAGGAGGACGAAGGCGAGCGCCGCTGCGCCTTCATAGTTGAATTCGTCGAGGCGGATGAAAATCAGCAGGGAGACGATTTCGGTGAAGCCGGGCAGATTGCCGGCGATGAAGACGACGGCGCCGAATTCGCCCAGCGAGCGGGCGAAGGAGAGCACGCAGCCGGTCATGAAGGCAGGCAGGATGGTGGGCCAGATGACGCGGGCAAAGACTTGCCAGCCGGTGGCGCCCAGCGTTTTGGCGGCCTCCTCATAGCCGGCCTCCACGTCTTCGAGCACCGGCTGGACGGTGCGGACGACGAAGGGGATGGAGGTGAAGCTCATGGCCACGATGATGCCGAGCTGGGTGTAATTGACCTTGAACCCATTGGGTCTGAGGAATTGCCCATACCAACCGGTTTGCGCAAACAGCGTCACGAGGACCGTGCCCGCAACGGCGGTGGGCAGGGCGAAGGGCAGGTCGACCGGGGCGTCAAGCAGGCGCTTGCCGGGGAAGCTGTAGCGGGTGAGCACCCGGGCGAGCAGCAGGCCGAAAAAGCCGTTGAATACAGTGGCGGCAAGGGCCGAGCTGAAAGTGATGCGATAGGCGGCGAGCGAGCGGTTGGACGCCACGATGCGCCAGAATTCGGGCCACCCCATGCCGCCCACTTTGAGCAGCATGGCCAGCAGCGGCAGCACGATGATGATCGTCAGATAGAGCATGGAGACGCCCAGCGTCAGCCCGAAACCGGGGAGCAGATGCTTGCTGCGTCGCGATGCCATCTTGGTCCTTCAAATGCTTTTGGCGTGGCACGGGGCCACGCCAGATTTTGTACCGGTAGGAGGCGGTGCCTATTGGTTCAAAAACACCTTATCGAGCAGGCCGCCATCGGCGAAATGTTCTTCGGAAACCTTCTCCCAGCCGCCAAAGGCGTCTTCGACGGTGACGAGGCGGATGGCGGGAAAGTCGGCGGCGTGGGCGGCAGCGACGGTCTCGTCATTGACCCGATGGAAATTGGCGGCGGCGACTTCCGGCCTTCGGGGGTGAAGAGGAAATCGAGATAGGCCTTGGCCAGATCGCGGCTGCCGCGGCTATCAACGACCTTGTCGACGATTGCGACGGGGAATTCGGAGAGGAAGCTGACCGAGGGGATCACCGCGTCATATTTGTCGGCGCCCAGCTGCTTGCGCACGCCGAGCACTTCGGCCTCGAAGGTGACCAGCACATCGCCCAGCTGGCGCTCGGTGAAGGCGGTGGTGGCAGCGCGGCCGCCGGTTTCAAAGACCGGAACGTTGTTGAACAGCTTGGTGAGGAAAGCCTCGATCTGGGCTTCGTCGCCCTTATATTCCTCATTCGCCCGAGGCGCGGGCGGCCAGATAGGTGTAGCGGCCATTGCCGGAGGTCTTGGGATTGGGGAAGATCACCTGCACGCCATCGGCGGCCAGATCGCCCCAGTCCTTGATGGCTTTGGGATTGCCGGCGCGCACCGAGAAAGCCGGGAAGGAATAGAAGGGCGCGGCATTATTGGGGAATTGGGTGGCCCAATCGGCCGAGACGAAGCCGCCTTCGACGAGCTTTTGGATATCGGTTACCTGATTGAAGGTGACGACGTCAGCCGCCGAGCCTTCGAGCACGGCACGGGCCTGCGCGGATGAGCCGGCATGGGACTGGTTGATCGTGACCGTGGCGCCCGTGGCTGCATAGGCGGCGTTTTCCGCCTCGAATAGCTCGCGGGCAATGTCATAGGACGCGTTGAGAATGTCGGTGGGCTGGGCGAAGGCCGGGGTCGCGCCGAGGCCGAAGGCCGGGACGGCAGTAGCGAGAAGCTTGTTCATGTGACGCTGGAACTCCGAGGGCGCGTGTTCATTGGCAGTTTGATGCAATGGAGGCGCTCGTGACGTCAAAGGCTAAAGTCTTGGTTTGGATGAGTAATTTATAGGGCTGTTCCGCAGGGCAAAGACGTTGCGCGGCTTTGGCTGGCGGCGCGATAACGTTCCGGTTGGGCGGCATCAGGTTGTCAGCAGACACTTAGCCATTGCGCTAAGTATATTACCCATGATACTTAGCCTCATGGAACAGTATCAGCAACTCGACACCATCTTTCAGGCGCTGGCCGATCCAACACGGCGGGCTGTGCTCAGCCGCTTGGGGCAGGGACCGGCCAGCATTAGCGATCTGGCGCGGCCGTTCGATATGGCGCTGCCCTCCTTCATGAAACATATCCGGTTTCTTGAAGGGAGCGGGCTGATCCAGACCCGCAAGGCTGGCCGGGTGCGCACCTGCGTTATCGACAAGCAGCGGTTTGCTGCGGTGGAGGCGTGGCTGGCCGATCAGCGGGCGCTGTGGGAGGGCCGCGCCGATCGGCTGGAGCAATTTGTTACGCAAGAACAGGACAAGGCAAAATGAACAATTCCGAACTCGACCTGACGATTACGCGGGTCATCAAGGCGCCGCGCGCCACCGTATGGCGGGCCTGGACCGACCCGACGCGGTTTGAGAAATGGTGGGTGCCCGAGCCGGCTTTATGCAAGGTGGCGGCGATGGATCTGCGGCCCGGTGGCGCCTTTACTACGCAGATCAGCGAAAATGGTGGCGCGTTCGGTCCCCATATCAACGGGTGTTTTCTCGCGGTGGATGACGGCGAGCGGATCGTGTTCACTAATGCGCTGGTGGATGGCTGGCGCCCGGCAGCGCAGCCCTTCATGACCGCGATCATCACCACGGCCGATCACCCCGAGGGGACGGAATATGTGTCCTATGTAATGCACAAGGACCGGGCCGACCGGGACATGCATGCCGAGATGGGGTTTTATGACGGGTGGGGGACGGTGGTGGGGCAATTGGCGAAACTGGTGGAGTAAGGTTTCACTGGTAGTCCCAGTAGACCTCATCCTGAGCTTGTCGAAGGACGAGGTCGTGGCATATGGGCCGAAAATAGTAGAAGGCCGCTCCCCATCAGGAGCGGCCTTCTGCATTTGAATCCGAAAACCTGCGTAACTCGCTGCTAGTTCAGCGCTTTCGCCGGTTCGGCGAACAGATCATATTCATCGCTACCAGTAACGGTGACCGAAACCATGTCACCCACCTTGATGCCGTCGGCCTTGGCCACGATGACTTGGCCGTCAATGTCCGGGGCGTCCCACTTGGAGCGGGCGATGACGCGGTTATTGTCGGGATCGACGTCGTCGACCAGCACGTCGATGGTGCGGCCGACCTTTTTGGCGAGCTGGCCGGCGGAGACATTCTGCGCCACTTCCATCAGCCGTTCCCAGCGATCCTGCGCCACGTCGTCCGGCACGATGCCCTCCAGCTCATTGGCCGGAGCGCCTGTCACGGGCTCATATTTGAAGCAGCCGGCGCGGTCGATCTCGGCTTCCTCGATGAAGTCGAGCATCATCTCGAAATCGTCCTCGGTCTCGCCGGGGAAGCCGACGATGAAGTTGGAACGCACAGTCAGATCAGGGACTTGGCGCTTCCAGTCGAGAATGCGGTTGAGCGTCTTTCTCGGTGCGCCGGGCGCCGCATGGCCTTGAGGACCTTGGGGGAGGCGTGCTGGAAAGGAATGTCGAGATAAGGCAGGACCGGGCCTTCGGCCATCAGCTCCATCACCGCGTCGACATGCGGATAGGGATAGACATAGTGCAGGCGCACCCACGCGCCGAGCTGGCCCAGTTCCTTGGCGAGGTCGTAGAACTTGGCTTTGACCGGGCGGCCGCGATAATTGCTCTCGGCATATTTGATATCGACGCCATAGGCGCTGGTATCCTGAGAGATGACCAGGAGTTCCTTGACACCGCCGCGGATCAGGCCTTCGGCCTCGCCCAGAATGCCGGCGGCAGGGCGGGAGGCCAGATCGCCACGGATCTGGGGGATGATACAGAAGGAGCAGCGATTGTTGCAGCCTTCGGAAATTTTCAGATACGCGTAATGGCGCAGGGGTGAGCTTGAGGCCCTGCTCGGGAATAAGGTCGATGAACTTGTTCGGCACGGGCGGCAGATGCTCGTGCACGGCGTTGACGACGTTTTCGTATTGGTGCGGGCCGGAAATGGCGAGCACCGAGGGGTGCGTCTTGCGGATCAGCTCTTCTTCGACGCCGAGGCACCCGGTAACGATGACGCGGCCGTTTTCGTTGAGGGCTTCCCCGATCGCTTCGAGCGATTCCTGCTTGGCGCTATCGAGGAAGCCGCAGGTATTGACCAGCACGATATCGGCGCCGGCATAGTCGCGCGAAAACGAATAGCCCTGCGAGCGCAGGGTGGACATGATGCGCTCGCTATCGACGAGGGCTTTGGGGCAGCCGAGGCTGACGAGGCCAATTTTTGGCGCTTGGCTCATGTGAGCAGGATTTCCAATGTTGGATTTGTTGGCCGCGTCATACAGAAAGTTTGACGGTTACGCAATGTGACCGACCCTCGCCACGCGCGGGCTGACCTGCCCATTGTGGCGAACACGGCATCTTGAACACGCGAAAAGGTGAACAGTGCGTCCGGTATTGTTCGGGTTTGCGCTTGCAAGCAGCTGAGTTAGTGGAGAATTTGCCTAAGCGTCACCGGGATTCTGCTCCCTGCGCAGCACTCCAACGCTCCAAGGAGCACTGAATGTTCGATCGTCTCTCCGCCTACGCGCCGCAGGCTCCTCGCCGTGCTGCGCATTATTGCCGCCCTGCTGTTTATCGCCCATGGCACGCAGAAAGTGCTGGGCTTCCCCGCCACTGATATGAGCCCGCCCGCCTTCTCGATCTTCTGGCTTGCCGGCGTCATCGAAATCGTCACCGGCATCCTGATCGCCATTGGCTTCTTCACCCGTCCGGCTGCTTTCATCGCTTCGGGCACGATGGCCTTCGCCTATTTCATGGTGCATGCGCCGATGAACTTCTTCCCCGTCAACAATGGCGGCGACAGCGCTATCCTGTTCTGCTTCGTGTTCCTGTACACGGTGTTTGCCGGTCCAGGCGCTCGGAGCGTCAACAAGCAGTAAGCTTGCGACGACAATAAAAAGCCCGCCGGGACATGGGTCCCGGCGGGTTTTTTGTATCCTGGATTCGGCGGTCAGCTCGCGTCTTTGGGCGGTGGTGTGCGCTTGGCGGTGCGGCGGGGCTTGAAGACTTCGCCGGAACTGGTGGCCGGCGCGCAGGGCGCATCGGGAGAGGGTTGGGTGGGCGGTACATAGGGCGCCGGGTCGGTGGCCGGGGTGATATATTCGTCGGCCTCGGCATAGTCGGTGTCTTCGCCTTCTTCGGCGAGATCGCGAATGGCGTCGCGCACTTCATCGAGGAGGGAAGCCGAATAGCGCGACCGATTGACCGTCTCCCCGCTGGCCTCATTGGTCTTGAACCACACCAGCAGCGCCTCGCAGGCTATGCGCAGGCTGACCAGCGAGAGCAGGCCGAACACGGCGATTTCGAGCAGGCCCCACAGGCCATTGCCGAAGCCGAAACCAAAGCTCCAGAACAAATGGCTGACCGCCCAAAGCAGAATGCCGGCCAATCCCAATGCATAGAGAATCGGCACGAGCTTTGGGGACAGAATGGCATCGAGCCGGAACAGGGTCTGGCGGGTGAAGAGGCGTTTAAGATCGTCTAGTGTCATGTCCTACCTCGATAGTCTTGCCATGCCGGCCTGCAAATGGCGCTTTCCTGCGCTTCCGGTGCTCACGTACTTATGTACGCTGCGCTCCGGTTCTCGGAAACCACCATTTTCGGCTCGGCCTGACAAGACTCTCTTCGGCAGGCAGGGGTTAACCCAGCAAGACAAGGCTTTCGGCGGATTGGGTCGTCGGCCCGAACCGCTGCTCGAAACAGCTGCGCAGCACCGAATCGACTTCTGGCATGGAGACGAGCTGCCCCAGATCCTCAAAGCTGGTGACGCCCCGGTCGGTGATGCCGCAGGGGACGATGCCGTCATAATGGCTGAGGTCGGGGTCCACATTGAGCGAAATGCCGTGGAAGGTGACCCATTTGGAGACGCGCACGCCGATGGCGGCGATCTTGTCTTCCTTGCCGGGGCCCTTGTCCGGCCGATTGACCCAGACGCCGATGCGGCCCGCGCGGCGCTCGCCGGCAATATTGTGGGCGGCCAGCGTATCGATGATCCAGCCTTCGAGCCCTTGCACTAGGCAACGGATATCGCGGCCGCGTTCACGCAGGTCGAGCATGATATAGGCCACGCGCTGGCCGGGGCCATGATAGGTATATTGCCCGCCGCGCCCGGCATCGTAGACCGGCAAGCGGTCCGACAGCAGATCGCCCGGGACTGCCGAGGTGCCCGCCGTATAGAGCGCGGGGTGCTCCAGCAGCCACACGGCTTCGCCCGCCTCGCCGGCGGCAATGGCGGCAGCGCGGGCCTGCATGGCCGCGAGCGCGGCCGGGTAGGGCACCGGCCCGGACGAAATCAGCCATTCGACCGGCTTATGGTCAGCGCGGATGAGTTTGCTGGTGCTCTCGCAGCTGCCGGGTGGGGTCGTTAACACTTCCATAACCATAAATGCCTGACGATCATGAGATAGAGATTCCGCGCCTATCGTGCTGCGGACGAGGTTGCTGACTTATCTATGAGCACATTAGACAATATTGAAGTGGACATCACTGTCGAGCTTGGCGCGACGACCATGCCGATCCACCATTTGCTGCGCATGGGCCGCGGCGCGGTGATCGAACTGGACGCGATGGAGAACGATCCGCTCAATATCTACGCCAATAACACATTGATTGCCCATGGCGAGGTCAGCGTGGAAGAAGGCCACCTACGGGTGCTGATCTCGCAAAAGGCCTTCAAGCGAGGCTAGCTCTTGCCGCAAGGCTGGTCTGGGGCTAGCTTCATGGCTCTCTGAGGAAATACGCAGATGCTGCAATCCCATATCGTCGTCGTAGCTGAAAGGTGCATGGTCCGGTAGCGGAAGCCATATCCGTTCGCCATGCGCCCCCGAACAATCGTTCGGGGGCTTTTTTTGTTTTTGGGGGATGAAAACCGATGCGCAAGGCAAGCGCCCCGCCGTCTCTGACGACACTGATCGTGATAACGGCGACCTCGACGGTAACGCTGAACATGATCGTGCCATCGCTGACCAATATCGCGCGCGATCTTGAGGCGGACTATGCCCCGGTCAGCCTTGCCCCGGGCGGCTACCTCGCCGTGACCGCCGCAGTCCAGCTCGGCGTTGGCCCGCTTGCCGACCGGATTGGTCGGCGGCCGGTCTTGCTGGTGGCGCTGGCGGTATTCACGCTCGCTTCGCTTGGCTGCGCCATGGCCCAGAATGTGTGGATGCTGCTGGCGTTCCGCATGCTGCAGGCGGCGGTGGTGTCGGGCTATGTACTGTCGCTGGCGATTGTTCGCGACACCAATGAAGGGGGCGATGCCGCGCGGTTGCTGGGCCGCATCAGCATGGCCATGGCGCTGGCGCCAATGTTGGGGCCGATGCTGGGCAGCGTGCTGGACGCAGCCTTCGGCTGGCGCATGATCTTCGTGCTCTATGCCGTGGCTGGGGCAGGGCTTTTATGCCCGGCATGGACTGATGTGGGGAAACCATCTGGCCTTCGGCCGAGGGCGAACCTGACGACAGACGGTTGAGCCTGCTGCTGCGCAAGCCGGTCTTCTGGAGCTATGCGCTGTGCACGGCCTTCTCGACTGGTGCCTTCTACATCTTTCTGGCCGGATCGCCGCTGATTGCCACCGCCATTTTCGGCATCGACACGGCCGAGCTTGGCATTTTCGTCGGCAGCATCACGGCCGGTTTCATCACCGGTAGCTGGTTGGCCGGTCGTCTTGCCGGTCGGCATAGGCCAATGACGATCATGCTGCTGGGCAAGATACTGGCTTGTCTGGGGCTGGCGGCGGGCCTGCTGATCATCGCAATGGGCTATCTAACGCCGGTACTGTATTTCGGCTGCACGATCTTTGTCGGGCTGGGCAATGGCATGACGATGCCCAACAGCAATGCGGGGGCGATGTCGGTCTATCCTCGGCTGGGGGGAGCGCTGCCGGCATAACCGGAGCGCTCACCGTGCTGGGCGGGGCGTTGCTGACAACGGGGACCGGGCTGGCGCTGTCCGTCCAGCCATCGCCCATGCTCTTGCTGGGGTTGATGTTGGTGGCCTCGTTCTTGGGTCTGCTGGCGGCCGTTGCAGCCATCAGGTTGGGCAAGCCCGTGCCCAGCGGCCTGCCCGCATAGCGTAGCCGAGCCTCGCCCAATCCACAGCTTTCGCGAAATCTCGATTTAACCGCTTGAGGTTGGGTAAGACCTTTGCTACATCCCCACTCGCTTCGGGCCTTCGGGAACGGAGCCTACCAGCGTGCGGTCGTGGCGGAATTGGTAGACGCGCAGCGTTGAGGTCGCTGTGCCCGAAAGGGCGTGGAAGTTCGAGTCTTCTCGACCGCACCAAATATTCAAAAAAGCCGTGTAATCCTTGGATTACGCGGCTTTTTGATTTTGATCCTGATGCCGAGGGGAACGCAACAATGCCTGATACCAGCCAATTCATCCTCTATCTGGGTGCCTGCCTGTTGCTGGCGATCACGCCGGGGCCGGGCATTTTCTATGTTGCGGCCCGCACGCTGGCCGGTGGGCGCGCTGAGGGCATTGCCTCCAGTTTCGGTAACGGTCTGGGCGGCATGGTGCACGTTCTGGCCGGGGCGCTTGGCGTTTCCGCCATTGTGTTGGCCAGCGCGGAGCTGTTCACACTGCTGAAATTTGCAGGGGGCGGCCTATCTGGTCTGGATCGGCATTCGCACCATCCGAGCGGCACGGCGCGATGCTCGTGCGGGCTTGGGCGGCGAGCTGCGGGTTTCGTCCGTCGGGGCAGGGCGGGCCTTTCGCGAAGGGGTGCTGGTTGAAGCGCTCAATCCCAAGACGGCAGCGTTTTTCCTCGCCTTCATTCCCCAGTTCATCGACGCGGGCGCGGGCAATGTGGCGCTGCAATTTGTGGCGCTGGGTACGGTGTCGGTGGTGCTGAATACCCCGGCGGATATTGTCGTAGCCTTTGGCGCGAGCCGTATCCGCGCTGGGGCGGCAGCGAATCCATCGCTCGTGCGGCGGCTGCGCGAGGCCTCGGGTGGCGCCATGATCGCGCTGGCGGGTGTGCTGGTATTGGCCGAGCGCCCGTCCTGACGCATGAAAGAAAAGGCCGCCCATTGGGCGGCCTTTGCATTATGGGGAAGGCGTCGCGGGCGCCGGTTCGGCGGGCGGCGGCGTGGTTGCCGGCGTGCTGGTATCGGCCGGCGGGGTCGTACCACCGCCAGCGGGCGCATCGCCGCCGCAGGCTGCCAAAGCAAGCGCCATCATAAGAGCAGCGGGCGCGATGAGGAATTTGGACATGGGATCACCTTTGTTGTTTGATCTTGGTCGTTCACACATCGGTGAGCTAATCGGCATAATCAGGCGAAAGTTGGGACCCGGGGTGTTTTTGCCGTGGCGACTTATTCCCGGCCGGACGCCGGAGCTGCGCGGCCAATGATTTGGGCGCCTTGAAGCGCCGAGCATCTTCCAGCCGCAGCGAGAGTTCTTCATCCGCAATGGCGTCGAGTCGAATCAGCACCGCGGGATAGCCGACATAGTGGTCGGTTTCGAAATAAATCTGCGGCGAGATTTCCATCAGCAGGGTCTTTTGCTCGGCCGGACAAAGCAGGACGAGGGTGTTGGCGTCCTTGAGCCGGACGAAGGATTTGTCGCGCACTTTCAGCGCCGGGGTGTTCAGGCTGGTGGAGCGGGTCATGCCCGGCAGATTGCGCTGCCGGGCCGTGGCATATATCCGCTCGAAGGCGGTATCGAGGTCGCTGGCGTCGCTCATCGGTCTCTCCTCCCAATGCTCTGATTTTTCGGTATTTATGGCCGAAAAACGCCGGCTCCAGTCTGGCGCATTGCAAGCCGATTGGCTACAGGTGGGCCTGCCCCCGACACCAGCGACACAAAGGGCCTCCAGTGAGCACAGATAGTGAAACCGCGCCCGGCCCAGAGGTCGGGATTGATCCCAATGCGCTGCGTGACGCGGGGACCGCATCAGTCCGCTGTGGCTGGAACGTTTGCGCGCCTATTTGGATGCGGAGCGGGGGATGATGTCGCCGCGGTGATGGAGCCGCTGCATGCCGCCGACGTTGGCGACGTGCTTGAATCGCTCGACGCCGAGGAGCGGCTGGCGCTGGTGCGCATGCTGGGCGACCGGTTCGACTATTCGGCGCTGACCGAAGTGGACGAAAGCGTCCGCGTCGAGCTGATGGACGAATTGTCCAATGCCGATATTGCGCGCGGCGTGACGGGTCTGGACAGCGACGACGCCGTCGCCATTCTCGAAGATCTCGAGCAGGAGGATCGCGACGAGGTTCTCTCGCAACTGCCAACCTTTGAGCGGCTGAGCCTCAAGCGCAGCCTCGATTTTCCTGAGGAATCCGCCGGGCGGCGGATGCAGACCGGTTTCATCGCCATTCCGCCATTCTGGACGGTGGGGCAGACCATCGATTATCTGCGCACCGAGCCCGACCTGCCGGATGAATTCTACCAGATCTATGTGGTCGACGCGTCCTATCAGGTGCTGGGCACCATTCCGCTCGACAAGTTCCTGCGCGGCGCGGGCGACCTCCATCGAGACCCTGATGAACACCAATTTCGTTCTGGTCGACGCCAATGAGGACCGAGAAGAGGCGGCGCGCGATTTCGAGCGCTACGATCTGGTCGAAGTGGGCGTGGTGGACGAGAGCAAGCGGCTGGTCGGCGTGCTGACCATCGACGATATCGTCGACGTCATCCATGAAGAAGCCGACGAGGACATCAAGCTGCTGGCTGGTGTGGGCGACGAGGATATTTCGGACACCACGATCGATACGGTGCGCAGCCGCGTGCCGTGGCTGGTGGTCAATCTGTTTACCGCGGTGGCGGTCTCCTACGTCATCGGGATGTTCGATGGCACGATCGAGCAGATGGTGGCGCTGGCCGTGCTGATGCCCATCGTGGCCTCGATGGGCGGCAATGCCGGCACGCAGACCATGACGGTGACCGTGCGGGCCCCGGCTATGCGCGAACTGGATGGACGCCGGTTGCGCCGGCTGATCACCCGCGAAATGGTGGTGGGGCTGGCCAATGGGGTGATTTTTGCTGTGCTGATCGGGCTGGTCACTCGGCTGCGCTTCGGCAATTACGAGCTGGGCGGCGTGATCGGGCTGGCTATGGTGATCAATCTGATCGTGGCGGGCACGGCGGGGATATTGATCCCGTTGGCGTTGGACAAGCTCAAGGCCGACCCGGCGATTGCCTCGGCGGTGTTCGTGACGACCATTACCGACACGGTGGGCTTCTTCGCGTTCCTCGGCATTGCGGGGCTGTGGTTCGGGCTGTTCTAAATGATTGAGCCGGGCAAGATCATCTTTGTGCATGGCGCCTCGAGCAGCGGTAAGTCGACCATTGCACACGGCATACAGGCACAGATCGGGCTGCCGTTCTGGCACATTTCTATCGATCATTTGCGGGATGCGGGCGTGCTGCCCATGGCCCGGTTCAAGAGCCGCGAGTTCGACTGGAAAGCGGCACGCGCGCCGTTTTTTGACGGGTTTCACCGCTCGCTCGCAGCCTATGCGGCGGCGGGTAACAATCTGGTGCTTGAGCATATCCCGGATACGCCGGGCTGGCTGGATGATCTGGTCGCACTATTTGCGCCCTTCGACGTGTTTTTCGTGGGCGTGCATTGCCCGCTGCCGCTGCTGATCGAGCGGGAAAAGGCGCGGGGCGACCGGCCGTTGGGCAGTGCCGAGCAGGATTTCCACACCATCCACCGGGGCATGGAATACGACTTCGAGGTGCAGACCGACTCGGACGCCCGTGTCAACGTCGAGCGGGTGCTTGCGGCCCGGGAAAATCGGGCAGGTCCGTCATTTTTTGCCGAGCTGGCGAGGGCGTCGGGCGCTGCCGAATATCGCTAAGAAGCCGGGAATTCGGTTTGGAACGCCTTAACCGAGCTCGGAATCAAGCCTGTGGACTGTGGCAACTTCGCCGCTTGCAAAGCATTTATGACGCAGTTAACGATTCATGACCGGGTGTGACCCCTGCGCGTCAGTGGCGTCGCGAACCGGAAGTGAACGGCTGACAAGGAGCGGTATATGCGAAGTCAACCGAAGGCCAATATGTGGCGAGCAGCGACCCGGACACTGGTCTGCCTGCTCTCGATGGGACTGGTTTTCTCCGTAATTGCGGGCGTCTAGGCGCTAGAGTTATTCACTCACACGATTTAGGAAGGGCGCCCGAGCCACTGGGGCGCCCTTCTTGCTACCGGGAACAATCATGAAGCTGCTGATCGGCAACCGCAATTATTCCACTCGGTCGCTGCGGCCCCGGCTGGTATTGGCGCATTTCGAAATTCCATTCGAGGATGAAGTGCTGCAACTCTCCGGCGAAGGCTGGCGGGAGACGCTGGCCTCGCGCTCGCCCACCGGCAAGGTGCCGGTGCTGGTCGATGACGATCTGGTGATCCCCGAGACGATTGCGATCATCGAATATCTGGCCGATCTCTTCCCCGAAAAACCCATCTGGCCGGCCGAGCTGCGGCAGCGGGCAATGGCGCGCGGCGAGCGCCGAGATGCATTCGGCCTTCCTGTCGCTGCGCAGCCACGCGCCGATGAATTTGCGGGCCTCCCACCCGGGCAAGGTCAATATCGACACCGTCGGCAAGGACCTGCACCGGCTGGAGACGCTGCTGGGCGGTTTGCTGTCGCAGTCGGGCGGGCCGTTTCTGTTCGGGGAGTTCACGGCGGCCGATGCCATGTTTGCGCCGGTGGCAACACGGATTCGCACCTATGGCCTGCCGGTTTCCGACGTTCTGAATGGCTATGTCAGAAGCGATCTATGGCCTGCCGGCCTTCCGAGAATGGCTGGCACTGGCGTTGCGCGAGCCATGGATCGTCGATGATGACGAGATCGACGTGATGCAGGGGCGGGTAAAGCCGGGGACTTTGGCATGATCCACATGGTCAAACTCAGCGTCGGGGTGGCGAGCCTCGCCGAACTCGAAAGCTATCGCGACGAGCGTGCGCATTGGTGGGGCGCCGACTATGGCGAGGATGTGCATGTGCACCGCACCCGCATGCGTCCCAAGCGCGCCGCGGAGATGGAAGGCCTGTCCTCGATCTATTGGGTCATCGCCGGCGCCATCGTCTGCCGCCAGCCCATCCTGCGGCTGGCGCAGTATACCGACGCCGAGGGCAAGGATTATTGCGACATCATCATGAGCCCCGACATGGTGCGCACCGTGCCCTATCCCAAGCGCCCCTTCCGGGGCTGGCGCTACCTCCGCCCCGAGGACGCCCCGCCCGATCTGGGCGCCAACGAAAATGCCGAAGCACTGGCCCCGGCGGCCGATCTGGCGAAACTGGGATTGATCTGATCAGGCCATGACCGGGTAGCTTGAGGCGAAGGGGGAAGCGCATTTGCCTTGGCTGAAAGGGCGGCCAGAACTGGCCGTGGCTGCTGCATCAGCGCCGGGTGCGCGGTGGCAATGAAGTCGTGGGCGCAGACCATAGCCACGATCGCCCCTCTGGGATGGTCGTTCGCCGGCCACTCGGCACTGGCGGCCGGGGTTTCCAGATGATCGAGGCCTGCGGTGATCTGTTGGCTCAACCGGGCGCGCCATGTCGGCCATTGAAATTCCGCCGGGCGGCGGATGGCTTCGTAGACCAGCGCGACGCCTTTTTCGGCCACGCCATTGGCATAGCCCGCGGTCTGGAGCTGGGCAATTCTGGCCGGACCATTGGCCGAGAACAGGCGTTTCCCCTCCGCGGCCGTCTGGTCGAGATAGTCGATGATGGCAGAGGTTTCTGATCAGGTCCATGCCGTCATCGAGGCGCAGGACGGGCACGCGGCCAAGGGGATTGGCTTCGGTGTAATGCCGCCAAAGTCGGGTTGCAGCACATTGACGATTTGGCGCTCGAAGGAGCGCCCTTGCAGCGTGAGCGAAATCGCCACGCGCCGCACGAATGGCGAGAGCCTGCCGCCGAAGAGAATCATGGTGCTGGTTCCTGGTGGGTGGGCGGTAGAGTGCTGGGGATGGTTGGGGCTGGCAAGGTCGTCCGTATCCATCGTAGGGGCCATCTTCTCCCACGCAGAAACAGCCGCGTTAATCGGCTGTTAACCATGCGGGTTCGATGTGTTGATCAACAGTTAATCGTTCCTGATTTGGAGACGGCGATGGGGCAGGGCGCACATGTCATTGTGGTGGGCAATGAGAAGGGCGGGTCGGGCAAATCGACCACGGCGTTTCACCTCGCCATTTATCTGATGCATCATGGCTATCGCGTCGCCACCATCGATGTGGATAGCCGGCAGCAGACCTTTACCCATTATGTGCGCAACCGCCGCGCCTGGTCGTGGAGCGGGAACTCAATGTGCCCAACCCAAAGCATTTCCACCTGCCCACGGCACCGGGCGATTCAATCAAGGATAACCAGCAGGCCGAGATGGCTGTGTTCCGCAAGGCGATTGCCGAGGTGGATGGCAATGTTGATTACCTTGTGATCGACACGCCGGGCTTTGACACCAATCTGACGCGGCTGGCTCATACCATGGCCGATACGCTGGTGACCCCGCTCAATGACAGCCTGATCGATCTCAACGTGTTGGCGCGGGTCGATCCCGCAACGGGCGAGCCGGTCAGAAACCAGCCATTATGCCCGGCTGGTACAGCGGGCGCGCTCGGAGCGGCTGGCGGCGGATGGCAAGACTATCGATTGGGTTTTGGTGCGGAACCGCATTTCCATGCTGGGCTCGCGCAATGCCAATCAGGTGCATGCAACGCTGGAGCGGATCGGCACGCGGTTCGGCTGCCGGGTGGCGGATGGGATTGCGGAGCGCGTCATCTTCCGCTCGCTATTCGCCAGCGGCATGACGGTGTTCGATCCGCTGGAAGAGATTGCGCTGGGCGGCGCGCCGTCAATGTCCCATGTCAGTGCGCGGCAGGAATATCGTAACTGGTGGGTGCGCTGCAATTGCCGGTGCGGCAGCGGATGGCGGCCTAGACTCCTGCGGCCGCCTGATCAGCAATAATTGTAACAATCCCGCTCTTGCTCGGCGGCGCGAAACACTGACACTTTGCCGGACGTAGTAGGAGTGATTTGCCGTGCGACAAGGCCCGCATGTCATCGTCGTCGGCAATGAGAAGGGCGGGTCGGGCAAATCGACCACGGCCTTTCATCTGGTCATCTACCTGCTTTACCAAGGCCATCGGGTTGCTTCGATCGATGTGGACAGCCGGCAGCAGACCTTTACCCATTATGTGCGCAATCGGCGCGACTGGGCCAAGGCGCAGGGGCTGAGCCTGCCCCATCCCACCCATTTCCACCTGCCGCTGGCGCAGGGGATTCTGGTGAAGGAAAATCACGGACGCGAGTTCGAGATGTTCCGGCAGGCCATCGGCGAAGTGGACGATGGCACCGATTTTCTGGTGATCGACACGCCGGGCTTCGATACCAATCTGACCCGGCTGGCGCATTCGCTGGCCGATACGCTGATCACCCCGGTCAATGACAGCCTGATCGATCTCAATGTGCTGGCACAGATGGACCCGGTGACCGGGGCGCCGCGCGAAATGAGCCATTATGCGCGGCTGGTGCAGCGGGCGCGCTCCGAGCGGCTGGCGATCGACGGCAAGACCATGGATTGGGTACTGGTGCGCAACCGCATCTCGATGTTGTCTTCACGCAGCATGCGCCAGTGCAGACCATGCTGGAGCGGATCGCCGCGCTTCGGCTGCCGGGTGGCCGAGGGCATTGCCGAGCGCGTGGTATTCCGCTCGCTGTTTCCCATGGGCCTGACAGTGTTTGACCCGTTGGACCCGGCGCTGCTGGGCGGTACTCCATCGCTGTCGCATGTTGGCGCGCGGGAGGAATATCGGAGCCTCGTGGCGGCGCTGCATTTGCCGATTGTGGCGCAGGCCAAGGTCTCCGCCGAGGGGTGAGGCCCACTTCACCTCTCCCTTTGGAAGCAAAAGTCCTGCTCTCGTGAATGACGACTGGCTCTAAGCCGCCACCAAATTCGCCAGCACAATCTCCCGCCACACGCGATTGGGGGTGACGAAGGCGTCCCGTGCGTTGTAGTGGCCGGAATAGGTGACGACGGCAAGGCCGGCATCGGGCATGAGCCAGAGTCGCTGGCCGCCATTGCCGAAGCCGGCGGCCCAATTGCGATCGCCTTGCAGGGCGGGCGTGGGCGCGTCGCCGAGGAACCAGAGGCGGCCATAATGCAGCCCGTCGCCGGTTTCTGATCGCAGGCTTGAGTGATGCCTCGATCCAGCCTTGGCAGACGATGCGGGTTCCGTCCAATTCGCCGCCCTTGAGCACCATATTGCCGATCCGCAGCAGGTCGCGCGGGCGCAATCGCAAGCCGGAGGCCGCAGAGGCGACGCCATCGGGGCCGCTGTTCCATTCGAATTGCTCGATGCCCAGCGGGGCGAACAGGGTTTCGCGGGCAAAATCGTGCAGGGATTTGCCAGTGCCGCGCGCGATCAGGGCGCCGATCAGCGCCACGCTGCCGCCGGAATAGATCCAGCGCTTGCACGGCTCGGCGACGACGGGGCGGTCGAGGATGAAGCGGTAGCGATCCGGCGCATTTTCCATGGCGATCTCGCTGTTGAGCGGATCGGTATAGGGGCGGTTTTCATCCCATTCGAGACCCATGCTCATGGTCAGGGCATGCTCGATCGTGATGCCGGCTTTGGTCTGGTCGGCCTGCAGATCGGGATAGTCGGGAAATTGGGCGAAGAGCGGGGTTTCGGGCGGCGGCACCGAGCCTCGGTCGAGCGCTATGCCATAGAGCAGGCTGACCACGCTTTTGGTGACCGAGCGGAGGTCATGCAGGGTTTCGGGGCCGAAGGTGACGCTGCCGAGCGGGTCGCCCCAGTTTTCGTCATGGCCGGTATAGTAGGTTTCTGAGCGCCAGTTCGCCATTGTGCCCGATGAGCACGGCATGGAGGTGGCGGAGCAGACCGGACTCGATGCCGGCTGCGAGCTTGCGGGGCAAGTCGGGGGAGAAGGATTGCGGCATGGGGCGCTCCACGAGGTTGGCTGTGGAGGCTAGCGAAATGTCGGGTGAAAATTCAAGGGCGCTGAGTGCGCTATTAGTGCCCCCAACCACCGCATCACCCTCGGGCTCGACCCGAGGGACTCTCCCAATTCGGCATGGGCGACGAGCGGCCCTCGGATCAAGTCCGAGGGAGACGATGGTGGGCGTGGCAGCATTGTAGATGCGGGCCATGGGCCACGAAAAATAACCGACCAGTGGTCGAGTTTGGCTTTACCGCTTGCCAAAGCTCATGCGCAGCGCCCGCTTGCCGCCGGGGGCGAAGACGTCGATGTCGATATTGACCGGCTCCTGCACCATGCGGCGGGTGCGGGCGGAAAGGGCCAGCACGACGCCGAGCAGGTCGCCGACGCCGCGGCGGCGGGCAGCATGCGGCCGGTCATTCCGGCCAGCACGCGGTTGCGCGCGGCCATGTCGTCCGAGGTCAGGGCAGAGCGGCCAATGAAACTGGCAAGCTCGGCAAGGGCAGTACGTTCTGCTCATTGGGCTACTCCAAACACAGGCACCAATTTGCTTCCTCGGTCACCGGCGATGCATGCCGCCGGTCATTCTCGTTATTAGGCGTTAGCTCTGCATAGCCGTGCAGGACAGGTTCTGCTGCTTGAGCTGGTTGCACATGGCCGTGGCCCCATCGCGATCACCAAAGCCGACGAAGCGGGCGCGGAAGAAGGTCTGGCCGTTCTTTTCGAAGCGTTCCACATAGGAGCGGAAGTCGCCCAGCGTGCCGACCTTGCCGGCAGCGTCGGAGAGCATGGCGCGAGCGCTGTCTTCCGATGGGCCGGCGCCGATCTGCACGACCCAGCCGCCGGGCGGCACATCAGCAGCAGCAACCTGCACCGAACCTGAGGTCATCAGGTCGACCGGCTGTTCTCCGGGCAGCGGCGGGAGCCTGCATTTCAAGCGGGGCGGAGGGCGCAGTCTGGCCGAGAGAGGTCGGTGGCGCGCCCGAGTTATAGGTGTCGCTCAGCCGAGCGCCGATCACGTCCTGGCTGGGATAGGCAGGCTGGGGTGCTCGGCTGGGGGCGGCCGAGATATTGGCAGCCTGAACAGCGGGCTGCAGGCCAAGATCGGCCGGCATGGGCTGAGGGACGGGCGCGGCATTGGCCACGGCCACTTCGGGCGCCATGGAAGCACGCGGTTGGGCCCGGGCGCCGTTGGCAGCCACGAGCTGAGCCGAGCGGAAGCCGGGCAGGGGCATGGGCACCACGAAGACCGGCTGGCTCGGCTGGGCGACGGCGACCTGAACAGTGGCGCTGCCCCGGCGGCCCGGCTGGGGGATCATCGTGGTCTGCAGGTAATTGCCCCGGCGGCTCTTGGGCAGGTAATTGGCGACGAGCTGGCGGACCTTCTCATCGCGCGAGGCGCTGGAATTGAAGCCGAAGGCCACCACGACGATGTGGCGATTGTCGTGGCGGGCAGCGGTCAGCAGGTTGGAACCGGCGGCATTGATATAGCCGGTCTTGATGCCATCGACGGCGCCCATATAGCCCAGCACGCGATTGTGGTTGCCATAGGTGTTCCGGCCGTAGCTGAAGCTCTTGGTCTGGAAGAATTCGTAATAGTTCGGAAAGTGCTGATAGACGGCAATGCCCAGGATGGCCCGGTCGCGCACGGTGGTGATCTGGCCGCCATCGGGCAGGCCCGAAGCGTTGCGATAGGTGGTGTTGCGCATGCCCGGGGCACGGGCCGTAGCGGTCATGCGTTCGGCAAATTTTGCTTCCGAGCCCGAAATATGCTCGGCGATGACGCGGGCCATGTCATTGGCCGACAGGGTCACCAGCGCCTTGATGGCGTCTTCCACGGTAATGGTCGAGCCGGCGCGCAGGCCCAGCTTGGTGGGCACGGCCGCAGCAGCAAAGCGCGACACGGTCATCTTGGTCGAGAGCTTGAGATTACCTGCGCTCAGTTCCCGGAACAGGATATAGAGCGTCATGACCTTGGTGACGGAGGCGGGATAGCGGCGGCTATCGGCTGCCTCTTCATACATCACCTTGCCGGATTTGGCGTCGACCACGATGCCGGCATATTTGCGGAGATTTTCGATAGCCTGTGCGGGTGCCACGGTATGAGCCGTAACCGCAAACAGGACGAGGACTGCGGCAAAGGCGCGGACGACGACCGTACGCCATGGGGTTTTCGCCTGAGAAGCCACCCGGTACTCCAACTCTTATTCCTCGGACGCTTCTGCGCCCGTACGCAACAACACACTGGCGGATGGCCCCGGTGTGCCCCAAACACTCCGGTCTATCCTCTCCTTTCGGGAGATTACTGCGACCCCGTTACCATTCCGTAAAATGCCACCGAATTTGTCATCAGTGTGGAGAGACGGTCACGGTGGCCGTGTAGGGTGGTGATGAGACAAGAGAATGGCAGCGATGAAACTCTATACGCGGTGGCAGAATTCGGCGGGTGAGCGGGTGCGGATTGCGCTCAATCTCAAGGGGCTGGATTACGACTATGTCAGCGTGGGAAGCCTTGGTGCGCAGGCTTATGCGGCGATTAATCCACAGGGGTTGATGCCGGCGCTGGAGCTGGATGGACAGGTTTTCACCCAATCCGTGGCCATTCTCGATCTTTTGGAAATGCGCTTTCCCGGGTACCCGCTCTTACCCGCGGATCCTACGCGGCGGGCGCTGTCGATTGCCTTTGGGGCAGTGATTGCGTCCGAGATGCATGCACTGACAGTTAACCGCGTGCGAAAGTATCTGGCCGGGCACGGCATTGACGAGGGCGGAGTGACCCAGTGGGTGCAGCATTGGCAGAGTGAGGGCTTTATGGCGCTCGAAACCCTGCTGGCGCGGCGGGAGCGGGCATGGGCTTATTGCTATGGTGAAGCGCCGGGCTGGGCGGATCTGCATCTGGCGCCGCAAGTGGCAGCAGCGCGGCGGCTGGGCGTGGCGCTGGAGCAATTCCCCCTTGTCGTGGCGATCGTGGAGCGGTGCGAGAGCCTGCCGGCCTTCATTGCCGCTCGCCCGGAAGCACAGCCGGATTTCCCGAAAAGCGCCGGTTAGCCGGCCTTTTTGCGCTGTCACAAAAACGCGATGCATTGCCCCTTAACACGGGCCTGATTTTGCCTACATAATGGGTCCACCATGCTGCTTCGTTTCTCTTACGACAGATGTCTTCCTATGACCGATATTGACCTCCTCGCCATGACCGAAGAGGCCCCAGCCGCCCTGCGTCTGGAGCCGATGCCCGCTTGGGCCGGGCCCAAGGAGGATGATGGCGGCAAGGATGGCGGGGGAAAGAACGGCACCGAAACCGGGACGATCACCAAGACCCGGCCAAAAACCAAGCGTCCAAACCTTTATCGCGTACTTTTGCTGAATGACGACTACACTCCGATGGAGTTCGTCGTGCTGGTCCTGCAGGATGTGTTCAACAAGACGCGCGAGGAGGCCATGAGCATCATGCTGCATGTTCACCAAAAGGGGGTGGGTGAATGCGGCGTCTATCCATACGAGGTTGCCGAAACCAAGGTGACCCGCGTCATGGACACTGCACGCAAAAATCAGCATCCGCTGCAATGCGTGATGGAAAAGCAATAGGAACATCATATGCCCTCATTTTCCCGCGGACTTGAAAAGGCTCTGCATCAGGCGATGAACCCGGCGCGCGAGCGCAACCATGAGTTCGCAACGCTCGAGCACCTCTTGCTGGCCCTGACCGACGACCGTGAGACGATCGCCGTGCTGACCGGTTGCGATGTCGATATCGACGCGCTCAAGAGCGATCTAGAAGATTTCATCAATGAAGAGCTCGATAGCCTGATCGTGGCCAATGGCCGGGATGCGCGGCCGACCGCTGCCTTCCAGCGCGTGATCCAGCGCGCGGTCATTCACGTGCAGAGCTCTGGCCGCGAAGAAGTTACCGGCGCCAATGTGCTGGTCGCCATCTTTGCCGAGCGTGAGAGCCACGCCGCCTATTTCCTCGAACAGCAGGACATGAGTCGGCTGGACGCGGTCAATTTCATCAGCCACGGGATTACCAAATCGGGTCCCAGCGAGGAGCGCAAGGTGCGTGGTGCTGAGGACGGCGAAGGCAATAATGAAGGCGGAGCGGAGGCCAAGAAGAGCTCGGCCCCGGCCGATTTCTGCGTCAATCTCAACGAGAAGGCGCGGGCCGGCAAGATCGATCCGCTGATCGGCCGCGATGCCGAACTGCGCCGCACGATCCAGATCCTGTGCCGCCGCTCCAAGAACAACCCGCTCTATGTGGGTGACGCTGGTGTGGGCAAGACGGCGATTGCCGAGGGTCTGGCCCGCAAGATCGTCGAGGGCGACGTGCCCGAAGTGCTCAAGGAAGCGGTGATCTATTCGCTCGATATGGGCTCGCTCTCGGCCGGCACCCGCTATCGCGGTGACTTTGAGGAACGCCTCAAGGCTGTGATGAAGGAGCTGGAAAAGCTCCCGAACTCAGTGCTGTTCATCGACGAAATCCACACCATGATCGGTGCTGGCGCGACCTCGGGCGGTGCGCTCGATGCTTCGAACCTGCTCAAGCCGGCTTTGGCTTCGGGCGCGATCCGTTGCATCGGCTCGACCACCTATAAGGAATATCGCCAGTTCTTCGAGAAGGACCGGGCTTTGGTCCGCCGCTTCCAGAAGATCGATGTCAACGAACCGTCCGTGCCCGATGCCATCGAGATCGTGAAGGGACTGCGGCCCTATTTCGAAGAGTTCCACAAGATCAAGTACACCGACGATGCTCTTAAAGCGGCGGTGGAGCTGAGCGCGCGGTATATCAATGACCGCAAGCTGCCCGACAAGGCGATCGACGTACTCGACGAGACTGGCGCCAGCCAGATGCTGGTGACCGAGGACAAGCGCAAGAAGATCATCGATGTCGAGGATATCGAGGCGACGATCGCGACTATCGCGCGCATCCCGCCAAAATCGGTCAGCAAGTCCGATGCCGAGCTGCTGAGCAGCCTCGAAACCAGCCTCAAGACGGTGGTGTTCGGGCAGGATGTGGCGATTACGGCGCTGTCGTCGGCGATCAAGCTGGCCCGTGCTGGCTTGCGCGAACCGGAAAAGCCGATTGGCTCCTACCTGTTCACGGGTCCGACCGGCGTCGGCAAGACCGAAGTCGCCAAGCAACTCGCCGATACACTCGGCGTGGAACTGCTGCGGTTCTGATATGTCCGAATATATGGAGCGGCACACCGTGTCGCGCCTGATCGGCGCGCCTCCGGGCTATGTCGGGTTCGACCGGGGCGGTCTGCTCACGGATGGCGTGGATCAGCATCCGCACTGCGTGGTGCTGCTCGACGAAATCGAGAAGGCCCATCCCGATCTCTACAACATCCTGTTGCAGGTGATGGACCACGGCAAGCTGACCGACCACAACGGCAAGTCGGTGGACTTCCGCAATGTCATCCTGATCATGACGTCCAATGTTGGCGCCATGGACCTGCAGAAAGCGCCGATCGGCTTTGGCCTGCAAGCGCGAGCAGGGGGACGACGAAGAGGCAATCAACCGCCTGTTCACCCTGGAATTCCGCAACCGGCTCGATGCGATCATTTCCTTCTGCCCCGCTGCCGCGCGAAGTGGTCCGCCGCGTCGTCGAGAAGTTCGTGCTGCAGCTGGAAGGTCAGCTGGCCGAGCGTGGCGTCACGATCAACCTCACGCCGGAAGCCGCCGATTGGCTGGCCGAACGCGGCTATGATGAGCGCATGGGCGCGCGCCCCCGGGCCGCGTGATCCGAGAGCACATCAAAAGCCCCCGGCCGACCAGTGCTGTTCGGCGAGCTGATCAATGGCGGCACGGTAACCGTCGCCGTGGTGGGCGAAGGCCGGAAGCCAAGCTGGAACTGGTGGCCGTGCCACCCCGCCCAGCCAAGCCCAAGGCCCTGCCCAAGCCAAAAAAGCCCAAGGCAACGGCAGACAAGAACTAATAAAGAAGGCCCGGAGCGATCCGGGCCTTTTCGTTATTGCGTGTCAGTGCAGGCGCGCTTGTCTTGCTGAAAAACGGCGCCGTCAATCAACGTTCCGCGCTCCCCTTGCCCAAGCTATCGAGAGCAGTGACGCCGGGCCCAGGATAAGCACGCCCCACACGAGGGAGCGCGGCGTACCGTCATAGCCCCGGCCAATCAGCGAACCCAGAAACGTCGCGCCCAGTGCCCGGATCGCGCCAAAGGCCGATGCTGCGGTGCCGGCGACTCGGCCCAGATTGGTCATGGACAGTGCGCCGAGCGTGGCATCCGCCCGTGTGAACATCGCCATCATTGCCGTGATCAGAACGAAAAAGAGCCAGAATGGCAGGATGCCGAGGCAGAACATCACCACCAACAGGCCGGCAAAGCCCACATAGGCAGATAAGGCAGACAGGCCGATGGCTGGCGCTCCGAAGCGCCGAATGAGACGCGAACAGACAAAGGCCGAGCCAGACTGCACGATGGCGGTCGCGGCCATGGCAAAGGGAAAAAAGCCGCCAAGCCCAAACGCTTCGCCGTAAACGGGCTGGGTGGTGGCGATGAAGCCATAGAGAGCACCGAGCAGGAACATAGCCGCCAGACCATAGCCGACCGCATTGCGATCACGCGCGATAACTCGCAACCCCGACCATATCGAAGCCGAGCCCAAGGACCGCCGATGCTCCCGGGCAAGTGTTTCGGGCAGTTTCCACCACGTCCACGTCAACACAAGCATGCCCAAGGCCGCCATGGTGAAGAAGATGGCCTGCCATCCCGCGGCCAGTAAAATCCCTTGGCCGATGAGCGGTGCGATCACCGGCAATATGAGGAAAGCCATCAGAGAAAGCGACATGGCCTCTGCCATCTCGCTACCCGAATATCGATCACGCAAAACTGCTTGGGACAGTCTTGTCGCCCCAACGCCTACCCCCTGCAGGAAGCGCAGTGTCAGCATAGTCTCCATGTTCTGCGCGAACGAAGCCAGCAAGGAGGACACCACGAAAAGTGCCAATCCTGCAAGGATCGGCATACGCCGGCCATAAGCATCGGCAACAGGCCCGATCAGGAAAGCCGAGATAGCTGCTCCCGCCGAGAATGTGCCAACCGTCAATTGCGCGAGATTTGGCGTCGTGGCTTTCATGGCATGGCCTATCTCGGGGAGAGCCGCCAGCATGATGTCCAGGGCGATCGAGCTGAGGCCCATGAGGGCTGCAACAAGGAGGACGAGTTCGCGTCGTCCGAAACCAACAATGTTAGATAATTCGTGCACCCACCGGCAGCGACGAGACCGTCCTGGTACATCCTGGATCGTACGGTCGCTACGATGATGAAACTTTCACATAGGGCCGTGATCCGCAACCCTCCCTTAAATGGAGGTCAAGAATCGCCACCCGAGGGCCAAAAGCTGCCATTCCGCAAACCACCCCATTCCCGACCTTTTCGCCGCCGCGATCATGTCGGGGATCATGGGATTCTTGAATGGCGGTCCGGCCGCGCTGGCCCACTGGCCTGTTACTGTTATCACTGCCCGGCCGTGATGGGCGAAGGCCGGGAGGCCAAGCTGGTACTGGTGGCCGTGCCACCACGCCCAGCCAAGTCCAAGACCCTGCCCAAGCCGAAAGAGCCCAAGGCACGGCAGACAAGAACTGAGCTGATCGTTAGGAATATGAGGAGCTGGAAGAAATCCCGGCTCTTTTTTTGTTTTTGGAGGACGTCATGACACTGGCTGGCAAGACGATCGTAATCACCGGAGCAGCGCGGGCTCGGCGCTGCCCCGGCTATCGTGGCGGCAGACCGGGGCATGTTGCCAGTATTGCTCGGGCGCAATGGCGCGGGGCTGGCCGAGATTGCCGGTGTGATCGAGGCTCGCTCCGGCCGCCGACCGGACTGTGTGATGTGCGATCTGGCGGATCTGACATCGGTAGCGGACGCGGCATCCAAGGTGGCATTGCTGGCGCCTGATTTGGATGTGCTGGTCAATTCTGGATCGCACTGGACTGGCGGTGCTTTCGAGGCGCAGACCGACGAGCAGATTGCATCGGTCATCAATTCGACAGTCAGTGGCACGATGGCGCTGACGCGGCGCCTGCTGCCGTTGCTGCGGACGCGGCCGGGGGCCGATATCCACACGGTGGTGTCGATGAGTGGTCTGCCCTATGCCCGCATGCGCGGTTCATCGGTGCCGTTCGTGGCTGCCAAGGCGGCCCAGAATGGGTTCGTGCAGGCGCTGACGGAAGAGCTGATCGGCAGCAATGTCCGGGTTACCTCGGTGCATCCCGGCATTATCGAGGATATGCTGCCGACTGATGCCGAATGGAGCCGTGAACGCAGCGGGGAGGACATGCTGAGCGATCGCAACGTGGTCGAGGCCATTCTCTATGTACTCGATCAACCGGCAAACGTGGCCATTCGCTCGCTGGTGATCAGAACGGGCGCGGACGGATTTTTTGAGCTAAAAGGCCGAGTACAAACTGCCTCTTTCTCCAGATTGTCATCAAACCGAAAAACCACCGCGATAATCGGGTCGGATTGCTCCTATCCAGTTGGCATCGTTGACCCCCGAAACACTCCGTCGCCTCGTTGTGCTGGCCATTGGCCAGATTATCGGCTGGGGCACGGTCAGTCTTCTCGCCGTCGTCGGCGGCGATATAGCTGCCGCATTGAACCTGCCGCTGCCAACGATCTTTGCGGGCAATTCGGCTTTCTATGTCGCTTCGGGTCTCTGCGCTCCGCTACTCGCGCCCTTGTTCGTTCGTCTCGGGGCACGCTCCTTGCTGGTGGGCGGATCATTTCTGGCGGCAGCAGGCTTTGTCGTTCTGGCGAGCAGCACCAATCCGATCGTCTATTTCGCAGCCTGGCTGGTGCTCGGGGTCGTGGGCGCAGCGGCGTTGTCCACCGCCGCCTATATTGCCCTCAATGAAGGCGGGGGCACCGACATCAAGGCGGCCATCGGCGCGCTGATGTTGATTTCCGGCCTGTCCAGCGCGGTGTTCTGGCCGGCCACTGCCTTGCTGCAGGGCATATTGGGCTGGCGGGCGACCTGCACGGTCTATGCGGCGCTGACGCTGGGTTGCGCGGCGCTCTACCGGTTTGGGCTTCCCGCCGCGCCGGGCCTGCAACACATGACTGCCACGGCGCCGGCGGGCAGGGCGTCGCTGCGCTCGCCGACATTCTACGTGCTGGCCGCCGCCATCGCGCTCAACGCCTTTGTCACTTATGGCTTTTCGGCGATCCTGATCGAGTTGCTGCGCAAGCTGGGCCTGCCGGAGCAGGACGTTATCGTCATGGCCTCGATACTCGGGGTGGTTCAGGTGCTGGCCCGTGCCGTGGATTTTCTCGGCGGCGGCCGCTGGGATGGATTGACCACGGCCTTGCTCGCCGGAATGGGGGTGCCAATCGCCATGTTGTTGCTGCTGGCTGGCGGGCCCGCCTGGCAAGCCGTTGCGGCATTTATCCTGGTCTATGGCGTCAGCAGCGGCGCGCTGGCCGTATCGCGCGCCACCATGCCCCCGGTCTTTTCCAAAAGCACCATTATGCCCGCGCTGCGTCCACCATAGCGCTGCCGCTCAATCTGCTGGCGGCCGCTGCGCCACCCGTCCTTATCGGCCTGCTCGACCATTTTGGTACGACAACGCTACTGCTGACCGCCGCCGGATGCTCCGCGCTGGCCTATTCGCTATTGGTCGTGCTGCACAAGCTGCGGCCGCAACCGAACCCGGTGTCTCAGGCCGGTTTGCGGCTCGACCAGTAGAGCAGTGCGCCAGCGGCGAGCAGCACGACCATGCCGATATGGGGTCCGATATTGATCAGGTTGCCGGGCGAGCCGGCCGACGAGAGCGCGCGGTTCACTTCTGGCAAACTGGGCGGCGGCCGGGGAGAGGAACCAGCCGAACAGCACTGTGATCACGCTGACGACCGGGCCCGCTAGGGACAGAATATTGCGATAGGGTGCCAGCTGGGTGACACGGCTAGAGGCAGCCGCGAGCACGAAGATCAGCAAAGCCAGCCAAGCGACCCAGCTGGCGGCGGCAAAGCCATTGAAGCTGCCGGATTGGTCAAGGCCCGTGCCCATATTGGTCGAGATACTGACAAAGGGCAGCAGCAGGCCGAGCAGCGCCAGCACGGCGGCCGAAACGGCCGAGCCAAAGCCGGTTCCGGTGGCCGGGGCAACAAGCTGCTGCATGGTAACTTGGGGCGTAGTGTTCGGCTCGGACATGGAATCAATCCAATTGCTGAGATGACAAGTCTACTATCACCGAAACGTGAGAATTGGTCGAGAGCGCCGCATGGCTTGATTTGTTGGCGGGATCAGGACATTTATCGGGCCTTCGTCGGACTCAGGGCTATGTCCCGGGTGGCTTCTCCAGGCGCCTATCCCCCGGTCACCAACTTATCGCCTCCCGCTGTTTGTGCGCTGCCGCGCGGGACGCCTGTTGGGTTTTTACATGTTTGATTTCGACCAGTACCGCCAAGAGTGGTTCGGCAATATTCGCGGCGATGTGCTGTCCGGGCTCGTCGTGGCGCTGGCGCTCGTGCCCGAGGCCATCGCCTTTTCCATCATTGCGGGGGTGGACCCCAAGGTGGGGCTCTATGCCTCGGTGGTGATAGCCATCGTCATTTCGTTTTTCGGCGGAAGGCCGGCGATGATTTCCGCGGCTACGGCGGCCACCGCCGTGCTGATGGGCTCTGCTGGTGCGCGAGCATGGGCTGCAATATCTGTTGGCGGCGACGATCTCGGCCGGTCTGCTGCAGATTGCCGCCGGCTGGCTCAACCTGCACCGGGTGATGCGGTTCGTCTCCAAATCGGTGATGACCGGGTTCGTCAATGCATTGGCCATTCTCATCTTCATGGCGCAATTGCCCGAGCTGATCGGTGTGCCCCGGCCGACCTATCCCATGGTCGCGGCGGGGCTGGCGATCATCTATCTGTTCCCGCGCCTGACGCGGGTCGTGCCCTCGCCACTGGTATGCATTGTCGTTCTGACGGCTTTGGCACGGTTCTCCGGCATGGACCTGCATACGGTGGGTGAAATGGGTGAATTGCCGCGCGCTACCTCAGCTCTTGATTCCGCAAGTGCCGCTAAACCTCGATACGCTCATGATCATTTTGCCTTACGCCATTGGCGTTGCGGCGGTGGGGCTACTTGAATCGCTGATGACGGCGCAGATCATCGACGAGGCAACCGATACCGGCAGCAATAAACGACTGGAATGCGTCGGGCAGGGCGTGGCCAATTTCACCTCTGCATTCTTCGGCGGCATGGCGGGCTGCGCCATGATCGGGCAATCGGGCATCAATGTGCGCTCAGGCGGGCGCGGGCGGCTCTCCACCTTCCTCGCCGGGGCTTATCTGTTGGTGCTGATGGTGGTGCTGGGCGACCTGCTGCGCATCATTCCGATGCCGGCGCTGGTGGCCATCATGATCATGGTGTCGATCGGCACCTTCGACTGGCGCTCGATCCGCAATTTGAAGGATCACCCGCGCAGCTCATCTTTCGTTATGCTGGCGACGGTGGCCTTTGTCGTGGGCACGCACAATCTGGCCATTGGCGTGCTGGTCGGCGTGCTGCTGTCGGGCGTGTTCTTCGCCCGGAAGATCGCGCAGATTTTCGCGGTGCGCCCCGAGCTGTCCGCGGATGGCGCCACCCGCGTCTACCATGTCAGCGGCCAGCTGTTTTTTGCCTCGGCCGACCAGTTCATGGCGGCGTTCGATTTCAAGGAAAAAATCGCCCGCGTCATCATCGATCTGACCCATGCTCATATCTGGGACATTTCAAGCGTCGCCAGTATCGACAAGGCGGTGCTCAAATTCCGCAAGGCGGGCGTGGATGTGCAATTGCGCGGGCTGAACCGGGCGAGCGCGACCATCGTGGATAATCTGGGCACCCATCAGCGCAATGACGCTGAAATCGTCATCGGCCACTAGTTTTCCGCACCGGTCCCTCCAGACCGCCGGATGACAACGCTGGCGGTCTCACGGTGAACAGTCTGTGAACCTTTCCTAATGATTTGCTAACCAAATGTGCTCAATCCCCGCTGTTCCCGCTACTCCCACTGGACAGGAACAAACGATGAACTTATAAGAACATTATAGCAACACGGGAGATGCAGATGCTCACTTTCATCAAGGACTTCGCCGCATTCGTCACGCTCGGAGCCTTCACCATCGGCTCGCTAACTCGGATGGATGTACTGACCCGACTCGTGTGACGGTCCCCTGTGGATTGCGACGCCAAACGGTTTCGCGTTCCGCCACGGCCTGTCACAAAGGCAGGCTAGGAGAGCATTCATGAGCGGCCCCGGCTTCATCCATCTTCACGTCCATTCTGCCTATTCGCTGCTGGAAGGCGCATTGCAGCTGGATACGATTCTCAAGCTGGCCAAGGCGGACAATCAACCCGCTTTGGGCATCGCCGATACCAGTAACCTGTTCGGGGCGCTGGAGTTTTCGGAAAAAGCCAGCGGCAAGGGCATTCAGCCGCTGATCGGGGTGGAACTGCCCATCGACTTTGCCGCCAGCGAAGAGCGCGTCAGCGAGCGCGGCCATGTGGCCCGGTCGGGCAAATCCAGCGTCGTGCTGATGGCGCAGACCGAATTGGGGTTCGAAAATCTCTCCTGCCCGGTGTCGCGCGCCTATCTCGATGGCGAGGGCGGTGCGGCCACGGCGCGGCTCGATTGGCTGAGCCGGGAAGGGCTCGAAGGCCTGATCTGCCTGAGCGGCGGGCCTGAAGGGGCTATCGACATGGCGTTTGCTCAGGGGCAGGACGCCAATGCCACCCGCCGACTGGATCGGCTGACCGAGCTGTTCGGGGATCGCTTCTATATCGAATTGCAGCGGCATGGCCGCCTGCAGGAGGCCGCCGTCGAGCCGCGGCTGGTGGATTATGCCTATCGCAAGGGCATTCCGCTGGTAGCGACCAATGAACCCTTTTTCAAATCGGTCGCCGAGGCCGAGGCGCATGACGCGCTACTGGCCATTGCCGGCGGCACGGTGATTGCCCAGACCGAGCGGCGCAAGCTCAACGACCAATATTATTTCAAGACCCGTGCCGAGATGGCGGCGCTGTTCTCGGACCTGCCCGAGGCGCTGGATTTGACCGTCGAGATCGCGCAGCGCATCTCCTACCGGCCGCTCAAGCGCAAGCCGATCCTGCCTAAATTTGCAGGCCGCGCTGGACCTGAGCGAGGACGAGGCTGTGGCCGCCGAAGCGCAGGCTTTGCGTGAAATGGCGGTGAGCGGGCTGGAGAACCGGTTCAAGACCGTACCTATCGATCCCACTAAGACCGAGCAGGAATATCGCGACCGGCTGGAGTTCGAGCTCAACATCATCCAGTCGATGAAGTTCCCGGGCTATTTCCTTATCGTTGCTGATTTTATTCGCTGGGCAAAATCGCAAGGTATTCCGGTGGGGCCGGGGCGTGGCTCGGGTGCGGGCTCGTTGGTTGCCTATGCGACCACCATCACGGACCTCGATCCGCTGCGCTACAACCTGCTGTTCGAACGCTTCCTTAATCCCGAACGCGTGTCGATGCCGGACTTTGATATCGACTTCTGCCAGGACCGCCGCGAAGAGGTGATCCGTTATGTGCAGAGCAAGTACGGCTTCGAGCAGGTGTCGCAGATCATCACCTTCGGAACGCTGCAGGCCCGCGCCGTGCTGCGCGACGTCGGCCGCGTGCTGCAAATGCCCTATGGGCAGGTGGACCGGCTGTGCAAGCTGGTGCCGGCCAATCCGACCGATCCGTGGTCGATCGAGCGGACGATGAATGAGGAACCCCAGTTCCGCCGCATGGTCGATGATGACGAGACTGTGGGCGAATTGGTGGCGATTGCGCGCAACCTTGAGGGCCTGTTCCGGCACGCTTCTGACCCATGCTGCCGGTATCATTATCGGCGATCGGCCCTTGCAGGATCTGGCGCCGCTCTATCGCGATCCGCGCTCGGATATGCCGGTCTGCCAGTACAACATGAAGTGGAGCGAAGCGGCCGGGCTGGTCAAGTTCTGACTTCCTCGGCCTCAAGACGCTGACCACGATCCAGTATGCCGTCAACATGGTCAACCAGGACGGCGGCAGCTTTCGGATCGAGGATATCCCGATCGACGACAAGCCGACCTACAAGCTCTACCAGAGCGGGGATTCGTTCGGCGTGTTCCGGTGGAAGGCGGCGGCATGCGCCGGACGCTGGTCGATATGAAACCGGACCGCTTCGAGGACATCATCGCTATCGTGGCGCTGTATCGGCCGGGTCCGATGGACAATATTCCCCTGTTCTGCGACCGCAAGCATGGTCGCGAGGAGGTGGAATATCCCCACCCAGCGCTCTCGACGGTGCTGGACGAGACCTATGGCGTCATCGTCTATCAGGAACAGGTGATGCAGATCGCCCAGCTGCTCTCGGGCTATTCGCTGGGCGAAGCCGACATGCTGCGCCGCGCCATGGGTAAGAAGATCAAGTCGGAGATGGATGCGCAGCGCGAGCGTTTCCACGATGGCGCGGTCAAGTTCGGGCTGACCAAGAGCCGAGCCGATACGATTTTCGACCTCTTGGCCAAGTTCGCCAATTACGGCTTCAACAAGAGCCACGCGGCGACCTATGCGCTGGTGAGCTACCAGACCGCCTATCTGAAGGCGCATCACCCGCATGAATTCTTTGCGGCTTCGATGACGCTCGATATGGGCAATACCGACAAGCTCTCCGAATTCCGCCGTGAGGCGGGCAAGAAGGGCATCGAGATCGTGCCGCCTTGCGTCAACAAGTCGGAAGTCCTGTTCTCGGTCAAGGACGAAAAGGTTCTTTATGGGCTGTGCGCCGTCAAGGGCGTGGGCCGGCAGGTGGCCGAGCATATTGTGGAAGTGCGCGGCGATAAGCCCTTCAAGGATTTGGGGGATTTCGCCCGCCGCGTCGATCCACGCATGATGAACAAGCGGACGCTGGAAACCCCGGTCAGCGCCGGCGCGTTCGACGAATTGGCGCCGCGGCGCGAACTGGCTTTTGCCGCCATCGAAACGGTGATCGGTACGGCCCGGGCGTTGGCGAGCGAGCGCAACGAGGGGCAGTGGAACATGTTCGACACTGGCGAGCCGGAGCCGTTCAAGCTGCCGGCCGGGGTGCCGGCCCTGGACCACGACCGAGCGGGCAGACCGCGAATTGGCGGCCATCGGATTCCATCTGTCGGCTCATCCGCTGGATGCTTATTCGGACCTGTTCGAGCGCATGCGCGTGCAGCGCTGGAGCGATTTCCGAGCGGGCGGTGAAGGATGGGGCGTCGGCCGGTCGGCTGGCCGGGACCATTGCCTCGCGGCAGGACCGGCGCACGCGCAAAGGCACGCCGATGATGATCCTGACCCTGTCGGACCAAAGCGGCAGCTACGAATGCATCGCGTTTTCTGAGCAGATCAATGAATTCGGCAGCCTGCTACAACCGTGCAAGTCGGTGATCCTGATGGTGGGCGCGGATGAGCGGGCCGAGGGGATCAGCGTACGCCTGCTGTCGGCCGAAGCGATTGACGGCATTGCCGAAAAGGTCGACCGCCGGCTGACCGTCTTTGCCGCGGACGCCAAGGCCCCGGGCTCGATCAGCAGCCAGCTCAAGCGCGGCGGGGAAGGCTCGGTCAATTTCGTGGTGATCCGCGACGGTGGCGCGCAGGAATACGAGATCGAACTGCCCGGGAGCTATCGGCTGACGGCGGAGGTGGCCGGTGGCATCAAGGCGCTCGAGGGCGTGACGGATGTGCGGTTCCACTGATGCTGGGGCATGTCTCGCTCGGTGTGCGTGACCCGGCTCAAGCCGCTCTGTTCTATGACGCCGTGCTCGCCGCGCTGGGATATGTGCGGCTTTGGACAGGCGAAGGCGGGCTTGGCTATGGCAGCGCCGGCGGCGGGGAGAAGCTCAATATCTTCGAACGCGCAGGGGCCTCGCCACCCGGCGAGGGCTTTCATCTGGCATTCGAGGCGTCCGACCGGGCTGGAGTGGATCGCTTTCATGCCGCGGCCTTGGCCCATGGTGGCATGGACGCCGGCACACCGAGCCTGCGGCCGCATTATGGCGCCCACTATTATGCGGCCTTCGTTGTCGATCCGGAGGGGCACAGGCTTGAAGCGGTGCATCAATAATGCTTCCCGGCCCGTGGTGCGAGGGTTAACCGAGATTGACGCGGGCGAGGGCAGCGGATGACTGATCTTGGACGGCCCATTGAGCTTTCGCCCCGGCCGTTTCCGGAGCGGGTGCCGCATCGCGGGCGCTTCGTTGCGTTGGAGCCGCTGCAGGCGTCGCATGTCGGCGAACTTTGGGATGCCGCATCGGGCGGGGACCAATCTCGGGCCCATCTGCGCTATGGACCATCTCGCCACGGCCGACGCTCTTGCATCCCAGATTGCCGATTTTTGTGGCCGAACGGAGCAGCCATTCTGGGCGGCGCGTCCGGCGAGCAGCGGCGCGGCCGAAGGCTGGTTGTCGCTATGCGATATTTATCCCGCGGATGCTGCCATCGAAATCGGCAGCATATGGTTTTCGCCACGATTGCAGCGCACCAGTGCAAGCACTGAGGCAATTTTCTTGCTGATGAGGCATGCATTCGATGATCTGGGCTATGAGCGGCTGGTTTGGCGCTGTCATGCGCTGAATGGGCCATCGATGCGCGGCGGCACGATATGGCTTCACGGCCGAAGGCATCTGGCGGAACGCGGCCATCGTAAATGGTCGGCAGCGCGATACGGCTCGGCATTCCATGCTCAAGTCGGAGTGGCGCCGCAACCGGCTGGCGATTGCCACATGGTTGGCAGACAGCAATTTTCGCCCCGATGGAACCACCATCCCGGGGCTTTCGGAAATCCGGGCGGCGATAGTCTGATTGAGCTACTTGGCTTGTGTGGCTGTGCCAAGATCCGGCCGGAAGCTGCTGCCCCGAGCGCCGATGAGCGCAATGACCTGCCGGCAAGCAGGATTGTCGGCGAGGCACCCGAGCGGTCGAAAAGCAGGGGCGACAGGGCGGAGCCCAGCATCATGGCGGCGGCGCTGAGGGCGGCACGGAAACGGATCAGGCTGCTGAGATCGGGGCGGTTCAGCCCGGTCTGAAGCAGGGTCATCATGGGGATGAAGAACATGGGCCCGCCCAGACCGGCCGCAAAGCTGGCCAGTAACATTGCGGGCAGGGCGAGGAGCGGCGGCAGGGTCCAGAGCAGGACGGGGACCGGGGCCGGGCCGGTGCCGAGGATGAGATAGCCGGTGAACATGAAGCGGCCAACGCGCCTTGGCCGCGCGCCTGCCACGAGCAGATTGGCGATGAAATCGCCGGCGCCATATGCGCCGGCCAAGGCGGCCGGGGCGCCAATGCCGGTCAGTGGCAGGCTCGCCACCTCGGGACTGGCCGCGAGGAAGGGCAGGCCGAGCCCAACGGCGATGAACCGGGCCGCCAGCACGATGGTGTTTGCGGCAAGAACTATGCGGACTTCCGGCTCTTTTCGAGCCACCATAAAGCCGCGCGCCAATCGCTCCTGCATGGAAGCGGTGTCTTGCGTGCGAGCCGGGGTGCTGATGGATTTGCCGACCAGCGCGATCCCGCAGGCGGAAATCAGAAAACTGGCCGCGTTGATCGTCAGGAAATGCAGCATCGGGACGAAAGCACTTAACGGGCCGGCGAGAAACGGGCCCAGCAATCGTGACAGGCGCGCAGTGGCGTCGAGGAGCGCGTTCACGCCCTGAATACGCTCGCGGGTTTCCACGATCAGGGGAACGCTCGAGAGCAGGGCCGGCTGGAACAGCGCGCCCAATGCGGCCGGGGCCATGGATGTGCCGATCAAGACCTCAAGGCTCAGGCCGATAGTGCTGGCAAAGACCGGGGGCACGAGCGCGACGAGCGCCGCCAGCAGGTCGGTCGCGATCATGAGCGAACGCGGCGCGATCCGGTCGGCAAAGGCCGATGCGCCCGAGCTGATAACCGTGGCAATGGCAAACTGCGCCGTCGAGACCCAGCTGGCATTTGCGCCGGCGATCTGGATGGCGAGCCAAACCATGGCGATCCGGTTCAGCTCGTTGCCAATGCCCGAGAAGGCGAGCCCTGTCCAAAGGGCGCCGATTTTGCGATCGCTGAGAAGGTTGAGGAAGGGATGGGCCATGGTGGCGTCCTGCCGGCTCGGAGGCCTGCATGATGTCAGAGCGGCATCTGATGAGAAGTGCGGAAAGCGGTACTTGCGTTCGGTTGAGACTTTCCTGGATGCGGGCAGTGCAGGCGGCTTATTCACAAGCGATGTGAAATATAATTCAGGTAGTGAATTATATTGACTTCGACTCACTCTCGGACAAATGTGATCCCGCTGGGGTTCGCAGGAGGATCGTGGCTTCACAAAATCCATGCCCCACCGGCATTGCCGGCAAGGGAGATGCATTGCGACGGCTTCGGCCGGAGGGAGGAATCTTGCGCAAAATTCTGAGCACGCTGGCAACAGCGTTCGTCACCACGGCAGTGCTTGGCTCGGGCCAAGCTGTTGCCCAGACCGAGAACCCGTTCAAATGCGAGCCGGGCGAAAAATACGTCATGAACGTCATGGTTTCAGGCGTCGAATACTGGTTTCCGGTCTATGAAATGTTCAAGCAGGCCGGCCAGCAGTTTGGCTGCGAGACCGCTTATACCGGCACGCCCGAATATGACGTGACCAAGCAGATCGCCAGCTTCGACCGGGCTCTGGCGCAGAACCCGGCCGGCATTCTGGTGCATCCGATGAACTCGGACCCGTTTGTGGAGCCAATCAATCGCGCCGTCGACCGGGGCGTGGCCGTGGTGACCTTCGCGGCTGACTCGCCGAACTCCAAGCGCACGTCTTTCATCACTTCCGACAACTCGGCGGAAGGCACCTATGCCGCCGACGCCGTGGCTGAGGCCATGGATGGCAAGGGTGAATATGCCGTGCTCGAAAATCCGGGCCAGGACAATCACGACAAGCGCGTCGCGGCCTTTATCGCCCGCATGGAAGCCAAGTGGCCTGATATGAAGCTGGTCGGTCGCGCCGCCTCCAATCAGGATCCGGCAAAGGCCTACCGGGCTGTGCTGAGCCTGATCCAGGCCAATCCTGATCTGGGCGCAGTGTTCATGCCCGAGGCCAATTCGGCCATCGGCGCGGCGCAGGCGAGCAAGGAAAACGGCGGCAAAGTCCGCGTCATGCTTGCCGACGTCAACGAGAACATTCTCGACATGATCAAGGCTGGCGACATCTTCGGCTCGGTCAATCCCAACCGGGGCATGCAGGGCTATATGGGCTTCATGCTGCTCTGGATGGCAGCCCACCCCGAGCTTATTGACCCGATGAACGACTATGCCCGTTCCGGCGACAATGCCATGGCCGTGCCCTTCGTCGACAACGGTTTCTCCATCGTCACTGCTGACAATGCTGACGACTTCTATTGGGACGATTATCTCAAGCGTCGCGGCACCAAGGGCATCGAAGAGTAAGCTCGCCGACCCACGATCAGCGCCGGAGAGCTACGGCCCTCCGGCCCACCGAACCCATGAGACGAGACCCATGAGTATCGATCCTGTGCTGCAAATGCGCGGCGTCTCCAAGCAGTTCGGCGCCATCCATGCCCTTACTTCAGTCGATTTCTCGCTGGAACGCGGCGAGATTCACGCCCTCTGCGGTGAGAATGGCGCGGGCAAATCCACCCTGATGAATATTGCGGCGGGAATCCTGCAGCCAACGAGCGGCGAAATCCTGCTCGACGGCGCAGTGACCACGATTTCCTTGCCGGCTAGCGCGCAGAAGCTTGGCATCGGGCTGGTGCACCGGAGATCGCGCTGTGCCAGGATGCGACCGTAGCCGAGAATATCTTCATGGCCGCCACCAATGCGCGCCGCTCGCCGCTGATGAATTACGCGACGCTCAATCGCGACGCCCAAAAGTCATGAATCTCTTGGCCCCCATCCCGGTGCGCCGGCGCGTAGCTGACCTCTCTATCTCCAACCAGCAACTGGTGGAAATCGCCAAGGCGCTGACGCTCGATTGCCGCGTCCTGATCTTTGACGAGCCGACTGCCGCTCTTACCGAGACTGAAACGCAGGCGCTGTTCCAGATCATTCGCGGGCTCAAGGCGCGCGGTATTTCGATCATCTACATTTCCCACCGCATGGCCGAGATTTTTGAGCTGTGCGACCGTGTCACCGTGTTCCACGACGGACGCCACATGTCCACCGACAAGGTCAGCGACATGACGCCCGAGCTGGTGGTGCGCCGCATGGTTGGCCGTGAGATTTCCCAAATCTATCCGGCAAAGCTGGAAGGCGCGCCGGGCAAGACGCTGCTGGCAGTCGACAAGCTCTCCGACGGCGACCGCTTCAGCGACATTTCCTTCGAGCTGAAGGCCGGCGAGATTCTCGGCCTCGGTGGCCTGATCGGGGCAGGGCGCACCGAAGTCGCGCTGGGCCTTTGTGGCTCGGCCCCGGTAACCAGCGGCCGGTGGTGCTCAATGGCGAGCCTGTGACCATCCGCGATTACCCCTCGGCGGTGCGCAAGGGGCTGGTCTATCTCTCAGAAGACCGCAAGGCATCCGGCGTGTTCCTGGATATGTCAATATCAGCCAATATTTCCGTCCTCGACCTCAAGCGGGTCACATCAGGCATTCTGCTCGATCGCAAGGCCGAGGCTGATCAGGCGCACAGGCTCACCCAGAAGATGGGCGTGCGCATGGGCGGCATCGGTGACGCGGTCTCGTCGCTGTCCGGCGGCAATCAGCAGAAGGTCGCCATCGCCAAGCAGATTTCGGTCAACCCCAAGATCATCATCATGGATGAGCCGACGCGCGGCATCGATGTCGGCGCCAAGACTGAGATTCACAAGCTGCTGCGCGAACTGGCCCAAAGCGGGGTGGGCGTCATCGTCATCTCGTCCGAGCTGCCCGAGCTGATCGGGGTCTGCGACCGCGTCGTGGTCATCCGTGAGGGGCGGGTGGCCGGGGAATTGTCTGGAGCTATGACCGAGGAAGCCGTGATCCGGCTGGCGTCGGGCGTTACGAACACAGGAGATTTGGCCGATGTCGCTTAATCAAACCGGCGAGACCACACTCGCCGCGCCCGGCCAGCGCCGCAAAAATTGTCCATCGCCCGCTTCTTTGTCATGCGCGAAACCGGGTTGATCGTCATCATCCTGGCGCTGTCAATCGCCATGACCTTTGCCTCGCCGCACTTCGCCACCGGGGCAATGTGCGCGCTATGCTGATGAGCTTTTCGGTGGAAGGCATCGTGGTCGTCGGCATGACCGTACTGCTGATCGTGGGCGGCATCGACCTGTCGGTGGGCTCTGTCGTCTGTTTCTCCATGGTCGTGTCCGGCGCCATGTTCCTTATGGGCATTGATCCATGGACAGCCAGCCTCATCGGCATCGGCGTCAGCGCCCTCATCGGCGCGGCCATGGGTTTCTTCGTCACGGTGGTGGGGCTCAACCACTTCATCACCTCACTGGCGGCAATGGTCATCGTGCGCGGCATGAGCCTGATCGTCACCAAGGGCACGCCGCTGTCGCTCTTTACCCTGCCGCCTGAATTCAAGGCGATCGGGCAGGGCGAGATTCTACGGCATTCCCTTCGTCATCATCATCTTTGTCGCCGTGGTCGTGATCTTCGACTTCCTGCTGCGTCGCGCCACCGCTTTCCGCAAGGTGTTCTATACCGGCTCCAACGAGAAGGCGGCGCAGTATTCCGGCATCAAGACGGGCCGAGTCAAGTTCTGGGTGACGGTGCTGTGCTCGACTTTGGCAGGCGTTGCCGGGGTCATCTATATGAGCCGCTTCGGCGCCGCCACGCCCACTTTCGGCGTCGGCATGGAGCTCAATATCATTGCCGCCGCAGTGATCGGCGGGGCTTCGCTCAACGGCGGCTCGGGCACGATTTTCGGCGCCATATTGGGCATTGCCCTGCTGTCGGTCGTGAGCAGCTCGCTGATCCTGCTCGATGTTTCGGTCTACTGGCAGGACATGATCAAGGGCTGCATCCTGCTTGGCGCCGTATCGATCGACCATTTCCTGCATAGCCAGAAGCGCTGAGGACCATCCCATGACTTCCAAAGCCCTCCGCGACGATATTGCCATCGCCCGCCAGATGCATCGCGCGCTGGTGCTGCACTTCATCGAAGGACAAACCCGTGGCAGAAATCGCCAAGACCCTCGGCATCAGCCATGCCAGTGTCAACCGCCTGATCAAGCGCGGCCGCCAGACCGGCCTCGTCGAAATCAAGATCAAGTCGCCGGTCGAACATCTGGTGGCCATCGAGGAACAGTTGCGCGCCTCGGGCGGGATACGCCGCGCCATGGTGGTGCCGACAGTGTCGGACAATCCGCTGACCACGCTACAAAGCGTAGGCGAGGCGGCCGGGCAATTGCTGGTCGAGACCATCCGGGATGGCGACGTGCTGTGTATCAGCGGCGGCAAGGGTGTCAGCGCCATCGCCAACGGGCTCAAGGGCCAGCACGGCTTCAACGTGCAGGTGGTTCCGGCGACAGGGCTGGTCCAGTGGCAAGCACTATACCGACGTCAATCACGTGGCCACCGAGCTGGCCGAACGGCTGGGCGGCCATGCTTTCCAGATCCATGCCCCGCTATTTGCCGATAGTGCCGAGGAACGCTCCATGCTGATGAAAATGCGCGCCGTCGACGACGTATTCCGCCGTGGCCGTGGGGCCAATCTAGCCGTGGTCGGCATCGGCTCGATCCCGGCCGATGACTCGAGCTATTATGATCTGCATCCCAGCTCCGGGCAGGACCGCAAGACCATCGAGCAATCGGGCGCTGCAGGAGAATTGCTGGCGCATCTGATCGACAAGAATGGCCAGCTGGCGGACTACACGCTCAACGACACGCTGGTGTCGCTGACGCTTCCCGAATTCGCTGATATCCCCAACAAGATCGGCGTGGCCAGCGGGCCGAGCAAGGTCATCCCCATCCTCAGCGTCATGCGCGGCAACCATCTCGATACGCTGGTGACCGACGAGGCCACGGCCATCCGAGTCATCGAAGCCGCCGCGGTGGCAGCATGAGCCAGCTTAAGCGGGAAATTGGCCGTTCCGGCATCGTTGCTTCGGCGGTCGGATTGGGCACTGGGCCATTGGCGGCTGGATGTGGGGCGGCACCGACGAAGCTGCCGCAATCAAGGCCATCGAAGCCTCGATTGATGCCGGCATTTCGCTGATCGATACCGCCCCCGCCTATGGCCCGGGTCGCAGCGAGGAAATCGTCGGCGCGGCCATTGCGGGGAAACGCGACAAGGTGGTGCTCGCCACCAAATGCGGGCTCAATTGGCACTACGGCAAGGGCAATCACTTCTTCGACGCAGACGGCAAGCCGGTGCATCGCTATCTCGGCGCCGATGGCATTGCCCATGAAGTCGAGCAGAGCCTCAAGCGCCTCGGCACCGACTATATCGACCTCTACATCACCCATTGGCAGGACCCGACTACGCCCGTTGCCGAGACCATGGCGGCGCTGGAACGCTTGAAAACTGAAGGCAAAATCCGGGCGATCGGCGCCAGCAATGTGACCAGTGCCGAACTCGAAGCCTATGTTGCAGCGGGTCAGCTCGACGCGATCCGAGAACGCTTCTCGATGCTGGATCGGCAGATCGAAACCACGCTGCTGCCGATTGCACGGCAGCACGGCGTCTCGACGCTGAGCTATTCGTCGCTGGCACTCGGTTTGCTCACCGGCCAGATCGGCCCGGATCGGCAGTTCGAAGGCGACGACCAACGGCGCAACGATCCACGCTTTTCGACGGCCAACCGGACCAAGGTTGCGGCTTTTGCGACCACGGTTCGGCCCCCGGCCGAGGCACACGGAGCCAGCGTTGCGCAACTGGTCATCGCCCGGACGCTGCAACAGCTCGGCATCACCTTCGGTCTGTGCGGTGCGCGCAATCCGGCGCAGGCGCTGGACAATGCACGGGCCGGCACGCTGGCCCTGAGCGCCGATGATCTGGCTGCCATCGACGCGGCTATCGCCACCCATCTGGTGGGGCTCGATCACTGATGACCCGCGCACAGAGCTGGGCCCGGCTGCGCGAGCGGCCTGAAGTTGACGTGCTGGTCATTGGCGGCGGCATTAACGGCATCTCCGTCTTCCGCGAGCTGGCGCTGAACGGCGTCGACGTGGTGCTGGCCGAAAAGTCCGACTTCTGCTCCGGCGCCAGCGCCGCCCTGTCGCGCATGGTGCATGGCGGGCTGCGCTATCTCGAAAACGGCGAGTTCAAGCTGGTGCGCGAAAGCCTGCTCGAGCGGGATCGCCTGCTGCGCAATGCACCGCATCACGTAAAGCCGCTGCCGACGACCGTGCCGATCTTTGACCGCTTTTCGGGCCTGACCAATAGCGCCTTCCGCTTTCTCGGCTTGACGCGGCAGCCCAGCCGTCGTGGCGCTCTGGTGATCAAGACCGGCCTTGTGCTCTACGATCTGTTCACCGGCGGCCGCCGCGCCATGCCCAAACATGAATTCCGCAGCCGGCGAGAAACCATGGCCCGCTGGCCAGCGATCAATCCGGCTTTGTGCAACTCCGCGACTTACTACGACGCTCGGGTCAGCCACCCCGAGCGGTTGGGTATCGAAATGCTCCGCGACACCATGGCGGAATGCCCCGGCGCGGTGGCGATCAACTATGCCCGCGTCGAACGCGATGGCGGCGGCCCGGTGCTGCACGACGAGCGCAGCAGGGAGCAATATTCGATCGCCCCCAAGCTGATCATCAACGCAACGGGCGGCTGGATCGATCTGACCAACGCTGCCATTGGCAGCGCAGCGCCGCATCATGGGCGGCACCAAGGGCTCGCACCTCATCATCGCCAACCGCGCGCTGTTCAGAAGCGCTCGACGGTCACATGATCTATTACGAGAACGAAGACGGTCGCATCTGCATACTCTTTCCCTATCTTGGCAATGTGCTGGTCGGCTCCACCGATATCCGCACCGACGATCCAGAAGGCGTGCGCTGCGAGCCCGATGAACGGGCCTATATCCTGCAATCGCTGGGCTTCGTCTTTCCTGACATTAAAATTGCCGACGAAGACATCATCTTCCAGTTCGCTGGCGTCCGGCCGCTGCCCGCCAGCGACGACAAGCTGACCGGCCGCATCCCGCGCGACCATTTCTGCGAGGTGGTGGAAGGCGATGTGCCGGTCGTCTGCATGGTCGGCGGCAAATGGACGACGTTCCGCTCTTTCGGCGCCATGGCCGCCGATCTGGTGCTCGATCGCCTCGGCCGGGCCCGTACACGCGGTACCGAAGACCTCGCCATTGGCGGCGGTCGAGACTTTCCCACCGAGGTGGATGTGTGGATCGCCGGCCTCCAAGCCCGGCATGGCCTTGCCTCGGGCGTCATGCAGAGCCTGTTCGAGCGCTATGGCACCCAAGCTGAAGCCGTCGCCGCCTTCATGGCCGCCGGCCCCGACGCCGAAATCGGACGCAGCTTCTATTGGCAACGCGAACTGCAATATCTGATCGGCACCGAACATGTCGAAACGCTTGCTGACTTGCTGCTGCGGCGCACCGCCATCGGCATTAGCGGCAGGCTGTCGCTCGGCGTGATCGATGCCGCTCTCGACCTGCTGGCCGCCGAACACGGTTGGTCCGCGGATCGCCCGGCCGCCGAACGGGCGACATTTCTCGCCCTGCTCGCCAACAATTTCGGCCTCGACGAGGCCACGCTGTTACATCGAGATAGTAAGGAGTCCCCGTCATGGGAGCCAAGAAAGTCCGCATGAATCGCCTGTTCGGCAAGGGGCGGTGCCTCGATGTCGCTATCGATCATGGCGTGTGCAATGAACCCAGCTTCCTCGATGGTCTTGAAGATATCTCAGCCGTCGTCGACAGCTCGGTTGCGGCCGGACCCGACGCCATCCAGATGAATTTCGGTCAGGCCGATCTGCTGCAGGAGCGCGAAGGCAAGGACAAGCCGGCTTTGGTCATGCGGCTCGATATGGGCAATCCCTATAACAAGCAGCGCCATCGCGTGATGTGGGCGCAGCTGCAGAACGAGGCCGAGCCTTTGATCGGGGCTTTGCAGATGGACGCGGCCTGTGTCGTGGTGAACCTCTTCATGCTGCCCGACGAGCCCGACCTGTTCCGCCAATGTGTCAGCAATATTGCCCGTGTGCGCGTCGATTGCGATAAATATGGCATGCCGCTGATGATCGAGCCGCTGGTCATGTTGCCCAATTCGGAGCGCGGCGGCTATCAGGTCGATGGCGACGCCGAAAAGATCGTCACCCTGACCCGACTGGCCCGCGAAATGGGCGCCGATATCGTCAAGGCCGATCCGACGACCAATGCGGCCGATTTCCACAAAGTGGTGCAGGCGGCCCGCTGCCCGGTGCTGGTGCGCGGTGGTGGCAAGGAGGATTTGCGCGCAGTGTTCGACAAGTCGGCCGCGCTGATGGGGCAGGGTGCCCAAGGCATGGTCTATGGCCGCAATATCTATCAGCACGCCAACCCGGCAGCGGTGGTGCGCGGGCTGATGGCCATCATTCACGAAGACGCCAGCGGCGAACAAGCCTGGGATCGCTACAACCGGGGCTAAGAACAAACCTACCATGTCCGGGGAGGACTTTATGGCGGACTATATTCTGGGGCTCGATGCGGGCAATACCGTCATCAAGGCCATTATTTTTGATCTGGACGGCAAGGAGCTGGCAATGGCCGCCGAGGATGGCCGAAGCCATATGCCGCAACCTGGTCATGTCGAACGTGACCTTGACGAATTGTGGGCCAATGCGCAGCAGGTCATCCGTAATTGCGTCGCCAGCGCTGGGATTGATGCTGCCGATATCCGCGCCATTGGCTGTGCCGGGCATGGCAATGGGCTTTACGCGCTGGATCGGGCCGGGGCGCCGCTGATCGGCATTCAATCGATCGATACAGCGGCAGCGGCATCGTGCGGGAATGGCAAGCTACGGGAGTGGGCGAGGCGACTTTCCCCCTTTGCCGGCAAAAGCCCCGGACGGCGCAAACGCCAACGCTGCTGGCTCCGGCTCAAACGCCACCGGCCGGACCTGTTCGCTGAGATCGGCACGGTCTTCCTGTGCAAGGACTATGTCGTGTGGCGGCTGACCGGCGAGCGTGTTTCGGACACGACGGACATGGCTGGTTGCGGCCTGCTGCAGGTGCCGGAACGGACATATTCTGCCGAGCTCATGGCCGGCTATGGGCTGGGCGATTGCCTGCCACTATTGCCGCGCCTGCTTGAATCGGCTGACATTGCCGGCCGAGTTAGCGCCGACGTTGCCGCTGCGACCGGGCTCAAGGCGGGCACGCCGGTGATTGCGGGGCTGTTCGACGTGGTCGCCAGCGCCATCGGCTCGGGCGTTACCCAGACTGGGGCCGCCTCGATCATTGCCGGTACCGGAGCATCAACCGGTGGTGACTGAGGACGCCCCCGATGATCCGTCGATCTTCATGCTCTCCACCTTCGATCGGCAGCGCTGGCTGGCGATCGAATCCAGCGCCACCTCGGCGGTAAACCCGGAATGGATGGTGCGCGAGTTTTTCGGCGACGATCATGGTGCCGCTTTCCGAGCGTTGCAGCGCGCTGGTGGCCTCGGTCGACCCCAGCGACGAAATGCCGATCTACCACCCCTTCCTGTTCGGGGCGCAGCAGGATGGACAGGCCCGCGCCGGCTATTACGGCATCATTGGCTGGCACACCAAAGCGCATATGTTGCGAGCGCTGTTCGAGGGGGTGGCGTTCGAACACCGCCGCCATATCGAAACGCTGGCGTCAGCGGGCGCCGGCTTCACCGAAGCCGTGCTGTCGGGCGGCGGTTCGCGCAGTTCGGTCTGGCCGCAGATTTTTGCCGATCTGCTCGGCGTGCCGGTCACCGTGGCGCGCAGTCGTGAGACCGGGGCGCTCGGGGCTGCCATCGCTGCCGGTACCGGCATTGGCCTCTTTGCCGATTTCGCGGAGGGAGCAAGGCGCATGACGGCAGTGGCCAAGCGCTTCGAGCCCGATCCGAGCGCTCAAACCGGTCTACGACCGGCGCTATGCCACCTTCATCGCGCTTGGACAGGCGATGAAACCCATCTGGGCTGAAATGGCCAAGGACAATGCGGCGTGACTGAAGAGCTGGGCAGTTTCGATTTCATCATTGTCGGCGCTGGCTCGGCCGGCTGCGTGCTGGCCAATCGGCTCAGTGCCGATCCTGCCAATCGCGTGCTGCTGCTCGAAGCGGGGGCAGTGATCGCTATCACTGGGTCGATATTCCCATCGGCTATCTCTATTGCATGGGCAATCCCCGCACCGACTGGATGATGAAAACCGAGCCTGAGGCTGGCCTCAACGGCCGCGCGCTCAACTATCCGCGCGGCAAGGTGCTTGGCGGCTGCTCCTCGATCAACGGCATGATCTATATGCGCGGCCGGAGCCGCTGATTACGATCGCTGGCGCCAGATGGGCAATATGGGCTGGGGCTGGGACGATGTGCTGCCCTTCTTCCGGCAATCCGAGCATCACCATGCTGGCGAGACGCCACTGCATGGCGGCAACGGGGAATGGCGGGTCGAAAAACAGCGTCTGCCCGGCCCATTCTCGATGCCTTCCACGACGCGGCGGCCGAGATGGGCATTCCCAAGGTCAATGATTTCAACGCCGGCAACAATGAAGGCGCCGGCTATTTCTGAGGTCAATCAGCGCAATGGCGTGCGCTGGAATACCTCCAAGGCCTTCCTGCGCCCGGTGCTGCATCGCACCAATCTCACCGTGCTGACCGGCGCCGAGGTGGAGACGCTGACACTTGATGGCCGCCGCGTCACCGGCTTGCGACTGCGCCATCAGGGTCGGCTGAAATCGGCCAGCGCCACGCGCGAAGTTGTGCTTTCGGCCGGAGCGGTCAATTCGCCCAAACTGCTCGAACTCAGCGGCATCGGCCGCCCCGATGTGCTTGCTGCGCTGGGCATTCCGGTTCGGCACGCGCTGGCCGGCGTGGGCGAGAACCTGCAGGATCATTTGCAGATCCGCACCGTCTTCAAGATCCGCAATGCATTGACGCTCAACACGCGCTACCACAATCTCTTCAGCCGTGCCGCCATGGGGGCCGAATATGCCCTGCGCCGCACCGGTCCGCTATCGATGGCGCCGAGCCAGCTTGGTATTTTTGCCAAATCGCATCCGGGGCTTGAGACACCCGATCTCGAATATCACGTGCAGCCGCTCTCCACCGATCGGTTGGGTGAACCGCTGCACAAGTTCGACGCGGTGACCGTCTCGGTCTGCAATCTGCGTCCCGACAGCCGCGGCAGCATCCACATGGAAACGCCTGAGACGAGCGCCCCGCCCAAAATCCGGCCGAATTATCTCAGCGCCGAAACCGACCGCCAGATCGCGGCCCGCTCCATCCAGCATGCGCGCCAGCTGATGCAGACTAGGGCCATTGCCCGTTTCCAGCCACAGGAGCATCTGCCCGGCCCCCAATTCACCTCCGAGGCGGACTCGGCGCACAAGGCAGGCGATATCGCCACGACGATCTTCCATCCCGTTGGCACCTGCAAGATGGGGGCCGACGACATGGCGGTGGTGGACGCGAGCCTGAAGGTGCACGGCATCACCGGCCTGCGCGTCGTGGACGCATCGATCATGCCCACCATCGTTTCGGGTAATACCAATTCCCCGGTAATCATGATCGCCGAGAAGGCCGCCGCTTTGATGTTACGCGAGATGAAACGCGCCTAATCTTATGAACAATCGCAGGATTGTTCCCGTTGCCGGTCACGATGATGATTGCTAGGCACAGCGAGGCGCGTGACGTATCATCCTGCCGCGGCGACATGGAGAAAACCCATGACGACAAGTGTCAAGGAAATGATGGCTGCTGCCAATGCGGTGGTGCCGAAAATCTCGCCAGACCAAGCCCGTGCATTGATCGCCGAGCGCAATGCCACGGTCATCGATGTGCGCGATGCGCCTGAAGTCGCGGCTAGCGGCAAGGTGCCGGGCGCCGTGAACATTTCCCGCGGTATGCTGGATTTCCGCGCGGATCCGGACACGCCCTATCATAATGCCGAACTGACTAAGGACCGCCCGATCATCGTCTATTGCGCCTCGGGCGGTCGCTCAGCCCTCAGCGGCAAGCTGCTGAAGGACATGGGCTATCCCGAAGTGTTCAACCCGGGCGGCTTCAAGGACTGGACCGAGGCCGGCGGCGCTGTGGAGAAGGTCGGCTAAGGAACGATAAGGCGGGGTAATTCGGTCCCCGCCTTCTTCCGCCCTAGTCCTTGAGCTCAATCCACACCGGCGCATGGTCGCTGGCATGGTCGGCCCCACGCACGTCGCGGTCTACGCCGGCATCCACCAGCTTGCGGGCCAGCGGTTTGCTTATCAGCAAATGGTCGAGCCGCAGCCCGGCGTTGCGGGGCCAGCGGTTCCGCATATAGTCCCAGAAGGTATAGACGGTCTCGTCCGGGTGAATCTTGCGGATCGCGTCCGTCCAGCCCTGTTCGAGCAGAAGCGCAAACAGCGCCCGGCTTTCCGGCTGCACCGGGGCATTGTCGCGATAGGACGTGGTTTCGTAGATATCGCGCGGCTCGGGCGCGATATTGTAGTCGCCAGCCAGCACCACCGGCAGGCCGGTGGCAAACAGCTCCTCGGCGTGCGCAAGCAACCGCTCGGTCCGAGCCAGCTTATAGGCGAATTTCGGGCCCGGCCGCGGATTGCCATTGGGCGCGTAGAGCGACGTCACGATCACCCCGTTGACCGCCGCCTCGATATAGCGCGCCTGCTTGTCGTCCTCATTGCCCGGCAGCCCGGTCCGCGTCAGCACCGGCTCGACGCCGCGCGCCAGGATTGCCACGCCGTTCCAGCCCGATTCTCCCTGCCACACCGAGCCATAGCCGGCATCGGCCAGCGCTCCCGCCGGAAATTGCCGCTCGCTGGCCTTGAGTTCTTGCAGGCACACCACATCGGGCGCGGCGTCCGCCAGCCAATCCATGAGATTGGCCGAGCGCGTATTGATGCCGTTGATATTGTAGGTGGCGATCTTCAGGGCGCGATCCGCCCGATCCGAGCCTCGATCGTCTCGACCATGGTGTTCATGTGATCGGCGGCAGAAAAGCCGGATACTGCCTTGCGCGGTTTGAGATCATGGTCGCCGTCCTCAAGGAATTTCACCTCGATCGTGGACGGCAGCCCATAAGTCGCCACCTCGTCCGGCCCTCCAAACGGATCGCGCGTGCCCTGAACGATCAACGCCGGCGCCTGCAGCTCGATCAGATGCTTGGTCCGCAACTGATCCGGCTTGTCCGGCGGATGGAACGGATAGCCCGTGCAAACCAGCCCGGCGATGCGCTTGGCGTCAAACAGCGGATCGGCCACCATGCTGGCCACCCGCCCGCCCATGGATTTGCCGCCGATGATCAGCGGCCCATTAGTAGGCCCCAGATCCTCTACGGCGGCGATGAATTCGGGCATGACCTTTTCCGCGCGGCGGCGGCTTGCTGCCCACCTCGGTGCGTCGGCCGGCCATATAGCCAAATTCAAACCGCGCGACGCGCAGCCCCTTGGCGGCCAATAGCCCCGCGGCTTTCGTCATCCATGGCGAATCCATCGCCGCCCCGGCGCCATGTGCCAAAAGCAGAGTGACGCGGGCATCTTCCGGCCCGTCGAAAAGAAAATCCGTTGTCATCTAGCCCGCCGATTTGCGCAAATGTTGATCCGCCACCGCTATGCCCGCCCGGGCGCCTCGGCCCAGTCCGACGTCGCGTCGAGTTCGAGATAACGCCGCCAATAGCCCCGCGCCGCCGCCAGTCGTCGCCGTCATAGGCAATGGCCGCCGGGTTATAAACCGCATCGGCATAGCCCGGGTCCAGTTCCACGGCCCCGGCCAGTGCTGGCGGGCGGGCTTGAGCTTGCCCATGTCGTGGAGCAGGCCACCATAATTGAACCGAGCCTCGACAAAGCCCGGATCGCGCTTGAGGGCGGTGGCATAGGCCAGAGCGGCCTCATCCGCCCGGTTGAGCGCGCAGGCAATTGCCCGTGTTGAAGGCGGCGGTGGCGTCGCTGGGGTCGATGGCCGAGCAATGCGCATAAAGCGTTGCCGCTTCCGCCAGCAGTCCGGCCGCCTCGGCCGTTTCCGCTAGCCCGAAATAATCCTCGGCCTCATCCTCGCCTTCGGGCAGCGCCAGGAGGCGCTGGCCGTCGAGTTCGGAAAGGGAATGGGCGTCCTGCGTGACGATCTTTTCAGTGCCGGTTGAGCGCAGTGTCAGCGCGGTCAGCGAGCCGACCGGGCCGATCTGATGGATGGAGCGCGCCACTGCGCTCCAGGCCGCGCTGCTGGCCAGCAGACCCGCATATTTCTTGGCGAGGATGACATCGTGGAACGAAAAGGGCTCGGCGGGATGCTCGAAAGCATCGAACAGAGCGAGCATGTTGAAGACTGGGCTGGTGAGGCCCGATTGGTCGAGAATGGAATGCCTCGTGATATTGGCGGGCGGAACCGGGGGCAGGGAGCCGAGCAGGCGCAGGAAGCCGTTTTCGCTCAAAGTCTTGGCGGCAGCTGGCACGGCCTGCACCCGGCGCTCGATTTCGGCTTCGTCATGCCGGGCCAGAAGCGTACGGCCGAAAACCACTGTCGTCGTGGCGCGGGTAACGCCACGGTGCAGCCACCCGCCATGGCTTGCGACGCGCCTCGCGGCCAGCCGGAGCGGGAAGGCCTGCAGGGCGCCGACGACGCCAAAGCTCTCCCCGCTCAAATCCATGCTCACTTAGGCCTTTTTCTTCGGTGCCGCCTTTGGTGCTGCAGCCTTGGAGGCTTCCAGCGCCGCCTTCAGCGAGGCTTTGACCGGGGATTCCTTGACGGCGGGGGCAGCCTTGGTTTTGCTCTTGGCGGCTGGTTTGGCTTCGCCCGGGCTAGCCTTGAGCGCATCCATCAGGTTGATGACATTACCGCGTTCGGGCGCTGCCGCAATGATCGGATTGTGGCCCTTGAGTTTCTCGCGGATCATGGCCATCAGCGCCTGCTCGTAGCGGTCCTCATAGTCCTTGGGATTGAAACTGGTGACCTTCTGGTCGATCAGCTTTTGCGCCAGATCGAGCATTTCGGGGTCTGGCTTGCCGACCGGGATATTGTCGAAATATTCGGCGGTGCCGCGCACTTCGTTGGGATTGCGCAATGTAGTAACGAACATGCCGGTTTCGCGGGCGCCGATGGTCACCACGCGCTCGCGGCTGGTCAGCACCAGCCGGGCAATGGCCACCTTGCCGCTTTTGCGCAGCGCTTCGCGCAGCACCACGAAGGTTTCCTCGGCCATGGCCCCGTCCGGCGCCAGATAATAGGGCGTGTCCTGATAGAGCACGTCCACCTCGCCGGCATCGACAAAGGCCTCGATATTCATCGTGTGATTGGACTCGATCCGCACCGCGTCGATATCGGCATCATCGATGATGATGTATTGCTTGGGCTCATATTCATAGCCGCGCACCGAGTCGCTCCGCTCGACCAGACCCAGTTCAGGGTCCACCGCTTTCATATTGATGCGGTTATGGGTTTCCTTGTGCAACTGGTTGAAACTGATGCGTTCCGAGGCACTGGTGGCCGGAAACAGCTTCACCTGACAGCTCACCGTGCTCAGTCGCAACTGGCCCTTCCAACTTGCTCTCGCGGCCATATTCGCCTCCTACGCGCGAACTACTTCCTCACGACAAGAAATCATGGCGGCAAATCCCGTGCGGACTCGTTAATTTCGGCCCGGGGTCGCCTGATGTGGTTAATAGACCCGGAAGCGAAGAGTAATTGAGGTCAACCGGAGAGTCGATGGACTCCAGATCACGCCAATCAATTGGCGTCGATGCTGGTAGATGCGGCCTTGCCCGCAGTGAATAGGCGGCGACAGCTGTGGCGCTGCGCGCATTGCGATAAAAATCGATGAAAATCCGCCCCTTGCGATTATCCGCTCCCATTGTGGTGACGAAGGTATCGTGGCCGGTGGCGGCGAGACGGGTGGCAATGGCCGAGCTGGCTTGATGCACCTGTTTCCAGCCCAGCTTGGGGATGATGGGCACGACGATATGCACGCCCCGTCCGCCCGAGGTTTTGACGAAAGGCACCAGCCCCATGCCCTCCAGCGCGCCGCGCAGATGGACGGCCGCATTGACCACATCGTGCCATTCCACGCCCTCGCCGGGGTCGAGATCGAAGATCACCCGGTCGGGCTTGTCGAGATGGCTTTCATGCGTGCCCCAGACGTGGAATTCGACCACGCCGAATTGGGCCAGCGCCAGATAGCCCTTGGCGTCTTCGACCGAAATATAGCTACGCGTCTCGTCGTCGGAATTCTTGGTCTCGAACACCTTTATGGTGGGCGGCATGCCGGTAAAGGCGTGGCGCTGGAAGAAGCAATCCTTGGTGCTGCCGCTGGGGCAGCGGAATAGCGACACCGGCCGATTGAGCAGATGGGGCAACATGTAGTCGCCCACACCAGCGTAATAAACAGCGATATCGAGCTTGGTCGGGCCCGATTTTCCGAATAGCCGCCGCGTCGGATTGGTCACCCAAATGCCGGCCGAGTCGGCATCCGAGATGATCCGCGGGCGCGGCTTGGTGGCCGGGGTCGTCAACTCCGCCTCGCGCAGGCCTTTGAACACCGAGTGGCGCAGCAGACCATCCGTGGTGATTGCAGCATATTGGATGCGGGCGGTGAGGGTAGGGCGCACTGGGATGATATCTGGCGGGGCCCCGTCCAGCTTGTCGGCAATCCGCATGGGCGCGAGCCGCTTGATCAGCGCGCGATGGTGGGGACGTCAAAGCCGGTGCCGACCTTGCCGCGATACTGCAATTCGCCATCGACCCATTCGGCCATGCCCAGCGCGCCAATGCCGCCGGCATCCTCGGAATCGGTATAGCCGGCAATGATGAAATCGCCGGTCTGGAGCGCCTTCACCTTGACCCAGCTTGAGGAGCGGCCGCCCTGATACGGACCATTGGCGCGTTTGGAGACGATACCCTCAAGGCCCATATCCGAGGCTCGGCTATAGAGTGCGCTGCCATCGCCCTCCATGTGGTCGCTGTAATGCAGCGCCGAGCGGGCATTGATATGCCCGGCCAGCAATTGCGTCAGCAGCGCCTTGCGCTTGTTCAGCGGGGAAGCCCGCAAATCCCAGCCATCGAGATAGAGCAGGTCGAAGGCGTAAAAGACCAGCTTATTGCCCGCGCCCTCCGATAGCGCATCCTGCAACTTCCCAAAGCGGCTGATGCCCTTTTCGTCCAACACGACGATTTCGCCATCAATGATCGCCTGCTTGCAATCAAGCGCCGCAAAGGCCCCGGGCAGATCGCCATAGCGCCGCGTCCAATCGAGCCCGCCACGGGTGATCAGTCGCGTTTTGCCATCCTCGATGAATGCCAATGTCCGATAGCCATCGAACTTGATCTCGTGCAGCCAATCCGCGTCCTTGGGCAGCGCAGCGGCGGGACTGGCCAGTTGCAGATCGATCTTGTCCGGCATCGGGCCTTTGACCGCATTGGGCAATTTACCGGGAACCGGCTTGTTACGCTTTGCCGGGGCAGGGGCGGCCACCAATTCCTCGATGCGCCGTCCGGTTTTGACGCTTTCCGGACGGGCCGTCAGGATATCGATCTCGGTATCCATGGCCGGATCGCGCTCCTTGAACAGCAGCCAATTATCGCGTCCCTTGTCCTCCGGTTTCCCCTTCAGCCGGGTCAGCATCCACCCGCCATTGAGCTTCTCACCGGCCAGCCGAAATTTGAAACTGCCCTTTTCGAGATCGGCATGCGGATCGCCCATCGGCGCCCACACACCCGTATCCCAGACGATCATCGGCCCGCCGCCATATTCCCCCTCGGGGATCACGCCCTCGAAGTCGATATAGTCGAGCGGGTGGTCTTCAGTGGCGGCGGCGAGGCGTTTGTCGGCGGGGTTGAGCGAGGGGCCCTTGGGCACGGCCCAGCTTTTGAGCACGCCATCGAGTTCGAGCCGCAGGTCATAATGGTCGGACGAGGCGGAATGCTTGTGCACGACGAAGCGATTGCCCGTCTCGCTGACCGTGCCGGCCGGCTCCGGAGTTTTGGAGAAATCGCGTTTCCGGCGGTAGGTCTGGAGTTTTTCGCTGCCCATGCGGAAAAGCTACACGCCAACGGGCCAAATGCCAGCTCAATGTTAACAGTCCGCTAGCATTAGCCAGCCAAACAAGCCCTTGACGTGAATCATGAAGCGGAACACAACATATAGTATGTCGTGGTCATCCGGGTCGCAAGGACGGGTGATAATAGGGAAGCTGGTGCGAATTTCGGTTCCAGTCCAGCGCTGCCCCCGCAACTGTGAAAGTGTGCCTCAGCACGCCAGCCAGATACCTGCCACGACAGGTTTGAATGTCCACGGGCGGGGTGTCCCGGTTGGCTGCAAGCGGAGCTATGGCCTGTCGGCCCATGCCTGTTTGCGCCCTCGATCCCCGCTGTCCAATAGCAGGTTTTTGGGGGTCCAATGTCACAGACTGAAACTCGTCTCCACGCCGATTTCGCCGCACTCGCCTTTGCCGCACCGGACCGCGCACCCGCAGCTGAGCTGGGTTTTTCGCTGATCAAGCGCAATGGCGGCACCGTCCCGTTCGACCCGTCCAAGATCGCCGTGGCGCTGACCGTGGCCTTCCTCGCGGTCGAGGGCAACAAGGCCGCCGCCTCGCGCCGCGTCCACGAAATTGTCGAAGAACTGACCAGCGAAGTCGTCTCCGCACTGACCCGCCGCGCCAAGGATGGCCGGGTCTTCCATATCGAGGATGTGCAGGACCGGGTCGAACTGGCGCTGATGCGCGGCGAGCACCAGAAAGTGGCGCGAGCCTATGTGCTCTATCGCGAGGAGCATGCCGGGGCGCGCGGCGGTCAAACCGACCGAATTGGTCACCACGACGTTACGCATGAAGCTGGTCGATGGCGCCTTTGCGCCGCTCGACGAAGCGCGGCTGGAAACGGTGATTGCTGAGGCCTGCCAAGGGCTTGAGGGCACAGCGCCACAGACCATCCTGGAAGAAACCCGCCGCAATCTTTATGACGGCATCTCGCTCGACGAGCTGGCATTGGCGCCGATCCTCGCGGCCCGCACGCTGGTCGAAACCGAGCCCAATTACACCTTCGTCTCCGCCCGGCTGCTGCTCGACAAGCTGCGGCGCGAGGCGCTGAGCTATGTGTCGGGCCGGGCCGAACAGGCAACACAAGCCGACATGGCAACCCGCTATGCCGAGTATTTCCCGGACTATCTGGGCAAGGGCATTGCGGCCGAGCTGATCGACCCCGAACTACAGCGCTTGACCTCAAGCGCATCGCCGCCGCCATCAAGCCGGAGCGGGATACGCAATTCCAGTATCTGGGGCTGCAGACGCTCTATGACCGCTATTTCCTGCACGTCGAACGCAATGTGTCTGAGCTGCCGCAGGCGTTTTTCATGCGCGTTGCCATGGGGTTAGCCGTGCGCGAAATCGATCGCGAGGCACGGGCCATCGAGTTTTACGATCTGCTGTCGAGCTTTGATTTCATGGCCTCGACGCCGACTCTGTTCAATTCGGGCACGCTACGGCCGCAGCTCTCGTCCTGCTTCCTGACCACCGTGGGCGATGACCTCGACGGCATCTTCAAGGCGGTGAAGGACAATGCGCTGCTGGCCAAATATTCGGGCGGGCTGGGCAATGACTGGACACCGGTGCGGGGGCTGGGCGCTCACATCAAGGGCACCAACGGGGAAAGCCGGAGCGTCGTGCCCTTCCTAAAGGTCGCCAATGACACGGCCATCGCCGTCAACCGTGGCGGCAAGCGCAAGGGCGCGGTCTGCGCTTATCTCGAAACTCGGCATGTCGACATCGAGGAATTTCTCGATTTGCGCAAGAATACCGGCGACGACCGCCGCCGCACGCATGACATGAACACCGCCAATTGGGTGCCGGACCTGTTCATGGAGCGCGTCGAGGCAGGCGGCGACTGGACGCTGTTTTCGCCCGATGAGGCGCCGGACCTGCACGACCTTTATGGCCCCGCTTTCAAAACGGCCTATGAGGCTTATGAAGCTAAGGCGGCTGCGGGCGGGCTCAAAGTGCATCGCACGGTCAAGGCGCTCGATCTGTGGCGCAAGATGCTGACCATGCTGTTCGAGACGGGACATCCCCTGGATCACCTTCAAGGACCCCTGCAATATTCGCTCGCCCCAGCAGCATGTCGGCGTGGTGCATTCGTCCAATCTCTGCACCGAAATCACGCTCAATACGAACAAGGACGAGGTTGCGGTCTGCAATCTGGGCTCGATCAATCTGCTCGCCCATATCGGGCCGAACGGACTCGATCTGGTGCGGCTCAAGCGCACCGTCGACGTAGCCATGCGCATGCTCGACAATGTGGTCGATATCAATTTCTACACCATCCCCGAGGCGCGCAAATCCAATCTGCGGCACCGTCCAGTGGGGCTGGGCCTGATGGGCTTTGCCGATGCGCTGCAGGCGCAGGGCATTGCTTATGCCTCGGACGCGGCGGTGGAATTTGCCGACACCTCCATGGAAGCCATCGGCTATTTTGCCATTTCGGCTTCGACCGATCTGGCCGAAGAGCGCGGCGCTTATGCGTCGTTCCGGGGCTCGCTCTGGAGCCGTGGTGTGTTGCCAATCGATAGCCGGGAATTGCTGGCCAAGACGCGTAGCGAGATCAATATCGATCGCGGCGAGCGGCTTGATTGGGAGACGCTGCGGGCCCGCGTCAAGACCGTTGGCATGCGCAATTCCAACACCATGGCGATTGCCCCGACGGCGACGATTTCCAATATCTGCGGCGTCAGCCAATCGATCGAGCCGGGCTATCAGAACCTTTATGTGAAATCGAACATGTCTGGCGATTTCACCGTGGTGAATGCCCAACTGGTGCGCGACCTCAAAGCGCGCGGCCTGTGGGACGAAGTGATGATCTCCGACCTCAAATATTTCGACGGCTCGGTCGGCCAGATCGATCGGGTCCCGGACGATATCAAGGCGATCTACGCGACCGCCTTCGAGATGGATACGAGCTGGCTGATCGCCGCCGCCTCGCGCCGGCAGAAATGGATCGATCAATCGCAGTCGCTCAACCTCTATCTGGCCAATCCATCGGGCAAGGCGCTGGATCAACTCTACCGCTCTGCGTGGAAGGCGGGGCTCAAGACCACGTACTACCTGCGTTCGCGCTCGGCGACCCATGTGGAGAAATCAACGCTCAAGGGCACGGATGGCAAGCTCAATGCGGTGGCAGTGAGTGCGCCGATTGCGGCGGCGCCGGTACGGACTGCTCTGGTTATGCCGGCGTTGGATGGCCCGGCTTGTTTGATCGACGATCCCGATTGCGAAGCCTGCCAGTAATCTTGTGACCCCTCATCCGGCCCTTCTGCCACCTTCTCCCACAAGGGGCGAAGGGATTGAGCCGAGAGCTTCGGGCCGTGGCCTTCTCCCCTCGTGGGAGAAGGTGCCTAACGGGCGGATGAGGGGGCTTCTGAAATTCAAAGGAAATCCAAATGTCCCTCGACTGGTCCGCTGACCAACCCAAACCCGCCCCTCTGCCCACTGAAGCTCGCATCGACCGCGATGGCGGCCGTGTCTCCGTTGACGACAAGGCGATGATCAATTGCCGCGCCGATGTGAACCAACTGCTGCCGCTCAAGTACAAATGGGCTCGGGAAAAATACCTCAATGGCTGCAACAACCACTGGATGCCTACCGAGGTTTCCATGCAGGCTGATATCGCATTGTGGAAGTCCAAGGACGGGCTGACCGACGACGAGCGCCATACTCTCAAGCGCAATCTGGGGTTCTTTGCCGCGTCGGAAAGCCCGGTTGCCAACAATATCGTGCTGGCCATCTACCGGCACCTGACCAACCCCGAATGCAGGCAATATCTGCTGCGGCAGGCGTTTGAGGAGGCGGTGCATACCCATACGTTCCAATATATCGTGGAGAGCCCGGGGCTTGATGAGGGCGAGCTGTTCAATATGTATCGCGAAGTGCCCTCGATCACCGACAAGGCGGCTTGGGCGCTGACCTTCACCCAGCATCTGGACGACCCCGATTTCACCACCGGCACGCCTGACACCGACCGCGCTTTCGTGCGCGATCTCATTGCCTTTTACGTGATTTTTGAGGGCATGTGGTTCTATACCGGCTTTGCGCAAATCCTGTCGCTGGGCCGCCGCAACAAGATGGTCGGCATTGCCGAGCAGTATCAATACATCCTGCGCGACGAGTCCATTCACCTCAATTTCGGCATCGACGTGATCAACCAGATCAAGGCGGAAAATCCCCATGTCTGGACGCGTGACTTCCAAGAAGAAGTGCGCGGCATGATCAAGACGGCGGCGGAACTGGAAGCGGCCTATGGCCACGATACCATGCCGCGCGGTTTCCTCGGGCTCAACGTGGCGCTATGCGAGCAATATATGCACTTCGTCGCCAACCGGCGCTGCGCTCAATTGGGGCTGGCGCCGGTGTTTGCCGAGACGGAAAACCCGTTCCCCTGGATGAGCGAGGCGATGGACCTGAAGAAGGAAAAGAACTTCTTCGAAACCCGCGTCATCGAATACCAGAACGGCGGCGCGTTGAGCTGGGATTGAGACGGGCAGGGCGGTTCAGAGTTCGATCGGTTCCCGGGTGAGGGCCACGCCAAACCGCGCCGCGACGGCCTGTTTGATCGTCGAGGCGAGCTTATGCACATCGGCATAGCTTGCGCCGCCGCGATTCACGATGATCAAGGCATGATCCTTGTGAACGGCGGCGCCCCCTCCGGTGGCCCTTGAGGCCGCAGGCATCGATCAGCCATGCGGCCGAGAGTTTCACCCTGCCGTCGGGCTGGGGGTAGCGCAGGGCGCCAGCAATATTGTCTGCCACATCAGGAGTAACCACCGGATTGTGGAAGAAAGACCCCGCATTGCCCAGCATGCGCCAATCGGGCAGTTTCTGACCGTCGGATGGCCAGCACGCGTTCCATGACCGTGGCGGCATCGACATCGGATGGCAGGCTGTCCAGCCCGGCATAGGACAATACCGGGCTCCATGCCTGCGGCAGCGCTGTGGTCACATCCAGAACGATGAAGCGCCCGCCGAACTGCTTGAAGAGGCTCTGCCGATAGGAAAACCGGCACTCATCCCGATCGAAGCGGCGCTCCTTGTTTTCGAGGCTGTCCCGGGCGGTGAGCGATCGGAACCGGTCGGCCAGTTCGAGGCCATAGGCGCCGATATTCTGGATGGGCGCCGCCCCAACAGTGCCCGGTATGCCTGCCAGATTTTCCAGCCCGCCCAGCCCCTGCGATACTGTCCAGCCGACGAACTCAGACCAATCCTCGCCCGCCTGCGCTGTCACCAGCACGTCCCCATCGGGTCCGCGGCCGATGTCGCGGCCCTTAGTGGCCATGATGCCGACAACGGCCGGCAATTCATCCTTCAACACCAGATTGCTGCCGCCGCCGATGAAGTGAGCGGGCAAACCGGATGATTTGGCGACGCGCGCACCTCCTCGACCAGTCCACGCTCGGAAATCACCGCCCCATATTGGGCATGGGAGGCAAGCCCCATCGTATTGAATGCCGAGAGATCGAAATGTTGCGTCAGCTGCATGGTTTGGAACGATGCCTTCGGAGAGTCGTGGCGCGTTTAGCATGATTTGGCGGGCGGCGAGCGAATAACCGGTACGCAGGACTTCCGAGACTCGGCTACACCAAACTCATATGCACCTGAACCCCAACGCGCTTGATGGCAGAGACTGATCTTTATCTTCCACTGAAGGCGTTCATGGAGGGCGCCGGTTACGCTGTCAAAGGCGAGATCAACGATTGTGATCTCGTTGGCGTCAAAGAGGGCGAGCCGCCGGTCGTCGTTGTGTGCGAGATGAAGCTGGCCTTCAATCTCGAACTGGTCATGCAGGGCGTCAAGCGGGCGGCATTTTGCGACGAAGTCTGGCTTGCGGCGCGGGCCTCCAAGACCGGAAAAGGCCGGGAGCAGGATGCGCGGTTCCGCAATCTGTGCCGACGCCTCGGCTTTGGCCTCGTGACCGTTTCAGCCGCCGGAGTGGTCGATGTCATCGTTGCGCCTTTTGCTGTAACGCCTCGCCGGGATGCCAAAAGGCGGTCCCGCTTGCTCGATGAGCACAGGCGCCGGGTGGGCGATCCGCAGAAGGGCGGGGGACGCGGCAAGCCGATCATGACCGCATACCGCCGGGACTGCATCCTCTGCGCGACGTCCCTGCTGACCGGTCCGCAAAGCCCCAAGCAGTTGAAGGCACTGGTCGCGAGAGCGCTGACAATTTTGAGAAGCAACGTCTATGGCTGGTTCGCGCGGGAGAGCAGGGGCATCTACGGCCTCACCGAACTCGGCAGAGCCGCTGTGACACCGCCGCAGGACTGAGCGGGCGTTCGCCAGTTTGCTATGGACAGGCAATTAAGTCAGGCGGGACAGCCGAAAACGCCGCCCGGCCGGTATGGCGTCGCGGTTATACGGTAACGGGCGGCCTTTGACTCGACCTGTGTACAAAATGGGAGCCAAAGGCCGCCCGTCACGATCCGCTTTTGCGCAGGGTCCGGTTCAGGCGGTACCATTATTGCAGGTCCGGCTGCCGAGTTTCCAACCCCACTGGACAGGCGCCCCCGTCCCACGGTCTCCCCACCCGGCCCTGCGTCGGGACCGCGTAACTGGCGGGGATGGGGGATAGTGACATGGGGTTTGGGGAGCGGGGATAAGTTTTTCGTCGGATGGTGTTGTCTGTTGAATGTCACTCCGGCGAAGGCGAAATCCATCCTGAGGTCTTTCCGCGCCATTGTAGGCACAGTCGCGAGCATGGCGCGAGGCGTAACATGTCCGGTAACTCCCGGAGTCTATCGAGCTTCGAACTCTGTTCTTATGCGGAAAGGGAGGTTGTCAAGCAACGAGACGAATCGTTCTGTCGGCAATTGAGGGCAATTCCTCATCAAAGCGTACATTGTTCTGTCACACCGCATTAGGTCGACGTCCTGCGTGTAGAAGAGGTGCAATAAGTCCCCGATGTCGTTTGGTTTGAATTGTTGGTGAAGAATGGCCTGTGCGAAGTAATGCCTTATGTAGGACAGTCGCTCGTCCACGATTATATCTTTTAGCATTTCCTCCGGGTCTGCCTTCGGTATGTTGCGGAACACTCCCTCGTCGAATTTGACCAACGCTCCAAGTTGTGGGTCTAAGCGTCGCTTTTGATCGTAGTAATTTTTCTTTATTGCCAGCATCTCTTTGCGCAACTCAGTGACCTTACGAAGTGCAGCAGTGGCTTGGGTCAACGTGTCAAACAACCTTTGTCCAAGGCTGGAGGACATGTCGCCGAGGATGCCCGCCGTTTTCGTGTCTCCATACCATTCATCGTAGAAAATGGGCGGAGCGCAGAACAATTCAGCAGGCGGCGGCCGAACTCCTTCTTATCTATCTCGCCGCGAACAAATTTTGTTAGGCTCTGCTCGTTTTTGAATTTCTCCGTAATCGGAAGGTCTGCAGAAAAGCGCTCCAAATTACGGGCGTTTGAGAGTACACGCTTTGATATTGTGTTCGATTTCAGGGTTCGCCGCTGTTGGCGATTTAGTCCCTCGCGGCGGTCTACTGCACCTCGGAACGAGGACAACAAGTCGATCGAAATCTGATCGATGGTGCGTTGCAGTAACCAAATCGCCCGGGCGGTAGAAGGCGGAGCGTCGTCGAGCAAATCTAAGTAGTGAGGTAGAGCATTCTCGTCGCAAAGCTCAGAGAGAAAAACGGCTTTAGCACGATGCTCCTTTTCGTACCCGGGCGCTGGTTTTTGTATGAACTCAACGATGTGCCAGAACGAAAACGAATAGATAGCTCGCCCCGCATCCTTAAGGTCAAACAGTTCCGCTCGCAGCGCTTTGGCTCTGTCGTCCCTAGCCTTGAATAGGATGCTTAAATCAGAGTTGTCCAAGTACACATTGACTGGCACCGTCATCCAAAATCACCCCCGAAAACAACGCGCTACCTCAATCTTGCGATTGAGATAGCGCATTCATCTCGATGCTAAACCGCCAACCGCTGGCTTGCGGCCACTACTGCGTAATAGCAGCAGCCACGACGATAACGGCGGCCAGCTAACCGATCACGAGCACCCAGTCGTCGTCCCGCAATCTTCGCAGACCATGCAGTGGCCGCTGACTTTCATGCGCATGGAATTGCAATTGCTGCACTGGTCGCCCGTATAGCCCTTCATCTGGGCTTCGGCGCGGAGCTGGTGTTTGTCCGTTGAGGGCGGCGGGGAGGGGATGGGGGTGATCTCGGCGGCGTTGAGGGCCGTCGGGGTCGGGTCGATCTTGAGGGCAGTGGCCGAGCGCAGGGCGGTCACGGTCGAGGTCTGCATGGCTCGGACCGGATTGTACTGGTGATCGCCGGAGACGATCATCAGGCTCTTATTGGCCACCTTGCCGCGGGTCATGCCGCGGGAGACAAAGCGCTCGGCGGGCACCGGAGCAGGGGCTGGCGCTGCTTGGCGCGCACCCTGATCTTCGGCAACGCCCTTGCCGAGCGAGGTCGGGCTGTCCGGATTGACATGGGCGAGGTCATTCCGGTCGAGATAGGACACGGCCAGTTCGTGGAACACATAGTCGAGGATCGACGTGGCGTTCTTGATCCGGTCATTGCCCATGACCATGCCAGCGGGCTCGAAGCGGGTGAAGGTGAAGGCCTCCACGAACTCGTCCAGCGGCACGCCATATTGCAGGCCCAGCGAGATGGAGATGGCAAAATTGTTCATCATCGCCCGGAAGGCAGCGCCTTCCTTGTGCATGTCGATGAAGATCTCACCGAGGCGCCCATCGTCATATTCGCCGGTGCGCAGATAGACCTTGTGGCCACCCACAACGGCTTTCTGGGTATAGCCCTTGCGGCGATCAGGCATCTTCTCGCGATTGCGGACTTCAACTTCGCGCTCGATGATCCGCTCGACAATGCGTTCGGCAATGGCCGGAACGCGGGCGGCGGCGTTCATCGAGACCAGCTCGTCGGCAGCGTCCTCGTCGTCCTCATCATCGGCCGCGGCAAGCACGGACGAATTGAGCGGCTGGCTCAGCTTGGAACCATCGCGATAGAGCGCATTGGCCTTGAGCGCCGGGCGCCGAGGACAGCATGTAGCTTTCCTTGGCGTCTTCGACGGTGGCGTCGTTTGGCATGTTGATGGTCTTGGAGATGGCGCCCGAGATGAAGGGCTGGGCGGCAGCCATCATCAGGATGTGGCTATCGACCGAGAGATACCGCTTGCCGATCTTGCCGCAGGGGGTGGCGCAATCGAACACCGGCAGGTGCTCGTCCTTGAGGAAGGGCGCGCCTTCCAGCGTCATGGCGCCGCAAACATGGATATTGGCGGCTTCGATGTCCTTCTTGGAGAAGCCCAGGAACGGCAGCAGCTCGAAGCTGAAATCGTTCATCTGCTCATTGGTGACACCCAGCGACTTGAGGAAATCGGCACCCGTGGTCCACTGATTGAAGATGAACTTGATGTCGAAGGCCGAAGCGGTTGCAGCGTTAAGCGCGGCAATCTTGTCGTCGGTAAAGCCCTTGGCGCGCAGCGTCGAGGGATTGACGCCAGGGGCACTGGTTCAGATTGCCATGGCCGACCGCATAGGCCTCCATCTCGGCAATCTGGGCTTCCGAATAGCCAAGAGTGCGCAGGGCCGGGGGCACGGCGCGGTTGATGATCTTGAAGTAACCGCCACCGGCGAGCTTCTTGAACTTGACCGAGGGCAGAAATCGGGCTCGATGCCGGTGGTGTCGCAATCCATGACCAGACCAATCGTGCCGGTCGGGGCAATCACCGAGACCTGCGCATTGCGATAGCCATGCTGCTCGCCGAGCGCCGGGGCATTGTCCCGAGCGATCTTGGCGCGTTCGGAAAGGTTCGCATCGATCAGCGAGCCGTGGTCGAGCGGGACGGGGTTGATCGAGAGCTCTTCATAGCCGCTCGCATTGCCATAGGCGGCGTTGCGATGGTTGCGGATGACGCGCAGCATATGCTTGGCGTTGCGCTTGTAATCCTTGAAGGGGCCGAGTTCCTTGGCCATTTCGGCCGAGGTGGCATAGGAAACGCCGGTCATGATGGCGGTGACGGCACCAGCGATGGCGCGGCCTTCCTCGGAGTCATAGGGAATGCCCGAGGTCATCAGCAGGCCGCCGATATTGGCGTAGCCGATACCCAGCGTGCGATACTCGTAGGAACGCTCGGCAATCGCCTTGGACGGGAATTGGGCCATCATCACCGAGACTTCGAGGACAATGGTCCAGAGGCGCACGGTGTGCTCATAGGCGGCGGTGTTGAAGGTACCGTCCTGGTTGCGATAGGGCAGCAGGTTCACCGAAGCCGGGTTACAGGCGGTGTCGTCGAGGAACATGTATTCCGAGCAGGGGTTCGATGCATTGATCGGACCGGCTGCGGGGGAGGTGTGCCACTCGTTGATCGTGGTGTGATATTGAATGCCGGGATCGGCCGAAGCCCGAGCGGCGTAGCCGACCTGTTCCCACAGATCACGCGCCTTGAGGGTCTTGACGACCTTGCCGGACTGGCGGGCCGTCAGGTTCCAGTCGCCATCATTCTCGACAGCCTTGAGGAAATCGTCGGTAACGCGGACGGAATTGTTCGAATTCTGGCCGGATACGGTGAGGTAAGCTTCGCTATCCCAATCGGTGTCGTAGATGGGGAATTCGAGATCGGTATAGCCCTGCTTGGCGAACTGGATGACGCGGTAGATGTAGTTCTCCGGCACCAGCGCCTTCTTGGCAGCGCGACTTCGCGCTTGAGGGCAGGGTTCTTGGCGACGTCAAAGCAATCGTCGCCCGTGCCTTCGCAATTCACGGCGGCCTTCATGATCGCCTTGAGGTGCTTGGAGACGACCTTGGAGCCGGTCACGAGAGCAGCAACCTTCTGCTCTTCCTTGACCTTCCAGTTGATATATTCCTCGATATCGGGGTGATCGATATCGATCACCACCATCTTGGCGGCGCGACGCGTGGTGCCGCCCGACTTGATGGCGCCCGCAGCGTGGTCGCCGATCTTGAGGAAGCTCATCAGGCCAGACGACTTGCCGCCGCCCGAGAGCTTTTCGCCCGAGCCGCGCAGGGCCGAGAAATTGGTGCCGGTGCCCGAACCATATTTGAACAGGCGCGCCTCGCGGACCCAGAGGTCCATGATGCCGTTTTCATTGACCAGATCGTCATTGACCGACTGGATGAAGCAGGCATGGGGCTGGGGGTGCTCGTAGGAGCTCTTGGACTGCACCAGCTTGTGGGTGAAGGGATCCACATAGAAATGGCCACGGCCGGGGCCATCAATGCCATAGGCCCAGTGCAGGCCGGTGTTGAACCATTGCGGGGAGTTCGGCGCAACGCGCTGGCTGGCCAGCATGTAGCACAACTCGTCGAAGAACGCCTTGGCGTCTTCTTCGGAGTCAAAATAGCCGCCCTTCCAGCCCCAATAGGTCCAGTGCCGGCGAGCCGGTCGAAGACCGGCGGGAATCCATTTCCGAGCCGTAACGCTCGGCTTCCGGCAGCTTGGCGAGCGCAGCTTCGTCGGGGACGGAGCGCCACAGCCGGGAGGGAACGGAATTCTCCTCGACCTTCTTGAGCGCCTTGGCGACGCCGGCTTTGCGGAAATATTTCTGGGCGATGATGTCGGCCGCGACCCGGCTCCGGTGGAGGGGATCGCGATGTCTTCGAGCTTGAACACGACCGAGCCATCGGGATTGCGAATCTCGCTCGTCGCCGAGCGGAATTCGAGAGACCCGTAACGGTCCTGATCAGCTGTCGTAAAGCGGCGTTCAATGCGCATTGTCGTCGTAATCCCCAATGTAGCAGGCACATAGGTGCCCGCGAGCCGAACCCCGGCTTCTCATTCAAATCTGTTTTGACGCTACCAACCCGGCGCCCGGTGCCCGGACTGCCGAAACTTGCCCCGTGCTCGGATTTGGTGACGGTCTTATCGCCGCCACTCGCCTCCGGGACTTGTCCGCAACTGAACGCTGCGGCCCGTCGAAAACACTCTGCCGATTCAAACCCAGCGTCAACGACAGAAAAACTAATTGTAGTAGTGGGGCGCCGGGCCGAAACTAGCTCTAGTAGGTGTAATATGTGGATTGCGGGGAAAATCTGCAAGGCATTTTGGACCATGCGGGGGTGCCGGAGTGACTAATTTTACCCCTTTGGAAACCCTCTGGCGAAAGACCAAGGCAGCCCGCTAAAGCTGCGTAGAATCTGGCACTTCAGATGCCGCAATGGCGCCGCAATCGGTGCAATTAACCATGCCCAGTAATGGTGCGAATCACGTCACAATTTGAGTCAAGTTCATTATTCGGGGCGTGTTGGCGTTGTGGATGCGCACAAGCTGTTGATGGCGCCGCAAGGGCTAGGCGTAACTCGAGGTGCGTGGTACACCCCAACCAGATTGCAACGCCGTTCGCGGCATGAACTTGGTTAGCGGCATGAAGGACTTCCTGCTCGAAATCTTCCGGTGGTGGCATGGCCAGACCCGGGGGACGCGCCTGTGGATCTGGCGCCACGGCGACCTCGTCGGCACGGACGAATTGGGCAACAAGTACTACCGAGACAAAAAGGCCAACCGGCGCTACGTGACCTATAACGGTCCGGCCGATGCCTCGGCGATTCCGCCCGGCTGGCATGGCTGGATGCATTTCCGCACCGATGTGGTGCCGACCCGTGCCAATTATGTGGCCCGTTCTCGGGAAAAGCCGCATGAGCCAAACCTCACCGGCACGGCCGCGGCCTATCGGCCCGATGGCAGCATGCTGAACAAGGGCGAACGCCCGCGCGTAACCGGCGACTACGACGCTCGGTCGCCTGAGTGAGAAAGCCGGCCACTTGCGCCTGACCACAGTTGTTTTGACATCTGTTAAAGCGCTGATGCCCGTTGCGGCATCGGCGCTTTTGGCTTTTGCCGGGCCGGCCGCAGCGCAGCCGATTGCAAATCCGGTCGCCACCTTTGCCGGACTGGACAAGATCACCGGCCGCATCACTCAATTCGACGTCTATATCGGGGAAACCGTGCTGTTCGGCGCCCTCGAGATCACGCCGCGCGCCTGTTATGACCGGCCGGCAACCGAAACGCAGCGCATATCGGCGTTTCTGGAGGTGGATCAGCGAAGCCTGACAGGCACTTCCAAGCGCATCTTCACCGGATGGATGTTTGCTGACAGCCCCGCGCTCAACGCCGTGGACCACGCGGTTTACGATGTGTGGCTGATCGAGTGCAAGACCAGCTCGGATGTACCGCCGCCCGATTCCCGGAACTGAGTCGGCATTTCCCAATATATTTTCTCCTTGGTGTCGAAGCTGGGCGCCCGTGTTCGTCGTTCCCGAGCAAGGAGGATCAATGCATGCTTACACTACCCGAAATCGTCGACCGTCCCGCCCAGCCCTACGCCTTCATCACGTTCACCGTCAGGATGGACCAAATGAAACAGCCGGCCGATGAGGGCTTTGCCGAGCTATTCGCCCTGGTTGGCCAAGCGCGGCATAGAGCCGGTGGGCGCGCCATTCTACAATTATCGCCGGATCAATATGAGCCAGACGCTCGATGTGGAGGCAGGCGTCCCCATTGCCGTGCCAGTGAGCGGGGAGGGCCGGATTGAGATCGGCACCCTGCCGGCGGGCAAGTTCGTGACGCTCGATTGGGTTGGTCATTATGACGGGCTGATGGGCGCGACGGCGATGCTGATCGGCTGGACGCGGCTGACCCAGACCGAGCTGGATATGAAGACCGCTGGCGAGGACGACTTCTTTGCCTGCCGGCTGGAGATCTATGAGACCGACCCGAGTGCGGAGCCAGATCCGGAAAAGTGGCGGACGACGTTGGCATTCAAGGTCAAGGGGTAGGGGCTTGGTGTACCCCCTCCTAGCCTCCCCCTGTATCGCGTTCCGAGAGTGGAGAGATCCCTCCCCCTATCAGGGGAGGCTAGGAGGAGTACTCCCGATGATGGTCCCACGCCGACCAATCCCCCTCAATCCCCAAGGCCTCGGCTAGTTGCTCTTCATATTCCGCGCAGGGAATTTCCACGCCGCCGAGCGAGGCCAGGTGGTCCGTAACAAACTGGGTGTCGAGTAGCACGAAGCCGCCGGCATTGAGACGATCCACCAGATGGGCCATGGCCATCTTGCTGGCATTGGTGGCGCGGTGGAACATGGACTCGCCGAAGAACGCGCCGCCGATCGCCGGGCCATAGAGCCCGCCGACGAGGTTGGGGCCGTCCCAGACCTCCACCGTATGGGCGATGCCGCGGCGGAACAGCTCGCCATAGACGCCGCGGATCGTCGCATTGATCCAGTGGAGCTGCGATCCTTGCCCACGGTCGCGCAGCCCTCAATCACGGCGGGGAAGTCGGTGTCGACGCGAATGGCGAAAGAACTCTTGCGGATTGCCTTGCGCAGGCTGGTGCTGAGCTGGAAGCCATCAAGCGGAATGACGCCACGATGTTCGGGGCTGACCCAGAACAGGTCCTCGTCCTCCGCGTCCTCGGCCATGGGAAAAATGCCGGCGCGATAGGCGCGGACGATCAGTTCGGGCGTGATCTCAACATCGAAGGGGTTGGGCCACGACATGGACGATCCTCGAAAAAGAAAGGGCGCCGCAGCGCCCCTTCCGTCAGACTTTGTTCTCGGCCGGGTATTTTTCAAGCCAGTGGATGTCGTAATTGCCCACGATGATGTCGGGCTCCTTGATGAGCCGCTGGAACAGGGGCAGGGTGGTCTTGACCCCATCGACCACAAATTCGTCCACGGCGCGGCGCAAGCGCTGCAGGCATTCTTCGCGGGTGCGGCCATAAACGATCAGCTTGCCGATCAGCGAGTCGTAATAGGGCGGGATCTTGTAGCCCTGATAGACAGCCGAATCGACGCGCACACCAACGCCACCAGCCGGGTGGTAGAAGGTGATGGTGCCGGGCGAGGGCGCGAAGGTCTGCGGGTCTTCCGCATTGATGCGCACTTCAATGGCATGGCCATAAAAGCTCACCTGATCCTGCGTCATCGACAGCTTTTCGCCCGAGGCAACGCGGATCTGCTCATAGACGATGTCGATGCCGGTGATGCGCTCAGTGACCGGATGCTCCACCTGCAGGCGCGTGTTCATTTCTGATGAAATAGAACTCGCCATTCTCGTAGAGGAATTCGATGGTGCCAGCGCCCGAATAGGAGAGCTTGCGCATCGCAGCGGCGCAGATTTCGCCGATCTTGTCGCGTTCCTCAGGCAGAATGGTGGGGCCACCGGCCTCTTCCCAGACTTTCTGGTGACGGCGCTGCAGCGAGCAGTCACGCACGCCCAGATGGACGGCATTGCCACGGCCATCGCCCAGCACCTGCACCTCGATATGGCGCGGCTTGCCGAGATACTTTTCCATATAGACGGAATCGTTGCCGAAAGCGGCCTTGGCCTCGGTGCGTGCCGTCGACCGAGCTTCGAGAACGTCTTTCTCGGTCTTGGCGACCTTCATGCCACGGCCACCGCCACCGGCAGTTGCCTTGATCAGCACGGGATAGCCGATTTCCTTGGCGGTCTTGATCGCCTCTTCGTCGGTCTCGACCGCCCCGGCGGAACCGGGAACGACGGGAATGCCAAGCTCGACGGCGGTCTTTTTGGCCGTGATCTTGTCGCCCATGATCTCGATGTGGTGAGCGGATGGGCCGATAAAGGTGACGTTGTGCTCGGTCAGGATCTTGGCGAAGCGGGCATTCTCGGAGAGGAAGCCATAGCCGGGATGCACGGCATCGGCGCCGGTGATCTCGCAGGCGGCCATGATGGCCGGGATGTTGAGATAGCTATCCTTGGCGGATGGCGGGCCGATGCAGACGCTTTCGTCGGCCGGGCGCACATGCATCGCGTTCGCGTCAGCGGTGGAGTGCACCGCCACGGTCTGGATGCCGAGCTCCTTGCAGGCGCGCAGGATGCGCAGAGCAATCTCGCCTCGATTGGCGATGAGGACCTTCTGGAACATGGAAGTTCCCCTTACTCGATGACGACGAGCGGCTCGCCATATTCGACGGGCTGGGCATCATCGACCAGCATCCGGGTAATGGTGCCCGAACGGTGCGCCGGAATCTGGTTCATGGTCTTCATCGCCTCGATGATGAGAACGGTCTGACCCTCGGAAACCTTGGTGCCGACATCGGCGAACGGCGGCTTGCCGGGCTCGGGCGAGCGGTAGGCGGTGCCGACCATGGGCGAGGTCAGGGTGCCGGGATTGGACGCTAGATCCTCAACGGCCGGCACGGCAGCGGGAACCGAACCGGCCGGAGCGATCGAGGTCGGGGCTGCCTGCTGGGGCATGTACTGCATCGGCGGAGCCGCATAGGTCACGCCTTCATTGGCGTAGGAGCGGGGTGACGCGGACCCGGAAGTCCTCCTGCTCGATCTCGATCTCGGCCGAGTTTTCTTTGTTGAGCAGTTCGGCAATAGACCGGATCAGATCCTGATCCACCTGCGATGACTTTGTCATTCTTCTATCTCTCCCGCGTTTTCCGCGTCGAAGCGTTATTTGAGTTTTTCGGCCAAAGCGTGGAGCGCCAGTCTATACCCCGCCGCCCCAAAGCCGCAAATGACGCCATAGGCGACGGCCGAGACATAGGAGTGGTGCCGGAACGGCTCACGCTGATGGATGTTTGACAGATGCACCTCGGCAACCGGCAGGCCGACCGCCTTGAGCGCATCATGAATGGCGACGGAGGTGTGCGAATAGGCGGCTGGATTAATCAGGATCGCGTCGGCAGTGCCGCGGGCCTCCTGAATCCGAGTGACCAGTTCACCCTCATGATTGGACTGGCGGAAATCGACCGCAAGGCCCAGCTCATCCGCCGCAGTGTGGCAAAGAGCATCGATATCGCTGAGCGTGGTGTGCCCATAGATATCGGGCTCGCGCATGCCGAGCAGATTGAGGTTCGGGCCGTTGAGGACGAGAACGCGCTTTGCCATTATTTTTGCCTTGTGCACCGGCTATTCCGGCCGACGCAAGGCCGGTTACACGAAATGCACCGAAAAGGCAAAAGGCGCGCGGTTTGCAGGGTCACCCTTGGCACTGTGCCTCGCCACATTCGCGCATATTGGCGATCCATGAGCGCAACTCATCGATCCCAATAGCGCCCGGAATGATTTCGTTGCCGATGATGTAAGTGGGTGTGCCGGTGATGTTGAGGGCCTTGGCGATCTCGTAGGAGGTCTGGATGGCTTGAGAGACGCGGGGCTCGCCCATCTGCATTTCTAGGGTCACCGGGCTCAGGCCCAGTTCGCTCGCGGCGGTGAGGGCTGCGCCCTTGTCCACCGGCCACGGGCGGAGAACAAGGCTTCGTGGAAACTCCAGTAATCGACATCGGCCTTGCCGACCAGCACGGCGACGCGGGCCGCATCAATCGATTCGTTGGAGAGGATGGGGAATTCCTTGAGCACGACGCGCAGATTGGGGTCTTCGGCCAAAAGGGTCGCGAGATCGGGCAGGGCGCTGCGGCAATAGCCGCAATTATAGTCGAAGAACTCAACCAGCGTCACGTCGCCCTTGGGATTGCCGAGTACGACCTGGTCGGGGTCGTTGTAAATCTTGTCGCGCATGGAGGCGATGGCGGAGGTGGACTGCTCCCGCTGCTCGGCCCGGAGCGTAGTATCGAGGGCCACCGACATGCGCTGCAGGATTTTCGGGTCGCTCAGCAGATATTGCTCGATCAGCGGATTGAGCTGGGCCGGATCGATGGCCGCGACGGCTCGGGGCTTTTCGGTCGCGTCATGCGCTGCGAGAGCTTCATCGACAATGGCGCGCACGGCGACCGTATCAGTGGTCTGCGGCGCGGGCTTGTTCAGAACCGAATAGCCAAGCGCCCCAGCCAGAATGCCCACCGGGGCGACGAGAGCGAGGGTGACGCGCGACATAGGGGCAGGCTCCGGCTAGTTGGTTTCCTGCCTTCTAGCAGAGGTTTGCCCACAATAGCAGCCGGGGATGAACAGGCTGTGCGTCTCATCATCAATTGTTGTTGAGACGCAACGCTGTTCAGGCTAGGCCGGATGAAACACTGGAGCCTGCCATGATCGACGCGCCCACCGATGGCCTGATGCCGTTCCATGCCATGGAAATACTCAAGCGCGCCAAGGCTATCGAGGCTTCCGGGCGCACGGTGTGCCACCTCGAAGTGGGCGAGCCCGGCGGCCGCCGGCGCCCAAGGTGATCGAGGCGGTGCGCCGCGTATTGCCTGATGCGCATGGCTATACCAATGCCAAGGGGTTGGGCGAGCTGCGTGAGGGGCTGACGGCCTATTATGCGGCGCAGCATGGCGTCTCGGTCGATCCCGATTCTGATTGTCTGCACGATGGGGTCGTCGGCGGGGTTCATCCCGGCGTTTCATACCGCGTTCCGGCCGGGCGCCCGCATTGCCATCACGCGGCCCGGCTATCCGGCCTATGTGAATACGCTGCTGGGGCTTGGCTTCGGCATTGCGGAAATCCCGCTGAATGCGGGCAATGGCTGGCGCCTGACGGGCCCGGATATTGCGGCAGCGCATACGCGCGAGCCATTTGAGGGGCTGCTCTTTGCCAGTCCCGCCAACCCGACCGGCGCGGCGGTCGACCGGGCCGGGTTGGCCGATATTGTCGCGACCTGCAAGCGGCTTGGCGTGCGGCTGATTTCCGATGAAATCTACCATGGGCTGGATTATCGCGGCCCCTCGGTCAGTGCGCTCGAACTGACGCGCGATGCCATCATCATCAATAGTTTTTCGAAATATTACTGCATGACCGGCTGGCGCATCGGCTGGATGGTGCTGCCAGACGAGCTGATCCGCCGGGCGGAAATCCTGCAGCAGAACCTCTTCATCTCGGCGCCGACCCTGAGCCAGATTGCGGCCACGGCGGCCCCGGGCGAGCGCGATTATGCGGAACAGCAAAAGGCGGGCTATGCGATCAACCGGGCGTTGCTGGACGAGGGGCTGCATAGTTTGGGCTTTGAGATCGGCAGCCCGTCGAATGGCGCCTTCTACGCCTATGCGGGAATTGCCGAGTTTTCCAACGACTCAATGGCGTTTTGTCAATCGATGCTGGAAGACGCCGGGGTCGCCATCACGCCGGGGATCGACTTCGACCGGACAGATGGCGCCCATTTTGTGCGGCTGTCTTATGCGGGCAAGCGCGAGTCTATTGAATTGGCGCTCGACCGTATGGCGAAGGTTTTGCGCTAGTTAGCGCGGGTTTTCCGCCCGGGAGAAGACGCGCAGGATATAGCCGTCCGGGTCCTGTGCGGCGAAGGTGAAGCCGAAACCCATATCGACTGGCTCCTGCACAATAGTGACGCCGCGTTGTTTCCGGGTCTCGTAGGTGGCGCTGACGGCTGATTTGTCGGGTTCGGAGAACGTCACTTCGACACCACCGGCGGGCAGGGGCTTGGGCACCATTTCGTCCTTGATCCACAGGCCGAGCTTGATGCCATTGGGCAGCACATAGAGCACGAAGGTCGGCGCCTTCTCGACCGGCTGGACGCCGAGCAGGCGCGAATAGAATGTTTCGCTCTTGAGCGGATCGGCGACGGCCAGCAGGATATAATTCAACGTGGTCATAGTGACCTCCTTCTTTTGATGGAGGTGACCTTAGGCGCAGCGACTGTCAGTTTCCGGCAGTGGCGATCAGCTTCGCTTGGGCGTGTAAATGGCCCGCCATTCCCGCAGCATGACGGCCCGGCGTTTGGGATAGCGCTCGGCGAGGCGTTCGACGGTTTTAATCCGGTCGACGCGGAAATGGCGATAATCCTGCCGCAACTCGCACCAGCCGGCGACGATACGGGCCTCCTCGAAAAAGCCGATCAGGAAAGGCCAGATCGTGCGGCTGGAGACGACCTCCTCGAGACTGCGATAGCCGATAGTGATCTTGCGCTCGTCGCGAATGGCCAGCCGGATTTCGGCGGCGTCGATGCTGTCGGCATTGGTACTCTGCGGCACGAGGAGATTGGTGGCCTCGACGCGGTCGCGCAGATCGGCAGGCAGGACCGAGGTGATCTTGCTCAGCGCCTGCTCGGCGGAACTACTGAGGCGGCTATCCGAGGAGCGGGCGGCAACCCAACGGGAGCCGAGCACCAAAGCCTCGATTTCGTCGGCGCTGAACATCAATGGGGGCAGGGTGAAGCCGGGGCGCAGCACATAGCCCGAGCCCGGCTCGCCCTGAATATCGGCGCCCCGGCCCTGCAGGGTGGCGATGTCGCGATAGAGCGTGCGGATCGAAATGCCGAGTTCAGCAGCCAAATCCTGCCCGCTGACGGGTGTCGAGCGGTTGCGCAGGGCTTGCAGCAGATCGAGAAGGCGGGCGGCGCGGGACATATCAGGGGTCCAAAAGGACGAAAGGCGGCACAAGTGCCGCCTTTCTGAAATCATCGATCAAGCGGCCTAGCCCAGACCAAGCCGGCGCTGCCACCAGCCAACCTTCTTCTTTTCCGGCTCTTCGGGCGTGTCGCCCTCGGCCTTGGGGGCGCTGGAGGAGACAACGATGCCTTCCGCCGGCAGTTCTTTCTTGGCGCGGCGCGGCTTGGGCGCTTCGGCCTCAGGTTCGGGCGCAGCGACTGGCGCGGCTGCAACGGGAGCCACTTCAGCCACGGTCGCGACCGGTGCAACCTCAGCCGGCGCGGCTTCCGCCACCTCGGCCTTGGGCTTGCGGGCACGCGGCTTCCGCTTAGGCTTCTCGTCGCTTACCGGCGTTTCTTCCGGTGCTGCTTCAACAGGCGCGACTTCAGCCACGGCCATCTCAGCAGGCACTTCAGCGGTCTTGCGGGTACGACGCGTCCGCTTCGGCTTCTCGGCCGGTGCTTCGGTGACAGGCTCTGCTTCTACCGCGACGGGCTCGGGAGCAGGTGCTGCCTCGGCCACGGTCTCGCTAGTCGCTTCCACGGGCTCGGCATCGCCAGCAGTCGCCGGCGAACCCTCGCTGCCCTCAGTGCCTTCCTCGCCCTCGCGACGATTGCGGCGGCCACCACGGCGACCGCGACGGCGACGCTTGCGCGGCTCGTCATCGGCGCGGGCGTCCGAGGATGCAGAAGCGGTATTCTCTTCGCCCTCTTCGCCTTCATCATCGCCCTCTTCGGCGTCGGCCTCGACAGCGGGCTGCTGGGCGGCGCGCTGCTGCGGCGGGCGCTGACCGCCCTCATCACCACGCTCGCCACCACGACGGCGGCGGCGACGGCGGCGACGGCCTTCGCCGTTCTCGGTCGACTGGCGCTCGCCGGCTTCGGCTGGCGTCTCTTCGGCCAGTTCTTCGTCTTCTTCCTCGACGATATCGTCATCGGCGCTGTCATCGATGACGGCGCTATCGACGCGAACATGTTCGGTGGCGCGCTGATCGGCATAGGCGGAGACACGGGCCTCGCCTTTTCGATGGCGAACTGGTGACCGGTCATCTTGCCGTCAGCCGTGATGGTGATCGACAGCTGGTTGCGGATTTCCAGCGCGGTCAGCGTGTCGCGCTTGAAGTTAAGGATGTAAAGCGCGACCTCGATCGGCACGCGCACATTGACCGACTGGCCACGGCGGCGCAGCACATGGTCTTCGATATGGCGCATGATCATCAGCGCCAGCGACTCAGTGGAACGCACCAGACCCGTGCCATCGCAGATCGGGCACTTGTGGGTGGAGCTTTCGACCACGCCGAAGCGGATGCGCTGGCGGCTCATTTCCATGAGGCCGAAATGGCTGATCCGGCCAACTTGGATGCGGGCGCGGTCGTCCTTCAGGCAATCCTTGAGCTTGCGCTCGACCGCCCGGTTACTCCGGTTCTCCATCATGTCGATGAAGTCGATGACGATGAGGCCGGCCGAGTCGTGCAGCCGCAGCTGGCGCGCGACTTCATCGGCTGCTTCCAGATTGGTCTGAAGCGCGGTGTCCTCGATATTGTGCTCCTTGGTGGAGCGACCCGAGTTCACGTCGATAGAGACCAGCGCCTCGGTCGGATTGATCACGATGTAGCCGCCAGAGGGCAGGGTAACCGTTGGGGAGAACATGGAATCGAGCTGAGCTTCGATGCCGTATTTGGAGAATAGCGGCTGATCTTCCTTGTAAAGCTGCACGTTTTTGGCGTGGCTCGGCATGATCATCCGCATGAAGTCCTTGGCCTCGCGATAGGCGTCATCGCCCGCCACGAACACTTCATCGATGTCCTTGTTGTAGAGATCGCGAATGGTGCGCTTGATCAGCGAGCCTTCCTCATAGACGAGGCAAGGGGCTCGGCTCTTGAGGGTCAGCTCGCGCACGCTTTCCCACAGGCGCATCAGGTATTCGAAGTCGCGCTTGACCTCGGCCTTGGTGCGCGAAGCACCGGCCGTGCGCAGGATGACGCCCATGCCCCGGGGCACTTCCAGATCGGAGGTGATCTCCTTGAGGCGCTTGCGATCAGCGGCATTGGTGATCTTGCGCGAAATGCCGCCGCCACGGGCGGTATTGGGCATCAGCACCGAATAGCGACCGGCGAGCGACAGATAGGTCGTCAGAGCGGCGCCCTTGTTGCCGCGCTCTTCCTTGACCACCTGCACCAGCATGACCGGCGGCGCTTGATGACTTCCCGGATCTTGTAGTGACGGCGATTCTGGCTCTGGCGGCGGCGCTCGGGAACTTCCTCAAGCGCATCCGCTCCGCCGATCGATTCTGACCGGTTCGGTATTGGCTGGCGCCTGCTCGATATGGCTGGCACCCTCCATGTCCTGCGTATCGGTTTCGGCGTCCGGCTCGGTCACGCCCTCGGGCAGCGAGATATTCTCGTCGACTGCCTCGTCATGGTGATCATCTTCCTCGTGCTCTTCGCGCAGCAGGGCTTCGCGATCGGCAACGGGGATCTGGTAATAGTCGGGGTGGATTTCGCTGAACGCGAGGAACCCGTGGCGATTGCCGCCATATTCGATGAACGCGGCCTGCAGCGAAGGCTCCACGCGCGTGACCTTGGCGAGGTAGATATTGCCCTGCAACTGGCGGCGGGTCGCCGATTCAAAGTCGAATTCCTCGAGCCTGTTACCCGCTGTGACGACAATCCGTGTTTCTTCCGGGTGGATGGCATCCACCAGCATTCTCTTGGTAGCCATAATAAACTCCGCGCGCTCGCATGCTGACAAGAGGCTGCCGGCAAGCCGGCATCCTTCTCATGGCGCTGTGCGAGGCGAATGGTTTGAAGGTAGTGGCGCGCGAAACGGAGGTGTTGGGTGCGCCGGCATAAATGGTCATGGCCGGAAGATGCAGCGTAGCAAAACGGCAATCGTTTACATCGATCGCGTCGCGTTTTGTCCGCCTGCGGGCCATCTGACCTCTTCCTATTGGGCCGCTCGCATCTAAAAACGCCAGCAGCCGTCCGGTCCGAACGGACCGAAATTTGTCGAGAAGCGCAGGATTTGCCGCTTCTGAACCGGCTTTCGGGAAGTCTCTTCGCCCTGTTGCCGGCCCACCTCCTGTGCCAATGTCGTCAGCCTCTAGCCAACGCGAACTGGTGCCGCAGGAAGCTTGCGCCTCATCTATAGCGTGTAGGGGTGTTGCAACAGATTGGCAACAGGAAAGTCAAAAAGCGCACGCCGCCCACTTTTCAAACACCCTTTATTGGCCGTCTCCGCAAATCATCGCATAAGAGCCTTAGCGCCGCAGAATCGCCTGAACTTTCTGGCATTGCAGCAGCCGTGACATAGGGGCAGTTTCAGTCTTGTTCAAATTCCTCCGCTCCATCAAATGGCCGGTGACCGTAATGGTGCTGGCTTGCGCCATGCTTTCAGCCGCTGCCCGGGCGCAGGACACAACACCGCTGCCGGCATTGCCCAATGTGATGGATGTTCGGGTGTCCGACACGCCCGAACGCGCGGCTGATCGTGGACTCGGCTGCCAAGACCGAATTTGCTCTGGTGTCGCTGGATGGGCCGAACCGGCTGGCCATCGATGTGCGGGCCGCCACGTTCTCGGTGCCCGAACCGACTGGCCAGCCGGCGGGTGAGGGAATTGTCTCGGGCTACGAGATCGAGCAAGCGGCGCCGGATCGGGTCCGCACGATATTGACGCTGGCCCAGCCGGCGCAAGTGCAGCAAGCCTATGTACTCGACGCGTTCTGAGGACCAGCCGGCGCGGCTCGTGGTGGATATCATTCCGGCGACGCCCGAGGAATTTGCCGCCAATGTCGCCAAGGACAAGGCTGCCTCCACCGATGTTGCCGCAGCGCCGGCGCAATCAACCCCGGCGGGTGGGTCCGAATTGCCGATCGCCACGCGTCCCCGGTGGTCATCGATCCCGGCCACGGGGGTATCGATAGTGGCGCGGAGGCGGCCAATGGCATCAAGGAGAAGGATATCGTTCTCGCCTTTGCGCTCAAGCTGCAGCAATTGCTGATCGAGTCCGGGCGCGTCGATGTAGCCCTGACGCGTGAGGACGACACGTTCCTGCGGCTTGAGGAGCGGGTGGCACTGGCGCGCAGCAACAAGGCGGATTTGTTCATCTCGCTGCATGCCGACAGCTTTCAGCAGCCCGAAATTCGTGGCGCCAGCGTCTATACGCGCGATGAGAATGCGACGGATGTGCTCGACAAGGTGCTGGCGGATAACGAGAACAAGACCGATGTGATCGCCGGTTTCACCATGCCGCAAATGGCGCCGGAAGTGGTCGATATCCTGATCGACCTGATGCGGCGCGAAATGCGGGTGCAATCCTATATGGCTGCGCAAGCCATCGTGCATCAGCTTGAGCCGAGTGTGGAGCTGCGCCGCTTTCCGGTGCGGCAGGCCGATTTCTTCGTGCTGCAGGCGCCCGATGTGCCCTCGGTGCTGATCGAGTTGGGCTTTCTGTCGAATGCCACCGACATGGCCAATCTGATGCAGAGTGATTGGCAGGAACGCACCGCCAACGCACTGGCGCAGGGCATTTCGACATATTTCGATAGCCTCAAGACCGACGAGTGATGTGATAAATCCGTCACGATGGCCATGAGCGGCCGATAAACGCTGGCTTGTGATCTACATTTTTCATGCAGTCTGCTATGATTCCGCGCAGAAACGACGCGCGCTGAATGCGCGGCGTCGGCGACGCTGTGTGGGCACGCTACCATGATTGGGCAGGCGCCCCGGAGAGACTGAATATATGCTGCGTTTGCTCGGCTGGTTCTTTGGCTTTGGGATGTTCTTGGCGCTGGCCGCTGTTGCTGGTGGCGCCATCTACCTGACCAGCGTGTCGGCCGAACTGCCTGACTATACCGTCCTCAAGGATTACCAGCCGCCGGTGACGACGCGGGTGCATGCCGCCGATGGCACATTGCTGGCCGAGTTCGCGCGTGAGCGGCGGCTGTTCCAGCCCATCGAAACCGTGCCGCCGCTGGTGGTCCGGGCCTTCCTGTCGGCCGAAGACAAGGACTTCTATAGGCATGGCGGCATCGCCGTGGATGGCGTGTTCCGCGCCGTGCGCGACAATCTGATGGCGCGGATGGATGGCAATTCGTCGATCCGGGGTGGCGGTTCGTCCATCACCCAGCAGGTGGCCAAGAACTTCCTGTTGACCACCGAGCAGACCCGGGACCGCAAGATCCAGGAAGCGCTGCTGGCCGTTCGTATCGAGTCGACCTTTTCCAAGGATCGCATCCTCGAGCTCTATCTCAACGAGATATTCCCGGGGCTCAATTCCTATGGTGTGGCGGCGGCGGCCCTCAACTATTTCGACAAGGCGCTGTACCAGCTCGACTCGGCGGAAGCCGCCTATATCGTGGCGCTCCCCAAGGGGCCGAACAACTACCACCCCTTCCGCCGCCCGCAGGCGGCCATCGAGCGCCGCAACTGGGTGATCGACCGTATGGTCGAGAATGGCTATGCAACGCTTGAGGAAGCCGCGCTCGCCAAGGAGGAGCCGCTCAATGTCGTGCCGCGCGCCGGCGGGAGCCAACTCTATGCTGCCGAATATTTTACCGAGGAAGTGCGGCGCGAGCTGGCCAAGCTTTATGGCGAAGACCAGCTCTATGGCGGCGGGCTTTCGGTGCGCACGACGCTCGACCCCAAACTGCAGGGCTATGCCCGCCGGGCGCTGATGGACGGGCTGATTGCCTATGATCACGGCCGAGGTTTCCACGAGCCCGTCGCCAGTATCGAAATCGGCGAGGATTGGGGCGTCGATCTCGCCAAGGTCAAACCGCTGAGCGACGTGCCGGAATGGCAATTGGCGGTGGTGCTGGAAATGAATGGCAACGAGGCGCGCATCGGCTTACGGCCCGATTCAACCGTCGACGGCGCGATTGCCGACGATCGGGTGGAAGGCACGTTGTCGGGTCCGGAAATCAAGTGGGTTTCCAAGCCGCTATCGAGCATTCTCAAGGTAGGGGATGTGGTCTATGTATCGCCCATCGTCGGCAAGGCTGGCATTTATACGCTGGAGCAGGTGCCCGAGATCGAGGGCGCGTTGGTGGCCATGGATCCGCGCACCGGGCGCGTGCTGGCGATGGTGGGCGGATTCTCCTTTGCCGAATCCGAGTTCAATCGCGCCACCCGGGCGCTGCGCCAGCCCGGCTCCTCGTTCAAGCCGATCGTCTACGCGGCAGCGCTCGACAATGGCTATACGCCGGCCTCCGTGGTGCTCGACGCGCCGGTGGAAATCCGCAATGCGGATGGCTCGATCTGGCGGCCGGAAAACTACGCGCAGCAATTTTATGGCCCGCAGACCCTGCGGCGCGGCATCGAGCGCAGCCGGAACGTGATGACGGTGCGGCTGGCCAAGGATATCGGCATGCCGCTGGTGGCCGAATATGCGCGCCTGTTCGGCGTCTATGACAGCATGCAGCCGGTGCTCGCCATGGCGCTTGGCGCCGGTGAGACCACCGACATGCGGATGACGGCGGCTTATGCCACCATCGCCAATGGCGGGCGCAAGATCGTGCCGACGCTGATCGACCGTATTCAGGATCGCTATGGCGTGACGGTCTATCGCCATGATCAGCGCAGTTGCGAGGGCTGCCGGGCGGAAGATTGGCACGGGCAGGGCGAACCGCGTATCATCGATAATCGCGAGCAGGTGCTCGATCCGATGACGGCCTATCAGATCACCTCCATGATGGAAGGCGTGGTGCAGCGCGGCACCGGTACTGCCGCCAAGGTGCTCAACCGCCCGGTGGCTGGCAAGACCGGCACCACCAATGACTATAAGGACGCTCGGTTTGTTGGGTTTACGCCCGAACTCGCGGTGGGCGTCTATGTTGGCTACGACCAGCCGCGCTCGATGGGTAGCGCGGTTACCGGCGGCAGCTTCGCCACACCGATCTTCACCGAATTCATGCAGAAGGCGCTCGCCGGTACGCCCGCTACGCAGTTCAGCGTGCCCTCGGGCATGACCACGGCGTGGATCAACCCCAATTCGGGCGTGCAGGCCTATAATGGCGAAGGCGGCATCGAAGAATCCTTCAAGCCGGGCACGGGGCCGAATCTGGCGACCTCGGTGATCGGGCTGGGCGTTAATGCCGCCGATGCGATCCAGCGCCAGCAGGAGATGCAGCAGCAATATGGCAATGGCTATATGGTCCAGCCAAGTGCCGATGCTGGGCGCGGCGGCCTGTTCTAGGTGAATGGTTTCGTTGCCTATCCCCATGCCGCATTGAGCCGGGCGGCCACACCACGCCCGTTGGACGACGCTATGCTGCAAGCGGGTGAACGGCTGCTGGCGGCGGCCAAGGAGGCGCAGGCCTATGGGCTGGCCTCTGCTCATCTTGGTGAAAATGAGCCGCTGATCGTCATGTCCATGGCGAGCGATCCGGCGCAGCGCGATTATCGGCTGTTGTTCAACCCGGAGATTGTCGCAGTTGCCGAGGAAATGGCGAGCGGGCCGGAGGGCTCGGTATCCATGCCGGGCATCGAAGTGGCCGTGCAGCGGCCAGTCTGGGCCGAAATCGCCTATGATGGTGCCGATGGTGTCCGGCAGCATGAGCGGCTCGAGGGCTTTGTGGCGCGGGTTGCCCTGCACGAAATCGAGCAGGTCAACGGCGTGTTCTTTCTGAGCCGGCTATCGCGACTGAAGCGCGACGCGGCTCTGCGCAAGTTCGACAAGAGCCGGCGGGCTTAATTGCGGTCACAAGGTTGATCCTCAACACGCACTCCGCTACACGGAGCGCCAGTTTTGAAGGAATAGACCATGCGTACGGAAATCGAAAAGACCGTCGCCGAAATCGAGCAGGTTCTGACCCTGCTGAGGAGGCATCTTTGACTGGGATACTGCAGAAGTCCGTCTCGACGCGCTGAACGCGCAAACCGAATCTCCCGATTTCTGGAACGATCCGGAAAAGGCCCGCGCCGCCATGCGCGAGCGAGATGAGCTCGACGTGGCCGTCAAAGCGGTGCGCGAGCTTGAAGCCGGCATTCGCGACAATGCCGAGCTGATCGAAATGGGCGAGGCCGAGGGCGATGCCGCTATCGTCAAGGACGCCGAAGACGCGCTGATCGAGCTCAAGCAGACGGCCCGCCGTCGCCAGATCGAGACGCTGCTGTCGGGCGAAGTCGACGCCAATGACTGCTATGTCGAAATCCATTCGGGCGCCGGCGGCACTGAGAGCCGGATTGGGCCAACATGCTGCTGCGCATGTATACCCGCTGGGCTGAGCGCCGGAAGATGAAGGTCGAGGTCATGGAAATGCATGACGGCGAAGAAGCCGGCATCAAATCCACGACCATTCTGGTCAAGGGCCACAATGCCTATGGCTGGCTCAAGACCGAAAGCGGCGTGCATCGCTCGGTGCGTATCAGCCCCTATGACTCGGCGGCAAGGCGGCACACCAGCTTTTCGAGCTGCTGGGTCTATCCGGTGGTCGATGACAGCATCGACATCGAAATCCGCGAAGCCGATCTCAAGGTCGATACCTACCGCGCGTCCGGCGCCGGTGGGCAGCACGTTAACACCACCGACTCGGCCATCCGCATCACCCACGTGCCCTCGGGCATTATCGTGGCCTGCCAGCAGGAACGCAGCCAGCACAAGAACCGTGCGACGGCGATGGCCATGCTGAAATCGCGTCTCTATGAGGCCGAATTGCAGAAGCGGGAAGAAGCGGCCAATGCCCGGGCAGCCAGCAAGACCGATATCGGCTGGGGCCACCAGATCCGCTCCTACGTGCTGCAGCCCTACCAGATGGTCAAGGACATGCGGACCGGCGTCGAAAGCGGCCAGCCTTCAGTCGTGCTGGATGGCGATCTGGACGAGTTCATGGAAGCCGCATTGGCGCAGCGCGTCGGCGTCGCAACGGACGTGGCGGAAGCCGAATAAGCAAAATGCCTGACGGCCTAGCCCAGCAGGGCCGTCAGGCGCTTTCCGGCCTCGATGAATTTCTTGGGGTTGATGGCCATATCGTCTTTCCGCACCTCGAAATGCAGGTGCGGGCCGGTTGAGCGGCCGGTCGAGCCGACCTTGGCAATCGGGCTGCCGGTATTCACCCGCTGCCCGACTTCACTCAGAAAACCCGAAAGATGCCCATAGCGGCTGATCAGCCCATTGGCGTGGGTGACTTCCACCACATTGCCATAGCCCGATTTGACACCGACAAAGCTGACCACGCCTGCGCCCGCGCTCAGCACGGTGGTTCCAGTGGTGGCCGCAAAATCCATGCCGGAATGAAATGCCCGCCTTCCCGTGAACGGATCGGTGCGATTGCCGAAGCCTGAACTCTGGCGGAAATTGCCTGATATCGGCATGTGGATCGGGGCGGTGTCGATGCTGTCGCGCGCCGCCTTGTAGCGCACCAGCGCGGCCATCACCGCATTGGCGTCATCGATCATGGGTGAGGCTTCGGCGCCATCCACAGCCGCCGAGAGCGGGCCGCCGACGCCATCCAGATCATCCTCGGGCAGGGTGACGTGGATGCCCGTGCCCGACAGTTCGGTTACGATGTTGCGGGTCCGCTCAGTGGCAGTTTCGGCAATCGAGGTCATGGCAAACTGGGTTTCGCCCATCATCTGAGTAATCGCACTGGCGGTGGCATCGATCTCGGCATTGCCGCTGCTCATCGCCGGGGCCGCAATTGGCGGGGCGCCGGGCACTGAGGGCAGGGCTGCACTATCGATGCCCAATTGGCCGGCCTTGTCGACCAGAACCTTGACCAGCTGATGCTGCTCGATCAGCACTTCCTGCTGCTGGGACAGTTCCTGCAATTGCAGGTTGATATCGCCCGCCCGGGCATAGCTGCGCGAATGGAGCCGATCCACCTCGACACGCAATTGCGCTGATACGATCCTCATAGGCAGCCACGACCTGATCGTTCTGTCGATTCCACAGCTTGGCGATATCGCTTGAAAAGAGGAATGCGGTAGCGGTCAGGGCATTGGCGCAGAGCAGGGTGGCGAACATGCCGTAAAACAGGGCCGGGCGAATGCCCCGGCGCGCAGGCACTGACGCGGTGGCGGGACCGCCAAAACTGGCTGAATAACGCACGCAACATACCTCGTGACACCAACAACATGGTGAGCAAAGTATGGCTGCTCATGGTTAATAAAGGCGAAAGTCGCGCTATTTTGCGGCGAGATGGGCATCCAGCGCGTCGAGCACTTTCTGCGCGTGGCCGGCAATACGGGTTGCCCGGATGATCCGCGCTACCCTGCCATCGGCGCCGATGATGAAGGACGTCCGGATCAGACCCATGAATTCGCGGCCATAGAGCTTTTTAAGCTTCCAGAGGCCGAATGGCTCAATGGCCTTGTGCTCGGGATCGGCTACCAGCGGAACCACAAGCCCATATTTGGCGCGGAACTTGGTATGGCTGGCCAGATCATCGGGCGAAACGCCGGCTAAAACTGCGCTGCGCTCGGTGAATTCGGGGAGAGCGCCGAAAACTCCTGGTTTTCGTTGACGCACCCGCCCGAGTCGTCCTCTGGATAGAAATAGAGCACAACAGGCTTGCCGCGATGGCTCGCCAGATCAAAGGTCGAGCCATCATCCAGCGGCAAAGTGAAAGTTGGTGCGAGGTCGCCCTCTTGCAGTTCGGTCATCGCGATAGTTCCCGGCTTTTCGGGCTGGGTGCTATTGGAGGTGTCGGCGCCATATTACAGCCGGTATCATCAGGCACTAGACCGCATTCTGCGGTTGATTCTCAGGGGTGCCAGCAGATACCGACCGAGTTTCGATCTGGAAGCAAGTGAGCGCGTCAACCTTACCCGCAGACACGCCAACTTTATCGTCTGCCGCGAGCGGACGGCATCCTGTACGCCATGCAGCCAAGGTCTGCGTATGGGTTCTCGGCGTTCCCGCCGTTCTGTCGCTACTGCTCTACCTCGTCCTGCTGATCACCCCGATCCGCCTGCCATTCTGGTGGCGACGCCGTGCGAGCCTTCGCGCAATCGGCCATGCCGCCCACGGCCAATCTGCAGCTTGGACAGATGGCGCTGGCGCTCGAGAGCGGCATATGGCCGGTGATCCAGTTTTCGCCGGTGCAGCTAACCGACAGCAAGAGCGGCGCCAATATCTCGATCGAGGCGCTTGAGATCGGTTTTTCGCCGGCCCGCGCGATCTTCGGCCAGCCAGGCGCGACGGTGACAATCGTCCGCCCGCATGTGCAGGTGGTGCAGGACCTGTTCGGCCCGCGCGTCACCAGTTTTGATCTAGTGGATGATCCCAATGGCGGGCCGCCTACCGTGCAGGTCAAGGAAGGGGAAGACGCCTTTCCGGCGGTCGATATCTCGCAGGGCGGGATTGATCTCAGCAGGGCGGCTCAGCCGCAGCAGATGCGCTCGGACAATGATTGGCTGATCTATAATCTGGAGACCAGCGAGCAGGGCATTGCCGATATTGTCGAGCACGCCGCGCAGGGGCGCTTCTCCAAACTCGTAATCCGCGACGGCACGGTGGATATGAGCGACAGTGTCTATGGGCTGTTCCGGCAGTTCGAGAATATCAATCTCGAAATCGGGCCGACCCCAGACCGTCGCAATACCAATGGCAAATTCTCCGCCACGCTGGGCGGCCGCACTATGACGGGTAACCTGTCGCGCACGGTTGATGACGAGGGCGGCTCGCGGCTTGAGGCGGATGTCACCAATATCGACTTCGCCGCTTTTTTGCCCTTCATCGATGATGCCACCAGCCTTGCCGCTATCCGCGGCGCCGGAGCGCTGTCGATCGATGTGCGGTTCCAGCCGGCCGGCGGCAAGCTGATCGATGGCGAGTTCAAGATCGATCTTACCGGGCTCGATCTGCGCATTGCCGATGCCTATTTCCCCATTGCCAGCTCAATTCTCGATATCAGTTGGGCGCCGGAAAAAGGGCAGTTTACGCTGCAGGACAGCGCGTTGCAGATCGGCAAGAGCTCGGCCCGGGTCTCAGGCGTATTCGGGCTCGGGCTGGATCCAAAATTCGGACCGACCACCGGTATCGCGCTCAAGGCGACCGACGTTCGTATCCAGCCCGATGACATGGAGGCGCCGGCGGAGCCGTTCGACAGTATGGAATTTTCCGGCTGGTCGGCGCCACTTTATGGGGCGCTCGGTATCGATCGATTGATCGCCCGTAAGGGTGAGGCCAGTGTGGAAGCTACCGGCCGGTTCGACATGTTGCAAAGGGCACGGGCGTCGATCTGACGCTGGCCGGGCAGGGCGTCAGCGCCGACGATGCCAAACGGCTCTGGCCCTATGTGATGGGCACGGAGAGCCGCGACTGGTTTGTTGCCAATGTGACCGACGGCACGATCCGGAACGCCTGGATGCGGTTCAAATTCCCGGTCGGCACTTTGGCGCTGGAGGGCGAGAGCAAGGCAATCCCCAAGGATGCCATGCAGATCGATATGGTCGGGGAGGGCGTCACCGTCACCCCAACGGCAGAAATGGCGCCGGTTACCCTGCAGGGCGACACGCGCCTGCAGATCGACGACAGCAATGTCACCATCTCTGCCGGTGGTGGCCAGATCGAGACCGCGTCTGGGCCGCTCAAGGTGACCAACCCGGCACTTGTGATGGACAATTCGGTGCCGAGTGAAAGCATTATTGAGGTCTCCGGCGATCTGGAAGGCTCGATCCCGGCCTTGCTTGCGCTGACCCGCGAGCAGCAGCCGCAGGCCATCCAACACACGCCGCTACCGCTGGATCTGGATTCACTGCAAGGCAATGTCGATGCCGGATTGGTCGTGACCGTCAAGCTGCCCGACGAGGAGAGCGGAAGGGCGATGAATGTGGACTATGTGCTGAATGGCAGGGTCGCAGACTTCGCCAGCTCGCAGCCCATCAAGGACCACAGGATCGGTAACGGCCAGCTTGCTTTCAGCGCTTCGCAAGCCGGTTATCAGGTCGGCGGTACGGCCGAGATCGACGGCATGCAGGCCGGTGTCGAGATATTGGGAACGCTCGAAACCGAGCCGACCTTCCGCCTGTCGGCAGTCGTCAGCGCCGAGGACCCGGCGGAAATGGGCTTTGATGCCTCCCAGTTCTTCGGCGGCAGCGTGCGCGTCGTCGGTCAGCCCATGTCGGACGGATCGATCCAGATTGCGGCCGATTTGCAGGATGCGCGGCTGACTTTCAAGGATATCGGCATCACCAAAGCGGCGGGCACGGCCGGCACGCTGCATGCCAACGTGAAGCAGGATGGCGAGCGCAGTGAACTCAGCGGCGTCGATCTGTCATTCGGCTCGGTGCATCTGAAGGGCGGCATCAAATATCACGCCACCGAGGGGCTGGAATCGGCCAGCTTTGAGCAATTCGCGCTCAGCCCGGGCGACAATGCCCAATTGGCGCTCGCCCCGCGCGAGGGCGGTTATTCGGTGCAGATCCGGGGCGCCCAGCTCGACCTCAAACCCATGCTCAAGCAGTTCTTCGGGCTGGGTGAGGGCACCGGCGGCGTGCAGTCCACCTTTACCCAGACCATTGCTCTCGATGTGCGGTTGGACCGCGCAATTGGTTATTACGCCACGACCGCCTTCAACATGAATCTCGACCTGCTGCTGCGCGGCACTCGATCTGCGCCGCGCCAACCTGACGGCGCAGTTCAGCGACGGTAACGCCGTGTCGGTGACGACCAATCCCACGCCCGATGGGCGCACCATGTCGGTGGCGTTCAATGATGCGGGTACGATATTGCGCCTGTTGGGGGTCTATTCGCAGCTGGCCGGCGGGGAGGGCAGCCCGGTGCTCAACACGTTCACCGCCCAGAAAATGGATGTCGGGCAATTGCTGATGCGCCATTTCGCCATTGTCGACGAGGCCAATGTTGCCCGAGTGTTGGGAAATCACTCGGATTCCCGTGCCGCCATCGCCAAGCAGAACCGGCTCGATTTCGACAATGCCAAGGTAGATTTCGTCCGCCGCTCGGACCGTGTCGAGGTGACCAATGCTATGATGACCGGCAGCACGGTCGGCGGTACCCTGCGCGGCTTCATCTATACCAAGCAGCGGCAATATGACCTGACAGGAACCTATGTGCCGCTCTTCGGGCTGAACAGCGCCTTTCAGAAAATCCCGCTTCTGGGCCCACTGTTGGGCGGTCGCGACGGCGAAGGCCTGCTCGGCGTGACCTTCTCGGTCACCGGAGCGCTGTCCAGCCCGGTCTTCCGGATCAATCCACTGTCAGCACTGATGCCCGGTGCCCTGCGCGAACTCTTCGAGTTCCGCGCCAATGAGCAACCGCGTGGAATGAAAAAAGGCGCCCGAGAGGGGCGCCTTTATACGTTCAGTTGGATCGCTTAGACCGGCTTGATCAGCGCATGACGCTTCTTGCCGACGGAGAGCTTGATGACGCCTTCGGGCAGCAGCGCATTGTCGCCAATGTTGAGCTTGTCGTCCTCGATCACCGCATCATTGACCCGCACGGCGCCCGACTGGATGTGGCGGCGTGCTTCGCCATTCGATCCGGCCAGCCCGGCAGTAACCAGCGCAGCAAGAATGCCCAGCCCGGTCGCGAGTTCCGCATGCGAGACCGTCGCGGTCGGCAGGGATAGATCAATGCCGCCAGCCTCAAAGGTCGCCGATGCCGTCGAGGCGGCTCGGATGGCCGCATCGCGGCCATGCACGATGGCGGTGACTTCGGTCGCCAGCACTTTCTTGGCCTCGTTGATCTCATTGCCGCCCGGGGCAGCGAGCTTGGCGATTTCTGCTCAGCGGCAGGCGGGTGAAGATCTTGAGGAACTTGCCGACGTCAGCGTCTTCCGTATTGCGGAAGTACTGCCAGAAATCATAGGGGCTGAAGAGATCGCCATTGAGCCAGACAGCGCCGGAGGCCGACTTGCCCATCTTCTCGCCGCTCGACTTGGTCAGTAGCGGGGTGGTCAGCGCATAGAGCTGCTCGCCGCCCATGCGGTGATTGAGGTCGACACCATTGATGATGTTGCCCCACTGGTCCGACCCGCCCATCTGCAACACGGTGCCATAGCGCCGGTTGAGTTCGGTGAAGTCATAGCCCTGCATGATCATGTAGTTGAATTCGAGGAAGCTCAGCGACTGCTCGCGATCGAGCCGCAGCTTGACCGAGTCAAAGCTGAGCATACGATTGACCGAGAAGTGGCGGCCCACATCGCGCAGGAATTCGACATAGTTGAGCTTGAGCAGCCAGTCGGCATTGTTGACCATGGTGGCTGGATTGGAGCCCTCATAGTTCAAAATGTTGCTGTAGACCTTCTTGATGGAAGCGATGTTGCTGTCGATCTGCTCGACGGTCAGCAACTTGCGCTGATCGTCGCGAAATGACGGATCGCCCACCATGGAAGTGCCGCCACCCATCAGGCTGATTGCCTTGTGGCCGGTTTCCTGCAACCAGTAGAGCATGGTGACGGTGATCAGATTGCCGATATGGATCGAGGTCGCCGTCGCATCATAGCCGACATAGCCGGTGATCGGGCCCTTGAGGGCGAGCGCGTCGAGCCCCTCGGGATCGGAAATCTGGTGAATGAAGCCGCGCTCATCGAGGACGCGCAGGAAATCGGATTTGAACTTGGTCATGGGGTGCGATCCCTAAAATGCTGCCCCACCCCCGGGTTATTCCCGCGTAGGCGGCAATCTCCGTTTGGGTGAGGCTGAAGAGAAACAGAGGTTCCCGCCTACGCGGGAGTGACTCCGTGGGTTGAAAGCGATCGCGCGAATACGCTCTCGAACTAGCGCCCGCCGCCGGCGGCGATCTCCTGCCGGCGACGGTCGAGATAGTCGGCGCAGCGGGTGGTCAGATCATCGATCTTGCCTTCGAAGAAGTGGTTCGCGCCTTCCACGATTTGCTGTTCGATGGTGATGCCCTTCTGGGTCTTGAGCTTGTCCACCAGCTTCTGCACCGAAGTGGGCGGAGCCACGCGGTCCTTGTCGCCATGGATGATCAGGCCCGAGGAGGGGCAGGGCGCCGAGAACGAGAAGTCATAGAGGTTTTCCGGCGGAGCAACGGAAATGAAACCCTCGACTTCCGGGCGGCGCATCAGCAGTTGCATACCGATCCAGGCGCCGAAGGAGAAACCGGCGATCCAGCAGCCGCGGCTTTCGCGGTTGATGATCTGCAGCCAATCAAGCGCTGCGGCCGCATCGGACAATTCGCCAATGCCGTGATCGAACATGCCCCGGCTGCGGCCGACGCCGCGCGAGTTGAACTGCAGCACGGCAAAGCCGCGCTCGGCGAACATATAGAAGAGATTGTAGACGATCTGGTTGTTCATCGTCCCACCGAATTGCGGGTGGGGGTGCAACACGATGGCAATGGGAGCATTTGGCTCCTTGCCCGGCTGGTAGCGGCCTTCCAGACGGCCCTCGGGCCCGTTGAAAATCACTTCTGGCATGGTCTTGTTCTTCCGGCCATTCGGCTCTGTTGGCGTGGTATTTCCAACCGTCGGTTCGGCGGCACTGCGGCTTGACTAAGCGCGCCTTGCTGCCTAAAACATGGGTCGAAAAATCCAGTTTAGAATTATTCGAAACTTGGTTTTTGGCCGCAGAGCGGCCTGTGAGAGCGCCCCTTGTAATGAAGTTGGGCGGCAAATTTCAAGAAGTGTTTGGATTCGGCGGCATATCGGTGCCCCGAGGCTAGGCATGGAAGCCATGAGCGGCGCGCATGCGCCAATGAGAATTCGATGACGCGAGCGGCGATCTACCTCGATCACAATGCCTCGTCTCCGCTTCTGCCCGAAGCGCGGACGGCGCTGCTCGCTGCCCTCGATCTCACCGGCAACCCTTCATCCGTGCACGGTCACGGCCGCGCGCTGCGCCATATCCTGGACACCGCCCGCGCCCGGGTGGCGGCTTTGGCGGGCGCCGAGCACAAGCAGGTGGTCTTCACCGGTTCGGCTACGGAAGCCATCACTCAGGCCATTGTCGGCGGCGCCAAGATTTTCGGCAGCGACGCCATTATTATCAGCGCGGGTGAGCATGCAGCGGTCTCCAAGGCCGCTGAAGCCACGGGCCTGCCGGTGTTGACTATTGGGCTTTTGGCCGATGGTCGCATTGATCTTGATCAACTGGCCGCCATGCTGGCCGACGCCGATGTCAACGGCCGCACCTTCCTCGTCGCCTTCCATTGGGTGAATAATGAGACCGGCGTGGTCCAGCCGATCGGCCGGATCAATGCCCCTGGTTGGACCGACGCGTCACACACTGTTCATCGATGCGGTGCAGGCCTTTGGCAAGCTACCCCTCGAATTTGCCGCCTCGGCACCCGATATGATGGCTATAAGCGGCCACAAGATCGGCGCACCTGCCGGTATTGGCGCGCTGCTGGTCAAGGCTCATGCCGATGTCGTCCGGCTCATTCCCGGTGGTGGACAGGAGCAGGGGCGGCGCGGCGGTACCGAGGCGGCGGGCCTGATTGCGGCATTCGGCGCGGCTTCGGCGGCTTTCGGCGAGCGCTATGGTGCTGTCGATGTTGCGGGCCTGATCGACCGGTTGGAAGCTGGCTTGAAGGCCATGGCGGATGATGCGGTGATTTTCGGCGCCGAACGGCTGGGCAATGTGACGAATTTCGCCGTGCCGGGCATCAAGAATACCACGGCCATGATGGGCCCGGACTCGGCGGGGCTTTCTGTGTCCTCGGGTTCGGCCTGTTCGTCCGGCAAGGTCGGCCCCAGCCATGTGCTGGCCGCCATGGGCGTCGCGCCCGAGCTGGCCGAATGCGCCCTGCGGGTCAGCCTCGGCTGGTCCTCGACGGCAGAGGATGTCGATGCGTTCCTCGCCGGTTACCAATCCATCCTGTCGCGCCACCGCGCCCGGCAGGGGCAAGCGGCCTAGGCCGAAACAGTTTTTGACGGCTCGCGGCGACCTTGAATCGCCGAGGGGCAAATAGGAGAAGCCAATCATGGCGGATTACGACGATATCCCGACGCTCAAGGAAAACATTGATCGCGCCACCGTGGACTCGGTGCGCTCGCTCGATGTCGACAAGTACAAGTATGGTTTCGAGACCGATATCGAATCCGACATGGCCCCAAAAGGGCTGAGCGAGGATACCGTCCGCTTTATCTCCGCCAAGAAGAACGAGCCGCAATGGATGCTCGATTGGCGCCTCGGAAGCTTATAAGCGCTGGCTGACCATGACCGAGCCCACCCGGGCCAAGGTGCATTATCCGCAGATCGATCTGCAGGACATGTATTTCTACGCTGCGCCCAAGTCGACGCCAGCGCCCAAGAGCCCGGATGAAGTCGATCCGGCGCTCATCGCCATGTATGACAAGCTCGGCGTACCGCTGAAGGAACGCGAAATCCCGGCTGGCGTCGAGCGCCCCAAGGTCGCGGTCGATGCGGTGATGGACTCGGTGTCCGTGGTCACCACGTTCCACGAGGAATTGGCCAAGGTCGGCATCATTTTCTGCTCGATCTCGGAAGCCATCCGCGAGCATTCCGAGCTGGTGCAGAAATACTCGGCTTCGGTCGTGCCGGTGTCGGACAATTATTATGCGACGCTGAATTCAGCCGTCTTCACCGATGGGTCCTTCGTCTACATCCCCAAGGGCGTGCGGTGCCCGATGGAGCTGTCGACCTATTTCCGCATTAACGAGAAGAAGACCGGCCAGTTCGAGCGCACGCTGATCATCGCCGAAGCTGACTCGTATGTGAGCTACCTCGAGGGCTGCACGGCCCCGATGCGCGACGAAAACCAGCTGCACGCCGCAGTGGTCGAGTTGGTCGCGCTCGAGAATGCCGAGATCAAGTACTCCACCGTCCAGAACTGGTATCCCGGCGACAAGGACGGCAAGGGCGGCATCTACAATTTCGTCACCAAGCGCGGCGATTGCCGTGGCGACAATTCCAAGATCTCCCGGACCCGTGTGGAAACCGGCTCGGCCATCACCCGGAAATATCCGAGCTGCATCCTGCGCGGCGACGGTTCGCGTGGCGAGTTCTATTCCATCGCCATTTCGAACGGCTACCAGCAGGTCGATAGCGGCACCAAGATGATCCATTTGGGCAAGAACACGTCCAGCCGCATCATCGCCAAGGGTATCGCCGCCGGCTTCTCGGACAATACCTATCGTGGCCGAGTCTCGGCCCACGCCAAGGCCAAGAACGCCCGCAACTTCACCCAGTGCGACAGCTTGCTGATCGGCGACAAATGCGGCGCCCACACGGTTCCCTATATCGAGAGCCGCAACGGCACGGCCGTGTTCGAGCACGAGGCGACCACGTCCAAGATTTCCGATGACCAGATGTTCTATTGCCAGCAGCGCGGCCTCAACGAGGAAGAAGCTGTGGCCCTGATCGTCAACGGCTTCGTGCGCGACGTGCTGCAGCATCTGCCCATGGAATTCATGGTCGAAACGCAGAAGCTGATCTCGATCTCGCTGGAAGGCAGCGTGGGATAATGGCCGCCCAAACCAACCCGGTCACCTCGCTGGGCGGGCTCAAGCTCGACCAGTGGGAGCAGGGGACGCTTTACAAGTCTGCCGATACTTCGTTCGGCGCCCTTCTGGGGCTGCGCGGCCTTGGCATCAGCTACAATGAAGTGCCGCCCGGCAAATCGAGCTGCCCGTTCCACAATCACCATGTGGAAGACGAGCTGTTCGTCGTGCTGGAAGGCGAGGGCACCTATCGCTTTGGCGAGGCTCACCTGCCGTTCAAGGCCGGCGACGTGCTCGGCGCTCCCGCTGGTGGCAAGGATACGGCGCACCAGATCATCAATACCGGCTCGGTGCCGCTGAAATATCTCGGCGTCGCCAACAATGCCGCGACCGAGGTCTGCGAATATCCGGACTCCGGCAAGTTCCGAGTCACCAGCCGCCCGGCCGGTGCCGCCAAACGCCTCCGTCACTGTGGCCGCGAAGGCCAGAACCATCTCGATTATTGGGACGGTGAGCACGGCGCTTGAAGCGCCGCTGCCGTCCACCCATTGGAGACTATGCTATGACCACCCCAATTCTTGAAATCCGCAACCTGCACGCGCATCGAAGATCGCGAAATCCTCAAGGGCGTGAACCTGATCATCCCACCCGGCCAGTGCATGCCGTGATGGGCCGCAACGGTTCGGGCAAGTCGACGCTGAGCTACGTGCTCGCCGGCAAGGAAGACTACGAAATCACCGAGGGCGAAGTGCTGCTCGATGGCGAGAACCTGCTGGATATGGAGCCCTCCGAACGCGCTGCTGCCGGCCTGTTCCCGGCCTTCCAGTACCCCATCGAAATCCCCGGTGTCGCCACCATGACCTTCCTCAAGGCCGCGATGAACGCCCAGCGCAAGGCACGCGGCGAGGGTGAACTCTCGACGCCCGACTTCATGCGCGCGGTCAAGACCGCTGGCACCGACCTCAATATCGATACCGATATGCTGAAGCGCCCCCTCAATGTCGGCTTCTCCGGCGGCGAGAAGAAGCGCGCCGAAGTGCTGCAGATGGCTTTGTTGGCCCCCAAGATGTGCATCCTCGACGAAACCGATAGCGGTCTGGACATCGATGCGCTGCAGGTCGTCTCCAAGGGCGTCAATGCGCTGCGGGCGGCCAATCGCTCCATGCTGGTCATCACCCACTATCAGCGCCTGCTGAACCACATCGTGCCCGACGTGGTGCATGTGTTCTCGGATGGCCGGATCGTGGAAAGCGGCGACAAGGACTTGGCCCTGCAGCTTGAAGCCAAGGGCTATGCCGACTTCGACGGCGCGGCGGCCTGATCATGCGTCAGACCATGCCAGTCCGGCTCAACGCAGCCGAAGAAACCCTGATTGCGCAACTCAAGAGCGTCGGCGCCGAGGCGGATGCAGAGCGCATCAGCGTCGCCGGCTTGCCGACGCGCCGCGTCGAGAGCTATCACTATACCGACCTCAAAATGCTGCTGAAGGCCGTGCCGCCGTTGGCTGAGGCTGCCAATGAGGCCAGCGCACCCGCGCTGCGCGTTGCCGGCGCCTATCAGCTGATGATCGCCAATGGCGTCGTACAGAGCGGCACCACGGCCCCGGCCGGCATTATTGTCGGCTCGGCTGAGGGCTCGGCCCTCTCCATCCGCGACGACGTGCTGGTGCATCTCAACACCGCTTTGGTCCGCAACAGCCTGACGCTGACGCTGGAAAACAGTGTCGATCCGGTGATCCAGATCGACCATCGCAGCGAGGGCGAGGCCGCCCATGTCGCTGACTCGGTCAAGGTTTTCGTGGCCGATGGCGCTTCGGCGACGATTCTGGAAACCTTCTCGGGTTCGGACGCCGCCCACGTCAACAACCACGCCACCTATATGGCGCTGGGCAAGGATACGGTGGTCACCCATATCACCGTCGATCTGTCGGGCCGCGCGAGCTCGCATTTCGCGACCAATGAATATCATCTGGCCGACGGCGCCAAGCTGCGGACCCCGGTGATCCATGCCGGTTCGGGCCTGAGCCGCACGCAGCTCTTTCCGCGCTATGAGGGCGCCGGCGCCCATGGCGACATTACCGGGCTCAACTCCGGTGTCGGATGGGCAGCATAACGACATCACGATGGACGCGACCCACGCGGTGCCGCACACCACGTCCCAGCCGCTGTTCAAGTCGATTGCCCGTGGCCGCGGCAAGGCTGTGGTGCAGGGGCGGCTCGTTGTGGCGCGCGACGCGCAGAAGACCGATGCCAAGTTCATGCATCAGGGCCTGATGCTGTCGGACGAAGCTGAAATTCTCAGCAAGCCCGAACTCGAAATCTATGCCGACGACGTCGTCTGCGGCCATGGCTCGACCTGCGGCAAGCTCGATGCGGATTCCCTGTTCTATCTGGTCAGCCGCGGCATCCCGAAGGCCGAAGCCGAAACCATGCTGGTGCGCGGTTTCCTTGAGGAACTTGTCGACCCGATCGAAGACGAAGCGCTGGCCGAGGCTCTGCGCGGCGTCATCGATGGCTGGTTGCTGGCTGCAAAGTAGCAGCAGTCGTCCGCGCCGTGGAAAATCAAAGGCGCTGCTAGCGCCGAGGAATGTGCATGACCTTCGATCTCGAAAAAGTCCGCGCTGATTTTCCGATTCTGTCGGAACAGATTCACGGCAACAGGCTGGTCTATCTCGATAGCGGCGCATCGGCCCAAAAGCCGGTGCAGGTGCTGGACCGGATGGATTATGCCTTCCGGCACGAATACGCCAATGTCCATCGGGGCCTGCACACGTTGGCCAACCGCGCGACCGAAGCCTATGAGGGCGGCCGCCATGCGGTGCAGCATTTCCTCAATGCCGGCCGGCCCGAAGAGATCATCTTCACCCGCTCGGCCACCGAGGCGATTAATCTCGTGGCGTCGTCCTTTGCCGGTCCACGCATCAGCGAAGGCGACGAAATCGTCACCACGATCATGGAGCACCACTCCAATATCGTGCCATGGCATTTCCACCGCGAGCGCAAGGGCGCGGTGATCAAATGGGTGGATGTCCGCGACGATGGCAGCTTTGATATCGACGCCTTCGAGGCCGCGCTGACCGACCGCACCCGTATCGTTGCCGTTACGCATATGAGCAACGTGCTAGGCACGGTGACCCCGATCAAGGACGTGATCGCTATCGCCCATGCGCGCGGCATTCCCGTGTTGATCGATGGCAGCCGAGGCGCGGTTCACACTAAGGTGGACGTGCGCGATCTCGACGCCGATTTCTATGTTATGACCGGCCACAAGCTCTACGGCCCCACCGGCATCGGCGTGCTGTACGGCAAATATGATCTGCTGGCCGAGATGCAGCCCTATCAGGGCGGCGGCGAAATGATCGATGTCGTGACCATGGAAACGGTAACCTATAACGAACCGCCGCATCGCTTCGAAGCCGGCACCCCGCCCATCGTCCAAGCCATCGGGCTGGGCGCGGCGATCAAATACATGGACGATCTGGGCCGCGACGCCATTGCGGCGCACGAAGCCGATGTGGCCGCCTATGCCCACGAACGGCTGAGCCGGATCAATTCGCTGCGCCTGATCGGCACGGCGCCGGGCAAGGGCGGCATTTTCTCATTCGAGGTCAAGGGCGCCCACGCCCACGACATGGCCACTATTCTGGACCGTTACGGCATTGCCGTGCGGGCCGGCACGCATTGCGCCATGCCATTGCTCAAACGTTTCGGTGTCACCTCTACCTGCCGCGCCTCCTTCGCCCTATATAACGGCAAGGACGACGTGGACGCGCTGGTGGACGGCATCGAACGCGCCCAGAAATTCTTTGCCTGATTGGTATCGCTATGACCGACGAATCCAAAATCGCTCCGGCCCCGACCATTCCGGAAAACCGCATCACGCCCAACGTGTCCGGCAGCCTGCCGGAGGCCGAGGTCGAACGCATCACCACCGACCTGATCGGTGCGCTCAAGACCGTCTATGACCCGGAAATCCCGGTCGACATCTACGAGCTTGGCCTGATCTACAAGGTCGATCTGGATGACGACCGCAAGCTGGTCATCGATATGACGCTGACGGCGCCCGGCTGCCCCGTGGCCGGCGAAATGCCCGGCTGGGTCGAAAACGCCGCCCGCGGCGTCGAGGGTATCCAGGACGTGACGGTCAACATGGTGTTCGATCCGCCCCGGGACGCGTCCCGCATGAGCGAAGAAGCTCAAGTCGCTTTGAACTGGTGGTAATCTGACGCGTTTTGTCCTATATATCGTGAAACGCCGATAGAAAGTTCGTCCATGGCCTTCAAGATCATGTCGCTGACCGATGCCGCTGCTGAGCGCATCACGGAAATCATCGAAGATTCGGACAAGCCGGTCATTGGCCTGCGCGTCGGCATCAAGAATTCCGGTTGCGCCGGCGTGGCCTACACCATGGACTACGTCACCGAGCCGGTTAAGGGCGACGACCACGTCAATGACAAGGGCGTCGACGTCTATGTCGACCCCAAGGCCACCATGTACCTGCTCGGCACGGTGATGGATTTCGAGCAATCCAAGATGAGCTCGGGCTTCACCTTCACCAATCCGAACCAGACCGGCGCCTGTGGTTGCGGGGAGAGCGTCACGCTCAAGGCTGCTGATCTCAAGGCCATTGCCGACGCCCGCGTTCCTGCCTGATCGTCCGGTTGCACCTGCCCGATATTTGCCCTAACAGGCGGGAGCAATTTGGCTCCAGCCCGTAGAGTATATGTCATGACCGGCCTGCCTCCGGCTCTCACCATCATTCCGCCCAATCATCCGCTGGTCGGCCGGGTATCGCCTCCGGGCTCCAAATCCATCACCAATCGCGCTCTGCTGCTGGCCGCCTTGGCTAATGGCACCAGCCGCCTGTCGGGCGCGCTCAAGAGCAAGGACACGGTGCTGATGGCCGCTGCCTTGCGGCAGATGGGCGTGACGGTCGAGGAACCTGACGAAACCAGCTTCGTGGTGACCAGCACTGGCCGTCTGCGACAGCCCGATGGCCCGCTCTTTCTCGGCAATGCCGGAACGGCGACACGCTTCCTCACGGCTGCAGTGGCGACCGTTGATGGCGAAGTGATCGTCGATGGCGACGAGGAAATGCGCCTGCGTCCTATCGGCCCGCTGGTGACTGCGTTGCAGTCCCCGGGCATTGATGCGTCGAGCCCCACCGGTTGCCCGCCCATTACCATTCGCGGCAAAGGCAGCTTTGGCGAGGGGCGCGTCGAGATCGATGGCGGATTGTCCAGCCAATATGTGTCGGCCTTGCTGATGGCCGCGCCGTTGGGCGACGGGCCGATTACCGTCGCGCTAACGGGCAGCGACATCGGCGCCCGCGGCTATGTGGACCTGACGCTGGCCGCCATGCGCAGTTTCGGCGCCGATGTTGAACAACTCGACGCTGGCAGCTGGCTGGTCCAGCCGACGGGCTATGTTGCCACCGACTTCCTGATTGAACCTGATGCCTCTGCCGCAACCTACCTCTGGGGGCAGCGGCGCTCACCGGCGGCAAGATCGATCTTGGCGTGGCAGCGGACGCCTTCACCCAGCCCGACGCCGCAGCGCAGGCCGTTATCGCACAATTTCCCAATATGCCTGCCGTCATCGACGGCTCGCAGATGCAGGACGCCGTGCCGACGCTCGCGGTTCTCGCCGCCTTCAACAATCATCCGGTGCGCTTCGTCGGCATTGCCAATCTACGCGTTAAGGAAACCGATCGGATCCGCGCGGTCGCCAATGAGCTTAACCGCATCCTGCCGGGGCTGGGGACCGAAGAGGGGGATGATCTGGTGGTGGCCGCCGATCCCGATCTTGCGGCGCGGCTATCAGGGCGGAACGCGCTGACGCGCATTCAGACTTATCACGATCACCGTATTGCCATGAGCTTTGCCTCGGCCGGCTTGCGCATTCCCGGCATCACCATTCTTGATCCGGCCTGCACCGGCAAAACCTACCCGGAATATTGGGACATGCTGGCCGGGCTTGGCGTCAAGCTGGAACCGGCTGTGTGATCAGGCGGCCGAAACGCCGTCCTTGGGCCCATGCTGCTCGGCCGGGTCGTTCTCGCTGACGACCTTGTTGCGGCCGGCATGCTTGGCTGCATAAAGGCAGCGGTCGGCGCGCTCCAGCAGTGAAGAGGGCGTATCGGACGGGCGGAATGCCGCCACGCCGAACGAGGCCGTGATGCGGCCCAGCTTCTCATTGGTGGAGCGCTTGAGCAATTCCTTGGCCCGGATGGCCTTGCGGACATTCTCGGCGACAATCACCGCGCCTTCGAGGTCCGTCGAAGGCAGGATGGCGACGAATTCTTCCCCGCCATAGCGGGCGGCGAGGTCCTTGCCCTTGATGTTGGATTTTATGGTCATGGCGACCAGCCGCAGCACCTGATCGCCGGTCTGGTGGCCATAGGTGTCATTGAAGGTCTTGAAGTGGTCGATATCGGCGATCAGCAGGCAGAGTGGCTGACGGCCGCTATGCGCTTCGGCAACAGCTGCTTCCGGGCCTTCATCGAAGCTCTTGCGATTGGCGATCTTGGTGAGCGGATCGAGGCGGGATTCCCGGCGTACGTCGTCCAGATCGCGCTGTAGCGCCGAGATATCGTCGCGCGATGCCTCAAGCTTCTGTTCCAATGCGCGATTGGTGTCCTGCATGAGGTGGGTTTCTCGCAGCAGCCGACTAGCCAGCAATTGCAGGGCCTCGGCGGAGATATCCTGTTCGAGATCCCCGCTGGCTGACTGCAGGGAGCCGGAATAGGCGCTTGCTGTAGTCATGGCGGTGTCGATGGCATTGTGCACCGCTTCGATGCGGGCATGCATGCGCTCAGAAACGTCGGTAATGCGATCGTTGACGTCGGACTTGAGGAACTCGTTGTAGAGTGCCTCCGCCGAGTCGACGGAAGGGGAGTGCCCCTCCCGGAAAATGGCGTTGATCCGGCTGTTCAGCGACGGATTGACGCCCGTCGCATAGGTGTAAAGCAGTTCATAGAACTGCGGGTAGGGCGGAATTCCACTGCGCTTGAGCAGGTCGAAAGCGGCATTGGCATAGCCAAGCGCTCGTTTGAATTCCTGTCCGGACACCGCTTCCCTCGCGTCCCGTTGCTCCTCATCCGGCGCTTCTCGTCCCAGAGACCCGAATCTATACGGATAGATACAGGTCCCATCGCGCTAAGTACAAGTGCAAGACCAGTTTTTGCCGTGCCTTGCGTAGTCAACCGCTGTACCGATCAGGACGCGGTGCGTGTCGATCGCAAAAGAAAGGCCGGAACCGGACCATCATTGCCGAAGGGCGAGCTTGAATCGATCCCCGATCTCGTCCATCTTCGGTTCCGCTGGCCGGCGATTGCGGCCGCGCGGGGACCGAGCCTCTTCATTGCGCGAAGGCCCGGCTTCTTCGTTTTGCGACGGTTTTGCGGGCTGGCTGCTGGACGTTTCCGGCTGAGCCTCGGCCGGGGGCCTGCGGCGCGAGCGAGAAGCGGGCTTGGGCTCGGCAGGAACGGGGGCAGGGCTTGCCTCGGCGCTTTCCGTCTTTTCCGGGCTCGCTGCGGCCTTCTCGGCGACAGGACGCGGACCACCACGGCGCGAGCGGGCAGGGCGTTTGGGCTTGCCCTCCTCGCCGGCATCGGCCGTTTCTGCTGCGTCAGGAACGACGGCGCCGGTTTCCAGCCATTCGATTGGCCTCTGGATCAGCTTGACGATGGCATCGAGATGCTTGCCATCGGCCGGCGCCACCAGCGTATAGGCAACGCCCGAACGACCGGCGCGGCCGGTGCGGCCAATACGGTGCACATAATCTTCGGCATGCACGGGCACGTCGAAATTGAACACGTGGCTTACGGCAGGAATGTCGAGGCCGCGGGCCGCCACGTCGCTGGCAACCATCAGGGTCAGCCGGTTGGCGCGGAAGGCGTCGAGCGTTTCGGTGCGGCTTTTCTGGTCCATGTCGCCATGCAGTGCGCCGACACTATAGCCATGCCGCTCCAGCGAGCGGGCGAGAGTCGCCACATCGCGCTTGCGATTGCAGAAGATGATGGCGTTGGTCAGCCCATCGGCCGCGTCGATCCGGGCGCGCAAAGCAGCGCCTTGTCTTCGGGCTTGGACGAAACCTTGACCAGCTTCTGGTCAATCGTGTCGGCGGTCGAATTCTGCCGCGCCACTTCCAGCTTGATCGGATCGCGCAGGAACTGATTGACCAGCTTCTGCACTTCGGGCGGCATCGTCGCTGAAAACAGCAGGGTCTGCCGGCGGGCCGGCAAGAGGCTGCAGATCTTCTTGATGTCGTCGATAAAGCCCATGTCCAGCATGCGGTCGGCTTCTGTCGATCACCGGGATATCGACGCCGGTGAGCAGAATGCGGCCACGGCCGAACAGGTCGAGCATGCGGCCGGGCGTGGCGATCAACACGTCGACGCCGCGATCCAGCTTCTTGATCTGATCGTCAAACGACACGCCACCGATCAACAGCGCCATGTTCAGCTTATGGTTCTTGCCATACTTCTCGAAGTTCTCGGCCACCTGCGCCGCGAGTTCGCGCGTCGGTTCGAGAATGAGCGTGCGAGGCATGCGCGCACGGGCGCGGCCGCTTTCCAGCAGCGTCAGCATCGGCAGCACGAAGGACGCGGTCTTGCCGGTCCCGGTCTGGGCGATGCCGATAATGTCCTTCTTTTGCAGGACATGGGGGATGGCCTGCGCCTGGATTTCAGTAGGCGTGGTGTAACCCGCAGCGATAACTGCCTCGGTTACTTTGCTCGAAAGGCCCAGCCCGGAAAATTCGTCGGTCAAATTCAGTCGTTCCACTCAAAGCTGTTGCCCGATGCAGGATCCGCTCGAGACATTCAAGGCGGCGCACCGGGAAGAAAGCCGCAAACGATGCATGCGTGATGATGCGGTTTGCGTCAGCGGCGGACTGGGAAGGCAATCACACAAAACAGTCCGCATACGGGAGGTGGCCACGACAGCGAAAGCAACACGTGCTGGTCGACAGAGTGGCCCTGAGGCACCTTCAGCAAAGGCGGACTGTGTCCAATAAAACCAGCCGTCAAGCCGGAAATGCTCCAGCGGCGCGGACCATAGCGCAAAGGCCTTTCAAGTCAACGGCCTTGCAAGATTTAACATTAACTGCTGCGTGCACGACCAAGATAAGTTGAGATTCACGTCAGTGTGAAGCTCAACTCGTTAGATATCGAGATCGGTTACGAAGGCCGCGTTCTCTCGGATGAAGTCGAACCGCGCCTCAGGACGGTTGCCCATCAGGCGGTCGACACTGATCTTGGTGGCGTCCAGCTCGTCCGAGATTTTGACCTGCAGCAGGGTCCGCGACTTGGGCGACATGGTCGTTTCTGCGCAGATGCGCATAGGGCATTTCGCCCGAGCCCTTAAAGCGGGTGATGTCGACCTTGCTCTTGCCGGTGAACTCAGTGGCCATCAGCTCGTCTTTATGCGCGTCATCACGGGCATAGAGCGTCTTGGGGCCCTGCGAAATGCGGTAAAGCGGCGGCAGCGCAAGGAACAGATGCCCGCCATCGATGAGCTTGGGCATCTCCCGGAAGAAGAAGGTCATCAACAGCGAAGCGATGTGGGCGCCGTCCACGTCGGCGTCGGTCATGATGATGATCTTGTCGTAGCGCAGATCATCCTCGCGATAGCGATCGTGCGTGCCGCAGCCCAAGGCTCGGATCATGTCGGCGATCAACTGGCTGGCCGCCATCTTCTCTCGACTGGCCCCCGCCACGTTGAGAATCTTGCTGCGCAGCGGCAGCACGGCCTCGGCTGGCACGGTTGCGCGCCTGCTTGGCCGAACCACCGGCCGAGTCGCCTTCGACGATGAAGAGTTCGGCGCCCTGCGCGGCGCCCTGCGTACAATCGGCCAGCTTGCCGGGCAGCCGCAATTTGCGGGTGGCACTGGCGCGGTCGATTTCTTTTTCCTTGCGGCGGCGCAGACGTTCTTCGGCCCGCTCGACCGCCCAGTCCATAAGCTTGCCGGCTCTGGTTGGGCGAGGCCGCCAGCCAGTGGTCGAACGCGTCGCGCAGCGCGGTGTCGACAATGCGGGTCGCTTCTGCCCGAGGCCAGCTTGTCCTTGGTCTGCCCGACAAATTCGGGCTCGCGTACGAAGACCGAGAGCATGGCGCTGCAATGGGCGAACACGTCCTCGGCCGTCAGGATCGCGGCTGCCTTGTTTTTGGTCAGCTCCGCATAATTCTTGAGACCGCGCAGCACGGCGGTGCGCAAGCCCGTCTCATGGGTCCCGCCATCAGGCGTCGGCACGGTATTGCAATAGGATGAAACGCCGCCATCCCCTGTGGTCCAGTGCGATTGCCCATTCCACTGCGCCATGCGAACCAGCCTTGCCGCTGCTGCCCGAGAAAATATCGTCGACAATGCGCGTTTCGCCATCGATCCGCGCGGTCATGAAATCGCGCAGCCCGTCGGGATAGTGGAACACCGCCTTGGCCGGCGCTTCCTCGGTGGCGAGGCTCTCGTCGCAACTCCAGCGCAGCTCGACGCCACCGAACAGATAGGCCTTGGCCCGCGTCATTTTGAACAGGCGGGCGGCGGAGAATTTGGCGGTCTCGCCAAAGATCTGCGGATCGGGGTGGAAACGGGTGGTCGTGCCGCGGCGATTGTTGACGCGGCCGAGCGCGACGATATCGCCCTGCGGAATACCGCGCGAGAAGGTCATGCGGTAAAGCTGCTGCTCGCGCGCGACTTCCACCACCATGTCGTCCGACAGCGCGTTGACCACCGAAACGCCCACGCCGTGCAGGCCGCCAGAGGTTTCATAGGCCTTGGAATCGAACTTTCCGCCGGCATGCAGCACCGTGTGGACGATCTCCAAGGTGGAACGGGTGGGGAATTTGGGGTGCTTTTCGACCGGGATGCCGCGGCCATTGTCGGAGACGGTGATGTAGCCGTCTTCGCCGAAATGTACCTCGATGCGGCTGGCATGACCTGCAATGGCTTCGTCCATCGAATTGTCGATGACTTCGGCAAACAGGTGATGCAGTGCATTGATATCGGTGCCGCCGATATACATGCCCGGTCGGCGACGGACGGGCTCAAGCCCTTCCAGAACCTCGATATCGGCAGCCGAATAGCTTCCCGCTACCGCTGGAGCGGCGGGTTTGGCTGGGTCGGGTTTCGCCCGTGGGCGTTCTGGTTCTGATGGGGCCGCCGAAGAGGTCGTCTGCCCGGGACAATGCACTATCCGTATTAAAGCCCGAATCGGGCGATTCCTGCCTTTTAACATATCTGATCCCGGGCGCACGCTGGTGCCTGATCGGCGGCTGTGCCTTGGAATTTCCACATATCTGAACGAATTATGAATGCGCAATTCGGCGCCGGTTCAGCGTGAACCGCCTATGGCGACAAGCTGATAAATCGCAGTCGGGAGATGGCCATGCGCAAGATCGGGTTAGCCCTGCTTTCTGTCTTATTCATGGTCGGTGGAATGAGCAGCGCCACGACAGCGCAGCCCTCGTTTGGCTTCGGCATTCATTTTGGCGATGAGCCGGAAGACCTCTTCCATGGAAGGGTGATCTGCCAGACCGATCGGCAGATCCGCAATACGATTGCGGCGGCGGGCTATACTGATATCTCGCTCAACGTGCCCAATGACGAACTGATCAAAGTGCGGGCCACGCAGGGCGGCTGGGTCTACCAGCTCAATTACAACTATTGCCGCGCCTATATCAAAGAACGGATGCAGCTGCCTCGGCGGGCTGAGTAGCATATCGGGACAAAATCGTGCCGAGATTGAGCGACGCATTTACGTTCCGTTTGCTTCTTGAAAGCACTTTCTTAAGCGCCCGCTGCTAAAACAGTGGACATACGGTTTTTGTCTGGAGTTGCCGTATGCGAGCCGCCCGGGATCGTCGTTCTGCGTATCAAGCGAACCCGTTTGGCTCATTTCTCGGTGTTTGGCCGCATGCCGGATTTTCAGGTATTGCGTACCGGCTGGCCAAGCTGCCCGTCCCGCGTTTTGGGGCATTGACGATAGTTTCCGCCTTATTCTACCTCATCTGACCGCCGCGAATTGATTTTCGTGGCGGCCGGGGCTATTGGTGCCTCATTGATCAACACCAGCACGGAGGAGGGCTGCATGAGATTTTCGTTCGAGCATCGTCAGCGCGGCCCCGTCCAGTCCCTGTGGCACAAGCTGCAGGGCTGACCAGCGACTGGTACTGACACTTTTTTCTGTCTCCCATTCTGGTTTGCCCTTCCTGGCGGCGCATTGATTGCAGCCGCGATGTGAATGCAAAGGCGCGCGAAAAGTCCGGCGCCAGACCAGTGAGACGAAAATGGGCTCGATCAGCCTCCGCAATGCCGGCCTTACGGCAACCGACACACTCTTCAGTAAACTCGATATCGTCATCGCCGAAGGCGACCGCGTGGGCCTCGTTGCCGGCAATGGCAAGGGCAAGACCACGCTGCTGCGCGCCATAGCAGGCAAGGGCGAACTCACCGAAGGCGAGATCGTCTGCTCGCGCGGCCTGCGTATCGGCTATGTCGAGCAGGACGTGCCCGCGGGTATTCTCGACATGCCGCTTTATGACGCCGTGCTCGCAGTGCTGCCCGAAGCCGACCGGGCCAGCGATAGCTGGCGGGTGGATGTGGTGCTGGTCGATCTCGAAGTGCCGGACGATCTCTGGCAGAAGCCGGTGCGGGAGCTGAGCGGTGGCTGGCAGCGCATCGCGCTGATCGCCCGGTGCTGGATTGCCGAGCCGGACGCGTTGCTGCTCGACGAGCCGACCAACCACCTCGATCTGGGCAAGCTGCTGCTGCTGGAAAACTGGCTGGAGCGCGCGGCCCTTAACATCCCGGTTATCATTGCCAGCCATGACCGCGCATTTCTCGACGCAACGACCAATCGCACGCTGTTCCTGCGGCCCGGCAATTCGGCCTATTTTCCGCTGCCCTATGGCAAGGCGCGCATCGCGCTTGATGAACTGGATGCAGCTGCCGAACTCAAGCGCGAGCGCGATATGAAAGAAGTCGACCGGCTGCGCCGGCAGGCGGCCAAGCTGACCAATATCGGCATCAATTCGGGCAGCGACCTGCTGACGGTCAAATCCAAATATCTGCGCGAGCGGGCCAGCAAGCTCGAGGACAATCTCAACGAGCTGCACAAGGAGCGCTCGGGCGATATCAAGCTGAGCAATAGCGGCACGCAGGCGCGGGTGCTGCTGGCGATCGAGAATTTCGACGTGACTACGCCCGATGGCCGCAAACTCTTCCGCATCGACAAGCTGCATATTTTCCAGGGCGATCGCGTGGTGCTGTTGGGGCGCAATGGCACAGGCAAGTCGCAACTGATGGGCTATCTGCACCGCGCCATGACGGGGCAGGAGGTGCCCGGCATTCGCGTCAGCCCGCAGCTCAATGTGGGCTATATCGATCAGGCCATGTCCCAATTGCCCAATAAGCTATCCCCGCTGGCCTTCATCACCGGCCAGTTCGACAATGGCGACCAGCGCAGCAAGAGTCTGCTGGCCGCTGCCGGCTTCCCGGTAGAGAAGCAGGACAAGCCCATCGCGACCCTGTCCTTCGGGCAGCGGACCCGGCTGGGCCTCCCGGCGCTGCGCCTGAGCCAGCCCAATTTCTACCTGCTGGACGAGCCCACCAACCATGTCGACATTGCCGGCCGGGAGCAGCTGGAAAGCGAAATCTCGGCCCATGGGGCGACTTGTATCCTGGTTTCGCATGACCGCAGTTTCGTGCGGGCGTTGGGGAGCCGGTTCTTGCAGATCGACGGTAAGAAGCTGAAAGAAGTGGATGATCCGGAAGGGTTTTTCGCGGCAACTGTGGCGGGGTAGGTGGGATTGAGGCGGTGAACCCAGCGCGCGTGGCCTGATCCTCCAATCGAGCCACGGCCGCCTCCTTTGGGATCGCCCCGAGGGGCCGGTGACGGTTGTTTCAGTTCGGCGCCCGGCGTTACCCATTTCGTGGTGCTCTTGCACTTTCTCGCGCGCAATGGCTTGCTCTGCATTGGTAGGAGTCTTCATGGGCTCCCTGAGGAGTCATCATGATCGATCCTGCAATCATTCTGCCTTACGTTTTGGCCTGCCTGCTGTTTTCCATCATTCCGGGACCATCGGTCTCCATCGTCATCGCCAATTCCACGGCGGGCGGAACCAGGGCAGGGCTCTTCACTATTCTTGGCACCGAATTGGGCATGCTCAGCATGGTGCTCATTGTCGCGGTCGGCCTTGAAGCCGTGATGAATGTGGTCTCCGGTGCCTTCGAGATCATCAAGATTGTCGGCGCCGCCTATCTGATCTGGATCGGCTGGAAAATGTTCCGCTCGTCCGGCCAGCTCAATTTTGCCGATGGCGCGCGGCTGCCGATCGGCCGCTATCTCTGGCAGGGCGCGCTGACCAATTGGTCCAATCCCAAGACGCTGCTGTTCCTCAGTGCCTTCCTGCCGCAATTCGTGGATGTGAGCCGCCCCGCGTTCGGCCAGATCATGATCCTGGGCCTGATCGTCATGGCCGTCGCCACCGCCAGCGATTGCGTCTATGCCGTTGCCGCAGGCAAGGCCCGCCACCTGCTGACCGCCGCCCGCGTGCGACTGGTCAACCGCGTCTCCGGCGCCATCCTGATGGCCGGCGGCGTCTGGCTCGCCCTGCAAAAACGCGCCTGATGCCGGATAGCAAACCGGCCGGTTACCGCTCGCTCCCGGCTTTGCCGGCCCCGCGCCGGCTGGCCTTGGCCAGCCTACCTGCCGATTTTGCCGATTGGCTCGACTATGCCGCGGTCGTGGCGCTACTCGTGTTCGCTCGGGGTGAGGGGCCTTTCGTCATGGCCCTCTTTGCACTGGCGCTGACGCTGCCCTATGTCACGGCCGGGCCGTTGCTCTCAATGGTCGTCGACCGTTCCCCACTCGGCCGCGTCCTCTTCCTGAGCAATCTGGGCCGAGGCCTCGCCACACTTGCTCTGCTGTTTGCCCCCAACACCGCCATTGTGCTGATCGTGGTCTTCGTGCGCGGCTGCGTGGATTCCGCCTTTAATCCTGCCCGTCAGGCCGCCATCCGAGCCACGACCCCGCCGGACTTGCTTTCCGCGGCCAATGGCCTGCATCAGGCCATCAACCAGACGTCCAAGATCGCCGGGCCGGCGCTGGGCGGGCTGCTGCTCGCCTTCATGCCCGCCCGGGGCGTGTTCGGCGTCAATGCCGTGCTCTCGCTCATTGCGGCTGCCATTGTCTTGCGCCTCAGCCTGCCGGCGCGGCCAGCTTCGGGGCCGCACGGGAATTTCCGCACCGAATTGTTGGCTGGCGCCGCCGAATTCCGCCGCAGCCGGCTGCTACTGGCCGCGCTGGTTTTTTCCGCCATCGCCTATTTCGCCTTCTTTCTCTACGACACGCTGATTGCGCTACTGGCCGACGAATTCGGCTATGGCGCCACCGCGTTCGGCTTTTCCATCGCCGCCTCCGGCGCAGGTGGCCTGCTTGGGGCAGTTCTTGCCGGACGGTTCACGGCCAAAAATCCGGTGGGCGGCATGATCATGGGGGCGATCGTGGCCGGGGCGATTGCCAGCGTCATTGCCGTTACCGCCATTCTGGGTTTCAAGCCGCCCGTCCTGCTCTTCTTCATAGCAATGGCCATCGCCGCTGGCTCCACCACCTTCATGCTGGTGCCCTATCGCACCATCGTGCAGGCCGAGGCCCCGCCCGACCGCATCGCCCGGGTCTTTGCTGCCGGGGAAGCCGTCACCATGGCGGTCATGCTCTCGGCCCCCTTCATCGGCAGCGTGATTGCCACCGCCTATGGCACCGGCATGGCCTTCTCGGCCGGTGGAATTTTGCTGCTGGTATTGGCGGTGGTCGCTTTCATCGTGCAGCGCGCCGGCGCCATAAGATGAAGATTTTGGACCTGAACGACGCGCTCGAACTCAAGCCTATCGTGGCCGACAGGATCTGGCAGGCGTTTTGGCGCCCATACGGCGCCGCGCTCACCGATGTCGAAACGGCCCCGGCTGACGTTCTGGCAGGCGGACCATTTCCCTTCAGTCTCGTTGCGACCGATGGCGATCAGTTCACCGGCACGGTGACGGCCATCGCCTCCGATCTCGACGCCAGACCTCAATTCTCGCCCCGGATCGCCGCTCTCTGGGTCGAGCCTGATCAACGCGGGCAGGGGATTGCCGAAGCGCTGGTCAACGCCGCCACAGCAAGGCTCTTCGAGCAGGGCATGTCGCCCATCTATCTCTGCGCCAAGCCGCGTATGCTTGCCTTCTACCAGCGCCTCGGCTGGAGCCTGATCGAGCAGGATGTCGGCCCCGACGGGCTCGACGTCTTTGACCTGCATGCCGTTCCGCGCTTGCATTCGGTCATCAACCCATGACACAAACCGCGCCAAACAGGGGGAGGGCCCAATGACCAAGCTCGTCGGATTTTATCCCGGCTCGTTCGATCCTTTGACCAATGGGCATCTCGATGTCATCGAGCGTGCCTGCAAACTGGTCGATACGCTCGTGGTGGCCGTCGGCATCAATGCGGGCAAGAAGACGCCGCTCTTCGCTCATTCCGATCGTCTCGAAATTCTCGAGCAGGTGCTCGCCCCGGTCGGCAAGCGCACCGATACCGAATTCAAAATCGTCGATTTCTCCGGCCTCATGGTCAATGCGGCCCACGAGCACGGCGCCAAGCTGATCATTCGCGGCCTGCGCGATACCACCGATTACAATTATGAAATGCAGATGGTGGGCATGAACGCCCAGATGGCGCCCGATCTGCAGACCGTGTTCCTGCCATCAAGCCCGCCCGTGCGGCATATCTCGGCCACATTGGTGCGCCAGATCGCCGAAATGGGCGGCGACATCTCCGCCTTTGTCCCGCAAATCGTACTCAAGGCCCTGAAATCCAAATGATCGCCTTTACCCGCCGCTTTGCCCCGGTCGCCGCCGCCGTCCCGGCCGCAACCTTCGCCGCTCCCGCCTTCGCTCAGACCGGCACGCCCCACCTGATCCTCACGCTCGAAAAGGGCGATGTCGATATCGAGCTGCTGCCTGCGCTGGCCCCCAAGCATGTCGAGCGCATCGTAACCCTCACCAATGAGGGCTTCTACAATGGAGTGGTCTTCCACCGCGTCATCGACGGCTTCATGGCCCAGACGGGCGATCCGACCGGCACTGGCATGGGCGGCTCCGAGCTCCCCGATCTGGCTGCCGAATTCACCGACAAGGAAAGCTTCCAGCGCGGCGTGCTCGGCATGGCCCGGGCGCAGGACCCGAACTCGGCCAATTCGCAGTTCTTCATCACCTATGCTGATGCTAGCTTCCTTGATGGCCAATACACCATCTTCGGCAAGGTCGTGTCCGGCATGGAATTTGTCGACGCGCTGCCCAAGGGCACCGATCAGTCCGGCATGGTCCAGAATCCCGGCAAGATCGTCTCGGCCAAGATCGAATATAAGTAGCGCCGTGCGGCGATCTGCTCGGGTTGCACCAAAAGCCAACACCCCTTACATGCGGGCCCAAGGCTTCCCAAAAGCCTCCCCCAACACGAAAGTTGTAGAAAATGGCCGAGATCACTGATCCCGAAAACACCCTCGTCATTGAAACCACCAAGGGCAAGGTGGTCATTGCCATGCGCCCTGACCCGGCACCCAATCACGTCGCCCACATCAAGAAGCTGGCACGCGAAGGCTTTTACGACGGCATCGTGTTCCACCGCGTGATCGATGGCTTCATGGCCCAGACCGGCTGCCCCCGGGGCCGTGGTACCGGCGGTTCGAAGTATCCCGATCTTAAGCAGGAATTCAACGCCGAGCCCCACGTCCGCGGCACCGCCTCCATGGCCCGCGCCCAGAGCCCCGATAGCGCCAATTCGCAGTTCTTCATCTGCTTCGGCGACACCCCGTTCCTCAACAAGCAGTACACTGTTTGGGGCAAGGTCATCGAAGGCATGGAATTCGTCGACCAGATCAAGCGCGGCGAGCCCGTGATCAACCCTGACAAGATGATCTCGGTCAAAGTCGCCGCTGATATCGCTGCCTAAGCTCGAATCTTTCCCTCTCCCTTTGCGGGGAGGGAACCACGGAGCTCCCTTCTCCCCTCGTGGGAGAAGGTGCCCGAAGGGCCACCGAATTCGCGTCCGCGAATTTCGGTTGGGATGAGGGGGCTTCGCGCCCTCCCATGTTTCAATGCCTATATCCCCCACAATGTCATCCCCACGAAAGCGGGGACCTCCGTTCCCTTCCTGCATTTGCACAACAGAGGTTCCAGCTTTCGCGGGAATGACACCGATATTCTCAACGGGCTTCGTCGTGAGTAAGCTGCGCCCGCAGTAGACCTCACCCTGAGCCTGTCGAAGGGCGAGGGCGTGCCCCACGTGTTTCGCCCCCACCCAACCAAGACCCGATAGATGAAAATGGACACTCTCCTCTGGGCGCTGATGGGCGTCATCGCCGGCGCCTGCATCGCTACGCAAGCCCCGATCAATGCCCAGCTCGGCAAAAATCTTGGCCTGCCCATCGCCGCGGCGGGCGTGTCCTTCGTTGCCGGTGCCATTGTGCTCTGGGCCATCGCGCTGATTTTCGCCCAGACCAAGGGCGTCGCCATCAATTTCGGGGCGCCCGCACCTGGACTTTCGTGGCCGGCGGTGTGCTCGGCGCCTTCTATGTCTTTTCCAACATCATGCTGACCCCAATGATCGGCGCCGCCGCCGTCATGGCCCTGTCGGTCACCGGCCAATTGTTGGCGGGCCCGGCGCTCGACAAAGTTGGCTTCATGGGCATGGCCGTCCGCGAAATCTCGCTCGGGCGGGTGGCCGGCGCGCTGATGCTGGTTGCCGGTGCGGTGATGATCCGCGCGTTCTGACGCAGCACGTCACATTCCCCCATTCGCCCACTCATGCTAGTGAGCCGCCATGCGTGTTTCCGATTTTGACTTCGAGCTGCCCGAACAGCTGATTGCCCTGCATCCCGCCGAGCCGCGCGATAGCGCACGGCTGCTGGTGGTTGATCCGGCCCATGGCCTTAGCGATCGCCATATTCCAGACCTGCTGACGCTGCTGCATCCCGGCGACGTGCTGGTGGTTAACGACACCCGCGTCCTGCCCGCCGAGCTGCGCGGCAGCCGCATTCGCGGCGAAAACCGCGCCTCGGTGTCCTTCAACCTGCACAAGCGCGTCGATGCCCACACTGCGCGCCTTCGCCCGCCCGGCCAAGCGGCTGGCGCTGCTCGATCAACTCGAATTGGGCAATGGCCGGGCCGATGCGCTGACAGCCCGCGTCGCCGGTAAGGGCGATACCGGCGAGGTAACGCTCGAATTCGATCTGGGCGGCGCTCAGCTCGATGAGGCGATCAAGGCCCATGGCGCCATGCCGCTGCCGCCCTATATCGGCGCCAAGCGCGGCATCGAGGAACGCGACAAGGTCGACTACCAGACCGTCTATGCCGCCGAAGACGGCGCCGTGGCCGCCCTGACCGCGGGCCTGCACTTCACTGAAAGCCTGCTCCAGCAGTTGGCCGACAAGGGCGTCACCATCGAGCGTGTAACGCTGCATGTGGGGGCAGGGACCTTCCTTCCCATGAAGGTCGACGACACCGAAGACCATGTCATGCACGCTGAATGGGGCGAGATTGATCAGGCTACGGTCGAACGCATCCCGGCCAAAAAAGCCCCGGGTGGCCGCGTCGTCGCCGTCGGCACCACCAGCCTGCGCCTGCTCGGAAACCGCTGCCCGCGCCACCGGCACGCTGCGCCCCTTCAGTGGTGACACCGACATCTTCATCACTCCCGGCTTCCAGTTCGCCGCCGTGGATGTGCTGATGACCAATTTCCACCTGCCCAAATCCACCCTCTTCATGCTGGTCAGCGCCTTTGCCGGCATGGACACCATGCGCCGCGCTTACGAGCATGCCATCGCCGACGGGTATCGGTTTTATTCGTATGGGGATTCATCCCTGCTGATCCGGGCGGTGTGAATGCGTCCTAGCATCATGCTCCCTCAACGGCGCCATTCCGTGGATGGGATGAGTTTGGCGTTCACCAGAGCTCGCTAAGTCCCACTGCCGCCACATTGGCGCGGCTTGCTTCCGGCACTCAAACCTGCCTGTCCGGGAGAAGTAAATTGTTTATTACCAATAGGATGGCCGCGCCCCTCGCGCTGGCCGCCGTCACAGCCTGCGCCTCCTCCATCGTCGTGCTCGCCGCGGAGCCTCCTGCCACCATCGCGGCTGCGGTGGATGCTGCGTTCCAGCCGCTGCTTGAACAGCATGGCGTTCTCGGCATCGCCGTTGGCGTGACGGTCGATGGTCAGCAATATTTCTTCAATTACGGCGTGGCGGCCAAGGACACCGGGGCGCCGGTAACGGAGAACACGCTGTTTGAGCTTGGTTCGGTCAGCAAGACTTTTACGGCAACGCTGGGCGCCTATGCCGAGGCCCTTGACCGGCTCGCGCTGGACGATCACCCGTCCAAATACCTGCCGGAGTTGGAGGGGACGGCTATCGACGAGGCGAGCCTACTGCATCTGGCGACCTATACCGCTGGTGGATTGCCACTGCAGTTTCCCAATGGGGCCGGCGGAATGGAAAGCTATTTTCAGCAATGGACAGCCGACGCCGCGCCGGGCGAGCAGCGGCGCTATTCCAATCCCAGTATCGGGCTATTTGGCCATCTCACCGCTCTGGCGTTGAACGACGACTTTGCTCATCTGATGGAAACCGAGATGTTTCCGCGGTTGGGCTTGGAGGATAGCTACATCAAGGTGCCCGAGGCCGCGATGGCGCGCTACGCCCGGGGCTATAACAAGGACGGCAAGCCCACGCGTCAATCCGGGCTGGCTGGCGGCGGAAGCATATGGGGTGAAATCTTCTGCGGCCGATATGATGCGCTTCGTCGAAGCCAATATCGCGTCCGACAGCTTGGCGCCGCTGGTGCAACGTGCCGTGGAAGGCACGCATATCGGCTATTTCCGGGTCGGAGAAATGGTGCAGGGACTGGGCTGGGAGCAGTATCCATTCCCCGTATCGCTCGATCGGCTACTCGCTGGAAATTCGCAGACCATGGCGATGGAGCCCAATCCGGCCGAGGCGCTTGCTCCGCCAGCCGCTCCCGAAGGCCCAGCGCTGTTCAACAAGACCGGCTCTACCAATGGTTTCGGCGCCTATGTGGCCTTCGTCCCTGACAAGAAGATCGGCGTAGTCATGCTTGCCAACAAGAACTTCCCTATTCCTGCGCGGATCACTGCGACTTACGCCGTGCTTGAGCAATTGGCTGAGGAAGTGGAATAGGTCACAGTCGTCAGTCGGTGCGTTGGCTTATCGCCAGCGCACCATCAGCTTTTCCGAGCCATGGAAGTGGTACACATTGTTGTATTGCGGCAGCTGCGCTGATCCTTAGTTTCGGCAGCCGCTGGAACAATTCGCTGAACGCAACCTGCAGCTCGATGCGAGCGAGCGGCGCGCCGATACAGAAGTGAATGCCGGCGCCGAAGCTGACATTGGCGCCGTCGGTGCGGAATGGATCGAAGCTATTGGCATTGGCGAAGCGGGCAGGGTCGCGGTTGGCCGCGCCCAGCATGAGGCCGATCACGTCGCCCTTGCGCAGCTGGATACCTTCATATTCGAGGTCGCTTAGCGCATAGCGCGTAAACATGTGCAGCGGCGCATCGAAGCGCAGGCATTCTTCGGCGGTGGCGGTGGATTGCTCGTCGCTGGTGAAGAGCGCCGCCGGGTCAATGCCGCTTTCGAGGATGGATTTGACGCCGTTTCCTGTGGTGTGGACGGTCGCTTCATGCCCGGCATTGAGCAGGAGAATGGCGGTCGACATCACCTCCTCGTCGCTTAGCCGCTCGCCATTCTGCTCGGCGGTCAGCATATGGGTCAGCAGGTCTTCGCGCGGCTGCTTGCGGCGCTCGGCAATCGCCAGCCGCAGGTAATCCATGAAATCCTGCGCGGCGGCATCGGCATCGAGCTCGGTCTCATGGCTGACGCCAAACATATACATGGCCACCATGCGGTTGGACCAATTGAGCAGTTTCGGCGCTGCCTCGGCGGAGAGCCCCAACATCTCGGCAATGATGATGGCGGGCATGGGCGCGGCAAACGCCTTGATCAGATCAACTTCATCCTGACCTTCAAAGCTGTCGATCAATTCATTGGCTAGCTTGATAATTCGGGGCCTCAGCTGTTCGACATGACGCGAGACGAAGGCGCGGTTGACCGTGGTGCGGAGGCGCGTGTGGCTGGGCGGTTCCGGGTTCAGCAGCGAGTATTTCTCGGTGAGATCGAACGCCGCGGTATGCGGTTTGGGATCGGGCATCCCGAGCTCTTCGCGGCTCGCCACGTGCAGGATTTCGCGGCCAAAGCGCTTGTCGCGCAGCAATGCGCTGACCTGCTTGAACCCGGCAAAGCACCAATGGCCATATTCGTCCCAGAAGAAGGTAGGGTCGTCCGCATGCCGGCGGTCGTAGAAGGCATAGGGATTTTGGTAAAAAGCGGGATCGCGGGGATCGGCACTGCTCCGGCGATGCTGAGGGACGTTTTCGACAGGTTTGAGCTGGACAATGGCGGCCATGAATGCGCGTAACCGGGTAGGGAAAATCGATGACCGATATAACGGACTGACAATCGTGCGGTAACAAGCAGAAAAATAGTCGAGTTGACGATTTGCCGCTCGTCGGGGTGATGTTCAACCACGGGAGACCGATCATGAAATTTCTCTGCCTTGTCTATTTTGAACCTGATGCCTTTGCCGATCTCGGCCCGGACGACATGAGGCGCATTGACGATGCTACTATCGAGCATGACCACAAGCTGCGGAGCGGCGGCCATCTGCTCATCGCCTCACCGCTGGCCGAGACCGAGGAGGTCAGCATCGACAGGCGCCAGCGTATGACGATGTCGGTCATGGACGGCCCCTATGCTGAGGCAAAAGAGGTTATCGGCGGCTTCCTGCTGATCGAAGCCAAGGATATGGCCGAGGCCGTTGCCCTGTTCGATGATGATCCCATCGCCGCGCATTCGCGGGTCGTAATCCGGCCGCTGATGGAGGCACATCGCCATAGCGAAACAGGCCGTGCCCGGCCTGATTTCAGCCCGGCCTAGGTGCGGAGTGTTCGCGAGTGGGCGGCCATTCGGTTCGACCACTCTACAAATTGCGCCGAAAAGGCTTGGCAAGCGGGCGCTAATCATGTCTTGAAAGCAGTAAAAGCGACCAAGGACTTTGCCGTGAGCGACCTGACCCTGAGCCAAGCCATCGAGAACATCTACACCTCGATCAAGAACAACAACGACGAATTGGACGCCCATATCGTGGCGCTCAAGGCGGCCATGGCCCGCGAAGGCGCCAAGGAAGCGGTGTTCGAGCCGACCAAGCTGGCGCAGTCCAACCGGCAGGGCCGCAAGATCATGCAATCCTATTTCAAGAAGAAGGGTGTGGCGGTCAGCTTCTCGGCGTGATGGCCCGACGCTATTCACCTTGCCGTCACAAGCTATGGGCACCCTATTGAAGCGCGCCCCATTGCCGCCTATCTCTGGCTTTACCGCACATTAAGGCGGCATCGTCTGCAATCGGCCAGTCGCGCTGATTCGAAATTTCGACATTTCCACCGGGCCCTGGATGTCCCGGTCCGGCAGAAATGTTCCAACCGAAGATGGCTAGCCCGGTATCCACGCGACCCGGTGCAGCAAAGGGGCATCACATGCGAGATCCGCACGATATCTACATGAATACGCTCGTTCCCATGGTGGTCGAGCAGTCCAATCGGGGCGAGCGCGCCTTCGATATCTATTCGCGCCTGCTGCGTGAGCGCATCATTTTCGTGACCGGCGTGGTCGAGGACAATATGGCGAGCCTGATCGTGGCGCAGCTTTTGTTCCTCGAATCAGAGAATCCGAAAAAGGAAATCGCGCTCTACATCAATTCGCCCGGCGGCGTGGTGACGGCTGGTCTGTCGATCTACGACACTATGCAGTTCATCCGTCCGGCCGTCGCCACCATGGTGATGGGACAGGCCGCTTCCATGGGTTCGCTCCTGCTTGCAGCCGGTGAAGCCGGCATGCGTACCAGCCTGCCGAACTCGCGCATCATGGTCCACCAGCCTTCCGGCGGCTATCAGGGTCAGGTTACCGACATCATGATTCATGCCAAGGAAGTCGAGGGCTTGAAGCGTCGTCTTAATCAGATTTATGAGAAGCACACTGGCCGCACTTACGAAGAAGTCGAGAACGCTCTTGAGCGCGACCGCTTCCTGTCGCCGGAGGAAGCCAAGACGTTCGGCCTCATCGACAGCGTGTTCGAAAGCGCGCCGTTCCGGAAGGCAGCTGAGTTACCGCTGTTAACAGCGTTTGGTGACAGAGCGTTGACTGTGACGTGAGTGCAATTGCACCGAGCCGGATCGGCCTTTAAGGTCGGTTCGGCTTAGACTTTCTTTAGGCCTCGGGCGTTACCGTCGTCGGTACCGCTGAATTTTGGGGGTTTTACGCCCCCCGGGAGTAACTAGATGTCCAAAGAGACAACGAACGGCGAATCCTCCAAGAACACGCTTTATTGCTCGTTCTGCGGGAAATCCCAGCATGAGGTTCGCAAGCTGATCGCCGGGCCGACCGTGTTCATCTGCGATGAATGCGTCGAGCTCTGCATGGACATCATCCGCGAAGAGAACAAGACCTCCATGGTCAAGTCCTCCGATGGCGTGCCGACGCCTGCAGAAATCTGCAAGGTGCTCGACGACTACGTTATCGGTCAGTACCGCGCCAAGCGCGTACTCTCCGTGGCCGTCCACAACCACTACAAGCGTCTGCATCACGCCAGCAAGAACCGGGATATCGAGCTTTCCAAGTCGAATATCCTGCTGATCGGGCCAACCGGCTCGGGCAAGACCCTGCTGGCCCAGACGCTGGCGCGTATCCTCGATGTACCCTTCACCATGGCCGACGCGACCACGTTGACCGAGGCCGGTTATGTCGGCGAGGACGTGGAAAACATCATCCTCAAGCTGTTGCAGTCTGCCGACTACAATGTCGAAAAGGCGCAGCGCGGCATCGTCTATATCGACGAAGTCGACAAGATTTCCCGCAAGTCCGACAACCCGTCCATCACCCGTGACGTTTCAGGCGAAGGCGTGCAACAGGCTCTGCTGAAGATCATGGAAGGCACCGTGGCTTCGGTTCCGCCCCGGGGCGGCCGCAAGCATCCGCAGCAGGAATTCCTGCAGGTGGACACGACCAATATCCTGTTCATCTGTGGCGGCGCCTTTGCCGGGCTCGAGAAGATCATCTCGGCGCGTGGCGAAGGCTCGGGCATCGGCTTTGCGGCCACCGTCAAGGACCCCAATGACCGTCGCGTCGGCCGTGTTCTTGCCGATGTGGCTCCGGAAGATCTGGTGCGGTTCGGGCTGATCCCCGAATTCATCGGCCGTCTGCCGGTGCTGGCGACGCTCGAAGACCTCGACATTGCCGCCCTGATCGAAATCCTGACCGCGCCCAAGAATGCCCCGGTTCGCCAGTATCAGCGCCTGTTCCAGATGGAAGAGGTCGAGCTGACCTTCCATGAGGACGCCCTCAAGGCAATCGCCGAGAAGGCCATCGAGCGCAAGACCGGTGCCCGCGGCCTCCGCTCGATCATGGAAGCCATCCTGCTCGACACCATGTACGACCTGCCGTCGCTCGAAGGCGTGGAAGAAGTGGTGATCAGCGAGGATGTGGTGCGGGGCAAGGACGTGCGTCCGCTCTACATCTATTCCGAGCGCAAGAAGGACGAAGCGCCCGCAACGGCGTAAGTTCTTCGCAACTGAATTAAAAACGCCGGGTGTTGAACCCGGCGTTTTTTGTTTGGGCTACACCTCGATCTCACCTTCGGTGATAAACGCCACCGGTCCCGGCTCCTCGCCCATGATCTGGCGGCCGAACAGGCTCGCCACGAGGTCCACCAGCAGGGTTGCGCTCTTGCCGCCATGGTCGAGGAAGGGATTGAGCTCCACCACGTCCAGCGAGCCCACCACGCCGCTGTCATGCAGCATCTCCATGATCAGGTGCGCCTCGCGATAGCTGAGCCCGCCGGGGACCAGCGTGCCACCGCCCGGGGCGATGGAGGGGTCCATGGCATCGACATCAAGGCTCACATGCAAATGCCCGCCAGCGGCCTTCACCTTGTCGAGGAAGCCGCGCATCAGCGCGACCACGCCCATTTCGTCGATCCGCCGCATATCGATCGTGTCGACGCCCCGCGCAGCCAGCAGCCGACGTTCCTCGCGATCGATGGAGCGCGCGCCAATCACCGCAACGTTTTTCGGATCGACCCGACCAAGCCAAGGCCCACGATATTCCGCACCGAACTCTTCCTCGCCGCAGAGCAAAGCGAGGGGCATGCCGTGCAGATTGCCGCTGGGAGAGGTGGTGGGCGTGTTGAAATCGGCGTGGGCATCGATCCACAACACGAACACCGGCTTGCCTGATGCGGCGCAATGACGGGCTACGGCAGAGACGGTTCCCATGGCAATTGAGTGATCGCCACCCGAGAACACCGGAAAGTGACCGGCGTTGAGAATATCGAGCCCCTGATCGCTGGAGCGGGCTGCCGAGTCGAGCACATCGGCACGCCGTCTCGTCTGGCAGGCGCCAACTTGCGGGGCTGGTGCCGGGCAGGGTGTGCGGACGGCGCAAGTCGCCGTAATCGGCCACGTCATGCCCCAGATCGACCAATGCCTCGATGAGCCCCGCCACGCGCAGGGCTTCGGGCCCCATGCCGGCGCCGCGCACCGAGGCACCGGCGGCCGTGGCTATGCCCAGAAGATCGATACGGCGGGGGCGTGCGGTCATGGACGAGTCCTTGTGTTAAGCGATCATGATGCCGATATGGGATGCGGGCAAGGTGCTCAATTCTCCTCACTCATTCCTCAACAACACAGTGTCATTCCTGCGAAAGCAGGAACCTCCGTTTACTGTCTTTGCCTCCCAAACAGAGGCTCCGCTCGCGGGAATGACATCGTGGATGAATGGATCAGGGAAAGCACATGCACCTTGCAGCCAAGGCACATCGGTGTTTCCGGGGCCAGCCGCATATCTCCTGTGCGTTCACAAGTTAACCGTGACAAATCTGCAAAGGTTGACTTGCGGGCTCCATAGGCGAACCTATTTATTAACGGGAATCAGCCCAGCATTGATGTTGGAGCTGTCTATAACGGGCGCGCATCCTCTCCTTCCTCCCGCGCGCCCTGGAAAGGATACGAGATGACGGACGTCAATCCCGCCACTGGCGATGCAAGCCGGGACCGGGTGTACCCAGTTCTGCCCCTGCGCGACATCGTCGTTTTCCCCGGCATGATCGTGCCGCTGTTCGTCGGCCGTGAAAAGTCGGTCAAGGCGCTCGAAGAAGTCATGCGTGACGACAAGCATATTCTGGTGGTTACCCAGAAGAATGCTCAGGACGATGATCCGAGCCCGGACCAGATCTTTGAAACCGGCACTATTGCCACCGTGCTGCAATTGCTCAAGCTCCCCGATGGCACCGTCAAAGTGCTGGTGGAAGGGCTGAACCGTGCGACCATCGATCGCTATTTGCAGACCGTCGACTATTTCGAGGCCGAAGCATCCGTGCTGCCCGAGCCGGTCGAGGACCCAACCGAGGTCGAGGCCATGGCGCGCTCGGCCCAGACCGAGTTCGAGAGCTATGTAAAGCTCAACAAGAAGATCTCGGCCGAGGTCGTGGCTGCCGTTGGGCAGATCGAGAACCACAGTAAGCTCGCTGACACCATTGCTAGCCATCTCGTCATCAAGATCAACGAGAAGGAAGACCTGCTTTCCACCGTTTCGGTTGTCGAGCGCTTCCAGAAGATTCTTGGCCTGATGGAAGGCGAAATCGGCGTCCTGCAGGTAGAAAAGCGCATCCGTAGCCGCGTCAAGCGGCAGATGGAGAAGACCCAGCGCGAGTACTACCTCAACGAGCAGATGAAGGCGATCCAGAAGGAATTGGGCGACGGCGAAGAGGGCTCCAACGAGATCGCAGAGATCGAGGAGCGCATCGCCAAGACCAAGCTCAGCAAGGAAGCCAAGCTCAAGGCCGAGGCCGAACTCAAGAAGCTCAAGACCATGAGCCCGATGTCGGCGGAAGCCACCGTCGTGCGCAACTATCTCGATACATTGCTCGGCCTGCCATGGGGCAAGAAGAGCAAGGTCAAGCGTGACTCGGCCCCGGCCGAGAAGGTTCTGGATGAGGATCACTATGGCCTCGAGAAGGTCAAGGAACGCATCCTTGAATATCTGGCTGTGCAGGGTCGTACCGGCTCGCTGAAAGGCCCGATCCTGTGCCTCGTCGGCCCTCCGGGTGTCGGCAAGACCTCGCTCGGCAAGTCGATCGCCAAGGCGACCGGCCGTGAGTTCGTGCGCATGGCACTCGGCGGCGTTCGGGACGAAGCCGAAATCCGCGGCCACCGCCGCACCTATATCGGCTCCATGCCCGGCAAGGTCATTCAATCGCTCAAGAAGGTCGGCAAGTCCAACCCGCTCTTCCTGCTCGATGAAATCGACAAGATGGGCCAGGACTTCCGTGGCGATCCGAGCTCGGCACTTCTCGAAGTGCTCGATCCGGAGCAGAACCACACCTTTGCCGATCACTATCTCGAGGTCGATTATGACCTCAGCGATGTGATGTTCGTGACGACCTCGAACACCCTGAACATCCCCGGCCCGCTGATGGACCGCATGGAGATCATTCGCCTGTCGGGTTACACCGAGCAGGAGAAGCACGCGATCGCCAAGCAGCACCTGATCCCGGAGACGCTCAAGGAAAACGGGCTTGCCCATGGCGAGTTCGAGCTGAGCGACGAAATGCTGACTGCCTTGATCCAGCGCTACACCCGTGAAGCGGGCGTGCGTAACCTCAAGCGCGAAATCAGCAAGCTGATGCGCAAGGCCGTGGCCGAGATCGTCAAGACCAAGGTCAAGTCGATCACGATCGACGAAGACAAGCTGACCAAGTATCTCGGTGCCGATATCTACAAGCACGGCGAGATCGAGGCCGAATCCCGAGTTGGTCTGGTGACCGGCCCGGCCCGGACCTCGGTTGGTGGCGAGCTGCTGACCATCGAAGGCGTGATGACGCCGGGCAAGGGCCGCATGACGGTCACCGGCAACATCAAGGAAGTGATGAAGGAATCGCTGACTGCGGCGACCGCCTATGTGCGCTCGCGCTCGATCGATTTCGGCATCAAACCGCCGATGTTCGACACGCGTGACATCCACGTCCACCTGCCGGAAGGCGCCACCCCTAAGGATGGCCCGTCGGCTGGTATTGGTCTGGCCACTGCCATCGTTTCGGTGATGACGGGCATTCCGGTGCGCAACGATGTCGCCATGACTGGTGAGATCACGCTGCGGGGCAGGGTGCTGCCCATCGGCGGCCTCAAGGAGAAGCTGCTTGCAGCCCTCCGTGGTGGCATCAAGACTGTGCTGATCCCCGAAGAGAATGTGCGCGATCTCGCCGAGATCCCGGACATCGTCAAGGAAGGCATGGAAATCGTGCCGGTCTCCAAGATGGACCAGTGATCAAACGCGCCTCGGTGCGTCAGCCTGAGCCGATCGAGTGGAACTTCGATGAGCCCACGCCCGCCGTCTCGACCACGGTGGAAGCCGTGGAAGACACCACGGCAGGCCTGCCGCACTAAGCGGCTCGCGAGCAATAGCAATGAAACGGCGGTCCGCAGGGGCCGCCGTTTTTCTTGAGGGTGCCTCTACGACGCAGATACGGCGCGGCGCCGACCGAGTATCGCCAATCCCATGGCCAGAGCTACGAGCCCCGCAGAGATGAGGAAACTCGCGGTGAACGCCGTGCCAATGCTGGCGGGAGGCGCTTGCGCAATCTGGCCGGTGCCCACCAAGGCGGTGAACACCGTCGCCATCAGCGATGCGCCGGTCAACAGACCCAAATTGCGGGACAGGCCAAGCAGGCCCGACAATACACCCTGCTCAGCGGCTGGTGCCGCGACCATGACAGCGGCATTATTTGCCGCCAGAAACAGCTGGAAGCCGGGGGTCAGCACGATCAATGCGCCGACATAACCAGCCATGCCCATCCAACGCGGCAGGAAGGCAAGGAGCAGAAAGCCCACAATCGTTTCGGCGAGCCCCAGCAGCAGCCCGCGCCTCGTGCCCAGCCTGTCAACGATGCGCCCCGCCGGAGCGCCGGCAAGCGCCGCAGTCGCCGGGCCTACTGCCATGACGAGGCCGGTCAGCGTCCCATCAAGTCCCAGTGCGAAGGCCGGGAAGAACGGGCCGACCACCAGAGTAGACATCATGACGGTGCCCGGGAGCACGTTCATGCCCAAACCCGCGCCGATGACTCGGTCACGCAAAAGCGCGAGCGGCACCGGGGATGAGGCGAGCGCAATTGCACACGGATGAAGGCGAACAGTGCCATGGCCGCCGGCACGAGCAGAGCAGCGCCACCCCACGGCGTGGCAAGGCCTGCTCCGGTGGCAGCAAGAGCATATAGACCCAGTGTCAGGGTAAGGAGCAAGGCACCGGGCAAGTCCATCTGCCGCCTTGGTGTGCGAGGCAGGCTTGCCGGCAGCACCCGCAGCGCCAACAGCAGGATCGCCATGCCACCCAGTCCCAACAGACCGAATGCTGCCTCCCAACCCGGGCTTGCCATCACTATGCCGCCCAATGAGGGGCCCAGAGCCGTACCGACTGCCGACATGGCAGCAAGCAGTCCCATGGCCGCGCCCATGCTGTCTTCGCGCACCACGTCGCGCGCAATGGACATCGGCAAGGCTGTAATGATGGCTCCACCTATTCCCTGCAGGGCACGAGCTGCGATTAGCAGCCCAAGGTTCGGACTGGCGGCACACAGCGCTGAAGCAATAGTGAACACCGCCAGCCCCGCCAGCAGCACCCGGCGGTGACCATGCAGATCGCCAAAGCGTCCGGCGGACACGATCGTCACGGTCATTGAGAGCAGGTAGGCCAGGATCACCCATTGCAGCTCGGCCAAGGTGGACGGGAAGCTTAACGCCAGTGTGGGCAAAGCAATGGTCGCGATGCTGATGCCCAGAGAAGCGAGCAGCGTGGCGCCGGCCAGCGTAATGAGCGTGGAAGGTGTAGCGGTTCGGTGGGGCCCGGATTGCATAGGTTCCTCTTGAGGCAGGGTGAAGCGGGCGCTACAATCCCACTTCAAGTCAACTTGAGGTCAAGCGTGAAACTGCTCGACATCGGCGTTTTGTCGGAACGCACCGGGGTACTGGCCTCGGCGCTCCGCTATTACGAAGAAGTCGGCCTCATCGCGCCGGTATTGCAGCGCTAGGCTGCGCTGCCAGTACGGGCCGGAAACCGTAACGCAGCTGTCATTGATTGCCCCGGGGAAAGCGGCTGGCTTCTCGCTCGATGAGATCAAGGGCATGTTCAATGGAAATAGCGCTCCCGAGCTGCCCCGCGCGGAGCTGCGGCACCGGGCGGACGCTATCGACAGGCAGATCCGCGGTCTGGCAACACTCAGAGATGCGCTGCGGCACGTCGCCGAGTGCCCGGCGGAAAACCACATGGCCTGTCCCAAATTCCAGCAGCTGCTGCGCTTGGCATCGGCCTATAAGAGGGGCGGGCGCCACCGCCCGTGAATTCGTGAGCAGTCTGCTGCCAAACTTTGTCAGCACGTACAGGGCAGAAATAGCCAACCGCTCGGATGCGAAGAACAAAGCGTGTACGCACTCTTGTAACGTCCTCGTGAAGCAGTTACATCAATGTGCCTGCCCGGAGGGCTGGACCGTGAGGTCGTGGCGCGGCAGGTCAAGCCATGGAGCCAAGACCTTGAACAAGGCACTCGTCGTCATTCTTGCCGCCGTCACGCTGGATGCGATCGGCATCGGGCTGATTTTCCCGATTCTGCCGGCGCTGCTGCGCGATGTTGGTCACGTCAGCGAAGTGGCGACGCTGCTTGGCTTGATGTTGGCGCTTTATGCGGCGTGCCAGTTCCTGTTTTCGCCGGTCCCGGGCGTGTTGAGCGACCGCTTTGGTCGTCGCCCGGTCCTGCTGGTCTCGCTGGCCGGGGCCGCGATCGACTATTTGATCATGGCCTTCGCGCCACACCTGTGGATGCTGGTGCTGGGGCGCGCCATTTCGGGCATCAGTAGCGCCAATATGGCCGTAGCGACGGCCTATATCACCGATATCTCAAGCGAAGAGGAACGGGCCAAGCGGTTCGGCCTGTTCCACGCCATGTTCGGCATCGGCTTCATCATCGGTCCGGTGCTGGGCGGCGTTCTCGGCGACTTCTGGGTGCGTGCCCCGTTCATTGCGGCCGCGCTGCTCAACGGCGTGAACTTTGCGCTGGCGCTGTTCGTGCTGCCCGAATCGCGCCACGGCACACCCGGCGCCAAGTTCGACCTCGACACGCTCAATCCATTCAAGCCCCTGAAATGGGCGTTGACCTTCAAGGCATTGATTCCGCTGATGGCCATTTTCGTCATCATGAATTTCGTCGGCACCATGTATGGCACGATCTGGGCGCTGTTCGGGGAGGACAGCTTCAAGTGGAATGGCATGATGATCGGCCTGTCGCTGGGGGCGTTCGGCGTGTTCCATGCCGGGGCGCAAGCCTTCCTCACCGGGCCGGCTGTGGCCCGGCTAGGCGAACGCTGGGCGTTGGTGGTCGGCATGGCATGTGAGTTAACGGCCCCGGTGATTCTGGGCGTGGCCACGCAGGGCTGGGTGCTGTTTGCCCCGGCGCCGCTGTTTGCGCTGGGCGGCATCGGCATGCCCGCGTTGCAATCGCTGGCCACCACCCAGATCGGTCCGGACAAGCAAGGGCAATTGCAGGGGGTATTGGCGAGCCCGGTGAGTCTGGCTGCTGTATTCGGCCCGCTGTTTTTCAGCTTCGTCTATTTCCAGCTGCGCGGCGGTTGGCCGGGCTTCACCGGATCATCGGCGCGGGCATCTATCTTTTGGCGCTGCCATTGATGCTCGGAATCCAGCGCACGCGCAGACCAGTTCCGATGAGCGCAGAATAGGGCGGAAAACCGCGGGCAAGGCCCGGAAAACGGGGCAAAAGCGGGTAAACCGGACTTGCCGGGGCGAATTTTCCGGTCCAATAACAGTTTTGCACCGTCTGGCACGTCAAAACGCCTGGAATTCCTTGCCTTTCATGCAGAATCGCAAAAGGGTTGCGGCGATTGGTTCGCCACAGAGGGCGGGCATTCACTGTGAGGAAACGCTATGAACAAAAACGATCTGGTTGGCGTTGTCGCCGACAAGGCGACGATCACCAAGGCACAGGCCGCCGAAGCGGTTGACGCAGTGTTCGAGGCAATCACCGGCTCGCTCAAGGCTGGCGAAGAAGTCCGCCTCGTCGGCTTCGGCACCTTTGCGGTGTCGCAGCGCAAGGCATCCACGGGCCGCAATCCTGCGACCGGTGCAGAGATCAGCATCCCGGCCTCCAACTGTGCCAAGTTCAAGCCCGGCAAGGGCCTGAAGGACGCGATCAACTAATAAGAACGAAAGTTCTGCTTTAGTGATCGGCCCCGTGCGCATTGCGCCGGGGCCAATTCTTTTGCTGCTGCCAGTTGACGGACGGCACATCCCGCCCTAATCAGGGCGCCTTACGCCGGCCCGTTGGGCCAGCGGGCGATTAGCTCAGTTGGTAGAGCGCCTCGTTTACACCGAGGATGTCGGCGGTTCTGAGTCCGTCATCGCCCACCATAACCCTCACCATTTCAGTTGCAGCCCGACTCGCGCGGTGACGCTGGAGCGATCGCCGCCAGCCACATCGAACGAATAGCTGGCATTGGCGAAATAGCTGAACTTGTCGTTGAGCTCCCCGGTTACCCCTGCGCCGATTTCAAGCACGGTCGAATCGCCCGAGGTGGTCAGCACGTCATTGTCGAGCCGCGTGGTGAAATCACCCGTGTTCTGCCAGAGATTGGCCGTCAGCTCGGGCTGGATGAAGCCGTTCTCGGTTTCGATGCGATTATAGAGTCGTGCGCCAAGTCGCCCAGTCAGCGTGGTGCTGCTGTCAAAGCTGATATCGGCGAACGGATCGCTGGCATCGCCGAAATTGGCGTAGTGCACGATGGCCTGAGCCTGCGGCTCGATAGCCCAGCCGCCACCCAAGGCAATGGGGTAGCCGGCCTCGATGGAGCCGGTGAGGCCGTAGCCATCGACATTGATGCCTACGCCGCGAGTCGAGGTGACGTCGCCGGTGTAATAAGACGCCATCACCACGCCATCGAGGTAGAAGCCGTCATTGTTGACGCGGGTGGCATACGCGCCGACGGACGCTGCGCCCGTGCCCAGTGTGCCGGTGTCGTAATTGGCCCAGCCTGTGGCAAAGCCACGCAGACCCCCGCTCATGTGCGAATAACCCGCAAAGACGCCGGCCTGTGTGGTCGAGCCATCCTCACCCACGACCGAATAGAGATCGGTGCCAGCCCGGAAGCCGCCAATGGTGCCGTCGAATGTGGGCGCCACGGTGCCCGACCAGCCCGCCGTCAGCGAGCTGCCCAGCGCCCGGAACCAGGCGTTGCGCTTTTCGGTGTCGGCATTGGGCAGATAGGCCTGCTCGCCGCGCCGGTTATGGAAGGTCGACAGCGATCTGATCGCCAGCAGATAGGCCGATGGCTGCAGCGCCGCGTAGTTGGCGGCCTCGATGCGGTAAAGCGGCACGACACCGCCTGCCAGCAGAAGCGAAGCATCGGGCAGGGTCGCATGTCTGGTCGGTGCGACGATGGCGTATCCGGCCGGCGTTACAGCCGGCATTGTCGGCGTTGCCGGTGGTGGTGAGCCCGGAGGCAGCGGGCCGTCCTCAGGTGGCGTCGGCAAGGGTTCAGGGGTGACCGCCGGCGGCGGTACTGCAGCAGGGGCTTCCGGATCCGGTGTCGGATCGACCGGGGCAGTGGGCAAGTCCGGGGCAATTGGGGTCTCGCCTTCCTCGATCGCGCCGGGCGCCACGGGTGCCACTGGCTCAGGCGGCGGAGGCGGGGGCACCGGGACCGGCAGGAGTTGCGAGCGCAGATACCAGTTCTGCTCCTCGCCCGCCGCAACGCCGCCGCGGAACAGGAAATATTCTGTAGGCGCCCGCGGCAACGGCCCGGTCGAGCACGAAGGCATCGGTGGCTGTGCTGCCGCCATTGGTCGCCTGCACCACCATGATGCCGCTGCCCGTGGTACCACCACCGGGTCCGCCGGCATTGACGATGCCAATACCGGTGAGGCCATTGGCCAGCCCGCCGGAGATGATGAGTTTGTCCGAGGGCGACCCGTCCACACCCAGATAGGTATCAAGCAATATCGAGCCGCCAATACCGGTGTAATTGCCCCGGATCGTCAAGGTATCGGTCGGGCTCAGCGCGCCCAGCTGCGTCATCTGGATGACGCCGGCATTGTTGACCTGAACCAGAGAACCGGCCACGGCAGGGGTGATATTGGCGGCGCCGCTGGCAATCAGATAGCTGCTCAGAATCGATGTCCAGCCGGCCGGTCAGGCTGGTAGCATCGCCGAGCACAAGATTGTCGCTCAGGCTGAGGCGCGAGCCATTGTTGAGCTGGATGATCTCCCAATTGATGAACTGGCCGCCATTGATGGCAGAGCTGTTCTCGAATTTGAGAGTGTCGCTGGCCACAGGCGCGCCAGCTGCGGCGCCTTCTGCCGCCATCGATATTGCCGGCGGCCGCAATGGTGTTCGCGCTCAAATTGCCAAGCGTCGCAACATCGGAATCGGCACCCATCAGCACGTTGTCGAAAATGGCGCCGCCGGTCCAGTCGAAGGTGTCATTGCCGAAGCTGGCGCGGATCTCGCCCTCGATGGAGCCGCCAGACACCCGGATCACGTCGTTGCCGCCGCTGGTGCTGACATTGCCCCCGATGGCGCCGCCGGACACTACGATGGTGTCGAGGCCAAAACCGGTCACCAGATTGCCCAGAATCTGTCCGCCGCTGAGATAATAAAAGTTGTCGGCAAGCTTCATGTCGACACGGCCGATCGTGCCGCCGCTCTGCTCAGCGTAGTCGCCATCCACAAAGGCGCCCGTGATCGTGCCGCCAGTCATCAGGAACGTGTCGTAGCCGTCCCCTTGCTGCAGGCCCGCGACGGTGCCGCCGCTCATCTGGAAGTCATCGATTCCACTGCCCTGTTCTGATCGAGGCGGTCTGGCCCGAACGGATAACCACCGTGTCGGCACCAGCACCGAAGGAAACCGTACTGGTGATGACGCCCGTGCCGCCTGCGGGCAGGGTCAAACTATTATTGCCATCCGGATCGAAAAAGCCGGCAGAGGTGCCCGAGTCGCATACATAAGTGTCGTCTCCCGCAGTGACGACAAATACGCAGGCTGCGGTGGCACTGCCCGCACTGCCCAGTAGTAGTGAGCCGGAAATTGCTGAAATTACAGTGAGTTGGCGCTTAGAATTTGGCTTGAAAAACAAGGTTGGCCTCCACGGTTCTGATCCCGTCAACTTTGAATCGTCTCGCAAAATTCATCATAGGCTCACTTCGGCGTGAGTGACTACACGGAGTTTGTGCTGCGTTAATAATTAGTACTGCCAGCCCGATAGCTGGATGGCGGGCTTGGCCTTGCGGCCCCGCGCACGGTTTTGGGAGTTTCCCACAGGGCACTGAAACTTCTTCAAGAAAGGCGGTTTTCGCCGCTTGACTTCACATGGGGGCTGGGTACATCGACCCCACGTTGCGCAGACAAGTTGAGTTTGCCGCTGCGGGAGTAGCTCAGTTGGTTAGAGCGCCGGCCTGTCACGCCGGAGGTCGTGGGTTCGAGCCCTGTCTCTCGCGCCACCCTTTTCTTAGGGTTTGCGCGTTTCAGTTCCTTACAGTTTCAACTTTTGGTTAGACCGAGTTTCAACTTTTTGAACTGGTCTGTTCCTCGCTGAGAATTTTCCTTCCCTTCTTGCGCTTCATCCACCGTGCGGATCGCCGCTACATTGACGGGCATGTAGTCCTTTTGCAGCTTTCGGTTCTCATCGATGGAGTTGCCCATCTTAGCAGCCATGGATTCTACCGACCGCCTCCAGCGTTTGCTTCCACGGATCCTGTGCGACGAATATCCATCAGCCTGCGCGTTTCTGCCGCCGCCAAATACTTGAGGACGGAGTTCCACGAAGTCGCTGACCAGCTTGTCTTTAGTGTACGGCACTGGATTGCGAGGCCGCCCGCCCTTTTCGCTGGGCGCGAATCCTCTCGTGCGGAAGATGGGAGCGTCTTCATGAAGAGCAAAATCAAGGGTTTCGACATATGCCTCAACGAGGCGGCGGGTCCGGCGCGATAAGATTCCTAATGCCGGTACGCCTGTTTTGCTGCGTCCAATAAGGAAGGCCATATCGGCCCTGCTGCTTACGGCTTCCGCTGGCGTGAGTTTGCGGCTGTCAACCGGAGCAAACTGGGTGTCCCACGAAATTGCGACAATGCACGCAAGTCCGACCCGATTAATTCGGATCGCATGTTTTACCAACCGCACTACCTCATATTCGCGCCAAGTCTGGGTACGGCCCGGCACCCCAGTCTTGCGGATCGCCTTTGACGGATCTCCTGGCGGCGCTATTCATAGGCACGCCATATCTTGAGAGCGCGACCTGCCTCACCGATGCCCTTTTTAAGTATGAGGTGATGGTACCAGCGATCCAAGAGGAGGCGGCAGTGCCGAAAGCTGGGTCTATGTAGACACCCAGCTCCTTTCCCAGTCCTCCCGCGTCCTGATGGGCTTCTTTGCCCACTCTTGAGTTCGACGAAAACGGGTGAAACCATCACCTATGCTCCCCGGTGGATTAAACCGCCCTGCGGGGGTGGGTTCCAGCCCGCGGCGCGCCTTCTGGTATCGCTCTTCCCATTCCCGAGCGATCTTCCACGCATCGGGGCCGTCTGGACCGCAACTGACGTTTTGAAACCCAAGTTTTTTCATCGTTGGGGTTGGAAGCCAGTACCCATATTTTCCTTTCCGGATGACGTAGTGCTTGAGCTTGATGTCAGCCAATCTGCGCGAGCCTCTGAACGAGTCTGCAATGGCGGAGAAGATGGGGCCGTCCGGAATCGATGAATGCAGGCCGAGCCGATAGGTACTGGCAGGGCAAAGTCCACGCGGCGCGGACAAGCTATCCCTGATGCAAACCCACATCGACAATGGCGATGTTGAGCAGCCGGGTCATGGCCTCGAAGGCCCCGATACTGTCCCGCATGCGGATGCGTTCGATCACCTCGCCATGATTGGGCAGGGAGGCGCCGGGCTCCCGAGCGCGAGATGGTTAGGCGGAACGAATAGGCCAGCGCGGCGCCGATCGTATTGGACAATTGCTGGAAGACGATATTTCCGCTGGCCCGCAGCAGGGCGGTGTGGAAATCGATGTCGGCCTTGTTGAAGGCCTCGAAATCCTGCGCTGACTTGAAGCGGCTCATGCGGGCAAAGGCGTCTTCGAGGGGTGCGATTTCGCCGGCGGTCGCCCGCAATGCGGCAAAGCGAGGCGGCTGCCGGCTCGATGACCTGCCGCGCTTCGATCAGGCTCAGTACCAGCTCGGCGCTGGGCTGCAATTCCATGGACCGAGCCAGCACGTCCGGATCGAGCAGGTTCCAGGCCTCCCCGGCGCGGACCACGGTGCCGATGCGCGGCCTTGTGGTGACCATGCCCTTGCTATCGAGCACCTTGATGGCTTCGCGCACCGCGCTGCGGCTGATGCCGAAGGTTTCGCAGAGGTCGGGTTCAGGGGGAGCGCGCTGCCGTGCGGATATTGCAGGCTCAGGATGCGCTGCGCGAGGGTCTTGACGACATGGCGATGCACGCGCGGCTTGAGCAGGGGCTTGCTCGTTTCGGCCATGGGCAAGGGAGGGATCCTTTTCGTCTGCGCTGGGGCAAGCCTTAACAGGGGTGTGGTGGCGGCGCCAAGCGCTCACTCATGATAGAGCACCGAGCGGCCGCCATCGATGGCGATTGAGGTGGCATTGATAAATGGCGCCTCGTCGCTGGCGAGGAAGACCGCCGTCATAGCCACCTCTTCCGGCTTGCCGATGCGCCGGGGCGGATGCAGATCATAGGTGCGCTGCCGTTCGGCCGCGGGGTCGGGGAAAGTGTTCCAATAGTCCAATGCCAGCTCGGTCTCGATATAGCCCGGCGCGATGGCATTCACCCGAATATTGCGCGCCGCATATTCTGATGCCCGAGGCCCAGGTCAGGCCGAGCAGGCCATGCTTGGCCACGGGGTAGGGGAAGGTGCCGGGGATGATGGTGGAACTGTGCGAAGAGGCGATATTGACGATGCTGCCGGCGTTGCGTTCCAGCATGGCGGGCAATACTGCCCGGCACATGCGCCATACTCCCTCAAGGTCGACCGCCATGCAGCGCTGCCATTCGGCATCGCTGGTTTGCAGCGGTTCGTGAAAGACATTGATCCCGGCATTGTTGACCAGCACATCGATGCGGCCGAACCGCTCGCGCACCATAGCGATCGCAGCGTCCGCCGAGGCCCGGTCGGTGACGTCGGTCTGCACGAACAGGGCATTCTCGCCGAGCCGTTCTGCCGTTGCCTTGCCCGTTGCATTGTCGCGCTCGGCGATCACGGTGGCGGCGCCTTCGCGTACGAAAGCCTCGGCTATCGCGGCGCCGATGCCGCGTCCTGCGCCGGTAATGATCGCGATCTTGCCGTTGAGCCGCATGTTCACCAGTCCACTATGGTTCCATCCGCCAGCACCGCGTTCTGCGTGTGCAGCACTTCCTGCTTATAGGGGTGCCCGGCGCATTCCGTCTCGTCTACCACGATGCCCGGGCCCGGCGCGTCGGGCACCTGCCAGAAGCCGTCCACGCGGCGGATCGGGCCTTGCACCACGTCGAAATACCGTGGCACTGCGCCGACCATTTCTTCCCGGATGACGTGGTTGGGGGTCGAAACGGCGAAATGCAATGCGGCGACCCCGGCAATGGGACCCAGCGGATTGTGGGGGGCAACGCCGATGCCCGTGGCCTCGGCGCGGGCAGCGATCTTTTTGGCTTCCAGCAAGCCGCCGCAATGGCAGATATCGGGCTGCACGATATCGATGGCGCCGGTGGCAAACAGCGCATCGAATTCGGTGCGATCGATCAGCCGCTCCCCGGTCGCTAAGGGCACATTGGTGCGCTGCGCCGAGCGTGCCGAGCTCTGGAAATCGCCCGGGGGCACGGGCTCCTCGATGAACATCGGCCGGCTTGGCGCCGGGGCCTCGATATAGGCGAGGGCGGCGCCGGCCGAGGCGGGGCGGCCATGAAAATCCACCATGATCTCGATGTCATCACCCACCGCCGAGCGCATCGCTTCCATCATGCGGGCCACCTTGTCCACCTCGGGTAGGGGGGCATGGTAATGGGTATAGGGCACAAAGACCGCCTTGAAGGCGCGATAGCCGTTCTCGACCACTTCGCGCGCTGGACCAGCGGCTCGATGGAGTCGGTCTCGTAGACGGCCCGCATGTCGCCCATGCCCAGATGGGTATAGACCCCGACTTTGTCGCGCACCTTGCCGCCGAGCAGCCGCCAGACCGGCACATTGAGATGCTTGCCAAGGATATCCCACAGCGCCAGCTCGATGCCGGATACCGCGCTCATGCCGATGGCGCCCAATCGCCAGAAGCTCTGCTTGGTCATGACACGGACGGCCTGCTCGATGTCGCGCGGGTCGCGGCCGAGCAATAGCGGCGTCAGGTCTTCAATGGCCCCCGCGACGGCACGGGTTTTCCACTCCAGCGTCGCCTCGCCCCAGCCGAACAGGCCGGGCTCGTCGGTCTCGACCTTGACGAACACCCAATTGCGCATTTCGGCATTGACCACGCGTGTATGGATGGCCGCGATCTTCATTCTCTAATTGCCTATCATCTGATTATTGTGACTTGTGCCGCGCTGATCTTTTCCTGTCAAGGCGGCGAAATGGCTAATCATAATATTGACGGCAATCATTCATCAGATTATTAAAAGCGAAGACGGAGGAGCGCTGCATGGTTTCCAGTTCGGCTTGGAATGGGGTTCGAAGGAATGGCGCCTTCTATGCGTCCATTGCCCCGTTCTTCCTGATTTTCCCGGCATTTTCCATTTTCCCCGTCGCCTTCTCGTTCTATCTGGGCCTGTCCGACTGGGACGGTTTCAGCGATCCGCACTTCGTCGGGCTGGCCAATTATGGCCGGGCCCTGAACGACCCGGTGTTCCAGAAGGCGATCTGGAACACGCTCTATCTCTGGTTCTGGTCGACCCTGTTCACCGTCGGGCTGGCGCTGGCGCTCGCCGTGCTGGTCAATGACCATGTGATCGGCGGGCGGACCTATTTCCGGCTGGTCTTCCTGCTGCCGCTGCTGGTGGCACCGGCGATTGCCGCCATCATCCTGCGGGTGTTCTTCACCTCCAATGGCGGCATCGTGAACATGCTGATGGGCGCCGCCCAAGGACAGCCGAGCTATTTCAACTGGCTGGCCTCGGAGGTCTGGATCAAGCCGCTGGTGACGCTGCTGGTGATCTGGCGCTGGACCGGCTGGCACATGATCATTTTCCCGGCCGGTCTGCAGGCCATTCCGCGCGACATCTACGAGGCGGCTCGCCTCGAGGGTGTCGGGCGCTGGGCGATATTTTCGCGCATCACGCTGCCCCTGCTCGTGCCTTCGTTGGTCTTTTCCATCGTCACGGCGACGCTGGGCGGCCTGCAGATGTTCGACGAACCGTTCGTACTCACGCAGGGGCAGGGCGGCACCAATAATTCGACCACCACTTTGGGCATGTATCTTTATGCCACCGCGTTTACACAGTTCGATTTCGGGCTGGGCGCGGCGGTCAGCTGGTACATTTTCGCGGCAGTGGTTGGCTTTACCCTGCTCAGTCGAGCGGTCAACCAGCGGCTGGGGGTGTCGTCATGATCAAGCTCCTGGCCAATCGCGAGCGCCGGTTCAACCTGCTGGTGACACTGGCGCTGTTTGTAATTTCGCTGATCTTCGTGCTGCCGCTCTATTGGACTGCGGTGTTTGCGACGCGGACGCTGAGCGAAGTCTTCCAGTTTCCGCCGCCAATCTGGTTCGGTGATGCACTGCTCGACAATTATTCGCGGATCGAGGCGGTGTTTCCCCCGTTCCGGCCGATCATCAACAGCCTGATCGTGGCCGTGCCCAAAACACTCGGCCTCGGTTTTGGTGAGCGCCTTGGCGGGCTATGGTTTTGCCCGCTATGTGCGGGCACCCGGCCGTGGGTTCCTGCTGGCGGCGACCTTTGCCACCCTGTTCTTTCCGCCCTCGCTGGCGCTCATTCCGTTCTTCCTGCAAATGAGCTGGATCGGCTGGCTCAATAGCTTCTGGCCCTTGATCGTACCGGCGGTGGCTTCGGGTTTCGGGGTCATCTGGATGTACACCTATATCGGCTCGACGGTGCCCCGCGAATTGTACGAGGCGGCCGAAATGGATGGCGCCAAGGGCTTTGCTACATTCTTCTTCGTCGTCCTGCCGATCATCCGGCCGGGTCTGGCTGCCCCGGCGGTGTGGACGGTGATCGGCACTTGGAATGACTTCCAGCTGCCCTTGGTCGTTTTGGGCGATGGCACCCGTTTCACCGTGCCGCTGGCACTGACGACGCTGTCGACCACCCACTATTCCGATACGCCCGCCGTGATGCTCTCAACGCTCATGGGGCTCGTGCCGGTGTTCGTCCTGTTCGCCCTGCTCAGCCGACAATTCATCGCAGGGCTGACATCCGGCGCGGTCAAATCCTGATCGTGGCAATGCAAAGTTCAAGGAGGGAACTCATGCGACCAATCAAGACAGCTCTTCTTTCGGCCATGGCCGCCCCGGCCCCGGTATCGGCACCCATGGCGCAGGAGGCGGCGCCTTATCGTCCGGGGCCCGAAACGTCGGGCACCATCAAGGTGTGGACTGGCCCAATAATGACCGCACCTTCCGAGCGCTGATGCCGGCATTCAACGCGGCCTATCCCAATATCAAGGTCGAGGTGCAGGGCTTTCCCAATGGCGATAGCCAATATCTCAATACGCTGCAGCGCGCTTTGTTGAGCAATTCCGGTCCGGACGTCGCCATGATCGAAATCGGGGTGCTCGCCCTGCTGCGCGAACGGCCGCAATGGGTGGACTCGGCACAGGACCCTTACAACGCGGACGATCTGATGAGCCAGTTCGCGCCCTTTGCCGCCGCCAATGTCACCCGGCCTGATGGCAAGATCGTCGCGCTGCCCAAGCATACCGGCCCCGGCGGGCTGTTCTACCGGCGCGATATCTTCGAAGAAGCGGGCCTCGCCAATGCGCCGGCGGACGTCGAGGCGCTGTTCGCCGATTGGAACAGTTTCATCGAAGAAGGCCAGAAGGTGGTCAAACCCAATGAGCGCTGGTTGATCGCCAATGGCATGGAAATCGTGTCGACGATGATGGCCCAGCGCGGCGTCAACTGGTTCGATGCCGAGGGCCAGCTACAGCTGGACAATCCGGTGGTGCTCGAGGCGCTGCAGGTGGTCGACAAGGCCGCCGATGCCGGTCTCATCTCACCTTTTGCCATGTGGTCGCCGGAATGGCAGGGCGCCTTCGGCCGCGGCCAGATCGCCACGATCATGTCCGGCAACTGGTTCGGCGGGTTGCTCAAGCGCGCCTTCGCGCCAGACGATGACGGCAAGTGGGGCGTGGCTGCGGCTCCAGCTGATAGCACCGGCAATCGCTCCTTCAATGCCGGGGGCGATCATATCGCCATCCTTGAAACCTCGCAGAACAAGGAAGCCGCCCGGGCCTTTATCAGCTGGGTGGTGACCGATGGCGTGAGCCTCAAGCAGCAATACCAGAACGACGACCTCTACCCGGCGTGGACGCCGGCAGGCACGACCGAGTGGATCAATTTCGCGGACCCTTATTATGACGGCCAGAACGTCAACGAGGTCTTTGCCCGAGTTCAGGCCAATCTGATCCCGGCCACGCTCAATACGGATGACAGCGTGGTCAGCGCTGCCATGCAGACGGTGGTCAACAATATCGTCCAGGGCGTTTCAACGCCCGAGCAGGCGCTGGAGCAGGCCAAGGCCGAAGTCGCCGCCCGGCTTTGAATTTCCGGGGCGGCGGGTCGTCCCGCCGCCCAATTTCTCAATCTTTATCGCACGAGACGTTTTCATGCTGTCCAACCTCGATCTTTCCGGTACTCGGTCCTTCGCGCTTGATCCCAAGGGGGTGGGCCTCGAACAGGATTGGGCCGCAAGCCAGCTTGCCGATACGATTGTGCTGCCCGGCAGTGTCGACGAGGCCGAAAAGACGCCGCTGACCACGACCGCGACGATGGCCCATCTCAGCCGGCGCCACCCCTATATCGGCAAGGCTCGGTATCAGCGCACGATCACCATTGCCGCCGAGCAGGGCGATCTGTTCCATTGGCTGTTCCTCGAACGTCCGCACGGGCAGGTCGACCTTTATGTCGATGGCATCAAGGTGGCGCGTGACGAAAGCCTGTCGACGCCCAACCGCTTCTTCTCGGGCAAGCTCGCTGTGGGCGAGCATGTGCTGACCATGCAGATCGACAACAGCCGGTTCGAGGCGGTCGGCGATTCTCACCTGCCGCGCAATCCCGATGTCGCCCATTCCAAATCGGATCATACCCAGACCAATTGGAATGGCGTGGTGGGGCGCCTCGAATTGCAGTCGCAGGCCGCGGGCATTGCGCGGCTGGCGGTTTTTGCGCCGTCCCGGTCCATTCGGATCGAGCTGGAGCTAGAGGCCTATGACACCGAAACCTTCTGGCCCACGTTCTGGAAGGGTGAGCACAGTGACATTGTCCGGCTAACGCTGCACCTCGCCGGGCAGGAAAAGCTCGTCGTCGATCATCCGGTGCAGATCACTTCGGCGCTGACGCATGCGACGATCACGCTGGACCTGCCGGAGGCTGCGCGGCTATGGGGTGAGTTCGATCCCGTGGTGCACCAGATCGACGCCGAGTGGCTGCGGGATGGACAGGCGCTCGATCGGGCGACGAGCCAATTCGGCATCCGGTCGATCACCACCGAGGGGCGTCATATCCTGCTCAATGGACGCCGTATCTTCCTGCGCGGCACGCTCGATTGCGCCATTTTCCCGCTGACCGGCTATCCGCCCACTGACAGGGATGGTTGGCGCAAAGCCATGGGCACGGCCAAGGCCTATGGGCTCAACCATATCCGCTTTCACTCCTATTGCCCGCCCAAAGCGGCATTCGAGGTGGCGGACGAGTTGGGCCTGATCCTGCATGTCGAAACGCCAATCTGGGCGTTTCTGGGTACCGATCCGGCGCTTGATCGCTATATCCATGCCGAGGCCGATCGCATCGTGGCCGAATATGGTAATCACCCGAGCTTCCTGATGTTTACCGTGGGCAACGAGGTTTATGGCGGGCGCATGCATGCCTTCCTCGAGCGGTTCGTCGAAGGCTGGCGCAGCCGGGACGACCGGCGCGTCTACAATGGCGGTTCGGGCTGGCCCACCACCGAGCGGGCGCAATATGTCAGCAAGCCCGAGCCGCGCAGCCATCGCTGGGGCGAGGGCTTGGGAAGCCGCCTCAACGCGCGGCCGCTGGAAACGCGCACCGACTGGTCGGAATGGGTGGAGAAGGTGCCCATGGCGCTGGTCAGCCACGAAATCGGGCAATGGTGCGTCTATCCGGACCTTAAGGAAATCGCCAAATATACCGGCGTGGTCGAGGCGCGGAACTTCATGATGGTGCGCGACGATCTGGCCGCCAAGGGCATGCTGGGCCAAGCCGATAGCTTCATGCGCAATAGCGGGGCCTTGCAGACCATGCTCTACAAGGAAGATATCGAGGCGGCGCTTCGTACTCCCGATTTTGCCGGTTTCCAGTTGCTGGGCCTGCAGGATTTCCCGGGCCAGTGGCACGGCGCTGGTCGGCGTGGTCGACGCCTTCTGGGACGAAAAGCCCTATGTCACGCCCAAGCGGTTCCACGAATTCTGTGCGCCCACCGTGCCGCTGTTGCGTGCCGATGGCTTCGTGATGCGTCAGGGCGAGGTTTTTGTCGCCGATCTGCAGATTGCCCATTATGCCGCCGGTGCGCTGCCTGCCGGTCAGGTGGCGGTGCGGGTGGTGGACAATGCCGGGTACCAGCATGGCGAATGGTCATTGCCGGTGCGGGATCTCGCCACCGGTGGCCTGCATGACATTGGCACGGTGGAAATCCCCACTGCCGGGCTGCCCGAGGGGCTGCATGAAGTGCTTATCACCGGCGATGGGTTTGCCAATCGCTATGAATTGGCGGTGCTGGCGGCCAGCGGCCGGCGGCGCTCGATATTGTGCATGACCTCGATGCCGATCTGCTGGCCCGGGTCGAGGCGGGGCGGAGCCTTGTTCTGGCGGCGACCCCCGAAAGCATGGTTCCCAATGCCGAACTTGGCCACACCGTGCTGTTCTGGAACACGCTATGGACCCGCGATCAGCCGCCGCACACGCTTGGCCTGATCAACGATCTCGACCATCCGGTGTTTGCGAACTTCCACGCTCTGCGGCACAGCAGCTGGCATGAATGGGAGCTGACGCATGGCCGCCGGGCGTTCTGATGTGAGCGGGCTGCCGGCCCGCCATATCATCCGCGTCATCGACGACTGGAACAAGAACCGCGACTGGCGCTGGTGGCCGAAATACGGATCGGCAAGGGGCGATTGCTGCTCTGCGCGGTTGATATCGAAACCGATCTGGACCAGCGGCTGGTCGCTGCCAAGTTGCAGGCTGCACTCGCCAACTACGTGTCGGGCGAGGGCACTGCGGCGCCGGAGGTTGCGGGAGCCGATGTGCTCTTCTGGTGGGAAGGGGTGCGCGCATGAGCGAGATCGTCCTCAAACAAGTCCGCAAGAGCTACGGTGCGTCTGAAGTCATTCATGGGGTCGATCTACAGGTCGGGGAGGGCGAGTTCTGCGTGTTTGTGGGACCGTCGGGCTGCGGCAAGTCGACCTTGCTGCGGATGATTGCGGGACTTGAGGATATCAGCGGCGGTATGGTCGAGCTGGGTGGCCGGGTGGTCAACGATGTCGAGCCCTCGGCACGGGGCCCGGCGATGGTGTTCCAGTCCTATGCGCTTTATCCGCATATGAGCGTCAAGGCGAATATGAGTTTTGGGCTGCGGATGACCGGGCACTCCAAACAGGAGACCGAAGCGCGGGTGGTGGAAGCTGCGCGCATCCTGCAACTCGATAGTCTCATGGACTGCAAGCCAAGCCAGCTGTCGGGCGGACAGCGGCAGCGGGTGGCGATCGGGCGCGCCATTGTCCGCCAGCCTAAGGCGTTTCTGTTCGACGAACCATTGTCCAATCTCGATGCCGAATTGCGCGTCGCCATGCGGGTCGAGATTGCCAAGCTGCATCGCGATCTCGGCGCGACCATGATTTACGTCACCCATGACCAGATCGAAGCCATGACGCTGGCCGACAAGATTGTGGTACTGCGTGCCGGCGCGGTGGAGCAGGTGGGCTCACCAGCTGACCTTTATACCAACCCCGACAACGTGTTCTGTCGTGGGGTTCATCGGCTCGCCGCGAATGAACCTGCTGTCTGCTGTCTCTGACGGCCAGAGCGTGTCGCTTGGCGCCGTGCAGTTCAAGCCGTCGCTGAACGCGCCGCCGCCCGCCGGTCCGGTGACGATCGGCATTCGGCCCGAACAGTTCGAGGCCCAGCATGATGGCGTTGTGCTCAAGCTCACGGTCGAGGTCGTCGAAAATCTGGGCGCCAGCTCGATCGTGCATGCCCGCCTGCCAGACGGGCAGGAAGTGTTGGTCGAGCAGCGCGGCAAGAGCCGTGCCCGGGACGGGGACGTGATCGAGGTTCGCGTGGAGCGGCAGGAAATCCTGCTCTTTGGTTCCGATGGCACCCGGCTATGGTGATTTGAGCGACTGCCAAGGCGACCCGACAACGCGATTGCTTTGCTGGCGCGGTGACATCATGGCAATGACGACAGTACCCCCGGGTATGGGTATGAGAGCCCATCCCAATTCAGCCGCGGGTACATGCCTGTTCGGTGCGCGGCCGAAGCGCGATATCGAGAGTTACGCGCAGCCGGATCGGAGAGCTGCGCCGCGCCCTGAGGTCGTGTGAGGCGGCACCGCTTGAGGCCGCCACTAAGCGCAAGAGACGCTTGATCCAAACGACAGCCCGGAGAGCAAAGTCTGCGGATCAACTTAGATGCTACGCTTCAAAGGTTTGTTTCCGATTGCCACCATTTTGAAGCGCTTAATGGGTACAGCGTTGAAGAAGCCGTTATCACGCTTCATTTGCTCGAGGCTTGCTTTACCCGATTTTAGACGCACCTCATCTCGGGCACGACTGAGCTGTTTTTGCTTTGCTCGTGGGCAGTCGTCCAGCATGAGAGAGCCTCGGTTAGTTTCTATCATTGCCGTACATGAGCAGGCTGCCGGTTGCATTTCAATATGATGCCAGAAGGCAGCTGGCTGCGCCAGCCCGCGCCCCATTCCGCCCGTTCCCAAAATCGGGCATGCGAGTGCTATAGGCTTATTGTCCATTTCGCGGTGGTTAGCGAATGGTCTGCTTTCAGAAGAGTCTGTAAGGAAAGCAGCCCTCAAATGCTCTCAGCAATGATCTCGAATGATCGCATCCTTGCTTCATGATCGAACACATCCGAGACGATCATCACCTCGTCCGCCGCAGTTTGGGTGATCAGTTCCTTGAGACGCGATTGCACGGTCTCCGGCGACCCGTAAATTGAGAATGCCAGCATGTGAGCCGCCTGTTCTTTTTCGGCCGGGGTCCAGTAGTCCTCGATATCGTCGATGGGCGGTTGGGTCAGCCCGCGGCTTCCATGAAAAATATTGGCGAAGGACATTTGCTGGCTTGTTGCCAATCGGCGCGCTTCTGCGTCGGTCTCGGCGGCGATTATGTTGACGCCAATCATGGCACGTGGCGCTGCCAACTGCTCTGACGGTTTGAACCTGCTGCGATAGATTTCAAGAGCTGGCATGAGCATATCCGGCGCGAAATGCGACGCGAATGCATAGGGCAGGCCGAGTTCGGCCGCCAGCTGCGCGCCAAAGGTGCTGGAGCCGAGAATCCAGAGTGGCACTTCTGTGCCCGCCGCAGGAACCGCTTGCAGGCGCTGGCCGAGTTCGGCAGGGGCGAAATAGGCCCGGAGTTCGAGCACGTCCTGCGGAAAGTTTTCGGCATTGGCCGGCGAACGCCGCAGTGCCCGCACTGTCATCTGGTCAGTCCCGGGCGCGGCCTAGCCCCAGATCGATGCGGCCCGGATGCAAATGAGCCAAGGTACCGAACTGTTCGGCGATGATATAGGGTGCGTGGTTAGGCAGCATGACGCCGCCGGCTCCAACGCGGATTGTTTTCGTGCCTGCAGCGATATGCGCTACCGCTAACGCAGTGGCCGCACTGGCAATGCCCGGCGCGTTGTGATGCTCGGCAACCCAATAGCGCGTGTAGCCGAGTTTCTCGGCTCGACCGGCTGCGTCGCGCGCGTGATCGAGCGCCTCACGTGGACCTGAGCCTTCATTGACCCGCACTAGATCGAGTATGGAGAGGGATGCCATGGGAACTCCTAATCATCGTAATATGCCGATATGGGGAGGGGATGGGTTAATTGCGAGACACAAGTCGACCATTGCCTGCTCTCAAGACCGCGGGACGCCCGGGGGCGCGTCATGTTGCAGGCTTGCCCGACGCCTCTTTCATCTCACTGTGCAGTGTCTGCTTGGTGGTTAAGCCAGAGCCGCCAACGATGAACTTGCAAAGCGTGAAAATCGCTCTGCGGCGTGAAATTCGCAGAACAGTCCTTCCTCGCGCATGCCCAGCCTTCGGCACAGCCGCCGAGAACGCGCATTATGATCTTCCACATAAACGTATTTGCGCTGAGCGCCTCGGTTGGCAAAGAGATCGGCGCTCAATGCGTATGCCGCTTCAAACGCATATCCTTTCCCGCCGAAACGCTGATTGAAATTCCAACCCACAGAGACTGTATCAGGCCCGGTCGCCTCATCTTCATTGTCAGGCCATTTTGGATCAGCGTGGGCGAACAAATCCCCACGAGTTGCCCGGTGTGCTTCAGGCAAACGGCGATTTATTCATCGCCGCCCGCGCGCTTTAGGGCCTCCTTTTCAGCTGCCTTGGGGTCTTCCAGCATGAGCGAGAAAAAGCAGCTGGCGGTCGGCGCGTAGATATTCAAATAGCGACTCTGCATCGCTCGCCTGAAAATTCCTTAGAATTAGGCGATCGGTCTCCAACGTCTTCATGCAATTTCTCCTGTTGCGAAGTGGTACTCCCACAAGGTCAGTGCGCCCTGCTTTGTTAGCGGTAATTTGCAAGACCGACCAACCCGATGACTGCGAAGTACACGCTCACGAGGCTGCCTAACTGGGTCGGCGGTGGCGCAAAATCGGCAGGGAGGCAGCGCCTGTTTCTTGCGGCGAAATTGCAGCCAGAACGGCCTGATCACGTCAAGAATTGCGGGGCGGATTCCCGAGCCAAGGCCTCTGCAGCCTGTTGGCCGCTGAGGACGTCACCCCGGCGACAGGCAAAGGGAAGATGTCGTGTGGTGGCGACAATCGAATCGAGAAAGCCGAGGAAGCGTGAGTCGAGATCGGCCCGGCGCAGGGTGACAAAGCGCTTAGTGCCCTCCGGACGCACATGGACCACGCCGGCCTCGCGCAGCTTGGCAAGGTGGTAGCTCAAGGACGTCTTGGAGCCGAGATCGAGGAATTGTCCGCAGGTCATGGCATTTTCCTCGTTGCGAGCGAGGTGGCCGATAATGGCGAGCCGAGTCTCGTCGCCCAATGCGGTCAGCACATTGGCAAAGGCGATCTGCTCGGTATCTGGATGGGGAAGATAGGTCATGACCATCACATAGCGCATCGCTGCATTGTTTTCAATGTTCAAGTACTTTTGAACTTCCTCTTGACAGACCCAAACCGGAAGTCCAGTTGTTCAATGGGTTTTGAACAAATAGGTTTCGTCATGGATATTCGATTGATCTGGCTTGCCGTAGGCACCTTCGCCATTGGCGCGGAAAGCTTCGGCATTGCCAGCCTGTTGCCGCAGATTGCTGAGTCGACGGGGGTATCGCTCACGCAGGCAGGCTATTTGGTGTTGGTCTTCGCGCTGGCCAATGCGTTCGGGGCGCCGGTGCTGGCGGCACTGACGGGGCCGTCGATCGGCGCCGCACGCTGACGGTGGCGGCACTGGTGTTTTCGGCGGCTGCATTAGGGGCAGCCCTGTCGCATGGCTATTTCTGACCTTATGGCGGCGCGGGTGCTGATGGCGTTCTCGGCAGGGCTTTATAGCGCCACGGCGCAGGCCACCGGGGTGGCCATCGTGTCGCCCGATCATCGTGCGCGCGCATTGCCGTGATCGTCGGCGGCACGACCATGGCGGTAGCATTCGGCGCGCCGTTGGGCGCATTCGTGGGCAGCACGCTGGGCTGGCGCGGCGCCTATTTTATGGTGGCGGGCTTTGGCGTCCCGGCGGCTCTGGCACTCTGGATCATGCTGCCGGCAGGGCTGCGTGGGGCGCCGCTGTCGCTGCGCCGGCGCATTGAAGCGATCGGCCTGCCGGGCGTGCCATCGGCGCTGCTGACCACTTGGCTGAGCATGACCGGGGTCTTCGTTGTCATCATTTACCCGGCGGCGATTACCACCAAGAGCGTCGGGCTGCCTGCCAGCCCGGTCCCTGCTGTGTTGCTGACTTTCGGTATCGGCGCGGCGATCGGCAACTTCATCGGAGGACAGCTGGCGGACCGCTTTGGCCCGAACCGCACCATCCCGGGCACGATCATCCTGATGGCGCTGCTGCTCATCGCAATTTCTGAGGTGGCACTGCTGCTGCCGGCCACGTTGGCCGGGCCGGTTTTCTTCGTCGTCGTGTTCCTGTGGGGCGTGGCTGGCTGGGGGTTCATGCCGCCACAGTCGAGCCATTTGCTCAGCCTGTCGCCTGCAAGTGCGCCACTGGTGCTCTCGCTCAATGCCTCGGCGCTCTATCTGGGCATCGCTGCCGGGTCATTGATCGGCGGATTGGTACTGCAGTTCGGCACCGTTAATGATCTGGGCTGGGTCGGCGCGCTGTTTCCCGGTGTGGCGCTGGTACTTTTCGCTCTGCGGGCGCAGATGGGCAAACGCCGGCCGGCGTTCGGCCGCTTGGGTTAGCGGCGCGGTGCCATTAGCTGGGCGATGCTATGATCTCCCAAGTACCTTAACGGTTCGCTTTACAAAAGCGAACCGTAGACTGCCGTAGAGGCTTAGGGTTGGTCGTGAGCCACAGCCCCGATGATGGTCGCAAACGCCTCCGCCGCCTCAGCAGCGGAACAAGTCCCCCGCGTCACGGCACTCGTTAACGCGTCTCCTGCAGCCACCGTGGCCATGCTGGCCAATGCCAGCGGTTCCGCCTGCAAGCTGGAGTGAGGCTGTAAAACCGCGACGAACATTTCAACCACGTTGTCGACCAGCTCTTGGTAAACCGTCAACTTCTCCTCGCTTCCAGCCAGCGCTGCGCCCACCGAATGAAATTCGTCGCCCCGGTCGGTTCCGCAGGCCAGATAGGTTTCCGCTAAAGCCAAGATGGTTTCCTTGGCTGGCCGACTTCCCTCAGCCATTGCTACACGAAACGCGGTGATGCGCTCCGTGTCGATCCATCGATAGAGCTCAATAAGCAATCCCGTCCTCGTCTCGAAGTGCTCATATGTGACGGGCTTTGAAACGCCAGCGCGACTGCCAAGTGGGCCAGCGTCAGCCGATCTGCACCTTCTTCGTGGACGATCAAACGCGCTGTTTCAAGCAGTTGCTGCCGCCGTTCAGCCTTTGAGAGACGGCCCACGCTGCGGTTATCGACCGTGGCCTTTAATGTTTCCACTTGCATACCTACTATTAGTAACCTACGATATGTAGGTATTAATAGCACGACGGTATGGTGATGTCAAAAGTTTCTGAAAGTCTGCAAGCGCCTGTTTTGATCATCGGCGGGGCCGGTGAGGTTGGCCGGTGGGCCACCCGCTTCCTGCGGGAGTTCAATCCCGATGTCCCTATCCTCATCGGCGGTCGGGACGAGCAAAGTGCGGGTCGGGCTGCGGCAGCTGTAGAGGGTGCATCGCCAGTCGTCGTCGATCTAGCTGCCCCTAATCTGGGGCTTGGGGAACGCCACGTCTCGGCTGTCGCAACGCTGTTCAGCGATGAGACGGGGGCAGTGCTCCGCTGGGCTCAGCAGAGGAAAGCCGGGCACCTCAGCATCTCGCCCAGTATTGGTGAACTGGGCCTCGAAGCAGCCGCGTTCATGCACCAGCCTAACGCCGCGCCGGTCGTTCTCGGTACCGAATGGCTGGTTGGCGCAGCCAGTGTGCCTTCACTGCTGTTCGCTCAGGAATTCAGACGTCTCGACGATATTCGCATCGAGGCCGTGTTGGACGAACAGGATGTGTTCGGGCCCGCCGCACGTCTGGACCTTGAGCGCCAGCTTTACGCGGGCGCCACCGCTCTCATCCGGAGGGATGGGGCTTGGCGGTGGTGCAGTGGCGACGATACGGCGTCCAAAGTGCGCGCAATCGACGGCACGGAAATGGACGCCAATATCTATTCGCCGAATGACGTCTTGCTGCTCGCTCATGCGACCGGCGCCCCCAACGTCCGGTTTGACCTCGCCATGGGAACCAGCTCGTCCCGACGTGCCGGCGGCGCCGTGTCCACGGAAATCATCATCAATCTTGCAGGACAGGATCACGCAGGGCGACCCCTTACGAAGCGTCACGCCATCACTCACCCCGGCGGGCAGATGCCGTTAACCGGCTTGGGTGTTGCGCTCTGTCCTTGAACGCTCGGCGGGCCTTGCCGGCGATGCGCCGCAACCGGGCCTCTATTTTCCAGCCCAACTCATCGATCACTCTCATTACTCGGACCGGCTACGAGCCGCAGGCGGCGAGGTTTTCGAGTTGGAACCAATCCCACAGAGGCCACACGGCTCGGATCAACCCCAGAATGGACCACAAGAATGAACAACCCTAACGAAGTCTTGGCGAGCGCGGCGGTTGGGGGCCATCCCGTGCGCCACTTGGCAATCGAGGCCAACGGTGGCTCATTCCATGTCGTTGAACAGGGCGAAGGCCCTGCTGTGCTCTTCCTGCACGGTTTTCCCGATACGGTGGAAACTCGGCGCAGCCAGATGCAAACTGTCGTGGACAATGGATACTGCGCCATCGCGCTCGACATGCGCGGGTTTGGCGACAGCTATTCCCCAGACGATCCATCGCAGCATAGCGGCGCCTACATCGTGGGCGATCTGATCGGCATTCTCGATGCCCTGAACGTACCCACTGCGGTCATCGTGTCCCATGACTGGGGCGCCGACCATGGTCAACGGGCGATGGTCATGCGACCGGACCGGTTCAGCGCAATAATAAGCATCAGCATTCCGTTCCTGCCGCGCGGTGAGCTGAGCACTTGGGACATGCTGCGCAGCCGGGGCTTGGGGGGCCTCTATTATGCCTTCGAGATGATGCAGCCAGAAATGGACGATCGTATCGCGGATGCGAGCAAGTCCATTCCCAGCGCGCTGTATTGGATGTCCGGCGATCCTGCCGAAGGCACCGGCTGGGACCCCATCGATGCAAAGCGCGACATGTTCCGCCCTGCACCCGAAGTGCTGCCCAGCTGGGCCGACCCAGCCTACGTCAAGCACAACATCGAAACCTTCCAGCGAACTGGGTTCCATGGCGGTTTGAACCAATACCGTGGCGTTCAGTCAACCTTCGAGCACCTCGCGGCCTTCAAGGATGTGCTCATCCAACAACCATCGCTTTACATCTGGGGCGATGCCGACGGGCTGTGCCGTCTGTTCCATCCGGTACCGCCGACTTTGGAAGAGTTGCGCCAGACAGCGCCCGGCCCGGTGGATGTCGTGCGTCTCGAAGGTGTTGGCCACTGGCCGCATCATGAGGCACGCGAGCGCGTAAACGCAGAGATCATCAAATTCTTGCACGGCCCGGACGCTCCGGCTCCGGCCAATGCTCGCTAACTCAAGGACCGTATGACTATGACACTTTCCAATTTCATTCGCACAGGCAATCTTGTTGCGGTGACCGAGGCCATTGCCGCTGGGGCGGACGTCAATAGCCGCGGGCCCGATGGCCTCACGCCGCTGATGACTGCATCTGCGCTCGCGCAGGCACAGGCCGTCGCGTCGCTCCTGACTGCCGGTGCTGACGTACTCGCTGCAGAACCTCGCATGGGCGCGACCGCCCTTCATAAGGCGGCGCAGTCTGGCAGCGCGGATGTGATCGGGCTCTTGCTCGACCACGGCGCCTTCATCGACCAGCAATCGCCGGTGCTGGGCAATACTGCCCTGATGGATGCCGTCCTTCACAAGAACGAAGATGCGGTGAGGATTCTGCTGTCGCGACGGGCACGGACCACCATTCGTAACCACTGGCAGCAAAGCGCACTCGATCTGGCGCACCACGACGAGCTGCACGGGATCGTCGCACTCATCGAGCAGCGCGATGCAGCAGATGCCGAGCACATTGCGGGTCTCTCACTCGTGTCGGCTGTGAAGGCTGGAAATCTTGATGAGGTAAAGCGGCAGATCGCAGATGGCGCTGACTTTGAAGTTCGCGTGCCGGTCACCGGAACATTGGATGATGACTACACGCCCCCGGGTCTTGCCGTTCGCGAGGGCCATGCGGAGATAGTGCGCGTGTTGCTGGACGCCGGTGCAGATCCGCGTCGCACGATCGGCCTCATGCGTGGTTCACCACTTCACGATGCTGCCTATTTCGGGAAGGCGGATCACATCGACCTTTTGACCGCCCCAACCAAGCACGGGGAATCTGCAGTCGAGCTTGATGCGCAGGGCCTGTACAACGGCCTGACGGCTTTGCACGATGCTGTTTGGCACGGCCACGTGGACGCCGTCGTGTCTCTGGTACGCGCCGGCGCTCGTCGTGACCTGAAAACGCATTCCGGCCTAACACCCCTACGTCTGGCCGCCCTCTACGGCTATGACCAGATCGTCGAAATACTGAGCAGCGACAGTCACGAGAACACGTAACAGCGCCCGCCACCCTAAAATTGCGGTCGGTGATGCGCTAATCTTCCGACGACCCTATTGGCCATCGTTATAGCAGCAGGTGCGCTAGCGCTTGGGCAGCCGCCGCCGATGCCCCAAGCTACTAAATTGTGACCGAGCGCATTAAGCGCTCGGTCTATGAAGGGATCAGAGAATTGACTTTGCTGTCCCGGGTGCATGCTCTGGCTCGTTCAGGGGGCGACTTCACCTAAAGCGTCGCATTGCGACTTCCGGATTGTCCGCTCCATGGAGTTCTCGAACCTCTGAGTTTGATGTCAATAGAACGGACATCCACGCCATGGTCCATCGTAACGCGCACGATCTGGCTCGGAGCGGGCGCAAAGCAGATATCGTCCAGCTTCAGAGACCGGCAGCGTTCGGGAACGTAGAACGTTGGTCCGAACGTCCCGAATGGGGTCGATAACGGCCCGGCAGCAACGCGCCCCATTTCAGACGTTAGAGCCGGGCCGGCGGCGTCCCAAAAGCGGTCGTTCCGCCGAGGGGCCTGCGAACAGTAACAATGGGGTGGGTTGCAGACGGGCAGCTTTCGGAACTGCCACCCTGAGAAGCAGCCATCGCTCGTTTGGCGAGGGACAAGCCGAGAACGACTCGTCCGCAATGGCATGAAAAGACGCGGATGGACGACATTTGGCTTCCCGGAGATTCAGAAGGTCAGGCGGGAGTGGAGGCGCTTCGCGTTGCTTTGAACTGTTGAGCGCTGCCCGCGACGCGTCCGACGCTGAAGCGGACAACCTCCGTCTCATGCCTGACACCTCCCGGACTTACCCCTTAGCGGAGTTCTGTGCAGCCTCGAATACAGCGCGTGCGGACGTCGTACCCGCTACGTGCTCCGTACCCCGGGCTCCGAGGTCCATCCATCCTGCATTCACGGCGTCATACATTTCTTCGGCAGCTCCGGTGTGGCCCTTCGGGATGCCCATCTGCTCGGAGCCTGTCCGCCCACCCGGCACGCGGGACTGCAAAGGCTTTCACGTCGAGCTTCAGGACTTCCCCCAATTGCTCGGCGACTTGATCCGCGCTGACCAGCGAACCAAGCTCGATGACGCGCTGCCCCGGCCAGCTGGCCCGGTCAAAAGAGTTGCGACTCGGGCGCCGATGTCGTTTGTCGCGACCATGGTGGTTTTCCGATTGCTCGGGCTGTTGTAGACGGGCAGCATTCCGCCCTGCGCAACGTGCAAGCCGTAAAGGAAATTTTCCAAAAGCCGCCTGCGCGCACAAATGCGACTGGCGACTTCAGGTCACGAAACCCCTGCTCCAGAAGCGACAGCGCCGTGATCATCCTGAGCCCGCTGGTTCTGTTGGCACCCATCGACGAAAGCGCAACCACCTGCGGCGGCGTTGCCTTGGTGAGCGCCTCGACATAGTTGGCAATCACGGCCTTGGCTTCTTTGTAATCGGGCGAGGGAGCCCAGACAGAGGGCACCATGACAAATGCACCTTCGACGCCGTCGAGCGCTTGCGCTGATGGCTGCCGAGTCATCCCAATCGCCATCTACTAGTTCTGACGCCCCGGTTTGCCCAACGAGCCGCCTTTTCGCGATTGCGGACGAGCGCGCGGACTTTCTTGCCTTGTGCCAACAGATGTTGTGCCGTTGCACCACCGACTTTGCCGGTAATTCCCATTACTAAAAACATGCGTATTCTCCTAATTTTCAGGGACAGACAATGGCCCTGTTGATTTAGTGGACGAGTGGCAGAAGGGCCCGGATACGGGGATCGTGCAGATAGAGGCCGCCCCATGTCATCGCGCCCAGAAGGAGGGAAATAAGCTCCGGCGGCGATCCCAACTCGCCAATGCGGACATGGGCGCAGATCGCGCCTCCCAGAAAGCCAGTCACTGGGATAGCGCCGAGGACGGCGGTGGCGGGAATGGCGTAAAGCATGGCGCAGGCGAGAATGATCGGACCCAAGATACGGGTCAGGTCCAGCGCGAACCCGGTTTCCTGCAACATGCTTGCCAGCTGTGCCGGCGCGAAAAGCTGAATAGTCCCGTCTGCCGCCGGGGCGATAACGACAAGCGCGCTTATGATCCGGCCGGCCCACAGGCCGCGATGCGAGGTCATAGTTTCAGGCACTTGTCGCTCTCCGATGGGGTCATCTAATTTCGGAAGTTACTGTTTCTTTAAGATATGATAAATGTCGGCGAAACTAACGCACTGTTCTATTTTAGAGGAACAATAGTGAGGCGCGGAAATGCAAAATCTCGAACCCATCCTGATATTCATAACGGTCGTGGAAATGGGGAGCTTCACCCACGCAGCCGATAGCCCGGGGATCCAAAAAGGGAGGGCGTCAACGGCGGTCAGAAAGCTGGAGGAAGATATCGGCGTCAGGCTCCTGCACCGGACGACGCGCAACGTGCAGTTGACTGAGGACGGCCGCGCATTTCATGCCCGTGCCCGGGATCTGCTTGCCGACGTTGATGACCTGCACTCAATGTTTGCAGGCGATCGCGTGAGCTCCGCGGGCGTTTACGGGTCGATCTTCCGACCGAGGTGGCGCGCACGACGATCATGCCGGCCTTGCCGGACTTCATGGCAGCGCACCCCGAGTTGGAGCTGGAGGTGTCGAGTACGGATCGACAAGTCGATCTGGTTCAAGAGGGGTTCGACTGTGTCTTGCGGCTTGGACCCATAAAGGACGAGACGTTGATTGTCCGCCGACTCGGCCTGTTGCGCATGGTCAACGCCGCCAGTCCCGCCTATCTGGCGCGCTATGGGGTCCCTCGATCACTGGAAGACCTCCTGCGTCAGCAACATCGGACAGTTCATTTTTCGACAATGCTGGGCGCAAGACCCCATGGATGGGAATATCCGCACGGCGACAGCTACGCGACGCTTCAGTTGCCAGTGCGCTACACGTCAATAGCGCCCAGACCTACGAAGCCGCGGCCCTCGCCGGCATTGGACTGATTCAGGCACCACTCTTGGGCGTTGGCCAATACTTGGAGAGTGGGGCGCTTGTGGAGATCATACCCGACTTTCGTCGCCGGGCGATCGCCGTGTCCCTCGTCGTGGCACATCGAAGCAACCTGTCACGCCGCGTCCGCGCATTCATGAAATGGATCGAAGATGTGCTGACGCCATATCTGGAATAGCGAGACGAATATTTTCGTGCGGCCCTCGAAACATTGTGAAGTTAGGTCTGCTGGTCGGCGGCCCGGCGGTCCAACAGAATGTGACACTGAAACCGGCGACCCTTGAAGTACGGCATGAGATATCCTCAAGCTTTTCCGCCTTCTGTCTCCCCAACACCGCAACAGAACCATTCCGCATCGGGTTCGGCGATAAACGTCCTGCTCCTGCTCCCGGGCCAACGGGCACGCTGGGCCTGCTGCGAACGCTCTCTAAAGTCCAGCCAGAACGCCGTGGTTGAGGCCAGTGTCGCGTGAATCCCACTCGGGCGTATGGGGCGGCCGGACGAAACGGTTGGGTGCCATGATCGCGAATACGCTTTGGGGGGTGAGCAACGCCTTGGCCATGCTGCCCATCATCCGGGCGGCGTATTGGCAGCCTGACCCGGAATTCGAAGCCGATATTGTTGCCGGAAAGATGCAGGCCGAGGGGGCGAAACCATGAGCTTTGGAGAAGGATTGCTGCGGGCGCGGGGACAAATTGCGTTCCTGCTGGCGCTGGCAGGCTCGACGGTCGCGATCATCTATCTGGAAGCGCTTGATACCCAAGGGCGCATCAGAGAGCAGCTGGTGGGCGAATTTGGGGCGAGTGGGCGCATCTCTGCAGCGGGATCGCCTGATCTGACGCTAGCGGCCCGCACTGCCATAAATACAGCGAGTGAAGGCGATCTGATCGATCAAGACTCGGTGGCACACCGGGCAGCCGCGCTCAATGCCGCGGTCGTCGGTATCTCGCGTGGCATCGGGCCCGCCACAGCGCACCGCCAGAGTGCAGATCGGGTTTTGAGCCTGATCGAAGATGGGGATAGCCTACAGGTCAGGACTCTCGCCCCTGCCCCGGTGTTACTCGCCGCCGCGATGCCGGAATTCGAGCCGAGAGTGCTCGCGCTACTTGGCAACGAATAGCTTGGTTAGCGTCAATCTGTTCACCCCTGCCTTCGGACGAGTATTGGACCTCGTCCATGGTCATCTTGATAAGGGCCAATCCCATGCCGCCTTCCGGCAGATCGGCGAGCTTTTCCGGGTCGAAATCGAAGTCCGCTGGGGTGCCTGAGTCAAAAAGGCTAGCGAGCATGGGCGGTGCGCGATCAAATATATCGAGCACGACCCGGTCCGCTTTGATGCTGACCTTAACGTCGACCGGCGATCCCTTTTCGCCATTGTAACCATGCTTGATGACGTTGTTGATCGCTTCTGACAACGCTGAGTTCAACGTCGTTCAGCGTCTCTTCGTCCAGTTTGTCTGAGCATAGCGCCCGCACCGCCCCGGCCAGCAACTCCACGCTGCCAAGGTCGCTGTCGATCTGAAGGCTCAATGCTGAGCTCATGCTCGCGGTCCTATGCTATCATGTTGGCCACAGCCGCTTCTGGCGTGTCATGCATCGAAAATACGCGATCCATCCGAGTGAGGGTAAACAGGCGGCGGACGGGAGCGTTTGCGCCGGCAATCGCCAAGTTGCCCGCCGGGCCGAGCCGCTTGAGACAGGATACAATCACGCCTAGCCCAGAGCTGTCCACAAACTCCACGTCCCGGAGATCCAAAACCGAGCGGCTCACACCGTCCTCGATCAGGCGGCCAATTTGCTCCTTGAAGGATGGAGCCTTACTCGCGTCCAGCCGCCGCTCGTTGACGCGGACGATCAAGACGTCCTGAATGTTCTCAGTGGATAGCATGTGCAGGATTCCATGATGATATTCGTTCGACGACGAGCACGCTCACGTCGTCGGTCAAGGTGTCGTGGCCGCGCCAGTTTCTCAGAGATGCCTCGAGCACTGGAGGATTTTTGGCGTCGGCCCGTCGGCGTGTTCGGTGACGAGTGCGCGTAAGCGATCTTCAGAGTAGAACTCGCCAACTGGGTTTTCCGTTTCAATCACGCCGTCCGAATAGATTAGAAGGCGGTCGCCTGCGTCGAAGTCGAACTCGATACTGTCGTAACTCACCTGTTGCAGCACGCCTATTGGAAACCCACTCTCTCCCAGAAAATGAACGGACCTGTCCGCCCGAATAAGGAGTGGGCTGGGGTGCCCAGCCTGAACGATCCTCGCGAATGGGCGGACGGGGTCGATTTCTCCGAGAATGGTGGTGAAATATGGCAGTTCCGGTGGCCATTGCCGGTTTATCTCGGCAACGATGTCTTCCAGCAGCACGCCTTGCTGACGAGTGAGGATTGCTTGCGAGAGGGTATGCTGCCCCGCCACAGATACCAAGGCGGCGGCCGCTCCGTGCCCTGCGACGTCGATCTGAAAACCCCACGGCGCCATTGGGACGCCTGATTACATTATAGGTGTCTCCCGCGATCAGTGCGGAAGGCAGGTAAAGCCCGGTGTGGAAAATACTGTCGACTGTCGCGGGGACAGGCAGCATGGCTATCTGAATTGTTGCGGCGGCTTCGAGATCATGCCGCAGGCGGTCATATGTTTCCTGCAGATCGAGATGGAGGCGTTGCAGCTCCTGTTGCGTGCGCTGCCGCATGATGGCATTAGCCTTGAAAGTGCGGAGCGCGTCGGTCATCAGGCCGAGCTCGTCTTGACGACGGGCGCGGGGAGCGGGCGTGGAAAGATCGTTCGCGGCAAGGCGTACCATCGCCTCGGTGACGCTGCCTATTGGCTTTATGACGCGGCGCCGGACCACGCGCAGGATCAGGATCGCAGCCAAAGCCCCAGCAACCGCCACAAGGCCAACCAACACCGCGGAACGCTGCGCCTGAGTAACAAGCAGCTCAAGGCGCGATCGCGAGCTATTCAAAAGGACCGTCTGCAAGTCGCTGAGGATCGCTAGACCGGCTTCGGAGGTCTCCTCCCAAGCCTCCACCACCCCCTCGGGCGGAGGCGTAGTGGCGGCATTGAAAAGATCAAGCTGCAGCGGTTCATAGGTTTGCCGGAAAAATTCTGCGGCAGCCGATATCCCCGCTCTAACGTCGGGAGCTAGGGGGCGGAGGTCTCGTTGTCAATAAGCTGCCGTGCCAGATCCATGCGGCCGATAATACGCTGCAGCGTTGTCGCGTGTTGCTCTCGCTGCCGTCCCGTACTTGTAAGCAGCGCTACGCCGATGGCCTCGTTGAAGGCGATAGCTTCGTTCAGGACATTCACGAAAGACCGAAAATTGGCCTCGGCCGAGAGAACTGGATCAACCGGTCGGTTGTTTTGCAGGAGATCCAGCCGAGACGCTTGGAGATCACCCACAAGGTCAGTCGCTTGAATTAGCCAGGGCCTACAGCTTCGCCGGAATAGTCTGACTCCTCACCATCTATCACTTTGTCCACATTCTCCCGGAGGGAAGCAATTTCCGCTTGAGTTTGACTTAACGTGGCCAGTTTTTGCGGAGTGTCGCGTAGATATAAATGGCTGGCTTCCAGCTCATCTCAGGCGCGCAGTAGCGCTTGATCGGCCTGCATACGCATGGTCCGCAACGGTTCGGCAAGGTCGCTCCCGTCTGGCCGGATAAGCTGGATATAGGTCTTGGTTCTCTCGCGGGAGAGTGCGGTGCTGGCCACCAGCAGTTCTTCTCGTACGCTGTTGGAGGCCTGTAACCGGCGTGCCGTGTCCAACTTGGCAAGCTCCTCCTGCAGGAGGATGAGCGCTACCAGGATCAGCGCGAAACCGAGTCCACAAGTCAGCACCGGGATGATGTGGCGTATCTTCATGGACTACTCGATTGGCTCACTCGCATGGTGAGACAATGGGGGATGTTTCATACTGATGCAATCTTCAGCCAACCAGATGCATCGAGGCTGGGCACGCCGGCTCGCTCCTTCCGAGCAACACCCGCTCTGAAGGCGAGGAAGCAGGTTGCCTGCCATGATGTCATTTATCGACGGACCCTACCTCGTAGCCGAGGCGGAGTTAGCGAACGTCTGCTTCCTGAGGTAGCAACATCAAGTCCAGACCGTTTGCACTGGCCCCAAGCCGATCATAGCTTCCCTAATACGATTATTCGCTAACAGGGCAGGGGCCTCATCATTAGAGAAAGTGAAAGCCATAGAGCCGGCGCAAGTAGATCTTCGTGACGTTCCCACTGTTGGGCATACTGTAGCGCTATCCCGGTTGCACGAAGTGGGAACTCTCGTTGGCGGCATTGAGCTGATAGCCGGCCTGTCACGCCGGAGGTCGTGGGTTCGAGCCCGTCTCTCGCGCCGCCCCTCTCCTAGGGTTTGCGCGTTTCACTTCCCTTTCAACTTTTTGAACTCGTCGGTTTTGATCGATTGAGTTCCTCATCTTGGCGGCCAAGAACTCAACGGGCGCGCTGCCGGCGTTTGCTGCCTAAGGCGGGCCACGGCAACAAGCTGTCGGACAACGTTTGCGGTTCTTTGGCTTCCGCGCCGGTCAACTGGCCGGTTACCTCGTCGGAACAGACGAGAATCGGCCATGTAAGGGCTCCCGGCCGGCTAGATGAAGAGGCTAGCGTTCCGGGTCTCTAGGTCGGGTAGATCGTCCAGGATGCTGCCCAGATGCTCGGCCATGGCGCGTTGGGCCCCCTCGACGTCATGTCCATCGATGGCGGCCATGATCTCCTGATGTTCAGCACGCGGCGCGCCATGTCGGCTCTGGCTCTGCAGGGTCATGTTGCAGACCCGGTCCATATGCGTCTTCATATCGGCAATGGCGATCCAGTGATGCCGACCCCGGCCCCCTGCGCCACGGCAAAATGAAACGCTTCGTCATGCTCGCGGAAGCCAGCGTGGTCGAGCCTGCCGGCCGCTTCTTCCTGTTTGATCAACAGGCTGGCTATGCGTTTGCGCTGCCGAGCATCAAAACTCTGTGCAGCCTTGGCGACCACGGCAAGTTCCACCGCCTGCCGAACAAACAGCGCCTCGGTCATCTCCTTGGCCGAAATGCGCGCCACGACCGTGCCCCGATGCGGCCGGATTTCGATCAATCTTGAATTGGCCAGACGAATCAACGCCTCGCGCACCGGCTGTCGCGACACGCCGAGACGGGTAGCGATATCCTGTTCGCTGAGCCGCGATCCCGGCAGCAGCTCCAGCTCGATGATGGCGCGCCGCAGATCTTTTTCGATCGACGCGGCGGCGCTTTCACCGCTCTCGGCCACCTGCATTTCAAGAGTCATATTACATCTCGCCCACGCCATTGACAGCTTGTGTCAATGCGCCATACGGTACCATACAATTCCATACAGGACGTAGAGAAACGTCCAAATATATTCGAGGAGGTGGGTTTAGCCCGCCATGGCGATATCCATGCAGTCACGCTTTCAGGACAATTTCGTCGCGCCGAACCTTAGTGATCCGCGGCTGGCGAGTAAACGCGCCTATCGCATGATGATCGATGGCAGGTCGGTCGACGCGCAATCGGGAGAAACCATCACCCGCGAAAGCCCCGGCCATCGCGGCAAGGTCATCGGCGAGTGGCCGGCGGGCGGCGCGGCCGATGCGGAACTCGCCATCACTGCGGCACGGCGCGCCTTCGACACGGGCGCTCGGCCGCGGATGAGCGGCGCAGAGCGCTCCACAATCCTGCATGCCGTCGTGGCCAAAATCCTCGACCATGTCGACGAACTCGGTCTGATCGAATGCCTCGAAACCGGCAAACCGCTGGAACAAGCCAAGGGCGAGATCGGCTATTGCGCCGACCTGTGGAGCTATGCTGCCGGCATGTCGCGCGGTCTTGAAGGCGCGACGCATAACAATATCGGCGAAAATCGCCTCGGCCTCGTCTTGCGGGAGCCGGCCGGCGTCGTTGGCATCATTACGCCGTGGAATTTCCCCTTCATCATCGTCTCTGAGCGTGTGCCCCGGGCCCCGGGCGCCGGCTGCACCGTCGTGGTCAAGCCAAGCGAATTCACCTCCGGCACCACTATCCGCCTCGCCGAACTGGCACTTGAGGCGGGCCTGCCGGCTGGCGTTTTCAACGTCATCACCGGCTATGGCCCTGCCGTGGGGCAAGTGCTGGCGGAAGATCCGCGCGTCGATGTCTTGGCCTTTACCGGCTCGGTCCGTGTCGGCACCGCGCTCGCCGGACTCGCCGCGGCCGGGGTCAAGCGCGTGGGCTCGGAGCTGGGCGGCAAAGGACCGCAGATCGTCTTTGCCGATGCCGATCTGGATGCTGCCGCCGATGGCATTGCCTATGGCGTTTATCACAATGCCGGCCAGTGCTGCATTTCCGGCAGCCGGCTGCTGGTTGAGAATTCGATCCGACAACCACTGCTCGAGCGGGTACTGGAACTCTCGCGCAAGCTGCCCTTTGGCGACCCGCTTGGCGCGGCTACGCGCTTTGGTGCCATGGTCAGCCGCAACCACCTCGAAAAGGTGGCGAGCTATGTGGCCGCCGGCGTCAACGAAGGCGCCGAATTGCTGTTGGGCGGCGACATGGTCGATGCCAAATCGGGCAATTTTTTTCTGCTCCCACGGTTTTCGACAAGGTGCGCCCCGACATGGCCATCGCCCGAGAGGAAATCTTCGGGCCGGTTTTGGCCACCATTGGTTTCGACACGCCCGAGGAAGCTGTCGCTCTGGCCAATGGCACGCCATTTGGCCTCTCGGCCAGCGTCTGGTCGCGCTGATCTCGAAAACGCCATCCAGACGACGCGCAAGCTGCGCGCCGGGCGGTGCTGGATCAATTCGGTGATCGACGGCACGCCCGAACTGCCCATCGGTGGCTACAAGAAAAGCGGCACCGGCCGCGAGCTCAGGCGCTTCGGCTTTGACGAATATTCCCAGTTCAAGGGTCTGCACATGATACTTGGGCGGGGCCAACCCCGGTTCCAGCACTCCTGACCGGCCGAAGGCAAAATCGCTCCAGTGGAGCGATTTTAGGGAGGGAGGCCATGAGGGCTATGCCCGAATGGCAGGAGCAGCGGAACCGGGAGCAGAATTCGGCGGCGTGAGAACGCCGCCGGAAGCGGGACCTGAGGAGGACCCGTCAGATATCCAAGGGAGGATTAAGCGATGAATTTGACCAAGTCGAAAGCCGCTTTGCTGGCCGGCTGCGCCCTGTTCGCCACTATCGGTGGTGCCGCGGCCCGAGATGATCCGGTCAAGGCAACCATGATCATCTATCTCGATCCCAGCGTGCAGTTCTTCAATCCGGTGGTTAACGGCGCCCGAGACGCCGCAGCCGCCTTCAACGTCGATCTGGACGTGCAATATGCCAATAATGATCCGGTCCGCCAGAACGACCTGATCGAGAGCGCCGTGGCCACCGGTGTCGATGGCATCGCTGTCGCCATTTCGAGCTCCGACGCCTTTGACGACAGCATCTGCGCCGCCGTCGAGGCCGGTATCGTGGTCATCGGCTTCAACAATGACGACCTCGAGGGTGCGGACGGCAATTGCCGCCGGGCCTATGTCGGCATGGATGAATTCGCATCGGGCTATGAGCTGGGCATCCGCATGATCGAAGCCTTCGATCTCAAGGAAGGCGACGTGGTCTTCAACCCGCGCGAAATTCCCGAGGCCAGCTTTGCGGTGGCGCGGGGCGGCGGCATCGAAAAGGCCATGAGCGAGCATGGCATCACGGTGGAAACCGTGCGCGCGGGCCTCGATCCGGCCGAAGCGCAGAACATCATGGCCCGTGCGCTGATCGCCAATCCGGATATCAAGGCGGTCTTCGGCACCGGTTCGGTCACCTCCACCGTTGGCGCCGGCGCCATCAAGGACGCAGGTGTCGATGTGCCCTTTGGCGGCTTCGATCTCGCGGTCGAAATCGTGGATGCGGTGGAATCCGGGGCCATGTTCGCCACCATGGACCAGCAGCCCTATTTGCAGGGCTATTATCCGATCGCCCAGATCGCCATGGCGGCCCGCTATGGCCTGACCCCGACCGATGTCGATACCGGCCGTGGTGCCTTCCTCAATCAGGAACGCATCGGCGTCGTGAAGCCCTTTATCGGCACTTATCGCTGATCTGCCGGCCCCGGCTTTCGCGTCGGGGCCACTCTTTTTCACAACCGGATATGACCGTGACCGAGATGACCGATCATCGCGCTGCCCGGCCCGAGCGAACGGCTGCCCAAAGGCTGCATGCGCTGCTTACTATGCCGGCAGGCGCCATTTTGCTGGTCTTCGTTGTCGTGCAAATCGGCTGCATCGCCGCGGGCCTGCTTTTTGCCGACGACTTCCGCTACCTCTCGCCACAGAACATGGGCATCATGATGCGCTCGGTGCCGGTGCTCAGGTGCTCGGCGCTCGGCGCCGGCGTGCTGATGATATCAGGCGAATTCGATCTATCGATCGGCTCGGTCTATACCTTCACCGCCATCGTCATGGCCATGTTGGTCGGCAATGGCGTCGACGCCTTCCTCGCGGCGCCCGCGGGCCTGCTCATCGGCGCCGCCATCGGCCTGCTCAACGGCGCGCTGACGCTGCGCTTCAACCTGCCCAGCTTTATCGTGACGCTGGGCGGATTGCTGTTCTGGCGCGGTGCGGTGCTGTTGCTTAATGGCGCCGTGCAGGTGCGGTTCGACCCCAACCCGGTGTTCAACGCGCTTTTTCAGGCACGCTGTTCGGCATCAATGCCGCCTTCATCTGGTTTATCGGCCTATGCCTCGTCTTCTGGGCCATGCTGCATCGGCATCGTTTCGGCAACCACGTCTTTGCCACCGGCGGCAATCGCTCGGCCGCTACCGCCATTGGCGTAAATACCAATGCCATCAAGCTCATGGCCTTCGCCATTGCCGGCTTCATGGCGGCTTTTGCCGGCATCCTCGCCACCACCCGCGTTGGCTCCGTCCAGCCGGGTCAGGGCGCCGGGCTCGAACTGCAGGCCATCGCGGCCTGCGTCATCGGCGGTCTGTCCCTACGTGGTGGGCGCGGCTCGATCCCGGGGGTATTTCTGGGCGTGATGCTGATCTTCACCATCACCGACGTGCTGCTGCTGATGCGCGCCCGGCTTTTATCTGGATATGTTCATCGCCACGCTGATCGTGGTGGCCTCGATCTTCAATCATGGCCCGGATCGCCGGGGAGCCTCCATATGAGCCTGCTGGCCCTGCACAATATCAACAAGACCTTCGGGCCGCTCAAGGCCCTCACCGATCTGAGCTTCGAGGTCGGCCATAGCGAAGTGGTTGGCCTGCTCGGCGACAATGGCGCGGGCAAATCGACTACGGTCAACATGATCTCGGGCATTCACCGGCCCAATTCCGGCTATATTTCGGTCGACGGCCAGCGCCATGACTTCACCTGCCGCCGCGATAGTGCCGAAGCGGGCATCGAAACCATCTATCAGAACACCGCGCTGGTCGATTGCCTCTCCATCTCAGCGCAACATCTTTCTCGGCCGCGAACTGACCGGCCGCTTTGGCTTTCTCGATCTCAAGCAGATGCGCGAAATCGCCATGCAGGTGCTGGAAAGTGCCGTCCATATTTCGGGCATCGACAGTCCCGACAAGCTGGTCGGCGATTTGTCCGGTGGCCAGAAGCAGGCCGTCGCCATTGCCCGTGCCGTGTTCTTCAAGCGCCGGATGCTGTTGCTCGACGAACCAACTTCGGCGCTCTCGGTCCGCGAAACCGAAGCCCTGCTGCATCAGGTTCTCAAGCTCAAATCGGAGGGCGTATCGAGCGTGCTGGTGACCCATAATCTCTACCACGCCTACCGAGTCTGCGACCGCTTCGTCATCATGAGCCACGGCACCAAGGTGTTCGACGTGGCCAAGGCCGACACCACGATAGAGGAACTGACCCAGCACGTGGTGCTGACCTAGCTGGTGGCTCCTTGATTTGCAGCGAAAGCCCCGTCACAGCGCAATCGCCCGAGCTGACCGCTTCGGCCTCGTTGCGGGCATAATGGGCGTAGCCGCCACTAGTTGCGGTGGCTACGGTGAAGCTTGATCAGAATTGCCAGCGCGGTCGCAGTAACGAGGCCGACAATGGCAGGGTGGATGTCCTTGGACAGGCTGAGCCGCGTCATCGCGAACGAGCCAAAAGATCAGCGGCATCGCGTAAAGCCCGGCCAGCACGGAAGCCCACCGGGGCAGAGCACGGACGCTGCGAACCGAGGAAGGCGCCATAGGCGATCAATCCGACTGGTAAAGCAGCGACGAGGGAGTGATCGCATCGGAGAATGATGTGTCCTTCTTTGACACCAGTTCATCTTATTGCTCCGACACTGGGTGCCCGCTGTGGAGAGGGGCGATATCCTCCACCCAATTTTTGGAGCAACCAGAACCCAACGCAGGACGGCATGCGTGGGCTTAGCCGCTATTTTAAAGAAGACCTTCCACTCTAGGGTGTGCTGCTGCACTGAGGCGCGTCCCTGTGATCCTCCACGCGTGCTGTCGCGACCAAGCGCGTCATGGGGCGGCCACGTTCCATGCGAGCGCGATGAGAAAAGTGCCCGTTGCGCATTGCGGCGAGGCTCCTGCGAAGCTATCTGGTGCGCAGCACAGGCGGTCCCTCCGCGAACACAAGGCGCTTTCCGGCATGATCCCAGATTTCCTCATCACCCATTCGGGTGGCTTCCATGCCGATGAATTACTGTCCAGCGTCATCCCGGCCCGGCTTTTTCCGCAGGCGCGGCTGGTGCGCAGCCGGGCGCCCGAATGGATTACGGGCCGGGGCCGATCGCGTCATTTATGATGTGGGCGGCGCCTATGATGCCGCAGCGCAGATATTCGATCATCATCAACGCATGCGCCGCTGCGTGAGGATGGCCAGCCCTATTCATCATTTGGCCTGATCTGGAAGCATTTTGGGCGCGATTATCTTGTCGCCTCGGGCATTCCTGAAGCCCATATCGAAGTGGTGCATGCAGCATTTGATGGAAGCTTTGTGTTGCCGGTCGATCTGGTGGACAACGGCGCGCTGAGCCCCTCCGGGCCGCTGGCGGGGTTGACCCTGCCGGCCTTGCTGGAAACCCTGAAGCCGGTTTTTGACGAGACTGACCCGGAGGCCGAAGATCGCAGCTTCCATGCTGCCTTGGTCATTGCCCGCAGTTTCGTTGAAGCCAGAATAGCCCGGAGTGCCGCAAAGTTGCGGGCTGAGGCACTGGTAGAGCAGGCCATCGAAACAGCGGGGCAGGGGCGCGTACTGGAACTGCCGATGGGCATGCCTTTCCGCCCCGCAATTCTGAAGGCCGGTGCCGATCACCTGCTGTTTGTCGTGCACCCACGCGACAAGGATTGGTGTCTGACCACGATCCGGCGAGCCGACGAAGGCTTTGAAGTGCGCGCCGATCTGCCGGCCGCCCGGGCGGGTCTGACTAATGGCGATCTGGAAGCCGCCTCTGGCGTGGCCGGCGCGAGCTTTTGCCACAATGGCCGTTTCATCGCCGCCGCCAAGACCCGTGAGGCGGCTTTGGCTATGGCCGAAATTGCGGTCCGGGAGGCTAGCGCCATGGAAGTCATCGCCAGCTGAGGCGACTGCGCATCGCTAGGCGCCGAGGAATTCCAGCGCCTTTTTCACGAATGCCTCGTGATACTGGAAAATCGCCGTGTGCCCGCCGTCCTCGTAGAGGACCAGTTCGGCATTGGGAAAGCGCTTTGCCATATCGATAGAATTGCTGGTGGGCACCATCCGGTCCTGATCGCCATTCACCACGAGCACGGGTTGCCGTATGCGTGACAGGTCGGCAGGCCGCTCCGAGCCAAAGGCGTGCACGGCCTTGAGCTGCTGGTAGAAAGCGCCAAGCGAGATGGCTTTGTCGCGATTGGTGGTTCGCTCCTTCAAACGCTGCAGGAACGCGCCTGCCGCCTTCTTGCCATTTGGGGTCTGGGTAAAGAACAAGTAGTTCTTGGGATCCTTGAAGGTCAATGCGGCGCGGACCATGTCGAAGATGGTAACTCGGGTCACCTTGTCGATGCCGTTGCCGCCGGCCGGGCTGGTGCCCGCCAGATGATCTTGCGGACAAGTTGGGGCTCCAGCTGGACAATCTTCTGGGTGATGAACCCGCCCGGGGAAAGGCCCAGCAGATCGACCTGCGTGAAGCCGAGCGCCCGGATGAAGGCGATCGCGTCGCGGGCCATGGCCTCGATCGTATCGGGCACCTTGCCCGCCGATGCGCCGACGCCGCGATTGTCGAAGGTGATGACATGGCGTTTTGCCGCGATACCATCGACCACCCTCGGGTCCCAATTGTCCAGAACCGCAGTCAGATGGGTGAGAAAGATCACCGGCACGCCTGTCTTGGGTCCGAGTTCCCGATAAGCGAATACTGCCCTGCCAACATTGATCGTGCTGGTCGGCACGTCCTGATGCTTGATGCTCGTTTCGGATGATAATGGGCTCATGATGATTTCCCTTCGGCCGGCTGGTTCTGGCGCGGCGCGAGCAGTTCCTTTGCTGCCGCCGCGCCAGCGGCAAGGATGCGGTCCGAGAGTTCGGCTCCGTCCACGGCGCGCGCCAGCTCAAGCGCACCGATCAGGGTCGCAAAGATGCCAAAGGCGGCGTTTTCGCGCTCGCCCACATCGCCTAAAAGTTCTGCCGCCACGAGGCGGATGAGGTTCAGTACGTGCTCGGTATAAACTTGGCGCGTCTCGGCTGGCTCGCGGGCGATTTCGGGCAAGAGCGCAGCCGAAGCGCATCCCGTGCCTGGATTGTCGCGGTGCTCGGGTGAAAGGTAGGCGTCGATGCCCAATGAAACCCCACCGGCTTCCAGCAAGTCGCGCGTCTGGTTCGACTGATCTTTCAGCGCTGCCGCGAGGGTTTCGCGCACCAGCGCCGCCTTGGACGGGAAGTGGGGGTAGAATGCGCCATTGGTCAGTCCTGCCGCGCTCATAATGCCGGCAAGACCCGATGCGGCAATGCCGTCAGAGCGGAACCGTTCGGTCGCCACATCCATGATCCGCTGGCGCGACGCATCTTTTCGGCCCTTCTCGTAACGCATGGGGTCTCCTTGGGTCGGCTATTGCAATATGGTCATAATACTACTAAATGGACGTAATTCAATAGACGACCCGGCGGGCTCGTTACATTTCGGAAAGCCACGAAAATGAAAGCCTTCATCGTCGACCGTTACGCAAAGAGCGCTCCGCTCCGGTTTGGCGATGCTCCAGAGCCGGAGTTCGGCCCAAATGACGTGCTGGTGCAGGTCCATGCCGCCAGTTTGAATCAGTTGGACTCAATGCTGAGGGATGGGGAATTCAAGCTCATCGTGCCCTATGCTCCCCCTTCATCGCTGGCCATGACGTGGCCGGCGTGGTCATTCGCGTCGGCGCGAAAGTCCGGCAGTTCAATGTGGGCGACGAAGTCTATGCACGGCCGCGCGATGGGCGGATCGGCTCTTTCGCCGAATATATCGCCATGGACGAAGCGGACGTGGCGCTGAAGCCGAAAAATCTGAGCATGGAAGAGGCAGCCTCCATTCCCCGGTGGGACTGACCGCCCGGCAGGCGCTGGTCGAACGGGCCGGCCTTCGCAAAGGCCAGAAGGTCTTCATTCAGGCCGGTTCAGGCGGCGTTGGCACCATCGCCATTCAATTGGCCAAGCATCTGGGCGCAACAATTGCCACGACGACCAGCGCGGCCAACGCCGATCTGGTCAAAAGTCTGGGTGCCGATATCGTCGTCGATTATCGCAAGGACGACTTCGAGAAGGTCCTGTCGGGCTATGACGTCGTCCTCAATAGCCGGGATGGCCAGACGCTCGAAAAGTCCCTGCGGGTATTGAAGCCCGGCGGCGCCGTGGTGTCGATCTCCGGTCCGCCCGATCCCGCATTTGCTCGTGCGAAGCGTCTGAACCCGGTGCTCAAACTGGTCCTGCGCCTGCTCAGCGCTGGCATCCGGCGACAAGCCAAGCGCGCCGGTCTTCGCTATTCGTTCCTGTTCATGGCCGGCAATGGCGCACAATTGGCTGAAATCACGGCGCTCATTGAGGCGGGCGTCATTCGCCCGGTGATCGACCGCGTCTTTCCGTTCTGAACAGACCAACGAGGCACTGGCCTATATCGAACAGGGACGCGCCAAGGGCAAGGTAGTCATCAAGGTCAGATAGGCGTTCCACGACCGCGGCCAACGCCACACGCACTCGTCAAATGCGGCGCCAATCGCTAGGACATGCTGGTTTGTGTGATGAGGATCAGAATCGTGAGTGGTGGTTTCAACGATCTGGCCGGTCTGGTCGAAAAAAATTGCGGCAGACGAGGAACCTCGGCTGATCGAGATCAGGCGCGATATCCATGCTCATCCCGAGACGGCATTCGAGGAAGTGCGCACCAGTGCAACAGTGGCGCGGGAGTTGACCCGGCTGGGGATTACCCACCAGACCGGCATCGGGCGGACGGGCGTGGTTGGCGTGATCGAGGGTGGCCGGCCGGGGCCGACGCTGTTGATCCGCGCCGATATGGATGCGCTGCCGATCCACGAGCAGACCGGCCTGCCTTATGCCAGCACGATTGCCGGGCGGATGCATGCCTGCGGGCATGATCTGCATACCGCCACGCTGATCGGGGTTGGCGCGGTGCTCAAGCAGGTTGCGCCCCAGCTTTCGGGCCGGATCAAGCTGATGTTCCAGCCCGCCGAGGAGACCTCGGAAAGCGGCGCGGCAGCCATGATTGCCGATGGCGTGCTGGATGGCGTCGACATGGCGCTGGGCTTTCACAATCACCCGGACGAAGCGACCGGCACGTTCAGTTTCATCACCGGGATCACCAACGGGTCTTCGGACGAATTCGATATCGTCATTCGTGGGTCTTCGGGCCATGCGGCCCGCCCGCACCAGACAGTGGACCCCATTATCGCAGCGGCGCATCTGGTGTTGCAGCTCCAGACCATCGTGTCGCGCGAGGTGGACCCCATGCACCCGGCTGTGCTGACCATCGGCGCGATCCGGGCCGGGGACGCCCATAATATCATCCCCGATAGCTGCATGCTGCGCGGCACGGTGCGGACCCGGGACAAGCACTCGCGCGACCTGATCGAGGCAGCGTTGCGACGGCAATGCCGGGGGCTGGCGGAGTCGCTGCGGGTCGATTGCGAGATCAGCTATGTGCGCGGCGTGCCCTCGCTGGTCAGCGATACGCATATCCTTGAAACCACCATGGGGGCGATCCGCGAGCACTATGGCGATGTTGTGCGGCAGGGCAGCCCCTCGCTCGGCGCGGAGGATTTTGCGCTGATCGGTGAGAGGGTACCGGCCTTCCAGCTCGGTATCGGCGCGTCCCGGGAGGGGCGCGACGACAAATTGCACAATTCAGACTACCAGCCCGACGAACGCTCGATCGGGCTGGGCGTGGTTGCCCTGTCGCTGGCGGCAGCCAAGCTGCTGGCCTGATGCCTACCGAGTGCGGTGCCTGCCCAGCGTGTGGATGTGCTCGGTGCCGATACCGCAGCAGCCGCCAATGATGCTGGCGCCGGCCTTGGCCCATTGCTGGGCCCATTGGTCATAGGCAGCCGGATTGAGATCATCGTGGATTTCGGTGACCACGGCATTGGCCTCTTCGTCGTCCTGCTGGGACGGGAAGGCATTGGCGTAAACGCCGATCTGGGGGTCGACGCCAAGGCGGGCAAAGGTCTTGGAGGCCGCGTCGATGGCGGCGGTCATGACTTCGGGCATGCTGCAATTGAACAGCATGGCCGAGGCTCCCAATGACGCCGCTAGTTCCGCGGCCGCCACTACAGTTTCCCCGAGCGCAATTGGGGTTCGCCCATTTCGGCGGGCGAGACGTCATCGCGCAGGGTGAAGGAAATCCAGAATGGCAGGCCGGTGCTGGCGGTCGCGGCATGGGCGGCGCGGGCTTCGGCGAGGCTGCTCTGGGTTTCGGCCAGCCAGACATCGACAAACGGCGCCATGCCACCGACCAGTACATCGAGATAGGCGCCGGCCAATGCCGGGTTGAACAGGTCCGGCTGATAAGAGCCGAACACCGGCGGCAACGAACCCGCGACCAGCACCTTGCGATCCTTGGCCGCGTCGGCGGCTTCACGGGCCGAGCGCCCGGCCAGCGCCGCGAGCTTGCGGCCCTCGGCAGCGAAGCGCTCTTCGCCAATATGGAAGGGCACCACGGCATAGCTATTGGTGGTGATGACGTCGGCGCCGGCCTCGATATAGCCGGCATGAGCCTTTGTGACGAATTCGGGCGCTTCCATCAGGGCCGGGGCCGACCATTCCGGCTGGCGGAACGGCGCGCCGATGCGCTCCAACTCGCGCCCCATGCCGCCATCAAGCAGAAGTCCGCGTCGTGTCATGCTAGGTTTCCTTCCAGAATAGATCGTATCACGGCTGCGCGGCGAACATGGAAAATGGTGATTGAGTGAGCTGAAAGCAACTCAGTTCTCCGCCCGATTGGCCGTGCGCCGTTCGAGCACACCGTCCAGCCAGCCGATTTTCATCTCCGGCACGGACTCGAGCAATTGTGCCGTATAGGCGTCAAAGGGCGGCGACAGCACTTCGGCCTTGCGGCCGTAGCGCACCACCGGCCGCGATGCATCACCGCTACCGTGTCGGCAATGGCGCGCACGATGGCGATGTCGTGCGTGATGAAAAGATAGGATGTGCCGGTGTCGCGCTGGATTTGCATCAGCAAAGCCAGAATGCCCTCGGCGACAAGCGGATCGAGCGCAGAGGTCGGCTCGTCGCAGATGATGAGGCGCGGCTTGGCGGCTAATGCCCGGGCAATGCAAACGCGCTGCTTCTGGCCGCCCGAGAGCTGGCCGGGATAGCGGTCGAGTATGCTGGCGGGTAGCTCGATCTGGTCGAGCAGTTCGGCAACGCGCCGTGCTTTTTCCTTGGGGTCCAGCCGGAAATAGAAGTCCAGCGGTCGCCCGATAATAGTGCCCACCGTCTGCAGTGGGTTGAGCGCAATATCGGGCATCTGGTGGATCATCTGCAGATTACGCAATTGCTCGCGTGGGCGATTGGCCAGCGCGGGAGCCAGCTTTGTGCCCTCGAACTCGACACTACCAGCGCGTGCTGGCAGCAGCCCTGCCAGCACGCGCGCCAGCGTGGATTTGCCTGAACCGGATTCCCCCACTACCGCGAGGGTTTCAGCGGCACCGACATCGAGACTGATATCCTCCAGCACGGTCGCGCCCGAGGCATAGCCGGCATCGATATTCCTGACCGAAAGCAGGTGTTCGGCCGGATTAGCGGCAATAGCCTTATCGGCCCATTGCACCGACATCAGGCGCTTCGTGTAATCCTCCGCCGGCGCTCTGAACATGTGCTCGCTGCTGCCGGCTTCGACGGTTTTGCCATGACGCAGCACCGGGATGTCATCGGCAATCTGCGCCACCACAGCAAGGTCGTGGGAGATGTAAAGCGCCGCCGTATGCGTGGTCGCAATGGCATGCTTGATAGCGGCCAGCACTTCGATTTGCGTGGTCACATCGAGCGCTGTGGTCGGCTCGTCGAACACCACCAATTGCGGCTTGGGGCAGAGGGCCATGGCGGTCATGGCGCGCTGCAATTGGCCGCCCGAAACCTGATGGGGATAGCGATCGCCAAAATGCTCGGGATCCGGCAGGCCGAGCATGGCGAACAGGCTCTTTGCCCGCGCAATGGCCTCGGACTTGTTCATGATGCCGTGCCAGACGCTGGCCTCGATGACTCGGTCAATCAGCCGATGGGCGGGGTTGAACGCGGCGGCGGCGGACTGGGCGACATAGGTCACCGCCGCGCCGCGCAAGTCCCGTGCGCCGGCTTTGCCGAGCTGTAGGATATCCTGGCCATTTAGGACCACGCTGCCGCCGGCAATGCGCACGCCACGACGGCCATAGCCAAGCGCCGCTAGGCTGATGGTGGATTTACCGGCGCCCGATTCCCCAATCAGGCCGAGCACGCGGCCCGGTTGCAGATCAAAGGAGACCTTGTCGACCAGAACGGTTTCGCCTGCCGTGATAACGAGATCGGTGACGCTGAGAAGGGCGTTAGCCATTGCCAAGCTCCCCACGCAGCCGCGCTGCCCGGGTCAAGACCCAGTCCACGATGAGATTGACCGAGACGGCCAGAAGAACAATTGCCCCGCCCGGAATGAGCGCGGCAAAAATGCCGAACAGCAGGCCATCCTTGTTCTCTTTAACCGAGCTCCCCCAATCGGCCACGGGCGGCTGGATGCCCAGACCAAGGAAAGAGAGCGTCGATAGGAACAACACCGCGAACGCAAAGCGCATGCCGAATTCAGCCAATAGCGGCGCGGCCGCATTGGGCAGGATTTCGCGCAGCATGATCCAGCCCCAGCCTTCGCCGCGCATGCGAGCGACTTCGACATAGTCGAGCACGGCAATATCGGTCGCGACGGCGCGGCTGACGCGGAAGACGCGCGTGGCATCGAGCGCGGCCATGACGAGGACCAGCACAACGACATTTTTGGGCAGCACGGCCAAGACGACCAGTGCGAAGATCAGCGTGGGAATGGCCATCAGCAGATCATTGCCGCGCGAAAGTGCCTGATCCACCCAGCCGCGCTGCATGGCCGCCAACAGACCCAGCGCCACCCCCGACGATAAAGGCGATGAGCGTCGCGAGAGCTGCAATGCTCAGGGTGACTTGAGCCCCCAGATAATACGCGAGAGCAGGTCACGTCCCAGATTGTCGGTGCCCAGCAGAGCCGTGGCCGAAGGGGGCTCCCAGACGCCGCCAACCACTTTGGAGACATCATAGGGGGCGACCCATGGCGCAAAGGCGGCAATGCCGATGAAGAGCGCCAGCACGAGGAAGGCTAAAAACACCAGCGGCGATGGGCTGAGATTGCGGTTCATCGTGGATGCCTCAGGCGCGGATTGGCGATCACGGCCGCAATGTCGGCGACCGAGTTGAGCAGAATATAGACCGCCGCAAAAATCAGCCCACAGGCCTGCACCACGGGCACGTCGCGCTTGGAGACGTGATCGACCATATATTGGCCCATGCCCGGATAAACAAAGATCACCTCGACCACCACGACCCCGACCACGAGATAGGCCATGTTGAGCGCCACCACATTGATGATGGGCGACAGCGCATTGGGCAGAGCGTGTTTCCACATCACCCGCCGGGGACAGGCCCTTGAGTTCGGCAGTTTCGATATAGGGCGCGGACATGACATTGAGCAGCGCCGCCCGAGTCATGCGCATCATATGGCCGAGCACTGCGATGACCAGCGTGGCGGTGGGCAAGGCAATGGCTGACAGGCGCTGCCACAAGCCCATACCATCGGAAACCGTCGAGCCGCTGGGAAACCAGCCCAGCGTGATCGAGAAGAACGCGATCAGCAGATAGCCCGCGAAAAATTCCGGCAGGGAGATGGCGCCCAGCGTCACGATATTGATCACCCGGTCGGCCAAAGTGCCGGCGAAGCGGGCGGCGATGAGGCCGAGCAGGATGGCCAGCGGCACGGCGATGGCGGCTGCCACGCTCGCCGAGAACATCGTATTGGCCGGGCGCGGCGCAATGCTGGTGGCGATATCCTGCTTATTGCTGGTGCTGCGGCCGAGATCACCATGCAGCACACCGCCGAGCCAGGCCACGTAACGCACGACGGGGGCCGTTCCAGACCAAGCTCCTTGCGGATGCCTTCGACCGCCTCTGGCGTGGCCTGCTGGCCGAGCATGGCGGTGGCCACGTCGCCGGGCAGGATTTGCGTGCCGGCAAAGATCAGTGCCGAAATGGCCCAGAGCACTACGAGCCCCATCAGCACCCGCCGGATCAGCATGCAGACCAGCCCGCAAGGGCGCGGCCGCCGGGCCGGGGGCATGGGCGCGCCTTGGATAGAGGCCACCGGGGGCGTGTCGATCATCACTCTCTCTCAAAATCCTGGCGCATGGGCTATCAGCGTAGGCCGGGTCAAGGCAATCCCTGCTAGCCCGCTATTCCAGATGCACCCCTGCCCTTCTCGCTGAAGCGAGAAGCGGAAATCGTGCGGATCAACCACTGGCGCACGGCCCGATACCAGATCGGCCGTCAACCGCGCCGCGCCTGTGCCCAGCCCGAAGCCGTGCCCAGAATAGCCGGTCGAAAGGAAAAACCCCGGCAACTGTTCGACCGGCGAAATGACCGGAATGGCGTCGGGCGTGACATCGACACAGCCGCCCCATTGTTCGGCAATGGCGAGCCCGGAAAACACCGGCATCTGCTCGGCCATCAGCCGTGGCACCGCTGCCATGACGGCGGAATCGGGCAATGGATCGAGAATGCGTTCCTTTTCGAACGGGCTGATGCCATCGGCGCCCTGTGGCTTGAGATAGCCCAGTTCAATGAAGAACCGGCGCCCCAGCCGCAAGCTCATCGCCTTGCTCTCGCGGCGGACGGTGGGGAGATAGTCGAGCAGAAAGCGGAAACTGTCCGGCACGATATCGGCGACATATTTGCCGCCATTCTCGATCGTGTAGCCGCCATCGTCGCGCAGGCGCGAGCAGATGCCCGGCACCCAGATCGCCGCGTCCGGGCCATTGGCAAGCGCCTCGGTGCGCTGCATGGAGACGATCACCTTGAGCTGAGGCAGCCGCAGCCCAAGCGAGCGGCAGAACAGGCTCGACCAGGCGCCGCCCGCCAGCACGACTTTGGGCGCAGCAATCCGCCCACGCTCGGTCACGACACCGCTGATCGCGCCGTCAGTTCTCTCGACCGCCCGCACCGCGCAATTCTCAAGCACGGTGACGCCGAGCCGACGTGCATAAGCCGTGATCGCCGGCACCGCCTTTTGCGGCTCGGCACGGCCATCGGTTTCGGTGTAAAGGCCAATGGGATAGTCCCGCTCCAGCCCCGGTGCGATGGAAGCGACGCCATCGCGATCCAGCACTGGCTCTCAAGGCCCAGTGCCTTGGCTTGAGCCACCCGGGCATCATAGCGGCTCAATTCGGCTTCGGTGCGAAACCCATACAGGCTGCCGCATTGGCGAAATCCGGTATCGCCATCCACGCGCGAATCGATGCCCCGCCAAAGCTCGAGACTGACCATGGAGAGCGCCACTTCGCGCGGATCGCGGCCCTGCTGGCGGACCCAGCCGGCATTGCGGCTGGACTGTTCTGCCCGCCACCACGCCCTTTTCGCAGACAACGACGCGCAGGCCTTCCTCTGCCAAAAACATCGCCGTCGATATGCCGATAATACCGCCGCCGATAATAACGACATCGGCAGAAGGCGGCAGCTCCGTGTCTGTTTCTGACCGGGGCAATGCGAGGCGCCATTTCGATTTCCTGAACGCAAGAGAATGAGGGGCCCGGCAGCTTGGCGCCGGGCCCGGAACAGATCAGCCTTCCAGCCAGACCTTTTCGGCCACGCGATAGCCGGAAAGATCGCCGCCGCCCGGCACATTGGTGAAACCGGCAACCTTGTCGGACGCGCCGGACAGATTGTCGCTGAAGACAGGAATGATCTCGCCGCCCTCGTTCACCAGCTGGAGCTGGAGATCGTGATAGATCTGCTTGCGCTTGGTTTCATCGAGTTCAACGCGCTGCGGCCAGCAGCTTGTCGAAGGTTTCGTTCTTCCGGGCTGTTTCGTTCCGGGGGCATCGGACTGGAAAATCAGCGACAGCATGGCGTCAGCGGTGGGGCGCACCGACCAGTTGGAGGCGCAGAACGGATGCTTGAGCCAGACTTCGTCCCAATAGCCATCGGAGGGCACGCGGTTGACATCGATGGTGATGCCGGCGGCGGCTGCTGCCGTCTGGAACAGCTGGGCCGCATCGGCCGAGCCGGGGAAGCCATTGTCGGACACCGACAGGGGGATCGAGCCGGAAAAGCCCGACTTCTTGAAATGGAACGCCGCCTGCTCGGGATCATAGGCACGCTGGGGGATGTCGGCGGCGAAATAGGGGTTCCACGAGGCAATCGGATTGTCATTGCCGATGGCGCCTGTGCCCACCAGCAGGCTCTGCTGGATCGCCTCGCGGTCGATGGCATATTTCAGCGCTAGCCGCAGGTCTGGATTGTCGAACGGGGCAACATTGGTGAGCATGGGGAAGGTGAACATGGTGTTCTCCTTGGCTCCCTGCACCGTGATGCCCGGCCGCGACTTGAGCAGCGCGACGGTGCGCGGCTCGACGCGGTTGATGATATGGGCCGACCCGCTGATCAGCGCAGCAACGCGCGCCGTGGCATCGTTCATGGCGATGGTTTCAACCAGAATCCACATTGGCGCGATCGGAGTGCCAGTAATTGGGATTGCGCTTGGTCAGCGCCCGCACGCCGGGCTGGAAATCTTCCAGAATGAAGGCGCCGGTGCCCACGCCCTTGTCGAAGTCGCCGCCATCGGGGCCGATGCCGAAGTGATAATCGACCAGAGCATAGGGGAAGTCGGCATTCCCCGCACTGAGGGTAATGGTGACCTCATAGGGCGCGCTGGCGACAATGTCGGTAACCGGGATCAATTGGCCCTTGCCGCCCGAAGGATTGTCTTCGCCGCGATGGTGATTGAGCGAATAGACCACGTCGGCGGCGGTCAGCTCTTTCCCATTGTGGAACTGAATGCCCTTTTGAGCTTGAACACCCGGGCGCTGCCATCGGGCTTGGTCGCTTCCCAGCTTTCGGCCGGGGCGCCCACCAGCTTGCCGCTTTCATCCAGCTCCAGCACTGTGTTGAACAGCTGGAAACCGACCGTATAGAGGTAGGCTTCAGTGTAATAGGCCGGGTCGAGACGATCGGAGCTGGAAGCCGTATCGAGCCCCGGGATCAGATGCCCGCCTTTTTCGGCGTGGCCGCCTGCGCCATCGCGCTGGCCGGCAGCAGCAGCCCACCGGCCGCCGCCCCGAGCGTCAGAGCGCCCGCAGTCCGCAGAAAGTCACGCCGTGTCGGCGCGAACGCGCCAGAGTCATCGGACCAATTCGTCATAAAGCTATCACCCGTAGAAAAACCGCAGCAGAGCAGCGCGGAGCTGGCTTCTTCTACTGTTTGTGACAGCCGCGCGCACGGAAACCCATGCTCTTTTGGCAAATGGACGTGAAAAAATGCACTTGTGGGGCCGGGCCGCCTACCACTCCAAAACGATCTTGCCCTTTTCCCCGCCCGCGGCCAGCTCGAACGCCTTGGCGTAATCGTCCGCCTTCATCCGGCGGGTAATGACCTTGCGGACATCGAGCCCCGATTCCAGCATGGCCAGCATCTTATGCCGGGTCTCGAACATTTCCCGCCCATAGATGCCGCGCAGCGTGATCATCCGGAACACGATCTTGCCCGAGTCGAAGTTGAACGGCCGGGCCGGTACGCCCAATAGAGCGATGCGACCGCCCATAACCATGTGGTCGATCATCTGGTCGAGCGCCGCCGGCGACCCACTCATTTCGAGGCCGACATCGAAGCCTTCCTTCATGCCGAGCTTGGACATCACCTCGCGCAGGTCTTCATGGGCGATATTGACCGGAACGACATCGGCCACTTCTGCCGCCAGCTTCAGTCGTTCGGGATTGACGTCGGTGATCACCACGCGACGGGCGCCCACATGGCGGGCCACGGCGGCACCCATGATGCCGATCGGGCCGGCGCCGGTCACCAGCACATCTTCGCCCACAATGTCGAATGCCAATGCGGTATGAACGGCATTGCCGAGCGGGTCGAGGATGGCGCCCATCTCGTCGTCGATGCCGTCGGGCAGGGGGATGATGTTGAAGGCCGGTATCCTGACGAATTCTGCAAAGGCTCTCGGCAGATTGACGCCGATACCCTTGGTTTCGGGATCGAGATGGAATTTGCCCGCCCGGCTGGCCCGGCTTTTCATCCCCACCACATGGCCTTCGCCCGACACGCGCTGGCCGACTTTCAGGTTGCGCACATCGGCGCCGACGGCGGCGATTTCGCCGGCATATTCGTGGCCGGTGATCAGCCCTACGGGCACCGTCTTGGCCGCCCATTCATCCCAGTTGTAGATGTGGATATCCGTGCCGCAGATGCCCGTCTTGTGCACCTTGACCAGCACGTCCTCCGGCCCGATGTCGGGGATCGGCCGGTCTTCCATCCAGATGCCGCGTTCCGGTCTGGCCTTGACGAGCGCTTTCATCAGATGATCCCCAATTCCCGTCCGGCCTCGGCAAAGGCGCCGATGGCAAAGTCCACGTCGTCCCGGCTCAGCGCCGCCGACATCTGGGTGCGGATGCGCGCCTTGCCCTTGGGCACGACGGGGAAGAAGAAGCCCGCAACATAGACACCGCGTTTGTCGAGCGCCGCGGCCAGCTCCTGTGCCTTGCTCGCCTCGCCGAGCATCACCGGAATGACGGGCGTCTCACCGTTGAGCAGGTCAAAGCCGGCTTCGGCAAGGCCGGCCCGAAATCGCCGAGTGTGCGCCATCAGTGTTGCACGCAAGTCGTCGGCCTTGTCGGCCAGCTCCAGCGCCTTCAACGATCCGGCCGCGACGGCCGGCGCCAGCGCATTGGAGAAGAGATAGGGGCGGGCCCGCTGCCGCAGCAGGTCGATGGCCTGTTGCGGCCCGGCGATAAAGCCGCCCATTGCGCCGCCAAGCGTCTTGCCGAACGTTCCGGTGATGATGTCCACATTCGCGCCGGTCAATGCTCCCGTACCGCGTCCCTTGGGCCCCAGATGCCCGGTGGCGTGGCAGTCGTCCACCGCGATGATGGCGTCATATTTGTCCGCAAGCGCGAATTTCGGCCAGTTTGGCGATGTGGCCATCCATCGAGAAAACGCCATCGGTGACGATCAGCCGGAACCGGCTGCCCTCCAATACGGCCAGTTTCAATTGGTCCTCGAGATCGTCCATGTCGCTGCTGGTATAGCGGTAGCGCTTGGCCTTGGACAGGCGCACGCCATCGATGATCGAAGCATGATTAAGCGCGTCCGAAATAATGGCGTCTTCCGGCCCAAGCAGGCTTTCAAACAGCCCGCCATTGGCGTCAAAGCACGCTGCGAAAAGGATGGAATCATCCTTGCCGAGGAATTTTGCTGTTGCCTGCTCAAGCTCGCGATGCAGGTCCAACGTCCCGCAGATGAAGCGCACCGACGCCATGCCGAAACCATAGTGCTGGATGGCTTCGATCGCCGCCTTCGCGATTTCGGGATGATCGGCGAGGCCCAGATAGTTATTGGCGCATAGATTGACCATTGTGCGGTCGCCAACCGCGATGCGGCCGCCCTGTGGTCCGGTGATTTGTCGCTCACGCTTGAGCATGCCGGCATCAGCTATGCCGTCGAGCTCGTTTTGCAGATGCTTGAGAAAACCGGAATCCAATGGAACCTCCTCTTTGATGGATATTCCAATATAACGGAACCTTTGCCGCAACAATGGAATTCTAGCGATAGAGCAGAACCAGCAAGCCCGTCGTGGTCTCGGTTCCGCCATTCGAAATGGCATGCGGCACGTCGGCAGGGTAGCGGGCGGTCTCGCCGCGTTTCACCTCCGCTTCGCCCCGTCCGCTCCGGATGATGATCCCATCAGTCCACGCAGTGAAATGTTCTACCGCGCCCTTGGCATGAGGTTCGCTGTCCAGCCGTCCGCCTGCCGCTATCTCGACCGCATACCATTCCGTGTGGCCTGCCAGCCCGGGCGGGCTCAATATCTTGAGGCGGCAAAGCCCGTCCCCGCTGCTGATTTCCGGTGTATGCGGAGCAGGGGTGATCTCAATGACGTCATGTTCATTGGCAGTCGCGCCGCCCGCGATGAGGTCGGAAAATTCCAGCCCCAGAGCCTGCGTCAGGCTCCACAGCACGGCAAAAGTGGGATTGGCCTCACCCCGCTCGATCTGGCTCAACATCGACTTCGAAACGCCAGACATCCCCGCCAATGCCTCAAGGGTCAGCCGCCCGGCTTTACGCTCGTTCTGAATGACCGGGCCAATTTTCGGGCTAGAACTCACCATCACGCTCCTCGCTCTTTTCCGATATGACGGATATTGAGGCGAAGTGTCCACTACTAAGTGACAGGGCATGTTTCGACCTATTGAGTCCGGCTGTCGGTGTCCTTACCGCGGCTTTGCCGCTTACCGGCGCCCGTCATGCAGTCGCCCTGCGGGCATTGTCCAAGCCAGCTTCAGTCATGAGTTTATCGAGGGTGCAGGACCCGTTTAGGCGTTGCAGAAGCAAACCGGCACGATCGGTGGCTGGGTATATTGAAACCCCGGCCGTTCGTTTCGTCCAGACTAGCTTTATGCAAAAGCTGTCTCTAAGCATAAGTGATTGCTGTTTGCTGATTTTATCACAATCCATTTTCCGGTGCTCTATGTTTGCCAGAATTGCTGCGGGCCTGAAGCCGCACATTGGAATTACCTTGGCATTCCTTGTGGCGGTGGGCCCGGCGGCAGCGGCGGCGCCGACCGCGACTCTTGTGGTCGACCCGGCCATCTTGGGGATCGGCGCGACCGCCGATGTGATGATCACCTTCTCTGAGGCTGTCGTCGGATTCTGATATTTCGGATTTGTCCTCGGCGGCAGGGACATTTTCCGGTCTGGCGACGTCCGACAATATAGAGTGGATAGCGACATTTACGCCAATACTGGGCCTTAGCCGGGCAGAACAATTCGGTTATTCTCGACAAGTCGGGTGTCTCGGATGGTAGCGGCAATTTCGGGACGGGGACTACCGCGTCCAATAATTTTGTCCTCGACAGCGAACGTCCCACGGCCACGATCGTCTTGGCCGACACCACGCTGAGCGTTCACGAGACTTCGTTGGTGACGGTAACGTTTTCAGAATCCGTAACGGGACTTACCGCGGCCGACATGACGGTGCCGAATGGCAATCTGTCTGGATTTTCGACCGGCGATGGCGGCATAACCTGGACAGCGACATTTATCCCTGCCGCAGCGGTTTCCGACACGACCAATGTAATGACATTGAATAATTCTGGCGTGAAGGACTCGGCCGGCAACGCTGGCGCGGGCCTCACCAATTCCGCCAACTACATAGTCGAAACGCGGCGTCCCACAGCAACCATCGTAGTTGCAGACACCGCTCTGGCCATTGGACAAACATCGGACGTGACGGTGACGTTCTCGTCAGCCGTAAGCGGTTTTTCCAATGCTCTCCTGAGCGTTGTTAACGGCACGCTGAGTAATATGTCGTCCGTCGACGGCGGCGTCACCCGGGTGGCGACACTGACCCCCAGCCCGGGAGTGACCGACGATGCCAACATCATAACGCTGAACAATAGCGGCGTGAGCAACGCGGCCGGTAATCAGGGCATCGGAACCACCGATTCCAATAACTACGTCATCGACACCGTGCGCCCTACCGCGATCGTCGTGGTGAATCCGGCCACGTTGCCGAGCGGAGGCACGGCAGAGGTCAACATTACCTTTTCGGAAGTGGTGAGCGGCTTCGACAACGCCGATCTGACCGCTGAGAACGGAACGTTGGCGCCGGTCTCCTCTTCCGACGGCGGCATAACCCGGACGTCGACTTTTACCCCTGATGGTGGCGTTTCGTTCGACAACAAACGGATCAGGCTGGACCTGTCCGGGGTGGCTGACCTCTTGGGCAATATCGGCAGCGGCGCGGCGGAGTCGAACCCCTATAGCATCAACCTGCCGACCATAGTGCCGGCGAGTCTTGCGCTGCCTCCCGCAGTCGTAGGCATGCCCTATAGCCAGACCTTCACGGGTTCAGGCGGCTTGGGCGGATATGGTTTTACGCTGATCAGCAGCACCTTGCCGCCGGAGTGGACTTTTGCCGGCGGTGTACTGTCAGGAACGCCACTGTCCGAGGGCGCCTCCACGGTCACCATAGTCATGACGGCAGCGGGTGGATACACCAGCCCTCCCTACACCTACACACTCCGTGTTTTGCCCTCGACCTTGGCCATTACGCCGCCCGTGCTGCCCGCGCCAATGCGGGGCGTGGCCTATAGCCAGCCCCTTGGCGCCACTGGTGGGGTCGCGCCCTATAGCTATGCGCTGGCCACGGGCGACCTGCCGGCCGGTATTACGCTGGCGCCATCGGGGCTTCTCTCGGGTGTGCCGACTGGCGAGGGTGCATATGACTTTACCATCAAGGTGACCGACACCAACGGGCAGACTGCCACCATGGTCTATACGGGTGTCCTCGGCGCCGTCAGGCTGACGCCGGAAACACTGCCGGATGGCAAGGCCGGAGTGCCCTATGCCCAGACGTTGACCGCGGCGGGTGGCACTGCGCCCTACAGCTTCGCCGTGAGCGCCGGTGCCTTGCCCGCAGGGCTGGCTCTCTCTGCCGATGGCATGCTCAGCGGCACGCCGGCCCAGAGCGGCGCCTTCTCCTTCACCACACAGGCAAGCGATGCCCTCGGAGCCCGCGGCACACGCGACTATGCCCTGACGATTGGCATTAATGCAGAACTGGTCCGCGAGCGGTTTGACGAGCTGGCACAGAGCTTTGTCGAAACCCGGATGGGATTGCTGAGTTCGAGCATCGAGCTGCCCGGTCTCTCCGACCGCCGGAACCTTTCGGGCCGGCCGGGCACGGTGACGGCTACCAATAGCGGCAATATGCAGGTTCTGGCTTTTGCGACCAGTCTTGCTGAAATCAACGCGGCGGGCGGGGCGGCCGAGGCTCTGGCTGCGGCTGACGGTGAACAACTGCCGTTCAACGTCTGGCTCGATACGCGGCTGACACTGCATGCCCGGACCGACGAAACCGAGCACTGGGGGAGTTTGCGTTGGTGTCGGGTGGGGCCGATTACCTGTTCGCTGACAATGTGCTGGTCGGGGCCGCGCTTTATGGCGATTGGATGAGCGACCAATCGCATAACAGCATCGTGGAGGGCAGGGGCTTTCTGGCTGGTCCCTATGTCTCGATCGGGCTGGCCCGAGACGTGACCTTCGATGCCAGCTTGCTCTATGGCCGTTCATCGAACGATATCTCTGCGCAGGTTTTGGGCATGGACTATGCCGGCCAGTTCGATACCGACCGGCTGCTCTTCAAGGCCAAGCTTGAAGGCACTGGGCTGCCGATGCGCTGACCATCAGGCCCAACGCCACCTTCGTGCTGATGAATGAGCGGGCCGGGGATTATCTGGTCAGCGCGCTCGGCGGGGTGAACGTCGCCGTGCCGGGCTTTGAAAAGACGGACTATCGCATCGGTCTGGGCGCGACCTTTGAATATGCCTATCTGCTCGATAACGGCACCGAACTCACCCCGCAACTGGGCATCAGCCTCGCCGGTGGCAATGGCGGCGATAGCGGCGCGGGCCTGTTCAGCCGGGCCTATGGCAAGCTGTCGGCTGGAATGGTTCTCGCCAATGGGGCTCGGCGCTTGAGCGGCAAAGCCGAAGTCGACCTCAGCACCCGCGGTGAGCGTGCCGTGTCTGCCAAAGGAACATTCGGGGTGGCGTTCTAGACTGCGTTGCCATTTTGGCAATCGGTCGTACGATATTCGGCGCTTTAATCGAACGGGGGACGTGACCATTATGGCTTGGGGAGACCTGAGCCATGACCTATGTGATCACCGAGACCTGCATCGATATCAAGGATGGCGCCTGTGCTTCGGTTTGTCCGGTGGACAGCATCTATGAAGGCGGGCGGATGTTCTACATCCATCCCGACGAGTGCATCAATTGTGGCCTGTGCCTATCGGTCTGTCCGGTCGACGCCGTTGCTCGGGAAGGTGATATGGCGGAGGGGCAGAAGGGCTATATTGAGGTGAACCGGGACTTTTTGGTCCTGAGGTGACCAATATGGGCTCGCCCGGCGGCTGGGAAAAATCGCGCTCAACGGCACTCGATCATCCGGTCGTCGCGGCGCATCAGCCGCAGTCGGTGTAGTGCCGAAGGGTCGTTTCGACCGATCGGCACCTGTTTGGGTTTGGTAGCGGCTAGAGCGCGGCGCGCGGGTCTTTACGGGCGAGGCGTTGCAGCAAATAGTCCACCTCGGCCTTGGCGGCGGCGGTGAGGCTGCTGCCGGGTTTGCGCTGGGCGTCACTGGCAATGGCGCCGCGCTTTTGCAGCACATATTTGCGCACTGCCGGAGCCGACGCCCTGCTGCTGCTCGTAACGCATCAGCGGCAGATGGGCATCGAACAGGTCATGGGCGGCGTCGCGCTCGCCGCGCTGCTGCATGCTCACCACGTCGATCAGCATGTCGGGGAAGGCGTAGCCGGTCATGGCGCCGTCGGCGCCGCGCTCCATCTCGAAATCGAGAAACAGCCCGCCATTGCCGCAGAGAATGGAGATATCGCGCATCTCGCCGGCCTTCTGGAAGGACCGCAGCTTGCTGATCTTTTCCAGCCCCGGCCAATCCTCATGCTTTAGCATGACGCAGGAGGCATGGTTGTTGACGATGGTGCGGATGACATTGGGCGTCATCACCACGGTCAGGGTCAGCGGATAATCTCGGATGACGAAGGGGATGTCCTCGCCAATGGCTTCCACCGCTTGTGCATAATAGGTGACGATCTGCTCGTCGGTGCGCAGGGCAGGGGGTGGCGCGATCATGACGCCGGCGGCGCCGAGTTCCATGACATTGCGCGCCAGCGAGCGCATCGCGGCAAAGCCGGGTGCCGACACGCCAACGATGACGGGTACCCCGGCCCGGGCCACCACCTGCCGGGTGATCTGCAGCGATTCCTCGGGCTCCAGCTTGGGCGCTTCGCCCATAATGCCCAAAATAGTCAGGCCGGTAGCGCCGGACTGCACATAGAAATCGGTCAGCCTGTCGACCGAAGCGGTGTCGAGCGCCCCATCGGGATGGAATGGCGTGGCGGCGATGGCGTAGACGCCGTTGGTTTGCGGGGACAGGGGCATGGGTATTCCTCGGATATTGGTGCGGCGCAGTATCCACACATATCGCTGCGGGTAAAACTGTCTTCCCATATCTTGAGACGATAGCTAATGTTCATTGATGGACACGCAATTCCTTGAAACCTTCGTCTGCGTGGTCGAGCAGGGCTCGATGGCGGAAGCGGCTCGGCGCCTCGGCATTACCGCCGCGGCGGTTGGGCAAAGAATGCGTGCCCTTGAAGCGGAGATCGGCGTGCCCTCGGTGGCGCGCGCCGGCCGGCGCGTCAGTGCCACCAGCGCCGGGGCAGCGCTTGTCGAGCCGGCACGGCGCATTCTGGGGGAGGTTGCAAATCTGCAAACCGCCGCTCAGCCCGACCAACCGGCCGGCCGCCTGACGCTGGGCTGCATCAGCACGGCGCTGACGGGCCTGATGCCGGTTACGCTGCTCGGTCTCCGGCAATCGGCTCCGCGGCTCGAACTGGTTCTTGCGCTCGGCGCGAGCCCCGATCTGTTCGACCGCGTGCGGACCCGCGAGCTCGATGCGGCCATTGTCGTGCAGCCGCCCTTCGTCATGCCCAAATCCATGCAGTGGCAAACCCTTCGCCGCGAACCGCTGGTGCTGCTGGCACATCGCGAGCTGGCCTCCCGCGGCATTGCCGATCTGCTGAGCACCCAGCCCTTCCTGCGCTATAACAGAGCCAGCTGGGGCGGGCGCCTCGTCGATATCTACCTTCGCCGCACTGGCATCATTCCGCGCGATCTGGTGGAGCTCGACGCTCTCGAAGCCATTGCAGTGATGGTTGACCGGGGCACGGGCGTCGGCATTGTGCCTGATTGGCCAAAGCCTTGGCCGCATTGCCCCAACATCGTGGCCCTGCCGCTCGAAGAGATCACTGCCAAGCGCAATGTCGGTGTCGTCTGGCGCCGCGGCACGCCGCGTCAGCGCTCGGTCCAGCGCTGCTCGAAGCCGTCACAGCGCGCTGATCCCCCGCCAGCAGCAGAAATTGCTCCGGGCGTTGCCTTTTCGGCAATCAAAACCACGAATTTTTGAACTTCTTGAGAACGGCTTCCCGGGTCATCATCGTGACGTCGAGATGACAACCCGGGAGGGAACACCGGGGGCACTGCAACAGGGAACGCAGCTCATGTCCATTTTTACGATGAATCGTCGACGTTTTATGCAGAGCAGTGCCGCACTGGGCGGCATGGCCGCGACCCATAGCCTGATCGGGGTGACTGCTGGGCTGGCGCAGGATGTTGCCAAGGTGCGGATGCAGCTCGGCTGGCTCGCCTCCAACGGCATTCTGGGCGAGGTGGCCGCCATGACGAAGGGCTTCTTTGCCGAGGAAGGTATCGAGCTCGAAATCGTGCCGGGCGGCCCCAATATCGATGGCGTGGCCGGTGTCGCAGCCGGCCAGTCGCAGGTGGGCCTGACGTCATCAAGCCCGGCCATCATGCTGGCCCGCTCGGCCGGCATTCCGATCAAGGCATTTTTGGCCGGTTACCAGAAGCATCCGTTCTCCTATTTTTCGCTCGGCGACAATCCGATCCGCACGGCGCAGGACATGGTCGGCAAGACGGTTGCCACCCAGCCGTCGGCGGTGATCCTGCTGCGCGCCCTGCTTGCCGCCAACGGCATTGCCGAGGATCAGGTCACCATCGTCAATATGGGCGCTGATATGAACCAGCTCCTCACCGGCCGAGCCGATGTGGTGACCGGCTGGAATACCAATGTGGAGGCCATGCAAATCCTCGGCCCCGACGCCGTCGAGCTGATGCTGTGGGACGCAGGGCTGCAACTTTACGCCAACGTCTATTTCGCCACCGACGAGCAGATCGACACGCAAGGCGACGTGCTCGCCCGCTTCACCCGGGCCGCGGCCAAGGGCTGGGCCTATGTGCGCGACAACCGGGAGGAAGGCGTGGACATGCTGGTGGAGGCCTATCCCAACATGCAGCGCGAACCCGAGCTGCTGGCGGTCGGGGCGGTGTCCAACTATGTGTTCGGCGAGACCACCAAGGCCGACGGCTGGGGCACCATGAGCCGTGCGCTCTGGGAGGCGCAGATCAAGGCCTATTCGGACCTTGGGCAGTTCTCGGGGACGGTGCCGACCATCGATGACGTTGTCACCTTCTCGGTGCTGGAGGCCACGGTCGACGCTCGCAAGGCGGTAGGTTGATCATGTTGGCAACTCTGGAACAAAAGCCGGAGGTGGCCGTGAACCAGCCCGCGATCTCGGTCCGGAACGTCTCGGTGCGGTTCGGCGAGGGCAAGGGTGAAGTCACGGCGCTGTCCGATGTGTCGCTCGATATTCCCGAAGGTGGCTTCGTCACGATGTTGGGGCCATCGGGGTGCGGTAAATCCACCTTGCTGCGGGCCATCGCCGATCTGGTGCCGACCAGTGGCGGCAGTATTTCGGTGCTGGGGCGCTCGCCCCGGCAGGCGCGCGAAGGGCGCGATTTTGCCTTCGTGTTCCGAGACGCCACCCTGCTGCCCCGGCGCAGCGTGATCGATAATGTGCGGCTGCCGATCGAGGTAGGGAAAAAGGCCGGCGCGACCTTTGACGACCCGCACAAGCTGCTGGCCATGGTTGGGCTGTCGGGGCGCGAAAATGCCCTGCCGCACGAGTTGTCGGGCGGCATGCGGCAGCGCGTCGCCATCGCCCGGGCGCTGGTAACCCGGCCCCGCATCCTGCTGATGGACGAGCCGTTCGGGGCGCTGGACGAAATCACCCGCGACAAGCTGAACGAAGAATTGCTGCGCATCTGGCAGGAGACGGGCACCACGATCGTGTTCGTGACCCACTCCATTCCGGAAGCCGCGTTTTTGGGCCAGCACGTGCTGATGCTCAAGGCGCATCCGGGGCGGGTCAAGGAGTTCATGAAAGTGGACTTCCCGTCTGGCCGGTCGCTGGCCATTCGCGACACCGTCGAATTCATCACCGTCACCGCGCGCCTGCGCTCGATGCTGGAGGAATGTCTATGACCGACGCGCTCTCCCATACCACGGCGCATGGCGCCGAGCCCAATGAAAGCGTGGTCCATCGCATCGGCGAGGGGCTGCAGCGGAGCATGCCGGTTATCCTCACCACGGCCGGCCTGCTGCTCGTCTGGCAGGTTGGCGTGACCGTCTTCAACGTGCCGACCTTCATGGCACCCAGTCCGACGGCGATTGCCGTGGCGCTGTACGAGAATGCCGGCACACTCTGGCGCAATGTCCAGCCGACCATGCTCGAGGCGGCGCTGGGATTTGTGTTCGGGAACCTTTTCGCCATCCTCTTGGCAGTCTGGTTCGTCCACAGTCCTATGGCCGAGCGGGCGGTCTATCCCCTCGCGGTGTTCGTCAAGGCCATTCCGATCATCGCGCTGGCGCCGATCCCGGTGCTGATTTTCGGCAACGGGCTGACACCCAAGATCATCATCGTGGCGCTGATCTGCTTTTTCCCGACGCTGGTGAACATGGTTCAGGGGCTGAAATCAGCCAGCCCCGCCATGCTGGACCTGATGCGGGTGTTGTCCGCTAGCCCCAATGAGGTGCTCTGGAAGGTCCGTATTCCGGCATCGCTGCCGTTCCTGTTTGCGGCGCTGCGCATTGCCGCCACCAGTTGCGTCATGGGCGCCATCGTCGTGGAATGGATCGGGTCCACCTATGGCCCGGGTGCGCTCATAATCGACGCAACCTTCAATTTCCGTTCGGCGCTGCTCTACGCAACCGTCGTGATCGCGGCATTGCTCGCCGTGCTCCTGTTCTCACTCGTTTCATTAGCGGAAAGCCGCATCGTCCGGTGGAAGCCGGCCGCGTCTGAATAGGCGCGAGGAGGAATTTACATCATGCAATCTCCAATCGTTTTGCCGTCCCGACAGGTCAATGTCGTGGATCGGTCGGATGTTGTCGTCGTCGGCGGCGGCCCAGCCGGCATCTCCGCCGCCATATCGGCAGCCCGCAACGGCGCCAGCGTTACCCTCTTGGAACGCTACCCTTATCTCGGCGGCCTCGCCGCCGGTGGCATGGTGCTCGTGCTCGATGACATGATCAACGGCACCGAGATCACCGTCAAAGGCATCTGCGTCGAGATGATCGAGCGCATGGAGCGCAAGGGTCTCGCCGTAGTCCCGAGCGAAAATGATCGCACCATCGAGTTCCGGGATACGCCGGAAGCTTGGCAACGCTGGGCGCGCTGGGGCCTGTTCGATTTCCACGTCCAGAGCAGCCCCAATCCGCACCCGGTCTGTTATGCGGCCGCGTTCGATCCCGATGCGTTCAAGCAGACGTCCTATGATCTGTTGACCGACGCCAAGGTCAAGATTCGCCTCCATAGCTGGTTCTCCTCGGCCATCGTCGAGGATGGCCGGATTACGGGCGTGGTGTGCCAAACCAAGGCCGGGCTTGAGGCGATCATGGGCAGTGTGGTGATCGACACGACGGGCGATCTTGACGTGGCCGCCAGCGCCGGCGCGTCCCATACCAGTTCGGACTTCATCCTTACCACTGTGTCCCGCTGGGGCGGGTGGACACCGACGCGGCCGAGCGCTTCGAGCAGGAGGAGCCGGAGAAGTTCAAGGCGCTCGACCACGAAGCCAAGCGCCTGATCGGCGGTTGCTGGTCGTTCTGGTGGCTCAAGACGCCGCTGCCGGGCATTGTCTGGCTCAATTGCCCGCATATGCCCAAGCTGAGCGGCATGAAGGTGGAAGACCTCACGGCCGCCGAACTGGAGGGCAGGGCCCGTATCGGCCGGCTGCTGGATTTCGCCCGCGAGAACCTGCCGGGCTTCGAAAAGTCCTATGTGGTGGACTTTGCGCCCCAGACCGGCGTGCGCCAGACACGCCTGCTCGAAGGCGCCTATGTCGTCAGCAAGGATGACGTCATGCATCGACGGCATTTCGAGGACACGGTGTGCCGCGGCCGTGATTACTACACGCCCTATCGCTCCATGCTGCCCAAGGAGATCGACCAGCTCATCGTGGCCGGCCGCCATTATTCGGCGACACCCCGGGCACAGAAATCGAGCCGGGAAATCCCACCCTGCATGGCCATGGGTGAAGCAGCTGGCGTCGCGGCGGTCGTCTCGCTCAATGCCGGGGTAACGGCACGGCAGGCCGATTTGACCGAAGTGCGCAAGCGCCTGCGCGCTCAGGGCGCCGATCCGGGGATGTCCCTTCCGCCAATGCCGGTTTTCTGGAGGCTGCAGAATGAGTTCGCTCCCGCTTGATGGCATTCGCGTCGTCGATTTCACCCGTGTGATGCTGGGGCCCTGCTGCACGCAGATGCTGGCCGACTATGGCGCGGAGGTGATCAAGGTCGAAAAGGCCAAGATTGGCGATCTGTCGCGCTGGTCGCTGGGGTCGGACCCCGATGGGCTCAATAATCCGGTGTTCACCTCGCTCAACCGCAACAAAAAGAGCCTCGCGCTGGACCTCAAGACGCCCGAAGCCCGCGCCGCCGTGCTCGAACTGCTGCGCACCGCCGATGTCGTGGTCAACAATTTCCGGCCCGGCGTGATGGAGCGGATGGGCTTTGGCTATGAGGATCTCAAAAGATCAACGCCCGGCTGGTCTATGCGGTGGGCACCGGTTTCGGGCTGGAAGGCCCTTATCGCCACAAGGGCGGCCGAGACACCTTGGCCCGAGCGCTGACCGGGGTGATGCAGCGCAAATCCGACAATACCCACCCCACGGCGGTTTATTCCACGACGCTGGCCGATTATTCGGCCGGGATGCATCTGGTGCAGGGCATATTGCTGGCGCTGCTGCATCGTGACCGGACGGGTGAGGGCCAGCAGGTTGCCGTCAGCCTTTATAGCTCGCTCATCGCCATGCAGATGCAGGAAGGCACCATGCATCTGATGCGCAACAAGGAGCTCAACTGGTCGGCGTTTCCGCTGACCGGGGTGTTCGAGACGACCGATGGCGCGCTGGTCATGGTGGGGGCATTCAAGCCCAATCCTTTGCAGGACATCTGCAATGCTCTGGGCATCGAGGATTTGTCGGAGAAACCCGAGCACAAGGATTTCGACGCGCAGATGCTCTCGCGGCCGGCGCTGCAAGCGGTGTTCCGCCAGCATTTCGCAACCAATACGACAGCTCACTGGCTCAAGCGCCCGGAAGACGTGGACATTTTGTGCTCGGAAGTGCGCTCGCTCCCCGATGCGCTGGCGGACGAGCAGACGCTGATCAACAAGCTGATCCTTGAGGTGGGCGAGACGCCGGCCGGTCCGGTGCGGGTTATCGGTTCACCCATCGATATGTCGAATGCCCCGGTCACGGTGCGTCTCAAGCCGCCGACGCTGGGCGAGCACAACGATGTCATTCTGGCCGACCTCAAGCAGGAAGCGGCAGAATGAGTGTTGATTATAGCGTAGCCGACCGTGTCGCCCGGGTGACACTCAACCGGCCGGAGCGGATGAATGCGGTGGATCCGGCCACCGAAGCCGAGCTGGAAAAGGTCTGGCTCGATATCGAATCCCGCACCGATATCAGCTGCGTGGTGCTGACCGGCGCTGGGGAGAAGGCGTTTTGCGCTGGCGCCGATCTCAAGGGTGGTGACAACGGCATCGAGAAATCCGGCCTGCAATATTGGTCGCAAAGTCATCCGAACGGCTTTGGCGGCATTACCTATCGCAAGACGCTGGACGTGCCGCTGATCGCTCGGGTCAATGGTTTTGCGCTGGGCGGCGGGTTCGAGATGGTGCTGGGCTGCGACATTGTTATCGCGGCCGACACCGCCAAGTTCGGTCTGCCGGAAGCGCGCGTCGGCCGCATGCCGCTCGAAGGCGGCATGATCCAGCTGCAACGCAAGATTCCGCACAATCTGGCCATGGGCGTCATGTTGACAGGCAAGCGCTTCACCGCCGCCGAAATAGCCGCCTATGGCCTGATCAACGAAGTGGTTCCTGCGGCCGAACTCGACGCGGCAGTGCAGCGCTGGGTGGAGGATATCGTGGCCTGCGCGCCGCTCTCGCTGCGCGCCATCAAGCAGACCGTCAATCGCACATCCCATCTGCCACCGGCCGAGGCACAGGCGCTGCGCACCCCCGCGCTGATCGCCGCTTTGGTCAGTGAGGATGCCCACGAGGGCGTGAGGGCCTTCCGAGAAAAGCGCGCCGGTGTGGCAGGGGCGATAGTAGTTTTCACCCTTTTGGGACGTGGCCCCGGCCATGCTATGACAATGTGAACGAAGCGCTATTTCACGACAGGCCCGCCATGCATGCCAGCATCCTGCGCTACTTTGCCGAGGTGGCGCGCTCCGGTTCGATCCGCAAGGCGTCCGAGGAGCTGCATGTCGCAACCTCCGCCCTGAGCCGGCAGATCAAGAAGCTCGAGGACGAATTGGGCACGCCCCTGTTCGAGCGCTTTTCCGATGGCCTGCGCCTCACCCATGCCGGGGAAATCGTGCTCCGGCATGCCACCGAGACGCTGCGCCATTTTGATCTCATGCGCTCCGAAATCGGGGAAATGCGCGGCAAGCGCACCGGCCGGGTGCATATCGCCTGCCTCGATAGCTCGGGCATTCAGTTCCTGCCCGAATTCGTGCGCCGGTTTCATCACCAGCACCCGGCGATCGATTTCCGCATTCGTACAGAGAGTTACAACACAATCTTCAAGCTACTTGCCGAAGGCGATTGCGATATCGGCATCACCTTCGATCTGGCGCGGCCGCCCGATATCGACGTGGTGACAGGGGTGCGCATGCCGCTTCGCGCCATCGTGTCCAGCGGCCACCCGCTCGCGCGACAGGCCAGCGTCACCCTGCAGGAATGCGCGCAATTTCGTCTCTTGCTCCAGCTCGACCACGAGGTGATGAGCTCGATCATCGCCCGGGAGCTGGGCTCGCTCGATCGCGTCAGCCGCACCTTTGTGGCAACAAACAGCCAGATGATGCTGAAGCCCCTCATCCTGTCCGGCGATGGCATAGCCTTCTTCACCTGTATCGGCCTGCTCAAGGAGCTGGAGGAGGGCTCGGTCAAGGCTGTCCCCATTGCCGGGCTGCGCCTCAGTCCGCTGGAAATGGCCGTGGTCACCCCCGCCCGCCGGCAATTGACCGGCGCTACCCTGCTCGTTGCCGAACAGCTCGCCCTCGAATTGCAGCGCTTCGCCGACCGCATCTATGCCGTGGCCCCGCTAGAGGGCTCATAGCCTAAGAGCGACCGGTCATGACCCAGACCGGGCCGGCAGCCGAGCCATAAATGGTCCGCAGCGCCGCGACAGCCGGCAGCCTCGCATTGTGGCCGGGGGAGAGGTCGGCCAACACCATGATTTCGTCGGCACCGAGCCGGCGTCGGAAGGCCAGCACGTTGGTCCCGCAATCCATGGCTTCATAGCTGCCTTCGGCGAATAGCGCGGGCAGGCGGCGGCGCAGTTGCAGCAGGCTTTGCGTCAGGATGAGCTTGTCATCGCGTCCTGTCAGCGGCTGGGCCAGCCGCCGGGCTAGTTCGGCGAAATCGAGAGGGCGGCGATTGTCCGGGTCGACAAAGCTCTGCTCCCAATCCTCCGCGCCGCGATAGATATCCGGTATGCCCGGTATCGTCAGCTTGAGCGCGGCTCGGATCAATCCCTTGCGCCGGCCGACTGGCGCAAGGGCGCGCTGCTCGCGTGAAAGCGGGCGACGAAACGGTCATCGCCCAGCGCCCGTTCTGATGAAATCCATGACTTCGGCTTCATAGGCGGTGTCGTTGACGCCCCAATCGCTGCGCAACCGGGCCTCGTGGAGCGATTTGACCATGGCGCCCTGCAAGCGCGCAGAGGCCATCGGCGTCGCCCGAGACCGGCCAGCCGCCGAGCAGCAGCTGAAAGAACAAATAAAGGTCGCCGGGGTGAATGGCGTCGCACCCGTCGACAGCCAGCATCACCCGCCAATCCGCTACGGCCTTGGCCCATATGTCCGGCGCGTCGGCAATGGCGGCGATGATGGCGCGGATGTCCTCGCCGCGCTTGCTGTCATGGGTCGAAGTCGCCAGCATCGAGGCGGGGTGACTGGCCTGCCGCCGACGATTGCTGTCGTGGAATGCCGCGATGGACAGCGCGAACCGGTCCGGATGGGCGCTCACGTCATTGAGCGCGACGAGCCGATTGTGGCGATAGAGCGCGGTATCCTCAAAACCCTTGGCCATGACGGGACCGCAATATTGCTGGAACCGGCCGATCGCCGCGGCGACCGCCTTGGGATTATAGGCTGGGCCCAGCGTTCCACACAGCACGGAGGCGACGAAGTCAAACAGCATGGGCTGGATGTGCCTCTGCTGCCGCCGGGCACGGGCCACGGCATAACCGATCTCGCGACGGTCACGGGGCGTCATGCCGGTATGGTCGGCATAGCTGCGATAGACGCGGAGCTGGGCGATGATCTCGCGCAGGGCGCGACGCAAGCCCGCTTCGCTCAAGTCGGACGTAGCCGCCTCCGACCGAGCTATGACAGCGAAATAGCGAGCCAGCGCGGCGAGTTCGGCGGACAGCTCATTGTCCATGACGCGCAGCTTGCAGCGGTAGACCTCCTCATGCAGCGGGGGCGCGTCGCCAACGAAAGCCGCATAACTTTGGCTCACCACCGGCTCGGCCGCACCATGCATCAGCACGCGGATCAATTGTGCGCCCACCTCATAGCCCGTAGTGCCGTCGACGGGCCAATCGGCCTGTAGCGTTTCATGCGGCGCCAGAATTTTCTCGACCACCAGATAGATCGGGCGCGGACAGCGCGCGCAACGTTTCCAGATAGAGCTTGGGGTCGAGCAGGCCGTCGATATGGTCGAGGCGCAGGCCATCGACCGGGCCTTCCTCGATCAGCGCGAAGATCAGCGCATGGATATGCGCGAACACGTCAGGGCGCTCGACGCGAATGCCCGCCAGTCACTATTGACGAAGAAACGCCGGTAATTGATCTCGTCGGCGGCCGTCGAGAAATGCACCAGCCGCCAATTTTGTTTGGTAATCAGGCTATCGAGTGCGGACCAACTTCCGGCTTGGCCGACCTGACCGGTATGGGTGGTGATGACCGCACCGGCGCTGCCATAGCGTTGCAGCAGCGCGCTGGCATCCTCCGGCCGGATTGGCAATTTATCGCCATCGTGCGCCCAGACGGCAAAACCATCGCCATCAGGTTTGAGCCGCAGATGGCCCGCGGCAAGGCTCTCGGCATAGCTCGTGCCGAGAAAGGGCACGAGCAGCTTGCCCTCCATTCCCGGCCGAGGCGAATGCCAATCGATATCGAACCAGTCGGCGTAGCGGCTGGCCTGCGCGTGTTTGAGCACGTCGAGCCAGAGCGCGTTATCGGCACCGCCCACCCCCATATGATTAGGCACGAAATCAAGGATGATACCCATGCCGCGCTGCTGCAGCGTCTGTGCCAGCCCGCGGAAATCATCGAGCGACCCAAGCTCGGGATTGAGCTGGCTATGATCGACCGTGTCGTAGCCATGCGTACTACCCGGTCGGGCCTTCAGGATCGGCGAAAGATAGGCATGACTGACGCCCAGATCGTCGAGATAGGGCACCAGTGCCGTGGCATCGGCAAAGGTGAAGTCCTTGTTGAGCTGAAGCCGATAGGTGGCGCGCGGCGGAATCATGGTCGGGGCTCGCTGCGCAACACCAGGGGCGCAATCGCTGGGAAGGATCCAGAACTTTTCGGGATCGGTCGGCCGGCGTCCGGCACCGTCATAGTCGGGATGCTCGCTCGACCAGTCCATGCGCCAGCGATGGCCATCGGCGGGGGCCAGCAAAGGCTCGGCGACCACGCCAATCTGCAAATCGCGTCCCAGATTGAGCAAGAGCAGGCGATGTCCGCCCGGATCGGGCGTGACATAGCGGATCAACAGGGCAGCCTCCCCGATCACCGCGCCATCGATCCGCCGTTCGCTGGCCTGCGAGAAGGCAGGATCTTCGCGGCGTATGCGCAGTAGGTCGCGATGCAGAGCGGCAATACCGGCATGGCGTTCGGCCTCAGCCCAGTCCAGCTTGCTGGCCTCGAACGTTGCCGGATCGTCGGGATCGGGCAACCTTTCCTGCATCACCGGGTCGGCAACGCCGGGGAAATTGGTCAGCGATTTTCGCCGGCCCTCGGCAACGACGCGGGCATCGTCCCCGCTGACGCCGAAGAAATAGAGGAACGGATTGGAGGCGCCGAATTCCTGCCCCCGGAACAGGCAGGGTGTCTGCGGCCCCAGCAACAGCAGGCTGGTTATGGCGCGCAGGCGAGCTGGAGACATCAGGCTGGAAAGCCGGAAGCCGCGGGCCGAATTGGCCACTCGGTCGTGGTTTTCGAGGAAGTGCACGAAATGCTCCGGCGGCGTCGCCAGATTATAGGTGCCATAGGCCTTGTCGCGCATGTCCGACCGCTGGCCCTGATAGAGGAAGCCATATTTGAGCGCCGAGACCAGTTCCTGTGGCGTGCCCAGATAGTCGCGGTAGTAGAAGTCGTTGTGACCCGTCGCGGCGACCCGGACGGCGTGCTGGAAATCGTCACTGACCATGGCATCCATGCCATGGCCACCCTGCTCGGGCGGGTCGATCATCCGGTGTTCCGGGGCTGGTTCTCCACCACGACATAGACCGACCGGCTGCCGGCTGCGGCGCGAACCGAGCGGGTGATTTCGGCCGAGATGTGCTCTTCGCTCGCGTCGAACATGGCTTGCGCGGCATCGATCCGCAGCCCGTCGAGGTGGAAATCCTTGATCCAGTAGGCCGCATTGCCGACGATGAAATCGCGAACGGCGCCAGAGCCTTGCCCGTCGAAGTTGAAGCTTGCGCCCCATTCGTTTTCGTAACGCGTGGTAAAATAGTGCTCGCTATAAGCCCGATAGTGGTCGCCGATTCCGACATGGTTGTAGACCACGTCGAGAATGACGCCGATGCCGCAGGCATGCGCCGCGTCGACAAAAGCCCGCATGTCGTCCGGCGAGCCATAAGGCGCGAATGGCGCATAGGGCAGGGTGGTGTCATAACCCCAGCCGAACCGCCCCTTGAAAGTCCCCACCGGCATAACCTGCACAAGGGTGACACCCAGCTCGCGCAGCGTGGCCAGCCGACTTGCCGCAGATCGCCAGTGCCTTGGCGGGTGAAGGTGCCAATGTGTAATTCGTAAAGCACTCGGTCGCGCCGTTTAACGCCGACCCAAGCGGCATCTCTCCGAGCAAAATCGCTTTCGACGACGACAGATGGGCCGTCATTGCCCTCGGGTTGGGAACGCGACGCCGGGTCGGGCACACGCGGTCCGTTGTCGATGCGGAACCAGTAGCGGGCGCCAACGTCTATAGCGGGGATTTCGGCGGTGAAATAGCCGTCACCAGCGGGCTCCGGGTTGAATGTCCCGACGCCTTCGATGTCCACTGCAGCCGTGTCATGCCCCAACGCCCAGAGCGAGAAACGGGTGCCGCCACCGAACGGCACGGCGCCAAGAGCGTCAGGACGAAACATCTATAAAGGCCAATCCGTTGGGGCGACGGACAGAACGGAACACGGCCAGCTTTGTTCCAGCGCGCCGAATAACGCCGCGTGCAACCGTTTAAAAACTGAAGCGTTTCGCAAAAGTCGAGGACGCCAGTCCCCCGCGTCCTGATCCCTCTTTTACCCCCAATTCCCTAGTTCAAAATTCAAGCGTCATGACGGGTAACGGATCAGATTTGAATCTCCGTCACGCCCATTGCCGGAGATAAAAATGGCCAAAAACAAGAAGGCAACCGTCGCGAGTACGGGCGTTTTCGGTCTGGATGAAATTCTGCGCGGCGGCCTTCCGGCCTCCAACCTTTACATTCTGCAGGGCGCGCCCGGCTCGGGAAAGACCACCGCGGCCCTGCAGTTTCTGCGCGCCGGTCTCGAAAAGGGCGAGAGCTGCATCTATGTCAGCCTGTCCCAAACCGCCGCCGAGCTCAACGCCATCGCCACCTCCCACGGCTGGAGCATCGAGGGCATTCGCATCGAGGAGCTTTCGGCTTCCGACGCGGTCAATTCGGCCGCCGATCAGACCATTTTCCAAACCGCCGAATTGCGGCTCGATGAAACAAGGCGGGCCATCGAAGCGGCGATCGAGGAGCATAAGCCTGACCGGCTCGTCTACGACTCGTTGCTCGAAATCCGCCTGATTACGGGCGACACCCTGCGCTTCCGCCGCGAATTGCTTGGCTTCAAGGCGTTCTCGGCCAAGCGGAACGTCGTCGCCTTGGTGCTCGACACCCAGACCAGCGGCCCCGACCGTAGTGGCGAGGAAGTCGAGGGCATCGCCCATGGTGTCATCCGCTTTGACAAGTCCCTCGAGGAATATGGCAGCGTGCGCCGGCGCGTCGAGGTGAGCAAGATGCAGGGCGTCCCCGTCGCCGACGGCTATCACGACATGGCCATTCGCGAACGGGAAGGCGTGGTGGTGTTTCCGCGCCTCGTGCCGGGTACCGCGTCGGAAACGGTCAAGCCGCAATTGATAAAGTCGGGCGTCGACGAGCTCGACGAAATGTTTGGCGGCGGCCGAGAATCAGGCACCGTCACGCTGGTGATCGGCCAGTCGGGCACCGGCAAATCCACCATGTCCTCGCTCTACGCTACCGCGGCCCTCAAGCGCGGCGAGAGCGTGGCGCTGTTTCTGTTCGAAGAACGCCTCAGAAACATTCTTCCGGCGCTCCGAGGGCACGGGCATGGACCTGCGGCAGTTCCATCAGGATGGGCAATTGATCATCCATGATTTCAACCCCAACGAGATTTCGCCGGGCGAGTTCGGTCAGATCGTTCAGCACGTGGTGGAGGAGAACAAAACCCGCGTGGTGGTGATCGACAGTTTCACTGGCTATCTCAATTCGCTGCCGCATCGCGAAAAGGCGGTGCGCGATATCCAGACGCTGCTCAAATACACGGCGCGGGCAGGGGTGCTGACCATGCTCATCGTGGCCCAGCATGGCCTGTTGGGTCAAAATCTGGGCATCGATGTCGATGTGAGCTTCTCGGGTGACACCGTTTTGCTGCTGCGGATTGTCGAGCATGACGGCCGCCTGCGGCGCAACATCACCGTGGTCAAAAAGCGCCACGGCCCGCATGATCTCGATGTCCGCGAATTGTTCATCCAGAGCTCCGGGGTGACGGTGGTTCCCTACAATCCACTGCCAGAGACATGACCGGCTTGGCGAGGACGGCCATCGGCGAGCTCGATTGGGTGCTGATCCCGGCGCCCTACCGCCGGGACGGCCTCTATATGGAGACCCTGCTCGCCGAGCGCGGCCTGCCGGTCGGGCGATGCCGGGACGACGTTGACCTGCCCGGCTGGCTGGAAAAATCGCCGGGCGCAATCGTGGCGACGCATGAGGCGCTCACGCCCGGCGTCATCGCGGCCATTTCCATCTATCTTGAGCATCAGCCCGACTGGTCCGAATTGCCCATTATTGTGTTGCTGGACCGTGCCGCGGCCCAGCATCGTATCCGCGCCGAGCTGAGCGCCGTCTGGTCGCGATCCCGGCACTTGTTCTATCAGCGCCCCATGGCCGCGCTCAGAACTGGTCAGCGGCATCCGGGCGGCGCTGCTGGCACGGCTCCGCCAGCGCGATGTGCGCGACCATATCGAGCGCGAAATCGCCCTCCGGCTTGAACTCAATCACCGGGTCAAGAACATCCTCGCCAGCGTGTCTTCAATGTTCCAGATGACGCTGCGCGGGGCCCAGTCGGTCGAGCAGCTAGCAGAGGATTTTTCCGCCCGGCTCATCGCGCTGAGCAAGGTGCATTCGGTGGTGTTCGAATCCGGCGGCGAGGCGGTGTCGCTGAAAACGGTGGTCGATATCACCATGTCGCCCTACCGCCGGGATGGTGGCAGCCGCGTTGCGGCCAAGGGCCCCGACATAACCCTGTCCCGGGACGCCGGCACGACATTGGCCCTGTGCATTCACGAGCTCGCCACCAACGCCATCAAATACGGCGCCCTGTCGCTGCCCGACGGCCGGGTCGACCTCGATTGGCGGATCGTTCCGACAGAGGACGAAGCTTTTCTGATCATCGAATGGAGCGAAACCGGCGGGCCGCCCGTTTCGCCGCCGTCGCGCTCTGGCTATGGAACGAAATATATGCGGTCGGCTCTCGGTTCGCTCTTTGGCGAGCCCCCCAGCATTGTCTACGACCCCTCCGGTCTGCACTGCACCATTCGCGGAGCCTTATCGCGGCTCTCCCCGCCCGACCGGGACGATGGCAAAGGTGCCCGCCCATGACCGCGCGCCGCCCGCTTCGCATTTTCTATCTCGAAGACAATTCCCTCATCGTTTTTCACGTTGAAGCCTTGCTGGAGGATCTGGGCTACGTTTTCGCCGGCTCGCTGAGCAGCTTTGCTGATCTGAAGCGCAACTTTGCCCAGCTGCAGATGGATGCCGCCTTGATCGATATCGATCTTGCCGATGGCCGCACAGGTCCCGATGCTGCCACTTGGCTCCAGCAGCGCGGCATACCATCGCTGTTCGTTACCGGCCGAGAGCTCACTGCCAAGGCAAATGCCTCCGCCGTCTTGGGCATAATAAGAAAGCCGATAGAGCCCGAGCAGCTGTCCAGCCAGCTCCTGCTGCTGGAAGCGGCGCGCAGGTCATAGCGAGCCAGATTGGTGCTGGCTATTTCCGCCGGTTCACAAATCTGGCAGACTTGCTTGGCGCGAAATCGGGCGGGTGGCATGCATAAGGTCACGAGATTGGAAGGCTGGTCGTCGCCGGTGGTGGAGTCGGTGACCCATACGCGATTCGCCGAGGACGGCAGCATGCTGATGCGCCCGGATGGTTGCTGGGACTTTGCCATTCTCAAATCCGCTGACAAAACCATCGTGCTGCGCACGGGCCTCACGACCACCGCAGTAACCCACCACTACGCCGCCGGCGACGAGATTCTCTCCATTGCCTTTAAGGCCAGCAGCTATATGTCGCTAATGCCCGGCGAGCAGATGCGCGATAAAGGCACCGTGCTCGAAACCATCGGCCGGGACCGGTTCTGGCTGGGCACCGACGTCCTCGAAATTCCTACCTTCGATACGGTTGACGGTTTCGTCCAGAAGCTGGTGCGCTACGACCATGTCGAGGACAACAGCCTCGTCGCCTCCGTCGTCTCGGGCCACCCCATGGCCATGTCCGAGCGCACCATGCAGCGGCATTTTCTCAAGACCACCGGGCTCACCTACAAGACATTCACCCAGATCGAGCGCGCCCAGAAGGCGCTGGCGCTGTTGCAGCAGGGCCGGCCGGGCGCCGATGTGGCATTTGCACTCGGCTATGCCGATCAGCCGCACATGATCCGCTCGGTCAAGGCCATTATGGGGGTAACGCCCGGCCGGCTCGCCCGCGACTGAAACTTGTCGGAAATCTTCAATCCCGCAATCGCCTCGCTGGTTAGAAAGGATGCACTTTCAACACGAGCAAGGACGCAGCAAATGACCGACATCACCCCGTTCAAGATTGCCATTCCCGAAGCTAAACTAACCGATCTGCATCAGCGCTCGGCCAATACGATCCTCGCCAATGAAGTGCCCGGCGCCGGTTGGAGCTATGGTCCCACCACTAGTTTCGTCGCCGGCATGATCGATCGCCTGCAAAACGGCTTTGACTGGCGCGCAGGAAGCCGCCATCAACCAGCATCCGCAATTCATCACCGAGATCGACGGCCAGACCATTCATTTCCTGCACGTCAAGGCAGACACCGAGAATGCAATTCCGCTGCTATTGCTGCATGGCTGGCTCGGCTCCTTCGTCGAATTCCTTGGCGCCATTGAGCCCCTCACGGCGGCAGGTTTCGATCTGGTCATTCCCTCGCTGCCCGGTTTTGGCTTTTCCGGCCCGACGCGTGAAGCCGGCTGGAATGACGGCCGCATTGCCAATGCCCTGCTCGAATTGATGTCGCGCCTCGGCTACCAGCGCTTCGGCGTACAGGGTGGCGACGCCGGGGCGGTGATCGCGCCGGCTATTGCCCGCACCGCGCCCGATCGGGTCATCGGCGTCCACGTCAACGCCGCCACCATGGGCTTCATCCCGATGGGCCCGATAGAACCCGGCGAGATCGCCAGCTTCAGCGACGCCGAAAAGACCCGGCTGCAACGCCTGCAACAATTCATGGCCGAGCGCTTTGGCTTTAACGCCTTGCAATCCAGCCGCCCCCAGACGGTGGCATATGGCATCACCGACTCGCCTTCTGGCCTCATTGCTTGGCTGGGCGACATGTTTGCCGGCTTCGGCGACAGCCCCGATGCCGTGGACAAGGACAAGTTCCTGACCAACCTGCTGGTCTATTGGTTCACCGGCACGGCGGCCTCCTCGATCCGCCTCTACTACGAAAACGCCCATGATCCAGAAGCATGGTCGCCCAAGCCTAATTCGGGTGTCCCCACTGGGGTGGCCGTTTTCGCCCACGACGAAGTTGCCATTCGCCGCTTCAGTGAGGATGGTAATACCATCACCCGCTGGACGGAGCTGGATAGCGGCGGCCATTTCGCCGCGCTGGAAGTGCCTCAGGTCTGGGCGGCTGACGTCGCGGCCTTCTTCACCAGCCTCAAATAACGCTCAGGGATGTGGCGGTTTGTGCCGCCACGTCCTGCTTCATTTCGACGTGATACTGCTGCCCCGCCGCGTGCTTTGGCCCATATATAAAGTGTAGCCGAGCACACGAGCTCGTAGAGGTCCGTCTCATGGTTCGATCATCCGCCCTCCCTTTGACTGCTCCGATGACCCGCGCTGCCTTGGCGGCGTTGCTTTTTGTGCCAGTCCTGCTGCTCGGCGCCCGGCAGGCAGGGGCCCGCGCCGAAGAAAAACCGGTCGTCATTCCGGCACCCTCCAGCGACATCACCGAATCCGGGCCGACAGCGACGGCCGTCTTTGCCGGCGGCTGCTTCTGGGGCGTGCAGGGCGTGTTCCAACACGTGGTCGGCGTTAACAATGCTGTTTCGGGCTATTCCGGGGCGCAGCGGAAACTGCCACTTACGAGCAGACCGGCAGCGGCACCACTGGGCACGCCGAAACCGTTGAGGTGACCTATGATCCTGCCGTGGTCAGCTATGGCCAATTGCTACAGATCTATTTTTCGGTCGCACACAATCCGACCCAGCTCAATTACCGGGGCCCCGACCACGGCACACAATACCGCTCGACGATCTTTCCCGTCAGCGATGCCCGAGCCGACTCGGCCCGGACCTATATTGCCGAACTCGACAAGGCAGGGCTGTTTGAAGGGCCGATCGTCACCACGATAGAGTCGTTCAAGGCTTTCTATCCCGCTGAGCAATATCACCGGGATTTCCTGACGCTGAACCCGACTCGGCCCTATATCGTGGCCAATGACCTGCCCAAGATCGGGGCACTTAAAGCGCTGTTCCCCGACGAATATCGTGACAAGCCGGTGCTGGTCGGCACATTATAAAGAGAAGGGCAGGGCGCAGCCAGCAATTGCGCAGCATAGGCAAGCTGCTGGCAGTGCCACTTTTAGCCCCGTGAGGGGCGCCATTCTGCCAGTAAGCAGGCGTAGGAGTAAGTGGTCGGGCCGTTAGGGAACCAAGCAGGCAAATCGCGGGTTCCTGTCGCAGACGGTCTCAATAGCAGGGAGAACAGCGATGAAACTGTTCAACACATTCGCTATCGCCGCGCTGACCGCCACCCTCTCGGCAGGGGCTGCTTCTGCGGCCGACATGATTACCGTTCCCACCTCCACGCCGGTCGAGATGCCCGTAGCCGAGGCGGCGGGTTTCGACTGGACCGGCTTTTATGCAGGCGTCTACGGCGTTGCGCAGAATGGCGAGGACAGCGGCACGCAATACGGGCTGGGCGTCCGGGCGGGCGTCAACGCTCAGTTTGACTATTACCTGTTGGGCGCCGAAGTGGCCGTGCATGGCTTGGCGGGCAATGATGGGGCCGGGGAGACCAGCTATGGCCAAATCTCGGGCCGCGCGGGCACGGCCGTCACCGACGATGTCGCCGTTTACGCCGCGGGCGGCTATGGGCTCGATCTTGGTGCGCCCGAGGAAGATGACGTGCTGTTCGGCGCCGGCGTCGAAATGGCGATCACCGACAATATCTCGGTCGAAGCGCAATATCTGCGCAGCTTCCCGCTGTCAGGTGATAACGCCAAGAACCAGTTTACCGTTGGCGCGAACTATCACTTCTGATTCTTGACAAGCGGCCCAATAGCTTTGCCTATGGTGGGGCTATTTCGTTTTCGGGCAGGGCTTTGTGCATACGCGGTGCCCTGATTCTGCCGTCTGGTGGCCATGGGCAAGCGCCAATCAAGCCGTATTTGTATCAAATTGAACCAATTGCGCGGTATTGATGCAACACAAGCCCCCAAATGGTCATTGAATCTTATCCGAGCCCCCAAATTTGCCCTTGGTAAGGCTTGTCAGCGGCCCCCTCGTGGGGCATTTATCGGTCGACTACGGTTAACTCTATGGGAGTGCAAGATATGTTTGTACGTTCGCTTTCTCTCAGTGTGGCTGCTGCCGCGCTGCTCGTTGGTGGTGCTCAGGCCGCCGACCTCATCATCCCGACCACGCCTGCTCCGATCTATGAAGCAGCCGGCTTCTCTTGGGATGGCCTCTACGCTGGTGTTCAGGGCGGCGGCTTGTTCTTCGGTGACGACAACAACTACGGCGTCATCGGTGCTCATGTCGGCGTGAACTTCATCGTTGCTGACCCGATCCTGCTCGGCCTTGAAGGCACTGCAGAATACGTCTGGGGCGAGAACGCTGTTGGCGATGACATCAGCGCTGGTAACTTCTTCGTCAACGGTCGCGTTGGTGCGGTCGTCACCGACTCGGTGCTCGTCTATGCACTGGCCGGTGTTGGCGTTGAAACCCTCGAAGATCGCGCTGTTGGCGACGACAACCGGGGCGTGTACCAGCTCGGCGGCGGTGTTGAACTGGCCGTTACCGATGCGGTTACCATCCGTGGTCAGGTCGTTGGTTACGGCTACTTCGACGACGCTGTTGGCGACGACTTCTTCGATGCCGCCAAGGCAACGATCGGCGTTTCCTACCACTTCTAAGATTTATACGAGACGGGGCGTTCGCGCCCTGTCGACTAAATCTTGTAAGCCCAATTCGGCGAACCACTTCGTGTGGTTCGCCGTTTTGCTTTTGGATTCACAACCCTCGATTCGGATAGGCGAGGCGCTAACGCAAAAGCCTGTTCGGTTGCGTCGATGTGCACAGTCTGTTGTCGCCAGCGCGCCATGTGCAGAATGCCGTTATTCGCCGTTTCACGCAAATGTTTGCCGCCGAAATGCCTGCCAGCACGGCAAATTGGCGCTCTCTCGTACTATCGATATATGATTATTCTTCTCATATTTTCTTTCCCTTGAAACGCGCTGGCCAAAGGTCTAATCCCAAGCCATCAACTTCCGCGTTGGTTCGCTTGCCCCAATTGCTTGCAGGACTCTCGCGTTCCCGGCTTCTCCTGTCGGTCTTGAGTGTTAGGCTGCCGCATGACTGATTTGCTCAGCGACTATCTGCCCATTGTCATTTTCATCGGCATTGCCGGTCTTATCGGACTGTCTCTGCTGGTGGCTCCCTTCATCGTCGCCGTGAAGCGCCTGGACCCTGAAAAGGTCTCCGCATTCGAGGCCGGCTTTGAAGCCTTCGACGATGCGCGCATGAAGTTCGACGTCCGTTTTTACCTCGTGTCGATTCTCTTCATCATCTTCGATCTGGAAGTGGCCTTCCTCTTCCCCGGGCCGTGGCCTTCCGTGATGTCGGCTGGTTCGGCTTCTGGTCGATGATGATCTTCCTCAGCGTTTTGACCGTCGGGTTCATTTATGAATGGCGGAAAGGGGCTCTCGAATGGGATTGAGCGAACAGAACGCTACGCTGGTCGCGCCGCGCCCCACCGGGCTCATCGACCCGCGCACCAATAAGCCTGCGGGCGCTACCGACCCGTTCTTCACTGATGTGACGGACGAATTGGCGGACAAGGGGTTCCTGGTTTCCACCGTGTCGCAGCTGGTCAATTGGGCCCGCACGGGCTCGTTGATGTGGATGCAGACGGGCCCGGCCTGCTGCGCCGTCGAGATGATGCAGATGTCGATGCCGCGCTACGATATCGAGCGTTTCGGCACCGCGCCGCGCGCCTCGCCACGTCAATCCGACGTGCTAATCGTTGCCGGCACACTGACCAATAAGATGGCTCCGGCTTTGCGCAAGGTCTACGACCAGATGCCAGAGCCGCGCTATGTCATCTCCATGGGCAGCTGTGCCAATGGCGGCGGCTATTATCACTATTCGTATTCGGTTGTGCGCGGCTGCGATCGCGTGCTGCCGGTGGACGTCTATGTCCCCGGCTGCCCCCGACCGCCGAAGCGCTTCTTTACGGCATCCTCTTGCTGCAAAGAAGATTCGGCGCACCGGCACCATCGAACGTTAGGACCCCATTTCATGGATGAGGTTATCCGAGTTGATCCGCTGACCGCGCTGGGCGAGCACATTGCCGGCGCTTTGGGCGGCGTGATTCTTGCCAACGAAATCAGCTATGGCGAGCTGACACTGACCATCGAGCGCGACGCAATTGTGGCCGTTGCCACTTTCCTGCGCGACGACGCAAAATGCCGGTTCATCAGCTTTACCGACGTGACGGCGGTCGACTACCCAGGCGCGATGAGCGGTTCGACGTGGTCTACCACTTCATGAGCCCGCATCTGAACCAACGCATCCGCGTCAAGCTGACCACTGATGATGTCGAGCCCGTGCCCAGCATTACCGGTGTATTCCGTGGTGCCGACTGGTTCGAGCGCAGAAACCTACGATCTCTATGGCGTGCTGTTCTCGGGTCACAATGACCTGCGTCGCATCCTGACCGATTATGGCTTTGACGGGCATCCGCTGCGCAAGGACTTCCCCGTCACCGGCTTCGTTCAGGTCAAATATGACGAAGAGCGCAAGCGGGTCGTCTATGAGCCGGTCAAGCTGATGCAGGAGTTCCGCACCTTTGACTATCTGTCGCCTTGGGAGGGTACAGACTATGTGCTGCCCGGTGACGAGAAGGCCAAGCAATGACCGTTGAAGCCGAAGTCCGCAATTTCACCATCAACTTTGGGCCGGTCCACCCCTCCGCTCACGGCGTTCTGCGCCTGATTCTGGAGCTGGACGGCGAAATCGTTGAGCGCGTCGATCCGCATATCGGGTTGCTGCATCGCGGCACCGAAAAGCTGATCGAACAGAAGACCTATCTGCAGGCCGTGCCCTATTTCGACCGCCTCGACTATGTGGCGCCGATGAACCGGGAGCATGCCTTTGCCCCGGCCGTCGAAAAGCTGCTGGGCCTCGAAGTGCCGCGTCGTGGCCAGCTGATCCGCGTGCTCTATTCGGAAATCGGGCGTCTCTCGGCACATCTGATGAACGTGACGACGCAGGCCATGGACGTTGGCGCGCTGACGCCGCCGCTCTGGGGCTTCGAGCAGCGCGAAAAGCTCATGGTCTTTTATGAGCGCGCCTCGGGCGCCCGTATGCATGCCGCCTATTTCCGCCCCGGTGGCGTCCATCAGGACCTGCCGCAGGCGCTGATCGACGATATCGAGACCTTCTGCGAGACCTTCCCCAAGGCGCTTGCCGATATCGATAGCCTGCTCACGAACAACCGCATCTTCAAGCAGCGCAACGTAGATATCGGCGTGGTCGATCTCGATGACGCTCGGAATATGGGCTTTTCGGGCGTGATGGTGCGCGGTTCGGGCGCTGCACGGGACCTGCGCAAGAGCCAGCCTTACGAATGCTACGCCGAAATGGATTTCGACATCCCGGTCGGCAAGAATGGCGACTGCTACGACCGCTATCTCATCCGCATGGAAGAGATGCGCCAGTCGACCAGCATCATGAAGCAATGCGTGGACAAGCTGAACGCCCCAGACGGCAAGGGCCCGGTATCCTCGCTCGATGGCAAGGTTGTACCGCCCAGCCGTGGCGAGATGAAGACCTCGATGGAAGCGCTGATCCATCACTTCAAACTCTATACTGAAGGCTACAAGGTGCCGGCCGGTGAAGTTTACGCCGCCGTTGAAGCGCCCAAGGGGGAATTCGGCGTCTTCCTCGTCAGCGACGGCTCCAACAAGCCTTACCGCTGCAAGATCCGCGCGCCGGGTTTTGCGCATTTGTCGGCCATGGATTTCCTGTGTCGTGGCCACATGTTGGCTGACGTCTCGGCCATCCTTGGCTCGCTCGATATCGTGTTCGGAGAGGTTGATCGCTAATGGTCGCGCGTCGCCTTGCGGACGAGTCGGTTCAACCGGCCGCGTTCGCCTTTACTGCTGAAAATGCCAAATGGGCGGAATGGAAGATCGGGCTTTACCCGACCGGCCGTCAGCAATCTGCTGTTATCCCGCTGCTCATGCGCGCCCGGGAACAGGACGGCTGGGTCACCCGCGCGACGATCGAGAAGATCGCCGACATGCTGGGCATGGCCTATATTCGTGTGCTGGAAGTTGCCACCTTCTATACCCAGTTCCAGCTGCAGCCCGTGGGCACCAAAGCCCATGTTCAGGTCTGCGGCACGACGCCTTGCATGCTGCGTGGCGCCGGGGAATTGATCGAGGTTTGCAAGAGCAAGATCCACCACGACCCGCACCATCTCAATGATGATGGTACGTTGAGCTGGGAAGAGGTCGAATGCGCTGGCGCCTGCGTCAACGCACCCATGGTGGCCATTTTCCGGGACACCTATGAGGACCTGACACCCAGTCGGCTCGAAGAGATCATCGACGCCTTCCATGCCGGCAAGGGTGACACCATCAAGCCGGGCACGCAGATCAGAGCGGCTCAATTCTGCCGCCGAAGGTGGTCGCACAACGCTACTGGAAACGCCGAGCGCCAAGCGCGAGAAGTTCGTGCCGCCACCGCCGCCGGTGGATGCCGCAGCTCCTGCTCCCGCCGCACCGCAAGCACCAACGACTGCTGCCAAGCCCAAGGACGTGACCGCCAGAATCCGCGCCTGCCATTAAGGGCACGCCAAAAGAGGCCAAGGTCTCCGAGGCTAAGGCCGAAGGCGAGCGCAAGACGGCCGATATAGCCGCCAAGGCAGATGGCAAGCCCAACAAGGCGATGCGGGAAACCGCTGTCGGCGCCGAATCCGATGCAGCCAAGGTTGACGGGGGCAGGGCGCCCGGCAAAGCAATAGACGCGGCGCCTGCGGATGGTGCAACGCCTGCCGGCACTGCAAAGACCCGTGCGGTCAAGGCCCCGAAGGCCAATCCGGCCGAAGTCAATCCGGTAGCCGAAAAGGGTGGCGCAACGCCGCTGTTCAACACTCCCGACGGCGCGCCGGATGATCTCAAGCTGATTTCGGGCGTTGGTCCGGTGCTCGAAGGTCGTCTCAATGCCACGGGCATCACCAAGTGGAGCCAGGTCGCGAAGCTCTCGTCCGAGGACATTGCCAAGGTCGAGGACTCGCTGAATTTCAAGGGACGCGTGGCGCGCGACAACTGGCTTCAACAGGCGGATGTGCTGGCGCGTGGTGGTATCGAAGAATACCGCAAGGTATTTGGGAAGGACCCACGCTAAATGGCTGAGGGCAAGATCGAATTTGGCAAGCTTACCGGCAAGGACCACGCCATGGGCGTGGGCTTTGTGGTCGTTGCCATGATCATTGCCCAAGGCCTTGTTGCTTATCTTATTCCAGTGCCCCGCCAGCTTTGCTGGGCGCCATTGGCGCGGCCATCGGAGTGGCTGCACGGTTTTCATACTTGCGGAAGCGGAACGGCTGATCATGCTCGCGGACAAGGATCGCATTTTTACCAATCTCTATGGCCGGGGCGACTGGGGCCTTGAAGGCGCGCGGGCTCGCGGCGCTCGGGTCGGCACCAAGGAGTTTATCGACTCCGGGCGCGACTGGATCACCAATGAGGTCAAGGCATCGGGCCTGCGTGGCCGTGGCGGGGCAGGGTTCCCCACCGCGCTCAAATGGACCTTCATGCCCAAGGTCAATGATGGCCGCCCGCATTACCTGCTGGTCAATGCCGACAGAATCCGAGCCCGGCACCTGCAAGGACCGCGAAATCCTGCGCCACGATCCGCACCATCTGGTCGAAGGGTGCCTCTTGGCTGCCCGCGCCATGGATGCGCATCTGGCCTTTATCTATGTGCGTGGCGAATTCATCCGTGAGCGCCAGCATCTGGAACGCGCCGTCGAGGAGGCCTATGAGGCCCGCCTGATCGGCAAGGACAATATCCACGGCTGGGACACGGACATCATCGTCCACCACGGCGCCGGCGCTTACATCTGCGGCGAAGAAACCGCGCTGATGGAATCACTGGAAGGCAAGAAGGGCCAACCACGCCTCAAGCCGCCATTCCCGGCCGGCATGGGCGTTTATGGCAACCCGACCACGGTGAACAACGTCAGAATCTATCGCCGTTGTGCCTGAAATCCTGCGCCGCTCAGGCGCATGGTTCGCTTCTATCGGCCGCGCCAATAATACCGGCACCAAGCTGATGTGCGTCTCGGGCCATGTGAACCGCCCGGCAACCTTCGAAGAAGCCATGGGCGAAAGCTTCAAGGACATTATCGAAAAGCACTGCGGCGGCATTCGCGGCGGCTGGGACAATCTGCTGGCGGTGATCCCCGGCGGCGCCTCGGTGCCCTGCGTCACCGGCGAGAAAATCCAGAACGCCATCGTCGATTTCGACGGTCTGCGCGAAGCGGGCTCCTCGATGGGTACTGCGGCCATCATCGTGATGGACAAGTCCACCGACATCATCAAGGCAATCTGGCGTCTTTCGGCCTTCTACAAGCACGAAAGCTGCGGCCAGTGTACGCCATGCCGCGAAGGCACCGGCTGGATGATGCGCGTGATGGAACGCATGGTCGAAGGTCGCGCTCAGAAACGCGAAATCGACATGCTGTTCGAAGTCACCAAGCAGATCGAAGGCCACACCATCTGCGCACTCGGCGACGCTGCCGCGTGGCCGATCCGGGGCCTGATCCGCAATTTCCGCCACGTCATCGAGGCGCGGATCGACCAGTACACATATTCGTCCACCTCCGATGGCGCCGTGCCATCGATTGCGGCGGAGTAAGGCTGATGGCAAATATCAAAGTCGACGGCCAGCTGGTCGAAGTTCCGGACTATTTCACGCTGATGCAGGCGGCCGAGGCCGCAGGCGCGGAAATCCCGCGCTTCTGCTATCACGAGCGCCTGTCGGTGGCCGGCAATTGCCGCATGTGCCCGGTCGAGGTGAAGGGCGGTCCGCCCAAGCCGCAGGCTTCGTGCGCCATGTCGGTCAAGGATTTGCGTCCCGGCCCCAATGGCGAGCCGCCAGAAATGTTCACCAATACGCCGATGGTCAAGAAGGCCCGCGAAGGCGTGATGGAATTCCTGCTGATCAACCATCCGCTCGATTGCCCGATCTGCGATCAGGGCGGCGAGATGCGATCTGCAGGACCGGGCCATGGCCTATGGCGTGGACAAGAACCGCTTTGCCGAGAACAAGCGCGCCGTCGAGGACAAGTATATTGGCCCGCTGGTCAAGACCTCAATGAACCGCTGCATTCACTGCACGCGCTGCGTCCGCTTCACCACCGAAGTCGCCGGCATTGCTGAAATGGGTCTGCTGGGTCGCGGCGAAGACGCCGAGATCACCACCTATCTCGAAAAGGCGCTGTCGAGGCGAGCTGCAGGGCAATGTGATTGATCTGTGCCCGGTGGGCGCGCTGACCTCCAAGCCCTATGCCTTTAACGCCCGTCCTTGGGAGCTGACCAAGACCAGAATCCATCGACGTGATGGACGCGGTTGGTTCGGCCATCCGCGTCGATAGCCGTGGCCGCGAAGTCATGCGCGTGCTGCCGCGGATCAACAGAATCCATCAACGAAGAGTGGATTTCCGATAAGACCCGCTTCATCTGGGATGGCCTCAAGAGCCAGCGGCTCGACCGCCCCTATGTGCGCCACAACAAGAAGCTGGCTGCCACCACTTGGGACGACGCGTTCCAGACCGTTGCCAAGGCCCTCAAGAAGCCCGGCGCCCGTATCGGCGCTATCGCTGGTGATCTGGCCGGTGCCGAAGAGCTCTATGCGCTCAAGGCGCTGCTGGCTTCGCTCGGCTCGAACAATGTCGATGCGCGTCCTGCAGGCTCGGGCCTATCGCCCGCCAATGGCCGCGCCTCCTATATCTTCAATCCGAGCATTGCCGGGATCGAACAGGCCGACGCCATCCTGCTGATCGGCACCAATCCGCGCCGCGAAGCTGCTGTGCTCAACGCCCGCATCCGCAAGGTGTGGCGTGCCACGAGCCTGCCGATTGGGGTCATCGGGGAAGCTGCGGACCTGACCTATCAATACCAGCATCTGGGCGCAGGCAGCGACACGCTGGCTGACACAGTGGCCGGCAATGGCGAATTCGCCCAGACTTGGGCCAAGGCCAAGAAGCCGTTGGTGATCGTGGGCGAAGGCGCCGCGACTGCCGACGTGCTGGCCGCCGCCGCCGGGCTGGCAACGTCGAATGCCGAAATCGAAGCCGGCTGGAATGGCTTTGCCGTGCTGCACAATGCTGCCGCCCGCGTCGGCGCACTCGATGTCGGCTTCGTGCCGGCCAAGGGCGCTGCTGATACGGCCGCCATGCTGGCCGGTGGCGTCGATGTGCTGTTCCTGGTTGGGGCCGACGAAGTCGACATGACCCAGCTCGGCGAGACGCTCGTCGTTTATCTGGGCACCCATGGTGACAATGGCGCACATCGCGCCGACGTCATCCTGCCGGGCGCTGCTTACACTGAAAAGAGCGCGACCTATGTCAACACCGAGGGCCGCGTGCAGGTAACCAACCGCGCCGTGTTCCCCCCGGGTGACGCCAAGGAAGATTGGGCCATCATCCGCGCCCTGTCGGCCGTGGTCGGCCAGCCGCTGGCCTTCAACTCGCTGGCACAGCTTCGGGCCGCTATGTATGCCGAAATCCCGCATCTGGCCCGCATCGACGCCATTGCCGAAGGCAAGGCCGCCGATATTGCCAAGCTGGCCAAGACTTCGCCCAAGGGCAAGAAGGCAGCATTCGTGTCGCCGGTGGCGGATTTCTATCTCAGCAATCCGATTGCCCGCGCATCCGCCGTCATGGGCAGATCCGCCGCATTGGCCGCTGGCCTGCGCCGAGCAGCGGAGTAGGGGAGCATAATGGACTTTATTACCACCGCTCTCGACTATCTGCTGGGCATCCCGATCCCGGGATGGGGCGTGCAAGTCGGACTCATCTACAAGACGCTGCTGCTGCTGGTCTGCCTGCTGGTTTTCACCGCATTCATCCTGCTGGCTGACCGCAAGATCTGGGCTGCCGTGCAAATCCGTCGCGGCCCCAACGTGGTTGGCCCGTTCGGCCTGCTGCAGAGCTTTGCCGACCTGCTGAAATTCGCCCTTAAAGAGGCGATCATTCCGGCAGGCGCAGACAAGTTCCTGTTCCTGTTCGCGCCGCTGCTGACTGCGACCACGGCGCTTGCCGCCCGGGCTGTGGTGCCGGTGGGCGAGGGGCTTGCCATCGCCAATATCAATCTTGGCGTGCTCTACATTTTCGCGATTTCCTCGCTGGGCGTTTATGGCGTCATCATCGGCGGCTGGGCTTCGAACTCGAAATATCCGTTTCTGGGTTCGCTTCGTTCCGCCGCGCAGATGGTCAGCTATGAAGTCTCCATCGGCCTCGTGATCATCACCGTGCTGCTCTGCGTCGGTTCGCTCAATCTCAGCGATATCGTGCGCGCACAGTACGAAATGGGCCTCGCCCATATGATCGGCCTGCCGCAGTTGACCTTCCTCAACTGGTTCTGGCTTCCGCTCTTTCCGATGTTCATCGTGTTCTACATTTCGGCCCCTGGCCGAAACAGAACCGCCCGCCATTCGATCTTCCTGAAGCCGAGTCCGAGCTGGTCGCCGGTTTCATGACCGAATATTCGGCCACGCCTTACATGCTGTTCATGCTGGGCGAGTACATCTCCATCCTGCTGATGTGTGCGCTCACCACGGTCCTGTTCTGGGTGGCTGGACATCGCCGATCGATCTGCCGCCCTTCACCCGGATTCCGGGCGTCATCTGGTTCGTTCTCAAGCTCAGCGCGGTGTTCTTCATGTTCGCCATGGCCAAGTCCATCGTGCCGCGCTACCGCTACGATCAACTCATGCGCATTGGCTGGAAGCTGTTCCTGCCGCTGTCGCTGATCATGGTCGTGATCGTCGCTTTCGTGCTCCAGCTGACCGGCTGGGGCTGGCATGGAGGGGTCGCCTGATGCGTGTCGCCCAAGTCTTTAACACGCTGCTCCTCACCGAGTTGGTGTCGGGGTTCTTCCTCGGCATGCGCTACTTCTTTGCGCCCAAGCCGACCATCAACTACCCCTTCGAAAAGGGCCATATCAGCCCGCGCTTCCGGGGCGAGCATGCTTTGCGCCGCTATCCCAATGGCGAAGAGCGCTGCATTGCCTGCAAGCTGTGCGAAGCCATTTGCCCGGCCCGAGCCATCACCATCGAAGCCGGCCCGCGGCAGAATGACGGCACCCGCCGCACGGTGCGCTACGACATCGACATGGTGAAGTGCATCTATTGCGGCTTCTGCCGAGGAAGCCTGCCCGGTCGACGCGATCGTGGAAGGCCCCAATTTCAGATTTGCGACCGAGACGCGTGAAGAGCTTTACTTCTCCAAGGAAAAGCTCTGGCCAATGGCGATCGTTGGGAGCGTGAAATCGCTGCCAATCTCGCTGCCGACGCGCCCTACCGATAAGAGAGAAGAGCATGACCCTTCCACTGTTCTTCTTCTATGTGTTCTCGGCCATCGCCATTGCTTCGGCGGTGATGGTCATCTCGGCGCGCAATCCCGTGCATGCCGTGCTGTTCCTGATCCTGACCTTCTTCAATGCCGCAGGCCTGTTCATGCTGGCCGGCGCCGAGTTCCTGGCGCTGATCCTGATCGTGGTCTATGTCGGCGCGGTCGCCGTGCTGTTCCTCTTCGTCGTCATGATGCTCGACGTCGACTTCTGCCGAAATGCGGCAGGGTTTCCTGCAATATGCGCCCATAGGCGTGCTGGTCGGCGCTGTGCTGCTGCTCGAATTGCTGCTGGTTGCGGGCAGCTTCGTGGTTTCCCCTGAAATTGCGGGCGCAGCGGCGCTGCCGATTGATGGCAGCATGGACAATATCCGGGCACTGGGGCAAGTGCTCTACACGCGCTACGTCTTCCTGTTCCGGGGTGCCGGCGCCGTGCTGCTCGTGGCCATGATCGGGGCGATCGTCCTGACCCTGCGCCACAAGCCCAACGTCAAGCGGCAGAACCCGCTTGATCAGGTTGGGCGCAAGCCATCGGAGGCCGTCAAGGTCGTCAAAGTCAAAAGCGGTCAAGGGCTGTAGGAGGCAAATATGGGCTTGGGTATCGGGCTCGGTCACTACCTGACCGTAGCAGCAATTCTGTTCACGCTCGGCGTGTTCGGCATTTTTCTCAACCGCAAGAACGTTATCGTCATTCTGATGTCGGTGGAATTGATCCTGCTGGCCGTCAATCTGAACTTCGTCGCTTTCAGCGCGCAGCTCAATGACTTGCAGGGGCAGGTATTCGCCCTGCTGATCCTCACCGTGGCCGCCGCAGAGGCCGCCATCGGCTTCGGCGATCCCGGTTATTTTCTATCGCAATCGCGGCTCCATCGCGGTTGAAGACGTCAACATGATGAAGGGCTAAGAACCTCCGCTATGATTCAAGCGATTGTTTTCCTGCCCCTTATCGGCGCCTTGATCGCCGGACTGCTGGGGCGCACTATCGGGCACCGGCCCAGTGAGTACATCACCACGGGGCTCCTGCTGGTTGCTGCCGTCCTGTCTCGGGTCGTCTTCCTGCCGGTCGCCTTTGGTGGCGGGCTGGCTGGCGCCGTGACCGACGGCCATACGGCCGTGGTCAAGGTCGAGATCATGCGCTGGATCCGGGTCGGCGACATGGACCTGCGTTGGACCCTGCGCGTCGATACGCTCACCGCCATCATGCTGGTCGTGGTCAATACCGTCTCGAGCCCGGTGCACGTCTATTCCATCGGCTACATGGCCGACGATCCACATCGCAACCGGTTCTTTGCCTATCTCTCGCTCTTCACCTTCGCCATGCTGATGCTGGTGACGGCCGACAACTTCCTGCAGATGTTCTTCGGCTGGGAAGGCGTGGGTCTGGCGTCCTATCTGCTGATCGGTTTCTGGTACACCAAGCCTTCGGCCAATGCGGCCGCGATGAAGGCCTTCGTGGTCAACCGCGTGGGTGACTTCGGCTTTGCCACGGGCATTTTCGGCGCCTTCATGGTGCTGGGTCACATCGATTTCGACGGCGCTTTCCATGCTGTGCCCGAAGCATCGACCGCTACCATCCGCTTCCTGTCGTGGGACCTCCACGCCATGACTGTGGTCTGCCTGCTGCTGTTCATGGGTGCCATGGGCAAGTCGGCGCAGTTCCTGCTGCACACCGGCTGCCGGACGCCATGGAAGGCCCGACCCCGGTGTCGGCGCTGATCCATGCCGCTACCATGGTGACCGCCGGCGTGTTCATGGTCGCGCTTCTCGCCGCTGTTCGAGACCTCGCCAACTGCCATGACGGTCGTGCTGGTCATCGGCGCCATCACTGCCTTCTTCGCGGCAACAGTTGGCCCGGTGCAGAACGACATCAAGCGTGTCATCGCCTATTCGACCTGTAGCCAGCTCGGCTACATGTTCGTGGCGCTTGGGGCAGGGGCTTACTCGGCTGGTGTCTTCCACCTCTTCACCCACGCCTTCTTCAAGGCATTGCTGTTCCTGGGTGCCGGCGCTGTTATCCACGCCATGCACCATGAGCAGGACATGCGGAACATGGGCGGGCTGGCCAAGAAGATCCCGATCACCTATGCGATGATGATCATCGGCACGCTGGCGCTCACCGGCGTCGGTATTCCGGGCACGGAATTCCCAGGCTTCGCCGGGTTCTTCTCCAAGGACTCGATCATCGAAGCGGCCTATGCGGTCGGCGGCAATACCGGCATGTTCGCCTTCTGGCTGCTGGTCGTCGCAGCCCTGTTCACCAGCTTCTACTCCCGGCGCCTGATCCACCTGACCTTCCACGGCACGCCGCGTCCGGCTGGCCACGGTCACGACGATCACGCCCATGACGATCACGCGGCTCATGATGACCATGGCCACGATCATGGCTCGGCCTATGACCATGCCCATGAAGCGCCCAAGGTCATGCTGATCCCGCTCTATGTGCTGGCCTTCGGCGCAGTCGTTGCCGGTGCGGTGTTCTACGGCATGTTCTTCCACGATGTGGAGCATATCGAACACTTCTTCGCCGGCTCGCTCGTGGTCGATCACGAGATCATCGAAGCCGCTCACCACGTCCCGCTCTGGGTCAAGTGGAGCGCGACCATCTCGATGATCCCGGGCTTCGTCGCCGCTCGGTACATGTATATCCGCTCGCCCGAGACCCCCAAACGCCTCGCTGCGCAGAACCCGGCGCTTTACCGGTTCCTGCTCAACAAGTGGTATTTCGACGAGCTGTACGACCGGATTTTCGTCCGACCCGCACTCTGGATCGGCCGTGCCGTCTGGAAGGGTTTCGACGATTGGCTGATCGATGAGAAGCTGACCGAGGGCCTTGGCCGTCGCGTGCAGAATGTGACCTCTGGGCCACCAAGCTGCAGTCCGGCTATGTTTACCACTATGCCTTCGCCATGCTGATCGGCATTGCGGCGCTGTTGACTCGGGCCATTGTGGCCGGGGGACTGATCTGATGACCTTCGACAATACCATTCTGACGATCCTGACACGGCTGCCGCTGGCCGGCGCAATCGTGCTGCTGCTCACGCCCAAGACCTCGCTGAGTGCCATCCGTTGGATCGCACTGAGCGTCACTGTCATCGTGTTCGTGCTCTCGCTCGCCATGTGGCAGACGTTCGATCCGTCCAATCCGGGCTTCCAGTTCGTCGTGAACAATGCCCGGATCGGCGACACCATCGGCTATCGTGTCGGCGTCGACGGCATTTCGGTGTTGTTCGTGGTGCTGACCGCATTGCTGATGCCGTTTGCGATCTCGGCCAGCTGGGAATCCATCGACGTTAGGGTCAAGGAATACATGATCGTATTCCTGATCCTTGAGACCCTGATGATCGGCGTGTTCACTACGCTCGATCTGGCCATGTTCTACGTGTTCTTCGAAGGCACGCTGCTACCGATGTTCCTGATCATCGGTATCTGGGGCGGCGCACGCCGCATCCGAGCCAGCTACAAGTTCTTCTTCTACACCTTCACCGGCTCGGTGCTGATGCTGCTGGCCATCATGGCCATGTATTGGAATGGCGGCACGACCGACATCACCAAGCTTTTGACGCATGAATTCCCCAAGAGCATGCAGCCACGGCTGTGGTGGGCGTTCTTCGCCTCGCTCGCGGTGAAAATGCCGATGTGGCCGTTCCATCGCTGGCTGCCCGAAGCCCACGTGCAGGCGCCGACCGCCGGCTCGGTGATCTCGGCCGCCATTCTGCTCAAGCTGGGCGGCTATGGTTTCCTGCGCTTCAGCCTGCCCATGTTCCCCGACGCTTCGGCACAATTCGCCAATATCGTCTTCTTCCTTTCGGTCGCCGCCATCATTTTGACCTCGCTGGTCGCCACTGGTGCAGACCGATATCAAGAAGCTGATCGCCTATTCGTCCGTGGCGCATATGGGCTTTGTCACCATGGGTATCTTTGCGGGCAATGCGCTCGGCATCCGAGGTGCGATGTTCCAGATGATCTCGCACGGCATTGTCTCCAGCGCGCTCTTCCTTTGCGTCGGCGTCATCTATGACCGCATGCACACCCGCGATATCGAAGCCTATGGCGGGCTGGTCGAGCGTATGCCGCGCTATGCCTTCGCCTTCATGGTCTTCACCATGGCCAATGTCAGTCTCCCCGGCACGTCCGGCTTTGTCGGCGAATTCCTGACCATGATCGGTGTGTTCCAGGTCAATACACGGGTCGCATTCGGCGCAGCCTTCGGTGTGATCTTCTCGGCCTGCTACGCTCTGTGGCTCTATCGCCGGGTGATTTTCGGCGCACTGACCAAGGATAGCCTCAAGGCCATTCTCGATCTCAATCTGCGCGAAAAGATCATTCTCTATCCGCTGATCGTGCTGACCATCGTCTTCGGCTTCTATCCCTCGCCGATCCTCGATACGACAGCCGCCGCGGTCGACAATCTGGTCACCCATTACGCTACGGCAGTCGGCCTCGACCCCGCCGTTTCGCTGGCCGACGCGCAAGCGCCACTCGAGACATGCCGACCCGGCGACCGCTGCAGAGCCGGCCGCCGAGCCTGCTGCCCACTAGGAGAGTCCCGTGAACTCTGACGTTATCGATTTCGCGAGCCCGGCTCCTGCCTATCCCGAAATGCTGCTGGCAATCGGCGCGATCGTGCTGCTGCTGGTTGGTGTGGTGATCAACAAAGAACGCTCGCCGCTGATTTCCTATCTGGCGGTCGTGCTGCTGGCCGCCGTGGCGCTGCTGGTCATGTTCCAGCCGGTGGATGGCGTGCTGTTCAATGGCGTCTTCATTGCCGACGGCTTCGCGCGTTACATGAAGGTGTTGGTGCTGGGCGGTTCGGCCTTTGCGCTGCTCCTCTCGCTGCCCAATGCAGTCGAGAACGGCACGCATAAGTTCAGAATATGCCATCCTCGTTCTGCTGGCGACGCTCGGCATGATGATGATGGTCTCGGCCAACGACCTGATGAGCCTTTACATCGGCATCGAGCTGCAATCGCTGGCGCTCTACGTGCTCGCGGCCATCAAGCGCGACGATAGCAAGGCGACCGAAGCGGGCCTCAAGTATTTCGTGCTCGGCGCTCTGTCCTCGGGCATGCTGCTCTACGGCGCTTCCTTCCTCTATGGCTTCACCGGCCACACCAATCTGCAGGAAATCGTCATCGCGATCGCCAATGAAGGCCGCTCGATCGGTCTGGTGTTTGGCGTGGTGTTCCTGCTGGCCGGTATCGCCTTCAAGATTTCGGCTGTGCCGTTCCATATGTGGACGCCTGACGTCTATGAAGGCGCGCCGACCCCGGTAACGGCTTTCTTCGCCACGGCGCCAAAAGTGGCGGCGATGACGCTGATGGTTCGCTCGGTGATGGATACGTTCGCGCCCATCGCCCATGATTGGCAGCAGATCGTCATTTTCCTCTCGATCGCCTCCATGGTGCTGGCGGCCTTCGCCGCCATCGGCCAGAAGTCGATCAAGCGCCTGATTGCCTATTCCTCCATCGGCCATGTCGGCTTTGCCACGGTGGGCCTGTCCTCCGGCACCCGGGTGGGTGTCGAGGGCGTGGCAATTTACATGGCGATCTATGTCGCCATGACCGTGGGGCTGTTCGCCTGCATTCTCTCGCTGCGTAGCGAAGAGGGCTATGTCGAGAATATCGACGATCTGGCCGGTGTCAGCGCAGACAAGGCCATTCGTGGCCGCCATCATGGCCATCCTGATGTTCTCGCTGATCGGCATGCCGCCGCTGGCCGGGTTCTTTGCCAAGTGGCACGCCTTCCTCGCCGCCATCGACGCCCAGCTCTACGTGCTGGCAGTGATCGGCGTGCTGGCTTCTGCCATCAGCGCCTTCTACTACCTGCGCGTCGTCAAGGTGATGTATTTCGACGAACCCGTCCGCAAGTTCGCGGCGGTTCCGGCCGAGCTCAACATCATCATGGCGGTGAGCGGTTTCCTCATCGTCACCTATTACTTCACGGTCGGTAGCCCGCTGGCAAATGCCGCGCATACCGCCGCGGGAAGCCTGTTCTAGGTGGCGGATTTCTCACTGGGTTCAAAAGCGCGCGGCCGGATATCGGTTGCGCGCGTTTGACTCGATCGGCTCGACCACCGCCGAGGCCGTAGCTGCGGCCGCAGCCGGCGATGCCGGTGGCATCTGGTTTGTGGCCACCGAGCAAACGGCAGGTCGCGGCCGGCAGGGCAGGGTCTGGGTGCATACGCCGGGCAATTTGGCGGCCACGCTGCTGATTGTCCCCGACGCCGACCCGGCTTTGGCCGCAACATTGGGCTTTGTGGCCGGTGTCGCCATCGGCGCGGCCCTTGACGCCGTGCTGCCCCCGGGGACTGTCAAGGTTGGCCTTGATGGCGCCGACGGCGTTGATGGCAGGAGCCGCGTGGCCCTCAAATGGCCCAACGACGTTCTGGCCGATGGTGCCAAGCTGGTCGGTATTGGCCTTGAAGCGACCAAGCGTAACGATGGTCGCCATGCAATTGCCATTGGCATCGGCGTCAATATTGTTGCGGCGCCTACCGATTTGCCCTATCCGGCGACCAGCCCGGCCGAACTCGGTGTCACGCGCTCGGCGCAGGATGTATTCGAGGCGCTCAGCGACGCTCGGGTGGAAACTTTCCGGCTGTGGGATGATGGCCGCGGTATTGGCGACGTGCTCAAGCGCTGGCGCAGATCCGCCGCAGGTATTGGTGCACCCGTAGCGGTGAACCAGAACGGCGCCATTGTGCGCGGGATTTTTGAAACAATCGATGACGCGGGGCGACTGATCGTCCGCGCCAATGATGATAGTCGCATCGCAATCACGGCGGGCGACGTGCATTTTGGGGCAACGGCCAGCGCCCGAAGCTGACCACCACTATAGCGCGGCGACCGGCAACCAAAGTTGCGACCGGCGCCGCGCCTGAAAGGACTAAACTGACCCATGGCTAAAACCCAAAGGGATGAACTCGTCTTTGTGCCGCTTGGCGGCGTTGGCGAGATCGGCATGAATATGGGCGCTTACGGCTTCGGCCCTGAGAACGCCCGCAAATGGATCGTCGTCGATTGCGGCGTCAGCTTCGGCGGGCCCGATCTGCCGGGGATCAGAACTGATCATGGCCAACCCCGAATTCCTCGAGGAGCGCGCCGATGACGTGCTCGCCCTGATCCTCACCCACAGCCACGAAGACCATTACGGCGCTGTGCTCGACCTGTGGCCGGGCTTCGAAAAGCCGGTCTTTGCTACGCCCTTCACCTCGGCCATGCTGGCAGCGAAGCGGGCAGGGGACGGTATTGTCGAAAATGTCGACATCACCATCATGCGTCCGGGCAAGCCGTTCACTGTCGGCCCCTTCACCATCGAGGCGATCAACGTTGCCCACTCGATCCCCGAGTCCAATGGCCTGCTGATCTCGACCCCCGTTGGCCGTGCCCTGCATACCGGCGACTGGAAGCTCGACCCGACGCCCGTTGGCAATGCGCCGACGGATGTCGTGCGCCTCCGAGCCATCGGCCGAGGATCGCACCACGCCACTGGCGCTGATCTGCGACTCCACCAATGCCATGAAGGACGGCGAGAGCCCGAGTGAAGCGGACGTTGCCGCGACGCTGGCCGCTCTCATCGCCGAAGCGCCGCATCGCGTTGCCGTCACCACTTTCGCGTCCAATGTCGGCCGCGTCATCTCCATCGTCCGTGCCGCCCAGAAGGCTGGCCGGCAGGTGGTGATGTCCGGTCGCTCGCTGCACCGGATCACCGGCATTGCCCGCGAACTGGGTATGCTTGAAGGCCTGCCGCCGCTGCTCGACCAGGACGCCTATAAGAGCGTGCCGCGCGACAAATGCGTGCTGATCTGCACCGGCAGCCGGGGCGAGGCGCGCGCCGCCATTGCCCGCATCGCCCGGGGCGACCATCCGGTGATCGACCTGACCGCTGGTGATCGCATGATCTTCTCGTCTCGGGCCATTCCGGGGAATGAGCGCGAAGTCATCGATATTCAGAACCTTCTGATCGACAAGGGCATCGAGATCATCACGCAGAAGGATGGCACGGTGCACGTCACCGGCCACCCCCGCCGCGACGAACTCCGCAAACTCTATGAATGGACCAAGCCGGACGTGCTGGTTCCGGTGCATGGCGAAGCCATGCATCTGGATGCCCATGCCAAGCTGGGCCGCGAGGCCGGCATTACCAATGTATGCAGAAACGCGCAATGGCGATTTGGTCCGCCTCTTCCCCGAACCCATGGTGCTCCGGGCCGAAGTGCGCACCGGCGAGCTTTATCTCGACGGGCTCGTGCTCTGCACCCCCGAAGAGAGCGGCGTAAAGGGCCGCCGCCGGCTGTCGTTTGGCGGCCATATCGTGGTCAGCCTCTGCGTCAATGGCTCCGGCCATATTGTCTCTGGCCCGGATCTGGTGATCGAAGGCCTGCCCGAGACTGAGGATGAATCGCTGACCGACTCGGTGGAAGACACCATTGCCGGCGTGCTGAAGTCGGTGCCGGCCAAGCGCCGCAGCGACACCGAAGTGCTGAACTCAGCCTTGTTCAAGGGCATCCGCAACGAGGTCAACGCCTATTGGGGCCGCAAGCCCAACGTTTCGGTCTTCGTGCACCGCGTCTAGGCGAGACGGAATGTCCCACCGGCAGGCTGCTGGTGGGGCTGTCGGAACAAACCACGCGGCGCTATTGTCGGCGCCACGTCGTTTGCCTGCCGGGGCAGAGCGCTCCTAAGGAATTTTAAATGCAGATTGGCTCATTTCTCGCTGTGTTCTTCGTCATCTGGTGGCTGTCTTTTGTCGCCGTGCTGCCGATCGGCAATCAGAGCCAGTCCGAAGCTGGGGCAGAGATCGTGGCAGGCACCGATCCGGCGCGCTGGTAAGCCCGCGCCTATGGCGCAAGATTGGGATGGCGACGGCCCTTGCTATCGTCTTTACCGGCCTGCTGCTCTGGGGCCTAAGCAATGAGACCCTGCACCACTACTGGAACCGCTAAGCGCGCGAACCTTGCCCACGGCGTGGACATGCGCCATGACGAGCACGGCCGCCGAGTCCGCCTCATTCGCATTGGCCAGCATGATGCTCGTCCAGCCCTTGCGACCCCACGCATTATTGATCGGCTGAAAAATCTGCGGCGCGAGTTGGCATTTGAACTCCTGCTCATCTGGTGTCAGCGCAAGATTTGCGGATAATCCATCGCCCGCCGGGGTCACAAAGATGCGATCCACTTTGAACGCCGCCCGCTCGAAATGCGGCGCTTCCGTCGTGCCGAGCAAGGCTAGCGCCAACCGCCTCAAATCTGCTGCTGTGGCCATGTTTCTGTCCAATCCTACCGGCGGAAACAAAAAAGCGGGGCACAAGGCCCCGCTGGATTGAGTTTGTTCGACAATACGCTGGTCTTAGGCGCGCTCATAAAGCGGCAGCCAACGCTCCTCCCTTGACGTTGTCGACGTCCAGCGGTTTAAACCGCCTTTGTTTTATTGGGACGAACCCTAACAACTTGTCCCATAGCTGTCACCTAGATTCTGCATGCCATCCATGCTTGCATCGGATGGACGAGTAGGATTTCAGTGGGCATCAAGAGAACCTATGAGTCGATCCTGTTGCGGAGCCGAAATGCGCCTGTCTCGTTATTTTTTGCCGGTGCTGCGGGACGTTCCCAAGGATGCCGAAATCGCCTCCCACCGCCTGATGTTGCGGGCTGGGATGATCAAGCAGCAGGCCTCGGGCCTCTATTCTCGGCTGCCGCTGGGCTACAAGGTGCTGATGAAGGTCAAGGCCATCATCGAGGAGGAGCAGAACCGCTCCGGCGCGATCAGAACTGCTGATGCCCACCATCCAGTCGGCCGATCTGTGGCGCGAGAGCGGGCGCTATGACGCCTATGGCAAAGAGATGCTGCGCATCGAGGATCGGAACGAGCGTGAATTCCTCTATGGTCCCACCAATGAGGAGGTGATCACCGACATCTTCCGGACCTATGTGAAGTCCTACAAGGACTTGCCGCTCAATCTTTATCACGTCCAGTGGAAGTTCCACGACGAGGTCCGGCCACGCTTCGGCACCATGCGCAGCCGCGAATTCCTGATGAAGGATGCTTATTCCTTCGACCTGAACAAGGAAGACGCTGTCAAAGCCTATGAACGCATGTTCGTGGCCTATCTGCGCACTTATGCCCGCATGGGGCTGACGGCCATTCCGATGCGCGCCGATACCGGCCCCATTGGCGGCGATCTCAGCCACGAATTCATCATCTTGGCCGATACGGGCAGCGCGGTGTTCTGCGACCGCCGCCTGTTGGACAAACCCATTCCGCCTAAGGACATCGACTTCCGGGGCGATCTGAATCCTGTGTTTAACGATTGGACTTCGCTCTATGCCGCGACCGAAGACATGGTCGATATGGCTGAGTTCGAGGCAACAGTGCCGGAGGAACATCGGGTTTCTGCACGCGGGATCGAAGTTGGCCATATTTTCTACTTCGGGACCAAGTACTCCGAGCCGATGAAGGCGACCGTGACCGGTCCCGACGGCAAGGAAATTATCGTGCATGGAGGCTCTTACGGTGTTGGACCGTCTCGTCTCGTTCCCACGATCATCGAGGCATTCCACGACGACGCCGGCATTATCTGGCCGGTATCAGTCGCGCCGTTCGAGGCGGTGTTGATCAATCTCAAGGCGGGTGACGCCGAATGCGACGCAGCATGCGACAAGCTCTATGCGGAGCTCAATGCTGCCGGCCTCGACATGCTCTATGACGATCGTGACCGGGGGCAGGGGCCAAGTTCACCACTGCCGATCTGATTGGCATTCCCTACCAGATCATCCACGGGGCCGCGTGGGCTCAAGGCCGGCGAGGCCGAAATCAAGCACCGTAAGAGCGGCGAGCGCGAAACGCTGCCGATCGCTGACGCTGTTGCGCGTCTCAAGGGCCTGATCGAACCGCAAAGAAAGACTGACATTTGACCGATCTGGGGCAGCCGGCGCTCAACAAGGGCACCAAGCCTTTCTCCCGCTTTGAATGGATGATCGCCGGCCGCTACCTGCGCGCCCGCCGCAAGGAGGCGTTCATCTCGGTGATCGCCAGCTTGACTATGGTAGGCGTTGCCATTGGTGTGGCGACGTTGATCGTCGTCATGTCGGTGATGAACGGGTTCCGCGGCGAGCTGCTGACCAAAATTCTGGGACTCAACGGGCATTTCACCGCCTATCCCATCGAGCGGGAATTCACCGACTACAAAGAGACAGTAGCCTCGCTCCAGAATATTCCCGGCGTCTCGTTCGCCACCTATTTCGTCGAAGGACAGGTTCTTGCTTCGGGCCGGGGCAGTTCCACCGGCGTTACCGTGCGCGGCATGGACGAAGAGAATATCAAGAAGCTCAAGCTGCTCTATGGCGCGGCCAGCCGGGGTGGCTGGGACAGCTGGGACACCTCGGGCGGCATCGCCATCGGTTACCGGCTTGCCCAGACGCTGGGCGTGTCGCTAGGCGATCAGGTGCAGATCATCAATCCCGATGGCGCCATGACCCCTTTCGGCTCGACGCCGCAGATTCGCTCCTATCCGGTGACGGTGATTTTCGACCTCGGCATGGTCGAATTCTGACAGCTTCTTCATGTACATGCCGATCGAGCCGGCACAGGATTATTTCAAGCTCTATAAGGACGTGCTGAAGCCGGGGCAGGCAGCGCTTGATCCCATGGCGACGGACGCCGAGATCGACGCGGCCTATGATCATGTCGGCCGGGCCTCAGCCGCCGAGGTGTTTATCGATGATCCCGACAATACCACCGTCATGCGCCAGCGCATCGAGACCGACCCGAACACCCGCCCGCTGATCCTGACGGATTGGCAGCAGCGCAACGAGACCTTCTTCTCGGCGCTGCAGGTCGAGCGGGTGGTGATGTTCACCATTCTGTCGATGATCATCCTCGTGGCCGCGTTCAATATCATTTCCAGCCTCATCATGCTGGTAAAGGACAAAAGCTCCGATATCGCGGTGCTACGCACCATGGGCGCGTCGCGCGGCTCGATCATGCGGATTTTCTCGATCACCGGCACAACCATCGGCTTCGTCGGCACCTTGGCCGGGCTGCTGCTGGGCCTGCTGGTGGCGTCCAATGCCGAGGCAATCCGAGCCTTTGTGTCCAACACACTGGGCGTGGCTATTTTCCCTCCCGAAGTGTTCTTCCTGTCCTCGCTGCCGTCCAAGACCGACCCGGTCGAGGTGACGGTCGTGGTCGGCTTGGCGCTCGGCCTCAGCTTCCTTGCTACGCTTTACCCGGCCTCGGCGCTGCCCAATATGATCCGGTCGAGGCCCTGCGTTATGAGTAAGTCGCATTTGGTTCTGACCGACGTCCACCGCCATTACGGCGACGGCGCCACCATCGTTCGCGTGCTTGAAGCGGCCAATCTGACCGTCAAGAGCGGTGAGATGGTTGCCCTCGTTGCACCCTCCGGCGCCGGCAAGTCGACCCTGCTGCACCTTTCCGGGCTGCTGGAGAGCCCTCAGGGCGGGGAAATCGAGATCACGGGCATCAAGACCAGCCAGCTCGGCGATCGCGGTCGTACGCAGCTGCGGCGGTCCACGGTGGGTTATGTTTATCAATTCCATCATCTGCTGCCCGAATTCACCGCGCTCGAAAACGTCACCATGCCGCAGCTGATCGCGGGCAAGGGGCAGGCCGAGGCGGACAAACGTTCGATGGAGTTGCTTGATCTGCTGGGTGTGGGCCAACGCGCGACACATCGGCCGGCCGAATTGTCAGGCGGTGAGCAGCAACGCATTGCCATCGCCCGCGCCGCCGCTAATCGTCCCAAGGTGATCTCGGCCGATGAGCCCACGGGCAATCTCGACCCCGAAACCAGTGATCTGGTCTTCGCGGCCACGGGCAGCCTGATCAAGACGGAAGGGGCTGCAGCCCTGATTGCCACGCATAATCACGACCTTGCGCGCAAGGCCGATCGCATCGTCACCCTACGCAGTGGGCTCGTGATCGATCATTCTTTGTGATTATTGAACCCAACCGCCATTGGGCGCATTCTTCTACTTGGAGGAACGCGCCCATGGCTCTGCTGATGATTATAGCGATCACCGCAATTCTGGCGACCCTGACGGTCGTACACCGCCCCCATTAAGCGGCCCAACGCCCGGGCGCTAGAGCGCCGCGGCGATGTCCTTGGCCAATGCAATAAGCTCGCCATCGTCGGCCCGCCCGCCACCGGCGTGAGTGCCAAGCGCTATGCCCTCATAAACGGGGATGATGTGGAAGTGCAGGTGGAATACCGACTGCCCCGCGGCGGCCTCGTTGAACTGAGCAACCCGCACACCATCGGCACCCGTCGCCGCCTTAACGGCCTTGGCCACACGCTGCACCAGCGGGACCACCGCAGCCAGCGCCGCCGGGTCGGCATCCAATAGGTTGCGTGACGCGGCCTTCGGAATGACTAGGGCGTGCCCCACGATTGCGGAAAAATGTCCATCATGACCGGGGCAGTGTCGTCCTCATAGACCTTATGCGCCGGCAATTCGCCACGCAGGATTTTGCTGAAGATATTGGTGGGGTCATAGGTCATGGTTCATTCCGCCGGCTTGAGCTGGTCCGGCTGGCCCTTCTGAAAGCGAAAACGGAAATAGTTGAGGAAGGCGAGCCCGGTAAAGGTCACCGGCACATATTTGAAGCTGCGACGGATGAAGAACAGTGAAATGTTCACCGCCGTCGCTGCGCTCATCGCGCCCTTGCCCATGGCAGAGGTGAAGGAGGAGGGGACGATATGGCGATAGATCAGCGCGTCGGAGCGATAATAACGCCCCGCCACGGCAGCAAAGGCGCGCTTGGAAGCCGAGTAGGCCTTGAGTTCATCCATGCCCATATCGCCATGAAACTCGACCTCTGACCCCAGCGCCCAGACCTCGGGCGGCGCCAGACGCGTTTTGCCCATTTCGGTAAACAGCTCGGTGAGATCCCGGAAGGTGACGAAATTGGCGTTCCAGCAATCGTCGCTTTTGGCCCCATGCGCTAGGATCAGCACATCGGCCCGCGCCAGCTTGTCGCGCATGTCATCATAATTGCCGGCCGAGAAATCGACGCCCGATTTGGCGGTTTCGACAATGCCGCCCAATTTTTCGAGCTTCTGCACCATGGCCGAGCCGAAAGCACCCGATGCGCCGGTGACCAGGAAGTGCCGGCTCTCAATCTGGCAGCCAGTGCCGAAAATCAGGTCGAACACATTGGTGAAGGACGAGAAGAAATTGTGCGGATAGACGTGGTGCATGGCGTGGTAATTATTGTCCACCCAGAGCAGCCCCTGCTGCCCGCCGACGCGATCCATCGACATGTGATTGTAGTCCGGGCCCTCTTCCTTGAGCGTCATCACCAACATGACGGTGCGGATGGCCGCGACCGGGGCGACAGGTGGCCGGGGAAAACAACCGAGAAAATCAGCGTCCCGGCCATCCCAGTCAGGTATTCGGGCAGGATGTGGAACCAGATGTTCTGCTTGGCATAAGCAGGATTGATCTGCATATCGAGGCCGAGGAATTTGTGGTGCACCCAGTGCCACGACGAGAATGTGCGCAGCAGCTTGAAGCACGATCCTTCCCATTTGTGTAGCGTCCAGTGCAGCGCGTCGAACAGCGCTGTCGAGACGATAAACACCAAAACGGATTGCAGGGCGAAAACGACAATATCCCAGATCATGGCATCCTACATACCGGCCAAGGCCAATCGGCGGAAGTGGCGATAGTGCCACGCCCAATTAGCGGTCGGTCCGCTCGCCCTTGCGAAACGGGGTGTGGGCGTCGAGCACGAGCTGCTCATGAGTCACCGACATGCGCTCATGCTCGAGGAAATCGGCCACCGCATGGCGCAGCCCGGGATGAGCAATCCAATGCACCGAATAGGTCGGCGTGGGCTCATAGCCGCGGGCTAGTTTATGTTCGCCCTGCGCACCGGCCTCGACCACTGTGAGCTTGTGGGCAATGGCGTAGTCGATGGCCTGATAATAGCAGAGCTCGAAATGCAGGAACGGCACGTCGTGGGTACAGCCCCAGTTGCGGCCGAAAATCCGGTCCGACCCAAGGAAGTTAATCGCGCCGGCAATCGGCGTCGGCCCGTCATAGGCCAGCATCAGCACGATGCGGTCGGCCATAGTCTGGTTCAGATGCGAGAAGAACTCGCGGTTGAGATAGGGCCGCCCCCATTTGCGGGCGCCGGTATCCTCGTAGAAATCATAGAACGCATCCCAATGGTGCTCCATCAGGTCGCTGCCGGTCAGCCATTTGACGGTCAATCCATCGGCCAGCGCATCGTGGCGCTCGCGGCGGATGGTTTTTCGTTTGCGCGATGAGAGCGTCTCAAGAAAATCGTCGAAGCTGGCAAAGCCCCCGGTTGAACCAGTGGAATTGGGTATCCATCCGCTTCAGCCAACCATCACTCGCAATCAGGTCTGCCTCCGCCTCCGGCACGAAAGTGGCGTGAACAGACGAAGCCTTCCGCTGGTCGGCTAATTGCTGCGCGGTGGAGAGTAGGGCGGCCTGAATGGCTGGATCGCCTGACGGCACCAGCAGCTTGGGCGTCGTGGCCGGGGTGAAGGGCACCGAGCATTGTAGCTTGGGATAATAATTGCCCCCGGCACGCTCATAGGCATCGGCCCAGCCATGATCGAACACATATTCGCCCATGGAATGCGACTTGAGGAACAAGGGCATCATGCCCACCGGCTTATCAGCGTCGGCCGAGACGATGTGCTGCGGCTGCCACCCGGTGCGGGCGGAGGCGCAGCCTGACTGTTCCAACGCCAGAAAGAACGCGTGGTCGAGAAACGGATTATCGGTCTTGCCGCCGGTGGACGGCACCAATGCGTTCCGTGTCCCAGCCGGAACGGCCGAGGTTGATGGATAGATCGTGGCAGTCAGCGAAGAGGAGGGGATAGCAGGAACTCCGGGCGGAGGTCAGCGGGTTCGCTAATATAGGTCGCGTCGCCCGACATTAAAAGACCGCCGCCCCGCCCAATCACGCAGATTTGGCGGGGTCGAAGCCCTCGAATACGATCTGGTCGGCATGCGCCAAAGCCGCGTCAGCTGCGGCCTGCGAGCGGATGGTCCGAGCGGTGACTGGTTTGCCAAGGGCCCGCCAGAACTTGATGGCCGGCAGCTCAAGCGCGTCGGCGGCGCAGGAAATGAAATCGAACTGCGTTTCGTGCCAATGCAGCAGATGACGCAAGGTATGACGCTGATCGTCGGTCAGGCTTTTGTCGCCCTCATCGGGCTCATAATTATAGGTGATGATGCCGCGAGGCCCGACAAAACCGAATTGCCGGATCAGGGTGATCAGCTTGGGATCGAACGATTCTGACGGTGACCGGGCCGGTATAGGTCTTGAGGGCCTCGGCCGCCGCACGTGCCAGCAGCTGTGTGCCGCCAGTGTCATTCTGGTGCTTCAGCTCGACCTGCAGTAGGGCGCGGCCATCAATCTGGGCCAGAAATCCACAAAGCGCTGCGGACACTCGCCCCGGGCGCTGTCGAGCAGCGGCGTCGTGGTCATCTCCGCGGCCGTGATGGACGAGACAGGGCCGTCCTTGCCCGTCAGGCGCTTCAGATCATCGTCATGAAACACCACTGGCACGCCATCGCTGGTGAGCTGCAAATCGCATTCGATGGCGAAATCGCCGGCAATGGCCGCCTCGAATGCGCTGGCGCTGTTCTCGATAATGCCCACGGCCCGATCATGCAGGCCACGATGCGCAACGGGACGGGGGAAGAGCGGTTCGGACATGGTGTGCCTCATCTTGGGTTGGGCCTCAGTGGCACCGCAATGTGACGATGGCGTTACACTCAGACCTCAACGACCGCGTCGATCTCGACCGCCGCACCGAAGGGCAGCGAAGCAACGCCGAAGGCGGCGCGGGCATGCTTGCCCTTGTCGCCAAGCACGCCCACCAGCAGGTTGGAGCAGCCATTGGCCACCAGATGCTGTTCGGTAAAGTCGGGCGTGGAGGCGACCAGAATCGTAATCTTGAGGATGCGCTTGATCTCATGCAGCGGCACACCACCCATATGCACGATCTGCGAGAGCACATTGAGCGCGGCCAGTTCGGCAGCATTGCCGCCCTGCACGACATTCATCGTATCACCCAGCAGGCCGGTGACGACGCCAGATTCATTGCTCGAAATCTGCCCCGAGACATAAAGAATATTGCCGCTCCGGGTGACCGGAACATAGTTGGCCACCGGCGCCTTGGGGGCGGGCAGCTCATAACCATATTCACGGAGCTTTTCGATCGGGCTGGTCATCTGGTCTTACCTTCGTTCTGGTCGTCATCGATATCGAGCGGCGGCGGCGCCTGCCGCTTTCCATAAAGCTTGCCCCGGACCACTGCCTCGCGGCCAAACCGGGTACAGAACCCGATCCATGGCGCGTTCAGCGGCCGCCTTGCGGGCCACGGCTGGTTCCAGCAGATCCGCCGGGTCAGTGCCGTCGGCAGGTTCAATACCCGAAACGCCGATTCCAATCAGCCGGAATGCTGTGCCGTCGATCTCGCGACCCAGCAGCGACAGCCCGGTTTCATAGATCACACTGGCAAGCTGTGTGGGGATCATCAGGTGCCGGGCGCGTGTACGCAAGCGGAAACCGGCAGATTTCAGTTTCAAAGTCACCGTATCGCTGACGATATTCTTGGCCTTGAGCCGTTCGGAGAGCCGTTCGGTGACATGCAGCAGCTCGGTGGAGAGCGCTTCGAGCGAACTTATATCGGTGTTGAATGTCGTCTCCGAAGAGACTGTTTTCATTTCATTATCCGACGAAATTCGTCGGCTGTCTTCGCCACGAGCGAGGCGCGCCAGTCGAGCGCCCATTTCGCCATAGCGGCGCATCAGGTTTTCCGGTGGTTCATCCTGCAATTGCCCAATGGTCACCAGCCCATCCTTGCGCAAAGTCTCGGCAAGCACCTTGCCGACGCCATAGATGAGGCTGATCGGTTGGGGCGCGAGGAAAGACAGCGTCTCGGCAGCGCCGATCACCGCGAAGCCACGCGGCTTATCGAGATCGGACGCGACCTTGGCGAGGAACTTATTGTGGCTCAGGCCAACCGAAATAGTGACGCCGATCTCGGTCTCGACGGTCTTGGCAAAACGGGCAAGCACCAAAGCAGGCGACGCCTTGTGCAAAGCCCGGGTGCCGGACAGATCGAGAAAGGCCTCATCAATGGAAAGCGGCTCGACCAATGGGGTCAGCGCATCCATATGCCGCCGAATCTGGCGGCTGACCTCGACATATTTGGCCATGTTCGGCTTGAGGATGACTGCATCCGGGCAGAGCTGGCGCGCCTTGAACATCGGCATGGCGGAGCGCACGCCGGACTGGCGGGCAATGTAGCAGCAAGTGGACACCACGCCGCGTACCCCACCACCGATGATCAGCGGCTTGTCGCGTAGCGAGGGATCGTCGCGCTTTTCGACCGAGGCGTAGAATGCGTCGCAATCGACATGGGCGGTCGTTAGCGCGAACAGTTCTGCATGCGCCCGCAGGCGCGGCGAACCGCAGCTGGGACAGCGTTGTGGCGCGACATTGGCGGAGCCATGCACCGTGCAATCGCGGCAGAGCCAATCGATCGCCATGTCTATCCCGATGGGTTGAGGCGCTGCCACACCCGCATGAACGCCTCGGGCGTGATGCCGGTATTTGCGCAGAGGGCGAGCAGAATCGACTCGTTTGAGGCAAAGTAGTCTACTAGCCCGTGCTGAAGTGCGGATGAGCCGACGGAGCGGCGCAGCATATCGGGATCAAAGCCGGCAAACTGCATGAAAGCCAGCAGTTCATCGGGATTTTCCACGAGATATCCGAGGCAGGAATCGGCGAGGCTTGCCACATCGGGTTGTGCAGTCTGCGTACGGGGCAACGCCAAGCCTCATTTGGTGTTTTGTAAGAGATAGCATGGTAGCTGAACGGGGCGGCAAAGCGAAGTGTCGCCAGCGCCCCGGCGGCGCGAGGATGGATCGATGCCCAAGACTGTAATGATCGTGGAAGATAACGAGCTGAACATGAAGCTCTTTAACGATCTGCTCGAATCAGCGCGGCTATGCCGTTATCCAGACCCGGAACGGTATGGAAGCGCTCGATCTTGCACGCGCCCACCACCCCGATCTGATTCTCATGGATATCCAATTGCCGGAGGTCTCGGGCTTGGTGGTGACCAAGTGGCTAAAGGACGACGAGGATCTGGCCCATATTCCGGTTATCGCTGTCACCGCCTTCGCCATGAAGGGCGATGAAGAGCGGATTTTGCAGGGCGGATGCGAGGGATACATTAGTAAACCCATCTCCGTGCCTCATTTTCTGGAAACTATTGCCCACTATATTGGCCATGCCTGAACGGTCGTCTTCCGGGCCGATCCGGCTTGCTCCGAACCCGCAGTGGACGCTGCAGGGTGGGCAATGAGCTGAAGGCTGCCAAGTGACTGCGCGCATTCTCATCGTCGACGATATCCCCACCAATGTCCGCCTGCTCGAGGCGCGGCTGAGTGCGGAATATTTCGATGTCGTAACCGCTTCGTCCGGTCAGGAAGCACTCGATATCTGCGAAAGTTCCGATATCGATATGGTGCTGCTCGACGTCATGATGCCCATCATGGACGGCTTCGAGGTCTGCCGGCGGCTCAAGGCCAATACCCGCACCCATCACGTGCCGGTGCTGATGATCACCGCGCTCGACCAGCCCTCCGACCGGGTCAAGGGGCTCGAGGTGGGTGCCGACGATTTCCTGACCAAGCCGGTCGACGACATGCAGCTAATGGCGCGGGTCAAGAGCCCGGTGCGCCTCAAGTCTTTGACCGATGAGCTACGGTCTCGCGCCATGACCGGCCAGCAGATAGCCATCGAAGATTCGTTTCGGGCGATGGACAAGATCAATGCCGATAACGGTTCCATCCTCATCGTCGATACCGATGCGCGCCATGCTGAGCGCATCAAGAATTACTCGGTGCCGAGCCACCGGGTCGATGTGCTGACGCAGCCGGCGGACGCGGTGTTCCGAGTCACCGGCGCGCAGTATGAGCTGGCGCTCATCGCCATGTCGCTGACCGATTTTGATCCGCTGCGGGTGTGCTCGCAGATCCGCACGCTGGAGCATACGCGCAATTTGCCGATCATCCCGGTGGCCGATGATGCCGACCGACCCAAGGTGGTGCGGGCGCTTGACCTAGGGGTCAACGATTTCATCATGCGGCCGGTGGAGCGCAATGAGCTGGCGGCGCGGGTGCGGACGCAGATTCGGCGGCAGCGCTATGCCACCGAGCTGCGCCACAGCGTCAACCAGACCATGGCCATGGCCGTTACCGACGATATGACCGGGCTTTACAACCGGCGTTATTTCGAGCGGCATCTGGGGGTTATGCTCAGCAAAGCCCATACGCAGGGCCGCGATATGGCGCTGATGATCCTTGATGTCGATCACTTCAAGGCGGTCAACGATACCTATGGGCACGACATTGGCGATGCCGTGCTCAGGGAGTTCGCCACAAGGCTGAAACGCAATATCCGCGGGGTTGATCTGGCCTGCCGCTTTGGTGGCGAAGAATTTGTCGTGCTGATGCCCGATACCGATGTGCGGCAGGCAGAATCGATTGCCGAGCGGGTGCGGCAGTCGGTGGCCGAGCGGAGTTTTGAGGCTGGGGCGGGGCGGATGATCGGGGTGACGGTGTCGGTTGGGGTGACGCTCAATGAGAGTTTGAGCGATACGCCGGAGACATTGATCAAGCGGGCCGATGTGGCGCTGTACTGCGCCAAGCGCGAGGGCCGCAACCGGGTGGTGTTCTGACGCGGCTTGAGAAAGCTGCAATTGGACGCGTTAGGGTTATCTGTTATAATTAACAAGAACTTACCGGCGCCAGTGCACTGGATTTGCTTGAGTTTCCGGCATGCCGGAGTAGGGTCCAAGCAAGCCGCGGGGCACTACTTACGCATCCGCGCTCACAGCTCCCTACGGCCTGTCTCGGGAATGCCGCAACTCCTGAGCCCCGTGGGGCGGCTGGTCCGGACGGATAGAGTGGCCTCTTCTGACATGCCGCTCCGGACCAGCCACTCACGCTTCGCCAAGGTGCCATTCGGCTAGCAGACTGTTAGCATCGACGTCGCATTTCCTGCGCTAATGACAACCAGCAAAAAGCCCCGCATCGATGATGCGGGGCTTTTGTATGCCAGATCGAAAGGCGCCAGATTACTTAATCTTGGCTTCCTTGAATTCGACATGCTTGCGCACAACCGGATCGTACTTGTTGTACGAGAGCTTCTCGGTCTGGGTGCGGGCGTTCTTCTTGGTGACGTAGTAGAAACCGGTATCGGCCGTCGACACCAGCTTGATCTTTACGGAGGCGGCTTTGGCCATTCTTCGGGTCCTTCACAAAACCAAAGGCGCTGCGGATGGCAGCGCTGGAATTTGGGCGCAACCTACGGATTTGGCGCCGATTGTCAAGCTTAGTTCCGGGCCTCGGCCGGGTGACCGAAGCCATGCATGCGCTCGGCCCATTGAAAACCGACAATTGCCCCCTTGGTGGAGGGCAGGATAGCCAGCGGCAGCACGATGGCCAGCGGCACCATGGTGTAGATATAGACCATCGGGTTGATGTGCCATGTCATTTCCATGTGCAGCATCACGCCAACCAGCAGGTGCCCGACAATCATGATGGCGATATAGGGCGGAAAATCGTCGGCGCGGTGCAGATCGAGGCTGCTCGCCGCAGGAGGCGCAATAATCGGTGACCTTGAGGTAGGACTTGAACATCTTGCCCTTGCCGCAATGGGGGCACTTGCACATCGTGCCGCGCCCGATGGCTTGCCGAGTTTGCCGATCTTCCAAAGTCGTGACCTCTGCGGTCATCTCCATCACCTCTTTTTGCGGCCCTTGGGCCCGTAGCTTTTAGATGGGCGCTTCTGCCCGCGGCGCACAGATGACGGATTGACGCGCGTCCCTTCGGACAGCAATTCGAACCGCATGGCACCCGCGACCGGCGCGACTTCGAGCAGCCTTACGGTTACGCGATCGCCCGAGCTGAACTTTTCGCCGGTGCGCTCGCCCACCATGGACTGCATCTCCTCGACGTAGCGGTAATAATCCTGCCCCAAAGTGGAGGCGGGGATAAAACCATCGGCGCCGGTATCCAGCAGGCGCACGAACAGGCCCGAGCGGGTGACGCCGGAAATGCGGCCCTCAAAGCGGGCGCCGATCTGGGCGGAGAGGAATTGCGCCAGCAGCCGGTCGGCGGTTTCCCGCTCGGCCAGCATGGCGCGGCGCTCGGTGGCCGAGATGTGCTGGCCAATGCCGGTAAGCTTGAGCCCTTCCTGCTCGGACAGCCCGTCCGACCCAAGATCCAACGCCTTGATGAGGGCGCGGTGGACGATGAGATCGGCATAGCGGCGAATGGGCGAGGTGAAGTGGGCGTAACGGTCCGGGTTCAGGCCAAAATGGCCGTAATTGTCCGGCGCATAGAGCGCCTGCGCCTGACTGCGCAGCACCATCTCGCTGACCTGCTCGATATTGCCGGCCTTGCGGGACTGCGCCAACACGCCATTGAAATCGCTGGCGCGGACGGAATCGGACTTCTTGACCGCAATATCGAGCGAGCCAAGGAAGTCACGCAAAGCCTGCAGCTTTTCGCTGCTGGGCTCGTCATGCACCCGATAGAGCAGGGGCGAGCGCTTGGCTTCCAGCGTTTCGGCAGCCGCGACATTGGCCGCGATCATCATTTCCTCGATGAGGCGATGGGCATCGAGCCGATCGGGGATGCGGATATCCTTCACCGGGCCCTTGTCGTCGAGCACGATCTTGCGCTCGGGCAGATCGAGATCGAGCGGGCCACGCTGATCGCGTGCCTTGGCCATGGTGGCATAGGCGGCCCAGAGCGGGCGCAGGATGGGCTCGAGGATCGGCCCGGTCTTGTCATCGGGATTGCCGTCAATGGCGGCCTGAGCCTGTTGGTAGCTCAGCTTGGCGGCGGAACGCATCAGCACCCGGTGGAAGCTATGGCTGCGCTTGCGGCCATCGGCACCCATGACCATGCGCACGGCCAGCGAAGCGCGTGGCTCGCCTTCCTTGAGCGAGCACAGCTCGTTGGAAATGCGCTCTGGCAGCATTGGAACGACCCGGTCGGGGAAGTAGACCGAATTGCCGCGTAGATAGGCCTCACGATCCAGCGCCGTGCCGGGGCGCACATAGGCGGCCACGTCGGCAATGGCCACATAGACGATGAAACCGCCGGCATTGTCGGCGTCCGTATCGGCCTCGGCATAAACGGCGTCGTCATGGTCCTTGGCGTCGGGCGGATCAATGGTGACCAGCGGCAATTCGCGCCAATCCTCGCGACCCTTGAGATTGGCTTCCTTGGCCTCTTCGGCTTCAGTGAATGACGCTGGCCGGGAAACGGTAGGGGATTTCCAGATTATGGATGGCGATCAGGCTGATCGCGCCCTCCGACATCGGATTGCCGATGACGGCAACAACCTTGCGCGCGGGATCATCAGGCGGCCGGAGAGTTTGACCTCGACTTCGACGAGGTCGCCATCACTGGCGGTCAGCAGATCGCCGAGCGGAATGCGCATTTCCTTCTGCTTGCGATCGACCGGGATCAGGCGGGCGCCATCATCATCCATGCGGACAATGCCGATCTGGCCCTTGCGGGGCTTATCGAGGATTTTCATCGGCTTGGCGGTATAGACCGGGACCTCGGCCTCGCCGGCGTCGATGCGCGCCAGAATGCGGTCGCCGGGAGCAGGCGCAACGCGGGCATCGCGGCCCCGGATGACGGTGACGCGCGGGCGTTCGCCTTCTTCCTCGTTCCATTGCGCGGGGAAGGCATGGAGATTGTCCGGATCGGCATCACTGGGGATGTCGAGCACGGTCACATGGGGCAGGGTGGCGGTGCGGCGCAGAGCCTTGCGGGTGCGGGTGATAATCCCCTCGCCCTCAAGCTCGGCCAGCATGGCCTTGAACGGCCGGCGCATATCGCCGCGAATGCCGAAGACCTTGGCAAGATCGCGCTTGCCCTTGATGTCGGATTGCTGGGCAAGAGCCTCAAGCAGCTGTTCACGGGTGGGCAAGGCGCCAGCAGCGGGTTGTCGCGCGCCCGGGGCCGGAGGTGTTTTTTGGTTTTTTGGGTGGGATGGGCATTCAATATGTTTCTGTGTGTTGGGTGATAGATAGGGCAAATCCGTGGGGATTGCCAATTTTGTGGGTGGGTCGGCGTTTGGGTGTGGTGCGGGAGCAATTTCATCCACCGTATCTCCCTCGGGCTTGACCCGAGGGCCTGCCGGTGAACCACTGAGCCAAGAACGGAGCATCGTGCCGTCGGAAGGTGGCCCTCGGGTCAGGCCCGAGGGAGATGCGGTGGGTGGTCGGGGTTTGGGGGCTCAAGCTCGAAGGCGGGAACATGGCGGCCTCGGGTTTACATCATGGCAAACCGCAGATTTGGAACCGTCTATGTCGAGCGCCACAGGCGATCTCATTCGCCGGGTGTGGGAGCACAAGAACGAAGTGGCTCCGGGTTTCACCAAGGAACATCACTGCCATCTGCTGGTGTATTTTGAGGAACACCAGAACATGCACCGGGCCATGCAGCGCGAGCATAATATCAAGCACTGGGTGCGGGCGTGGAAGGATGAGCTGATCGAGAAGGATAATCCCGAATGGGACGATCTGTATTTTGGGCTCGGGATTGGATGAAGGGCGTCGCATTGGGTGGCGACGCACTAAGTCAGTCACCCCACCGGATCTCCCTTGGGCTTGACCCGAGGGCCACTCTCCCAGCGCACGCTCGTTAGGATGTGCCGCTCCATGTAGGCCCTCGGGTCAAGCCCGAGGGAGATGCGGTGGGGAGGTGAGTGGAGTGCAATGAAAGTGTGGGCCGGGCGGTTCGCGCCCTAGAACGGGACGTCCTCGTCGGATACGATCTTCTTTGCCGCCGCTTTCTTTGGGGCAGCCTTTTAGCAGCAGGCTTGTCACCCGCAGCTTTAGTCGTCGCCTTTTTCGCAGCAGGCTTCTTGGCAGCCGTCTTCTTCGCCGGCGCCTTCTTCACCTTCGTTCCCGTGGCTTCAGCCCTCGCTGCGATCCACTGCACCGCTTGGTCCAGCGTCACCGCTTCGGGCTGTACGTCCTTGGGGATGGTGGCGTTGATCTTGCCCTCGGTTGACATAGGGGCCGTAGCGGCCGGCGCGGACGGTGATGGGGCCGTTGTCGTGCTCGAAGGTCTGGATGGCAGCGACTGCTGCGCCACCGCCGCGCTTGAAGCCGCCAGCGGCTTTCTGGGCGATCAGGTCGACGGCGCGGTTGATGCCAACCGTGAAGACCTCTTCGACATCGGGCAGGTTGGCATATTTGCCATCATGCAGGATGAAGGGACCATAGCGGCCCAGCCCAGCGGATATGGGGAGCTGCGTCTCGGGATGCAAGCCCACCTCGCGGGGAAGCGACAGCAGCCGGAGCGCTTGCTCGAGATTAAGCGTGGTCGGCTCCCAGCCTTTGGGCAGGGAGCTGCGCTTGGGTTCCTTGCCTTCGCCGAGCTGGACATAGGGGCCGAAACGGCCGGTCTTGAGATGAACCTCTTCGCCCGATTCCGGATCGGTGCCCGGGATGCCATCGCCCTGTGCGGCTTCGCTGGATTGGCCCGAGGCCGCGTCCGAAAGCTGCATGGTGTGCTTGCATTCGGGATAGTTGGAGCAGCCGATAAAGGCGCCGAACTTGCCCAGCTTGAGCGAAAGCTGGCCGGTGCCGCAGGTGGGGCAGCGGCGCGGATCGGAGCCGTCTTCCTTGGGCGGGAAAATGCGGCTGGCGAGCAAATCGTTCAGCGCGTCGAGCACTTCGGAAACGCGCAGATCCTTGATCTCGTCGGTGGCGTGTGTGAAATCCTTCCAGAAATCGCGCAGCACGACCTTGTATTCAAGCTCGCCGGCGGAGACTCGGTCGAGCTGCTCTTCGAGGCCGGCGGTAAAGCCGTATTCGACATAGCGGGTGAAGAAGCTCTCGAGGAAGGCGGTGACGATGCGGCCGCGATCTTCGGGGTGCAAAGCCTTGCCTTCAAGGCGGACATAGTCGCGATCCTTGAGGGTGGTCAGGGTCGCCGCATAGGTCGAGGGCCGGCCAATGCCGAGCTCTTCCATCTTCTTGATGAGGCTGGCTTCGGTGTAGCGGCTGGGCGGCTGGGTGAAATGCTGCTCGATATCGACCGATTGCAGATCGGGCTTGTCGCCCACGGCGAGCGGGGGCAGTTCGCGGCTGTCCTCATCTTCCCCATCCTCGTCGGACTTGGCCTCGACGCCATAAAGCTTGAGGAAACCCGGGAACGTGACGACCGAACCGACGGCGCGCAGCTCGACTCGGCGGCCGGGCACGTTGACGGCAATATCAACCGTAGTGCGGTCGATCTCGGCGGACTTCATCTGGCTGGCCAGCGTGCGGCGCCAGATCAGGCCGTAAAGCTTGGACTGGTCGGCATCCAGATTGAGGTTTTCCGGCCGCTTGAACATGTCGGTGGGGCGGATGGCTTCGTGCGCCTCTTGGGCGTTCTTGGCCTTGGTCTGATAGATGCGGGCTTTTTCCGGCAGATATTCCTCGCCGAAATATTTGCCGATGACCGAGCGGGCCATGGCAATGCCCTCGGGCGCCATCTGCACGGCGTCGGTACGCATATAGGTGATCAAGCCGTCTTCGTAGAGACGCTGGGCGATCTGCATGGTGCGGCTGGGCGATAGGCCGAGGCGGGATGAGGCGTCCTGCTGCAGGCTCGAGGTGGTGAAGGGCGCGTAGGGATTGCGCTTGGTCGGCTTCTTTTCAACGTTGGAGACGTTGAACTGGCCGGATTCGATGAGCTTTTTCAGCTCGGCGGCATTCTCGCCGGTCTTGATGTCGAGCTTGTCGGTCTTCTTGCCGTCCACCGAGAAGAGGCGGGCCAGAAAGCTCTTGCCCTTTTGGGCGAGCTTGGCCTCGACCGACCAATATTCGTCGGCCTTGAACTTTTCGATCTCGGCTTCGCGATCCGACACCAGACGCAGCGCCACCGATTGCACACGGCCGGCCGAGCGGGAGCCGGGCAGCTTGCGCCAGAGGATCGGCGAGAGGGTGAAACCCACGAGGTAATCGAGCGCGCGGCGGGCGAGATAGGCGTCCACCAGCGGCATATCGATATCGCGCGGCTTGGCCATCGCGGCGGTCACGGCATCCTTGGTGATGGCGTTGAACACCACACGCTGGACGGTCGTGTCCTTCTTGATCGCTTTCTTGGCCCGCAGCACATCCAGAATGTGCCAGAAATGGCCTCGCCTTCGCGATCCGGATCGGTTGCCGGGATCAGGCCATCGGCGTTTTTCAACGCGTTGGCAATGTCGGCAACACGCTTCTTGGAGGCCGTATCGACCTCCCGGGACATGGCAAAATCTTCATCCGGACGGACCGATCCGTCCTTCGCGGGGAGATCGTGGATATGGCCGAAGGACGCCGAGACTTCATAGCCTGAGCCCAAATATTTGTTGATTGTCTTGGCTTTAGCCGGACTTTCAACGACGACGACCTTCATGGATATTCCGTTCCGCAACCGCTTGTCTTGAGGTGGCGCAACATGGTGAAGGCAAGCGGCGCTGTCAATGTAGGCAAATGGGAGCTGCTACACTCTCTCTTAGAGAGAGGAAAATTTGCGTGCGGCAGCCGTCTTGCATCTGCCATACTAGATATGCACAAATGCTGGTCCGCGCGTTCTGCGCTTCGCTCTCTATGCATGCTCCCCGATTGACCGGTTTGTGCCCGTGCGCTGATCGTCTCCCGAGCATCGCCGAGGGCCGGTATCAGGAGATATGATATGGAATACCGCAAACTCGGCAATAGCGGCACGATCGTCTCGCATTTGAGCCCGGGCACGATGACTTTCGGCAAGGAAGCTGACGAGGCCACCTCGCATCGCCTGCTGGATGACTACGTGGCGGCCGGGGGCAATTTCATCGATACGGCCGATGTTTACAGCATGGGCGCATCCGAAACCATTATCGGCAGCTGGCTCAAGGCCGATGCCAGCCGCGCCAATAGCGTGGTGATTGCGACCAAGGCGCGCTTTCCCATGGGGGAGGGGCGGAACGATGTGGGCATATCGCGCAAGCATTTGCGCTCTGCGCTTGATGCCTCGCTCAAGCGGCTGGGCGTGGAGCAGGTCGATCTGTATCAGATGCATGCCTTTGACGCGGTGACCCCGCTCGAGGAAACCCTGCGCTTTCTCGATGACGCGACGCGTAACGGCAAGATTGCCTATTATGGCTTTTCCAACTTCACTGCCCGGCAGCTGACCAAGGCGGTGTACCGGCCAAACTCAATGGCTACCAGCCGCCGGTGACGCTGCAGCCGCAATATAGCCTGCTCTCACGCGACATCGAACACGAGATCGTGCCGGCCTCGCTCGATGCGCAGATCGGGCTTTTGCCACGGTCGCCGCTGGGCGGCGGTTGGCTCTCCGGCAAATATAAGCGACCGAGCGCCAACGGGCGCAACCCGGCTGGGCGAAAACCCCAATCGCGGCATGGAAGCCTTCGACGCCCGCAATGCCAAGGACAGCACCCGGGCGGTGATCGGAGCAGTCGAGGATCTCGCCAAGGCACATAAGGTAAGCATGGCGCAGGTCGCGCTGGCTCGGGTCGCGGCGCAACCGGCAGTGACATCGGTAATTCTGGGCGCGCGGACGCCGGAGCAACTGGCCGACAACCTCAAATCGGCGTCGCTCAAGCTGAGCCGAGCCGACCTTGATGCTCTCAGCGAGGCCAGCAAGCCCGTGGTCGGCGACTATCCCTATGGCACAGCGGGGATCAATCAACGAAACCGTGGGCAGTAGGACCAATCGACATTCAACTGATGCTGGCCTGCAAATGGAGGCTTTCTGCGCTTCCGGTGCTCACGTACCCAAAAGTACGCTGCGCTCCGGTTCTCGAAAGCCACCATTTTCGGCTCAGCCTGAGTGAATGTCGATCGGTCCTAGTCTCAGCGATATTTCAGCGCCACAAGCTGCCCGCTCGACCACTCGATCTGGCCGGCCAGATCGAGTTCAAGCAGCAGCATCTGCATAGTCCCGGCGCTGAGGCTGGATTGGCGGATCAGCTCGTCAATCTCGACGGGCGTGGCGCTGAGGGCTGATAGCAGGCGCGATTTTTCGTCGTCGCCGGGTGGCAGTTCGGCGGACTCGATGCCGAGGTCGGGCTCCCATGGCGGATCGAAGAGGGCGTTGCGGGCTGGGTCGGCGCTGCCCAGTGTTTCGATGATGTCTTCGGCATTGGTGATCAGCTTGGCGCCTTGCTGGATCAGCGAATTGCCGCCCTCGGCGCGCGGGTCGAGGGGCGATCCGGGCACGGCGAACACGTCGCGGTTTTGTTCCAGAGCCAGCCGCGCGGTGATCAGCGAGCCGGAACGCTTCGCGGCTTCAACCACGACAATGCCGAGCGACAGACCGGAAACCAGCCGGTTACGCCTCGGGGAAATCCTTGGCGCGTGGTTCCCAGCCCAGTGGCATTTCGGTGAGCAGGGCCCCGCCATTGTCGAGAATATCGTGGGCCAGCGGGATGTTTTCGGAGGGATAGATCTTGTCGAAGCCACCGGCCAGAACGGCAATCGTGCCGGTGGTGAGGCTGGCCTGATGGGCGGCAGTATCGATGCCACGGGCCGGGCCCGAGACCACCGTGTAGCCGCGCTCTCCAAGGTCGGTCGCCAGCAGGCGGGTCATTTTGATACCAGCGGACGAGGCATTGCGCGCCGACAATGCCGACTGTTCGCTGCCAATCCAGATTTTCGCCGCCGGCCATGGTGACGAGGGGAGGCGAAGCCGGAATGTGGTTGAGCAGATCGGGATAGGCCGCTTCGCTGCTGGCGACGAGGCGCGCGCCATAGCGCTCGAGCCCGGCAATCTCGTCTTCGGCTTGTGATTGGGTGGTGATGCGGAGCGGTTTGCCGGTGCGCTTGAGCAGGCCGGGCAGGGCCTCGATAGCCGCTTTCGGCAGAGCCGAACCTGTTGAGCAATTGGCGGAAGGTGACGGGGCCGACATTGTCGGTGCGCAGCAGGCGAAGCCAGGCGACGCGCTGCGACGGGGTCAACATGGTTCCACCCGAGCGCAGCGCCAAAGCCTAGGAGGCCTTCTTTTCGGAGCCGATCTTGGGCTCGGTGCCAGCAATCAGCCGCATGATGTTTTCGCGGTGCTGATAGAAGAGCAGGATGGCCAGCAGGGCTGCGGTGGCCGCCAGCCATTCATCAACCACGACATAGGCAAAGATCGGCGCGGTGGCTGCGGCGGTGAGGGCGGCCAGCGAGGACAGCTTGCGGGTAAAGGCGATGAGCAACCAGACGCCGCAGAAGATCAACCCGACGGGCCGGGACAGGGTGAGCAGGCTACCGATCATCACGGCGACGCCCTTGCCGCCCTTGAAGCCGAGCCAGACGGGGAAGCAATGGCCCAGAAACGCGCCTATGGCTGCCGGGTAGAGCGGCAGAGCGACATCGCCGCCAACGGGCAGGGCGGGATTATAGAGCAGCGTGCGCGTCACCAAAATGGCGACGGAGGCCTTGGCCGCGTCCAGCAGCAGCGTTGCTGCCGCGATCCAGCGATTGCCGGTGCGCAGCACATTGGTAGCGCTGATGTTACCTGAACCGATCTGGCGGATATCGCCCAGCCCGGCCGCGCGGGTTAGAAACAGGCCGAAGGGAATGGAGCCGAACAAATAGGCGATGACCAGCGTAACCAGAAGGCCCGGCAGCATGGCGCCGCCGAACAGCCAGTGGCGAACATCGGGACATAGGAATCCGTCACGGATCAGCTCTCCTCGACATGGGTGTGGACGGTTTGCCCGCCCACGATTGTGCGCAGCACCTTGCCAGCAAGTCGCGCGCCTTCAAAGGAGGTATTGTGCGAGCGTGAACGGATTTCGCGCTCGGTGACCTGCCAAGGATAATCGAGATCGACCGAGATGAGGTCGGCCGGTGCGCCTCGGCGATGCGGCCCGAGGGCAGGCCGAGGATATCGGCCGGCCGGCTGGTCATGGCGCGCAACACCGTCAGCAGATCGACATCGCCGGAATGGACGAGGCGCAGGGCTGCGGCCAGCAGGGTTTCGAGGCCGATGGCGCCGTCGGACGCCTCGGCGAAGGGCTGGCGCTTGACCTCGGAATCCTGCGGGTCGTGGTCGGAATGGAGGGTGTCGATCGTGCCATTGCGCAGGCCCTCGATGACGGCTCGGCGATCATCCTCGGAGCGCAGCGGCGTCGAGAGCTTGAAGAAGGTGCGGTAGCGCCCGATGTCGTTTTCGTTCAGCGCCGGGTTGTTGATCGAGATGCCGGCGGTAACCGATGTGTTGCGCTTTTTGGCGGCGGCGACGAGATCGACCGACGCGGCGCAGGAGATCTGGGCAGCGTGGTATTTCGTGCCGGTCAAGGCGGCCAGTTGCAGGTCGCGGGCGAGGGGGATGGTCTCGGCTTCGCGGGGAATACCCTTGAGGCCCAGAATGGTGGCAAAGAGGCCTTCATTCATCACGCCATCGCCGGTGAGTCCCTTGTCGGAGACGTGGTGGACGACGGTGAGGCCGTAATTGGCGGCGTAGCTCATCACCGTGCGCAGCAGCGAGGTGGACTGGATCGAGCGGCGGCCATCGGTGATGCAGACGGCGCCAGCTTCCTTGAGCAGGCCGAACTCGGTCATTTCCTGACCATCGAGCCCCTTGGTGATGGCGGCGGCGGGCAGCACATTGACCTTGCTGGTGGCCTTGGCGCGGCGGATCAGGAAATCGATGAGGGCGCTATCGTCCACCACAGGCGTGGTATCGGGCATCATGACGAAACTGGTGACGCCGCCGGCGGCAGCGGCTTCGCCGGCCGAGGCCGGGGTCTCGCGATATTCCTTGCCGGGCTCGCCGGTAAAGACGCGCATGTCGATCAGGCCGGGGGAGAGCACATGGCCCTTGGCGTTGAAGACTTCGGCATCCTCAGGCACGCCGACCGGGCCGCCAAAGGCGATGTCGGAAATCACGCCATTTTCGACCAGAACTGCGCCTTGCTGATCAGTGCCCGAGGCCGGATCAACGATGCGGGCATTTTCGATGAGGAGGGGGCGGCTCATATCTCATTCCTCGCCGGCAGCAGGGCATCGAGCACGGCCATGCGCACGGCGACCCCCATTTCGACCTGTTCGGTGACCACCGAGGCGGGGCCATCGGCAATGGCGGGGTCGATCTCGACGCCGCGGTTCATCGGGCCGGGATGCATGACGATGCAGTCAGGCTTGGCAAAGCTGAGTTTTTCCGCGTCGAGGCCATAGAAGCGGTAATATTCGCGGACCGAGGGGATCATGCGGCCATTGGCGCGCTCATGCTGCAGGCGCAGCATCATGACCACGTCGACATCCTTGAGGCCCTCGCGCATGTCGGTGAAGACTTCGGTGGCGAGGTGTTCAATGCCGGCGGGTAGCAGGTTGCGTGGGGCGATGACGCGGGTGCGCACATTGAGCGCGCCGAGCAGCAGCAGGTTGGAGCGCACCACGCGGGAATTGGCGATATCGCCGCAGATGGCGACGGTGAGGCCCGAAATGCGGCCCTTGTGGTTGCGGATGGTCAGGGCATCGAGCAGGGCTCGGGTGGGGTGCTCGTGCGCACCGTCACCGGCATTGATCACCGCACAACCGACCTTTTGGGAGAGCAGCTCCACCGCCCCGGCTGCCGAATGGCGCACGACGATGACGTCGGGACGCATGGCATTGAGCGTGGTGGCGGTGTCGATCAGGGTTTCGCCCTTACTCACCGAGCTGGTCTTGACCGACATGTTCATGACCGGGGCGCCCAGCCGCTTGCCGGCAATCTCGAACGAGCCTTGCGTGCGGGTCGAGGGCTCGAAGAACAGATTGATCTGCGTCTTGCCCGCCAGCGTGGGGAGCGTCTTGCGCTCCTGCCGGCTGACCGGAACCATGCGTTCGGCGCGATCAAGCAGATCGATGATCTCGTGCTGCTTGAGGTCGGCTATCGAAAGCAGATGGCGCTGGTTAAATGGGGGAAAGTCGCCGGTCGAACCGGCGGGCGTTGCGGTCTTGCTGGCGCGAGTTTGTGCCATGCGCTCCCATCCTGCGATATTTGCAGCGGTCTAGCGGAGGGGGCGATGGGGGGCAAGCCCAAAGGCAAGGAAATCAACGGCCGATCGGGCCGTTGATCTCTTAAGCGAGGTAGAGGCCGATGCCGGCCGGGAGCAACGCGAGCGTCGAGGTGGCGGCGCGGATGTGGTTCCACGGCATCCAGCCGGAGGCAAAGCCATCCCAGATCTGGCGGGCGGCATTGACATCCTGCGGCATGGCCACTTTGGCGAGCGCTTCGTTCATCGGCACGTTCACGGCCATGGTGACGCCAATTGTGCCCACGGCATAGATGACGGCTGCCCCGGCAAAGAGCCACATGGCCGCCGGCTGACCCGATTGCCAGAAGAGAAAAGCGGCGAGAGCGGCGAGCACGGGCAGGCCGATAAAGACTAACAGGAACAGCGGATTGAGAATGGCGACATTGATGCCGTTAAAGCTATCGATGGCGGCTCGGGGATCGGCACGACTAAGACCCCAGATGACCGAGACGGAATAGGCGTAGAAGAGGCCTGCCATCAACCCGCTGGCAAGCAGGGCGAGGAGGCCGACGATCTGGGCAGAAGTTTGCATGATATCCTCATTGGGTTCAGGCGGTGGGGCGAGAGTGCCGCGATTGCGGGGAGCGACAAGGCGCCCGTGGCGCGCCCTGCGCGGGATCAGACGGTGGCGTTCCAGTGCGCCCGCAGCGGCTTGTTCCTTGCAGAAATCGCTGAAATCGCGCGGGCCCCGGCCGAGTGCGCTGTACGCCATCGGTCACATGCTCATTGCGGCCATCGAACACTTCGGCACAAAGATCGTGCATGAAATCTGCCGTGAACTCGCCGACTTCCGGCACCGTGGCGGCGTGGAAATCCTCGAGCGAGATATGGGCATAGGCGACAGGACGGCCGGTAGCGGCGCTGATTTCGGCAACAGCCTCAGCAAAGGTCAGCAGGCGTGGGCCGGTGACGTCGTAGAGCTGGCCTAGATGGCGCTGGTCGGTCAGGGCCGCCACGGCGACATCGGCAATGTCATCGACATCGATGAAGGGCTCCTTGCGGTTGCCGGCGGGCAGGGTGATGAAGCCTTCGAGAACCGCGGGAAGGAAGTGCCCCTCGCTGAAATTCTGGTTGAACCAGCTGGCGCGGACAATAGTGTAGCCCAGCCCCGAAGCTCGGATGATGGCCTCGCTGCGCAGGGCATTGGCTTCTGCCCCGGCCGGAGAGCAGGACCACCTGCTTGACGCCGGCCGCAATGGCTTTTTCGGCGAATTTCGCGATGGATTCGGGCGCGCCCTTGGCTGCCAGATCCGGCATGAAGGCCACGAAAACGGTTTCGGCGCCGGTGAGTGCCGGGCTCCGGTGGCGTCGTCCTCCCAGTCGAAGGCCGGCGCTGAGCGGCGGGAGGCGCCGCGCACGGGCCGGCCCCGGGCTTCCAGCTTGGCGACGATGCGGCTGCCAACCTTGCCGGTGGCGCCGATAACGAGAATGGGTGAGGTCATTTCATTTGATCCCTGTCTGTGTTGCGATGCACAGGAAGATGCGTCGGATGATTTGGATCTTCAATGACGTTGTGACTTCAATAATATGCAGAACGTCCAATCATGTGGACTGTGAGCCTATTGAATGATACGAGGAAGGCATGACCCAAGCCCATTTTCAGCCCGCGCCATTGTCCGACCCGCTGGGTGAGGTACTGCATATGCTGCACCTGACCGGCACGCTCTATTGCCGCGCCGAAATGACCGCGCCTTGGGGCCCGGTCATGCCGCAGCTGATCGATTCCATGATGTTCGTGATCGTCACGTCAGGCCGCTGCTGGCTGCGCCTGCCGGGGGAGGAACCGGTGTCGCTGCAGCAGGGCACCATGGTGCTGCTGCCGCATGGCAATAATTACGATCTGTTGAGTGCGCTGGACGCCGTGCCCACGCCGCTGTTCGACGTTCCGGTCACCAAGGTCAGCGACCGCTACGAGATCATGCAGCATGGCGGGGGCGGGGAAATGACCCGCGCCACGGCCGGCGTCGTGCAGTTCGATCATGTCGCGGCCAAGCGGCTCGTGGCCCTGCTGCCGGACATGCTGCGCATCGATGCCCGGGAGGATGAGATCGGCAGCTGGCTGCAAAGCACGCTGTCGCTGATTGCCCGGGAGGCGAGCACATTGCAGGCCCGGCGGGGAAACGATGATGACGCGGCTTGCCGATATCCCGGTGATCCGAGCGATCCGCACTGGCTCGACCGGGCGCCGGAGGCCAATCTGGGCTGGCTGGCGGCGTTGCGCGACAAGCAGGTCGGCCGGACGCTGGCGCTGATGCACCGACAGCCGGAACACGATTGGAGTGTCGCCGACTCGGCGAATGAAGCCGGCATGTCGCGATCGGCGTTTTCGGCGCGTTTCACCGAATTGGTGGGGCAGCCGGCCATGCAATATCTGGCGCAGTGGCGGCTGCATCTGGCGCGGGCGCAATTGCTGGAAACGCGCGAACCGGTGGGCATGGTGGCCAGCCGGGCTGGCTATCAGTCCGAAGCAGCGTTCGGGCGCGCCTTCAAGCAGTTCTTCGGGATTCCGCCGGGTGGCGTGCGCAAGCTAGCTCCGCCGCAGGCGATCCAGTGGCGCCTTGTAGAATATAGCTGGCGGCCAGCTTGTCGACGATTTCGGCGCGGCGGTCGCGGCGCAGGTCGGCATCGATCATCATGCGGGTGACCGCGCTGGTGGAAAGGCGCTCGTCCCAGAAGGCGATGGGCAGACTGATGCGCTGGGCGAGGCTGCGGGCAAAGGCGCGGGTGGATTGCACGCGGGGGCCTTCGGAGCCATCCATATTGAGCGGCAGGCCCGGGATGATGGCGGCGATATTGTTCTGGGCGATCAACTCTTCGAGCCGGATCGCATCCTGGGTGAATTTGGTGCGCTTGATGGTTTCGAGCGGGGTGGCCGAGTAGCGCATCCCATCAGACACTGCGACGCCGATGGTCTTGGTGCCCAGATCGAGGCCCATGATCCGGCCGGTGGCGGGGATCGATTCGAGGGGGTTGGTCGGAAGCGCGTCGCTCATCGGGTGCTGGCTTGTTTCATCTTTTGTGTCCTATAGGCTCGCCACGCAAATGGCGACAGGAAAGCTAAGATGAAACTCACCGGTTTGGCGGCACGACGCTGCGGATACATATTGGTGGGCAGATTTTGGTGATGGATGCCGGGGCGGCGCCGGGGGAATCGATGCGGCCGAGCTGGTGTCCGGAGCGGATAGGCAGTTCAGAATCGCGGAGGGATGATCTGCCCGAGGTGGATGCGGCGCGTTGGAAGCCGAGGCGGCCGGCCCGGTTGGTTGATGAGGGAACGGGCCCAGAGGCCGTTGCGGTTTTTCGGGTCGGGCCGGGTGCCACGCTGGTGGATGCCGTGGGCGAGCCGCCGTTGTTATTGGTAACGGATGAGTTGCCCGTTCTGGGGCGTTGGGCGGGTGATGCCGTGGTTGTTCTGCTGGGTGATGGGGCCAAGCTTAGCGGCCTCGGCGGGACGTTGCTGGAGGCTTCGGCGCCCAAGTTGCTGGTGCTCGGTGGCAGCGAGGCCGATATCGACATGGCAGTAGCTGCCTTGCGCGATCAGCTGGACGGAACGGGGCTGGTTGCGCTCGAACCGGCGATGGCGCTGGAAGTCTGATCCGGCGCATAAGCCAATTTCATTGTATTTTGTGGCCGCGCATTGCTAATGAAGCGGAAAATCGTGCCGCAATTTTCTGGAGTTTGACATGTCCGTCGATGCCGCAACCGTAAAGCGCATTGGGCGCCTGGCCCGCATTCGCATCGAAGAAGAAGAGGTCGCCGGCTACCAGAGCGAGCTCAATGCCATTCTGGGCTTTGTCGAACAGCTGGCCGAAGTCGATGTTGCTGGCGTCGAGCCGATGACGTCGGTGACACCGATGACGCTGCGCCGCCGCGATGACGTGATCAGCGATGGCGGCTATGCCGACAAGATCGTCAGCAATGCCCCGCTCAGCGAAGACAATTTCTTCATGGTGCCCAAGGTGGTCGAATAATGGCGGTTTCCATCGCCATCGAAACGCCGCTGCAGGACGATGTGCGCGGCCTGATCGACAAGCTCAACGCCCATTTGCTGCCGCTGTCGCCGCCCGAATTTCAGTTCAAGCTGACGGTCGAGCAGATGGCCGACGCGGATACGACGGTGTTTGTCGCGCGAGACGAGACCGGCCGGGCCATTGGCTGCGGCGCTCTGAAGGTGCATTCGCCCGGCATGGGCGAGGTCAAGCGCATGTTCACGGACCCCGAAGTGCGCGGCAAGCGCGTGGGATCGGCATTGCTGGATGCTATTGTCGGGCTGGCGCAGGAACGCGGTCTGGATGTGCTGATGCTTGAAACCGGCGCCGCGGCTGACATGCCCGAGGCGCACCGGCTTTATACGCGGAGCGGATTTGTGGCACGCGGCCCGTTCCTTGACTATCCGGACAGCCAGTGGTCGGCGTTTTTTGAAAAGCCGCTTCGTCAGGAGCAGACAGCATGAAGGCGATTCTTGTTGCAGCGCTCGGCCTCATGGCCTCTCCGGCGCTGGCGCAGCCTGAATTCAGCATCGACCAGAGCAAGGTTTATGTCACGACGCCGGAGACCTGCCGAGTGCTGGAAAAGGATGGGGCCGATGCGCTGTCCGACGCCAATATCTCGGTGATGACCTTTGCCGGTGGCATTCAATCGCTCGAGCATCGCTGCGAGTTTTTTGAGGTCAAAACCCATCCGACCAACCGGTCCTTCTTCGCATCGGCGATCTGCGAGGGCCCGGACGAAATTTATCCCGACACATTCGCCATAACCCCTTATGACGAGAAGACCATTCAGGTGGTATCGTCCTATGACGCCATGATGCAGGTGTCGGGGACTTATGAACCCACCAGCCCGATCGGCAATCCCGGCGCGGTTCTCTACCACCGCTGCGACAATCTGAGCGAGATACCCGTTGACTGACCTGACCAGACTGAGCCTTGCCCAGGCCCGCAAGGGGCTCAAGGACAAGAGCTTCACCGCGACCGAACTGACTGGCGCCTATCTCAAGGCGATCGATGCCGCCAATCCCAGCCTCAACGCCTATGTGGCGGTGACCGGGGAACAGGCGCTCGACATGGCCAAGGCCAGCGACGACAAGCTGGCGCAAGGGCAGGGCGGGACGCTGGAAGGCATTCCACTGGGCATCAAGGACCTGTTCGGCACCAAAGGCGTGCATACCCGGGCGGCCAGCCATATCCTCGATGGCTTCAAGCCCGAATATGAATCGACCGTGACAAGCAATCTCTGGCGCGATGGCGCGGTGATGCTGGGCAAGCTCAATATGGATGAGTTCGCCATGGGCTCGTCCAATGAAACCTCCTATTACGGCCCGGTGATCAATCCGTTCCGTGCCGAAGGCAGCAATGCAAATCTGGTGCCCGGCGGCTCTTCGGGCGGTTCTGGCTGCGGCTGTTGCCGCTCGGCTTTGCGCCGGCGCGACGGCAACCGATACCGGTGGCTCGATCCGCCAGCCGGCCGCCTTTACCGGCACGGTCGGCATCAAGCCGACCTATGGCCGCTGCTCGCGCTGGGGTGTGGTGGCATTCGCCTCTTCGCTCGATCAGGCCGGCCCGATTGCCCGTACGGTGGAAGACACAGCGCTACTGATGACTTCCATGGCCGGGTTCGATCCCAAGGATTCTGACCAGTGTCGATCTGGCCGTGCCGGACTTTGCCGCTGCCGTCGAACGCGGCGTCAAGGGGCTGACGATTGGCGTGCCGCGCGAATACCGCATGGATGGCATGCCGGCCGAGATCGAAAAGCTGTGGAGCCAGGGGCCTCGAATGGCTCAAGGCCGAGGGTGCCACGGTCAAGGACATCTCGCTGCCGCACACGCAATATGCCCTGCCGGCCTATTATATCGTGGCGCCGGCCGAGGCTTCGTCCAACTCTGGCGCGTTATGACGGCGTCAAATACGGACTGCGCGTATCGGGCAAGGACATTACCGATATGTACGAATTGACACGCGCTGCCGGATTCGGCCGCGAGGTCAAGCGCCGCATCATGATCGGCACATACGTGCTGTCTGCCGGTTATTTCTGACGCCTATTACGTCAAGGCGCAGAAGGTGCGCACGCTGATCAAGAAGGACTTCGAAGATGCCTTCCATGCCGGTGTCGACGCCATCCTGACGCCGGCCACGCCTTCGGCCGCCTTTGGCATTGGTGATGAGGCGCTGGCTGCCGATCCGGTGGCCATGTATCTCAATGACGTGTTCACGGTGACGGTCAATATGGCCGGGCTGCCGGGCATTGCGGTTCCAGCCGGCAAGGACGGGCAGGGACTGCCTTTAGGCCTGCAACTGATCGGCAAGCCGTTCGACGAAGAGACCTTATTTGCGGCCGCCCGCGTCATCGAGCGCAGCGCTGACACTGACTTTTCGCCCAAGCCGTGGTGGTGAGCAAAAGCCGGGGTGACTTGATCCCGGCGAAAATCCGCACTACTTGGCGACCATGCACAAATTGAAACTGGTTGTGACGCGGCCTATAGCGGCGTCCGGGCCGACAGGAACTTCGCCGATGGCCTCTGACATTTTTACCTCGCTCGACTGGTCCGAGCCGCCTAAGGATATGAGCAAACCGCTGCAGGCTTTGTGGTGGCTCAAGAAGGGTAGCTTGCGCGTGGGTCCCGAATGGGAACAGGCGCATATCATCGTGCAGGCCATGGAAGGCGTGCAGCAATTCGATTGGGTGCATGCCCTGATGCACTGGATCGAGGCCGATATGGGCAATGCGGACTATTGGTATCGCCGTGCGGGTAAACGCCGGGCAACGGCGAGTGTGTCGCAGGAGTGGGAGCATATTGCTGCGGCACTAAGTGAAGTGACGCGGCATTAGGCCGAAGGCGCTTTTCTTCCACAAATACCGCGTTTCCCTCGGGCTTGACCCGGGGACCTTTCGTTACACGTGCCATGCTGAGAGTGGCCCTCCGGTCAAGCCCGAGGGAGATGCGGTGGTTGGGGATAGCTCCCAAACCACCGCTACAGCTATCGATTGGTCACCTCACTTCGCACCAGCTCCAACCCACGCTTGGTGATCCGGTATGGCTTGCCACCTGACGACTTGATCGCCTTCTTGGCTTTGAGCTTTTTGAACAATGCCATGGTGCAATTGGTCATCAGCCAGCCGTCGTGATTGTAGAATTCAAGGTCGGTTACCTTGCCGCTTTCGTCGTGGAGCAGCGCAATGCGGCCGCCCTGCGCGAGGGCGTGCAGCACCCGCTGTTCGGGTTTCGAAATATCCATGAAAAGTCTGAGGCCTGTGCCGGCGGGCGCATCCAGCAACCCGCGAACAAACGTTATCAACCGCCCGCATCACGCAGGGCAGCCGATTGGTTCATTCTCGCCCCGTCTCGATTGGACGGGGCTTTAGACGATCTCAGACTGATTAGACATAAGGCAGGACCTTGATTACGGTTCCAATTTAGCGCCGCCAGCGCGCCTGCCAAGAGTGAGCGTGCAGCACAGTTGAAATCCGCGCCCTGCCGGTGCAAACCAGCAACAGCCTTATCTGGACTGGAATTTGTCGTGACCGCTTTGAAATCGCCTGCCCAATGTGAAACCAAGGACGATGTCCGCGTCGAGATCGATCGGATCGACCGTGCACTGCTCAGCCTGTTCGCAGAGCGGCATCGCTATGTGACGCGCATGGCCCAGATCAAGACTGATCCGCATGAGGCCCATGACCGCGCGGATCAGAATCGATCATCGAGAAAGTCCACGATCGCAGTTTGGCTCTTGATCTCGACGAAGATCAGGCCGAACTTGTATGGCGTACCCTGATCGACTGGAACATCAATTACGAGAAGGGCATCATCGCTGCCCGGCGCAGCGCGGAATAGGGAGAGGTCCCATGCCCGGTATTACAATGCGCAAGGCAGAGCCCAAGGATGCCCATCGGCTGGCCGATATCGCCTATCGGGCCCGGGAAAGCGGTATTCTGCCGCTGCTGACCGAAAAGCCCGGCATGCGCGAGGCCGAACAACGCCGCTTGGCTCAGGCCGTGTCGGAAACCATTTCGCGCATCATCGTCGCCGAAGTCGATGGCATCGCTGTAGCTCGGTGCTCGCGCTCGGCGCGACGCGCCTATATTCCGTTCCTCTTCGTCATGCCCGAATTGCAGGGCCACGGGCTGGGCTCCATGCTGCTGCGCCGCATGGAATCCATGCTCGAACTCGAAGGCGCCGACCGGGTGCATCTGGAAACGCCGGCCGACAATGTGCGTGCCGTGCGTTTTTACGAAAAGCAGGGCTACCGCATTCTGGCGCTGCGCCCCGACGGCCGCGCGGCTCACGAACCCTTCATGAGCGTCCATCTCGAAAAACGGCTCGATCCCTTCGAGGGCGAGATCGACGACGAGGACTAAGAGCCTCTATCGTCAGACATCTGCCATTGCATCGCCACCCCCTTCGCACTATGCGTTTCGCATAGATTTGCCTTCCGCCCAGGACTGCTCAATTGACTCTCATCGATACCCGCACCCCACATCCGAAGCGCCTCATTGCCGGCTCGACTGGCGATTGGGAGGTGATCATCGGCATGGAAGTGCATGCGCAGGTGACGAGCGAGAGCAAGCTGTTCTCCGGGTCTTCGACCGAATTCGGCAATCCGCCCAATGCCAATGTGAGCTTTGTGGATGCGGCCATGCCCGGCATGCTGCCCACCATCAACGAGGAATGCGTGCGGCAGGCGGTGCGGACGGGGCTGGGTCTCAAGGCCGCCATCAATAAGCGTAGCGTGTTCGACCGGAAGAATTATTTCTATCCCGATCTGCCGCAGGGCTATCAGATCAGCCAGTTCAAGGACCCCATTGTCGGCGAGGGCAAGGTTTTGCTCGACGTGGACGGGGAGAGCATCGAGATCGGCATCGAGCGGCTGCATCTGGAGCAGGACGCGGGCAAGTCGATCCACGACCAGCACCCCAATATGAGCTTCGTCGACCTGAACCGTTCGGGCGTGGCGCTGATGGAAATCGTCAGCAAGCCCGATCTGCGTTCGTCTGAAGAAGCCAAGACGTATCTGAGCAAGCTGCGCACCATCCTGCGGTATCTCGGCACTTGCGACGGCAATATGGAGCAGGGCTCCATGCGCGCCGACGTCAACGTGTCGGTGCGCCGCCCCGGTGGCGAATTCGGCACGCGCTGCGAAATCAAGAACGTCAATTCGGTGCGCTTTGCCGGACAGGCGATTGAATACGAGGCGCGCCGCCAGATCGACATTCTCGAAGATGGCGGCAGCATTGACCAGAAACACGCCTGTTCGATCCCAAGCTGGGCGAAACGCGCTCCATGCGGTCCAAGGAAGAAGCGCATGATTATCGCTATTTCCCCGATCCCGACCTGCTGCCGCTCGAATTCGACGATGCCTTCATCGCGGCGCTGGCCGAAAAGCTGCCGGAGCTGCCGGACGAAAAGCAGGCCCGCTTCATCGGCGACTATGGCGTAACGCCCTATGACGCCATGGTGCTGACGCTCGAGCGCGAAACCGCGGATTATTTCGAATCCGTCGTGGGTTTTGGCGGTACCAAGCGCGACGGCAAGGCCGTGGCGAACCTGCTCAATGCCGACGTGGCCGCCTATGCCAATAGCCGGGGCCCGGCTGTGTGGGAAACCCACCTCAAGCCCAGCCAGATCGCCGGCATTGTCGATCTGGTCGCCGCCGGCACCATTTCGAGCAAGCTCGCCAAGGACCTGCTGCAGATCATCATCGCCGAGGAGCCCGAGGGCGAGCCGGCCGATATCGTCGAGCGCCGCGGCATGAAGCAGGTGACCGATATGGGGGCGATCGAAAAGATCGTCGACGAAATCATCGCCGCCAATCCCGACCGAGTCGCCAAGGTTTTGGCTAAGCCGACCATGATCGGCTGGTTCGTCGGGCAGGCCATGAAAGCGTCGGGTGGCAAAGCCAATCCGCAGGCGCTGAATGAGCTGATGAAGAAGAAGCTCGGGATCGAGTAGGGAGCGTACCCCACACGCTCTACCTACGGTGTTATTCCACGAAAGCGGAGCCCCGGTTTTCTTTCTGATCGCAAACAGAGATTCCGCTTTCGCGGGAATGACATTGTGGGGTGAAGTGATGGCAGGGGGTGGAGGAATGTGCAATGCACGTCCCTCCAATATGCGTTGCTAGATCGGCTTCCCCACTGTCATCGCCTCCCGAAATTCCGGGTCCTCGTCAAAGAATATCGGCTCCGGACTGGCTCCGGTCGCGTCGAAGAACCGGCTGAGGAAACAACGGAACGAGGCGCATAGGGCGATGTCGGAAATCTCGACATCGGTAAAGCCGACGGCGCGCAAGGCGTCGATATCCGCTTGCGTGATCTTGGAGGCGTCGCGGGTCACCTGCTCGGCATAGGCCAGCATCGCAACTTCTTTTCCAACAGGCCTGCAGTGCGGAAATCGCGCTGCAGGGCCAGCACCATATCCTTTGAGCCAAGCTCCTTGGTCAGCGAGCGGGCATAGACATGGGTGCAATAGGTCGAGGGGATATGCTTGGCGGCAATAAAGCTGATGAGCCGCCAGCGCGCATGCCGAGCGAGAAGTTGGCCTTGATGCCTTGGGAAAACTGCTCGTAAAGCGGCAGGATCTCCGGCCTTGTGGTCCAGCATCGGGTCGCCTCCATGACGAAGCCGATGCCGGTCTGCTCATGATGATAGATATTGGCGACCTCGCCGGTCGCCTCCTCCGGGCTAACAGTCTTGAGAAACACTGGTTGCACTCCAGTTACCGCGGCAGGATCGTAGCGCCGCCGCGGTAAAAGGCCAATGGCTGGCTTATGCGGGGGCGCGGCGGCCCAGCTTGAAGATGCGGCCATCGATGCAGAGCAGGCCGACAAAGACCAGCAGCATGCCCGCAATATGGACGGGCAGGATGATTTCACCCAGCAGCGTGACGCCCAGAATGATGGCGACGACCGGGGAAATGAAGGTGTTGGAGGCAAAATTGGTCGCTCCGATGCGCGGCAGCAGCCTATACATGATCTGGAAGGTCAGTGCCGTCGAGAACAGGCCCAGCGCCAACCAGGCGGCCCGAGTTTCGGGCGCGTGGCATGGGGCATGCCTTCGACGGCAAAGGCGACGGGCACAGAGACGACCGCCGCCCCGGTCAGCGCGATGGTTGCCAGCGTTGTCGGCTCTGACCATGCGGAAGCTGCGGGCGACATTGAGCGTGACTGCATAAAGGATCGTCGCCAGCAGGCAGAAGCCGATGCCGATCAACTGATCGCCCGCATTCCCGCCGGTCAGGGCAGGGGACGCCAGCAGGGCAGCGCCTGCGAAGCCCGCAATGACGCCGAGCGCCTTGTTGAACTTGGCTTTCTCGCCGCCGGGCCAGAAATGGGCGACCACAACGGTCAAGATCGGGGTCAACGCGTTGATGATGGCGGTCAGCCCGCTGGGAATATGGGCCTGACCGAGTGGAAAGAGGGTGAAGGGCAGGGCATAGCTGAACACGCCGAGCAGGCCCAGCTTGAGATAAAGCATGGGATCAGCGCGGCAGCGGCTTGCGCATGGCGAAGAAAACGACCCAGCTGGCAATGGCCGCAATGCTCACGCGACCGGCGGCAACCCAGATGGGCCCAAGCTCGCGAATCAACACGGCGTTGAACAGGAACGAGCAGCCCCAGATGCTGCCAACAAAGATGAGCAAAGCCCAGTGACGCGTGGCCATGTGATTCCTCCCCAGCCCCATTAAGGACCGGAACCTACGCCCAGTGAGAACAAAGGTCGAACCGATTTTGACGATGGCCGCCATAAGCGCCGCTGATGGGGAGATGCAGCCATGCAAGGCTGACGATAGCGTGCCGCAATCGAGCTCACTAGTCTTTCCCGGCAAATAATGAGGGACTCATGCTGAAAACAACGATCGCCGCATCTCTGTTCGCCGCCTTGACCTGCGCACCGGCATTGGCTGCCGAAACGCTGGACACGACGCCCCGTATCGCCGTCATGTCGGCCTTCGCGCCTGAATGGATCGCGCTGCAGGAGGCCCTGAGCGAGCGCAAGGACTACACGGTCAATGGCACGATCTTTGCCACCGGCTTGATCGAGGGCAAGCCTGTCGTGCTGTTCCTGACCGGGGTCAGCATGGTCAATGCGGCGATGACCTCGCAACTGGCGATGGACTTTTTCAACCTCGAAAGCATCGTATTCTCCGGCATTGCCGGCGGCGTCAATCCCGAGCGGCATATCGGCGACGTCATCGTGCCGGCCCAGTGGGGGCAATATCTCGACGTCATTCTGGCGCGTGAAACTGCGGATGGCGAATTCACCCCGCCGCCATTCCTTGAGGCGCCATTTGCCAATTTCGGCATGATCTTCCCGCAGAATGTCGGCGTCGCCCGACAAGGCGCTGAACCGGAAGAGAAATTCTGGTTTGCGGTCGATGCAGATCTGTTGGCTGTGGCCGAGAAAGTGGCGGCTGACATCAATCTTGAGGACTGTGTTGAGGCCAATAAATGCCTCACGACGGCGCCGGGCATCTATGTCGGCGGCAATGGCGTGTCGGGCGCCGCCTTCGTCGATAATGCGGCCTTCCGCGAATATGCCTTCGACACGTTCGAGGCCCAGTGCTCGACATGGAAAGCGCGGCTGTCGCGCACGTGGCTTATGCCAACAAGGTGCCGTTCATCGCCTTCCGCTCGCTCTCGGACTCGGCCGGTGGCGGCGAAGGGGAGAATGAGATGGGCACGTTCATGGGGCTGGCGTCGGCCAATTCGGCGGCGGTGGTGACGGCGTTTATTGCCGCGCTGCCAAACTAAAGCGGCGCAATCTCGCCCGAGGCCAGCATGCGCAGGGCCTCGGGATAGATGCGGTGTTCCTCGATCAGCACACGGGCGGAAAGGGTGTCCGGTGTGTCGCCGGGCAACACTGGCACCTCGGCCTGCAGGATCGCGGCGCCCTCGTCGAGGCCCGGCGTCACGAAATGCACCGTGCAGCCATGCACCTTGGCGTCGTCGGCCAGTGCACGCTCGTGGGTATGCAGGCCGCGATAGAGCGGCAAAAGGGACGGGTGGATGTTGATCATCCTGCCGGCCCAGTGATTGACGAAATCCTCGCCCAGAATGCGCATGAAGCCGGCGAGACAAACGATATCAACGTCCCAACTTTCGAGCGTCTGGGTCATGATATCTTCGAACATGTCCCGGCTGGGAAACTTGCTCTGCGCCAACGATGCGGTCGCAATGCCTTGACTGGCCGCCGTGGCCAAGCCCGGAGCGGCAGCGCGATTTGATAGAACGCCCACGATTTCGGCCGGAAAGTCTGACGCCTTGGCGGCCTCGATCAACGCCTGCATATTGGAGCCGCGCCCCGAAATCAGGATGGCGACGCGCTTGCGGCTCACAGCGAGAGCTTGCCTTCAAAGGTCACCGGCTCGCCGGTCCGCTCGGTCAGCTTGCCGACGATGGAGGCCGTTTCGCCGGCGGCGTTGAGCTGTTCGACCAGCTTTTCGGCATCTTCGGGCGTCACCGCCACCAGCATGCCCACGCCGCAATTGAAAGTGCGCAGCATTTCGCGCTCATTCAAGCCGCCAATATGGCTCAGCCAGCCATAGACTCTAGGCACGGTGACGGCATTGAGATCGACATGGGCCGCCAGATGGTCGGGCAACACGCGCGGAATATTGTCGATGAACCCGCCGCCCGTAATATGGGCCAGTGCCTTGATGCCAATGCCGGCCTTGAGGGCAGCGAGCAGGGGCTTCACATAGATGCGGGTGGGCGTGAGCAGGGCTTCGGACAGCGATTGACCGGGCGCGAAGGGCGCATCCATGAACCAATCCACGCCAGACAGCTCGACAATCTTGCGCACCAGCGAATAGCCATTGGAATGCACGCCCGACGAGGCAATGGCCACCAGCGTGTCGCCGGCCGCGATATCGGGGCGGGGCAGGAGCGAACCGCGTTCGGCAGCCCCGACGGCAAAGCCGGCCGTGTCATAGTCATTGCCATGATACATGCCCGGCATTTCAGCGGTTTCCCTGCCAATCAGGGCGCAGCCGGCAATGCGGCAGCCTTCAGCGATGCCTGAGACAATTGCCGTGCCCTGTGCGACATCGAGGCTTGCCGGTGGCGAAGTAATCGAGGAAGAACAGCGGCTCAGCGCCTTGCACGATGATGTCGTTGACGCACATGGCGACGAGATCAATGCCGATGGTGGAATGATTGCCGGTATCGATGGCGATCTTGAGCTTGGTGCCCACCCCGTCATTGGCCGCGACCAGCACCGGATCGGTAAATCCGGCGGCCTTGAGATCGAACAGACCGCCAAAGCCCCCGATCTCGCCATCGGCGCCGGGGCGCCGGGTGGAACGAACTGCGGGCTTGATGGCTTCTACCAGCGCATTGCCAGCATCGATGTCGACACCGGCCTGCTTGTATGAGAGACCGTTTGATGTCAGGTTTTGAGGATCGGACATTGGCCCGGAACCGTTTGGGGAAAGCGTGCGCAAAGCCATTACCGGAAAGCCAAGGCGATTGCCAACTCCGGCGCCGGAAGCTAGACGGCCTGATAGCTTCTCCACCACCACGACGCAAGGGTTGGCCAACGCAATGACGCTGCGAAATCAAGTGCTGATCTGGATCAGCTTCCTTGTCGTGCTTGTTCTGCTGCTGTGGCTGTTCCGCGGCATCCTGTTGCCCTTCGTCGTGGGCGCGGCCTTGGCCTATCTGCTGAACCCCTTGGTCAACCAATTGCAGCAGTGGCGGTTCAACCGCGGCTGGGCCACGGCCGTGGTGCTGCTTTGCGTGATAACCATCATTATCAGCCTGTTCGTCATGCTGGTGCCGCTGATCGGCCAGCAGGTGGTGGGCCTGATCCAGCGGTTTCCCGGCTATGTCTCGGACCTGCAGGCGCTGATCCGCCGCTGGTCGCCAGAGATCAATGAATGGCTGGGGCCGGAACGGGCCGCGCAGTTTGAGGCCACGATCAACGATCTGGCGCGGCAGGCGCTGGGCTTTATCGCGACGCTGCCGGCCGAGCTGGTCAATATCGGCTATACCGGCGCCAGCTTTATCGGCATCACCATCCTGACCCCGGTTGTGGCCTTTTATCTGCTGCTCGATTGGGAAGGCATGGTGCGTGGCCTGCAGGGCCTGCTGCCGCAGGATTACAAGGACGAGATCAACGGCATCCTCAAGGATATCGATCGGTCCATGGCCGGCGTGCTGCGCGGGCAGGGCGGCGTGCTGCTGATCGACGCGGCCTATTATGCCACCGCGCTCAGCCTGCTTGGGCTCAATTTCGGCCCGGCGGTCGGCATTATCGGCGGGCTGCTCAGCTTCATTCCGTTTGTGGGCTTTGCCGTGGGCTTTGCGCTGTCGCTGGGCATCGCCATCGTGCAGTTCTGGCCCAATTGGTGGATGGTCGTGGCCGTTTGTGCGATTTTCATGGTGTGGCAGTTCATCGAGGGCAATATCCTCTATCCCAAGCTGGTGGGCTCCTCGATCAACATCAATCCGGTCTGGCTGATGTTCGCGCTGCTGGCTTTTGGTGCGCTGTTCGGGTTTGTCGGCCTGTTGCTGGCCGTGCCGCTGGCCGCAATCGTGGCGGTGCTGATCCGCTACGGCGTGAAAAAATACAAGGCGAGTACGCTGTACAAGGGCACCAATGGGGACGCCGATGGCGATGCCAGCGCGGCCTGACATGGACGAGGCAAACAATGGGCGGGGGCAGCTCGCCTTCGAGCTGTCGCATACGCCAGCGCATGGCGAAGGCGATTTTCTGGTGGGCGAGGGCAATGCCACGGCGCATGGGCGAATCCCGGCCTATCCGCACTGGTCCGAGCCGCTGACGCTGTTGATCGGGCCGGCGGCTTCGGGAAAGTCGCACTTGGCGCGGATTTTCGCCGATCTGCAGCGGCGCCCATTTCGCGGGGGTGGATGATCTGGAAATCCTCGCCACCCGGGGCGGACGCACGCCGCTGGTGGTGGAGGATGTGGATCGGCTGGGCTATGACGAGGCGGGGCTGTTTCACCTGCTCAACCAGTCGATGCGCGACCAGCGCGCCATTTTGCTGACCGCGCGGGAAGAGGTTGCGCATTGGCCGCTGGCGACCGATGATGTTCGCTCACGGGCCGGGCGGGCGACCGCGTTCAGCCTCGAAATGACGGACGACATTCAATTGTCACAGATGTTCGTGAAACTGTTTGGTGATCGACAGATCAAGGTCGATCCCAGAATCATCGGCTACCTCGTGGCGCGCATGGAGCGCTCAACCGAGGAAGTCGCGATTCTTGCTGACCTCATGGATAGGCTGGCCCCGGCAAAGGGTACGGCCATTACCCGCAGCATCGCCGCCGATGCGCTCGACCGCCGCGCGGTCACTCGCGGCGCGGTGCAGCACGAACAGGATTGGGATGGGCCGGACGATGAATGAAATGAGCGATTTCGCCGAAGCGGATGCGGGCGTGCCCGATGCCGAAGCGCTGCGCACCAGCCCGGCCCGGTTCGTCAACCGCGAGGTCAGCTGGTTGCAGTTCAACATGCGCGTGCTCGAAGAGGCCGGCAATGAAAGCCATCCGTTGCTCGAGCGCCTGCGTTTCGTGTCAATCTCGGCCAATAATCTGGATGAATTCTACATGGTCCGCGTGGCCGGCCTCAAAGGCCAGTTGCGGGCAGGGCTGTCCAAACAGAGCGCCGATGGCCTGACGCCAGCCGAGCAGCTCGAGGAAATTGCCACGCTGGCCCAGCACCTGCAGCTGGAGCAGCAGGATCATTGGCAGAGCCTGCGCGAGGAATTGTTCGCGCAGAATGTGGTGATCCACGAGGAAGACGATCTGAGCGCCGACCGGTCAATTACCTGCAAAAGCTGTTCCACGAGGAAATCTTCCCCGTGCTGACGCCGATCGCGGTCGATCCGGCGCACCCATTCCCGTTCATTCCCAATCTCGGCCCGGCGCTGGCCTTCGAGCTGCGCCGTCCCGATAGCGATCAGCCGCTGACTGCCCCGGTGCGTATTCCCGGCAATCTCGATCGCTTCATCAACCTGCCGACCGGACTCGTGTCGGAAGGACGAACTGAAGTCGTTACTATAGACACCTCGGTCAAGCTCTTCTTCCACAAGATGTTTCCCGGTCACGAAGTGGTCGGCTCCGGTGCTTTCCGGGTGATCCACGATAGTGAAATCGAAATCGATGACGAAGCCGCTGATCTGGTGGTGGAGTTCGAATCCGCATTGCGTCAGCGCCGCCGCGGCCGGTGATCCGGCTCGAAATCGAAAGCTCGATGCCGCGCGCCCTCAAGCGCCAGATCGGCGAGCAAATGGGCGTCAAGGACACCGATGTCTTCGAGGTCCAGTGGCTTCCTCGGCCTCGCCGATGCGCGCAAAGTTTGCGATGTCGATCGCGCCGATCTCAAGTTCACGCCCTATCACGCCCGTTTCCCCGAGCGCATTCGCGACTATAATGGCGACAGCTTCGCCGCTATTCGCGCCAAGGACATTCTGGTCCACCATCCATTCGAGAGCTTTGACGTGGTGGCGCAGTTCTTGATGCAGGCGGCGCGCGATCCCGATGTGGTCGCCATCAAGCAGACGCTGTATCGCACCTCCTCGGATAGCCCGATCATCAAGGCACTGGTGATGGCGGCAGAAGCCGGCAAGTCGGTGACGTGCCCGGTCGAGCTCAAGGCGCGCTTTGACGAAGAGGCTAATATCCGCTGGGCGCGCGATCTGGAACGGGCAGGGGCGCAGGTGGTGTTCGGCTTTATCGAGCTCAAGACCCACGCCAAGATGAGCCGGGTGGTGCGCCGCGAAAAAGGCAAGCTGGTCAGCTATTGCCATATCGGTACGGGCAATTATCACCCGATCACCGCCAAGATTTATACCGATCTGAGCTACTTCACCATCGATCCGGCCATTACGCGGGACGTGGCGCGGGTGTTCAATTTCATCACCGGCTACGCCCGCCCGACCGAACTCAGAAACCATCGTGGTTTCCCCGGTCAATCTGCGCCAGACGCTGATCGACGATATCGGCCGCGAGATCGAACATGCCCGCGCGGGCAAGCCAGCCAGCATCCTGCTGAAGATGAACTCGCTGGTCGACCCGCTGGTCATCGATGCGCTTTACGACGCCAGCCAGGCGGGGGTGAAGGTCGATCTGATCGTGCGCGGCATCTGCTGCCTGCGTCCCGGCATTCCCGGTTTCTCGGACAATATCCGGGTCAAATCGGTGGTCGGCCGCTTCCTCGAACACAGCCGCATCTATTGCTTCGGCAATGGCGAGCCCATGCCCAATCCGAACGCGGGTCTATATTTCCTCCGCTGACATCATGGGCCGCAACCTTGATGGGCGCGTGGAAATCATGGTGCCCATTCTCAACAAGACCGTGCATAAGCAGATCCTGGATCGGATTCTGGTTGCCTATCTGCGTGACAACCAGCAGAGCTGGGAAGTCTTGCCTGATGGCAGTTCACACCGTATTCGCATGGCTGAAGGCGAAGAGCCGTTCAATGCGCACGATTATTTCATGACCAATCCTTCGCTGTCAGGTCATGGCAGCAGCTGGCATCGGTGAGGGTGACGAGGATACGGTTTGACACAATTCTGGGGGTCGATGCTGATCCAACGGCACAAGGACGGATCAAGGGCGCCAAGCCCGTGGCCGTCCTCGATATCGGCTCCAATTCCGTCCGTCTGGTCGTCTATGAGCGCCATGCGCTCGCTGACGCCGCTCTATAACGAAAGTCCGCTTGCGCCCCAGGGCGCGGCATTGCCCAGACCGGGCGCTCGGCCGACGCCAATGTCGCCCGAGCGCTCAACGCCATCAAGCGTTTCGCGCTGGTGGCGCGCATGATGCGGGTCGGCAAGGTCTATGTGCTGGCGACCTCGGCGGTGCGCGATGCCGCTAATCGCGACGAATTCTGTCGCTGCCGTCGAAGCCATCATGGACACCAAGGTCCAGTGCTGAGCGGTGAACAGGAAGCCCATTTCGCCGCGCTGGGTGTCGTCGCCGGCATTCCCGGCTTTGATGGTATTGTCGGCGATCTGGGTGGTGGTAGCCTCGAACTTTCCGCCATCAAGAACGGCAACGACACCGACGGGGAATCCTACGAACTCGGCGTGATCCGCCTGCAGGACGACAGCAACGGCAATCCTATCAAGGCCGCGAGCATCGTGCGGGAGCGCCTCGAAGCGTCCATTCTCAAGACCATTACACCGGGCAACAGTTTTGCGGCCATTGGCGGCACGTGGCGCTCGCTGGCCAAGCTGCATCAGGTGCTGCGCGAATACCCGCTGCAGATGGTGCAGCACTATACCGTGCCGGCCGAAGACATGATCGCGCTCTGCACCGAGATTGTCGAAGCGGGGTCGCTCAAGAATTATCCGGGCTCGGAATTCGTCAGCTCCTCGCGCCACGACTCGGTGCCGTTTGGCGCCGCCGTGCTGGGCGAAGTGCTCAAGGCCGGCGCCTTTACCAATGTGATGTTCTCCGCGCTCGGCGTGCGCGAGGGCTATCTGCATGGCCTGCTCGACGCCAAGGAACAGGCTATCGACCCGCTGATCCGAGCGGCCGAAGAACTCTCGGTGCTGCGCTCGCGCTCGCCATCTCACGCCAATGACCTGATCGAATTCACCGGGCAGTATTTTGCTGCCGCGGGCCTTGCAGAAACGGCCGAAGAGACCCGGCTGCGCACCGTGGCCTGCCTGTTGGCCGACATTGCTCGGCGGGCCCATCCCGACTATCGCGGGGTGCAGAGCGTTGATGCCATCGCCTACGGTTCATTAACCGGCGTCGATCATCCCGGCCGCGCCTTCCTGTGCCGAGTCATCGCCGTGCGCTATGGCGGCCTCAAGATGAAGGGCATTGACCAGCCCTTGCTGGCCCTCGCCACGCCGGACGCCGCTTTGCGCGCCAAGCTGATTGGGGCGCTGTTCCGTGTCGCCTATCCGATGACGGCGGCTATGCCCGGCATTCTGCCGCGCATCCGCTTCGAGGTGGATGGGAGCGTGCTGGCACTGGTGCTGCCGCAGGATTTTGCGTTCCTCAGCGGCGAGCATCTGAGCGGCAGGCTGGACCAGTTTGCGAATCTAGCGGGCTATAAGGCCTCGTTCGTTCGCATCGTGAGCTAAAGGACTTCTTCACCTCACCCCCTCTCCCCCAAGGGAGAGGGGGCGATGCCCCAAAGCTCACAGAAAGCCGCGGCCTCATAAGACCGCGTGAAGGGGCTATTCCGCCGCTTCCGTCTGCGCGACGGGGAATTCAACGATTCCCTTCCGGGTGGCGACCAGACCGACGCGGCCGTGTTTGATCGCAAGCGCTTTTTCGCCAAACAGTTTGCGGCGCCAGCCTTTGAGGGCGGCGACATCGGCCTCGTCATCGAGCACCAGCGCATCGATATCGTCCGAGGTCGCGATGATGCGGGCGGCGACGCCATGTTGTTCGGACACCGATTTGAGCAGCACGCGGATGAGATCGCCCACCGCGCCCTTGGGCGAGGGACCCTGATAGCGCTCGGGCATGGTTGGCAAGTCTGTCTTGGTCAGCGCCTCGACATCCCTCAGCAGCGCCATGATCTCGCCAGCCGCCGAGCTGCGGCCGAAACCGCGCGGCACGGCGCGCAGCTTGTCGAAAGCCTCCGGCGTCAGCGGGCGCTGCATGGCCAATTCGAACAGCACGTCATCCTTGAGAATCCGGCTGCGGGGCTGGTCGCTGTCCTGCGCGTTTTTCACGCCAGCCGGCCAGCACCTTGAGCGCCGCCAGATCGCGCGGGCGGTTGATCTTCATCTTCAACCGTTCCCGTGCATTTTCCGGCTGCACGACATAGGTATCGATGCTGCGCAGCACGCCCAGCTCGTCTTCCACCCAGTCCCAGCGTTTGGTGGCATCCACCTGCTTGCGCAATTCGCGATAGATATCGCGTAGATAGGTGACGTCGGCCAGCGCATAGGTCAGCTGCTTTTCCGAGAGCGGGCGGGCCGACCAATCGGTGAAGCGAGGATTTATCGAGTTCGACATTGGTGATGGAGCGCACCAGATTGTCGTAGGAGACGCTATCGCCAAAGCCGCAGACGCTGGCGGCGATCTGGGTGTCGAAAATGTTGACCGGCACTTTGCCGCTCAGCTTGACGAAGATTTCCACGTCCTGCCTTGCGGCATGGAACACCTTGGTGACCTCCGGATTGGCCAGCAGCGCAAAGAAGGGTGTCAGATCGATCCCCGACGCCAGCGGATCGATCAACACGGCTTCATCATCCGTCGTGGCCCGGATCAGGCAAAGCTTGGGCCAGTAAGTGGTTTCAGCGCAAAAACTCGGTATCAACCGTCACGAAGTCGAACTTGGCGGCGCGATCGCAGAACGCCGCGAGCGCATCTGTGGAAATTAGGGCGTCCATACCGGTTTCCGTCTCAAAATAGTCAAGATTGTTCCTAGCAGGTGCTGCAGCGTCACTCCAGAAGTGAATCTTTAAGCATAAGGAATTGGTTAGCGCGGTGGGATGATGCAACCCTGCCGTCCGGGCCGGCTCAACTTGACAAGCATGGCGACCCATGCGCTTTTCCGGCCCAAGATTCCGGCCTTTTACCGAGTTCCGACATGACAACACATCGCTACCGCTCGCACACCTGCAGGGCCCTGACGGCCCGGGATGCAGGCCAGACCGTCCGCCTCAGCGGCTGGGTGCATCGTATCCGTGACCATGGCGGCCTGCTCTTCATCGATCTGCGCGACCATTATGGCCTGACCCGAGCTGTCATCGACCCTGATTCTCCAGCCTTCGCCGCTGCCGAGAAAGTCCGGGCCGAATGGGTGCTGCGCATTGACGGAGAAGTGAAGCTGCGCGATGCGGCAGCCGTGAACCCGAACCTGCCCACCGGCGCGGTCGAAATCTATGTGCGCGAGATCGAAGTGCTTTCGGCCGCCAAGGAATTGCCCTTGCCGGTGTTCGGCGATCAGGAATATCCCGAGGACGTACGGCTCAAATACCGCTTCGTCGATCTGCGCCGCGAAAAGCTGCATGCCAATATCGTCAAGCGCACCAAGGTGATCGCAGCGATGCGCCGCGAAATGGCGACGGCCGGCTTTGCCGAATATTCGACGCCGATTCTGACTGCGTCTTCGCCCGAAGGGGCGCGTGACTTCCTCGTGCCCAGCCGCATCCATCCCGGCAAGTTCTTCGCGCTGCCGCAGGCGCCCCAGCAATATAAGCAGCTGCTGATGGTGGCGGGCTTTGACCGCTATTTCCAGATCGCGCCCTGTTTCCACGACGAAGACCCGCGTGCCGATCGCCTGCCGAGCGAGTTCTACCAGCTTGACCTGGAAATGAGCTTTGTGACGCAGGAAGACGTGTGGAACACGATGACTCTGGTCATCACCGGCATTTTCGAGGAATTTGCCGATGGCAAGCGCGTGACCAAGGATTGGCCGCGCATTCCTTATGACACGGCGATCCGCAAATATGGTTCGGACAAGCCCGATCTGCGCAACCCCATCGAAATGCAGGCCGTGACCGAGCATTTCGCCGGTTCCGGCTTCAAGGTGTTTGCCAGCCAGATCGAAGTCGATCCCAAGGTCGAAGTGTGGGCTATTCCCGCCAAGAACAAGGCCGGCGCCGAGCCAATCGGCCGGGCGTTTTGCGACCGCATGAATGCTCGGGCACAGGGCGAAGGCCAGCCGGGCCTTGGCTATATCTTCTTCAAGGACGGGCAGGGCTCTGGCCCCATCGCCAAGAACATTGGTGAAGAACGCACCGCTGCCATTAAGGCCCAGCTTGGCCTCGACGATGGCGACGCCGTATTCTTCGTCTGCGGCCGCCCGGCCAAGTTCTACAAGTTCGCCGGCGAAGCCTGCACCAAGGCGGCGACCGATATTGGCGTTGTCGACACCGAGCAGTTCGCCCTGTGCTGGATCGTCGATTTCCCGTTCTACGAGTGGGACGAAGAGGAAAAGCGCGTGGACTTCGCGCACAACCCCTTCTCCATGCCGCAGGGCGGGATCGACGCGCTCAACAGCCAGGATCCGCTGACGATCAAGGCCTATCAATATGACGCGGTCTGCAACGGCTACGAAATCGCCTCGGGCTCGATCCGTAACCAGCTGCCCGAGACCATGGTCAAGGCGTTCGAGCTGACCGGCAAGAGCCGCGACGAGGTCGAGGAGCAGTTCGGTGGCCTCTATCGCGCGTTCCAGTACGGTGCCCCGCCACATGGCGGCGCGGCATTCGGCGTCGATCGTATCGTCATGCTGATTTGTGGCGTGCAGAACCTGCGCGAGATCACGGCCTTCCTGATGAACCAGCAGGCCGAAGACCTGTTGATGAACGCGCCAAGCCCCGCCTCGGCCAAGCAGCTGCGCGAACTCAGCATCCGGCTCAACGTGCAGGACAAGTAAGTCCTGCCGCCGGACCAATTAAGGGCGGGCACCCCACGGTGTCCGCCCTTTCGTTTCAGGCGGTTAATCAGCGTTAATGATGCGTTAAACGCCTATTGCTACCGCTATGGCGGCGAAAAACTATTTTCCTGGATCTCGTTTTGTGCAGTCGTGGTATTCCCACATCCTGATGCTGTTGGGCGCCATTTTGGCGTTCGTGCCCATACTGGCGGTGGATTATCTGCTCGACGCCTATGTGCGGGTTCATGAAAAGCGGTTATCCAACAATCTTCTAGCCCGGTTAGTTCACAAATCGAAATCGGCGCGATGGATGCGGTGGCCTCCTTGCGGCGGATTCTGGCGGCTAGCCCCTCGCTCTGCACGCCGACCTTTGTTGCCAATGTGCAGGACGAGATCGAATCCAGCCTCAACCTTAAGCAGGTGCTGGTCGAGAATGCCGATGGTGTCCAATATTGCGACGCCTTCGGCCGCACGGTTTCCTATTCGCCGCTGTCGCAAAGCCTGCCGATTCCGGGGCACACCGAGACAATTACGGTGGTCAAGCTGGGGCAGATGGCGATGCCCGCGCTCAAGATCACGCAGGTGTTCGGGACGACGCGACGGGTTTCCGCCTTTGTGCCGCTGGGCCAGCCAGAGCCGAGCCGGGCTGGCCCAGATCATCCCTGCCGCCGGAATGCTGCGCGTGGTGCTGACCAATGGTACCTCGGTGTTCACGCTGGGCGACGCGACGGCGTTTGACGGGCAGGGGGGCACCGAATTCGTCTCGGCGCAAAGTTTTGCCGGCGAATTGCCGCTCAAGATCGAGGCCGCGGTGCCGTTCGCCGTGGTGCGTGCGGGCTATGCCGATCTCGATATGAGTTTCACCATCCCGGCCTGCCTGATGAGCGCGGGATTCCTCCTGATGGCATTGCATTATGTCCGCCGCTCGCGCGTGCCCGCCTTTGATCTGGAACGCGCCATCGCCCGGGGCCAGATCAAGCCCTATTACCAGCCGGTCATCAATCTGCGAACGGGCGAGCTGGTCGGCTGCGAAGTACTGTGCCGCTGGGAAAAGCGTAATGGCGAAGTGGTGCCGCCCGGGGCGTTCATCGACTATGCCGAGGTGACGGGCCTTGCCATTCCGATGACGCTGTCGCTGATGCAACAGGTCAAGTTCGACTCGGGCGAATTGTGCCGGCAGATGCCCGACCTCAAGGTATCGATCAACCTGTTCGAAGGGCATTTCCACGACGGCAGCATTATCGAGGACGTGCAGGCCATTTTCGGCAATTCGCCGATTGCCTACCGGCAGTTGGTGTTCTGAAATTACCGAACGCCGCCCGCTGGCCAATCTGACCGTGGCGATCAGTGTGATCGCCGGCCTGCACGCTCTGGGCGCCAAGCTCGCCATGGACGATGCGGGTACGGGACACTCCAACTGGCCTATCTCGCGACGCTGGGCGTCGATGTAATCAAGATCGACCGCGTTTTCGTCGATATGGTCAAGCCGGACACCACGCAGGTGCCGGTGCTGGACGGCCTGATTGCCATGGCCAAGGACCTCCATTGCGAGATCGTGGCCGAGGGCGTCGAGACCGAAGCGCAGGCGCTTTACCTGCGGGCACGGGGCGTGCTGCATGCCCGTGGCTTCATTTTCGCACCGGCGCTCAAGGTCGGGGCGTTCAAGGAACTGGCAGTCGCGCTGCAGGCCACCCAACCGTCTCGCCGTCGCAGCGAAGCCAGTGTCGCCAACGCTGCCTAGAAGGCAATGGCCCTTCGGACATTAGGTCTTTTCATCCTGCCGGATTGATGGCACGTACGCGTGCCGGCAATCCATTGTCCGATGGTCCCCGCCGGATCGCCGGAGAATACCTCGTGTCCACCGACATCAACGAGCAGCGGAAAGCCCTTCGTGAAGCGGCCCTGCATTTCCATGAATTCCCCAAGCCGGGCAAGCTGGAAATCCAGCCGACCAAGCCGCTGGGCAATCAGCGCGATCTGGCGCTGGCCTATTCTCCCGGCGTTGCGGCGCCCTGTGAGGAAATTGCCGAGAACCCCGACAGCGTTGCGCGCTATACCTCGCGGCAGAACCCGGTCGCAGTGATTTCCAACGGTACGGCCGTGCTCAGGCTGGGCAATATCGGCGCGCTGGCTAGTAAGCCGGTGATGGAAGGCAAGGCGGTTCTGTTCAAGAAGTTCGCCGGCATCGACGTGTTCTGATCTGGAAATCGACGAGATCGACCCAAAGAAATTCATCGATGCTGTCGTGCCACTCTGGCCCACCTTTGGCGGCATTAATCTGGAAGACATCCGCGCGCCTGATTGCTTTGAAATCGAGGAAACGCTGCACGAGCGTATGCCGATTCCGGTGTTTCATGACGACCAGCACGGCACCGCCATCATCGTCGGCGCGGCCGTGTTGAACGGACTGGAGCTAGCCGGCAAGAAGATTGAAGATGTCAAAATCTGCACATCCGGGGCAGGGGCTGCGGCTATTGCCTGCCTTAACGTGCTGGTTGCCCTCGGCGCGAAATACGAAAATATCTGGGTGGCCGACAAGGATGGCTCGGTCACCCACAAGCGCAACGACGTCAATGACAAGTGGCGCGGCCAATTCCGCCGCACCAGCGAGGCGACGAGCCCGGCCGAAGTCATTGATGGCGCCGATGTGTTCCCGGGCCTATCGGCTGCCGGGGCGCTCAAGCCCGAAATGCTGAGCAAGATGGCGCCCAAGCCGCTGATTCTGGCGCTGGCCAACCTGAACCCGGAAATCATGCCCGAACTGGCCAAGGAAACGCGGCCCGACGCCATGGTCTGCACGGGTCGGTCGGACTATCCGAACCGAGTCAACAATGTGCTGTGCTTCCCCTTCATCTTCCGCGGTGCGCTCGATGTTGGCGCCACCACGATCAATGAAGAAATGAAACTCGCGGCCGTGCGCGCCATCGCCAAGCTGGCGCATGAGCCCGGGCTGGAATCCTCGCCCTCGGGCACGCCGGCCGTGTACGGCCCCGAGCACATCATCCCCAATCCATTCGATCAGCGGCTGATTCTGCGCATTGCCCCGGCTGTTGCCCGCGCCGCGATGGATTCGGGCGTGGCCAAGAAGCCGATCACGGACTGGAAGGCCTATCTCGATAGCCTCAACCGCTTCGTGTTCCGCTCCGGTCTCGTGATGAAGCCGATCATCGATCGGGCCCGGGGCAGAACAAGCGCCTCGCCTTTGCCGATGGCGAAGACGAGCGCGTGCTGCGCGCCACCCAAGTGCTGCTCGAGGAGCGCATTGCCCGGCCCATCCTGATCGGCCGCCCGGCTGTTATCGAGGCGCGCATCGAGCGCTTCGGCCTCAACCTCAAGCCCGGCACTGATTTCGAGATCATCAATCCCGAAGATGATCCACGCTATCGCGACTATGTTTCGTTGTTCCATTCGCTGGTTGGTCGCGACGGGGTCACTCCCGACACCGCCCGCCAGATGGTGCGCACCAATACCACGGTGATCGGCGCGCTGGCCGTCAAGCGCGGCGAGGCCGATGCGCTGATCTGTGGCCTGCAGGGTCGCTTTATCAAGCATGTGCGCGATATCCGTTCGGTCATCGGCCTGCAGGATGGGCTCAATGACGTGTCGGCGCTGTCCATGCTGATCATGCCGCGCGGCGCCTTCTTCCTAGCCGACACCTATGTCCACCGAGACCCGACCGCCGACGAAATCGTGCGCATCACGCTGCAGGCCCGGGACCATCTCAAGCGCTTCAATATCGAGGCCCGCGCCGCTCTGCTCAGCTATTCGAACTTCGGTTCACGGATGGCGACAGCGCATACAAGATGCGCGAGGCTTATAACAAGCTCAAGGCGATCGCCCTGGACCTGATCAGTCGAAGGGGAAATGCAGGGCGATCTGGCGCTCAATCAGGAATTGCGCGAACGCTATGTGCCCGACACTGTCCTGACTGGCGAAGCCAATCTGCTGATCTTCCCGAACCTCGATGCGGCCAACCTGTCCATGACCTTGCTCAAGGAAATGAACAATGCGCTGTCGGTCGGTCCGATCCTGATGGGACCACGCTCACCGGCCCATATTCTGGCGCCGTCCACCACCAGCCGCGGCATCGTCAACATGGCTGCGATTGCCGCCAACGAAGCTATCGGGACCGAAGCATGATCCGGCACACAGTCGTCTTCACACTCAAGCATCAGGCCGGGTCAACGGAGGAGGGCGCCTTCCTCCACGATGCCAAGGTGCTGGCTGATATTCCCGGTGCGCAAAAGTTCTGAGCAGCTGCGCCAGGTCAGCCCGAAAAATGACTACGCCTTTGGCTTCTCCATGGAATTCGCCGATCAGGCTGCTTACACTGGCTATAATGAGCACCCGGACCATGTCGCCTTTGTGCGCGATCGCTGGGTGCCCGACGTGGCGCGGTTCCTTGAAATCGACTACGTGGCGCTCTGATCCAGGGCAGGGTGCTTGCCCGTAGCCCGCTGGTACGGTAGAGGGCTGTCGTCGCCCTCTAGCAAGCCGAGGATGTCCCGATGAATCAGATCGCTGTATTCGGTGGCAGTTCGCATCCAGAGTTGGCGAGGGACATCTGCGCCCAGCTGGGCGTGCCGCTCCATCCCACCCTTGTGAAGCGCTTTTCCAACGACTGCCTCGAAGTGCAGTTACAGGCCAATTGTCGCGAACAGGATGTGTTCCTGATCCAGACATTGAGCGCGCCGGTGCAGGACCATCTGGTGGAACTGCTGCTCATGCTCGACGCAGCGCGCGGCGCTTCGGCTTCGCGCATCACGGCGGTTATCCCGCATTATTCCTATGCCCGTTCCGACAAGAAGGATGCACCGCGTATCTCCATCGGCGGGCGTCTCGTGGCCGATCTGCTGACCACGGCTGGTGCCGACCGTGTGCTCACCATGACCCTGCATTCCCCACAGGTACACGGCTTCTTCAGCGTCCCGGTAGACCATCTGCACGCCCTGAGCGAATTGGCTGCCCATTTCCAGCGCTATGACCTCAGCAACACCGTCGTCGTCTCGCCGGACCCGGGCAATGCCAAGACCGCCGCAGCCTTCGCCAAGCGCCTTGGCACCTCGGTCGCCGCCGGCGCCAAAGAACGCATCAGCGACACCAAGGTGCGCATCTCGGCGATCATCGGGGAAGTGCGCGGCCGCGATGTCATCGTGCTTGATGACGAAGTCGCCAATGGCGGATCGATGATCGAATTGCTGGATCACTTGCGGGCCAACGAGGTACGCTCCATCCGCATCGCCTGCACCCATGGCATCTTCGCTGGATCGGCCTTGCAGCGCCCGGCTGAGCAACCGGGAGTGGCCGAGATCGTCTGTACCAATACGCTCCCCATCGCGCCCGAACGGATGGTCGACAAGCTCACTGTGCTGTCGGTTGCACCGGCATTGGCTGAGGCCATGCGGCGCATCAATAGCGGCGAGTCGGTCAGTGCGCTTTTTCACGATGTCGTGCGCCCCGAGCAGGCGGCCGCCGAGTAGGGAAACCCTGCGTTAAGGCATTGTCAGCCATACTGGCCACGTTCAGTATTCGGTTTGCCCATGCCCACCTGTCTCAAACGTCCGGCCTTTTGGCGTCCATTGGCAATGACTGTGGCCTTGCTCGGGTTTCAGGGCTATCTTGCCTTCTCGGCGATCAGTGGACAGTTCGGTATCGACAATCGGGGCCAGATTTTGGCCGATATCGATGTGCTTAAATCGTGGTCCGCGGCGTTGCAGGCGGAAATCGATGCTTTCCGCCACCGCTCTACGCTGATGGACAGCCGGAAGCTTGATCCTGACATCGTCACTGAGCGCGCCTGCGCCCTGCTGAACATGGCCAATGCGAATGACATAATCGTCATGGTTGATCCGGTGAGCGGTAAACCACTTTCCGGTAAATTCGATGAATTAGCCAGAGATCAGTTAAACTCAATTATCGCTGCGGATTCAATCCTCTAGCGTTGTTCTGATCTGCCGCAGGGGCATTGCTTTCCGCCAATCGCTTGCACTATGATGGCGTTGTGTGGCCAATTCGGGCCCTGCGGCAAATCCATTCCGATGCGGAGCGTTCCCTATGGCGCGTAAGGCTGTGGCCACCAAGGCCAAGACGCAATCCAACGTACCTCAGTTGACCAAGGAACAGGAGCTCGACGCGTATCGCGAGATGCTGCTGATCCGCCGCTTCGAGGAAAAAGCCGGCCAGATGTATGGCATGGGCCTGATCGGCGGCTTCTGCCACCTCTATATCGGCCAGAAGCTGTCGTCACTGGCATCACCATGGCCTCGGAAAAGGGCAAGGATGCCCAGATCACCGGCTATCGCGACCACGGCCATATGCTGGTCATGGGGCTCGACCCCAAGGGCGTCATGGCTGAACTGACCGGGCGCCGGGGCGGCTTGTCGAAAGGCAAGGGCGGCTCGATGCACATGTTCTCCAACGAGCACCGCTTCTACGGCGGCAACGGCATTGTGGGCGCGCAGGCGTCGCTGGGCACCGGCCCGGGCTTCGCCGCCAAGTATAAAGGTGACGGTTCGGTCTCCATCGCCTATTTCGGCGACGGCGCGGCCAATCAGGGCCGAGTCTATGAGAGCTTCAACATGGCCAAGCTCTGGAACCTACCGGTCGTGTTCATCATCGAAAACAACAAATACGCCATGGGCACCTCGATCGAGCGCTCGTCGGCCACCACCGATTTTTCCAAGCGCGGCGCCTCGTTCGACATTCCGGGCGAGCAGGTCGATGGCATGGATGTCCGCATGGTCTATGATGCCGCCAAGCGCGCCATCGAGCATGCCCGCTCGGGCAAGGGCCCGTTCATCCTCGAAATGCTGACCTACCGCTATCGCGGCCATTCCATGTCCGACCCGGCGAAATATCGCACCAAGGACGAAGTGACCAAGTATCGCCGAGAACGCGACCCGATCGAGCAGATCAAGGCGCGGCTGCTGGCCGAAGGTTACGCTACCGAGGAATCGCTCAAGGCAACCGAAAGCGAGATCCGGGCCATCGTCACTGAAGCCGCTGATTTTGCGACCAATGATCCCGAGCCGGATGCGTCCCAGCTCTGGACTGACATCACCATCTCAGCCTGATGAGTGGCCCTGTCGACATCGTCGAGAGCATTAGCGGCGTGCCCGTGTTCATTACCCATGGGCTGGACGTGGGCACGAGCCCGAACGGGGACATCGAGTATCACTATAACTTTCTCGACTATGTCTTCGGGGCGGACGAGCAGACGATTTTCGCACGCAGCTATCTTGGTGATGACCGGGCCGATGTTCTGCTCCTATGCGCGCGACCTCGACACTGGCCGTTGGCGCTGCGCGCATTGATCTATCTGCAGCTTCGCTACCGCGAACTGACCGTGCTGATGGCCAATGGCTACGAGCCTTTGCCCAAGGCGCTGGCCAAGCGCGTGGAGGAGGGCGTAACCCAATTCCTCGCGGCGTCAGTCATCGACCGTGGCGGGAGGCCGGCATGAGTATCCTGCTCGGCATCATCATGCTGTTTGCCATCCTGTCGGCGGTCATGGCTGTCATGCAGGCCATCGCGATCACCCGCCCGGCGCCGGCCAGCGAGCAGATCGGCTCATTCTTTCCGCTCGGCTGGTGGAAATTCAGCAAGCTCGAGGCCAAGGCCGGCCCGCAAGCGGCCGCACCGCTGGCGATTTACAAGCGCGCTGTCATCGCCTTCGTGATCTTTCTGGTCCTCGGTCTCGTGCTGAGCGGTTGGTCCGCCAATCGTCCTGCGCCGGCCGAGAGCACCACTGCCTTTATTCAATCCAATCCTGAAATTCCTGCCCGCCGCGTGGCCGCGATGCCCGGCGCCCCCTCGCTGGAGAGTTAAATGCCCCAAATTCTGATGCCTGCGCTGTCGCCCACCATGGAAGAGGGCAAACTGTCCAAATGGCTGGTCAAAGTCGGCGACAGTGTCAAATCCGGCGACGTGCTGGCCGAAATCGAGACCGACAAGGCGACGATGGAAGTCGAGTCGGTCGATGAAGGCGTGGTCAAGGAATTGCTGGTTGCCGAGGGCACGGACGCGGTAAAGGTCAATACGCCCATCGCGCTGATCCCGGCTGAAGGCGAAACTGCGGAAGCCGCACCGGCCGCCAAGACGGCGCCTGAACCCGCTGAGGCTCCCGTGGTTCCGGCGGAAAAGGCGGCTGAGGCTGCTCCCGCTGCCGCAAGTGTACCTGCTGCACCAAAATTCGAAGCCCAGAGCGATCCGGACCTGCCTGAAGGCGTGGAAATGGTCGAGATGACCGTGCGCCGAGCGCTGAACGAGGCGATGGCCGAGGAATTGCGTCGCGACAAGGACGTCTTCGTGATGGGTGAAGAGGTCGCCGAATATCAGGGCGCCTACAAGGTCACGCAGAACCTGCTGCAGGAATTCGGTCCTGAACGCATCATTGATACCCCGATCACCGAGCACGGCTTTGCCGGTCTCGCCGTCGGCGCGGCCTTTGCCGGCCTCAAGCCGATCGTCGAATTCATGACTGGAATTTTGCCATGCAGGCAATCGACCAGATCATCAACTCCGCCGCCAAGCAGCTTTATATGTCGGGCGGCCAAGTCACTGCGCCCATGGTGTTCCGTGGTCCCAATGGTGTGGCGTCGCGCGTTGGCGCGCAGCACAGCCGAGATTATTCGGCCCGGTACAGCCACGTACCCGGCCTCACGGTCATCGCGCCCTATAGCGCGGCCGACGCCAAGGGCCTGCTCAAGGCCGCCATTCGCTCTGCCTAACCCGGTCGTCTTCCTCGAAAACGAAATTCTTTACGGCTCCACGGGCCCGGTCCCCAAGGTCGATGACTTCGTGCTGCCCATCGGCAAGGCACGCATTGCCTGCAAGGGTGCGGATGTCACCATCGTTTCCTTCTCCATGGGCATGCGCTACGCCACCCGAGCCACCGAGAAGCTGGTCGCTGCGGGCGTTGATGTTGAACTGATCGATCTGCGCACGCTGCGTCCGCTCGACAGCGACACCGTGATCGAGTCGGTTAAAAAGACCGGGCGCCCGGTGACCGTGGAAGAGGGCTGGCCGCAGGGCGGCATCGGCTCCGAGCTGTCGGCCCGCGTCATGGAACAGGCGTTCGATTATCTCGACGCCCCCGTCATGCGCGTGACCGGCAAGGATGTTCCAATGCCCTACGCCGCCAACCTCGAAAAGCTGGCGCTGCCGAACGTCGATGAAGTCATCGCGGCGGTCAATGCCGTGACGTACCGCTCGTAAGGAGAGACGAGATGCCGATTGAAATCACCATGCCGGCGCTCTCTCCCACGATGGAAGAGGGCAAGCTTGCCAAGTGGCACGTCAAGGAGGGCGACAGTGTCTCCTCCGGTGACGTGATCGCTGAAATCGAAACCGACAAGGCCACGATGGAAGTCGAGGCCGTCGACGAAGGCAAGATCGGCAAGATCATGGTTGCCGAGGGCACTGACAATGTGAAGGTCAACGCAGTCATCGCCGTGTTGCTGCAGGAAGGCGAGGACGCCAGCGCCATCGGGGCAGGGGGCGACAAGCCCGCCCAGGCGCCGAAAGCGCCCGGGGCCGAGGCTGCGAAAGCCGATGCTGGCACGGTGATGCGCGCCGACGCCGCAACCCAAACCGCGCCCACCGCCAAGGCTGATCCGGCGCCTGTTGCCAAGTCGGACTCCCCGACGAAAGCCGAGGGCGGCAAAATCTTTGCCTCCCCGCTCGCTCGCCGCCTCGCCAAGGAAGCCGGCATCGACGTTTCGACTATTGCCGGTTCAGGCCCCAAGGGTCGCGTCGTCAAGTCCGACGTCGAGGCCGCCAAATCGGGCAAGGGCGCAACCAAGCCGGCTGCCGCGACGGCAGCGGCCGGCGCTGCGCCCGCCACCGGCATGAGCAAGAACCGAGTCATCGCGCTGTACGAGGAAGGCAGCTACGAGCTCGTGCCCAACGATGGCATGCGCAAGGTCGTGGCCGCTCGCCTCACCGAATCCAAGCAGACCGTGCCGCATTTCTATCTGACGCTCGATTGCAAGATCGATGCGCTGCTGGCAGCGCGTGAGCAGATCAATGCGTCGGCACCCAAGAGCAAAGAGGGCAAGCCGGCCTTCAAGCTCTCGGTCAATGACTTCGTGATGAAGGCACGGGCCGTTGCCTTGCAGCGCGTGCCCGCGGCCAACGCCACTCGGGCCGGGGACTCGATCCTCTATCACAAGCGCAGCGACGTGGCGGTTGCGGTGTCGGTACCGGGCGGACTGTTCACGCCCGTCGTCAAGTCCTGCGATACCAAGACGCTTCGGGAAATCTCCGAAGAGGTCAAGGATCTGGCGGGCCGGGCTCGCAATAAGAAGCTGGCTCCGCACGAATATCAGGGTGGCGCTTCGTCCGTTTCCAACCTCGGCATGTTCGGCATCAAGGAATTTGCCGCGGTGATCAACCCGCCGCATGGCACGATCCCGGCGGTCGGCGTTGGCGAGGAACGCGTCTATCCCGAAAATGGGCAGATCAAGATCGGCCAGTTCATGACCGTCACGCTCTCCTGCGATCACCGCGCCGTCGATGGCGCGCTGGGCGCCGAAGTGCTGGGCGTGTTCAAGGGCCTGATCGAAAACCCCGTGATGATGCTGGCCTAAGGGGCAGGGCGCATGAAAACCATCCTCGCCTATGGCGATAGTCTGACCTACGGCGCCAATCCCCGGGCTGGCGGTCCCCGCCACGCCTATGAAGACCGATGGCCGAGTGTGCTCGAACAGGGCTTGGGCGGCAAGGCAAGGGTGATTGCCGAGGGTCTGGGCGGCCGCACCACGGCTTCCGACGATTGGTATGCCGCTGCCGATCGCAATGGCGCCCGTATCCTGCCGACCCTGCTCGACAGCCACTCGCCGCTCGATCTGGTCATCGTCATGCTGGGCACCAATGATCTCAAGCCTGCCGTCTGCGGTTCGGCGCTTGAGGCCTCGTTTGGCCTGCGCCGACTGGTGCAGATCATTCGGGGGCAGGCGGCCGGCAAGGGCGAGACTGCACCTCAGATCATCCTCGTCGCGCCGCCGCTGATCTGCGACAGCGACAATGCCGACATGCTCGGCCATTTCGGCGGGCTGCAACACGGGCTCGAGCAATCGAGCCAGTTTGCTGCTCACTACGCGCCGTGCGCAGGAGTGGAATACCGGCTTTTTCGATGCCTCCACGGTGGCCAAGGCCGACCCGCTGGACGGTGTCCATCTCGATGCGGCCAATACCCGCGCCATCGGCGTCGGGCTCGTGCCTGTCGTCAAATCCATGCTCGGCCTCTAGGCCAAACTCTGGAGGCCAAAATGGCTGACCAATACGATCTTCTCGTCATCGGCGCCGGTCCGGGCGGCTATGTGGCCGCCATTCGCGGCGCGCAGCTCGGCATGAAGGTGGGCATTATCGAGCGCGAGCATATGGCTGGCATCTGCTCAAACTGGGGCTGCATCCCCACCAAGGCACTGCTGCGCTCGGCCGAAATCTACGGCCATATGAGCCATGCCAAGGATTATGGCCTGACGGTCGAGAAATTCGGCGTCGATATCGATGGCGTGGTCAAGCGTTCGCGCGCCATTGCCGCGCAGATGAATAATGGCGTCCAGTTCCTCATGAAGAAGAACAAGGTCGACATCATCTGGGGCGAGGCCGTCATCACCAAGCCCGGCGAGGTCAAGGTTGCGCCGACCAAGAAGACCATCGTGCAGCCGCAGGGCCCGGTGCCCAAGAATGCGCTGGGCGAGGGGACCTACAAGGCCAAGAACATCATTATCGCCACTGGCGCCCGCCCGCGTGTGTTGCCCGGTATCGAGCCCGATGGCGACAAGATCTGGACCTATTTCGAGGCGATGAAGCCCGCCACCATGCCCAAATCGCTAGTGGTTATGGGCTCAGGCGCTATCGGCGTCGAATTTGCCTCCTTCTACCGCTCCATGGGCGCGGAGGTGACGATTATCGAGCTGCTGCCGCAGATCATGCCGGTGGAAGATGCCGAGATTTCCGGTCTTGCCTGCAAGCGGCTGGAAAAGCGCGGTATCAAGATTTTGACCGATGCCAAGGTCGCCAAGGTTGAAAAGACCAAGGACGGCGTGGTGGCCCATGTCGAGCTGAAATCTGGCGAAAAGCAGCAGATCACCGGCGACAAGCTGATCTCGGCTGTCGGTGTGCAGTGCAATATCGAAGGGCTGGGCCTTGAGACCGTCGGGGTCAAGACCGAGCGCGGCGCCATCGTCATCGACGGCTATGGCAAGACCAATGTGGACGGCATCTGGGCTATTGGCGACGTTGCCGGCCCCCGATGCTGGCACACAAGGCCGAGCATGAGGCTGTTATCACCGTCGAAAAGATCGCCGGTCTCAAGGTGCATGGCCTCGACAAGCTCAAGGTGCCGGGCTGCACCTATTGCGAGCCGCAGGTGGCCAGTGTTGGACTGACCGAAGCCAAGGCCAAGGAACTGGGTCGCGAGATCAAGGTCGGTCGCTTCCCCTTCGTGGGTAACGGCAAGGCCATTGCCCCGGGCGAGCCTGACGGCCCGGTCAAAACCATTTTTGACGCCAAGACCGGGGAACTTCTGGGGGCGCACATGATCGGCGCGGAAGTCACCGAACTGATCCAGGGCTTCGTCATCGCGATGAATCTGGAGACCACCGAAGAAGAGTTGATCCACACCATCTTCCCGCACCCGACCCTGAGCGAGACGATGAAGGAAAGCGTTCTGGATGCCTATGGTCGCGCTGAACATCTAGCGCGAGACTACTCACCGCCGTTGCCACGACCTCGCCCTGCTATCCATGCAGGGTGGGGGTCAACACCAACGGAATCGAAGGAGTTATCCACATGGTCAAAGCTATCCAAGTCGGCCTCGGACACTGGGGATTTAGCTGGACCAAGGAAGTTATCCCCAAAGTTCCCAGCATTCACATGGTGGGCTATGTCGACAGCAATCCCGATGCGGTCAAGCGCGTCCAGACCGAACTCGGCATAGATGAGAAGCGCTGCTTCCTGAGCCTCGATGAAGCAGCCAAGGGCGTCGAGGCCGATCTCGCCATCTGCACCTTGCGCACCGAAGCGCATTATCCGGTGGTCAAGCGGTGCACGGAGCTGGGCTTCAACGTCCCGGTCGAAAAGCCTTTTGCATCGACCATTGCGCAGGCCAAGGAACTGGTGGAACTCGCCAAGGCCAATGGCCGGGTGCTGATGGTCAGCCAGAATTACCGTTTTCAGCCCGCGCCCATTGCCGCCGCTGAGCTGATCGGCGCGCAGAAATTCGGGCCGGTAAATCTGGTCTCCATCGATTTCCGCCGCCATGCTCCCAGCCGAGGGTATCGCTATTGGGATATGCCCGATCCGCTGCTGGCCGATATGTCGATCCACCATTTCGACCTGATGCGCATGGTGCTGAGCGACGAACCCAAGCGGGTCTCCTGCCGCACCTGGAACCCGGCGGCCAGCCCCTTCGGCCACCACCCGATCGGCGTGGCGACGCTGGAATTCGAGAAGGGGACCATTGTCTCCTATCGCGGCAGCTGGATGAGCAGCGGCCCGGTGACGCCATGGGCGGGCGAATGGACCATGGATTGCTCGGAAGGCGAGATCATCTGGAGCTCCCGCGATCATTTCATGGGCAAGGCCGGCCCGGACCGGCTGAGCCTGCGTGAGCGCGACAAGGAAGCCGTTGCCGTCTCGCTGGCGCCCGTTGAATTCACCGACCGCACCGGTACATTGGCGGCAATTGCCAAGGTGATCGCGTCCGGCTCCGTTCCCGCCCGTTTCAGTTCGGGCGAGGACAATCTGCATTCGCTTGCTTTAGTGCAGGCCACCATCACCTCCGCCGCCCGAGGCGGCGAATGGGTCGAAATAGCGGAGATCATGCAATGAGTGTCGGAACGCAGGAACTTCTGATTTTTCTGGCCATCGGCCTCGTGGCCGGCTGGCTTGCTGGGCTGCTGCTCGGCGGCGGCGGGCTGTTGCGCAATCTGATAGTGGGCGTCATCGGCGCCTTTGTCGGGGGCTGGCTGCTGTCGGTGGCCAACATTTCCCTGCCGGTCGGCAATGTGCTGGCGAGCCAGATCATCACCGCCACGATCGGCGCCATCGTCGTCATCATCGTGGCGCGAGTGGTGGCGAAATAGGTGGGGTGACGCTCTATATCGTCATCGTGATTGTTGGTGCGACGCTTGGTGCGCTGGTCAGCTTCACGCGAATTGGCCGGGATGCCAAAAGTACAATTCTGCTGGCCGCCCTGTTCGGTGGCGTCGCGGCAATCATTATCGGGCTGCTCATGGGTGGCCCATCATAAGACCAGGTTGAACCGGCAGCCTTTGGGAGCGATATAACGGGCACGCTCTGCCCAGTCAGGACCAAAAATTGGTTACGCTCATTGATAATTCGGCGCTGAAACCGCGCCACCTGAAAAGGCCAACCGGCCCGACAGCATTGTGCTGCGCAAGCCGGACTGGATCTGCGTGAAAGCGCCGGGATCACCGGTCTACAAGGAAACCCAGCAAATCGTGCGCGAGCATGGGCTGGTGACGGTGTGCGAGGAAGCCGGCTGCCCCAATATCGGGGAATGCTGGTCCAAGAAGCATGCGACCATGATGATCATGGGCGAAATCTGCACGCGCGCCTGCGCGTTCTGCAATGTGCGCACCGGCATGCCCGGCCCGCTCGATGCCAGTGAGCCGGAAAAGGTCGCCCCGGCTGTGCAGAAGCTCGGCCTCGAGCACGTCGTCATCACCTCGGTGGATCGCGACGACTTGGCCGATGGTGGCGCGCAACATTTCGCTGACGTGATCCCGGCCATCCGCGCGCACAATCCGCGCACCACGATCGAAATCCTGACGCCTGACTTCCTGCGCAAGGAAGGGGCCCTCGAAATCGTCGTGGCCGCCAAGCCGGACGTGTTCAACCATAATCTGGAAACCGTGCCGTCCAAATATCTCAAGGTCCGGCCCGGCGCGCTATTTCCACTCCGTCCGCCTGCTGCAGAAGGTCAAGGAACTCGACCCCACCATGTTCACCAAGTCCGGCATCATGGTGGGCTCGGGCGAAGAGCGGAACGAAGTGCTCCAGCTGATGGACGATTTGCGCTCGGCCGATGTGGATTTCCTGACTATCGGGCAATATCTGCAGCCGACCAAGAAGCACTATCCGCTGCAGCGTTTCGTTACGCCCGACGAGTTCAAATCCTACGCCACCGTTGCGACCGCCAAGGGGTTTTCCCCGGTCTCGTCCAGCCCCTTGACCCGCTCGTCCCACCACGCCGGCGAAGACTTCTGCCCAGCTCAAGGCAGCCCGGATGGCAAAGCTCGGCCACTGATGAAACGCTTTTCCGAACGGCATGTGCCGCATCTGCCCAAGCGCATGTTCGACATCGTCGCCGACCTGTCGGACTATCCCCGCTTCATTCCCAATTGCAAGGCGATGGAGGTCCGCAAGGACCCATGCCGGCGCGGCCGATATAAGACTGGCCAAGATGACGCTGTTCTTCGGCCCGATCACTCAGGCCTATACCAGCCGCGTGACCCCGGATTCCGAAGCGCTGACCATCCGCGCCAAGGCGGTGGATGGCCCCTTTGCCTATCTCGATAGCGTATGGAGCTTCGAGCAGGAGGGCATGGGCACGCGGGTGCGCTTCGAAATCGACTTCAAGATTTCCAACCCGCTGATCGCAGCCGTAGCCGAGCCGGCTTTCGCCGCCAAGCAGGACGAAATCATGCGCGCCTTCGCCGATGAGGCCGACAACCGCTACGGGGATTAGCGATGTTCGAACGGCTCGATTGCGTTTGCTTGCATACTGACGACATCGAGACATCCCTGACATTTCTTGGCAATATGGGCATGGCCGAAGCTCGGCGGCTCGCGCGTGCTTGAAGACGGAAGGCCCCTGGACCTTGGTCGGGCTGGATTTCCCCGACAAGACAAGCTCGCAACTTGTGCTCAGCACTCATCCTGATCGGCGGATGATCGATGTCGAGATACGGGTTGCCGATGTTCGCCGCGCTTATGAGCAATTGCGCCAGAGCCCGGGCGTTCGCTGGCTGACAGAGCCATTCCCCATCGAGCAGGGCCACGTGGCCGTCATGCTGGCGCCGGACGGAAATGCCTTTGTGCTGATCGGCGGCTAATAGTTTAGTCGTCGTCGCTGTTGAGCACCTGCAGGATCAGCTCGAACGCCGCCTCTACGGTGGCGCGGCGTACGGCGTCGCGGCCGATATCGCCGAAGCGGTGCTCGATCACCACGGTTGCCAGTTCGGACGACACCGCCACATAGACGAGGCCCACCGGCTTCTTGTCGGTGCCGCCATCGGGCCCGGCAATGCCGGTCACCGCCACGGCGAAATCGACCCGCGCCGTATTGCGCGCCGTCCGCCATGGCCCGGGCCACCTGGTTGGACACTGCGCCATAATCGTGGATGAGCCGGGCAGGGACCTGGATCATGCGCGACTTGGCGGAATTGGCGTAGGTGATGTAGCCGCCGTAAAAGGCGGCGGATGAGCCGGGAATATCGGTCAGCGCCGCGGCGATCATGCCGCCGGTGCAACTCTCTGCGGTAACGATGGTCTTGCCGGCCCGGGTGAGGAAATCGATGACTTCCTTGCCGGGATCGCGCGCTGGCTGGGCCACCATCAATCAGTCCTCGGCACTTCGATGCTCGCACTCGCCATGGCCACGATACCTTCCTCCCGCCCGGTAAAGCCGAGCTTTTCACTCGTTGTCGCCTTGATCGCGATCCTGTTGGTCGCAATTCCCAGTGTCTCGGCAATCACCGTCTGCATTGCCGGCACATGTTGCGCGATCCTGGGTCCTTCGCAGACAATTGTCACGTCAAGATTGACGATGCGACCGCCCATCCCGGTCACGAGATCGCCAGCATGCTTGAGGAAGATCGTGGAGGCTGCGCCTTTCCATTGCATATCGGCCGGCGGGAAGTGCACGCCGATATCCCCCTCGCCAATAGCGCCCAGAATGGCGTCGGTCAGCGCATGCAGCGCCACGTCGGCATCGGAATGCCCCTTGAGCTTGGCTTTATAGGGAATGCGCACCCCGCCCAGCCATACGGCGTCGCCGGGCTCGAACGGATGCACGTCAAAGCCGGTGCCCACACGGGTTTCCATGGCGAAATCTCCAAAAACGATCCGCTCGGCCCTGTCGAAATCTTCAGGATGCGTAATCTTGATATTGTCGGGGCCGCCCATCACCATGGCGACCTTGAGGCCCGCCCATTCGGCGATTTCCGCATCATCGGTGAATTGGCGGCGAATGGTCGAAGCGCATATGCGCCGAAAAATCTGCCCAAAGCAGAAGCCCTGCGGCGTCTGCGCCGCATAAAGCTGGCCGCGATCTTCCGTGGTGGCAACCAACCGTCCATCCAGCGAGCGCTTTATAGTGTCAGTGACACCAAGAGCGGGCAGGACGCCATCATAGAGGTCCAGCACGGCGATGACGTCGCCAATGAGGTCGAGAGTGGCAAAGGGGCGTGCGGCGTCCCGGATCAGCACCAGATCGGGCCGCAGTGGCGCCGGGGCCTTGAGCCCTTCCAGCACAGAGGCCTGCCGCGTGCCGCCGCCAATCACTGGCGCCAATAAGCGATTGTCATCCGAGCCAAGGGCCGCATAGCGCTCGGTATGGCTGGCGTGGATAACGGGGAGAATCTGGCCGATGCCCGGGTGATCGAGAAACGCCTGAATGGTTCTCTGCAGCACGGGAACGCCGGCGACATTGCGATATTGCTTGGGGTCAGGCGCTCCACCGGCGCTCGCGCGCTCTCCTTGGCCGGCGGCGACAATGATGACAGCGATGGATTTTTGACGCATATCGGAACAGACACTCAACCCTGAAAACCGTCACATGAATCTGGTCTAGCCGTGCCCGTGTCATGCGGCAAGTGCAGGGCTGCCGCACACCCTGCAGCGGTACATAAGGTGTTGCGCTAGCGGCGCTTTTGATTATTGTGCGGGCAGAATTTCAAAAATGACCATTTCTGGGGCAGTCCTTGTCTGAAATTGCCTGCGAGTTGAGCATTGGGAGCCATCGGGTTCGCAGTCACGCTTTCCTTGCTCCCATGGCGGGAATCACCGATCGCCTGTTTCGTGTCCTCGCAGAGCGGTTCGGCGCTGGCATGGTCGTATCCGAAATGATCGCCAGCAATGCCCTTGGCGTGGGCAATGAAGAGATGGTGCGCAAGCTCGGCCGCCCCGGCACGCTCCCCCATATGGTGCAATTGGCCGGCTGCGAGGCCGAGTGGATGGCCCGGGGCGCCAAAATCGCCCGAGACGCCGGCGCCGATATTATTGACATCAATTTCGGCTGCCCAGCCAAGCGCGTCACCAATGGCTATGCCGGCTCGGCACTGATGCGGGTGCCCGATCACGCCATGACGCTGATCGACGCCGTCGTCTCCGCCACGCCGCTGCCGGTCACCGTCAAGATGCGCTCGGGCTGGGACGATGACAGCCTCAACGCTCCTGAGATCGCCCGCCGCGCCGTCGACGCGGGCGCGCAGATGATCACGGTGCATGGCCGCACCCGCCAGCAATTCTACAAGGGTAATGCCCGCTGGGAGCTGGTGCGGGCCGTTGTCGAGGCCGTGGACGTGCCCGTCGTGGTCAATGGCGACATCGTGGACCTTGCGACCGCCCGTGAGGCTCTCCAGCAATCTGGCGCCGCCGCGGTCATGCTCGGCCGTGGCGCCCGGGGCCGTCCATGGGCCGTCGGCCAGATTGGCGATGCGCTTGCCGGCAAAGAGACGCAGCCTGCCCCCAAGGCGAGGCGCTTGCCGAACTGATTGCCGAGCATTACGAGGCCATCCCGGTCGAATATGGCACCGCTATCGGCCTGCGGGCCGCGCGCAAGCATCTTGATTGGTATCTGGAGGCAGCCGGCATCGCGCTCGGCAAGCCGGCCCGCACTGCCTTTCTCAACAATGAAACGCCGTCTCATGTGCTCGAGATGATCGGCGCGATTTTCTCGGGCGAATGGAAGGCGGCGGCATGAGCGCGTCTACGAATGCGAGCAAATTGGCCAGCGTGCCTTCGACTGCGGTGCTACAGGCTCTGCCCCAGCCCATCATCGTGTGCGATGAAGACCGCCAGATCATCTTCGTCAATTATGCCGCCGAGGCTTTCTTCGGCGCTTCGCTGAGCGTTTTGACGCGCCAGCGGCTGGACGATCTCATCGCCTTCGGCTCGCCCATTATCAGCTCGGTGGAGACCGTCATCCTGCGCCGCGGGCCGATGACCGAATATCGCGTTCGCGTCGGTTCGTCGCGCTTTGGCGACGAGCGCATTGCCGACGTCTTCGCCAGCCCGCTTTCCGACAGCGATGGCCGCGTGGCCCTGCTGATCCGGGAGCGGACCATGGCTGACAAGATCGACCGCCAGATGGTGTCGCGTGGCGCCGCGCGGTCTGTCACGGGCTCGGCCTCCATGCTGGCGCACGAGATCAAGAATCCGCTTTCGGGCATTCGTGGCGCGGCCCAATTGCTCGAGCAGAGCGTGGCAAGCGACGAAATCCCGCTGGCCCGCCTGATCCGCGAAGAAACCGACCGCATTGTCGGGCTGATCGATCGCGTCGAAGTCTTTGGCGACGAGCGCCCGATGGAGCGCGAGCCGATCAATATCCACGTCATTCTCGATCGGGTAAAACTGCTGGCGCGCAACGGCGTGGCCCGTGGCATTGCCTTCTCGGAAGAATACGATCCGTCGCTGCCGCCGGTCTATGGCAATCGCGATCAGCTCATTCAGGTCTTCCTCAACCCGGTCAAGAACGCCTCGGAAGCCCTTGAACGGACGCAGAAACCAGAGATCCGTATCACCACGGCGTTCCGTCCCGGCATTCGCATCAGCGTGACGGGCGTGTCCGAGCGCATCTCGCTGCCGCTCGAAATCGTCATCGAGGATAATGGCCCCGGCGTGCCGCCCGATATCCTGCCCTTCCTGTTCGATCCTTTCGTCACCACCAAGCTCAATGGCTCGGGCCTGGGCTTGGCTCTGGTGGCCAAGATCGTGGGTGACCATGGCGGCGTGATCGATTGCGATAGCCGTCCCGGTCGCACCCGCTTCCGCATTCTCCTCCCCGTCGCCAGCGGGGCCTTCAACGCGTCTTCTGAAGAGGTATCGGCAAAATGAGCCACGTTGTCCTGCTGGCCGATGATGACGCCGCCATCCGCATGGTGCTCAACCGAGCGCTGACCCGCGCCGGTTACGAAGTGCGCCCCACCGGCAATATCTCCACCATGTGGAATTGGGTGAGCCGTGGGGAAGGGGATATCCTGATCACCGACGTGGCCATGCCCGATGGCAATGCCTTCGAGGTCATGCCCAAGATCAAGAAGCTGCGCCCTGATCTGCCGATGATCGTGATGTCGGCGCAGAACACGTTCATGACGGCTATTCGTGCTTCCGAGGTCGGCGCCTACGAATATTTGCCCAAACCCTTCGACATCACCGAAGTGCTCTCGGTGGTGGCGCGCTGGCCGATGCTAAAAAGCCGACAACTGCTGAGCGCAAAGCCGAAGAACCCGGCGAGACCATGCCGTTGGTTGGCCGCTCGACCGCGATGCAGGACATTTACCGGGCTCTGGCGCGCCTGATGCAGACCGATCTGACGGTGATGATCACCGGCGAGAGCGGCACCGGCAAGGAATTGGTGGCGCGGGCGCTGCACGACTTCGGCAAGCGCCGCAACGGCCCCTTCGTCGCCATCAACATGGCCGCCATTCCGCGCGACCTCATCGAAGCCGAACTGTTCGGCCACGAGAAGGGGGCCTTTACCGGCGCCAATACCCGTTCCTCCGGCCGCTTCGAGCAGGCCGAGGGCGGCACGCTGTTCCTCGACGAGATCGGCGACATGCCGATGGATGCCCAGACCCGCCTGCTGCGCGTGCTGCAGGAAGGCGAATACACCATGGTTGGGGGTAGATCCTCGATCAAGACCAATGTCCGTATCGTCGCCGCTACGCACCGCGATCTCAGCCAGATGATCCGGCAGGGCCTGTTCCACGAAGATCTCTATTACCGCCTCAACGTCGTGCCGATCCGCTTGCCACCGCTGCGCGAGCGCATCGACGACATCGGCGATCTGACCACCCACTTCCTCAATGCCGCCCAGCGCGAAGGCGAGGCGGTCAAATCCGTCTCGCCCGAAGCAATCCGGCTGATGCAGAATTATGCCCGGCCGGGCAACGTCCGCGAACTGGAAAACCTCGTCCGCCGCCTCTCCGCCCTCTATGCCGACGAAAGCATTTCGGCCGAGATCGTCCAGAACGAACTCAACATCGCCGAGCGCCCCCAGACCTCCGGCATGGCCGGTCCGGTTGACGTGTCCATGGCGGTAGAAACCCATGTGGGCCAGCTGCTGCGCAGAATACGAACCCAATTTACCGCCGGCGGGTCTTTATCAGCGGGTGATCGATCGGGTGGAAGCGCCATTGATCGCCATGGCGCTCAATGCCTGCGGCGGCAACCAGATCAAGGCGGCTGACCTGCTCGGCCTCAATCGCAACACGCTGCGCAAGAAAATTCGCACCCACAGCATCGAGATCGTCAAGCACAGCCGCCGCAATTGATGTCGCTGCTCACAAACCGTTCGCGTGTGACTGTCATCACATATGGGCGCGGTATTCGCAATAAATCAGCGGCTGAATCAATGAACCGCATTCTGTAAGCCCAGCGGACCCTACCTCGAACATGAGCATTCGTACGCCGTTCTATCACAAAACCGCGCCTTGGCAGGTTTGCGCCCCATTCCGGCCATTTGCCGACAGCCGACAAATCCCTGAAAGCGGACCTTTTCCTCTGCTCGTGCCGCCTCGAGGTGACACCCGCCGGGATTAGGCTAGCGCGGCTCTAAAGTCGCTGCATCAGCGTTTTCAGTGATCACGGGCCTTCAGCAATAGTCATCCATGGATTCCTCAAACTGCTCGCCGGCCAGTTCGCAGAAGTGCTTCAATGCGCCTTGCAGGGTGTAGAAGGTGAACTCACTGCGGTGGAGAAAGCGGCCATCAAGGACCGAGATGTGGGCCACCGCCCAATCCTTGATAGCTTCGCCGGCGAAGCGCGTGAGCACGATTAGGTCGTCGTCGTGAAGCCGGTGTTCCACCACTAGGCTGGTGGAAAGGTCATTCTTCGCAAAAGCCGTACCAAACGACAATCTCGAGGCGTAGAGCATCAGGCCGTCGTCAGTGAACTCATCTGGGCAAGACGGAAATTCCGTCGGAACCTTCCATCTTGCTTGAACGGCCGAGGGCGTCAGGGATGGGTAGAGGGGTTCAGGGTGGTCAAGCATTCAGCACTCCGTAGACTCGGTCGTCCGAAGGAGGAAACTTGGTCAAAACGTCCGTTTGGTAAAGGGTCGAAAATCGACTAAATCGGCGCCGTGTCACTAAATGCATAGGGTATCAGAATCTCAGTAAACGCGCCCGATGTTGCGGGCACGACACACCTCAGTGTGTCATGAGCGTGAGCAGCACAAAGACAAAATCACCTCAAGGACCGCTTTGCTCGTCGGGTCCGGGGTTCTGCGAGAGCCGCCAAGTGTGTCGATAATGCCCTCGAAGCGGCAATGCGCCTCATTTCAGTCGCTCCGGCGGCTTTGCGACTTCCCAAAACCTGACATTGGCTCCTGACTCAGCGGCGGCCAGACCGGGTGTTGGCCATAGCGATTGGTCGTGGACTGATGCCCGCTAGGAGAAAAGCGGGCGTTGGAATGGGCGAACTGCCAGCGTGGCCACCGGCCCCATTGCCGTCGCCATAGCGGTGGATGTTCCGGTCTATCCGCAAAGTGCCTCGCAGCCGAGGCAGAATCTGACCGATGCGGGAATTCCTCGGCTCATTGCTGCGAAGACTATTTAGCTGCCGCGAGGTCGGCCGCCGCCACGAAAAATCAGATCGTCGAAATCGGCATCGCGGAGGACTACGCCCGCTAGGCCCGGCTGACCTCGCAATCGGCCAACAACAGGCACTCTTCTGTCCAACACTCGGTCGAATAGTTGTTCAAAGCTTGTCGTCATTTTTCGGCTGCGCCCCGACAGCGTCGAGTGACTCGGAGGACACTCGGACAACTCCGGAGCACCATCGACAATGGCATCGAGCCAATCGGTCACAGCTTGTCGCCTGATGAACGGGATGGATCTGGACCTTCTGGTTGCGTACGTGACTGGCCCCAGTACGATGGGCAACCATCCCCGTCGTAGCAGTACCTGCCAAGAACGCCAGCCGACACCAACCATTGCCTGAGCCTCTTTGATTTCTATGGTGTCGACCAAATTCTCAGCGACCCAATCTGCCTCATCCGGGGTGATCGCGAAGGAGGATCCTCGACTTGGGGCCTTAGTCGCTCCCCTTTGAATAAGCGCGGCCCGGACGATCGAGTACGACTTTCCACTAATTCTGGAGACCTGCTTTAGGCTCATGAGGCTCCTTGGCATGGCGATGATGTTCATTCTCTTGTTTTTGACATGAAACTTCAGGTCAAAATGTCCGGTCAGGATCGAAGCCAGTTCGGGAGAAAAACGCCGACCGCCGGAGTGGCTAAACCACCACCAGAACCATCCCAACGAGGCCTCCATGCAGCTGGGAGGCCTATCAAGTATCTTCTCGGACTGTCGATGCACGCGGTCAAGAAGGCTCGGCAGACCATCATCACTGATGATGGCAAAGCCACTTTCACGATATCGCATCAAATCTTCGAAGGTGACGGAGGAATCGATCCAGGACTTGGCCCAGCCGACCTCATCTAAACGACCCACTCGATCAGCTATCGCAACGGCGTCCTTAAGTAAGACGTCGTCCAGCATGGGAATTTTCTGCGTAGGCTCAATGACTTTAAGACGCCCTAACGCCCATAGCTCGAACCTTCTATCGCTCTTGACCGCATCGGTCGGCAAATCCAGGACACTCCCGTCGTGGCACCTCTTACAGCGGGGGATTTCCCTGTCTCCCCACGAGAGACTCTTTCCGCATCTACAGTGACCTACCAATTGAACGTTGTGGATAGGGCAATGGCTGATGAAGAGCAGGTCCCACCAGAACTGCTGATGCGCACTTTCCTGCAGGCATTGAGGACAGACCCTCCTTGCCCTTCTCGAGAGGTCAAACTTGCGCAGCTGTTCGCCGCGCACCAACGTGGGTTTTGTGCTCTCGATTTGATAGCTGCACGCGGTCATCTCGGCGGGAGTGAGGTTCAGTATTTCTCCGAGTCGTCGCGTATGACGACCGGCAAACACGTGGCTCATTTTGAGGCCGGTGGCGCTTTGGAAGTTCACCATGCTGCTCGATCCGTTTCGCTCTGCACAGCCTCAACATCAGTCCGTGGGCTGTCTCGAATGGCCCGGGAACGATCTTCAACGGCGGGATCCAGTTTCGTTTCATAGGCATCGCAAATCATACCGCCGTTTTTGGTGGTCTGATTGCGTTCTGCCGCTCCCGCTCGGCATGCCGCGCCAGTTCGGCCTCGTTGATCAGGAAGACATTCTCACTGTCAGGCACTTCGCGGTACTCGTGGAGCACCATCGCCAGAACGTCCGAGTCGACGTGCGGGAGATTGTTTTCCAAGGCGTACTGAACTGCATCGATCAGCAAGAGAGTTACAGAGCCGGGGCGACCTTCGCTCAAGATGTGGAGTCGCAAAGCGCACGACGGCGTGTCGATCGCGCACGGCCAGTCGAATGGCATTTGACCGCTAAGGTCGGCGAGGAAATCGATGAACTCGGTTTCTTTGCCGCTAGTTCCGAGACGTGCGTATGGCATTAAGTGGTGCCGACGCTTGACCATCTCATCCAGTTGTTTGTTTGACCGACACAGTGCCAACGCGCTTTCCATGCCGACGAGTGCCACCTGGACGCGGGCGATTTTCATCAACAGCTTGAACACTTCGGCGGCGCTATGCAGCGCATCCCGCCCCTTGTGCTCCGCTATATTATTGACGTCGTCGAAGATGATCATCTTCGTCTTCTGGCCGATCAGCTGGACGCAAAGTTCGTGTACGACGGTGTTGTGGTCGGCTTTTACAGCGACCTTTTTCTCGGTCACCGCGGTGATGACGTCCCGAAGGAGCGATCCATAAGTCACCCGGTTGCCGACGTGAATGCACAGGACAGGCCGTTCCAAGTCCTTGCCCGAGGCGCGCTGCTCCACGTAGGTAACGGCTGTTTCACCCACAGTAGCGCCATTCACTGGGTCCGTTGTTTTTACGTACTTTAAGCCTGCGCTGTCGGCCAGATCGTGGAGGAACTCCGTGATCGTAGTGGTCTTGCCCAACCGTGTGTCGCCCATGAGCAGGAGGCCCGTGCCCTCTGCCTGTGTTCTGTGTCGGGCAGAGCGTGGCATTTAGAGCGGCGAGGCCAGCGTCTAGTTTTTCTGTGCGTAAGACGACCCGCCCAAGATGGGACAAGCGCTCGGCATGATCCACCTTTGCCCAACGACTGCCTTCACGCTCACTCATTTCCGATACCTCACCTGAGTTTTGGAACCGGCGGGCCGCGTCTGACGTACCTTTTGCTCGCTGGTGGTCGGCAGGGCCTCATGCAGAACGTAGATTTGTTCGCCGGTTGAGGCGACGGCGTCGTGATCCGAGCTCGATTGCACCGCAGCTTGGGGAGGGGGCACAACCGATGTGCGGCCGTAAGGGCCGGTTGAATCGGTCAACGAGAGGGTGGTTGGAGTGCGAAAGTCGTGGCTTACAAGACCGTCTTTGCTTCGCTGGCCATCGTAGGTTTCCCTTTCGAGGTGCTCCGCTCGCTTTTTGGACTCGTGTGCGTGTCGGAGCTGCTGTCTGGTTGGCTTGTTGCGCGGCGCTTTTGCGTCAAGATAGTCTTGGAGGCATTTTCACGACTGGCGCGCCTCAAATTTTCATCGGGAGTGTCAGGGGCCGGAGCCGTGGCGTGCCTATCCACCTTTATCTGATGGAGGGTCAGGTTGGTTCCGGCATATTTGCCCTGTAGGAAACCGTTCACCCACTTCTTCGAGACCGGATCAAGCAGCGAGGCAACGGTGGGGTCCAGCGGGCTCAACCGACCTACAACCTTTGACCTCCCGCCGGCGTCCCGCCACATCCTTCGGAAGTCGTCAGACTCGTACCTCAGAGTGTCGTAGACGATGCCCCTTTGTGTGAGGTCACAAGAGAACGCTACACCTGTCGCCGGGGCCAAGAGCTCAGGGTCCGGAGGGAATTTCCGGATTTGCCCATCCTGCATCCCAGCCTGATAGCGTTTGGAGGGCCATTCTTTGGTCGTTCCATGCACTTTGCTGTTGTGGTCATCGACTATGTATAAGCAGACGACGGTTCGCACATCATGCAGTGTAAGTACTGCCATCTTTTCGGAATTGTAATTCTCATGAAGGTGCCTCGCGGTCGTGCCGGGCATCTTGTGAATTAGAAGTTCGTTGTTAGTGCCGATGAACCTCTCGACTTTTCCCTTGAGTTGACCCGATGCCCGAGGCAGGTCACGAAGCTTGAAGCCCAAGATCTGTGATGTCGCCGTCATCGACGCAGAGCGGAATTCAGCCGCACGATCCATCCAGAGTTCGTCCCAGACGCCATAGCCCGGCCAATCAAATTCGAACTTGATCGGGTACCGGGACAGATAGTCTTCCTTTGGCAACACCGCCATCTGGATACACACCATTACCGACGTCCGGGATGGCGGGATCATCTCGACAGTGAAGCCGAGGATCATCCTTGAGTAGCGATCGATGATGACGGTGAGATAGGGGCGACCGATGAGGCCGCCACGCTCGTCCACCACCATGACGTCGAGCATCGTGTGGTCGACCTCAGCCTGATGGAGCGGCCACAATCCGGGAGGACCCGTCCCAGTGGTCTGGGATTTGCGACGGGCCTCACGTGGGCCGTCGATGCCAACAAGCCGTTCATATAGGCCGCGCTCTTCAAGTCGGCGGCGTACGATATTCCTGCCGATGACTCGGTCGTCGCCGGTCAGCTCGTTGTGTTCGATGATCTTTGTATCGAGCTCCAGATCGGGATCCGCGTCCCTTCTGATGCGGACCTCAGAATCGACAAGCCTCCAGACGTTTTCGGCACTCAAAGCTGGTTGGGTAAGCATGTAGGTGTCGATGTATTCGTCTATCAGCGTGAGAATCCATTTCGCTCGTGTCCCAACTCGGTTCCCTTTCGCTGAGTGCTTATCCGGCAGCACTCGAATATCTCGACCGCTCGCGATCCACCAAGAGTCCCACGCCCTAACTGTGCGGACGGTTGGACGAGGCGCGTCGGGAAACTGCTCCAGCGGGTATACGGCTTCGATCGCGGCAAGGATGTGTGGATGCTTATTGCGAAGCGATGCGTCCAGCTCGTCCAGTTTGCGAAGGTATGGCTCCTTTTGGAGCGCTGACTGTTGTTCCGTTTCGCTGAAGCACCCCCAGTCGGTGCCCATGTCCTCCAGCTGAACCGCGGACAGGATGTCCAGAGCCGAGTATGCGGTGATAAGGCAGTGACGCTCCAACCTCTCTATGTCACCGGGGGTAAGCAACAAGTCCTCCCCTCCGGCCTGCGGCGTGAATATGCGCTTCCCTGAGGAAGTCATTGTCCCCACAATGAAAGGTTGCTTGCGAATGCGTACCAAGTCACCCGGCCGCCGACCGGGTGTGGGGATGCGGATGGTCAACGCTGCCTCCCCAGACTGTTAGTGAACACGGACGTTGGGCAGAAAGGTTCGGTCCTGTCCAGTTCCACGTAGCCGAGCCGGTCCAGCATGCAGGCAATGAGTAGGGCGGAATCTCCATGATCTGGAAGACGTTCGAATAGCGCCAAGACCGAGGTAATTCTTGGCAACTCAACCAGAATATCGGCAGCGTTCCAGACGACCCTTTCCGGGATGTGGGCGGTTATCGCACGGAACATGACCTGACTGTTCTGGTGTCGGGGCTGCAGCCTAATCTCACGCTCGGTCAGGAGCATGAACTCCGCGCCACGGTTTGTGCAGGCTGCCTCTATTGCCGAGAAGCGAGCCGACACAAAGGCGGCAAGCTGTGGCTCCTCCGGGTGGACCTCTTCCAGTGGCTTTACTTCAATAAGACAGGGTCGGCCGGCGCGACGCAGCAAGGCGTCTGGCCACCAGATGTGACGCTCTCCGAATACTTCGATTTCGACCGAAAAAGGCTGCGCAACAAAGTCAGATATGTCGTCATACAGAAAGTCTAAGAGGGTCCAAGCGTCCCCCTCCAAGAGGCCTTCGCCCGAGGCGACCCGGTTTCCGAGGCGCGTCAATGGAATGTCCGTCGTGTAGATGTCGCGACCACGCGATCTCACAGTTCTTGCCGCGGAGCCCCGAATGGTGACGTGTTTTCGGCGCTGGCTCCCATTTCGGTAGAGTGCGACCTTCTGTTCGGCGACAATGTCGCAGACAGGCGACGGCTGCTCTTCCCGAATGTAGATGCGAGTCTGCGTCGAGGCTCCCCGATCGAGTGCAGTGAGGTCTGGCGCGCCAATATCATTTGACCCGGGCGAGAAGGCGAGGGTTTTCGGTGCCACGACGAGGCGGGCGAATGGGCTACTCGCCGCCGATGGGTGACCGACGTTGGAATTAGTACTGGGTTCGCGAATACGGTTCATGACTCCTCCATGGTCGCGTGGTCCCTTTCTCGCTCGGCGCGGAAGGGTGCCGAGGGACCGATCGCAACACGACGGTAACCGGCGCTATTGGTCAGCCGGTGATTTCTCGCAAACAGCTTCGAAAGGATGCGTGCGCCGTGGACGTAGCGGCCAGCTCACAGGCCGATCGGTCGACGCAGACTAGCGTTTATACATGCGGACGGGCCTCCACGGTCGGATTGTGCCCGGCGCATTCGCACCCGGGACGTTGGTGAGAGCCCGCTGCCAATATCGATCTCGATCCGGCCCTGAGCTATCAGCGTGAAGATGTTGCTCATGTCGCTGTCGGTCCGGCGTAGAAGGCGTTGCAGATGCCCTATTTGGGTCCACGAGCCTTCCGCTAGCGCCGCGTGGATCGCGATGCATTGCACGGCACCGACCCTGAATGCCCGATGGGCCCATATCGCTTCACAATCGGAGGCGAAAGGCCGTTTCATGAGGTCGCATTTGCGCTGGATCTGCGCACTGGGGAGCGACGAGCGAAGGGTCGTCAGCGAGTAGGATCCGTGACCGCCCCCATTTGGATTGAACCAAGAGCACCACATGCCCTCCGATCGGCACATCATCTGGCGTGCCGGGCTCTAGAGATAGCACCTCGTGATCCAAGGTGGTCAGTATCAACGCTGCGCGCATCCAACGCGCCCGGTACTGGATCGGTTTTTCCGTCTTGTGTGACGTGAACCCGTGTAGCCGCTTTTCACTCCGACCCATTTCCCGCCTCGCAGGATCAAGATAACTGTGAATATGCTCAATAAAATAAATTGACACATAAAATATCTTCTGAGTCAAGATCGGTTTGATTCGATCATCAACTTCCAATTGGCTCACATTTGCGAAAAATGGAAGTGTTTACAAATTCATAAATACAGTTCGAGATTAATATGTACTTTGAAGAGGTCGGTTCATAGCGACAATTACTTTTGAACAGCCACGCTAATCTTTGGGAATGCAATAATTCTTGGCAACCTGGCGCAGTCCCGGAACTCATTCGAGAGTCTATTCCGGTCCCCAAGGCATTTGTGAAAAACGGAAAGAGTCGAGACACGAGGTTACGTTCAGGCGACAATTCCTTCAGCGGACCGTAACCACAGGCGGAGTTGACATCTGTTCTTGTTATGTTCTAATTGAATTTGAGCGCCTGCAGAAAGCCAACCGCTTAGCCGCCCTCTTCCGACAACATCAAAACGATGAACCGAGCTCTGCTCGGGTCCGAGGACGAACATGGCAGGTCAAAGACAGTCTACACAACATGCAGACGTTGCTCCGGGCACCGAGCTCGCACGCCAACTGCTAAACGGCCTTCGTCGCCGGGCCGCAGCGGAACTTAAATACACCCGCTCTGAGGCAGAAGCGGCCGCGCTCGCTGACAAGATGCAACACAACTTGCGGTTGCCTGCTGACAAAGCAGCTTATGCGATCGCTTTGGGATACTGTCTGGCGCCCCATTTTCCAACAGTTGAAGACCTGATGGAGACTAGGGCTTTCGTGGTCCTCAGGTGCAGGCCCGGCGATGATGCGGATAGGGTAGGCGAGGTGTTTTCAGACGCGACTCCGCACAGCGGAGGGTCGATAGCGTATAACCCGCAGCACGCATTGGACGACGACGCGCCTCGTGCTCATCGCCGACGGCGGCGTCCGCTACACCGCGCGGATGGTCCGTCCGGTTGCGCAGGCCGCCGAACGGTGCCTTCCTGTCTTTTGTACCTTGACGACCGATGATCCCGTTCCCGCCGCCCTTGCTGGCGCCGACCTAGTATTGGACCTGCCTCCGCTTACTCCGGAAATGCTGGCTTTGCTATTCGAGGCCGCTCATGATGAGGTTCCGTCCGATGTCCTGAGCTTCCCCTCTGCCGAGAACCTGCGGACCCCCGATCTGGTAGCCCACATTCGCCGGGCGCGTCCGGCGGCCGAGTGCTTGTCACGGCTGCAGCAGGTGGTCAGCACGAACTCGGAGAAGCAGCCGGCAACGGTGCGGCTCGATGACGTTGTTGGCTATGGTGAGGCGAAGACAGGGGGCTGGAACTCGCTCAGGACATGAAGCTGTGGCGCGAGGGAAAGCTCGGATGGGACGAAGTTGATCATCGTGCCGTCGTCCCGGCCGGCGTGCCCGGCACCGGTAAGACCAGTTTCGCATCCGTGCTGGCTGCGACACTCGAGGTGCCGTTGATCGCGTCGAATGTTGCCGAGTGGAATGGACATAAGCACTTGTCGGGTACCCTCAATCGCATGAAGGAGGTCTTTGCTCAGGCGATCGCCCGGGCGCCCTGCGTGCTGCTCGTCGATGAAATCGACGGCATCTCAAGCCGAAGCCAGATTTCCGGCGACCACGTCGAGTACTGGACCCAGATCGTCAATCTGATGCTGGTCCTCGTCACTGACGCTACGAACACACCCGGCGTAGTGATTGTTGGCGCCACCAACCATGTCGAGCGGATCGATCCCGCTCTGATGCGCGCCGGTCGGCTTGATCGGACCATTCGGATAGAATTGCCTGATGCCGACGCCATCACGGCTATTCTGGCTCGCTACATTGGTGCCGGCGTGGACCGACGGGACCTGTCTCCGCTCGCGCAGCGTCTCATCGGTAAGACTGGGGCCGACATCGAGCAGCTGGTGCGGGCGGCGAAGGCCTCGGCGCGCAGGGCAGGGCGAATGTTTTCTGTCGCCGACATCAACGCGCAAGTCCCGGATCCATTCGACAAGCTGTTGCCCCAGAATCCGCCGGCGCATCGCGATTTACCGGAACGCCCAAAGGATTGTCGCGCAGGTGCTGGGGCTGGCCGAGATGGCCCCCAAGGCCGGTGAATTCGCTCGTCAGCTTGAAAAGACCTTGGCTGTGGAGGGCTTTCACACGGAGCAGACCTGCAATGATCTGCTCGCCGTCATCATGGCTGGCCGCGCTGGGGAAGAAATCGTGTTCGGTGACGTTTCCACATTCGGATCTGGCATCCCAGATTCCGATTTGGCCGTCATGACGGCGATTGCCGCGGATCTAGAGTTGAGAACCGGCTTTGGCGAATGTGGGGTGATTTACTTGGGCGGTCCGGATCATCGCCCCGCCGTCTGGCCGACGGCAGCTGCCAGCGTGCGGCGACGGATTGAGGCGGCGTTAGCGCGGGCGTCGGGGCTGCTTCTGGAAAATGCTGAGGAACTGGAGCGCGGCGACTGGGGGGCGACGGCGAATGTCTCTGGCGCTCTGAACTTGAAGTTGCTCAACTAGGGCGAAGCCACAGGGCAATGTGAGGTCGGCTTAGGGGCCGTTTTCGGACGGGCGACCTACCAAACCTGCCGTCCCTCAGCGCTACGCACGCTTCGCGCCGACCTGTTTGCCGGCATTCCAAGCCGACCGCCCTGCTGCAGCAGACCATCTCAAAAGGATGCGAGGCGCCTCGCAGAAACGACATCCTCAGGATGCAGCTCCAAGCCTTCGCTGCAGGGCATTCCGAATTGGCCGCCGATGGCGGGCTTACGTTGCCGAACGGTGACCTTGATGGATAGTGCCTAATCGCGAGGCGGGATCGCTACAGTCTATCAAGACACGTCCAGCACTGCGCGAGACGAATGCATGCCCGCTGCGGCGGAGATCGACGACGGCTTTTCGTGCCAGGTGCGGACTACGCAGTGTGCGCCGGAAACCGAACTTGCGACGATCGACAGCAATGCCAGCGCCCCGGGAAATCGGCGTCTTGGTACAGCTGTGGGAACCCAATGGAGCGGGCGAGACAGAATCCCGATGCTTGATAGTAAAGCTATGCCAGTACACGGAGAACTACATGCCCTGGAATGGGTTCGCTGCAAGATTTGACGCCTTCAAGTCAGACGTCAACTTGACGCAGGACCAGATCGACGACGGCCTTACAAAGTCACGCGGCATAACTTCCGCGCTGAACCGGTCGTACTATGGGCACAACCAGGACGGCGTGAATGCGTTTATGGTCGGGTCGTGGGGCAAGGGAACGGCTGCAAGACCACCCAACGACGTTGACCTTTTCTATCGGCTGCCTGCCGACTTTTGGCCGTCCATAAACGGGCGCCGGGGTAACAAACAGTCCCAGTTGCTGCAGGAGGTAAAGGTCATCCTGCAGGCCACATACCCGCAGACGGACATGCGAGGCGATGGCCGGGTAGTTGTGGTCGCATTCAACTCCCTCATGGTCGAGGTTGTGCCTTGTTTCATGCTGGACACCCGCAAGTATTTTATCTGCGACACGCACGACGGCGGGAGCTGGAGGACGGCTGATCCCGCCGCGGAAATGCGGTCCGTCGAGCTGGGCGACCTAGCCACTGGCGGCGCGCTTCGCACTTTGATCAAGATGATGAAGATCTGGAAGCGTGAATGTAACGTCCCGCTGAAATCGTATCTGCTGGAGACTATGGCGACCAACTTCCTGCCGCAGAGCGCATGGGGGACGAACGGCTTTTACTGGTACGATTGGATGATCCGGGACTTCCTTGCTTATCTGGTCGTGAGGGCCAACACCTATCTGACGGTGCCAGACGGCCAATCGGTCTATCTCGGGGATGAGTGGAAGTCCCGTGCTGAGACAGCGTTGGCACGAGCGACTGCCGCCTGTGAACACGAAAAGAATGACTACACTTGGAGCGCGGGTGAAGGATGGCAGAAGGTATTCGGGACGAGGATTTGAGAAAATGGGTGCCGTTGGCTGAGGAGTGCCTCCGCCGGAGGAGTCCGCCCTTTATACCTCGACGGCCCTCTTCATTTGGCTACGCGAGGCACGACTATGGAACCAGTTTTTCATAGTCACGCCTAGCCGTTGACAATCTCGACGAGGGCTCAGACAGCTTGGACGGCTACATAAGCCTTATGAGCGGTCCGGCGCCAGAGGAAGTGTCCTACTCAAATATTCAGCTAGAACTGGAAGGCTCGGTTTCTGGATAGATCGACAAGTTAAGGACGGCAGACGAGTTGAGGAAGTTGGCGTCCTGGCACGGACCAATCACCAACTTGAGCAGATCGGGAGCGCTCTGGAAAAACACGGTCTCCCCTTTGTCAGGCTCTCGAACAAGCAAGCCGACAACCAACAGAAGCCTGGCGTACGCCTCCTGACCATGCACCGTGCCAAGGGCCTTGAGTTTCGGGTAGTGGCAATTCCGTTCCTGTCCAAAGGCGGCTTCCCTCTCGATGCCGCGCTTAGAGGCGCAGTCGATCCTGCAGATGCACGAATGATCACGGAGAGAGAGAAGGCGCTTCTTCACGTTGCTGCAACTCGCGCAAAGGAAGAATTGCGGTTGTCGTGGTCAGGTCAGAAATCCGATCTTCTGCCCTAGGAGAAGCCCAATCGTGCCTGATATTTTGGTGCGCTCGGTGGACGACGTGGAGCGATTGCTGGATCAAATCCGTGCATCTGCCCAACGGGTTCATGACTGGATATCGGCGCAAGCCGGCTGATCCGCTTGATATGCTCAAGCGCATGAAGTTCGAACCTGTAGGGTTCCATCCGACCGAGGACAGACCGCTTAACGTCGTGGAGCAGATCAACCAGACTCGGACCTACTCCGTTGCCGCTACCGCTGCTCGGCAGCTATTGGAACTGCATCCTGAGGCGGGTGGATTTCACTTGGCACCCGGAGCGCATGCGTCTCTTGAACTCGATATCATGAGCCATGTACCCGGCTTGGTTGGCGCGGAGACATTTGCCGCTGTCGACCCCCGGAACAACCGCAAGCTGCAACTCGATTTGGACAAGATGGCCGCGCGGACGGAAACGTTTCGGTACGTGTTCTTCATGTCTCCTCGATATCCGACTAGTGAACGCCAATCGGCTCTCGAAAAACACGGTGTCCAGTGTGGTCACTGGAATTCTAAGGAACAGACATGCCCGAAGCACAACGAAGGCGGCCATTCCGCGTCATTGCTGCCTGTTGTGATAGGGGTTGGCGAGCATATGTGATGATTGCTGTCCTTAAGTGATGGGAGACAGCGTGAATGGCGAAATTGCGGCGCCTTGATCACACTGTCACATTTTGGCAACAATTATCTTGAAGGGTCGCGCGAATTGGGTCAGGCTCTGCCTTCCTGTGGCGGAGATGGAGTGCCAAGCGGCATTGTATGACAGAAACGGCGATCATCGATAACCGAGGCTGCGTCGGCACGGCGGAGCGAGGCGACGCATTCGTCTCGCGTGCCGTTCTTCGCCGCGCATACCAACAGACCCTTGCGCGTGCTGGGCTTTGTGGTGGTTTTCGCGTCGGTCCTGATGTCCTCGATTTCGTTCCTGATTCTGTCCGGCGCGACCAATATCGAGCCTTCGGCCACCGTTTGGACCGTCATCTGGATTGTCACCGGCATACTGGTCCTGCTGATGATCGCCCCGGTGGTCACCGAGGCCGTGTTGCTCATCCGGGCCCGCTCGCAGCGGCAGCCCGGCTCGAGCATGCAGGTTCGCATGGTGACGATGTTCGCCATCGTCGCCGCCGTTCCCGCCGCCATCGTGGCCGTTGTCGCCACCATCGCACTCAACCGGGGGCTCGACCAATGGTTCTCCGAGCGCACCGGGGCCATGGTGGAAAGCTCACGCCTCGTCGCGCGCTCCTATATGCTTGAACACGCTCAGGTTTTGCGGGACGACATCATCTGGGTCGCCACCGAACTCGAACAGGCACGCGGCACGTTCGAGGAAGATCGCGAGCGGTTCCGAGCGCATTCTGACCGCACTTGCGGTTACCCGTTCGCTGCCCTTCACTTCGCTCATACACGGCGATGGCGATACGCTGATGCGGGCCCAGATCAACGTGCAGGGGGCTTATCCCAAGCTGCCGGACGGCATTACCCGGGGGTTATCGAAGGCGTGCCGAGCCAGATCGCGCCGGGCAGCACCAACCTTGTCGGCTCGATCATCAAGCTGCGTGGCTATGACGACACTTATCTCTTTGTCGCGCGGCCAGTCGACGCCGAAGTGCTCGAATATATGCGGCTCACCGACGAGAACATCACCGAATACCGGCAATATGCGTCCAACCGGCTGGTCTTCCAGATCACCTTCACCATCATGTATGTCGGCCTAGCCGTGGTGTTGCTGCTCGCCGCGCTGTGGATCGGCATCGCGCTCGCCAACCGCTTCGTCGACCCCATCAGAAATCTCATGATCGCGTCGAGCCGCGTCAGTCGTGGCGATCTTGATGTGCAGGTTCCGGTGCAGGAGGGCAGGGGCGATCTGCGCGATTTATCTAACGGTTTCAACCAGATGACGCTGCAGCTCAAATCGCAGCGCGAAGATCTGGTAACGGCCAGCGAGATGAACGAAAAGCGCCGCCAGTTCACCGAAGCCGTGGTGGAAGGCGTGTCCGCCGGCATTATCGGGCTCGATCCCTTCGGGGCGGTCACGCTGGTCAATGCCCGCGCTTGCGAAATGCTGGGCCGCGACGAAATCGGCCTGATGGGCGAGCGGATCGAAGTGGCCATGCCGCAATTGGCTCCAATCCTCGAACGCGCCCGCTCGGCCCGCCGCGGTCAGGTGCGCGACCAGATCCAGCTCGGCAACGAGACCGATAGACGCACCTATCAGGTGCAACTGACCCACGAGGGCTCGATCGCCGAATCCAAGGGCTATGTGTTGACCTTTGACGACATCACCGATCTCGAATCCGCCCAGCGCACCAGTGCACGGGCTGACGTGGCCCGGCGCATCGCCCATGAGATCAAGAACCCGCTGACCCCGATTCAGCTTTCTGCCGAACGCCTGCGTCGCCGCTATGGCTCCAAGCTCGAGGATGACCGCGAGGTCTTCGACAAATGCATCAACACCATCGTGCGCCGGTGGGCGATATCAGGCGCATGGTCGATGAATTCTCGGCCTTCGCCCGCATGCCGGAAGCCGCGCCCGAAATGGCCGACCTGTCTGATACCATTCGCCAAGCGGTGTTCCTCGAAAGCGTCCGCCTGCCCGAAATGGTCATCCATACCGAGCTGCCGGAGACGCCGATCCATGCACGGTTCGATAGCCGCCTGATTTCGCAAAGTCTGACCAACCTCATCAAAAATGCGGTAGAAGCCTTTGAATCGATAAGTCCTTCACCCGATTGGGTGCCTACCATCACGGTGCAGGGGCAGCTGGAGGGTAATCACGCCCGGATCAACGTGTCCGACAACGGCAAGGGCTGGCCCAGCGAGAATCGGCAGCGGCTGCTGGAGCCCTACATGACGACGCGCGAGAAGGGCACGGGCCCGGGTCTCGCTATTGTCGCGAAAATCATCGAACAGCATGGCGGCATAGTGGAACTGGTCGACGCCGAGCCTGATGCGACCGGCCGGGTCGGGGCCTGCGTGACCTTCACCTTGCCCCTGCAATCGCCAATCAAGACGTCCGAGGAGGGCGGTGCCGATGCGGCATCGGCCGTCCCCTCGCAACAGGAGGAGCCGCTCATTTCAGCGGCGGTTCACAAGTAATGGCACTCGACATTCTCATTATTGACGACGAAGACGATATCCGCGACCTGATCGCCGGCATTCTGGAGGATGAGGGCTTCGAAACCCGTCAGGCCCATGATGCCGATAGCGGGCTCAACGAAATCGCCCGCCGCCGCCCCAGCCTAGTCTTCCTCGATATCTGGATGCAGGGTTCGCGGCTGGATGGGCTGCAATTGCTCGATGTGTTCCAGAGCCAGCATCCGGACATGCCCGTGGTGATGATTTCGGGGCACGGCAATGTCGAAACCGCCGTCTCGGCCATCCGTCGCGGCGCCTATGACTATATCGAAAAGCCGTTCAAGATTGACCGGCTGCTGCACATCACACAGCGCGCCATGGAAGCGACGCGCCTGCGCAATGAGGTTGCCGAGCTCAAGGAGCGTTCGGCGAGCAAGAGCATCGACATGGTCGGGACCTCGCCGGCCTTGCAGCAGGTGCGCGGCATTATCGAGAAGTCGGCGCCGACCAATTCGCGCATTTTCGTCTCCGGTCCGTCCGGGGCCGGCAAGGGTCTGGTCGCTCGCCTGATCCATCAGCGCAGCCCACGCGCTGACGCGCCATTCGTTGAAATCAACGCTTCGCTCTATGCGCCCGAAGAAGTGCCTGTCGTGCTGTTCGGCCGCGAGGCGCGCGAGAAAACGGGCATTCTCAAGGTCGAGGTCGGTGCGCTGGAGCGCGCTCATGGCGGCACGCTCTATTTGTCGGAAGTAACCACCTTGCCGGCCCAGACCCGGGCGGCGCTGCTGCGCACACTGGTCGAAAACCGCTTCAACCGGGTTGGCGGCACGCAGGCCGTGCCCATCGATGTGCGGATCATTTCATCCAGTTCGCAGAACGTTGCGGCCCAGATCGAGGGCGGGGAGTTCCGCTCGGACCTGTTCCATCGCCTCTCCATCGTGCCGCTCCCCTGACACCGCTCAAGGAGCGTCGCGAGGACGTGCCGCCGCTAGTCAGCGTTTTCATCGAGCAGGTCTGCCGCATGCATAATCTACAGCGGCTGACGGTGGGCGACGATGCCATTGCAGTGCTGCAGGCGCAGGAATGGCCGGGCAATGCGCGGCAACTGCGCAACTCCATCGAGCGTCTGCTGATTCTGATGAAGGACCAGCAGCCCGATGATGGCGTGATCACCGCCGCCATGCTGCCATCCGACATCGGCGAGGTGCTGCCCACGGTAGGCGACACCGACGCTTCGGCGCATCTGATGAGCCTGCCACTGCGCGATGCGCGTGAAGTGTTCGAGCGGCAATATCTGTTGGCGCAGATCGAGCGTTTTGGCGGCAATATCTCCAAAACGGCCGAATTTGTCGGCATGGAGCGCAGCGCCTTGCACCGCAAAATCAAGTCGCTGGGGCTTTGAAAATTGGGCGGAGGCCATGCACGAGGCGCGGGTAGGCAGCCTTGGGCTTCTGTGCCATAGTGTTTAACGTGTAGTGAATGCACTTTTGCGATGGGGGCGGAGCGACAGGCTTTCGCGCCCAGCTCGGACCAGCCAGCGCAATTATAACAGCGACAACAAATGCCGCGAAAAGAGACCTAAATGGCTAGCGAAAAACAACAAAATCTCCAGGACTCTTTCCTCAACCATGTCCGCAAGCAGAAGGTGCCCGTCACGATTTTTCTCGTGAACGGCGTCAAGCTGCAAGGTGTCATCACTGGTTCGACAATTTCTGCCTGTTGCTGCGCCGTGACGCCCAGTCCCAACTGGTCTATAAGCACGCCATCTCGACGATCATGCCGGGCGCGCCGATCCAGCTGTTCGACCCAGAACAGAACCACGACGACTAACGAGCTTATATGAGCGATTTTCACGACGACGACGAGGCCGTCCAAAAGGGCGGCCCGCAGGCGTTTATCGACCAACGCGCCCAGCCAACGCGGGCCGGATTGATTTGCCCCGATGTTCGCGGCGCTGTCTCTCAGCACAGTATCGAAGCCCGCAAGGCCGAGTTCGAGGGCTTGGCTGGCGCAATTCGGCTGGAGATTGCCTTCTCCGAGATCGTCAAGGTGCGCGAGGTCAAGCCGGCGACGTTCATCGGCGGCGGCCATGTCGAAACGCTGGCGGCCCGCGTCAAAGAGGACGAGATCGACCTGCTATTGGTCGACGTCGCCTTGACCCCGATCCAGCAGCGTAATCTGGAAAAGGAAACCGGCACCAAGGTGCTGGACCGCACCGGGCTTATTCTCGAGATTTTCGGCGAGCGCGCCGCGACACGCGAAGGCGTGTTGCAGGTCGAGCTTGCCCACCTCAACTATCAGAAGAGCCGCTCGGTGCGCTCCTGGACCCACCTTGAGCGCCAGCGCGGCAGCGGTGGCATGGGCTTTATGGGCGGCCCGGGTGAAACCCAGATCGAAAGCGATCGGCGCCAGCTCACCGACCGTATCGTGCTGCTCGAAGACCGGCTGGAAAAGGTCAAGAAGACCCGCGCCCAACAGCGCCGCCAACGTGACGACACGCCATTCCCGATCGTCGCACTGGTCGGCTACACCAATGCCGGAAAATCCAGCCTGTTCAATACGCTGACCGGGGCAGGGGTGTTTGCCGAAGACCTGCTCTTCGCCACGCTCGATACCACCGTGCGCAAGCTCGAATTGCCGCACGGCCGCGCAGTGATGCTCAGTGACACCGTTGGCTTTGTCGCCGATCTACCGACCGACTCGGTTGCCGCCTTCCGGGCGACGCTGGAAGAAGTCGTCGATGCCGACGTGATCCTGCATGCCCGCGACGTGGCAAACCCTGACCATCTGGCGCAGGCGCTTGATGTGCTCAAGGTACTGGGCGATCTGGGTGTGTCGGCGGAAACGACGCCGGTCATTGAGGTCTGGAACAAGATCGACCTGATCGGAACGGTTGACGGCTCGACCGAGGAGGCACTGTCCGCCATCAGCCCGGCGGGTCGCGTTGCGGCTGTGGTACCGGTTTCGGCCAAAACGGGGCAGGGGCTGGACGCGCTCAAGCTGGCCATCGAGGCCGCCTTGGCCGAAAAAGCCGCACCTATCATGTCCATGTGCCGCATAGCGCCGGCAGCGATATCGGCTGGCTGCATTCCCATGCCGAGATCATCTCGCGCGATGAAGCGACCGAAAAGGGCTCCGGCTTCGTCGTGCGCGTGGAACCCCGCCACAAGGCCGCGTTTCTCGAGCGGTTCAACGGCCGGATCGAAGGGTCGGACAGCTTAACCGTCAGCCCTTGTCGGCCTTGCGGATCTCATTCCAATAGCCATCCAAACGTTCGAGCCCGGCATTGCCGGGTTCGATACCGTCCTCACGGCATTGGCCTCCACATAGTGGAAGCGCCGGGTGAATTTGAGATTGGCATCGCGCAGGGCCGCTTCCGCATCCACGCCGGCATGGCGGGCGAGATTGACGACGGCAAACAGCAGGTCGCCGATCTCCTCATGTGCCGCTGCCGGGTCGCCCGCGGCCATCGCTTCGTCGACTTCGGCCAATTCCTCGACCGCCTTGGCTCGCACCGAGGCATAGTCTGGCCAATCAAAGCCGACCTTGGCAGCGCGCTTGGTGAGCTTTTCGGCCCGCGCCAGAGCGGGCAGGGGCGCTGCGACATCATCGAGCACTGAAGGCGTGGTTTCGCCCTTGCGGGCAGCCTTGGCCGCGCGCTCCTCGGCCTTGATTGCCTCCCAACGACCCTTGGCAGCATCAGGAATCATTGGCGTCGAGATCGCCGAACACGTGCGGATGCCGGCGAATGAGCTTTTCGGTGATGCCGTAGATCACGTCGCCAATGTCGAAGTGTCCGGCTTCGCTGGCCATCTGTGCATGATAGATCGGTTGCAGCAGCAGATCGCCCAGCTCTTCCCGCAAATCGGAAAAATCCTGCCGCTCGATAGCGTCGGCGACCTCATAGGCCTCTTCGATCGTGTAGTTGCGAATGGACGAAAAATCCTGCTCCAGATCCCGGGGGCAGCCGCCCACCGGATTGCGCAGCGCCGCCATGATCTCGATGAGGCGGGAGATATCGCAGGAGGGCTGCATGGCGGGCTCGTGGATAGGAATCGGAGGTGCAGTCTAGAACTTGCCGATCTCGCTGCGAACCGTCTGAATGAACCCGTTGAGGCGCTCCGGCGTGCAATTGTTCATGTTATACAGCGCCAGATATTTCGGCGGCATCCGCCCCCGGAAGGTGGCCCAGCCCCAGCGGCGGGCGATGCGGCGCGGCGGATCGCCCATGAGCATAGTGCGCCAGCGATTGCCGCCATAGGTGGTGACGAAGGCGGCCTTCCTGATGTTTGTCAGGTTCGGAACAAGCCGCCCACGATCCCCGCCACCTTCCATGACAAAGGCTACACCCGGCAGGAATATGCGGTCGAAATATCCTTTAAGAATAGCGGGATAGCCGTAATTCCACACAGGGTGCACGAAGACAATGGCTTCCGCTGCCCGTAGCCGATCCACATAGGGCTTGATCGCTGGCGTCAGGTTGCCGGGCACTTCATGATAATTGAGGCGTTCTTCGCGGCTCAGCACGGCGTCGAACTGCTCGTCATAGAGATTGAGGGCATCGACCTCATGCCCATTGTCGGTCAGCTCGCCAACCACGGCATCGAACAAAGCCCGGTTGAAGCTGGTTTCCACCGGATGGGCGTGAATGACGTGAACGCGCATCAGGCGGCGCTCACCGGGTTGAGGCCGTCAGAACAGCCGAGCGCGGCCCGCATTGAAATCGAAATTCGGGTCATCCCGGGCGATCATCTTGCCGGGGTTGAGCATGCCCTTGGGGTCGGCCTCGCGCTTGAAATCGAGCTGCTTCTGATCGGTCCGCTTCATGCCGCCTTCCTCAAGCGTGTAGCGATGCGGATTGAAGACGGTGCAGCCGTTTTCCTCGTGAATGCGGATGATCTCGTTGAGCCGCTCTTCGGTGGTATAGCGCACCAGCGGCAGGCCGCCATACATGACCACGCCGTCTTGCCGACCGACCTCGATGTGCATAGGCAATTCATCGCCCGGGATCGAGATGATCTTTTCGACATGGGCGACGGTAGGGTAGCGCGTCTGCAGATAGGTGATGGTCGGATCGACCTTGAGCGCGCGCAGCGTCGTGTGGTTCCACGCCAGCTCATAGACGGGCGGCAGGCGCTTGAGCTCTTCGGCGCTGGCCTCGTCGGAGCGGTAGAGCATCTCGCCCTTATGATGAGCCACGAACAGCGTCATCGCGTCCACGGCCACTGGCGCCACCATCAGCAGCACGACGGACTGGCCATCGCGGATATAGGGCTTGTGGCGGTTGAAATAGTCCTGCGGGATTGGGGCCGCGCAGGGCGCCACTTCCTTGACCAGCAGCCCATCCTGTAGCGCAACCGCGCCGCCAAAGCGGCAGGCCTCGATGAAATCGTCGAAGCCGACGATCATGTCGACCCAGTCATGCGCCTGCGCCAGCGGCATTTCCGCCTCGACGATAATGCCGTTGGTGCCATAGGCATGGGCGACCTTGAGGATATCTTCACCCACCAGATCCAGCTCGCGCGGGTTTTCTTCGCAGGTGATGACCTTCACCCCCAAAATGCTGCCGATATTGCGCAAGCCGCCCCACCGGATCGAGCCGACGCCACCCGACCCGCCGGCGATAAAGCCGCCAATGCTGGCCATGCGATAGGTCGAGGGATGGAAGCGTAACTCGCCGTTCACGGCTTCTCGCGTCTGGTGATCCATCTGCTCAAGCACGGCACCGGCCTGAGCGCGAACACGGTCCGGCTTGATCTCCAGAACTTTGTCCATATTCATCAGATTGAGCATGGCGCCGCCCGAAAGCGGCATGGCACGGCCGTAATTCCCCGTGCCTGCACCGCGCGGGGTGATGGCAACGCCATGGCGGAACGCGGCGGCAAGGACGGTTTTCACCTCCTCATTGGAGCGCGGCGACACCACGATTTCCGCGGTCACATGATCGAGCTTGGCTTTCAGTATCGGGGAATACCAATAATGGTCGCGGCTGCGTTGCTGGACGATGCGGGGATGATCCTCGACTGGAATGTCGCCAAGGTCAGCGCGGAAATCTGAAATGCTCATGCTTGTCGTCCCATCAGGTCGTCGAGTTCGCGATAATCGGGCAGGGTGGTGTCGATAGCAGCGCCATTGCGCAGCACGACGCGATCGGTCTGTGGCCGGGACATCAGCTCGGTCCAGTGCGGGCCCGGAACAACACCAGCTCGGCAGGCAGCCCGGCGCCGATCGTCCCGGAATAGATGAAGCCACCAATGGCCGCCGGCTCCGCGCTGACCAGAACGCGCCCGTGTAAAGGCATCGGCCTGTGGGTGGTCGAAGTGCAAAATCCGCGCGCCCTCGCGCAGAACTTCAAAGCCATCAAGGTCACCATAGGCATAGAATGGGTCGCGGGTATTGTCCGACGCGATAGCAACCGGCACCCCGGCGGCCCTGAGTTCATTGAGCAAGGTAACGCCCCGCCACCGCGGCGTCCGCACCCCGCCGACATTGCGCCGGTCCTGCAGATACATATTGCAGATCGGCAGCGAGACCACGGCAATCCCGGCCCGCGCGACACGCTCGATCATTGCCATGGCCACCGCTTCGGGCTGAATGGCGATGGCGCAGCAGTGCCCGGCCGTCACCTTGCCGGTAAAGCCGGTCTCGATCACCGCTTCGGCCGGGCTCTGCAAAGCATCGGCGGCCGGGTCGCCGGTTTCGTCGATATGCAGGTCCACATCGAGGCCGAAATCGCCGGCCACTTCCAGCAGCGCACGCATGATCGCCGGGTTGTCCGGATGGACGCCCGTGGAGCCGCCTAGTAGCCCCTTGGCCTCCTTGGTGCGACTGGCGACCGCGCGCAGATTATCCCGATTGAGGATATCGTCCGGGCCGATCAGCGACACGGCCTGCAGCTCGATCCGGCCGGCCCAGCGCTCCCGCACCGCTTCCAGAATATCCCGGAAATCTCGTGCTGCGGCGGCGCGCTATCGATATGCGTCCGCACCGCGGCCGTGCCATGCGCCCGAGCGCAGCGCAGAGCGAAATCCATGCGCCGCTCGACATCGGCCGCCGCCCAATTGGCGGTGCGATCTTCTCCAACGGCCATCAGGGCGCCAAGCCAGTGCCATCCGGGTTTTCCTTGCGCGGCCAGATATGGCCCTTGTCGAGATGGGTATGCAGATCGACAAAGGCCGGCAGCACAATGCCATGGCCGAGATCGATGCGATCCGGCCCGAGCAGAGCGCTGCCTGCAGCACCAATGCTAGTGACCTTGCCGTCGGCAATCTCGATATCGACCAGAGTAAGCTCACCCGAGGCGGGCTCACCCATTACTGCGGCTGGCACGTTTGCATTGGCCAGCACATAGCGGCCGGTGGAAGGAATAGTGATCGCCAAACCCTAATTCTCCCGCTTGATGGCGCTCTCGTGCCAGCGATGCAGCGTCAGCCGAGGAGATGAATGAAGTCAGCCCAAAAATGGCAATGCCGGTGCCGCACAGCATCAGCAGGGCAACGAAGAGGCGCGGCAGATTAAGCCGATATTGGCTTTCCAGCAGCCGGAACGCGAGACCCGCACCACGGCCAGCAGAGCCAGCGGCAAACTCGGCGACAACCGCGGCGATTAGCGACAGGCCGCCACCAATCCTGAGACCAGCCATGAAATAAGGCATGGAGGTCGGGATCTTGAGGTAAAGCAGCGTCTGCCGGGAGGAGGCGCCATAAAGCTCGAACAGATTCAACAGGTTATGATCGACGCTCTTGAGGCCTTGCGCCATGTTGGACAGGATGGGGAAGAAGGCCACGATGAAGGCGCAAATGAGCAGGGCAGTTTGCGTATCGGGCGCATAGATCAGCAGCAGCGGCGCAATGGCGATCATCGGCGTAACCTGCAGGATCACCGCGAAGGGGAACAGCGCCAGTTCGAGAATACGCGATTGGACCAAGAGGATTGCCAGCCCCACACCACCAATTAGCGCCAGAGCCAGTGCCATGAAGGTGATCTTGAGGGTGACAAGCAGGGCAGGCCACAGCGTGGCGGAGTCGGTGAAGAGCGCAATGACCACATCGACTGGGCCCGGCAGGAGGTATTTGGGAATGCCATTGATCGCCACGAGCAAATGCCGAGCCGGGATCGCCAGCGACAATGCAAGAACGGGGATGGCCACGCGCAGCACCTTTTCATGGGTGGTGGAGCGTGGGAGCAGGGCGGCCACGGCGGCATCGGTGCCCGCTTCGGCTGCGGCAATGGTTTTGATCTGGTTCATGACGTGATCTCCGCAGCACGGATGGCGCCCTGCAGCGCATCCGAAACAGTCTGGCAGGTCTGCCGGTAGCCTTCGGAATTGCGGTAATCGTGGTCGCGAACGGCCGGCTGAGCGATCTGCATATCGGTGAACACTGGCCCGGCCGCGCCCGCATCACCACGATACGGCTGGAGAGATAGGCGGACTCGTAGACCGAGTGGGTGACGAAAATCACCGTCATGCCGAGTTGCTGCCACAGGCGCAGCACGTCGTCATTGAGCTTCTGGCGGGTGATTTCATCGAGCGCGGCAAAGGGCTCATCCATCAGCAGCAGCTTGGGCCGCGTGACGATAGCGCGCGATCGAGACGCGCATGCGCATGCCGCCGGACAGCTCGCGGGGATAGGATTTAGCGAAATCGGCCAGACCGACACTGTCCAAGCCCTCCATGATGCGCTCGCGCGCATCGGCCTTGGACACGCCCCTCAGCTTGAGCGGCAGGTGCACATTGTCAAACACACTCGCCCACGGCATCAGGGTCAGGTCCTGGAACACAAAGCCCACATCGCCGTCGGGCAGTCCCTTGGTGTTGATCTTGGACGACGGCCAATCGATGCTGCCCGCGCTGGGGGCACCCAGCCCTGCAATGATGCGCAGGGCCGTGGATTTACCGCATCCGGACGGGCCGAGCAGCGAGATAAACTCGCCGCCCTTCACATCCAGCGACATGTCCTTGAGAGCCAGCGTGCCGTTGGAGAACACTTTGGTGACGTTGCGCATCGAAACGATGGCGCGAGAAGCTTCGGCCTCGGGGGACGAGCGGCGAGTGCGGCTGATGTATCGGTCAATATCGGAACCCGGATTAGGGTCAAAACAGCGCGGGCGGGATTACCCGCGCCGATTGATCACGGTGCTATTCGGCCGTGGCCAATTCCAGACCCACGCCCTTGCAGACGAATGCGGTCGAAAACGACTTAGAGATATCGATGCCGGCTTCGTAAACGCCGGCCTTGACCATCATGTCATAGAAAGCCTGCCAGCGTTCGGCCGTCATGCAGCCAATGCCACGGGTTTCGGCTTCGCCGGAAACGACGACGCCATATTCCTTGAGCTTGGCGATCGAGAAGGCGATCTGACCATCGGTCATCTCGGGATTGTCCTTCTTGATCAGATCATTAGCGGCCGTGTTGTCACCATAAAGGTAATTGTACCAGCCGATGATCGAAGCATCGACGAACCGCTGCACCGGGTCAGGCTTGGTGTCGACGATCTCCTGCCGGGTCTCGATGGCAGTGGAGTAGGGGTCATAGCCATAGTCGGCGAGCAGATAGATTTTGGGCGCCCAGCCGGTCTGGCGCTCGATTTCATAGGGCTCGGAGGTCAAATAGCCCTGCTGCACGGCCAGCGGATCGGCGATGAAGGGCGCGGGGTTGAAGGTGTACGGCTCGTATTTGTCGTCGGAGAAGCCATCCATTGTCGACTTCATCCATGGCCAAAAGCCGCTGAACAGACTGTCCTTGCCCAGGATCATTTTGCTGGCGCCGGTCAGGCTGGCCAGATCGGTGAAGGGCGCATCAGGATGGGCAAGCAGGACCTGCGGATCTTTCTGGAAGATCGCCGCAACAGTAACGACAGGAATGCCGCGCGACACCGAGTCGATGGTCCCCATGCCGCCCATGTAGAAATCCAGCTGACCGGCAACCAATAGCTGACCATTGGGCGCCTGCAGGCCACCACGGCGGATAGTGACATCGAGCCCATACTTGGCGTAGGTGCCGTCGGCCACGGCACGGTAATAGCCGCCATGCTCGGCCTCGGGCGAGCCAGTTGGTGCCGAACGTGACCTTGTCTCGGGCCGTGACGGCGCCGGCAAGGGCACCGAAAATCAGGACCGACGATGAGACGAGTTTGGTAATATCGTGCATGTTGCGCTCCCCGGCATGGCTATGAACAGCCACGACCAATTTCTGTGCGACCGCGTCGCTTGCGCAATTGTTGGCCCGGTCTTGGTCCATTGTGAAGTCAAAAAATGAGCAGATGAACAAAATGCCTGCCATGCATGCAAAATATGCCATTTGGGCTAGGCAAGCGGTTTACTGGAGGCTAGCATCGCCACCTCAAGGAAGTTTTCGACTATGGCGACGCCACTCTCTCCCCACCAGATTCATCCGCCTTTCGCACCGTATAGCCATGGCATCCTCGTGCCTCCGGGGCAGCGGCTGGTGTTCTGCTCCGGCCAATTGGGCATAGCCGCCGACAAGACGGTTCCACCCGACTGCGCAGGGCAGGCACGCATCTGTTTCGACAATATCGCCGCCATTCTGGGCGAGGCCGGCATGAGCTTCGCCAATATCATCCGCATCAACGCCTATGTGACGGGCAGGGAGCACCTGCCCGACTATATGGGCGTGCGTAACACGCTCTTTGCTGAGCCTTATCCCGCCTCGACCCTGATGATCGTTTCGGGCTTTGCCCGGCCTGAATTCGTAGTCGAAATCGAAGCCATTGCCGCCGGCCCGGCGTGAGGATTTCTCTATGACGCGTAAAATCTGGTGGACCGACTTTTCGGCGTCCGATTTCAACAGTATCGACCCGGCCAAGACCATTGCCATCCTGCCGATCGCCGCGGTCGAGCAGCACGGCCCACATCTGCCGGTGGGTACGGACACGATCATCAACCAGTCGATGATGGAGCTGTTGGCGGCCCGTGCGTCGGCCGATTTGGATATCCGCATCCTGCCAGTCCAGGGCTATCGGCAAATCCAACGAACATATCTGGGCCAAGGGCACACTCAGCCATAAGGCAACCAATCTGATCGATGCTCGGACGCAGATCGGGCTGGAGGTGGCGCGGGCAGGGGTCCGCAAGATCGTTTTCGTCAATTCGCATGGCGGCAATGAAGAGATCATGGGCATCGTCGCCCGTGAATTGCGCGTGCAGGCCGGCATGCTGGCCGTCAAAAGTGGCTGGCGCTTCACACCACCCGGGCTATTGAGCGAGCTCGAGCGCCGCCATGGCATCCATGGTGGTGACGCCGAAACCTCGCTGATCCTGCATTTCCGGTCAGATCTGGTCGATATGAGCCGCGCCGAGAACTTCGTCTCCGTCGCCGCGCGACGAGGCCAGAATACAAATATCTGCGGCCCACCGGCGCCTTCGGCCACACCTACGCGTGGATCGCCTCCGACATCAATCCGGGCGGCGCGGCCGGCGATGCCTCCATCGCAACGGCGGAGAAGGGCCGGGAGATAGCCGAGCACAATGTCGCCGGCATGCTCGAAGTCCTCGCCGAAATCGAACGCATGCCGTTGCCGGGCAGCCGCTAAGCAGGAGCGGTGATTTATCGAAATTGATGCAGTGCGAGGGGCGTGGTCTGTTGACCTCTGCCGCATATCCATCATTCGCATAATATATATTATGGAACTTATTTGTGCTGGAAAGTGCAGGTTTTGCGGCCTTCTCGGTCAATCTACAGATTGAGGATGCGTCCAGACAGCACGTCGATCTGCATGCCATCGAATGCCGGCGTGACGTTGGCCGGCGTTGCGGCTTCCGTTGCCCGATAGTCGAGATCGATATGCATATTGGTCAGCACGGCCTGCCGCGGCGCGAATTGTGCGATCAGGTCCGGGGTCTCAGGCAAGCTTAGATGGCTTGGATGCAGCGTCGGCCGTAGCGCATCGATCACCCAGAGCGAAAGCCCCGATATCGCCTCATGCGACTGCGGCGGAAATCCCGACAGATCGCAGCAATAGGCAAAGTCGCCGACGCGAAAGCCGAGCGAGGAAATATCGCCATGCGTCTGCTCGAACACTCGGACCGCTATAGAGCCGCCCGGCCCGCCTACGACGCATTTCGCATCGGGCGCGATCTCGTGAGCGCTCAGAATGGGCGGATAGGAACTGCCGGACGGCGAAGCGAAGCAATAGCCGAAGGCTTCCCGGATACGTGCGCCCGTAGCTCGGGTGAAATACACATCGACCAGCCGCCGATTGTGCAGTGCCAGCACGCGCAGATCATCGATGCCATGGGTGTGGTCGGCGTGCTCATGGGTATAGAACACCGCCTCGACACGATCGACCTTGGCATCGAGCAGCTGTTCACGCAGGTCGCAGCCCGTATCGATCAAGACCCGCGTCGGCTCGCTGCTACCGTCACTCCAGCCTTCGATCAACAAGGAGCAGCGCCGCCGCCGGTTGCGCGGCTCGGCCGGATCGCAATCGCCCCAGACATTGCCGATACGCGGCACGCCGCCCGATGAGCCGCACCCCGGGATCGTTGCGATGATCCGTTGCGCAGCCGCCATCTAGGCGCTCAAGCCGGTTTTGGCGAACAACCGCGCAAAATTGGCCGTGGTCTGCTGGCCCAGCGTCGCCAGATCAATGCCACGGACCTCCGCCAATTTCTCCGCCGTATGCCGCACAAAAGACGGCTCATTGGATTGGCCACGATGCGGAATCGGCGCCAGATATGGCGCATCAGTCTCCACCAGATAGCGGTCAGCCGGCACAATCTTGGCCACTTCGCGGATTTCCTCGGCATTTCGGAAGGTGATAATGCCAGAAAACGAAATATAGCCGCCCAGTGCGAGCGCTCTCTTGGCCAAATCCGTACCCGCCGTGAAGCAATGCAGAACGAAAGGGAAGGCCCCCTGCCCGCTTTCTTCTTCCGGGATCGCCGCCATGTCCTCATCAGCCGCGCGGCTGTGGATAACCAGTGGAAGACCTGTGGATCGTGCTGCCGCAATGTGCCGGCGCAAACCGGTCGCCTGCGCCTCGCGCGGGGCATTGTCATAGAAGTAGTCGAGCCCGGCTTCACCGATCGCAACGCAGCGCGGATGGGCCGAAAGCCGGACCAGGTCCTCGGTCTGGATATGCAATTCCTGATCCGCATTGTGCGGATGCGTGCCGACCGAGCACCACACGTTCGGGAAACGTTCCACGATGGCCGCATATCTGGAAAAGTTATCCACACGTGTGGATATCGTCACCATTCCGTCGACGCCCGCCGCCGCCGCGCGCCATCACGCCGTCGATATCACCGGCCGGGGCCTCGAAGTCGAGATGGCAATGACTGTCGATCAGCATAGTCAGGAAGCCTTGCGCTCAAGCCGCGCGAAAACGCCCTGCGGCACCGGCAAAGCTGCGCCAGTCTGCAGCCCATTGGCAAGCTGCGCATTGACCAGAGTGCGTTCCTCAGCCGGAACGGCCAGCTGATCGAGGATCGCATTGGCCGACTTCGGCACGAAAGCCAGCAGCGGAATGGTCAGCCGGCGAACCACATCCGCCGTCAGATAAAGCACCGAGCCCATACGCACCGGGTCCGTCTTCTTCAGTGCCCAAGGCTCTTGAGCAGCAAAATAGTTATTCGCCGCGCTCAGCGCCGCAATGATCGCACCGGCGGCCTCATGCACCAACTGACCATCCATGGTCCGCTGCGCCTCAGCCAGTGCCGTCTCGACCTCGGCCACAATAGCCTCATCGTCCGGCGTCGCTCCGGCATATTCCGGCACCGAGCCATCGCAGTTCTTGTTGATCATCGAGAGCGAACGCTGCGCCAGATTGCCCAGATTATTGGCAAGATCGGCATTGACGCGATTGACCAATTTATCGCGGCTATAGTCGCCGTCCTGCCCGAAGGACACTTCGCGCAGCAGAAAATAGCGCAGCTGATCGATGCCGAATTCCTCAGCAAGCTCAAACGGATCGACCACATTGCCAAGCGACTTGCTCATCTTCTGGCCGTCTACGGTCAGGAAGCCATGCGCGAACACACGATGCTGCACATCGATGCCTGCGCTCATCAGGAAAGCGGGCCAATAGACGGTGTGGAAGCGAATGATGTCCTTGCCGACCACATGCAGATCAGCCGGCCAAAACTTCTTGAACAGCGTGCTCTGCTCATCAGGGAAACCCGGGCCGCTGATATAATTGGTCAGCGCATCGACCCACACATACATCACATGCCCAGGGCGCCCGGCACGGGAACGCCCCAATCAGAACGTGGTGCGAGAAATCGACAGGTCTTTCAGGCCGCCTTTGACGAAAGAAATGATCTCATTGCGCCGCTCCTTGGGCGCGATGAAATCCGGATTGCTCTCGTAGAGATCGAGCAGTTTCTGCTGATAGGCCGACAGGCGGAAGAAATAGGTCGGCTCTTCGACCCAGTTCACCTCGGCGCCGGATGGAGCAAAGCGCTTGCCATCCTTCTGTGTCAGCTCGTCCTCGTCAGAAATAGGCCTCGTCGCGCACCGAGTACCAGCCCTTATAGGTTGACTGGAAAATATCGCCATTATTGCTGGCGGCCATTTTGGACCAGATCGCTTTGGCTGGCTTCGTGGTGGCGCGGCTCGGTGGTGCGGATGAAATCGTCGTTGGAAATGTCCAGCAACTCGGCCAGCCGGCGGAACTCACCGGAATTGCGGTCGGCCAGCTCGCGCGGGGTCACACCCTGCGCTGCGGCGGTCTGCACCATCTTGATGCCGTGCTCGTCGGTGCCGGTCAGGAAATAAACCTCGCGCCCTTCCAGCCGCTTCCAGCGTGCAATGGCGTCGGTGGCGATCATCTCATAGGCGTGCCCGATATGGGGCGCTCCATTGGGATAGGAGATCGCTGTGGTGACGTAGAAGGGCTTTGCGGTCATCGTGGCTCGGCGGAAACGGGAACAGTCAGTGAAACATGCTTTCTGATCGCATCGAAAATGGCGGCCAGCGTCTGTTTCATGTCCAGATTAATGCTGTCGGCCTCGGCGAGCAGGGCGTGTGCCTTGTCCCATAGCTCGTTGGCGGAGGCAAGGCGCTTGCAGGCGCCCTCTTGCATGGCCGCATTGCGGGCTTCGTCGGCCATCCAGTCGTCCAGCATTTCGCGGGCAAACGACAATTCGGTGCTTTGCGCATCCGCTCCCAGCGCATCCGCCAATTGCAGGCTCACACCGGCCGGATGGCGCAGCGGATCGGCCAGCCGAGCCTGAAGCGCGCCCAGAGCCGAGCCTTCCTCAAGCGCCAGTGTCTCAAACGCCCGACGCGGCCGCCCCCGGCAAGCGCAACGGCTCGCTGCAATTCGGCCTCGCCCGGGGCATCCCCCTGCTCCATCAACACCGCGGCGACATCAGCATCGGCAATCGGTCGCAGCGCCAGATTATGGCAGCGCGATTTGATCGTCGGCAGGAGCTGTCCCGGGCGGTGCGACACCAATAGGAACGTCGTGTCCGCCGGCGGCTCCTCCAGCGTTTTCAGCAAGGCATTGGCGGCCGATGGATTGCAATCGTCGATACTGTCAATGATCGCGACCCGGTGCCCCGCCCTGCCCCGCGTATGATGGAGGGAATCGCGCACCTCGCGAATATCTTCCACGCGGATCACCGTGTAATAGCCCTTGCCGTCCTTGGGGCGGCGGCGCAGCAGGAAGACATTGGGGTGGGACATTGCCGCCACCTGCTCCTCAACGCGCCCCGCATCCTCATCGCCCGTCGCTACCAGAATCGCGGCAGCGATTTCAAAAGCAAACGTGGCTTTGCCTATGCCCTGCGGCCCATGCAGCAGGATGGCGCCCGGCAAGCGGTGCTCGGCAATATTGGCAAAAATGGCATTGCGCGCTGCATCATGTCCACGCGCCCGCTGGCGCCGCTCGGGTAGCGGCACGTCCTCAATAGCGTCGGGGTCGCTCATGCCTGCGAACCACGCAGTAGCTCGGGAAACCGTTGGCAAACCGCATCCCAGATTGTGGTTTCCGGGGCATCCGCGCTCTGTTCCGCTGATATCACGACGCAGCGGTCTGGATTGTTGCGAGCAATTTCAAGAAACCCCTCGCGCAGCCGCTTGTGCCAGTTCAGGTCTTCCTTTTCAAAGCGGTCGCCCGTCTGGGCCAGACCATCCTCGATGGCGCGCAGAGCCACGCGCTTGAACGCCGCCTCGGGATCCATATCCAGAATGATTGTCAGATCAGGCGTATGGCCGTCGAGCGCTAGCGTTTCGAGCCCGCGGATAAGTTTGTCATCGACGCCGCCCGTCAGCCCCTGATAGGCCCGGGTCGAGATCGTGAAAGCGGTCGCAGATCACCCGAGTCCCGGCCTGTAGATTCGGCTCGATCAGCTGCGTGACGTGATCCAGCCGCGCCGCGGCAAACAATACCGCCTCGGCTCCCGCGCCCCAGCTCTCCGACCGCCCCTGCAGAATGAACGAACGGATCGCCTCCGCGCGGCGTGCCGCCGGGCTCGCGCGTGCGCATGGCCTCGATGGACAGGCGATGCAGATTGGCCAGCAAGCGCTTGACCTGCGTCGATTTTCCGACGCCTTCGCCACCTTCAAAGGTGATGAAACGGGCCCGGTTGGTTTTTGGCGCTTCCAGCATCAGCCAGTCTTTATCCCAGTCTTAGAGCCAGCCCAAGGCCAACTGCTTCAGCGCGTCGGTCGCACGGCGCACGATATCGCCCTGCCCCACCGTTTCCGCGGCAAAGAGCGGCGCGGTCTGTACCAGTTGTTCGTCGCAGAACACGCGTAATTCTGCAACCTCGTCGCCCGCATTGACTGGCGGCATTAAGGGTCCCGTATAGACCACTGATGCGCCAAGGCATTTACGCGATCCACGGGGCAGATAGAGGGCAATTTCCCCGTTGCCAACCGGGCCGACGCTGCCACTCGTACCACCATAAACATTGGCATAGGCCACCACGGCGCCATCCGTATAAGCCGCAACCCGCTCGAAAGCCCGTGCGCCCTGGGTGATCAGCTTGCGCCCTTCTTCAGTGCGTTCCGCCATGGATTTGAGGCCATGCACCACGGCAATCAGCCGCCGCCCGCCATCATCGGTGGAAATCACCGAGCCATAGCCCGCGGCTTCAGTGTGCCCAGTCTTGAGACCATCGACACCAATGCCCAGCTCGACCAGCGAATTGCGATTGGCCTGCTTGATGCGGTTCCACTCCATCTCCGGCTCGGAGAAATAGTGGTAATATTCGGGGAAATCATGGATCAGGTAGCGCGCCAAATTTGCCGGGTCGCGTGCAGTCACATGCATGGCCGGGTCAGGCAGGCCCGTTGGATTGGTGAAAACCGAGCCTTCCAGCCCGATATCCTCTGCCAACTCGTTCATCATCGCGGCAAAGCTGGTTTCCGAGCCGGCAATGCCCTCGGCCAGCACGATAGCCGCGTCATTGCCCGATTGGATGATCACCGAACGGATGAGGTTTTCGACACTGATCTTGGAGTTCAACTCGGCGAACATGGTCGAGCCGCCAGAGGCCGCGCCGCCAGTGCGCCGGGCGTGTTCGGAGACGAAGAACTCGTCGCTCATCTTGACGCGCCTGGACCGGACCTCGTTGAACACGACGGCAATGGTCATGAGCTTGGCCATGCTGGCCGGCTCCATTGGCAGGTCGGCGTCTTTCTGGAAAATGACCGTGCCGGATTCTTCATCCATGAGGATGGCGAACTTAGCTTTGGTGTCGAAGGAGGCTTGCGCGAACGCCGGCGCGGTCAGCGCCAGCAGGAGGATAAGAATCTGCGCTATCAGTTTCACGACCGGGCTTCCCATCGCTTGCAGGCCGCAGCCCGGCCGGCACCAAGGATAGCCGCGCCGGCTTTATAAACTAATAGAGATTTATGTCGTTGAGGCCAAGTTTTCGCGCCAGCGTGATAGCGTCTTCGCGACCAACGCCGGGCTTGAGATAAGTCAGCGTTAGCCGCGTTGCTGGCTTGCCATTGACGGAAACTGGCTCTTCCAGAACCGAACCGATAACGGCAAATTGTTCAGACAGCGCAACTGCATTGGCCTCATCCGAGAACACACCAAGCCCCAGCTTGATCGTGCGCGAGTCGGCATCCACCGACTTGGCCCAATCCTGCAGGTCAGGCGCCTTCGTTGCCATGGCATTGACCGCGGCGAAGGCGGTACCGATGTTCGCGTCCTGGGCCTGCGGCGTGGTGTCGGAATAAGAGAATAGATTGCCGAAGAAATTGCCGGCCATGTCAGCAAGGCTATTGGTGCCATCGGCATAGCGGGTGCCGCCGGTGATGGGTGGACCATTGTAGCTGGCCAGTAGCGCGCAGGTGTCGTCGCCCTCAAGCGGCGCCTTGCCGACATATTCGACCTGCACCTGTGCCGAGCCGTTGTTGACATAGCCGAGCATCTCGGCGGCGCGGTGGGACAGGTCCATGATGCGGCCGGGGAGATAGGGGCCACGGTCGTTGACGCGCACCACGATGGAGCGGCCATTTTCCGCGTTGGTCACCCGGACATAGGATGGCAGGGGCAGCGTGGGGTGGGCGCCGGTGATAGCATTGGCGGAGAATATCTCGCCATTGGCGGTGCGGCGGCCGTGGAAATCGGAGCCATACCGGGAGGCGTTGCCGACGGCACGATAGTTCGGATCCTCTTGAGGAACATAGGTTTTTCCGCGGACAGTATAGGGCTGGCCGACTCGGTAGCGCCCTCCCCCTTTGGGCGGATTGGGATTGTTGGTGACGCGGGGAGAAACGCCGACGCCATATTCCTTGGAGCTGAAGGCGCCGCGCTTGACAGTGGCGCCGAGGCCGCCGGTATAGCAGGCGGCGAGTGTGGGGGCGATCAGGGCGCCGAGGGCCACGAGGCGGATGGCTTGGCGCCAAGGGGTCATCGTCACGGTACGCAAACTCTTACGCTGGTCACACTAATACGCACAGATCATAACGCGATCTCGTGCCGTAATGTGCAGAGAACCCTTTTCTGGTTTCAGTCAGGTTAAAGGGAACAGACTGTTAGCGTTGAGCGTAGCATTTGACGTAAATTGGTGATGCATCGGTGCGAAATGTGACAGCACTCCTGTCCTTGCATCCCACGGGATATAAAGATATCTTTATGTCACTGGGAATATCGATCGAACCGAGGTGATGGCGATGAGCCAGCATGAGAACGCCCATATCCCCGACTGGAACGAGGTCCGCTCCGCGCTGGCCCGAGCCGCGCGTGAGCGCATCCTGATTCTGGACGGCGCCATGGGCACCATGATTCAGCGCCTCAAACTCACCGAGGAAAATTTCCGCGGTGAGCGGTTCCACGGATTGGAAGCTGCCGCTGCAAGGCAATAACGACCTGCTGGTTATAACCGAACCGCAGATGATCGAGGATATCCATTACCAGTACTTCATGGCTGGTGCCGATATCGCCGAGACCAACACGTTTTCGGCGACCTCGGTGGCGCAGGCCGACTATGCCTGCGAAAGCGCGGTCTATGACATCAACTACCGTGGTGTGCTCGTCGCGCGCGCGCTGCGTTGCGGGCTGAGGCCGAAGACGGAAAGCGGCGGTTCGTAGCGGGTGCGCTTGGACCGACCAACAAGACCTCGTCCATGTCCACGGACGTCAACAGCCCCGGCCACCGCGCCATTACCTTTGACGAGCTGGTCGTGGCCTATGGCGAAGCCATCAGAGGCCCGGTCGATGCCGGCGCCGACCTGCTGCTGTTTGAAACCATCACCGATACGCTGAACACTAAGGCCGGCATCTTCGCCGCCCAAAAGCTGTTCCACGAACGCCGCATCGATGTGCCGGTCATGATTTCCGGCACGATCACCGATCTTTCCGGCCGCACCCTCTCCGGCCAGACACCGACGGCGTTCTGGTATTCGGTGCGCCACGCCAATCCGCTGACCATCGGGCTCAACTGTGCGCTGGGCGCCAATGCCATGCGCGCGCATCTGGGCGAATTGTCCGATGTGGCCGACACCTTTATCTGCGCCTATCCCAATGCCGGCCTGCCCAATGCCTTCGGGCAGTATGACGAAACGCCCGAATTCATGGCCGAACAGATCGAAGGCTTCGCCGCCTCGGGCTATGTCAATATCGTTGGCGGCTGCTGCGGCTCGACACCGGACCATATCCGCGCCATCGCGCAGGCGGTGTCCAAGCACAAGCCCCGCGTGGTGCCGGAAGCCGACAAGCTGCTGCGTCTATCGGGCCTTGAGCCCTTTACGCTGACCAGCGATATTCCCTTCGTCAATGTCGGCGAACGCACCAATGTCACCGGCTCCGCCCGCTTCCGCAAGCTGATCACCGCTGGCGACTATACCGCTGCGCTCGATGTGGCGCGTGATCAGGTGGCCAATGGCGCACAGGTCATCGACATCAACATGGACGAGGGCCTGATCGACTCCAAACAGGTGATGATCGAATTCCTCAACCTGCTGGCCGCCGAACCCGACATCGCCAAAGTGCCGCTGATGATCGACAGCTCCAAATGGGAGGTGATCGAGGCGGGTCTGAAATGCGTGCAGGGCAAGGCCCCGGTCAATTCCATCTCGATGAAGGAAGGCGAAGAGCAGTTTCTGCATCACGCCCGCACGGTGCGCGCCTATGGCGCTGCCGTGGTGGTGATGGCGTTTGACGAGCAGGGCCGAGCCGACACGCTGGAGCGCAAGGTCGAAATCTGCTCCCGCGCCTATAAACTGCTCACCGAGGAAGTCGGCTTCCCGCCCGAAGATATCGTGTTCGACCCCAATGTCTTCGCGGTCGCCACCGGCATCGAGGAGCACAATGGCTATGGCGTCGCCTTCCTTGAGGCGACCAAGATCATCACCGACACCCTGCCCCATGTGCATATTTCGGGCGGTATCTCGAACCTCAGCTTCTCGTTCCGCGGCAATGAGCCGGTGCGCGAGGCCATGCATGCTGTATTTTTGTACTATGCCATCCAGAATGGCATGGACATGGGCATCGTCAATGCCGGCCAGCTGGCCGTCTATGAGAGCATCGACAAGGAACTGCGCGACGCCTGCGAGGACGTGATCCTCAACCGGCGCGAGGACGGCACCGATCGCCTGCTGGCACTTGCCGAGCGCTATCGTGGCTCCGCCGGCAAGGAAGTTGCCGCCAAGGATTTGAGCTGGCGCGAAAAGTCCGTCGAGGACCGCATCGCCCATGCCCCGGTCAATGGCATCACCGAATATATCGATGCCGACACCGAGGAAGCCCGCCAAAAGCTACCGCGGCCGCTGCATGTCATCGAAGGCCCGCTCATGGCCGGGATGAGCATTGTTGGCGACCTGTTCGGCTCGGGCAAGATGTTCCTGCCGCAGGTGGTGAAATCCGCCCGCGTGATGAAGCAGGCCGTGGCTTTGCTGCTGCCCTATATGGAAGCCGAAAAAAATGCCGATGGTAACGCCACTGGCCGCCAAAGCGCCGGCAAGGTGCTGATGGCGACGGTGAAAGGCGATGTGCACGATATCGGCAAGAACATCGTGGGCGTCGTGCTGAGCTGCAACAATTACGAGATCATCGATCTGGGCGTCATGGTGCCCACGGCCAAGATCTTGCAGACGGCGCGCGACGAGAATGTCGACATTATCGGGCTCTCCGGCCTCATCACCCCTTCTGCTCGACGAGATGGTGCATGTGGCCGCCGAAATGGAGCGCGAAGGCTTCGACATTCCCCTGCTGATCGGCGGGGCAACGACCAGCCGCGTCCACACGGCCGTCAAAATTCACCCGCGCTACGAACGCGGCCGGAGCCGTCTATGTCAACGACGCCAGCCGCGCCGTGGGTGTGGTGGGCAATTTGTTGTCGAAGGACACCAAGGTGACCTTCATCGAACAGGTGCGCGCCGAATATGCCAAGGCCGCCAATGCCCATTTGCGGGCCGAGGAAGAAAAGCAGCGCCTGCCATTGGCCAAGGCTCGCGCCAATGCCTTCAAGCCGGATTGGTCGGGCTATACGCCGCCCAAGCCGAGCTTCTCGGGCACGCGTGTGTTCGACGACTACGACCTAGAAACGCTGGCGAAATATATCGACTGGACGCCCTTCTTCCAGACCCGGGAGCTCAAGGGGCGCTACCCCGCCATTCTGCAGGACGAGAAGCAGGGCGAGGCCGCGCGGCAGCTCTTTGCCGATGCGCAGAAGATGCTCAAGCAGATTATCGACGAGCAATGGTTTCACCCCCGCGCCGTGGTCGGCTTCTGGCCGGCCAATGCGGTGGGCGACGATATCCGGCTGTATCAGGATGAAGGGCGCGCCGATGAACTGGCCACGCTGTTCACCCTGCGCCAGCAGCTGAGCAAGCGCGATGGCAAGCCGAACATGGCCCTGAGCGATTTTGTGGCGCCGGCCGGCACCCCGGACTATCTCGGGGCCTTCGTCGTTACCGCGGGCCTTGAGGAAGTGGCCATTGCCGAGCGCTTCGAAAAGCAGAATGACGATTATTCGTCCATTCTGGTCAAAGCCCCGGCCGACCGCTTTGCCGAGGCCTTTGCCGAGGCCATGCATGAGCGGGTGCGTCGCGAATTCTGGGGCTATGGCGCCAGCGAAACCTTCGCGCCCGAGGAATTGGCCGGCGAACCCTATCAGGGCATCCGCCCTGCCCCGGGCTATCCAGCCCAGCCCGACCACACGGAAAAAACCACCCTGTTCCGCCTGCTCGACGCCGAAAAGAATGCCGGCGTGACGCTGACGGAAAGCTACGCCATGTGGCCCGGCTCATCTGTCTCGGGCCTCTATTTCAGCCACCCGGATTCCTATTATTTCGGCGTGGCCAAGGTGGAGCGCGACCGAGTGCTGGACTATGCGCAGCGCAAGGGCATGAAGGTGGAAGAGGTCGAGCGCTGGCTCGGCCCGATCCTCAACTACATCCCCGGCCCCGCCATCGTGGCGGCGGAGTAATGGCATGGGCCGCGTTGATCCTATCCCGGTGACCACGGTAACCGAGCCCTCGCGCCTGCTGGCGCTGGGCCCGGACACTGCCCTGCTGCGCCTGCCGGCCAATAGTGGGCACGGCCATGCCGATGGCGATTACTGCATCGCCTGTGCAGGGCGCAGCGATGTACGGACCATGCTGTTCGACCTGCTCGAAGGGGCGAAGCAGGGTTTGCGGCCGGCGTTCAAGAATGTGGTGGTGGATGCGAGTGCCGTGGCCGATCCAGGACAGGTTGTGGCGGCGCTGACAGGGAGGCTGCCGGCGCAGGCGATGCGGGATCATACGGTGGCGCGGTTGTTTTATTTGGTGGGGTGAGTGGGGCAACTTAGTTCCACCAAGCACTCAACATTCACGGTGTCATCCCGGCACAGGCCGGAATGACCCGGTGGGGGAATTGGTATTGGGGATAGTTCTACAATCCCATCCCACCACCACGCTGTCCCTCGGGCTTGACCCGAGGGATTCTGCCGCTTGTGCCGGGTTGGGAGGGGCCCTCGGGTCGAGCCCGAGGGAGAGCCGGTGATTGGGGAGGAATAGTGCCCGGACAAGTTGGGTTTGGAACGGGATTCTACCCCTCGAAGCGCACCAACGGCGTATCCAGCCGCAAATATAGCGGGTGTTTGGGACTACCATCCCCGTTCGTCCCAAAGCACCAGAGTTCGACGCCATCGGCCTTCAGCGCCTCGACAATCGCCTTGCCGGCCGGTACCGGGGCCTTGTTGAGTTTGCCGTGGCAGAGCACGACGAAATCTGCCCATGCCGCGGCTGCCCGTATCGCCGGCAGGTTGGCCCCCGACACGGCCACCACACCCGGCACCAGCAGCGCCTTGGGATCGGTGGCGCGGTAATCACCGACATTGGCTTTCACCATGGCCGAATAGCCCTCGCGCTGGGCGAAGGTCCATTCGCGGGCGCAGGTGGGGTCGTTCACAGTTGCATCCGCCGTGCTCGGATTCATGCCGATGAACAGGATATAGCGCTCGGGGAAAGACTCCCCGGTCCAACGGCGCATCAGCTGGCGATAGCGGCCATCGGCGCTGAAGGTGGCATCGCCCTTGACGCCCGCCATCAGCGGCAGGCGCACCTTGCCGCCGGGGTCGTGACCGGCTCCGTCGTTCATGCGGTCAGATCGCTTGGGGGCACCGGGCCATTGATCAGCGAGGCCGTGGTGACGGTATTGGCGAGGAGGCACACAATGGTCATCGGACCTACACCGCCGGGAACGGGCGTGATGGCGCCGGCCACTGCGGCGGCTTCGGCGTAGGCAACATCGCCCAGCAAGCGCGTCCTGCCTTCGCCACGCTCGGGCGCGGGAATGCGGTTGATGCCCACGTCGATCACGGTGGCGCCCGGCTTGATCCAGTCGCCCTTGATCATCTCCGGACGACCGACGGCCGCGATAACAATATCGGCCCGGCGGACAATGCCGGGCAGATCTCGGGTGCGCAGAATGCGCCATCGTCACCGTGCAGTTCTCGCGCAGCAGCAATTGCGCGACTGGCTTACCGACCAGATTGGAGCGCCCGACCACCACGGCATGCAGGCCCGACAGGTCGCCCAGCGTATCGCGCAGCAACATCAGGCAGCCGAGCGGCGTGCAGGAGACCGGTCCGGGCAGGCCGATGGCCAGCTTGCCGACGCTGGCCGGGGTGAAGCAATCGACGTCCTTGGCGGGGTCGATGGTTTCGATGATCTTCTTGGGATCGATCTGGTCTGGCACCGGCAATTGGACCAGGATGCCGTGAATGGCCGGATCGGCATTGAGCTTGCGCACCAGCGCCAGCACCTCGGCTTCGCTGGCGGTTTCCGGCAGCTCGTATTTTTCCGAATGCATGCCGAGTTCGACGGTCTGCTTGGCCTTCTGGGCCACATAGATCTGGCTGCCGGGATCGTAGCCCACGATGACCACGGCGAGACCCGGCGTGATGCCGTGCTCGGCCTTGAGGCGCGCCACGTGACCGGCAATGCGGCTGCGCAGGCCTTCAGCATAGCTTTTTCCGTCGATGATCTTGGCGGTCATGGTCGCTCCTCGTGAAATAATCGGCTGGGCCTGCACGTTTGGTTCACTGCAATAGGAAATGCCGCTCGCTTCGTCCATCCCCTGCAACGTGCCGCGCTTGACGGCGCGCCTGCAGTAGCCATGCTGACATCAGGGAAGGGATCGGACCATGTTGGGGGGCACAAAAAATCAGGGCTGCGACAACATCTCTGTCGTCGCAGCCCATGGAACGTCAGCCTGCCGCGCTGTTGAGGGCTTGGGGGACAAGCGGCCTGCGCAACATTCCTCGCTCACCGGTTTTTGCATGGGTCGTTTGCCGTGCCGATGAACTGGCTAAAAGATGGGGGCCAAATGCGGCAAGAAAAGACCCTTTCACTCGGTTGTGAAAATATTTCCGAAACGGGCCGCCGGTTGCCGCATGGTCGAGAAGCTGTCATGCCAGAACACTAGGCATTGCACGACAAGACCAGCGATTCCGCCAGACGGCGCGGCCCAATCCGGGGCCGGCAAACCAAGAGACTGAAATGACCACGATCAGCCCGCCCCGCCTTGAAAAGCAGTCCTTTACCGACCCGGAAAAAGCTCAGGCGCATATGGCGGAAATCTATCACCGCAATACCAGCTTCATTCGTGAGCATTTGAGCGCCACGGCCAAGGGCGTGGTGCCCGAGGGCCGTGTGCGTGCCTGCTATCCACAGGTGGAAGTGCGCTCCACCAGCTTCGGCAAGGGCGAGAGCACCCTGCCCTATGGTTACCTACATACACCCGGTATTTATCGTACGACGGTGACCGCGCCGGACCTGTTCCGTACCTATTTCCAGGAGCAGTTCACCGTCATTCTCAAGAATCATGGCGGCACGATCGATATCGGGGAATCCGACACCCCGATCCCGCTGCATTTCGCGGTGGCGGCCAATGAGCGGATCGATGGCGAAGCGCTCAACGCGCTCAATATTCCGCTGCGTGACCTGTTCTGATGCGCCGGACCTGACCAATACCGACGACGAAATCGCCAACGGCACCTTTGTACCCCCAAGGGTGGCCCTTACCCGCTTTCTGGCCTTTACCGCGCCGCGGGTGGATTATTCGCTGTTCCGGCTGAGCCATTATACTGGCACAGACGCTGCGCATTTCCAGAACTTCGTGATCTTCACCAATTACCAGTTCTACATCGACGAGTTCTGCCGCGTCGCCAAGGAGCATATGCGGACGGGCCACGCCCATTACGAAAGCTTCATCGAGCCGGGCAATGTGATCACCGACAATGCCCTGCGCGGCGGCGGCATCAATGGCACTGCCCCGGTTCGCGGCCCGCAAATGCCGGCCTATCACCTGACGGCAGCGCGGCCGCGGCATTACCATGGTCAATATTGGCGTCGGTCCGTCCAATGCCAAGACCATCACCGACCATATCGCCGTGCTGCGCCCGCATGCCCGGATCATGCTGGGCCACTGCGCGGGCTTGCGTAATTCACAGGAGCTGGGCGATTATGTGCTGGCGCATGCCTATGTGCGCGAGGATCACGTGCTCGACGCCGACCTGCCCGTTTCCGTCCCCATTCCGGCGCTGGCCGAAGTGCAAGTGGCGCTTGAGCAGGCCGTGGAAGAGATCACTCAGACCGAGGGGCTGGAAACCAAGCGCATCATGCGCACCGGCACCGTGGCGACCTTCGACAACCGCAATTGGGAATTGCGCGATCAGGTGGAAATCACCCGCCAGCTCAGCCAGTCGCGCGCCGTGGCGCTGGATATGGAAAGCGCGACCATTGCCGCCAATGGTTTCCGCTTCCGTGTGCCTTACGGCACCCTGCTCTGCGTCTCCGACAAGCCGCTGCATGGGGAGCTGAAGCTGCCCGGCATGGCCTCGGACTTCTACCGCACCCGAGTGAACCGGCATTTGCAGATCGGGCTGCGGGCGATGGAAATCTTGCGGGATCAGCCGGCGGAACGGCTGCATTCGCGGAAACTGCGCAGTTTTGCGGAGACGGCGTTTCAGTAAGGGGCGCTCATTCTCCCTACACCCACCGGGTCATTCCGGCGCAGGCCGGAATCCATGTCCGTGGTGGGCCGATCCATCCAGCGCTGGGATAGCCTTCAGCATGGATTCCGGCCTGCGCCGGAATGACTCCGTGGGTGGAAATAGCATCGTGGATAAGAAAAAGCCCGGCATCGCTGCCGGGCTTTTTCGTTCGCGGGATAGGTTCGATCAGGCGTCGCTGCGGCTCAGCAGAGCCTTCCAGATGATGGCGCCTGGGGCCGCGCCGACCAGCGGGGCGACGATGAACAGCCAGACCTGACCCAAGGCGCCGTTCTGCGCGAAGATGGCAGCGGCGATGGAGCGGGCCGGGTTGACCGAGGTATTGGTCACCGGGATCGAGATCAGGTGGATCAACGTCAAGGCCGAGCCGATGGCGATCGGCGCGAAGCCGGCCGGGGCCAGTTTGGACGTGGAGCCCAGGATTACGATCAGGAAGAAGGCAGTGAGCACGATTTCGGCTACCAGAGCCGCGACCGAGCTGTAGCCGCCGGGCGAGAGCGCGTCATAGCCGTTGGAAGCAAAGCCACCAGCGGTAAAGCCGGCTGTGCCGGAAGCGATGACGAAGAGCACCGCTGCGCCCAGATGCCGCCGACCAATTGAGCGACCCAGTAGGGCACCAGATCCTTGTATTCAAACTTGCCGGCAATCGCCAAACCCAGCGAAACGGCAGGATTGAAGTGTCCGCCGGAAATGCCGCCCACTGCATAGGCCATGGTCAATACAGTCAAACCAAATGCCAATGCTACGCCAAGATAACCAATACCCACGTCGGGCACGCCTGCTGCAAGAACAGCTGCACCGCAGCCGCCAAATACAAGCCAGAATGTACCAAATGCTTCAGCAGACAAACGTTGAATCAACTTGAGCCCTCCTCATGATTCGCCGTAAAGATCATACTCTCCAAAACGTTACCGGAAAACGCAAAAGAGGCCAGCGCGATGTACTCGCGCCGGCCCCTGCTTGATTTGGTCTTGTGGCTTAGCGGCCTTTGACGACCGAGAAGCCTGCATACTTGGCCGAGGTGCCAAGCTGCTCTTCGATGCGAATGAGCTGGTTGTACTTGGCCAGACGATCCGAACGGCTGAGCGAGCCGGTTTTGATCTGCCCGCAGTTCAGCGCCACGGCCAGATCGGCAATGGTGGAATCTTCGGTTTCTGCCTGAGCGGTGCGACATCACCGAGGTATAGCCGGCGCGGTGCGCGGTATCGACGGCATTGAGCGTTTCGGAGAGCGAGCCGATCTGGTTGACCTTGACCAGATGGAATTGGCGACGCCCATCTTGATGCCCGAAACCAGGCGCTCGGTATTGGTGACGAAGAGATCATCGCCGACCAGCTGCACCTTCTTGCCGATGGCATCGGTCAGGGCCTTCCAGCCGTCCCAATCGTCTTCGGCCATGCCGTCTTCGATGGTGATAATCGGGTAGCGGGCAGCCGAGTCCGCGAGGAAGGCGACGTTTTCTTCCGAGGAGAGCGACTTGCCCTCGCCGACCATCTCGTACTTGCCGCCCTTGTAATATTCGGTGGCGGCGCAATCGAGACCGAGGAAAATGTCCTCGCCCGGGCGATAGCCGGCCTTTTCGATCGAGCGCATGATGAAGCCCAGCGCGTCATCGGCAGAACCGAGATTCGGCGCAAAACCACCCTCATCGCCCACATTGGTATTGTGGCCTTCGGCCGACAGGCCCTTCTTGAGGGTGTGGAAGATCTCCGAGCCGATGCGGACGGCATCAGCCAGTTTTCCGCGCCGGCCGGCAGGATCATGAATTCCTGCATGTCGATCGGGTTGTCAGCGTGCTCGCCGCCATTGATGATGTTCATCATCGGCACGGGCAGAACGTGAGCGTTGGGGCCGCCGATGTAGCGGTAGAACGGCAGCTCGCTCGACTCGGCAGCCGCCTTGGCCACGGCCAGCGACACGCCGAGGATGGCATTGGCGCCGAGGCGCGACTTGTTAGGCGTGCCGTCCAGCTCGATCATGGCCTGATCGATAGCCAGCTGGTCCAGCGCATCCATGCCCCGGATTTCTGTCGAAGATCGCCGAATTGACGTTTTCGACGGCCTGCAGCACGCCCTTGCCGGAATATTTCTTGCCGCCATCGCGCAGCTCGACGGCCTCATGCGCGCCGGTCGAAGCGCCCGAGGGCACTGCAGCGCGGCCAAAGCTGCCATCGTCTAGCACCACATCGACTTCGACGGTCGGATTACCGCGGCTGTCATAGATCTGGCGGCCTTGGACGTGGATGATTGACGACATGGAAAGCCCTCTCCCGTTGGGGTTTGCTCGATATGGCCGCTTTCCTAGACGCAGAGTGTGACAAGGGAAAGGGGGCGCGCATAAAATATCGTACGGTGGCGGGGCGAGGCTGGGGGTGCCAGCCTCGCCTGTCGTATCAGTCCGGCGTCTGCCGGATGAAGCCGAACGCCAGCAGGGTGATGACGGCGGCGACGATCATGTAATAGCCGACGGCATGCAGGCCGAAATTGGTGGCCGTGTAGGTTGCGGCATAAGGGGGCCGAGGAGGCGCCGAAAATGCCGCCCGAGTTGAAGGTCAGCGAGGCGCCGGTGTAGCGAACTGCCGTGGGGAATGGCGCGGCAAGAGCCGTGCCGAGCGGGCCATAGGTCAGGCCCATCAGCGCGAGGCCGATGCACAGGAAGCCCAGCACGCCCACGACATTGCCCGAGCCGAAGAGCGGCGCGATCAACAGACCGAACACCGCAATCGAGATCGACACGCCGACCATTACCGGGCGCATGCCGAAGCGATCGGCCAGCACAGCCGAAATCGGGATGAACAGGCCGAAAAACACCACGCCCACCATCTGCAGGATCAGGAATTCCTCGCGGCTATAGCCGAGCGCCGAGGTGCCCCAGCTCAGCGAGAACACCGTCATCAGATAGAACAGCACGAAGGTGGCGAGCGCGGCCATGGTGCCGAGCAGCAGGCTCATCTTGTGGTGCTTGAACACGTCAAGGAACGGCACTTCGACGCGCTCGGCCTTCTCGATCGCCTTGGCGAATTCCGGCGTCTCAGTGATCTTGAGGCGGATGAACAGGCCGAAGATGACCAGCAATGCGCTAGCCGAGAACGGCACGCGCCAGCCCCAGCTCATGAAGGCCTCGTCGCCCATGAAATGGGCGAGCACGAGGAAAATCGTGGTGGCGAAGAAGAAGCCGACCGGCGCACCCAATTGCAGGAACATGCCATACCGAGCCTTCTTGCCTTCGGGCGCGTTTTCGGTGGCCAGCAGCACGGCGCCGCCCCACTCCCCGCCCGAGCCAAGCCCCTGCCCCAGCCGGCACAAGGCCAGCAGCAGCGGCGCCATCACGCCGATCTGCCCATAAGTGGGCAGTACGCCAATCAGCACGGTGGAGATGCCCATGGTCAGCAAAGCCGCCACCAGTGTGGTCTTGCGACCAACCTTGTCGCCGAAATGGCCGAAGAACGCGGCGCCGACCGGGCGCGAAAAGGCGATGGCGAAGGTGGCGAGCGAGGACAGCAGCGCCGAAGTATCGTCACCCGCCGGGAAAAACAGATGCGGGAATACGATCACCGCAGCGGTGGCGTAGATATAGAAGTCGAAAAATTCGATGGTCGTGCCGATCATGCTCGCGGCAAGGATGCGGCGGGCGGAATTGGGCGGTGGCACGGCGATGCCGCTGGCGGCATCCGTGGCGATAGTCATGGCGATATCCCGGCGCGCTTGAATGCAGGGCCGACCCCGGCGGCCGGCAAATCTCGCGGGCGCCCGAACGATCATTGCCAGTCCGGTGGAAGAACCGGACGGCCGGGGTGTACCGCAGGGTACGGTTCACATCAAGACCAAATGTGCGGGCCGTCCGAGCGCACAATCCCCAAAACCGCGCTGACTGACTTGCCAACGTAATAACATTACATCTAGGGTCTGCGCGTAATGTAATAACATATGGACACAACCGCCCATGCGCTATCCTGCCCTTCTCGCCTGCACGGCCCTGACCTTGATGGCCAGCGCCGGCCCGAGCTTTGCCGACGACGTCACCGCCCGGCGCCTGTTTGTCGCCGACCATGCCGAGGCCAAGGTCACCGCGATCGATCTCGGCACCGGCGCCACGCTGGACACTTTTGCGCTGGAGAGCCCCGGCGTGCTCTACACCACGCCCAGCAACCAAGCGGTCTACGCCGTCGAAGGGGCGGCCAATCGAGTATCGGCCATAAGCAGCGGCATCGCGATCGAAGATCACGGTGATCACGGCGATATTCATGTCAGCAGCGCCAGCGGCCATCGTGGCCACTGTTCCGGGTGAAAAGCCGGTGCATTTCGTCGAGCATCACGGGCAGATTGCCCTGTTCTATGACGGCGAAGGCGTTGGACGGCTGGTTTCGGAGAAGGATTGGCTGGACGGCGACGATGCGCTGGCTGTCCGTGAAATCGATACCGGCGCGCTGCATCATGGCGTCGCCATCCCGTGGGGCGACTACACGATTGCCACTGATTTTGCGCCCAATGGCGAAACCACGCGGCCGCAGGGCGTCTACGTCTACGATGCGCAGAACGCCAAGGTTGGCGGCCTATATGAATGCCCGCTGCTGCATGGCGAGGCGACATCCGGCAATATCACCGCCATTGCCTGCGCCACGGGGCTGTTGATTGCCACCGGTTCAGGCGCGCCAGCCATTACGCACCTGCCCTATCCGGCGAGCCTGCCCGAGGGTAATGTTTCGACGCTGCTGGGCGGGGTCGGCCTGCAATATTTCTCGGGCAATTACGGGCCGGACAAGGTCGTGCTGATCGATCCGGCCGAAGCCGAGGCCTTCCGCTTGATCGAATTGCCGACGCGCCGGGTGCATTTTGCCGTGGATCCGCAGCAGCCCAAATTTGCTTATATCTTCACCGAAGATGGCAAGCTGCATCAGCTCAATGTGCTGTCGGGCAAGATCGCCAAGTCGATCACGCTCACCGAGCCCTATTCCATGGATGGCGAATGGAGCTTGCCGCGGCCGCGCATTGCGGTGGCGGGCAATGAGATCGCCGTCACTGACCCGCTCAAGGGTGTGGTGCATATCGTGGATGCCGGCACGTTCGAGCTGGATCGCGATATCCCGGTCGAGGGCCTGCCCTACAATATCGTCGCAGTCGGCGGCTCGGGCGCGACGCACTGACCCTGCCCGGCCACCCTGCGGGGTGGCCGTTTCCATATAGGTGACCCCGAATGAACCGCCTCCCTGTAACGGTCCTGTCCGGCTTTCTTGGCGCCGGCAAGACGACACTTCTCAATCACATCCTCAACAATCGCGAAGGGCGGCGTGTTGCCGTCATCGTCAACGACATGAGCGAGGTCAATATCGACGCGACGCTGGTGCGCGAGGGCGGCGCCAATCTATCGCGCACCGACGAGCAATTGGTGGAAATGAGCAATGGCTGCATCTGTTGCACGTTGCGCGGCGACCTGCTCAAGGAGGTCACCAAGCTGGCCAATGCCGGGCGCTTCGATTACCTGCTGATTGAATCCACTGGCATTTCCGAGCCGCTGCCCGTCGCCGCCACGTTCGATTTCCACGACGAAAACGGCGTCAGTCTTGCCGACATCACCCGGCTCGATACCATGGTGACGGTGGTGGATTGCGCCAATCTGCTGCGGGATTACGGCTCTGTCGATTTCCTGCGCGATCGCGGGCAAACCATGGGGCCGGAGGATGAGCGCGCTTTGGTCGATCTATTGGTCGACCAGATCGAATTTGCCGATGTCATCGTGCTCAACAAGGTCTCGACCGCCGCCGCCGCCGATCTGGCTGCCGCGCGAACCATCATCAAAGCACTCAATCCGGTGGCCCGGGTGATTGAAACCGACTTCTCCGATGTGCCGCTGGATCAGGTCCCGGATACCGGGCTGTTTAGCCTCGAAGCTGCCGAGCAGAACCCGCTTTGGTTCAAGGAACTCAATGGGTTCACTGAGCATATTCCCTGAAACGCTTGAATATGGCATCAGCTCGTCTCGTCTATCGCGCCTGCCGCCCGTTCAATCCCATGCTGCTGAACAACTTCATCACCAAGAGCTGGGCCGGCGTCATCCGTTCCAAGGGCTTTTTCTGGCTGGCCACAAGGCCCGATCTGGTGGGAGAGCTCAGCCGAGGCCGGCGCGTTGGTGCGCACCAGCCGCCGGGGCATGTGGTGGGCCGCTGTGCCCAAAACCCGTTGGCCGGATGACAGCGACTGGCGGGCATCCATGGCACCCTATCTCGATGCGGAATGGGGCGACCGGCGGCAGGAAATCGTCTTTATCGGCGCCGGCGACATGGACGAGGCCGCCATCAGGCGCGATCTTGACGCCTGTCTGATCCCGGCCAAGGGATTTACGCCGACGGCTTGGCAAGACCTGCGCGATCCGTTTCCGGCCCGGTCCTGAAACCAAAGCGGCCGGGACGTCACCGCCCCGGCCGCTTTTAAAATGCACGATGTATCAAACCAGATGGCTGGCTTCCTGCTCGGTCGGAATCCGGCCATTCGGCGTCAGTTTGTTCACCGCATCGGGCAAGGTCTTGGCCAAACGCTCCAGCAATTCCTGACGGCTGAGCCCGGTCTGCTGGGTCAGCGTATCGATGGTGTCGACGCCCAGCGTCTGTTCCGAGCTGGCAACGTCAATCTCTTCATTGTCGCCATCCTGCACCCAACTTTGCGCCTTGGAGCCCTGCCCGCTATTGTTGAAGCGGTCGACGAGATCGCCCGAGCCGCCGCTGAGCACACTGCCCGTGCCGCCTGCAGCCGCTGTACCGCCGAGCGCGCCGCCCAGATTGCCCAGCATGCCCTCAAGTCCGCCTCTGCCGGGCGTGACGCCGGCCTGTGAATTTTCGGCACCGGCCCGGCCATTGCCCAGCCGTTCGCCGTCACCTGCGCCGGTCTGGCCATTGCCCAATCCGCCGAGCAGTGAGCCCAGCTTGTCTCTGTTCTGAAAGCCTGCCACGGCCAACAGGCCCAGCAGCGCAACCATTGACGGCATTCCCTTGGCCATTGCGGCCTCCTCTATGTTGAGCGCCTAGCGGCGCTTGGCGACAAGACCCCAGACGAACAGCACGATGATGGCGCCGACCACGGCACCGATCAGGCCCGCACCCTCGCCCGGCGCATACCAGCCCGTGGCCTGCCCGAGATAGGACGCGACGAAAGCGCCGACGATGCCCAATATCGTAGTCAGAATGAAACCTGACGGCTCATTGCTGCCCGGCATGATGAACTTGGCGATGATGCCCGCAACAAATCCGATGATGATCGTCCAGATAATACCCATGACTAACAGTCCTTGTTGAAGTTGGACTGCAACGCGCCGCAAAGCCACGAGTTCCCTTTTTCCTGCGCCCACAGGCATGTGCCAAAAACAAAACCCGCCGAACCGAGTTCGGCGGGTTGAAATGCGTTTCCGTCACGGATCTCAATCGTCTTCGACGAACACTTCCTTGCGCTTGCGCCGGATCGAGGGCAGCACGGCGATGATCACCGCCAGCAGCGCCAGCCCCAGCAGCGTCGCCGAGATCGGCCGTTCGAGGAACACCATCGGATCGCCCCGCGAGATGATCATGGCGCGGCGCAGATGTTCTTCCAGCAACGGCCCCAGCACGAAGCCGAGCAGCAGCGGCGCCGGCTCGCAGCCGAAACGGATCAGCACATAGCCGACCACCCCGAAAAAGCCGATGGCGAACACATCGTAGATATTCTGGTTGATCGAGAAACATCCGATACAGGCGAACAGCACAATGGCGGGGAACAAGGCGCGGTAGGGGATGGAGAGCATCTTCACCCACAGCCCGATCAGCGGCAGGTTGAGCAGCACCAGCAGCACATTGCCGATCCACATCGAGGCGATGATGCCCCAGAACAAAGCCGGCTGGTCGTTGATGACATTGGGGCCGGGCGTGATGCCCTGCAGGATAAACGCCCCCACCATCAGCGCCATCACCGGATGCGCCGGAATGCCCAGCGTCATCAGCGGAATGAACGAGGTCTGCGCAGCCGCATTATTGGCCGATTCCGGCCCGGCAACGCCTTCGATGGCGCCATGCCCGAATTCCTCGGGCGTCTTGGACAGGCGCTTTTCGGCCGAGTAGGAGGCGAAGGAGGCCAGAATATGCCCGCCGCCCGGCAGGATGCCGAGCACCGATCCCAAGGCCGTGCCGCGTATGACCGGGGCGGCGATGCGCTTGAAATCGTCCTTGCTGAGCCACAGGTTCTTGACGGCCTTGACCATCACGTCGCGGCCCTTCTCGTTTTCGAGATTGCGCAGGATTTCAGCGACGCCGAACACGCCCACGGCGAGCGAAACGAAATTGAGCCCCGAATAGAGTTCATGAATGCCCATCGTGAAGCGGGGCTGGCCGGTATAGATATCCTGCCCCACCATGCCCAGCAGCAGGCCCAGCACGATCATCGCCAGCGCCTTGAGAATGGAGCCATGCGCCAGCGCGATGGAGACGAGCAGTCCCAAGACGATCAGGGCGAAATATTCCGGCGCCCTGAAATTGAGCGCTGCTCGCGCAAGGGGCGGTGCGAAGAAGGCCAGCAGCAGCGTGCCGACCGTGCCTGCAAAGAACGACCCCAGCGCCGCCGTCGCCAAAGCCGGACCAGCCCGGCCCTTCTTGGCCATCTGGTAGCCGTCGATCGCCGTGACGGCCGAGGAGCTTTCACCCGGCAGGTTGATCAGGATAGCGGTGGTCGAGCCGCCATATTGGGCGCCGTAATAAATGCCGGCGAGCATGATCAGCGCTGTCGCGGGCGACAGCGAAAAGGTGATGGGCAACAGCATGGCGATGGTCGCTGTCGGCCCGATGCCGGGCAAGACGCCGACCAACGTGCCCAGCAGCACGCCGATGAAGCAGTAGAAGATGTTGATCGGGTCGAGGGCGACCGAAAAGCCCGAGCCAAGCGAAGCAATGATGTCCATGATTGCGCTCCTACTGCCCGAGCCGGGGCCGAACATCGGCACGCTCATGCCGAGGCCGACGACGAAAATCAGCGTGCACATCACCGTCAGCGCCACGGCCAGGATGATGGAGAACAGCGGTGAATTGAGCCGGCTGGCCATGGCCGCGGCGAACGAGCCGATCAGCACCACTGGCACGAAGCCCGAGCCGCGAATGGTCAGCCCGAAAAACACGATGACGCCGATGATCAGCGCCATGCCCCGCCAAGGCGGCGCGAGTGGCTTTTCCGCATCGGGCTTCTTCCAGCCGCTGGCGGCAATGCCGAGCCCCAGCGCCACCAGCACGCTGCCCAGCAGCAGCGGCATGAATCCGGGTCCCATGCGAAACGCCGTGCCGGTCTCGTAATTGAGCGCCTCGATCGCAAAATAGGCCCCCGCTGCGACAAAGATGCCGCCCGATACGAGGTCCTTGGTCGAAAAATTGGAAACCACTGCTGCCTCCCTCCCCCTTGTTCTTTGGCCGCCTCCGCATCCCGAAGGACGCGGAGGCGTTGACTCGGTTTAGTCGGCGTAAACGCCCGCGGCTTCGATAACCGCGCGCCACAGCTCGATCTGGCTGGCCGTGGTCTGGGTCAGCGCGGCCGGGGTGGCTTCCTCGGCCGTCACCGGCAGAGTGCCCAGCTCGGCAAAGCGGCTCACCACGGTCTCATTGGTTAGCGCCTTCTGCAGCGAGGCTTCGAGCTTGGCGATGATGGCCGCGTCGGTGCCAGCTGGGGCATAGAGCCCGTGCCACACGCCGATCTCGATCTCGAGCCCACCTTCCTTGACCGTCGGCAGATCAGGCAGGTTCGGCAGGCGGGTCAGCGTGGTCACGCCATAGGCCTTGACCTCACCGGCCCGGATCTGGCTCGTCGTATTGGTGGTCTGGTCGCAGATCATGTCGATCTGGCCGCCGATAATATCGGTCATGGCCGGGCCGGCACCCTGATAGGGCACGGTGGTCATCTGCGTATCGAGCGCATCCATCAGCAGCATGCCACAGAGCTGGCTGGCTGAACCGATGCCGGCATTGGCATAGGTGACGTTCTCGCCATTGGCTTTGATATAGGCGGCGAGCTCAGCAAGCGTGTTGGGCTCGAAGTCCTTGCGGGCCACCAGCGTCATCGGCACGGAGGTGATCAGCCCGATCGGGGCAAAGTCGGTGATCGGATCATAAGGCAGGCTGCGATAGAGGGTCGGCGCGGTGGACATGCCGATATGGTGCAGCAGCAGCGTGTAGCCGTCATTGGGGGCAACCGCCACCGGCCGGCGCCGAGGGTGCCACCGGCGCCGCCGACATTCTGGATCACCACTTGCTGGCCCAGATCATTGCTCATCACTTCGGCAACCAGCCGCGCCACGGTATCGGTCGGGCCGCCAGCCGAGAACGGCACCACGACGGTGATCGGCTTGGTGGGGTAATCCTGCGCCATGGCCGTGCCCGTCAGGCTCGCGCCTGTCAGCATCAAGCCGGCGGCAAGGGACAGCATTGTCTTGTTCATTTTGGTTCCTCCCGAAAGATCAGCGCTCCTCGCGCAGCATTCCCTAAGCAGCTTCCGTGCCAAATCACGCAAACCCTGCATTTCCAGCATATCACCAATGCAACAACGCAGCAGCAAGATGCATTTCCGGCAATTTCTTGCCAAGCCCGGATGGCGACTTGGCAAAAATCCGCCAATGGCATAGGACCACTTATGGAGGATTTGCATCATGGCCGGCCGCACAATGCCTTTGTCGCCCTATCAGCGCCTGCTGATCGCGGTCGGCTGTGCCGTCGTGGTGCTGGCCTCGTGCCTCGTTGCCTATGAAATCGCGCTGCAAAGCGGCATTGCCGCCGCCCACGATACCAGCGAACGGCGGCTGCAGATTTTCGATCGCATGCTCGAAGCCAATATCGAGCGCTACCACTTTTTGCCGACGACGCTCGCCCGGGCCTCCGAAATCCACGACGTGCTGGCTCATCCCGAGGACGACGCTCTGCGCGATCGCGCCAATGGCTTTCTGTCCAATATGGGCGGCACGGCCGCGGCCGAGGAGCTGTTCATTGTCGATGTCACCGGGCGCTCCATCGCCGCCAGCAATTGGTGGACGCACCAATCCATGGTGGGCCGCCACTATGCTGAACGCCCCTATTTCCAGGAGGCGATGTTCGACGGCGCGGCAAAATATTATGCCGTGGGCATCACCACGGGCGTGCCGGGCTATTTCATCGCCAACCGCATTGACGGCCCTGATGGCCCGCTGGGCGTCGCCGTGGTCAAGATCAATCTGGGCGAGATCGAAGCCGTGTGGTGGCGCTCGGGCGAGCTGATCGGGATTTTCGACAGCAATGATGTGGGTATTCTCTCGACCCGCCCTGATTGGCGCTATCGCACGCTGGTCGATACCCACCCCACCGGCCTCGAAGCCATGGCCCGCGACCAGCGCTATCTCGGCGTCGCCATCAACGGCAATGGCATCGTGCAATCGATCGAACCACCGGCGTGGCACCGAACTCGCCGTGCTGCGCAGCGGCGATAGCGAGATCAATGGCGAGTTCTCGGTCGATCGCCTGCGCATGCCGCTGCATGGCTGGCGCCTGCTGTCCTTCGTGCCCCTCGGTCCGATTTCCAACTGGGCTCGGACCGCCACTTTCTTTGTCGGCGTCGCCGTCAGCGCCATTCTGCTGGCCGCCATGCTGTTCATGCAGCGCCAGCGCCTGATCCGCGCCCGACTTGAGGATCACGACCAGCTCGAGCAACGCGTCTTGCTCCGCACCAGCGAATTGCAGGAAGCCAATAGCCGGCTCGCCGGCGAAATTGTCGAGCGCCGGGAGGCCGAGAAGGCCCGTCAGGCCGCCCAGCAAGGGCTGGTGCAAGCGGCAAAGCTGGCCACCCTCGGCCGGGCCCCGGCCGGTGTCGCCCACGAAGTCAGCCAGCCCATCGCCGCGCTGCGCACCCAGACTGCCAGCGCCAAGCTGCTGGCCCGGGGCAAGGTGCCCGAGCTTGCGGATCTGTTCGGCAGCATGGAGGGCGTGATCGGCCGGCTGGTGGCGCTTACGGGGCATCTCAAGACCTTCGCCCGCAAGGAAACCGAAATCTCGATCCAGAGCGATGTCGTCCACATCGCCCACAATGCCATCGAGCTGGCCCAACCATTTCCACGAGGACCCCAGCCTCACCATCACGCTCGACGCGCCCCCGCACGCCCTCATCGTCACCGGCAACCCGGTCCATATCGAGCAGGTGCTGGTCAACCTCATCTCCAATGCCGCCGACGCCATGGAGGGTCTGGAAGACGCCACCATAAAGATCATCGCGCGCGATAGCGGCCAGCACGCGGTCATTACTGTCACCGACAATGGCACCGGTATCGATCCGGCCATTATCGACACACTGTTCGATCCCTTCGTCACTACCAAGGAACCCGGCCGCGGCTCTGGGCTTGGGTCTCTCCATCTCCTATGGCCTGATCCGCGAAATGGGTGGCCGTATCGAGGTCGAAAACCGCCTTGGCGAAGGCGCCACCTTCACCATCACCCTGCCCCTCGCCGAAATCACCACGCCTCAAATCAGAGATTTCGCATGACAAGCAAAACATCGGTGATGATCGTCGAAGACGAGGGCATCGTCCGCAACGCGCTCGACCAATGGCTTAATCTGTCGGGCTTCGCCGTCACCACTGTGGGCAGCGCCCGCGAGGCCATGACGCGCCTCGGCGATGCGCAGCCCGAAGTGGTCATATCCGACGTCCGCATGCCTTCCGTCTCCGGCCTCGACCTGCTCGCCCAGATCCGCGACAAGGACCCCACCACCTCGGTCATCCTGATTACCGCCCATGGCGACGTGCCCATGGCGGTCAAAGCGATCCACGACGGCGCCTATGATTTCCTGCAAAAGCCCTACGAGCCCGAACAGCTCGTCAGCGTCATCGAACGCGCCGCCGAACAAGCCCGCGTCCGCCGCGAATTGGTCAATCTGCGCCGCCGGCTCGATGGGGGCGCGGCCGAATTGTCCAATCGCCTCATCGGCTCCTCCCCTGTCATGGAGGATTTGCGCCAGCTCATTCTCGACGTCGCTGCTATCGACACCGACGTCATCATCCCGGGCGAAACCGGCACCGGCAAGGAAGTCGTCGCCCGCGCCCTGCACGATTTCTCCCCTGCTCCGCCGCCCCCTTCGTCGCCGTCAATTGCGCGGCTATCCCCGCCGAGTTGATCGAAAGCGAGCTGTTCGGCCACGAAGCCGGCGCCTTCACCGGCAGCGCCGGCCCGCGCATCGGCAAGTTCGAATTCGCCAATGGCGGCACGCTATTGCTCGACGAAATCGAATCCATGCCCCTGCTCGCCCGAGCCAAGGTGCTGCGCGTCATTCAGGAGCGCACCGTTGAGCGCGTTGGCTCCAACCGCCAGATTCCGCTCGATCTGCGCATCATCGCCGCCACCAAGGTCGACCTGCTCGACGAAGCCGAAGCCGGCCGCTTCCGCGCCGATCTGCATTATCGCCTCAATACCGCCAGCGTCGCCGTGCCCCCGCTGCGCCAGCGCAGCGAAGACGCTCTGCTGCTGTTCCACTATTTCCTCGAACTGGCCCAAAAGCGCTTCAACCGCCCCTCCCAGCCGCTTCATCCGGCCGATATCGAGGCCCTGTCCTGCTACGCTCGGCCCGGCAATGTCCGCGAACTGAAAACCGTGGCCGACAAATTCTGCCCCGGGTCTCTCCAGCGCCAATTATTCCATTCAGAGCGCCATCGGCATCAAGCCCGGCACACCCGACGAGAACCTCAGCCTCGCCGACCGCCCGGCACAATATGAACGCAGCATCATCGAAGCCGAACTTCGCAAGCACGACAATTCCATCGCCGACACCGCCGACGCCCTCAGCGTGCCGCGCCGCACGCTCAGTGAAAAGATGACGCGGCTAGGGGTGCGGCGCTAGGATAGTGAAGCGGTTTACGTCCATGAGCGGCGCGCTTGGAATAGCTTTCCCGAAATGCTGTCTTCATCCGAAAGGCATTTCGATCCAAATGCGTAGCAAAGCATGGATAGACTACTGATTTCGTAGAGTTTTCTGGCATCAAGCGATATGTCTTTCATCAGATGGCGCTGTCCCGCGGGCAGGCCGACACATAAGGAGCTTTCCAGCCATGTCCCTCATTTCGCGCCGCAATCTGCTGGTCGCTACCCTGCTCGCCAGCATCGCCCTTGCCCCGACCGCCTTCGCCCGAGATTTCGATGCCAATGCGACCATCCGCATCGGCTCGCTCTATGAGCCGCAGAATCTGGACAACACGGCGGGCGCCGGCCGTGGCATCAACGAAGCCTTCAACGGCAATGTCTACGAAGCCCTGTTCCAGCTGACCGATGCCGGCAGTGTCGAACCCGCGCTTGCCGCCGACTACACCGTCAGCGACGATGGCTTGACCTATACCTTCACCCTCAAGGACGGCGTCACTTTCCATTCGGGCGACCCGCTGACCGCTGCCGACGTAAAATATTCCATCGAGCGCGTCACCGCCGAAACCTCCAAGAGCTCGCGCAAGAAGAGCCTCTCGACCATCACCGCGATCGAGACGCCCGACGACAAGACCGTGGTCATTACCCTGTCGGCTCGCTCTGATCTCGCTGCCCTACAATCTGAGCTATGTCTGGATCGTCAACGACGCGGCAACCGACATCACCGCCACCGAAGACGGCACCGGCCCCTATACGCTGGAAGAATGGCGCCGCGGTTCGGCCCTCGCTTTGGCCCGCTTCGACGGCTATTGGGGCACTGCCCCCAGCAATGGCGAAGTGATCTACACCTATTTCACCGACGCCACCGCGCTCAACAATGCGCTGCTGACCAACGCTGTCGACGTCATTACCTCAGTGCAGAGCCCGGATTCGCTGGCCCAATTCGCGGGCAATCCATCCTTCACAGTCACCGAAGGCGCCTCCACCACCAAGGAATTGCTGGCCTATAACGACCGCGTCGCCCCCTTCGACAATGTCCAGTGTGCAAGGCCCCGGCCCGTGCCGTGGACAAGGCCAAACTGCTCAACTCCATCTGGGGTGATTACGGCACGCTGATCGGCTCCTTCGTGCCCCCAACCGATCCACCGGTATGTCGATCTCACGGGCGTCGATGCCTATGACCCCGACAGCGCCAAGGCCCTGCTGGCCGAGGCCGGCTATCCCGATGGCTTCGCCTTCACTCTCGACACCCCCGATTACGATCCACACCCCTCGGTCGCCCAGTTCCTGCAGACCGAACTGGCCAAGGTCGGCGTCACAGTGAACATCAACATCATCACCGCCAATGAGTGGTACACAAAGATCTACCAGGAGCACAATTTCGAGGCGACGCTGCAGGAGCACGTCAACCACCGCGACATCGTCTTCTACGGCAATCCCGACTTCTACTGGGGCTATAACAATCCCGAAGTGGTCAAGCTGATCGCTGATTCCGAGGCTGCCAGCTCCATCGACGAGCAGACGGAAAAGCTCACTGAAGCCAACAAGCTGATCGCCGAAGACGCCGCCAGCAACTGGCTGTATCTCTATCCGCAGATCGTGGTTTCCGCGGCCAACGTCACCGGCTATCCGGTCAATGGGCTGAACTCGCAGTTCTTTGCCTATGGGATCAAGAAGGCGAACTAGGCGGCAGACAAGCCCGGATCCGTCAGCCATCGCCTCCCTCCCCCTTGTGGGGAGGGGACAACGAGAGCCCTGATCTGGAAGCGACACAGGACACTCACTGTCTCGCTGACAATCACCAATACGCAAAAACCACCGCGTCTCCCTCGGGCTTGACCCGAGGGCCACCCGCAACTCGGCACAAGCGGCGAAAGACCCTCGGGTCGAGTCCGAGGGAGATGCGGTGGGTGACGATGCTTCAGGGTATTCGGCCAGTGGCCCACCTCCCCCAAAACCGCTACCCTGCCGCAACTGACTCGGAGGCCTCCCCATTCTCGCTTACACCCTGCGCCGCTCGGTCATTCTCATTGCGTCCCTGCTGATCGCGGCCGTCGTGCTGTTCGTGCTGCTGCGCCTGTTGCCGGGCGATCCGGCCAATGCGCTGCTCGGCGTCGGCGCCACCGAGGCCCAGATCGCCGCCGCCCGCAGCCGAGTCGGCTCCGATCAGCCGCTTTACACCCACTTCGCCGCCTTCATCGGCAATCTCGCCCGCTTTGACTCGGGCACTTCCTTCGTCAGCCGCGCCTCCGTCATCAGCGAAATCGGCAACCGCATGTCGGTCACCCTGCCGCTGACCTTTCTCGGCTTCCTGCTGGCCCTCGCCCTCGCCATCCCCCTCGGAATCATCGCCGCCGTCCGCTCCGATCGCTGGTATGGCGGCCTGATTTCCGTGGTATCGCAACTGGGCATCGCCATCCCCGTCTTCTGGGTCGGTATCCTCCTCGGTTACGCTTTTCGCCATCAATCTGCGCCTATTGCCCTCGGGCGGCTTCCCCCTGCGCGGCTGGACCAATTTCGACGAAGCTGCCACCGCCATGATCCTACCCGTCCTCACCATCGCCCTCGTCATGGCCGCCTCGGTCCTACGCTATGTCCGCGCCGCCACTCTCGACGTGCTCGGCAGCGATTATCTGCGCACCGCCCGCGCCCTCGGCTCGTCTTTCCCACAAGCCCTGATCCGCCACGGCCTGCGCAACGGCGCCGTCCCGGTCATCTCCATTCTGGGCATTGAACTGGCCAGCACTTTCCTCGGCGCCGTCGTCATCGAGCGCGTCTTCAGCCTCCCGTGCCCGGGCTCCATGCTCCTCCTTGCCATCCAGCAACGCGATTATCCCAACGTGCAGGGCGTCCTCTTCATCTCCACCCTCCTCGTCCTGCTGATCGGCTTCGCCGCCGACCTGCTGCAGCGCTTCATCGACCCGCGCCTGCGCGACCGTGGAGCTGGCACGCCATGACCACGCTCGAGATCACACCCAAGCGCCGCAGCTATGGCTCCCTCACCCTCTGGGCGGGCCCGGCGCTCGTGGGCCTTCACATCGCCATCGGTCTGCTCACCCTCGTCTGGACGCCGTATGATCCCACAGGCATGAGCGGCGGGCGCCTCGAAGCCCCATCATGGCTGCATTGGGCCGGCACCGACCGGCTCGGTCGCGATTTCCTCACCCAGATCATGATCGGCTCGCGCATCGCCCTCATCGTGGGCACCGGCGCCGTCGTTATCGGCGCGGCTCTCGGCGTCACGCTGGGCATTCTCGCCGCCTTCGCCAGCAAACTGCTCGACGACGCCCTCGCCGCCACCCTAGACATCCTCATCGCCTTCCCGACCCTGCTCATCGCCATGCTGGTGGTCGCGGCCAGCGATACGGCGAACCCGGCCTCCGCCATCATCGCCATCGGCATTGCCCTCTCGGCCATCGTCGCCCGCCTCACCCGCATTCTCGCCAAGCGCGTCCTGCTGATGGATTACATCACCGCCGCCCGCACCTCCGGCTCGTCCCGGCCCGCCATCGTCTTCGGCCATATCCTGCCCAATATCTGGCCCACCCTGTCGGTCAATTTCGCCCTGCAATTCGGCCTCGCCGTCATCGTGGAAGCCTCGCTCTCCTATCTCGGCCTCGGCGCCCCGCCGCCCAATGCCTCCCGGGGCCGCCTGTTGCAGGAAGCCCGGGGCACGGTCTACACCGCCCCCATCGGCGCTATCGCCCCCGGCATTGCGCTCGTCTCGCTGGTGATCGGCATCAACCTCCTCGCCGATGGCCTGCGCGACAGCATCGATCCCACAAGGCGCGCCCGATGACCGCTCTCCTCGCCATCACCGGCCTTACCCTCAAAACCGCCGATACCACGCTGGTCGACAACCTCAATCTGACCATCGCGCCCGGCGAACGGCTGGGTCTAATCGGGGAATCCGGCTCCGGCAAATCCCTCACCGCCATGGCCGCCACCGGCCTTTTGCCCCCAGCATCAAAGCCACCGGCTCCATCACCCTCGCCGGCCAGCAGATCATCGACACCCCCGACCACCAGCTCAATCACCTGCGCGGCACCGCCGTCGCCGTGGTCTTCCAGGAGCCGTTGACCGCCCTCGACCCTCTCATGCGCATCGGCCGCCAGATCGCCGAGCCCCTGCAACGCCGCGCCGCCCGCGACGGCAATCCGCTCTCCGGCCCCGCGCTGGACAAAGCCATTCTCGACCTCATGGCCGATGTCGCCCTGCCCGATCCCCAGCGCATCGCCCGCGCCTATCCGCACGAAATCTCCGGCGGCCAGCGCCAGCGCGTCGCCATCGCCATGGCCCCGGCCTGCCGCCCCGATCTGCTGATTGCCGACGAGCCCACCACCGCGCTCGATGTCACCACCCGAGCCGAAATCCTCCGCCTGCTCGATAGCCTCGTCCGCCAGCGCAACATGGCCCTGCTCTTCATCAGCCACGATCTCCCCGTCGTCGCCGGCATAGTCGATCGCGTCGCCGTGCTGCGCCGTGGCGTCATCGTCGAAACCGGCCCCGTCGCCGAAATCTTCGCCCGCCCGCAACACGACTACACCGCCACCCTCGTCGCCGCCGCCCACGCCTTCGACGCCGCCTTGGGAGCCCAGCCATGAGCCTCCTCAGCGTCCAGAATGTCACCTTCGGCTACACTGTCAGCAAACGCGTGCTCGACGGCGTCTCGCTCACCATCGAGCCCGGCGACAGCATTGGCCCGGTTGGGGAATCCGGCTCCGGCAAAACCACCCTGCTGCGCCTATTGCTCGGCCTCACCCGCCCCTCGAGCGGCATTATCACATTCAAGGGCACCCCGCTCGATCCGCGCAGCGCCTGCTTCATGCGCGACTATCGCCGCCAGTGCAGGTGGTCTTTCAGGACCCCTATTCCTCGCTCGATCCGCGCCAGACCGTGCTCTCCATCGTCTCCGAGCCCCTGCGCGCTGGCCATTGCCGGCGACCACCGCCAGATGGTGTCCGACGCCCCGGCCTCAGTCGGCCTCGAACGCAATATCCTCACCCGTTACCCCCACGAATTCTCCGGCGGCCAGCGCCAGCTGCATCGCCATCGCCCGCGCCATAGTCGCCGGCCCCAGCCTGCTCTCGGCCGACGAAGCCGTCAGCGCTTGATCTCTCCACCCGCATCCGCATCGTCGATCTGCTCAAAAGCCTCAGCGAGCAGATGACGCTGGTCTTCGTCTCGCACGATCTGGGCGTCGTCGCCGCCCTCTGCCAAAAGATCGTCATCCTCGAAAAAGGCCGGATCGTGGAAGCCGGCGCCACCGCCTCTATTCTTGCCAATCCGCAACACCCATATACGCAGCGGCTGCTCAATAGCGTGCCGCGCATGCCTGCCTGAAGGAACATCGCCATGTCCGATTATCTCACCACCCTCGACGCCCGGAAGGCTAAGCGCCTCGCCAATCTCACCGCTTCCGATGGCTGGCTCAACATTATCGGCCGCTTCTGGCTCGCCGAGGGCACCGTCACCGTGGGCACCGCTGAAGACAATGACATCGTCCTCTCCGCCGGCCCGGCCCATGTCGGATCGATCACGCAAGCCCCCGACGGCAAGGTCACCTACACCCCAGCCGATGGCGGCGCCCCCAAGCCATCAAGCTCGACAAGCACCATCCCCTGCGCTTTACCGCCGGCTCCCTGCTGCTCGAAATCACCACGCTCAACGGCGAAAACGCCCTGCGCATCCACGACACCGCCTCGCCCGAGCCAGCCCGCTTCCCCGGAATCGATTATTTCCCGGCCCAGCCCGAATGGCGCATCGTGGCCGATTGGGTCCCCTTCGCCACCCCCAAGGGCATGACGGTGGACACCACCAAATCCATCCCCACCGATATCCAAGCCACCCACAAGGCCGTCTTCACCCATGACGGCAAAACCTACGAGCTGATCGCCACCCACGGCACCCCGCAATCCCCCAATTCGTGCTGCGCGACCCGACCTCCAAGGATTCCACCTACCCCGCCTCGCGCTTCCTCTATGGCGAAGACGTCACCGACAAAACCATCGTCCTCGACTTCAACAAAGCCATCAACCCACCCTGCGCCTTCACCGAACACGCCGTCTGCCCATTGCCGCCGCCGGAAAATGTTTTGCCCTTCCGCATCGAAGCCGGCGAGAAGCGCCTGAAGGACAGCCACTAAGGCAGGCCAGCGGCCCCCTCAGTAGGCCTCATGGTGAGCTTGTCGAACCACAGGGTCGTGCCCAAGATGCCCTTCACCCACAGTGTCATTCCCGCGAAAGCGGAACCTCTGTTTGGGATGCAAAAGAAGAAAACGGAGGTTCCCGCTTTCGTGGAATGACACTGCGGGGGTAGTAAGGTTTGGGGGATAATTACCCTCCCAAAATCCCCTGCGCCCGCGCAATCACCGGCGCATCCACCATCATCCCATCCACCACAAACGCGCCCTCATTGCTCGCCGCAGCCTCAACCACCCGCCGCGCCCAATCCAGCTCATCCGCACTCGGCGCAAACGCCGCATTGAGCACCGCCACCACCGACGGATGCACGCAACTCGCCCCATCAAACCCATGCATCCGCGCCTCGCGCGCCGCCTCGGCTGTGGCCTGCGTATCCGCATAATCCGCCGTGGACCGCAGCAGCCCAAATGACAGCCGCCCCTCGGCCTTAGCCGCGTAATGCACCATCAGCTTGGGAAATTTCAGCACCTCCGGCGCAGGCTGCGCCCCCAGCAAAAACGCCAAATCTTCCCCGCCCGTACTCAGCGCCATCACCCGTGGCGCCCGCGCAATCGCCCGCGCATCCAGCACCGCTGCCGGGCTTTCGATCAGCGGCACAAAAGCCAGCTCATCCCGCCGCAGCGACACTTCCAGCGGATGCAGCTGCGCCGCCAGCTCGCGCAGCGTCTCCGCATCCTCCACCTTGGGCACATACAGCCCAAACGCCCCCTGCCCGGCATGCCGCCTCCGCGTCCCCAAGCATCAGCGCCGGATCGGCATTGATCCGCACAAACACCTTGGCGCCATTCCGCCCCACCGCAGACACCGCCTCAGCCAGCCGCGCCTGCGCACCGGCCTTGTCAGCCGCCACCACCGCGTCCTCAAGATCGAGAATGACCGCGTCGGCCCCGCGCTCATGCGCCTTGGCAATAAACCGCTCCGAACTCGCCGGCACATAGAGCAGCGATCGGATCATGCCCCTGTCTCCATCGCCGCCGCGATCTGCCCTTCATCAAGCCCAGCCTCGCCCAAAACCTCGCGCGTATGCTCGCCCAGTCCCGGTGCCGGCCGCCGCCAAATGCCCGGTGTGCCCGACATGCGCGGCACGATATTGTGCATCGGCAACGTGCCGAATTCGGCATCTTCGACATCCACGATGATTTCGCGCTCATCGAAATGCGGGTCCGCCATCGCATCGGCAATATTGAAGATCGGCCCCACCGTCGCCCCCGATTTGCGCATGATATCAAGCGCATCCACACTGTTCCGCCCAGAAAACCACCCGCCAATCGCCTCGTCCACCAGCGCGCGGTTCTTCACTCGGTCCGAATTGCTGGCAAAGCGCGGGTCGTCATTCATGTCGCCACGCCCGATAATCTCGAAAATCCGCCGCGCCACCGCCGGCGTCGAGCCCGACAGCGCCAGATATTTCCCATCGGCACAGCGATAGACATTGCGCGGCGAGGCCGTATTGGACGCGCTCCCCACCCGCTGCTTGATCTTGCCTGTCACCGCATGAATAGCCGCCTCCGGCCCCAACACCGAAAACATCGGCTCCAGCAACGACAGGTCAATCACCCGGCCCCGCGCCTGCCCCTGTTGCCGCGCATAAAGCGCCATGGTTGTGGCCGACGCCCCATAAATCCCCGCAATCATATCGGCCAGCGCCAGCGGCGGCAGCACCGGCTCCCGATCGGGAAATCCCGTCCGATCCGCAAACCCGCTCATCGCCTCGACAATAGTGCCAAAGCCCGGCAATTGGGCATAAGGCCCGGTCTGCCCGAAGCCCGAAATCCGCACAATGATCAGATCAGGATTGCGCTCAAGCAACGCCTCCGGCGCCAGCCCCATCGCCTCAAGCGTGCCCGGCCGATAATTCTCGATAAACACATCGGCCCCATCGACCAGCGCCCACAGCGCGTCCATAGCCGGCCCATGCCGCAGGTTCAGCGCCACCGAGCGCTTATTGCGCCCATAGGTCTTCCAGAACAGGGAATGCCCGTCATCCTTCCAGTCCCGCAGGGGATCGCCATCATGCCCCTCGATTTTGATGACATCGGCACCGAAGTCAGCGAGCTGCAAGCTGAGCATATTCCCCGCCATCAGCCGCGACAGATCGAGCACCCGAATGCCATCAAGCGGCCCGGTGGCGGAAGGGTCGAATGTCTTAGCCGGACCGTGCATCAGCGCAGCCGTAGCCCCGTATCCTTGTCAAAAATCAACAATCGCTCCGGATCAATCCGCAGGTGCACCTTCTCATCCGGGCTCAACAAATCATGGTCGCGCACCACGATGGAAATATCCTCATTCCCAATGCGCGCCAGCACTTCCTGCGCGTCCCCTGTCGGCTCGACCACCACCACGCTCGCCGGCACGCCAACATCAGCCAGCGTAATATGCTGCGGCCGCACGCCATAAACGATCTGCGTCCCCACCGGCACATCCAGCGCTGTCCCCAATGGCAGCTTCGCGCCATTCTTCAGCGCCACATCCGTGCCGCCCCGGTAAACCGCCTCAAACAGATTGATCTCGGGCGAGCCGATAAAACTCGCGACGAACAGGTTCACCGGATTGTTGTAAAGCTCGAGCGGCGCCCCGGCCTGCTCGATCTTGCCGCCATTCAGCACCACGATCTTGTCGGCCATGGTCATGGCCTCGGTCTGGTCATGCGTCACATAAATCGTGGTCTTGCCCAGCCGCTGATGCAGCCGCTTGATCTCGCCGCGCATCTTCACGCGCAGCTTGGCATCCGTGTTCGATAGCGGCTCATCGAACAAAAACGCCCGCGGATTGCGCACAATCGCCCGCCCCATCGCCACGCGCTGCCGTTGCCCACCGGACAGCTCACGCGGCAACCGGTCGATCAGCTTTTCCAGCCCCAGAATCTCGGCAGCTTCATCCACCCGCTTCTTGATTTCCGCCTTGGGCACCCCGGCGAGCTTCAGCGCAAGCTCATATTGTCGGCCACTTTCATATGCGGATAGAGCGCATAATTCTGGAACACCATGGCCGAGTCCCGCTCCTTGGCCGGCATATTGTTCACCACCTTACCGCCAATGGTGATCTGCCCTGAGCTGATATCCTCAAGCCCGGCGATCATGCGCAGCAGCGTCGATTTCCCGCAGCCGGAAGGTCCAACCAGCACGACAAATTCGCCGTTCCCCATTTCCAGAGAAATGTCATTGAGCACACTGACTCGGCCATAGCTCTTGCCCACATGCTTCAGTTCGATTTCAGACATTCTGGTCTCCTTCCTCTTCACCTCTCCCTTTGGGGGAGAGGTCGATGCGCAGCATCGGGCGAGGGGGCCTTCCCCTCGATTGCGGCTTACGCCGTCTCGACGATCTCAATCCGCCCAACGCCAATCCGCCCCGCGCTCGCGAGCCGAATGCCCGTCATGCCATAGGCATAGCTGGCATCCACCGCCTCGATCAGCACCTTGCCATCGACAGCAAAGCTCAGCCGATCGCCCTTGAGCGTAAACTCAAACGAATAGCTCTTGCCGGTCTCGATCTTGAACGGCGCCCGCGCCAGCACAGTGCTGCCGAAATCCTCCTTGAGGATCACAACCTCATCGCCCTCGAACCCAGCCGCATAAAACCGCCCCGTCCCTTGCACCCGCGCCGTCACCAGCTGCGAAATGCCCGACAGGCGCTGCACATCGGCGGTCACGCTCAAATCCCGCGCATAATAATGCCCGGTCCATAGATCAGCATCCGACGCCGTATGCCCCTGAATGCGGTCACCCGACTTGGTCCAGTGCCCCCGGTTCCAGCTAAAGCGCGTGATGGAGCCCAGCTCCTGCATTTCCCGCGCCGGCTCGATCACCGTCTTGCCCGCCCCGCCGATCTGGAAATCAGCCAGGAACAACCGCCCAAGGAATTTCAGCCGCCCGAAATATTCGATGGAGATACCCACCTCGTCGATCGCCTCATCGCCTTCCGGCACAACAAAGCTGATCTCCTGCCAGCCCTCGGCCGATGGCACATGCCGAGCGCCCGTCTCCTCGATGGCCCCGCTCATCGTCCGGCGGATATAGGGCGCAATACGCAGATTGCCGTCGCCATTCCACGGATCGAGCCACACCTTGAACGATACCGTCTGCCCGGCATCCAGCACCGGCGAGAACATCGGGCGATAGCGCTCATCGTCAAAATCGGCCCGGCGATAGAACGGCTTCCAGAACACCCGGCCGCCCTGCCCGCGCTCCAGCCGATCAAGCTGGATTTCCAGCGACCCGCGCGCCCTCGGTATGCCGCTCCGTCCCGCCCTTCAGCGTGATCTGGTTGAACCCCTCGGTGCGGAAACCATGCGTCGCCCCCGGCAGATCGAAATCGAACCGCACCCCGCGCCGCGTCATATCCTCAAGCCACAGTGCCGGAACCTCGCGCCCCGCCAATTGCAGCGCCAGCACCGTCAATTCCCGCGCAAAGCTAGGGATATCGACAATGTTGATTGAGCCCACAATGCCCGACGCGACCAGGAAATCATTGATCGGCTTGCGATACTTATCCCAGCCCGGCTGCAGCCCCTCGAACGTGCCGACAATCGCGCCTGCATTGCCCGCATTACAGTCCGTGTCCCAGCCCGCCATGGTCGCAATCTCGACCGTGCGCGGCAGGTCGCCCTTGCCATACAGGATCGACATGATCGTCACGCCCGCATTGGGAATAATGTGGCAAACGCCCGGATAGCGGTCATAGCCCCATTCCGCCGTCAGCATGTCGCGGCAAGCGCGCCAGTCACCGGGATTAGCCTTGAAAAAGTCGATCACCGCCCGGCAAACCCGCGCATAGGTCGAGCCTGCGTCAATGGTCCCCATCGCCGTAGCGATGATCTCGTCGATCGACTTGGCCTCAAACGCTGCCGCAATCGCCGCCGCGCAGAACCGCGCGCCATTGAGCCCGTCGCCATCATGGGCCACTGATGCCGCCATGGCCGACATGTCAGCGGCCTTCTGCGGATTGCCCGGATTCACCCAGCCCCAGCTATCGATGAATATCTGCCCGCCGATCTGCTCGGCTACAGTCGTCCCATTCTGCGCAATCGAGCCAGACTGCGGCGCCGCAATGCCGGCCCGCAGATTGCGATAAGCCGTATGCTCGGTCGAAACGCCAAACCCGCCCCACCAATACATGCCATGCTCTTCGGCCGCATAATTCAGCCACGTCTTGCCGACGTCCTCGGCCGTCGCGTTCAGCCCATAATCGTGCAGCGCGGATGAAATAGACCGGACCATTGGTGTCATCATCCGCCACGAAGTTCTTGAAATCAGCGCAGATATTGCGTCACCTCGCCATAGGTCTTCTGGATGCGCTCATAGCTCCAGATAGTCGGCTCCACAGGCGCGCCGAGGCGCACGCCAATGGCCTTGCCGATAAAGCCGGCATAGATTTTTTCAAGGATTTGGATTTCGGAGAGCATCAGAAAGTCTTTCAAACAAGAGTAAGGCGAGCGCGCTGACGCTTCGGCGGCTTGATGGTCGGCGGCGAGAATGGTCTTGGCCGTTTGCGTGAACGCATCGGCCGATGCGGTCAGATCGAGCCGATTGGCGCTATCGAGCAGCGCCCGGTCTTCGGCGAGAATGACGCTTTCGCCATGCAGCGCGCCCAGGATCGCCCCAGCCATCACGCCGATTGAATCGGTATCGCGCCCCGAATTGATCCCGTCCTCGATCGACACGCGGAACGCCCCGTCATTGAGCAGGCAAAAGCCCAGCGCCAGCGGCAGCTCCTCAATCGCATTGAGCCGTGAAGGCCGATAGGCATCGGTCAGCCGCCCCACCCGCTCGGGGCGGTGGGTCACATCGTCCCCCATGGGCGAATATTTGGCGATTGCCGCATGGAACGCCTCGCACACCGCCGCATGGCTCGCCCCGGTGCCGCGCAGCTCGCGCGCAATCCGGGCAATCTCCACAATGGCGTTGCGCGTCCCGTCCTTGGCCACCGCAATTGCCGCGTCGACAATAGCATCAATACCGGTTCCCGGCACGAATGCCGCCGCCACCGCAGCCGCCATCACCCCGGCCGCTTCCAGCCCAAAACTCTCCTGATGGCCCGCGGCAAAGGCAATCGCCTCGTCATAGGCCGCCTTGGGATCAGCCGCATGCACCACGCCAATCGGCGCGATATACATAGCCGCCCCGCAATTGACCATATTTCCGATCCCGCCCTGCCGCGGATCGCACTGAACTCAGCTGATGCCGCTGGAAAATCCACTTTTCGGGATAAAATAGCCGGTCGATCAACATCGCCTCGCGCTGCAATTCCGGCACCCAGCGCGGCTTCCACGCGATTTCGCGCACCATGCCGTCCGCCATGTCCCGGGCATCCAGATGCCGCTCGGTATCGCCATAGATATCCATCAACGCCAGCGTCATCAGCGTGTCGTCGGTGACAATGCCGTCCCTGCGCACCTGATTGTTGCGCGCCTCGGGCGCCATATCCATCTTGTGCCAGCGCGTCTTGAGCGAGGTCACGCGGCCATAGCGCGCCCTGATATCGGCCGCAGACAGCTTCTCCACCGGCGCGCTGAGCGCATCGCCTGGGGCAATGCCGTGCAACATGGCGCGGACCCGGCCGCGAAGGGATTTCGTCATTTCAACCTCTACTATCGGGGGTACACCCCTCCAAACCTCCCCGTGAGGGGAGGTGCCGTCTTGTGTGCCGTCCGGGCCACTGAACCACCCGGACGCCCCGGACCTACTTCAACACAGTCCGCGCATAGTCATTCAGCCGGGTCCCGCCCGCCGCTTCCCATTCCACGACATAGGTAGGCCACTGGTCCATCCCGGCTTCCCCGGAGATGAACTTGAAGACCCGGGCGCGATAAACGCTTTCGGTCGCATCCGGGTCCGCCGCATAATCAGCGGGGAACACGAAGGCATTGTCCGGCTTGAAATTGTCCGACACCTGCTGCAGCGAGGCCCGGGCGGCTTCGCTCATCCGGGGGTCGGCGGCGTCCAATTGGCGGAAGCAAAGAAGCGGGCGTACCGAGTCGCGATCTTGTCGGTCATCGTGTAGGTGTCGCCCGACTTGGTATATTCCTCGCCTTCAAAGCCGAGGCGGTCGAGCAATTGGCCTTCCGGGCTCGCCATGAAATCGAGCAGCGCCATCACCGTGTCCTTGTGCTCGGACAGCGAGGACATGGCAAAGCCGCGCGCTTCCTTGGACACGTCGATGGCCTGATTGCCCTGCTCGGCCGGCCCCTTGGGCGGCGCCAGCAGCACCAGCTCGGTGTCCGGATGCACTGGCGCATCTTGCCGCCATAAATGTCGATGACTTCCGCCGACGAGCCGAAGATCACGCCAGCCTTGCCGGTATAGAACTTGTCTTCCTTCACATCGAATTTCGACGTGATGTATTCCGGGTCAAACAGGCCCTTCTCCCGCAGCGAGGCATAGAAGGCGATCTTGTCCTTCTCTCGGCTGGTAATGCGGGCATTGACCCACTCGCCCGCCTCATTCTTGATCCAGCTCCCGGTCACCCCGAAGGCCCGGTTGAAGATGGAATCCAGCTCATTGGTATTGTCGGCCGTGGTCACGCCATAGGTATTGGCCACCCCGTCGCCGTCGAAATCACCGTCCTTGATGGCGGTGAACAGCGCGACATAATCCTCAACCGTCTGCGGCGCCGGTAGGCCTGACTTTTCCAGCCAATCCTTACGGATCACCGGCTGCGGCATACGCGGCGGATAGACGTAGAGCAGGTAGGGATAATTGGCCAACCGCTCCACATTATGCGGATAAAGCGCCGCCTTCAGGTTCGGCGATTTCTCGATCCAGGGCGTCAGATCTTCCAAAATCCCCTGCTCCACCATCTTGGCGTCGCCACCCCGGAAATAGATCAGGTCGGGAATATCGCCCGAGAGCAGCATGACGCTCAGCGCATCGGCATAGCCGGAGCTGGGCAGGTCAACGATCTGGATATCGATCTCGGTGCCCTTGGCCGCCATAGCCGCCTCGATCCGCTCGATATGCTTCACATCAGGCGGGTTGGTCGACACGAGATCCTTGCTGACCATCCGGATCACCACGGGCTCGGCAAATGCCGGCGCAATGGCAAAAGCCAACGCAGTCGTCGCCAGCAACAGTTTCCTCATAAGCATTGCAGTCTCCTCCTAGTGTTTTTGGTTGTCACTCGGCCGCTTGCGCGGGATTTTGGTTGTGTCTCAGAAATTTCCCACGCACCAGGTCATTCCGGCGCAGGCCGGAATCCATGTCCGTGGCAAACCGCACCATCCAGCGCCGGGATGGCCTTCAGCATGGATTCCGGCCTGCGCCGGAATGACACCGTGGGTGATGGAAGCGCCGCGGATCATCCCTTCAACGCCCCCGACATCGTCCCCTTGGTGAAAAACTTCAAAATCAGCGGGTAGATCACCGGGATCGGCACAATGGTCAGGATGATCATCCCGGCCTTCAGCGCCCGTAGGTCGATCTGGCTGGCTCCGGTGTAATTGTTGGCCGCGTCCACCCCGACAATGGCCAGCTTGTCCCCACCGATCACGAATTGCCGGAGCACCACCTGCAGTGGCCATTTGCCTTGGTCGGTGATGTAGATCATCGCCCGGAAAAACTCGTTCCAGTGGAACACGATGTAGAACAGGGTGATCGTCGCCAGTGCCGGCTTGGCCAGCGGCAGCACCACATACCAGAAGGTCTGGAACGCGTTGGAGCCGTCCAGCTCGGCAGCATCGAGCAATTCCTGCGGAATTTCCTCAAAGAACCGGATCAGGATGATCAGGTACCGAGCGTTGACCAGCTTGAAGAGGATCACCGACCAATAGCTGTCCAGCAGCCCCAGCCGCTTGTTGACGAAATAATCCGGGATAATGCCGGGATCGAACACGATAGTGACCAGCACCATGATGAACAATATCCGCCGCCCCGGCAGGCCGGGCCACGATAGCCCCTGTGCCATCAGCGCAGTGAAAATGATGTTGAGCAGCGTGCCCAGCCCGGTGATCAGGATCGAATTGAGCAGCCCCGCCCGCACATTGGGGTGGTTGATCAACAGCGTCCACACATCGAACGATAGCCCGCGCGGCAGCACTTCCATGCCGCTCATCCCCGGCAGCCCGGCCGGATCGGACAGCGACACCGCCAGCAGATTCAGCAGCGGCTGCACCGTCACCACCACCAACAGCAGTAGTGTCGAAACGATGATCGCATATTCCACGCGCTCGAGCGGGGTGCGGCGATTATTGGCGGCCATCACCAGACTCCCTTGCCGGTCAGTCGTTTGGAAAAGAGGTGCGCCAGCAGGATCAGCAACATGCCCAGCACGGCCTTGAACAAGCCCGCCGCCGTCGCCAGCGAGTATTCACCGGTCTGCAAACCGATGCGGTAGACATAGGTATCAACGATATCGATCTGGCTGCGCACCACGTCGTTGGAGAAGTTGATCACCCGGTTGAGGTCGGCGCTCAGGAACATGCCGGCATTCAGAATGAACAGCGTGGCAATGGTCGGCACGATCCCCGGAATGGTCACGTAGAGGATTTTCTGCCAGCGATTGGCCCCGTCCATTTCCGCCGCGTCATACAGCGCCTGATCGATGGCGATGATGGCCGCCAGATACAGCAGGCTGTCCCACCCCGCCGAGCGCCACATTTCCGAAAACACCAGCACCCAGCGGATCGCGCCGGTATCGGTCATGTAGGATTTCGGCTGCCCGCCGAAGAAGCCGGTAATGTCGTTGACCACGCCGTCGCTCGGCGACAGTGCCACGATGAACACGCCCGCGATCACCACCCAGCTCAAAAAATGCGGCAGATACACTGCCGACTGGATGAACTTGCGCAGCGAGCCGCTCCGCACTTCATTCAGCATCAGCGCCACCACGATCGGCACCGGAAACACGAACAGCATTTTCATGCCGGAAATGATCAGCGTGTTGACCAGAACCTGCCAGAACACCGGCGAGGTGAACAGCACTGGAAGTGCTTCAGCCCCACCCAGATATTGGGCGGAATGATCCGCACCTGTTCAAACGCGATCTTGGCTTCCCAGATCGGCAGATAGTGAAACAGCACGAAGAAAATGATGCCCGGCGCCATCATCGCGTAATAGGGCCACCATTGCCGCACTTTCGCGCTGAAACTGCCCGTCGATGCTAACAGTCTGTTAGCCGAATCCGCACTCGCGTTACCGGTGGCGGCACTGTCGGCGGGAACGTTCCCATTCCCAGATATAGCTACGTGTTGCTGCCTTGGCTTCGCAACCATCGTTAGTCCTCCCTACCCCACCGCAACGCGTTTGGGGTTCGGCACCGACAGATCGGCGAGTGAACCTCGCTCTATCAGCCGGCACGGCATATAGATTCGGCCGTGTTCTGGCCGGTGTTCGATTTCGTCGAAAAGCTGCTCCACCGCCCGCACGCCGATTTCCCGGCCGGGCTTCGCAATCGTGGTCAGCCCCGGCCGTGCAAATTCGCCCGACGGAATGCCGTCAAAACCAATGATCGACACATCGGCAGGGCAATTCAGCCCCGCCTCCCGCACCGCCATCATGGCGCCCAGCGCCATCATATCATTGGCTGCAAATACACAAACGTGCCCGACATGCGGCCGCTCCAGCAGTCGCCGCATCGCTCGGCGCCCGCCCTCGACGGTATATTCTGCCGTCTTCCATGGCCAATATGCCGTGGTCGATATCACGCTCCACGCAATGCTCATGCACCGCTCGCAGAAACCGTGCCCGCGCCAGTCGTGACTTGGGGCCGACGATAAAGCTTGGTGCAGAATGTCCTTTTGAAACAAGGTGATCCATCCCTAGACGGACAGCTCGGGTGATGTCGGAACCGACGCTCGAAATATCGGCAAAGCGCTCGGCGCTCGATCCGATGAACACGAATGGCAGCCCAAAACGATGGTGATCGTCGAAATTGTCGGCCACCGGATTGATGATCGCGCCATCCACCCGCGCCCGCCGCAGCGTGCCAATATGCGTGGCTTCCTTGGCCGCATCCCAGTCCGACGAGAACACCAAAAGCGAGGCGCCACTCTCCGCCGCCCGGTCCTGCGCGCCACGCGCAACCTCGCCCCAGAACGGATTGGTGATGTCGGGAATGACCAGCCCCAGCATGCCCGAACGGCCCGATCGCATCCCCACCGCCGGTGGTTGCGCTCATAGCCCGTCGCCGCCGCCGCGGCAAAACCCGCTCGCGCGTCTCGTCATTGATATTGCCCGAGCCGGCAAGCGCACGCGCCGCCGTGCTCTTGGACACGCCAGCGCGTTCTGCCACATCAATGATGGTCGGCCGACGATTGCGGCTGCTGTTCATAAACCCATCCCCACAACGCGCTCCAGAGGAGCAAACGGCTCTTAAACCGACCGTCTCGCGTTATGGGAACGTTACCGCGAATCCAAAACAAGTCAATTACTTTGTGTCGCTGCGCAGGGCCGACGACCAAAACGCAATCAAAATCAAAACCTTACCGCATGTGCAAAACCACGCCCGCTGGTTGGCAGATTGCAGCGCATCAGACTCGCGGGCACCTTCCCACCTCCGATCACAACAAAATTCTCGGCAATTTCACCCAAGCCCATGATTTCGTCGCACCCATCATCCAAGGATTGCCGATGATGTTCCGCAGCCTCCTCCTCGCCTCTTCAATGCTCCTCACCACACCCGTCTTCGCGCAGGACGCAGCGCCCTCGCGCACGCTGACCGAAGTGCTGGAGGACGCCGAACGGTTAGAGCCACTGGAAACCGTAATCGTCTCGCAGAATGGCGAAATCATCGCCGAGCGGGGCTATGGCGGCCACCGCCTGGACGCCCCGACCAACATAAAATCGGCTTCAAAAACAATCATTTCCGCCCTGATCGGCATCGCCATCGACAAGGGCATTCTCGAAAGCACCGACCAGAAGATCGCACCAATCCTGCACGATGACCTGCCCTCCAATGCCGATCCGCGCATCGAGGACATCACCATCGGCGACCTGCTGACCATGCGGGCTGGCCTCGAACCCACCTCGGGCGTCAACTACGGCCGCTGGGTCGCCAGCGACAATTGGGTCCGCGCCGCCCTCACCCGCCTCTTTGTCGACGATCCCGGCGCCGGCATGCTCTACTCCACCGGCTCCAGCCACCTGCTGTCAGCCATCCTCACCCAGCAAACCGGCCGCTCCACCTCGGCAAACGCCCGCGAATGGCTCGGCCCCATCCCCGGCTTCGCCATCACCAGCTGGGAACGTGACCCACAAGGCATCTATCTGGGCGGCAACCAGATGGCCATGACCCCATATTCGCTCCTCGCCTTCGGCGAATTATGCCGCAATGGCGGCCTCGCCCCCGATGGCACACGCGTCATCTCGCAAGCCCGGATCGACCAATCTCGGTCCCCGCATACGCGCTCCATTCGCACCGGCGACAGCTATGGTTATGGCTGGTTCTTGCGTAATATCGGTGGTGAAGACACCCGCTTTGCTCGGGGTTTTGGCGGCCAGATGCTCTACATCGTGCCTGCGCTGGACCTGACCGTCGTGATGACCTCAGACAGAAACCACCGGTGCCGCAAACACCGGCCACCGCGACGACCTACACAACCTGCTGGCCGAAATCATCGCCACTATCCGCTAGGTCGCTACTCGTCCTCGCCCCGCTTATGGGCATCGGTCCGCTTATCCGCCAGCGCCTTCTCGGCCTCAGCCAAAGTCTTCTCAGCCTTGGTCCGCCCAAACTTGACGCGGTTCTCCGCCGCCAGCGCCTCTTTGCCAGCCCGGGCCTTGGCCTTACGCGCCTTGGACAGCGAAATAATCTCAGCCATGTCTAGCTCGCCTCCGGACGGGTCAGCCGAAGATAAACACTGTGGCACCATTCGTCACCCAATAGGAACGTATTCCGCGCCCGACCGGTCTCGATAAACCCCAGCTTACCCAGCACGCTCAGCGACGCCGCATTGCGCGGATCAACATCAGCATCCAGATGCGTCGCCGCCGTATCGGCAAAGGCATAGGCAATAAACGCCCGCGATGCCTCGGTCGCGAGCCCGCGCCCCCAACAGTCCCGGCGCAACATGAAACCGAAATCGGGCAGCCGCCCTGCTCCAACCGTGCCGATGGCCTTGCCATCCAGCACCATGATGAAGTCCTCGCCGCCATTGGCCGTGCGCTCAAGCATCTTATCGAGCCAGCGCCTCGTCACCTCGCGGTCGGCATGCGGCAATGTCGACCAATACCGCATCGCCTGCGGGTCCGACATGATGGCGAACATCGCCTCCAGGTCGCTCGCGAGCGGCCGCCGCAACAGCAGCCGCTCACTGCGTAATTCCATCAGACCAGCCGGCTCTGTTCCATCGCTGCCGCAATGAAGCTGGCAAACAGCGGATGCGGCTCGAACGGCTTGGACTTCAGCTCCGGGTGGAACTGCACGCCGATAAACCACGGGTGATCGGTGCGCTCGACAATCTCGGGCAGCTTGCCATCGGGCGAAACGCCGGAGAACAGCAGGCCGTTTTCTCCGAGCAGCTTGCGGTAGTCCATGTTGACTTCGTAGCGGTGGCGGTGGCGCTCGGAAATGCGTGTGGAGCCATAAATATCGGCCACCCGGCTACCGCGCGTCAGCTGCGCGGGATAGGCGCCCAGCCGCATCGTGCCGCCCAGATCGCCTTCGGAAGCGCTTTTCGGTGTCGTTGCCCTTCACCCACTCAGTCATCATGCCAACGATCGGCTCCTTGGTCGGGCCGAATTCGGTGGACGAGGCATTCTTGATGCCGGCGGTATTGCAGGCTGCTTCGACGCAGGCCATCTGCATGCCAAAGCAGATGCCGAAATAGGGCACGTCCTTGACGCGGGCAAAGCGCGCCGCTTCGATCTTACCGGCCGAGCCGCGCTCGCCGAACCCGCCGGGCACCAGAATGCCATGCACATGCTCGAGATAGGGCGCCGGATCGTCGCGCTCTGAAGACCTCGCTATCGATCCACTGCAGGTTGACCTTGACCTTGTTGGCAATGCCGCCATGCGCCAGCGCTTCGCTCAGCGACTTATAGGCATCCTTGAGGCCGGTATATTTGCCCACAATGGCGATGTTGACCTCGCCTTCCGGGTTGTGGAGGCGGGCAGATACATCTTCCCGTGCCTTCAGATCCGGCGCCGGCGCATCGGTGATACCGAAGGCGGCCGGGATTTCACGATCCAGCCCTTCCTTGTGATAGGCCAGCGGCACATCATAGATGGAAGCGACGTCGAGGCCCTGAATCACAGCGCTTTCGCGCACGTTACAGAACAGGGACAGCTTCTTCTTCTCGCCCTCGGGAATCGGGCGATCGCAGCGCACCAGCAACACGTCCGGCGCAATGCCGATGGAGCGCAGCTCACGCACCGAATGCTGGGTCGGCTTGGTCTTGAGCTCGCCGGCCGAGGGAATATAGGGCATCAGCGTCAGATGCAGGTAGCAGGCATGGCCGCGCGGCAAATCATTGCCGAGCTGGCGGATCGCCTCGAAGAACGGCAAGCCTTCGATATCGCCAACCGTGCCGCCCACTTCGACCAGCACGAAATCGAACTCATCATTGCCTTCAATGACGAAATTCTTGATCGCGTCGGTCACATGCGGAATGACCTGGACGGTCGCGCCGAGATACTCGCCCTTGCGCTCCTTGGCCGGGATATCGGAATAGATGCGCCCGGTGGTGATGTTATCGCGCTTATTGGCCGCCCGGCCGGTGAAGCGCTCATAATGGCCCAGATCGAGATCGGTCTCGGCGCCGTCGTCGGTGACGAACACCTCACCGTGCTGGGTGGGCGACATCGTGCCGGGGTCCACATTGAGATAGGGATCAAGCTTGCGCAGGCGCACCTTGTAGCCGCGCTTGCAGGACTGCGCCAAGCGCCGCCGATGCAAGACCTTTACCCAATGAGGAGACCACGCCTCCGGTGATGAATACGTACCGAGCCATGGGCGTTCACCTTAATCACATCGTCAGTCGATTCTGTAGAGCCCGCGTGCGGCTCTACACAAAAGAAGAAGGGGATGTTTCCATCCCCCTCTGCCGTTACGCCTTGCGGCGGTTAGTTGGTCGCCGGAGCGGCCGGTGTTTGCGTCGGCGTCTCCGCCGGAGTCTGCGGCACCGGCAGGTCGCTATTAGCAGCCGGAGCAGTCGTCGTGGTGGTGTCGGTGGCCGGGGCCATCGTGCCGATATCTCGGGTCACCGGGTCGGCGCCAGCCGGGGCTGTCGGGTCGGTCGCCGGAACCGGCAGATCAGTCGTGGTGCCGCCCTGCAGCGAATTGAGTGCATCAAGCACGCTGGTCGGCGCGGCTCGGTCGGTGCCCTGCACGGCGCGCTCGAGAATGCCCGAAGTGCCGCGATCCAGTTCGCTGAGAACGGTCAGCCCGATCGCCGTGGCAAAAAACAGCGTCGCCAGAATCGCCGTGGTCCGGGTCAAAAGATTGGCCGAGCCGCGGGCGGTCATAAAGCCGCCGCTGCCACCGCCAATGCCCAGCGCACCGCCCTCAGAGCGCTGCAGCAGGATCACCGCGATCAGCGCCGGGACGATCAGCAGATAGGCAACAATCAGGACGTTCGCCATCGGGTCTCAGTTTCAGGTCGTGTCAAAAGATGGCGCGTCTTACACGCCTCGTGCCGCAATTGCCAGAGGCCGGGCGGAATTTCCAGCCGGCCTCTGCCGCCTCGCGCTTATTATACGCCCGAGATAATGGTGTAGAAGTCCTTTGCCAAGAGGCTGGCACCCCCGACAAGCCCGCCATTGACGTTTTCAATGGACAAAATCTCACGCGCATTTTGCGGCTTGAGCGAACCACCGTAAAGGATGCGGATGGCAGCGCCCTTGTCGCCGAACCGGTCGACCGGGATGGTGCAGAATACGATTGTGCATCTGCGCAATCTCTTCGCCCGTCGGTGTGCGGCCGGTGCCGATGGCCCAGACCGGCTCATAGGCGACGATCACCTCGTGTTGACCGGCATGGTCGGGAATCGAGCCGGCGAGTTGGGTGGCGACCACAGTTTCGGCTTTGCCACTATCGCGCTCGGCTTCGGTTTCCCCGACGCAGATGATCGGATTGAGCCCCGCTCCCATGGCCGCTTCAGCCTTGGCACGCACGACAGCATCGGTTTCGCCATAAGCGGCACGGCGCTCGGAATGCCCGACAATCACATATTGCGCGCCTGCGTCGGCCAGCATTCCGGCCCCGATATCCCTGGTATGGGCGCCGGACGCAGCGGCATGGCAATCCTGCCCGCCGGCCAGAATTCCGCTGCTGGCACCCTGCCGGGCCACGGCCGCCAAAATCGTTGCAGGTGGACAAATGACCACGACGGCGCGGGGCGCTTCACCGGTCGTCAGCATGTCGGCCAGACTCTGGAGCTCGTCCAGCGAAGCGCGAATGCCGTTCATTTTCCAGTTGCCTGCGATCAGCGGCGTCAATGTCGTTGTCACTCTTAATACTCCTGCCTCTTGCACCAGAGCGGGCTTTGCCCTAACCCCGAACGTCAAATTGGATTACTAGTGCCCACCCGCTGCTGCGGTAAAGCCTAGATACGCGTTATGGAACGTCTGACATGCTCGATAGTTTGCGCGGTTTTGCAAAATCTCGGCCGGTAAGGTCATGGGTGCATTTCTTTTGGTGGGCGTTGCCGGGTTCGGCATCAACAATGTCATTACCGACACGGGCACCAATACCGTAGCACGTGTCGGCAATGAGGAAATCAACTCCCGGGAATTCCTGCGCGCCTATCAGAGCCAGATGAACCAGGTGGCCCAGCGGCTGGGGTCAGTCCCCACCCAGCAGGAAGCCGTGAGCCCGGGCATTCCCTCCATGGTGCTGCAGAGCCCGGCGCAGGACGCCGCCCTCAACCAGATGGCGAATAATTTCGGGCTCGGCGTTTCCGAGCAGAAGCTGAGCGAAATGCTGCGCGAAGATCCCTCCTTTGCCGGCACGCTCGGCACCTTCGATCCTGCCGCGTTCTCGCAGGTGTTGCAGCAGAGTGGACTGACCGAGGCTGAATATTTTGCTGACCGGGGCAAGGCCGCCCAGCGTCAGCAGCTGGTGCTGTCGCTGTTTGGCGATACCAAGCTCTCCGCTACGGCCTCCAACTCGGTCAACCGCTACGCCGCCGACCAGCGCACCATGGATTATTTCTGTCATTGGCGACACCAATATCGAAACGCCTGCCGCGCCGACCGAAGCAGAACTGGCCGCCTATCTCACCGAGCACCGGGCCGAATACCGCACTGTGGAAACCCGCACCGTGCAGATGCTCGAGCTGTCGCCGGCAAGCCCGGCTAAAACCAAAACCATTTCCGACGACGCCATTGCCGCCGAATATGAGCGCACCAAGGCGAGCCTCAATACACCCGAAACCCGCACCATTCAGCAGGTCGTGCTCAACCCCGAGCAGGTCACCGCCTTCGAGGCCGGCCAAACCGCTGGCACTCCCTTTGAAACGCTGGTGACCAATGCCGGTCTGACGCCGACCGATCTGGGCACACTGGCCCAGTCCAACGTTACCGACACTGCCCTTGCCACGGCCGCCTTCGGGCTGCCGCAGGGCGGGTTCACCATCATCGATGGCATTGCCGGCAAGCGCGCCATCCACGTCTCGGCCATTCAGCCTGCACGCGAGCCGACGCTGGCCGAGGCCCGCGAGCAGATCTCGCAGACCACGGCTTTGGCGGAAGCGCGCAATGAAGTGTCCGACGTTCTCGACCGAGTCGAAGAACTGCGCGCCGCCTTCCAGCCGCTGACCGACATTGCCGCTCGTTTCAACCTCGATCTCTATGAGGCCAATGTGACTGCCGGCGGCAGCGAGCTCTCCGTCATCCCCGGCCTCAACGATACCGACCGTCCCCGCGTCGCCCAAGCCATCTTCAAGGCCGAAGAGGGTAAGCTGACCCCGGCGACCCAGCTGGCCGGGAGTGCCAATCTATGGTTCGACTCGGTCAAGATCGACCCCGCCCGCGACCAGACACTCGATGAAGTGCGCGAACAGGTGACGACCACGATCACCACCGAACGCACCAATGCCGCCATCGCCACCGCGCAGGATGCTGCCGTAAAGCGCATCGCGGCCGGCGAAGCCATTGCCGATGTGGCCGCTTCGCTCGGGGTATTCCCGCAGCTGAGCACGCAATTCACCCGCTTCGGCTCGCAGGACCAGACCATTGACCAGACGGTCGCAGCCGCTGCCTTTGCTGGTGGCGAAGACCATCATGGCGCCGTCGTCAGCAATAGCGGCGAGCATATCGTGTTCCGTGTCACCGCTGTCACGCCGGCTGAAGGCGGTCTGGCCGAGCAGGCCAATGGGAGCCTCGAAAACGAAGTGCGGATCGGCATCTATGGCGATTTCTGTAACCGCCGTGCGCGACGAAGCGGGCCTGCGTGTCAATGAGCAAGCCTTGCAGCAATCGCTTTCTCTCCTCACCGGCGCGCAATAGCGCCGGCCCAACCCAACTGGAACACCTGACGATGGGCGACGATTCCTACCAGCGCTTTGCCGAGCAATATGAAGCCGGGAAATCGCAGATCGTCTGGCGTCGCATCGTGGCCGACCTCGAAACACCGATCGGCACCTATCTGAAGCTCGCGCAGGATCGCACCAACACCTTCCTGCTCGAATCGGTGCAGGACGGGGCCATTCGCGGCCGCTACTCGATCATTGGCCTGTTGCCCGACGTCATCCTCAAGGTCGAGGCCGGCCGGGCGTCCATCAATCGCTCGGCCCAGTTGGACCCTGACCATTACGAGCCATTGAGCGAAGCCCCGCTCGATGCGCTGCGTACCCTCGTGGCCGACAGCAAGATCGACGTGCCCCCCGGCCTGCCCCCGCAGTCCGCCGGCATTTACGGTTTTCTCGGCTATGAGATGGTCCGCTACATGGAAGTGCTGCCCAACAGCAATCCGGACCATCTGGAACTCCCCGAAGCGACATTGATGCGCCCCTCGTTACTGGCCATCTTCGATACGCTTAAGGACGAGCTTTACCTGACCGCCCCCATCTTCGTGCGGGAGGGCGTCACCGCCCGTCAGGCCAACGAAGCAGCTGAGGCCCGCATCGAAGAGGCCATCGCCCGACTGGGCCGCGCCCTACCGACTACAGCCGCCCTGCCCGACCTTGAAAGCATCGCCGTCACCAGCAATACCAGTCGCGAGGAATATTTCGCGATGGTGGCCAAGGCCAAGGACTACATCACGGCCGGCGACATCTTCCGAGTCGTGCTCAGCCAGCGCTTCGAGGCTGAATTCACCCTGCCCGCCACCGCGCTCTACCGCGCGCTGCGTCGCACCAATCCTAGCCCCTACATGTACTTCCTCGATTTCGGCGGCTTTGCCATTGCTGGTTCGAGCCCCGAAGTGCTGGTGCGCGTGCAGGACGGCCAAGTCACTATCCGCCCCATCGCCGGCACTCGCAAGCGCGGCGCCACCCCGACGCGGGATCAGGAACTGGCCGCCGAACTGCTTGCCGACCCCAAGGAGCTGGCCGAGCATCTGATGCTGCTCGATCTAGGCCGCAACGATGTCGGCCGCGTCGCCAAGACCGGCACGGTCAAGGTCACCGACAAGTTCTTCCTCGAATTCTATTCCCACGTCATGCACATCGTTTCCAACGTGGTTGGCGTGCTTGATCCCAAATACGATTTCGTCGATGCCCTCTCGGCCGGCTTCCCGGCCGGCACCGTCTCCGGCGCCCCCAAGGTGCGCGCCATGGAAATCATCGACGAGCTGGAAAAGTCCCGCCGCGGCATCTATGGCGGCTGTGTCGGCTATTTCAGCGCCGATGGCACCATGGACACTTGCATCGTGCTGCGTACCGCCATCGTCAAGGATGGCAAGCTCTACGCCCGAGGCCGGCGCCGGCATCGTGGCTGACAGTAAGCCCGAACTCGAACAGCTCGAATGCGAAAACAAGGCCCGCGCCCTTTTCAGCGCCGCCGAGGAAGCGCTACGCTATGCCGGCGAGGCGAGGATTGGGCAATGAGCGCTATATTCGACACATGCGGCGCCCTGACCTCCGTTTTGCGATGGCGGGTCTGGTTCTGAAACAGGGGTTCCCGCTTTCGCGGGAATGACCCGGTGATGGAAACAAACCCACACAGGACCAAGCGAAATGACCCGCACTCTCGTCATCGATAACTACGACAGCTTCACCTACAATCTCGTCCACTTCCTCGGAGAATTGGGCGCCGACGTCACTGTCTACCGCAACAACAAGATCACCCTCGATGAGATCGCCGCCATGGCGCCCGAGGCCATCGTGCTGTCCCCCGGCCCTTGCACGCCCAATGAGGCCGGCATTTGCCCGGCCGTGATCGACCGCTTCAAGGGGCAGATCCCGATCCTCGGTGTGTGCCTCGGGCATCAGGCCATCGGCCGAGCCATGGGCGGCGACGTGATCCGCGCGCCGCATCTGGTCCACGGCAAGACCAGCAAGATCCATCACACTGGCAAGGGCCTGTTTCGTGGCCTCAACAACGACTTCGAGGCCACGCGCTATCACTCGCTGATCGTCAGGCCAGAAACCCTGCCGCAAACCCTTGATGTCACCGCCACCACCGATGACGGGTTGATCATGGGCATCCAGCACAAGACCCTTCCGGTCCATGGCGTGCAATTCCACCCCGAAAGCATCGCCTCGGAAAACGGCCACGCTCTGCTGCAGAACTTCCTCAACATCGCCCGCGACTTCAACGGCCAGAGGGCTGCGTGATGGATATCAAGGCTGCCCTCAACAAGATTGCCGACCGCCGCGACCTGACCGGCGAGGAAATGCGCGCCGTCATGCGCACCATCATGGCCGGCGAAGCCACAGCCAGCCAGATCGGCGCTTTTCTGATGGGCATGCGTATCAAGGGCGAAACGGTGGGCGAAATCGCCGCCGCCGTCTCGATCCTGCGCGAGCAGATGGTGCCCGTCGAAGCCCCTGAAGATGCCGTCGACATTGTCGGCACCGGCGGCGATGGCGGGGGACGCTCAACATATCCACCGCCAGCGCCATCGTCGTCGCCTCCATCGGCGTTCCCGTCGCCAAGCATGGCAACCGCGCCCTCTCCTCCAAATCCGGCGCCTCCCGGGTTCTCGAAGCCCTCGGCGTCAAGCTCGACCTGACCCCGGCCGAAATCTCCCGCTGTATCGCCAAAGCCGGCATCGGCTTCATGTTCGCGCCCAGCCACCACCCGGCCATGCGCCATGTCGGCCCCCGCGCACCGAAATGGGCGTGCGCACCATGTTCAACCTGCTTGGCCCCCAGTCCAATCCGGCCGGCGTGCGCCGCTACATGCTGGGCGTCTATGCCGAGGAATGGGTCGAGCCGGTCGCCGCCGCGCTGCTCGCCAATCGGGCCATCAAGGCACGGGTCGTCCATGGTAGCGATGGCCTCGACGAAATCACCGTCACCGGCCCCAGCTTCGTGGCCCAGATCGCCAATGGCGACCTGCGCAGCTTCGAAGTCACCCCCGAACAGGCCGGCCTCAAGCGCCACGATGCCAAGGATTTGCTTGGCGGCGACCCGGCTTATAATGCAGCGGCAATGCACGCGCTGTTCGATCGCGCGCCCGGCGCCTATCGTGACATTGTACTGCTCAATTCAGCTGCAACCCTCATCGTGGCCGACAAAGCTGCCGACCTCAGCGAAGGCGCCGCCATGGCCGCCGCGGCAATCGACAGCGGCAAAGCAAAACAAACTCTGGCCCGCCTCGTGGCGGTTTCCAACGGACAGGACCAATGAGCGACATCCTGCAGCAGATCGAGGCCTATAAGCGCGAAGAAATCGCCGCGGCCAAAGCCATGCGCCCACGGGCCGAGGTCGTGGCGCAAGCCCATGACCAGCCCGCCGCCTCGGCTTCATCAACGCCATCAAGGCCAAGCGCAGCCGGGGCCAATATGCCCTGATTGCCGAGGTGAAAAAGGCCAGCCCCTCCAAGGGATTGATCCGCCCCGATTTCAACCCCGCCGAAATCGCTCGCGCCTATGAAAGCGCCGGCGCCGCATGCCTCTCCGTGCTGACTGACCGCCCCTCTTTCCGGGGCTCGCCCAGCTATCTGATCGAGGCCCGCGCCGCCACCTGCCTGCCGGTGCTGCGCAAAGATTTCCTGTTCGAGACCTATCAGGTCGCCGAAGCCTGCGCTCGGGGCGCCGACTGCATCCTGGTTATCCTCGCCGCCATTGGCGATGACGTGGCCCGCTATCTGCTCGATGCCGCCGCCGAATGGGGCATGGACGCCCCGGTGGAAGTGCATGACCAGCTCGAACTCGACCGCGCCACGGCCCCGGGCGCCGAGTTCATCGGCATCAACAACCGTAATCTGCGCACTTTCGAGACCACGCTTGATACCTCGATCAATCTCGCCATCGGCGTGCCGAAAAACGTCCTCTCGGTCAGCGAGAGCGGCATTATGAGCCATGAGCATGTGGTCAAGCTCGAACAGGAGGCAGGGATCGGCACTTTCCTTGTCGGCGAAAGCCTGATGCGCCAGGACGACGTCGCCGCCGCCACCCGTACCCTGCTGATGGGCGCGCCCGAGGCCGTCCGCTAATGGCCGAGGCCGGGCTCACCCATCTCAACGAGCGCGGCGAAGCCCATATCGTGGATATCGGCGACAAGGCCGCCACCAAACGCCGCGCCGTCGCCTGGGCACGTGTCATCGCCCAACCTGCCACCATCACTGCGATTCTGGGTGGGAGCCTCAAAAAGGCGACGCCTTGGCCGTGGCCCGCATTGCCGGCATCATGGCCGCCAAAAAGACCGCCGAGCTGATCCCGCTCTGCCATCCGATCCCGCTCACCAAGGTCAGCGTCGACATCTCGGTAGAGAACGACACCACCATCCGCATTGAAGCATCAGCCGAAACCACCGGCCAGACCGGTGTCGAAATGGAAGCCCTCGTCGCTGCCTCCACCGCCGCGCTGACCCTCTATGACATGGCCAAGGCCATCGACCGCGCCATCATCGTCACCGACATCTGCCTTCTCGAAAAGTCCGGCGGCAAATCCGGCGACTTCGTACGCACACTATGAGCCTATTGCCCGTCGAAGACGCCATCGCCGCCATTCTCGCGCGTACCGGCCGTCCGCCCCGAAAGCGTCGCCCTCGCCCACGCCAATGGCCGTGTGCTGGCGCAAACGCTCTTTGCCACTCACGACCAGCCCCCTTCAATGCCAGCGCCATGGATGGCTACGCAGTCCGTGCCGCCGATATCATCCCCGGCCACCGCCTGACGCTGATCGGCGTGTCGCAAGCCGGTGCCGGCTTTGCTGGCAGCGTCGCCGCAGACCAATGCGTCCGCATCTTCACCGGCGCTCCGGTTCCCCCGGCGCCGACGCCGTCATCATGCAGGAAGAAGCCACCGTAAACGGCAATCTGGTGACCTTCACCGAGCAGCCCAAGCCCGGCCGCAGCATCCGCGCCATTGGCAATGACTTCGCCATCGGCGATGCCCTGATCGAGACAGGCGCTCGCATGGGCCCGATGCAGCTGGCCGTAGCCGCTGCTGCCAATGCCCCTACGCTCACGGTCGCCACGCGCCCCCGCATCGCCCTCCTCGCCACCGGCGACGAGCTGGTGCTGCCCGGCTCGCCCCTCGCGCCCGACCAGATCGTCGCCTCCAACAGCTTCGGCCTCGCCCCCATGCTCGCGCCCTATGCCGCTGAGGTCACCGACCACGGCATTGCCCGCGACGACCGCGCCGCCCTGCGCGCCAAGCTCAGAATCAATCTTCGCCGCCGAACCCGACATTCTGATCACCACTGGCGGCGCCAGCGTGGGCGACCACGATATCGTCCGGGATGTACTGCTCGAACTCGGCGTGACCCTCGACTTCTGGCGCATCAACATGCGCCCGGGCAAACTCGCTCATGTTCGGCACTCGCGGCAAGGCGCTAATTTTCGGCCTGCACGGCAATCCGGTTTCGGCCATGGTCACCGCCACAGTCTTCATCAAGCCGGCTTTGCGCAAATGGCTCGGCTATGCCGAACAGCCCAGCTGGCGCCTGCCCCCGGCCGGCCCCACCCCGCCCAATTCCGCGCGCCGCCACTTCATGCGCGCCCAGCTGGTGCACACGCCCACCGGCCCCGAGCTCATGCCGATCTCCCAAACCGACAGCGGTCACACCTCGTCCCTGTCAAACGCGGATATGCTGATCATCCAGCCAGAATTAGACCCCGGCGCCCATGCCGGTTCCGATTGTCGAATCCATCCAGATCGACGCCTTTTGACTGTCGAGCCAAGAAAATCGCGCTGGGGGCGACAGGGATATTGCGGAACATAACTGGAACACGTATAGTCGTTCTGCCTATGTTCCGAATCCCTGTGGAAGGCCGCCAATGCTGACGCGCAAACAACACGAGCTGCTGATGTTCATCCACGAGCGGATGAAGGAAAGCGGCATTCCCCCTCATTCGACGAAATGAAGGATGCCCTCGATCTGGCGTCCAAATCCGGCATTCACCGCCTGATTACCGCGCTGGAAGAGCGCGGCTTCATCCGCCGCCTGCCCAATCGGGCCCGGGCGCTCGAAGTGGTCAAGCTCCCCGATTCGATGAATCCCTCGCTGGGCGGTCGCAAGGCACGCTTCGAGCCTTCAGTCATTGAGGGCACGTTGGGCAAGGTATCCAATCCGCCGGCCCGCAAATCCGCCGGCGAAGACTATGCCCGGCCAATCTCGATTCCCGTCATGGGCCGGATCGCCGCCGGTACGCCGATCGAGGCTATCCAGACTCATTCCCACACCATCATGGTGCCCCCCGAAATGCTGGGCGCTGGCAGAGCATTGCGCTTGAAGTGCGCGGAGATTCGATGATCGAGGCCGGCATTTTCGATGGCGACACCGTTCTCATCAAAAAGCAGGAATCAGCCAGCACTGGCGAAATCATCGTCGCCCCGGTCGATGACGAGGAAGCCACGCTCAAGCGCCTGCGTCGCAAGGGCAATACCGTCGCCCTCGAAGCCGCTAATCCGGCTTACGAAACCCGCATTTTTCCTCCTGACCGGGTCAAGGTTCAGGGCCGACTTGTTGGGCTGTTGCGGAAGTACTGAACAAAAGGGCCGCTCCATTGAGCGGCCCTTTTGATTTGTCGCAGTCCCCGAGCGTCCCTTCTCCCCTCTTGGGACTTCAGAGCCGGCCGAAGGCAAAATCGCTTCGGTGGAGCGATTTTAGGGGAGAAGGCCATGAGAGCTATGCTCGAATGGCTGCGTGCCCGAAGGGCGGATGAGGAGCTTGCGCCATACGGCGCAATGCCCCAGCCTTCTAGTGATTATCCCGCGGAATGCCGTTGGTCTGAGCAATCCGCTGGTACTTCTCGGCTGGCTTGAGGATGGCGCCGTCGCCAAGCTGGCCGACGATACTGCGCTGGATTTCCTGCCGGGGCGTCTGATGCTTGGGGTATTTGTACCCGCCCATCGATTCCGGGTCCGCCCGGCGCGTCATGATTTCTTCGTCAGAAATCAGGATATTGGCTGTGCCCGTATTGAGGTCGATGCGCACCCGGTCGCCGGTCCGCAGGATAGCGAGATTGCCACCGGCGGCAGCTTCCGGCGAGGCATTGAGGATCGAGGGCGAACCCGAGGTGCCGGACTGGCGGCCATCGCCGATACAGGCCAGCGCATGAATGCCCTTCTTGATCAGGTAATCGGGCGGCCGCATGTTGACGACTTCCGCCGCGCCAGGATAGCCGATCGGCCCGGCGCCACGCATGAACAGCAGGGTATGTTCGTCAATCTCAAGCGAGGGATCGTCGATCCGGTGGTGGTAGTCCTCCGGGCCATCGAACACCACAGCCTTGCCCTCGAACGCACCGGGGCTGGCTGGATTGTTGAGGTAACGGTCGTGGAATTCCGAGGAAATCACGCTGGTCTTCATGATGGCGTTGTCAGAACAAATTGCCCCGCAGCACCGGGAACCCGGCTTCGGCCTTGAGCGGATTGTCGAAGGGGCGGATGACCTTGTCGTCTGGATCGTGCTGTCGCGACAGTTCTCGCCGATGGTCTTGCCGTTAACGGTCGGGGCGTTCTCGTGGATCAGGCCCCGGCCCATCAACTCATGGACCACTGCCGGCACGCCGCCGGCATGATAGAAGTCCTCGCCCAGATATTCACCGGCAGGCTGCATGTTGACCAGCAGCGGCACCTTGTGGCCATAGGTCTGGAAATCCTGCAGTTCCAGTTCCACGCCAATATGCTTGGCGATAGCCTGAATATGGATCGGGGCATTGGTCAGAACCACCGATGGCCGAATTGACCACGATAGTATTGATGAAATTGTCCTTGGTCAGGATGTCGGAGGGCTTCAAATCCTCATGCACCATGTCCACGATGCGCTTGCCGGTGCGATAGGCCATTTCACGGCGATCGCGATACGGCGCAGGAATGGCGGCCGAACCCGGCAACTGCATGCCCAGCGATTCCGCCAGCGAATTCATCGTGCTCGCGGTGCCCATCGTGTTGCAGAAGCCGGTCGATGGCGCCGAGGACGCCACCAATTCGATGAACTGGGCATAATCGATCTCGCCGGCCGCCATCATCTGGCGGGCCTTCCACACGATGGTGCCCGAGCCGGTGCGCTCGCCCTTGTGCCAGCCATTGAGCATCGGCCCGACCGACAGCGCGATCGCCGGAATATTGACCGTCGCCGCGCCCATCAGCATGGCCGGGGTGGTCTTGTCGCACCCAATAGTCAGCACGACGCCGTCCAGCGGATAGCCATAAAGCACTTCGACCAGACCCAGATAGGCCGGGTTCCGGTCAAGCCCCGCCGTCGGCCGCTTGCCGGTTTCTGGATTGGATGCACGGGGAATTCGATGGCAATGCCACCCGCTTCCCGAATGCCTTCGCGCACGCGCTCAGCCAGCACGATGTGGTGGCGGTTGCATGGCGAAAGGTCGGACCCCGTCTGCGCTGATACCGATGATCGGCTTGTCCGATTGCAGCTCTTCGCGCGACACGCCAAAGTTCATGTAACGCTCGAGATAAAGCGCCGTCATGTCTGGATTGTCTGGGTTATCAAACCAAGCGCGCGAACGCAGCTTCTGGGGCTTGCTGGCAGTCATTTCCTCATACCTCACTGTCCGCGCTGGCGGATCGTGCCTCAACGATTGCAGCTTTCTAGCATGCCCGTGCCGAGAGTGAATGGAATTCTGCCGAAAAATCATACTTTTTAGAGGCGCACGAAAAAGCGCTGTGCAATGTTCCGAAACGCGTCTGCTCGCTTACCAAATGAGGAGACGAAAACTTGGGCTTGGGCCTTTGTTCTGTCGCGCCGTAAGCCGCAGATTCTTGCTGGCTCCACCGGCGCTCTGCGATTAGGGTCGCCCTGCCGGGATAAGGCATGCGGCTCAGGGGGAGTGACTTTGACTGACATCGTGGATTGGGTCGCCGTTGATTGGGGCACCTCGAATTTGCGCGCTCGGGGCATCGCTGCCGATGGCGCGGTGACATTTGCGCGCAACTCCCCCAAGGGCATGGGCAAGCTCACGCGCGAGGAATACCCCGCCGCGCTGAGCGAATTGCTCGACGGAGTCACCGGCACACGCGCTGGCGCCATCGACGTGCTGGTCTGCGGCATGGCCGGCGCCCGCCGAGGGTGGCTCGAAGCCCCCTATCTCGAAGCCCCCACCGATCTGCGCCATCTGCTTGCGGGCGCTGTCCAGCCCGCCATGCCCAACACCCGCTTCGCGGTCTCGATTCTGCCCGGTGTCTGCCAGAAAAACAGCGCCGACAATGTCATGCGCGGCGAAGAAACCCAGCTGCTCGGCCTCGCCGCCCTGCGGCCCGGCTATACCGGTGTGGTCTGTATGCCCGGCACCCATTCCAAATGGGCCCAGCTCAACGGCACCCGCATCGAGCGTTTCGCCACCGCCATGACCGGCGAAATGTTCGAAATTCTCAGCACCCATTCAGTGCTACGCCATTCCCTCAATGGCAGCCTCGACGGCCCCGGTCGCGCCGAAGGTTTTGCCTCCGGCGCCGAAGCAGGCCTTGAGCGTCCGCAGGAATTGCTCGGCCAATTGTTCCGAGTCCGCGCCGGTTCTGCTCCTGTCCGGCCGCGCGCCCGATTGGTGTGCCGGCTTCCTGTCCGGCCTGTTGATCGGCACCGAGATCGGCAGCAATCGTCATCTGATCGGTGCCGAACCTGTGCCATTGATCGGCTCGGCCGCACTTTGCGCGCTTTATGCCGATGTGCTGGCCAAAACCGGCGCCACCGGCACCCCTATCGACGCTACAGATGTGGTACTGGCCGGCCTCAAGGCCGCCCGCAGCGCCATCGCCTGATCGGAGTTACCCCAATGAATCACCGTCACATCATCGCCATCCTGCGCGGCATCACGCCGCCCGAAACCGTCGCCGTCTGCGAAGCGCTGGTCGCCGCGGGGATCACTATGATCGAGGTGCCGCTCAATTCCCCCGACGCGCTGACCAGCATTGCGCTGGCCTCCAACGCCCTGGGCGACAAGGCCGCTATTGGCGCGGGCACCGTGCTCACCAAAAAGCAGGTCTGGGCCGTGGCCGATGCCGGGGGCACATTCATCGTTTCTGCCCGACACCAATAAAGCGGTGATCGAAGAGACCGTGCGCATCCAGTTGCTCTCCTATCCGGGCGTTTTCACCCCTACCGAAGCCTTCCGCGCCATCAAGGCGGGCGCCACTGGGCTCAAATTCTTCCCCGCCGAAGTGCTGGGCGCTAAAGGCATCAAGGCTATGAAGGCCGTGCTGCCGCCAGAAATGCCGGTTTATGCTGTGGGCGGCGCCAATCCAGACAATTTCGGCGAATTCTTCGCTGCCGGCTGCACCGGCTTTGGCTTGGGCACCTATATCTACAAGCCCGGCATGGATGTGGCCCGGGTCGCCGAACGCGCCGCCATTGCCGTTGCCGCCTACGACAAGGGTATGGCCCAATGACCCAGACGGCAAAGCTCCTGCTCGATAGCCAATGCGCCCCGGGCGAAGGCCCCATCTGGCATCCTGGCCGCCATCAGCTGTTCTTCTTCGACATCAACGAGCAAACGTTGTTCGCCGTCACCGCTGCAGGCGAGGTCGCCGACAGCTGGCTGTTCAACGAAATCGTGGCTGCCGCTGCCATTGTCGATGACCACACGCTGGTGCTGGCTACCGAAACGGGCCTCAAACAATTCGATCTGGCCACTGGCGGCATGAACCGCATCAACGAGATCGAGGCCGATAACGCGCTGACCCGCACCAATGACAGCCGCGTACATCCCTCCGGCGCGTTCTGGATCGGCACCATGGCCAAGGGCGAAGCGGAAACGCCGATCGGCGCGGTCTATCACTACCGCGCCGGCACACTGACCACACTAAAATCCGGGATATCTATTCCCAACGCCACCTGCTTTTCGCCCGATGGCAGCATCGCCTATTGGAGCGACACGCCGACCAAAAAGATCATGCAATGCCCCACCGATCCGGCAACGGGCCTGCCCACCGGCGAATGGACCCTCTTTGCCGACGTCTCGAACCATCGTGGCTATCCCGATGGCGCCGTGGTCGATAGCGAGGGCTATCTGTGGAACGCCCGCTGGGGCGGCTCCTGCGTCGTCCGCCACGCGCCTGATGGCTCTATCGACCGCGTCATCGAGGTGCCCGTCAGCCGAGTCACCTGCCCCGCTTTCGGCGGCCCCGACCTCAAGACGCTGTTCATCACCACCGCCAACAAGAATCTCAGCGCCGAGCAGCTCGCCGCCGAGAAAGTTGCCGGCGGCCTCTTTACCATTGCCGTCGATGTTGCTGGCCTTCCTGAAACTCCGATTGCCCTCTAGAGCCACAAAATGACCCCTACCCTTGGCGTTTGCTATTACCCCGAACACTGGCCCGAAGACTGGTGGGACCGCGACGCCGCTCGCATGGCCGAGGTCGGCATCAAATTCGTCCGCATCGGCGAATTCGCTCGGTCGAGGCTCGAGCCAACACCCGGCGACCTTCGCTTTGATTGGATCATCCGGGCCATGGACGTGCTGGGCCGCCACGGCCTCAACGTCGTGTTCGGCACGCCCACAGCCACGCCCCCGCGCTGGATGGTCGACAAGCATCCCGATATGCTCGCCGTCGACGCCAATGGCCGCAAGAAAGGTTTTGGCTCGCGCCGGCACTATGATTTCTCGCACCTTGGCTATCGCGAGGAAGCCGCCCGCATTACCCAGCTGCTGGCCGATGCAATTGGCAATCACCCAGCCCTCGGCGGTTGGCAGACCGACAATGAATATGGCTGCCATGGCACCACCTATTCCTATTCGCCCGCGGCCGAAGCCGGCTTCCGCACTCGGCTTGAGGCCCGCTACGGCACGATCGAGGCCCTGAACGAGGCTTGGGGCAACGTCTTCTGGTCCATGGAATATAACCGCTTCTGACCAGATCGAATTGCCGAACCTGCTGGTCTGCGAAGCCGCACCCGCCCACGATCTCGATTTCCGCCGCTACGCCTCCGACCGAGTCGCTGCCTTCAACAAGGTCCAGTACGACATCCTCAAGACCAAGCGCCCTGACCTGCCGGTCATCCACAATTTCATGGGCCGCTATACCGAATTCGACCATTACGATGTGGCCGAAACACTCGACGTCGCCAGCTGGGACGCCTACCCGCTCGGCCACCTCGCCCAGAGCGACGAACCCGAAGACGTCAAGCGCCACTATATGCGCCGGGGCGAACCTGACTATCAGGCCTTTCACCATGATCTCTACCGCGCCGTCGGCCATGGCCGCATGTGGATCATGGAGCAGCAGCCCGGCCCGGTGAACTGGGCCAATTTCAATCCCGATCCGCTTCCCGGCATGGCTCGCCTCTGGGCACGGGAAGCCTTTGCTCATGGCGCCGAGGTTGTCTCCTATTTCCGCTGGCGACAGGCGCCGTTTGCGCAGGAGCAGATGCATGCCGGCCTCTTGCGGCCCGATAGTGAACCGGCGCCCGCCTATCACGAAGCCAGTCAGGTCGCCCAGGAACTGCGCCAGACCGGCATTGCCGGAACCGCCGCCAAGGGCCGCGTCGCCATCGTTTTCGACTATCAGAGCGAATGGGCTCGGCAGATCCAGCCCCGGGCCAAGGGCTTTTCTCACAGCGCCCATGTCCGCGCCGTTTATGCCGCCTTCCGCAAGCATGGCGTCGATATCGATATCCTGCCGCCCAGCACCAAGAGCTTTGCCGGCTATGACATCGTCGCCATTCCTGCGCTGTTTGCTCGGAATGACGCCCTGCGCGAAGCCATTGCCGATTTCGAGGGGCACTTGCTGCTCGGCCCGCGCTCCGGCTCCAAGACGCAGAACTTCGCCATTCCGCTCGGCCTCGCGCCAGACCTGCCGAGTAACCTGCTCGACGCCAAAGTCCTGCGCATTGATAGCGTCGATCCCACTCTTGAGGTCGAAGTGCGTGGCGGCGGTGGGGCCGTGCGGCATTGGCGCGAACGCATCGAAACCCGCGCCGAAGTCGAAATCGAGGATGCCGAAGGCTGGCCGGTGCTGATCGCCCGGGGCAAGCTGCATTACCTTGCCGCCAGCGGCAACAAGGCCCTGACCCAGCGCATCATCGACTATCTGATTGCCGAGGCTGATGTGCCCACCCTGCTGCTGCCCGCCGGCGTTCGCTCCCGCGTGCGCGACGGCTTCCGCATCTATGTCAATTACGGTTCCGGCGCCGCGACGCTCAACCCCGCCGCCGACAGAATCTGGCTACGTGCTGGGCACTGCCGAAATGCCGGCTGCGGGCGTCACCGTGGCGCGACTCGCCAAGGCCGAGTGATATTGGGAACGGCGGTGCGGATATCGAACCGCCCCGCCGTTTCATCCCAGCGCAGCCAATGCACGCCGCCCGTCCGCAGCGCCGCCGCGTCGATATATTGTGCCACGGCACATGTTGCCGGCACCCTGATGCGGCTGATCACCAGATCATGCAGCGGACAATCCTCGGCAAACGCCGCCGCGCTCTTGATCACTGCAATCGAAAATTCCGGCGTCGTCGCCACGCAGGCAATGCTATCGCACCGCGCCTCCGCCAGCCCCTCATCGATCCCTTCCTGATAATGCTGGCTCCAGACTTCCACGGCAAAGCTACCCGCGCCCGGTCACCAGTCCCACGCCTTCCGCGCCGCGTAGTGCGATGGCCTGCGTCGTATCAGCCACCAGAATATCGGGCCGCTGATCGAGGCCCAGCAGCAGGATCAACGGCAGCGCGACCACAGGCCCCAGCATCCGCCACCAATTGCCGACAAAGGCAAACCGAGGCCAGCGCGGCAATTCCGATCAAGATGGCGACAGGCGTAAGCAGCGGGTTACCGGTAAGCCCCTCGCTCCACCCGGCCACCAGCACGCCACCATCGACCATGCGGTCGATTCCCCACCCCATGACGGATACCGCCGCACCCTCAATGCCAAAGGGCATGAGCAAGACCGAGATCACGGCGAACGGCATGATAACGAGGCTCACCACCGGCAGCACCAGCACATTGCCGACCACGCCGAGCGGCGCCGTCTGCTGGAAGTGGTAGGCGGAAAATAACAGCGTCGCCAAACCGGCGATAAAGCTGGTCATCGCCGTCACCCAGACCGTGCTGCCAATTCGCAGCAGCCAGCCGCTCTGCCCCTTTACCGGCCGGCGCGGCAGCTCGAAATATCCGATCAATCCGACCACGGCGGCAAAGGACAGCTGAAAGCTGGGCCGGAACACGCTAGCAGGATCGATCAGGATGATCGCCAGCGCCGCAAATGCCACATTGCGCATGGTCAGCGCCCGCCGCCCGGCCAGCACCGCGCCAAAAATCAGCGCCAGCATGATGGTGGAGCGCAAAGCCGGCACATTTGCCGGCCCACCTGCCAGCATCAAATAACCCGCCGCTGCGACCAACCCGCCAATTGCCGCCAATTTCTTGACCGGCAGCCGCGTGCCCAAGGCCGGCACCGCTGCCAGTCCGAGCCGCAACAGCCAGAACACGCCGCCCGCCACAATCGACAGATGCAGTCCCGAAATCGAATAAATATGCGCCAGCCCCGACTCGGCCAGAATATCCCGCGTCTCGTCGCTCAGCGCACTCTGGTCGCCCATCACCATGGCCCGGCCGATGGCCGCCGTATCGCCATCCAGTACTGCATCGATCCGTGCCCCGATGCCAAAGCGGAGGCTCTCGATCATCCGGCTCACATCGAACCCGCTCGCCGGCGCCACCAGCGCAAAATCGCCGATTACCGAGCCATAGGCTCCGATGCCGGAAAAATAGGAATGGAACTGCCCGTCATAGCCGCCGGGCAAAACCGGCCCCGGCACGGGCGCTAGCCGGAACCGGCCGAATATGGTGTCACCCAGTTCCAGCGCCGGTTCGGCCGGCACCAGCAACCGCGCCCGGCTGATAGCCACCGGCCGCGTCGTCCCCATTGGCACCAGCCCCGATACGACAATCCGGCGCTCCTCCGCATTGGCCGAGATGATCTCATCGACCCGCGCCTCAAACTGGCCATAGGCAGGAAATGCCAGCATTGGCGTGCCGAACATCCCGCTGTGAATTGGCAGCAGGCAAAAGCCGACCCAGAACGCGCCAAGCAATGCGACTACGGGCAAAGCGCGGAACCGCCGAGCCATGGCGATGGCCGCACTGAGCGCCAGAGCGACGCCAATCAAAGCCTGCGGCAGCGGTTCAAATGGCAATTGCGCATAAGCCGCCAGTCCGAAAATCATGGAAAAGGGCAGCAGTACAAACAGCCGCCGTGTCGCGACGGCAGTAGCGAGCCCATCGTGAAGCGAGGCAAAAACGCCGCCTTTGTCTTTAGTTAGCGGCCATACCTGTCGTTTTACTGGAACCGGATTCGGCCGTGCATGGGCCCGCTCCGGCGCGGTTCTCGGCTCAAGTGTTTCTGCCCCCAACACCCGCCTAGCCCCCGCCCTTGCGCTCGTGCCCCTCTATGGTACACACGGCTCGCAAATTCGTCCAAACTTTCCGGTCGCCATGTCTCAGGTTGTCACCCGCTTCGCCCCTTCGCCCACCGGCTATCTGCATATTGGCGGTGCCCGCACGGCGCTGTTCAATTGGGCCTATGCCCGCAAGACCGGCGGCAAGATGCTCCTGCGCATTGAAGACACCGATCGTGAACGCTCCACCGAAGCCGCCGTCGTGGCGCTGATCGATGGCCTGACTCGGCTCGGTCTCACACGGGAAGGCGAGCCGATTAGCCAGTTTGGCCGCGCTACCCGCCACGCCGAAGTGGCGCATGAGCTGGTGAAAATGGGCCACGCCTATTATTGCTATTGCTCGCCCGCCGAGCTCGACCAGATGCGCGAAGAAGCCCGCGCCGCAGGCAAGCCCCCGCGCTATAATGGCTATTGGCGCGACCGCGACCCCAAGGAAGCTCCTGCCGGCGTCGAGCCCGTTATCCGCATCAAGGCCCCACTCACGGGCGAGATCGTCGTCGACGATCACGTCCGGGGCAAGGTCGTGTTCAAGACCGAGAACCCGGATGATTTCATCATCCTGCGTTCCGACGGCACGCCCACCTATATGCATGCCGTTGTGGTGGATGATCACGATATGGGCGTCACCCACATCATCCGTGGCGACGACCACCTGACCAATGCCGCCCGCCAGATCGTTATCTACAATGCCATGGACTGGACCGTGCCGGAGATGTCCCACATCCCCCTGATTCACGGCCCCGACGGCGCCAAGCTCTCAAAGCGCCATGGCGCGCTCGGCGTCGAGGCCTATCGGCAGATGGGGTATCTGCCCGAGGCCTTGCGCAATTATCTCGCCCGCCCGGGCTGGAGCCATGATGACGACGAGATTTTCTCCACCGAGCAGATGGTGGAATGGTTCAGCCTTGAGGGCCTGAACAAGGGCGCCGCCCGCTTCGACTTCGTCAAGCTCGAGAGCATTAACGGCCATTATATCCACGAGGCCAAGCCGGACTATCTCTACGACATCATGATCGCGACAGCCGAGGAAGTCGGCCGCTTGGCCGATCTGGAGGGCCTCGTTGCCAATAAGGCCACGGCCCTTGCCGCCCTGCCCGAGTTGCAGCCCCGCGCCAAGACCATTCTCGAGCTGATCGATCTGGCCCAGTTCATCTATGCGTCACGTCCGCTTGCTATCGACGCAGCAGCATCGGCTCTGTTGACTCCCGACGCCCGTGGCGTTTTGGCAGATATGGCAGAGATGCTGCGCGGTCTTAACGAATGGACCGTGCCGGCAATCGACGCCGCCATGCGGACGCTCGCGGAGGCGAAGGGATTGAAGCTGGGCAAGCTTGCCCAGCCTCTGCGTGCCGCTCTTACTGGCCGCACGGTTTCACCGGTATTTTCGAGGTCATGGTGCTGATCGGAAGGGAAGAAAGCATGGCGCGCCTGACCGATCAGATCGGCACTGTCTAGTGCTATTAGGAGGGTAAGGCTTGCTTACCCATTAGTTGCTTCGGTCGGGCAAAAGCTGGTACCAATCCCGACACACTCAAGACCGCCAAATTTTGCGGCCCCATCCCCACCGAAACTTCCTTCTTTGTGGGGTTCAGGGGCCTTCGAGGAGAGCTGAATGACCGATAAAGTCGCCAAACTCGTCATCGGGGACCAGACCTACGAATTTCCGGTACTGGCCGGCTCCGTCGGGCCGGAAGTGATCGACATCCGATCTTTGTACGCCAAGACCGGGCTGTTCACCTACGATCCCGGCTTCACCTCGACTGCCGCCTGCGACAGCGCGATCACCTATATCGATGGCGACAAGGGCGAATTGCTCTATCGTGGCTATCCGATCGACCAGCTTGCCGCCAAGAGCAATTACCTCGAAGTCTGCTATCTATTGCTCTATGGCGAGCTGCCCAGCAAAGCCCAGATGGAAGAATTTGACGAGCTGGTGACCCGCCACACCATGGTGCATGAACAGATGCACTATTTCTTCCGTGGCTTCCGTCGCGACGCTCACCCAATGGCCGTCATGACCGGCGTGGTCGGCGCCATGGCCGCTTTCTATCACGACTCCACTGACATCAACGATCCGCGCCAGCTGAGATCGCTTCGATCCGCATGATCGCCAAGATGCCGACGATCGCCGCCATGGCCTACAAATATTCGGTGGGCCAGCCCTTCGTCTATCCGCGCAACGATCTCGACTATGCGGCCAATTTCCTGCATATGTGCTTTGCTGTGCCGGCCGAGGAATACAAAGTCGATCCCCGCATTGCCCGCGCCATGGACCTGATCTTCACGCTCCATGCCGATCACGAGCAGAACGCCTCGACCTCGACCGTGCGTCTGTCCGGCTCGTCCGATGCCAACCCCTTCGCTTGTATCGCCGCCGGCGTTGCCTGCCTCTGGGGCCCAGCCCATGGCGGCGCCAATGAAGCCGCACTCAACATGCTCAAGGAAATTGGCACCGTCGATCGCATTCCCGAATTCATTGCGCGCCAAGGACAAGAACGATCCGTTCCGCCTGATGGGCTTCGGTCACCGCGTCTACAAGAACTTCGACCCGCGCGCCACGGTGATGCAGGCGACGGCCAAGGAAGTGCTCGATCTGCTCGGCGTGCACAATAACCCCACGCTGCAAGTTGCTCAGGAACTTGAACGGATCGCGCTCGAAGACCCCTATTTCATCGACCGCAAGCTCTATCCGAACGTCGATTTCTATTCCGGCGTCATCTCGGAAGCCATCGGCTTCCCCACCTCGATGTTCACCGTGCTGTTCGCCGTCGCGTGCACCGTCGGCTGGATTTCGCAGTGGAAGGAAATGATCGGCGACCCGCAGAAGAAAATCGGTCGTCCACGTCAGCTTTATAACGGCTCGCCGGCCCGCGACTTCGAGCCTATTGCCTCGCGCTGAGGTATCTGCCCGGCATGCAAGCCAACGGCCCCATCCTTATCGAGGATGGGGCCGTTTTCATGGGCAATAGCTGAGTGCTTAACCTCGCCACCATGCAAGGACCCGGTCGGCCGGGTCCTGTCATGGAGCGGCGGCCTCACCATTCTCCATTAGGTCTGACAATTCGCCAAAAGCGGCGATCTGGGTCTGGCGAGCAGCCTTGTCGTCGAGCAATTTGCGTACCGCCCCGGTCAAGACCGCAGCGTCCGGTTGCGACAACACCAATTCTGGCGTGGCCGCTCGTTTGAGCACGATATTGGGCAGGCCGATCATTGGCCTGCCGATTTTCTCGTAGACCCGCGCCCGGTGTCCATCCATGACATAGCTGATGACCATCGGCACACCCGCCGGGGCCAGTTCCAGTGTTGCCGTGCCGGAGACGGCGAGGGCCAGCACCGCCCGCTGATACAGCGCGGCTCGCTCAGAGCGCTCGGCAATCACCGTGACCGGAACGGGCCAATCGGCTACCTCGCGGCGCAGTCGCTCCGCAAGGATTGGCAAGGTGGGGATAACAAAACCGGTCACCGCAGGATGATTTGCCATCTCCGCGGCGACCTGCCGGAATAGCGGCAAATGTCGTCGCAATTCGCCATCCCGGCTGCCCGGCAGCAATATTAATGGCCCCGCTTCAACTGCGTCCCGCTGCTGCAGCCGCTCGCGCAATGCAGGATGGCCGACATAGGCCGTTGGCGGTCCGCCCAGCCGGGCCATCACCTCGGGCTCGAAGGGCAAAACAGCCAGCACTTCGTTGAATAGCGGCGTGAGCTTGGCCGCTCGCCCGGGCGAGCGCGCCCAAACCGAGGGCGCCACGTAAAGCAGGATCGGTCCGCTATGCCCCATAGCACGCAGCCGCCGCGCCAGCAGGGCGGAGAAATCTCGGGCATCGAACAGCACGACAATATCTGGCTGGCTTGCCCGGATCACGCGAGCGGTCTGCTCTGATCCGCCACAGCAATAGCGGCAGGCGCAGCAGCACGTCGGTGACGCCCATTACCGACAGATTGCTCATCGGAAACAGGGAGCGCAGCCCCTGCCCGATCAGCTCATCGCCGCCGACGCCGCTCAGGTCGAGCGCCACCCGCTCGCGCAGGCGGCGGACCGAGTCGGCGGCAATCCTGTCGCCGGAAGGTTCGCCGGCCAGCACGAACAGCTTGAGCGGCTCCGGCCATGGGCAATGTCATGCAGCGCTCCGCTTCTGGCGCCTAATCGAGCGTGGGACCGTTGCGTGGCAACAGGATCGGGCGATCCGAAGCGGCGGCGATGAACGCGACGACGTCCTGCACCGAGACATCACCCTTGAACAATTCCGCCGCATCCTCGACGCGCTCGCGCAGCGTGCCTTCGCTGGCAAAAATCATGCGATAGGCCGCGCGTAGCTTGTGGATCGCTTCACGATCGAACTTACGCCGCTTGAGACCAACGAGATTGAGGCCCATAAGCGATGCCCGATTGCCCACGGCCATGCCATAGGGGATCACGTCGCCATCGATCATGGAATGGGCGCCGATAAAGGCATGCGACCCAATCCGGGTGAACTGGTGCACAACGCAAGCACCCCCGAAAGTGACGTTGTCGCCAACTCTGGCAATGACCGGCAATGCCGACATAGTTGGCCATGACGACATTGTCGCCGATAATGGCATCGTGGGCGACATGGGCGCTTGCCATGATCAGGCAGTCATTGCCGATCTTGGTCAGCATGCCGCCCCCGTCGGTGCCCGGATTGAGGGTTGCCGATTCCCGGATGACGCAGCGCTCGCCAATCACCGGGCGAGAGTTCTCGCCGTGATACTTGCGGTCCTGTGGCTCAAGCCCGACCGAGGCGAATGGAAATATCCGCGAGCTCGCACCGACCTCGGTATTGCCGTCGATGACAACATGGGACACCAGCTCCACATTGTCGTGCAGAATGACCTTGTCCCCCACGATGCAATAGGGGCCGATCTTGACGCCTTTGCCGATGCGCGCGTGCTGCCCGACAATTGCCGTCGGGTGAATTGCGGCATCGCTCACGATGTCGCCTCGATGATCATGGCTGTGATCTCCGCCTCCGCGATAACGGTGCCTTCGACGATGGCCTTGGCTTCATAGCGCCCGACATTACGCCGCCGCTGGATCTTGGCGATATGGAATTCGATGACGTCGCCGGGGCCTGCAGGCTTGCGGAACTTGGCCTTGTCGACGCCTAGCATCAAGACGATGTTCTTCTTGCCGCCGCCGGCATCGTGCTTGATCACAATCGCACCGGCCGTCTGCGCCATGCCCTCGATGATCAGCACACCGGGGAAAATTGGATTTTCGGGAAAATGACCCCGGAAGATGGGTTCATTGAAGGTCACGTTCTTGATGCCCACGGCCGTCTCATCGCCGTCGATCTTGATAATCTTGTCGATCATCAGGAACGGATAGCGGTGAGGCAGGCTCCTGAGGATTTCGGCAATATCCATCGCCGCCAGTTCAGTACCCTCTATCGCGCTGTCGGTCATCCCCGCTTGTCCCCTTTTGTCAGTTTGCGCATTGTGGCGATCTCGCGCCAGAAATCTCTTATATCCTGCGCCGGAGCTCCGGCAAGTTTGGATCCCGCTGGCCAATCCTTGGTGACGGCTGCCCGGCCGTGGATCACCGAGCCCGACCCGATCGTCAGATGGCCGGAGGTACCCGAGCCGCCGCCCATCAGGACGCTGTCCCCGATAATGGTCGACCCGGCCAAACCGCTCATCGCCGCAATAATGCAATTGCGGCCAATCCGACAGTTATGCCCGATCTGGACCAGATTATCGATCTTGGTGCCTTCACCGACCATGGTGTCGCCCAGCGCGCCCCGATCGATGGTCGAATTGGCGCCCACTTCGACGCGATCCCGGAGTAGGACGCGGCCCAGTTGCGGCAGCTTGCGGTTGCTGATGCCGAAGTCCAGCCAGCCGAACCCTTCGGTGCCGATACGCACGCCGGATTGGATGACGACGTGATTGCCGATATGGGCGCAGTCAATGGTGCAATTGGCTGCGATGATGCAATTGCGCCCGATGGTGACCCCTGCGCCGATAACCGTATTGGCGCCGATTATCGTGCCGCGACCGATCTCAACACCCGCGCCAATGACGACATTGGAGCCCAGCGTTACATCGCGCTCAAAGATCGGCGCGCCAAGATCGTCCCGGCCAGCCGAAATGATGGAGCGCGTGTTGGACGGGTAGAGCTGGTCAAGAATATCAGCGAACAGGTGATGGGGCTTATCCGTGACAATCGCCACGCTGCCGGCTGGAACGGCATCGCGCAGTGCGGGCAATACGATGACGGCGCCTGCCGAAGTTTTGCGGAGAGCCTCGGTATAATTGGTGTGGGCGGCAAGTGCGAGATCGCCGGGAGCGGCAAGGTCCAGCTCGGCGACACCCGATATTGCCGGATCGGCTTGCCCGGGGGCAGCAATTCACTGCGGCCTACCGCAGTCAGGATCGCGCCAAGCGTGGCCGTTCCGGCGAAACGATGAAATCGGGTATCGACCATGATATCACTTAAAAACAATTGAGCCGCGGCGCTACCGCCCTGCGGCTCAATAACTGAGTCACTGCACTTTAGCCTACAGCAGAGTCTGCAGGGTCAGCTGGAACAGCTGGGTGCGGTCGTCGGTCGACTTGTTCAGCACGTGGGCAGAAGTCGCCACGCAGCGGGCCGAACGGCGAGTCCCAGATCAGCGAGGCGCCGATCGAGGTCCGCCACGGCGAGTCAATGCTCTCGGGATCAACCGCATTGCCATTGGTGTTCGGCAGAGTGCCATCATCGATCCGAGCCGCATCAGCCCAGATTGCACCCGACAGACCATAGGTCTCCGGCAGAACCGGGATCGGGAACTGGATTTCCGCAGACAGACCGGCATACATGGTCGCGCCCAGATATTGGTCACCCACGATACGCGGACCCGGGCCACGGCTTTCAAAGCCACGGATCAACTGCGAACCGGGCATGAAGGCTTCCACGACGCTGACACCATCGCCGCTGAAGTCATTGATCATGCCAGCCCGGCCCCTGACGCTGGCAACGATACCGCTGTCGTCAAGCAGAGGTACGAAGTAGCGGGCACGAGCTTCGCTCTTGAGCAGGTTGTGGTCCCAACCGATATATTGCTGGGTAAAGGTCGCATAGAGACCGCTCGTTGGCTTCTTGGTGTCGTCCGGGCCATTCCGAGTCAGTGTATAGCCAACGAATGCCTTGTAGTATTCGTGACCATCGACAACGAGCTTCGAAGCGTTGGCCGGATTTGCCGATGTGTTAAACGGATCCTGATCCTCATCGGTTACAAGCTTACGCTCACCGCCAGCAAACACCGTTGCCGACAGGTCACCCATGATCGGCATGCTAGCGCGCAGCTGACCACCGGTCGCTCGGACGCCATAGAGATTGCGCGAGGATTCGTCGGTGATGCGGTGATAGGCATCCACGCCGGCGGCAACCTTGAGACCCATGAAGCGGGGTTCAGTGAACGAGAAGTCGAAGGTACGGCCTGATTCCGACGCACCGATTGCGGCGCGCAGATACTGGCCACGGCCAAGGAAGTTGCGTTCGGTCAGCGAGATTTCGCCCAGAATGCCTTCCGAGGTCGAGTAGCCGGCCGTCGCGCCATATTCACCCGTCGACTGTTCGGTCACCGCGATGTTCAGCACGACCTTGTCGGCAGCCGAGCCAGAGCGGTCGACAGCTGCACGGCGGAGAAAAAGCCAAGCGCTTCGATGTTCTTGCGGCCACGGATCACCATGGAACGGTTGAAGGGGTCGCCTTCACCGAATTCCAGCTCGCGACGGATCACAAAATCGTGGGTCTTGGTATTACCGGTGATGTTGATGCGCTCGACATAGATACGGGCACCCTCGTCCACGAGATACGTGACGTTGAAGCGACCATTGGTGACATCGCGGTCGAGACGGGCACGGACGTCGGCAAAGGCATAGCCCTGCGACGTGGCCTCGTATGACATGTCCTCGATGGTCTTCTGCAGATCGGTAACCGAGTAGCCGCCACCCTCACGGGTATCGACCGAGCCGGTCAGTGCATTGGTGTTGAGGCCATCGATGCTGGTCTCGATGCCGACATTGCCGAACGTGTACTTCTGGCCTTCATTGATGGTGAAGTTGATGAAGTAGGCATTGCGCGAAGCATCGAACTCCCCGACCGAAGTCACCTGCGTGTCGGGATAGCCACGATTGGCGTAATAGAGGCGGATGCGCTCACGGTCCACGGCGAGCTTCTGCTCGTCATAGCTGTCATCCTTGAAAAGCCAGCTCAGGAAGCCGGTTTCCTTGGTGAGCATTGTGCCCTTGAGATTGCCGGAATTGAACGCATTGTTCCCGGTGAAATTGATTGCCGCGATGCCGGCGCGATCGCCTTCATTGACCACGAAGGTCACGCGGACGCGGCCATCCGGAATAACTTCGGTGCGCGCCGTGACGGACACGCCGCGGAAGCCATCGCGATCATAGGCCTGACGGATGCTTTCAGTATCGGCCGCGAGGCGCTGCTGGGAGAAGATGCCCGAAGTGGACATGTCCACCATAGTGAGCAGCTGCTTGTCGGAGAAACGACGGTTTCCCTCGAACAATACCGAACCAACAAGCTGTTGTTGCTGGGCGTGAGCAGAGACAACGCCAAGAAGCGGAACACCGGAGCCTGCCAGCGGGGCAGCGCCCGAGATTGCCAGCGCCAGGAAAGCGCCGCGCATCAGCTTGGTGGGGTGGATCATATTTTTATTGCCTTCTGCGACCGGGCCCAAGGGCTCGCCATGCACAGCGCTCCCCCAAGCAAACTCCATTGCACCGTTTTACCGTCTTTTTAACCAACGGCAAGGCGGAAGCCTCGACGCGGTTAGCAAATGATTGGTGCCCTTGTATTCCTGCAACACCTTGCAGAACCAAGGTTAACCAAAGGCTAACCCAGAGTTCTCAGATAGGCAAACAGGGTGTCGTTAAAGAGCGTGAACACCATGAGAGCCAGGACCAAGGCAAACCCGAAACGGAACCCTATTTCCTGAACTTTCATGCTGAGCGGACGCCCTCGCACGGCTTCGACGAGATAGTACAATAAGTGCCCGCCGTCGAGCATAGGTACCGGTAAAAGATTGAAGATTCCGATATTAAGCGACAACAGGGCCGTCAGATTGATCAGCGCGATGATGCCCAGCGTCGCTACTTCCCCGGAAACCTTGGCGACTTTGACCGGTCCACCCAATTGTTCTGACATCGCCCCGGCCGACGAAAAAATCGCCGAGGAAGGCGCCGGTGCGCTGCACGATGAAGCGGATTTCCTCCACCGTCATGCCAATCGCCTCGATCGGGCCGGGGCGATAGAGGCTCACATCGGCCTGATCGACGCTCCGACTCACCCCGATGCGGCCAATCCGCTGGTTATTGCCGAAGCGATCCTGCACCTCGACGGCCTCGGGCGTCAGCTCGATGGTCTGGTCGGTGCCGCCACGCTCGATGACGATGCTGACCGGTCGTTGCGGCGCCGTGGCAATGAAGCGCTGGAAATCGTCGAAGCCATGCACGGCATAGCCGTCAACGGACACGACGGTGTCACCCGCCTCAAGGCCGGCGGCCTCAGCAACGGAGGCCACCACCACCTCCCCGATCACCGGGGGATAGTGTAGCGGCCATAGCCAAGCAGCAGGGCATAGAGGATGACGAAGGTGAGGATGACATTGGCGATGGGGCCGGCAGCGACCACAGCGATGCGCTGCCAGACGTTCTTGTTGGCAAAGAGCCGCGGCGCGAGTTCGGGATCTACGTTGGCGAGCGCCTCGGTATCCGGCACGCTTGCCGCGTTCATGTCGCCGACAAACCTCACGTAACCGCCCAGCGGAATTGCGGAAATCCGCCAGCGTGTGCCGTGCTTGTCATCCCAGCCGATCAATTCACGGCCAAACCCGATGGAAAAGGTCTGGATCGCCACGCCGTTCCAGCGCGCCACCGTGTAATGCCCCATCTCGTGCACGAACACGATGACGGTGAGCACCGCCAGGAACGGAATGACGTAGGAAAGCAACCAGAAGGCGAAGTCGAACATGTCGTTCCTTATCGATCCGGCCACCACAGCGGCCGGGTCATCACCAGTAGAGCAGGCCACGGGCCACGGCGTCAAAGCCGCCATGCAGGCCGCCCACGATCAAAACCAGCAAGACGCCAAATGTGAGGCTATCGAGTCGATCCATCAGGCCGCCATGACCCGGAATAATATCGCCGCTATCCTTGATGCGGAAATGACGTTTGATTGCGCTCTCGCCCAGATCGCCCAATTGCCCCAAAATGCTGATCGCGGCCGAGAGGGTGAGGCCGATCCACCACGGGGAATCCGTGATGATGATCCACAGCAGCAGCCCTGCCCCGGTTCCCAGCGCCAGCCCGCCAAGCGCACCGGACCAGGTCTTGGACGGCGAAATATCGGGCGCCAGCTTTTCTCCGCCGATCTGCCTTCCGGTAAAAAAGGCTGCAGAATCAGTCATCCACACCACCGTGCCGAGATAGAGGCCGGCCCAGACGCCATGGATCGTCGTGCCCCGCATCATCAGGGCGGCAATAATGATGGCGCCGAAAATCACCAGCCCCAGTATGCGCCACCAGATCCCCTCGCCGCGCATCGCCAGCGCGACCACACAGGCCACGGCGATGACCGCCATGCTGCCCAGTGGCCCGAACAGCGGGAAAATCACACCAGACAGTACCACCAGCCCGATCAGCGCCATGCCACCGGGCGTCAACGGAGCCCACGACACCATGGCTTCCCATTCGCGATAGACGCCGCCAAATACCCCGCCGACCACGGCCGAAAACACATAGCCGCCCAGATAGAGGGCGGTGGCAGTCAAGGCGATCAGAACGGCGGCGGAGACGAGACGCGGCCCGAGATCGGACCATAAGCGGCGGCGATTGGCAGAAGGTTCTGACGATGTATCGCCTGGATTGGTCAAGGTGATGCCGCCTCGATACCGCCGAAGCGCCTGACACGCTGGGAGAAAATCTCAAGGACGCGGAGGAATGTGGCCTCGTCGAAATCAGGCCAATACTCATCCACGAAGACGAATTCCGAATATGCTGCCTGCCAGAGCAGGAAATTGGAGATGCGCTGTTCGCCGCTGGTGCGGACGATCACATCGGGATGCGGAATGCCGGTCGTGTAGAGCGCCGCTTCTATCGTCGCCTCGGTAATATCGGCGGGCGCCAGCCGGCCAGCGGCGACTTCGACGGCGATCCGCCGCGTCGCATCGACGATTTCGGCCTTGCCGCCATAGTTGAAGGCGACGATCAGCACGAGCCCGGTATTGGCGGCCGTCTTGGCCTCGACGTCGTCGATCAGCCGGATCAGCGAGGGCTCGAGCCCGTCGCGCGAACCGATGATCCGCACCTGCACATTATTGCGGATGAGCCGTTGCAGGTCCGACGCAACAAACCGGCGCAATAGATTGAAGATGAAGACGATCTCATCCTTCGGGCGCGTCCAGTTTTCAGATGAGAAACTGAATACGGTGAGGTTCGCCACACCGTAATTGATGCACAGCTCAACGAGATTGCGCAGCGCCTTGACGCCTTCGATATGCCCCTCGGTGCGGCGCTTGCCGCGTGCTTTCGCCCAGCGGCCATTGCCGTCCATGATCACGCCGATATGCGCCGGAATGCGCAGCGACGCGGGTGGAGCGATTTCGGCAATGCTGGCGGGGTCGATGGACATCGACGCTCTCTGGCGCAGTGGGCGCAAGCTTAGACCTGCATGATTTCCTGTTCCTTGGCGGCAACGACCGCATCGATTTCGGCCACAGCCGCATCGGTCGCCTTCTGCACCGAGTCGGTCTGCACGCGAGCATCGTCCCGGCTCATATCGCCGTCTTTTTCGGCCTTTTTGAGAATATCCATGCCATCGCGACGGATATGGCGCACCGCCACCCGGGCCTGTTCGGCATAATTGTGGGCAACCTTGGTCAGGTCGCGCCGGCGCTCTTCATTGAGCTCGGGCAGCGGCACACGAATGATCTGCCCCTCCCCCATCGGATTGAGCCCCGGGCCGCTATCACGGATGGCTTTTTCGACGGCATTGGCCATCTGGCGGTCCCACACCTGCACGCTGAGCATGCGCGGTTCCAGTACCGTCACGGTCGCCACCGGTTGAGCGGCATGCGCGAACCATAGGCTTCCACCGTTACGGGTTCCAACAGGCCTGCACTGGCGCGGCCCGTGCGCAGTCCGGTCAATTCCTCGCGCAGCGAGGTAATGGATTTCTGCATGCGATTTTTGAGTTCGCTCAGGTCGTAGCTGACGGCCATAGCTAAAGTCCTTCTCGTCTAGTTCGACGCGCTGACCAAGGTGCTGCGGGTCTTGCCGGCAAGCACGCCGGACAACCCGCCCGGATCGTCGAGCGCATATACGATTATCGGCATGGAATTGTCGCGGGCAAGCGCGAATGCCGCAGTATCCATGACCTTGAGGTTTTTTCCGATGACTTCGTCATAGCTGACCGTGTCATAGCGGCGCGCATTGGGGTTCTTCATCGGGTCTTCGGTATAGACCCCGTCGACCTTGGTGCCCTTGAGCACGACATCGCATTCAAGCTCGATGGCGCGCAGCGTGGAGGCCGTGTCGGTCGTAAAGAATGGATTGCCGATACCGCCGCCCAGCACCACCACAAAACCGTCTTCCAGCGCCGATTTGGCGGCGCGAGCGGTAAAGGTGTCGGCCACATTGGGCATGGTGACGGCGCTAAAAGCCTTGGACTTGATGCCCTGACGGGAGATCGCGTTACTGAGCGCCAGCGCATTGATCATGGTGCCGAGCATGCCCATCAGGTCCGCGGTGACGCGATCGGTGCCGTCGGCAGCGCCCGCCATGCCGCGAAAGATATTGCCGCCGCCCACCACGATGCCGATCTGCACGCCCGTATTGGCGACATCGGCGATCTGCTTGGCGATGGCTTGCAAAAAGGGTGGCTCTATACCGAAGGAATTGTCCCCCGCCAGCGCTTCGCCCGAGACCTTGAGCAGAATGCGTTTATAGGCAGGCGCCATTGGCGAACCCCTTCAAGAAAAATTGTTTTGGGGCACCGAATCCGGCGGCACCCGCGCGACACTAGGCAATCGCGCTGCCAAGGGGAAGCACCGAACCTGTGCAAATTGTAGCTAGGCGAGGTTTCTGCGCTCAATCCCCGGCCAAATCATGGCCAGACGGAGAGCAGCGGACGGGCCCGGAGGCCCATCCGCAATTGGCTTACTTCACGCCGGCAGTAGCGGCGACTTCGGCAGCAAAGTCGGTCTCGACCTTCTCGATGCCCTCGCCCAGTGCAAAGCGCACGAACTTGGTCAGCTTGATCGGAGCGCCGACATCCTTCTCGGCATTCTTGAGCACGTCAGCGACCTTGGTCTCGCCATCGACGACGAACACCTGCGAGAGCAGCGTGACTTCTTCGAAATACTTGCGCATGCGGCCTTCGACCATCTTTTCAGCGATCTCGGCGGACTTGCCCGATTCCTTGACCTGCTCAAGAATGATGGCGCGCTCGCGAGCGACCACATCCTCGGTCCAGTTCTTCGGGGGCAATTGCCTGCGGCTGGGCCGCAGCAATGTGCATAGCGAGCTGCTTGCCGAGGCTCGACAGGGCAGCCTTGTCACCGGTGGATTCAAGAGCCACAAGGATGGCGATCTTGCCGAGGCCCGGCTTGACGGCGTTGTGCACGTAGCTTTCCACCACGCCATCGTTGACCGAAACGGTCTGCGTGCGGCGCAGGTTCATGTTCTCGCCGATCTTGGCGATGGCTTCGGTCAGTTCGGCCGAAACCGAATGGCCCGAACCGGGGAACGGCATTTCGCCGAGCTTGACCACGTCGCCATCGGCGTCGAGTGCCAGCTTGGCAACATTGCTCACGATCGACTGGAACTGCTGGTTGAGCGCAACGAAGTCGGTCTCGGAATTGACTTCGACGGCAGCCGCGGTGGTGCCGTTGGTGGCAACGCCAACCAGGCCTTCGGCGGCAACGCGGTCAGCCTTCTTGGCAGCCTTGGCCGGGCCGCGCGTGCGCAGCCAATCGACTGCTGCTTCCATGTCGCCATTGGTCTCGGCCGGGGCCTTCTTGCAGTCCATCATGCCGACGCCGGTCGCGTCACGGAGCTGCTTAACCAGTGCTGCTGTGATTTCCATGGGTACACTTCTTGGCAGCCCCTCGCGGGGCCGCATATTTCAGATCAAAACGAAATCGGATTAGCCGACTTAGTTGACACTTGCTTCGTCGGTCGGCAGGTCTTCAGCCGGAGCGCGCTCGGAAGCACCCAGATCCGCGCCGAGAGCGGACGACGAACGGCCAATGCCGTCGATCGCAGCCTTGGAGACCAGCGACACATAGAGCTCAAGAGCGCGCGAGGCGTCGTCATTGCCCGGGATCGGGTAATCGACAGTGTCGGGATCGCAATTGGTGTCGACAATAGCCACGACCGGGATACCCAGACGACGGGCTTCCTTGATCGCGTTGGCTTCCTTGTTGGTGTCGATGACGAACAGCAAGGACGGCAGGTTGCCCATGTCCTTGATACCGCCCGAGTCACGCTCAAGGCGTTCCTGCTCGCGGCTCATCATCAGGCGTTCCTTCTTGGTGCGCAGGGCGAGTTCATCTTCACTCAGCGACTCGAGTTCGCGCAGACGCGAGATCGAGTTCGAGATGGTCTGCCAGTTGGTCAGCGTGCCGCCGAGCCAGCGCGAGTTGACGTAGTACTGAGCCGACTGCTTGGCAGCGTCAGCCACCGGGGAGCGGCCCGGCGCTTGGTGCCCACGAACAGCACGCGGCCGCCGTCAGCAACGGTGTCCGAGATCAGCTGCAGCGCGCGGCTCAGGGCCGGCACGGTCTGGCTCAGGTCGAGAATGTGGATGTCGTTGCGAACGCCGAAAATGTAGCGCTCCATCTTCGGGTTCCAGCGATGCTTCTGGTGACCAAAGTGAACGCCTGCTTCGAGCAATTGACGCATAGAAAAATCGGGCAGTGCCATGATGGCTGCTCCTGTTTACCGGTTGATGCCTCCACGAAACATTGCGACGGTCGCCCGCCACCGGATGGTTCTTCGGTTTCCCGAAAAGCCTGTCTCGTGTGTGAAATCGCGCTGACACGCAGTCAAACGCAGGGGCGATATAGGGGAAGCAGCCCAAGAAGGCAAGCGTTACCGCGATTAGGGCTTGCTCGGTTTGGGGGGCTCGACGGCGGTGAAAGCCAGCCCGACCTCGTCTTCGCTGCGCCAGACCACGCGGTAGGGTTCGATCTGGTGACGGTCGGGGATCAGGATATAGGCGGCATCAGGGATATCTTCGGTTGAGGCGAAGGACAGCTTGGCCCCCTCCGGCGAGATATTCCTGATAGTGCCGGTTTTCCGGACAATGCCGTCTTCGTGCACCGTGGTGGTTTCCACCTTGGCGGCTTGCCGAGGCACTTTGCGACGCTCGATCTTGGGAGTGGGTGTCATGACCTGTGGCCCGGTTGAACCCGCGTTCTAGCGGTTTTGGGTCACCATCAGATTAGACATTTCATTGCGTTTTTAGCTATCGGCCAAAAGCCGCCCTGCCGGAAGAGCGCGAGGCTGTTTCCGCCGGCACGACATCACGCTAACCTCGCATTCTGCGATAAGGAGGTCGAGCGATGAAATTTGGCGTGATGGGAACCGGACAGGTCGGTACAACTATTGGCGGCAAGCTGCAGGCGCTGGGGCATGATGTCGTCTTCGGCTCCCGATCGCCCGCGGGCGACAAGGCGAACCGGGTCGGCGCCGAAACCGGGATTAAGGTGGCAAGCCATCAGGAAGCAGCCGCGCACGGCGAATGGATCGTCAATGCCCTGCCCGGCGAGCATGCCATCGCCGCCCTCACGGGCTGCGACCTCGATGGCAAGATTCTCGTCGATATCGGCAATTACGAAGCAGCTGTCGATGGGCCCATTACCATGCCGCTCGGCCGGGCGCTTCAGGCAGCCTTTCCGGCCGCGCGGCTGGTCAAGACACTCAATAGCGTCAGCGCCCATCTCATGGTCGATCCGGACGGCTCGGGCGCAGACCATACTGTCTTCCTTGCCAGTAATGATGCAGGTGCCCGAGCGGAGGTAGAGACCTTGCTACGCGCGTTCGGCTGGCGCTCAATCCTCGATCTGGGAGACCCGGAGGCGTGCCGCGCCATGGAGGAACTGGTGCCGATGTGGATGCGCCTCTTCGGCAAGTTCGGCGATCCCAACTTCAACTTGCTGGTAGTGCGGCAGCGTTGAAAGGTGTCAGGTGAGCCGCGAAAGTTATCCACAAGACGGAACATTCGTTTCATTATGACGGCGCTACGGACGGCGCGTTCGAGAAATGCAGGGCACAAAGCGCCCTCATATCGTCTGTTTTGCCACGAAGTCGCGCACGCGTGCAGTGGAATTTTTCGCTCACGCCACGGCGCAGTCATTATGAAAACCGCCTAGCAGCCGGCTGTTACACGACCGTCGCAAACTTATGATTACAACGCGGCTGCCGAGACGTTGTGTCCGGTAGCGGGTTTCCGCTTGCACACGCTCGCAATGAATAGTTAGTCTTGTCTCCAGCATTGGCACAAGACCGATGAAATCTGCGGGCGGAACAAACCGTCGAGTGGAACATCCGTTCGAAAACGGACTTTGGGAGACAACGATGAAACGGCGTGATTTCATGCTCGCTGCCGGCACTGCCGCCGGCGCCCTTATGCTGCCCCGCATGTCGTTTGGTGCCGAGGGCACCATCGACTGGTACACCAGCTCGGACCAGAACGTGCTCGATTTCTGGACCAATGTGGTGAAGCCGAAGTTCGAGGCCGCCAATCCCGGCCTGACGCTGAACCCGGTCGATGGTGGCGATGGCGCCGGCGTCGCAGCGATTGGCGACCGCGCTCTGGCGGCTCTCGCCTCCGGTGCCGATCCGCAGGCCGATATTTTTGAAGGCTTCGACACCCGCGTGACGGTCGATGGCATTGCCAAGGGCCTTTATGTCGATTTCGAACAGGCCGGCCTTTCCAACTATTCCAAGATCAACCCGCTGGCTTTCGATACGCCGACCAACCTACCCTATCGTGGTTCTGCAGGTTCTTTTGGCCTATGACACCACCAAGCTCGACCCGGCCGCCGTGCCGAAGACTCGGCCGGACCTCGTTGCTCGGATCAAGGCGAACCCCGGCCAGTTTATCTATAACCGTCCCAACAAGGGCGGTTCGGGCGGCAATTTCGTGCGCCGCGCGATCTTTGAAGCGAACGGCAAGGACCCGAGCAAGTTCACCGTCGACAACTACACCCGTGAAGCTGGCGACGCCATGCTGAACCCGGCCCGGGACATCCTGAAGGATCTGGCTCCGTCCATGTTCGATGGCGGCGCCTATACTTCGGGCAATACCCAGTCGCTGCAGCTGCTTGGCCAGTCGGCCGTGACCATGATTCCTGACCTCGGTCGGATCAGGCGCTGTCGGCCATTGCCCGGGGCGTTCTGCCGGAAACCACCGGTCTGGTCCAGCTCTCCGACCTCAGCCTGCCCGGCGGCTTCACCAAGATCGCCGTGCTCAGCAATGGCGTAAACAAGGAAGCGGCCCTCAAGCTGGCCGATTTCGTCCTCACCGAAGAAATCCAATCGGCAGTGCTCACCGAACTCGGCGGCTTCCCCGGCGTATCCCGGGATCATATCTCGGCCGATCTGCGTGAGAAGTTCAAGGATATCATCCCGACCTCGATCCCGTTCTTCCCGGGTGGCGATTGGGAAAAGGCCGTCAATGACGGCTGGTATCGCGCTGTTGCTCCGAACGTGGATCCCAATTCGTGACAGCGGTCACGTCCGGCCCTATCGTGGCCGCGCCTGCAACCTGCAAGAGGCCAATTGGCCTCTTGCTCGTCGCTATCCCCGTCCTGATGGTGATCTGGCTGGTGATCTGGCCGATCATTTCGGCCGTTATCACCACGCTCTGGGTGAAAACGCCTGAGGGCAGCGCCTTCTCGATCGAGACTTACCGCTTCTTCTTTTCCGACGGCTATAGCCTGTCAAACCTGTCGATGACGCTATGGACGACCGGCGTTTGCGCCATTCTGCTGCTGATCGTGTGTCTACCGATCGCGCTGTATCTGCGCTTCTCCACTAGCCGCGTTTCGGCCTATGTGCAGGGCCTCGCCATCTTCCCGATGTTCGTGCCCTCGATCATTTTGAGCTTCGCCTTTATCCGCGTGCTCGGCCCCAACGGCACTGTCGATCTGCTGCTTAATGCAGTGAACCTGCCCAAAATCCGCACGCCCTACCTCACGCCCCGGGGGCCGGTGATTGGCCCGGTCTGGGACAATATTCCGCTGACCGTGCTGATCCTGCTGTCGGGGCTGGGCGCGGTGTCCAACCAGTCCATCGAGGCGGCGCGGGATGTGGGTGCGGGGCGCTTTGCCGTGCTCTGGCACATCATTCTGCCGCGCATTTCCAATTCCATTCTGGTCGCCATTTCCTTTGCCGTTCTCGGCATTTTCTCGGCCTTCACCCTGCCCTATGTGCTGGGTCCGGCGGCGCCGGAAATGATGGGGCCGTTCATGCAGCGCACCTTCCATGAATTGTTCGAGCCGCGCACTGCCATTACCTGTGCCGTTGTGACCTTCGGGTTCTGCATCGTGTTCGGGCTCTTTTACGTCCGCTCCGTCGCCAAGAACAGGACGACCTGATGACCGCCACTCTCGCTCGTCCGAAATGGGACTGGACCGGCATCGTCTTTGCCGTCGTGCTGACGCTGGTCATCGTGTTCCCGCTCATCGTGGTGGGGACTCGGGCCTTCACCAATGTGTGGCGCTATCCCTCGGTCATCCCGCAGGAATTCGGCCTCAAATTCTGGAACCAGACGCTGGCCCGCGCCGACGTCTGGAGCTCGATCACCACGAGCCTGACGCTGGCGGCGACGGTGACGTTCCTCTCCGCCCTCATTTGCCTGCCGGCCGCCTATGCCTTTGCGCGGCTGGATTTTCCAGGGCGGAACCTGCTGTTCTTCTCGTTTCTGGCCGGGCACGCCTTTCCAAAATTCGGCCTCCCGGTCGCCATTGCCGGCATCTTCTTGCAGCTCAACCTCATCGGCACCTTCTGGGGCGTGGTGTTGATCCAGCTCGTGGGCACATTGCTGTTCATGATCTGGATTCCGGTCGCCGCTTTCCGGGCGGTTGACCGGCGCATGGAGGAGGCGGCACGCGATGTCGGGGCTTCCCCATTCCGGGTGTTCTGGTCGATCACCCTGCCCCGTGCCGGGCCGACCATTGCCGCGGCGATCCTGCTCTCGTTCGTTGGCACCTTTTACGAAACCGAGGGCGCTCGGCTGATCGGGGCGCCGCAAGTGCGCACCCTGCCCGTGCTGATGATTTCGTTCATCAACAACCAGCCGGTCATCCAATATGGCGCCGTGCTGTCGGTGTTGCTCTGGGTGCCCAGTTTCATTGCCCTGCTGTCTGCGCGCCGCGTGGTCAATTCGGGATCGTTTGCCCGTGGTTTCGGCGGCTAGGAAGTCTCATGTCCGTTCTCAATATTTCCGATGTCTCCAAGGTGTTCAGCACGACGCGCGCCGTGGATCTCGTTCTCTCTCGATGTCGCCGATGGTGAGCTGGTCTGCCTGCTCGGGCCGTCCGGTTCCGGCAAATCCACCCTGCTCCGCATGGTCGGTGGCTTTGAACAGCCCTCGAGCGGGCTGATCACCATTGATGGGCAGGAGATCACCCATCTCCTGCCGGAAAAGCGCCCGACCGGCATGGTGTTCCAGAGCCATGCGCTGTGGACGCATATGAACGTGTTCAAAAACCTCGCCTTTGGCCTCAAGCTGCGCCGCCTGCCGGCCGATGAGATCAAGCGGCGGGTGGAAGGCGTGTTGGAACTGGTTGGATTGGGCGGCTATGGCACGCGGTCTGTAACCCAGCTCTCGGGCGGGCAGCAGCAGCGTGTTGCGCTGGCCCGTTCGCTGGTGCTTGAGCCCAAGATTCTGCTGCTCGACGAACCCTTTGCCAGCCTCGACCAGCATCTGCGCGAGCGGCTGCGTGAGGAAGTGCGCGACATCCAGCAGCGGCTCAAGATCACGACGCTGTTCGTGACGCACGGGCAGGACGAAGCGCTGTCCATGGCCGACCGGGTCGTGGTGATGCGCGATGGCAAGATCGAGCAGGCCGACCGGCCAGATGTGGTCTATCGTGAGCCGCGAACGCCGTTTGTGGCTGGCTTTATCGGCACGATGAACCTGTTGGAAGGCAGTGTGTCCAATGGCGTGTTTAATCGCGCGGGGTTCAGTTTTCCGCTGCCTGTCGCCGATGGCCCAGCAATTCTGGCGATCCGCCCGGAGGCGTTGGACCTCACGGCTGTCACCGAGAATGGCCGAGCCAAGGTGCATCGGGTGACCGATTATGGCACCCATGGGCTGGTCGATCTGGAACTGCCGGATGCGACGCGGCTCAAGGCGTCGGTGGCGCATCCCGACCTGTTTACAACGGGCCAATCGGTGGCGCTGACGCCCCGCGCAGTTGCCGCTTATCGTGACCACGCCCTTATTCATCGAAGCTGATATGACCGATCCCATCACTATCGACCGCAATGGCCACAAGACTCGGCTGAAGTGGCATCGTGGCCGCCGCCGCGCCGGCGATCCGGCCTTTACCGGAGAGCGGATTCTGGAAGGCATGCGGCTGGGGGCCAGTGTCGAGGTGGATCTCGTGATCCATGCCGATCGCGGCTATGCGGTGCTGCATGATCTGAGTGTCGAGCGGGAAACCACCGGCACGGGCAAGGTGGCTGAATTGACTGCCGCGCAATTGCGGACGTTTCATCTGCGCGATGAGGATGGCAATCCGCTTGAGCAGAAGGTGATGCTGCTGGAAGATCTGGCTGCCCTGCTCGCCAAAGATGGCGCGCATCCTGATGCACTGCTGCAGTTGGACTATAAAGAAGACGCTCGCGTTCTTGATGAGCGGGCAATCAAGACGTTCAAGGATAGCGTTGGTCCCGTTGCCCGCTACATGATCCTGTCATCCGGGGACGCTGACTCGGTGCGGTTGCTGAGCGAAGGCGTAGATGGCCTGCGGATCGGCTATGATCCCTGCCATGACGGCGCGCTGGAGCGCCTCGCCATTTCGCGCGATTTTGTGGGCTTTGTGGCTGATGCCATCGCGGCCTCGCCCAATGCCGAGATGATCTATCTGGCCTATCCGCTGGTGCTGGAGGCGGAACGGCAGGGTTTCGATATTGTCGTGGCTTTCCATGCGCATGGCCGCCGCATCGATGCCTATACGATCAAGGCGGCGAATGCGGATTCCCGCGTTGCAGTCAGAGCGGCTGCTGGCGCTCAAGGTCGATCAGATCACCACGGACGATCCCGAGGGCCTTGCGGCCCTCGTTGCCGGATAATTTGGCCCATAGGGCCCGGAGATAGATATGCAGTCCTACGATGCCGTGCTCGCCGATATGGTCGCTGTTGCCCGCGAGGCAGGCGAGCTGACGCTGGGTTATTTCAAGCGCTTCCACGACCTCGAAATCGGCATCAAGGGACCAGCGGACTTTGTCTCCGAAGCCGATATGGAATCCGAAAAGCTCATCCGCAAATTTCTGTTCGCGCTACCCGAACTGGAGCTTTACCGGCGAGGAATTCGCCCCGGTGACCGGCACGGACCCCGAATATCGCTGGCTGGTCGACCCTATCGACGGCACGACCAATTTCATCAATGGCATGCATTACACCATCTCGATTGCCCTGCGGCGCGGCAATGAGACGGTCTGCAGCGCGCTCTACAATCCGGTGTCCGACGAGATGTTCACCGCGATCAGGGGAGAAGGCGCCTTCATGAATGGCGAGAAGCTCAAGGTCAGCGAGCAGAGCGATATCGGCCTGATGAATGTCGGCACGGGCCTTGCGACCTCGCGCCTGTTCACCTTTCCCGGCTTCTATCAGCGGCTCGAACAGATCCGCGATCCGATCAGCTCGGTGCGTATTGTCGGTAGCTCCGCCAATTCCTGCGCCTATGTCGCGCTGGGCCGGCTGACCGGCTATTACGAGGAATCGGGCCCGGTTGATTGGGCAGTCGGCGTGCTGCTGGTGCAGGAAGCCGGCGGCATTGTTACCGATTGGTGGGGGCGTGGGCCGGAATTCTACGAAAAGACCGGCTGCGTCATCGTCGCCAACAAGGCGACGCATGCCTATCTGATCGACAAGCTCAAGGACGCGCCGCGCAAAGACCCGGCTGCTGCGCCGCAAGACTAAACCGGTGCGACGAGGGCTTATGTCGGGCTGAACTCGACTTCCCACATGCGCGGCCAATAGATGTCGTCGTAAAAGTCAGCCGGGATCGGGGACATGCGCGAAATGGCGCGTGAGGCCAGATCGATCTGCTGGGCCAGATGCTGGATGACTTCGGGCATGGGGCGCCCGGTGATGAATTCGCGCGTGCGCCACTGATCGAGCTTGAGATAGCGCAGGCGGCGCTCGGCTTCGGCCTCTACGTCTTCGACGGAGATAAGATCGCTGCTGTTCTCGACGACTGCGAAACGCACTTCAAAAACTCAATACAAGCAAGGCACGGCATGATCGCCGCCACAAGTGTCATCACTTTGTCATGCCTGCGTTACCGAAGCGGTAACGCCAATTCTGTTGGGTGGCCCGGGCTGCGTGCTAATTTGCGGCCATGTCGATTCTTTATGTCATGGCCGCTCCGGCCGAATACGGCCCCTATCTACGGGCCCGCATCTCGCCGCTGATGACGGGGATTGGTCCGGTCGAGGCCGCCGTCGCAGTGACGCGGGCGCTGGCAGAAGCGAAAGCGGCCGGCAGCTTGCCTGCCCCGGTTGTTTCACTGGGATCAGCGGGCTCGCGCACCCTCGAGCAATGCGAGGTCTACCGGGCCCATTCGGTGAGCTATCGCGACATGGATGCCTCGGCGCTGGGCTTTGCCAGAGGCCAGACCCCGCTGCTCGATCTGCCACCAGTCTTGCCGCTGCTTCCGCTCGTTGACGGACTAAAAGGCGCCAGCCTTTCGACCGGTGCCAATGTCGTTTCGGGCCCCGCCTATGATGCTATCGAAGCCGACATGGTGGATATGGAAACCTATGCCATCCTGCGGGCCTGCCAGAGCTTTGGCATACCCTTGCTGGCATTGCGGGGAATCTCGGATGGCGTGGCAGAACTGAACCACTTGGCCGACTGGACGCAGTATCTGCATATCATCGACGAAAAACTGGCTGCTGCCGTCGATACGATAGAAGCGGCATACGGCCAGAAGCCCTAATTGCCTGTCTGAGCCTTCTTGTCTCGCCGGGCCCGCTGCCGAGTCGACCATTTGCGGGTGCCGCGAACGATGGCGTTGTTGACCGGCCCCTGCAGGAAGACCGGGTCGAGCGCCAGCAAGAGCAACCCCAGCGGCAGCATCCAGATGCCGAGGACGGGCAGGAAACTGAAAATACCGCCCAGCACCAGCAGAATGCCGAGCGGGATGCGGATCCAGCGGGCTTCCGGACGACGGACGCGCTCCAGCCAACCTGCGGCAAATACCGGCACGCGGCGTTGCAGCCGGTCGAACTGGCGATTGAGACGGGCGTGGCTCTTGCTGCGCATGGGCTATCCCTTGTTGGCTTGGCGTTAAACTATAACTGGTGGCTCGATCTGACTGTTCCAAGGCCCATGCGTCAATTTCTGCATGGTGCCCATACAGCCCATTTGCCCTGTTGCCGGAACCATTGGCGCAAGGCCGAGTTGATCGGGGACAACCAAAACCATGGGAGCGTCATTATGGCAACTTCAGCACGACGAGCTATCAAACAGATTGAAGAGGCCGGCGACGACGTCTCCGACAACCTCATCCAACAGATCGCCGCCTTGCGCAAGGAAATCTCCACAATAGCCGACGCTGTCGGCGATTATGGCGGGCACCGGATGCACGACATGCAGCACAATGCGGTGGCCCCGGCTAATGAAGTGCGTCACCAAGGCCGGGTCGTGGCCAAGCAGGTCGGCCGCCGAGCTGGCGTGGCCACAAGGGCCGTGCAGGAAAATCCAGTGCCGGTAATCATTGCACTTGGCACGATTGCGCTCATCTCGGCGCTGGTTTTCCGGCGCGATTAGCTGCGTTAACGTTTTGCTAACCGTGCTGGTCACCGTTTCCTTAATCGTACAGAGTCATTTTCGGTCAAACTTGCACCAATGCAACAGACCGGAGATGACTCATGCACTTTTCGTCGAAGGCGCTTTTGCGCGTCGCCGCCTTGGCTGTCGTCGCAACCAGTCTGGGCGGCTGCAGCTTTCTCGGCCTCAATTTCGGCATGGCCCAGCTCAGCGAAAAAGAATGCCTGATGCGCGCCATGTATTTCGAGTCGAACCGCTCGAGCTCGGAAGGCATGCTGGCGGTAGGCACGGTGGTGATGAACCGCCTCAACGATCCGCGCTATCCCAAATCGGTTTGTGGCGTAGTGGGGCAGAAGAACCAGTTCGCCCGGGGCGTGCTCAACAAGAAGATGACCGATAGCGGCGCTGTGCTGGCCTCGCAGGTTGCCGATCAGGTGTTGCGCGGCGCGCGGCATCCGGGCGTGCAGAATGCCCAGCATTTCCACACGGCCGGCTTGCGCTTCCCCTACAACAACATGCATTACGTGCTCGAAGCCGGCGGCAACGAGTTCTACGAAAAATACTAGCTCAAGCAGTAACTTAGCTTAGAAATCGCCGCCCAGATCGAAATCGTCGTCGCCGCCGAAATCGGCGTCACCGGCATCGGTCTCGTCGGGGGCGGGCTCCAGCGGCTGGTCCGCTTGATGTTCGGACGCGTTCTGCATCGCCACTCAGCATGCCGGCAATCGCCGAGCCGAGCAGTAGCCCGCCCGTTACGCCCATTGCTGTCTGTGCGGCGCCGGCCAGAAAGCCACCTCCCTGCCCGCGACCAACATCCCTGTCACCGCCCTGATCCCAAGGGCCACGCGCCTGCCTGCCGGAACGGGCTGGCTCTTCGCCGCCAAACAGGCCACCGAGAAATCCGCCGCTAGGTTGCTGCTGTGCTTCCAGCTCCTCAATGCGCTCGCGCGCCGTGCGGAGGGCCTGTTCCTGCACCAGAATGGTCTGCGCCATGTAATAGGGTGATGGCGGATAGTCGCGCAGGCGCTGCTGAATCAAGGCCTCCGCCTCGGCCTCGCGCGGCGGGCTTTTGTGGGCCGCAGCTTCGATTCGGTCGAACAGGTCGTCTATGGCGTCGCGTTCCTGCTGATTCAGCATTGTCGGGCTCCCTGACATCTCGTCGTAACAAGGAAATGGGAAACATCGCCCCGTGTTGCAACCTGCCGGAAACTACGATCTATGCAAAGAGTTCAAGTTGCCGCGAAGATGCCGCAAAGTTGACCGAATTTCGTCCAGCTTCGTGCGGTAACGAAGCGGTGATCTATAGACCTAACATCATAAAATTTATGGGAGATTGTCGATGAATTCAAAGTTCCTGCTGCCGCTGGCCGCTCTTTCGATGTTTGCGCTGGCCGCATGCAGTGATCCGCAGACCCCGGACGCACCTGCGGCCACCACCGAGACCACGGCACCCGCTGCTGCTGCACCTGCCGCGGCTCCCGCCGCTGCGCCGGCTGCCGCTCCCGCTGCAGCACCCGCCGCTCCTGCTGCCGGTGCGGCCACGATGACTCCCGAACAGGCCATGCAGGCCGTTCAGGCTCAGGCTGCCACCATGACGCCCGAACAGAAGAATGAAACGATCGCCGCTGCCCTGCAAGGCTGCAGAAGACGCAGGCAAGGCCCAAGGCCTGTCCGAAGAGCAGATCAAGCAGGCCGCCGACATGGCCGAGCAGGCCACCAAGCAGATGCTCGGCGTTCAGTAACAGCACCGTTTCCGATCTGAGACTTTGGCCCCGCAATCCATTAGGTTGCGGGGCTATTTCTTTGTGCTGAGGCGCAGGACATAGCCGATCACCACGGCGATCGATTCGTAGAGTTCGATCGGGATGGTTTCGTCGAGTTCGACCCCGCTCAGCGCGTCCGCGAGCATCGGATTGGCCTCGATGACCACGCCATGCTCTTCGGCCATGGCGATGATGCGCTCGGCGACCAATCCCCTACCCTTGGCGATGACGCGCGGGGCATCACTGGTGCCCTTCTCATATTGCAGCGCGACGGCCAGAGCGCGGGGTTTGATGTCCTCGCTCATGTCTGGGCATCCAGAAAGTGGCCGGATGGCGCGGGCGCGGCCGAAGGCTCGCCCCGGCGCACCACGATGGCCCCGGGTTGCAGGCCGGTAGCCGCCAGAGCGCCGCGCAGTTCCGGCAATTCGCTTTCCAGCATAGCGGCGGTTTCTGGCTCGGTTGCCCAGAGCATAACGCCGGTGGCCTCGCCCCGCAGCGAGACCTGCGCGCCCAATTCGCCAAGCGCCGGCAGATTGAGGGCGAACCGCATCTGCCAGCCGCGCTCGCCATCTTGTTCGGCGCCACCTTTTCCATCACGATGAATCTGCATTTGCAGCAGCGTCTGGTGATTGCCGATCAGCATGGGCAGATCAAGGCTCCAGTCACCGCCCTGTTTGCCGGTGGGGTCCGGCAAGGACGCGTGCTGATGCAGGCGGATGCGGGACAGAGCGGCATCGGTGCGTTCTAGCAGCATTTTGCCGGCTTCTTCCGGCGTGGCGGTCGGATCGATGCCAGAGGGCTCGTGCGCCGACCGGGCCCGCATTACACCGCCGCGAACGGGTGGCGCCATCATTGCCGCCGCGATGGGGGCCGGCTGTTGTCCGAGCCAATTGGTCAGCGTTTGGCGCAGGGTCAACAGCGCCGATTTCATGTCCAGTTGGGCCGGCGTCTGGCCAGTGGCCAGTGCATTTTCCTGAAATATCCCCGAACCGAGCACGGCCTTTTGCAAAGCCGCGCCGTCGAGCGGCGTGTTCAGCGACAGCCGCCCGGCCAATACCTGCTGCGCCGCCCGTGCGACGGGCTCCGGCAACGCGAATTTTCCGGCGATGGCTGTCGCGGCCGCGGTGAGCGCCGCGACGCTGCCCTGCCGTTGGGCGGAGGTCTGCACCATCTGCGCCAATGCCGCCTGTGGCGTTGCCGGAGGCGGCATTGGCTGAGCCGTTGGCGCCGGCGCGTTCGTCGCGGGCGCCAAGCTGGGCGGCTGAGGCGCGGCCTTGGCAGCGGCCCGGGCCAGTGCGGTCAAAGCGCCGGTTGGCGGCTGTTGAACAGGCTGGGTAGACGCTGAAACCGGTAACTGCACGGCTACCGCTGGAGACACTGCTGCTGCCGAACCCTGCCCCTGCGGTTGCATCACAACATGGGACTGCGCTGGAGGCATGGCCGCAGGTAGAGGCGCGGACGGAAGTGCGCCCTGCGCCAGCGCTGGTGCTGTTGCTGGCAATGGAGCCGAGACCGCCGGGCCTGACGCAGCTTGCATTGATCCAGCGGGTGTCGATGGCAATATTGTTGATGGCGGAACAGCATTGGAGGCGACAATGCCGGCTAGCGGAATGCTGACTTGAACCGGCAGCGGCGCAGCGGGAACGGTGCCGAGCTGAACAGGCAAAGGTTGCGGCTGTATCGCAAGCCGCTGCTGACTGCCGCTACCCATAACCTCCAATTGCAAAACCATTCCCGGCTTGGTGGGCACCGGGAGCACCAGATTAAGCATCTGATCGCCGATTTGCACTGGGTGCCGCCATTGGGCGCAGGGCCGATGACCTTGGCCGTCACGACCTGCCCCGGCTGCAGCGCCAAAGCCTCAAGCGCACCACTGCGCGCGGCGGCGACTAGTGTTGGAAATTGCGAGGAAATAGGCATGGAGCGCCTGCGCCTCCGCCGCCCCATGCGGCTTGCTGGATCAGCCTAGCAGAGGAACTCGCCAAGCCGCAGCAAAATGCCCGCTTCCGCTTAGCGATGCACTAATGCGGGCGGATATCGGTATAGCTCTTGGTCGCCGGCTTGCCGCGGAAGGTGACCCAGAAGAAGTTGAGCGTATAGGTGCCCGCCGTGCGGAACACGCCCTCCTGCTCGAGGCGACGGCCCGAAGTCTTCATCTTGAGCGCAAAGGTCCATTTGACGCCGCCGACCTTGGACAGGCGCACGGCCACGTCAGTATCCTCGCCGAAGAATTCGATCGAGCGGTCATAGCCGCCGACCTGTTCCCACGCGGCGCGCTTGAACACAAAATTGCCGCCCTGCACCACCGAGCCCACCCGCAGGATGAAGCGGTTGAACACATAGATCAGGTAGGTGAGGCCATAGAACATGGTCACGAGGAACCGATTGAAGCGGCTCATGTCGTAATAGACATAGGGCCCGCTCAGGCACACGAGCTTTGGGTCCCGGGCGAATTCCGACATCACTGTATCGAGCCAGCCTGCGGGCACCACGGTATCGCTGTCGATATTGGCGATCAGATCGAAACCCTCGGTGGCGGCAAAACCCACGTCGTGGGCATTGACCGAGCCCTTTTGGGGTTCATCGACCACGCGAACGCCGGGAAAGCTGCGGGCGATCTCGCCGGTGCGGTCGCTGGAGGCATTGTTGACTACCACGATATCGGCGTCGGCGCCGGAGCGCGCCACCTCATCGACCACGGATTGCAGGCATTTGCCGATCAGCGCTTCTTCATTATACGCCGGGATGACGAATGCCAGTTTCATGGATGCCTCGTGTTGTCGTGGAATCTGCCAATAGCGTTTGCAGTGCGTCACGGCAATGTTTTCCCGTTGCTCGCGCACCGATCCGCAGCTCTGGCGGATTTCCGGGCCAAGAATTGCCTGCTATCAATAGATGATGTGCGCGCCGATTTACTTGCTCGGCTCAGGATAGCCCGAAGGATCGTGCAATGATCATTACCCGAATACTGCATACACTCATCACGCTGACCCTTGCTCTGATTTTCGTCCCTACGGCCAATGCGGCTGGCGAGGGCACCGCCGTGGGCGTCAAGCCGGACGCTGTGGCGCGCATCAGCTCAAGCGACCGGATTCTGGAAGTCGGCAGCGACGTTTCGGTGGGCGAATTGATCATCACCGGCGGTTCAGGCCAAGTGCAGATCGTCTTTGCCGACGCCACAAGGCTGGTCGTAGGTCCGGGCAGTTCGCTGCTGATCGAGACCTATCTGCTGTCGGGGCCGAATACGGCCGGAAACTGGCGATCAATGCGCTGGGTGGCAGCTTTCGCTTCATCTCGGGCAGTAGTCCGAAATCGGCCTATTCGATCGAAACACCCACCGCGGCAATCGCGGTTCTGCGGCACGGCGTTCGATTTTCTCGTTACCCGGCAGCAGACCCCGGTCATGCTTTATGAGGGCGCGCTGCAACTCTGCAGCGGCGCGGGCCAATGTGCCCAATTGGCCGAGCGCTGCGCCGTGGGCTATGCAAATCCCAGCGGAGCAGCCCGACTATCCATGCAGGACAACCGGCGGTCGCAGGTTGTGACCGGGTTTGGCTATTCACGGTTGCAGCGGCAATTGCTGCCAGACTTCCGTGTTAGCGGCGCCGGCAGGTGCCGGGAGGTCGGCACGAGCGGCGCCGAGTCGATCAATAGCTCGGGTGGGTCGTCGGACATGTCCGACGACCGCGACGATGATGACGTGCCGAGCACGCCGACGCCGAACACTCCAAGCACCCCAAGCACCCCAACCAATCCGAACACGCCCAGCACCCCCACGGCACCGGGCGGCCCGAATTCGCCCACCGTTCCCTAGCGGCGATCAGCCGAGATAGTCGCTCTTGCCAACCGGGACACCGTTGTGCCGGAGAATGGCGTAGGCCGTGGTGACGTGGAAGAAGAAGTTGGGCAGAGCCCGCTGCACGACATAATCCTCGCCAGACAGGGTGACATCGCCAGCGCGCAGTTTGAGCGTCACCGGCCGTGTGTCGGAGCCTTCGAGGTCTTCCGGCTTGATCGTGGCCAGCAGGTCGAGCGTCTTGCGCAGGCGGGCCCGCAACTCGTCGAATGTTGCTTCATCATCGGCCCGAGGACGGAACCGGTTGGCCAGCCAGGCGCGATACGCAGCCCTTGGCGTGGTCGGTGGCGATCTGCAACTGGCTGCGGAATGGCAGCATGTCGGGGGCCGAGGCGCGAGGCGACGAGCACGCCGGTGTCGAAATTGCGCTCGGCCGCATAGGCGTCGGCCTTGTCCATGATTGCCAGCAGATTGGTCAACATGCGCGTGAAGAACGGCACGGTCATGCCGTACATCGAGATGGTCATCGAACTTATCCTGATTGTCTGTTCCCGAATGGGAAGACTCTTGTGCGCCAGCTGGTTTGGCGTGACAAGTAGCGTCTCCTTGTGTTGGTTTGAGGAAGCATGAGCAAGACGACCGACGAGGCTCCCCAGAGCCGCTTTACCCGGCTGCGGTCGACCCTGCGCCTGCTCTATCATGGTCAGTCGCCCACCGCGCAACGCTTCCGAGCTGCAGCGCTGATTGTCGATCTGGCCATCATCGTCTTTTTCATTCTCACCCCGCTGCTGCGCGAGAATGCCTCGTTCCTGTGGTTCGACTATTCGATCGCGGCGCTGCTCGCCGCCGATCTCGTCGCGCGTGCCCTCGCCGCGACCGATGTGCTGCGCTGGATGCGCCAATTTCAGTGATCATCGATATTTTCATCCTGCTGACGCTGCTGGCACCGACTCGGTTGGTCAATCTGGGCTTTCTGCGGATCATGCGGCTGTGGACCATGACGCGGTCCAATGCGCTGTGGCGGCCGCTGCGCAAGCACGGGTTGAGCTCTTACCAGCCCACCGTGCAGGCCGTGATCAACCTGCTCGTGTTCCTGTTCGTGGTCACCGGCTTTGTCTACACCGCCTTCGCCAATGAGGATTCCGGTATAGCAGGCTATGTCGATGCGCTCTACTTCACCGTGGCCACTGTCACCACGACCGGGTTTGGCGATATCACCCTGCCCGGCACTGGGGCAAGCTGGCCTCGATCGTCATCATGATCATCGGCATCTCGCTATTCGTCCGGCTGGCCCAATCGATCTTCCGGCCCTACAAGGTGCACTTCCCCTGCCCGCAATGTGGCTTGCAAAAGCACGAGCCGGACGCGGTGCATTGCAAGGCCTGCGGACATATCCTGAATATCCCCGATCACGGCCATGATTAAGTCCTAGCGCAGAACGGCCAACCGTACCCGAAAGCACGCGCCGGGCAGCGGCCCGGCGACCGGGTCCAGCGACCCATTCATGCGCGTGACGATCTGCCGGCTGATGGCCAGCCCCGAGCCAGCCCCACTTTGATCGGCTGAGCCATGCTGGCCGCGCGAGAACTTTTCAAAGATCAGGTTCCGCTCAGCCTTGCCAATGCCGGGGCCATTGTCGGCGATTTCCACCACATAGAAGCCGGCGCGAACAGACGAGCTAACGCGCAGGATCGGACTTTCCGCGTCATTATATTTCACAGCGTTGGAAATGATGTTGATGAACACTGGCAGAGCCGGTCGCTGTCGCCATCCACCATGGTGGCCCGCGCCCGGCTGCCAAACTCCACGCGCATGCCGCGCTGGCGCAGCAGGGCGTCACAAACCGACAGGGCTCGCTCAAGCGCGCCCTCAGCATCGGTGGGCACATTTTCCCGAGTCCGCTCGCCCCGCTCGAGCGCGTTGAGGTCTAGGATTTCGTCGAGCAACCGCGTCAGGCGCAGGCTTTCCTGATGGATGGTGGACACGAAGCGGTGCCGCTGCTGCTCGTCCAACTCGCCCTGATCGAGTAGGATTTCCGAAAAGGAACGGATGGACGTCATTGGTGTGCGCACTTCGTGGCTCACCCGGCTCAAAAATCGTCCTTCTGGCTGTCGAGCACGCGGAGCTGGGCATTGGCATCCTCCAATTGCTGAGCCGTCGAACGCAGCTCGGCCGAGGTCTTCTCCAATTGCTGGGAATATTCGATGACCTGCTGGGTCTCGTCGGCCATCTGCATGACCTCTTCCAGCGAAACCTCGACGCCAGACACCACCTTGGACAGCATGACATGGGCCGAAGCGGCACCGATCGAGCCAGCCAGTTCGCGCTCCAGCCGCCCGATAAATTCGGGCGAGGGATCGAGCATGGCCGGCTCGACCCCACTCTCCCGCGCTGCCGTTTCGAACAAGGCTGCGGCGCGGCGCTCGCCCAGTACGCGCTCGGCGACGAAATAGAGATCATTGGCCGTCGCCGCGCTGCGCATGAAATTGCTCGGCGCAATATTGCCGCGGCGGAATACGTCGACAAAGACATTAGCTCGGATGCGTTCGAGCGTTGACTGGCTCGTCAGCAGCGATCCGACAATCAGGATGACAATATTGATCGAGAGGCTCCAGAAAGCGGCGTGCGTAAGCGGATCAAAACCATCCAGCCCGAACAGCGCCTCGGGCCGCAACCAGGAAATGCCCCACGGCCCTTCCAGCAACAGCCCGGCCACCTGTGGCGAAACGGACTCGAACGACGGCAGAAAGCTGCTCCACACCCAGATCACGAAGCCTGCAGCAATCGCGGCAGTCGCGGCCTTCAGCGAGGCATCGCGCCAGAACAGCGCGGCGAGGACGGCGGGGAAGAACTGCGCGATAGCGGTGAAGGAGATCAGCCCGATCGGCGCCAGCGCATCGGAATCGCGGGTGAAGAAGAAGTAGAAAAAGCCCAGCGACAGGATGAGTACGATGGAGAACCGCCGTGCCACCAGCAGTAGGTGGCTAACCCCCTGCCCATCCCTACCGCTGGGCGTAAACCGCAAGACGATGGGCATGACGATATGGTTGGAGACCATGATCGAGAGCGCGATCGACTCGAGGATAATCATGGAGGTGGCCGACGAGAAGCCGCCAATGAAGGCAAATAGCGCCAGCCCGCTTTGGCCGGCCGCCATGGGTAGCGTTAGCGCGAACATATCGGGATTGGCATCTGCCGGCATCGTCGTCAGCCCATAAAGCGCAATGGGCAGGATGAAGATGCTCATTAGCATCATGTAAGCGGGGAAGGCCCAGCCGGCGACGCGCAGGTGGTTTTCGTCGGAATTCTCAACCACCGTCACCTGAAACTGCCGGGGCAGGCAGATGATGGCCGCAATGGACAGGCCCAGCGTGGTCAGCCAACGGTCGTCAAAGGTGTTTTCGACGTCGAGGGTGAAGCCGCGCTCCTCCGCATTGCGGAAGATGGCCTCAAAGCCACCCCCGATGAACACCACAAACACGCCGACAGCCACAAGCGCCGCCAGTTTCACCACGGCCTCGAAGGCAATGGCTGCGACCACGCCATGATGCTGCTCCTTGGCGTCGACATGTCGCGTGCCGAAGAGAATGGTGAACAGCGCCATGGCCGCCGCGACGCCAAGCGCCGAGCCCACGTCGTCAATACCGGCAAGGCTCCCCTGCCCAAACTCCGAAGCGCCCACGACAGCTCGGATCGAGGAGGTCACGGCCTTGAGTTGGAGCGCGATATAGGGCGCGATGCCGATCACGGCTATGCAGGTGACCAGCACGGCGAGGCGGCTCGACTTGCCGAACCGGGACGACAATAGATCGGCGACCGAGGTGATGCGCTGGAGATGGCTGATACGCACCGAGCGCCGCAGCACGAAATACCAGCCGACAAAGACGATGGTGGGGCCCAGATAAATGGTGAGGAATTCAGAGCCCACTGCGCGCCGCATTGCCGACTGCGCCATAAAAGGTCCAGCTGGTGCAATAGACCGAGATGGAGAGCGTATAGACGGCCGGAGAATGCAGGAACGACTTCTTCCGTTCGCGCGCCCGTCGGTCGCCGAAAAGGCCAGCACGAAGAGCAGGCCCACATAGGCGATGGCCGTGGCAATGACGAAATCGGCCGAGAGCATTAGTCGCGCTCCCCGGGATCGACGCTGTCGCGCGGCATCCAATGGGTCAGCAGCGCCGTGCCGGCGATGATTAGCGCCCACCGGGCGAACAGATAGATGACGACCTGCGGCACGCCGAAATGGCTGATGGGCTGGCTGAAAATATAGACCAAAGGCGGCACGATCAGCAGCGTGCCGAGCACCGTCAGCACCAGCATGGCGGCTTCGAGCTTACGCCGCTCGGCCATGATCACCCAGCAGGCGCCGCACGGCCCCAACGACATCGGCATTGGCATAAGGTTTGGTGACGAACTCGTTGGCCCCAAGCTCCTCGGCAATGCGCTTATCCTGCTGCTGGCCCTTGGCCGTCAGGATCAGCACCGGCAGCAAGCGCGTATCGGCGCTGGCGCGAATAGTCTTGAGCACGTCAAAGCCACTGCGTTTGGGCAGCATCACATCGAGCACGAGCACGCGCGGCTGCAGCCGGCGCACGCCTTCGAGCACCGCCTCGCCATCCGTGACCGAGCTGATGGTCCAACCAGCACGCCGCAGGATGAAATCGAGCGATTCAAGAATGCTCGGTTCATCCTCGGCGATGAGTATGTCGATTGCCAAATTTCCCCCTCATATCCGCAGTCTCCCCTCCGCAGATCGCGACACTAAAGCGCAATCATGCGGAATCGCTAAGCTGAAAACACAGGGGCAGCAGCGGGGCCCGGATTTCCCCTTCGTTCCAGTTGGCGAAAGCGCCTCCTCCTGCCGGCTGGGGCAATCACGCCGCGTGCACAGCCGGCAGCTTGGCCCCACCGGAACATCCGCAGACGTGTCGGATAGATCGAGGCCCGACCCATAGATGGTGCGGTCGGCATGCAGCACATCGCAGGCTAGCATGATCGAGGCGGTGGGCGCCTGTTCGCGAAACGAGGCCGTGCAGCGCTGCACGGTTCGGGCGATGAAGAGGTAGCGAGAGTCGTCGGAAAAACGAACTACTTGCCGCACCGGCGCTTCAGGCGTGCGGAAGGCGCTATAGATGGCCCAGAGCGGGCAAGCGTGACCGCTATTGGGCAGCAGCAGCCCCGGCAGCGGAAAGTGCTTGGTGAGCCGCCCTGCGGGGTCTGAGCGCAAGAAGCCAAAGGGTACGCCCTCCTCGCCCGGTCGCCGCAATGTCACCAGCCGCTGGGCCACCTGCTCGTAGCTGGCGTGGTAGGTCTGGCAGAGGTGATCGATATCGTAGGCCGCCGCTTCGGCGTGTTGGCGGAACCGGCCATAAGGCAGGATCATCGCCCCGGCGAGGTAAGAGCCCAAGGCGCGCGACGCGAGTCGTTGCGCGACTGGGGACGACAGCCGAGCATTCGTGAGCTGCTGGGCAATCACGTCTGGTGCAGCGAGTTCGCCAAACAGCCGGGCCAGCTGGAATTGGCGGGTTGCAAGCTTGGTTGAACCCTGCAGCCACATGATGCGCCGTTCGCCATCGAACCGATATTGGCCCGGAAAGCCTTCCAGCGCAGCGCCGCCAATGTTCACGGCGATGCCGAACCGTTCCTCCAGCAACTGGGTCAGCGTGGCCATGCCAAACGCCCCCGCTTGCTCAATCTCACCCCGCAGCGCATCCGCGGCCGTCTCGAGTTCGGGGAAATAATTGTTCTGTTCGATCAGCAGATCATCGATCTCGCGCGCCGGGGAGATATCGCTTCTGTCGCGACGAGCAATATCGAACTGGCCGATCAGATTGCGCGCCACATCGGTCAGCGCCAGCGTCTCGCGGCCAATCGCGGCGAGGAATTGCTGCCGCTCGGCCTCGCCCAGATCGGGCACGTCGACCAGAATTTCGGCGCTGGAACGGATGGCAGTCACGCCCGAGAGGATCTGGTGCAGGAACTGCGACAATAACGGGTCCGAGCGCAGGCGATCGGCATAGGCATCGGCGCTCAGCTGCGCGCCAACATAGGCCCGGTGCATACGCGCTAATGCAGCGCCGCTGGCAGGGTATTGGGCGACCAGTTCGCGGCGCTCGTCGGGCCGGAAGGGCAGCGACTCAAGCATGGGGTCGGCAAAGGCTTCTTCGAGGTCCTGCAGCAGCTTCTGCTCGGCGCGGCCGGCCAGCTCGTCGATATCGATATGCAGATGCTGCGCGACGCGATTGAGCAAGGCCCCGCCGATATCGCGCTTGTTGTTTTCGATCAGATTGAGATAGCTCGGCGAAATCCCGATCAACCGCGCCAGCGCCGCCTGCGAAATCTTCAACGATTTCCGGCGACTGCTGATGCGAAAGCCAATTGGCGCGCGCATCCTCGTCGTCCTCCCCGCCGGCGCCTGTCAATGAATTGACTATTGTCTCGCCAGATGAGTGCAATAATTTACAGAATATTGCTGCAATTACAATGCTGTATTGCCATCGTTTGCAGTGAAGGCAAATACTCCTGCTGCGGTGAGTGATTGGCTATGCACCAATTGCCCTGCGCCAATGAGGAGGAAATCGATGACAGTTTTCAAGCGCGGCCCCAGCCGTCGCCGTGTGCTGCAAACCGGCCTCGGCCGGTATTCTCGCGACCGGCGTGGCGCCGCTAATTCTGAGCCGTGGCGCTCGGGCGCAGGAGTTCTGCAACAACCCCACCGGCGACACAGTCACCTTCGGGCTCAACCTGCCACTAACCGGCGCCTATGCCGAAGAAGGCGCCGATGAGCAAAAGGCCTATCAGCTGGCCATCCAGCACCTCAACGGTGAGGGCGATGGCGGGCTGATCACCGTGCTCACCCCCACCGCCCTCAAGGGCAATGGCGTGCTCGGCAAGAAGGTTGCTTTCGTGACCTCGGACAGCCAGACCAAGGCCGATGTGGCCCGCGCCGGCGCCACCCGCATGATCGAGCGCGATGGCGCGGTGATGATCACCGGCGGATCGTCCTCGGCCGAGGCGATTGCCGTGCAGGGTCTGTGCCGAGGAAATGGGCGTCATCTTCATGGCGGGCCTCACCCACTCCAATGACACGACCGGCAAGGACAAGAAACGCTACGGCTTCCGTCATTTCTTCAATGCCTACCAGTCCGGTATCGGTCTTGCTCCCGCACTTGTCGGCGAATATGGCGCCGACCGCCGCGCCTACCACCTCACCGCCGACTACACCGGGGCTGGACCCGGGAAGAATCCATGAAAGCCGCCACCGAGAAGCTCGGCTGGCAGACAGTGCAAGCCGTGCGCACGCCCTTGGGCGCGGCCGATTTCTCGCAATATCTGACGCCGATCCTCAATTCGGGCGCCGACGTGCTGATCCTCAACCATTACGGCACCGACATGGTCAATTCGCTGACCCGAGCCGTGCAGTTCGGCATGCGAGACCGGCAGGCCAACGGCAAGGATTTCCAGATCGTCACGCCGCTGATTTCCGAGCTGATGGCCAAGGGTGCCGGTGACAATGTGAAGGGCATTTTCGGTACCTCGAACTGGCACTGGAACCTGCAGGATCCGGGCACCGTGGCTTTCACCAAGTCGTTCGGTGCGGCCTATGGCGCCCCGCCCTCGCAGGCTGCCCACACCGCCTATGTGCAGACCCTGCTCTATGCCGATGCCGTCGAGCGCGCCGGCACCTTCTATCCGCCAGAGGTCATCAAGGCCCTCGAAGGCTTCGAGTTCGACGGCATGGGCAATGGCCCCACGCTCTATCGCGCCGAAGATCACCAGTGCATCAAGAATGTCCTTGTGGTGCGCGGCAACGAGAACCCGACCAGCCAGTTCGACGTGCTCAACATCGTCAAGGAAATCCCGCGCGAGGAAGTGGCCTATGACCCGGCCATGTTCGGCGGCGATCTCGGCCCGGCCGAACCGGCCGCCATGTGCTGATCAAGCCGGCCCGCCCTCTCGCAGGGCGGGCCGCACCTAAGCTCGGCCCTATCGCTCGGAGCGGACCATGTTCGAAGTCATCTTTCTGCAATTCCTCAACGGGCTCGACAAGGGCGGCGCCTATGCGCTGATCGCGCTGGGGCTGACCCCGGTGTTCGGCACGCTGGGCGTCGTCAATTTCGCGCATGGCGCGCTGTTCATGCTGGGCGCATTCTGCGCCGTCATGGTGCGGCAATTTCTGACGCTGGAGACGGTCACTGTCGATCCGGAACAGCTCTCGCCACAGGGTTCGCCGCTGGAAATTCGCGAGCCGCTGGTACAGGCTTGGTTCAGTGATTTCGGCGCGGTGCTGGTGAACTATTCAGTTCCCGTCTCGCTCATCGTCACCATTCCACTCATGCTGCTGGTCGGCATCGCGCTGGAACGCGGCATCATCAAACACTTTTACAAACGCCCGCATGCCGAACAGATTCTTGTGACATTTGGCCTCGCCATCGTCGCCTGAGGAACTCATCAAATCGGTCTTCGGCCCTAATCCTATTCCCCAGCCCATGCCGGTCGATCTGCGCAGCGCAGCTGATATCGGCGCCTGGCTGGGCATGCAGGCAGGGGTGATCACCTACCCCATCTGGAGGCTGGTCTATTTCCTGTTCGCCACCGTCATCATCGGCGGAGTGTTCGCCTTCCTGCAGTTCACCACCTTTGGCATGGTCGTCCGCGCCGGCATGGCCGATCGCGAGACAGTGGGTCTGCTCGGCATCAATATCGACCGCCGCTTCACCATCATGTTTGGCACGGCCGCCGTGGTCGCAGGCATGGCTGGCGTTATGTACACGCCCCTGCTGCCGCCCAATTATCACATCGGCATGGACTTCTCGGTCCTCAGCTTCGTGGTGGTGGTCGTGGGCGGTATGGGCTCGCTGCCCGGCGCTGTGGCGGCCGGGTTCCTGCTGGGCATTCTGCAATCCTTCGCCTCGCTGACCCGGGTCAAGGACCTTATTCCCGGCATTGACCAGATCATCATCTATCTCGTCGCCGTCATCATTCTACTGGTTCGCCCGCAGGGGCCTGCTCGGTCGTCGCGGCGTGATGGAGGCCTGATATGCTGGTCATGTCCCGCAAGGATCTGCTGCTGTTTCTCGGTTTCGCCGCCGTCGTGCTCGCCATGCCGATCTGGCTGCAACCGTTCGGCGCCGCCTATCCGGACCTGCTGAACCGCTTCACCATCTTTGCCATCTTCGCGGTGGGCTTCAATATTCTGTTCGGCCTCACCGGCTATCTCAGCTTCGGCCATGCCGCGTTTTTCGGCATCGGTTCCTATGCGGCGGTCTGGTCATTCAAGCTGCTCAGCATGGATGCCGTGCCCGCCATGATCTTTGCCATCCTCATCTCGGGCATTTTTGCCCTCGCCATCGGCTTTGTCAGTCTGCGGCGCTCGGGCATCTATTTCTCCATCCTGACGCTGGCTTTCGCGCAAATGAGCTACAATCTGGCCTATTCGGTGCTGACGCCGATCACCAATGGCGAAACGGGTCTCCAACTCAATCTGGCCGATCCGCGTTATCTGGACCGCGCATTCTCGGCCGCTCCGGCGGGCCTGCCCTCTCCTACATTGTTCGGGGCGCCACTCACCGGCTATGCCGGCTTCTACTTCTGCGCCGGCTTCCTGATCATCGCCTTCTTCATCGCCCAGCGTATTACGGGCTCACCCTTCGGCATGATGCTCAAGGGCATCAAGTCCAATCAGACGCGCATGAACTATACCGGCTTCAACACCAAGCCCTATACGCTGGCCGCCTTCGTGATTTCGGGCATGTATGCGGGTCTGGCCGGTGCGCTGCTGGCCATCACTGACCCACTGGCTGGCGCCGAACGCATGCAGTGGACGGCCTCGGGCGAAGTCGTGCTGATGACCATTCTGGGCGGCGCAGGCACGCTTGTCGGCCCGGTGATCGGCGCTGGCTGATCAAATATTTCGAGAATATCTTCTCGGCCATCAATGACAGCATTCTCACGCGCTTCTTCTCCTTCCTGCCCGAAGGGGCCGATCACGTGGCGGTCACCATCGCCAGCAAATTTGTGGGCGAAGGCTGGTTCCTCACGCTGGGCACGGTCTTCGTGCTCATCGTCGTCTTTCTGCCCGGTGGCATCATGGAGGGTGTGAGGCGCATCGCCGCGCTGTTCAACCGATCGCGCAAGACGCCCCGGCATACGCCTGCCCAAGTGCAGCCCGCAGAATAGGACCGAACGCGATGACCACTCCAAATGTCGTTCTGCACGTTGCCGATGTTCACAAGCGCTTCGGGGGCCTGCATGCCACGGCCGATATCGATCTGCAGGTGGAAGAGGGCCAGACCCACGCCATTATCGGCCCTAATGGCGCGGGCAAATCCACCCTGCTCAATGTCATTATCGGCAAGCTGGCGCCAACTAGCGGCACTGTGGTGTTCGATGGCGCGATCCTGACCGGCCGCAAGCCATTCGAGATCAACCAGTTGGGCATTGCCCGCGTGTTCCAGACGCCAGAGATCTTTTCGGACCTCAGCGTGTTGCACAATGTGATGATCCCGGCGCTCGCCAAGCGCGATGGCGCGTTCAAGCTCAATATGCTGCGCTCACTCGACAGCGAAACCGGCATCCGCGCCGAGGCGCAGGACATGCTGGAAGATGTGGGCATGACCAGCAGCCGCGATATGGCCGCCGGCAGCCTCAGCCGTGGCGACAAAAGGCGGATGGAGCTGGCCATGTGCCTGATCCAGCATCCGCGCCTGCTGCTGCTCGACGAGCCCACCGCCGGCATGAGCCGGCACGACACCAATACGACCATCGAATTGCTCAAGAAGATCAAAAGCCGCGGCATGACCAAGGTGATCATCGAACACGACATGCATGTGGTGTTTTCGCTGGCCGACAAGATTTCCGTGCTGGCGCAGGGCCGCATCATTGCCGACGGCACACCCGATCAGGTGCGCGGCAATCCAAAAGTGCAGGAAGCCTATCTCGGAGGGACCCATTGATGTCAGCAATCGCCATGGAGACCCAAATTCTCGGCAATAGCCGGGCCGCCAGCATCGAGACCACGCGGCCGTTCTTTTCGGTGCACGACATGCACGCCTATTATGGCGAGAGCTATATCGTGCAGGGCATTTCGCTCGATGTGCGGCAGGGCGAGATTCTGGCCCTGCTGGGCCGCAATGGGGCGGGTAAAACCTCGACTCTGCGCACCATTGCCCGCACCGATGATCCGCAGATGCGGCAGGGTGAAATCTGGCTGGATGGCAAGCCGATCCACCAAATGAAGAGCTTTGAGGCGGCGCGGGCGGGCATTCAGCTGGTGCCCGAGGATCGGCGCATCATTGCGGGGCTGACGGTTGAGGAGAATATCGCGCTCGCCAAGGTCGCGCCGGGCAATGGCTGGAGCTTTGAGCAGATTTACCAGAGCTTTCCGCGGCTTGCCGAACGCCGCAAGCAGGACGGCGCGACGCTGTCGGGTGGTGAACAGCAAATGCTGGCCATCGCGCGGGCGCTGGCACGCGACCTCAAGCTGCTCCTGCTCGACGAGCCCTATGAGGGGCTGGCGCCGGTGATCGTGCAGGAGATCGAGCGCATTCTGCATTCGATCAAGCCGCTGGGCATTACCACCATCATTGTCGAGCAGAACGCCGTCGCGGCCCTCAAGCTGGCCGACCGGGCGGTGATCCTCGATACGGGCGAAGTCGCTTTTTCCGGCACGGCCAAGGAGGTGTTGGACAATACCGAACTGCGCCACGAATACCGGCCATCTGATTTCGGCCACGAGCTACCCCGGGTCTTTCGACCCAAAGGCATTCCGCCGATTTCACCTCTCCCATCGGGAGGCCCAGTGGTAAACTTATGCGGTGGGCGGCTCGGGGGCGCGGCCGCGATTTCGATCCCCTCGCCTTCGAGCGCGTCGCGCACTTCGCGCGCCAGATCGACTGCGCCCGGCGTGTCGCCATGCAGGCATATCGAGCGGGCCGAGGATTTCAGCACCGTGCCATCGATGGCGACCAGTTCGCCCTTTTGCGCCAGCCGCAGGCAGCGTTCGATCACCGCGTCGATGTCATGCAGCACGGCGCCTTCCTGATTGCGGGGCACCAATAGCCCCTCGGCCGTGTACGCCCGATCGGCATAGGCTTCGCGGATCAGCGGCATGCCGACGGCTTTGGCCGCGCGCACCTGCTGGCTATTGTCGAGCGCCAGCACCGCCATTTTGGGGTTCATTGCTTGAATGGTCGAAAATATGCCGACGGCGAAGGCCAGCTCCTCGGCGGTCTGGTTCGCCAGCGCGCCATGCAGCTTCACATAGGACAGCGGCACGCCGACTTCGTCGGCGATGAAGCGCACGAGGAAAAGTTGGGAGCGAATCTGGCCGAGCAATTGATCGAGCGGCATGACGATGCGGAACCGGCCGAAGCGTTTGGGATCGGCATAGCCGGGATGGGCCCCTGCCCGCACACCGCGCCCTTTGCAGATTTTTAGGATGTGCCGAATGGTTGGCGCATCGCCGGCATGGCCGCCACAGGCGATGGAGGCGCTGGAGACAATGGCCAGCAGGTCCTCATCGGTCCCCATGCCTTCGCCCGAGTCAGCATTGAGATCGATACTGGTCATGGCGCGCCGCTCCTCAGCAATTGGTGCGCATGGTCCACGTTGATGGACTGGAAAGCAACCGGGGCACCCGGTCGCAGCTGCGCGAAGCGGTCGATATCCATGCTGGCAATGGTGGCGATGCGCGGATAGCCGCCGGTGGGCTGATGATCGCGCATCAAGACGACGGGCGTGCCGTCCCCCATGATCTGGATATCGCCCGGCACCACGGCGTCGGACACCAGCGACAGGATTTTTGCCTTGGCGAAGACGCCAGCCGGGTCGGTCAGGCGGACGCCCATGCGGTCCATCTGGGGTGCGATGGCGAAACTGGCGTTGAGAAAGCGCTGGCGCAGCGAGAGATCGAACATGTCGGCATGCAGGCCCCAGATCACGCGGATGGGACCATGGCGTTGGCGTTCGATGGCTGAGTCTTTCAAAGGTGAGCCAACGGCTCCCAGAGTCAGCACGTCGCCTGCCTTTAGCGCGGCCATCCGAGCCACCGATCATCGCTCGTGTGCTGGTCGAGAGGCTTCCCATCACGACGGGCAGATCGAAATTGCGGTCAAAGCGCAGATAGCCGTAATTGCCCCATTCGCCCGGGGTGATGGAGAGCCTGTCTCCTGCCTTCAGCTCGACCCGTGCGGGCCAAGCTAAAGGAGCGCCATTATGCGCGGCCTTGAAACCGCCGCCGGCCATGGCTGCGACACAGCGGCCCTTGCTGATCTCGATGTCGAGCCCTGCGGCGGTGAACTCGATGGCGCCATTGCTTTGCGCGCCAGCCAATGCGCCTGCCAGACGAAAGGCGCCGGCATCCATCGCGCCCGAGGCGCTGATGCCGTGGCGCAGCATGCCGAAGCGCCCTGCATCCTGAATGGTGCTGAGTGGAGCAGCGCGGGAAATGGTCAGGGCCGGGCTCATGGCTGGGCCTTAAAGACCAACTGGTCACCGGGGGCAAGCGTGGTGGGCGGCAGTGCCGCTACGTCGAAATTGGCGAAATCAGTATGGCCGATAACGTGCCAGCCGGTGGGGATTTCGGTTGCCGCGATGGCGGTTTGCCCGGCAGCGAACAATACGCTGCCCTTGGGGACTGACCGGCGCACGACATTGCAGCGCGGCAGCACCGGGGTTTCGGGGTGAAAGCCGCAATAGACAAAGCCCGGCGCGAAGCCGGTGGCGATGACGCGCAGCGTGGTGGCGTTGTGTGCCGCCACGAAGGCGTCGGCAGTCAGGCCCAGAGCCGCAGCGGCCTCTTCGAGATCAGGACCAACGTCGCCACCGAAATGGGTCGGGATGGTCCGTACGGCCGGCGAAGCGGTCTCGTCGTCCGAAAGCCCGAACAATCGCAGCCGCACTTCGCCCATGACTGTATTCAGCGCCACGGTCCGGGGATCGTAGCGCAACAGCACGGACACCGAGCTGGGCACCACCTCGACCACACCGGGCACGGGATCGCGGGCAAGCGCTTGCGCACAGGCAATCGCAGTCCGGTTGGCCAAATCGGTCAAGGAGGTTGCAAAGCGGATCAGCAGGGCTGCATCGCCCAGAGGCAGCAGCGTGGGCGGAGGCAGCGTCTGTAAAGGGGCCGGGCCGGCCATGGCACAGCCTCCTCGGCTGATTCATGCTTGAGCCCTAGTCCTGTCGGACCTGCCCTTATGGGTCAACCCGGTCGATGGGTGCGAAGGCTCTGCTTGCCCCGGAAGACCGTTTGTTCACGCCAGTGCCCGAAGGCACCAGCCAGATATGACCGGCCGGGCTTGTCCGGTCAGTTCGGATCCCTGCCGTCCTGTTCGACCACGGCATCAAACAATTGCCGGGCCTGCCCAGCACCGATCGCCTCGATGGCGACAGCTGCTATGGCGGCGAACAGTTCCACGATTTCCGGGGATCGGTGATTTCGGCGTCGTCGTCTTCAGCATCAGCGTTGATCAGAGTAAACACAATAACGCGCCTCCAAAGTAGCCAACGAAGCGATTGTGACGCGATTCCCCTTACAGATTGAATAATGGAAATTTGCCCATGCCCATCAGGTGGGCAATTGCCAGAAACGGCAGCAGGGCTTACTCTTCGCCCGCTTCGAGCTTCTCCAGATAAGATTCGATATCCTCCAGCGTTGCCGAAAACGGCAGCGGCATATGGCCGAAAATGACCTTGAAGCTCTCGTCGTCCCGGATAGCGTGACCGCCCTTGCCCTGCTTGGCCGTGAGCTTTTCCGCGGTCAGAATGGTCAGGCCATAGCGTCCTGCGGTCCGCTTCATGCGGCGCATTCGCGATGCTTCGAATTCCTTGCGGCTCACTGTGTGACCTTCTACTTGCCGGCGCGACAGTCTTGCGCCAGCCCCCTCATAGAGGCGGTTGAGGGCAAATGGCAATATGTGACGGTGAACCGCCCCCGTGTCGCCACGCATCAGTTGATAATTTCCCCTCGTTCGTCCGAGCGCAGTGCGGTCAGTCGTTCCCGCCACACCTGTAATGCTTCGGGCGTCAATCTGGTCCAATTCGTGATTTCGCCGATGACCCTGATCGGTGCGCTACTGCGATACGAGCGTGTGGGATTGCCGGGAAATTTCTTGTCAGTCACGTTCGGGTCGTTCTCGAATGTCCCGGTCGGCTCCACGGCATAAACACGAGGAACTGCGCCGCCGCCGCTAAGGTCCGCTGCGATTTCAGCGGCAAGCCCGGCGCCGTCCACAAGGGCAGTGAAGTAGATGTGGTTCATCACCACTTCAGGACGATAGTTCGACCGGTATCCTGCAGTGAGGAGATCACCCACGCGCAAATCCACGATTGTGCCGTGAAAGAACGGTCCCTCGTCTAGCACGTCGGTCATGCTCATCGTCCTTGTCTGAGTCTATTTTTAGTTCAGTGAGCTAAGGGTGCCAACATCCGCGATGCGGCCGGTAGCCGTCATCGCCGATTGGCGGGGCCCATGGCCGCTTGGTGGCGATGCGGGAGTTTGGCGGGTAGGGAGGGATTCGAACCCCCGGAACGCTTTCACGTTCGCCGGTTTTCAAGACCGGAGCAATCAACCGCTCTGCCACCTACCCGTTGGAGGTCAGCGTTTAGCGGTTGATCGCAAAACTGTCTAGGGCAGTAACACAACCGAGCCGGTTGTCTGCCGCCCTTCGAGGGCGCGATGGGCCTCGGCAGCGTCCTTGAGGGCAAAGGCCCGGTTGACGGCCACCTTGATCTTGCCGCTGGCAACCGCCTCGAACAAGGCACCGGCGGCGGCAGTGAGCGAGGGACGATCCGCCACATAATGAGCGGTCGTCGGCCGGGTGACATAGAGCGAGCCCTTGCGTGACAGCACGGTGAGGTCGGGAATCGAGACCACGCCCGAGGCATTGCCGAAGCTGACCATCAGGCCGCGCGGGCGCAGGCAATCGAGCTGACTTATCGAAGGTGGACTTGCCCACCCCGTCATAAACGACATCGACGCCCCTGCCCCCGGTCAATTCCTTGACGCGCTCGGCAAAGTCCTCGGTGGAATAATTGATCACGGCGTCGCAGCCATTTTCGAGCGCCAGCGCCACCTTTTCATCGCTACCCGCCGTGGCGAGCACCACGGCGCCAAGCGATTTGGCCCATTGGGTGGCGATCAGGCCGACGCCACCAGCTGCGGCATGCCACAGGATGGTTTCGCCGGCGGCCAATGGCCGAGTCTTGAACAGCAGATAATAGGCGGTGAGGCCCTTGAGCATGATGGCGGCGGCGACACGGTCATCCACGCCATCGGGGATGGCGACGATGCGCTCGGCATTCAGCAGCCGCTCGGTGGCATAAGCGCCGATCTGGCCCTGATAGGCGACGCGATCGCCGATTCTGAACTCGGTGACGCCTTCGCCCAATGCCGTCACGACGCCAGCGCCTTCATTGCCGGCCACGAAGGGCAGCTTTTGCGGATATAGGCCCGAGCGCTGGTAGGTGTCGATGAAGTTGAGGCCGATGGCGGTTTGGCGCACGGCGACTGGCCGGGGCCGGGAGCGGCCAAAGGCCACTCCTCAAAGCTCAGAACCTCGGGGCCACCGGCCCGGTGGACGACGATTGCCCGGCTCATGGCTTGGGAGCCTTGGGCTTGCGCGGCGCCGATTTCGGGCGAGATTGCGCCCTTGCGGTTGGTGTTGCCTTGGTGCGGGGCTTGGCGGGCGTCGCATCAGCATGGGCCGTGGCCCCGGCAAGGGCCGCTACGGGCTTGGCGACCGCGTGGCCGCCCTTGTTCAGCCGGCGCTGCTTGGCGAAAATGTTGACCGCTTCGACCAGCACCGAGAAGGCCATGGCCGAATAGATATAGCCCTTGGGGAGGTGGAAGCCCAAGCCATCGGCCACCAGCGTCACGCCGATCAGCAGCAGGAAGGCCAGAGCCAGCATTTTTGTGGTGGGGTGATCGGCGACGAATTTGGCGATGGGGCCGGATGCAAAGAACATCACGGCGACCGCGACCAGCACGGCGGCAATCATCACCCCGACCTGATCGGGCGGCACCATACCAACGGCGGTGATGATCGAATCGATGGAGAACACCATGTCGATCACCACGATCTGCAGGATAATCGCCTGCAGGCCCGCCTTGGCCTTTTCCTTGAGGTCCAATTCGTGCGGCTCTTCGATGGCCGCATGCATTTCGTGGGTGGCTTTGTAGATCAGGAACGCGCCACCGGCGATGAGGATGAGGTCCTTCCGAGAGAGCGCGAGCCCCGCCGTGGTGACCACCGGGTCCTGCAATTGCACGATCACGCTGATCAGCAGCAGCAGGACGATGCGGAACACCAGTGCCAGCCCGATGCCCAGCTTGCGGGCAAATTCGGCCTGTTCGCGCGGCAGGCGCGAGACGAGCACGGAAATGAATACGATATTGTCGATGCCCAGCACGATCTCCATGACCGTCAGGGTTGCAAAGGCGATCCACACATTGGGATCGGCCAATAGCTCAAACATTTCCGGCTCCGTTCCGAGTCTTTGATGGCATTATACTTATGCGGTGTGCCCGCACTGGGGAAGGCAGCATCGCCGCGATTTCTTCTGCGGCAGAAAGCGCGCCGGGGCGTGCTGGCATCCATGGCAGACACAATGATAGTCTGCCCGCCAATCAGCTTTGCGAGGCATAGCCATGGAATCGTTTACCCCGCTTTCGGCCACGATTGGCGGCACGCTCATTGGCTCGGCCGCCGCCGTGCTCTGGCTCGGCAATGGTCGCATCGCCGGAATTGCCGGCATATTCAGGAATTTGCTGCCCGCTTCGCATAATGCGCTGTGGCGGCTTGTGTTCCTCGTCTGCCTGATATTGGGGGTGTTTGCCACGGCGCGGCTATTGCCCGGGTTAGGTGCCGGCGGGGTCGAGCCAGTCAGGCTGGTCGAAGCGCCCGCCGCCCGGGGCATTCCAACGCCGATCTGGCTCGCCATTGCCGGCCTGCTTACGGGCCTAGGCACCACAATTGGCAATGGTTGCACTTCGGGCCATGGCGTGTGCGGGCTGGCGCGATTGTCCGTGCGTTCGCTGGTCGCAGTCGCGGTGTTCTTCGTCGCCGCCATTATCACTGTCACCATTACAGGGATCGTCTGATGTCCGGTTTCAAGCTGTCCTATCTCGCGACAGCCGCACTGAGCGGCGTCCTGTTCGGCGCGGGGCTTTATGTCTCGCAGATGGTCGATCCGCTCAAGGTCTTGCGCTTTCTCGATTTCACCGCCATCCCCACCGGCGGCTGGGACCCGAGCCCGGCTTTCGTGATGGTTCCGGCCGTCTTGGTCATGTTCATTGCCGTGCGTCTCGGCAAGCAGCGGCAGGCGCCCTTGTTCGATACGCGGTTTCATGAACCAGCATCCCGGGCGATCGACGCAAGGCTGGTGGGCGGCGCGGCGCTGTTCGGTGTCGGCTGGGGCATGTCGGGCATCTGCCCCGGCCCCGCGATCTCGCTGATCGCCTTCATGCCCGATAATCTGTGGATCTTTCTCGTGGCCCCGGCGATCGGCATATGGGCCGGTAGCCTCGTCATGCCGCGCGCTACGCCGGCGACGGTGGCACAATGAGTGCCTACGACGCAGAAGCCATCATCGTTGGCAGGGGCCTCGTCGGCGTTGCCGCCGCGATTGCCGTGGCCAAAGCCGGGCTCAAGACCATTCATCTGGCCCCAGCCGGTCCACCGGACCGCCGCACATCGGCGCTAATGATGCCCAGCGTGGATTATCTAGTTGCAGCCGGGCTGATCGATGACCCCGCCGATATCGGCCATCCGCTGACGCAAATCCGCATCATCGACGCCACTGGACGGCTCATTCGCGCGCCGGAGACACTGTTCGATGCTCAGGAAGCAGGGCTCACGGCCTTTGGCTGGAATTTCGCCAATGCTCGCCTGCTGGAGCGCTTCCACGGCGTGGCCGCGACACTCGACGGGCTCGAAATCCGCAATACGGGTGCCACTGGATTTACCGCCGATGATATCGGAGGAACGCTGACGCTGGCCGATGGCGGCACACTCTCGGCGCCGCTAATCGTCGGGGCCGATGGCAAATCTTCGCTCATTCGCTCTGCCGCCGGTTTTCCAATTCACGAACACCAGTTCGAGCAGGCCGCGCTGGTCTGCGATCTCGATCTCGGCCGTCCCATTGGCGGCACGTCCATCGAGTTTCACTATCCCAATGGCCCCTTCACCCCGGTCCCGGCGGGCGACAAACGAGCCAACCTCGGTCTGGATCGATGAGCGGTCAACGCTGGAGGCGGCCCGCAGCAGCGGGCCAGAGGCGCTGACAAAGCTCTTTGCCGAGAAATCGCAGCGGCTGTTCGGCAGCATCCAACTGGTCACGCCGACCCATGTCTTCCCGCTCAGCACGCTCAGTGTCAGCAAGCCCGGCAAGCAGGGTGTGGTTCTGGTGGGTGAAGCGGCGCACGCCTTCCCGCCCATCGGCGCCCGTGGCCTTAATCTCGGCCTGCGGGATGTGGCCGACTCGGCCGATGCCTTGCAAGGCGTGGATCGAACGCAGCCGGATTGGGCGGATGAGGTCAGCGAAAGCTATGCCAGCCTGCGTGCCGGCGATCTGGCCCGCACCGGCACCATGGTCGATGCGCTGTTCCGCTCGTTGCTGGCCGATATGTTGCCCGCCCGGGGGCTGCGGGCGGGTGGGCTATGGGCGCTGCGCCTGCTGCCGGCTTTGCGCAAGCAGGCCTTCACCATCGGCATGGGCAATCGCTGAAAAAGCAAAGGGCGCGGTTTCCCGCGCCCTTCAAAACTCTATTGTCGCACTAGCGCTTACGGCGTAGCTGGGGCCGGGGCCGGAGCGGCGCCTTCTGCCGGCGGGGTTGCCCCTTCAGCCGGAGGCGTCTCGCCATTGAGCTGCTTGCGCAGTTCTTCGGCACGATCCTGCAGCACCTGCTCGAGAGCATTGGAGCCGCTGGTTTCTCGGCGGAACTGGTCGAAGGTCAGCGCAGCATCGCCATCATAGGTCGAAGTGAAGCCGGCCGGAGTTGATCTCGATGGTAAGATCTTCGTTCTGGCGGTTCTTGGCGGTCAGCTTGAGCGTGCCGCCCTTCTTGAGCGAGTTCACATACTGCTCGTTGATCACCAGCTGGGTGGCGCACGAGGTGGGGTCGCACAGCATGTAGGGCACGCGGATCGGCTTGGCGCCGTCGATCTGCCGAGTCAGGCCGAACGGCAGCAGCACGCCGAGCGGAACGGCTGCAACGGCGAGCAGGCGGCTTTCCCGGCCCGGATCGTCACGCAGCAGGAACGAGCCGAGGAACTGACCATTGGCCAGCACGACCTGACGCATGATGCAGGCCTTCTGCCCATCGGGCAGCGGATCGCAAACCTTGAGCCAGTTCTGGCTCGTCACGCCGGCAGGCGTGGCGGCGGGAGCGGCAGCACCATCGGCCGGGGGCGTCCCGGCAGCCGGAGCGGCGGGGGCCTCAGCGGCAGGGGCAGCCGGCGGCGGCGTGGTCTCTTGGGCAAAAGCCGACAACGGGGACAGCATCAGCGCGGCCGCCGCAAAACCGGCGACGAGGGGTTTCCTGAACTTCATAGAATATCCTTGGCTTCCTTGGCGGTCCCGGCGACGTTCTGTCACCATTAAAATTGAACTGCCCTTCAAGTGCTGAAATCGGGCAATAACATGACCGATTGTCATTGCCAAAGCATTATGGCCGCCCCTCATAACAAGGACTTGATCAAGCCGCATTTTCGGCCAGTTTCGCCATACGAGACAGGATTGCCGCGGCGCCCTTGAGACGGGCATCGGGCGTCGGCCAATTGCAGGCGAATACCAGCTTCTGATCGGGCTTGATGCGGACCTGGTTGGCCGGGTCCGAAACCAGCCGGACCAGCGCGGCAGGATTGGGAAATTCGTTGTTGCGCAGGGTGATAACCGCGCCCTTGGGGCCGGCATCGACCTTTTCGACATTGGCCTGACGGCACAAAGCCTTGACCAGGATCACCTTGAGCAGCGCCTCCACCTCTTCCGGCAATGGCCCGAAGCGATCGATCAATTCAGCGCCAGCGGCGTCGATATCGCGAATATCAGTCAGATCGCCCGAGCGCCGGTACAATTGCATGCGCAATTGCAGGTCGGGCACGTAATGTTCGGGAATCATTACGGGCATGCCCAGCGAAATCTGCGGGCTCCACTCGTTTTTGTCCTCATAGTCCTCGTCGCCGTTCTTGAGATTGGCGACCGCCTCTTCCAGCATGGCCTGATAAAGCTCGTAGCCGACCTCGCGGATATGGCCCGATTGCTCGTCGCCGAGCAGGTTCCCTGCCCCGCGAATGTCGAGATCATGGCTGGCCAGTTGGAAGCCGGCGCCCGAGCTTTCAAGCGATTGCAGCACGCCCAGCCGGCGCTCGGCCGTATCGGTCAACTTTTGTCAGCCGGCACGGTGAACAGCGCATAAGCGCGGCCTTGGCCCGGCCGATTCTGGCCGCGGATCTGGTACAGCTGCGCCAGCCCGAAATGATCGGCGCGATGCACGATCAGCGTATTGGCGTTGGGGATATCGAGCCCCGACTCAACAATCGTCGTCGCGACCAGAACGTCGAACTTGTTGTCATAGAACGCATTCATCACGTCATCGAGTTCGCCCGGCGCCATCTGTCCATTGGCCACGACGAAGCTGACCTCGGGCACTTGCGCCTTGAGGAATTCGGCAATCTCGTGCTGATCGGAAATGCGCGGCACGACATAGAAAGCCTGCCCGCCGCGATATTTCTCGCGCAGCAGCGCTTCGCGGATCGATAGCGCATCGAACGGCGAGATGAACGTGCGGATCGCCAAACGATCCACCGGCGGCGTTGCCAACAGGCTCAGATCGCGCACCCCGGTCAGGGCCATCTGCAATGTGCGCGGAATCGGCGTCGCCGTCAGCGTCAGCACGTGCACATTGGCCTTCATCTCCTTGAGCCGCTCCTTGTGGCCCACGCCAAAGTGCTGTTCTTCGTCGATGATCAGCAGGCCCAGATCGTGGAAATTGATGGTCTTGCTGAGCAGTGCATGCGTGCCCACCACGATATCGACCTGCCCATCGGCAAGGCCTTCCTTGGTGGCTTTGAGTTCGGCCGAGCCGACCATGCGTGATGCACGGCGCACGCGCACGGGCAGGCCCGCAAAGCGCTCGGAGAAGGTCTTGTAGTGCTGGCGCGACAGCAATGTGGTCGGCACCACGACGGCGACCTGCTTGCCGCTGAGCGCCACGGCAAAGGCCGCGCGCAGGGCCACTTCGGTTTTGCCGAAGCCGACGTCGCCACAGACCAGCCGGTCCATGACGCGGCCCGAGGTCACGTCATCGAACACCGCCTCGATGGCGGCTATCTGGTCTTCGGTTTCCTCATAGGGGAAGCGAGCCGCGAATTCGTCATAGGCGCCGGGGCTGATCTCGATGACGTCGGCGCGCGTGAGCAGGCGCGCCGCCGCGATCTTGATGAGCTGTTCCGCCATTTCGCGAATGCGCTTCTTGAGCCGGCCCTTCTTGGCCTGCCGAGCGACGCCGCCCAGCTTGTCGAGCGTGGCATTGGCGTCTTCGGCGCCATAGCGGGTCAGCAGCTCGATATTTTCGACCGGCAGATAAAGCTTGGTATCGCCGGCATATTGCAGCTCGACGCATTCATGCGGCGCCCCACCGGCCTCGATCACCTTGAGGCCGAGGAACCGGCCGATACCGTGATCGACGTGAACCACCAGATCGCCGGCAGCAAGGCTCGCCGCCTCGGTCAGCGCGTCGCTGGCCTTTTTCTTGCGCTGCGGCCGCAGGATGCGTTCGCCCAGAATGTCCTGCTCGGAGAGCAGCAACAGGTCCTTGGTTTCAAAGCCGGTTTCGAGCGGCAGCACGACCAGCGAGGTCGTTGCGGCGCTGGTGGTCTCGGCATCGCGCCAGTTTTCCGCCAGGCGCGGATTGGTCAGGCCGTGGTCCTTGAGCACCTGCACCATGCGGTCGCGGGTGCCCGTGCTCCAGCAGGCTACAACCGCCCGGCGGCCGCTGCGGCGCTCGGCCAGCAGGCGATCGACAACGGACTGGAACAGATTGGTATCGGTGGCCTGCCGCTCGGCGGCGAAGCTGGGCGCGATATGCCCGCCGGCATCGTCACTGGCCTTGGTGCCGGGCGCGAGGAACTGGCTGAGCTGGATGACCGAGGCGCCGGCCAGCGCATAGGGGTGCTGATCGACGGCATAAAGCAGCTCGGGCTTGACCGGCTTATAGGGCGCCCCTGCCCCGGCAACCACGGGCAAGAGCCGCGCGGCCTCGCGGGCCTCGTAATAATCGCGCACCTGCGTCACGCGGTCGGCATAGGCCTCGGCGGCCTGCTCGTCGAACACGAAAGGCGCGTCGCCAACATAGTCGGCCAGTGTGTCGAGATGTTCGTAGAAAAAGGGCAGCCAATGTTCGGTGCCCGAATAGCGAGAACCGCCGCTGACCGAGGCATAGAGCGTGTCATCGACCGTGTTGCCGCCAAAGCTTGCCGTATAATTCTGACGGAAGCGGCGAATGGTTTCCTCGTTGAGCACGACTTCGCTCATCGGGGTGAGGTCAACGCGCTTCAGCGTGCCGGTCGTGCGCTGGCTATCGGGATCAAAGGTGCGGATCGATTCTGAGCTGGCTGCCGAAAAAATCGAAGCGCAAAGGCGCTTCGGCGCTGGCCGGAAAGAGATCGACCAGCCCGCCGCGCACCGCATATTCGCCCGATTCCTGCACGGTCGGCACGCGCAGATAACCATTCTTGGCCGCCCAGCCGATCAGCTTCTCGCTCTCGACAATGCGGCCGGATATGGCCGAAAACGACATGGTTTCCACCACATCGCGCGGCGGCACCTTCTGGATCAGCGCGTTGACCGCAGTCAGCACGATGGCGCCCTTGGTGGCGCCCGAGCTCAGCGCCGCCAGCGTGTTCATCCGCGCGGCAATGGTGATGTTGTTGGGCGACACCCGATCATAGGGCAGACAGTCCCGGGCCGGCAGGGTCAGGATCGTGTGGCCGGGCAGCATGGCGGTGATGATATCGGCCATGCGCTGCAGCCGCCGCCCGTCGTGCGCCACAAAGACAATGCTTGCAGCATCGTCTGGCGCGGCGCTCAGCCGCTGTTCCACCGGGCGCAGCAGCACCATGGGCTGCATGCCATCGGGCACATTGGAGATGGTACGCGTAGGCCGCTGCGGCACGACTTCGTTCATTTGGACACGCGCCCCTTGTGCTCCGCGATCACCCGGTCGAGCAGCGCGATATCAACATTTTCGGGCGGCACTTCCTGCCCCATGACCCATTTGAGCAGATGCGGATCTTCTTCCGCCATCAGCGTCTCAAGCCGATCCAGCTCGGCTGAATCCATGCCCTCGGTATGCTCATCGGCAAATGGCCCCAGCACGAGGTCCATTTCCCGCGTGCCGCGGTGCCATGCCCGATAGCGGATTTTCTTGCGGCGCATAGCAATATCTTCACCGGCTGCGTTTTGCTGCGCCATGATTCCAAACTTCCCGATTTGTTCCCCTCTGTTTACGCGGAATGAGCCGGCTTGTCAGCCATCAATGCCGGTGGGGTGACGGGCCTGCCGCCGAACGCTAGTTTCGGGGTCTAAAGAGGCTCATCGAATCGTGTCCCGCCCAGAAAGCCTATCGCCGCTCTTCCGCTCGCTGCATTCCATCAAGGGTGTCGGCGACAAGCTGGCTGCGCTGCTGACGCGGTTTTTCGGGGCGCCCGAGGGGCAGGACGCCATTGCCCTCGATATCCTGATGCATATGCCCAGTGGCGTCGTGGATCGACGGCGGCAGGTCGGTATTGCCGAGGCCTATCTCAACCAAATCGTGACGCTGCGCCTGCATGTCGATCGCCACCAGCCCCCGCCGCGCGGCAAGCCACATGTGCCCCATCGCGTTTTTGCGCATGACGATACCGGCGATATCCAGCTGGTATTCTTCCGCGCCTGGGGCGGCTGGGTGGAAAAGGCGCTGCCCCTTGGCGAAGAGCGTTTCGTGTCCGGCCAGATCGGCTTTTTCAACGGCGAAAAGCAGATCACCCATCCCGATTATGTGGTGGAGCCGGACAAGTTTGCTACCCTGCCGCTGGTCGAGCCGGTCTATCCGCTGACGCAGGGGCTGAGTTCCAAGGCGCTGGGCAAGCTGGTGCGGCAAGTCGTGGACAGTGTGCCCGAACTGCCCGAGTGGATCGGCCCGGAAACGCTGGCGAAGAACAAATGGCCCAGCTTTGTCGAGGCCATGCGCTCGGTGCATCTGCCCGAGCAACCGGCCGAGGCCGAGTTGTGGGGGCCGGCCCGCATGCGGCTGGCCTATGACGAATATTTCGCCGGCCAACTCACGCTGCAGCTGGTGCGCTCGACCATGACCGCCGCGCAGGGCATTGCCCGCGTGTTTACCGGAGAGATTACCGAGCGGGTGACCCATGCCCTGCCCTTCTCGCTGACCGAGGGACAGCAACAGGCGGTGACCGAAATCCGTGCGGATCTGGCCTCGCCCGATCGCATGTCGCGGCTGCTGCAGGGCGATGTTGGCTCCGGCAAGACTGTCGTCGCGCTGATGGCCATGGCGGCCGTGGCCGAGGGTGGCGCGCAATCGACGCTGATGGCGCCGACAGAAATTCTCGCCACCCAGCATTTCAAGACCCTCAAGCCGCTCTGTGACATGGCGGGCCTTGGCTGCGAATTGCTGACGGGCAAAATGCCGGCCGCCGAGCGCCGCGCCATTCTGGGGCGGATCGCCAGTGGCGAAACCACAATTGTCGTGGGCACCCATGCCCTGTTCCAGAGCGGCGTCGAATTCCACAATCTTGGCCTGACCGTCGTCGACGAGCAGCATCGTTTCGGCGTGCACCAGCGCCTCGCGCTGTCCGACAAGGGCCGCCATACCGACCTTTTGGTGATGACCGCCACGCCCATCCCGCGCACGTTGGTGCTCACCCATTTCGGCGACATGGCGGTCAGCGTGTTGCGCGAAAAGCCACGCGGACGCCAGCCCATCGACACCGCAGTGCTCTCTATCGGTGACTATGGCCGCGTCATTTCCCGGCTCCAAGCGCGTCTCGCCGAAGGCGCGCAGGCCTTCTGGGTGTGCCCGCTGGTCGAGGAAAGCGAGCATCTCGACGTCGTCGCCGCCGAGGACCGCTTTGCCGAATTGCAAAAGGTGTTCGGCTATCAGGTGGCGCTGGTGCATGGCCGCATGAGCGCAGCCGCCAAGCAAGAGGTGATGCAGCGCTTTTCGGCCAATGAATTGAAGCTGTTAGTCGCCACCACCGTCATCGAAGTGGGCGTCGACGTGCCCAATGCCTCGATCATGATCATCGAACACGCCGAACGCTTCGGTCTGGCACAGCTCCACCAGCTCCGCGGCCGCGTCGGGCGCGGCTCGGTGCGTTCTGGCCTGCCTGCTGCTCTACAAGGAGCCACTCAGCGAAACCGCCAAAGCCCGCCTCGACACCATCAAATCCACCGAAGACGGCTTCGAAATTGCCGAGCGCGACACGGAACTGCGCGGCCGGGGCGATGTGCTGGGCACCAGACAATCCGGCATGCCCGGCTATCGGCTTGCGGTGGCCGATGTTCACCGCCACCTCATCGATTATGCCCATGACGACGCCAAGGCGCTATTGGCCCGCAATCCGGGCCTGACGGGCCCGGAAGGCGATGCAGCGCGGACGGCGCTTTATCTGTTCCGTAGGGACCTCGCGATCCCGCTCATCCGGGCCGGCTAAGCCCTATTCCACCGTCACCGATTTCGCCAGATTGCGTGGCTGGTCAACGTCCGTGCCCATGAACACGGCGGTGTGGTAGGCGAGCAATTGCACCGGAATCGTCGCCGGGATCGGGGCGACGAAGCTGTGCACATGCGGGATGATGATGATGTCCGCGACGCCGTGGCCGACATGCTCAGCGCCCTCGGCATCGGTAATCAGGATGATCTTGCCGCCGCATGGCGACTTCCTGCATATTGGAGAGGGTCTTGTCGACCAGCTCGTCCGATGGCGCCACCACGATAACCGGCATGGCTTCATCAACGAGCGCGATCGGGCCGTGCTTGAGTTCACCTGCCGCATAACCTTCGGCGTGGATATAGCTGATTTCCTTGAGTTTCAGCGCACCTTCCATGGCGATGGGGAACATCGGGCCACGGCCGAGATAGAGCACGTCCTTGGCCTTGGACAGGCGCTTGGCGATGTCCATGATCTGGCTCTCTGCACCCAAAGCCGCCGATACGGCCGCCGGCAACTCGACCAGCGAGCGCACCAGTTCGGTTTCCTTTTCGACGCTCAGCACGCCGCGGGCACGGCCGGCCGCGATGGCGAGGCTGGCGAGAGCGGTCAACTGTGCCGTGAGCGCCTTGGTCGAGGCGACACCGATTTCGGGGCCGCACAGAATGGGGAAGACCACGCCGGATTCGCGGGCAATGGTGGATTCAAGCGTATTGACCAGCGAGGCCACATGCTGCCCCTGCCCCGCGCAATAGCGCAAGGCCGCCGTGGTGTCGGCGGTTTCACCGGACTGGGAGATGAACAGCGACAGCCCGCCTTTTCCAGCGGCGGCTCGCGATAACGGAATTCGGAGGCCACATCGATGTCCACCGGCAGCCGCGCATAGCGCTCGAACCAGTATTTGGCCACCGCACCAGCGAAATAGGCCGTGCCGCAGGCGCTGATGGTCAGCCGGGTCAGGTCAGAAAAATCGAAGGGCAGCGTTTCGCGGATGGCGACCCGTTCGGCGCCCATATCCACATAATGGCTGAGCGTATGGGAGATGGTTTCAGGCTGCTCGTAGATTTCCTTGGCCATGAAATGGCGATGGTTGCCCTTGTCGACCATCAGCGCCGAGGTCTGCGAAATCTGCTGCTCGCGCTGCACGATAGCGTCCGGGCCATCGCGAATGGTAACGCCGGTGGGCGTGATCACGGCCCAGTCGCCATCTTCGAGGTAAGTCAGGCGCGAGGTGAAGGGCGCCAGCGCCATGGCGTCGGAGCCCAGATACATTTCCGTCGTGCCATAGCCGATAGCCAGCGGCGCGCCGTGGCGAGCGGCGATGAGCAGGCTTTCCTCGCCCTTGAACAGAAAGGCGAGCGCAAAGGCGCCCTTGAGCTTTTTGAGCGTGCGCGCCACGGCCAGTTCGGGATCGGCGCCATTGGCCAATTCGCGGCTGACCCAGAGCGCCACCGATTCCGTATCGGTCTGCGTCTTGGGCAGGTAGCCGTCCTTGGCCAGATCGGCCAACATCTCGCGGAAATTCTCGATAATGCCATTGTGCACCACGGCCACGCGCTCGGTGGCGTGCGGATGGGCATTCAGTTCGGTCGGCGCGCCATGGGTGGCCCAGCGGGTGTGGCCAATGCCGATCCGCCCATCGAGCGGCTCGAAGGCCAGCTTCTGCGCCAGATTGCCCAGCTTGCCTTCGGCCCGGCGGCGACTGATGGCGCCATGCTCAAGCGTGGCGACGCCCGCGCTGTCATAGCCGCGATATTCGAGGCGCTTCAGCGCGTCGACGAGACGACCGGCGACCGGCTCTATGCCGACGATACCAACAATGCCGCACATGGTCTTATCCCTTCTTCGACTGCTTCTTGGCCGCAGCCTTGGCGAAAATCTCTTTGGCACGGCCGAGTTTTACTGCCTGCCGGGCTCGCCCGAGCGCCAAGGCATCAGCCTCGACATCCTCGGTAATCACGCTGCCACTGGCGACCAGCGCCCCGGCGCCAATGTTCACCGGCGCGACCAGCGAGGAATTGGAGCCGATAAAGGCATTGTCGCCGATGATGGTCTGATGCTTGTTGTAGCCATCATAGTTCACCGTGATGACACCGGCGCCAATATTGACCTCGGCGCCCACCGTCGCGTCACCGATATAGCTCAAATGGCTGATCTTGGCGCCTTTGCCGATCTTGGCTTTCTTGATCTCGACGAAATTGCCGACCTTGACGTCCTCACCCAGATCGGCCTCCGGCCGCAGCCGGGCAAAGGGGCCAACGGACGCATTGCAGGCCGATATGGGCGCCTTCGATATGGCTAAACGCGTGAATGGTGGCGCCCTGCTCGATCACGACGCCGGGGCCGAACACCACATTGGGTTCGATCGTCACGTCGCTGGCAATTTCGGTGTCATAGGAGAACCACACGCTTTTGGGGTCCTTGAGCGTCACGCCGGCCTTCATGAAGTCCCCGCGGCGGACCTCCCGGAAAGTCGCTTCGGCAATGGACAGCTTGGTCCGGTCATCAACACCGATGACCTCGTCAGCGTCAGCCACAACATAGTCGACGCGCTTGCCGTCGCCACGGGCAAGTTCTGACCGCATCGGTCAGATAGTACTCGCCCTTTGCATTGCTGTTGCCGATCCGATCAATCACCGAGCGCAGCGCATCTGCGCGGAAACCCATAATGCCCGAATTGCATAGATCGATCAGCCGCTCCGCCTCGCTTGCGTCTCTGTGTTCACGAATGGCGTGGACGCGGTCGCCCTCGGTCAGCAAGCGGCCATAGCCCGTCGGATCGTTCGGCCGAAAACCAACCACGACAATATCCGCGCCGCCATCCGGGCGTTGCACGATTTCGCCCATCGTGGTGGCCGTTACCAGCGGCGTATCGGCATAGAGCACAATGATATTGCCCATTGCGGCCTCGTAAGCCGCCTTGGCCTGCCGTACGGCGTGGCCGGTGCCGAGACGCTCGAGCTGGCGGGCGATCGTTGCCGCAGGGGCGATGGCGGCAACGGTGTTTTCAACCGCCTCATGGTTCGGCCCGACGACAACGGCGATCTGTCCTTGCAGTGTTTTGGACGTGCGCAGAACATGGCCGATCACGGATAGGCCACCCACTGCGTGCAAAACCTTGGGCGTTGCCGATCGCATGCGGGTGCCTTCGCCCGCGGCAAGAATGATCGACAGCAATTCAGTCATGAAGATTTCTCCGAGGCACGATCTTCTCGTCGCCGATTTTCACAAATTTATGGCACGCAAGAGTTGGCGAACCGATAACAGGGGCCCCATTGTAATACTCGGCGCAAGACTTGATTCGACTGCGTCGCGGGGTGGCGGCATTGGCTAACGCATCGGAACAATTCCGGCAATCGGATGTCACCACTTGGGGACTTGTGGCGCTGATGATTGGCGGCGTCGCCGTGTTTAGCGCCAATGTGTCGGCAATCATCCCGCCAACCCTGCTGGCAGGCCTGCACAAGACCCGCATCGAGGGCGCTTCTGTGGAGCAGTTGCGCAATGATGTGGCCCAATTGCGCAGCGAAACCCTGCGCCTCAAGACCGAGAATGCCACGCTACTGACCCGATTTTCCCTGCAGGAGCAATCGGGCAGCGAGGTCACACGCCGCGTTGGCGCACTCGAAGTCAGCATTCCACGCCTGCTCGAGGCCGTGCCCGATAGCGCCAATATCGATCGCAGCACACTGACCTCGTCCATTGATGACGGCAATGCCGTCATCCTTCCGGCAGAAGGCGGTTCGGTCAAAGTCAGCCAGCAGCCCATGCCGCAGGCGCTGCCGCCCGCCGATCAGGCATTGCCCGACCCGATTGAAACCGCCAGCATCGACAACCCGGCACTTGTGGCTTTCGGCATCGCGGTGGGTCCGGACATCGCCGCTAGTGATGCAAACTCGGCACGGAGTGACATATCCACCAAGGTCGGACCGCTGCTGCTCGGCCTCGCGCCGCGTTTGGCGGATCAGTTGGACAGCGACGAGAAGCGCCTTGTTGTCGGCCCGATAGCCGATATTTCCGCGGCCCGCGCGCTCTGTACCCGGCTGGAAACCATATCGATTTCATGCACGCCGATGCCGTTTACCGGCGTGCCTCTCCCCAACTGAGGCAGCAAGTGGCGCAATTGCGGTTGACAGCGGAAGTTGTCTGGCTATGTTCCGCCGCAGCGCCGATGGCGTTGGCCGTTTCGGTCTGTGCCGGTAGCTCAGTGGTAGAGCATTCGACTTTTAATCGAATGGTCGAGGGTTCGACCCCCTCCCGGCATACCATCTCCCTTCATCATCATCCGGATCGTGCCCGTGTCGCAAGGTAGTCTCGATCTGCTCAAGGTGCTGGCCGTGACCGCGCTGACCTTCGCGGTCGGCACGCTGGTGATGCTCTATGTCATCCTGCTGCTGGCCCAATATGGCGCGAACCTGCCGCTGATCGGTTCCCTGCCACTACGCGCACCGCCCGAAATGGTACCGCTGCTGGCCGACAACCGGCTGTTCACGACATTGGCTGCCGTGCATGTCACCGCGACCGGGCTGGCCTTGTTCATCGCCAGCAACACGATCGACATGGCGTTGCTCATCGTTTCCAAGGCCGTCACGGTGGTGATCACGGCGCTATTGGGCTTTGTCGGCGGCCACATGGCCTATCTGCAGCTCACCGAAGGCACCGCCTTCGCGCTGTCGCCGCTAACGCCGGTCTTGATCGTGCTGGCCGGCTTCTGGGTGCTGTCCACCCTGCTCAGCGTGCCGACCCTGCGTCAATTGGGTAATTTGCGCTTCGTTGTGGCCGTGGCCATGGTGCTGGCCGGGCCACTGGTGCTGGCGCTGCTTTAAGCCGCCAGCGTTACCACCACCGCACCACGCGGCGTCGCCACCAATGTATGCTCATATTGCACGCAGGGCGCTGAGGGCGTGCTGACCAGCGTCCATTCGTCATCGTCCGACTTCTGATCGGCCATCTTGCCGCCCAGCGACAGGAAGGGCTCGATGGTGAAGACCGAGCCATTGGTCATGCGGCGGCGCTCGGTCTTGTCGGGCCGGGTGGCGATCTCGCCGGGCTCGTCATGCAGGCTATCGCCCACGCCGTGGCTGGCGAGATTGCGGATCAGCGTATAGCCGCCCTTTTTAGCGAATTTGCCGATAGCGTCGCCGATATCGGCCAGCGGTGCACCGGCCTTGACGGCGCGAATGCCGGTCCACATGGCCTTTTGCCATCGCGGCAGAGGGCGTCGAGCCGCTTGTCGCCAATGCCCAGCACAAAGGACGCGCCCGTATCGGCAAAGACGCCGTCTTTTTCGGCCGAGACGTCGATATTGACCAGATCGCCCTCGCGCAGCACCCGTTCGCCGGGGATGCCGTGGGCGATTTCCTCGTTGACCGAAATGCAGGTGGCGCCGGGGAAATCATAGGTGATCATCGGGGCCGAACGCGCACCATGCTCGGCCAGCAGCTTTGCGCCGAATTCGTCGAGCTCGGCCGTGGTCATGCCCGGACGCATGGCCGCAGCCATGGCGTCGCGGGTGATGGCGCAGATGCGGCCGATGGCCTTGAGGCGTTCGAGCTGCTCTTCGGTGGTTATCGTCAACGTCTAGCCCTTGTTGGATAGATAATAGGCTAGCAGGCCCCGGGTGGAGCTGTCATGCCCCTCCCCGCTCTCCTTGCCTTCGACCTTGGGCAGCAGCGTCTTGGCCAATTGCTTGCCCAGTTCCACGCCCCATTGGTCATAGGAATTGACGTTCCAGATCACGCCACAGGTGAACACTTTGTGCTCGTAGAGCGCCACCAGCGAGCCCAGCGTTTCCGGCGTAAGCTGCTGATAGAACAGGGTATTGGACGGACGATTGCCGGGGAATACCTTGTGCGGGGCCAGTTCCTTGATCGCGGCCTTGTCGAGGCCACGGGCCTTGAGTTCGGCCACGACCTCTTCCTCGGTCTTGCCCAGCATCAGCGCTTCGGACTGGGCCAGAACATTGGCGACGAGCTTGTCGTGATGCGGCGGCAGCGCTTCATGCGGGCGGGCGGCGATCAGGAAATCGGCGGGGATAACGTCAGTGCCCTGATGGATCAGCTGATAGAAAGCGTGCTGGCCATTGGTGCCCGGTTCGCCCCAGACGATGGGACCGGTGGACCGAGCAACCGGCTTTCCCGCCAGCGTTACCGACTTGCCGTTCGATTCCATATCCTGCTGCTGCAGATAGGCAGCAAACCGGCTCAGGCGCTGGTCATAAGGCAGCACGGCATGGGTCGAAAAGCCCCAGACATTGCGATACCAAACGCCCAGCAAGCCCATGATAACGGGCAGGTTTTCCTCAAGCGGGGTGCTGAGGAAGTGCCGGTCCATGGCGTCGGCGCCTTTGAGGAAGGCAGCGAAATTGTCGTAGCCGATGGCAAGGGCAATCGGCAGGCCAATGGCCGACCAGACCGAATAGCGGCCGCCGACCCAGTCCCAGAAACCGAAAATGCGGTCTTCGCGGATGCCGAATGACTGGCAGGCGGGAATATTGGTCGAGACGGCGGCGAAATGGTCGGCCACGGCCGCATCACCGAGCGCATCAGCGATCCACTTGCAGGCCGAACCCGCATTGGTCATCGTCTCGTCGGTCGTAAAGGTCTTTGAGGCAACGATAAACAGCGTCCTCTTGGGGTCGAGGCGCTTGAGAATATCGTGGATATGGGCGCCGTCAACATTGGAGACATAATGGGCGCGCAGGTCAGCGCAGGTATAGGGCTCCAGCGCCAGCGTCACCATGGCGGGGCCCGTGTCGGAACCGCCAATGCCGATATTGACGATGTCGGTGAATTGCTCGCCGGTCTGGCCGCGGATTTCGCCATTGCGGACAGCGTTGGTGAAGCTTTCGATATGCGAGAGCACGGCGCGGATATCGGGCATGACATCCTTGCCGTCGACCGGCACCGGATGGTCGCCCTGATAGCGCAAGGCCATATGCATCACCGCGCGATCCTCGGTGATGTTGATATGTTCGCCTTCGCACATCTCGTCGCGGCGCTCCTCGACGCCGGCAGCGCGCCAGATCGAACAGGGCGGCCATGACTTCTTCGTCGATGCGGTTCTTGGAATAATCCAGCAGGATGCCCGCGCCAGTCGCCGAATAGCGCTTAAACCGGTTGGGATCGACAGCGAATTGCACGCGCATTGGCTGTTCGGCCGAGCGCTTCTTGAGCTTGCCAAGGGCTTCGAAGCCCGCCTTGCGCCCGGATTTCGCCATGACGTTGAACCCTTTTCTAAACGTTAAAGAACCGGCAGATCGCCGGCGGCCCATGCCGCGCGTTTCTGCCGCAAAGTCAGTAAACCGGCCGGCCTCGATGGCGGTCCGGCAGCCCTGAACCAGCTCTTGATAATAGTGCAGGTTAATCTGGGAAAGGACCATTGCGCCCAAAATCTCTTCAGTCTTAACAAGGTGATGGAGATAGGCGCGCAAAGCGGCGGCAATTTGGATTGGGCGAAGCTTCGTCGATCGGACGACGGTCATCCTTATGCCGGGCGTTTTTCAGGTTGATGACGCCAAAGCGGGTATAGACGTGGCCGTGGCGGCCGGCGCGCGTGGGATGGACGCAATCAGAACATGTCGATGCCCCGCCCGATGGCGCCCAGAATGTCGTCGGGCTTGCCGACACCCATCAGGTAGCGCGGCCGGTCAGTCGGCAGCTCGGGCGTGATATCCTCAAGAACGCGGAACATGACGTCCTGCGGCTCACCCACGGCGAGCCCCCACGGCATAGCCATCAAAGCCGATGGATTTGAGACCCTGCGCCGAGCGGGCGCGTAGCTCTGCGTCGTCGCCGCCCTGCACGATGCCGAACAGGGCCCGATTGAGTTGGTTGTTGAATGCCGTCTTGGAGCGATCGGCCCAGCGGAGCGAGAGCTCCATGGCGCGCTCGATTTCCTTGCGCTCGGCGGGCAGCGCAATGCACTCGTCGAGCTGCATGATGATGTCGCTATCCAGCAGGGTCTGGATTTCGATGGAACGCTCGGGCGTCAGCTCGTGGGAGGAGCCATCGATATGCGACTTGAAGGTGACGCCGCGCTCGGTGAGCTTGCGCAATTGGGCCAGCGACATGACACGGAAGCCGCCGCTATCGGTGAGAATGGGGCGCTCCCAATCCATAAACGTGTGCAGGCCGCCCAGCGAGGCGACGCGCTCGGCGCCGGGGCGCAGCATCAGGTGATAGGTATTGCCGAGCACGATATCGGCGCCGGTAGCGCGGACCTGTTCGGGATACATGGCCTTGACGGTGCCGGCGGTACCCACAGGCATGAAGGCGGGTGTCTGGATATCGCCGCAGGGCATGTCGATACGGCCGCGCCGGGCCATGCCATCGGTGGCGGAAAGGGTGAAAGAGACTTGTTTCATGGGCGCAGGTTCTAGACAATTGCCGGGCGCGCGACAATGCACCTCGATCAGGCCGGTGAAACTACGATTTCACAAATTTCTGCCAAAGGTTTAATGGCGCAGTGGCGTCTAACGAAAAGTGTCCAACTCGATTACCGGTGACCTGATGATCCGACTAACTGTTTTTGCTGCAACTCTGGCCCTTTTTGCCGGCCCCGTCTTTGCCCGGGATACCGGCCCGCTGGGCGACAAGGTCGGACAATTTGTCGGCTCCGGCGAAGGCGAGCTGAGCGCCGAAATCACTCATCTGCAAAACGACGTCTATGCCATCTCGATCACCACGACCGTGCCGATGGAAAACGACATTCCCGGCTGCGGCGGCGGCATTAACGGCGAAATGATCATGACCGAGACGGGTGGCAATTTCTTCGTCGAGAACGAAGATTATGTGCAGAACTCCAGCAGTCCGCTAACCAATGAGCGCTATTGCGAAATCGGCGTCAATTTCGACGAAGATGGCTTCCTCAATATCGAGGAACGCAACGGCTGCATCGCCTATCACGGCGCCTCATGCGGCTTTTCCGGCCAATTGATCAGCGTGAATGCGATAAACTAGGTCTATCCCGCCGGGCGTCTGCCCAAGGAGCACATCACGATGAGCACCGAGAGCGACGCCCGCTTCTGGGACCGTACGTCCCGCCATTATGCCGCATCCGCATTGGCGGATCAGGCCGCCTATGAGCGCACGCTGGACCGCACTCGCGTTTTCTTGCGGCCCGATTCGCGCGTGCTGGAACTGGGCTGCGGCACGGGAACCACCGCGCTGCTGCTGGCGAATGATGTGCGCCTCTACACGGCGACCGATATTTCCGCGGCGATGATCGCCATTGCCAAGGAAAAGCACGCCGCCAAGTCCATCCCGGCGCTATCCTTTCGCATCGCGACTGCCGAAGCGCTGGCGCCCGAATCCGGCCAGTTCTGACGCCGTCCCGGGGTTCAACTATCTCCATCTGGTCCACGACGTGCCGGCCACCCTTCGGCAGATCCATGCGCTGCTCGCGACCGATGGCGTGTTCATTTCCAAAACGCCCTGCGTGGGCGAGATGAACCCGCTGATCTGGATGTTCCTGCTGCCGGCAATGCGGGCCCTCGGCAAGGCGCCACATGCCAGCGTGTTCCGCGCGGCGGAGCTGGAGCAGCAGATCAAAGCTGCCGGATTCGAGATCGTCGCGGTGGAAAACCACGCGACCAAGGGGAATGATAGCCGCCCCTATATCGTGGCACGCAAGCGCTAGCCTAAAGGCTCGCCAACACGCCCGGGATCAGCAGCGGCAGATCCTCGCTGATCAGCCCCGGCCCGCCGAAGCGGTTCGCAGCTTCCGCATGCAGCCACACGCCGGCGCAGGCGGCTTCCCAGCCGTCCATGCCCTGCCCCATCAGCCCGGCGATCATGCCGGCCAGCACATCGCCCGACCCAGCCGTGCCCAGCCGGGCGGGCGCGTTGGCATTGATGGCGGCGCGGCCATCGGGCGCAGCGATCACGGTGTCACTGCCCTTGAGCACGACGATAGTACCCGAATGCGCCGCCGCGGCCCGGGCCATGTCGAGCTTGCCGCCCGGCACATCGCCAAACAGTCGCTGGAATTCGCCCTCATGCGGGGTGATTACCACCGGGCGCGACTTGGCATGCACAGCTGCGAACAGCGCGCTCGCGTCTCCCGAAAAGCTGGTCAGCGCATCGGCATCGAGCACCACTGCGGCCTCCGAAGCCAACACAGTCAGCACATTGTCTCGCGTCTGCTGTCCCACCCCGGCCGCTGGCCCGATCACCACCGAGCGCACCCGCTTGTCGCCCAGCAATTGCCCTAGCGCGGCCGTGTCCTCAGCCGGCTTGAGCATGATGGCGGTGACATGGGCCGCATGCACCAGCAGCGCCTGCTCGGACCCTGTCAACGACACCAGCCCCGCCCCCGCCCGGAATGCCCCCATAGCGGCCAGCCGCGCCGCGTCGGTCTGCAACGGCCCGCCGGAGACGACGACGCAATGGCCGCGATCGAACTTGTTGCCCCCTTCGCCGGGCGCCGGCAGCGACCACAGGGCGGGCGTGTTCTGCCGGGTAGACGGCGCGATCTGGTTGAGCACGGTATCGGGAATGCCGATATCGCCCAGCACGACCTCGCCGCAGAGCGTGCGCCCCGGCTGTAGCAGATGGCCGGGCTTGAGCCGGAAGAAGGTCACCGTCATTTCCACGATCATAGCCGCGCCACGCGCCCTACCCGTCGCGCCGTCAATGCCGCTGGGCACGTCCACGCTCACCACCGGCCGTGTGCTGGCATTGACCGCGTCGATAATCTCCTTGAATGCGCCCTCCACGTCCCGATCGAGCCCGGCCCCGAGCAGCGCATCCACGACCAGATCGGCATTCTCGATATCGGCTGCCGTGGGCGCCTCCACCCTGCCGGTCCATTGGCCCGCCATCACTGCCGCGTCGCCCCTGAGCGCCTCGCGCGAGCCGATCAGCCGCAATTGCACCGGCCAGCCTTTCTGCTTGAGCAGCCGCGCCACCACGAACCCGTCCCCGCCATTATTGCCCGGCCCACACAGCACCGGGGCAGATCGCTGGTAATAGCGCTCGGTAATGGCCTCGACCACGGCCTTGCCGGCTGCCTCCATCAGCGCCAGCGACTTGACGCCGCCCTGAACGGCAAGGCGATCCGTCTCGGCCATCTGGCTGGGGGTGAGCAGGATATCGGCTGAATTGATGGTCATGGGGCGGTCTGCTTTGTATTACGCAGTGTCATTCCGGCGCAGGCCGGAATCCATGCTGAAGGCTATCACCACCATCCAATATGTGGCGAGGGCACCGAATGGATTCCGGCCTGCGCCGGAATGACCCGGTGGGATAGGACACCAAGCCAACAAAAAGCCGCCCATTTCTGGGCGGCTCTTCAAAATTCGTTCTTGGTTCAGAGCACCTTAGTGGTGATGCTCTTCCGGAACCTCGTCCTCGTCAGCCCGGATCAGCTTGGCGAGTTCGGCGCGGGTCATCTTCTTGTCGGTGATTTCGCCTGAGTCGGCGACATAGTCGACAACCTTATTCTCGAACACCGGAGCGCGAAGACCGGCAAGAGCCTGCGGGTTCTTGCGGTAATAGTCATAGACCTGCTGTTCTCGGCCGGGGAAGCGGCGCACTTCGGCGATCAGCGCCTGCTGGTGCTCCTCCTCGGTGACGTTGACGTCGTTCTTGTTGCCGATTTCGGCAACGACCAGACCCGAGCGCACACGGCGCTCGGCGATCTTGCGGTACTGCTCGCGAGCGGCCTCCTCGGTGGTGCCTTCGTCTTCGAAGGAACGGCCGTGGCTTTCCACTTCGTGCTGCACGCGGCTCCAGATGGTCTCGAATTCGGCGTCGACCAGCTGGGCCGGAACGTCAGAACTTGTGACCATCGTCGAGTGCGTCCAGAATCTGGCGCTTGACGTGCTGGCGGCTCATCGAGACGAGCGCTGCTTCCATCTGTTCCTTGACGGCATTGCGCAGCGCCGCGACGTCTTCAACGCCAAGGCGCTTGGCGAATTCGTCGTCCAGCTCGCCCGTGTTCGGCCCGTCGACATGCAGGACAGTGACGTCGAACACGGCGTCCTTACCGGCCAGCTCTTCGCCCCGGTAGTCGGCCGGGAACGTCACTTTGACTTCCTTGGAGCCGCCCTTCTTGACGCCGATCAGTTGCTCTTCAAAGCCGGGGATGAACTCGCCCGAGCCAACAGTGAGGTGAGCATGGTCAGAAGTGCCGCCATCGAAAGGCTTGCCGTCGATCTTGCCAACGAAGGACAGACCCGAGCGATCGCCGTTTTCGACAACGCCTTCATCGCCCTTGTCGGTGTAGCCGCGGTTCTGGGCGAACACGCGGTTGACTTCGGCATCCAGCTCTTCGTCGGTGACTTCAACGACCGGCTTGTCGAGCTTGACGCCCTTGAGGTCCATCAGTTCGACTGGGGGCAGAACTTCATATTCCACCACGAATGCCGAGTCGGCATTGCCGTCGAGCACTTCGTTGATCACGGCCTGATCTTCAGGCAGGTCGACCTTGGGCTGAGCGGCAGCGCGTTCTTCGCGCTTGTCCAAGGTCTCGGACACGGTCGCGTTGATCGCGTCGGTCATCACTTCGCTCATGGCGGAGCGGCCATAGACCTTCTTGAGATAAGAGGTCGGCACCTTGCCCGGACGGAAGCCCTTGATATTGGCTCGGCCCTTGAGCTCCCGGAGCTTGGCATCGAGGCGTGTGACCGGGTCGGCGGCCGGAATGGTAACGCTGAGCTTGCGCTTCAGGCCCTCATTGAGGGTTTCAGTAACCTGCATTCGGTTCAATCCCGTATTCAATTAATGTCAGGGCCAGTGTCCAATTGTGGTGCGGGTGAGAGGACTCGAACCTCCACGCCTTGCGGCGCTGGAACCTAAATCCAGTGCGTCTACCAATTCCGCCACACCTGCAAGGGTACCCGTCTGGCCGGGTTGCGCGTGGGTCTAGCCTAACTTGTACTGTCAGTCAAAGCCTTGGTGGGCGATTTTACGGGAATGGCGAAAACCTCGACGATCTCGCGTCGTGGATGCGAACATGGTCGATGCTGGACACAGCGCAATGGCGTCATCATAGTCATTTTTGACTCAGCCGCCCAGCGAAGGTTCAATAAATGCCCAAAATCTGTGCATCGTGGCGCTATTTTGATCATAGGCTGCCTATCCGTCGTGTTGATACACTTCAGCTGAATCGGGCAAGTCTTTAGCAACGCAATCTTTTTATGTTTCCGCCAGCGTGGCACAAGCCGTGCATACGGGATGGCGGTATCCGCCTAAATCAGGCACGTGGAGGCTCAATTGAAAAAAATCGAGGCTATCGTAAAGCCGTTCAAGCTCGACGAAGTCAAAGAGGCGCTGCAGGAGGTTGGCCTGCAGGGCATCACCGTTACCGAGGCGAAAGGCTTCGGCCGGCAAAAGGGCCACACTGAACTTTATCGCGGCGCCGAATATGTCGTGGATTTCCTGCCCAAGGTGAAGGTCGAGGTCGTGTGCCCCGACGAGCTCGCCGAAAAAGCCATCGAAGCGATCCGCAACGCAGCACAAACTGGTCGCATTGGCGATGGCAAGATCTTCGTTTACTCGATCGAGCAGGCTATCCAGAATCCGCACCGGCAGAATTTGGCGACGACGCGCTCTAAGGGCCCTCCCCTTTAGAAGCGACGCGCCGAGACTAACAACAAGCATTCCGATTTAGACAGGGGAAGACCTAATGACCACCGGAAGCGACCTCCTTCAGAAGATCAAAGACGAGAACATCAAGTATCTCGACCTGCGCTTCACCGACCCACGCGGCAAGCTGCAGCACGTCACGCTCGACGTGTCGATCGTCGATGAGGACCTGTTCGAAGAAGGCACCATGTTCGACGGTTCCTCGATCGGTGGCTGGAAGGCCATCAACGAGTCCGACATGGTGCTGATGCCCGATCCCAATTCGCACTACATGGACCCCTTCTTCGGCGCGTCCACGCTGGTCGTGAACTGCGACATTCTCGAGCCCCTGACCTATCAGCCCTATAGCCGCGATCCGCGCACCACGGCCAAGAAGGCCGAAGCCTTCCTCAAGGCATCGGGCATTGGCGACACGGTCGTGTTCGGCGCCGAGCCCGAATTCTTCATGTTCGACGACGTGAAGTATTCCAATACTCCGTTCAAGGTTGGCTTCGAGGTCGATCATCCCGAGCTGCCGTCCAACAACGACACCGCCTATGAAGCCGGCAATAACGGCCATCATATCGGTCTCAAGAAGGGTTATTTCCCGGTTCCCCCGCTCGATAGCGCGCAGGACATCCGTGGCGAAATGCTGGCTGCCATGGCCGACATGGGCGTGGTCGTTGAAAAGCACCACCACGAAGTGGCTTCGGCACAGCACGAACTCGGCATCAAGTTTGCGCCGATGATCAAGGCTGCCGATGACGTGCAGATCTACAAGTATGTCATCCATCAGGTCGCCAATGCCTATGGCAAGACCGTGACCTTCATGCCCAAGCCGATCTTCGGCGATAACGGCTCGGGCATGCACTGCCACCAGTCGATCTGGAAGGACGGCAAGCCGCTGTTCGCCGGCGACCAGTATGCTGGCCTGTCGATGGAAGCGCTGTACTACATCGGCGGTATCATCAAGCACGCCAAGGCGATCAACGCCTTCACCAACCCGACCACCAATAGCTACAAGCGCTCGGTGCCGGGCTTTGAAGCCCCGTGCTGCTGGCCTACTCGGCCTGCAACCGTTCGGCGTCCTGCCGTATCCCGTTCGGCCAGTCGCCGAAGTCCAAGCGTATCGAAATCCGCTTCCCCGATCCGCTGGCCAACCCGTACTTGGCCTTCTCGGCCATGCTTATGGCTGGCCTCGATGGCATCAAGAACAAGATCCACCCCGGCGAGCCGATGGACAAGGATCTGTACGAGCTGCCGCGCCAGGAACTGATGCAGATCCCCCACGTCTGCGGCTCGCTGCGCGAAGCCCTGAATAGCACTGGATGCCGACCGCGAGTTCCTGCTCGCCGGTGGCGTGTTCTGACAACGACCAGATCGACAGCTACATCGAGCTGAAGATGACCGAAGTCGTCAAGTTCGAGCAGACCCCGCACCCGGTCGAATACGAAATGTACTACTCGGCCTAAGGCTTGGTGGTGTGCATGAGAAAAGGGACCCGAAAGGGTCCCTTTTTGTTGGGGAGACGACAAGCGGGGGTAGGCTCCGCACAGAACACACCCCCACGGCGTCAGCGGTGCCCCCTCACCGCAAATTCTGCGGCACTCCGTCCGCAATCTCGTAATAATCCCCCTTGTTCGCCACGAAGATATGCATCGCCAGCTTGGTATGGGTGGGCGTATCAGAACGCGCCTGGGAAATGCCGATCCAGTCCCGGTGCACCGGATCGAAGAACAGCGACGAGCCACAGATCGCGCAGAAGCCACGCCGGACCTTTTCCGACGAGTGATACCGAGTCACGTGCTCCGCGCCCTCGATCGCCACCGCCGAGCGCGGTACATCCACGCCGGCTTCATAATGCCCGGTATGCTTGCGGCACTTGGTGCAATGGCACGCGGAGCCCATAGGCAAGGCACCCTCGACCGTGAAGCTGATGGCGCCGCATAGGCACGAGCCCTTGTTCATTTTTGCCTCCCTGTTGCGCGGGCACTTTCGCAATGCAGATGCGGGAGTGTCAAACAGGGGAGCGTCGGCCTAAGGCCGTAAAACAGAGGTTCCGCTTTCGCGGGAATGACATTGTGGGGAGGAGGGTTCCGCGTGGAACACGCCCCACTCTCCGTGTCATTCCCGCGAAAGCGGGAACCTCTGTTTACCGGCCCTTTGTCAGCTACCGGCCCAACAAAAGGGCGCCGCAGCGCCCTTTCTTATTCGTCAGCCGGCGCCTCGGGCGCCTCAGGAGCTTCCGGCGTATCCGGGATTTCCTCGTCGTCCTCCGGCTCGCTGATATGCTCGACCGAGACGACCTTTTCGTCTTCTGCGGTGTCGAAGACGATAACGCCCTCGGCTGCCGCGCGAGACAATGCGGATGGGCTTGTCGCCGCCCACCGGCAGGCGGATGGTCTGGCCGCCGTCGCTGATCAGCATGATCTGGTCATCATCGGCCACGGGGAAGCTGGCAACGAGCTTGCCGTTGCGCTTGTTGACCGCCATGGCAACGATGCCCTTACCGCCACGGCCGGTGATCCGGTATTCGTGGCTGGAGGTGCGCTTGCCATAGCCGTTTTCGGAGATGGTGAGGATGAACTGCTCGGTCGCGCTCATCTGGGCGTAGCGCTCCTGATTGAGCTCGCCGGCAACCACATCGCCCTCGTCCGAACCCGATTCTTCGGATTGTTCCTCGCCGCGCACCGCACGGCTCATCTTGAGATAGGCGGCGCGTTCTTCGGCGGACGCATCGGAGTGGTTGATGACGGCCATGGAGATGACCACGTCGTCCTTTGCCAGCTGGATGCCGCGCACGCCCATGGAATCGTGGCCCTTGAACACGCGGACATCGTCCACCGGAAGCGGATGGCTCGGCCCAAAGCGGTGGTCAGCAACACGTCATGATTGGCGGTGGCCGTTTCTGACGCCGACGATCTGGTCGCCTTCATCGAGCTTCATGGCGATCTTGCCGTTCTGGCGCACTTCGACAAAATCGGCCAGCGAGTTGCGGCGAACGGTGCCGCGGGTCGTGGCGAACATAATGTCGAGATTTGCCCAGCTATCCTCATCCTCGGGCAGCGGCATGATCGAGGTGATCCGTTCGCCCTGTTCGAGCGGCAGGATATTGATCAGGGCCTTGCCGCGCGCATTGGCGGCAGCCAGCGGCAGGCGCCACACCTTGAGCTTATAGGCAATGCCGCGGCTGGTGAAGAACAGCACCGGCGTATGGGTATTGGCGACAAAGAGACGGGCGACGAAATCCTCGTCGCGGGTCGCCATGCCAGAGCGGCCCTTGCCGCCACGGTTCTGTGCCCGATAGGTCGAGAGCGGCACGCGCTTGATGTAACCGCCATGGGAGACGGTGACGACCATGTCTTCGCGGGCGATCAGGTCTTCGTCGTCGAAATCGCCGGCAACGTCGGAAATCTCGGTGCGGCAGGGCGTGGCGAACTGGTCGCGGATGGCGATCAGTTCTTCGCGGATAATGGTCTGCACGCGTTCGCGGCTGCGCAGAATATCGAGATAATCCTCGATTTCGGCGCCCGAGCCGTTGAGTTCCTCGCCGATTTCATCGCGACCCAGCGCCGTCAGGCGGGCAAGGCGCAATTCGAGAATGGCGCGGGCCTGTTCCTCGGAGAGATTGAAGGTGTCGTCTTCATTGATGCGGTGGCGCGGATCATCGATCAGCGCGATCAGCGGCGCCACGTCGGCGGCGGGCCAGCGGCGAGTCATCAATTGCTCGCGGGCCGTCGCCGGATCAGGCGCAGTGCGGATAAGCGCTATGACTTCGTCGATATTGGCGACGGCAACGGCCAGACCGACCAGGATATGGGCGCGATCGCGGGCCTTGTTGAGCAGGAACCGGGCGCGGCGGGTGACCACTTCCTCGCGGAAGGCGATGAAGGCCTCAAGGATTTCCTTGAGGTTCATCAATTGCGGCTTGCCGCCATTGAGCGCCACGAAATTGCAGCCGAAGGACGACTGCAACTGGGTGAAGCGATAGAGCTGGTTCAGCACCACTTCGGGCAGCGCATCGCGCTTGATCTCGACCACGACGCGCATGCCTTCACGCGAGGATTCTGTCGCGCATGTCGGCAATGCCTTCGATGCGCTTGTCGCGCACCAATTCGGCGATCTTTTCGACCAGAGTGGCCTTGTTCACCTGATAGGGCAGCTCTGTGATGATGAGCGCCTCGCGCTCCTTGCGCACTTCCTCGATCGCGACACGGCCACGCACCATGACCGAGCCACGGCCCGTCTCATAGGCAGAGCGGATGCCGGCGCGGCCCAGAATGATGCCCGCAGTGGGGAAATCGGGGCCGGGCAGCACTTCGAGCAGTTGGTCGACAGTGGCGAATTCATTATCGAGCACGAGCAGCGCGGCATCGATGGTTTCACCCAGATTGTGGGTGGGAATATTGGTGGCCATGCCCACGGCGATGCCGCCGCCGCCATTGACCAGCATATTGGGGAAGCGCCGGAAGGACCGTCGGCTCTTTTTCGGAGCCGTCATAGTTCTCGCGGAAATTGACCGTGTCCTTGTCGAGATCATCGAGCAGGGAATTGGTGATGCGCTGCATGCGCACTTCGGTGTAACGCATGGCGGCGGGCATATCGCCATCGACCGAGCCGAAATTGCCCTGCCCTTCCACCAGCAATTCGCCCATGGAAAAATCCTGGGCCATGCGGACCAAGGCCATATAGACGGATTGGTCGCCGTGGGGGTGGTATTTACCGATAACGTCGCCGACCACACGCGCCGATTTGCGATAGGGCTTGTTATATTCTGTAGCCGTTCTCGCTCATCGAAAACAGGATGCGGCGATGCACTGGCTTGAGCCCGTCGCGCACATCGGGCAGCGCCCGGCTCACGATCACGCTCATGGCGTAATCGAGGTAGGATTTGCGCATCTCGTCGGTGATCGAGATCAGGGAGATGTCAGACGGCTGCGGCGCGCTGGTTCCGTTGTCAGGCGTATCGGTCACTGGGTGATTCTTGGTTGTTCGAACTAGCCAATATGTAAGCGATCTCGGGCAAAAATGCTAATTTTTGCCGGGGGAAGCTGTGGAGAGCACGCTTGGGTCCCCCTGTCGCCGGAAAAACCACTGCCGCTTGACGTTCAGGGCTGACACCTGTATTTACGCAATAACGTAATTACATGATTGAGCAAATATGCAAGATCACCTCAGCATCACCTTTGCCGCCCTCGCCGACCCGACCCGGCGGGCCATTCTTGCCCGACTGACCGAGGGGCCGGCGACCGTCAATGAGCTGGCCGAGCCCTTCGCCACCACCCTGCCCACCGTCTCGCGGCATCTCAAGGTGCTTGAGGAAGCCGGGCTCGTAGTGAAGGAGCGCTCCGCGCAATACCGCCCCTGCCGGCTCGATACGGCGCCGCTGGAAGCCGCCGATCAGTGGATAGAGCAATATCGCGCCTTTTTCGGCGAACGCTTCGACCGGCTGGGCGCGCAACTCGATGCGATGGTCAAAGCCAAAGGAGAACAGAAATGACAGCGCAGAAACGCGGTTTCACCCTGACCCGGACCTATCCGGTGCCGCCCCAGACCGTATTCGCGGCTCGGACCGAGCCCGCCCTGCTCGGCTGGTTTTTCAATCCCGATATGCCGGCCGAGCAGGCACCCGAGGTCGATCTGCGCATTGGCGGCGCTCGGCGGCAGCAGATGGTAGAGCAACCCGGCAAGTCCTATGTGACCGGCGGGATTTACCGCGAGATCGATCCGCCGCGAAAGCTGGTGTTCAATTTCGGCGCGATCGGTGGGTGGCCGGACCTGTCGAATGGTCTGGACGATGCACTCTTAGTGACATTGCTGTTCAATCCGGTGCCGGGCGGCACGGAAATGGTGTGCCGCCTTGAGGTTCCCGCCCATGTCAGCGATGAAAAGGCCCGCGAATGGTTTGCTCTGGGCATCGAAGCCGGCTGGACGCAGACCGTGGATCGGTTGCATTTGGGTTGAATATGGCCGCCCGCGCGAGTGGGCGTGGAGGGGATGATGACGACACTGCGAAAACCCAAGGGTCTGGCGCCCGGCGACCGGATTGCGGCTTTGTCGCCGTCATGGGGTGGACCGGGCACGTTTCCGCAGCGCTATGCGGCCGGCAAACGGCAGCTCGAGGCGGCGTTCGGGGTAAGCGTTGTAGAGATGGCGCATACGCTGGCGGACGCCGATTGGGTGGCGGCCAATCCCCAGGCGCGGGCGCAGGATCTGATGGCGGCGTTTGCCGATCCGTCCATTGCGGGGATTTTCTGCACCATTGGCGGGGACGATTCCATCCGCCTGCTGCCCTATCTCGATCTCGCGGTGATCCGCGACAATCCCAAGGTGTTCCTCGGGTTCTCGGACACGACGAGCCTGCATCTGGCGTGTTTTGCTGCTGGGCTAACCTCGTTTTATGGCCCCAGCATCATGGCCGGCTTTGCCGAGAATGGCGGCATGCATGACTATACCGAGGATAGCGTGCGGCGAACGCTGTTCAGCCATGAGCCGCCGGGGCTAGTGCCGGTGAATATGGAAGGCTGGACCGCCGAGCGTCTGGGTTGGCACGATGCCTCGCTGCAGGAGCAGCGGCGTGTGCTGCAGCCGGCCGATCCGGTGCGGGTGTTGCAGGGCCAAGGCGTTGCGCAAGGCCATTTGCTGGGCGGATGCGCCGAGGTGCTGGAAATGGCCAAGGGCACGTCATGGTGGCCCTCGCTGGAGGCTCGGCGCGGCGCGATCCTCTTCATCGAGACCTCCGAGGAAGCGCCACCGCCGGGATTCCTCCGCTATTGGCTGCGCAATTATGCAGCGCAGGGCATTTTGGGCGTGCTGAACGGCATCCTGCTGGCGCGGCCGGACCCCAAGGGCGACGAGGGCTATCGGGAAAAGCTGGAGGAGGCACTTGTTGCGGCGCTGGCCGAGGCCGGGCTTGCCGACCTGCCGGTGCTGTCGGGTCTCGATTTCGGACATACCCAGCCCATGTTCACCCTGCCCTATGGCGTGCAGGCGCAGATCGATTGCACCACCGGGCGGATGAGCGTTCTGGAGGCAGGCGTGCTCTAGCCGAGACTGGTCATTACACCCCCACTGCACTATGCAGGGCCATGGCAGATACCTATCGGGCGTGGCTTCGCGGGGCGGAAAAGTGGCAGAACATCGCGGTGATCGACCTGCGCTCGCTCGATGGCGTTGGCAAAATGCTGCAATCGGCCGGGCTCAAGACGCTGGGCGAAATCGATGAAATGGATGGCCCTGCCCTCCTGAAGCTGCCGGGGCTCGGCGTTGGCGTGATCCGGCGCGTTCGCGGGATTATCCGCAATTGCAAGGCCGAGGAGCGGCGGCGCCGGTCGGCGACCGCTTCGCTACGCGTGCGGCCGCCGCGGGTGGCGCTTTAGCCCTGCCCTAAATCTCCTGCGCAATTTCCCAGACATGGCCTGCGGGGTCCGCAAAGGCGGCGGTGCGGCGGCCCCGGGGCCGATCCATCGGGCCGTTGAGGAAGGTCACGCCGCGGGTTTGCAGATCGGCAAAGGTCGCGTTGACGTCATCAACCCTGACAGTGAGCAGCATGCGGGCGCCGGAGGCCGCCGCGCCGACGGGTGATGGAGTGACCAGTTCGGGCGCCTGACTGGCCGCAAGCAAATTGATCATGGCGCCGGAAAATTTGAGCAGCGCCGAGACATCGTCCTCACCGACAATTTCGGCGGTAAAGACCTTTTGGTAGAAGGCACGGGCGGCGGCAATATCTTCGACGAACAGGGTGACGACTTCGATTGCATCCAGGCGCATGGGAAATCCCTTTCGATTTGGCTGGCCGGCAATGGCCGGTTCACCGCCCTGACGCGTGGGTGCCCATGGCTTCGACTATTGTGCGCACAAAAAAATGCGCCTTACGCCGCCTGATCAAATTCAGCGCAGGAGCGGCCGATATCGGCAAAATTCTCATCGGCCCAGTGGATCAGATGCCCGAAGGGGACAATGATGGATTCCCCCAAGGCGGTCAGCCGATATTCTACCGAGGGTGGCTTGGTATCGAAGACCGGCGGGACACCATGCCGTCGCGCTGCAACTCTCGCAGGGTCTGGGTCAGCATTTTCTGGGAAATGTCGGGGACTTCGCGGCGCAACTGATTGAAGCGCTTGGGGCCGCTGGCCAGCGTCATCACCAGCAGCATGCTCCATTTGTCGGAAATCTTGTCGAGCACACCGCGCACGGGGCAATTGCCGACCGGCAGGCCGACATTGGCGCTCCATTTTTCAACAAAGACCGCAGCTTCTTCGAGCGTGCCGCGCATGTGGTTACCTCCGAGTGACGTTGTCCCGACAAAGTGCCTCCTTTCGCGCTGCCAAACGGCGTCCTAGATAGCACTCTCCATTCGATACCTACTCTCTCAGCGCATGTGCTGCAAGAGACGGTTCTGACCCGAGAGACAAACATGGCAGACTTCAAGAACAGCACCTTGCTGGTAACCGGCGCCTCGGGGCAATTCAGGCGCTCGGCGGTGGAAGAATTGCTGGCGCGCGGCGCCACCAAGATCATCGCCGGCACGCGTAACCCGGCCAAGCTGGCCGATCTGGCGGCCCGGGGCGTTGAAGTGCGCCGGCTCGATTTTGATGACAAGGCCAGCCTTGCCGCCGGCTTTGCCGGGGTCGAACGCGTATTGCTGATCAGCACCGATGCGGTGGGCAGCCGCGTGGCGCAGCAGAAAAATGCGGTAGAGGCGGCCAAGGCCGCTGGCGTCAAGCACGTGGTCTATACCTCCGCCCCCAATCCGCGCCCCAATCCGGGCACTGGCGTTTCCCCGAGCATTACTGGACCGAGGTGGCCATTGCCGCTTCCGGGCTCGATTTCACCTTCCTGCGCAATCACATCTATGCCGAAATCAGCCTGCTCGGCGCCGCTCCGGCCATCGGCTCGGGCCAGCTTTATGACGCGACCAATGGCGGCGGCCGCTCCTATGTGACGCGCACCGACGCCGCCCGCACGGCGGCCGGAGCGCTGCTGACGGCCGAAGGCCGAGCCATTTTCGACGTGACCGGCCCGACCGCCGTGACCCGTGCAGAGCTGGCAGCCGAATTCGCCAAGGCAAGCGGCAAGCCGGTGGCCCGCGTCGGGCTGACCGGCGAGCAGCTGCGCGGTGGCCTGATCGCCGCCGGCCTGCCCGAAGGCATGGCCGATGTGATGGTGGCTTTCGACGTGGACGCCGCCGATCAGTATCATGCCATTGTAACCGACACGGTCGAGCAGTTCAGCGGCCGCAAGCCGGAAACACTGGCCGCGTTTTTGGCGGCCAATCGCGCGGCTTTGGCGGGGTAAAACCCTTCTGCCACCCGAGCCCTTCACCCACAATGTCACCCCGGCGCAGGCCGGGGCCCATCCTGAGATGGTGTGGATGACCTGTGTGGGTGCGCATTAGGCGATCTGGCGGCGGGCGGTGACATCTCAAGCTGGGCCCCGGCCTGCGCCGGGGTGACATCGGGGTTGGGGTGGGTTCGGTACATGCCGCCACCCACCCCACCTTCCTCACCACATTGGTGACAACCCCCACCACCCTTCCGCCGCCGCTAGACGCCCATGCACCAAACCCGTAGGACTGCCGCAACGGCGTGCTCGGTGCGGAGTCTGGTCCTTTGGGTGGTTCGTGGTTCAAGCGCCTGTGGGCGCGGTTTGTGTACGACCGCTCGATCGGCTTCGGCCTTGAGCATATCGGGCTGACCACGCTGCGCTATCCGCGCGCCGTGGCGCTCGCGGTGCTGGCCTTCACAGCCCTCTGCTTCACCCAGATCCCGCGTGCCCGGGTCGATGGCGACCTGCTGCGCATCTATGCCCATTCGGGGCATTATTACGACGCTTATGAGCACCTGTCCGACACGTTCGGCACCTTCGAGAATGACCTTTACGTGCTGGTCAGTTCTGCCCACGCTGACGCGGCCGGAAACGCTGGAGCGGGTGCGCGAGCTGGCGTTCGATCTCGAGCTCAACGAATTCGCCGTGGGCACCATGTCCCCCTTCACGCTGCGCAAGCCGGATGGCAATGGCACTTCGGTGCCCGCCGTGCCCGAGGGCATGACCGAGATTGCCCGGTGGCGCGGGCGCTGACCGATCTGCAGCAGAACGATCCGATGATGCGCAACCTGATCACCCCGGACCTCACCGGCGTGGTGCTGATCCTGTTTCCCAATCAGGACATGGTGCGCGAGCATGGCAACAAGGCGCTGATCGCTTCGGTTCGCGACACCATCGCCTATTATGCTGGCAGCGATATCGATGTGGAGCTGACCGGGCCGCCGATCTGGACCACTGAAATGGTCAATGCAGCGGTATCAGATCAGGTCAAGTTCACCCTATGGGGCTTCGGGCTGGGCTCGCTGATCGCGCTCTTCGCGCTGCGCTCGGTGCCCGGCGCGCTGATGGTCGCGGCGACCCCGTTCCTCGCCGTGATGTGGACCATGGGAATGGTGATCCTGTTTTTCGGATCATTCTCCTTCCTCACCATTATCGTGACCACGCTGGTGCTGGTGATTTCCTTCATGGAATCGATGTTCTTCATCTTCAACTGGCTGGCCTATTGGCGCGATGGCATGGAGCCCAACCGGGCGGTGGACGCCACGGTCAAACTCGTGGGACCGGCCACGGCGCTGACCATGCTGACCACGCTGGTCAGCTTTGCCTCGCTAGCGCTGACGCCGGGCCGGGGCGTTCGCGAATTCTCCATTGCCGGCGCCACCGGCTCGTTCCTGCTCTTTGTCTGCCTCATGACCTTCATGCCGCTGATGCTCAAGGCTGCGATCCGCATTGGCTTCAAGGCGCCCGAGCGCGTCAGCCCGGTGCTGACCGCCCCGCTGCCGCTGAGCTGGTTTCTCGCCAGCCGGTTCGGCCGGCCGATTGCGATTGCGGCCATTGTCGTCACGCTGCTGCTGTTCATTCCCTATGCGTTGATCCAGCCGCATTTCTCCTTCGAGGATTTCGTGGCCAAGGATTCCAGCGCCCCGGCCACGGCGACGGAAATCGATAGCGGCGTGGGCGGGGTGGCGCCGATCTATATTCGCGTGCCGCTCAAGCAGCACGACCCCAATGTCGGCGCGGATGATTTCGAGACGATCAGGGCCGCGCACCAGATTCTCGAACGGCATCTGGGGCAGAACAAGGTGATCTCGGCCGCCAGCGTCAGCAATTACACCGAGAACGGCTTCAGCCACGAGGAGGTGCTGGAATCGGTCGGCCCCTTCATGCGCCAGCGCTTCGTCACCGATGACGGTACCCGTGCGCTGATAACCGGCTTCATGCCCACGATCGTGGATTCCGATAAACTCAAGCAATTGGTCGAGGACGTCGATAACGAGCTGGCCGCAGCCGGCGTGGAAAATGCCGAGATTGGCGGCTTTCGCGTCCTCACCACCTTTGCCACCGACCAGATCGTGCGTGGCCTGCAGCTCGATCTGACGCTGAGCGTGCTGCTCAATCTGGCGCTAATCGGCTTCGCCTTCCAATCCTTCCGGGTAGCGCTGGCTTCGGCTATTCCCAACCTCTTTCCCGTGCTGGGCACGGAGGCCCGGCTCTATTTCAGTGGCGCCGGGCTGCAATTGACCACGGTGATCGCGCTGACTATCGCCTTTGGCATAGCGGTGGACGATACGGTGCATTTCCTGTCGCATTACCTGCACGCGGCGGGAGGAAGGGCGCTCCCATCTGGAGGCGGTCAAGCACACGCTGGAGCGGATCGGCGGCGCCATTGTCGCCACGACGATCATTCTTTGTTCCGGCGTGATGATCGTGGTGTTCTCCGATCTGCCGCAAGTGGCCCTGTTCGGCACGCTGTTCGTCTCGACCCCGGGCTTTGCCCTGATCGGCGACCTGTTCATCCTGCCGGCGCTGCTGGCGGCGGGCGGCAAATTCTTCCAGCCGCTGGGCCGCATCCGCGTGCGCATGGCCGATCATGACCCGACGCCGGACGATCCCACCGGGGATACGGCCACCGAAGGTATCCGCACAAGTTAGTGCCCCGCTTGCGCGCAAATTTGCCGCCCGCTTACAAGAATGAAACGATGATTCGGCGTTCTGACTGGAGCCCACCTGCAATGAACTTTCCCGCACCTCTGTCGCGTGCTTTGGCCTTGGGCCTGCTCATTGTGGGCGCCGCCGCCCTGCCCGCCCATGCGGCGCCGGCCGATGTGAGCTTGCTCAAATCTTATATCGGGGATTGGCGCGGGCGCGGCACCGTAACAGGTGCCAATTCCGAAACAGTGGTGTGCCGCCTCTCGCTCAAGCCGGGCAATCAGGACAAGGTCAATTATACCGGGCGCTGCACCGTGGCCGGCAGCCAGCTGTCGATGAACGGCACCATCGCCTATGTCGAGGCGAGCAAGCGCTACGAGGCCGCCATGACCTCCAATGTCGCCTTTACCGGCATTGCTGTGGGCCAGAAGCGCGGCGGCGGCCTGATTTTCAACCTGCAGCGAGCGCGACCGAGACGAAGAAGGCAAGGAAATCGGCATCAGCGCGCAGATCGTGCTCACGCCCCGAGCCATCGATGTCAATTTCGAGGTGATGTATATCGCGACGGGCGAATATCTGCGCGCCGAAGTGCCGTTCAGCAAGTAAGCGCGACCAACGCCGTGGCTGCAGCAGCCGGACGTTTCAATCCGGCATGCTGCATACACGGTCAATTAACGCACCGGCTGCCCTATTCGCAGAGCACAGATTCGGGGAACTGGCAGGTCTCGCCAAGGGCGGTGTAGCCCACCCAATCCACTTCCATCTTGATGGGCGCCACGACAGGTGTGAACGGCCCCATCCAATCGGTCAGCGTGTCGGATCCCCAGAGGCTGAAGAAAATCCGCTGGGGATTGGTCGGTATACGAAACGCCTCGTCGATGGTGCGGACGAGCTTGCCATTGATGAAATATTTGATGGTCTCAGGCGTCCGAGTGACGGCGTAGTTGATGAAGTCGGAATCCGAGGGATAGGGCAGATCGTGGTCCTGCCCGCTGCCGATTTCGCCATCGCCGCTGATGCCGTTGACGAAAGTGGTGGTCTGCACCTTGCCCGTATCGTGCAGCAGCACCTCGAAATCGATCTCGTCATGCGGCTTGCCCTGAGTGGGGCCGATATAGCTGAAAAACGCAGCGTTCAGGCCCGATCCCGACGGCGTCTTGAGGCGCGCTTCAAAAGTGCCATATCCTATCGCTTGCTTGGTCTGCAGCGCCCCGCAGCTATATTGCCGGTCCTTGTAGGGGCTGGGAGCAAAACCGACCGTGAGCATCCCGTTCTCGACCTTCACCGGCCGGATGCCCGGTGCAATTCTGATAGGTGCCGGTGGCCCAGCCATCGGCGACATACCAGCGCTGATTGCTCAAACTATCGAAATCGTCGAAGAAGCTGGCCTGCTGCGCAAAGGCCGCCGAGGCCGTCAGCAGGCACGTCGCCATGGTTGCAACCGGAAGAGCAGTATACGCCAGAAATCCGTGTTTTTTCATCGACCATCTCATGCTGATGTTTGCCACTCGTCGCCAGCAACAAGGGTTACCGGCCCTAATTTGCGCAGATAGGATCAGGCTATGGGTCAAATCCGACCACAAATAGCCCGCCGGGTCCCGATAGGCTCATTGTAGCCCTGCGCCCAGAGCGCAACTGCGGTTCGTAACAGCCTGAAAGCCATCGTTTATTTTACCGTGCAATCGACACCATATTGATGCCTTCCCGGCGCTATACTTGACACGTTAACCCGGCCCTGCTGGTTAATTCCTATTCCCAACAAGACCAAACTTGTATTGGAGCGGCCGATGACTGCGGAAGTCCCGGAAACGGCCCCTACCCCCGGCGGCGGCCACCAGCAAATCCCGTGACGCGGTGGATATTTTCTCCCAGCGGCTCTCGCTGGCGCGGCTGATCCTGATCGTGCTGGTGGTCTATGTGCACTTCCCGCTATCCGTGCCCGCAGAGCGTAGCCTCGGCGCGCTAACGGCGCTGGACCCGGCCTTTATCGCCAATGCCACGTTCCTGCGCTTCTCGGTAACCATTCTGACCATCATGTCGGGCTTCATCATGTTTACCAAACATGCTGATCAACGCGGCATGAAGACGGTGGAAAAGAAGGTCCGGACGCTGCTGGTGCCGTTCCTGTTCTGGAATCTTTGCCCGGTTGCCGCCCTCTATCTGGCGCAACGGCTGGGTATCTTAAGCGGCCAGCGGCTCCGATTTGCTGACCGCCAATGCCCAGACTCGGGCCGATGCGACGCTGGCATGGAGCACGCGGCCGGTAAACTATCCGCTCTATTTCCTACGCGACCTGTTCGTCATCTCGCTGATCGCCATTGTAGCCTCGCGGGTCGTGCGGGCCAATGTCATCCCGGTGATCGCGGTCTGCGTGCTGGTCGCAGAGTACAATCTGGACGGCAATCTCATCCTGCGCACGCCGATGCTGATCGCCTTCTTCATCGGAGCGGCGCTGGCGATCTACAAAGTGCCCCTTGATGCCCCGGATCGTGGCTGGCCGTATTTTATCCCGCTGCTGCTGGCGGCCTGCGTGACGCATTATTACTATCCGAGCGAGAATAGCGGCCTGCTGATCAGCATATTGGGCGGGTTGACCATCTGGACGCTGACGATGCTGGTCCATCGCTCGCGCTGCAAAAACTGGCCCGGCTGGCCAAATTCGCCTTCCCGATCTACCTCATCCACGGCATCATCCTGTTCGGTGTGCTTGCACTGGGCGTCGAAGTCTCGAACTCGTTCACAGGATTGGCGCTGTGGCTGGTGCTGCCACTGGTGATTGCGATCGTCAGCGCCTTGGCGTTCAAGCTGTTCAGCCTGATCCTGCCGCAATTCGCCTCGTTCACGACAGGCGGCCGCGGCGCATAGCTTCTTCATAAAAAGGAGGCCACCACGGGCCTCCTTTGTCTTGTCTGAACCGCAATCGGATCAGAACGGGATATCGTCGTCCATGCCGCCGGGCTCGAAGGCTGGGGCGTTGGAGGCCGGGCGCTGGGCGCCGCCAGCCGCAGGACGAGCGCCGCGGAAGCCACCGCCATTGTCGGCGCTGCGGAAGCCGCCATCGCCACCACCGCCGGCATTGTCGCCTTCACCGCGCCCGTCGAGCAGGGTCAGGTTCGAATTGAAGCCCTGCAGCACGATTTCGGTCGAATATTTGTCCCGGCCGGACTGGTCCTGCCATTTGCGGGTCTGCAGCTGGCCTTCGATATAGACCTTGCTGCCCTTGCGCAGATAGCTTTCGGCCACGCGGGTGAGGCCTTCGGAAAAGATCACCACGCGGTGCCACTCGGTCTTTTCGCGCTGCTCGCCGCTGGTGCGATCCTTCCAGCGCTCCGAGGTAGCGATGGAGAGGTTCACCACCTTGCCGCCGCTCGGCAGATTGCGCACTTCGGGATCGGCACCCAAATTGCCGACGAGGATCACCTTGTTGACGCTGCCTGCCATAGCAAAAACCCTTTCAATTCAGTCCCGGGCCGCTGTGCCGCCGGGACGCTCACATATCTCGTTGCCGGGGCAACAAGCCCCGTGATTGCCAGACCTTACTCCGCCCCGCCCGGCCATGCGCGCCAAACTTGGCGTTTTGAACAGAAGTGATCGGCGGCTCCGCTTCTTGTTCTCTATATGTTCCATTTAATGCGAGGCGTCAAGGCGGTAGCCTCGTTTGAATTTCAGCTTTGGGCTGGCAGCTGCAAACCGGACGACAATAAGCAATGAGTATGTTACCTTAGGCGTTGCCCGTGTCGTCGATATTCTCCCCCTCCCAATAGCCGAGCGGTGTCAGCTTGCCGCCTTCCTTGAAGGTGCCATCATAGCGATGAAACCCTGACAGACCGACATCCACCCGGACGCGACCGCTGTCTGGATATTCGATCACCTCCGCATTGGTATTGTTGGACAGCGCCAGATAGCGCAGGGGCTCGCTGCCGGTATTGATGAGCTGATGGGCCGCGCCGGCCGCCGGAGCCCCAAGGCAATCGCCTTCCCGCACGGGAATGCGTTCATCGCCGAAGCGGTATTCACCCTTCCCTGAAAGAATGAAGAACATCTCATCGGAGATGTGGTGGCGATGGAACGGCATGGAGGTCTTGCCGGGAGGAACCACGAGATAGTTCGCGCCGAGGGCCCTGAGACCGAGAGCGGTCCCAATTTCTGCGTATTCGTTCATGAAGCGAGTGCCATTGTTGTCGGGTTTAAGGGACAGCGTATCAAGGTTGATGACAGCTTCAGTCATAAGCAGGACTCCTTTTCAATCTGCCGTGGCAGCTTTCGGGAGCATCAGGCAACTTGCGGGCGTCCACAATGGCGTCGACCGCGGATTTTCATCGAGACACCGCTGCTGACACACTTTGTCAGCAGAGCTCGGCCAAGGCAGGGGTTCCTTTGCTCGCGCGAGACCTGCCCCTTGGACTATTCCCGGGCCCTCTGGCTCTACTTCGTCCTGCTCTTCGGCATCATCATCGTGCCGGGCATGGACATGTTCTTCGTGCTGGCCAATGCGTTGACCGGCGGGCGGAAAGCCGGGCTGGCGGCGACGGCCGGGATTATGCTGGGCGGCGCCGTGCATACTCTCTTCGGAGCGCTGGCCGTTGGCGTGCTCACGCAGCTGCCCAGCGAAGTGTTCCGGGCGATGATCCTGATCGGCGCCGCCTATATGGTCTGGATCGGCTATACGCTGGTGCGCAGCGCGATCACGGTCGATCATATCGCCAAGGCCCAAAGCCGCTCGGGCTGGGTGGCGTTCCGGCAGGGGCTGGTCACGTGCCTGCTCAATCCCAAGGCCTATATGTTTGTGGTGGCGGTGTTTCCGCAATTCATCCGGCCCGAATTCGGCCCGCTCTGGCGGCAGGCGCTGGTCATGGGCGTGATGACGGTGCTGATGCAATTGGTCATCTATGGCGGGCTGGCGCTGGCCGCGGCCAAGGGGCGCGATGCGCTGATCGGCAACCCGCAGGTTACGCAATGGATCGGCCGGGGCGCTGGCGTGTTGTTTATAATGGCGGCCGTGTTTGCCGCCCGGCATGGAGTGTTCGGCCATGTCGGGACTTGACCGAATCCAGTTTGTTCCTTTTATGTTCTTGTGGCATAGTGAAAGGCGTTTTGCGCAAAGCTGCTCTGACACGATAAGGTGACGCCGGCGTTCAAACGCCTGGTAAGATGGCCGCTTGCGGCCGAGGCTGCTGGCCCCTATCTCTGCAGGCTGCCAGCCCAAACGATACGAACTTTAATTTGCCGCCCTGTGCCCACACGGCGCAGCCAGCCATGGACGTCGACAATGATGCAAAAGCCCAGCCAGAACCGAGAGATCGTCGTGCGCGGCGCCCGCGAGCACAATCTCAAGGGCATCGACGTCCGGTTGCCGCGCGACAGCCTGATCGTGATGACGGGCCTGTCCGGCTCGGGCAAGTCTTCGCTGGCTTTTGACACCATCTATGCCGAGGGGCAGCGGCGCTATGTGGAATCGCTGAGCGCCTATGCGCGGCAATTCCTTGAAATGATGCAGAAGCCCGATGTCGAGCATATCGAGGGGCTGTCGCCGGCGATTTCAATCGAGCAGAAGACCACGTCGCGTAACCCGCGCTCGACGGTTGGCACTGTCACCGAGATTTATGATTATCTGCGCCTGCTCTATGCGCGTCGGCATTCCCTATTCGCCAGCCACCGGCCTGCCCATCGAGAGCCAGACTGTCAGCCAGATGGTGGACCGCACGCTGGAACTGCCCGAGGGCACACGGCTGTTCCTGCTGGCGCCGATCGCGCGGCCGCAAGGGCGAATATAAGAAGGAGCTGGCCGATCTGATGCGCAGGGGCTTCCAGCGCGTCAAGATCGATGGCGAATATTACGAGATCGAGGAAGCGCCCGCGCTCGACAAGAAGTTCAAGCACGATATCGAAGTGGTAGTCGACCGTGTGGTGGTCGGCCCCGATATTGCCGGGCGCCCGGCCGAAAGCTTTGAAACGGCGCTGAAGCTGGCCGAAGGCATTGCCCTGATCGAATATGCCGATGAGAAGAATGAGGATGGCACGCCGCGCCAGACCACCTTCTCGGAAAAATTCGCCTGCCCGGTTTCCGGCTTCACCATTGCCGAAATCGAGCCGCGCCTGTTCTCGTTCAACAACCCGTTTGGCGCCTGCCCGGTTTGCGATGGGCTGGGCACCGAGCAGAAGATCGACCCCGACCAGATCGTGCCGGACGCGACCATGTCGCTCAAGGACGGCGCTATCCTGCCCCGGTCCAAGACCAGTGCGCCTTATTACCTGCAGACGCTGCAGGCCGTGGTGAAGCATTTCGGCGCCTCGACCGGCACCGCCCGGTCGGACCTGCCCTTTGAGGTGCAGCATGCCGTGCTCTATGGCACCGACAAGACGCCGATCAATTTCGTCTATGACGATGGCTTGCGCCAATACAAGACGACCAAGCCCTTTGAAGGCGTGATCGGCAATCTCGAGCGCCGGTATAAGGAAACCGAAAGCGCCGGCATGCGCGAGGAAATCGAGAAATACATGTCGGCCAAGCCCTGCGTGGCTTGCGGCGGCTATCGGCTCAAGCCCGAAGCCCCGGCCGTCAAGATCGATGGCCTGCATATCGGGCAGGTCACCGAGCAGTCGATCCGCAATGTCTCGAACTGGTTTGCCGCCCTGCCCGAGCGCTTCACGCCCACGCAGAAGCAGATTGGCGAGCGCATCCTCAAGGAAATCACCGAGCGGCTGAACTTTTTGAACGATGTGGGCCCGGAATATCTCTCCATGTCGCGCAATTCAGGCACGCTATCGGGCGGCGAAAGCCAGCGCATCCGCCTCGCCAGCCAGATCGGCTCGGGGCTGACCGGCGTGCTCTATGTGCTCGACGAGCCGAGCATTGGCCTGCATCAGCGCGACAATGCCCGGCTGCTCGATACGCTGCGGCGGCTGCGCGACCCGGGCAATACGGTGATCGTGGTCGAGCATGACGAAGACGCCATCCTCACGGCCGATTATGTGCTCGATATCGGGCCGGGCGCGGGTGTCCATGGCGGCCATATCGTGGCCGAAGGTACCCCGCAGGACATTCTCAATCACCCCGATTCCCTGACCGGCAAATATCTCTCCGGCCGCATGGGCATTCCCCTGCCGGCGGAACGGCGCGTTGCCAAGAAGGGCAAGTCGCTCAGCGTCAAAGGCGCGACGGGCAATAACCTCAAGAATGTGTCGGTGGATGTGCCGCTGGGCATGTTCGTGGCCATCACCGGCGTGTCGGGCGGCGGCAAGTCGACGCTGATGATCGACACCATGTATCAGGCCATTGCGCGGCGCTTGAATGGCGCCCGCGTGGTCCCTGCCCCGCATGAAAGCCTGACGGGGCTGGAATTTCTCGACAAGGTCATCGATATCGACCAGAGCCCGATCGGCCGTACGCCGCGCTCCAACCCCGCCACCTATACCGGCGCCTTCACGCCGCTGCGCGAATGGTTTGCCGGCCTGCCGGAGTCAAAGGCGCGCGGCTATGGGCCGGGGCGGTTCAGCTTCAACGTCAAAGGCGGGCGCTGCGAGAAGTGCGAAGGCGATGGCGTGCTCAAGATCGAGATGCACTTCCTACCCGACGTCTATGTCACCTGCGATGTGTGCAAGGGCAAGCGCTATAACCGCGAAACGCTCGAAGTGCAGTTCAAGGGCAAGTCAATTTCCGACATCCCGGACATGACGATCGACGAAGGCGTCGATTTCTTCTCGGCCGTGCCGATCATCCGCGACAAGTTCGCCACGCTGCAGCGGGTGGGCACAGGCTATGTGAAGGTTGGGCCAGCCGGCCACGACCCTGTCCGGCGGCGAGGCGCAGCGCGTCAAGCTGTCCAAGGAACTCTCCAAGCGCGCCACCGGCCGCACGCTCTATATGCTGGACGAGCCCACCACGGGCCTGCATTTCCACGACGTGGCTAAGCTCCTCGAAGTGCTGCATGAGCTGGTCGATGGCGGCAATACGGTGATTGTCATCGAGCATAATCTCGAAGTCATCAAGACCGCCGACTGGGTCATTGATCTGGGCCCCGAGGGCGGCGATGGCGGCGGCGAGATCGTCGGCGTTGGTACGCCTGAGGACATCGCGGCCAATCCGCGCTCGCATACCGGGACGTTCCTCAAAGAGATCATGGCACGGCGCCCGATGCGGACGAGCCAGGCGGCAGAGTAGGTTCTGGCGTTGGGGGGCTGCTGTTGGATCGGAGTACCCCCTCCTAACCTCCCCGCATAGGGGGAGGGATCTCTCCACTCTTGGAACGCGATCGAGCCCTAGCCACAAGGCGGTCCCTCCCCCTATCAGGGGGAGGCTAGGAGGGGGTACTCCGATGCCTCAAACCGCCCCGACCGATATCCGCCCCCACCCACGCTAGCCGATCACAAGACGCGTGACGTTCTGCGCCTCCAAACGCGCTCAACGCTAACAGTCTGCTAACCAACTCCCCCAAGCGTCAGTCGCCATGTTGGCGCAATGGTTCAGACCTAAGTCTAACACTATTATGACGAAGCGCGGATCGGGCCATGCGCCGACTGCATGAAGCACCTGTAGTTTGCGCCATGGCATTCGCCGGCGAACAGGATCATGTTCCCGCTTGTCGCAGACCTTCACGAAGGACCTGACCGATGTTTATTCGTGCCGTGTGGCGCGCCAGTGCCCTGGTCGATATCAAGCAGACATTGCGTGAGACGGATGTGCCATCTGCGCGAGACGCAGGGCTGCTGGGGATTTCCGGCCCCGACTTTTCCAAGATGACCAAGGCGCTGTTCGACCGCTGAGCGGCGCTATGGGCAGGAAGAAGTGCGGCCGCCGGTTTGCCGCTGGCTAGCCATATGCCCGCCGCACCGCTTAACCGGAGATGAACGAGCCCGGTTAATGCCCCGCGCAGAACGCATAGCTCGTTTGACCAATCTCCCACTGCTCATCTTGCGAGCCCTGCCCTAAATATAAGCTCGTAAACAAAGGAGACTACCAAATGGACATTCGCAAGACTTTCAAGAAGTGGGCCGCCTACCAGCAGACCGTCCGTGAGCTTGCCGCTCTCGACAATCGTCAGCTGAACGACCTTGGTATTTCGCGCACCGACATCAATCGGATTGCTCGTGACCATGCCAGCTCGCTCTAAGATTTGCTGCGCTGAACTTTCAGACTCTGCAAATCGAACACCCGCCTCTCTGTGAGATGCGGGTGTTTTGATTTTTAGGCCTTACTGATCAACAGATGATCAGAATGCTAATCTGCCGACGAGTTCGGCATAATCCACCATCACCACATCGTGAAACGCCCGCCGCTGCTGGAGCAGCAGATACCACGCCTCGACATTGGGCATGGCCGGCCGGCTGATATCCATGGTGAACCAGCGATAGAGCGACACGCCCGCCACGATGTCGGCGTAGCTCAACTCCTCCCCCGCGACATAGGGATGCCTCACCAGGTTGGCTTCCAATATCCGCAAGGCCGCCAGCGTACGGGTATGTGCCGCCGCAATGGCTGCCGCGTCGTGCTGGGCTTTGGGCGTGCGCACCAATAGCCAGAACAGATTGATCCAGCCGGGCTGGAAGGTGGTCGCGGTCCAGTCCGTCCATTGATCGACAATGGCGCGTTGGCGCGGATCGGCGCGCCAAAGCGCATCCCGCCATAGGCGGCGGCGAGGTATCGTACTGTCGCATGGCTCTCCCAGACCGTCAGGTCGCCATCCTGCAAAGTGGGGACGACGCCATTGGGATTGAGGGCGCGGTAGGCCGGATTGTCGAGGCCGCCATAGGAGCCGCCGACGGGCTCGTGGCGATAGGGCAGCCCAAGCTCTTCGATGGTCCAGAGTGTTTTCTGGACGTTGCAGGAATTCTTGCGGCCCCACAGGGTCAGGTTTGGACTCATCTTTTCCTCCCATGCGGGGTGAAGGTAGAGTTTGCGGCCTATTGCGCAAGCAGCAGTTGCGCTGCCCCGTCAGGCTTGGTATCTGCCGACCATGTCCACATCAGAACCTATTCATATCATCGGCGGCGGGCTCGCCGGGTCCGAAGCTGCATGGCAGGCCGCCGAGGCCGGCGCCACGGTCATCGTCCACGAAATGCGCGGCGTGCGCGGCACGGATGCACACAGCACCGACAGCTTTGCCGAGCTCGTCTGCTCCAATAGCTTCCGCTCCGACGATCACGAGCAGAACGCCGTTGGCCTGCTGCACGAAGAAATGCGCCGCCGTGGCTCGCTGATCATGCGCGCGGCCGACCAGCACAAACTGCCGGCAGGCGGCGCGCTGGCCGTCGACCGGCATGGCTTTTCCGACGAAGTCACCCGCGCCATCCACAACCACGCCAATATCACGGTGGTTCGCGAAGAGATTGCCGGCTGGCCGCCGGAGGACTGGAAGAATGTCATCATCGCCAGCGGGCCGCTGACTTCCCCTGCTCTGGCCGATGCGATCCCGGCCAAGACCGGCGAGGATGCGCTGGCCTTTTTCGACGCCATCGCCCTGATCGTCCACAAGGACAGCATCAATATGGACATTGTCTGGGCGCAGTCGCGCTATGACAAGGCAGGTCCGAGCGGCACGGGCGCCGATTATCTGAACTGTCCGATGAACAAGGACCAGTATTACGCCTTTGTCGAAGCGCTGACCGTGGCGCCGCTGCATGAGTTCAAGGACTGGGAAAAGGTGCCGTATTTTGACGGCTGCCTGCCCATCGAAGTCATGGCCGAACGCGGCGTCGAAACGCTGCGGCACGGGCCGATGAAGCCGGTGGGGCTGACCAACCCGCGCGATCCTCTGGTCAAGAGCTATGCCATTGTGCAGCTGCGGCAGGACAATGCGCTGGGCACGCTGTGGAACATGGTCGGGTTCCAGACCAAGATGCGCTACGGCATCCGAGCGGATATTTTCCGCATGATCCCGGGGCTGGAGAATGCCCAATTTGCCCGGTTGGGCGGGCTGCATCGCAATACATTCCTCAATTCGCCCAAAGTGTTGGGGGCAGACCTCAAGCTCAAGGCCGATCCGCGCATTCGCTTTGCCGGGCAGGTTACTGGCGTTGAGGGCTATGTAGAAAGCGCGGCTGTGGGGCTGATCACCGGGCGCTTGGCCGCGGCGGAAAGCCGGGGCGAGAGCTCAGCGACCCCGCCGTTGACGACGGCACTTGGCGCGCTGGTGGCGCATATCACTGGCGGGCATATCGAGGCGGAAGGCTATAGCGGGGCGCGCAGCTTCCAGCCGATGAATGTCAATTTCGGGCTATTTCCCGAGGTGACGATCACCAAGCCCGAGGGCGCGGGACGTTGGCGGGGCAATGACAAGGCCATTGCCAAGCGCAAGGCGATCACGTCGCGGGCGCTGGAAGATTTGAAGGGCTGGGCGTAAACGCCCTTCTCTCCCCCTTAGAGGTGGCAGCAATTGTGCCACGACCTCGTGGTTCGACGGGCTCACCATGAGGTCTACTGGGGCCGCATGGCTATCAGTAGACCTCATCCTGAGCTTGTCGAAGGACGAGGTCGTACTACCGGTTCCGCAGGGACCACCACATCAGACGCGTGATTTTGCGCCAGTCTGTTTCCTCTGGAGCGGGGGTGAAGGCGCTATGGGGCGTGTTCAACTGTGCCAGTTGCGCTTTCAGCATCGCAATGGGCGCGAAGGCGGGCTTGAGTGGGCCCGGAAGTGCGGCGATGGCGGCTTCAGCCTTGGCGAGGTGGCCTTGGGCCAATTCAGTGATCTGGCCGAGGGCTTCGATCAGGCCTTCGCTTTCTCGGCCGGAGAAGATCTCGCGTTCCTGTACGCCATTGGCGGCGAAGATCGACCAAGGCAGCATGATGCGGCCTTGGGAGGCGGTGTAGCCGAAGGCGCGGAGATGACCGATCATGGCGTGGGCAACGCCCAGATGACCAGCGGCGTCGCCGGTTTCGACGGGCCCGCCATCATTGAGGATCATCGCCGCGAGCTGGTAGAGGGTCGAGGTGGTCTCGCCCGCGTAGCCCTCGAAGCTTTCGAGGTCCGGCATGGGATCGTCGTAGAGATCGAAGCGGCGGGCGGCGATCAGGCGCTGCAATGTGCCTGCGGGGATGCGGTAGCGCGCCATGGTGTCGAGCAAGGCATCGGCCACCGGGTTTTGCCTGACGTCGCCATGGCCTTGTCCCTCAACGGCATCGGCCCACCATTGCAGCCGGATTTCGCCGGGGGCAGGATTGGTGACGCGGTCGCGCACCGAGGCGACGTCGGCATTGAAAGCGTAGAGCGCGGTGATGGCGTCGCGCCCTGCCCCGTTCAGCACCGTGGTGGCGAGATAGCGGTCGCGGTCATTGGTGCGCAAGTCTGCGGCGGCATGGGCGAAGCTGGTGGCAGCCATCAGCGCGCCCGATCCACGGCGATCAGGGCCGCAGCGACGGCGCGCTGCTCGGCGAACAGCACATTATAGGTGCGCACGGCCCTGCCGGTGCCAATGGCTTCTGACGATGACATTGCGCTCATGAAACGCCTGCCGGATGGCGGGGTCGAGCGCGGCAATATCATGGCCCGTGCCGATGAACAGCACATCGATATCGTCCGCAACGGCGAGTACCGGCGCCGAGCTTTCTAGCGTCAATTGCGCCGGGGCGGTGACGTCCCGAGCGAACATGCCGGTGGGCAGGCAGAGCAACGAGCCGCGATGCGACATGCCGGCAAAGCGGAAGCCGCTATTGCCATAGGCATCAAGGCCGACCTGCTCGGGATAATGTCCCGCCTCAATCACAGTTAGACGGCCGCGCCGTCAGCGGGCTTGCCCTTTTTGTCCGCGTCATCGGCGTCGCTACGCTGACTTGAGGCCGAAATTGATCAGGATCGGGCCGTTGACGATGATCGAGGAATACATGCCGACAAAGCAGCCGAAGGTCATGGCGATGGTGAAGCTGCGGATGACTTCGCCACCGAAGATAACCAGCGGGATCAGCGCCAGGAACACGGTGAACTGGGTCAGCGTAGTGCGTACAATGGTCTGGTTGATCGACATATCGATCAATTCCGGCAGCGGCATCTTGCGATGCTTGCGCAGGTTTTCGTGGACGCGGTCAGACACAACCACCGTTTCTGTTGAGCGACAGACCCACCAATGTCAGCACTGCCGCGATGGAGGTCAAATTGAACTCCAATCCGGTCAATGAGTAGAGCCCGATGGTCATGATGACGTCGTGCGTGGTGGTGGTGACGGCCGCCAAGGCGAATTGCCATTCGAAGCGGAACCAGATGTAAATCAGGATCGCAACGAGGGCGACGATGACCGCGATTGTGCCCTTCCATGCCAGTTCGCCCGACACGGTACCGCTAACGGCCTCGGTGCTGCGGATGGAGTAGTTTTCGCCCGAGAGCGCGTCTCGCACCTTGGACACGGCGATCTGGTCGGCGTCCCGGCCGCCTTCCTGCGCTTGAACGCGGACCAGCACGTCTTCGGGAGTGCCAAAACCCTGCACCCGGATTTCGCCGAGGTTGAGACCATCCAGCGTTTCGCGGATCTGCCCGACATCGGCCGGACCACCCTCATGCTGGACGACGATGGCCGTGCCACCGACGAAGTCGATGCCCGTGTTAAAGCCCTTGAAATAGGCCGAACCGATGGAGAGCACGCTGGCGACAATCGAGAAGGCGATCACATAGCGGCTGATCTTCATGAACGGGATTTTGGTCCCGTCGGGAACGAAGCGGAAATGCTGGATCTTGAGCGTCTTGGGGCGACGCGCGGAACCACAGGCCCACGAAGTACAGCGTGACCATATAGGAGGTGAACAGCGAGGTGAGAATGCCGAGCGCCGTGGTGACGGCAAAGCCCTGCACCGGGCCCGAGCCCGGAAGTAGAGCACAATGGCCGCGATCAACTGGGTCAAGTGGGAGTCGATAATGGTGCCCCGTGCCCGCTCAAAGCCCGCATTGATGGCCTGCAGCGGTGACCTGCCCGCCTTCTGCTCTTCGCGCATGCGTTCGTAGATCAACACGTTGGCGTCCACGGCCATGCCGATGGTGAGCACAATGCCGGCAATACCGGGTAGCGTCAGTGTTGCGCCCAGCATGGAGAGCGCGCCGAAGATCAGCACAATGTTGAGGATCAGCGAGATATTGGCGAAGATGCCGAACAGGCCATAGGCGATGACCATGAAGGCCACGACGAGAACCGACGCGACGACACCGGCGGTGAGGCCGTGCTGGATGGAGTCAGCGCCCGTGCTGGCATCGACGGTGCGTTCTTCAACAATATCGAGGCTGGCCGGCAGCGCGCCGGCGCGCAGCAGCACGGCGAGATCATTGGCCGACTGGGTGGTGAAATTGCCGCTGATCTGGCCAGTGCCCCGGGTGATGGCCTGCTGGATGACGGGAGCGGTGATGACGGTGTTGTCGAGCACGATAGCGAAGCGCTGGCCGACATTAGCCGAAGTGATCTGGCTGAACGTCACTGCCCCGCGCGTATCGAAGCGAAAGCTGACCACGGGCATGGCGCGCTGCTGGTCGTAGCTGGGCTGGGCATCGACGAGGGATTCGCCGCCAAGCGCCACATCTTCATAGAGCAGTTCGCTGCCGCCATCCCGGCTGGGCAGGATCATGGTGCCGGCGGGCAGGCCCCGGGCCTGCGCCGTCGCTGCGGACATACCGGGATAAACCATGTGGAAGGTCAGACGCGCGGTGCGCGAAATGATGTCCTTGAGGCGGGTGGAATCACCGAAACCAGGAACCCGGACCAGAATGCGGTTGGTGCCCTGACGCTGGATGGACGGCTCGGTGGTGCCCAGCTCGTCAATACGATTGCGAATGACTTCGATGGATTGCGCGACCAGCGAGGAGGTGCGCTGGCTGATGCCATCGGGAGTCAGCGTGATGGTCAGCTTGCCATCGGGCGTTTCTGCCAAAGGCGAATTCATTGACGCCGCCGACCGCGAACATGCCGTTGGAAACGGTGTTCTGCAGGCTTTCGATGAGCGTCTTGGCCTGTTCCTTCTGGCTCGGATCGGTCAGCTCGATGGCGATGGAATTGGTCGCCGCATCGGTGGTGATCAGATTGCCGATGCCGTTCTGGCTGGCCAGAATATTGCGAGCATCGTGGCGCACACTTTGCAGGCGCTCGGTGACGATGCCCTCTTCGCTGACCTGCAGCAGCAGGTGTGAACCGCCCTGCAGATCGAGACCCAGAACCACTGTTTGCTTGGGAAGCCAGCTCGGCCGTGCATCGCGCACATCCTGTGGCAGGAAACTGGGAACGGCGAAAAGCACGCCCAGCAAAGCAACGATGGCGATGATGGCGGTTCGGATCGGCGAAAATTGCATCTGTGCAGTCCTAGAGGCAGAAAAGCCGGAGCCCTTGGGCTCCGGCACAGAATGCGCTGCTTACGCAGGCTTGTTGTCGTTGACCGGCTCGGCCTTGGAGCGCACGTCGGAAATCATGCCGCGCACCAGCTTCACCTTGACGCCCGTGGCGATCTCGACTTCGAGGTCTTCGCCATCAACAGCCTTGGTCACCTTGCCGACAATGCCGCCGGTGGTGACAACGGTGTCGCCGCGGCGGATGGCCGACAGCATGGCCTGCTGGGCCTTGAGGCGCTTCTGCTGCGGACGGAAAATCAGCAGCCAGAAAATCACCACCAGCAGCAGGATGGGCATCAGCTGGATGAAAATATCGAGTCATGCCGCCACCGGCTGCGGGGCGCCGGCGGCCTGTGCATAAGCGGGCGTTACAAACATGAAGTGTGCTCCTTATCTTTTCTTTTTAACTTGTGGAGGGGTCAGCGCCAGAAACCGGCATCGTACAGCGATGCAAGTGGACGCATATGGGCCTGACTGCACTTGCGCCCCGGTCAAAATCAGCGCGGACTATACATTTGCACCCTAGCGATTGCAAAGGCATTCGTGGAGCCGCAAATTGCCGCGCCGACGACGAGGATAAAGACTTGAAGAGCAAAGACCAACTCACTGAAATTGCTGCATCCCCGGCCCAGATTGCCCGCTCGCTGGAGGCTCTGGCGCCGGCCGCGCCGAGCGCTGCGCCGACACTGGGCAGCGAGGATGCCTATCATTGGGATGGCGATGCCGGATTCTTGATGGCTGTGCCCAAGGTGGCCCGGGTGCCGCTGGGCATGCTTAAGGGAATCGACCGAGTGCAGGATATCCTTCTCAAGAACACCGAGCAGTTCGCGCGGGGCCATGGCGCCAATAATGCGCTGCTTTGGGGTGCGCAGGGCATGGGCAAGAGCTCGCTGGTCAAGGCCATCCATGGCGACATCACGGGCGCGCGGGATTTGAGCGCCCGGTGCTGATCGAGATTGCGCGGGAGGACCTTGAGACCCTCCCTGCCCTGATGCGGCTGATCGGCAAGGAGACGGCGCGGTTCATCGTATTCTGCGACGACCTGAGTTTTGATAGCGGGGAGACCAGCTACAAGTCGCTTAAGACGATCCTCGACGGCGGGCTCTGAGGGGCGGCCGGACAATGTGCTGTTCTATGCCACCTCCAACCGCCGCCATCTGATGCCGCGCGACATGATCGAGAATGAACGCTCGACGGCGATCAATCCCGGCGAGGCGGTGGAGGAGAAGGTATCGCTATCGGACCGGTTTGGGCTGTGGCTGGGCTTCCACAATTGCGACCAGCCGACGTTTCTCGCCATGGTACAGGCCTATGCCGACCATTATGGGCTTGGGCTGGACGAGGAGACGCTGCGGGCGCGGGCGATTGAATGGTCGGCGACGCGTGGCGCTCGATCGGGGCGTGTGGCGATACAGCTGGTGCGGACGCTGGCGGGGGAGATGGGGAAGGCAGTTTAGCCGCGCCCTACCCCCACAAACAAAAATCCCCGCCGAGGCGGGGATTTTTATGATTGGTATCGTCGCGCTTAGCTGGCAAGCAGCGGCATGGGATCGACCGGCGTGGCGCCCTTGCGCAATTCGAAGTGGAGCTGCGGCTGGGTGACCGAACCGGTCATGCCGGCGGCGCCGATCGTGTCGCCACGACCGACGGTGGCGCCCTTAGCGACGCTCATCGACTTGAGGTGGGCATAGGCGGAGACGTAGCCATTGGGGTGGCGGATCAGGATCAGGTTGCCATAACCCTCGACGCCGGAACCGACATAGATCACCGTGCCATTTTCGGTAGCCTTGATCGCACTGCCTTCGGCGGCTTCGATATTGATGCCGGTGCCGCGCGAAGAGGCGAAATCGGTCAGCACGCGACCGCTAACGGGCCAGCGGAACTTGGTATTGCCCGACATAGCAGGTCTGGCGGCCGGCACATTGGCGACTCGGGTGGGCGCCGGTGCCGGAGCAGCCTGCTGCGGAGCCGGAGTGGGCGTTGTCGTGGCCTGCAAAATATTGGGCGCAGCGGCGGGCAAGGTCTGCTGCAGCGGGGCGGGCGCCGGATTGGTCGACGCGACCTGAACCGGTGCGGGTGCCTTGGTGGCGAGCAGATCGGCACGGCCCGGAATGATGACCTTCTGACCCACCACAATCTTGTCGGGGGAGGACAACCCATTAGCCAGTACGAGGGCCTGAGTGGTCACGTCATAGCGGCGGGCGATGGTATAAAGCGACTCGCCGCCGGCAATGGTGTGGGTGAACGTACCGCCAGTGGCGGCCGGTGCGACCGTGGGGACGGCGCTGTTGGTCGGCAGTGTGCCGAGCGTGGAAGGCGACGGCATCAGGGCCGCCGCAGCGAAGGCGGGCTGAGCTTGCATGGCTGGCTGGGATCCCATTGGAGACGGAGAACTCAATACAGGAAGGTCTTGGGACTGCACGGTGGGCGTGGTGCCCATCGTGGTAACTGGCGCCATTGGCGCAAGCGGCTGAGTGTAACCCGTCTGGACCGGCGAATTCCAACCACCGCCGACATTGGCGGGCGGCAGGAACTGGTTCTCGGCAACCTGCAGGCGCACCGAGGCTGGACGGCATGGGCTGGGTATAACTGGAAGGAGAGCTCTGCGGCACAGAGGCTGTCGTCGTCTGATCGCCGAATGTACGGCTCCCAAAGCTGGAACAACCGGAAAGGGCGACAGCGGCGGCCACCGTGCCAACCATCGCAACAGCACCTTTCGGTGCCCGACGGGATACGCGGATACTCATCAGCTCACTCGTACGCAGGTACTCAACACGAATTTGAGACTAAGCCGGTAAGGTAAAGACGAGTTTAAAGCCGATGCGATTTGAGCAAAATCGGATGGGGTGGATTCTGGATTGGGTAAGGTTAAGAAGCGGGGGCTGAGATGGGGCCCTGAGCGGTTCACGTGGCCCGACCGCTTCGGCCTACAGCGCCAGCTTGCCTTTGAGCCGTTCGGTCGTGGCCATATCCGTTTGTTGCAGCAGCAACGGCGTCACCGTGATGGCTTTGTCCCGGCGCAGCACTTCGAAATCGTGCGCGGGATCGAGCGGCAAAGGTGTTTCAGGGACGGCGACGAAGAATTTGCCGGCATTGTCGCTGGGATAATAGCGGAACGGGGAGCGCGAGAAGCGTTGGTGCTGCACCACGGAGATACTGGAGACTTCTGTCGGGCGCGCACCGGGGAAATTGACATTGTAATAGGTCTGCCGGCCCTCGACGACCGCGAGGATGGCGTGGACGGTGGCGGCGCCGTAGCGGATGGCGTTGGCCCAATCGACTTCGCGACCATGCTCGTAATTATTGGCCCGGCTCATGGCGATGGCGACGGCGCCCTGCAAGGCCCCTTCCCACGCGCCGGCGGCCGTGCCCGAGCAATTGATGACATCGCCCAGATTCTGGCCGGCATTGACGCCCGAGAGGATCAGATCGGCCGGGTGGTCGCCCAATAGATGGGTCATGCCGGTGACGACGCAATCGGCGGGCGAGCCGCCGATCACGGTGAAGGTACGGGTGGCACGCTGCTCGTAATGCAGTTCACGCCCTGGGGTGAAGCGGTGCCCTGCCCCGCTCTGATTGCCATCAGGGGCGACGATCCACACATCGTCGCTGATGGCGCGAGCGATGTCGGCCATGACGGCGAGGCCCGGCGCATCCACGCCATCATCATTGGTGAGCAGGATGCGCAAGGCCATTAGTGGCCGCCAATCGTGTAAGGCCGCCCATATAGGGGCGGAGCACTTCCGGCACGAGGACGGAGCCGTCTTCCTGCTGGTAGTTTTCCAGTACCGCGATGAGGCAGCGGCCGACGGCGGTGCCCGAGCCGTTGAGCGTGTGCACGAAACGCGGCGCCTGCTTTTCGCCGGCGGGACGGTAGCGCGCATCCATGCGGCGAGCCCGGAAATCGCCGCAGACCGAGACCGAGGAGATTTCGTGATAGGTATCCCGGCCGGGAAGCCAGACTTCAAGATCGTAGGTTTTCTTGGCGCCAAAGCCCAAATCGCCAGTGCACAGCGTCATGACGCGGTAGTGCAGGCCCAGCTTTTGCAGCACCGCTTCGGCACAGGTCAGCATGCGCTCATGCTCGTCCACCGCGGTTTCGGGCGTGGTGATCGACACCATCTCGACCTTGTTGAACTGATGCTGGCGCAGCATGCCACGGGTGTCACGACCGGCCGAGCCGGCTTCGGAACGGAAGCACGGCGTTAGCGCGGTAAGGCGCATGGGCAATGCTTCTTCGGCCAATATGGACTCGCGCACGAGGTTGGTCAGAGGCACTTCGGCGGTGGGGATCAGCGCCAGACGCGTATCGCCGTGGGGCGTGAAGAACAGGTCCTCCTCGAATTTCGGCAATTGGTTGGTACCGTAGAGGGCATCGTCCTTCACCAGCAGCGGCGGCTGGACTTCGGTGTAGCCGTGTTCGTTGGTGTGCAGATCGAGCATGAACTGGCCAAGGGCGCGTTCGAGGCGGGCGACCCGGCCCTTGAGCACGACGAAGCGGCTGCCCGACAGCTTGGCAGCGAGTTCGAAATCCATATTGCCATTGGCGGCGACGCCGATCTCGTAATGCTCCTTGGGGGCAAACGAGAAGGTGGGCTTGGGCGCGCGGGCCTTGGCGGCGGTGACGGGCGAACCATTGGGGCCGAAATATTCGACATTGTCGGCTTCTGTCGACGCCGTCGGGTACGTCTTCGAAGGCCGGGTTGGGCAAGACCGAAAGGGCGCTGCGCAATTCGAGTTCCACGCGCGTCTGTCGGCTTCTGCCCTTGGGGATAAAGTCCTTAAGCGCGGCGACTTCGGCCATCAATTCGGCGGCCTTGGTCTCGTCTTTCTGAGCCTTGGCTCGGCCGATTTGCTTGGAAAGGGCGTTGCGCTTTTCCCGGGCCTCGTTGAGGCTGGCGATGATTTCCCTGCGGCGATCATCGATGGCAAGCAGATCGGAGGCGCGGACCGATACGCCCTTGCGCCGCGAAATAGCGGCGTCGAATGCTTCGGCGTTGGCACGGATCCACTTGATATCGAACATCGGTTGATACGGGACGTCGCCCGCCTCTCTGGTTGCAGGGGCTAGGTGGCTGGGGCCTGATGGCGCGCCCAAGAAACCATCAGGGCATGGCAGAACGCTGCCACGACCTCCCTCCGTCGCAACGCGCAGGACGAGGTCCGTAAATTTGATCCTAGGACGACGACTCGTCGGTCAGATCGGTCGCAGAAGATGCAGCAGCCGCTGCGGCATGCGCTGACGCTCGACCATGCGCACGGACAGGATCGAGAGTTCGTAGAGCAGGTACATGGGGACGGCAAGACCGATCTGGGAAATCGGATCGGGGGGCGTGATGAGCGCGGCAAACACCAGAATGGCGACAATAGCGTAGCGGCGGCCCTTCTTGAGCATGTCCACATGCACAAGATCGATCTGCGCGAGCAGGGTCAGCACCACGGGCAGCTGGAAACAGGCGCCGAAAGCCGGGATCAGCAGCATGGCCGTGCCAAGATACTCGGACACGCTGGTCAGCATCTTGATGTCGTCGGTCTGCATGCTGGCGAAGAAATGCAGCGCCATGGGCAGCACAACGAAATAGACGAGAGCCGCGCCGGCAATGAAGAAGATCGGCGTGGCAACGAGATAGGGAATGAACGCCTTGCGTTCATGCTTATAAAGGCCCGGCGCCACGAACATGTAGATCTGGCTGGCGACCACGGGGAAGCCGAGGAAAATGGCGCCGAACAGGGCAACGTTCAGATAGGTGAAGAACAATTCTGGGGCGCTGTATAGATCAGCTCGGCATTAGGAATGGCCCGCAGATAGGGGATCAGCAGCGCATCGTAAATGTTGCGCGCGAAGATGAAGCAGATGACCATCAGCACGATGATGGCGACTGCCGAATAGATCAGCCGTTTGCGCAGCTCGACCAGATGTTCGAGGAGCGGGGCTTCGCTACCGGCCAGTTCGTCTTCGGCGGGCTTGCTCTTGTCTTCGATCTGCGGAGTGGCGTCGGCCATGGTCTATTGGTTTCCGGCTTTCGCTTCGATTGCGGGCGGCTTGGGCTTGGCGGCGGCTTTAGGCTTCGCTGCAGCTTTGGGTTTTGCCGTTGCTGCCGGCTTGGCGGCCACGCGTTTGGCCGGGGTCGGCTTGGCCTCGGCTGGTGCGGCGACTTCGGCAACAGTAGGCTTGGCGGCCGTTTTGCGCACGACCGGCTTTTTGGGAGCTGCCGCTTTGGCGGTCTCGGTCGGCAAAGGCGCCAATTGCGTGGTGATCACCGGGCGGGTCGGCGCGGCTTTCGCCTTGACGGGAGCCTTGGGTTTGGTCGGAGCCTTGGTGGGCGCGGCAACTGGCTCTGTGGTGGTCATCAGCGGGGCGGGAGCAGCGGCAGGCGCCGCGATGCCAGCGGCGGCCTTGATCTCATCCACCACGCTTTCGACCTTCGGATCGGCCGGCTTGATAATGCCGCTCGGCTTCTGCCCGGTCGGGGTGATGGTGTTGAATTCGCGCCGGATTTCCTCGGCGGTCTTCTTGAGCGGGCTGGTCAGCGAATTGCGCAGATTGCGCACTTCATCGAGACCGGTGGTCTTGTTGATCTCGCGCTGGAACTCATTGCCCATGCGGCGAATTTGGCCGATCACCTTGCCGACGCGGTTCATCACCACAGGCAAGTCTTTGGGGCCGATGAAAATCAGCGCCGCAAGACCGATGACCAGCATCTCTGTCCAGCCCAAGCCGAGCATAGTGTTCTATTCCTTAGAAGGCAGCGCGGCCCTTGGGCCGCAGCGAGCAGGACGCGATCAGGCGTCCTTGCTACGGTCTACTTCGCGAGCGTCGACATCAGCTGACGTGGTAACCCGTTCCGCCGGCTTGGTCTCTTCATCGCGCATGCCCTTCTGGAAGGCTTTGATGCCGGAGGCGACTTCACCCATCATTCCGGAAATCTTGCCGCGGCCGAACAACAGCACGACAACAACGGCGATAACGAGAATGCCCCAAATTCTCGGCGCGTGCATATTGGACTCCCTAGACTTTTCAGACGCGTGACACGCGATAGATATAGCGAGAAATAGGTTTAATCTCGGCCAAACACAAGAACGTGTTCCTCGTTGAGGTTCACGAAGACGTCTTGGCCCACAGCAATGTCGGCTCTGGCGGGCTGGCGCAGAACCAATGGCGCCTCAATCCCGTTCACTTTGACCTCGCAGATATCGATGCCGATGGCGTCGCGCTTGGCGACTGGGCGGCCCGGCGTACCGGGGCCGGTAATGGATAGATCGGCACCGCCGGTGGGGCGGATGGCGATGGTGACGGCTGCACCATCGGCCGGGCCCGGCGTTGCAACAGGGCCCAAAGGCGTGAGCGCGCGGCCATTGACGACGATGGACTCGATTTCGCTGAGCGGAGAAAAGAAGCGCGGCGCTGAGATCGACGGGGTGGCGATAGATTTCGGCGGCGGTACCGATCTGCGCGATGCGGCCGTGACGTAGCAAAGCGACGCGGTCGCCCATGACCATGGCTTCCTCGGGATCGTGCGTGACGACCGGGCTTGTGGCGTGGGTTTCGCGGAGTACGGCGAGCGTTTCTTCGCGCACCGTTTCACGCAATCGTGCATCGAGACTGGAGAAAGGCTCGTCGAGCAGGAGCACTGCCGGGCGCGGCGCGACGCTGCGGGCCGAGGCCGAGCGTTGCTGCTGGCCGCCCGAAAGCATGTGGGGATAGTCGGCTTCACGGGCGCTGAGGCCGACGCGGTGCAGGGCTGCGCGGGCTCGGGCGAGGGCGGCGGAGCGGCCGAGACGGCGCAGGCCGAAGAGGACGTTTTGCAGCACGGTGAGATGCGGGAAGAGCGCAAAGTCTTGAAACATCAGACCAATTCCGCGCTTGTCCGGTGAGATATTGGTGCCGGGGGCGGACATCGTCTGGCCGTTGATCAGCAAGGCGCCAGCATGAACGGGCTGGATGCCGGCGGCGACGCGCAGGGCGGTGGATTTGCCGGAACCTGATTCCCCAAGCAGGCAGACGATCTCGCCGGGTTCGAGGCGGAGGGAGAACTGGTCGAGCACTACCCTGCCCCCGAGATGGACGGAAACCTCGGCGAATTCGAGGGTGGCGGCGAAGCTGACGCCGGCGGTGCCGCGGGCGCCCCAGCTGCGCAGTTCGGTGGCGTTATTCGGCACTATGAATTGTCCTCGACTTCGTCTTCATCGCCGGGCTCGAGCGGGTCTTCGTCGTCGCGCAGGGCGCCTTCGAAGGGGAGCGGGATTTGCAGGCTCGGCGGGAGGCGGTTGGAGAGGAGGCCCGAGCCCTTGAGTTCGTCGAGACCGGGGAGATCGCCCGGGGCTTCGAGGCCGAAGTGATCGAGAAAAGCCTCGGTCGTTCCGTAGGTTACGGGGCGGCCGGGGGTGCGGCGGCGGCCGCGCATGCGGATCCAGCCGGCTTCGAGCAGCAGGTCGATGGTGCCCTTGCCGGTAGCGACGCCGCGGACTTCCTCGATTTCGGCGCGGGTGGCGGGTTGGTGATAGGCGATGATGGCGAGGGTTTCGAGCGCCGCGCGGGAGAGCGGACGGGTTTCCTGCTCTTCGCGGCGCAGCAGAAAACCGAGGTCTTCGGCGGTGCGGAAAGCCCATTTATCGGCGCGGCGCACCGTGTTTACGCCCCGGCTGGCATAGCGGGATTGCAGCGTTAGCAAGAGTGCACCGACATCGGCCCCTTCACTCCAAATATGCTAACAGACTGTTAGCATCGAGAGGCTCCTTAGACGCAAAAAGCAGCGCTTCGAGAATGCGCAAATGCCGCTCGGTGACCTCGCTCACGGCGTGTCACCCTTGCGGCGGCGCATGAAAAGCGGCCCGAATGTCTCGGTTTGGCGCAGATCGATCTGTCCCAGACGCACCAGCTCGAGGCTGGAGGCGAAGGTGGAGGCGCGAACGGTGGTGCGCTCGGCTGGGGTCGCCAGATATTCGGCGAGGTAAGTATCCATCGCGACCCATTCAAAACTATCACCGATCAGGCGCTGGAGGATATCTCGTGCCTCCTGCAACGACCAGACGGTGCGTTGCAGCGGGGTATAGTCGGTGGTGGCGCCGCGTCTGCGCTGGCCGGCATAGGCTTTGAGCAGATCGTAAAGCGAGGCTTCCCAAAAGCTCTTGCGGGCGATTTCGATCGGTTCGGGCTCGCCACGGGCGTAGATCTGGAAGCCGAGGCGCGGGCGGTTCATCAGCTGGCTGGCGGCGCGGCGCATGGCTTCAAGCCGCTTGAGGCGGAATTGCAGCATGGCGGCCAGCATTTCGCCCGATGGCTCTTCATCGCTCGGCGCCCGGGGCACCATGAGACGGCTTTTGAGATAGGCAAGCCGGGCCGCCATGACGAGATAATCGGCGGCAACCTCGATGCGCTTCTCGCGCACGGTCTCGATGAATTTGAGATATTGCTCGGCCAGTGGCCAGAACGGAAATGGCTGCCAGATCGACCTTCTGGCGGCGGGCGAGATCGAGCAGTAGATCGAGCGGGCCTTCATAGCCATCGACATCGACATACATGACGTCTTCGTCGGCTGGCGCCGCCGGCGTATCGAACCAATCGGTCTGTGGGCTCGTCATGTCAGTCGGTGGCCGCCTTGCAAGATATGCAAGCAATCCTTGGCGGTTGGGCTGGTCAGCGTCAAGCTTTGCGCCGGACGTTGCGTGGTTTTGCCCCGGTACTAAAGACCGGGGCCAACCTTACTACATCGTGAAGCAGTCGCCGCCGGCGGCTTTGACTTGGGTGCACATGTCGTTGGCCGACTGGATGGAGTTGGCCGGGACGCGGACGCGGTAGAAGACGCCGCGGGCGCCCGTGTCGACGCGCTGGACTTCCATATTGGCGCCGCCAAAGAGCGGGCCGAAGCGGGAGACCATGGCCCGGGCGGTCTGACGCGCCTCGGCTTCGCTGCGCTGGGAGGCGAGCTGGACATAGGCGGGGGCGTCGTTGGGCAGTGCCTCGACCTCGGTGGCGCCGGCCGGGATAGCGGCGGTGCTGGCAGCAGGTGCCGGCGTCGGCGCGGGCGTTGCGGCAGGTTCGGCGGCATTGTTGATGATGGCGTCGACCGTGGTGGCCGGGGCGGCAGAGGCCGTCTGCTGGGCGAAGCTGGCCGGACGGGTGCGCGGCACGATGGTGGTCTTGCCGGCGATCGGATTGCCGGCAGCGTCGACGGCCGGAACGGTGGCGCCCGGCGTTACCGGCGTCACGGGCGGGACCACGGGGGTGGGCGGCGGCTCGGGCTGTGCGGCAGCGGCGAGCAATTCGGGGCTGGCGGTCTCGGCGCCGGGAACTTCGGGCACATTGGGGCGATCAACCGGCAGAATGGCCGAACCAGCCACGGTTTCCTCGCCGCTGACAATGGTGCCATCGGGGCGCACGGTGACCGTGCGAACCTTACGATTGGCCGAGCCCTCTTCGCTGACGGATGGGCTCGAGGCAACCCGGGTCACCTCGTTGACATCGGCCTGATCGCGCGAGACCAATTGCTCATCGCTGCCCGGCTGAACGCCATCAATTTCGTTGAAGACCACCGATTGCTGCGCTGCACCTGTTGCCGGCTGGGCGGCAGGCGTTTCCTTGATCGGGGTGGCGTCGGCGGTCAGCACGGGCGGCGGACCGCTCTCCCCGCCCATGCCCGGGACCCAATAGAGACCAAAGCCAGCGGCGGCGAGCAGCACAATGGCGACGACGGGGCCGGCCAGAGCGCGCGAAAAATTGAAGTTACGCGGTGCGCGCGGAGCACGTTCGGCCTTGATCCGGCGCTTGCCGGGCTTGGCCTCTTCGGCGTCGGGCGTTTCGACCCAGCCGATATCGGCGCCGGTCACAGGCGGCAGCGGCCAGAATGGTTTCATCCACATCCGAAACGGGGCGCGGCGACTTAGCGGCCGGCTGCGCCAACGTGGGCGTGGCGAGGCTGCGCAAAGCAGGGCTGGCTGGGGCCGCTCTTCGGCAGGATTTGCCGGAGCGGAGGAATCCATATCGACGCGGACGGCGCGGCCGATCAGGTTTTCGATTTCGTCGATCGGATCGGTGCCGAGCGTGTCATCGGCACTGCTATCGGGGGCGACTGGCGCGGCAGCAATAGGGGCTTCGATGCGCGGTTCGGACGGCGTCGGCGCTGTCGTGCCGACAGCGGGCGTCACCGGACGCGTGCCCAAGCCGAATACGGGCGGGATCTTGAAGCTGTCGCCCCGGGGCTTGGGCGGCGCGACCGGGCTATCGAAGCTGGGCTGGCGACGCTCGGCGCGCTCATCCTGATCGACAACCAAACCGCCCGACACGGCCGGGCGGGCTGCCTGCGGCGCAGGAGCAGCCACCACCGGCGCGGCGGCTGCCGCAGCAGGCGTGGGTTCGGGCTGGGTATCGCCCAGCAGCTCAGCGGCGATCAAATCGGCAATGCTGTCATAGTCCGTGCTGGCCGGCGCAGAAGGCGCGGCTGCGGGCGACGGCACAGCGGCCGGAGTGGGCGCGGCGAATGTCGGCTGCGGCGCTGGCTTGGGAGCAGGCGGCACGGGAGAGCTGACCGGCGATGATGCGGGTGCGAAATTGAGGTCAAAGTTGAAGGCATCAGGCTCGCGCCTGCCTTCGGCGGGCGCGGGAGCGGCGGGCGTTGGCGCCACGGGCGGTTTCGCCGTGACAACCGGTGCGACAGGCGCTGGTTCTGGCTCACGGCGCGGCGGCACGGGTTGCTGCGCTGCGGGCTGTGGCGCGGCGGGCTGTGGCGCCGTGGACGTTTCTGGCAGGACGATTAAAGTCGAAACGCGGCACTGGCGCCGGACTGTCTGCGGCAGGCGACTCGCCGCCCGGGATGCGAACCGGGAACGGCGTAGACTGAGGAGAGGCTGGCTGCGGGGCGGACGGCGCAGGACTATCCGTGCGCGCATCCTGCGCCATCAATTTCGCGAGTTCTGCGATCAGGTCGTCTGCGTCAGATTGTCCGGCCATTGGCTGCGGTTTCGCTGTTGTCATCAAGCAGCGCCTTCTTGGTTACTGCAACGGCGCCCAATATAGGCATTTTGCCGCGAGTCATCACAGTAATGCGCCCGAATTATGAAAGCTCAGTCGGGGCGGAGACGCCTAGAATTCCTAGGCCATTCACCAAAACCTGACGGACGGCGTCGACGAGCGCGAGTCGAGCCAATGTCAGCTTTGGATCGTCAGCGTTAACAAACCGCAAAGATACATCATCCTTGCCCTTTGCCCAGAAGCTATGGAACGCGCCCGCCAAGTCATGAACATAAAAGGCGATCCGATGGGGTTCATGCGCCACGGCGGCAGCCGTGACGGTGCGCGGCCAAGCCGCCGAGACCCGCACGAGGTCTAGTTCTTCGGGGGTCTGGATCAGTTCGATTTCAGCCGCGGCGAGCGCTTGCGGGGAGAGATCGAGGGCGGGCAGATCGCGCGTGGCGGTCTTGAAGATCGAATAGGCCCGGGCGTGGGCATATTGCACGTAGAAGACCGGATTATCGCGCGTCTGTTCCTTGACCGAGGCAAAGTCGAAATCCATCGCCGCGTCATTGCGCCGGAACAGCAGCATGAAGCGAGTGGCGTCGGCACCCACTTCATCCACCACGTCAGCCAAAGTCACCAAATCGCCGGAACGCTTGGACATTTTGAACGGCTCGCCATTCTTCATCAGCCGGACGAGCTGGCAAATCCGCACGTCCATGTCGGCGGCATTGAGCGAAACGGCCTTGGTGGCGGCCTGCAGGCGTTTGACGTAGCCGGAATGGTCGGCACCGAGCACGTTGATCATGTGCTTGAAGCCGCGCAGATATTTGTTCCGGTGATAGGCGATGTCGGCGGCGAAATAGGTGTAGGTGCCATCCGACTTGATCAGCGGACGGTCGACATCGTCGCCATAATCGGTGGCGCGGAACAGGGTCTGCTCGCGATCTTCCCACTCGTCGGGGGTCTTGCCCTTTGGGGGCTCGAGCCGGCCTTCATAGATCATGCCTTCTCGGCGCAGCCAATCGGAGCGTGGTGTCGATGGCGCCGCCCTGCCCGTGCAGCGTGCGTTCGGAGAAGAAGACATCGTGATGGATATTGAGCTTAGCGAGATCTGCCTTGATCAGCTCGAGCATGGCGGCCAGCACCCGGTCTTTGACCGGGGCCAGAGCTTCGGGCTCGGGCTTGTCGAGCAGGCTATCGCCGAACTCGGCCTTGAGAGCCCGGCCGACCGGGATGAGGTAATCGCCGGGATAGAAGCCGGGCGGAATCTCGATGGTTTCTGCCTGGGGCTTCGCGGTAGCGCAGGAAGGTGGAGCGGGCGAGAGTGTCTATCTGGCTGCCGGCGTCGTTGATGTAATATTCGCGGGCCACTTCATAACCGGAATAGGCCATGAGCGCGGCCAGCGTGTCGCCAAAGACGGCGCCACGGGTGTGGCCGACATGCATGGGGCCGGTGGGATTGGCCGAGACATATTCGATATTGACCGCTTCCCCCTGCCCTAGCGTCGAGCGGCCGTAATCGTCGCCCTGATGAGCAATGGACCGCAGGACCTGATGCCAGATGGGCGTGGCGAGGCGGAAATTGATGAAGCCGGGGCCGGCCACCTCGACGGCGGTGACGTCCGGGTCCTTGCCGAAATGCTCGGCCGGGGGTGGTGGCGACTTCGCGCGGATTCTTGCCCAGCGGCTTGGCGACGACCATGGCCGCATTGGTGCTGAGATCGCCATGGGCGCTATCTCGCGGCGGCTCAACCACGATGCGGGCCAGAAGATCGGCACCAACTTCGGGGTAGAGAACCGAGAGGGCGTTGGAAACGCGCAGCGAAAAGGGCGAAAACGTCCATGACAAACCTGAAAGTAGCGGAGCGCCGGGGTTAGTGGAATTCCACCCGAGCGTCAAACAGCCGGGCATATTCATCGAGGGCATAGGGGTCGGTCATGCCGGCGATGAAGTCGGCAACGATGCGGGCGAGAGCGGTGTCGCTGCTGGCATTGGCGGCGGCAATGCCCCAGCGGCCGGGGAGATCGCGGCTTTGCATGTAGCGGGCGAACAGAGCGGTGACGACGGCCTCGCTCTGGCGCACGGGGACCATGACTGATTCATGGCGATAGACGCGCTCGAAGAGGAATTGCTTGAGGCCGCGCTCCGCTTGGGTGGTGGCGGGGGAGAAGGTGAGCAGGGTTTTGCCGGCATTGCGGACGTCTTCGACCGAGGTAATGCCGGAGGCGGCGATATTGGCGGCGGTGGTGGCGATGACGTCTTCGATGGAGCGGGTGATCAGGCGGCGCTGGACTTCGTGGGCCTGCCGGTTTGGCGCGATATCGGGGTAGCGGGCGAGGACTTCGCGGACCACGGGGCCGGCCAGCGGCACATCGGCGAGATCATCGAGAACGATGAGGCCGGCGCGCAGGGCGTCGTCGATGTCGTGGGCATTGTAGGCGATGTCGTCGGCAATCGTGGCGGCCCGGGCTTCGAGCGAAGCGTGGGTGGAGAGGCGCAGGTCGGCAATGGCGGGGATGTTGTCGAGGCCGGCGGGGAGGCCTTCATGGGCGTATTTGCCATAGGGGGCACCGTCGGGGAGGATCAGCGGGCCGTTGTGTTTGAGGATGCCTTCGAGGGTTTCCCGTGTGAGGTTGAGGCCGTCATGCTCGGCATAGCGGTTTTCGAGCCGCGTGACGGTGCGGATGGCCCGGATATTGTGATCGAAACCGCCAAAGGGCGCCATGGCGGCATGCAGCGCGTTCTGCCGGCATGGCCGAAGGGGGTGTGGCCCAGATCGTGGCTGAGGGCGACGGCTTCGGCCAGTCTTCATCGAGAAGCAGGGCGCGGGCCATGGAGCGGGCCATCTGGCTGACCTCTAGCGTGTGGGTCAGCCGATTGCGGAAGTGGCGGCCTTCGTGATGGAGGAACACCTGCGTCTTGTGCTGCAGGCGGCGGAAGGCGGTGGAATGGATAATGCGGTCGCGATCGCGCTGGAATTCGGAGCGCGTAGGACTGGGGCCGGTGCCGTAGAGGCGGCCGAGGGACAGTTCGGGCTTAGATGCGTAGGGAGCGGTGTCGCTCATCGGTGATCGTGGTCCATGCTTTTGGCCCTTTTCATTCTCGGCAAGAGTTACTATTTTAGCCTGACCGTTATGACATTACGAACGGCATGGATTGCAAATGACCGAAGCTGTGCTCGCCCCTACCGAAGTCGTGTTGACCGATCGCGCCGCCAAGCGCGTGTCGCGCATCCTCGCCAAAGAGCCCGATGGCACGGTGTTGCGCATTTCGGTGGCTGGCGGTGGTTGCTCCGGATTTCAGTATGAATACAACCTCGTACAGGAAAAGGCGGCCAGCGACGATATCGTTCTGCAAAAGGGCGACGCGGTGGTGCTGATCGATCTCGATGAGCCCGGAATTCATGGGCGGATCGGAAATCGACTTCGTGGACGATCTGATCGGCCGAGCGTTCCAGATCTGCAACCCGAACGCGGTTGCCTCCTGCGGCTGCGGCACGAGTTTCGCCGTTTAGCTTCCCCTTGCGATAATGCCTGGCTAACGTCCTCCAAAATTGGAGGAATCGGCATGGATATCGAACGGCGTCTGGATCAAACGGTTGCACAGGCAATCGCTGAGAAACGCATTGTCGGTTCTGGTGCTGATTGTCCGCAAGGACGGCAAGGTTCTCTACGAAAAAGCACAAGGATTGGCCGACCGGGAAGCCGGGCGGGCGATGGAGCTTGACGCGATTTTCCGGCTGTCGTCGCTGACCAAGCCGGTGATTGCGGCGACCGTGCTGGCGCTGGTGGATGCGGGCAAGCTGGCACTGGATGATCTGGTGACGGCGCATTTGCCCAGTTTCAAGCCGGCTTTGCCCCATGGCAGCGTGCCGGAGATCACCATCCATAATCTGTTGACCCATACGTCGGGGCTGAACTCAGCGCAGATATTGAGCGCGGATGAGCAGGCCGCCGGGGTCAATCGCTGGCACTTGGGAGGCGAGGAGATCGTGGCGCGGATTGGCGCCCTGCCCTTGCTGTTTGCACCGGGTACGGCGTGGTCCTATGGGCCGTCCATCGATGTGCTGGGCTTCATCGCCGGGAATCTGGTGGGTGGGACGCTGGAGGATGCGACGCGGCTTTATGTGACCGATCCGCTGGGCATGGGTGACACGCGGTATAGCGTTACCGACAAAGCGCGGCTGGCAGCGGCTTATGCGGATAGTCCGGGTGGCGCGGTGTTGATGAGCGATCCGCATAGCGTGCCGAACATGTTTGGCGGTGTGACGACGTTTGATCCCGGCCGGATATTTGATGCCAAGGCGTTCCAATCGGGCGGTGGCGGCATGGCCGGCACGGGGCCGGACTTCATGACGCTGCTGGAAGCGTTGCGGACGGGTGGCGCGCCGATCCTGAAGCCGGAGACGCTGACGGCGGGCTTTGCCGACCAGACGCCGCAATTGGCTTTTTCGCAGACGCCGGGCTGGAAGTTCAGCTATTTCGGCGCCCGGCTGGATGATCCGAAACTGGCGCAATCGCCGGCGGCGCGGGGACCAATCGCTGGGGCGGCATTTACGGGCACAATTGGTTTGTAGACCCGGAAAATGGGCTATCGGTGGTGTCGATGTCCAATACGGGACTTGAGGGTTGCGACGGGCCGTTCAAGGATGAAGTGCGCGACGCCGTCTATGCCGGGCTGAAATGATTGCTCGGCTGCCCTGAGCCATTTAGCTTCTGATCATACAGAGAACAGCATGTCTTATTCAGTCGACCGCGTTATCGACGACGCAATCGTGCAGAAATCCATTGTCGGAGCCGAGATATTGGTCGCCAAGGCGGGCAAGGTGATCTATCGGCGCGCCGCCGGGCATTTTGACCGCGAGGCGGATATCGCCATGCCGGAAAACGCGATCTACCGGCTGGCTTCAGTGACCAAGCCGATTGTCGCAACCACGGCTTTGGCGATGATGGACAAGGGGCTACTCAAGCTGAGCGATCGGGTGGATAGCTATTTGCCCTATTTTCAGCCGCGATTGGACGACGGCTCGATTGCCGAGATCACGCTGCATCATTTGCTGACGCATACTGCGGGGCTGGCCTATGGCTATCCTGATGATCCGGCGATCACGACGGGGTTGGGCAATACGGACCTTGATCACGAGGCCAATCTGACGCGGGTGGCGGCGCAAAAGCTGCTGTTCACGCCGGGCACGGCCCGGAGCTACTCGTTTGCCATCGATGTGCTGGGGGCCGTTTTGGCCAAGGTGCATGGCGGCATGCTGGAGGATGCGGTGCGCACCTATGTGACCGGGCCTTTGGGCATGAGCGAAACGGGGTTCTTCGTGGCCGACCGCGCGGTTGGCGCCGGCCTATGCCGATGACACGCTCGGAGCCGGTACCGATGGAAGACACCCATGTGGTGATCGGTGAGAGTGGCGATGGGGTGTTGTTTTCGCCCATCCGCATTTTCAACGAGAGGGCATTCCAATCGGGCGGCGCGGGCATGGCCGGGACGCCCAGCGATTTGCTGAAGCTGTTTGAGGCGTTGCGGCTGGGTGGCCGGGGATTTTGCGGCCGGAAACGGTGGCGCTGGCGACGCGCAACCAGATCGGGGACCTGCCGCGTGATGCCAAGGGACAGCGGTTCGGCTATCTCAGCGGATTGTTGATGATCCGGTTGCGGCGGAGACGCCGTCGGCAATCGGGACCTATAATTGGGGCGGGGTTTATGGCCATTCTCGGCTGGTGGACCCGAGCAATGAACTCGTGATGCTGTCGATCAGCAATACTGCGCTGGAAGGCTGCACGGGCAAATTTCCGACCAATGTGCGCAATGCGGTCTATGCCGATTTCGTGCAATAAGAGCATGCAGCGATAAGGAGAGCGCCATGCGCATTGCGACCTGGAACATCAATGGCATCAAGGCGCGGCTGGAAATCCTGCTGACTGGCTGGCGCAGGAAAAGCCGGACATTGTGGTGCTGCAGGAGATCAAGACGGTCGATGAGGGCTTTCCGCGGGCCGAAATCGAGGCGCTGGGCTATAATGTGGAAACGCATGGCCAGAAGAGCTGGAATGGCGTGGCCATCCTGTCGCTGATCAAGTTCGACGAGGTGACGCGCGGGCTGCCGGGCGACGACTCGGACGAGCAGGCGCGGCTGATCGAGGGGGTGTTCTCGGTGGAAACTGGGGCGATCCGGGTGTGCAATATCTACCTGCCTAACGGCAATCCGGTCGATAGCGAGAAATTTCCCTACAAGCTGGCCCGGATGGATCGGCTTACCGGCTTTGTCGAGGAGCGGCTGACGCTGGAAGAGCCCTTCGTGCTGCTGGGCGACTTCAACCTCATTCCCGCGCCGATCGATGCGCATGATCCGCAGGCTCGGTGGGGCGATGCGCTCTATCGGCCGGAAAGCCTTGAACGGTTCCGCACGCTGAGCAATCTGGGCCTGACCGACGCATTGCGGGCGACCACCGCCGAGCCGGCCTATACGTTCTGGGATTTCCGGGCGGGCGCGTGGCGACGCAATGCGGGCATCCGCATCGATCATCTGATGCTGTCGCCGCAGGCGGCCGACCGGCTGGATGGGGTGACAGTGCACAAGGATGTGCGCGGCTGGGATAAGCCAAGCGATCACGTGCCGGTGGAAGGGCAGTTCAGCTTTTAAAGGAGGCAGCTATGGCGGCGTCAGCGACGATTGTCGGGCTCAATCACGATCTGCGCGGGAAGAAATCCTACGTGCAATTGGTGTGGGACGATGAGGCGGACAAGCGCCTGTCCTTGCCGGTGCCGTTTGGCTGCAGCTTCGAGGATTTGCCGGTGGAGACGGCCAAGGCTGTGCAGGCATTGTCGGCCGAGACTGCGGCGCTGGTGATCAAGTCGGTGGAGTGAACGGGCCGAACTGATCCCGTAGCGGGCGTTGGGAATGGCCCTCGGGTCGGGCCCGAGGGAGATGGTGGGGAGACGAGCCTTCAGCATGGATTCCGGCCTTCGCCGGAATGATATTGTGGGGGAAGGACATTGTACCACGACCTCGTGGTCCGCGCCCAGTGCATATCCCCTCAGCGAAAAAACTACTCGAAAGTCTATGGCCGAGGAGCCAAACTAAGACAATAATGCCGGAGCCTTTTTGGGTGCGTTATTCTTCCAGCTACCCTAAGGAATATCCGTGGTTATTTACGCTTATCCGGCTCGCTCCAACATAAAAGCGAATCCTTTTAACGCCATATTGTCTGATGCGTTGGAGGAAATTGGCTATACCGTAATCGAGCCCGGCCACACTCAGGGCGTGTTTGGCAGGGCTGACATAATACTAATAAATTGGCCGGAAGCCGCTATCCAGCAGAAATGGCCGATCGCCATAAGGCGTTCGCTATTTCAATTGCTGGTACTCACCATACAAAGATTACGCGGCGCAAAGATCGTCTGGCTGGCACACAATTCAACAAGCCATGGCAGCGTTCGACCCAAAACTGAGCGCGTTTATATGCGGCTCGTGGTTCGCCTTTTGGCTGGAGTGGTCTTTCTTACGGAAGGATCCCGGCTTTCCGCCCTTGAGCAGCACCCGGGACTGAAAAAACTACCCTATACTATCATGCGGCACCCACTTTACGGCGATCATTACCCGCAATCTCCAAGCAAAAAAGCCGCAAGATCGGAGCTAAAGCTTCCCATCAATCGCACGATAGTGGGCATGGTTGGCGACCTTAAGTCTTATAAAGGGGTCGACGATTTCCTGGTCGCCTTCAGCGATATCAGGGATGGCGACGTAGACGGCCTTTTGGCCGGGAAAGCACACGAACCGGAGCTTGCCGATAGCGTCCGGCGGCATGCCGCTGAGGCCGCAAACCAGTGGCCGTATGCTGGCTCATACCGATAAGCGAGCGAGTGACACCGAGTTGGTCACGGCATTGGCAGCATTGGATTTATTGGTGCTTCCGTATAAGGGCGGCGAAAATTCCGGCATCGCTGTCCCGGCTGCTGAACGCGGAACGCCGATGCTTGCAAGGGCCATCCCGTGGATATTGGAATTGGGTGACGCCCCGGGTTGTGCGGCAGTTCAATCCTACACCGGAGACCTTGGCGGGCCAGAGCTCATAGCGGCAGTTTCCAAAGCGTCGCCCCCAACAGGGGAGGCCCTTGAGAAATTCAGGCAAGATCATTCGGCCTCTGCGGCCGCCAAGGCATTGCAGGGTCTATTCGAGAGAATCTAATCTCATACCAGCCAAGGAACGGCGTTTCGCTGTCGCTAAACAGAGATTCCGCTTTCGCGGGAATGACACTGTGGGTGGGAACGTGCTGCGTTGGCCGTTCGGCTTTTAGACGCAGACATCGAGCTATCAGAAGCCGGCGAATTGGGGGCGATGCTGGCGGCGAGTTTGGTGGCTTCTGCCCTGCTGTTCGGGGGTGGCGATGGAATTGGCCTCGGTTGATCAGGTCGTTGATCCGAGCGGCATCGGCCGTGCCGGTGCAGCGCTGCTGGGCCGAGTTGAGCCACATCAGGCCCTCGATGGGCTGGGCTTCGATGCCATCGACGCCATTGAACAGCAGGCGGCCAAGCTGGGCCCGGGCTGGGCAACATCCCTTGCGGGCAGCCAGCGAGAACCAGCGAGCGCTCTGCAGCGGATTGACGCCCAGCTCGTCGGCATTGAGATAAAGCAGGCCGACGCGATATTGGGCATCGGCATCGCCGAAATAGGTAGCGGCGTGCAGCAGCAAAGCGTGCGAGCGCTCGGCATCGGCAGGAATGCCTGCGTCGGGCAGGCCTTCCTTGTAGTAATCGCCGACCTTGACGAAGGACTGGGCCACGATGTCGGATTCAACGCCGCGCAGCGCTGCGTCGGCATGTTCGTTGGCGATCTGGGCGAAATAGCCAAAAGCCTTGGCCGGGTCCTTGGCGACGCCTTCGCCATTTTCATACATGGTGCCAAGCTGCCACATGGCCATGGGCTGGCCGGCCTCGGCGGCATTTTCGAGGGCGGCGAGCAGGTCATCGCCGGACACGCCACCGCCTGCCCCATCGAGCATATTGGCCATATCCAGCGCGGCATCGGCCGCGGTCTGCGCGTGCGCGGGCGTGATCGACATCGCCAAGGCGAGCGTCAGTGCCGTCGCAACGGAGATCAGGGAGGTATCCCTAATAGTCCGCATCATACTCCTTTTGCCTGCTTTGTGGCAGGCGGGCGTCTCTTGCGCGGCCCGGACATCCGGGCTCGTGATGGGCGCGCCAGACCGGCCGGCAGCGTCCCTTGTTGGTTTCAGCCAGTGTCCCCCACGCGAGGTAACGTGGAAAGCAGGCGTTAATGTTTTGGTAAACCCAGTTTGTGACCGGATTCCAGCCGTGCCGATCACAACTCGGCGCTTGGCGTGCCGAAAATCGGCAGGAAGTGTCGTGGCTAGGTCAATCACGTCCAAAGTCTCACCCTCCCCGGCTCAAACTGCTTGTGATTCCTGACTCTTTTGCTGTCAGGACCACAAATAGACGGCTGCCGGTTCCGGCACGGGGAGGAATGTCAAAGCGAGCGCTTGCGCGCCATCGCCACAGACCATCCGCCCCCAGATGCCTATGCCGTCTCGTTTAGGGTGAGATTGTGGCGGGAAACATCGCGAAAGTGTTGACGAGGCCGCCGGGCAAAGTGAATCGCTGATGCTGTTGCTGAATCGTCACATTTTGTCGCAGGGTAGAGCCTTGCTCAGAGCCAGTGGCGCTTGCGCATCCATCCGATAATGCCGACGGCCGGGGCAACGAGTCCAAGGCTGACGAGCCAGAAGGCGCTGTCGTGATCGGCAAAGGGAATGCCCGAGACATTCATGCCCAGCGCGCCGGTGATCAGGGTCAGCGGCATGAAGACCACGGTGACGGCGGCGAGGACGAGCATGATGCGGTTCATCTGCTCGGCGCGGTCGTCGATCATCTGTTCGTGCACGAGGACGGCGCGTTCCGAAAGGGCCTGCAATTCGTCGCCCATGCGGGCGGAGCGGGCCGAGGCTTCCCGCAGGCGCAGGCGATCCTTGGCGGTGAAGAAGGACAAGTCCTCGATTTCGAGCGTATTGAGCACGTCGCGCTGCGGCCAGACGAGACGCCGGAAATTGATCAGCGTGCGGCGCAGATGCTCGAGATTATCCCGGGCCTTGGTCTGGTTTTTGAGGATGAGGGCTTCCTCGATCTCGTCGAGGCCATCGCCCAGCATTTCGATCAGCGGTTCGAGCCGGTCGGCAGCACGCAGGCCGAGGCGGGCGACCAGATCGGCGGGGGAGACCGGGGCGTGGTGGGATTGCTCCCAACGGGGAAGCCCAAGAAAGTCGAGAATGTTGAGTTCGGTCGCGATAATGACGCGGCCTTTTTCGATCCAGAGGGTGAGAAGCTGGCGGCCAACATCGTCGGGCGCAGCGCCGGGGCGGGCGACGCGGAGCATGACCGGGGCTTTGTCCTCCATCACCGTGCAACGCGCACGGGTGCTGGGGGCGGTCAGCAGATCGGCGTTGAAGGCGCCCAGTTCCTCGCGCAGCCAGACCTTGAATTCGGGCGATTTGGAATTGCCCACGATGAGCTTGAAGCCGCGCGTGGGAACCGGCGGCACTTCGGCCGCAGGCTCGTGGCGGGTGACGCCGCCTTTGCCGTCGAATACCGGGAGCGCGCCAACGCCCACCATGCCGTTGAACACGTGGCGGGCGGGCGGCTGGCGCGGGATATCATCCATGGCTGGTCTCGACCATTAGCTCAGGCGCTTGAGCGCCTCGGCGATACGATCGCGCCGATCGATGGCAGCTTCGCGACGGGCCTTCTGTTCCTCGATGACTTCTTCGGGCGCCTTGGCGACGAATTGCTCGTTGCCGAGCTTCTTGTCGATCTGGGCGACCTCGCCGTCGAGTTTGCCGATTTCCTTTTCGAGGCGGGCCCTTTCGGTGGGGATATCGATGAACTCGGCCAAAGGCAGAGCCCGGTGGCTTCACCGACGACGAATTGCGCGGAGCCACCGGGCACATTGGCTCGGGGCGAGATTTCCTCTAGGCGGGCCGGGCGGGTGATCAGCGAAGTGCCGGCAACGAGGCGGGCCAGCGTGGTCTCCCCTGCCCCGACCACAACCATGGGCAGCTTGGCGCCGGCGGGCACGTTCATTTCGCTGCGAATGGAGCGGACATTGGTGATCACGTCGATCAGCCGAGTCAGCTCGGCATCAGCTGCGGGGTCTTCGAGGCCGGACAGATCAGGCCATTCGGTCAGGATCAGCATGCTCTCGCGCGCCGGGCCGAACTTTCCGGTTTCCGCCCACAGCTCTTCGGTGACGAAGGGCATGAAGGGGTGCAGGATGGTCAGGATCTGATCGAGCGCCCGTGCGGCGGTGGCGCGGGTTTCGGCCTTGGCTGCTTCGTCCGTGCCGTTGAAGACGGGCTTGGCGAATTCGACAAACCAGTCGCAGAAGGTGCCCCAGACGAAGTCATAGGCGGCGTTGGCGGCTTCGTTGAACTTGTAATCAACAATGCCCCAGGTGACGGCGGCAGCGCCGCGCGGTGGCGCCGACGATCCAGCGATTGAGCGGGAGCTTGTTGGCCTTGGGATCGTAACCCTCGACGCGGCGGCACTCGTTCATTTCTGAGGAAGCGGGCGGCGTTCCAAATTTTGGTGACGAAGTTGCGGTAGCCCTCGACGCGGTTGATAGCGAGGCGGATATCGCGACCCTGCGCCGCCATGGCGGCAAGGGTGAAGCGGGTGGCGTCGGCGCCATATTGCTCGATCAGCACGAGCGGGTCGATGACATTGCCCTTGGTCTTGCTCATCTTCTGGCCCTTTTCGTCGCGGACCGGGGCATGCATGTAGACCGTGTGGAAGGGCTCTTCCTCAAGGAATTCGAGGCCCATCATCATCATGCGGGCGACCCAGAAGAAGATGATGTCAAAGCCGGTGACCAGTACGCTGGTCGGGTAGTAGCGCTTGAGCTCGGGCGTTTCATCGGGCCAGCCCGGGGTCGAGAAGGGCCAGAGGGCCGAGGAGAACCAGGTATCGAGCACGTCTTCGTCGCGCTTGATCGGGGTCGGCTGGCCATAATGAGCATCGGCCAGCGCCTGCGCCTCGGCCTCGTCATAGGCGACGAAAGGCTCGTTATCCGGGCCGTACCGAGCTGGAATCTGATGACCCCACCAGAGCTGGCGCGAAATGCACCGTGGTCTGATGTTTTCGAGCCAAGCAAAATAGGTGTTTTCGTATTGCTGGGGCACGAGTTTCATGCGGCCTTCGCGCACGGACGCCATGGCCGGCTGGGCCAGCACATCGGCCTTGACCCACCATTGATCGGTCAGGAAGGGCTCGATGACGACGAGTTTGGACTTCTCGTCATGGGGCACCATGATCTTCTTGTCTTCGATATGATCGAGGCCCCGCGTCGGGTCTTCCTCGGCCAAGGCGGTCAGATCGGCCACGATGGCTTTGCGCGCGACGAAGCGATCCATGCCGCGATAGGCGGCGGGGATGGCTTCGGCCGAGACGATCGAGCCGTCCGTGGTGAAGACGTTGATCTGTTCCAGATTGTTGCGGACACCAACCTCGAAGTCGTTGAAATCATGCGCCGGGGTGACCTTGACCGCGCCGGTGCCCAGAGCGGGATCGGCATATTCATCGGCAACAATGGGAATGCGGCGGCCGACCAGCGGCAGGGTGACGAACTTGCCAACCAGCGAGGCATAGCGCGGATCATCAGGATGCACGGCCACGCCGCTATCGCCCAGCATGGTTTCGGGGCGGGTGGTGGCCACGATGATGTAATCGCGGGTTTCCCACTCGGTGGGCTTGCCCTCTTCGTCATAGGCAATCGGGAACTGATAGGTTACGCCATCGGCCAACGGATAGCGCAGATGCCACATATGGCCCTTGATCTCGATATTCTCGACTTCGAGATCGGAGATGGCGGTTTCAAGACCCGGATGCCAGTTCACCGAGCGCTTGGCGCGATAGATCAGGCCGCGCTTGTGCAACTCGACAAACACTTTGGTGACGGCACGGACCATCTGGTCATCGGCCGCACCATTGTCGCCCATGGTGAAGCGTTCGCGGGAGAAATCAGCCGAGGCGCCGAGGCGCTTGAGCTGGTTCATGATGGCGCCGCCGCTTTCGCCCTTCCACTCCCAGATGCGCTCGACGAACTTTTCGCGCCCCATTTCGCGGCGGCGTGGCTGCTGGCGCTCCATCAGCTGGCGCTCGACGATCATCTGGGTGGCGATGCCGGCGTGATCCATGCCGGGCTGCCACAGCACGTCCTTCTTCAACATGCGGTTGAAGCGGATCAGGATGTCCTGAATGGTGTTGTTGAGCGCGTGGCCAATATGCAGCGAGCCCGTCACATTGGGTGGCGGAATGACGATGGTATAGGTCTCGGCACCGGGCTTGGCCCCTGCCCCGGCCGCAAAAGCATTGGCCTTGAGCCAGTCGGCAGAAATGCGCGCCTCGACGGCGCCGGGCTCATAGGTCTTTTCAAGCATCAGGTCACTCGCAACAGCAACGACCCGCCAACGGATACCGGGCGGGCCGAATAAAAGGTTTGGCAGACTTCAAGCAAAAGCGCGGTGCGGGGTCAACTGAAAGCGCAACCGAAGAAGCGGAGGATACCCCCTAGCCTCCCCTGATAGGGGGAGGGACCGGTTTGTGGTCCGGACGGCATCGCGGCCCGAAGGCATTCTCTTAGTCGCCGCGGGAAATGCGGGCGATTTCTTTTTCTACCATGCGCTCGACGACGGAGGGCAGGTTTTCGTCCAGCCATTCCTTGAGCATGGGGCGCAGCATGTCGCGCATCAGGGATCTGATGGTGGCGCCGGGATTGCCAATGCCCGGGCCGGTGAGCCGGGTGATCAGAATTGCGGACGGCGGCCTTGGTGGCGGGCTCCAGCAATTCCTCGGCCATTTCGGCGGTGAGGGTCGGATCGGGCAGCGGCGCCGTCTGTGCCAGCGACGGACGCGGACGAAGCGGCTCGGGTTCGGGCGCTGCACGGACCGGTTCAGGCTCCGGCGCGGCCTGTACCGGCTCAGGCGTGAAGGGGACGCGGGCGGAAGGCGGCGGATTGAAGGATGGCAGCTCGGGCACGGCTTCCTCGGCGGCAAAGGTCACGTCTTCGGGCTCGAGCAGCGGTTTGGCAGCGGCCGTGGGTGGAGCGACGTCGTTTTCCGTATCGGCCGGGATGTCATCGAAGCTCAGACCCTCGTCCTCTTCGTCATCCACGATCTGGGTGGTCGAGAGCGCCAGCGGTTCGATATCGTCGAGCATGTCGCTGAGATCACGATCCAGCGGGCCGGGAGCGGCGACGGCAGGGGCTGCCTGCATCGGCGGGGAGCGGCCTGAATGGCCGGCCGGCGCGGCACCCCAGCGGCATCGTCATCGGCGATGATCTGCCGGATGGACGACAGGATTTCGTCCATGGAAGGTTCTTTTGCTGCCGGCTTGTTCATAAGGGGCCTCTTACTCATGCGCTGGAACCGGAACGGGACCAACCGCTATTGCGGCCCCACCTGATTCGTTGCCATCAGCTTAACGTCGCCACACACAATAAGGAATCGCGCACCTGACAGGATTTGCGGTCTTCCACTAAAAGTTGTGGCCGGGCAAAGCCCAGCCACAAAATACGGATCGCGCTGGTGCAGATGTTACTCGGCGACGGCGCGCAATTCCTGCCAGACGTCTTCGACGGCCTTGTTGTACTGGACCGCGGTCTTGACCTCGACGGGGAGGCCCAGATTGCTGGCGGTGAGGCGGCCCATGGAGGAGAGCAGCGAGAAGGTGGCGATGACCTTGTTGGTCTGAGCATTGATCAGCGATTCACGGGCCGTGGTCAGTTCGGCTCGGGAATTGAGCACGTCGAGCGTAGTGCTGGTACCCAGATCGCGTTCCTGAATGGTGCCTTCGAGCACTTCGCGGCCGGCGGAGACGGCCGCCTGTGCTGCCGAAATCTGGGCGTCGGCACTCTGGATACCGGCCCGGGCGGCGATCACGGCCGCGCGGATTTGGTCATAGGCCGACATGGCGTCGACCTCGGACTTGATCTGGTCGAGATTGGCTCGGCGCACGCCAGCACCGATGGCGCCGCCGGCATAGATCGGCACGGTGATCGAAAAGCCCAGCTTGCCGCTAATGCCCTGCAATGCATTGGTACCGGAGAGCGCCGTGCCGATCTGGCCGGAGACAGTGGCGGTGGGGCCGAAAGCGGCAGAGGCGGCATCGCTGCCAGCCCGGGCGGCGCGAATGGCGGCCTTGGCCAGCATGATCGCGGGATGGCCTGTTTCGGCCTCCGAAAGGGCGCCCTGCAGGCTGTTGGGGATCAGGCGGCTATAATTATGCGAAGCATCGAGATTTTGCGGCGGGGCGCCGACATAGCGGGCAAAGGTCGCCCGGCTGATTTCAAGGCTGGCACGGGAGGCGCGATAGGTCGCGTCGCCTTGCGCCAGACGGGCTTCGGCCCGGGCGACATCAATGCGCGTGCCCTCGCCCACATCCAGCCGATCCTTGGCCGACTGCAGCTGCGCCTCGGTAGAAATTGACGTTTTCTCGGCGCAGGGCGACGAGCTGGCGATTGCTCAGCACATCCATATAGGCCTGCACAACGGCCAGCAGCACGTTCTGCTCGGTATTGCGGATCTGGTATTCGGCAGCTTCAGCACCGGCGCGGGCGGCTTCGATCTGCGCCTCGGTCTTGAAGTTGTCGAAAATGGTCTGGTTATAGGAGAGGCCGGCCGTGCTCAAGGTGCTGTCGGTGAAGTCGCCGCCGGCGATCGACCAATCATAAGTGCTGCCGACCGAGGCGCCGATGACGGGCAGCTTGCCGGCGCGGGCCAGCGCCACGTTTTCGGCCGAAGACTTGGCAGCCAGATGGGCTGAAGCCAGATCAGGCGCATAATTGTAGGCCGCAATCAGGGCTTGGGTAATCGATTGCGCCTGTGCGCCACCGACACTCCACGCTGCCAAACTCAGGGCCAGCACACTTGCGACCAAATTTTTCCGCATAACCATCGCCCCGGTCTCCAGACACTCAAACACTATGCGCCGCAGATGTGGGTACACAACCTTCTGCGGCAAGCCCTACCAAAATTTAAGGCACGATTAATGCTGTGACGTGATCGGGGAGCAACACCCCGCGCCACAATCGGCCTTTCAGAACACAAATTCAACCGGACGCGGCCCGGCATAAAGCGGAGGCAGCGTGGCGTTGAATTCCGCCTGCGCCACGACTTTCCCAGCAGTTTTCACGAATATATTGGCGATGGCAACGCTGCTCTCGCGCACTAGCGCAACCGGGCGGCCGCCTTCGTCGAGCAGCTCGAACAGGGTTTGAGGCACCGCATCAACGGCACCTTCGACCATTATGACATCATAGCGCTGGCCGGACAGAGCTGAGGCCGTTCCGGCGATCACCGTGGCATTGGGCAAGCCCAGATTGGCCAGATTTTGCGTGGCGGTGGCGGCAAGCGCGGCATCTTCCTCGATGCCGGTTACGGCTCGGCAGAGCCCCGCAATCACCGCTGTGGAATAGCCGGCCCCTGCCCCCAGATCGAGAACGCGATCGGCCGGCGTGATCTCGGCCAATTGCAGCAGCTTGGCGAAGGTGGCGGGCGCCGGCATGAAGCGCGCCGAACCGGCTGCGCCCGGGGCTGCACATCATCTATATAGGCAAGGGCGCGGCGGGATTCGGGCACGAACAGCTCGCGCGGCAGACGCCCCATCTCCGCCAAAATCCGGCGGTCGGTGACGTGGCTGGTGCGCAATTGATTGTCCACCATGAAGCGGCGCGCGCTCGTAGTCCACCATTCAACAAGGCCCTGCCGGATCAAACCATATGCCGGACGTGAATATCCCTCGCCCTAAATGATGGCAAGTACACTTATTATGCCGCGACAATATGAACAGGGCATTGCAATGGCGGGATGGCTGCCTATGGGCACTATTGCGTCTGGTTGTCGGCGGCAATTGGAGTTTGGCTGGAACCCGGGGACACGCCGCCTACCCGCGCCGCACCCATGGCCGATAGCGTTATGAACAAGAGCGCGCCACCGATCCAGAGCACCGCTATGCCCGGGAAGAATGGCTCGAGAAAGCCACCGTCACTATAATGCCTATCAGCCATGATTGCCTCCTTATGCATCTGCATGGGAGCAAACCCGCAGACTGCCATGGGGGTTGCACAGAGCACAGGCGGGTGTGGAACGCCTCGTGAACCAATTTTGCACATAGGGGTGGCGCAGAGGGGCGGCGCCACCTTGACAGTAAAGCCAAAAGACCAGACAAGGCGGGCGTGAGGCCACGTGGCGGAGTGGTGACGCAGCGGATTGCAAATCCGCGTACCCCGGTTCAATTCCGGGCGTGGCCTCCACAATATCCTGACATTTGAGTGTGCAATGCCCGCGCGGGACGCGACCGAGAGAGCGGTCTTGTTGCGGCGGGGACCGCTCTCTCGTGGGCGTTCCCGGTTCATCCGGGCTCCCGCAAGTTGTGTAGCCGGCGGCGCCTGAACGCCAGCCAAACCACTCGTTCACCTTAACAGCAGCAATTTTAGGGAACCGCCCGCCATGCACTTTGTGCTTCACGCGCGAGCAGCTTGCATAGGTTTGCCCGGCCTTATCTATCGGGGCCGTATTGCCGCATTATCCCGGGGGAACGCCGTGACGCATGTACCAGCCGCCATCGCCGATGGCCGGCGCGAATATCTGCAACCGATCATGGCCGGCGCGCTGGCCGCCGTGGTGGGGTATGCCAGCACATTCACCCCGGTGCTGGCGGCGCTGACGGCGGCCGGGGCTTCGCCGCAGCAGGCAGGCTCGGGGCTGTTCTCGGTGTGCCCGGCCATTGGCGTGCTCAATATCGTTGTCAGCTCGCGGCTTAAGCTGCCGATCAGCTTTGCGTGGTCAACGCCGGGCGTGGCCTTTATTCTTACTGTGGGCGAGCCGGTGGGTGGATTTCCGGCGGTGGCCGGGGCGTTTCTGGTGGCAGCGGGGCTGATCGTGCTGACGGGGCTGATCAAGCCGCTCGCGCGGTTGATCGCGGCCATTCCGGCGCCGATCGCCAATGCCATGCTGGCCGGCATGCTGCTGACGCTGTGCCCGGCGCCGATCAATGCCGTGGCCGAAATGCCGCTGCTGGCGCTGCCGATCCTGCTGGCTCGGGTGATCGGGCTGCGGTTTGCCAAGCGCTATGCCGTGCCCATTGCGGTGGTGGTGACGGGAATCGTGCTGGCGACGACCACGCATCTGCCACCGGGGACGCTGGACGGGACTTGGCCGAGCCCGGTGCCGGTGATGCCGGTCTTCACATTCGACGCGATCATCCGCATCGGGCTGCCGCTTTACATCGTGACCATGGCTTCGCAGAATCTGCCGGGGCTGGCAGTGATGAAGGCCAATGGCTTTGAGTTGGCACCGGCGCCGCTGTTTGTCATCACGGGCATTGCCAGTGCGGTGACGGCGTTTTTCGGCGGGCATACGAGCAATCTGGCGGCCATTACCGCGGCGATCTGTGCGGGCCCCGAGGCGCATCCGGACAAGAGCAAAAGATGGCCGGCCCCGGCTGCGGCGGGTGTCTGCTATCTGTTTCTAGGAGCGGCGGCGAGCCCGGCGGCGGCCTTTATCGCTGCTTCACCGCCCTTGCTGATTCAGGCGGTGGCGGGACTGGCCTTGCTGTCGAGCCTGTCGGCGGCGCTGTCAGGCGCACTGGCGATTGAGGAATCGCGGTTGCCGGCGATCTTCACCTTTGTCACCACGGCTTCGGGAATCACCATTGTTGGCGTCGGCGCGCCGTTCTGGGGGCTGGTGGGCGGAATTGCTATTTTGATTCTGCTGCGGCTGGGCATTGCCCGGCCCAAAGGCCCGGAGGGCATGTGAGCGCGCCCTACGCTGTCATTATTGCAGGTGGCCGGGGGCAGCGGCTGGGCGGGGTGCGCAAGGGCGATTTGCGGATTGGCGGGGTGAGGCTGATCGAGCGGGTGCGGCTGGCGCTGGGCGATGTGGCGGATCCGCTGCTGCTGGCGCCCGGGCCGGGTGAGGCGCCGGAGACAAATTCCGGCACGCTGGCGGTTCCCGATCTTGAGGGGCCAGTGGGCGGACCGCTGGCCGGATTGGCAGCGGCAGTCGAGGCGTTGCAGCGCAAAGAAGTGCAAAGCGGCATTCTGGTTTCGGTGGCGGTCGACACGCCTTTTTTGCCGCAGGGCTTCGCGGCAGCCATGGCGGTAGCACTGGGGGACGCGGCAGCGGTCTATGCTGCACGGGATGAGGCGTTCTACCCGCCCAATGCGGCGTGGAGGATCGAAGCGCTGAGCGCCCTGCCCGGCCGGGTTCGCGATGGCACATCGGCCCCCAGCCTCAAAGCGCTGCATCGGCAGCTGGACGCGAGCCGATATGACTGGCGCGACCGCTATGAGCACGACCCTTTTGCCAATCTGAACACGCTGGCGGACCTGGTTGCGCTGCAACGCAGAGCGCGTAGCCTGTGACAGTGCTGTGAAGTTATTCACACCGGTTCGCAAAGAGGGCTTGGCAAAGCAAATCAAGTTCGGTACATGGACCTCGCCTTCGCAAGACGGCGAACACGAATGTTTTCCGCGGTAGCTCAGTGGTAGAGCAATCGGCTGTTAACCGATTGGTCGTAGGTTCGAATCCTACCCGCGGAGCCATTCCGATCAAACACAAAAAGCCCAAGCCGGTCTTCTGGCTTGGGCTTTTGTTTGCTCCCCTACCCCGCATAGCATTGCCTCGTTGAAGGCGCGGGTTTAGGAGGACGCCATCACAGAAAGGCGCCTTTCATGACCATCAATGGCAATGGCAATGGCAGCGATATCGATGGCGAAAGCCAGATCACCCTGACCCGCACGATCGACGCCCATATCGATGATGTGTTCGCGGCCCGGACCGACCCGGCCCTGATCGAGCAATGGCAGGCGGACGAGGCCGAGTTCGACGCCTTCGAGGGCGGCGAATATCGCTTTGTGACCTTTGGCGACTATGAAGACCCCGAGCAGCATGTGGTCAGCGGCGATGTGCTGAAATTCATCGAGAACGAGAAGATCGTCATGTCTCGGGTCAGCAAGGACGAGGACGGCGACGACAGCGATATGATCTTCGTGCTCGAAATCGACTTCAAAGCCGTGGGCGACGAGCAGACCAAGGTGACGATCACCGAGCGGGGCCTCGCGCATGCCGATGCGGAATCGCGCATCTTTTCGATCGAAGCTCGGAATGCTGCGCTGGAGGCGCTGGCCGAGGTGATGGAATAGCTAGCCCGTGCGGGAATGATATTCCTGCCCGCAACGCTATCGCCCAAAAGCCTTGCCTGACAATGGCTTGCGGCGAAATGGCATGCCATTCCCCTGCCGGAGGCTTGCGGCCACGAGTGGCGGCACATAGGTTCGCAGACAGTCCTTCAGAGATTGTCGATCCATGGCCAAGTACGAAGACCTGATTTCCACGATCGGCAATACGCCGCTGATCCGTCTCAACCGCGTATCGGCGCTGACCGGCAGCGAAATCTGGGGCAAGGCAGAGTTTCTCAATCCCGGCCAATCGGTCAAGGACCGGGCGGCGCTGTTCATCATCCATGATGCGGTCAAGAGCAGCGCGCTGAAGCCCGGCGGCACGATTGTCGAGGGCACGGCGGGCAATACCGGCATCGGGCTGACGCTGGTGGCCAATTCGCTGGGCTTTAAATCGGTGATCGTCATTCCCGAGACGCAGAGCCGGGAAAGAAGGACGCGCTGCGCCTTTATGGCGCCGAGCTGATCGAAGTTCCGGCCAAGCCCTATAAGGACCCCAACAATTACATCAAGATTTCCGGTCGCTCGGCCGAAAAGCTCAATAAAGAGCTGCCGGGTGGCGCGATCTGGGCCAACCAGTTCGACAATGTGTCCAATAGGCGCGCATGTGGAAACCACCGGCCCCGAAATCTGGCAGCAGACCAATGGCCGCATCGACGGCTTTATCTGCGCCGTAGGCTCAGGCGGCACGCTGGCCGGCGTGGCCGAAGCGCTGCAGGCGCGCAGCAAGGATGTGAAGATCGGGCTGGCGGACCCGGAAGGCGCGGCGCTCTACAATTTCTATGCCCATGGGGAGCTCAAATCCTCGGGCAATTCGATCACCGAGGGCATCGGCCGGGGCCGGATCACGGCCAATCTCGAGGGGCTGACCATCGACAATCCCTACCAGATTTCCGATGCCGAGGCCCTGCCCTATGTGTTCGACCTGCTCGAGCATGAAGGCCTGTGCACAGGCGGCTCGAGCGCGATCAATATCGCGGGCGCGGTCCGCATGGCGCGTGATCTGGGGCCGAGCAAAACTATCGTCACCGTGCTGTGCGATTACGGCAACCGCTACCAGTCCAAGCTGTTCAATCCGGAATTCCTGCGCGGCAAGGGCCTGCCGGTGCCAAGGTGGCTGGAAGACCGGGCTCCGATCGATATTTCGGATGTGATCGTGCCAGCTACGGTCTGACGATCGCGAGCCTCGTGCCACGACCTCGTCCTTCGACAGGCTCAGGATGAGGTCTACTGTGGCGCTGTTAGGGCCGCGTAGCGTGCCATTGTCCAACGCCGCTTGGCTGATACACTGACCCACCACGACTCCGGACGGGCACATTGGTCGGCATCGAATATATTCTGGGCAGTATCATCGCGGATCTGCATATTTTTGCGGCGCTGACGGCTGCGATCTATCTGCTGGCGCTGGTCTGCGCGATTCGGGAGATCATGAATTCGTGAACCTCGCAGGGCTCGATAGCTCTGGCTGCTGTCATTGGTCGCCCTGCCCTTTCCGACGGCGTTTCTCTATCTGACCTTTGGCTGGAAGGCGTTTGACGACTACGCCACTGACCGCATCCGCAATGGCCGCGCCGCCCGGCCGCTGCGGGCCAAGGACTCGGCGCTGATCGATCAGGAAACCAGCCATCTCTGGCCGGTGCAAACCAAGGTATCAGAAGTGCCGTTTCTAACCGGCAATGATGTCGAGCTGCTGGTGGATGGGCGCGCCACGTTCGATTCCATTTTCGAGGGCATCGCCAAGGCCGGGGATTACCTGCTGGTGCAGTTCTACATCGTGCGCGACGACGCTGGGGCAGGAGTTGGCCGAACGGCTGATCGAGAGGGCGCGGGCGGGCGTGAAGGTTTATCTGCTCTATGACGATGTGGGCAGTACGGGCATGCCCAAGCGCTATCGCACCCAATTGCGCGAGGCGGGGATCAAGGTGGCCGGGTTCAACCAGCGCCACAAATTCCTGCGCTTTTATGGGCCGATGCGGATCAATTATCGCAACCACCGCAAGATCGTGGTGGTGGATGGCGAGCATGCCCGGGTCGGCGGGCATAATGTGGGCGTGGAATATCTGGGGCTGGACCCCAAATTCGGCCGCTGGCGCGATACGCATGTGCGGGTGTCGGGCCCGGCGGCTTTGGGTTGTGCGCTGCTGTTCCGTGAGGACTGGCAATGGGCGACGGGCGAAGTATTGCCCTCGGCGCCGCCCGAAACGGTGGCCACGCCGGGCGATCAATCGGTGCTGGTGATGGGCAGCGGGCCGGCAGATAAGCTCGAAGAATGCGCCATCGCCTATACCGACCTGATCGGGCGGGCGCGCGAGCGGCTCTGGATCGTCAGCCCCTATTTCGTGCCGGATACCGATATCCGCACGGCGCTGTTTGCCGCCCAATTGCGCGGGGTGGATGTGCGGATCATGCTGCCCAATGAGCCCGACCACAAGCTGGTCTGGCTGGCCAGCATTGCCCATGCCGATGCGATGATCGAGCATGGCATATCGGTCTATCGCTATACCGATGGGTTCCTGCACCAGAAAGTGGTGTTGATGGATGACCAGATCGCCACGGTGGGCAGCGTCAATTTCGACAATCGCTCATTTGCGATCAATTTCGAGATCACGCTGTGGTTTACCGACCGCAAGGCCATTGACGGCGTCGAGACCATGCTGCTGGAGGATTTCAAGAGCTGCCGGCAGGTGGGACTGGACGAAGCCAAGGCCCGCTCATGGCCGATGCGGTTTTTGACGCAGGCAGCGCGGCTGCTATCGCCGGTATTGTAGCGATCACATGATGGGTGGGGCGTAGAGGCGGCCGCCATTGGTCCAAAGGGCGTTTTGGCCGCGCAGCAGGGCGGCGCCGGTTTGCAGGCCGAAATGGCGGTCATAAAGTTCGGCATAATTGCCGACGGCGCGGATGACATCGGCCATGAACGTCCGCTTGAGGCCGAGGGCGGCGCCGAAGTCGCCTTCGACGCCCAGAATGCGGCGGACGGCGGGGGTGCGGGCGGCAGAGAGGGATTCGATATTGAGGGCGGTGATGCCGACTTCTTCGGCGTCGATCAGGGTGAACAGGGTCCAGCGGACGATGTTGAACCATTGATCGTCGCCTTCGCGCACCACGGGACCGAGCAATTCCTTGGAAATGCGTTCGGGCAGGATGCGGTGGCTGGCCGGGTCGGGCAGAGCGCGGCGAATGGCCTGCAATTGGCGGCCGGGCGCTGAAATGGCTCGGCAAAGGCCGGCCTGATAGGCCTGCGCCAGATCGGCCACGTCCTCATAGGGGACTTCGGTGTAGCTGGCCTGATTGGCGAAGAAGAACTCCTGCAGGCGGGCCGAGTCCTCGCCACCATCGATGACGCAGATGCTGATATCGTCCAGCTCGAAGGCGGAGACGACGCCCAGCGATGACGGGACCATGAAGGCTCGGCCGTCGAAAAAGGCGGTGCCGACATAGCTGGCGCCATAAAGGGTGTCGCGCCGCTCGGTCCAGGGGCCGTTGCGGGTGAGCACGTCGACGGCGCCGGTTTGTAGCGGAGCGAAGCGGCTATCGCCGCGCAGCGGGCGGAATTCGATCAGGTTGGGATCGCCGAATACGGCTGCAGCAATGCCGCGGCAGAGATCGACATCGAAGCCCGACCAGCGGCCCTCGGCATCCTGCTGGGCAAAGCCGAGCAATTGGCTGGTGGCGCCGCAAATGAGAAAGCCGCGATCGCGCACGGTCTGCAGCGTCGACTGGGCAGCGGCCGGGGCGACGGCAAGCGTCATCAGGCAGGCAAGACCCGCAGCGGCCGACAGTAATCGCGTGATAAAACGGGTCAAATCCGGCGGCCCTAATTGCCTGTGCGGCCCATATTGGCAGGCAGCCAGTTGGGGTCAAGCCATGGGTGGAATGCCCGGCCGCTTTTCGACAGGGCATTCCAATATTGCGGCGCTAATGCAGGATCTGGCTGAGGAACAGCTTGGTCCGCTCTGTGCTGCGGCGCGGAGAAGAAGGCCTCGGGATCGTTCTGCTCGATGATCTGGCCCTGATCCATGAAGATGACGCGATTGGCGACTGGCGGGCAAAGCCCATTTCGTGGGTCACGCAGATCATGGTCATGCCGTCTTCGGCCGGGTTGATCATCACCTCGAGCACTTCCTTGACCATTTCGGGATCGAGCGCCGAAGTCGGCTCATCGAACAGCATGATCTTGGGCTGCATGCAGAGCAGAGCGGGCAATGGCCACGCGCTGCTGCTGGCCGCCGGAAAGCTGGCCGGGGAACTTGTTGGCCTGCTCGGGAATCTTGACCCGCTCAAGATAATGCATGGCGGTCGCCTCGGCCTCGGCCTTGGGAATGCCGCGCACCCAGATGGGGGCCGGGGTCAGGTTCTGCAGAATGGTGAGGTGGGGGAAGAGATTGAAGTGCTGGAACACCATGCCCACTTCGCGGCGCACTTCATCGATGCGCTTGAGATCGGCGGTCAGTTCGGTGCCATTGACGAAAATCTGGCCTTCCTGATGCTCCTCGAGGCGATTGATGCAGCGGATGAGCGTCGATTTTCCGGAGCCCGAGGGGCCGGCGATGACGATGCGTTCGCCACGCATGACGCGCAGGTTGATGTCACGCAGGACGTGGAAATCGCCATACCATTTGTGCATGCCGATGACGTCGATGGCGACATCGGTGTCAGACACGGTCATCTGCGAGGTGTCGATGGCGCGCTCGACAGTGGTTTCGGAAACTTGGCTCATGATCTTACCTCTTGTGCCCGGTATCCAGCCGCCGCTCCATCCAGAGCGAATAGCGGGACATGGCGAAACAGAAAACCCAGAAGACGGCAGCAGCAAAGACATAACCGGTCACGGCCTGAGTGGGCGATGACCAATTGATGTCGGAGCTGGCCGATTGCACGGTATTGAGCAGGTCGAAAATACCGACGATGGACACGAGGGACGTGTCCTTGAACAGGGCGATGAAGTTGTTGACGATGCCCGGGATCACATGCTTGAGCGCCCGGGGCAGGATGATGAAATAGGTCCGTTTCCAGTAGCCCGTGCCAAGCGATGCACCGGCCTCATATTGGCCGCGTGGCAGGGCTTGCAGCCCCCGCGCACGGTTTCGGCGAGATAGGCTGACGAGAACAAAGTCACGCCGACCAGAGCCCGCAGGAGCTTATCGACCGTCGTGCCCGTGGGCATGAACAGCGGCAGCATGATCGAGGCCATGAAGAGCACCGTGATCAGCGGCACGGCGCGCCAAAGCTCGATGAACATGACGCTGAGCGTCTTGATGATCGGCAATTTCGACTGGCGGCCGAGCGCCAGCAGGATGCCGATCGGGATCGAGCAGATGATGCCGACGAGCGAGATGATCAGGGTGACCAGCAGGCCGCCCCATTGTTCCGTCGGCACGTGGCGCATGCCAAACACGCCGCCATTGAGCAGGTAGAAGGCGACCACGGGGAAGACGACGAAAAAGAGCACCGCATTGATGCGCTTGAACGGCGCCGAAGGGATGAGCAGCGGCACGATCAGTGCGGCGCCCAGCACGAAGACGATGTTGGGGCGCCAATATTGATCGATGGGATAGAAGCCGTAGATGAAGAAATTGAAGCGGGCATAGATATAGGCCCAGCAGGCCCCTGCCCCTTCGGCACGGCATTCTTCGACTGTGCCACCCGGCATGACGGCGTGGCCGATCAGGAAATTGTAGATCGGGGGCACGGCCCAAAGCAGAAACAGCATGCCCAGAATGGTGAGCAGCGTATCGGAGGGCGAGGCGAACAGGCTGCGGCGCAGCCGAGCGATGGGCCCGTCTGTGCCGCGCGGGGGCTGGCGGGCATCCACCATATTGTCTCGAACGTATGCGTGATCCATGGCCATGTTCTAGCGCTCCACCATGGCCACACGGCCGTTATACCAGTTCATGAAAGCTGAGGTCAGCAGCGAGAAGGTGAGGTAAACCGCCATTGTCAGGGCGATAACCTCGATGGCCTTACCGGTTTGGTTGAGGGTCGTGCCAGTAAACACGTTCACCAGCTCGGGATAGCCGATCGCCGCACCAAGGGACGAGTTCTTGGTAAGGTTGAGATATTGGCTGGTGAGCGGAGGCACGATGACGCGCATGGCACGGGGCACGATGACCAGCCGCAGCCGGTCGCCTTCCTTGAGGCCCAGCGATTGGGCGGCTTCGGTCTGGCCCTTGTTGACCGAGCGAATGCCGCCGCGCACGTTTTCGGCGATGAAGGCGGCTGTGTAGATGGTGAGGCCAAAGACCAAGGCCACCAGCTCGGGCGGCAATTGCACGCCGCCGCGGAAGTTGAAGCGTTCCAGCACGGGCAGCTCGAAAGCCAGTTGGGCGCCGGTGACCACGTAGACAAAGGCGGGAATGCCGACCGCAATCAGGATCAGCAGCGCCAGCGGGAAGCGGCCTTCGCTGGGCGGACGGCGCAGCGTGCCTTCAAGCGAAATCCAGCCCATGACGAGCCCGGCGAGGATCGCGCCGATATCGATGGCGAATGGCGGCCGGGCGGAGAACATGGCGCGCAGCAATGCGGCCAGGATGACGAAGGTGATGGCGAAGGCCACCACGGCCCGGGAATAGGGCGCAAAGCGCGTCAGCGAGGCCACGGCTGCAACCAGCGCCGCCACCCGGGCAATAGCGGGTGAATTGGCCAAACCCGGCACGAATTGCGACAACAGACTGAAGGCCGGGGCGGCGACGAGGAAGGTGACGACGGCGTCAGCTACCTTGGCGGCCTGCACGACCGGGGCGGGATAGCGCCCGGTGGCAGTGCGTTTGCGCGTGGCCCAGATGCCTACCGCTATGGCGGCGATGATGCTGATGGCAATGGCAAGCAGCACCCAGATGAACTCGCCATCGGGCATGGGGCGCGGCACCATGAGGCCGCGCTGGTTGATGAAGACATCGAGCGGCAATTCAGAACGAATTGCGGACTGCCGGCATCGCCTTGAGCACGGCGAAATACCAGAAGAACAATTGCAGCAGCAGCGGGATGTTACGGATCGTCTCGATATAGACCGTGGCCACGCGGGCGATCAGCCAATTGGACGACAGCCGCGCTATGCCCGGGGTGAAGCCCAGAAGCGTGGCGAAGAAGATGCCGATAACGGCGACCAGCAGCGTATTGAGCAGGCCGGCGAGGAAAGCCTGCCAGTAAAACGAAGTCCGGCTCCGGGGAACAGCGTGAAGCTGATGTCGAAGCCAGCGGTGCGGAACAGGAAATCAAAGCCAGTGGTCTTGTTTTGCGCGGCCGGGTTCTGGGCCGTATTTATGATGATCCAGTAGAAGAAGGCGACGACCAGCCCGCCAACGATGATCTGGTAGAGGATACCCCGGACTACGGGGTCGTTCAGCAGCGAGGTGCGCGGGGCGCTGCTACCGATATTGTCTTGCACAGCCATGGGGCATGCATTCCTTTGCTGTGAACCGAGGCGCCGCTACGAACGGAGCGTCAATCCGGCATGACTTGTGGACATAACTCGGCCGTCGCCGGGATCAACAAATCCCTGCCGCCACCAGCAGGGCTGGTGATGTTTGATGTTCGAGGTCGCCGGTTCAAAACCAAAACCGGCGCTCCTTTTGGGAGCGCCGGGCTTGTGATTGCTATTAGCGGATCGGCGGCGCGTATTGCAGCCCGCCATTGGTCCACAGCGCATTGAGGCCGCGTTCCAGCCCGATATCGGTCGAGGGACCGACGTTGCGCTCGAAGGCCTCGCCGTAGTTACCAACCAGCTTGATGATCTGGTAAGCCCAGTCCTTGGTCAGCCCGATGGGAGCACCAAAGTCGCCTTCAACGCCGAGCAGACGCTTGACGGCCGGATTGTCCGAGCCGAGCATTTCATCGACATTAGCGGAAGTTACGCCCAGTTCTTCAGCTTCCAGCAGAGCATAGTAAGCCCAGCGGTTGATCTTGAACCACAGATCGTCGCCCTGACGGACCACAGGGCCAAGGGGCTCCTTGGAGATGATTTCGGGCAGGATCACGTGGTCGTCCGGCACGGCGAACTTGGAGCGCTCAGCGGCCAGAGCCGAGGCGTCGGTGGTGTAGACGTCGCAACGGCCATCTTCATAGGCCTTCACGACTTCGTCCCGGTCGACGAACACGACGGTGTTGAATTCAAGATTGTTGGCGGCAAAATAGTCGGCAGCGTTGAGCTCGGTGGTGGTGCCGGATTCGATGCAGATGGCGGCGCCGGACAGGTCGAGCGCCGATTCTGATGCCATCGGCCTTGCGAACCATGAAGCCACGGCCATCATAATACATGGTGCCGATGAAGCTGATGCCCAGATCGGTATCGCGGCTCATGGTCCGGTGGTGGTGCGCGACAGGATATCGATTTCGCCCGCAGACAGCGCGGCAGAAACGCTCCTGGGAGGTCAAGGGCGTGTAGCGGACCGAATCGGCATTGTTGAAGATGGCGGCGGCAACTGCGCGGCAGAAGTCGACCTCGAGGCCGGCCCACACATTGTTGGCATCTGGAGCAGAGAAGCCGGCGACACCGCCGGTAACGCCGCATTGGAGATAGCCTTTGGCCTTAACATCGCTGAGCGTATCAGCGTGCGCAGCAGACGCACCGATGAGGCCGAGGGAGGCCGCAAGTGCGAACGTTACGAGCGTTTTTTGCATTGGATTTTGCCTTTAAGTTTCCTGACCTGTGTCCCGAAGCTCTTTGTGACTCGAAGGTCGTGGCTTCAGTGGCACCGCCGCCCTTTCAATGGCGGTTGTGATGCTGCTAAGCATGCAAGCGTCTATTGACCGTTGCGTCAAGGGCCGTTGATCCGTTGAGACAGCATGCCTGTCGCTTTATTAGACACTTATCCCGATTTGATGTGAATTTGAGCACCGAGCCTAGTATGAGTGAGAACAAAAGCGGCAATGCCGCACAGCCTTCAGTCGAAACAATACTGACCCATCACGGACGGCGGCCGGACGATCAGTTCGGATTCGTTAATACGCCGGTCTATCGCGGCTCGACCATCCTGTTCAAAACACTGGATGATCTGGACGCGCAGGAGCAGCGCTTTCTCTATGGCCGGGCCGGCAACCCGACCACCGAAAGCGTCGAGGCGGTGGTGACCGAACTCGAGGGCGCTTACCGGACCAAGCTCGTACCATCGGGGCTTGCCGCGATCACGATTGCGTTGCTGAGCTGCGTCAAGGCAGGCGACGACGTGCTGATCTGCGACAGCGCCTATGAACCAGGGCGAAAATTCGCCGATGGGTTCCTCGCCCGCATGGGCGTGACGACGCGCTATTACGATCCGCGGATCGGCGAAGGCTCGGCCGAATTGATGCAGCCCAATACCAAGGCCATTCTGGCGGAAAGCCCGGGCTCGCTGACCTTCGAGATACAGGACATTCCGGCACTGGCGCGGGTGGCCAAGGCGGGCAGCGCGCGGCTGATCGTGGACAATAGCTGGGCCAGCCCGCTTTATCACAAGCCGCTGGCGCTGGGCGCGGACTCGGTGGTGCATTCGGGCACCAAGATGTTTATCGGGCATTCCGACGCCTTTGCCGGCACGATTTCGACTACCGAAGAAGCACTGGAAGGATGTGGAGAACACGCGGGCTTTGCTTGGGTTCTTTACCTCGGGCGACGAGGCGTTTCTGGTGGCGCAGGGCCTCAAGACCACGGCCATTCGGATGAAGGAGCATCAGGAGCGGGCGCTGGAGATTGCGCGCTGGCTGGAAGCGCAGCCGGAAGTGGTTTCGGTGTTGCACCCTGCCCTGCCGAGCCACCCGGACCATGCCTTGTTCAAGCGCGACTTTACCGGCTCGGGGAGCCTGTTCGGCGTGGTGCTGAAGCCGGCGCCGCGGGCTTCGGTTGCGGCCTTTGTCGATGGGCTGGAGTTGTTCACCATAGGCTATTCATGGGGCGGCTATGAAAGCCTGTGCCTGCCGGTGAAGCTGGGCAAGAATCGCACGGCCAAGCCGTGGACGGAGCAGGGAAACCTGTTCCGCCTGCATATTGGGCTCGAAGGCGTGGACGATCTCAAGGCCGACCTTGCGGCCGCTATTGCTCGCTACGCTCAGGCGCGCTGAGTAACGAGCCGCCACACGCGGCGCAGGTTTGGCAGGCCACGGAAACGGATCGTGCCGTCCGGCAATCTGGCGAAGAGCCAGCGCCGGGCGGCGAAGAAATTGCGCACGGCATAGGCCCCAATGCAGCCCAAGGCGAAGCCGGCGACCACATCGGTGGGATAGTGCATGCCGATGACAATGCGCGAAAAGCCCGTCATCACCGCGATCAACAGAAAGAGCTGGAAGAATTTCGGCGCTACAGAAACCGACGACAAGAGCCGTCGCCATGGCCGTGGTGGAATGGCCCGACGGGAAGCTCTGGAACGTCAGAATCGTTGAGGATGCGTCGGAAGGCAAAGGCGCCGTGTTCAAGAAATTCGGCCGGCCGGCCGCGGCCAAACAGTCGCTTGAGCCCGTTGGCGAGGAGGCCCGGGGCGCCGACGCCGACGAAAATGAAGCTGGCCAGCATGGTCAATTCCCAACTGGCGCGGCGATAATAGCCGGACGGCAGCACGAAACGGCCGATCAGCGCCGGGATCATGACGATCAGCGAGGGGATTAGCACCCAATCGGACAGGCCAAAATCGGTGAGGAAATAGAAGGGCGCACGCCAGACATCGGGCCGAGCCATCAGGCTTTGCGAGATATAGGCATCGAAAAACATCAGCACGAAAAGCACGGCGACCAGCACCGTGACGTAGTTGGGCCAGTTTTTCTGGGTGAGGCCGAGGGGCCAGCGAGCGGTCAAATTGGGCATAAGGGTTTTTGAACAACCACAATCAATCCGTCAACGGTGTGATATCGGCTTGGTTGCGCTTGCCCTTTGGAAACGAACAGGCTAACGGAAGGCGGTGATCTCGGAGTGTAGCTCAGCTCGGTAGAGCACCGGTTTTGGGAACCGGGGGTCCAAAGTTCAGAATCTTTGTACTCCGACCATCACATTTAGCCGTTCTGGCGAGGTTATTATCGCAAGGCCTTCGGGCCTTGTTATGCACATCGTGTTGAGGACTTTGCATGACCGCCCGCATCTATCGCCCTGCCCGCAACGCCATGCAGTCGGGAAAAGGCAAGTCCAAGAATTGGGTTCTGGTGCATGAACCCGCCGCGCAGCGTGAGATCGACCCGCTGATGGGCTATACGACCTCCACCGATACGCGCCAACAGATCAAGCTCAGCTTCGACACGCTCGAACTGGCGGAAGCCTATGCGCAGAAGAATGGCATCGCCTATTCGGTGCAGCCCGCGCATGACGCCACGCCCAAGCGCGTGAGCTATCCGGACAACTTCCGCTCTGACCGTAAGACGCCCTGGACGCATTAGCCGAGCGTGACATTTTGAATCCATAGAGCGCCGCAAGCCATTGTGGCGCTTTTGTTTTTGGAGATCGTGCACTGGAAACCGGCCTGCTGATCATATTGTGCAGCGCGGCCGCGGCCGGCTTTGCGCAGGGCGTGTCGGGCTTTGCCTTTTCGCTGGTGGCACTATCGTTCTGGGCACGGGCCGTCGAGCCGCAACTGGCGGCGCCGATGTCGGTTTTGGGGCACTGGCCGGGCAATTGGTGACGCTGCCCCGGGTGTGGCGGGGATTTGATCCCAAGCGGTTGTGGCCGCTGCTGGTGGGTGGGCTGATCGGGGTGCCGGTTGGCGTGTTGCTGCTGCAATGGCTCGATCCCACGGTGTTCAAGTTCGGGCTGGGTGTTTTCCTGCTGATCTATTGCCCGCTGCTGCTTCTGCTGCCGGCTGGGTACACTCGGCGGCATGGCGGGCGCATTGCCGATGCGGCGTCAGGGCTGGTTGGCGGTGTGCTGGGCGGCATTGGCGGTATGTCGGGGCCGGTGCCGACGCTGTGGACGACGCTGCGGGGCTGGGACAAGGACACGCAGCGCGGTGTGCTGCAGGCGTTCAATATCGCCATGCATGTCTCGACGCTCACCGCCTATGCGATTTCGGGCTCGATTACGGCGCAGGCGCTGACCATGTTTGCACTGGATTACGCCGGCGCTGGTGGTGCCCACGATTCTGGGCGTGTTGCTGTTCCGGCGGCTCAAGGCGATCGCGTTCCGCCGGATTATCCTGAGCTTCCTGCTGCTCTCAGGCGCTTCGCTGGTGTGGGGAAGTGTCGCCGCCCGGCTGTGACTTTTCGGGTTTTGGCGCGGCCAATGTTCTGGCAGGGTAGGTCCAAAGGAACATTTGCATGACCAGATCGCTTTTTGCCCTTCCTGCCCTGCTCCTCGCGCTTGCTGCGCCCGCACAGGCGGCGCCGGCCCTGTGGTCGATCAGCGATGATGACAGCACTATCTGGCTGTTCGGCTCGTTTCACCTGCTGCCGCCTGATCTGGACTGGCGGACGGATCTGTTCTCCGAAACGCTGGAAAAGGCCGATGTGGTCTATTTCTGAAACCGATGTCGGTCCGGCAGCGCAGGCGACGCTGGGCGCCAAGAGTTTTGAGCTGGGCCTGCGCGACGATGGCAAGTTTTTGAGCCGAGTGCTCGAGCCGGATGTGGAAGCCCTATTACGCCGGGTTTCGGGCGAATATGCCGTGCCCATGCCGCTGCTCAACACGCTTAAGCCGTGGCTGGCTTCGATCACCCTGACCGCTGCGGTCGCGCAACGCGCCGGGCTCGACCCCAATAGCGGGGTGGATATCGTGTTGCAGCGCGAAGTGCCGGCGGAGCGGCAGGCCTATTTTGAGACCGGCGAGGAACAGCTTGCCCTGCTGGCCGATGGCTCGGAGCAGGAGCAGACCGACATGCTGGCAGCTACGCTCGCTGAGGTGGGCGGCATGAGCAAGATGCTCAGCAAGATGATCTCGGCTCTGGACACGCGGCACGCCGGAACATCTGGCGGCCTATTTCATGGAGGATCTGGGGACCGACGAAGCGGCAATGATGGACCGCATCATCTATGACCGCAATGAGCGCTGGGCGGAGACGCTGAAAGGCGTGCTGGCCGATAATAAAAATGCGCTGGTAGTGGTCGGCGCCGGGCACATGATCGGGGATCGTGGGGTGCAGGCGCTGCTTGAAGACGCTGGATTTGCGGTCCAGCGTCTTCAGTGATTTGAGGCTTAGACCGCGCTGAGCTTGGTCCATTTACCGTCGGCTCTGGCTCGAGGCCACCGACGCCATGATGAACTGCATGCCTTCGACGCCATCGGCCAGAGTGGGGAGCAGGCCTTCGTAGGCGGCGCCTTCGCCGCGGATGACGGCGGCGAACTGGCTATAGAGCGTGGCGAAGGCTTCCAGATACCCTTCGGGGTGGCCGGAGGGGATGCGGACATTCATGGTCGAGGCGGCATTGCCGGAAATGGCGCCGCCACGGGTCAGCAATTGCTTGGGCTTACCGAACTCGGTGAACCACATGTAATTGGGATTGTCCTGGCGCCATTCGAGCCCCCTTTTCGCCATAGATGCGCAGCTGGAGGCCGTTTTCGCAGCCCACCGCGACTCGGCTGGCCCAAAGCATGCCCTTGGCCCCGCCTTCGAAGCGCAGCATGATGTGGACGTTGTCGTCCAGCTTGCGGCCGGGGACGAAGCTGGTCAGATCGGCCGAGACAGGAATCGGTCTTGAGGCCGGTGACGAAGCGCAGCAGATTATAGGCGTGGGTGCCGATATCGCCGATGGCGCCGCCGGCGCCGGAACAGGCCGGATCGGTGCGCCGGGCGGCCTGCTTGTTGTCGTCATCAGTGGCCTCGGCTAGCCAATCCTGCGGATATTCGGCCCGGATGACGCGGATCTTGCCCAGAGCGCCGGATTCTGATCATTTCGCGGGCCTGCCGGATCAGCGGATAGCCGGTGTAATTGTGCGTCAGCAGGAATTTGGCGCCGTTCTTTGGCTTGATCTCGGCCAGTTTGCGGGCATCTTCGATGGTCGAGGTGATCGGCTTGTCGCAAATGACGTGGATGCCGGCCTCGAGGGAAGGCCTTGGCGGGGCCATAATGCATGTGGTTTGGCGTGACGATGGCCACGGCCTCGACGCCATCAGGGCGCGCGGCTTCGGCGCGGGCCATTTCTTCGTAGCTGGTATAGATGCGGTCTTCGGCAAAGCCGAGATTGCGGCCCGATTCCTTGGCCACTTCGGGGCGCGACGACAAGGCGCCGGCCACCAGATCGTAGTCCCCGTCGATGCGGGCGGCCACCCGGTGCACATAGCCGATAAAGGCTCCCGTGCCGCCGCCAATCATGCCCGAGCGAATGCGCTTTGCGCCGTTTTCAGCCATTGATGCCTCCTCAATTCAACGTCTTCCGACGTCTACCACAAGGTCATTCCCGCGAAAGCGGGAACCTCTGTTGTTGTCACAGTGTCCGCAAACGGAGGTTCCCGCCTTCGCGGGAATGACTCCGTGGGGGTGATAGGGTTAGCTCAGACCCAAAATCTTCCGGTTTGCCGCCAGATCCGTTCCCGCCGACGCGAAATCGTCGAAGGCGTGTTCGGTGACGTGGATGATGTGGTTCTTGATGAACTCAGCGCCTTCGCGCGCCATCTTCGGGGTGCTTGATGGCGCATTCCCATTCGAGCACGGCCCAGCCGGCAAAGTCGTATTGCGCCATCTTGGAGAAGATCGAGGCGAAATCGACACGGCCATCGCCCAGCGAGCGGAAGCGCCCTGCTCGGTTGATCCAGCTCTGATAGCCCGAATAGACGCCCCGGCGGCCACTCGGATTGAACTCGGCATCCTTGACGTGGAACAGCTTGATGCGCTCGTGATAAATATCGATGAAATCGAGATAATCGAGCTGCTGCAGCACCATGTGGCTGGGATCGTAGAGGATGTTGGCGCGCGGGTGATTTTTGACGCGATCAAGGAACATCTCGAAGGTTACGCCGTCGAACAGGTCTTCGCCGGGATGCAGTTCGTAGCCGACATCAACGCCGTTTTCGTCAAAGGCATTGAGGATCGGCGTCCAGCGGCGGGCCAGTTCGTCAAAGGCTTCTTCGACAAGGCCAGCGGGGCGCTGGGGGAACGGATAGAGGAACGGCTGGGCCAGCGCGCCCGAGAAGGTCGCGTGCTCGGTGAGGCCCAGATTTTTGGATGCCTTGGCGGCCCAATGCAGTTGCTGCACCGCCCATTCTCGGCGGGCCTTGGGATTGTTGTGCACCGATGCCGGGGCGAAACCATCAAGCATGGTGTCGTAGACCGGATGGGCGGCAACGAGCTGGCCCCGGAGATGGGTCGAGAGCTCGGTGATGGCGAGGCCATGCTTGGCGGCGGTGCCGGTCAGCTCATCGGCATAAGTCTTGGAGGTGGCGGCCTTTTCCAGATCGATCAGGCTGGTGACCCGGTGGGGATCTGCACGCCCTTATAGCCATAATTGGCGGCCCAGCCGCAAATGGCGTCGAAGGAATTGAATGGCGGCTTGTCTCCGGCGAATTGCGCCAGGAAGACTGCGGGACCCTTGATGGTGCGCATGAAATCTCTCTCCTCGTGAGGCGCTGAGGCGCCTTGGTCTTTTGCCGTTTCAAACAGCGGACCTCACCCTGAGCTTATCGCAGGGCGAGGTCCACTTTCAGCACATTGTTCGACAGGCCCATGGGCCTGTCAATGAGGTACGAACCTCAAGCCTTCAAAAGGGCCTGTGCGTCGGCCGGCGTGAGAGCCAGCGGACGCTCGCAGGTGGTCGACAGGGTGATGACCTGACCGGTCTCGCCGGCCTGCAGCAAGCTGGTGAGAACGTCCACGACGTGCAGGGCTACATCAAGGCCGCAACGGGCGGTGTAGCCGCCATCGATCGAGGCGATCATGTCGGCCGGGCCCGCGGTGCGGTAATTGGCGCGGTGGACGGGCTTGTCGAGATCCTGATTGGCGCGGCCAAACGGGTGATCCCATGGGGTGACCGTGCTCTTCTCGCCGGCCCAATTGGTGGTGACCAGATCGCCGCCGAAGAAGTTCGGATCGGGCACGAAGATCGACCCGCCCGTGCCATAGAGCTCGATATTGTGGTGGCCGTGGCTGGCAACGTCCCAGCTGGCGCCGATGGTGATCACCGCGCCATTGTGGAATTCGAGAATGCCATGAATGGTGGTCGGCGTCTCGACCTTGACGGTCTTACCCTTCATTGGGCCTTCGGCCGTTACTTCACGGTCCGTACGAGCCATGTTGGTGAAGGCCGAGAGGCGTTTGACCGGCCCAAGCAGGTGGACCGGGTTGGTGACGTAATACGGGCCCATATCGAGGATCGGACCGCCGCCGGGCTTGAAGAAGAAGTCCGGATTGGGATGCCAATGTTCCATGCCCGGCCCCATGACGTGGGTGGTGCCGCTCATGATCTTGCCGAGCTTGCCGCTATCGATGATATCGCGGGCTTGCTGGTGGGCGCCGCCCAGAAGGTATCCGGAGCGGAGCCGACCTTGAGGTTGCGCTCGTCGGCGGCCTTCTTGAGCGCCATGCCCTCTTCAAGGGTCAGTACAAAAGGCTTTTCGGAATAGGCGTGCTTGCCGGCCGAGACGATATCCTTGGACACCGAATAATGGGTGGCCGGGATGGTCAGGTTGACGATGACGTCCAGTTCGCTGTTCTTGAGCAGCTCGTCGGGCGTCTGGGCGGCAACGCCGAATTCCTCGGCACGCTTCTGGGCGGCGGCGGGCAGAATGTCTGCCACCGCGCGAACCTCGAGCCCCTTGAACAGGGGCGCGAGACGCAGATAGGCCGCGGAAATATTGCCGGCACCCATGATGCCGACGCCATAAGTCTTTGCCATTTTAGCTTACTTCCACTTCTGGGCGGTAGCGATCAGAGCGCGTGGCGAAACGCACTTCGTCGGAAGGCTTGTCGTGCTCGGCGACGAAATACTGCGCCTTGGTCTTGTTCTTGACTTGATTGATGAGATTGTCCCAATCCAGCGTTCCGTAGCCTACGTCGGCCCAGCCATCTTCATCGGTATTCTCGCCGGCAGGCGCGATGTCCTTGACGTGGACGGCGCTGATACGGTCACCGTATTTGTCGAACCGAGCGACCGGGTCGGCCTTGCCGCGGGCGATCCGAGCGACGTCGGCTTCCCATTCGATATTGGGCGCCTCCTCAAGCAGGATTTCCATAGGCGTGCGGCCCGACGTGGTGGGCACGAATTCGAAATCGTGGTTGTGCCAGCCAAAGCCGTAGCCTTCTTTTTTGTAGGTTTCGGCGTGGCCGGCCAGCGTCTCCACGAGCTTGAGCCACTTGGATTCATCGGCACTGCGATCTTCGGCACCGATATGGGGCACAATGATCTTCTTGATGCCGAGGGTTTCAGCGGTCTTGAGCGTGGTGGAGACGTCGGCGGCCTGAGCCGGACCAAAGTGGCCGGTCGGCATGGTCAGGCCATTCTTCTTGAGGTTGGCGGCCAGACCGGCAGCGTCTGCATAGAGACCGCCGAAGCCTTCTGACCTGCGTGTAGCCAAGCTTGCCAAGGGTTTCGAGGAAATCGGGCAACGAGGGGACGTTGCGGGCGCTATAGAGCTGGAATGACAGTTCGGTCATGGGGGCCTCTTGATAATTTTGGGCTGGTGCCCGGTCGACGGGCGAAGGAGGTAATGGGTTTGAAATGCGCTGTCCCGCCGCAACGGCAGGCGATCCGCCCGAAAAGTAATGTGCCGGAGCGGCAGCGGATGATGAGGCGCCGCGCAGTGCGCGACGCCTCGATGATGGGTTTCAGAGCCGGTTGGTTGATGCCGTGTCAGAACAGCGAGCCGCGGGCCGGATCGAAGCCGACCAGCACCTTTTGGCCAACAGTAAGATGCACATCGCTATCGGCGCGGAAGGTCACGGCGTGGTTGCCGATCTTGGTCCGAGCCAGCGTGTCCGAGCCCATGGGTTCGACGATCTCGATTTCGACTTCGGTGGTGAATGGCAAATCCTTTGCCGCATCGCCCAGCACGATATGCTCCGGCCGAACGCCAAGCACTGCCTTGCTCGAGCCGGTGGGCGCCGTGTCGAAGACATAGCGGCCCACCGGAATGACGATGCCGTCATCGGTGGTGAAGGCCGGCTCGGCCCCGCCGGCCAGCGTGCCGTTGAGGAAGTTCATCGAGGGTGAGCCGATAAAGCCGGCCACATAGAGATTGACGGGCTTGTTGTAGATGGTGTGCGGATCGGACAATTGCTGGATTTCGCCATTCTTCATGATAGCGATGCGATCGGCCGGGGTCAGAGCCTCGATCTGGTCGTGGGTGACGTAGATCATGGTGTTCTTGAGCCGCTGGTGCAGCCGCTTGATCTCGACACGCAAATCGCTGCGCAGCTTGGCATCAAGGTTGGACAGAGGCTCGTCGAACAGGAACACGTCCACGTCGCGCACCGGGGCGCGGCCGATGGCCACGCGCTGACGCTGACCGCCCGAGAGGTTGGCGGGCTTGCGCTGTAGCAAGGGTTCAATCTGCAGGATTTCGGAGGCGCGCTTGACGCGGCTCTCGATCTCGTCGCGCTTCATGCCGGCAACGCGCAGGCCGAAGGAAAGGTTCTTTTCCACCGTCATCTGCGGATAGAGCGCATAGGACTGGAACACCATGCCGATGCCGCGATCCTTGGGCTCGGCCCGGGTGACGTTCTTGCCACCGATGAAAATCTGGCCTTCGGAGACATCGAGCAGGCCGGCAATGCAATTGAGCAGAGTGGACTTGCCGCAGCCCGAGGGGCCAAGCAGCACGATGAACTCGCCCTGCTTGACGTCGAGATTGAGGCTTTTGAGGACTCGGACCGAACCGAAATTAAGCGACAGGTCTTTGACGGAAACGCTGGATTGCATGTGCTTATCCCTTCACCGCGCCAGCGGCTGATGCCGCGCACGAACCATTTGCCAGAAACGAAATAGACGATCAGCGGGACGGCAGCCGTAAGAATGGTGGCGGCCATGTTGACGTTGTATTCGCGTACGCCCTGGACGGAGTTGACGATATTGTTGAGCTGGACGGTCATCGGATAGTTCTGCGTGCCGGCGAAGACGACGCCGAACAGGAAGTCATTCCAGATGCCGGTGACCTGCAGGATGATGGCGACCGCAAAGATCGGCAGCGACATGGGCACCATGATCTGGAAGAAAATCCGCCAGAACCCTGCCCCATCGACACGCGCCGCCTTGAACAATTCCTGCGGCAGTGACGCAAAATAATTGCGGAACAGCAGGGTCAGGATCGGCATGCCGAAAATGGTGTGGATCAGAATGACGGCCCAGAGCGTGCCGAAAATCTTCATCTGCGCGGTGATCATCACCGGGGATAGAGCATCACCTGATAGGGAATGAACGAGCCGAGCAGCAGCACGGTGAAGAAGAATTCGGAACCCTTGAACCGCCAATTGACCAGCGCATAGCCGCTGACGGCGGCGATGAATACCGAGACGATTGTGGAGGGCAGCGTGATCTTGACCGAGTTCCAGAACCCGGGCGCCAGACCGTTACAGGTCAGGCCCGTACAGGCGCTGGTCCGGGCCTTGACCCGGGGCTCGAAGGTGACTTCGAGCGGCGGGGCGAAGATGTTGCCGATCCGGATTTCGGGCAGGCCCTTGAGCGAGGTGGTGATCATCACATAGAGCGGCAGCAGGTAATAAAGCGCTGCGACGATGATGATGCCGTAGATGATGATCCGCGTAGGGGTAAAGAACGAGCGCGGGCGGGGTCCGCTGGCTTCTGCGTTTGTGGTCATGACCGGTCCTTCCTACGTGTGCTTCTTGGGGCCGAATTCGACGATGACCCATGGAATGAGCAGGACGAAAACGGTCAGGAGCATCACGGTGGAGGCGGACAGCGCCTGACCGAGATTACCGGCGGAGAACATGTAGTTGATGACATATTTGGCGGGCACTTCCGAGGACAGGCCCGGGCCGCCATTGGTAAGCGCCACCACTAGATCGTAAGTGCGGACAATGCCGGAGCCGACGATCACCGTGGTGGTGACAATGACGCCGCGCATCATGGGCAGCACGATCTGCAGATAGGTGCGCCGGTGGGAATGCCATCGACACGCGCGGCTTTCCAGATTTCGCCATCGACGCTGCGCAAGCCGGCCAGCATCAACACCATGACAAAGCCCGTGCCGTGCCAGAGGCCGGCGATGAGCAGTGCGTAGAGCACCATGTCGGTATTGGTGATCCAATCGAAGGTGAAATTGGTCCAGCCCGAGCCGCGCATGGTGGATTGTAGGCCCAGCGTGGGGTTCATGATCCACTGCCACACCAAACCGGTGACGATGCCGGACAGCGCGAAGGGATAGAGGAAAATGGTGCGGAAACCGTCTTCAAAGCGGATGCGCTGATCCATGAGCACGGCGAGCACGAAGCCTACCACCATGGTGAAGACGAGCGAGAAAATGCCGTAAGTCAGCAGGTTGGTCGCTGAGATGCGCCAGCGGCGCGTGGCGAAGAGACGCTCATACTGATCGAAACCGACAAAGGCGCCATTGGGCAATGCACGGGAATCGGTAAAGGAGAACCAGATGGTCCACAGCGTGCAGCCGATGAACACGACGAGCACGATGGCAACCATCGGGCTGGCGGCGAGCTTGGCACTGATATTGCGCACGAATAAATTGTACAACAGACCGGGCGGACGGGTCCGCTCCAGTGCAGTCGCCCCGTGCAGGGACTGGGCTTCGGTCATGGGTCTTGCCTACTCCGGCTAAAAACAAATGTGCGGAAGCGGGGCAGCCCAAAGGCCGCCCTGCGACACGCTTAGTCAGCGGATTCGATGATCTGGGCGTAAGCCTCGATATAGTCATCGATCGGGTAGGACTTGTCGGCGAAGAATTCTCGGTTGAGATCGTCCAGCTGCTGCTGGGTGTCGCTCGAATTCAGGGTTTCACCACCGGGCAGCAGGCCGTCCGGTCCCTTGAGAATTTCAATGGCCTTCTTCATGCAATCATTGGCCGACGACATATCGATGTCGGTGCGGATCGGCATGGAGCCCTTCTTGAGGTTGAACGCAACTCGGGCTTCCGGCGAGACCAGGAGCCCGGCCAGCGCGGTCTGGGCGTCGAGAACGTCCTGCGCCGTGCCTTCAGGCAGCTTGGGGAAATAGAATGCGTCGCCACCGCCTTCGATGCGGTTGGACAGACCCGAGCCGGGCAGGCATTCATAATCGGTGCCGGGAACGGCGCCGGCCAGTGCGAATTCGCCCTGAATCCAGTCACCATGGATGTTACCGGCAGCTTCGCCAGCGATCAGCTGGTTGGCCACGTCGGCAAACTGCGGCACGACTTCGGCGGGATCGACGACGTCACGAACAGCGGCCCGAGCTTCGGCAACCTTGCGGAATTCGGGGCTGCGGACGGCCTCGGCATCATGCTCTCGGTTGACCTTAAGGTAGAGCTCAGGACCACCAACGTCGGCCAGCAGAACGCCGGGGATGCCGTTCAGCGGCCAGCCAGCGGCCAGACCGAAAGGAATGATGCCTTTTTCACGCAGAGCGGGGAAAGAAGCGACGTATTCGTTCCAATCCTTGGGGGTTTCAAGACCCGCATTCTTGTAAGCGGTGTCGCTCAGCCAGAGCCAGTGCCGGGAATGGATATTGATCGGCACGCAATAGATCTTGCCATCAAAGGTGCAGGCGTCGAGCAGCTTGGGATCGGCAAAGAAATCGGCCCAGCCATCTTCTTCGGCAATCGGGGTCAGATCGGTGATCAGACCAGCCTTGATGAGTTCCTCGGCGTCGCGGCCGGTGTTCATCTGGGTGGCGCCCATTGGATTGCCGCCCAGAATGCGGCTGATGATCACCGGGTTGGCGCCCGTGCCGGAACCGGCCAGCGCGCTATCGACCCATTTATTGCCGGTCGCGTCAAACAGACGGGCAAATTCGGCAACAGCGGCGGATTCACCACCCGATGTCCACCAATGGGTCACTTCGAGTTCAGCCGCCTGCAGCAGCCGAACACATCAAAGCAGCCGCCAAAGTGGCGGCCACGGCAAATTTCTTCATAACTATAATCCTCCCAACGTCCTCATGAGGCATACTGCCCCCGCGAAGCCGCCGACCGCGGTGCATCTTCCTCAAGATGTCCGGACCGGCCGCATGTAATCGATTGCATCGCCACATCCTAAGACGGTGTGCAATCGATATAATAACCTTCGGCTACTTGTTGCGTCTCTGTCAAGATCGAATTAGACCAAAGTCTGGGGGAGCGAGGGAGAGGCGCGAACGGCGATGAACGAATTCAAGAAAACGCCGACAATTCAAGATGTTGCGCGTTGCTGAGGTTTCGTCGGCAACAGTGAGCCGTGCGTTGACGTCACCGGAACGGGTTTCGGAGGCAACGCGAGAGCGCATTACCGCGGCCGTGCTGGAGACGGGCTACACCGTAAACCAGATGGCACGCTCGCTGCGCTTGCGGGCAGCCAAAACCATCCTGATCGCCATCCCCAATATCGGCAATCCGTTCTATTCAACGATTCTGGATGCCGTGGTGCAGGATGCGGCGGAGCGCGGCTATGGCGTGCTGGTGGCCAATAGGCTTGGTGGCGATCCGACGCTTGGCCTCAAGGATTATTTCTATTCCAACCGCGCCGATGGCCTGCTGCTGTTCGATGCCACGCTGGATCTTGAATCCCTGCAGGACCTGCCGCTGGTGCGGGGCAACCGCCCGCTGGTGCTGTCCTGCGACGATATTCCCGATGCGCCGCTGGACACGGTGATGACGGATAATCGCGATGCGGCCGACGCCGCCACGCGGCACCTGATCGCGCTGGGACACCGAAGAATCGGCACCGTGCGCAGCCGCACCACGCCCAATGTGATCAGCGAGCGGCATGCCGGCTTCGAGCGGGCTCTAAAGCGGGCCAATCTGGCTATCCGCCGGGACTGGATCTGGCAAGGCGACCACGCCATTGCCGGCGGCATAGCGGCGGCCGAGATCTCGGCTGACGCTCAACGAGCGGCCCACAGCCATGTTCTGCGGCAATGACGAAACGGCGATCGGCTTCATCTCCCGGCTGCGCCAAGCGGGAATCGATTGCCCGCGCGATGTATCGGTGGTGGGCTTTGACGATATCGCGGTCGCCGAGCATCTCTCCCCTGCCCTCACCACCATGCGGCAGCCGCGCTACCAAATGGGCAAGGTCGCGACGGCCCTGCTGCTGGACATTCTCGATGGCCCGACAGCCGAACGCACGCCAACGCGCCGCGTTCTGAAATCCGAACTCATCATCCGCGCCAGCACCGCCCCGCCGCGAGAATTCAACTAGCCTTGGGCAATGTCCGCAAAGCAGTTTTCCCCGGCGCAATGATAGGCTAAAGGGATGTCGCGCGGGTCCCGTAGCTCAGCTGGATAGAGCAGCAGCCTTCTAAGCTGTTGGTCGCAGGTTCGAGTCCTGCCGGGATCGCCATATTTTTTGTTGAATTGCCAATAGATTTGTCCAAACGGGCCCGTCGAGAGTGGATTTTCGGCAATTTCTTGTGCCCGTGCATATACTTAGCCTGCTGCCCTATTAGTTTGATCCAAGACGCAAGTTCCGATGCTGTCGGACTGGTTGGCAGCCTACGTCGAAATCGATCTTACCCGGCCGGCGGAGTTGAAGCGGAGATTCGCACGATCACAGTCAATTGGTGCGGATAGGGACCAACCCAAAGTGCGACACTTGCGGCACCACCGCGCACTGAACCCAGCCTCGGCACTGTCTGGTTGTGTTCTGAGCGCGCACTAACGATGTACACAACGTCGCAAACTGCGGTTCAGAACGAAGCAACAGTTCGGCTCGGCGGGGGCGTTTGTGCCGACACCTGTTCGGCTCGACTCTGGCTTGGATCCGCCGCAGCTCGCGATGGCTCGACGTACTGGAAGCCCGCTTCGGCGAAAAATCGATGCGGCAGCTCACGCGCGATCTCGATGAAACTGCAGATCCGGCCGCCATCAAGGCCTATTACACTTCCATGTTGCCGGGCTGGACCGAGATGGAGCTGGCTGATGACTTCTACAGGCAATCCTGGTCATTTGCGTTCGTCAGTCCGGATGGGCGGCATGTATTCGCCGTTATCGCCCTGACGCCGCAGGCCACCGATTACGCTGGCAAGGTGCCAATGTCCGTGCTCACCAATCTGACTGCGGACCATCCACCAGATGTAGGCCAGCAGAAATATTCATTGCCTATCAGTGATCGCAAGAAGCTCATCTTGCACAAAATCTGACGCCCCTAATACGCTGCTATGTGTCGGTACGAGGGCGGATCTCCTCCACCCGCTGCTCGAGATTGGCAGGTGAGATGTCCCAGCGCGAGTGATCCTCATACTCGAAATCGGCTTTAATCCGCGGACCGGGATTGTGGAACTGCAACAGGCAGGCCTTCCAGCTTTCCTGACCATCGACCCGCATGGCCGCGGCGAGTTCTCGGGCCTTCTCGATCGTCGGGCGCATGGCGGTGGGAATGGCGGCCTCCCAGCTGCCATCCGGCCGGTAGAGATAGCCGAACATGCGCCGGCGGGGCCGCACGCCTATGACAAGGGCAATGGCCTGCCATGACTTGCCCGCGAATTCCTCGTCGGACAGGATCTGCCGGGCCAGCTCGCCCAGAATGCGATCGGCGCCAGATTGGTCAAAACCAGACATAGGCTGCTCAGTCCTCTTTAAGGTAGTTATTGCCCCCGATCACCAATAAGTCGTCATTGTCGGGCTCTGGCAGGAAAAGGCTCAGCGTCTCGGTGCGGCCATCCTCGCCGGTCAGCAGGAGCTGATAATCTTCGGCGCTGTAGGTTCCAGATTCGAGTGGTGCAGTATTGCCCCCTGCGACCCCGGTGGTTGCGTCAGCGCCTTCGAAGCTGGATATGTAGCCGGACGAGCCCGTATGCGTGAACCGGCCATCAGAGGACAGCGTCAGGATGCGTTCGGATGAAACACTGTCTGAACTCGTTGGGGTCATGCCGCTCGAAGCCCAGATATGGCGCCAGCTTCCATCAAAAGTAGTGCTCTCCGGCAGGGGCGGCACGCGATTGTATGTCGCTTCTCCGATAATAAGCTGCTTGTTGGCCTGCCGAAACGGTTCCCGGGTGAGCTCAAGAATGCCGTAGTCGTTTACCACTTCAGCCATTTCTGATGGTATCGGCGGACGAGAACAGGCCGCCACCAATCAGCCGGTAGGTACCGCAGTCGCCCGGCACGTGAGCACAATGGTCGCCAATCGTTCCGGTGGGAATGACGGTACTGAAAAGGCCGCCCGGATCGAGTGCGAGCACCTGATTTTCGGCAACGAAATCGACGCCGCCGAACACGTTCGGCAACACGGTGGAGCGGAGTGTGGTGTAGACGCCTTCGAGGCCTCCCCCACCATCGGGCGGGGTGAGCGCGAACGCCACTTCATCCGAGGAAAACCGCACGCTACGGACAATTTGCGCAAAGGCGTCCTCGGCTGCATCTGAATCCTCGTCATGGAGGTCCATCTCGATGAGCATTATGTACTGCCCAACGCCGCCCCGGGCGATACCGGCGAGAGTGGCCGAGACGATTGCATCCTCCATGCTCGTGCAGCAACGCAGTTCTGACGCGGATATCGTGCCCGTTGGCGGTCTTGCCTTCGCTGTCGACCGTCGGGCGATCTTCGGCCAGTTCGGGAAAGAGGGCAAAAAGCTGATCGAAGCTGGCATCGAAGTTGGTCATGTTTGTAACCGGAAGGATTTGGATCAGCGCCGCTCCGGTTTCGTCGCGCCTGATAGCTTCATCACGCTCCCGGGTTCTGCGCAGAATGACACTGGCTTTCCCCTCCTCTCGCTCCCAACCCGCATCCGGTAGGGTGAAGGAGACGCCGCCAAGCATCACCTCCTCGGCCAGAGCGTTGACAGGCCGGGCGGCACAGGCAAGGACGGCAACGCAAATTCTGAGAACGGAAAGCAGCCTCGACATTCCGGGCGTATCTCCTTCAATTCAGACCACCGACGACATTCTGACCGTCGATCATAGCGGGAATGCGACACTGGCGGTCAACCATCGCCGCAACGCTATAGCGTCTTCCGGAAAGCACTGTCATATCATGAAGCGCTCTTTGTCGATGTCGCTTACAAGGGCGGAAAGCGAAGGGTCTACTCTACGCGTAGAAGCGAACATTGGATCTAATGGGGTTCTCAGCGCGGATTGGATCCTTAGATTACAAAGGGGCGCCGACGAGCCGGAAACTCCGCTATCGTTCTGACCGACAGGTACCTGTTCAGGCCGGCCGTGGCGTGACCCCAAAACTGGTATGGATGCCCTCGGGGGCCGCTATTGCAACTTGGGATCAACGGATACCATCATCGAACTCAGTTTGTGGAATGAGCAAGCGTTCACCCTCGAACATGATCTGGAAAATGCCGCTCTCGGACTTTCCAATGTGACGGTAGTGGATTCCACCCAAGGCTGGCGTAGCCAACTGCCATCTGACATCATATTGAATGCGACCGACAGCTCGGTCACGTGTCGCAGCGATAGAGGCTCTCTTATGTTGGACAACAGCCCACGAGCAAAACAAAAACGGCTCAATCGTGCCCGAGATGAGGTGCGTCTAAAATCGGGCGAAGTAACCGCCCTAAACCGACTTGACTGTGATGGCGTCTCTGCCGATGGCGGTGAGTGCGTAAATGCCTCGGCTTTCTCTGACGAACCAGCCATATACGTTGTTGCGTAGAACTGCCGGCGCTCTGGCCACCAGTAGTTTCAGCTGTTTGGGACTTTGAGGGCCGGATCGCCGTCCTTTACCCCGACCGAGTCACAGCCATTGACCTCGCCTTTGACAGCGTAGCCAGCGCCTTCCATGAAGGCCTTGAGTGGAAGATAGAGCTCCGTCTCGGCCATCATGCTGGTTGCATCTGCAGTCGGGCTAGCCACAGTGGGCCAGCACTTTGGCGATGGCAGCGGCGGATCCCCGGGCACTAAAGCTGTGGCGATCGAGAAATTCAAGCCTGCCGTCGTGTTTGGTGCGAACGTAAGCGAGGTGAATGGTTTCAGGTGCACCACGGGCAATCCGTGCCCATTGTTGTGCCACTGGACCACGGACAATGACCGAACTGCCATCGCTGTGGATCACGGGCAGGTCCTGCGCAAACTTGGTGGCGCTGTCGTTCGGAAACCGCGGCGCCAGTCGCGGTTATGGCAAGACTCATGGATTGCGCGCCAGTGACCCCAGCTCCTGGGCTCCGGACCCAGTACGCCATGGCGAGATCGCCACCGCGGCAGGCGAACTGAAACTGGGCATCGCTATTGTCAAAATAGGCGATCGGCGTGCCACCGGTCTCAAATATCCATTCAGCCGCCAAGGCACAGGGCGAAAGCAAGCAGAGCAGAGCACAAAGAGGTTTCAGCATGAGCGCTTTTTGATTGGGTCAGATGGCTTCGGCGAGCATACAGCGGATACCGCGCCGCCAATTGTCGGCCACTCTCGGTAAAGACAGTGCTAAGTTTCGATTGCCCAGTCGGCTAAGCGCCCTCATTTCTGCCGTTCATGCGCGTTCGGCGAGCTCCTAAAAGCGGACCGTCCGCTCGGCAGTCGAGGAAGCCTTCAACGGGGTGGCTAGGCGACTGACTGCTTCTGGATCAAGTTGCCTATTAAGCGGACGCTCTGAGAACGTGATTTGGGGCTAACGGGCGGGACGCTTCCCGAGCCTGAAATGGGTATCAAGAATTCAGGATGCATCGGCGCGTCCGTAGCGTCGTGGAGGGGCAATGTTATGTTTGTTGGGAACTACTCTTCCTAGCCTGAAGCTTCGATCACCAGAGCAAAAGCATCCCTGTTCGGGACTAGCCCACGGCCTTGCGGGGTGGGATGACGTAGCGCGCATGCGGCGTGGTCAGGTCGATCACGTGGCCGTCCAGATCACGGATGACCCCGCGAACCTGTTCGCCGAAGGTCATGGGCTCCTCGATGATTTCGACCTCGAAGGGGCGGATCGCGTCGATTGCCGCCGGGACATCATCGACGACGATTTCAAGATAGGAGCCACGGGCGACACCCCGTGCGGCGCAGGGCACGAATTCACTCACCCAATCGATGAGGCCCAGTTGAAAAGGACTGTCCGGCTGGCTGGCCAGCACCACATACCGAGTTTCAGTATGCACCTGCCGGAAGCCGCAGAGCGCGCGATAGAATTCGGTGCTGGCGGCAATGTCGTGGGTCAGAAGATTGGTTGAAATACGATGGGCGATGGCCATCCGGAATTCTCCGTTGCGCAAAGCTTTGTAGAGCGCCAACGGCGTTGGTGCGCGGAAGGTTGCATCCGGCCGCTCCGCAGTTTCCGCGCAACATCCGGGCCGGGCAATGCGTTGGTCCTTGGTGCAAAACAAAGAGGAGACAGATCATGCGAACCCATCGCACTTTTGCGTCCATTGCCCCGGCTGCTTGCACGGGCCTTTCCCCCGCGGCCATGGCGCAGGAGCATGTCATCGGCGGGCAGCCAGTGCCGGCCGATCAGGTCGACGCCATCCGGGAGCGCTGCGATGAGTTGCGCTATCAGCAAGGTACGACTGGAACGCAAACGCCGGAAACCACGATGCCGGACGCGACGAACACCGATGCAGCTGCCGCTGATCCAAGCACCCGGGCCGGAGCGATCGAGGTCGAAAACCTGACCATCGCCATGTGCGACGAGGGTGGATTCTGAAGCGTCCGACGAGGCGATGTAAAAGGCGCAGGAACGAAACAGCTCGGTTCCCCCTTGTCTGGGCACAGGAGGACGCGATGAAACGCTTCCGGCAAATAGCCAAGGGGGAAGACGCACCTGATGCCGTGACAGTCGGCATCGAACGCGATGCGGCGGGCGCCATTCTGGCGGCTATATGGTGGCCGTCGCGGGGCGACGTGGATGCTGACGAAGTGAACTACCGCTCCGTGCCGGAAGCGTTCGAAGCGGCGCAGGCGGCCATGGATCTACACGGCTTTGCCGAAATCGTGGTGACCCTGCAAAGCGAAGATTTGTGGTGCCCCGAATGGGGTGAATTGCGGCCAGCCGGAATGGCGTTGAGCGAAGAAGAAGCCTTCGAGCTGGCCCGCGCCACCGAGGCCAGCCGCGATGCGTAACCCCGACATGGTTTAGCGGAGATCGACGTGTTGGATCGCGAGCTGGACCGCCGCTGGGCCCATATCTGCGTCGATATGCAAAACCTCTTTGCCGAGGAAACCGACTGGCATGCGCCATGGTTGAAGCGCGTGCTGCCGGCGGTGGAAATGCTGGTGGAGCGATCAGCCGAGCGCACCATCTTCACGCGCTTTGTGCCGCCAGAAACCCCCGGCCATGCCGTAGGTGCCCGGCAAGATTATTACGAGCGCTGGCCCGGCATGACACGAGAGAAACTGCCGCCCGAGCTTATTGACTTCGTGCCCGCACTCAAGCGGTTCGTGCCTCCGGCACGGGCCTTCGACTAAGGCGATCTATTCGCCCCGGCTGGCGGGAAACCTGCATGGCTTTCTGCAATCGGCGGGTATAACGACCCCGGTGGTCAGCGGTGGGGAAACCGATGTCTGCGTGCTGGCCACGGTGCTGGGCGCCATCGATCTGGGTTATCGCGTGATATTGCCGCTCGACGCGCTGTTCGGCTCGGCCGATGCCACCCATGACGCCATGATCGGCATCTATCGCAGCCGGTTCCAAGTGCAATTGACCATCACCAGTGTCGAGGAATTGTTCGAATTCTGGCGGGAGGAGGCAATATGACGGCCTTTGGCTATCACGCTTCGCATGAGCAATTCTCGCCCAGTGCCCTGCTCGGCTATGTTCGGCAGGCCGAGGCGGCCGGGTTCGATTGCGCGAAATCGTCCGATCATTTTCATCCCCGGAGCGAGCGGCAGGGGCAGTCCAGCTTTGCTCGGTCTCGGCTGGGCGCGGCCATGCAGGCCACTACATTACCGTTCGGCATAATCTCGGCGCCGGGCTATCGCTATCATCCGGCCATTCTGGCGCAGGCTGCAGCGACCATTGCCGAGCTGTTCCCGCGTCGGCTCTGGCTGGCCCCGGGTAGCGGGGAGGCGCTCAACGAAGCCATCACAGGCTCGGCACGGCCAGACAAGGCGGAACGCAATGCGCGTCTGCTCGAATGTGTCGCGGTGATGCGGGCGCTGCTGGCCGGCGAGACCGTGACGCATCGGGGGCGGGTGGAGGTCATCGAGGCGCGGCTTTATACGCGGCCGGCCGAGCCGCTGCCGCTTTATGGCGCCGCCGTCACGCCGGAAACCGCGGCCTTGGTGGGCGGTTGGGCTGATGGCCTATTGACCATGGGCGGGGACATCACCGCCGTGCGGGCGGTACTGGAGGCGTTCCGCGGCAATGGCGGGGAGGGCAAGCCGGTGCATCTGCAACATGCCCTGTCCCGGGCGCCGACCGAAGCCGAGGCCCCGGCCGATGCGCTGGACCAATGGGGGCCGGTCGCGGCCGGCGGGGATGTCAGCTGGAGGCTGAGTCAGCCGGCCGAGTTCGATACGGTGGGGCGGCTCGTCACCGAAGACGCCATTCGTCGCTGCGTGGCGGTTTCCGCCGATCTGGGTCGGCACCGCCAATGGCTCGCCGATCTCATTGAGCTCGATGTCACGGCGGTGCACCTGCATTGCGTGGGCCGCAACCGAGCCAAGTTTATCGACGCATTCGGCGCTCACATATTGCCGGCCTTGCGCTCGCTTTAAGGATCGCGCTGCCACGACCAGCATACCGCGCTCCACGGTCCAAGCCGCAAGACCTCGCCTTGCTGGGAGAATTCCCCGGTTGCAACGGGCGGGCCGGCAATGACGCAGGCTATGTCGGCCGGGCGATCGGAGCCGTTGAGCACCATGGTCAGCACGCCAGCCTCGAAAATCCAGCTGACGACAATGGCCGTACCCTGCCGGCCCGTGCGCGCATCAAGGCATAGCGTGGCCGAGAGTGGCCAGAGCAGACTGCGCCGCCACGATGCAAGCTTGCGGAAGCGTTCGAGCGCTGCAAGCCGCTCAGGATTGGCATAGTCGGCCCAATCGAGCTTGGCGCCGTCAAAGGTCTCGGGTGCATTCGGATCGGGCAGGCCGCCATCCTGCACGTCTTCCTCGAAGGTTTCCCGCATCTGCTTGTAGCGGTCGGCCCGTTTGGGCGCGGCAGCCGCCTCGGGCAGGTCGAAGAAAAAGGGGAAGGGTGTGCGCAGATGGGCGTCCTCGCCCATGAAGAAGAGCGGGATTTGCGGCGCGAGCATCACCACGAAATGCAGGAAGTCGAGTTTTTCGGCGCTGATCCGGTCTGGCAGGCGCTTGGAGTCGGCGCGATTGCCGATCTGGTCGTGGTTCTGCACATAGGACACAAAGGCGTCGAGCGGCAGCCGGCTGGCGGGCTCGCCCCCGGTCGTGCCGTCGCTGTCGCCAGCCGCTTCTCCGTCATGCACGAAGCCGTCGGCGAGGCCCTTTTCGAGATCCGCTATGGCGTCCTTGGACCCATCCGCATAGCCGTTCTTATCCTCGCCGGTGACGAGATAATTGAGCACGTGATGAATGTCGTCATTCCATTGTGCGGTGAAATCCAGAGGCTGCCCCTGCTGGTCGCGGTCGAGCCGAGAGGCGATATTGTCCATATTCTCGATGATCAGCTTGGCATCGGCTTTGACGGCCCGTGACGATTTGGCCAACTCTCTCAGGAACACGCCGCGGGCGGCGGTTTTCATCTCATGGACGGAATCAAAGCGCAGGCCGTCGAAATCGAGCTCGTCCAGCCACATGCGGGCATTCTCGTAGTAGAACTGCCGCACCATCTCTCGGGTGAAATCGATGCCGAGCCCCCGGGGCGTCTCAACCTCATCGTCGAACCATTCGGGTGCATAGCGCTGGATGAAATTGTCGAAATCGCCGAAATGGTTGTAGACGACGTCAAGGATCAGGCAGAGCCCCAGCTCATGGGCGCGGTCGACCAGCTGGCGCAGCTCGTCACGGCTGCCATAGGCCTCGGCCGGGGCAAAGATCAGCGTGCCGTCATAGCCCCAATTGCGCGTGCCCGGAAACTGGTTGATCGGCATGATTTCGAGCGCAGTGAAGCCGGCATCGTGGAAATGCTCAAGCCGATTGGCCAGACCACGGAACGTGCCTTCCGGGAGGCGGTGCCGACATGCACCTCGCATAGAATGGTTTCGTGCCGGGGCCGCAGCGGCTGGTTGCGCCCGCTGGGCTGCAATGGGGACAGCACAACGCTCCAGCCTGCCGTGCCGCCATCCTGCTGCCGCGCGGCAGGGTCGGGAAATTCTGAATTCACCCGCGCGGAATTTGTAACGCGTCCCCGGCCCGCAATCATCAACGTGCACAGACCAGAACCCGCTCTCGTCTTGCTGGAGCGCGGCGGGCGGGCGGTCGGGAAATATCAATTCGATAGTTTTGGCGCTTGGCGCCCAGAGACGGAATTCGGTGGCCGAGCCTTCAAGACGGGGGCCGAAGAGAGACGTCATGGCGGGTTATCCAATTGGGCGTGCGGCCATAACGAGTGGACGCGGCGGAGCGTTCCGCGCTTGCTGTATGATCGGCGGGCGTATGCGGCAGGGGCTGGTCCTGTCCTATTCGGAGCCGCGCTGGGAGGTTTTCTCGAGCTCGGCCAACTCTTCCAGCAATCGTTCGCGTGGCTGGCCAATTGAGCTTGCGCTGCCTGAAGTCGAGGCCGAATTGGCTGCGGAAGGCAGGGAGCATATCCGGGACCGGTGCGATGTCGTCACGATCGGCCGCATGCGCAATACCGATGAGGAGCACGCGAACCTGATAGATGGCATCTCGAAGCTTTGCAAGGAAGCGAACCTTGAGCTGAGTCTCAGGGCAGATGACTTGCCAATGCAACGGCTCACCCATGCGTCGGACGATTCCTGTGGCATCGCGATTACCCCGGCCAAACTGGCGGTGCTCCATGCCGTGCGCAATGGTTCTAGCCGGCTGGAAATCCAGCATTTCAGGGACGTGTACGCCTCCTCGGCGAACTTCCCCGTGGCGGACGGCAACCCCTTCGTGTCCGACAACTGGGAGCAGATCGACACGTCAGGTATAGGCGAAAAAGTGGGCCTCATAGACACCCTCAAGTCGATGAACGGGCCGAAGAAGGTGGTTCTGATGCACGGTAGGCTCGACGAAGTTAGGCTGCAGAGGGGTGAGCCCGCGACCTCGTTTTTGCCCGGATGGCCGCTCACTACCAACTGATGAGTGCTCGCGAGCTCGCAGGTGATTTCGACTTGGAATTCGACCGCTTAAGCGGTGGGCACGTGGAAGAGCTGTCAAAACTGGCGACGCTTACCGGATGCGATTTGGGCGAGTTAATTCTCTCCACACCGAGCTCGGCACAAAAGGGCACCTTAAGGATCGGCACCGAACTGATCGCGACAAAATTCTCGCGCCGGCGGCATCTGTCCGTTTGCCTCGAATGCTGGGCAGAAGATATCTAGGCTGCACCCGGCGAGATGCCGGAAGCGGCGGTCTACGTACGTTTGCCGTAGCTCTTCTGGCCCGTACAAACGTGCACCAAACATTCCCGGCCACTTTTAATAGTGAAAACCGCGGCCGAACAACGGGCACTTCTACGACACTGCGCTGATGGCAACGGATGTGGTCACTAAACTCTCGGACCTCATGGCATCTCAAACCGAACGGAACGCCTCCGAGTTCGAGATGTATGTCTCTGCAAGGTTGGAAGGAAGGGCGTTCCAAGGGGGTATGCTCGATGCCTTGGGCCTGAACGAGGTGTTTTCGATCTGTGCCCACCTCGGTCGGGCGGCTGATCTCGTTTCGGATCGGTTGGACGGCCTTTCCGACACCGATTTGCATAGAGTATATGCCGAGGGTTTTAGGACGTTTTCAGGCGGCCGAGCCACACTTAGCCACGCCCTAATGGAATTGTTGGAACACAAAAGCGACAAGCTCCCGCCGGTTGTGGGACCGCAGAACCTCATTGGAAAGGCGCACGCGGTCCTCAAGGCCGACAGCATCCGAAAACGTCCTACGCACCCGTGTACCATGATGTCGCCAATGCCATTTACGACGTGATGCCGTGGGGTCCTAGCGATCCGAGCCTGTTCGGGGTGCCCATCACGCACCGGCGTTTTTATTGCGTATCAGAGGCAGCTGCCACGTTTGGCTTGGCGTCGCCGACAGTAGTGAAATATGTTGAGGCGACTGGGATTGCCCGCATTTTTGTTTCCAATTGTGGGCGTAGGCGGTTTTGATCGACGCCGAGGCCGCCCATCGGACATTTGATACTTCAGGCTATGTCAGAGTGGATGGCTTCCGGTCACTTGAGGACGATCTTACCACGAGAGATCGTATCCGATGGCCAGATACCACCTATCAAAGTGACGGACATAAACGACCTAATGGATCGGTTTTTGAAACGCGCCGAACCGCTTGATCAGATCCCCGAAGGCTGTTCCAACATGAGATTTGTAGCTCGCGCTATCCGAGGTAGATTGGCAGAGGTTGGCTCGGCGACACCGCCGTCGGCCCAAGACGCTTGGACCCGCCCTTTCAGCAATGGGTATCCAACCATACTGCGCGGTGCAGTCGGGACATAGGAACCACACCGTGCACCAAAAAAGGGACGTCTCGCACTTCCTGCCATGACAGTCGGCACACGGATTGCGAGCAAAGGGCTGCCCAACGGCGGCCCTTTTTCTTGCCATCCGTGTCTGGCTCGGAAAAAGGAACCCACATACAGGAAGAAGGCCTCCAACGCGGTTTGAAAAAGTGCTTACGATTAAATCGAGGTTTGGAAGGTTTGATATCGTCGCAACATAGAACCATTCAGAACGCGGCACGACTTAATCGTCCGGCGCTTTGCGTCATGTGCATGACACAAGCGGTTTCTAAAAAGCCACAGAATGTATGGCGTGACCGTGACGGAGATTCGACATCGAAATTGTCCTCTGGATCGTGTTTGCGATAATGATGAGCGCAGTTCTGGTGGCTGGAGTGTCGGTGGTGATCGTCGCTACACACGAGAACCGCATCTACTCAGCCGAGGAAAAGACGTGGCGCCGGCTGGAACATAGCGGCGTCCCAGTCCGCGCCAGAATCGAAGCGCTCAAGCGCTCCGAGCATGGACTGACGCGTGGCGGCACCCATGGGCAGACGGTGCATGCGGTGGAGCTCGTACTCGAGATATTCGACAAGACAGGCGCTTCGCATCCGGCGGCGGTACGCACGCTGATTGATGAGGTCCTGTTGCCGCAGTTCTGTGTGGCCGGCGCCGATGTGCATCTGCTGCGCGACCCCGAAGATGCATCGATCCGGCGGTGAACCGTGCGCGTACGCCGCTTGAAATTCAACCTGCAGGCGGTTGATGGGCTTCCCGCAAGGCGCCACCTAAGCTCGCTCCGCCCGCATGCTTCGTAGTGTTTCCGACGGCGTCTCGTGGAACTGGGCGCTGTAGTATTTGGCGAAGCGGCCCAGATGCCAGAAGCGCCATTGCAGGGCGACTTCTGAAACAGTGCGACCGGTGCGCCCTGCACGGAGCAGATCGCGACAGGCGCCGTCGAGGCGCAATTGCTTGAGCCAGACGCTGGCGTTGATGCCCAAAGTGTTGCGCACCGTCTCATGCAGCGATTGGTGGGTCATGCCGGTGGCGGCGGCCAGCGCGGCAATTGACAGGGGCACGTCCCCTTCCCCGTGCATGCGGCTTTGCAGGCGTCGGAACGCGGAGTAATCCGGGCTGGTGTTGGGACCGGGCCATTCCCGCAGCGTGCTGTTGAAATAGAGACTGGCGAGCTGCTCGATCAGGATCTCGGCCAGCAGATCAGTCAGCGCGCCGGCTGTCGCCGCATGCCCCGCCGCGTTGGGCAACAGGCCGAGCAACCAATGCAGGCATGCCTTCATTGCGGGCCCCGACAGCACATTGAAGCCGGCCCGCACCTCCCAGCCGAGTTGGTCAGCGCGCATCGTGACCAGCACAATGTCATAGCCGCCGGGGCAGACGGCGACCCATTCCAGCCCGCCGGTGATGACGCTGCAGGTGACGCCACACAAGGGCATCGCATTAATCTGCCAATGGGCATCGTCATTGACGGTGAAGGCGAAGGTCACACTGTCCACGGGCGTCATGATGGTTTGGGCAATGGTGGTGTTGACGCGTTCGCGCATCACCGAAATGCCCGGCATCACCAGATAGTCGACCCGCCCGTGATAGCGATTGGGCGCCAGTTGCAGAAAACGCTGCTCCCAGCCGGGCAATGCGGCTTCCTGTTCGGTGGCGTCGAAGAATTCAGCGACGAAGGCTTTGGGCATGATGATCGCTATCGGCTACGCACTATCCGTAGCAGGCGCGCACAGACTGAGCAATAAACACAATTGCCTATAAATTAGCCATTCAATCGGCTTGGAGTGGATAGCGGAGGGCATGGCGCCTTCCTAGTCTGATCTCCGAAGATTGGAGACCATGGCATGATCAAATCCAAGCTGCTTGCTGCCAGCACGCTGTGCTGCGCCACCATGCTGACTTTTCCCGTGATGGCGCAGGAGGCCGAATTCGTCCCCGAGACGTTCTCGGTGAAGGAAGCCATCGAGCCGGGGCCCAATATTTTCGTGGGCAAGCAGGAATGGGGTGGAGCCAGCTCGATCGAGGTCTATTCGGCTGATGACCTGACCAACAAAGGCAATATGACAGCCGGCGCGATCATCCAATTGCTGGTCGCGCCCGATGGCAAGACGGCCTATGCGCAATCGACTTTCATGAAGCGCTATACCTATGGCCCGATCGAGCAGGTGCTCAACGTCTATGATGTGAACACCCTCTCCATCACCAAGGAAATCCTGCTGCCGGGCAAGGCCGCCATGGTGGCCGCCTATGAACCGCTGTTGGCGCAAAGTGCCGATGGCAAGTTCGTTTATGTGCAGAACGCGACGCCGGCGACCTCGGTCACCGTGGTGGATGTGGCGGCTGGCAGCGTGGTGCAGGAAGTGGCGACGCCGGGTTGCTGGGGCATCTACCCCTCGCTCGAGGGCCACAGTTTCTCGTCCATCTGCGGCGACGGCACCTTTGCCAGCTTCGATGTGGGCGCCGATGGCGCTACAGTCGAAAAGACCATCAGCGCAAAAATCTTCGACGCCGATACCGATCCGATCTTTGTCGCATCCGACCGCATCGGGACCGATCTGGCGTTCATCTCCTATCACGGCAATGTCTATCTGCTGTCGGACGCCACCGGCACCATCACCCAGACCGACACGTTCTCGATCACCGAAGGCCGGGCCGAGGGTTGGGCGCCAGGCGGGTACAATCTGCTCACCTATAACGACACCAATGGCGTGCTGTTCGTGACCATGCATGCCGAGGCCTATGACGGCAGCCACAAGAACGCGTCCGAGGAAATCTGGGCCTATGACGTCAAGGCGCGCAAAGCGCTCTATCAATCGCCGGCACATGGCCTGATCTCGATCAAGGTCACCGGTGGCGAAATCCCGGTGCTGTTCGGGCTCAACGAGGAAGAAAGCACTGTCGTCCGCTATGCCGTTGATCCGGAGGCCGGGTTTGCGCTCAAGGAGACCGGATCGGGTGACGGCACCGGCTTTGCCACTGTCGTTGTGGCAGGTCCGTGATGGAGGCGGCTCTGGACAAGCTTGGTCGCGGCGACGGCAGCGGCGTTTATCGCCCTGCTGTTCGCCCGGGCGGCTCGGCACAAGCTCTCCGATTTCACGGCGTTCACCGGCTTCGTTGCCGACTATGACCTGATGCCCGCCAACCGGGTGAACCTTGCCGCGATGGCGCTGGTGGGCCTCGAAGTCACGGTGGTCGTCGTGCTGCTCACGCCGGGCGGCAACATGGCCGGCGCGATGCTCGCCATCGCCCTGCTCGGGCTCTATGCGGCCGGCATGGCCATCAACATCAATCGGGGGCGCGATCGCATCGAATGCGGCTGTGGTGGCGCGGTACAGCCGCTGGGCTGGCAATTGGTGGGACGCAATGGCGTGCTGGCAGCACTTGCCGCGCTGTGCCTCGTCGGTTCGCCCTATGCGCTGTCGCTGGGCGAAGCGGCTGCCGCGCTGGTCAGCGGCTTCATCCTCTGGGTGGGCTATCTGCTGATCAGAGCAGATCATGGCCACCACTGCCGTCATGCGGCTACGGCGCTGAAGCTGGAAATAAGGACAATGGAAATGAATGCACTCATCCTCGCAGTTGGCGTCCTCTGGGTCGTCGTGCTCTGCCTTATCGTTGCGCTGTTCGCCATGGCCCGCCAAATCGGCGTGCTCTATGAACGCGTCTCGCCTATGGGCGCGCTGGTCAATGATGCCGGCCCGCGCATCGGCGATATGACCCCGCTGTTCAGCCTGCCCAGCCTGACCGGCGGCACTGTGGCCATCGGCCCCCGCCCCGACCGTTCGACGCTGGTCTTCTTCCTTTCCCCCACCTGCCCGGTTTGTAAGAAGCTGCTGCCCATCCTGCGCTCGGTGCGGCAGGCGGAAGACAAGTGGCTCGACGTGGTGCTAGCCAGCGATGGCGATGTCGCCAAGCATCAACGCTTCATCGAAACGGCGGATCTGGGCAGCTTCCCCTATGTGGTGTCGAGCGATCTGGGCGTGTCCTATCGCGTCTCCCGCTTGCCCTTTGCCGTGTTGCTCGACAATCGCGGCATCATCCGCGCCAAGGGCACGGTCAACAATCGCGAGCAGCTGGAAAGCCTGTTCAACGCCAAGGAAATGGGCGTCGACTCGATCCAGAGCTTCCTCGACAGCCCTGCCCCCGCCAATAGCTGAGCCCCTAAGGAGTACCTTCAATGGCAATGATCGACACTATCTTTGAATGGCTCGACCGGGGTGCCGAAAAGAGCAGCCGCCGCATCGCCCGGGGCACGGGCCGGCGCAGTTTTCTGACCAAGGCGGGCGCTGCTATGCTTGGCGGGGGCCTGCTGCCCATGCTGCCCTTCGATCGCAATTTCGGCCGGGCTTTCGCCCGAGAAGGCGCCTCCCCTGACGGCGACCAGACCTCGTGCGATTACTGGCGCTATTGCGCGCTGGACGGCAATCTCTGCAATGAATGCGGCGGCACGCTCAACCAATGCCCGCCGGGCTCGGAAGCCTCCAAAGTCTCCTGGGTCGGCACGTGCCTGCAATCCCAATGACGAGAAGGATTACCTCGTCTCCTACAATGATTGCTGCGGCAAGGCGACCTGCGCCGGATCGTTCTGTTTCACCTCCGAAGGCGAACGCCCCGGCTATCGCATGGGTCTCTACAACGACATCAACTGGTGCATGGCCAATGATTCCAAGGGCTATCACTGCACCGTGGCCGTGCTGGTCGGGCTGGCCGATGCATAAAGGCCTTGTCGTAACGCTGGCGCTTGCACTGCTCGCCGCGCCTGCCCACGGGCAGGATGCGGCGGGGCAGACAGCCTTCGCCGATACCTGCGGCGCCTGCCACATGGCCGATGGCAGCGGCTCGCCGGGGCTGGCGCCACCGCTCAACGACGCGGCGTTGTGGCAAACGTTGGGCGATCAAAGCGGGCGCTATGTGGCCGGGGTGATCCTGAGCGGGCTCACCGGCAAGATCGAAGCCGGCGGGCAGACCTATATGGGCCTCGCCATGCCGACGCATAATTGGCTGGGCGACGATGAGGTCGTGGCCATCGCCAATTATCTGCTGGCTGACATTAATGGCCTGCCGGCTTCGGTCGATACGGCTCTGGTTGCCGAAATACGCGCGGCAGTGCCCAGCCACGCTGAATTGCGGGCTATGCGCAAGGGTGATCAATGACATCTCTGCGTGCTTTTGCCTTGCTCGGCTTGCTGGCGGTGACGCCCGCGGCCGCACAAGAGCGCTCGCCCCACGCCAATTACATCCTGCGTTGCGCCGGTTGTCACGCCATGGATGGCTCGGGCCATCCGGTGGGCGGCATCCCCGATTTTCGCAACTCGGTGGGCGCGTTTGCCCACGATGAAACCGGCCGCACCTATCTGATGCATGTGCCCGGCGTGATTGGCGCCAGCCTGTCCGACACCGAGATCGCGGCGGTGCTCAACTACATCATGGACAATTGGGGCGGCGAATCCGTTCCTGCCGATTTCATCCCCTTCACAGGCATCGAGGTCAGCACGCTGCGCGTCAAGACCATTGGCGATGTCGTCACGTATCGGCGCAAACTGGTTGAAACCCTCACCCAGCAAGGCATTGCCACCGCCGGCTATCCTTGGCCTTAGTACGGCAATCGTTGCACGCCCACACCATTGCCAAGAATATCGGCGGCCGCGCCCCATCTGCCCAAACCGTGTGCAGCCAGCCGATGTTCTAGCCGCCAGCCCTGCAAAAGCGGTCCAAAATCCCCCAATATCGGGCAAAAGCACTTGGCACGTGCCTTGCATTATATCTGCCGAGTTGGGTGCTAGGGTTCCGGCGTCGTCATGACGTGTCTGGTCCGAGAGCCACCCGCCGGCGCGGAGCAATCGTGTCGGACACGGCGGGACAAAAGCCCGGGAGACCTCGTAAGCCAAGGGATTGGCTCGATGGTTTCTGCCGATCCCTTTTTGTGAATACGCAAAGGGGATCTAGATGACGAAACTGTCCAAATTTCTCGTTACGGCATTGCTGGCTTCGACCGTGGGTTTCGGAACAACGCTGCCCGCACTCGCTCAAGCCAAGACCGATTTCAAGGTCGCTCGGTCGATCTATGTCGGCTGGATGCCACGGGGCTATGCCGCCGATAATGGCATCGTGCAGAAATGGGCCGACAAATATGGCATCACCATCGAGGTGACCCAGTTCAACGACTATGTGGAGTCAATGAACCAATACACCGCCGGCGCCTATGACGCGGTGACCCTGACCAATATGGATGGCCTGTCCATTCCCGCAGCAGGTGGCGTTGACACCACCGCGGTCATCATCGGCGACTTCTCCAACGGCAATGACGCCGTCATCCTCAAGGACCAGACCGAGCTGGCCGCCATCAAGGGGCAGAACGTCAACCTCGTCGAATTCTCCGTCTCCCACTATCTGCTCGCCCGCGCTCGAAGCGCAGGGATGAGCGAGCGCGACGTCAAGGTCATCAACACCTCCGACCCCGACATGGTCGGCGCCTTCCAGACGCCGGATGTCACCGCCATGGTTACACGGAACCCCATGGTCTCCGAAATTCTCGCGCTGCCCAACGCCACCAATGTGTTCAACAGCGCCGACATTCCCGGCGAAATTATCGACCTGATGGTCGCCAATACGGATGTACTCGCGGCCAATCCCGATTTCGGCAAGGCACTGGCCGGCATCTGGTATGACACCATGGCAATCATGACCGCCGACACGCCCGAAGGCATTGCCGCACGGCAGGCCATGGGCGTCGCCTCGGGCACCGATCAGGCCGGCTACGAAGCCCAGCTCGCCGCCACCAAACTGTTCCCCACGCCAGCGGAAGCCGTCGCGTTCACCACGGCGCCGGAGCTCGCCACCACCATGGACCGCGTGCGCACCTTCCTCTTTGACAAAGGTCTGCTCGGCTCCGGCGCCCCCTCGGCCGATGTCATCGGCATCGAGCTGCCCGACGGCACCGTGCTGGGCGACCCCGCTAATGTGAAGCTGCGCTTCACCGCCAACTACATGAGCATGGCCGCCGACGGCGCCCTCTGAACCGGATCGGGCCGGCTTCTGGCCGGCCCACAGACGGAGCCCACACCATGCGTTGGATCAATACCAAACCCGGGCCGGCCGTGCGGCTGATGCTCATGCTCGCGCCCTTCGTGCTGCTGGTCATTGCCTATGGCATGGGCTCGGCCGCGCGGCTGGCCGACAATCCCAGCGACAAATTGCTGCCCGCGCTGGCCAGCCTCACCGACGCCATCAACCGCATGGCCTTCACTCCCGATGTGCGCACCGGCGAATATCTGATGTGGGCGGACACCATTGCCAGCCTCTCCCGCCTGCTCTGGACGCTGGGCATTTCCACCACGATTGCCCTGCTGTTCGGCATGATCGTCGGCATGTTCCCCTATGTGCGGGCGCTGCTGGCCCCGTTCATTGCCACCATCTCCATGGTGCCGCCGCTGGCTCTCTTGCCCATCCTCTTCATCGTGCTGGGCCCGGGCGAAGCCGCCAAGATCACGCTGATCGTCATCGGCGTCGCCCCGGCCATGATCCGCGACCTCGCCCTCAAGGTCATCGAGCTGCCGCGCGAGCAGATCATCAAGGCCGAAACGCTGGGCGGCTCCTCCCGGCAGATCGCCCTGCGCGTGGTCCTGCCGCAAACCCTGCCCCGGCTGCTCACCTGCCTGCGCCTGCAACTGGGCCCCGCACGTCTGTTCCTCATCGCCGCCGAAGCCATCTCGGCGGATTCCAGGCTCGGCTACCGCATCTTCCTCGTCCGCCGCTATCTGTCGATGGATGTGATCTTCCCCTATGTGGCTCGGATTACCCTGCTCGCCATCATCATGAATTTCGCGCTCGATCGGCTGCGCATCGCCATCTTCCCCTGGTCCAATCTGGAGCGGCAGTGATGAGTACGATCGTGCTCGACAATGTCTGGAAGGAATATGGCGACCAGATCGTGCTGGAAAAGGTCTCGCTGACCATCGCTTCCCGCGCCTTCGTCGCCACTGGTCGGCCCGTCGGGTTGCAGCAAGACCACTTTCCTCAAAATGCTGCTCGGCGAGGAAGCCCCCACGCGCGGCACCATCACCCTCGATGGCATCCCGCTGGTGGCCGAGCCCGGTCCTGACCGAGGCGTCGTCTTCCAGCGCTATTCGGTATTTCCGCACCTCACCGTGCTGGGCAATGTGCTGCTCGGCAAAGCCTTCACCGGCTCCAAAATCGCCGCCCGCCTATTCGGCGCCAGCAAGCGCAGTGCCGTCGAAGAAGCGCGCCAGCTCATCGCCGATGTTGGCCTCGCCGGTTCCGAAGACAAATACCCCGCCCAGCTCTCCGGCGGCATGCAACAGCGCCTCGCCCTCGCCCGAGGCGCTGATCATGAAGCCCAAAGTGCTGCTGCTCGACGAGCCGTTTGGCGCGCTCGATCCCGGCATTCGCGCCGAAATCCATGTGCTGATGAAGTGCCTCTGGCACGAGACCAGAACTCACCGTCGTCATGGTCACCCATGACATGCGCGAGGCCTTCACCACGGGCACCCGCGTCATCGCCTTCGAGCGCCCGCGCGACCGCCCCGAGGAGCGCAGAGCGCTACGGCGCCCTGCTCAGCCGCGACATCGATATCTGGCCGCCGCGCATTGCCGGCGAGCCTTCCATTTTTGCCCCCGACCGGGACGACCCGGTCATGCCCTTGGGTCTTGCTCAGGACGACTCGGCACCAACACAAGGAGACAAACCATGAGCCGTACGCCCGAACAGATCGCCGCCGACCGCGCGCTATGAAGAACACCAGCGCAAAGGCCTGCAAAACGCCCCCAAGGCTTTGCCCGCCGCCAGCGCCATTCCGGCCGCGCCGATTGCCGACCCCATCCACACCGAAACCATTCCCGGCGGCTGGTATTGGTCGACCAATCTCAAAGCCGGCGACACGATCCGCATCGCGCAGGATCAGGGCCCTTCAGCCGTGGCCATGATCGCTCGGAGCCTTGCCGACACCAGCGAGCGCCTCAACCTGCCCGACACGGTCAAAGTGCAATGGACCACCGCCATCGCCAAGGGCCGCGTGCTGTTCTCCGATATGGGCCGCGTCATGTTCTCGGTCACCGAAGCGGCCTCATCCGCCCATGATGGCACGGTCGGAGGCTCCAACGCCGCGTCCAATGCCCGCTATCCCGGCGACACCCGCAACACGCGCGACAATTTCGTCCTCGTCGCCGGCAAGCTGGGGCTGGACCGTCGCGACATCCCCTCGGCCCTCACCTTCTTCGCGCCCGTCCGGGTCAACGCCGACGGCGCTTTCGTCTGGCACGAGGACATGCGCCAGCCCGGCGATTACATCGAGCTACGCGCCGAGATGGACACGGTCATCGCCCTCTCCAACTGCCCGCACCCGCTCGATCCCAACCCCGCCTATGCCCCCAATCCGGTGACCGTCACCCGCTTCCGCTTGCCCGTGCCCGCCGACGATCTCTGCCGCACCGCCACGGCCGAAGCCACCCGTGGCTTTGAAAACAACACCATGCAGCTGGCTTGAGGGGAGACACAGATGAGCATTCAGGAACACTTCATCCCCGCCGAAAAGCCGTGGTCCGGCATTGTCCGCAAGGGCCAAACGATCCGCATTATCGACAGCGAAGGCCAGCAGGCCGTCGATACCCTGTTCTACAAGGCCGACGACTTCTCCGAACGCTATAGCGGCCGGGACACCCTACGCGTCCGGGGCAGCGCCTATGTCGGCATCGGCACTGAGATCATCAGCAATGAAGGCAATGTCATGCTGGTGGTAACCGCCGATAGCTGCGGCCGCCACGACACCTCGGCCGGCGCCTGCTCCTGCGAAAGCAACACCGTCCGCTTCGGCCACGACACCAAATATCTGCACGCCTGCCACGATAATTTCCTGCTCGAAGTCACCAAACACGGCATGGGCAAGCGCGACATCGTCCCCAATATCAACTTCTTCATGAACGTGCCCATCGAGCCCTCCGGCCAGATGACCATCGTCGACGGCCTCTCCGCCCCCGGCGACCATGTCGAACTGCGTGCCGAAATGGACGTCCTCTGCGTCATCTCCAACTGCCCTCAGGTGAACAACCCCTGCAACGGCTTTAACCCGACGCCGATCAAGGTCGTGATTTCGGGGGATGCTGCATGATCTTGCACCATATAGCCGCAGATCGCGCCTGCTGGGGGCATTGAACCATGTTCACCAAAGTCCTCATCGCCAACCGCGGCGAAATCGCCGTGCGCGTCATCAAAACCCTGCGCCGCATGGGCATCGCTTCCGTCGCCGTCTATTCCGACGCCGACCGCTTCACCAAAGCCGTGTCCCTCGCCGATGAAGCCGTCCGCCTCGGCCCGGCGCCCGCCAGCGAGAGCTATCTCGATATCGACGCCGTCATCGCCGCCTGCAAATCCACCGGCGCCCGGGCGGTCCATCCCGGCTACGGCTTCCTCAGCGAAAATATCGGCTTCGCCGAACGCCTCGCCGCCGAAGGCATCGCCTTTATCGGACCGACGCCGGCCAATATCAAAGCCTTCGGCCTCAAGCACACCGCCCGCGAGCTGGCCAAGGCCAGCGGCGTCCCCTTGCTGCCCGGCACGGATCTACTGACCAGCGCCGCCGAAGCCCTGTCCGCTGCCGAAACCGTCGGCTACCCCGTCATGCTCAAAAGCACGGCCGGAGGGGGCGGCATCGGCATGCAGCTCTGCGCTGATGCCACCGCCCTCGCCGCCGCCTTCGATAGCGTCCAGCGCACCGCCACAGCCAGCTTTGGCGATGCTCGCGTCTATATCGAGCGCTTCGTTTCCGATGCCCGCCATGTCGAAGTGCAGATCTTCGGCGACGGCAAAGGCAAGGTCATAGCGCTGAGTGAACGCGACTGTTCCCTGCAACGCCGCAACCAGAAAGTCGTCGAGGAAACCCCCGCGCCCGGCCTCTCCGACGCCACCCGCGCCCGCCTCCACAAAGCTGCCACTGATCTGGGCGCCGCCGTCGCCTACGCTTCCGCCGGCACGGTAGAATTCATCTACGACCCCGTCCGCGAGGATTTCTATTTCCTCGAGGTCAATACCCGCCTTCAGGTCGAGCACCCCGTCACCGAAACCGTGTTCGGCATCGATCTGGTTGAATGGATGATCCGCCGGGCCGCTGGTGAAGACCCAATCGCCACAGCCGGCCCCCTCGCGGCCAACGGCGCTGCCATCGAAGTGCGCCTCTATGCCGAAATCCCGCACGCCAATTTTCAGCCCAGCGCGGGCCTCCTAACCGAAGTGCGGTTTTCCGAAGACGCCCGTATCGACACTCGGATCGGAAACCGGCACCGAGGTCACCCCCTATTACGACCCCATGCTCGCCAAGATCATCGTCGCCGGGGCCGACCGCCCTAGCGCCATCGCCAATCTGCGCGCCGCCCTAGCCGACACCTCGATCACCGGCATCGAAACCAACCCGGCCTATCTGCGCGCCATCGCCGCGTCCGACCTGCTCGCCAGCGGCAAGGTGGCTACCACCGCGCTCAAGGACTTCGCCTTCATCCCCGATGTCATCGAAGTCCTCGCCCCCGGCGCCCAATCAAGCCTGCAGGAACTCCCCGGCCGTCTCGGCCTCTGGCATGTCGGCGTGCCGCCAAGCGGGCCGATGGACGAGCGCTCCTTCCGCCACGCCAACCGCCTCGTCGGTAACACTGACGTTACGGCTGCCCTCGAACTGACCGTTGCCGGCCCCACCCTGCGCTTCCACGCTCCCGCCACCATCGCTTTGGCCGGCGCCGCCATGCCGATGAAGCTCGACGGCGCCCCCATCGCCCACAACACGGCGATCGCCGTCGCCGCAGGCCAAACCCTGAGCATTGGCGCTATCGACGGCCCCGGCCAACGCAGCTATCTCGCCGTGTCCGGCGGCTTCGCGGCTCACGTAGTCCTAGGTTCCCGCGCCACATTCGGCCTCGGTCAATTCGGCGGCCACGCCACCGGCACACTCAAAGCCGGCCGGGTGCTCCACCTCGCCCGCGCCGAGCAGCAAGGCACACAACCGGCCAACGCCCCAGCTCCCCTGTCCCGCCATTGGGATGTCGGCGTGCTCTACGGCCCCCATGGCGCGCCGGATTTCTTCCTCGATACCGATATCGAAACCCTCTTCGCCACCGACTATGAGGTCCATTTCAACAGCGCCCGCACCGGCGTCCGCCTCATCGGCCCCGCCCCCAAATGGGCCCGCACCGATGGCGGCGAAGCGGGCCTGCACCCCTCAAACCTGCACGACAATGCCTATGCCGTCGGCGCCATCGACTTCACCGGCGACATGCCCATCATCCCGGGCCCCGATGGCCCCAGCCCGGGCGGTTTCGTCTGCCCCGCCGTCATCGCCCGCGACGAACTCTGGAAAATGGGCCAGTTCAAGCCCGGCGACACGATCCGCTTCCGGCCGCTCGCCCGCCCCGACGATCCGATCGCCGCGCCCGCTATCCATCGCCCAAAACTGGACACCGGCTCAGCCATTCTCGCCCGTTCCGATGACGGTCCGGTGCCGGTCGTCTATCGCCGCCGGGGCGACGATAATTTGCTGGTCGAATATGGCGACATGTCCCTCGATATCGCCCTGCGTTTGCGCGTTCATTTGTTGATGGAATCCATTCAGCGAGACGGCAAAATTGGGGCTATCGACCTCACGCCCGGTATCCGCTCGCTGCAGATCCACTATGATAGCACCGCCATGTCGCGCACGCGCCTGCTGGGTTTGCTGGAGGAGATCGAAAAATCTCTCCCCGCCGCCGAAGAGGTCGTCGTCCCCAGCCGGATCGTGCACCTGCCGCTGTCCTGGAACGACCCGGATATTCAGCTGGCCATGCAGAAATACCGGGAGCTGGTGCGCCCCAACGCGCCACGGTGCCCGGACAATATCGAGTTCATCCGCCGCATTAACGGTCTCGACAGCGTCGATGCCGTCAAGCAAACCATCTTCGACGCCAGCTATCTCGTGCTCGGCCTCGGGCGACGTCTATCTGGGCGCTCCGGTCGCCACCCCGGTCGATCCGCGCCATCGCCTCGTCACCACCAAATACAACCCCGCCCGCACTCGGACGCCTGAAAACGCCGTCGGCATTGGTGGGGCCTATATGTGCATCTACGGCATGGAAGGCCCCGGCGGATATCAGCTTTTCGGCCGCACCATCCAGGTCTGGAACACTGGCGCTCAACGCCCGCCTTCCAGCCGCAAAAGCCCCGGCTGCTCAACTTCTTCGACCAGATCCGCTTCTTCCCCGTCGATCATCAGGAGCTTGCCGAAGCCCGCGCTGCCTTCCCGCATGGCGCCTATCCCATCGGCATCGAGGAAACCCAATTCTCCTATGCCGACTACGCGCGATCTTGCGGCCAATGCCGACAGCATCACCGCCTTCAAAACTCGCCAGCAAGCCGCCTTCGACGCAGAACGCAATCGCTGGAAGGCCGAGGGCCTTGATAGCTTCGTCGCTGATGACGCCGGCAATGGCGCAGTCGAAGGCGATATTCCCGCTGGCTGCTTTGGCGTCGGCAGCACCGTCCCCGGCAATATCTGGAAAATCCTCGTCGAAGACAGCGCCCCCGTCGCCGAAGGCAACGCCGTCGCTCATCATCGAATCCATGAAAATGGAAATCACCGTCACCGCCCACGCCGCCGGCCGCATCCGCGACGTGCGCACGGCCCCAGCCGCAATGTCAAAACCGGCGATGTCATCGTCGTTCTGGAGGAAATCTGATGCTGCCGATCATGCTGGACTCGGCAAACCTCAAAGCCCTGTATGCAGAGGGGAAGACGACCCCACTCGACATCATCGAAGCCGTTATCGAACGCCGCGCCGCCCGGCCTGACAAGGCGGTTTTCATCACCCCGGTCACCGACGAAGCCCTCCCGCGCCGCCGCCCAGACTTTGATGGCCGAACATCCGGAGCCCAATAGCCTGCCCCTCTGGGGCATCCCCTTCGCGGTCAAGGACAATATCGACGTAGCGGGCCTGCCCACCACGGCCGCCTGCCCGGCCTTTGCCTATCAGCCCGCAGCCGACGCAACAGTCATCGCCCGCCTGCGCGCGGCCGGCGCCATCGTCATCGGCAAGACCAATCTCGATCAATTCGCCACCGGCCTCAACGGTACCCGCTCGCCCCATGGCGCACCGCGCTCCGTCTTTGATGCCGACTATGTTTCGGGCGGCTCCAGCTCCGGTTCGGCCGTCACCGTCGCCGCCGGCTTCGCGACCTTCTCGCTGGGCACCGACACGGCAGGTTCGGGTCGCGTCCCCGCCATGTTCAACAACCTTGTCGGCATCAAGCCAACGCCGGGCCTCTTGCCCAATACCGGTGTCATCCCCGCCTGCAAAAGCGTTGATTGCGTCACGATCTTCGCAGCGACGGTGGGCGATGGCGTCGCCATCCGCAAAGTAGCCGAAGGCTTCGACGCCGCCGATCCCTTCTCCCGCCGCGCCGCTTGGACCAGTCTCCCCACCACAGCCCTGCGCGTCGGCGTTCTCGACGGCGTCGAGCGCGAATTCTTCGGCAATGCCGAGGTCGAAAAGCTCTATGACGCGGCCATAGAGAACGCCCGCGCCTCGGGCGCAACCATCGTCCCCTTCGACTATGCCCCGTTCCACGAGGCCGCTGCCCTGCTCTATGACGGCCCCCGGGTCGCCGAGCGCTCGGCTGCTGTCAGAATCCTTCTTCGCCAGCAACGAAGCCGATTTCGACCCGACCGTGCGCGCCATCATCGCCGGAGCCAAAGGCAAGACAGCGGTCGAAGCCTTCAATGGCAAATACCGGCTCGAGGAATTGCGCCGCATCACCGAGGCTGAATGGGCCAAGGCCGACGTGCTGCTGCTCCCCACCTCGCCCACCACCTATACCGTGGCCGAAATGTTGGCCGACCCAATCCGGCGCAATTCGCATTTCGGCCGCTATACCAATTTCGTCAACCTGCTCGATTGCGCGGCCATCGCCGTGCCCGCCGGTTTCGATAGCGAAGGCCACCTGCCGGCCGGCGTCACCACAGTCGCCCCTGCCTTTACCGACGATGCCCCTGGCTCCCCGGCCGACGCCCTGCACCGCCGCGCCGCCAGCGGCATGGGCCGCGACAAGGCCGCAATTCTGCCCGAAGCCAGCAAGGTTCCGACGGCAGCCGACGCCTTCATCCCCATAGCCGTCGTCGGCGCCCACCTCACCGGCATGCCGCTCAATCACGAATTGACCGGCCCCGGCGGGCGCCTGCTCAAGCGCTGCCGCACCGGGGGCGATTATCAGCTCTTCGCCCTGCCCGGCACCGTCCCGCCCAAGCCCGGCATGATCCAGCAACCCGGCTTTGCGGGGGCTGGCCTCGAAGTCGAAATCTGGGCCCTCCCCGCCGCCTCCTTCGGCCAATTCGTCGCCCGCATTCCCGCCCCGCTCGGCATCGGCAAGGTGCGCCTCGACGACGGCAGCACGGTTTCAGGCTTCCTCTGCGAAGCCCATGCCGTCTCCGGCGCCCGGGACATCACCCATCACGGCGGTTGGCGCAATTTCATCGCCTCCCGCACCTGACCAAGGAGACCAAAATGCCGACCTGGCTCACCAAACTCCGCCACCTTATCCAGCAGGGGTTGATCGCCCGAATAGAGGCTGTCGGTTCCCGCCGTTCCGCCGGCGATCAGCCCAAACGCTGAGAAACCTTGCTGGCAGCTTGCCCCTAATAGGTGGTGCGACCGCCGGAGAGGTCGAAGACGCTGGCGGTGGTGAAAGAATTGTCCTTGCTGACAAGCCGGGCGACCATGGCGGCGGCTTCCTCGACCTCTAGGAACCGGCCGCGAGGAATGCGGACCAGCATGTAGTCGATGAATTCACGGGTCAGCGTTTCCGGGATGCGCGTCTTGGCAGTGGCTGGGGTGATGGCATTGACGGCAATGTCGAACTTGGCCAATTCTTTGCCCAGCGATTTGGTCAGGCCGATTACCCCGGCCTTGGCGGCGGAATAGGCGGACAGATTGGGATTGCCCTCCTTGCCGGCGACCGACGAGATATTGACGATGCGCCCGTAATTGCGGGCCTTCATCGAGGGGATCACCACCTTGTTGACGTAGAATGTGCCATTGAGATTGATCTCGATGACGCGGCGCCATTCTTCGGGGTCATAGTCCTCAAGGCTGGCATTGCTGCCGGCGACGCCCGCTGAATTGACCGGGATCGACACTGGGCCGACTTCGGCCTCCACCTGCGCATGAGCGGCGGTGAGGCCGCTGAGGTCGGTGATGTCCACGACCTTGCTGGAGGCTCCCTCGCCCAGTGCGGCAACGGCCTTGTCGAGCGCTGCGGCGTCGCGATCCCACAGGCTCACCTTGGCGCCGGAGGCCAGCATGCGGTGCGCCATGGCGAAACCCAGCCCCCGGGCGCCGCCGGTGATCACGGCGACCCGGCCGTTCAAATCGATCTGATTCATTTCGGAAAAGGCTTTCTGCTCAAATAGTTGCGACATCAGTCGTCGGCGATGGTCGTGCCGCAACCGGCACGTCGCAGACTCACTGGCGCCCCTCCTCAGGCGGCGCTTCATGCAGACAAGCTATCGATGTATCGCAGCGCTTAGAAGTCAAAACCCATTTGAGATAGCGGGGCGGGTTTACGCGGCTTGGCCGATGCTGGCGCCTCTGTCATGACGTCTACCATCGGATCAGGAACGAGTGCCGGCGCGGGCTTGGCGATCGTAGTGGGCGCGGCTTTTCGGCTGAAACCGGAGCCGGCGCCAGCTTGTCCAGCCATTTGCGCACTGGCGCGAGGCGCTTAACCTGCAAGGCATAGAGGTTTTCCCGGCCCGACTTTTCCTCGCGGATCAATCCGGCTTCGCGCAGCACCCGCAGATGGCGCGAAATGGCGGGGCGACTGATGTCGAATTCGGCAGCCAGACGATGAACGGGCGATGGTCCGGCCCGCAGCAATTCGATGATACGGCAGCGCGTCGGATCGGCCAGCGCGATGAAGATGGGAACAGGGGCCATGGTTCTCTCGATATCGGAGCCCGTCTAAGTAACCCAAGTGTTACCCGTCAAGCCGGAACCGCTTGATAGTGCGGCTTGTTCACTGGAACAGCGCCTTCGCCTTTATCATGCCCTCCTGCGGCCTTGGGTATGCAATAATCTGGTCACTTGCGGCGGGCACACTCACGGCCAAGGAGTTTCGCGCGTGCAGGCTATTCCAGAACCGACAGGCTATTCTTGGTGGAGCCACGAACAGCGGCCCTACACGATTGCGGAAATGGCCGTCGACTGCGTGGTCCATATCCCGGGACTGGTGGTTGCCATCGCCCCGGGCTCCATCCTTCTGGTCGTCGCCACGACCCATACCGCGCCCGAGGCCGTGCCCGCGCTGTCGCTCTATGTCGGCACGCTGGTGGCCGTGCTGGGCGTATCGCTGGCTTACAATATGTGGCCGGTTTCGCCGATCAAAATGGTACTGGCGCGCTTCTGACCAGGGCGACGATTTTCCTTTTCATCGCTGGGACTTACACGCCGTTTCTTGCCGTTATCGGCGGCACGACGACCGGGATAGTGATGACCAGCTTCGTCTGGGGCGCGTCCCTTGTTGGCGTCGCCCTCAAGCTGATCGTACCGCAGCGGTTCGGGCGGCTGGCCATTGCGCTTTATCTGGCCATCGGCTGGAGCGGCATTTTGGTATTCCAGTCGCTGGCGCAGACCCTGCCCGCCAGCACGCTGTGGCTGCTATTGGCCGGTGGCGTGGTCTATTCGTTGGGGATCGTGTTCCATCTGTGGGAACGCCTGAAGTTCCAGAATGCGCTCTGGCACGTTTTCGTGGTCACCGGCGCGAGCCTGCACCTGTGGGCCGTGCTCGATTGCATGGTGATCCACCGGCTCTAATTGGCCGCAGCGGGCGCCCCTACCCCGGCATGTTCCATCGTGTCCCCGGCCTTGAGCCCGATTTCGACCGAACGACCGCCCGGAATTTCCAGCACGAATTGCACCGGCCCGTCAGACGGAATGCCCGTCGGATCGTGTGGCCGCGCATTGACATGGATGTTCTTCACCACGCCCTTGGCATCGACGAAAATCATATCGAGCGGGATGAAGGTATTCCGCATCCAGAAGGACACCGGCTGCTCGCCTTTGAAATCGAACAGCATGCCGGCGTCATCAGCCAGTTCCCGGCGATACATCAGGCCCTGCGCGCGGCTTTCGGGCGTGTCGACCACTTCAACGTTGAAATTGTAATCGCCAGTCGTGGAATGCAGCACCAACTTGCCCTCATCGCTGCAGGCAGCCAATGGTGCTGCCGCAAGGAGCACGGCCATGGCAATGCCGGCCCGGCGCAAGGTGGAGCCGATCCGATGGGCAGACAAGGTCATGCTGAAATTCCTAGTGCGAGGACGGTGCGTCGCCCCAACCATCGGGCCGGATTTCGGCGACCATAAGGCCCTTGGGGCCGTTGCCGTAGCGCACCAGCACGAATTGGCCGGGGCGCAGCTCGGTAATGCCGAAGCGGCGCAGCGTTTCCATATGCACGAAAATATCGGGCGTGCCCTCGCCGGCCGAGAGGAAACCGAAGCCGCGAATGCGGTTGAACCACTTTACCTCGAGCCGAACCATGCCCGAGGTCGGCTCTGACCACGACATGGGTGCGCGGCGCGGGCATCTGTGCGGGGTGCCGAGCGGTGGAATCATCCATGGAAACAATGCGAAAGGCCTGCAGGCCGCCGGGACAGTTGAGCGCTTCCACCACGATCCGGGCGCCTTCATGGGCCGTCTGGTAGCCGTCGCGGCGCAGGCAGGTGACATGCAGCAGCACATCGGCCATACCATTGTCAGGAACGATGAAGCCAAAGCCCTTGCCGGCATCGAACCATTTGATGGCGCCGGTGATCTCGATGGTATCGAGGCCCGCGTCGCCTCGGCTGAATCGACAGGTCGGAACGGTTGCTCGCGCTGCCGTCACCCGATTGGGTTACGGGCTGATCGCCGTCACCACTGAACTTGGCCCCCATAGTCCCAAAGCCCTTTAATACTCGACTCGCTACTGCGAGGTACTCCACACCAATGTACTCTGGCCGATTCAGTGCCAAAAGTTAAGAAGGTGTTGCGATTTTGTTTAATCGTGGCGGGCCACGGCGCCGGTTGCGGCAGGGCGGCATGCTTGCTAGGCCCTACGTCCAACGGTTTTTGCCGAGAGAAATGCCATGCAGTTTCTGCACACCATGGTTCGCGTCACCAATGTCGAGGATAGCCTTCGCTTTTATTGTCAAGGACTTGGCCTTGAGGAAGTGCAGCGGACGGAAAATGAGAAGGGGCGGTATACGCTGATTTTCCTGCGCCCCGGGCGATGCGGGTGGCGAGGTGGAGCTGACCTATAATTGGGATCCGGAAGAGTATACCGGCGGCCGCAATTTCGGGCACTGGCCTATCGGGTGAAGGATATTTACCAGCTTTGCCAGCACCTTGCCGATATGGGCATCACCATCAACCGCCCGCCGCGCGATGGCCATATGGCGTTCGTGCGCTCGCCGGACGGTATTTCGGTGGAGCTGATTCAGGAGGGCACCCTGCCCCCGCAGGAGCCCCGGCTTTCAATGCCAAATACCGGAAAATGGTAACAGACTGTTAACCCCGACATTCACTTAAGCTAAGGTTTCGCTAACCATTCCGGTTAGCCGCAGGTTAGCGAAACCGATCGTATTTTAGAGACTTCACAGGACCGAGCATTGCCTGTTGCGAATTTGCAACAGCCCGTCCCGGAAGTCGCCGATGCACCCCTCCTCCGTCCCATTGCCGCTGCCGTGGTTTGTTCGCTCACTCTGGGCGCCTGCGTGCCCATGGCCATGTTTGCCAGTTCCAGCGGCTCGGCCTATTCAGGCAAGCGCAATGACTGGGGCACGTTCGTTGCCAGCCGCGAGGTGAATGCGCTGTGCATCACGCCCAAGCTGCGATTCGTGATCTGGGAATTCGAGGGCCGTTTCGGCCGCAAGGTCATCATGAATTCAGGCTATCGCGACGGGCAGCACAATTCGGCGGCCGGTGGCGCTGACAGTTCCTACCACACCAAATGCATGGCGGCCGATTTCTACATTCCGGGCGTGCCCAAGGAAGAGCTGATCGCCTTCGCCATGCGGGTGGACGGGGTGGGCGGGCTGGGCTGCTATCCCGGGCGCCAATTCATCCATGTCGATGTGCGCGACCGGCCGCGCGGTTACAACCGCCCGGTGACTTTCTCAGGCTGTTGAAAAAGTCACTTTCATGTCGTCAAATGGGTTGCGCATCACGAGAGGCCCAACTATACGAACCCAGCGCTTAGGCGCCCTTCGTCTATCGGTCAGGACGCCACCCTTTCACGGTGGAGAGAGGGGTTCGATTCCCCTAGGGCGTACCATTCTTCTTGCTGAAGTTTGGCCAAGTAGCTAACACTGAGATCCTTGCTCCGCGCCCATCGTCTAGCGGTCAGGACACCGCCCTCTCACGGCGGGAACAGGGGTTCGATTCCCCTTGGGCGTACCAAGCGAACCGGGGTTCAGATTTTCCTCTCCCCGATTTATATGATTGCTCGCGCGAACTGCAGCCGCAGCTAGGTTGCATGCCAAGGCCAGCTTGACATGCAGCTGTGTGAACGTTGGTGATTAATGCACTGACATCTCGACAACGCCGCCGCTGGCACACCAATTTACATAGGTGCGCGCCCGGCCCCTCCCAAATCCAGTCACGGTGAGGTCGGTGCGACAGACGCCGTCGGGCAGAGTGATGGTCTTGACACAAAGAGACTCGCGCGGCGAACAGGGCTTCCCTTCAACTGTCCCACCCGTCACCCAAATCTTGCTGATTTCACCGTTACCGGTGTTCGTGATTTTCAATGTGTAGGTCGCCGCAAAGCTGGGCGTCGCTGTCAGCGCAAGTGCAAGCACGACTGCAATAATCTTATTCATGATATCCCCCAAGGCAATGAAGTCAGCAGATCGTTTCGGAAGATCGCTGTCAATTCAGGCGCAATGCCTTTGAACAGTTGCCGCCAGCGCCCATAAAGCACCAAGCGCATAGAACATTTCTCTGATCGGTCGTGCGACAATAAAGGCCGGACAGAGCCAGTATCTGCCTGACCGCTCAGTCATCCAGATCGAGAGGTCGGCTGTAAGGCAGCCCTCGCTACTCGCGCGAATAGCCGGAGAAGCTGAACATGTAGCAATAGACCAAGGGCCGTGGTCGGCCCGTCTCTGGAACCACGTAAGTAAAGGCGCCATCGCAGCGATTGAATATGTTCGAGCTGGGAGATTGATCGCCAAAGGCGGTTTTGCCCATTTCGCTATCGTACGGCGTTGGCGCAACAAGGAACGCCCCCGGTTCGGCGGCGTGAGGCAAAACGACAGCCATCGCCAGAGCCCCGGCAGCGAATACCGCGACCAGCAGCCCGAGAAAGCCTGACAGTTGAAGGATCAGGCGCAAGGTCTCTGCCGCTCGACGATGTGGCGGGGCGGAGCGCCCACGACGGGTTTGATGCTCTAAACTAGCGCCCGCCCGGCATTTGGGCAAGTTTGCGACGAGGGCCAGAGCGGTTCGGCCTTTGGAGCGGGAGTAGGTTGCGCCGGTGAACACTTTGCCTCTTGGCACAACCGTCTCAGCCCCACGACAGATCAAGGAGCCTTAGAGCGGTCGATTGGGTCTGACCCCTCCTCTCAAGAGCTTCAAGAGGGAGGGGGTTGAATCGCGTCTCTCCCGCCTAAAACGCGCTCTCAATCTTCTGGCTGTCGCTGGACCATTCATAGGTGCCGGATTGGTCGGTGCGGCAGTAGATGCCGGACAGCGCGACTTTCTTGTCGGGTTGGGCGACCATCCAGATCGACAGGTCGGCCGTAATGCAACCCTCGCCGGCGAAGTGCGAGGCGGCGTCGACATGCGGCAGGTGTTCTTGCGATTCGCGATAGGTGTAGGTGCGTTCTTCGTCGCCGGCGCCGAGCACCTGTCCGAGGCTGCGCAGCACGGCGGAGGTTGCGACCTCGGTCATGCCGGCGCCTTTGAGGGTCTCGACCGTTTTTGTCCTCGTGCCTATTTCTGATCGAGGGCGAGGTCGGCGTCATTGCCGTGAGGCTCACCGCCGCAGCGGCAACAAGTAATATTCATGAAAACAACGTTGAGCACCCTCCACCGGGTCGGCCTGCAGCAAGATTGGCGCTGATTATGGCGAGAGCTTGGAGGAAATAGCGGACGCTGCGCCTGCTCTATATTCCACGCCATCAACGACATTATTCGTGCTGCCGCAGGGGGCTCCAGATGCGGCGCTGCATATTCTATTGGGCCAATCATTGTGCTTGTCGCCAAGCTCGCATTCATGCGGGCGCGAAGGCTGGCGCCCACCGGGATTGGCCTTACTGCTGGCTCCTCAGCCAGTCTCGCCGGGTGCCGCTGGGGCAACAGGCGCCCACGCGCTCGGGGTGACTTGCGCCTCCTCTTTCCGGCGCTCGGCCTTTTTCCGTTGGGACTTGAGATCTACGCCGAGCAATAGCAATGCCGTCAGATCGCTTTTGAGTGCCAGCTTTTCGACAAGGATGGGTCCGAACAAGCCCATAATGAATGCCGGCAGGAAGATCAGCTCAGGCGGCATGGCCGGCCAGAGTTTCTGGAACATCTCCCGCGTCGTTCCGGTGAAGATCACATGGTACAGGAAGATGGCGTAGGTGTGGGTCCCGAAATAGTACAATATTTTGGACTGGGGCTTGAGCAGGAACAGGAATAACGCGCTGCACAGCCCGATGATCACCCGATGGATATTGGCGATCGGCCGAGGCGGCTGGACCAGCCCGAGGACCAGCGCGATGTTGAAGACAAGCAGGAACGCCGGGAGCACGCCCGGGGCTACGGCCAGCCGAGCCGGCAGGTCCCCCTGCTCGCGTTGCGTCCGGCGGCGCAAATAATAGGCGAACAGGTGCCCGGCAAGAAAGAACGGCGCCAGATAGCTCCCTTGGTACATCGACATGACGTTGGGGTTCCAGCGCTGGACCGAGATAAAAAACGGCACGAAGAACACCAGCAGGATCACGGCGGCCACGTCGCTACGCCCCTTGAGCAGCAGGCTCAGGGTGAGCAGCAGCGCCGTGAGCACAAACATGGCCTGCAGGAACCAATAATGGGCGTACTGGACGAAGAAAATGGACAGGAACGGCTGCTGATCGTAATCCGCCAATGCCCGCATGGCGTAGAAGATCGCGCTTGCCACTGCCATGGGCACGAGAAGGCGCTTCACCTTGCTGAGCACGGCCCCCTGCCACTGGCTGACGCTGACAATGACAGCGCTCAACACAAAACCGGAGATGAAGGCGAAGACGGGCATGCGCGAATTGTCGAACCCATCATTGAATATGCGCAGCGGGTGCCATTGATCCGGGCCCAAACCGTCGGTGAGACTGGTGCCGGTGACGTGGAAGGCGACAAGCAGCAGGCAGGCTAGACCACGAATAGTTTCGACATATTCGAGCCGTCCAGATCTTACCTGCACTTCAGACCTCGCTCATCGCGGCAACCAAAGCGGGCACCAAAGGAAGGCGCGGCCGATGTGGATATCAAGATGCCGCTAAGCATGGCGCACCTGTGCCATTTCGGGCTCGCCAAGGACCTTTTCCAGACCCACCTCGAAACTGTTGAGAAGGTCGGCGATCTCGTCGGCTTCCTGAATGCCTAACCCGGCCAAAATCCGGCCCCGGAAAACGGCGGGCTGACCGGTGCCGACATCATAGACGGTGTAGGTGACCTCGCATTCGGGCCGAATGTCGTATCTGCTGAACATAGCACTCTCCTCGCATCCTGCCGCCGCCTGTTGTTGATGTTGTTTGTGTTTGACGATCGCCGTCCTTGCTGGTCCCGTCAGAATTTGTCGGTTACTTCCTCCACCGGGCATTTCGGCCCATAGGTATGCAACGCCGTGCATGCACGAGGTCTTCTTTGGCCATTGATGACAGATCAACGACGAAGCATAGCGACACCGATGCTGGTCTAGACCAAATATATCTAAACCCTGACCTGAACTCTCCATGATTAATATACGGACCTATCGGAGACAATATTTGATACTACAGACAATATTTTTAGATGAACAAGCAAAATATTGCCGCGGAACGCTGCAGGACAATGCAGGTCAGGGATTGCTGCCCATAGAATGCGGCGCAGGAGCGCTCGATTTGGCGGGGTTTGTCGTCGCTTCCAGGCGATCAATTGATCGAAAATGGATCGGCAAAGCCGCTGCAGTTTCTTAAGACAACAGCAAGCACGCGCTCAAAAATGGCAAAGGTGAGCAGCTCGCGGCGCCACTGAGGCATTTTTCTTGTGGTTAACAGGGCAGATTCGTGCTCAATATTTGTTGAGCCCAGATGTCTGGGAACGCCCACGAGAGAATGGCCCTGATGTCACGCTCTCGGATCTGAAGAATGGCCGCATGACTGTAGCTGCCAAGCTTTGTGTCGGGGGCAGAAATGGCGCTCTTCAAAATACGCACACTCGCTGGCGATCTGGTGACGGTGGAAGACGGGCGGGATCTCACCACTTTGTGCAACACGTTGCGCGACCCGGGCTATCTGCAGGTGCAACGCCGCGATTCCCACTATTCACCCTCAATGATGACCCCGGTGTCCTTCATGGCGCATGCGGTCATTTCAATTGAGTTGGCTTCGGCCGCCGGGGAGGCTGAAGGTACGCTGTCGTCCAACATCTCCTTGCTCGGGACGTATAACGGCCGGCGCTGATGGTCTGGCAGCTGCGCGGCCACCGGTCAGTTTCCAACAGCCTCAGCGTGTCGTCTTCCGGCTCGGGACGATAGGCCAGCGCGATTGCGGCTTCGACCGCAACCTCGATATGGGCCCGCAACGGCGCGGCGCCGGGCGCTTTGGGCGCAATGGCTAGCGCCTGCTCTAGATGGTCGTGGACGCATTCATAGCGGGGATCGGGGAGATTGTGCTTGAGCATGGCGGCCTCGATATAGGTAGCCGCACGGACAGGTTGCCTTGATCTGGTTCCCGACCTGTCAAAATCGGCATATGGATTTTATTCAAAAACACCAATATGCGGCAGGCGGAGGGGCCGGCCCTTTCCCGTTGCCTGAAACCGGCTGGCATCGCATAGCTATCAAGACCGCAGCAATGGAGGATCGGGCGTGGATTTCATGCGCCTTCTCAAGTCCGTAGCGGAATTGCTCTACGAACTCGTCACTCGGATATTGTTCTATCCCCTGACGCTGTGGCGCTGCCTCCGGCACCCGGTCCGGATGATGAGCTATGCGAGCACCGAACTGGGCGACGCCGAGGCCGAGCAATATGACGATGCGCTGAGCCCACCGATTTTCCTGCTGCTGACGCTGTTCATCGCGCATCTGATCGAGCTACGTTTCGGCGTGGCGACCAAGGTAGTGTTGCCGGATGTGTTTGCGGACGAGCGCAATCTGCTGTTCTACCGCGCCATCGCATTCAGCCTCTTTCCGCTGCTGCTGGCTCTGCAGGATGTGCGGCGGCGCGGCGCCAAGCTGACGCGCCGCACGTTGAAACCGGCCTTCTATAGCCAGTGCTACGCGGCGGCACCGTTCATTCTGTCGATTGATCTGGCCGTGATCATCGCCCAGCACGCCAATGTGACGGCTATCATCGTGGGCCTTGCAGTCTTTGCTGCGGGCCCGGTCTGGTATGTCGGCGCGGAGACCGCGTGGCTCATGCAAGACGGCCGCCTTGGCCGCCCGCGAGCACTGTTCAGCGCCATCGGCGCTATCGCGCTTGGGTTTGTTGCGGTGCTGGTCGTGCTGGTGCTGACGGCTTTGACTATTATGGCGCCGGCCTAAGCCAGAACTTTCGCCCTGATATGGTGGCGGCCGATGGGGACGATCATGGGCGTGTCGGAGATGGGGTCGATCACCACGCGGGAGGCCATGCCGAAGATTTCGGCGACGATGGCTTCGGTCATGACTTCGGAGGGCTTGCCCTCGGCGACGAGGCGCCCGGCTTTCATGGCGACGATGTGATCGGCATAGCGGCAGGCCGAGTTGAGATCGTGCAGCACTACGACGACGGTGCGGCCATTGTTGCGGACCGAGTCGGTCAATAGGTCGAGGACTTCAACCCGGTGGTTGATGTCGAGGAAGGTGGTCGGCTCGTCGAGCAGCAGCAGATCGGTCTGCTGGGCCGGGGCCATGGCGATCCAGACGCGCTGGCGCTGGCCCCCGGAGAGCTCGTCGACGGGGCGGTCCGCCAGCTCGAGCGTGTCGGTGGCGCGCAGGGCCTCGGCGACGGCGGCGTCATCTTCAGGGGTCCAGCGGCGGAACCAGCCCTGATGGGGATAGCGGCCGCGACCGACCAGATCGGCAACGACGATGGCATCGGGCGCAATGGGCGATTGCGGCAGCACGCCGAGAATAGTGGCGACTTCGCGGGTCGGCATGGTGTGGATGGGCTTGCCATCGAGATAGACGGCGCCGCGCGTGGGGGCGAGCAGCCGGGCCATGCCGCGCAGTACGGTGGATTTGCCGCAGGCATTGGCGCCGACGATGACCGTGAGCTTGCCGGGCGGAATGGTCAGGTTGAAATCGGAGACGACTCGGCGGTCGCCATAGCCCAGATCCATGCCGGCGGCGATAAATTGGTGTTCAGCGGACATATCTGTCTCCCGGCATTAGTTGACCCGCCCTGCCCGATTGGATGCGATCAGCAGCCAGAGCAGGAACAGCGCACCGAAAACGCCGGTGACGACGCCCACGGGCAATTGAATGGATGGCAATGCGTGTTGGGCGACCATGTCGGACCCCAGCATGACCAATGCGCCGACCAACGCCGCTTGCAGGAAGCCATTGCCGGCGCCGTTGAGGAGGCGGCGGGCAATCGGGCCGGCGACGAAGGCGACGAAGCCTACAGGGCCGACAGCGGCGGTGGCGAAGGCGGCGTAGCCAACGGCGGCGAGGATCAGGCCCAGCCGGGAGAATTCGACGCGGGCGCCGAGCGCGGTGGCGGTGTCGTCGCCCAGCTGCATGGCGCCGAGCGTGCGGACCAGTGCGATGGTCATGGGGATGAGCACGACCAGCGCCATGGCCAGCGGGTAAATGTCGCTGGTATTGGCGGCGTTGAGGCTGCCGATCAGCCGGGCGAGGGCTTGCTGGACTTCAAACAGGCGGGCTCGGGTGAAGAGATAGGACATGACCGCGCCCATCATGGCGGCCATGCCGATGCCGATCAGCACCACGCGATAGGCGGTGACGCCATTGCGCCGAGCCGAGCCATAGATGGCCAGAGCGGTCAGCGCCGCGCCGGCGAAGGCGCCGACCGAGACCCAGAGCCCGGACATGCCCAGCACGATGATGCAGAACACCGCCGAGGTGCTGGCGCCGTGAGAAATGCCGATAATGTCGGGGCTGGCCAATGGGTTACGCAGCAATGTTTGGAAAATGATTCCGGACAGGGCGAAGGAGATGCCGGTGAGTACGGCCAGTACCGCACGAGGGACGCGCACATTGAGCACGATGAAATCGACGCCCTTGTTGACCTCCCCGGTCAGGGGGAAACCAGCGAGCGCAGCACATCGAGCGGGGCGACGGAGAAGTCGCCGAGATAGAGCGCGAGCGCGAAGGCGAGGACCAGCGCGACGGCGAGGCCGAGCGTGACATCGCGGCGGCGGGTGGCGAGGCGGCCGCGGATGGAGCGGACTGTTGCGGCTGGGGTGAGTGCAACGGTCATAGCGAAGCCAGCTTGCGGCGGCGCACCAGCGCGATGAAGAAGGGGGCGCCGAGAAAGGCGGTGACGATGCCGACCTGCACTTCGCCGGGTGGGGCGATGACTCGGCCCGAGACATCGGCACCCAGCAGCAGGATGGGCGCCAGCAGCATGGAATAGGGCAAGATCCAGCGGTAATTGGGGCCGGTAATGGCCCGCGCCACATGGGGCATTGTAAGGCCGACAAAGGCGATGGGGCCGGCAGCGGCGGTGGAAGCGCCGGCCGAGATGACGGCGGCGAGGCCGGCAATGGCGCGGGAGAAGCCGACGCGTTGGCCCAAAGCGCGGGCGACGTCTTCGCCCATGGACAGGCCATCGAGCAGCCTCGCCGAGGCCAGAGCAAGCACGATGCCGACGGCAAGGAAGGGGGCGACCCGGATGACGATATCCATATTGCGGCCGGCGAGCGAGCCGACCTGCCAGAAGCGGACTTCATCGAGCGTGCGGGGGCTGGTGAGCAGGATGGCGCTGATGGTGGATTGCAACGCCGCCGTCATGGCCGCGCCGGCCGTGGCCAGCTTGATGGGCGTGGCGCCTTCGCGGCCCAGCGAGGCGACGGCGTAGACGACCAGCATGGCAGCCCCTGCCCCGGCAAAGGCCAGCCAGACATAGAGGCTGAGCTGGCTGATGCCCGAGATTGCGACACCCAACACGACGAATAAAGCGGCGCCGGCATGGATGCCCGGGATGGATGGGTCAGCCAGCGGATTGCGGGTGGCGCCTTGCAACACGGCGCCGGCTAGGCCCAGTGCCGCGCCGACCAGCAGGCCGACCATGGTACGCGGCAGCCGCAACTCCCAGATGATGCGATGATCGGTGGAGTCGGGATTGTAGGCGGTGAGTGCGGCCCAGACGGTGTCGAGGGTCACCGGGCGGGCACCCACGGTGATCGACAGGAAGGCGATACACAGAACGAGCGCCACAAGCCCGACGAGGCCGAGCAGGAGTGGCACGCCGCGGCGGGCGTCGAATGTCGGCGCGGGAACGGTCATTGCTCGGTGGTCAGGTTCTCGTCGGCGGCCGAGACCACGGCGGTGAGCTTGTCCAGCTCGCCCGCATAGGCAGTGTAATTGCGCAGCCAATAGGCCGGCCATTCGCCGATGGCGCCGGCGGCGGCGGCTTTCATGGCGGTCCGGTGGGCTTGGCTTCGGCACTGGCGCGATTGGTCGGCTTGCGATTGTCGATCAGGATGATGTCGGGCTGGTAGGTGTCGGAACGCTCCCAGCTCACCGTTTCCCAATAGCCGCTATCGGCATTGAGCCCGGTCTTGAGGAAGCCCAGACCCCAGCGCTTGAGATCCATCAATTCGGCTGATCCTTCGGGCGCGGCGACCCACAGCCCGTCATCGCTGGCCCAGACGGCTAGTGCCGTGAGGTTTGGCTTGGCCTTTGCGGCAGCGGAGAAGGCGTCGCGGGCGCGCTCGAAATTGGTTTTGGCGGCAGCGATTTCGGGCGTCGACAGATTGGCGCCGAAGCTGGTGGCCAGCTTCTCGTATTCCTCGATGAGGCCGACGACGCTGTCGAGCTGGGCTGGACCGGTGACGGGGGCCAAAGCGCGCAACTGGCCATCCGGTCCAGTGACGGCGGGGCCGCCGCCCCATTCGCGGTCGCCCGGCCAATATTCAGCAATCACCGTGTCCGGCTGCAGGATGGCGGCTTTTTCTGATGTCGATTTCATTATAGGCGACGCCGATAATTTCTGATGCCGCTCAAATCGAGGCCCTGCAGCGCCTGGGACTCTTCGGGCTGGCTGCTGGCGATGATGCCGACCGGGCGGATGCCCAGCGGAATGAGCGCGGCGGCAGCGTCTTCGGTGGCGATGATGCGCTGGGGCACGGCATCGAGCGTGATCGTCTCGCCCGCGCCGTCGGTATAGGTCCGGGGCTCGGCTTGGGCCGCCAGCGGCGTGGCGAAAAGCGAAAGCGAGGACGGTCTTGAGCGCGTGGTGCATCGCTTACTCCGAAAGGTTCGCGTCGGCGGCGTTGATGGCGGATGTCAGTTGGTCGAGTGCGCCGGCATAGGCGCCGTAATTGCGCAGCCAATAGGCGGGCCATTCTGGTGACGGCGCCGGCAGCGGCGGCCTTCATCAGCGTCCAGTGGGCTGCGCCTCGAGCGATCTGCAACTGGGTGCTGGTGCGATTATCCAGCATAATCAGATCGGGCTGGTATTTATCGGCATTTTCCCAGCTGAGATTTTCGAAATAGCCCTGCGGGTCAATGGCATCCGGCACGATGATGTCGAGCCCCCGTGCCTGAAAATCGGTGAGTTCGGAACTGCCGACCGGGGTGGCGATATAGAGCGCATCATTGCCGGCAAAGGCCGCCAAGGCAGTGAGGCCCGGCTTTGCTGATATGGCAGCCTTGAAGCCATCCAGTGCGACCTCGAAGCGGGCGCGTTCGGCTGCGATATTCGGGTTGGCCAGAGCGGCGCCCGTGCTTTGCGCCAAGGTTTCATAATCCTCGATCACGGCGATGATGGAATCGCCGACCGTGACGCCGGTGATCGGGGCCAAGGCGCTGAGGGGGCTATCGGGACCGGCCAGCTTGTTGCCGCTGCTCCATTCGCCCGATACCGGCCAGTATTCGGCGATGATCAGATCGGGCTCAAGCGCGGCGGCTTTTTCGATATCGATTTCGCCCCAGCTCTGGCCGATGATTTCGATGCCGGTGAGGTCGAGCCCCTGCAGGGCCCCGGCATCGGCCACGGGGCTATCGGCATAGATGCCGACCGGGCGAATGCCGAGCGGGATCAGCCCGGCCGCCGCGTCCCGGCTGGCGATGATGCGCACGGGGACTGCGTCGAGCGTGACCGTCTTGCCCGCGCCGTCAGTATAGCTCCAGCCGGCCGCGAAAGCGGTGGCAGACAGCGACAGGAACAGCGCCGACAGAGCAAGGCGCAGCGAGGTTCTGATCATGATCGGCAGCTCCGTCGCGTGGTGGCGAAACGGGGCTACCTAACGGGCGCAAACCTGATAGGTCAAGTCATGTTTTAAATAAGGTGTCAGGCGGGCTTGCGATATTGATAGATGCCAACGTCGATCGAGCCTTCAGTGAAGCCAGCCTCGCAATAGCTGAGGTAATAGACCCACTTGCGCTTGAATTCCTCGTCATAGCCAAGCGGGGCGATCATCGGCCAGCGCTCGAGGAACTGCTCGCGCCATAGCTTGAGCGTCTTGGCGTAGGACAGGCGGAAGGTCTCGACATTTTCCAGCACGAGGCCAACCTTGTCGCCGAATTCGCGCATCACCGTCTTGGTCAGCAACATGCCGCCGGGGAAAATGTAGCGCTGGATGAAATCGGGACCGGAGCGATAGCCATCGAAATCGGCTTCGTTGATGGTGATGGCTCGGATGGCGGCCGTGCCGCCGGGCTTGAGCCGGTCATGCACGGTCTGGAAATAGCTGGGCCAATTATCCTCGCCCACGGCCTCGATCATTTCGATGGAGCCGATGTGGTCGAATAGGCCTTCGGTGTGGCGATAATCCTCGAAAACCGGGGTGGCGAACTGGTCGAGGCCCTGCTTGGCCGAGCGCTCCTGCCCGTATTTGAGCTGTTCAGCGGAGAGGGTAATGCCGCGCAGATGAGCCTTGTAGTCGCGCGACGGTTTCGGCAAAGCCGCCCCAGCCGCAGCCGATCTCGAGCACCGAGGAACCCTCGGTGATGCCGGCCATGTCAGCCACGCGGTGGTATTTGGCCAGCTGGGCTTCCTCAAGGCTCTGATCGCCCGAGGTGAAGACCGCCGAGGAATAGGTCATCGAGGGGTCGAGCCACATGCCGTAGAAGTCGTTGCCGAGATCGTAATGCTCGGCAATGTTCTTCTTGGAGCCTTCGAGCGTATTGCGGCGCGACAGGTGGTAATGCAGATCGCCGGCAGCGCGCCGGAAAAAGCCCGGATTGGCGCTTTCTGAACATGTCACGATTCTGCAGGAAGAAGCGGAACAGGGCCGTCAGGTCATCGACCTCGATATCGCCGCGCATATAGGCGGCGGCAAAGCCGACCGTGCCGCGTTGCATCGCCTCGGTCAGGACCTTGAAATTGTTGAGCCGCAGCACTGCATGCTCGCCCGTTGCGGGGCTGCCGACGGTTCTGGTGCGGCCATTGGGAAAAATGACGGTAATGCCGCCGTGGCGGGATGCCCGATCAGGGCAACGCCGATGCGCTCCACGAGCCATGATACAAAATGAGTCCACGGCGTGGTGCCGGGGCCGGTATTCTCAACTGCTGTTTTGGTCATTGAGCCGCTGGTCCAAATATCGAAAAGCTTGGCGGCGGCTCCTCAGCTGTCGCCTGAATTCAAGCGTCGGCGGCATACAATTGAGCTACAAAACCAGTGCTTCCTAGTGCATGCCCACGACTACTTTAGCTGTCATAAATGGATATGCAAGCAGCAGTTTCAACTGGGCGTGACCGGCGTTGGGGGTGGCAAGCCACTGAAAAGGCCCGGGGTTCTGCACAAGACGTGCGGCTTAAGTGGGCCGAACCACGACTCATCCGCCCTTTGCAGCGCGTGCTCAAAGCCATTCCCACCCACGGCGTCATCCCGGCGCAGGCCGGGATCCAGTTCCGTGGTGATCCGTACACATCCAGCGCCGGGATGGCCTTCAGCATGGATTCCGGCCCGCGCCGGAATGACCCGGTGGGTGGTTTCAAATTCAGTGAAGCGAACCTCAGCCCTTGGGGCGGGCAAGATCGGTCAGGCGGAACTGGACCTGTTCGCGGCCCCGGTAATGATCGATGGACAGCCCGCCGGCGAAGTGGAATGCCGTGTCGGTTTCAGCGCAGTAGCGTCGCCAATGGGGGTATTGGCGGCGCGGAAGGCGATGGCCTTGAGGCGGGCGCCATCGCCCGAGGTCAGGGTGAAGCTGACATGGCCGCCCTTGCCCACGACCCGGGGGAATTTGGCGCGATGGGCGGGGAAGGCAAAGACCGGCGTGGGATTGCCCGAACCATAGGGGCCGGCCCGTTCGATATCGTGGATGAGGTCGACCGTGGCGCCGCGCGCCGTGAGGGCGGCGTCGATCTTGAGCGCGGTCATGGCGCGGGCGGCGGTGACATCGACCGAGAGTGCCCGGGCCAAGAACGAGCGGAAGGGGCCGAGCTGACCGGGCTTGATGGTGACGCCGGCCGCCATGGCGTGGCCGCCGCCCTTGGCGATGAGCCCGGTTTCGACCGCCTCGATGACGGCGCGGCCCAGATCGACACCCGGCATGGAGCGGCCCGAGCCGGTGCCGGTGCCGTCGGGTTGCAGGGCAATAGCAAAGGTGGGGCGCTCGAAGCGCTCGCGCAGCCGCGCGGCGATCAGGCCGACAACGCCGGGATGCCAATTGGCGGAGGCGAGGACCAATACAGGAGGCCCCTCCCCGCTGCCGATTTCCATTTCGGCGACGGCGGCGGCTTCTTCGACGGCTTCGATTTCGATGCGCTGGCGTTCGGAATTGAGTTCATCGAGCCGGGCGGCGATGGCCGAGGCATGGTGTTCGTCGTCGACCGTCAGCAATTCGGTGCCCATGGCAGCATTGCCGATGCGGCCGCCGGCATTGATGCGCGGACCAATGAGGAAGCCCAGATGATAGGGATTGAGCGGGCCGCTGACGCGGGCGGCGAGAGCCAGCGCGGCAATGCCCTTATTGTCGCCGCGGCGGGCAACTTCGAGGCCGCGCACGACGAAGGCGCGGTTGAGGCCGACCGAGGGCACCACGTCGCAGACGGTGGCGAGGGCGACGAGGTCGAGCAGTTTGAGCAGGTCGGGCAGGCCCGTATCGCCGCGCTGGCGCAAGGCGCGGTTGACGGCGACCAGCACCATGAAGGTGACGCCGGCGGCGCAGAGATAGCCCGAGCCCGAAATGTCGTCGGGGCGGTTGGGATTGACCAGCGCATTGGCGTTGGGCAGCTCGTGGTCGGACAGATGGTGGTCGATGACCAGCACATCGGCTGCCGCGAGCGGGCGTGGGCGATCGGGCCATCGCTGGTAGTGCCGCAATCGAGCGTGATGATGAGGCTGGCGCCGCCATCGATCAGCTTGTCCATGGCCGCGCTATTGGGGCCATAGCCTTCAAAGATACGGTCGGGGATGTGGACCTGCGCATTGATGCCGAAATGGTTGAGATAGCGGGCCATCAGGGCGCAGGAACAGGCGCCGTCCACGTCGTAATCACCGAACAGGGCGATGGTCTCGTTATCGGCAATAGCCTTGGCGAGGCGGTCGGCCGGGGCGTCCATGGCGGTGAGGGTCGACGGGTCAGGCATCAGGCCGCGAATGGTAGGGTCGAGGTGCTTTTCGGCATCGTCCAGCGTTACGTCGCGAGCGGCGATGATGCGGGCCAGATTTCCGAAACGCCGCTGCGCTGGGCAATGGCGGTGGCCATTCGCGTGGCATTGCCATCGAGACGATCCGTCCAGGCGCGGCCGGTGACCGAACGGCTGACGTCAAGAAAAGGGCGTGGCGCTTCGAGCATGGGCGAGAGGTAGGCGATTTAGTGAGGGCGGTCGAGGGGGAAGTGGTGGGTCACCGTGATGTGCCCCTAAAAGTGCAACAATCACCGCTGCTTCCTCGGGCTTGACCCGAGGATCACTCGCCGCTTGTGCCGAGTTGCAGGTGGCCTCGGGTCAAGCCCGAGGGAGAACGGTGGGTGGGGTGGCTGCGGTGTTAGTTGCAGCCGCTCACCGGGCGTGCTGGGCCTTGATCCAGCGGACGGTCTGGCTCCAGCTGCGCATAACGATGGTGTTGGTTTCTGACCGAGTCGCGGCGCAGGCGGACGCCTTCCGAGCAGGGTGCCGTCGGTGACGCCGGTGGCGGCGACCGGGACGTCGCCGGCGGCGAGTTCGGTCACGTCATAGATGCGGTTGGGGTCGGTGATGCCCATGGCATGGGCGCGCTCGCGCTTGGCGGGGCTATCGAGGATCAGCTTGCCCTGCATCTGCCCGCCGATGCAGCGCAGCGCTGCGGCGGCCAATACGCCCTCAGGGGCGCTGCCGGAGCCGAGATAAATATCGATGCCGGTATCCTCGGTATTGACCGCGTGGATCACCCCGGCAATGTCGCCGTCGCTGATCAGCTTGACCGCGACGCCCGTGGTGCGCAGCTCCTCGATGAGGCCGGCATGGCGAGGGCGATCGAGCACGATGGCGGTGATTTCGCTGAGCGGCACGCCCTTGGCGCCGGCAAGCGCCCGCACGTTCTCGGTGGCCGACCATTCGATATTGACCGTGCCGGCGGGATATTCGGCACCGATGGCGATCTTGTGCATATAGACGTTGCGGGCAACGTTGAGCAGCCCGCCGCGTTCGGCCATGGCGAGCACGACGATGGAATCGGGCTGGTTCTTGGCACAGAGCGTGACGCCTTCGAGCGGATCGACGGCGATATCGACCTCGGGCCCCTCCCCCGCGCCCACCGGCTGGCCGATGAACAGCTCGTCGCATTCATGCTCTTCGCCTTCCCCGATAACCACGCGGCCGGAAATGGCGACGCGGTCGAGTTCGGCCTTCATGGCGCGGACGGCGGCGTCGTCGGCGGCCTTCTCGTCGCCCTTGCCGCGCCATTCTGCGGCGGCGATGGCGGCGCGTTCGGTGACGCGCACCAGTTCGAGCGTCAAGCTGCGGTGCAGATTGGCCGGGCTTTTCTCACCCTCGGCTTTGGACAGTCTCATGCTTCCTCCCGGGCTCCGATTTTTCCCGGGAAGGGGTATCAGAGCATTTCGATCCGGATCAATTGTGGTTCCCCCACTATGAACCCGTCGGCGGCGATCTGCGCAAGCGAGTCGCGCACGTCTGATTCCAAAGTCTGCTGCGTGATCATGACCACGGTGCGGGTCGGCGAGCCATCCGGCGCGACTGCTTTAGCGCTCAAGTCAGACCGCTGGATGACGGAATCGATGGAAATGCCGCGTTCTGCCCATGCGGGTGGCGATGGCGGCGAGCGCGCCGTGCACATCCTTGGCATTGAGACGAATGTAATAGCCGCCCTGATGGGCGCGCATCGGCGCCTCGCGATAGGGCATCAGCTCATCGCTGGGCACGCCGAGCGGCGGCACGCAGGTGCCGCGGGCAATGTCGAGAATGTCCGACAGCACCGAGGAGGCCGTGGGCGGGCCACCGGCGCCGGGGCCGGCCAGCAGAAGCTCGTGCACGTGGTCGGTTTCTGAGCGCGACGGCATTCATCACCCCGTCGACGCCGGCAATGGCTGAGCCCTTGGGCACGAAGGTGGGGTGAACGCGCTGCTCGATGCCGTCTTCGGTGCGCTGGGCAATGCCGAGCAGCTTGATCTTGTAGCCGAGCTCGGCCGCGACCTTGATGTCGTGCTGGCTGATCTTGGAAATGCCCTCGACCCGGATTTTATCGGGCGCGATTTCGTAGCCGAAGCAGAGCGTGGCGAGAATGGAGAGCTTGTGGGCGGTATCGTAGCCTTCTGACGTCGAAGGTCGGGTCGGCTTCGGCATAGCCGAGTGCCTGCGCGTCCTTAAGGCAATCGGCGAAGGAAATGTCCTCATTGCCCATGCGCGTCAGGATGTAATTACAGGTGCCGTTCATGATGCCGAACACCTTGGCGATGCGGGCCGAGCCCAGCCCTTCGCGCAGGGTTTTGATCACGGGAATGCCGCCGGCAACAGCGGCCTCGAAGCCGAGCTGGGCGCCGGATTCTTCGGCCAGCTTGGCCAGCAGCACGCCATGTTTGGCCAGCAATGCCTTATTGGCGGTGACCACGGGGCGGCCGATTTCGAGCGCGGCTTTGACTGCGGCAAAGGCCGGGCCGTCTTCGCCGCCGATGAGTTCGACAAAGAGATCGATGCCGTCGGATTTGGCCAGCGCCACCGGATCGTCGAACCAGTCGAGCCCAGAAATATCAATGCCGCGGTCGTGGGAACGCGAGCATGCGGCAACGGCCGTTACCACCAATTGGCGGCCAAGTTTTCGCGTCAGCTCGGCGCCATCCTTTTGCAGGATGCGCACCAGCGTCGCGCCAACATTGCCTGTGCCCGCCACGCCCACGCGCAACGGCGGCAGAGCCTCGCCATCACCAAAATCCTGCATGGCCTTGAGGATGCGCGCCCGCGTATCGGAACGCGGCTCGCGGCCCTCGCGCAGGTCGAACACGAACAGCGGATCGCCCGCGACGGTGCGGCCGAAGCGGGTCGGGGTCCAGCCGCGTGCGGCAATGAAGGATTCAACGGTTTGGCGGAACGAAGCGATATCACTCATGGTGGCGACATGTGCATAGGAATTCGCCTAGCCGTCAATAGGAGTTTGCGCCACTGGCACTACTCTGCCTTGGCCGCGCGGGCGACTTTGGCGATGACCTCGAGATAGTGCGGAAAGCCCCAGCGCAGCGACAGGGCGCTGGGCGGGGAGACGGCGGCGACGTTTTCGATGCCGACCGGGGCGGCGAGCGCGCCCTTTGCACCTGCGGCATGGATTTGACGTAGCTGCGGGTCAGCAGTTCGTCGAGCGGCGCCTGTTCTTCGTAATAGGTGATCAGGATGTCGCTGATCAGCGTGTCGAAGACTTCGTAGCTCAGCGAGAAGATGAACTTGCCATCATTGGGCGAGAGCTGTTCGACGCTGGGCGCTGTCACCGAGCCAAGCCCGGTGAGGAAGCGCATGCGCGCATCGATCGGCGCATAGACGGCGATGGCGCCATCGAAATCGTTGAAGCCGGCAAAGGTGGTGCCGGGGATTTCAGGATATCTGGCGACTTCTGTCGGCCGAGAATTGCTCGGTTTCGAGCGATCAGGGCGGCGGCTTTGGCGGGTTTGCCCAAGGCTGCGCCGACAATGGTGGTCACGTCCTGCCAAGTGGCGGAATAGGCCTCGCCGGAATAGGCGATGGTGGGGGCAATGCCCGACAGCAGGGTGTACTGATCCTGCGTGATGCCGGAAAAGGCGGCGATGATCAGGTCGGGCTGCAGCGCGGCGATCTGCTCAAAGGGCGGCTCGCCGGTATTGGCCAGCACGGTGGGTTTGTCGCCGCCGGCCAGTGACTGCTCGATCCGGGGCTGAATGCCGTCCTCGCCACCGCCATAGGATTGGAACGGAATGCCGACCGGCATAACGCCGAGGGCGATCACCGCATCCTCATTACCCCAGCCCCGGGTGACGATGCGCTTGGGGGCAGACTCGATAATGGTCGAGCCGTAGACGTGGTCAAGCGTGACGGGGAATTGCTGGGCGTTGGCTCCGGCGGCCATGGCCAGTAGGAGGGGGATGGCGAGGAGGAGCGAGCGAGCGGACATGACGCACCATTTCGTGGAGGTGGTTCCCCATACAAAAGGTGAGCTATGATGTCATGTATTATTTAGGGGGCGGCACTTTATCTGCCCAACCACGCTGTCATTCCAGCGCAGGCCGGAATCCATGCTGTGTTCTCTCCGCACATGGAATGGCGGGATGGTCTTCAGCATGGATTCTGGCCTGCGCTGGGATGACATTGTGCGTGTTGGAAGGGCGAGGCCCCTACCCCGCCAGCGGTACCACATTGCCGCCGGTGGTTTTGGAGCCCAGCAGCTTCTTGACGTTGCGGGCGGCCCGGTGGATGCGTTGTTCGTTTTCGACGAAGGCCGGGCGGATATATTGATCGCCATATTCACCGAAGCCGACGCCGGGGGCTACGCTGACGCCAGTTTCCTTGATCAGGAGCTTGGCGAATTCTGAGCGAGCCCAGATGGGCGAATTGCGCGGGAATGGGCGCCCAAGCAAACATGGTGGCTTTCGGCACCGGAATGTCCCAGCCCGAGCGGCCGAAGCTCTCGACCAGCACATCGTGGCGGGATTTATAGACCTTGCGGACGTCTTCGATCACGTCATCGGAGCCGTTGAGGGCGGCGGTCGCCGCCACTCGGATGGGGGTGAAGGCGCCGTAGTCGAGATACGACTTCACCCGGGCCAAAGCCGCAATCAGCCGTTCATTGCCCACGGCAAAGCCCACGCGCCAGCCGGGCATGGAATAGGTCTTGGACATGGAGGTGAATTCGACAGTGATATCGATGGCGCCCGGCACCTGCAACACGGATGGCGGGGCGCGTCTTCGTCGAAATAGATCTCGGAATAGGCCAGATCGGACAGGATGAAGATGTCGTTGGCCTTACAATATTTGACCACCTCGGTGTAAAAATCGAGGTCGGCCGTATAGGCGGTCGGGTTGGCCGGATAGTTCAGCACCAGCGCGATGGGCTTGGGGATCGAGTGCCTGACAGCGCGATCCAGCGAGCGCATGAAATCCTCGTTCGGATCAGCCGGCATGGAGCGCACGACGCCGCCAGACATGATGAAGCCGAAGGAATGGATCGGATAGGTCGGATTGGGCACCAGCACCACGTCGCCGGGCGCGGTGATGGCCGAGGCCATATTGGCAAAGCCTTCCTTGGAGCCCGTGGTCGCCACGATCTGCGTATCGGGGTTGAGCTTCACGCCGAAGCGGCGGCCGTAATAGCTGGCCTGAGCCTTGCGCAGGCCGGGAATGCCGCGGGAGGTCGAATAGCGGTGGGTGCGCGGGTCCTTGACCGTTTCCTGCAGCTTTTCAACGATGTGCTGGGGGTCGGCATATCCGGATTGCCCATGCCCGAGTCGATAATATCGACGCCTTCGGCGCGCCTTGGCCTTGATCGGGTCGATATGGGCAAAAACATATGGGGGCAGACGGCGGATGCGATGGAAATCGTCGCTCATATTATCCTCGGGGTCCGACTAGGACCTTGATCTGGGCCACGACGCGCCTGAGGCACACGGCATCTGATACAGATGCCGTGATTATCGTGGAATTATGGTTGTGAACGGGTTAAACGGCCCCGTTTGGGGCGCTTTTCTCATGTTCGGCTCTTCCCGGCCCTATCGTGAGGCCACGTGGGAAGAGCTAGCGGGCGTTCGCGCCCGCCGCTGCAAAGGCGGCCGCCGACACGAAATTGCCGGCGAGCGAAGCTCCAACCAATGCAAATGTGTACAGGGACGGCATGTCTCTTGCCCTTCAGAAGCGTTTTTGTAATGAAACCAGCTATCGATAAGGTCGTTCATAAATCCTCGTCGGGGTATTGTAAATGGTCCGGAGGACGCCAACCTTCGGGATCAGAACGGCGTATGTGAGGTAATATCTTGAAGCGGATTGCCCTTGTTACAATCGGCACGCAAGGCGACGTTCAACCCTACCTAGCCTTGGCCATTGCGCTCAAGGAGCGCGGCTATTCGGTTGTATTGGGAGCCTCCGAGGAATTCCAGGACATGGTGGAAGGCTATGGCGTGGAGTTCCACACCCTTGGCCCCTCCATTCAGGCCTTCCTGCTGCAGCAGCGATTCTGAGAATGCGATGAGCCAATCCATGCTCATCAATGGCCCGTCCCTATTGCGCCGTGGCCAGCAGATCGTGGATACTGCCGCGCGCCATGCCCGGAATATGTGCCGGGGCGCGGACATGCTGATCCTCAACATGAATACCAGTTTCGGCATCGATATTGCCGAGGCGCTGCATGTGCCGGCCGTCATGGTGGCCTTACAGCCGCTGAATTCGACCAGCGAATTCCCGCTCTGCATCTATTACGGCGCCGATTTCGGCCCGGCCTTCAACAAGCTGACCTATACGGCCATGACCGTACAGCAGATCTATTACAACCTGCCGCGCAACAAGCTGCGCCGGGAGTTGATGGGGCTGGACTCGCGCAAGAAGGGTGGCTTCTTCCGCAATACGGACGGCACGCCGCTGACCACGCTTTACCCCTATTCCCCCGAGATTTCGCCACGCCCACGTGATTGGCCCAAGAGCGCCATCGTGACCGGCTATTGGCAGCTCAAGGACCGCACCGATTGGCAGCCCTCCGAGGCCTTCCAGAAATTCCTCTCCGAGGGCGAGGCGCCGGTCTATATCGGGTTCGGCTCGATGCCGTTTGGCGCCGAGCGCAATACCAAGATTTTGAAGGAAGCCGTGGGCATGTGGGGTGGCCGTGCCGTCGTCGCGCGCGGCTGGGGCGGCATCAATCCGCAGGACCTGCCGGACACCATTTTCGCCATCGAAAAGCGCCGCACGACAAGCTGTTCAAATATGTTTCCGCCGTGGTGCATCATGGCGGCGCCGGCACGACGTCCGCAGGCCTGCATCTGGGCCGGCCGACTTTCGTCGTGCCGCAGACGGTGGACCAGCCCTATTGGGGCCGCCGGGTTTATGAACTGGGCTGTGGCCCCAAGCCGGTGCGGCTGCGCAAGCTGACCTCGGAAATCTCGGCCGGGGCTTTGGCCGATCTGTCGACCAACGAAGATTACTGCCGCAAGGCCGCCGATATCGCCGAAAAACTGCATGCCGAGAACGGCACGGACAAGGCGATTGGCATTATCGAGCGGGTCATGGCGAACTACGTGCCCCATGCGAGTAAGATCAAGAAGGTCAAGAAGCCGTCGCTTAAGCTGGTTGGGTGAGTTCCTCCCTGCCCCGGTCCTCGTAATCTCCCACGATGTCATTCCGGCGCAGGCCGGAATCCATGCTGAAGGTCATCCCGGCGCTGGATGTGCGTGAATAGCCACGGACATGGATTCCGGCCTGCGCCGGAATGACCCGGTGGGGTGGGGAGTGCGGACGCTCGATGATCCCACGCGCGATGCTCCCTCAATTCAGCACGCGTGGCGAGTGGCCCTCGGGTCAAGCCCGAGGGAGAGCGGTGGATGTGGGAGCTTTGGGGGCACACCTCGTGGCATGAACAAAAGGGAGGCTTTCGCCTCCCTTTTGCAGTTCTGGCGATGGGCCGCGCTTATTGCGCCGGCACTGCTTCGGCGTCGAGCGCTTCGATGCTTTCTGCCACGATCATAGGCTGCCTGATCGAGAATGCCTTCGCGCTTGGCGACGATAGTGGGGATCAGGGCCTGTCCGGCGACGTTGACCGCGGTGCGGCCCATATCGAGAATGGGATCGACGGCGAGCAGCAGGCCGACGCCTTCGAGCGGCAGGCCCGGGGTGGAGAGGGTCAGCGTGAGCATGACAACCGCCCTGGTGAGGCCGGCGGTGGCCGCAGAGCCAATCACCGACACGAAGACGATCAGCAGATAGTGCTGCAGTTCCAGCGGGACGCCGTAGAACTGGGCCACGAAAATGGCGGCGATCGCCGGATAGATCGCCGCGCAACCATCCATTTTGGTGGTGGCGCCGAGCGGCACGGCGAAAGCGGCATATTCACGCGGCACGCCCAGATTCTGCTCGGTGACGCGCTCGGTGAGCGGCAGCGTGCCGATCGATGAGCGGGACACGAAAGCCAGCTGGATGGCCGGCCGAGCGCTCTGGAAATAGCGGATGGGGTTAAGCCCATGGGCCTGCAACAGGATCGGATAGACCACGAACAGCACGAGCGCGAGGCCGATATAGATGGCCGCCGAGAACCAGCCGAGCTGCGCCAAGGCATCCCAGCCATAGACGGCAACGGCGTTGCCCAGCAGGCCAATGGTGCCAAGCGGGGTCAGGCGGATCACCCACCACAGGATCTTGTGCACGATCTTGAGGAAGGAGCGGTTGAACGCCGAGAACGGGTCGGCGGCCGGGCCGACGCGCAACGCGGCGACACCAACAGCGATCGAGACCACCAGGATCTGCAGCACGTTGAAGCTGAGGCTGGTGGAGGCCGAACCATCGGTGACGCGGGTCGAAGCGGTGAGGCCCAGAATATTGGAGGGGATCAGGCCCTTGAGGAAATCGAGCCACGAGCCGGTCGAGGACGGCGCCTTGGCGGCGGTTTCGGCAACGGCGGTATTGAGGCCCGGCTGGATGATGAGGCCCAGCGCAATGCCGATGGCCACGGCGATCAGCGCGGTGATGGCGAACCAGAGCAGGGTCTGCCAGACCAGCTTGGCGGCATTGTTGAGTTCGCGGAGGTTGGCGATGGACGCCACGATGGCGGTGAAGACCAGCACTGGCACCAGCGCGCAGCAGCGACACGAAGGAAGAGCCGACGGTCGACAGCGTCTGGGTCAGCCAATTGGCATTGCCGGCCGCGTCGGGCCCCATATTGCGGGCGATGAAGCCTGGGATAAGGCCGATGACCATGGCGGCGAGCACTGGAAGCCGAACGAACGGTAGAACGGCTTGGGTGCACGTGCCGGGCGCGCGGCAGAAACAGTGGTTGGGGACATGTCAAACCTGTGAAGCACCGAGGAATCGCACACCAATTGAGCGAAACGCCTCGAAATTAGCCACAAGATAGGCTTGCGGGGCAGTTTTTTCTGCGCATCGTTTTCCGTTTGCCCTAAGCGAGGAGAAAATTCTTCTTGGGCAAAGGGCTATTGCGGCAATCCTGATGCGTAATCAGAGACGGCGGGACAGCAACGTCGCGGCGCCCGCGATGGCCGGCAGCAGGATCAGCACGCCGGCAGAGGCGGTAACCAGCAGGCCAAGGCCGGGATCGAACCGAGCTAGTGCCAACAGCCCTGCTCCGGCCAGACCGCAGCCGAGGCCGGCAATCCGGTGCACCAGTTTCCGAGGCGCGGTCGGAGGCAATGGGCCGGGGCATGCGCAGGCCGGCATAGGTGTGGCGCTCGGCTTCAAAGAACACGATGCCCGGGATCAGCAGCGCAATGCCCAGCCCTGCCCCGGTCAGCCGCACCAGATCGATATCCGAGCCGATGCCGATGACCAGCAGGCCCAGCTGAATTGCTGTCACGACGGCCAGCAGCAGGGTCAGCGCGGGGTCGAGAATGTGCTGGACCTTGGCGAAGTGGTTTTTGGTCAGCAGGCGTCCGAGCAGGAAGAAGGCGGCGAGTATCAGCACTTCAACGAGGGGCGCGACTGGTAGCGCAATATCGCGCGGCCAGAGCCAGTCGGCATAGCTGCCCGACCAATGTGCGGGATAGGCGAAATCGGCGGGAATGCGGAAGAAGCCAACGCCGGTAATGGCTATGGTGACCGCGAGCAGCAAGAGGTGGAAGCGGGTAACGAGGCTGGCCATGGCGACTTAGATGGGATGCGCGCTGCGGAAAACCAGATGCACCTTGTTGCCATCGGGGTCACGCAGATAGGCGCCGTAATAGCCGGGCGAATAGTGCGGGCGTGGGCCAGGCGCGCCCTCGTCGGAGCCGCCGGCAGCAAGACCTGCGGCGTGAGCAATATCGACTGCGGCGCTGGAGGCGGCGTTGAAGGCGACCATGGTGCCATTGCCTGCGCTGGCGGGTTCGCCATTGAAGGGGCTGTAGACGTAAAAGCGCGGCAAGGCCGTCTCTCCCACCCAGCACAGCGCCAGCGGCCCGCCATCGGGCTCAACCATGCGGCGTTTGAGGCCGAGCGGCAGCAGGACGGCGTCGTAGAAGCGCCCGGCCCGCTCGAGATCGTTTGAACCAAGGGTGATATGGCTGAACATGGCTATTGCTCCCCAAAGAAAAAGGGCCGGTTTCCCGGCCCTTTCGCAAAATCGATAGATCCGAGCTTAGCGCTTGGAGAACTGGAAGGACTTGCGGGCCTTGGCCTTGCTGTACTTCTTGCGTTCCACGACGCGGCTGTCGTGGGTCAGGAAGCCACCCTTCTTGAGGACCGGGCGCAGGGCCGGCTCTGAAATAGTTCAGAGCCTTGGAGATGCCGTGACGAACGGCACCGGCCTGACCGGACAGACCACCACCGGCAACGGTGACGACGACGTCGTACTGGTCATTGCGTTCGGTCGCGACGATCGGCTGCTTGACGATAAGCTGCAGAACGGGACGAGCGAAATAGGTAGCGAACTCGCGACCATTGACGGTCACGGTACCCTTGCCCGGCTTGATCCAGACGCGAGCAACGGCGTTCTTGCGCTTGCCGGTGGCATAAGCGCGGCCGAGCGAATCCAGCTTCTGCTCATGGATGGGGGCGGTGTTGACGACCGGAGCGACCGAGGTGGTGCCGAGATCTTCGAGGGAGTTGATGGTGTCGGCCATATTACTTCACCCGCACATTCTTGGAGTTCATCGCAGCAACATCCAGCGTGGCCGGGTTCTGCGCTTCATGGGGATGCTCGGCGCCGGAATAGACGCGCAGGTTCTTGAGCTGGGCGCGGGTCAGCGGGCCACCGTGCATCATGCAGGCGCACGGCGTTCTCGAGAACGCGCTCAGGGAAACGGCCTTCCAGCAGTTCACGAGCGGTACGGTCCTTGATGCCGCCGGGGTAACCGGTGTGCCAGTAGAAGCGGTGCTGGTCGAGCTTGCGGCCGGTCAGCTTCACCTTGTCGGCATTGATGACAATGATATTGTCGCCCATGTCCATGTGGGGGTGAAGGTCGGCTTGTGCTTGCTGCGCAGGCGCGAAGCGATGATCGAAGCGACACGACCCACGACCAAGCCTTCGGCATTGATCAGGACCCACTTCTTTTCGATCTCGCTCGGTTTTGCCGAGTAAGTGCTCATCGTTGAATTCCTTAGATTTCTGGCTTGCCGACCTTCATCCAAGGAAGAAAGCAGCATGTTCGGCGGCTCGTGTATGAGGGAAACGCGATGTCGTCAAGGGCCTTAATAAAGACAAGCAATTTCAACTACTTATCTTTGCGGTATTATGATACCGCATGATTCACCTGGGTCAGATCGGCTAGATACAGCGTCCCTGCCCCGGCCAGCAGGAAGGCCATGGCCCGGTGGGCGACCGCCAGATCGATCTGCACCATGGTCAGCAGCGTCGCGATGCCCGTGCACACCTGCAGCAGCACCATGATACCCAGGCGCGGCAGCCGGGCATTGGCGCCGGCAAAGCCGCCGCGACCAGCCTGCAGCCAGAGCAGCACGCCCATATAGAGCACGATGCCATAGGCGATGCAGCGATGAATGAACTGTACGGTGAGGCCGTTTTCAAAGAAATTGCGCCAGAGTGGGTCCATGCGGCCCAGAGCCGCTGGGGATCAGCGCGCCATCCATTAGCGGCCGTGTATTGTAGCCCATGCCGGCATCAATGCCGGCCACGAAGGCGCCCGCCGCGATCTGCAGAATGATGAGCGCGATGAAGGCGCCTGCCGTCCAGAAATGGACGGGCTTTGCGCTGCCGCCGATATGGCCGGGATGCAGGGTCCGCGGGACATAGACCAGCGCGATGAACAGAATTGCAGCCGCGGTCAGGTGTGCCGCGAGGCGGTATTGGGACACTGAGGTCAGCTCGGTGAGGCCCGAAGTCACCATCCACCAGCCCAGCACGCCCCGGAAACCGCCCAGCAGGAACAGGCCGAACAGCGGCCGTGCCAGCTGCGCGGTGAAGCGCTTCTGCGCCAGAAAGACCGAGAAGGGAACGATGAACAGCACGCCCAGGAACCGGCCCAGCAGGCGGTGGAACCACTCCCAGAAGAAGATCATCTTGAAGTCGTCCACGCTCATCCGTGTATTGTTGACTCGGTATTGCGGGATCTGTTTGTAGGCGTCGAATTCGGCCAACCATTGCGCGTCATTGAGCGGCGGAATGATGCCGGAAATGGGCTTCCAGCTGGTGATGGACAGCCCCGACTCGGTGAGCCGCGTGATCCCGCCGACCACCACCATGAGCAGCACGAAGGCTGCCATCACATAGAGCCAGATGCGGACCGGGCGAAGGCGATCGGCCGGATAGCTGGTCTGACTGAGAGCGGGCGAATGGGTCGAAGTCACGGCGGTTTCCCGGTATCGGTTGGGGCATGGGAGTGGTATGCCCCCCGAACTATCCCGCAAGAGCACCGATGCCGCACATGACCCAGAGCCACCGCAAGTTGATCGGCGTGTTTTTGACCATGATCTCGATCGCCCTCTGGGCTGTGCTTGGCACCGCGATCTATCTGCTGCTGCCGCCCGGCCTGCCCGGCTGGGTGCTGCTCATCTATTTCATCATCGCTGGAATGGGCTGGCTGTTGCCCTCGATGGCGATTATTCGCTGGATGGCAAAGCCGGATGCGGCGCAGCAATAGACCTCATGGTGAGCCTGTCGAACCACGAGGTCGCGCGAGTGGAGGCACGGGAGCCACGACCTGCCTCCCTCCCCTTGAGGGGAGGGATTGAGGGTGGCAGTTCTGAGCTTTCCACCGGCATAGAGTTCTGTTGAGGCCACAGAAGCCCCACCCTAGCCCTCCCCTCAAGGGGGAGGGGATTGGATCGGGGCTCCCGAGCAGTAGCTAAAGGTCGATCGGTCCTAGCCCGCCAGTTTACCCATTGTCGAAAAGATCACTCCGGTCGCAAATACATCGACATAGCGGGGAGACTGGAAGTAACCGTTGAGCGAGACGCGCGGCAGGGCATGCAGGCTTTGCGCGTGGTGGGCATAGAGCCCGCCCGGACGCGTGGTGACGCCGCTGACAAAGCCCAGTTCACGCGCCATGTCGAATTGCGCTGGCCGGCCGAGGCCGGGCCGCCAATGGGATAGGAAATGTGGCTGGGGCGTTGACCGAACTGGGCTTGTAGCACATCGGCCGATTGCTGCATTTCAGCGCGGGCCTGATCGGCGTCGAGCTTGGCCAGCTCGTAATGGTGCACGGTATGGGCGCCGATGGTGCAGAGCGGATCGTCGGCCAGCGTGCGTAGTTCCTGCCAGTCCATGATCAGGGTCCGGCATTGCTGGGCCAGTCGTAGCCGTAGGAACGGGCAAAGCCGTGCATCAGCTCGACCCGGTCGGCCTCGGGCATTTTGCGCATGCGCCAATAGAGCGTGTCATAGGCCTGCTGTTTTTCGGCCGTGCTGCGCGTATCGAGATAGTCCGTCTCGTCGCCCCGGGTGAGGGCAACCGCGTCCCGGCGGGCGATAATGTCCTCGATGGCCTGCCACCAGATGTCGCCAACGCCATCGACCGTGGCGGTCGGCACGTAAAGCGTGAACGGCGCTTCGTGGCGACGGAGCACGGGCAGCGCGTATTGCAGATTGTCCTTATAGGCATCGTCAAAGGTCAGCACGACAAAGGGGCGGCCCTTTTCGCTGGCTTTGAGCCGCTCTGATGGCTTCGTCCAGAGCTGACAATGTCGATGCCCAACTCGCGAACGCGCTCGATGACGTAGTCGAGGAAATCCGGGCGCACCTGCAGGATGGCATTGGGCGAGAAATCGGCCGGCGCATCGGGGAGGACCCGATGCAGGGTGAAGATGACGCCGCGCGAGGCCGACAGGCTTCGTAGCAAGCCGGGCAGCCGGGACAGCCACAGCGCCTCGAACATGGCCCTGATGGCGGTATATTTCAGCGACATTGCGGGCTCCGATCAGGCAGCAACACGCTCCGGGGCGGCGGCGATCTCGATCGAACCGAAGCCGGCTTCGGCCAGCTGGACGCGGGTCTGCTCTGATGGAATCGAAGGGTTCGTCCTTGGGGGCAACCAGCAGAATGCGGCCATCTAGAGCGCCGAACATGGACAGGGTGGACGCCATGCCGACCGGGCCCGTCATGATGACAACGACTTCGTAGATGTCGCCCGGGGCCTCGATCAGGGTGATCGGCTTGCTGGAGCGGCGGTCGATCGCGGTCCCCTGCCCCCGTGGAACTTCGGCGAAGCTGTTATCGGCTGATTTGTGCACGACATCGCCGAAGCTGACGCTTTCGGTGCTGAGATCAGTGAGGCCCGCCTCGTCGGAGGCGCGGCCGCTGCCGGCGTCGACCGTGGCAACGCTCAGGCCCTTGGCAAGCGCATCGCCGACCAGTTCCTCGGCGAGGTCTTCGCAATCTTCGTTGGAGCTCTGGCCGGCCAGAATGACCAGATGGGTGCGGCCTAACACGAGGTCCGAGGCGAGCTGGCTATAGCTGATGGTGTTGGCCGGCAGCAGGTTTGCGCGGACCGGCTCGGCGGGAGCTTTGGTCTCCGCTGCAATCTCTGGCTCTTCGACCAGCGGCGCTGGCGCAGCCGGCTCGTCTTGCACGGCGACAACCGGCTCGATCCGCTCGGGCGCAGGCTCGTCTTTCCCGGGCGCAGCTTCCGCCGCAGCGGGTTCTTCCCAGCGCTGGTCGGGCTCAAGCTCATCCTCGGAGAATGGCACTTCTTCCAGCTCGTCCTGCGGGCGGGCGCCCGGAACAATGGCGCGGCCCGAGATCAGTTCGGAGAAGATGATGATGCCGACCTGCAGCGCCACCGAGACGATGCCGACGGCCAGCAGCACCATCTGGGTGCGTGGCGAGGCCGGCGTGACGGAAGGGGCCGCGACGCTGATGACGCGAACGTCCGGCAAAGCCGAATTGGAGTCGGTGCGCGAAATCGCTTCGTTATAGCGCTGCAGATAACCTTCGAGCAGGTCGCGCTGCGCCTTGGCCTCGCGTTGCAGGCCATCGAGCGTCACCGTATCCTGCGTTGCGGTGGAGGCGGAGGATTTGACGCGGGTCAAATCGGCCTGCAGCGATGCCTCGACATCGGCCTCGACCTGAGCTTCGGCCTCAAGCGCCTCGGCGACGCGACGGCCTTCGATGGCGATCTGGTTGTTGAGTTCGGCAATCTGGGCGGTCAGCGCCCGGATGGTGGGGTGATTGCCCAGTAACGTGGCCGAGCGCTGGGCCTTTTCGCCCTGCAGGCGCGCCTTTCCTCGCTCAGTTGCTGGATGACTGGGGACTGGCGCACGTCATTGAGGCTATCGATGGGCTGACCGCGATCGAGCAGGCCGCGAATGACGGTGGCGCGCGACAAGGCGGTGTTCTTGCGCTCCCGGGCGGCGCTGATCTGGCTGGCAATGGTGGAGAGCTGCTGATCGACCGTGCTGGTATTGTTGCCGCCGGTGAACAGATCATTGTTCACCTTGAAATCGGCAACGGCGCGCCTGCATCGGTCACGCGAATGCGCAGCTTGTCGATTTCCTCGCGCAGCCGGTGGATGCTTCGGCAGTGTCCGAAAGCGAGAGCTGGGCGCGACGGGTGACGTGGGCATTGGCGACGGCATTGGCGATATCGGCGGCCAATTGCGGATCGGTCGAGCGGATCAGCACTGAAATGATGCGCGAGTCGCGTTCCTGTATCACGGTCATGCGGTCATAGAGCGTGCTCAGCACGATCTCGTCCACGCTGACCGGCGCCGATTTGCGGCCGAGCATCTGGGTTATTACCGCCATGGGGGAAAACCGCCGCCGGCCGAGCCGTTGAACTCGGGCACCGAGCGCAGGTCGAGCTGATCGACGACCTTAAGCAAGGTGTCGCGCGATTTCAGCAGTTCGATCTGGCTGGAAACTACGCTCGCGTCGGTCGCATTGGTCGGCGCCGACTCATTGGAGGCGCGGGTATAAGCATTGCCGCGCGACTCGATGAGGATGGATGCCGAGGATTCATAAAGCCGCGGCTGGAACATCAAGAAGGCGAAGGCAGCAGCCAGCAACAGCAGTGTAATGAGGATGATGCGCGGCAGACGCTTGAAGACGGCGCCAAGCACCGCTCCCACATCTATTCGCGCATCGCGCACAGCCGGCGACTCATAAGTCATCGCAATCCCTCGTTTGTTGGCAGGATTTATCGCCGCAACGTAGTAAGCAATCCGTTAAACTTCATGCAGATCGCAATAGTACGATGCCGGCTTAAGGGAATTCTTAACCATAGCCGGATGACATTGGCGCTACCTCAAATGCGCGAGATTCTGATGCGCTGGCTGCCAATTCTCATCGTCGCTCTCATGCCGCCGCTGGCGGGTTGTGCCACCACGAGCTCGGCCACCTATCTGGTGGAGACCAAGGGGCCGTATCAACTCGATACCGGCGACTCGGTGCGCGTTACCGTTTATGGCGATGCAGAACTCAGTTCGACCTATCGGGTCGATGACGCTGGCTCCATCGCCTTCCCGCTGGTCGGGCCAGTGCAGGTGCGGGGCACAACGACGACGGGCGCAGCCGCCCGGCTCGCGGCAGCGTTGTCCAATGGCTTCATGCGCAACCCCAATGTGGCCGTGGAAGTGGCTGAATATCGCCCCTTCTTCATCCAGTGGCGAAATCACCAATGCCGGCCAGTTCCCCTATGTCTACGGCATGACAGTGCGTGCGGCGATCAGCACGGCGGGCGGCTTTTCCGATACGGCCAACCGCGATGAGGCGGTCGTTTACCGTAGGCAAGGCAATGAGATGGCCAAGGGCGTTGTTGGGCTCGACTTCCCGATCTTCCCGGGCGATACCATCGTCATCCAGAAAGATGGTTCTGACGGAGCGATAAATGGCCGAGCCCAAGCTGCGCATCCTGCAAGTGATGCGCGCTCCCGTGGGTGGCCTGTTCCGGCATGTTGCCGACCTCACGCGCACTCTCCGAAATGGGGCATGATGTTGGCCTCGTGGTCGACAGCCTTGCCAATGACGCCCAGACCGAAAGCAAGCTGGCGGCGCTGCTGCCCTATGCCAGCCCGGGCATTCATCGCTTTGCCATGCCGCGTGCTCGGGCGCGGAGATCTGGTGACGCCGCTGGGCGTGCGCAAGCTCGCCAAATCGCTAAATATCGATGTGCTGCACGGCCATGGCGCCAAGGGCGGCTTTTATGCCCGGCTCGCCAGATCGGCGGCGGCAAGGCGATTGCGGTCTATACGCCGCATGGTGGCGTGCTGCATTTTTCCTGCGCGTCGTGGTCGGGCCGCATCTTTCATCGGCTCGAACGCCTGTTGATGCGGCAGACCGGCGCCATCATCTTTGAAAGCGCCTATGCGCAAAAGACTTATTCGGCGCTGATTGGCGAACCCACCTGCCCCACGCGCATCATCTATAATGGCCTCACGCCGGACGAGTTCGCGCCCGTGCCGCCCGATGCTGACGCGGCCGATTTCGTGTTTGTCGGCGAATTGCGCTGATCTCAAGGGCATTCATGTGCTGGTCGAGGCGCTGGCGGGTGTCCGCCGCCCGGATGGCCAACCCGCGACGCTGACGCTGGCTGGCGACGGTCCTGACCGCGCGGCATTGGTCGAGCAAATTACCCGGCTAAATCTTGCCGACCGGATCACCCTGCCCGGCGCACAGCCGGCGCGCGATGTTTTCGCGCGGGCGCTGCATCATCGTGCCCTCGCTGGCCGAATCCCTGCCCTATATCGTGCTGGAAGCCGCCGCCGCGTGGCTGCCGGTGATTGCCACCAATGTCGGCGGCATCCCCGAAATCTTCGACGGCACGGCGCAAAGCCTGATCCCGCCCAGCGATGTTCCAGCTCTGCAACAGGCCATGCAGCATGTGCTGGATGACCTGCAGGCGGCGCAAGCAGAAATGGAAGTACGGCTGGCCCGGATCGAAAGTGCTTTCTCGCTCGCCAACATGGCCGGGCAAATCGAAGCGCTCTATCAATTGCTGTTGGTAAAGACTTAGGCAGTCGGTTTCACCGAGTTTTCATTCCTTGAACGCCAAGATGCCGCCAGTTTCGAAGACTGGTGGCAGCAGAATGTATCGTGTCGATGCAAAACAAGCCGTGCTGGATCACGTATCCAAGCAGGGCGCGGCGGGCGAGCGTCAGCTTTCGCCCGAGGCGGAGAGCGATTATCGCAACGCCGGTTGAGCGGACCCTGTCGGGCGCCGTTGTCGTCGGCATTGCGCAGGTGGTCGAAGCCGTGCTGCTGGCGGCTCTGGGCTATTTCATCTTCGAAACGCTGGTGGCGATCGGCGAGGCCGAATTCTATGTGCCGGTGATCCCGGCAGCGTGCCTATTGGCCAATGTGCTGTTCAACGCCGCCCGCACCCACCGCATTGTCGCTTACCGCACCCTGTTCAACCAGCTCGGCCGCGTGCTGGTAGGCTGGACGCTGGTGATGACGGTGCTGGCCGTCGGCATTTTCTTCTTCAAGGCCGCCGATCTGTTCTCGCGCCTGTGGCTATTGAGCTGGTTCGTGGGCGGCGCGGTGCTGCTGGTTGCCTATCGGCTAGTGCTCCGCGCCATAGTGATGCGCTGGACTGCCGCCGGAAGGCTGCGCCGCCGCACCGTCATCGTGGGTGGCGGCAAGGATGCCGAGGTGCTGATCGACCAGATCCGCGCCAGCGCCAATAACGACATTCGCCTGCTCGGCCTGTTCGATGACCGTGTCGATGCGCGCTCGCCCGACAGCGTCGCCGGCTCGCCCAAGCTGGGCAAGGTTGCCGATCTCATCGAATCTGCCCGCCGCACGCCGATCGATCTGGTCATCGTGTCCATGCCGCTTTCAGCGGAAAAGCGCGTGCTGGAAATGCTGACCCAGCTTTGGGTGCTGCCGGTCGATATCCGGCTGTCGGCGCATATGAGCAAGCTGCGGTTCACCGACCGCGCCTATTCCTATGTCGGGGATATCGCCGTGTCTGATATGGCCGACCGGCCGATTTCGGACTGGAATTTGGTGTTCAAATGGGTGTTCGACAAGGTGGTGGCGCTGACTGCGCTGATCCTGCTGTCGCCCGTCATGGTCGCCACCGCCATTGCCATCAAGCTCGAGAGCCGCGGCCCGGTATTCTTCATGCAGAACCGGCACGGCTTCAATAACGAGCTGATCAAGGTCTATAAATTCCGTTCGATGCGCACCGACATGCTCGACGCCTCGGCCGCCAAGCTGGTGACCAAGGGCGATCCGCGGGTGACCAAGGTCGGCAAGATCATCCGCAAGAGCTCGATCGATGAGCTGCCCCAGCTGTTCAACGTGCTCAAGGGCGAGCTCTCCATCGTGGGCCCCCGCCCGCACGCGCTCCGTGCCAAGGCCGACAACAAGCTCTATTACGAGGCCGTCGAGGGCTATTTCTGCCCGCCACCGCGTCAAGCCGGGGATGACCGGCTGGGCGCAGGTCAATGGCTGGCGCGGGGAAACCGACACGATCGACAAGATCATGCAGCGGGTGAACCACGACCTCTATTATATCGAGCACTGGTCAATCCTGTTCGACCTCTACATCGTGCTGCTAACTCCCGTGTCGCTCGTCTCCAAGAATGAGAATGCATATTGAGCAGCATCGGCACGGTTGATAGCGGCGCCTTTACGGCCGGATCCAAGGGGTTCGGCCTCGCCGTGCTGCGCGCCAAGACCGGGCGGCTGCTCGATATCCCGGTAGGTTTCTGGGTTTTCACCGGCGCCTTGGTGTTTATCGAGCCCTCGCCCTATGAGCTGAGCTTTGTCGCCGTGCTGCCGGTCGCAATCTCGGCGGGCATGGGTCTCTACCGGTCCACATTCGGCCTCTTCGCCATCATGATCGGCTTTATTCCCTTCTGCGCTGATCGTGGCCTTTCAGGTCCGGGTTACCCCGCCTCGATGATGCATTGATCTTCAGCGTCGTCACCATTTTCATGCTGCTGACCAGCTATTTCATCGCCAATTATCTCGCCGAAGACACGACACGGCGCTCGCGTATCGTCATGGGCGCCTATACGGCGGCGGCGGTGATCGTTTCGGTGATCGGCACCCTTGCCTATCTCCGGCTCATGCCAGCCGCCGATCTCTTCGTGCTCTATGGCCGCGCCAAGGGCACGTTCAAGGATCCCAATGTCTTCGGGCCGTTTCTCGTGCTGCCGGCCATGTTTGCCTTGCAGCGCGTGCTGCTGCTCAAGGGACGGCAGGCGCTGATCGCGGGCCTCGTATATGGCATTCTGTTTGTCGGTGTGTTTGCGAGTTTCTCGCGTGCTGCCCGGGGGCATTTCGCGTTTTCGTCCATCATGGTCATGGGCCCGGTATTCTGGTTGGAGGCGGCGGCGCGCGACAAGGTGCGCATCATGATCATGTCGCTGCTCGGGCTGGTCATGCTCGGCGTAGCCCCGGCCGGGCTGCTCAGCATTCCTGCCGTGTCGTCACTGTTCGAGCAAGCGCCGCGGGACAGAGCTATGACGAGGGTGAATCGGGCCGGTTCGGCCGCCGTGGCTATGCCTTCTGATCTGGCGCTGGAACATCCCCGGGGCATCGGCCCCAAGGAATTTCGCAACCAGCGGGTGAGCGAAGACCCGCACAATGTCTATGTCACCGTGCTGCATGTCTATGGCTGGGGCGGCGGCTTTTTCTACTACCTGCTGGTGATCCTGACGCTGTGGCGCGGCTTTGCGGCCCCGGCGCGCCCCTCACCCTATCGGCTGATCATGATTCCGCTGATCGGCACTTTCGTCATGCTGGCCGCGGAGTCCGCCATTATCGACACCGATCACTGGCGCCATTATTTCCTGATTGCCGGCATGATCTGGGGCGTATCGACCGCCATTCGCAACGACTGCCGTCCCGAGCAGCTGCGCGAGCAGATGGTTATTTAGGCCAGAGCGCGCCGCGCAGATAGCGTTCGGCCAATTGGGCGGTCCCGGCGGCGAAGCCCCGCATATGGGTTTGCGCCAGCCGCGTTTCGGCATGCGAGCCGATCCGAGCCAATAGAGCCATGCGGCGCAGCATAACCATGGAATCGATGGCCTCAACATGCTCGTCGTCCAATGGCCGCACTGTGAGATAGCCCTCGACCCAGCACGAGCGTAGGCCCGGCACGCCGACATGGGTTTCGTGGAAGGAAATGGCGGCGGCAAAGTCGTAGACGAACCAGCAGAAGCCGGAATCGTCGAAATCGATCAGCGTCACATTGGAGCCATCGACCAGCAGATTTCCCAGCCGCATATCGGCATGAATCAGCCTGTAGCGGTCTTCGCCTGTGCCATATTCTGCCCAACCGCCGCCACAGGGCGGAATCGGTACGGTCGAGAACAGCCCGGATCGCTGCATCGACGCCCGGCGCGATACGCCAATCGCCCCACAGCCCATCGGCATCCAGAATGCTCGCCGCACGCCAGACCGGCCGTTGGAAACCTTCGGGCTGTTGCCATGCCATGGCGTGCAGGTGCAATTGCGCCGCGTAGCGCCCTGTGGTGCGGAACAATTCGCACATATTGTCGTCGGGCGTCGGCTCGGTGCCATCGGCAAAGCGGAAAAGCACGGCGAGGTGCGTTTCCTCGGCCGATGTCTTGAACGCCTGCAGCAGCCTGCCATCCATGCCGGGAATGGGTTCGGGAATCGGCACGTCGGTATCACGCCGCAGCGCGGTCAGCCGTGCCAGTTCGCTCTCGATGGCGGGACGCGATTGATAGCCCGGACGATGGATACGCAGAGTGAAGCGGCCGCGACGCTCGGTCTCGACCAGAAGGTCTGGTTTTCCGAATGGTTGATCAGCTCGGCGGTGCCCCCGGCCAGCTCGGGCCAGAGCGACAATGCCGGCTGAACGTCGCCTGCGCTGAGCGGCATCACGGCTGTCTCCTGATGGCATCGCACCCCGGGAGGGGTAGCAAGAGGATCATCAATGAGGAGGGAAGATGGTCGGAGCGACAGGATTTGAACCTGCGACCCTTTGTCCCCCAGACAAATGCGCTACCAAGCTGCGCTACGCCCTGACTGCGCGGAGACATAGAGAAGCAGGGCTTTTGAGGCAAGCCCCAATTTTATGGAGAAAGGAACAAAGACCAAAACAACCGAGCTGCGGGGCCCATTCATGCATTGAGCGCTTTGCCGGAGTAAGCTTGGGCGATGATGGATTGGTAACGGGCGCTGGCTAGCCTGCTTGCAGAGAATCGACGGACCAAAGGGGCAAAGATGAAAAACCTTCTTTTGGCGGCCGCCGCCGCAGTTTCAATCACTGGTTGCACTGCGCCAAACACCAATCTCAGCACGATGCAGTTGTCAGGCGCGACCTGGGCGCTGCTGCCAAATTACCGAGACATCGCAGCCAAGGCCGTTGCTCACCTGCCTGTTGCCGAGGGCGCCGCGCTGGTATTCTCGGAGCTGCGCAACATGCTGGGCGAGACGATTTTCTCCCCCAAGCGGTGGTATGCTTGCGTTGCGGGCGTAAAGCCTCCTGCGCCCAAGCCGACCCCGAAAACTGTTCCCGTAGTAACCCGCGTGACCGACTGGATCGCGCCGCCTGAAACGCATGGCCGCTACGACGTCATCGTCATCCTCAATGACAAAGGCCACACCTCTTTGCGGCGGACATTCGATAGCGAACTCTGCCACAGGACCTAGCGTCCCGGCTCATCTGCCTTTTATACTAATGCGATGGAGATGTTGGGGGAACCCGGTCGCGTCCGACGCGTTTAATGTGAACAGGTTTGCCCCTGTGACCTCCAAACGACGTCATGTCGAGACCCCGGCCCCCATGCACACAGGACCGGGGTCATTTTTTGTCGAATGGCAGGAAGTCATCTGGGCGAGTCAGACAGGCGGCGTAGAAATCGGAAAGACGTGGATCCAGGGCCGCGCCCAGCGTGATGCAGTGGTCGATTTCGGTGCGCGCCGGCGACTGTTTTGACAGTGCTTCCAATAGATTAGCATGCGCAGCCTCCAGCGCGATAAATGCCGGATCAGCGGCCAGCGCCTCATCGCCCAATAGAAGATAGACCGGCTCACGCGCGCTCATGCCGCGGAGCGCCAGCGCGCCGGCCGGCAGGCAGGCCAGTTCAGGCGCGGCGGCGCGGGTTTCGGCTGATATCAGGATGTCGTAGCCCACTATTCGGCAGGCGCTTCCGACGCGGCTGGCGACGTTGACGGTGTCGCCGACGCACGAATAATTGAAGCGGGTTTCGAGCCCCATATTGCCCACCAGCGCCGGGCCGGTGGCTATGCCGATGCCGATGGCGATCGGTCTGTTCGAGCCAGCATTGAGCCGCTGCAATGCCGCGCGCATGGCAAGAGCGGCCCGGCAGGCGTGCAACGGGTGCCGGTCGAGCGTGGCGGGGGCATTCCAGAATGCCATCACCGCGTCGCCCATGAATTTGTCGATGGTGCCATGCTGGCCGATGATCGCAGCGCCCAAGGCCGCAAAGAGCCGGTTGAGAATGGCGACCAGTTCGGCGGGCGCGGTGCGCTCGCTAAGGGCGGAGAAATTCCGCACATCGGAGAACATCACGCTCATCTCGCGCAGGTCGCCGCCCAGCTTGAGCAGGCTCGCATCCCGATCGAGCCGGTCGAGCAAGGTCGGCTCGACATAATGGGCAAAGGCCCGCCGGACGCGGCGCTTGTCGGCATCGGTCACGGCGAACTGAAAAAGGCCATGGCGGCATAGGTGAGCACAGCGCCAAAGAGGGCAAAGCTGGGGTCGGTCAGCAGCCCATATTGGCTGAAGGCGAACCAGCTGCCAGCCACTGACACAGCCGCGATCATCAGCGAAAACAGCAGCCCCACCATGGGTCCGCTCTGATAGCAGCACCAGAACAATGGCCAGTCCGCTCACCGCCAGAGCAACGATTTCGAGGCCCGCGACCCAGTCGGCCCGGTTGAGAAACGTGCCGGTCAAAATCTGTTCCAGCGCCTGCACGTGGATCGAAACACCGGCCACCGCCTCGCCCAGCGTACTGGCGCGGATATCGAGCAGGCCGCTGGCCGAGGCACCGACAAAAACGATGTGGCCGGCAATGCTCGGCGCGAGCATATCGTAACCGTCCGCGAGCAGATCGGTGGCCGGAATATAGATCGATGGCTCAAGATGCCGGTAATAGAGCCACATGTCGCCCGTTGGACCTGTCGGTACGGTGTAATCGCCAACGCGCAGGCTCTCGACCATGCCGGCGCTATCGCCCAGCACCACCAATGTCGACGCCCCCTGCGCCACGCGCAGTGCCTCCACCGACAATGTCGGTATTGGCGCAGAATCGTTCGACCAGAGCAGCGGCAGGCGACGCGCCACCCTTGCCCCGGCCGTATCGAGACTGGCCACGCCCGTGCCCTTGGCCGCCTGCTCCAATAGGGGCAATGGCGAGGCCGCCCCGCCCAGCACCGGCAGAGCGTTCAGCGGGTCCGTCCCCGTCAGCGCGAATCCTGATTTGGGCGATGGCAGCGCCGTCCGGCTCTTTTCGCTGCGGGTGAGGCTGAGAATGCTTGGTCCAGCCGCGAGCGCGGTGGCGAATTCGGCATCATAGTCGGCACCAACCGATAGGATCGAGGATGGCGAGAGGCGATCCGGCTCGGGAAACAGCACGTCGAAGGCAATCGCCGCCGCACCCAGCTCGGTCAGGCGGCTCGCAATGGTCGCCATGGTGCGCCGCGACCGTGGCCATTGCCCCACCCGGGCCAACGAATTTTCGTCAATGTCGATGATCCGTATCGGCAGGTCAGCCGGAGCCGGTCGCGGCCGCAATTGCTGGAAAGTGTCGAAGGCGGTCTCGCGCGCCACACGCACCGGATAAGGATCGCTCGCCCGCAAGGCCACCAGCAGGCCGACGATGACGGCGCCGAAGACCAGAGCCGACAGCCGCCGTTTCCACATGGGCTAGTTGATGCGCCTGCGGTTTTGCGTCCGCACCGTCACCGGCGCGCCGGGCCGGGTGCGCACATCGTGGCGGAAATCGCTGGGCGAGGTGCCGGCGATCTTGCGGAAGGACTTGTTGAAGGCGCTGAGCGAACCAAAACCGCTATCCATCGCCACCTGCAGCACATTTGCCTCTTCCTGCATCAGCAAGGCCTGCGCATAGCTCAGCCGCATCAGGTTCACATAGTCGTTGAGCGTCATGCCCGTGGTCTTCTTGAACACGTTCATCGCGTATTTCGGGTGAACATTGGCTGAGGCGGCGATATCGGAAGAATCGATGTCCTCGTGGAAATTGTCGGCGATAAAATCGCAGATGCGCACCACGATGGGCGAGGAATGGTGATCCGAGCCCTCCACGGCATTGGCGATATCGGCGCGGCCGAGCAGCAGTGAATAGGCATCGAAGCGCACCCGCTCGATCCGCAGCAGCAATTCGTCGACAGCCATGCCGGCCTTCATCGGGTCGCCCGAGCGCGCATAATCGTTCCAGCGGGCAAAGTTGAGCGTATCGGAAGCGTCGGTGGCCCGGGTGATCAGGGTCGCCCCCTGCATCAGCTTGGATTGCACATCCCGGGGCAGCCGCAGGCGGAAGAAATGCACCAGCGGCAGATGCCCGCCGGCATAGACGACATCGTCGGCCGCATCGTCCAGCTGGTGCGGCAGCCCGCCCCAGAACAGGGCCATATCCCCTTCGCTGAACCGCACTTCATGGCCACTCATCTTATAGTGGACCCAGCCGCGCACGATGTAATTGACCTCCACCTGCGCATGCCAATGTGGTGCGCGCATTACCGGCGGCGCCGCATGAAACATCGACAACACCGTGGGAAGCCGCTCTACCCCGTTGGCGTCGGGAACATAATAGGTCCTTTCGGTCATCTTACTTTCCGCCAACTCCACATGCCTTTTGGCATGGACGCATTGCACCAGAGGCATAGCTTAGGAAGCGCTCGGCATAAGAGCAAATGAAAAGGGAGGACTTACATGATCCGCATTACTTCGCGGTGGCGCAATACGCTTGCTGTTGCGCTGACCGGCGTGAGCCTGTTCAGCGTCGCTGCTGCCTCGGCGGCCGAAATCACCGTCTGGTGCTGGGACCCCAACTTCAACGGCGCGACGATGGAAGAGGCATTTTCGCGCTACAAGGCCAGCCATCCTGACGATACGATCAAGGTGGAAATCTTCGACAAGGCCGCCATGGAGCAGAAGCTGCAGGCGCAGCTCGCATCCGGCGCCACCGATGGCCTGCCCGATATCGTGCTGATCGAAGATTATCGCGCGCAGAAATATCTGCAGTCCTTCCCCAGCTCCTTCGAGCCCCTCAATAGCCATGTCGATTACTCGACCTTCGCGCCCTACAAGGTGGAACTGGCGACCCTCAACGGGCAGACCTATTCCATCCCCTTCGATTCCGGTGTCACGGGCTATTTCTATCGTTCCGACCTGCTGGCTGAAGCCGGCATCACCCCGGACCAGCTCAATAACATCACCCGGGATCAGCTGATCGAGATCGGCAAGACCGTCAAGGAAAAGACCGGGCTGCCGCTGCTGCCGATCGATCTGACTTCGTCGGACTGGATCCGTATCATGCTGCAATCGGCCGGCAGCTGGTATTTTGACGCTGATGGCAATGTGACCATCAAGGACAATCCGGTCTTCAAGGCCGCCGTCGAAACCTATCAGCGCCTGATGACCGCTGGCATCACCACGCCGGTTTCTGGGCTGGACGGAATATACCGGCTCTGTTCACCTCGGGTAAGACCCCCTCCACCTTCTCGGGCGTGTGGATGACGGCCACGATCAAGGCCAATGCCGATCAGTCCGGCAAGTGGGGCGTTGCCCCCTCCCTGCGCCTCGATGGCGTTGAAGGCGCCGGCAATGCGTCCAATCTGGGCGGTTCGAGCTGGTATGTCCTCTCCTCGGCTCCCGAGAAAGAAAAGGCCATCGATTTCCTGACCTCGATCTGGGCCAAGGATGTCGATTTCTACCAGAAGATCCCGGTCAACCGTGGCGCTCTGGGCACCTATCTGCCCGCCCGCGAAGGCGAAGCCTTCAAGGCCAGCGACGAGTTCTTCGGCGGCGAGCCCGTGTGGCAGAACTTCTCCACTCGGCTGGCCGCGATTCCGGCGGTCAATTACGGCATCTTCACCGAAGAAGCCGACACCGCCACGGTTGCACAAATCCCGGCGATTACCAGCGGCGGCAACGTCGATGAAATCATCGCCGCCATCGATGCTCAGGTTCGTCAACAGACCCAGTGATACCGGCATCCCGGGGGCGGCCTAGCCGTCTCCGGTCCTCCTCATGGCCTCGCGCTCTGCGCGGGGTCGTTGGCTCTGACATGGCAAAAAGGGGATACAATGGCGCAATCCGCATTGACGCGCAGCGAACGGATAAACGGCTGGCTTTTTGTGATGCCGGCGCTCGTTCTGCTCGGCATCTTCATGGTCTATCCGATCCTGTGGTCCCTCTGGATGAGTTTCCGTGTCGGCCGCGGGATGAATTTCAGCTTTGGTGGCTTTGCCAACATCATGCGACTGACGCAGGACCCGGTTTTCCTGCGCGCTCAGCAATACGATGCTGTTCCCGGCCATGCAGGTGCCGATCATGCTGGTGCTGGCGTTGTTTTTTGCCAATGCGCTCAATGACAGCAAACTCTGGGGCCGGGGCTTTTTCCGCACCGCGATCTTCCTGCCCTGCGTGACCTCGCTGGTTGCCTATTCGGTGATCTTTAAATCGATCTTTGCGATTGACGGCATTGCCAACCAGACGCTGCTGGTGCTCCACCTCATCGAGAACCCGATCAACTGGCTGTCCGATCCTTTCTGGGCCCGCGTCGTTGTCATCACCGCCATCACCGGCGCTGGACCGGCTACAACATGATCTTCTATCTCGCGGCCATGCAGAACATCGACCGCTCGATCTATGAAGCGGCCCGCATCGACGGCGTCCCTGCCCGGGCGCGGTTCTGGTTCATCACCGTGCCGCTGCTCAAGCCCGTGATTCTGTTCACCTCGGTCATTTCCACCATCGGCACGCTGCAATTGTTCTGACGAGGTCAACCTGTTGACCCGTGGCGGCCCCTCGGATCTCGACGCTGACCCTGTCGCTCTACATCTACAATCTCAGCTTCAAGTTCATGCCCAGCTTCGGCTACGCGGCAACCGTCAGCTATGTCATCGTCATCCCGGTGGGCATTCTCAGCCTGATCCAGTTTATCGTGGCCAAGGACCGCCGCGCATGAGCAATCCAATCGCCCTTATCGGCCGCGCCGGCACTTATCTGCTGCTGTCGCTCGCGGCCTTCCTGTCGATCTTCCCGTTTTTCTGGATGGTTGTCGGCGCCAGCAATACCTCTGCCGACATCATTCGCGGCAAGGGCATGCCTGGCGGCGCGCTGTGGGACAATATCGTCAAGTTCGTCAACTCGTTCGACATGGTGCGGGTGCTGTTCAACTCGTTCCTGCTGGCCGGTTTGGGAACCGTGCTGACCCTGCTGGTCGCCTCGATGGCCGGCTACGGCTTCGAGATGTTCTGCCTGCGCTTCCACGAAAAGGTCTTTGGCGGCCTGTTGCTGATGTTGTCCATCCTGTTCGCGGCCTTGATGATCCCGCTGTTCATCCTGATGGCGCAGTTCAAGATCATCAACACCTACCGAGCCGTGCTGCTGCCCAGCATCGCCTCGATCTTCATCATCTTCTACTTCCGGCAGGCGACCAAGGCGTTCCTGAGCGAGCTGCGCGACGCAGCTAAAATCGACGGGCTCAAGGAGTGGCAGATCTTCCTTTATGTCTACATGCCGGTGATGCGCTCCACCTATGCGGCAGCGACCATCATTGTCTTCATGGCAAACTGGAACAGCTATCTGTGGCCACTGATCGTGCTGCAGACCAATGAGATGAAAACGCTCACCCCGGCGGTAGCGACGCTGGCTGCCGGCTATACGCCCGATTTCGGCGTCATCATGGTCGGCGCGATCGCTGCCACCCTCCCCACCCTCGTCATTTTCTTCCTGCTCCAGCGCCGCTTCGTCGAAGGCATGCTGGGCGCGGTCAAATAAGGTTCAGTCCATGAGCAGTTTGAAACTTACGGCCGTACGCAAGTCCTACGGCAATGTCGAAGTCATCAAGGGCGTTGATCTCGAGATCAAAGCCAAGGAGTTCGTCGTTTTCGTCGGACCCTCCGGCTGCGGAAAATCGACGCTGCTGCGGATGATTGCGGGCCTCGAGCACATTACCGGCGGTGACCTCGAAATCGGCGGCCAGCGCATGAACGATGTCGATCCGAGCAAGCGCGGCATCGCCATGGTGTTCCAGTCCTATGCGCTTTATCCGCATATGACGGTGCGCGACAATATGGGCTTCGCGCTGCGCTTTGCCGGGGTCGCCAAGGAGCAGATCGCCAAGCAGGTGCAGCAGGCCGCCCGCATCCTCGGCGCTCGAACCCCTGCTCGATCGCTTTCCCAAGGAACTGTCCGGCGGCCAGCGGCAGCGCGTGGCCATCGGCCGCGCCATTGTGCGCAATCCGCAGGTCTTCCTGTTCGACGAGCCGCTGAGCAATCTTGATGCCGAGCTGCGCGTGCATATGCGCATCGAGATCGCCCGGCTGCACAAGGAATTGCAGACCACGATCATCTATGTGACGCACGATCAGGTCGAGGCCATGACGCTGGCCGACACGATCGTGGTGCTGCGCGACGGCGTCATCGAGCAGGTCGGCCACCCGCTCTGACCTCTATGACGATCCAGCCAACCAGTTTGTCGCCGGCTTCATCGGCTCGCCGCAGATGAATTTCCTCGCTGCGACCATCGTCGAGAAAGCCGCCGACAGCGTCACTGTCGCGTTGACCAATCATGGCGATACCCGCCTGACCCTGCCGATTTTGGGCGGCGCGGTCGGTGACAAGGTTTCCGTTGGTGTGCGCGCCGAGCATTTCGGCGAAGCGGGCGCCGGCAATTCCTGATCTTACGCTGCAGATCGACGTGGCCGAACATCTGGGATCGACCAGCTATGTCTATGCCAATGCGGGTGGCGAGCTGGTGGTGATCGAACGCGAAGAATCCCGGCATGAGCTGGGCCAGAACACGCTCGCAGTCTCCATCGACGCCAAGCGCGCCTACCTCTTCGACGCTGCGGGCCATCGCCTGCGCTAATGCCATTTCGCCCGGGAGCACGCCCCCGGGATCAGAAAGCCGTTTCAACAAGGACTATCATCATGTCGACCGATCAGAAAATCCGCTGGGGCATTATTGGGCCGGGCAGCATTGCCAAGGCCTTCCAGTGGCGGTGTTGCCGGCTCCAAACACGGCGTTCTGGCCGCCATTGCGACCCACGACCCCAATAAGCCGAACCCGGCCAAGGACTTCCCCGGTGCGAAAATCGTGCACGGCTATGATGCCCTGCTGGCCGACCCGGAGATCGATGCCGTCTACATCGCCGTGCCCCATACCGGTCACGCCGAATGGGCCATCAAGGCGGCCGAAGCGGGCAAACATGTGCTGGTCGAAAAGCCCTTCGCGCTATCCGCCTTCGAGATCGATGCGGTGTTCCACGCCCATCGCAAGGCAGGCACGTTTGCGGGCGAAGCCTTCATGTATCGCCTGCATCCGCAGACAGCCAAGCTGGCCGAACTGATCGCCTCGGGCGTCATCGGCGATGTCCGCATGATCCAGTCGAGCTTCGGCTTCTCCATGGGCAAGTTCCAGCCCCAGCATCGCCTGTTCGCCTCGGACCCGGCCGGTGGTGGCATTCTTGATGTCGGCGGTTATCCCGTTTCCATGTCCCGCTTCATCGCCGGCGTAGCGCTGGGCAAGCCCTTTGCCGATCCGATCAAGGTTTCGGGCACTGCCAAGCTCAATGCCGAAGGCACCGATGATTGGGCCGCCGCCGTCCTCACCTTCGAGAACGGCATTGTCGCCCGAGTCTCCTGCGCGGTGATGGTCAACCTCGACAATGTGCTGCGCATTCACGGCTCGGAAGGCCGCATTGAAGTGCCGGATTTCTGGTTCGCCGGTGGCGACCGCGACAAGGGCGTCGGCAAGATCGACATCGTCAAGAAGGACGGCAGCCGCGAAACCATCAGCGTTGGCGAAGAACGCCACGTCTATTCCTTCGAGGCCGATGCCGCTGCCGAAGCGATCTTTGCCAAGCGGCAGGAACTGGCTTCGCCGGGCATGAGCTGGGCCGATAGCTCGGGCAATGCCCGCGTGCTCGACGCCCGGCGCAAGGATGCCGGGATCGAATATTCGATCGAAAAGCCGGCCAAGCGCGTCAACACCTCGGCCAACCGCCCGCTGGGCCCCAATGGTACTGTCATCCCCAAGCGCTCCATTCCGAACCTGCCCAAGCAGGCTTCGGCCGCAGCCCTCGGCTTTGAGGATTTCAAGACCTTCGCCTCGGGCGCCATCCTGCTCGACGCCTTCTGGGAAAAGGGCGGCAATCTGTTCTGACACCGCCTTCATCTATGGCGGCGGCTATACTGAAAAGCTGTTCGGGCAATGGCACACCAGCCGTGGCACGCGCGAGCAATCGGTGCTGATCGGCAAGGGCGCCCATAGCCCGCTGGTCTATCCGGACGTGATCGCCAAGCAGCTGACCCAGTCGCTTGATCGCCTCCAGACCGACTATGTCGACATCTACTTCATGCACCGCGACAATAAAGATGTGCCGGTGGGTGAGTTCGTCGACGCCATGGATGCCGAGGTCAAGGCCGGCCGCATTCGCGGGCCGTTCGGTGGCTCCAACTGGACCAAGGAACGGTTCTGACGAGGCCATCGCCTATGCCGAACGCACCGGCAAGACCAAGCCGAGCGCGCTGTCCAACAACTTCGCCCCGGCCGAAATGCTGGACCCGATCTGGGACGGCTGCGTCACCTCCTCGACGCCGGACTGGAAGAAGTGGCTCAATGACCGCCGAGTCACCAATTTCTCCTGGTCGAGCCGGGCCCGCGGCTTCTTCACCGACCGCGCCGGTCGCGACAAGACCGACAATGAGGAACTGGTCCGCGTCTGGTATAATGAGCAGAACTTCGGTCGCCGCGACCGCGCCATCGAGCTGGGCAAGCAACTCGGCAAGAGCCCGATCCACATCGCACTCGCCTATGTTCTCGCCCAGTCCTTCCCCAGCGTCCCCCTGATCGGGCCGCGCACTTTGGGCGAGCTGGACGACAGCATGAATGCCTTCGATGTCAAGCTGACGGCTGATCAGGTGAAGTGGCTCGAAAACGGCTAGGTTTTGGCGGGAGGGGGCTGCAGTTTATTGTAACCGGGCCAGCAATACCCCCTCCTAACCTCCCCCGGTAGGGGAGGAATATCTCAACTCTTGGAGTGAGATCGAGCCCCAACCACAAAACGGTCCCTCCCCTATCAGGGGGAGGCTAGGAGGGGGTACTCCGATGCCCGTATCTCCCAGATACGAAGTCACCCCTGACCTCCCCCACCCACGGTGTCATTCCGGCGGAGGCCGGAATCCATGTCCGTGGCGATCCACACCCATCCAGCGCCGGGATGATCTTCAGCATGGATTCCGGCCTCCGACGGAATGACATCGTGGTTGTGAAAAGCCCCAGACCTACCAACAGCATTACCCCCACCCACTGCATCTCCCTCGGGCCTGACCCGAGGGCCACTCACCGCTTGCGCCGGATTGAGAAAGGCCCTCGGGTCAGGCCCGAGGGAGACGCGGTGGTTGATTGAAGGTGCATGTGCACTGCACTCCCCACCCACGGTGTCATTCCGGCCTGCGCCGGAATGACACCGTGGGTGTGACAAGTGCACGGCCACCCACCACCCCATCCCACCCAAGCCCCTAACCACGCAAAACTTTTCCGCACTGTTCGGCAAAGCCGTCCAGTATCATGCGTGTGTCTTCTTGCGCGTTAATCCCCTGCCCTATCTTCATCGTTGCGAGACGACGGTTCTCGCATTCGTTCTCAGGGCGGGGTGTAATTCCCCACCGGCGGTAAGGGGGAAACCTCAAGCCCGCGAGCGCCTCGAAAGAGGGTCAGCAGATCCGGTGTGATTCCGGAGCCGACGGTCATAGTCCGGATGAAAGAGAACGGGACAAACGCTGCTTGCCGGCGTCTGTGCCTTTTGGCCGGGCGCTTGCTGCTGCGCTGCCTCCCGTAACCCTGAGGAAACTGGTTACGGAAAGGACTTTTATGAGCCAGGTTTCCTCTACTTCCCAAAATGCCGCTGCCGGTGCCCTCTTTATGGTCACCGCGAGCCCGGCCTTTGCTGGCACTAATGCACTTCAGTCCGTCCTGCCGTGGCAGTTCGGCATGAGTTCCACCGGCATGGCCTTCTGGCAATATGTCATCGCCTCCCTGCTGGCCCTGCCGCTCATTCTGCGGATCGGCGTCGATAAGCTGCGCACGAGGCACCCCTTGGCGCACGAGATCCGCGCTTTCGTGTCGGCGCTTGGCGTCCATGTCTTCGTCTATGGCTTCGCCTCCGGCGTGCCGATCTGGCAGATGGTGACCCTGCTATCCACCGGCCCGCTGTTCATCATCCCGGGGTCCACACTGTTCTCGGGCGAGCGCGCTTCTGCCCCCGCATCGTGGCAGCGCTGGTCGGCTTCACCGGCGCCATCATTGTCTCGGGCGTCGGCAGCGAAGGGCTCACCCGGCACACCCTGATACCCGTCGCCGCTGCCGCCCTTTGGGCAGTTACCGACGTGCTGACGAAATATCTCGCCCGCGAAGAGCCGCCGGAGACCCTCACGCTTTCCCTGCTCGTATTGGTGACACCCAACCACCTGTTCATTCTGCTGGTGGTGAATGCGCTGGCATGGCTGTCGCCCGCCATTGTCCCTGCAGAATTGGCCACCGGCTTCCCCTTCCAGCTCCCCACCGGCGCAGGGCTGTGGCTGCTCCTGCTGCTTGGCGCTCTTACGGCCCCGGCGCGATATTTTTCCAGCTTTGCCTATAAGAAGGCCGATGCGACTTACCTGCAGCCGTTCGGCGATCTGCAAGTGCCATTGAGTGGCCTTATCGGCTGGATTTTCCTCGGTCAGGTGCCATCGATGTGGTTCTGGCCGGGCGCCGCGCTGATCCCGGCCGCATCCTCGTTCATTCTGTGGAGCGAGACTGAGAAGCGCCACACGCTGAGCGTGGCTTAGCGAGCGAACCCGGAAGCAGACCGTTATGAGCGGTCTGCTCCCACCTCCACCCAGCGCTGTTCCTGATGGCTCTGCGCCATGGCATGCACTGTCCGCTCGATCACCAGCCCCTTGGCAAAATCGATCACCCGGGCCGGCTGCCCGGCAATGGCATTGAGCAATTCGTGGCACTCGATGATCTTGAGATCGTTGAAGCCCAGCCCATGCCCCGGCGCCGGAATGAACCGGTCATAGGGCGCATGCTGCGGCGCGGTCAGGATGGTCCGATAGCCCCGCTCAGTGCCCGGCCCTTCGGTGGTATAGAGCTGCAATTCGTTCATCCGCTCCTGATCATAGACAATCGAGCCCTTGGACCCGAAAATCTGCAGCGCAATGCGCCCCTTGCGGCCCCGGGCCGAGCGGTTGAGCGCCATGACGCCACTGATCCCTTCTGCCCATCTCGAACAGCACGCTGGCAATATCGAAGGTTTCGACGGCGCGGGCCGTGCCCTCCTTGGTGGGGCGGGTGGGATATGGCTTGGCCAGATGCGCGAAGACCCGCGCCACCGAGCCAAACAGGACATGCAGCAGGCTGAGCGGATGCACGCCGAAATCGTCCAGCGCGCCATAGCCGGAGCTGGCCTCGCTCTTCCAGTAGAACAGCGCCTCCGGGTCGGCCATGAAGTCCTCGTCCATTTCCAGCCGAACGTGGTTCACACTGCCAATCGCCCCCTGCTCCAGCAGCGCCCCGATATGCCGCACCAGTGGGTTCTGAATGTAATTGTAGCCCAGCACAGCCACCTTGCCCGAAGCCTTGGCCACAGCGGCCATGCGCTCTGCATCGGCCAGCGCCACGGCCATCGGCTTTTCGCACCACACATGCTTGCCGGCCTCAAGCGCGGCGATCGCCATTTCGGCGTGGAAGGCATTAGGCGTGGTGACCGAAACGACATCCACCTCGGGGTCGGCGATCAATTCGCGCCAATCGCCGGTCGCCTTGGCAAAGCCGAACTCGTCGGCCTTGGTCTGCGCGATCGCCGCATTCACCTCGGCCAGATGCACCAATCGCGGCTGCGGACCGCTGCCAAACACCGGTTTGACGCTGTTCCGAGCCAGCGCATGGCACTTGCCCATATAGCCGGTGCCGATCAGCCCGACGCCAATTGATGCTTTCATTCCGTCCTCCACTCCACTCGAAATGGATATGCCATTTGTTCTATTTTCGGAATAGGCTTTCTAATAGCACTTGATTGGTGGGGCGGATTGGGGATTATGGGGGCAAAAAGGGGGATGTGATGGTCGAGAAGATGCAGCCGCCGGCAGATTTTGATGCGTTGCGGGGAGCAATTCTCGAGCGCAAGGGCGAATTGCCGAAGCGGCTGACGCAGGTTGCCGCCTATGCACTGGACCATCCTGACGAGATCGCTTTCGGCACGGCGGCCAGCATTGCGGAATCGGCCGAGGTGCAACCCTCGACGCTGGTGCGCTTTGCCCAGCACTTTGGCTTTGAGGGTTTTTCGGGGCTGCAATTGCTGTTCCGCGCCCGCCTGCGCGAACGCACGTCATCCTATGAAGACCGGCTGCGGACGCTGGAGCACAATGGCGCGGCTTTGGCCGAGAGCACCACGATTTTCAACGGTTTCGCCGCAGCCGCACACTGCTCGCTCGATGCCCTCGCGGCAGCGGTAGACCCCGACGCCTTCGAGCGCACCGTGACTTTGCTGGCCAATGCCGAAACGATTTATCTCATCGCCAAGCGGCGCTCCTACCCCATCAGCAGCTATATGGCCTATGCCTTTGGCAAGCTGAAGGTGAAGTATCAATTGGTCGGCACGGCGGCCGGTATCGACGACGACATGCTGGCCATGGCGACGCCGCACGATGCCGCCTTTGCCATCAGCTTTTCGCCTTATGCCTCCGAAAGCGCCACCCGAGCGCGGGCGATGGCGTCGTGGGGATTCCCGTCGTGTCGCTGACCGATTCTGGCTTTTCGCCGCTGGCCGAGTGTTCGCGCGAATGGTTTGAGGTGGTGGAGGCTGACCATGCCGGGTTCCGCTCGCTTTCGGCCAGCATGGCCTTTGCCATGGCCCTCACCGTTTCCATCGCCGAGAAGCGTCGGCGGCACTGATGTCACAGCTTTGCCGCGGTGATGGTGCATTCTAACGTTTGGAATGAACATTCCATGTTGACGAATTGCCGGAACCCATGTTTCATATTCGCCAGCGCCGGACAGGCGCAGGAATAGCAAGCGACCGGCGCAAGCCGACGGGAGGACCGGATTGACGAATGCGCAGCCGGGCCACGGGAGCCAGACGCTCGACGTCATCACCATCGGCCGCGCCTCGGTGGACCTCTACGGCCAGCAAATCGGCACCGAGCTTGAAGATATTGGCAGTTTTGCCAAATCGGTTGGCGGGTGCCCCGCCAATATCTCCATCGGCACCGCGCGGCTGGGGCTCAAATCGGCGCTGATCACCCGTGTCGGCAATGAGCAGATGGGCCGCTTCATCCGCGAACAACTGGTGCGCGAAGGCGTCGACACCGCCGGCATCGCCACCGACAAGGAGCGCCTGACCGCGCTCGTGCTGCTATCGGTCGAGGCCGAGGGCGTCTCTCCGATGATTTTCTACCGCACCGATTGCGCTGACATGGCGCTGTCGGAAGAGGACATCTCGGAAGCCCACATCGCCTCAGCCCGCGCCATCGTCGTCACCGGTACCCATTTCTCGCGCCCCAATAGCGAAGCGGCGCAGAAGAAGGCCATCCGCTTTGCCAAGGCGCATGGCGGCAAAGTGGTGTTCGACATCGATTATCGCCCCAATCTATGGGGTCTTGCCGGGCATGAGGCCGGGTTTGAGCGCTATGTCGCGTCGGATCATGTGTCGCAGAAATACAAATCCGTGCTGCCCGATTGCGACCTCGTGGTCGGCACCGAAGAAGAAGTGCTGATCGCCTCGGGCGAGGCCGATCTGCCGGCAGCCCTGAAGACCATTCGCTCGCTGACCGCGGCGACTATCGTGCTCAAGCGCGGCGCCATGGGCTGCATCGTCTATAACGACGCCATTCCCGACGATCTGGAAGACGGTATTGTCGGCGCGGGCTTTCCCATCGAGGTCTATAATGTGCTGGGGGCCGGCGACGCCTTCATGTCGGGCTTCCTGCGCGGCTGGCTCAAGGGCGAGGACCTCAAGACATCTGCGACTGGGCCAATGCCTGCGGCGCTTTTGCGGTGTCGCGCCTGATGTGTTCGCCGGAATATCCGAGCTGGACCGAGCTTGAGAGCTTCCTCAGCAAGGGCAGCACCAAGCGCGCCCTGCGCAATGACGACAATCTCAACCACATCCACTGGGCCACGACCCGCCGCCGGCAATGGCCCAAGCTGATGGCGCTGGCCATCGACCATCGCAGCCAGCTTGAGGACATGCCCGGCGCCAAGGAAGACTCCATTGCCGCATTCAAGGTGCTGGCCGTGGAAGCTGCCGCGCGCTTGCCAATGGCCGTCCCGGCTTCGGCATGCTGCTCGATGACAAGCATGGCCGCAAGGCGCTGTTTGCCGCCGAAGCCAAGGGTTTTTGGCTCGCCCGCCCGGTGGAACTGCCCGGCTCACGCCCGCTGCGCTTTGAATTTTCGCAGGACCTTGGTTCGCGCCTGCTCGATTGGCCGGTGGAGCATTGCCTCAAAGTGTTGTGCTTCTTCCATCCCGACGATCCGGCCGCGCTCAAGGCCGAGCAAATCGACAAGCTGCAAGCCGCCCATGATGCCGCCCGCAAGATCGGCCGCGATATCCTGATTGAAATCATCGCCAGCAAGCATGGCGAACTCAAAGCCGACACCACGGCCCGCGCGCTGACCGAACTTTACGATGCGGGCCTCAAGCCCGATTGGTGGAAGCTCGAGCCGCAGGCCGACCGGTGCCACTGGGCCGCGGTGGACGCGGTGATCGAAGCGCGCGACCCCTTCTGTCGGGGCGTGGTACTGCTGGGGCTCGAAGCCCCACAAGCGGCGCTGGAAGCCGGCTTTGCGGCCGCGCATGCCTCGCGCACGGTCAAGGGCTTTGCCGTGGGCCGCACGATTTTTGCCGAAGCGGCGCGGAAATGGCTGCTGGGCGAGATCAGCGACGAAGACGCCGTGGCCGACATGGCGCGGCGGTTTGGGGCGCTGGTAGAGATTTGGGAGCGGCTGGGGGAGACGAAGGCGGCTTGAGAATAGCCCTGCCCGTCTCCTCCCACGGTGTCATCCCTGCAAAGCGGGGACCTCCGTTTGGGATGGCGAGAAGAAAACAGAGGTTCCCGCTTTCGCGGGAATGACATTGTGGTGGGACGTAACACCGAGGCGGATGAGGGATAGCTTCAGCCGCGACAGAATATTGGAGGACGGCCCATGAGCCAGAACACGATCCGACTAACCATGGCGCAGGCTGTTGCGCGGTTTCTGACCATGCAGAAGACCGTGATTGATGGCGAGACGGTGCCGATTTTTGGCGGGGTGTTTGCCATTTTCGGGCATGGCAATGTGGCCGGTGTGGGTGAAGCGCTGCATGGCATCAAGGACACGCTGCCGACCTACCGGGCACAGAATGAGCAGGGCATGGCCAATGCGGCGATTGCCTTTGCCAAGGCCAGTTTCCGCCAACGTTTCATGGCGTGTACCAGCTCGATCGGGCCGGGCGCGCTGAATATGGTGACAGCGGCGGCCCCGGCGCATGTCAACCGCCTGCCCGTATTGCTGCTCCCCGGCGATGTCTTTGCCAATCGCCTGCCCGACCCGGTCTTGCAGCAGGTGGAGGACTGGGGCGATGGCAGTGTTACTGCCAATGATTGCTTCAAGCCGGTCAGCCGCTATTTCTGACCGCATCACGCGGCCCGAACAGATCATTCCTGCCTTGCGCCGCGCCATGCAGGTGCTGACCGATCCGGCCGAATGCGGCCCGGTGACGCTCAGCCTCTGCCGGGATGTGCAGGCGGAAGCCTATGATTATCCCGAGAGCTTTTTTGCTGAAAAGGTATGGGTGCCCCGCCGGGTAATGCCCGATGCGGAGGAATTTGCAGCGGCGGCCGCGGCTTTGCGCATGGCCAAGAAGCCGGTCATTATCGCTGGCGGTGGCGTGCTCTACTCGCAAGCCACGGAGTCCCTGCGCACCTTCGCCGAAGCCCATGGCATTCCGGTGATGGAAACGCAGGCGGGCAAGAGCTCCCTGCCCCATGACCATCGCCTCAATATGGGTTCGGTTGGCGTTACCGGTTCGTCGGCCTCCAATGCGCTGGCTGTTGATGCCGATGTGGTGCTGGCGGTGGGCACGCGGCTGCAGGATTTCACCACCGGCTCTCGGGCGCTGTTTCAAAATCCCGATCTCAAGATCATCGGGCTCAATGTGCAGCCCTTCGACGCCCATAAGCATAATGGCATGCCGCTGGTGGCCGATGCGCAGGTGGGCCTCGACGCGCTCCATGCGGCGCTGCCGGGCTGGATCGTCGAGGACGAGTGGAGCGAAAAGGCCGAAACCGGCAAGGAGGAATGGCTGATCGCCGCCGACAAGGCGACCGCGACGACCAATGCCGAATTGCCCTCCGATGCCCAGTCATCGGCGCCGTACAGCGCGCCCGTGAAAACGCTACGCTGGTCTGCGCCGCCGGTGGCCTGCCGGGCAGAATTGCACAAGCTGTGGAAGGCCGGCAAGCCGGGCAGCTACCATCTCGAATATGGTTTTTCGACCATGGGTTACGAGATTGCCGGCGGGCTGGGCGTGAAGCTGGCGCGGCCGCAGGACGATGTGATCGTCATGGTGGGCGATGGCAGCTATATGATGCTGAACTCCGAGATCGCCAGCTCGATCATGCTGGGCGCCAAGCTCACCATCGTGCTGCTCGACAATGCCGGCTATGGCTGCATCAACCGGCTGCAAATGGCCACGGGCGGCGCCAACTTCAACAATCTGTTGAAGGACACCCACCATGTCACTCTGCCCGGAATCGATTTTGCCGCCCATGCCGCCGCGATGGGTGCCGTGTCGCGCAAGGTGAGTTCTGATCGCCGAGCTGGAAACCGCGCTGCAGGAAACCGAAAGCGTCGAGCGAACCACGGTGATCGTGATCGATACAGACGCGCTGATTACCACCGATGAAGGTGGCTATTGGTGGGATGTGGCGGTGCCGGAAGTGAGCGACCGGCCGCAGGTAAATGCGGCCCACGAGGGCTATGTGAAGGCGCTTAAGGCGCAGCGGGCGGGGTAATCCCGAGATCGGAATACCCCCTCCTAGCCTCCCCCTGATAGGGGGAGGAACCGCGTGGTGGGTGTTGAAAGATTTACGAAAGCCCCAATCTGTCCCTCCCCTATCAGGGGAGGCTAGGAGGGGGTACTAGGCGCGAATGCGCAGGAGAGACGAATTGAAAGCCAAACTCGGCATGTCGCCCATCGCGTGGTGGAACGACGATCTGGTGGAACTCAGCGATGATGTGTCGCTGGAAGAATGCCTGCGCCAGTCGCGCTCGGCCGGGTTTACCGGCATGGAAAAGGGCCGCCGCTTTCCGGACGATCCCGATGTGATGCTGCCCATCCTGCGCGCAGCTGACGTGACCCTCTGCGGCGGCTGGTTTTCCGGCACGCTGGTCGACGAGGAATTGGCGGTCAACAAGGCGCGCATTGCCCCGATGATCGAGCTGTTCAAGGCGGTCAATGCGCCCTGCATCGTTTATGGCGAAGTGGGCCGCTCCATTCAGGGTAAGCGCGAAATCCCGCTGGCGCAGAAGGCCAAGCTGGGCGACGACGAGATGAAGGCCTATGCCAAAAGGTCACCGAATTTGGCGAATGGTGTGCCGATCAGGGCATGCCGCTGAGCTATCACCACCATATGGCCGCTGTAGTCGAGACCGAGCCGGAGCTGGATGCGTTCATGAAAGCATCGGGCACGGGCATTCCGCTGCTGCTCGATGCGGGGCATCTGGCCTTTGCCGGTGGCGATGTGTTGCGGGCCATCGACAATCACCATGCAAGGATCAGCCATGTGCATGTGAAGGATATTCGCCGCTCGGTGGTGGATGGGCTGGATCGGACCAAGCAGAGCTTTCTCGATGCGGTGGCGCTGGGCGCCTTCACCGTGCCGGGCGATGGCTCGCTGGATTTTGGCGCCATCGTGCAGAAGTTCGCCGATTATGGCTATGAGGGCTGGTTTGTCGTCGAGGCCGAGCAGGACCCCAAAGCCAATCCGCCGCTGCGTATGGCGCAGGTGGGGCACAAGGAGCTCATGCGCGTGATGAATGCCGCCGGTTACACCGTCGAGACCGAGGGCTTTCCCAAGGGGTGAGTTTTCGCGCCACGATATGCTAAAGGCTGGTCAGATTTCTTAAAAACAAGGCGGATCAGTTTTGAAAGCAGACGACCTTAAATGGTTCAAGCCCCTGTGGCGGCGCGTTGCCATCACCGGGTTTCTGGCGGTGTGGTGCGCCCGGGAATGGATATTCAATCAGGAGCCATTCTGGGGCGTGCTGGTGGGCGCGGCTTTGCTCTATTCGCTGTACAATTTCTTTTACGCCTTCCCCAAGGAGGAGCCCCTCGATGAGCAATCCCAATCTGCGCGTCCGCCCGAAGGCGAAGACGGGCCCGGTTCATGATGTAAATCCGGCCAGTGCCGGCTGGACCTATGTGGGCTTTGCCCTGCACAAGCTGGTGGCCGGCGAAGTAACCGGCGGCGAAGCCGGGGATCGCGAGCTTTGCTCGGTGCTGGTCAGCGGCAAGGCGCGCATTTCGGTCGATGGCGTGGATTTCGGCGAGATCGGCGAGCGCATGAGCCCGTTCGAGGGCGCGCCCCGGGCAGTCTATGTGCCCGGGAGCAGCGAATGGGCGGTCGATGCGACCACGGCGCTGGAGCTGGCAGTGTGTGCGGCACCGGGCGGCGGGGATTACAAGGCCAAGTTGATCCCGCCGGGGACCCATCCGCGCCTATCGCGCGGCAAGGGCGCCAATATCAGGCATGTCTACAATATCATGCCAGAGGACGATAATTCGGCCCATTCGCTGCTGGTGGTGGAAGTGATCACCCCGCAGGGCAATACCTCGTCCTATCCGCCGCATAAGCATGACCGGGACAACCTGCCCCACGAAAGCCAGCTGGAAGAGACCTATTTCCACCGCCTCAATCCGCCACAGGGCTTTGCCATGCAGCGGGTCTATACCGATGACCGCAGCCTTGATGAGGCGCTGGTGATTGAGGATGGCGACGTGACGCTGGTGCCCAAGGGCTATCACCCGGTGGCGACCACGGCGGGGTATGATCTGTATTATCTCAATGTGATGGCTGGGCCCAAACGGGTGTGGAAGTTCCACAATGCGCCGGAACATGAGTGGTTGTTGAAGTAAGGGGCACAATGCCTTCTCACCCACGGTGTCATTCCGGCGCAGGCCGGAATCCATGCTGTGCTCTCTCCCCACATTCGATGTGTTGATGGCCTTCAGCATGGATTCCGGCCTGCGCCGGGATGACACGGTGGGTTGAACGGGATTGGTGCAAATCTCCCCTCCCCACCGCATCTTCCTCGGGCTTGACCCGAGGACCTTCCGCCGCTTGTACCGTGTTGGGAGTGGCCCTCGGGTCAAGCCCGAGGGAGAACGGTGGGTGGGAAGCGCGAGGTACACCCGCGCGCCTGGGGGCTTAGCGCCCCTGGAACGTCGACTTGTCAGCCAACACCCCAAGCACTTCACTGACCTTTACAGCCCGGCCTTCCTTCACCGACTTCAGCGCCGCATCAGCCAGCGCCAGTGCAATCAAACCATCCAAACCACTCGGCGAAGCCGGAGATTTTGATTCAACCGCATCCACGAAGGTGCTGATTTCACGCGCATAAGCGTCGGTGTAGCGGGTCATGAAGAAGTCGTGCAGCGGCGGGCGGGTATAGCCCGTGGCATTTGCGACTTCGATGGAAACCGGCCGCTGGTTTTCCGCCGAGACGGCACCCTTGGAGCCGTGCACTTCGATGCGCTGGTCATAGCCATAGGTGGCGCGGCGCGAGTTGGAGATGGTGGCGTGCTTGCCCGAGGCGGTCGAGAGCATGACCGAAACGCTGTCATAATCGCCGGCGGCGCCAATGGCCGGATCGACCAGGACGGAGGCCCGGGCGGTGACGGTATCGATCTCTTCGCCGAGCAGGAACCGGGCCATGTCGAAATCGTGGATAGTCATGTCGTGGAAAATGCCGCCCGAGCGCTTGATATAGTCGACCGGTGGAGCGCCGGGGTCGCGCGAGACGATGGTGACCATTTCCACAGCGCCGATTTCGCCCTTGGCGATCACGTCATGCACGGCCATGAAATGGGGATCGAAACGGCGATTGAAGCCGACCATGAGGGTGGCGCCTTCGGCATCGACCACCTTGAGGCAGGCCTTGACGCGCTCGACATTGAGGTCGATCGGCTTCTCGCAGAAGATGGCCTTGCCGGCGCGGGAGAACTGCTCGATCAGATCGGCATGGGTGTCGGTGGGCGTGCAGATGACCACGGCGTCAATGTCGGCTGAGGACAAGATTTGCTCAATGGTGCGGACTTCTGCAGCCATATTGGCCGGCGATATCGGTGGCGGCCTTTTCGAAGGCATCGGCCACGGCCACCAGCTGGGCGGTTGGATTGGACGAGATGGCCTTGGCATGCACCTTGCCGATGCGGCCGGCGCCGAGCAGGCCAGAAACGAACAGTCATTTGATAGTCTCCGGGTAGTGGCGCCGGGAGGGGCGCGATGCTTAGACAAAATGCTTGGGCGGATATCCGAGACGCCTCATCCACCGCGCCTTCCTCGGGCTTGACCCGAGGACCTCTCACCGCTTGTGCCGGACTTGGAATGGCCCTCGGGTCAAGCCCGAGGGAGGCGCGGTGATGGTTTTGGCATGGAGGAACGACAAACTAAACCTTCTTCCGCTTGCGCTGCCGGTATTGGTCGGTGACCACGGCGGCGACGATGATCATGCCCTTGATGATCTCCTGATAGTAGGCGTCGACACGCAGGAAGGTGAAGCCCGAGGTCATGGTCCCCAGAATAATGGTGCCAATGACCGTGCCGGTGATACGCCCCTGCCCGCCTGCCAGCGAGGTGCCCCTGATTACGGCCGCAGCGATGGCGTCGAGTTCATACATGACCCCCATGCCGGCCTGCGCGGTCTGGGCACGGGCGGCGGTGACGAGGCCCGCAAGGCCCGCCAGCATGCCGGCAATGGCATAGACCTTGATCAGGTGCTTTTCGATATTGATGCCGGAAACGCGGGCCGCCTGCGGATTGGCGCCGATGGCATAGGTGAATTTGCCATAGCGGGTGTAACGCAGGGCGATGTGGAAGATCAGCGCCACGCCGAGGAAAATCACGACGGGCCAGATGCCCATGCCGATGAAGGTGAAATCAGGCGTGAGGCCGGAAACCGGCTGGCCCTTGGTGTACCATTTGGCCACGCCGCGCGCCGACACCATCATGCCCAGAGTAGCGATGAAGGGCGGTATCTTGGTGTAGGAAATCAGCGAGCCATTGATGATGCCGGCCAGCGTGCCGATGGCGAGGCCGATCACCAGCGGAATGACCACAGGCAGGCCGACCAGCGCCGGATAGACCGGGCGGGCCCAATCGGCTGATTGGGCGAAGCTGGCGGCGATCATGGCCGTCATGCCCACGACCGAGCCGGAACTCAGGTCAATGCCGCCGGTGATGATCACCTGCGTCACGCCGACGGCGATAATGCCGACCACCGACACCTGCAGGATCATGATAGTCAGCCGCTGCTGGTTCATCAGGAAGGACTGGCCGATGAAGATCCAGCCGAGCAGCTCAAAGGTCAGCGCAATGCCGGCCAGCACGAGCAGGATGGACAGCTCAGTGGGCAATTTGCGCCGCCGCGTCCGTGGGGCTGCGAGGGTTTCTGATGATGTGGTCATGGCTGGGTCCTCCCCGCGATCGATATATCTTGTATTGGCGCGCCTTCACCTCTCCCTTTAGGGGAGAGGTCGCCCCTTCTTTGGGGCGGGTGAGGGGGCCTTTTCTTGCCGCAGAGCGAGGGGAAGGCCCCCTCACCCGGCTCTTGGCCGACCTCTCCCCCGAAAGGAGAGGTGAAGTGGGCCAATGCTTCCGAAGTGTGCATCATCATCGTGCCGCCAAATCCATGATTTTCACCTGATCTGCCTCGGCCCGATCCAAAACCCGGTCGCGCGGCCGTGGTGCATCACCATGATGCGGTCGCTCATGCCCAGCACTTCGGGGAGTTCGGATGAAATCATGATCACCGCCACGCCCCGGCGCGCCAATTGGCTGACCAGCTTGTGGATTTCCGCCTTGGCGCCGACATCGATGCCGCGTGTCGGCTCGTCCAGAATGAGGATTTTCGGATTGGTCAGCAGCCAGCGGCCGATCAGCACTTTTTGCTGATTGCCGCCCGAGAGGTTTTCCACCCGCTCATCGAGGCTGGGCGTTTTGACGCGCAGCTTCTGGCTCATCTCTTCGCAGGTGCGCGACAGCTCGCCACAGGTGACGAAGCCGAATTTGGTATAGCCATCCTGCAACACGGCGAGCTGCATGTTTTCCTGAATATCGAGCGCGAGGAGACACCCGGTTTCCTTACGGTCTTCGGTGATGAAGGCCATGCCATGCTGAATGGCCACGGTGGGCGAACCGATGGTGACCCGCTTGCCATTGATGGCAATAGTGCCGCTGGTGGCGGGACTTACCCCGAAAATCGTCTCGGCCACATTGGAGCGGCCGGAGCCAACCGAGCCCGCAATGCCCGAGATTTCCCCGGCCCGGACATCAAAACTGATGTCGGAGAACACCCCCTTGAGCGCCGTGTCCTTGACCGAGAGCACGACATCGCCGATCGGCACGATTTCCTTGGGGAACATCTGGGTGATTTCGCGCCCCACCATCATGCGGATGATTTCGTCGTGGGTCACATCGGTCGAGGCATGGGTGCCGATATAGCGGCCATCGTGGAACACCGAAAACTCGTCGGCGATCTCGAACAGCTCGTTCATCTTATGGGTGATGTAGATAATGCCTTTGCCCCGGCTGCGCAGGTCGCGAATGATCGAAAACAGGTGTGCCACCTCGGTTTCGGTCAGCGCGGAGGTGGGCTCATCCATGATGAGCACGTCGCTCTCATAGGACACCGCCTTGGCGATCTCGACCATTTGCCGGCTGGCAACGGAGAGCGTGGACACCTGCACTTCAGGGTCGATATCGATATTGAGCTTGGCGAACAAAGCGGCCGTACGCCGGTTGAGCTCGCCATGGTCGACAAAACCGAAGCGGGTCAGCGGCTCGCGCCTGATCCAGATATTTTCGGCCACGCTCATATAGGGCATCAGGTTGAGTTCCTGATGGATCATGGCGATGCCGTTTTCGAGCGCGTCGAGCGGGGACTTGAGCTGGATATTGACGCCGCGCAGCTTCACCTCGCCGCTATCGGGCGTGTAAATGCCGGCGATGATCTTCATCAGCGTGGATTTGCCGGCGCCGTTCTCGCCCATCAGGGCATGCACGGTGCCGCGGCGCAGCTTCAGCGACACGTCATCCAGCGCCACGACACCGGGAAATTCCTTGCGAGCATTGGAAATCTCCAGCAGCAGCGACGCATTGGGCACCGCCCCGCTTTCGCGCACCGCACGCATTGTCTGCGGACTGACCATTGCTGCCTCCTGCCCTTGATTGCGGGACGCGCCGGATTGACCAGCGCGTCCGCGTGATTGCTGCCTAATTGGCGTAGTCGGCCATGTTTTGCGGGGTCACCAGTTCGAAGGGGACCCAGATTTGCTGCTCGCTCGGTTCGCCCCGTGCCGGGGCGAGAGCGGCATCGATGGACGCGGCGCCCTGCGCATGGGCATTTTGGAAAATGGTCACGTCGAGATCGCCAGCGGCCATGGCGGCCGGGCCATCGGGCGTGGCATCGACGCCTGCGACCAGCACGGAATTCATGTCCCGGCCGACCGATTTTAGCGCCCGGATGGCGCCAATGGCCATCTCGTCATTATTGGCGATGACGGCGTCGAATTCGAGGGAGGAAGAGAGCCAATTGGTCATCAGGTTGGCCGCTTCGAGCCGGTCCCAATTGGCGGTCTGCTCTTCGAGCACGGTCATGCCCTTGCACTCATCGGTGGCGATGACGTCATGCACGTCTTTGGTGCGCTGCAGGGCCGAATGGTTGTTGAGCGGTCCCATCAGGATCAGCACATTGCCCTTGCCACCCAGCAGGCGGCAGACTTCCTTGGTCTGCAGCGTGCCGGAATCGATCTCGTTGGAGCCGACAAAGGCGGCCTTGGCTGGCAGGCTATCGAGATCGGCGGGCGGGTGATTGGCATAGATGATGGGGATGCCGGCGGCATCGGCCAGAGCCGTCATGGCCGGGGTGCTGTCGGCATCCACGGCGGCGATGATGATGGCGTCAACGCCCGAGGCGATGAAATTGCTGACCTGATTGAGCTGGTTGCTGGGGTCGTTGATCGCGTCTTCCACCTGCATTGTCACATCGCCCAGCTCGGCGGCGCGGGCCTCCATGCCATTGCGCAGCAGGGTGAGAAAGGTGCTGTCAAAACGAGCCATGGAGACGCCGATATTTTCGGCGTGGCTGGGCACGGATAGCAGAAAGGATAGCGCCGTTGCGCCAAGCAAGGCAGTGGTCAGCTTCATGTTCAAACTCTGTTCAAGGGACGATGCCGGCGCGCCATCGGCGACGCGCCGGCAGGAGATCAGTTCTTGGCTTGATAGTCGGCAAGGTTAGCCGGGGTCACCAGTTCGAACGGCACCCAAACTTCGCGTTCCACAGTCTCGCCACGGGAAAGCGCGAGAGCCGCGTCGAGCGCGCCGGAGCCTTGGGCCGCAGCGTTCTGGAACACCGTCACATCAAGATCACCAGCCGCCATTGCAGCAAGCGCGTCCTGTGTCGCATCCACACCACCCACGATCACCGCATCCATGGCAACGCCGCCAGCCTTGAGGGCCCGGATGGCACCGATGGCCATTTCGTCATTATTGGCAACCACGGCATCGAACTGAATGCCGGCCGAGAGCCAATTGGCCACCAGATCGGCACCCTGCTGGCGCGACCAGTTTGCCGTCTGCTCTTCGGCGATCTTCATGAACGAGCATTCGGGCGTGGCGATCACGTCATGCACGTCTCGGGTGCGCTGGCGGGCGGCTCGGTTGGACAGCTCGCCCATCATGACCACGATATTGGCCTCGGTCTTGCCCGCTTCAGTCAGCAGGCGACAGACTTCCTTGGTTTCGAGCGTGCCGGAATCGACTTCGTTGGATGCCACGAAGGCCTGCTTTTCGGGCAGAGTATCGAGGTTGACGGGCTGGCGATTGACATAGACCAGCGGAATGCCCGCATCGGCGGCCAGCTGGGACATGGGCGCGGTGGCGTCGGTATCCACGGCATTGACGATGATGGCATCGACGCCCGAGGCAATGAAATTCTGGATCTGGCTCATTTGCTTGGACACGTCGTTCTGCGCGTCCTCGACCTGCAGCTCGACGCCATCGAGGGTCTTGGCATAGTCGCCCATGCCGTTGCGCAATACGGTCAGGAAATTGTCGTCGAATGCGGCCATGGTGACGCCGACGGTCTCGGCCATGGCGGCACCGGTAAAGCCGGTCAGCATCGTGGTCGCCAATGCGACCATTACGATCTTCTTCATTGCTCATTCTCCTCCAAGAGAGCCGGGCGTCCGGTTGCGCCCACGATGTCCGGATGTTTCCCTTTGTCCGGGAATTAGTTTGTCACGCGGCCTTCTCCTTGAGCCCCGAGACGATGAAATCCATGCTTTGGCTGATCGCAGCGGCCGGATCGGCCAGATGGCGCAGCTCTTCGGCAAAAGGCTCGAACGAAAGCGGGCCAGTGTAGCCCCCTGCCCGCAGTGCGGCGATCTGTTCGAGATTGCCGAGGCGATCCTTCGGGCCGACCAGCAGGCGATGGCTATCGCGCATGTCGTGGACAGTGATGGCCGGATCGTCGACGCCGGAAATGTGGATGAGGCCGGTCAGCTCGGGGAACAGGTCGGGTTCACCCGCGAGGTGATGGTGGAAAGTGTCGTGGGTCAGCCGGAAGACATCGCGACCATTGGCATTATCGATCGCCTGAACTGCTTCGCGTTTGGAGCGCAGCGAGCAGGTTTCAAAGCCCGGGCACTCGACTAGGCCGACAAGTCCCCTTTCGCGCAGGATTGGCGCGATCAACGTTAACAGTCTGTTAGCATTTCCCACCCGCAAAGCGGCGTCGGCGATAGCGCCATCATTGGCCGCGACGAGCACCAAAGCCCGGGCTCCGGCGGCGGCGGCGTAGTCGGCTAGGGCTTCGGTTTCGGCCGGGCGGGTGTCGGACCAGAGATTGAATTTTTGCAGCGCATTGATGGAAATGATGGTTACATCATTTGCCTTGGCGAGGGCTTTCACCTCTTTTGCGGGTGTGCCGTCGAGGATGGCGTTGCCGGCGATATCATTGCGGATTTCGACGCGCAGGGCGCCCAATTGGCGGGCCAGCGCAAAGAATTCGGGCAGCAGCAACTGCGGCGCCGACATGTGGTTGATGGCAAAATCCATCGACTGGCTGGTGGACACGCCTCGAACTCCCTGAATCGCCGGGGCTGACCCGATCTTCATTGTCACAAATGAAATACTGGTTCTGTTCTATTGTCAATGCGGAATGTTCATTCCAAAATATGACATAATGAACCGCATAAACCACGATCAAACGGAATATTCGTGCGACCGGAAACGTTTCAGGTGGCGATGCTAGATGTTCTCGGAGACGTAGATATCGAAGGGCAAGAAGGTTTGCCCGGTAGAATCGGCGGCAGGATGGGCCAGTGCCGATGCCATCAGGCTGACAATGCTGGGCCCCAGCGCGGCCAGCGGCGTGCCGATGACGGCGGTGGCGATATTGTCGGCCAAAGCCGCATGGGTCACCGGGTTGAGCTCGTTGCATACCAAGGCGATGCGGCCCGCCATGCCCTCCTCGCGCAGGGCGGTGATGACGCCCTCAGTGCCGCCGCCAGCAACATAGATGGCAGATAGATCGGGATGGCGGCGCAGCAGATCGAGCGTTGCCTCATGGGCGAGCGCGCCGTCTTCGAGGCTGACACGGGTGTCGATGATCGACAGATCCGGCGCCGCCTCGCGCAGATAGGAGCGGAAGCCGATTTCGCGCATTTCATGACCGTGAAAGCGATGGCTGCCGACAAAGACCACCACCTTGCCCGGCGCCTTGGCGGATTTGGCGATCAGCCAGCCGGCCGTGCGGCCGACCTTGCGGTTATTGGTGCCGACATAGCCGCGACGGATACCGGCGGCGAAGTCTGACAGCAGAGAAAATACCGGTTTTCCGGCTGCTTCGACCTCCTGCACCGCCGCCGTGACGGCCGGATGATCCACGGCCACCATGGCGATGGCGTCAATACGCGGGGCTATTTCGGCCAGCCGCGTGGCGATTTCGGCCGGGGTCTGGTTGGCGAGGAAGGCAATGGTTGCCGTGGCGCAGGAATGGGTGGGGCTGGCGCTAGCCTGTTTGCAGCGCCGTGGCAACGTCCTGGTAGAACAATTGATCCGGCCGTTGCAGCAGGAAGCCCAGCCGGTAATGCGGCAGGTTTTGCTCCAGCCGGCGGCGAATGAGGCCAGAGCCGTGATAGCCGATTTGCTCGGCGGCGCTGAAGACGCGCTGGGCCGTTTCTCGGCGCACCGGCAGGCGGCCATTGAGCACCCGATCGACCGTGGCGACGCTCAGATCGGCAATGCGGGCGATATCGGCAACAGTCGGGCGGCGGGCCAAGGCAGGCTCCTGCAAGTTCTCATCATCCGCAAATGCGCGAAGATGATAGCAATGATAGAAACCATCATGCGCCGATTGCGAAAAAAACGGCAAGTTTGCCAGCATCAAAAACAGGGAATTCGCCAGCACACTGTTAGCATCGAGAGGCACCAATTGGCCCAAACTGCGAAACGCGACTACAACCTGCTCGGCCCAAGCTCCGAAGCCGCCGTCGCCAGCGGTCTGGCCGCCGCCGAGTGGTATCACACCGATGTCGACCGCAAGCAGATGAAGGCGCTGATGCAGCGCTCGGACGGCCCGGCGATCCACGACACGGTTATCTGGCTGGGGTCCATGCTGGTACTGGCAGCGGGCGGCACCTACTTCTGGGGCACTTGGTGGGCGGTGCCGTTTTTCCTAGGCTATGGAGTACTTTACGGCTCGGCGTCGGACTCCCGCTGGCATGAATGCGGGCATGGCACGGCGTTCAAAACGCGGTGGATGAACAATGCGGTCTACCAGATCGCCTGCTTCATGATCATGCGCAATCCGGTGACTGGCGCTGGAGCCATGCGCGGCACCATACCGATACGGTGATCGTGGGCCGTGACCCGGAAATCGTGGTAATGCGGCCACCTGACCTGTTCCGGGTGATCCTCAATTTCTTCGGCATTCTCGATGCTGGCTACGCCATGCTCGACATGGTGCGGAACGCGACAGGCGTGGTGACGCAGGAGGAAAAGAGCTTCATCCCCGAAATGGAGCATGCCAAGGTTATCCGCGTGGCGCGTATCTGGCTTGCTATCTATCTGGCAACACTAGCGCTTTCGCTGTGGATGGGGTCCATCCTGCCGCTGATGCTGATCGGCCTGCCCCGGCTCTATGGCGCTCGGCACCATGTGTTGACCGGCCTGCTGCAGCATGGCGGGCTGGCCGACAATGTGACCGACCACCGGCTCAATTCCCGCTCGGTGCTGATGAACCCGGTCAGCCGGTTCATCTATTGGAACATGAACTACCATGTGGAGCACCACATGTTTCCCATGATCCCCTATCACGCCCTGCCGCAGCTGCATGAACTGATCAAGCACGACCTGCCGGCGCCGAACCGCTCGATCCTCGATGGCTATCGCGAGATGGTGCCGGCGTTTCTGCGGCAGCTACGGAATGAGGACTACTTCTTGAAGCGGGAGCTGCCGGCCACGGCCAAGCCGTATCGGGAGGAGTTGCATAATGGGGTGGCGGCGGAGTGAGGCGAGCCTTCGCTGGGATGCAGGCGAAGCAAACAGAGGTTCCCGCTTTCGCGGGAATGACACGGTGGGTGGGGGCAAAAATGGCGCAGTGGATTGAGGCTTGCGGGGCGGATGACGTCGACGAGGAGGATGTGATCCGCTTCGACCATGGGGGCGGGTTTATGCGATTTATCGCAGTCCGGAGGACCGGTATTTTGCAACAGATGGGCTGTGCACGCATGAGCAGATCAGCCCGGCCGATGGGCTGGTGATGGACGACATCATCGAATGCCCCAAGCATAATGGGCGGTTTAATTACAAGACCGGCGAGGCTAAGGGCGCGCCGGTGTGTGTGAACCTGCGGACCTATCCGGTGAAGGTTGAGGGCGGCGCTGTGTTTATCGAGATGTAAGGCACGATCTGTCTCCCTCCCTACAAGGGGGAGGGAATTGGACCGGGGCGGCCTGTTGGGGAGATTAGGCATGACGCAGCACTATGTAATTGTCGGCGCCGGCGAATGTGGGGCGCGGGCTGCTGTGGCGCTGCGGGAGCAGGGTTTTGCGGGCGATGTGACGCTGGTGGGTGGGGAGAGCCATCTGCCCTACGAGCGGCCGCCGTTGAGCAAGGAGGGCATGCTGGCTGAGCTGTTTGCCGCCAAGACGATTGCGACGGCGGAGCATTTGGCTGAGGCGGGGATTGCGTTTCGTGGCGGGTCTGTTGTTGCGGGCATCGACCGGGTAGGCAAGCGGCTGGAAGGCGTGGATGGGCGCGCGGTCAGCTACGACAAGCTGCTGCTGGCGACGGGTGCGGCGCCGCGGCGACTGCCGGGGATGGAGGGCGAGCGGATTGTTTATCTGCGGACGATTGAGGATGCGCTGCGGTTGCGCGGGGCGCTGGGCGCGGGCAGGCATTTGGCGGTTATTGGCGGCGGGTTCATTGGGCTGGAACTGGCGGCGAGTGCGCGGCAGCGTGGGGCGGAGGTGACGCTGATCGAGGCCCTGCCCCGGCTGTTGTCGCGCGGGGTGCCTGAGGCGATGGCGCGGCAGATCGAGGCGCGGCATCTGGCGGGCGGGGTGACGCTGGTGTTTGGCGATGGCATTGCCGGGATTGCCAGCAGGGCGGACAGCGCCGTGGTGACTCTGGCGAGCGGGCGGCGGATTGAGGCCGATCTGGTGCTGGTGGGGATTGGCGCTTTGCCCAATGTGGCGCTGGCGGAGGGGGCCGGGCTGGCGATTGAGAATGGGATCGCGGTGGATCGGCATTTGGCGACGGGGGATACCGATATTTTTGCGGCCGGAGATTGTTGCTCGTTTCCGCTGGAGATTTATGGCGGACGGCGGGTGCGGCTCGAAAGCTGGCGCAATGCGCAGGACCGAGGGAATCTGGCGGCGCGGAATATGCTCGGGGCCGGAGAGGTGATTTCCAGCGTGCCGTGGTTTTGGTCGGATCAATATGAGCTGACGTTGCAGATTGCGGGGCTAAGTGATGAGGGGACCAAGACTATCCGGCGGGAGTTGGGGGATGGGGCGAGTATCTTGTTTCATCTCGCGGTGGATGGACGGCTGGTGGCGGCGAGTGGGCTGGGGGTCGGGAATGTGGTGGCGCGGGATATTCGGCTGGCGGAGATGCTGATTGGGAAGCGGGCGCGGCCGGATGTGGCGGCATTGGAGGATGCGGGGGTGAAGTTGAAGGGGTTGTTGGCGGCGGCCTAGGAGTCTTAGCAGATACCCCCTCCTAGCCTCCCCTGATAGGGGGAGGGATCTCTCCACTCTTTGGGTGGATCGAGTTTTAAGCGCCGGAGGGTATCCCCTACCCCTTCCCGGCTTTTGCCTTGGCTTCGGTCATCCAGCCGCTGAAACGTTGGAAGAGGCGGGCGAAGGTGACGAGGTCGTCTTCGGGCCAGTCGCCCGGGGCTTCGGCGAAAATGCCCCATTTATAGGCGCGGATGGCGGCGCCGTGACGCTGGCCGAGTTCAGTGAGTTCTAGGCCGGTGCGGCGGGCATCCGATTGGGAAGCGACGCGGCGCACGATGCCTTTTCCACGGCGTCGGCCACTATGCGGCTGGCGCGGGAGGGGTCGACATTGAGGCGTTCGGCGATGAGGCCGACTGTGGCCTCGCCGCCCTCGATGGCGCAGAGTTCGAGCGCGCTGAGGATTTCGAGGTCGGCGACGTCGATATCCAGCTTGAGATCTCGCAGGGCCATGCGGCCCATTTCGCGGCGCTGCATGGAGCGCCGGATTTGGATCATGACATGGTCGATATCCATGGTCGCCTGCGCGGCAGCGGGGCTGAGCCCCAGCCCCATGAGGTGGGCAAGATGGCTTGCGCGGGCGTCGCTCTCAGATTTGGCCATGCTGTTCCATGCTTTTATCATATATGTGCTATTGACATATATATGACTCTAGCACAGTTTGGCGCGAATTCAACAGGTGCCCGCCATGACCGCCACAGCTCCCGTCCTCACGCATCGCCGCAAGATGGTGATCTATGTCCCGGTGCTGGTGGGCATGTTCATGGCCTCGCTCGACATGCAAATCGTGGCGACGGCGTTGCCGACCATTGCGGCGGATCTCGGCAAACTCGAATTGTTCGGCTGGGTGGGCGCGGCCTATCTGCTGGCGACGGCGGCGGTGACGCCATTCTACGGCAAGCTGGGCGACCTGTTCGGGCGCAAGAAGGTGTTCATGGTGGCGATCGGGCTGTTCGTCATCGGCTCGCTGGCCTGTGGCTTTGCCCGGTCGATGGAGAGCCTGATCGCGGCGCGGTCTTGCAGGGGCTGGGCGGCGGCGGGCTGATGACCTCGGCTTTCGGGATCATTGCGGACCTGTTCGAACCGCGCGAGCGAGCGAAATATCAGGGTTATAGCTCGGCGGTGTTTACGCTGTCGGGGCTGATCGGACCGGTGGCGGGCGGAGTGATCAGCCAGAGCGATCGGGTGGGAATATATCTTTTTGATCAACCTGCCGATCGGCGTTGCGGTGATCGCCGTGCTGGCATTGGTGATGCCGAGCTTTGAGACTGGGCGGCAGCCGAGCATTGATTACCCGGGTGGCTTGCTGCTGGCCGGCGCGGTGACGGCGACGGTGTTCTGGGCGGAGGAAGCGCTGGGGGGCGGCTATGGCGGGGTGATGGTTTACCTGCTGCCGGTGATCGCGATTGCGGCCATTGTTGGCTTTGTGCTGGTGGAAAAGCGGGCGGTGGAGCCGATTGTGCCGCTGCATATACTGAGCAACCGGACCATTGCGCTGGCGCTGGTGATCTCGGTGATTTCGGGCGTGGCGACGCTGGGCATGCTCAATTATTTCGCGCTGTTCCTGCAGACGGTGACTAGGCTGCCGCCGGCTTATGCGGGGCTGCTGTTCCTGCCCTCGTCGGTGGGCTCGCTCGTGGCCTCGATCGGCACGGGATATATCGTGGCGCGGACGGGGCGGTATAAGCCGTTTCCGGTGGCGGCGATGGCGCTGGGCATTTTGGTGATGCTGGCCTTTGCCACAGTGCATGCGAGCACGCCGATCTGGGTGATCGGGATTTTGATGTTCTTCTTCTCGTTCAGCATCGGGCTGCAGATGCAGACGCTGATGGTGGCCGTGCAGTCTTCGGCGCCGCACCGGGATGTGGGGGCTGCGACCGGGACGCTGACGCTGGCGCGGATGATCGGGGCTTCGCTGGGGCTGGCGGCCAATGGCGGGATTCTGACGGCGGGGCTGCTGCGCGGACAGGCCGGGATTTCAGCGGAAACGCTGGCGGCGATGCCGGGGACAATGAGCGAGATGACGCCGGCGGCGATTGCCACCCTGCCCGCTACTGCGGCGCAGGAAGTGGTTGAGGTGTTCACGACGGCGTTTGGCTCGGTGTTCTATTTTGCCGCGGGGTTGTTTGCCGTGGGGCTGATCTGCGCGCTGTTTGTGGAAAACAAGAAGCTGGAGCAGCATGCGGCCGAGCCCGGGCCGCAGGTGGCTGTGGCGGAGTAGGCCGCTGCAAGGGCGAGTCGCTCAGGTCTCTCGCGCGTTCCAGGATGCGTTTGCATTCGAGAAGTTCGCGCATGACGTCAGAGAGTTTGTCGTGGGATTCGCGGTCGAGGGCGGGGCTGGCGTGCATGACGGCGTCTTCGATTTCGGCTTCGTCGCCGGCTTCTTCGGCCATCTCGATCAGGGGGAGCAGTTCTTCGACAGGGCGGCCTTCGCCGACGGCGATGACGTAGCGGCTGCCCCGGTCCTTGAGGATGCGCTGCACGCCCTTGATGGTGAAGCCCTGATCATAGAGCAGATGCCGGATGCCGCGGAGCAGAAGCACGTCCTCGGGACGGTAGTAACGACGGCCGCCGCCGCGCTTCAGCGGCTTGATGGTCGCGAACCCGGTCTCCCAGAAGCGCAGGACATGCTGTGGCAGGTCGAGCTCTTCGGCTGCTTCAGAGATGGTCCGGAATGCGTCTGGTGACTTATCCACGGTGGGCCATAGACTCGCTGAAATGCCTTATTTTCCAGCGCTGACCATAGACTTGTTGATTTTGGACTTCAACACGTTGCTGGGTTTGAACACAAGAACCTGTCGTGGAAGGATCGGAACCTCCTCGCCAGTCTTGGGATTGCGGCCGATACGCTCATTTTTGGACCGCACCTGAAACGAGCCGAAAGATGACAATTTGACATTGGCGCCCGTGATCAGGGCATCGCCGATCAGCTCGAGAACGCGCTCTACCAGCTCGGCCGACTCAGTTCGAGAAAGCCCAACGCTGCCATAAACCGCTTCAGCCAGATCCGCCCGTGTTACCGTCTTCTGCGTCATTCGCACCCCCGTGTTGCCAACAGGGTCAAATCCCCGAGCCGGGACGGCCAATGGCGTCCCTGATACACTTGTTCCGGCACCGCTCATCGAGAGCTGTGCCACACTGCAGGATCCTTCCCTACGCCCCAGCGCTTCCTGCCATTCCGTTAAGGGGCAGATTTCTGCGCGAGGTTTCCTCCGACGGCAAGGACACTAACGCCTTGAAACGGTTGAGGTCAATGCGCCTTGGCGGTTACCAGCGAATAAGGGAGGCGCCCTGGTGAAACCGCCACCCATGGCTTCAAGCATGACCAGATCGCCCTGCTTGATGCGGCCATCGGCTACGGCAGCGCTGAGCGCCAGTGGCACCGAAGCTGCCGAAGTATTGGCGTGGCGATCGACCGTGACGATGACCTTTTCGGGCGGCAGTCCCAGCTTGGCCCCAGCCCCATCGATAATGCGGCGATTGGCCTGATGGGGTACGAACCAGTCAAGATCAGCCACGGTGTAGCCGGTTTTCTCAAGGGTCGCGTAGACCACGTCGGTGATCTTGCCGACGGCGTGGCGGAAGACTTCGGGGCCTTGCATGTGGACATGGCCGGTGGTGCCAGTGGAGGACGGGCCGCCATCGACATAGAGCTTGTCCCAATGGTGACCGTCGGAGCGCAGCGCGGAGGCCAGCACGCCACGTTCGGGGGCATCGTCGGCCAGCTCGACGCGTTCCATGATCGCAGCACCGGCACCATCGCCGAACAGCACGCAGGTGGTGCGGTCGGTCCAATCGAGCAGGCGCGAGAAGGTTTCGGCGCCAATGACCAAAGCACGATTGGCCGTGCCATTCTTGAGATAGCTGTCAGCAGTGGCCACGGCATAGACAAAGCCCGAGCACACGGCTCGGATATCGAAGGCCATGCCGTGATGCATGCCCAGCTTCATCTGCACCGGGGTCGCGGCGGCAGGGAAAGTGTAGTCCGGCGTGGTGGTGGCGACGATGATCAGATCGATATCGTCGGGCGTGACGCCGGCATTGGCCATGGCCCGGCGAGCCGCCTCGACCGCAAGATCGGACGTGAACTGCCCCTCGGCCGCGATATGGCGCTCCTTGATGCCGACACGCTGCTGAATCCACTCATCGGACGTGTCGACCATGGTGGCCAACTCGGCATTGGTGAGGATTCGCTCAGGAAGATACCCGCCAACACCGCGGATGATGGAACGCGTCTTGGTCACGCCGGTTTTGCCTCAGATTCGGTCACATCTGCGGCTGGGGCCGCATGGACGGGAAAGCGCTTCATGGTTTCGCCGATCTTGTCGATCAGGTGGCTGCGCGCCATTTCATAGGATAGGCCCGGGGCACTCTTATAACCGATTTCGTCGGTGCCGCCGTGGGATTTAATGACAATGCCATTCAAACCCATGAAAACACCGCCATTGACAGTGCGCGGATCCATCTTGCGGCGCAGGGCATTGAGCGCCGACATGGCAAAAAGGCGCCGATGCGGCTCATCAGGTTGGATTTGAGCGCGCTGCGCAGATAGGAGCTGACCTGGCGGGCGGTGCCTTCGGCGGTCTTGAGGGCGATATTGCCGACAAAGCCCTCGGTAACGACAACGTCCACCGTGCCCTTGCCGATATCGTCGCCTTCTGACAAAGCCGTGATAAGTGAAGCCGGCGCCGCTGGCCCGGGCCAGGATCTTGCCGGCATCCTTGATCGAATCTAGGCCTTTGACCTCTTCGGTGCCGACATTGAGCAGGCCCACTGTTGGCTGATCGCTATCGAACAGGCAGCGGGCGAGCGCGGAGCCCAGAATGGCGTAATCGACCAATTGCTGGGCATCGGCACCGATGGTGGCGCCCATATCGAGCACGACGATGTCGCTGCGCAGGGTGGGCCAGATGGCGGCGATGCCGGGGCGGGAAATGCCTTCCATGGGGCGCAAGCAGAAGGTGGCCATGGCCATCAGCGCGCCGGTATTGCCGCCGGAGACGGCGACATCGGCCTCGCCATCCTTGACGGCCCGGATGGCCATCCACATGGAGGATGTGCCGCGGCCCTTGCGCAGGGCCCGGCTGGGCTTTTCATCGCCTGCGATAACGACATCGCTATGGCGCACGACGGAGACAGGTTTGAGGGCCGGAAATTCATCGAGCAGAGGAGCAATCTGCTCCCGGCGCCCATGGAAGATGAATCTGGTGTTCTTGCGCTCACGCAGCGCCAGATAGGCCCCGTGGATCACGGCCCGTGGCGCGTTGTCCCCGCCCATGGCGTCCACTGAGATTGTAATCGTGTCGGTCATATTTGCCCGTAAGTCGACCCCGCAAGGGGCAGTGCCGCAACATATCCCATCACAGGGAGGGTGCAAGCCCGGCCAGTGATCCGGCGGGCTTGATGAGGTGAGAAAGGGGCTTCCCTATGGCCGGATCATGCCTTTTCAGGCCCCGGCTTCAGCTTTTTGAGGCTGGCAAAGGGGCCGGTATCGGTTTCGTCGGGCAGAATGTCCAAGGCATCGAGGTTTTCACCCGGCAGACGGGGATAGGGATCGATGCCCAAAGCCAGCGTTTCTGATCAGCAGCGGGCTGAGATCGACTTCGGGACCATCGATGTGATCGGGGAAGTCCTCATCGTCCAGATCGACGAAAACTTCGGAGCCGGGCGTGGGCTTGTGGCTCTGCGCTTCGGGCAGGAAGACCCGGTCGATGGGCTCGTCGACGTCCCGGGTGACCGATTCTGAAGGTGACGACCGAGGGCTGCACGATTCGTGCGGTCAGCCGACCCCGGGCACGCAGGCCGCCGCGCAGCGGCACAACGGTAAGTTCGGCATGGAAAGCTTCAACGGCCGTGAGCTTGAGCAAGGCGGCCAGAGCCTCGCGCGTCGCAGCATCGGGCGCGACCTTAATGGCGCGGCCGGTGGCGGGGAGCCGGTCGATGCGGACAATGGCGTCGAGCAAGGGCGTTTCCTTATGGGTCATGCAGCAGCCTCGAACTGGACGGAGCCGGCCATGATGGATTCGGCGGGTTGGGCGGCGAGGGCATCGTCCTGCGCAACGAGATAGGCGGCAAGCGCCTGAACGTGAGCGCCGGATGTCCCGTCATATATATTGCGCGACAGCACGGCCTCAAGGGCGGCCGCATCGTGGCGATCCATGGCTTCGCTGATGGCGGCGAGCAGGCCGAAAAAGATATTGCCCATTTTCTGGATTTTCTTGGGGACGCCGATGTCGCCGACGCCCATTTCGCGCAGGGAGCGGTCCATGTCCTTGAAAAAGAGGTCGAATACGGCCCGGCTGAAGGCTTTTGTCCGCCCTGCTCTACCCGCAGACGGCGAAACAATAGTGCCATATGCAGGCTAATCATGTCGAAACGGCCCGTGACGGTATCAGGCACCTGCCAGTCGGCGTAGAAGACCGGCTGCCGGGATTGCGCCACAATGGCGTTATAGACGGCGTAAACCGGCTCGGTGGCAGTGTTCTTGCGAAAGAGTGACAAGATCATGGGATTGCGCTCAATGGCTCGATCGTTTTAACAAGACACCCTGCCCGCCCAATGCCAGCTTGCCAGACCGACATGTTGGCGGCTACACATTCCGGCGGCCAGAACGGGCCAAAGCCTTGTCGTCGTGCCTATAGTCGAGAGCCATCGGGGAAGTCAAATTCATGCCTCTGCGTACCGTTTCAGGTTCCATTGCCGCCGTCGCAGCGATTGCCGTCGTGCTGGCGGGTTGCAGCAGCAGCGGCACCCAGCTGATCAGCCAGCGTACCCGGGGCTATGAAATCTCAGAAGCCGCGATGGCGCAGATTCTGCCCTGGCCAGAGCCGAGAACTGGTGACTATCGTGCTGGGCTCGCCACAATCGACCAATACGTTCGGCGACCAATCGGCCTATTACTATGTCGAGACCAAGGTGCAGCAGACCGCGTTCGGCATGACGTCGATCAAGTCGCGCACGGTGCTGGCGATCTATTTCGACAAGAACAAGAAGGTCATCGACAAGGCCGTCTATACGGCAGCCGACGGCAAGACCGTGACGGTGGAAAGCCGCCGCACCCCCTCGTTTGGCGAGGATCGCACCTTCATCCAGCAGATTTTGCAGTCGTTCGGCGGGTAGGCCGGCGATTGGTAGTTTGAAAAGGCCCCGGTTTTCCGGGGCTTTTTTATTGCGCGGCCGAAATGGCGGGGCGGCGGAAACTGCCCCAAGCCAGCAGGGCGATGGTGACGGTGGCGAGCGGAATGGCCGGGATGTTGATCGCCTGCCAGCCGACCAGTTGCAGCAACAGGCCCGAGCCGATCGAGGCAATCGCCGTCGCGCCGAACACGATCTGCTCATTGAGCGCTCGGACCCGGGCGGCTTCCTCGGGGCGGTAGGCCGTTGCCAGAATAGTGGTGGAGCCGATGAAACCGAAGTTCCAGCCCACGCCAAGCAGGATCAATGTCAGGGTAAAGTGACCAACGCTGATGCCATTGAGCGCGATGGCGGCGCAGATAATGATCAGGACCGAGCCAATGGCGGTGACCAGATATGGTCCGAGGTAACGAATGATCGTGCCGGTGACAAAGCTGGGGGCGAACATGGCCACCACATGCCATTGGATGGCGCTGCTGGCCGCATCGGGCGAGTGCCCGCAGATATAGACCATGGCAAGGGGCGCAGCCACCATCAGCAGGGTCATCAGCGAATAGGTGATCGAAGCGCCCAGCATGGGCAGGAAAATCTCGGGCTGCCGCAGCAGCACGCCGAGCGGACGGCCGCCACCGGCCTCATTAGCGACTGGGGTCGGCGCGAGGCGGGTTTGTGAGAGAATGGCGATCGACACGATTGCCGGGGCGACAATGACAAGAAAACTTGCCGCATATTGCGAGCCCGGAATCCAGTTGCGGGTGATCGAACTCACCTGCGGGCCGAAAAAGCCGGCCGCTATACCGCCGAACAACACCCGGAGATGGCCCGGCTTTTGAGATCGGGCGCGACACTGTCGGCCGCGGCAAAGCGGATCTGCTGCGCGAAGGCGCCCGACGCTCCAGTGAGAAAGGTGCCCAGCGAAAAGAGGTAGAAATTGGCGAGGATGACGCCCGGGCTGGCCAAAAGTGCGGCGGGGATGGCGATAAGCGTGCCCAGAATGAGGCCCCGTGTGCGGCCCGGAGCGATAGATCAACCGGGTAGCCACCGACGTCGTCACCGCCGGGCCAATGACCATGGTGGTCACCGGCACGGTTGCCAGCGAAGGGTCGGGGGCAAAATTGACGGCCGCCAGCGCGGCCACGGTCATGATGATGGTCGAGCTCGAGCCCGTGAGCGCCCGGACAGCGGTCAAAAGGCCGATATTGCGAATAGATTGCCGGCGGGAGGGAGACTCGGTCATCGCAGCACCCGGTATTGGATCCGGGCCAGACTAGACGGTTAGTGTCGCGCGTCAATCGAGCTGGCGAGGTGGCTGCCCGGACTTCGCCGGGCCGCCTCCCCTACTTGGTTTCGCTCAGGTCTGAACCGGCTTCGCGGGCGATGGCGTCCAGCGCGGCATTGACCATGCCGGTGGCGTCGTCTTCGTAGAAGGCCTTGGCCACATCGATATATTCGGTGATGACGACGCGGGGCGGAATGTCCTTGCGGCGCAGCAGCTCGAAGGCGGCGGCGCGCAGGATGGCACGCAGGGTGGCGTCGACGCGCTCGACGGGCCAGCCATCGGCGAGGGCACGATCGACGGCGGGGTCGATGGCGAGTTGGTGCTTGGTGACGCCGGAGACAATCTGGCGGAAGAAATCGGCGTCGGCGGGCAGGTATTGCTCGCCTTCGATCTCACGGCCCAGTGGAAGCTGCCGAACTGGGCGAGCGTGTCCTCGGAGTGTCGCGCGGCCGACATCCATCTGGTAGAGCGCCTGGACGGCGGCGAGGCAGGCGGCGCCGCGCTGGTTGGCGGGGCGTTCGGATTGCGGGTCGCGTTTGGGAGCGTCGGCCATTTAAGCGTTCAGCCGAATCTTGAGGGCAGCCATGGCCAGAGCCGCACGGGCGGCGCCGCCGCCCTTATCCTGCTCGGAGACGCGGGCGCGGGCCCATGCCCGGGCCTCGTTTTCGACGGTGAGGATGCCATTGCCGAGCGGCAGAGCATCGACCACCGAGATTTCCATCAGCGCGCGGGCGCTTTCATTGGAGACGATCTCGTAATGGGTGGTTTCTGCCGCGAATGACGGTGCCCAGGACAACAAAGCCGTCATAGTCGCCGGCTTCCATAGCCATGGAAATGGCAGCGGGGATTTCGAGGGCGCCGGGGACGGTCACCACGTCGAACGTGGCGCCGGCAGCTTCGAGCGCGGCGGAGGCGCCGGCCAGCAGCTCGTCGGCCAGCTCGGTGTAATAGCGGGCCTCGACGATGAGGAAGTGCTGGCCATCGGCGGAGCCGGGCTCGATGGGGAAGTTGGCGCCGTGAGAGGCCATGGGGCAGTCCTTATTTGCGGAAGTCGCCGAGGGTTTCAAACAGGCGCGCGGCATAGCGCGCCATGGGGTCGACCTCGATATTGACGCTGTCGCCAACCCCATAATCGCCCCGGAGGTAACTTCAACCGTATAGGGGATCAAATGGACCGAGAAGCGGTTGCCTTCGACATCATTGACGGTGAGCGAAGTGCCGTTGAGGGCGACGCTGCCCTTTTGGCGATGAAGGGGGCGACGGCATCGGAAACGGCGAAAGTGAAGGTGATCTGCTCGCCGGTTCCTTTCTTATCGACGATTTCGGCCATGCCATCGATATGGCCGGAGACGATGTGGCCGCCCAGCTCGTCGCCGATTTTCAGCGAGCGTTCGAGGTTGACGCGGCGGCCGGCTTGCCATTTGCCGACATGGGTGACGCCCAGCGTTTCGAGCGCTGCGAAGACTTCTGAACCAGTTCTGGCCGCTGTCATTGCCCTTGTCGGTGACGGTGAGGCAGATGCCGTCATTGGTGATGGAGGCGCCCATATCGATGCTCGCTGCATCATAGGCCGTGCCGATGCGCAGCAGGCGGCCGTCATTGCGATCCTCGACCTTGAGCAATTTGCCGACGTCGGTGACGATACCGGTGAACATGGGCAGTCCTATATGTGAGTTGGCAGCACCATATAGCGAGGCCGAGGCGCCCGCGACTACTGAGAAATGGTTGAACGCCGTTCGAAGATGGTGAGCAGATCGTCGCCTAGCTGTTGATGATCGACTTCGACGAGGCCGGCGGCTTCTAGCCGATCAGCCAGCGGTTCGCTGGAACTGGCGGGCAGACCGCCCTTGCCGATAGCCACCGGGCTGGTCAAAAGAGCGAAACGGTCGATGAGGCTGGCATCGAGCAAGGCCGCGTTGAGGCGGGCGCCGGGTTCGACCAGCAGGTTCTGAATGCCTTTGCCGGCGAGAGCAGTGAGCGCCGGGGCGAGGTCCGGGCGGCCCTTTTGCCTTCGACACGAAGCACTTCGACAGAAGGCGGTGCATCCACCGGAGAGTCGGTTTCTGCAATGATTGCAAGGCGATGCGCGGAGAAGCGATCAACCAGATTCACCTTGCGGTCGATGCCCTTGGCGCCGACCGGGATGACGCGGAGCGGGCTGCGGCTTTCGAGGCCCGGCAGGCGAACGGTGAGCTGGGGATCATCGAGCCGGGCGGTAGAGGCGCCGATAAGGATGGCTTCGGAGCGGGCGCGTTGCAGATGCGTCCAGTCGCGGGCGGTCTCGCCGGTGATGGCGACATTGCCACGGCCCTTGCGGCCAATCATGCCATCGGCGGAGACGGCGAGCTTGACCGTGACAAACGGGCGCCCTGCCCCGTGGCGCATGGCATGGCCGGCATGGAGAGCACGCGATGGGGCGTGGTCGGCAAGGATAACTTCGATGCCGGCCGATTCTGAGACGGCGAATGCTCTCGCCGGCGGTGCGCGGATCGGGATCGCCGGTGCCGATGACGACGCGCAGCACGCCGGAGCGGATCACCGCGTCAACGCAAGGCGGGGTGCGGCCCCAATGATGGCAGGGCTCGAGCGTGACGTAGAGTGTGCGGCCCGAAGCTTCAAAGCCCGCTGCTTCCAGCGCCTGCGACTCGGCATGGGGGCGACCGCCCTTGGCGGTGACGCCGCGGGAAATCAGCGTTTGGTTGAACGGATCGACGACGAGCGCAGCAACAGTGGGGTTGTCAGCCGTGGTGCCGAGATAGGGCGAGGCATAGCGGACGGCGGCATCGAGCCAGCGGATATCCTCGGGGCTGGGCCCGCTCAATCGTCTCGGTCCTGCACAATGCCCTTGCCGGAGGCGAGTTCGGTGAGAAAGGAGCGGAAATCGTCGGCGGCGGAGAAGTTCTTGTAGACCGAGGCGAAGCGGACAAAGGCCACATCATCGAGGCCCTTGAGGCCTTCCATGACATATTCGCCGATCTGGTCGGAGGTGACTTCAACTTCGCCCGGGCTTTCGAGCTGACGAACAATGCCAGAAATCATGCGTTCGGTGCGATCTGGATCGACTGAGCGCTTGCGCAAGGCGGTATAGACCGACCGCGAGAGTTTTCGCAGTCGAAGGGGACCTTGCGGCCCGATTTCTTGACCACGGTCAGATCGCGCAGTTGCACCCGCTCGAAAGTGGTGAAGCGGCCGCCGCAGCCATTGCAGACGCGACGGCGCCGAATGGCACCGGAATCCTCGGTGGGACGGCTGTCCTTGACCTGCGTATCGTCGTTGCCGCAATACGGACAGCGCATTCCCGGCCCTTTTAGTTTGCGTAGATCGGGAAGCGCGCGGTGAGCGCCTTGACCTTTCGCGCACGGCGGCTTCGACCACCGCATTCCCTTCGTCGGAATTGGCTTCGCGCAGACCATCGAGCACTTCGACGATCAGGCTACCGATTTCTCGGAATTCGGCGACGCCGAAGCCACGGGTGGTGCCGGCCGGGGTGCCCAGTGCGGATACCCGAAGTGACGAAGGGCTTTTCCGGATCGAAGGGAATGCCATTTTTGTTGCAGGTGATGAAGGCACGGCCAAGGCCCTGCTCTGCACGTTTGCCGGTGGCATTCTTCTTGCGCAGATCGACCAACATCAGATGGTTATCGGTGCCGCCAGAGACGACATCGAGGCCATGCGACTTGAGCGTTTCGGCCAAAGCGCGAGCATTGTCGACGACCTGACGGGCGTAGGCCTTGAATTCGGGCTGCAGCGCTTCCTTGAAGGCGACGGCCTTGGCGGCGATCACATGCATCAGGGGGCCGCCCTGCAGGCCCGGGAACACAGCCGAATTGATCTTTTTGGCGATATCCTCGTCATTGGAGAGGATCATGCCGCCGCGCGGACCACGGAGGGATTTATGCGTGGTGGTGGTGGTGACATGGGCGTGAGGCACGGGCGAGGGATGCACGCCGCCGGCAACGAGGCCCGCAATGTGAGCCATATCGACCATGAGATAGGCGCCAACGGAATCGGCGATCTGGCGGAAACGGGCCCAATCCCAAACGCGGGAATAGGCGGTGCCGCCGGCCAGAATCAGCTTGGGCTTGTGCTCATGGGCGAGGCGCTCGACTTCATCCATATCGAGCAGGTGATCGTCGTGGCGTACGCCATAGGAGACGACGTTGAACCACTTGCCAGACATATTGACGGGCGAGCCATGGGTGAGGTGGCCGCCAGAATTGAGGTCAAGGCCCATAAAGGTGTCGCCCGGCTGCAGCAGCGCGAGGAACACGGCTCTGGTTCATCTGCGAGCCAGAATTGGGCTGCACATTGGCAAAATTGGCGCCGAATAGCTGCTTGGCGCGCTCGATGGCCGGGGTTTCGGCCACATCGACGAACTGGCAACCACCATAATAGCGCTTACCGGGATAACCTTCCGCATACTTGTTGGTCATGATCGAGCCCTGCGCCTCAAGCACGGCGCGCGAGACGATGTTCTCGGACGCGATCAGCTCGATTTCGTGCTGTTGGCGACCAAGTTCGTCACTGATCGCGCCAGCGATCTCAGGATCGATCTCGGCAAGATTGGCGGAAAAGAACTTCGGAAAGAGCGGAAGAGAGGTTGCAGCGCTCATGGGCTTAACTCCGTGGCGATCCCAACATGTGGTGTCGGAAGGATGATACGGGCGCAGCCTCTAGCACGAACCGCCGGTTCAATCCATGCATTGCCACAGTAAATTCTCAATTGGCAGGCAACCGGGAGGCGCGCTTGCGCATTTGTGTTGCAGTGGGCCGGAATTCCGGCCGGCGGGGTGGTTTTGGAGAATTCGAAATGACGACGAAATTTGGAAAACTTGCCACGACGGTGATGGCCGGAGCTGTGATGCTCACCGGTGCAATGCCGGCATTTGCCCAAGGCGTGATGATGAATCCGCAGGGCGGCAACAGCGCATCGCAGCGTGACCGGGTGATCATGAGCTATTGCGACCGCAACCCGCAGGATCGCGATTGCCGCGGCTATTATGGCGGCGGTTGGCGTGACCGCGATTATGACTCCTTTTATCGCAGCCGGCGGAATTCGCTTGATGGCATCGCAGCTGGCCTGTTCGGCTTTGGCTTCGGCGCCCTGTTGGGCGGCGCGATCGCCAACCAGAACAACAATAATTATGGCGGGCAGCCGGTTTATGGCGGCAGCTCGTATCAGGCGCATGTGAACGCCTGCTATTCTGCGCTACCGCTCTTATGACGAAGAGACCGATACGTTCATGGGCTATGACGGCGTCCGCCGTCGTTGCCAGCTGTAGGATCCGGCGACCGGGGGCCGTGACCTGAGTCACCCTCCATTGAGGGGGATTGGATCGGGGCTCTCCTGACGCGCAGCAAATTGAGTACCGACTAGAACCGCCGCTTTTCCGGCGCCGGGGTTTCGGTTTGAAGTTTCCAGCGCAATTTGGCGAGGGCGAGTTGCTGCATCTGGTGGCGGGTTGCCGAGACCGGAGTGATGACCACGACCTCGGTGCCGCTGATGCTGTCAATGGCGGCGACGCGCATTTGCTGGCCGAGCTGGACGAATTCAAACAGAACTTCACCTTGGGTCATGGGCGGTCCCCGGTTTGCCGGCTGAGCTTGCCCGATTCCTGCGGAATGAAAACGCCCTCCGAATGGAGGGCGTTTTGCACTACGGCGTGGCGCCAGAAATTAGGCGTCGAAGGTGACCTTGCCCCGGGCGTCGAACTGGTAGACGTCGTCGTGGAAGCTGACGGTGCCCTGCTTGTTGGCCCGGGCAGTGATGTAGGTGGTGTGCAGCGGCACGCGGGCCTTGCACTCGACATCGAGGCGCTGCAGGGATTCAAAGGTCATATCGACCTTGTTCTGATCCCAATCGCCATTGTCGCGCAGCAGCCAGTTGACGAGCTGGTTGACGCCCTCAACGCGCACGCAACCCGAGGAGTGGAAGCGGGCGTTTTCGCCGAACAGCGCCTTGGACGGGGTGTCGTGCAGGTAGCAATCATAGGGATTGTAGAAGTTGATCTTGCAATGACCCATGGAATTGGCCGCGCCCGGCTCCTGGCGGTACATGTAGTTGACCGCATTGCCGATATTGGTCCAATCGATCGTGGTGGGCGAGATTTCGTTGCCGCTGCCGTCGTAGATATGGATGTTCTGCTCGGCCGAGTAGTTCGGATTTTCCTGCATGTACTTGGTCAGATCGCGTTCGACCAGCGACTTGGGCACATGCCAATAGGGGTTAAAATTGATCTGGCTGACCTTGCTGGCCATGATCGGGGTGGCGCGATCGACACGGCCGACAACGGCGGTGTGGCGCTGCTCGACCATGCCGCCGGCGACGGCTTCGATAGTGGCGGCCGGAATGTTGACCACGACATAGCGTTCGCTGAGGTTCGCTGCCATGGTCTGCACGCGCTGGGCGTTCAGATAAAGCTGGTTGAGACGGGTCTGGGCCGGAACTGACAGGGCATACCAGTGGCTTCATCGATCTCGCCATTGACCACCGGGCCATGGCGCGCCCGGAAGGCACGGATGCCGGCATCGGCGGGGGCGTCGATCATGTCGCTGACGCTTTCGACCATGGCCATGTCGCCCGAGGAAATCAGGCGGCGCTTGAGCGCGATGGCGGCCTTGCGCGACTCACCCAGCTTAAGGCCATAGGCCTCCTGCGGCGTTTCTTCCCAGCCGCCGGCGGCCACGAAGGGCTCGTATTGGGAAATCGCCAGCTGCAGATTGTAAGCCGTGTCGTAGGACAGGATAGGCTCATTGGTGGCAATCAGCGCTCGGGCCGCGGCCGTATTGCCGTTCTGGTCAACATTGCGCAGGACACGGTTGCGGTCGAACATATCCCAGAAGGAATCCCGGGCCCGCGCCACCGAAGGCATGGCCAGGGCAGCACCGCTCACAGCCATGGATTGAAGAAGAGAACGACGATTCAATCGCATCAAGTCACCCGAAATATTCAGCCCGCCGCATCAAAGCGGCTTCTACCATCGCGTCCCGCCCGTCACAACGCAGTCAAGCGAGTGTGAACCTTTGGACTTCGTATACCAAGAATAGGCGGGAAATGGTTTCAAACCACGTAACAACGGCAGATGATGGTCATTTGCGGCTGAAATAAGAAACGCCAGCGCTGAGGCTGGCGTTTGCTTGTCGATGTGGCAGGAGGGCAACAACCACCCTGCCCCTAGGACCAATAGAAATTGGTCTCAGCTCTATCGTGGATCAGAGCTTGTAGAGAATCTGATCGACCCAGAAGCGCTCAAGACGGGCCAGCGCCTTGTTGAGGCCGTCGAATTCATCGTCGCCCGGGCCGCCGACCTTGTCGATCGACTTGAGGTGACGATCATAAAGCTCGTCGATGACTTCGGCCACTTCCTCGCCCTTGGGGGTCAGCTTGATGCGGACCGAGCGGCGGTCGGAACGGGAGCGTTCCTGGAAGATATAGCCGGTTTCGACCAGTTTCTTGAGATTGTACGAGACGTTGGAGCCCAGATAATAGCCCCGCGACCGCAGCTCGCCAGCCGTCAGTTCAGCGTCGCCGATGTTGAACATCAGCAGTGCCCGGACGGGGTTGATATCATCCCAGCCCATGCGGTCGAACTCATCCTTGATGAGATCGAGCAGGCGGCGGTGCAGACGTTCGACGCGCGAAACGGCTTCGAGATAAAGCGGCTTCAGGCTCTGGGGACGGTCCGGGGACATAGCCTCGGCTGCGTTGGATTTGATCGCCATTTGTGCCTCACTGTTCATCAGTCCGTGCGATTTTTCGCATCTCATGAGGCCAAACTACGGCGCCCCGACTAAGATCGCCCTAAGCCACACGCTTAAAACTATCTTACTGGAATACAATGAGAATTTGGCTTAATTCTTCGTATCACTCGGTGATAAAATTGTAACCTTACCGAGGTGTGACGGGCAGGGGCGACATTGGCCACCCACACCCGCACAGACTAGGCCGGATTGAAGAACGGCCGGGCAAAGGCGAGCTTGAGCAGCAGCATGCCAGCCACGGCAAGCGCTTGCCCCAGCAGCAGAAACAGACCCAATTGCCCCATTTGGCCGGCGTGGATCGCAGCAAGTGCGACGCTGCCGGCGACCCATAGGGCGTCGCCTGTAACGTGGGTGGCGAGGATGGCCGGCGTTAGTCGCGGTGCACGTGCTGTCATTAAGTTGAACGCCGCCCGGGGAGCAGGATGATGCCCGGGGCGATGAGGAGTGCCGGGGGCAAGGTCCACCCCGGGAGAGTGGTGAGGGGCGCGGCGGCCGCGATGAGGATGGCTCCGAGGACCGGGCAGGCGGCGGTGTCGGCGAGGTAGACCGAGCGAGGATGAAGGTTAAGAGCGGGCATTGGAAGTCTCCGTGTCGGTGTGTTCGATGGACATGAGACTGGAGGATGTAGGTAATGCGCTCAATTACCTCATAGGTAATGGAATTGCGGCGCTATCCTGAGCCATAAGGAAGAGGACAGGAGAGCACAGCATGATCGGACAAATGTTGCGGGAATGGCGGGGCTTGCGCGGCATGAGCCAGATGGAGCTGGCGCTGACGGCCGCGGTGTCGTCGCGCCATATCTCATTCTCGGAATCGGAACGTGCAAAGCCGAGCGCCGAAATGGTGTTACGGCTGGCCGAGGCCTTGGCCATGCCATTGCAGGAGCGCAATGGACTATTGGTCGCCGCCGGGTTTGCGCCGCAATATGGCGAGAGCGACTGGCAGGGCGAGCAGACGGCGGAGGTGCGACAGGCGGCGAGGATGATCCTTGCGGCGCATGCGCCCAATCCGGCGCTGGTGCTGGATGCGGCCTTTACGATTCTGGATGCCAATGCCGCGGGGCTGGCGCTGACGGGTGGCGAGCGGGACAGTTTGGGGCGGGTTAATCTGGTCGATCTGGTATTCAGCCCAGGGCCGCTACGCGAAAGCGTCGTCAATTGGCAGGAAGTGGCTGGTTATCTGATGCACCGAATGCGCGAAGGCGTGCGCTTGCGCGGGCCGCACTCCGCCATGGCCAAGGTGCTGCGGCGGGCTCGACAGCAGCCGGGCGTGGATGGGCTGGTGCAAGTGCATGGCGGGATGGGGACGGTATTGCTGCCAGTGGTGATCAACGTGGACGGGAACACGACGCGGTGGTTTACCACCGTCACGACCTTTGGCGCGCCGCAGGACGCGCTGGCCGAGGAAATCACCATCGAGCAATTCCACCCGGCCTGAGGCGCTCAGTTGAGTTCTTCGGCGAGCCCGATGAGGAGCCCTTCGGGCCCGCGGATGTAGCAGAGGCGATACACGTTCTCATACTGGACGACTTCTGCCGACGAGCTGCGCGCCGCGATTGCGGAGCCTTTCAAGCGTCTCGTCAATGTCGTCCACGGTGAACATGGCGCGGAGATAGCCCGGGGCATTGACTGGGGCGGTGCGGTGATCGGCGATGACCGCAGGCCTGAGGAAGCGAGACAGTTCGAGCCGGCTGTGGCCATCCGGCGTGCGCATCATGGCGACTTCGACGTGCTGATCCCCCAGTCCGGTGACGCGTCCGGCCCATTCGCCTTCAATCGTGCCACGCCCTTCAAGCTCAAGGCCGAGTTCGCGAAAGAACTCAACGGTTGCTTCGAGGTCTTCGACGACGATACCTACATTGTCCATCCGTTTGAGCGCCATAGGTCCAATCTCCAAGCGGTTGATTCAGGGCTAGTCGGTGGCGCGGGCGCAGCATACGCAGCCGCAGGAAGAAGATGATGAGGATGGATGCGACCAGCACCAACCGGATGGCAAAGCCGAAGGCAGTCATCTGCACATCGGAATTGCCGGCCAGATAGAGGGCGAGTTCGACCCCGGTGGCGCCGACGAGGAGGACCGCGCCCCAACTGGCCTTGATCCAGAGGCCAACCGCCGCGAAGAGGCGCGCGAGGCAGAAAATGGCGAGATAGACGAAGCCCGCCGTGCCCAAAGTGGTCAGAGGGCTGGTGGCGCCGGTATTGACGCCGAGCAGCCGCGCCGCGTCGTTAAGCCCGAGCAGCAGGCTAATGATGGCGACGATGCGGATGTAGATGCCAATGGCGGGGGCGTTGAAATCCATGGCGGGTTTCTACCCCTTGAAGCCAGATGCGACAAGCCGGAGCTTGGAGCGGCCCCCTGCCTTTGATACATGGAGCCCAACCAAGGAGCAGACGATGGCCGAGCACTGGAACAAGCACGACATGGACTTCTCGGGCGGGCGCCGGTTGCGACGCAGCCGCCGGACCGAGTGGAGCCGGGCCATGGTGCGCGAGACCGTGCTGACGCCGGCCGATCTGATCTGGCCGCTGTTTGTCATCGAAGGGCAGAATGAAAAGACCCAGATCAAGTCCATGCCGGGCGTGGAGCGGCTGAGCGTCGATCTGTGCGTCGAGGCGGCGCGGGCGGCACGCGACGCTGGAATTCCGGCGTTGGCGCTGTTTCCCAATACGCCGGACCATTTGCGCAGCGAGAATGCGGCGGAAGCCTATAACCCCGACAATCTGATGTGCCGGGCGCTGAGCGCCATCAAGAGCGCGGTGCCCGAAATCAGGCTGATCGCCGATGTGGCGCTGGATGAATATTCGAGTGACGGCCGGGACGGCTCGGTACGCGACAGGGGAAATCCTCAACGACGAAACCATCACGGTTATGGCGCGCTCGGCCATCGTGCAGGCCAAGGCGGGCGCCGACATCATCGCGCCCTCGGACATGATGGATGGGCGAGTGGGCACGATCCGCGAAGTGCTGGATGGCGGAGGGTTCGACCGAGTCCAGATCATGTCCTACGCGGCCAAATATGCCTCGTGCTTTTACGGGCCGTTCCGCGAGGCGGTAGGCTCGGGCAGCCGGTTGCGGGGCGACAAGCGGACCTATCAGATGGATTTCGCCAATTCCGACGAGGCCTTGCAGGAAATCGCGCAGGATATCGAGGAAGGCGCCGACAGCATCATGGTCAAGCCCGGGCTGCCCTATCTCGACATCGTGCGGCGGGCCAAGGACAATTTCAACGTGCCAATCTATGCGTACCAAGTCAGTGGGGAATACGCGATGATCGAGTTTGCGGCGGCGGCGGGTGCGCTGGACCGGACGCGGGCGATCCATGAGAGCCTGCACGCGTTCAAGCGGGCTGGGGTGAATGGGGTTCTCACCTATTTTGCGCTGGAAGTGGCGCGGGAGTTGGGGCGCTGACCTCTGAGGCACATTTTAGTGCCTTGGCCTCTTGCAGAGCGGCAAGGTCATGACAATGTTTGCTGCATGAACCAGACCCAGACTGCCCGCCCCCAATTGCCCGCCCCGGAAACCGCGCCCGAGCTGTTTGACGGCGTGTTGACGCGCCGCGCTGTGGCGTTCGTCATCGATCTGACGATCATGGGCATGTTGATGCTGATGTTTGGCCTGATCGGCGTCGTGGCCGGTTTCCTGACCTTCGGGCTCGCTTGGCTGGCGCTGGTGTTTCTCGTGCCCGCGACAGTGCTGTTCTATTATGGCGTGACACTGGGCTCGCCGAGCCGGGCGACGCTGGGTATGCGGATGATGGATCTGGTGCTCACCCCGACCCGTGGGCAGCCGCTTGATGGGTGGATGGCGATCATCCATGCTGGCTTGTTCTGGGTCACGTTCTGGATTTCTGGCCCGTTTCGCTGCTGTTCGCGCTGTTCACGCCGCGCCGGCAGATGATCCATGATTTGATCGTGGGCACACTAATGGTGCGCCGCTCGCCGATGACGCGGCATTGGCAGGCCTATAATGGGCGGAGCCAAGGGGCATATTGAGGCGTTGCTTGGGGTAGAGCAGAGGTTTACACTCTGCTGATTGCACTCAAGGGTCATGGATGACCGACCACACGCCTGAAACCACCCAGTTGTTTTTGACAGCCGCAATGCCGTGCCCATATCTGCCGGGCAAGCAGGAGCGTAAGCTGTTCACGCACCTGACCGGGCGACGGGCCTCGGCCCTGCATCATTTGCTGAGCGAAAACGGCTTCCGACGCAGCCAGAACCTCATTTACCGGCCGGCCTGCGAGGGCTGCAATGCCTGCCAATCGGTGCGGATCGTGGCAGGGGAATTTGAGGCATCGTCGTGCTTCCGCCGGGTGCTGCGCAATAATGACGACATTGCCATAGATGTGCGGCCGACTACGGCGACCAGCGAACAATATGATCTGTTCAAGCGCTATCTGAGTCACGCCATGCCGGCGGCGGCATGAACCAGATGAGTTTCGTCGACTATGAATATATGGTCGAGGATACGCCGGTGCAGTCCGTGCTGGTCGAATATCGGCTACGCGACCATCCCGACCAGCCGCTGATTGCGGTGGCGCTGACCGATGTGATGCCCGATGGGCTATCTATGGTTTACAGCTTCTACGATCCCGATCTGGCCCATCGCAGCCTTGGGACTTTCCTCATTCTCGATCATATCGCGCAGGTCCGCTCGGCGGGGCTGGCTTATGTGTATCTGGGCTATTGGGTGAAAGATTCCCCCAAAATGGCTTATAAGGCGCAGTATCGGCCGCTGGAAGTGCAGCGCGGAACACTGGGCTGGTGTCCGCTAGAGTAGTTTTGGCCAGCGCCTTGTTTGGGCCATAAGGCTGGGCGAGACGGCGGAATACCGTTGTTCGCTACCGGATCGTTCATGTCATTGCTGTTTTTGCTGGTCCGGCTGGGCTTGGTGCTGGGTGCCCCAGGCGCTGCCACGTGGTCCATATTAGCGGTGTTCGGTTTTGCCGTGCCGGTGCTCGATTTGCTCAATCATGCGCAAATCCTGTTGCTGCCGACGACGCTGATCGGGCTGTTTCTCGTGACCATCTTGCTGGCTGGCAACTGGCGCAGTGCGGCGATGATCTATGCGTTTTTGGGCGTGGCGGCTTCGGCCAACGTCATGGTGCCCGAATTCATCGCCTCGACCCAAGCGCGGCCAGCGGCACCGGCAACAGGCGTGGTGCGGATGATGACGCATAACCTGTTCGGCATGAATTACGCGATGGACAAGGTGACTGCGGCGATTTTCGTGGAAGACCCAGACATTATCGTGCTGCAGGAATATTTCGGCGAGCAGGCGCGCGAGTTGCATCCGCTGCTGATCGAGCGCTATCCCTATTATGTGCGCTGCCGCGGGGGTAAGCGAGCCAATCTGGGCCTGTATTCGCGCATTCCGTTCGAGCAGGTGGAGGACGGCGCCTGCCCTGACAATGCCTATGTGACCGAGCGGACGGCGCATATTCTGGCCAAATTCCACACGCCGGATGGGAAAGTCTTATCGGTGATGACCACGCATATGGACTGGCCGCTGCCGGTGCAGCGGCAGCAGGATCAGCTCGATAAGCTATCAGGTGTGCTGAACACGATCGATGGACCGATGATCTCGGCGGGGGATTTCAACTCGACGCCACCGGTCCTATGCACTGCGCAATTTCGTTAGCAGAAACGGGCTGGTGCGGCAGACGGTGAACCTGCTGACCTATCCGATGCGCTGGTTCTATTTCGACGCTCGGCGGGACACGATACCGTTCCTGCCGCTTGATCATGTGATGACGCGGGGCGGCATTGTGGTGCACGAACTGCATGCGGGGCGGCCGACGGCGAGCGACCATTTGCCGGTGGTGTTTAGTTTTTCGGTGGAGTGAGGCTCGGGGCTTCGACCTGCAGGTCGAAGACAATGAGCCCGTCACGGCCGCCTTCGAGCGCGGCGACGAGGCGGGCGCCGGCAGCCCGGTGGGCGGGGTCGACGAGATAGCGATCGCGGGCGGCCTCATCGACAAGGTCCATGATGAAGCCATCCTTGAAGCCCTGCGCCGAGCCTTCGGGGAAATATTGGGGCCGAAATCGGCGGCGATCAGCCCGTCGATTTGCCCGACCAGCGCGGCAAGGCCGGCATAGATTTCGGCGCGCTCATCGCCCGAGACGCCCGAGCGGAATTTGACGAACACGCAGTGGCGGATCATCCGACAAACCTGTTGTTGCGCGGGAAGCCGTTGGGAGGCTGGCGGCCGGCGGAGGCGCGGTCGCCGAGCCAATCGGTGAGCTCTTCGGTGGGCTTGGTGAAGGTGCGGCCGGAACTGTCCGTCCGAGTCAGGCCATCGGCGGCGTAGAAAGCCTTGAGGTCGGAAATACCGCCATCCTTGTAGCGCTGCAGGCGCACGCCCTTGCCGCGGCCCATTTCGGCCAATTGCGCGGCGGGGAAGACCAGCAGCTTACGGTTTTGCCCGATGACGGCGACGCGATCGCCCAGCATGGGCACCAGCAGGCGGGCCTCGTCGGGCGTCGTGACGTTGAGGATCTGCTTGCCCTTGCGGGTATTGGCGATCATGTCGTCTTCGGCCACGATAAACCCGTAACCGGCAGATGACGCGATGATGCGCTTTTGGCCGGGGCGATAGACGAAGAGGCTGACAATGTCCTGCCCTTCCTCGATATCGACCATGATGCGCACGGGTTCGCCACGGCCACGACCGCCGGGAAGCTTGTCGCCGCCCGGGGTGTAGACCTTGCCGCCAGTGGTGAGCATGAGCAACTTGTCGGTCGTCTCGGCCTTGAGCGCCAGTTTGAGGCGATCGCCGGTTTTGAAGCCCTTTTCGTCGATCTCGTCGGAATGGCCCTTGAGGGCGCGAATCCAGCCTTTTTCCGACAGGATGACGGTGATCGGCTCGCGCTCGATAAAGGCGGTGGTGATTTCGGCGTGGTCAGCATCGGGCGCCGAGGCTAAACAGCGAGCGGCGGGCGCCAAGATGGTGGAGTGTGGTGCCATCGGCCTCGTATAGCGGATAGGCCTTTTTGAGGGCTTCGACCTGCTTGGCGATTTCGCCCCATTGGCGCTTGTCGGAGCCGAGCAGGGTTTCGAGCCGCCCCTTTTCCTCGGTGAGCTTAGTGTGCTCCTCGCGCAGCTCCATTTCCTCGAGCTTGCGCAAAGACCGCAGCCGCATATTGAGGATGGCTTCGGCCTGATTGTCGGTGAGCGAGAAGGTGGCGATCAGAGACGCCTTGGCGTCGTCCTCCTCGCGGATGATGCGGATGACCTCATCGAGATTGAGGTAGGCAATGATGTAGCCTTCGAGCACTTCGAGGCGATTGGCGATCTGCTCAAGCCGGTGCTGGCTGCGGCGGACCAGCACGATCTTGCGGTGATCGAGCCACGCCTTGAGCGCATCGGCAAGACTCATGACGCGCGGCAGCGTGCCCTTGTCGAGCACGTTCAGATTAAGCGGGAAGCGCAATTCGAGATCGGAGAGCTTGAACAGCTGCTCCATCAGGATGACGGGATCGACCGTGCCGGCGCGTGGTTCGAAGACGAGACGGATATCGTCGGCGCTTTCGTCGCACGTCCTTGAGCAAAGGCAAGCGCTTGGCCAGCAGCAATTCGGCGATCTTTTCGACCAGCCGGGATTTCTGCACGCCATAGGGAATTTGGGTGACGACGATCTGATAGACGCCCCTGCCCTTTTCCTCTTTTTCCCAGACGGCGCGCACGCGGAAGGAGCCGCGGCCGGTCTCATAGGCATTGACGATAGCGGCGCGGCTTTCGACCAGATGCCCGCCGGTGGGGAAATCGGGGCCGCGCACGAGATCGTCGCTGGAGGGGGAGCGCTCAGATCCCGGTGGATCAGCTCATCCGTAGTGGCGGCGGGATTGTAGATGAGCTTGAGGGCGGCGTTGCACAGCTCAAGCACATTGTGCGGCGGCACGGAGGTCGCCATACCCACGGCAATGCCCATGGAGCCATTGGCCAGCAGGTTGGGGAAATTGGAGGGCAGAACGACCGGCTCTTCGTCTTCCCCGTCATAGGTCGGTTTGAAATCGATGGCATTTTCGCTGATGCCTTCGAGCAGGCGCGTAGCCACGTCGGTCATGCAGGATTCGGTGTATCGCATGGCGGCGGCGCTATCGCCGTCGATATTGCCGAAATTGCCCCGGCCATCGACCAGCGGGTAACGCATGGCGAAATCCTGCGCCAGGCGGACCAGGGCGTCATAGATCGACTGATCGCCATGCGGGTGGAACTTACCGATCACGTCACCGACGATACGCGCGGATTTCTTGTAGCCCTGATTGGGATCGAGCTTGAGCAGGCGCATGGCGTGGATGATGCGGCGATGGACGGGCTTGAGGCCGTCGCGGGCATCGGGCAAGGCGCGCTGCGTAATGGTGGAGAGCGCATAGGACAGATACCGCTCTTCGAGCGCCTGCCGCAGATCGACGATGCGCTGATCGTCGGCGGGAGGGAGGGTATCAGCGTCGGACATCGGCACAGCTTCCGGGGAACGAATCAAGAAATGAGTATAGCCGATGATGGCCGGGAACGGGCGCAGACAGGCGGTTTTGCACGGGTTATGGGCGAGCGGGTGCGCCGCCTGTGCAGCGGTTGCCGGATAGACGGACGGACCCCGAGACGGCTTTCGCCTCGTAGTGGTAAAAGTGAGACAAGAACCGCCTCGGGGCGCCGGGCCTTGGTCGGAAGGCGGCATCGCGACCCCAGCAGGTGACCGTGGCCCTCCTGCCCGCAAGTCCGTCCGCGCATCCCGGAGCGAAGCGCGACCCCCACTCCCCCGGCTGGCATCCGGACGCCGGTCGCTGCAGCGCCGTCCGTGTTCCAGATGATGGGGGGAGTATGCGCGAGGAAGTCGGTGTGGGAATAAGATGGATAAGTTGGGGGCCGGTGCGTGAGGCTCCACCCCACCCTCATTCCCTCCCCATCGGAGGGGAGGGAGGCGCAGACTTTGACATCAGGGTTTTCAGTCGTCTCCATCCCTTGATGCGGCGAGGTGAGAAGATCACGTCTCCCGGGCGCTAGTTGTCGTGGTCGCGCGACAGCGTGCCGATGAGGATATCGTGGGTAGGCGAAGGGGTCAGTTCGCGCGGGCCCCAGACGTGGTCTTGCAGGAAATGACCGGTAAGGCGGAAGGCGGCAGCGATGTCGGAGGGAGCAGCGTTGCCGCGGCCGGCGAGGAAGGATGGGAGCGGCAGCAGGCGATCGAGATAGGGCTGGGCGGCGGCGCGGGAGACGGCGCGGCCGGATTTGGGCGAGACGTGGGTGAGATCGCCTGATGTGCCGGTGACGGCGCAGGTGGTGAGATCGAGGCCGTAGCCGAGGTCGTCGAGAATGGCGAGTTCGAAGCGGGCGAGTGCGGCACCGTCGGGGGCGTGATCGAGCAGGTTTAGGGCCATGCCGAGGAGGCGATCATGCGGGTCGCGCTCGGGCAAAAGGCGCAGGTGATCGCAGATTAGCTGGCTGGTGTAGAGACGGGTGCGGTCATCAATGAGCTGGGCGGCGCGGGCTTGTAGCAGTTCGACGGTGAACTGGCCGAGCTGGTCTTCGAGGCGGGCGCGCCGGTGAGCTGGATGGTGTTGCCGGGCTGGAGAACGGCGGATAGGCGCCGGCTGCGACCACCGCGCACGAGGCCCATATGCCGGCCGCGACCAGCCACCATGGCTTCGGCAATGACGCTGCTCTCGCCGTGGCGGCGCACACCGATCAGCAGGGCTTCGCCGGTCCATTCCATTTCAGTCCTGATCCGCCCCTTCTGGATTCGTGCCGTCTTCGAGGCGATTGCGCAGGGTTTCGAGCACTTCGGCGGCGATGGCGATTTTGCTCGCATCGAGGCCGGCGGCGAGGACATCGACCCGGGGCGTTGCAGCTTGTGGGCGGCCGATATGACTTCCTGCCCGCGCGGGGTCAGGCGGACCAGCTTGGCGCGGCGATGATGGGGATTATCTTCGAAGGCAACAAAATCCTCGTCGGCCAGTTCGTTGACGATGCGCTGCACGCCCTGACGGGCCGAGCCCATGTCGTGGGCGAGATGGGCCACGGGCTGGGGCGTGCTGGCCATGGCGACGGCGCCAAGCACCTGCCAGCGAGCGCTGGTGAGACCGAGCGGCGCGATGAGTTGATCCCCGGCGGCGATCAGCCTGCCATTGGCGCGGAAGATATCGAGGAACAGGGCGCTCAGGGCCATGGATGCCGCTTGATCGTCAGACTTCATGTTGACAACATATAACCAATATGACAATGAATTGTCAATTCAGCAGGATGTTGCTGAATCAATCCAGGCGGACATTCCGCCCCTACATGGAGGCGGCTATGAACGCACATACACAATTACAGCATGGTTCGGTTTATCGCATCGACAAGTTCGCAGTGCCGGTGGCGGCGCGGGAGGAATTCTCGGCGCAGATCGATGAAACCAAGCTGTTTCTCGATACACAGGCCGGGTGCCTGCAAAACCCGGTGCTGGAAGTGCAATCGGGGTCGGATCGCTTCAACTTCCTGACCGTGGTGGAATGGGACAGCGCGGCGGCCTTCGAGAAAGCCAAGGCGGCGATGGGCGACGTGCGGCGCATCAGCGGGTTTGATCCGCAGGCGTTTCTGGGGCGGTTGGGGATTGAGGCGGATATGGCGAACTATGGGGTGATTGGGACGGCGTAGGTGCCACACATCAAAATGTGGGAGAGCCGCTCCGGCTACTATGGCTTCGGCAATCTTAGCTCATGTATTGCCATCGTTGGTCGGAACGGCAGCCTCGCAAGTTTTGACAACTGCCGTAGGTCGAATGAATGCATCATTTAGCCGCAAATCCGGGGTGACCGTCCATCCCATCTGCAAGAGTCTGTTCAGGCTATCTGCAGCGCACACGCGGGCAGTATAGCTAGACAGGGCGTCATCAAGGATGTGGGGGAGCACAGAATCCATCGTGTGAACGTATTCTGTGACTTCCGCGGCTATCGCGTAGACCTTCGCGTCACAATCGACGTCCAAATGGGTCGAGCGGAAAATTTCCCCCTCAGGAATCGGAGTGGCATTGAGCTGCTCGGCAAACTCTTCCAAAAGCTGCACACCTGTTCAGGCGGCAGTTCAGATTTTTGATCCGGGGTCTGCGCAACAGCGTGTGGAATCCAGCCTATGAGGTGCAGCAGCGCAACTATCAGTAGGCGCCCTGCAGAACTCAGAAAGGCGATGCCACTCGGTCGCACTACTTCAATTCTTCCCGTGGGGATATTCCAAACCCATTTCGCGGTAGCGTTCGGGGTCGTCGCCCCATTTTTCGTGGACTTTGACGAACAAGAAGAGGTGGATTGGCACCTCGTACATTTCCATCAGTTCCTTGCGGGCTTCTCCGGCCGATGGTTTTGATGGTCTGGCCGCCGGCACCGAGCACGATCTTTTTGTGGCTGTCGTGGGTGACGTAGACGACTCGGTCGATCTTGTAGGAGCCGTCCTTCTGGATCTTGAAGCTCTCGGTTTCGACCGTGCAGTTATAGGGGATCTCGTCATGGACGCGCAGAAACAGCTTTTCGCGCGTGATCTCGGCGGCGGTGATGGCCATGGTGAGATCGGTCAGGTGATCCTCGGGGAAGTGCCGGGGGCCGGGTGGAATGTGCTTGATGCACCAATCCATGAAGTCCTGCACGCCATAGCCCTTGAGGGCCGAGATCATGAAGGTGGCCTCGAAATGCAGCTTCTCGTTGAGGGTCTGCGACAGGGCCAGCAGGGCCTCGTTCTTGATGGTGTCGATCTTGTTCAGGATCAGAATTTTGGGGTGGTTGATATTGGCCAGCCCCTCCAGCAGTGATTCAAGATCGGGGGTTATCCCCCTTTCGGCATCAATCAAAAAGGCGACGAGGTCGGCATCCCCTGCCCTGCCCCGGGCGCTATCGACCATGGCGCGATCGAGCCGGCGCTTGGGCGCGAAAATGCCCGGGGTGTCGATGAAGACGAGCTGAGCCTTGTCGAGCGTCACCACGCCACGAACCCGGGACCGCGTGGTCTGGGCCTTGTGGGTGACGATGGAAACCTTGGTGCCGACGAGAGCATTGAGCAGCGTCGACTTGCCGGCATTGGGGGCGCCGACCGGGGCGATGAAGCCGCAGGAGGTGTCGGTGAGTTCGGGGAGTGTGGTCATACGGGCTCCTTCCAGACTTTCTGGTGGATGAGGAACAGCTCGGCGGCCTTGTGTTCGGCAATCTTTTTGGAAGGGCCGGTGGCGCTCAGTGTTTCGAAATCACCCAGAGAGACGGAGATGGTGAATTGGGGGGCGTGGTCGGGACCGGTGCGTTCGGTCTGGATATAGGTAGGCGGCTCGAGGCCGCGGGCTCGGGCCCATTCCTGCAGCGTGGTCTTGGCGTCGGCCTTGTTGGCGGAACCATCCGCCGAGAATTCCTCGAACATGCGCTCGACGAATTCATAGGCCTTGTCCAGCCCGCCATCGCAATAGATGGCGCCGATGACGGCTTCGGTGACGTCGCCCGGGATGGCGTCCTTTTCGGCGCCGCCGGTGCGCGCTTCGCTATCGCCTGAGTTCATCTCGCTGCCCAGATCGAGCTGGCGGGCGATGATGGCGCAGGTTTCCTTGCGCACCGGGGTGTTGAGGGTGCGGCTTAGCTCGCCCTCATTTGCCTTGGGATAGCGGCGATAGAGCATATCGGCGACGACGAGGCCAAGGACGCGATCGCCCGAGAATTCGAGACGCTGATAGGAGCGCTCAATGCGTTTGGCAGGCGAGACGGAGCTGGAATGGGTGAGTGCGCGATTGAGCAGGTCCGGATCGGCAAAGCGGTAGCCTAGCCGGAACTGGAGCTTGTCGTGATTACGCGCACCCCGACTCACGGGGCAGCCGTAGTGTCATAGGGCTGGTCGCTGGAGACGGACTGGAACATCCGGTCCCAGCGCACATTGGCCGGCCATTGCCAGATCTGCCAAGGGGGCAGATTGTCCTTGATGGAGAAGAAGCGGGCTTCGGCCTTGGCGATCAGATTGACGGCGGGGACATAGCCGACCCGGCTGAGCACGCGGCTGTCGGCGGAGCGGTCGCGATTGTCGCCCATCATGAAGTAATGGCCGGCGGGCACCACATATTCTCGGGTATTGTCGAGCGAAGCGTTGTCGGAGATTTCCTGAATGATGTGGGTCGTGCCCTCAGGGAAAGTCTCGCGATAGACGGTGACTTCGCGGGTATCGCCTTCGCTATCGGTATCCTGAGCCGTGCCGAGCTTCTCGCGCTCAATCATGGTGCCATTGATATAGAGGCGGCCTTCGCGCATCTGGATACGATCGCCCGGCAAGCCGACGACGCGCTTGATATATTCGATATTCTGCGGAACGGGGCGGAACACGGCGACGTCGCCACGGTTGGGGTCGTGGCCAAAAATGCGGTTGGAGATGGGCAGCTCGAAATCGAGCAGGCTGAAATCGCCGTAGCGGCCGAGCGAGAAGGAATGCTTGCCGTAGCCCCAGACGAATTTATTGGCGACGAAATAATCGCCGATCATCAGCGTCTGCTGCATGGAAGCGGTGGGGATGGAGAACGGCTGGTAGAGGAAGGAGCGCAGCACGATGGCGATCAGCAGCGCCTCGACGACGACCACGATGGTTTCCCACCACTCGCTGGCGGCGGACTTCTTGGCGGTTTTGTCGGCGGGCTGGCTCATGAATATCCCCGGGGAGTGATGCCGAAGCGTTAGGCGTTTGTGACCGTGTGGTCAATTGGCAGCGCCTCGATGATGACGAAGGCTTGAGCAAGCCCGGCGTCATCGGTGATGGTCAGGTGGATGTGGGGAACGTGGCCGGGCGGGACAAGCCGGGCCAGTGCCTTGGCGGCCCCATTGGTCAGATGCATTGTCGGTTTGCCCGATGGCAAGTTCACCACGCCCATGTCGCGCCAATAAACGCCGAAATTGAGGCCGGTGCCCAGCGCCTTGGAGCAGGCTTCCTTGGCGGCGAAGCGCTTGGCATAGGAGGCGGCGCGCATGGCGCGGCGGTCCGACTTGCGGCGCTCGATCTCGGTGAAGCAGCGATGGGTGAAGCGCTCACCGAACCGCTCGAGCGTATGCTCGACGCGGCCGATCTGGCAGAGGTCGGAGCCCGGGCCGATGATCATTTAACCCCTGAATGCCGCGGCTGCCGGGTTTTACGGCTGGGAGCGCGGCGAGTTCGGGGGAGTTGGTCGGCGGGGTAAGCGGGGACTTTGAAATCGATGAGCTTGACCAGCGGCACGCCGACATCGGCCTCGCCGGCGGAGCGGTCGATGAGGCAGGCGGCGGCGATGACATTGGCGCCGATGCCGCGCAGGGCTTCGACACATTCACGGATGGAGAGGCCCGTGGAAACGATGTCTTCGACCACGATCACCTTGTCATGGGCGGAGATTTCAAAGCCGCGGCGCAACTCGAACTTGCCTTCGACGCGCTCGGTGTACAGCGCGGGCAGGTTCATGTGGCGGGCGGTTTCGTAGCCGGGGATGATGCCGCCAATGGCGGGCGAGACGATCTTGGTAGCGCCGCCGAAGCCCTCAGCGTGGATTTTGGCGGCCAGTGCCTTGCAGAGCTTTTCGGTCTGATGCGGATATTGGAAGACCTGCGCCTTTTGCAGGAAGACGGGAGAGCGCAGGCCCGAGGACAGGATGAAATGGCCCTCGAGCATGGCGCCACACTCGCGGAAGATCGCCAGCACTTCATCCTTAGTCATCTTCATTTCTCCGATCGATATTACCGTCCCATTCCAGCGTCGAAATCATTGATGCTTCCCGCATGCCCGCGCTGGACGGAGGAAAGGCCCGGACTGCGCTTGAGCGTTGCCAGAACATCGGTCAGTTGCGCAAGGTCGTGGACCTCGATTTCGAAGATCATCTGGTGAAAATCGGGCGAAATCATCCGCATCACCAGATTGTTGATATTGGCGTCGCAGGCGGCAATGGCGGAGGAAATCTGCGCGAGCGAGCCAGGGCGATTGACCGATTCCATCGAAATGACGGTGGGATAGAGGTCTTCCTTGCCAGATAGATTCCAGCGGACATCGACCCGAGCGACGTCGCTGTCATGCAGATCGATCAGCGCATCGGAATGGATGGGATAGACCAGCATGGGCGCATCGGGTTGCAGGATACCCACGAGGCGATCGCCGGGCACGACCCCCTCCCCCGAAATGGTGACGGGCATGTGGAAATCGAGCTGGGCCAAGGCCGCCTTGGCGCGGGGGCCGGAGCGCTGGCCGCCCGGCACGCGGAAGCGGAACAGATCGGTAGCGCGCAAGGCGAACCAGCCATCGGCGGTGTCGGCCACGGGGAGGTCAAGCTTGCGGCGGCGCTTGCGCAGGCCCTTGATGCGGGCCAACTCGGCAGCCAGCGGCTCGGAGCCGATCTTGCCTTCGCCGACGGCGATCAGCAGGTCGCGCTTGGACTGGGAGCCCAAAGCCTCGGCCGGGGCCTTGGCTTCGCTGTCGTCGAGCATGACGCCTTCGCGCTCAAGCATCATCTTGAGGACATGCTCGCCCGGGGCAAAGGCGCGCTGAGCGGCGGCGTGACGCACGGCGCGACGAATGGCGGCGCGGGCCTTGCCGGTGGCGGCGATGCCGATCCAGTTCGACGGCGGCATATGGTTCTGGTCGTGGATGATCTCGACTTCGTCGCCGCTGCGTAGCTGGGTCACCAGCGGCAGGATGGCGCCGTTGATCTTGGCGCCGACGCAGGTGTCGCCAATATCGGTATGCAGCGCATAGGCAAAGTCGATGGGCGTGGCGCCCCGCGGCAGGGCGATGAGGCGCCCGCGCAGGGTGAAGCAGAACACCCGGTCCTGAAACAATTCCAGCTTGGTGTATTCTGACGAAATCTTCGGTCGAGAGGCCCTGCGTCAGGTGACCGATGGTCTGCCGGAGCGAGCCATAGGCCTGCGACTCGATTTCGATGCGGCCCATGTCGGCGGAGGCGCCATCCTTATAGAGAGCGTGGGCCGCGATGCCGAATTCGGCGATGCGGTCCATCTCCTCGGTGCGGATTTGCAGCTCCGCGTTGGCGGCCGGGGCCGACAATGGTGGTGTGGATGGACTGATAATCGTTGTGCTTGGGGACCGAGATATAGTCCTTGAAGCGGCCGGGCACGACCTTCCACTTGGTGTGGACGACACCCACCGTGTGGTAGCACTCCTCGATGGAGTTCACGATGACGCGGAAGCCGATCATGTCGGAGAGCTGTTCCAGCGCAATCGACTTGCGCTCGATCTTGGAGAATATCGAGTAAGGCGATTTGACGCGCCTTGACGCGAGCGGTGATGCCTTCGGCGGCGAGGCGCTCGCTCAGCTCGGTCGAAATGGTCGAAATCGTCTCACGATATTCGGCCTGCATCTCGTTGAGACGCTCGGTAATGGCGGTGTAGTGGTCGGGCTGCAGGATCTTGAAGGAGATGTCTTCGAGCTCGTTGCGCATGTCCTGCATACCCATGCGGCCGGCAAGCGGGGCATAGATATCCATGGTCTCCTGGGCAATACGGGTGCGCTTTTCGGGCGGCATGTATTGCAATGTGCGCATATTGTGCAGACGATCGGCCAGCTTCACCAGCAGGACGCGCACGTCCCGGCTGATGGCCAGCAGCAGCTTGCGCAGATTTTCGGCTCGGGCCTCCTCGCGCGAAACCAGATTGAGGCGGTCGATCTTGGTCAAGCCATCGACAATGGCACCAATCTCGGAGCCGAACAGCTGATCGATTTCGGCGCGGGTGGCGTCGGTATCCTCGATCGTGTCGTGCAGCAGGCCCACGGCAATGGAGGCATCGTCGAGCTTGAGCTCGGTCAGGATGGCGGCGACTTCGAGGGGATGATTGAAATAGGGGTCGCCAGAGGCGCGCTTTTGCGAGCCATGCTTCTGCATGGCGTACACATAGGCCTTATTCAAAAGCTGCTCGTCGGCGTTCGGGTTGTAAGCCTGAACGCGCTCGACGAGCTCATACTGACGCATCATGACTGTAGGTGCCTCACCCGCAGGGGGAGCTTAGCGGTTGTTATAGAAATGAAAAGGGCGTCCGGTGATCCGAACGCCCTCTCCTATACGATAGCTGGAAGCCAGATCAATCGTCGCGGCGTTCCGGCGGCGCAAGGCTTTCGATGCCGCGTAGCAATTCTTCTTCGCTGATGGTGTCGAAATTGATCAGAATCGTCGCCGTTCGAGCTTTCGATGAGCGGAGCAGCGTGCTGCTCGGGCTCGTCGACTTCGACATATTTCTGCAGCGAATGGATCAGATCTTCGCGCAGGTCTTCCGACGAGATGGCGCCGTCACCGATTTCACGCAGGGCAACGACCGGATTCTTGTCGTTATCGCGGGATACGGTGATCTGAGCGCCGGAGGAAATCATGCGCGCACGATGCGCAGCCATGAGGACGAGATCGAAGCGGTTCTCGATCTTTTCAATGCAGTCTTCAACGGTGACGCGGGCCACGAACGTCTCCAAAACTTATGGAATGAACGCTTCCCATACACGAGAGGTTATCAGGATACAAGGTTTGCACGCACTTGTGCGGGATTGCCGGTTTCAGAACGCTTGCAGGGCCCGGAGCAAATGTGCGAATACCGAGTTTGAAGATAAATTGAGCCGCGGAACTTAATTTAGCTGCTTTTTGCCCGCTATCAGGCGCAAGTAATTTTGCAGCCTCGCTGCTGGGTACAGGAGTTCATCATGCCCATTGATCCGCGCGAAAAAATTGTATTGTTCATCGATGGCGCCAATCTCTACGCGACGTCCAAGGCCATCGGCGTGGATATCGACTATCGGCGGTTGCTGACCGAGTTCAGCGGCAAGGCCTATTTGCTGCGCGCCAACTACTACACTGCGCTGGTGGAGGATCAGGAATATTCCTCGATCCGGCCCCTGATCGACTGGCTGGATTATAATGGCTTCACCGTGGTGACCAAGCCGGCCAAGGAATTCACCGACGCAGCAGGCCGCCGCAAGATCAAGGGCAATATGGATATCGAGCTCTGCGTCGACGCGCTGGAGCTGGCTCCCTATTATGACCACATGGTGCTGTTTTCGGGTGATGGCGACTTCACCGCGCTGGTGGCCGCGCTGCAGCGCAAGGGCAAGCGAGTGACGGTGGTGTCGACGCTGACCACCTCGACGCCGATGATTGCCGATGATCTGCGCCGGCAGGCGGACTTTTTCATCGATGTGGCGGATCTGTCCAAGAGCGTGGGACGCCCGCCGAGCACAAGGCCGGTTGTGGCGCCGGCGGCCGTGCCGGTGGTGGATGATGAAACAGACCCGGATTGAACGGGCGTTTGGTGAGCTAGCCCCTTCTCAGGGTGTTGGATGCACCGGCTGCTGCGCTGGGCGGCCGAATGGCAGGCCCGGTGGTGCATTGTCAAAGTCGGTGGATTGACCACCGGGGGACCGTGCTTCGCCCTCGTCGCAATGAATGAGGATGGCGCCCTGCATGCCGCGCAGTACTCCGCCGAGCTCGGGCGGCAGTTCGGTCACTTCGGCGGGCAGAGCATTCAGCTGATCGACGAGTTCAGGGGGCAATTGCTTGGCGGGCCGCAGGCTCGCACTGCAACCGGCGGGAGCATTTCGCAAGGTCACGGCGGAGATGTCGTCGAGGCTGAGCGCGACATAATATTCCGGATCATAGACCGCTATTTCCAGCTCTTTGCCGATGCGATAGGCGCGGCTCGGCGTGAGGGAGAAATTGAGGACGGTCCGGCCGCCGACATAGGACATGTGACTATCGGGGCTGACCTCGAAATGCAGGTCGGTCGCCCCCTCACCGGCATAGGTATAGAATTCGCGCCGGGCCAGGTCCGCCATGCTGTCGCGCATCAGCTCCGAGAGTTCGGCGCCGCTGACATTACCGTCGCTGTTCGTATCCAGACCCTGTATTTGCCGGAGCGGAAAATGCCCGATCGAAGGACCAGCGATGCTCGATGGCTGCGACATTGCCGGCATCGTCGAAGGCAACCGTCGTCTCCGCATCCACGAAGACATGAGGATGTGCCAACGCCCAGCCACAGGTGAGTAGCGACGCCGCCGGGCGAGGCCCGATGAAAGGGCATGAAAACGCAACACTTCTGCCCTAGATAGATTTACTGGGTCTGCTGACTTTATCCAGAGCTGCAAGCATTGAAAAGACCGCGCCAATATCGCCGCCATGTGGCCACTCTGCTAGCGGCGTGTGTCATGGCGCCGGCATGGGGCTCAGGTAACATTGCCGCCGAGCTGGCGGTGACGATGAACCGGACCTCCATCACGATACCCATCGCTGAATATCTTGTGGTGGATTTTGAACTCGACGGTCAGATCGTCCCCATGGGCTTCAGCGATCACCCCGAGATAAGCAAGCGCCGCGAGAGCTTCTTTGAAGCTAACCCCGGCATATTGCCGGCAGCGCAGTTGCGCTACCTGTTCTATCTGGCGAGGGCGGCCTGTAGCGGCGAAGGGTTTCTGCTGTCGGCCTGCGAAAGCCGCAACGGCACTGGCGCTACCCAGATAGTGCAAATGGTGCTTCGGTCGGGCAGCGTTCCCGGCGTGGGGACGCAAATGCTGCGTCCGGCTGAACTGTCACCCGCCGATGCGGAGGGGGAGGTCGTGACATATGACCAGCCGGGCTGGAGCTATATGGAGACGCTTGTGGGCGGGAGCCGTCTCGCTGCAAGCTGCGCGCCGGCCAAAGAGGCCGACTGGGGCCTGACCTGCCGGCACAGCGCGTCACTGGCCAACGGCGTTTTCTATCAGGTGGACTTTCTGATGAAAGGGAATGCGGCAGCCGACGCAAGTGAAATCCTGCGAGCAAGCCATGCCGCTGCGCAATCCCTAACCTCTCAGTAGCAGGCGCGCTAGCCGCGCCCGCCTTCTTTCATGATGCGGGATTTATCGTGGTTCCAGTCGCGGTTGCGCTCGGTTTCGCGTTTGTCGTAGTTCTTCTTGCCCTTACCCGGGCCGATCAACACCTTGGCGCGGCCCCGGTCGTTGAAGAACAGCTTGAGCGGCACGATGGTGTTGCCGGCGCGGGAGACTTCCTGGTCGAGATGGGCCAATTGCTTGCGTGATACGAGGAGTTTGCGGGGACGCTTTTCTTCGTGGTTGAAGCGATTGGCCTGCAGATATTCCGGGATATGGGCGTTGATCAGCCACAGCTCACCCTTTTCGGGCGAGGCGTAGGATTCGGTGATCTGGGCCTTGCCCAGACGCAGTGATTTGACCTCGGTGCCGGTCAACACAAGGCCGGCTTCGAGGGTATCGACAATCTCGTAATCATAGCGCGCGGCGGTTTTCAGCCACGAGCCCGTGGCTGATCACACCGTTCTTAGCTTTATCGTTTTTACTGGCCATAGCCTTGAAGCCTTATGCGAGCCGACGGCGTCGGCCCGCCGGCTCTTAATATCTTGAGTCTTAGATAAGACCTGCGTGCCGCATTGCAAAATCCATTGCCTCTTCGGCGGCCCGCGAGGCCGGTACGATGGGCAGGCGCAGCTCGTTGGCGCACAGGTTCAGCCGGCTCGCAGCATATTTTGCCGGCGCGGGGCTGGGCTCGATGAACAGGTTCTTGTGCAAGTGCACGAGCTTGTCCTGGACGGCGAGCGCGCCCTTGAAATCACCAGCCGTGGAAAGCTCCTGCATCTGCGAGCAGAGGCGCGGGGCAATATTGGCGGTGACCGAAATGCAACCATGGCCGCCATGGGCGTTGAAGGCGAGCGCGGTGATATCTTCGCCCGAGAGCAGGATAAAATCCGGCCCCAGTTTGGCGCGCTGCAGGCTGGCGCGGCCCAGATCGGCCGTGGCATCCTTGACGCCGATAATATTGGGATGCGCCTCTGCCGAGCGCGCGATGGTGTCGACGGTGAGGTCGGCAACGGTGCGGCCGGGCACGCTATAAAGAATGACCGGAATGCCCACGGCGCTAGCCACAGCGGAGAAGTGCTGGAACAGCCCTTCCTGATTGGGGCGATTGTAATAGGGTACAACGGAGAGCACCGCATCGGCGCCGGTTTCTTCGGCAAAACGGGCCAGCGAAACGGCTTCGGCGGTCGAGTTCGAGCCGGCGCCGGCAACAACCGGAACGCGCTTATTGGCGACTTCGACGCAGATTTCCACGACGCGGCGATGTTCTTCGTGGCTGACAGTGGGGCTTTCGCCCGTGGTGCCAACCGGAACCGAGCCGTGTGTGCCCTCGGCGATCTGCCAATCCACAAAGCTCGAGAAGGCTTTCTCATCCACTGCCCCGTTAACGAAGGGAGTGATGAGTGCCGTAATCGATCCTCTGAGCATTTGCACTGGTATTCCTCGGTTTGATGAATGCCACAGTTCAGCCGTGGCGTGATGTCATAGCCGTTTGATAGCGGCTGATTTGAGTGGCGCACCATAGTTTTTATTGGATGCCATCACAAGGCGGCAGCGACATGACCGGCATCTGACGGGCGGTGGCAACCTGATGTTTACCCAGATGGGGTAACTTTGAGTTAACCGCAAGGATGGGGGTTCTTGCCGGCTGATTGAATGTGAGCAGCAGGACGGCAGATGGGACACGGCTTTCGAGCGGGCCTCATTGCAGCGGCGTTGGGTGTTTTGAGTACAGCCCCCGTGACCGATGTGATCGTGGCCAATGATGTCGTTGACACAGTGGTTACCGGCTCGATCAAGAGCGGGACGGCTACGCCTGCCCCGGAAAACAAGGGCTCTGCGGCTTTTCGCGCGGCATTGGCCCTACTGAGCAGCGACGATGCGGCCGGGGCCTATGATGCCGCTCGCGCCCTGCCCGACGCGCTGGAGCGGCGCACGGTGCAATGGGCGGCGATCTACTTCAATCCCGGCAAGATCGACTATCATTCGGTGCAGCGCTTTGTCGCCGATGCACCTGATTTTGCCGCCAGCAGCATTTATCGCACGCGGATCGAGCAGGCGCTGGTCAAGGCCGAGCCGGCTGACGCCGATGTTATCGCCGCGCTGGGCGGGGTGGTGCCCAATACGATCGAGGCCCGTGTGATGCTGGCATCGGCCTATCTGGCCGAGGGACAGAAAGATCGGGCCACAAGGCTGGCCCACAGCATCTGGATCGACAATTTTTTGACCCAAGAGCAGGAAAAGACCGTGCTGGACAAGCTCGGCACCCTGCTCGATCGCGATACGCATTGGGCGCGGGCGATGCATCTGATGATGCATGACCGGGCGCAGGCGAGCGAGCGGCTGCTGGAATTTTTGAGCCCGGCGCAGAAATCGCTGGTGGTGGCGCGGGCAGCTGTGTCGCGCAATGATGCCGACGCCAAAAAGCAACTCGATAACGTCGATCCCTCGATGCAGTCCAACCCGGTCTTCATCTTTTCGCGCGCAGCGGGCACGGCAGTTCGAATTGTGGCAAAGCGCGGTCGACTGGCTCAACAAGGCGCCGGACGAGCTGCCGGACGCCGCCGAATGGTGGTATGAGCGGCGCGCGCTAATCCGGCAATTGCTCAATGCCGGGGAGCCAAAGCTCGCCTATCAGGCGGCGGCCGGCTACACCAAGGGGCCGGACGGGCGGGTGGTGGAAGCGCAGTTCCATGCCGGCTGGATCGCCCTATCGTTCCTTGATGATGCGGCGGCCGCCAAGCAGCATTTTACCGCACAGAAGGCGCTGTCGACCCTGCCCGATACGGTGAGTCAGTCCAATTACTGGCTGGCGCAGGCGGATACAAAGCTGGGCGATACGACCGGGGCCAAGGCCGCCTATGAGGCGGCGGCGCGCTATGGCAATGTTTATTATGGGCAATTGGCGCGGGCCGAGCTGGGCCATAAGGGCGTCGAGATCTCGCCCCCTGCCCCATTGGCAGGACAGCGAGAGCCTGTTCAACGCCAATTCGCTCGTGCGCGCCGTTCGCCTGCTGGCCGCGAATGGGCGGCAAAGCATGGCTGTGCCGCTGCTGCGCCATTATGGCGAGGGCCTCAAGACGGGCGGCGAATTGCTGTTGGCGGCGCGGCTGGCGCAGGAAATCAGGGCGCATAATGTTGCCATATCGATTGCCGATGCGGCGGACAAATTGGGCGTACCGCTGGATCTGTTCAGTTTTCCCAAGGATGGATTGCCGGCGGACGCACGATTGGCGGCCGACCGGGCGGCGGTTTATGCCATTGCGCGCCGGAATCGATGTTTCAGATCGATGCGATTTCCTCTTCGGGAGCGCGCGGGCTAATGCAGCTTATGCCCGGCACGGCCAAGGAAGTGGCGGGCAAGGTAGGCGTCGATTATTCGGCCAGCCGGTTGATAAGCGACGCGGCCTATAATGCGCTGCTGGGCTCGACTTATCTCGGGACGCAGTTGGAGCGGTATGATGGCTCGCTGGTATTGGCGGCGGCGGCCTATAATGCGGGGCCGGGCAATGCGAACAAGTGGATTGCCGCCTATGGCGATCCGCGCGCCGACAATGTGGATCCGGTGATCTGGGTCGAGCTGATCCCTTTCCGAGAGACGCGGAAATATGTGCAGCGCGTGCTGGGGAACTACCTAGTCTATCGCGAACGGCTGGGCGATGGCGGGTTGACGCTGCAAGAGGCGCTGCGGACAATCCGCTAGATCACCCTGATTTTGCTTGAGGCCAGAGGCCGCCTTTCCCTAAATGATGGCCATGGCCCGCAAACGCACAATCCCTGACGATCATCCCGCTTTCGTAGCCCTGCCGGTGACCCGGGTGAGCCTGTCGGCGGGACATTTGCGGGCGGCAGTCCATATATCCGGGCGGCTTTCCGGCCAGCGGCTGCCGGTGGTGTGCATTCCCGGCTATCAGCGCAATATGAGCGATTTCACCGAATTCGCCGCCTATTTCCAGCGCATGGGCGGCGGCAACTGGCCGGTGGTTTTGCTCGATCTGCCGGGCCGTGGGCAGAACCGACGATAGGGCGCGGCCGGAGGACTATAGCTCGCTAGCCGATGCGCGGGACGTTGCCACCATATTGCCGGCACTGGGCATCGACCGGGCGGTGATTTTGGGCCGGGGGCATGGCGGACAGGTGGCCATGGCGCTGGCGATGGACCACCCACTGCTGGTGGCCGGCACGGTGCTGCTGGATGCGGGACCGGTGACGGATTCGCGTGGCATTGTGCGGCTGCGCAATAATCTCAAGCATGTCGAGAGTCTGCGCGGCGGCAAATTTGTGACCGCGGGGTTCCGGCGCATGCTGAGCGGCGATTATCCGAGTCTGCCAGAAGCGCGGCTGGATGCGCTGATGGGGCGCAGCCACACGATAGACCGGCGTGGTCAGGCGCGGCCGCTTTACGATGCGCGGCTGATCGATGCACTGGGCAGCATCAATTTCGACGATGTTCTGGTGGCGCAATGGCCGCTGTTCGACGCTGCGCTGCGCGCCGCTAATGCTGCTACGCACGCAATTGACCGATCAATTGCGGCGCGAGACCTTGACGAAATGCAACGGCGGCGGCCGGACGCGGTGGCGCTGACCATTGCCGGACAAGGCTCCCCTGCTCTGTTCGACCAGCGCGACGAAATCGAGGCCGTCGCTGAATTCGTCATTCGCACCAGCCGGGCGGTGCTGGGCCGCGCGGCTTAGGCGGGTCTGCGGAGACGTTTCCTCCTAATAGTGCTCCGCCAGCACCGTGACGACGATGCGGCGGTTCAGGCGTTTGCCGGCAGGCGTTTCATTGTCGGCAATCGGGCTGGATTCGCCATAGCCAACGGCATAGAGGCGGTCAGGATTGACGCTGCGGGCGACCAGCGCGGTGATAACCGCTTCGGCGCGGGCCACGGACAGAGCCAGATTGGAGGCTTCGTCGCCATCGGCATCGGTGTGGCCTTCGATGTGGACCACGGCATCGGGGCAAGCGGCTAGGTCCGATGCCAGTTCATCAAGCGCCGGTTCTGATTCCGCCGTGATAATGGCCGCGCCGGATTGGTAGAGGATAGCATTGCGGGCGGAAAAATCGGCGAGCGGCGCTACGCAAGCGGCGACGTCCACGGTGGCGGCCGATGATGTTGTGGCTGGCACGGCGGCGGGCGTCGCCACAGGTTCGGGGACAGTGATGCTGGCGGTCCATTCGGCGGGCTTCGCCGCACTTGCGAGGGCGGACTTGATCGCTTCGGCCGTGACGCTATCGGGCGCAGTGCCGGACAGGGTCCGAGCATTAGCGCTGTAGTTCAGCCGGCCGTCGGCCAAGCGCGCCAATTGCTGCAGACCGAGTTGGGCATTGGCGACAAAATTGTCGGGAGCGCCGGCTGCAACGGAGAGAGCGTCGATGGAGCCACCCGCTTGGTTCGCGAGAGCTTGCAGATCGGCGTCGGAGGGAACCCGGCCGCTCAGGACGGTCTGCCCATCGGCGCGGGTGGCAGAAAAAGTATAGGCAGGGTCGATGCTTACCGGCTCCGGCGCGGGCGCCTCGGCTACAGGCTCGGGTACCGGGGGCGTCTCAGGCGTGGCTGGCGTAATGACGGGCGCGGTTGCTGTGACAGTGGCCGCGGGCTCGGCTATGGCCATGGACCAGCCGGCGGCGGCGAGTTGCTCGGTGGTGAATTCGGCCTCGATGGCGGCCTTGTCGGCGGGCGATTTCGCCGTGCCGGTCAGCGTCCGAGCGGCGCCTTCCAGCGCAACCTTGCCCTCGGACAGGCGCTGCAGCAGAGCCAGACCGGTCTGAGCCGAGCCGCTGAAGCCATTGGGCGCGCCGGACGCATAGGTCATGCCGGTGCGCGCATTTGCGCCAGCTCTGGCTAGCAGCGCCGCTTCGTCATCCGGACTGGGCACGGAGCCGGAGAGCATGATGGCGCCGTCTGCGGATTTGGCGGCAATCCAGGCGAAATTGGTGGCGACGGGCGCGGTGATCTCGGCTTGGGCGAGAACGAGGCCTTGCGGCACACCCGCGGAGACGGCGTTGCGCAATGCCTGATAGTCGGCGCTTGAGCGGGCTATGCCATTGATGGTGATGACGTTCTGGCGCAGAGCGAAGCGGCCTTCGCTCATGCGAGCCAGCACAGAGAGGCCAAAATCGACAGCAGGGCGATAGTTGCCGGGCGCCCCGCTCCCGAGTTTGAGCCGAGAAGTGTCGGCGCCCCGGAACTGGCGCAGCGCCCGGCGGGTAGCGTCATCCGGTGCGTAGCCGTCGAAAACGATGGTTCCGCCGGGCTGCAGGGTGGCGCTCACCCAGTAATCGGCGATGCGCGGCGCATCGAGGGTGACGATGCTGCCGCCGGATTGGAGTTGCGCCACGAAGAGCGGAGCATCAGGGCCCTCTGTTCCAGCGCGCAAAAGGCCGTCATTGGCAGCAGCGCTCGAGAGACAAATGGCTGTTGCCACCAGAGCCATACTCAGCCCCGGCGCGACCCATTTGATGAGGTCCTTGATCATGCCCGTTCCAAAAGAGATTTCCGCAATTGGCGGCAAACCTAGAGTATTTCGTCTGGCTTTGGAACGAAAATGCGTGGGTTAAGTCTTTGGATTTTATGTGGGATTCAGATGTTGAACGCGGATGTGCGGCCGGGGTTGGGCGAAGCGGCAGATCATGGGGCGCCCTGCCCTTGCCGAAGTAAACGGAGGTTCCCGCTTTCGCGGGAATGACACTGTGGGAAGGAGCATGACGCCATGCGATGAACGGGCGTTGAAACGAGGCGGGGTAGGCACCACAAAAGAAAGGCCCGGCAGAGCCGGGCCTTTCCCAATCCAAAAGAAGGATCGACGATTAGTCGAAGGTCTTCTCGGCAGTGAACGACACCTTGTAGGCGCTTTCGGTGGTGACTTCGCCCTTGAGGCTGGAGGTGAAACCACCGCCGGAGCCCACTTCAGGCCCAGAGCGGCGTAACCGACGCTGTCGGCAAACGCAGCGCCCTGCCAGTCGACGAAGTCGTCGCCGAAGTAGCCACCAACTTCACCGGTGACTTCGATGGTTTCGGTGACGGCAGCAATGAGCTGAGCCGCGACCTGAATGGTATCCTGATCCGAGGTGTCGTTGTGGAACCAACGGCTGCCGAGGTTGATCTTGATACCGTCGGTGATGGTAGCGCCCACCGAGCCGCCGAGGCCATAGCCTTCATTGCCGTAGGCATCGGTGTATTCACCCGACAGGGCGACAGTGAACATGTCGAAACCGGCTTCAGCCGAGATCAGCGCATGGATCTTATCGTCGTCGATGACTTCGCTGTAGAGGTAACCAAGAGCGGCGCGGACCTTGAACTGCTCAAAGGTGCCGGTTGCGCCAGCGTGGATGCCGTAGAAGTCAGCTTCGCCGTCGAGGATACCACCGGTGAAGCCAGTCAGGTGAGCCGTGATGGCTTCTGCCCGCGTAGCTAACCACACCAACCGGGGTGCCGGCCATCTGGGTCGGAGTGCTGACCGCGTCGGTAACGCCGTCACCGTCGAAGTCGTAGGTCACGCCGTAGCTGCCGTCGAGGTTTTCGAGGCCGACACCAACCGACACGCCATTGCCGAGGTCAGAAACGACCCGGATGACATGGCCGCCGAAGCCGTCTTCGTCGCCTTCGAGCAGAACGCCATTGTCAACTTCATTGTAGCCAAAGGTACGCAGGAAGTTGAAGGGCTGCGAGTCACCAAAGTTACCGATAGTGCTCTTCTTACCGGCCATCAGGACGGTCGAGTCACCAACAGAGACGTAAGCCTCATTGATCAGCTTGCTGGCATTCTCGTCCGAGTTGTCGCCGTGAGGAGCGATCGCGCCTTCGTTGCGAACGTCATAACGATCATTCAGCTCAAGCTTCAAAACTGCCTTGGCGGTACCGAAGTCGCTGTCGGCAGAGCCGACGAACTTCAGCCAAGCCCGGGTCTTCGAACGCCAATCAAGCTCGCCGTCAGCAGTCGAGCCAGCGCCGATCATGTTGATTGGGCCGCCGTTGCCGACGATGCTGTCGGTCAGACCAACAACACCAAGAACTGGCTCGTCCTTGTAGTCGCCCCAGTAGAATTCATACTTCACGCCGCCCGAGATCTGCAGGCAGTTGGTGTCCGACGAGATCGTCAGGCCCGAGATGCCGAGCGAGTCGCAAACGTCCAGCGACGTCAGCACGCCCAGATCGGCTGCATAGCCAGCGGTCGAGAGACCAGCAGCGGCAATAGAACCGAGGATAAGGCTCTTGAGTTTCATTATTTGACCTCCAAAGTCAGTCATTCTTGGTGCCGGTTACCCAGCGGTTTGCCGTAACGCGACCACACTATCGTGGTGCAGTGTGTTGCCGTCGCGTTGCGACCGACAAACGATCCCATGCATGGATCTCGCAAGACCCACTCTACGCATGCAAACTTTGGACGCAATCGAACAAAGCCCGTTTTGGGGCCGCCACAATATGGTTACACCCCCGTTGTTGCAGATTCAGCACACAGACGGTAATCACTCGTTAAGGCGAATGAATCCGGGGTTAAATTTTCTATCTTTTGAAGGGGTTAACAGCCTCTTGCGGCTGTAACCGGGCAAAGCGGTACCCTTGGCGGGATTTTCTGCCGCACATAAGGCCGCCGCAATGACATGGCAGGGAATGTGCCCGCAATCAGGCGCAATGGGCAGCGGCGCTGCCCGGCAACGGGGAATATGCATGATACATCAGGACAGAGTTGTCGTTATCACCGGAGGGAGCTCTGGGATTGGTCGGGCGGCGGCCATCGGCTTTGCCAAGGCCGGATACCGGGTGGCGATCTGCGGGCGGCGTGCCGGGGCCCTCGAAGCGGTGGCAGCGGAAACCGGCGCCTATTGGGCCACATGCGATGTGACAGACCCGGCGCAGGTGGCGCATTTCTTTACCGGGCTGCGGGCGCAGCATCCGCGGATCGACGTGGTGTTCAACAATGCCGGGCGGTTTGCGCCGGCCCTGCCGTTCGGGGATATCGACGTGCCGACGTGGCGCGAAATGATCGATACCAATCTCAATGGCGCCTTCTATATCGCGCGCGAGGCGTTTCGAGCGATGCGGGACCAGAGCCCGCAGGGCGGTCGGATCATCAATAACGGCTCGATCTCAGCCCATGCGCCCCGGCCGGGCGCTGCTAGCTACACGACGTCCAAGCATGCGATCACCGGGTTGACCAAGGCGATTTCGCTGGATGGACGCGCGTTCAACATTGCCTGCGGACAGATCGATATCGGCAATGCGGCGACCGACATGACCAGCCACATGAATTCGGGCTCGCTGCAGGCCAATGGCGCGATCATGCCGGAGCCGACATTCGACGTGGCCCATGTGGTGGATGCGCTGCTTTATATGAGCGGGCTGCCGCTCAGCGCGAATGTGCAATTCATGACGGTGATGGCGACCACTATGCCGTATATTGGGCGGGGTTAGAGGCGCCCTGCCCGATAGACTTCTGCGCCAGAAATCCAGGTGGAGAGTACGTGACGGTTGGGGTCGAGGTGGACGAAGTTTGCTATCGCGCCGGGACGGAGATGACCATAGTCGGCGGCGATGCCCATGGCTTGGGCGGGATAGAGCGCGGCCATACGCAGGGCCTCATCAAGGGCTAAGCCGATGCGGCTATGCATGAACTCGACGGCGTCGATCATGTCGAGGTCGGCACCGGCCAGTGTGCCATCGGCCGAGCGCAGGGCGCCATCCGATCGGGTTATGGTGCGGCCGTTCAGCGTCAGCGTCTTGATGTCGGTGCCGGTTTGCGACATGGCGTCGGTGACAAGGAAGATGCGGCCGGTGCCGGATTTGGCGCGCAGGGCCACGTCAATCGTGCCGGGATGGACGTGGATGCCATCGGCGATCAGGCCGGCAAAGACGCTGTCATGCGCCAGGACGGCGCCGACGACACCGGGCTCGCGGTTGCCCAACTGGCTCATGGCATTGAAGAGATGGGTGGCCATGCTGGCGCCGGCGGCAAAGGCCGCAGCGGCGGTGTCGGCGCCAGCGTCGGAATGGCCGATACTGACCACGATGCCGGCGGCGGACAAAGCCGCGATCTGGGCCGGAGTGACGGTTTCGGCGGCCACTGTGCAGAGCAGGTTCGGCACTTGCTGGCGGGCGGCGAGCAGGCGGGCCAGATCGGCATCGTCCATCGGGCGGATCAGAGCCGGGTCATGCGTACCCTTGCGGGCAATGGAGAGGTGGGGGCCTTCGAGGTGGAGGCCCGGGAAGCCTGGAACACCCCGGGCAGTTGCGGCGGCGCCGGCGGCAATGGCGCGGACATTGACCTCGACGCTATCGGTTATCAGCGTAGGCAGGAGCGCGGTGGTGCCGAGGTGGGCGTGGGCGGCGCAGATAGCGCGAATGCCCTCAAGCGTGGGATCATTGTTGAACAGGACCCCGCCACCACCATTGACCTGCAGGTCAATAAAGCCGGGTACCAGCATGCCGCCGGGTAAGTGGACAGTTTCAGCATTGGCGGGAATGGCGCCCGCCTGAACAATGCCGCAGACTCGGCCGAATTCGATCAGCAGGGCTGCATCGTCCTGCCAATCGTGCCCGTCGAAAATGCGGGCGCCTGCTACCGCGAGAAGGTCGCTCATACCGTCTCGGTCACCTTTTTGAGCAGGCGCGGCTCATCGGGGTTTAGGCCGCGATGGCGCGTGAGTTCTTCGACAAAGCCGTAGAAGGAGACGATGAGCGCCAGCGGGTCGGTGATAGGGTGGCTGGTGGGCGCGAAGGGCAGACGCGTGGCCGGGCCGGCGAGGTCGCTGGTGAGGAAGGCCAAGGCGCCCTGCCCGGCCAGCTTGTGCGCCATGTCGGCGACGGACGGCTCGGCAGCATCGCGGGCGGCCAAAGCCAGCACGGGGTAGCCCGGCGTGACGATGGAGACCGGGCCATGCATCACTTCGGCGGAGCTATAGGATTCGGCTTGGACGCCGCAGGTTTCCTTAAACTTGAGGGCGGCTTCATTGGCGATGGCCCAGCCCGGACCGCGCCCCGGGACATAGAGCGCATTGTGGCCATCAAGCGCGCCGATCAGTTCGGACCAATCACAGACGACGGCAGCGGCCGGGGATTCCGGCAAGGTATGGACGGCGCGGGAGAGGTCGGCATCGCCGCTCCATTCGGCCAGCAGCGCAAGACCCGCGACGATGGAGGTGGCGAAGGTTTTGGTGGCGGCGACCGACTTTTCGACGCCGGCATGCAGGTCGATGGTGAAATCGGCGCTTTCGGCCAGAGGCGAGGTTGCCGTGTTGGTGATGGCGATAGTGGTGGCGCCGCCGCCTTGGCGGATTGGGCCATGCCGACAATGTCGGGGCTTTTGCCGGACTGGGAGATGGCGATGGCTACGGCGCGATCGAGCCGAAGTTGCTTATTGTAGATCGAGGCAATCGAGGGGCCGATGGAGGCGACCGGCAGGCCCAGCGTCAGTTCAATGGCGTATTTGAGATAGGTGGAAGCATGATCGGACGAGCCGCGCGCGACAGTGGCGACCAGCGACGGATCCCTGTCCCGCAAGGCGGCGGCAGCGGCGGCGATGACCGGCGTGCTCTTGTCGAGGAAATTGGCCACGGCGCCCGGGATCTCGTTGATCTCGCGGCGCATATGGGTCTGATTAGACGTCATGGTTTGGCGGCTCCACTGGACGGCGTGTCCCCGATCCGCAGTTCGGCGACGAAGTCATAGGTATCGCCCCGATAGATGGAGCGGGTGAATTCGATGACCCGGCCAGAGGCCGGGTAGGATGTGCGCTCGATATTGAGGCTGGCCGAGCCCGGTGCAACCTGCAGCAGATCGGCATCCTCGGCGCCCAGATTGGCAGCCCTGATGCGCTGGATGGCGCGGATGGGGCGATTGCCAGAGCGTTCGAGCAGTTTATAGAGCAGAATCCGAAACGACGGCCGGATCGGGCAGGACGCGGACCGACAGGCTCGCCCGCTCGATCGCTAGCGGGGTATCGCCAGTAAGCCGCAGGCGGGCGATGCGGGAGACATGCTCGCCGGGCGACAGGCCAAGGATAACAGTCTCCTCCGGCGAGGGCAGATAGAGGCCGCGATCGAGCCATTCGGAGCGCACGGCCATGCCGCGGCGGGCCATGTCTTCGGTGAAAGAGGTGAGTTGGGACAGCGATTGCTCGACGCGCTGCGGCTGGGGCGCGACGAAGGTGCCCGAGCCATGCCGTTGCACCAGCACGCCATCCTGAACCAGCTGCAGAACGGCCTTGCGGACGGTGACGCGCGAGACATCGACCTTGAGCGCCGGGTCGCTCGGAGGGGAGTGCATCGCCGGGGCTGATGTCGCCCTTATAGATGGCGTCCTCAATCCAGCGCTTGAGCTGGAGATAGAGCGGGCCGCCGGTAGGCAGGACCACCGGGCCATCGAAAAACAAACTATTGGTCAGGTCAGCCACGGCTCCCCACATAAGACGCTAGCGCTTGCCCGCGTCAAGATACCAATAAAATACCATTCACCAAGCCAAAAATGACTCCGCACGGCGATTGGCCGGGCATAAGAGGATAATTCGCTGTCGTTTCGACGATGTGACGCTGCCAGCATCACTGTGGTGAGAACGAATGAGGAAGTGGTATTTTTTTGGCATTAGACAGCGGAAAGCCGATTGGTGCGACAAATAGAAAAAAAAGAGCATGGCTTTGTCGAAAAGCCGTTACGCGGCTCGTTGACAGGTTGAACCCGCAACACATGGAGATTGCAAATGACCGCTCAAGCCAATACCGCCCTGGACACCAACCGCGACCTCGTGCTGACCCGCCTGATCGATGCGCCGCGCGAGAAGCTCTATGCCGCCTGGACGCGGCCTGACCCGGTGACGCAATGGTTTGCGCCTAAGCCTCAGTCGACGCCCAAGGCCGTGCTGGATGTGCGCGTGGGGGGCGCAAGCGTGGTGACGATGGCCGACGAAAGCGGCACCGAATATCCCAATCCAGGGCAATATCTGGAAGTCGTGCCCAACGAGAAGCTGGTGTTCACCGATGCCTATATCGGGGATTGGGAACCATCGGCCAAGCCGTTCATGACGGTGATCCTGACCTTCACCGAGGAAGCCGGCAAGACACGGTATACAGCGATCGCCCGCCACTGGACTGCGGAAGATCGCAAGAGCCACGAAGAGATGGGGTTCCATGAAGGCTGGGGCCTGTGCACCGATCAGTTGGAAGAGCTGGTCAAGCGCATCTGAGGGTGCGAAGGCAGACCACCGACGCGGCGTGACGCCATGGGCAAAGGTTGTGGCCGCAAGGGCCGCAACTTTAGCCAGATGCGGGGCATAACTTGCCTTCTGCGCCCATTATGTCAGGCTCCTTGACGTCGAGTCCCTTTCTTGAGGAGGAAAACAATGGGTTTTGACGGTGTAGGCTGGCTTGCGGCAATCATCATTGGCGGTGTTGCCGGATGGCTGGCCAAGCAGTTCATGCAGACCAATACTGGTCTGCTCATGAACATTATTCTAGGCATTGTCGGCGCCATCGTCGCCAGCCCGGTGCTCGGGCTATTGGGCATCTCGTTTGGCGGGTGGATCGGCTACCTGATCGCCGGCTTCATCGGCGCTTGCATCATCATCGCGATCGGCCGCGCTGTTACGCGCTGACCGACACTGTCGCACTGGGCCCCGAGCGTTTTGCCCGGGGTCAGCAGGCTAAATTGCTGTCGAGCGCGTAGTCGGCCACGTCTTCATGCCGCAAACTCTGGCACGAGAACGGCCGCCAGACTGTCGACAAGTCCTGTTATTGTAAGTCCGTGGGCCGTGCGACCAAACCGTTAGTACGAGGTCAGTCTGCTTCGGTCACTTAGCACGAACGATCGTCGCAAACTGAATACGTGAAATCGTTTCGGCCCTGCCAACTGCCTTCCCCTCCATCTTGAAGGGGACAATCGAAATCCTGCCACCCCCGGACACTTCATCGAGAGTGGTAACAGCAACATCAAAATTCACCACGGAATAAATACCGCCATTGTGGTCTTGAAGGATGTTGGGCGGCAAAACCGACATCTTGTTGTGGTTACTATGGCCCACAGCCTGCAGTCCTATCAACCCATCGCTGGCCTCGTTCAGCCCGGCGATAATATCCTGCACCGCCTGCTTCACAAATTCCTTGAGTTCCATGCCCGTCCTCCTACCCAACGCTGTGAAGCATTCACGCAGGCTCGACCAAAGCGCAAGGGCTAGTGATCGGCAGAAGCTTTGGGGCAGAACACCATAGCGACTTCGCAGTCCCACTGTTTGCCGTTGCTGCGATCCTGCATGGCAGCAACGTAGCTGCGGAAGGGGAACATATCACCCAACGCCACGGGTGTTAGGGCGACGCCTGCCAGAATTTGTGGAAGTTGGGAACAGCGCCCCACATTGGAACAGAAATCCAACGAACCGGGCATCAGAAAGGAAAGTGGCGGAGAGGATGTCCTCCAAGCCATTGAAAACTATTGCCTTTCTCTGACAACCAACGCTGATTTCGCTTGCGTTTCACGCGTCTGGCTTGTTCCTGTTGTCCCTATCGATCCGCACTGACAACTCCACGGATTAGGGAAGGGATTGGGGATGGCAAGGAATAAGCTCACGACGACCCAGATCAAGGCGGCCACCAAAACCGGCAAGATCGGTGACGGCGATGGCCTTTACTTGAACGTGTCAAAGGGCGGGACGAAAAGCTGGGTTTTCATTTACGTCCGCGGCTCGAAGCGGCGTGAGATGGGCTTAGGTGCATTCGACTCTGGCACCGCACCTGTCAGTTTGGCCCTAGCCCGCGTCAAGGCGGATGAGGTACGCAGCATCCTGGCCCGTGGCGGCGATCCCCTCTCCGAGATTGGCGCCCGCAGAGAACGAGCGGCGTTTGTGACCTTTGCTGAGGTAGTGCGATCGTTCCTTGCGACGAAGGATGGTTCTCGGCGGAACGAAAAACACGAGGCCCAATGGAAAATGACTCTCGGCGAGGCCTACTGCTCTAGCCTCCTCAAAAAGTCTGTCGGCGCAATCACGACCCATGATGTTGTCACCGTGCTTGAACCGCATTGGCGTGAGAAACACGAGACCGCCAGCCGTCTCCGAGGCCGGCTGGAGAAAGTCTTAGGCTACGCCACTGTTCGTGGCCTGAGATCCGGAGAAAATCCCGCCCGTTGGAAGGGCCACCTCGAACACCTCCTTCCAAAGCCGGCCGCCGAACAGCGCATAAAGCGCGGCCATCACGCCGCCCTGCCCTTTTCTGAAATCGCATCGTTCATGACCAAGCTGCGTGCGAAATCGGGGCTCAGCTCGTTGGCATTGGAATTTCTGATCCTGACCGCATCGAGGACCAGCGAGGCTCTTGGCGCTCGATGGGAGGAGATCGACTCGGACCGCGCCGTGTGGACGGTCCCCGGCGTCCGCATGAAAGCCGGACGCGAGCATCGCGTGCCATTGCCGGCACGGGTTCTTGAAATACTGCGGGCCAGAGACAAGCGGGTGGGACTGGTGTTTCCCGGAGCGATCGAGGGCCGGCCACTATCTGCAACCAGCTTGGTGAAAGCGTTGGGCGCGGCTGGCGGGACCGACGCCACGCTCCACGGGTTCCGCTCCACGTTCCGCGACTGGGTAAGCGAGGAAACCAGCTTCCCCAGCGAACTCGCGGAGGCCGCACTTGCCCACCTAGTTGGCGACGAGGTGGAACGCGCCTATCGACGTGGGGACGCATTGGAAAAACGTCGAAAGCTGATGGAGGCCTGGGCCCATTACGGTCAGAAGGACAGCGGCCATTCAGTCATCCGCGTTCTCACCGCCGCGTAATCAGCGCTTGAGAAATATTGTTCCAAAATTACAAGTGCCCCGCTGGGGAGGATGATTGGCACATCGCCATTTCAAAGTGCCCATGGCGGGACGTCTCATTTTTGGTCGCCCCCGGCAGCACGATCTTGAGCCGCGTAATTGGAATTCTGTTCGTTGATTTGAGACAGGATGTGTTTTTATTGGTCCGCCTCGAAACTATTGAGGCATTCCGATGTCAGAGGAACTTCCTACCCTTTTGTCGATGAACCAAGTCGTGAGGCTCACCACCCTGAGCCGAACGATGGTGAATAAATATCGAGTGGCCGGCGATTTCCCACGGGCAGTGCCCATTGGTGAAAAGCGCATCGCATTCGTGGCATCCGAAATTCATGAGTGGATTTTGGAGCGCATGAGCCGCAGGACGGCGGCATAGCCATGACCTCCGGCACAAGCGGAATCCCCGCCGGCCTTGCCGGGCCGAGCGGGGCACTGACAGCAGGTCAAAACCGTCAATTGCACCATAGCAAGTCGGCCGGTGGCCTACAACTCGTGGGCTCACTAACCAGCCGTATCGTCGCCCTTCGTGATGGCGCTGTCGTTGCTCGGGCTTCATTGGGTGAGAACGGGTTGCGTGTTCATGTGGTGGCGCCACTTCGACTCGCGCATCCCGCCCTGACCGAATTTCGGCGAGCTATCGGCTGCAGTAGCGAGGCCATTGCCTGCATCTGGTGCGCACCATGAACACGCACGTCGCCGCCGAGCGCTCGGCGTGGCAGCTACAAGTGGTCGGTGACCATCGGGTAAAGCTGGTAGCGTTGAGGGTGGCGGTCATTATCGGCCAGCACGTAAACGCTGAAACCCACGATGCCCGGCCGTCTCAAGACTACATAGCATCGCTGATCGGTTGCCATCGTGGAAACGTTGCCCACGCGATCGCAGCTCTTGTTCGGCTGGGCCACCTCGAAATCGAAAAAGATGGTCGAGGCAACCGCTATCGATTGGCAATGCGCGTCTCCGGGAACGCGGGTGAGGCGCCAACAAAGCGCGTCCCCCCGAACGCGGATCAGGCGTCCACGTGCTTTCCCGGGAACGCGCATTTGAGTGAGGCGATGCGCGTTCCCGGCGACGCCCCATCCGCGTTCCCCGAGACGTGCAACCCGCGTTCCGGGGCACGCGCTAATAGAGACTACCAAGGAATGATCAGTGAGGGCGCGGCGCCCAGCGGCGCCAGCGCCCCCATCACCGAGCCATTGGGTGATCATGAAAGTCTGGATATCGCGAAAGGTATGGCTGGCGCGCCCTGAGGCGCCAGCCTGCCACGACGACTCATTGCCGAGATCGAGGTGGCTTTTGCCGGGCTATCCACCCGCACGAAGTCGAACAGTTCCTGCAACTGCTCGAAAAGCTAGGGCGGGCGGAGGTGCAGGACCGGATCGCGGCATATGGGCAGGCAGTTGAGACTGGCAGAGTGCAGCGCATGCCCATGGCACGGTGGCTGCGGCAGGCTGGGCTTGTGGAGATCAGCCATGTCGCATGATCCCGATCCCCTCCAGCGCCCGGCCGCCAGCGTTTGGGGCACCCCGGGCACCGCGGATGCCGCCCTATTGCACCGGCTCAGTCTTCAAATCGGCTATTCGGAAATGGATCTGCGCATGAGGGCGTTGGCCTATGCAGTCGCATCTGGTCGTACCGACGTGCCAACGGCAGCGTCGTGGCTAGGCCGACAGATGCCTCGCCATGGTGCGGACCCGTGAATGCGCTGCGCTACGTGGTGCGCCCCATGGGCCGCCGATACCCCCGGGGCCTTGGGTCCTTTCCCCACCGGGGCCCCAACGGCGGGTGAGGGCAATCGCGATATCCACTCGATCTCCGCCCAACGAAAATCGCATGTCTGTCTACTTTTTCTGGAGAAAACCGATGAATAACAAAGTCTTAGATATGGAAAAAACGGAAGTTGACCCGGAGACGGGCCCGGGGGTGAAGGGGCGACGACGCATGGCGCTGCTGCTGCAAGTCAGCGAGCGGCAGCTGGACCGGCTGACCGCAGAAGGAGTCTTGCCGCAGCGGCCCGATGGCCTTTATGCGATCACGGAAACCATCGATCGTCACGCCGAGTATCTGGCCGGTAAACTCCACAAGCCCAGCCGCTCGGATCGCGTCCACGCCGCCCAAGCAGAGCTGATCCAGCGCCGGCTCGACCGTGAGCGGGAGGCCTCCATACCCATGCCCGACGCGCTGGCGGTATTCGATCAAGTGACAGAGGAGTTTCTCGCCTCGATCACCGAGGTAGGCCGCGAGACCGGCCGGGGCCAGCCCGAGCCGGAGCGCAAACGCATCTCTGCCATCGTCGACCAAGTCAGCGCAAAGTTGGCCGCGCATTTCGCTGTCGAACGCACGGCGCTGGTTACGGGCAAGCGGGAGGCGGACGAATGATCAGCCAGCGCGACATTGACCACCGGCGGCACGCTATGGCACGGCGCCGCAGGACCTCGCCGAGCTGCTGACGGAAACGGATGAGGCCCGCGGCATGCTGGGCCCAGAGGACCTTGGAAAAGGGCTTAGCCCGGTGGTGGCCAGCTACATCGCCGCCCTACAGTCTGCGGCGGAGCGGTTCGAGGACCCGGCCGAGCGGCGCATTGCCGATCGCGTCGTTTCGATGGCCACGGAGATGTTAGCCAGCCAACTTCAAGCCGCTGCGGCACCGACCAGCCCGAACTAACACTGGGGCGGCCTTCGGGTCGCCCCTTGCCATTCCCCGACAGTGCGCGCATAAATTCCCGACTTGATGGGGAAATTAAATGCCCGCTGTTTTGCTTGCTGCCACCGAATTTTGCCGATTGATCGATATCGACGTGAAGCGGTTTGAGCAGCGCCGGCTCCGTCAGCGTGCCGTTGGCGATGTTGCAGCCAGCCTTGGTCCAGACGCTGATTTTGTGCAACTGCCCATTGCCCCAACCGAGCCGGGAAAACATGCGCGCTTCGATGCGTTGGACGCTATCAGAATGCGGTGCGTCATGGTTCTTGAGTCCGGTGGCCTTTCCTTCAATGAAGCCTGTAAATTCATTCTATCGTCAGGAATTTCTGCCTATCTCCTGCATGACGGCAACCGGGATTTCGTGGCAGGACGGTGGATTGAGCCGGGCGGAAAAGTCCGGCACGTCTCCGGCACCATCCGCGATTTAGCCCGCGCGATGCCGGCAAGCCCGCTTATGGCAGTCCAGATCAATGTTTCCGGCATTGCCGACGATATCGTCCGCCGCGCCGATGCCCAGCTCGGGCTCGTAGTTCGGCATGGTGCATTTTTCCAGAAGGACGACACCAAGTGACCGGCACGATTGAAATCACCAATCGTGGCTATCAGGCGGCCGAGTTGCGCGCCACCAGCCCGGACGAAAACGCCCGCACCGTCAGAAATCGTCTTCTCCACCGGCGCGCCTGTGAAGCGGTACGATTGGCGCCAAGGCGAATACTATCTCGAGTCCCTCGACATGACGCCCGCTGCCGTCGATCTGGCGCGGCTCAATACCGGCGCGGCGCCGTTTCTCGACAATCACGCCCGTGACACCATGGCAAATCGGCTCGGCGCGGTTTTGCCCGGATCGGCTCGGATCAGAAGGCGGCAAAGGCATTGCAACGGTGGTCCTATCCACCAGCAAGTCGGGTGATCAGATCCTGTCAGATCTGCGCGCTGGCCTGCCATTGCCGGTGAGCGTCGGCTATTCCGTCGAAAGCTATCTGCGCGAGGAGGGCGAAGGCGATGCCTTGCCAACGCTCATCGCCACCCGCTGGACACCCATGGAAATCAGCGCCGTTTTGGTGCCGGCCGATTTCGGCGCCCAAGCCCGAGCCGAGCCTGAGGGCCATCACACCACCATCCCCGTCACCGTTCGGCGCGCAGAAAGCGCGGCCGGCAAGGAGCCGTCAATGACTACCCCGACCACCAACACTCTCGATCCCGTCGCTGCCGAGCGCCAGCGGGCCGCCGATATCAACTTGATCGGCACCAACCATCGCGCCAGCCACGGCCTGATCAAACGGGCGCTCGAAGGCGATATGTCCGTGCCGCAATTCCGCGAGGCAATTCTGGATGAAATGCGGGCGCGCCGAGATCGCACGCAGATCTTTTCGATTGCGCCCAGCGATTACGACCATCGCGACGAGACTCCGCTTGCTGAACGCATGGCCGATGCCTTGCTTGGCCGTCTCCAGCCCCGCCACAAGGTAACGACAGGCCGCGATTTCGTTGGCGTGTCGCTGGGCGAAATGGCCCGGACTGCGCTTGAGAATAGCGGCGTTTCCACCCGTGGGATGTCGACTGGCCAGTTGATCGAGCGCGCCTCGATGCACACGACCTCAGATTTGCCGGTGATGCTGGATACCGTCGCTAACCGCATTCTGCGTGACGCGTACAACGAGCAGCCCAGCGGCCTCCGGGAAGCCGCCAAGGAACAGACCGCGCGGGATTTCCGGACCCGGTTTTCCATCGGTCTCGACTTGGCCGGCAAGCTCACCAAGGTCAACGAGGCGGGTGAGTTTAAACGCCTGACGATCAAGGAAGGCGCGGAGGGCTACAGCTTGAGCACCTTTGGCGGCGTGTTCGCCGTGAGTCGTCAGGCGTTGATCAACGAAAATTTGGGCTACTTCGCCGAGATGCCTGCACATTTCGGGAAGCTGGCCGCCCGCCTTGAGGCCGAGCAGTTGACCAATCTGCTGCTGGGCACTCAGAAGCTCTCCGACGGCCTTGCGATTTATCACGCAACCCATGGCAACCTGCTGACCCCTGCCGCCCTGTCCACGACCTCCTCGGCCGCCGCACGCTCGGCGATGCGGCGCCAAAAGGGTGCGGCGGGTGAGGTGATCAACATCAGCCCGAAATATCTCGTGGTTCCGCCGGAGCTCGAACTGCTCGGCGAGCAGGTTTTGGCCGAAGTGAACGCGGAGAAAATCGCGGACGTGAATGTCTTCGCCGGTCGCCTGACGCTGATTGTCGAGAACAATCTAGCGGATCCCCAAGCTCGGTACGTCCTGGCAGACCGGGGCGCCAGCGGGCTCGAATATGCGTACTTGGAAGGCGAGAAGGGCGTCCAGCTCATGAGCCGCGTCGGCTTCGATGTTGATGGGCAGGAGTGGAAGGCCCGGCTAGATTTTGGCAGTGGCTGGACCGATTTCAGGGGCGCTGTCAAAAATCCGGGCGTTGCGCCGTAACGCCCCATATAGATCGCCAGCGGGTATTCTTCCTCGCTGGTGCCAGGCCGGTGGTTTCCCGGCCGCCCCGTTGCGTGGGAGGCATTGGCCCAAGCAACAAGCGCCTGCCCTCCGCCGGGGGCGGGCGCTTTCTATTTGCGCTGTTCTCCCTCATCCCTGCGCTTTTCATCGCGAGCGACCAATTCTGCCACCGGCGGTTGAAGCTCTCAAGGAACGCCCGTTGCTCGGCCGGGATAGCCGCTCGCTCAAGGCGGGCGGCACGGCGGCCGGCAGTGTCCACATTGGGAACGCGGATGGGGCGGGTGTTCATGCCTCAAGAGTAGCGCGTGTCAGTAAAAAGGAAATGGTCGGCAATGCTCCCCGCGGACTGGCGGCGCGCCACTGCCAGCCGCTCGGTAAAATTTGACGCAATGTGTTGTGAAGCCCTCATGTCTTTGCCGGTAATCTGCTGTGGAAACGATGGGGGACTAAATGAAGTTTTTGGCGCGGGCGGCTTCTGCCGCATGCCCGGCAGCTGCGATCCCGGGACCGGCGGCGGCACAATCGACGATACGATCACTGCCAACGCAGGACCATATAATCGACAGTTACATTGCGCAAATCGGCTATCACGACCTGCACAACTCTAGCGGTGCGCGTCTGACCAATCCTTGGCAGGTGTTGCGGCAGGATCGCGCCAACTATCACCGATACGGCCTGCGCGACCCATACGATCAAGATGACATCTTTTTCGGGAGCGAGGGCAACCGCGCAACTATGGAGTCCATGCTTTCGATGGGCTCGATCTCGCCGCAGGCGGCTCACGACATCCTGAGTGGCAACGCTCTGGTGCTTGTTGAAATCCATGGAACCGGTTCGACCGGGCGAGGACTTCACGTCACTGTCGCTCGTTGATGATCTCGGGTCGGGATCGGGAGGGTGAGGGAGGTCGGGGGTGACGCCACACTTTACCCCCGATCCCACGTTGCCGCCTGGACTTAACAATGGCGTTGGCCGGGCCCTCAATCACGGTCATAGCTCAGAGGAGACCGGATCGTCACTCCCCGTTTTGAGGGGGTTGACGGGCAAGCGAAAAGATCGGGAGGGCAGAGTTTTGGGGGCTCGTTGCCCTCCCTAAGCCCTCCAGTTGAGCCAGCGGGCCTAGCCCAATATACGCCGCTGGACGCCTGTGTCCTATTCATTTAGTGGTCGGGCTGGGGGCGGCCGTCGCAATGCACCAGCGATTTTCCATAGCGTCTCGGTTCGATTGCATTGGTTGTTCTCTCGGGCTACAGCCGCAAGGATGCGAACCAGAGGAATTTTTTAATGGCGTCAGTACTTAGCGACACGATCAAGCGGGCCGCCGCCCTCCGCGGGCAACGGGACTTCAAAGGGGCGATCACTCTCGTGGATCAGGCCGTGGCGAATGCAACTGCGGATGACGATCTTAAGGTGATCGCATTGCTGCAAGGGCTCTATGCTGCGGACGAGGCTGGCTTGGCCAGTGAGGCAAAACGATTTGCCGTTGCTCTTATCGCCGAAGACCCCGAGATCCCTTCGATCCAGAAGTACCTGTAAGCCGTGATGTGCCTTACAAGCGCCATCACGGCTTCCTTCTACTTGGCGAGCTCTAACCTCGCCAAACCCACTGCAGCGGCCGTTAACTGGGGGCTATGCGCGAATGGCCTACGGCGCGGACGCTAGGCCACGACACCTCGCGATGGCTCGATCACATCAGGGATCTTCAGAGCGTCGCAAAACACCATGACCTCTTTGCCCGAATATCGGGTACCCGCGGTGTACCAAATGCCAAACTCGGTCTGTCGAAGGCCCGCATAGAGGTTCACGATGGGTTGGACATTGTCATATGAGACAATCCACGGTTGGCGGATGGATGAACGTACCAAGCCCGCGACTGCGGCGTGATCTTCATGCCTGTAGTGATCTTCGTACAGCCCCTTTCCCTTCACGTAGTACGGTGGGTCAAGGTAGATCAAGCTCTTCTGGGGAAGCGTGGGGATCACGTCGTGGATCAAGTCCGCCGCGTCGAAATTATAGAGGCTGATGCGTGAGCTATAGCTCATGATTTTCTCGATGCGACGCGCTAAATCTTGAGCTTTGTAGCGGGCATCTAGCTTCCATGTGCCAGCCTGATCCTTTCCACCGATCACGCCACCCTTGATGATGCCGGAGCGGTTTGTACGGTTCAGGAAAAAAGTAGAAAATCCCAGCTCCAACATGCCGGCGCTATCAGATTTCTGAACTTGTCTTTGACGCTGCCACTCCTCGATAGTTGGGACAGTGTCACGGACAAGACAGAACCAAGCCTTCCGGCTCATTCAGAACCGAGTGCCAAAACGCGTGAACCGAACGGTTCAGGTCATTTAGATGGATGTGGTCGGCGTATTCCAGATAGAGCAGTGAGATCGCAATCCCAGCTCCACCAGCGTAGGGCTCCACGTAGTGGCAGCCGGTCATTCCGTTCGCTTCGATTAGGTCAGCAACGAACTGCGTAAGCCGGCCCTTGCCACCGGGGTATCGAAGGGGAGAATTGAACTGGTCCATTCAAAACCTATAGCTAAGGATAGGCCGGTTGGCCAGCGTTGATCATGGCGTTCTGAGTGCCTTGTAGATTTCAGCGCAGATAGGCCTCCCAACCATCCCAACTCGCCTTGATAGTTGCTTCGTCTGGAAGAACATGGCGGTTGTGAAAGTAGCTATGAAGCATGGTGATAGAAAACGAACCAACGGACTCCTTTGAGATCGCGTGGCGGGCTTGAACAAATACGGGCGCCTTCTTTGTCGGATCGATATGCAACATTACCGCAGCGATCTTGTCCGACAACTTTACCTTGTAGTCCTCCCAATCCGTAATGCTCTTTTCTCGGAGGCTCCGCGGCAATTGAACGGCTTTTTCTTGCAGATAGTTCTCGCTGCTCAATTCGATGAATACTCGGACAAGGAACGCAGCCGCGTTCTCATTTCCCTTCACCTTCAGCTTCCTGCACTCGTTGTAGAGCGGCAAAAGCCTGATGCCTTGGACAGGCAGGAGTCTCGGTCCATCCGGCGGCGCCAAGGTTTTTCTGTTGGCGTCTGCTGAGCTCCTACGGCTCGGTGTTGCAGGGGCTTCGGCGGTTGCCGAGGGAGATGAGTCAGGAGGGGGCTGATCGCTTCCAGCCTCCCTCTGCGTAAAACCGTCAGTCGAGTAGCCATCGGCAGACGTGCTTGGGGCTGAATTTGGTGCCTGAGAAGGTTGAGGGGCTTCGCCAGCCTTAGCCCTAACATTGTAGTCCGCAAACTGGTCGATGAACTTCTTTCTGTCGTCCTTGTCCTCAATGTCAGCAAATTCAAAGTCAGGTGCCGCCATCGTGGATAGGACACGCTTTAGAAGTTCGCCTCCAGCTTTCAGGTCACCGTTTTCAAACGAAATGGCGCTACTCTTGGGATCGATTACCACGCCCAGCGTTTCCTTGAATGGCGCAGCGTTTAGGACACGATCAACCGTGGTCCATCGACCATCCAAAGCCTCCAATATTTCGGCCCACGCATCGCTCTTGTCGTCGCCGAAGAATTCGACAACCGCCAAGGATCTGGGAGCGTCCAAGCCGATGTCGCGATTGGCGCGGCCCTTGGCAAAAGGCTTCCAAGGCGCAAGACCCACTCCCGACCCCGCGGTCATGTGCCGCCGCCGCTTCCACGGCAGTACGTCGTCCCGCGTTTCGAACAGGCGGGCCTCCAACTCGCGAATGGGGTTCTCAGCATAGATTTTCGCAAGGCGCTTGAATTGCCGCGAGACACTCGTGCCATCGGCCGGGGCCGGCGTTTCCAGCAGTTTCAGCGCCGTCACCCGGCGATTGCCTTCCTCGACCACGTACCGGCCTCGAGTACCAGACGGAACTACCCAAATCGGTTCCCGGGACTCACGCCGTCCATTTTTAGAATATCCGTGGCCAATCGGACCAGTTTCGTGCCTTGGTCATCGATCATGGCCCAAATGGCATCGCGCTGCGTAGCTTGCGGCCCAAGCCTATAGTTTTCCTGATCTAGTTGAAGCTGATGCAGCTTCAACGAGACCCATTTCCCCCTCGACATTGAACCCCACTATCGTTTGTCCCTGAGCGCAAGCTAGACGGATGCCGGTACATCCGCAATCCGCCAAGGCGGCCACTCCCCAGTCAATGATGAGATTTACAGCTCCATCGGTGTGGATGATCGCCTCTTGCGATCTGAGCCGGGTCTGCAGGAGTCGGGCGCTGGCCTTCTTCGCCAGCGCCACCTCTGCCGCCCCCATTGCGTGAGCATCCGCCAGCGCCCTCACAGAGGCCGCCTGAGGGCGGCCCTCCTCTAGGTCGATGATGCAGTTTGTATCGAGGGTGAAGGTCAGCAATCGCAGTCAGCCTCCGGATTATAAAGCACCCACCATTCATCGAACCCCGCCCTCATCGATGGCAACGCCGTGGACGGCGATATTCACAGGCAGGAAGGCTGCGTTTTCTGGACATTCAGCAGTATTGCCGGCCAAACCACCTATTTCGGCCAACAACTCCGGTATCCGCTTACGCGACAGAAATGGACGCGGGCGGCACGATAGTCACCGTTGCATATTGTTTGTTGTAGCGGACTACGAGTTGCCGATCTTCTGCCCAGAGCCGCGCCTGCGAAGAAAGTGGCAACTCTCGGTCCAAGAGAAATCGGATATGTTCCGCCTCACTGCAAAACTGGCCGAGGCGAGCGGCAGTTTGAACCACCCCAATGCTCGGCGGCTCGGCCGTTTGCGCCAAGATCGGACTCCAAGGGCAAATAGTGGCAATCACCAGACAGGCTAGTTTCGTCAGGTGAACCATCTTCGCTACCTGCCACCGCTGAATTTCGTGCCTTGCCCTTGCTATCGAGGCCAAGGCTCGCAGGCAATGCCATCTAGATCCCGGTCATGATGGATCCAATAGCCCGGTTGACCGGCCCGAGCTGGTGCAAGTCCCCATACCCCGGCTGACATGCAGTTGGGCGCCGCGGCAAGATGCTGGAGCGCCTTGGCCGGCGGAAATGGGCTCGTGATCAGATAGACAGCCGGGGCCACCAAGAGGGCCGCCAGAAGTCCCGCGGCCGGCAGGAACGGGGGAAGGCCCGGAGAGATGGGCCAACGCTGCACGGGTTGCTGGCGCCGCCCGGAGCGGGCGCCAGCGCGGAACGGCACAATGTTGGTGGAAGACCTGCGCATGGATCGATTGTGCCGGGCCTCAATAAAGGGCCGATTGCTTCGATCGGTAAAATGCGAGACGCACTCACCTGCGGTTTTTGCGCAGCCGATCAACCAACTGTTGCTTTAAACTTTGCTCTTTCCGTCGCCGCGCAGCCTCGAATGTCTTAGCAATCAGCTCCACAAAAGCGACGCAGAAGTTAACCGCATCGCGATGACCGATTGAGTCTCACTCAAATTGCCCATTAGGAATACAAGTAGGAACAGCCGAACTAGAGCCGCTTTTCTACATATATATCAATAGCTTAATGGGGAAAATGGCGGAGAGGATGGGATTCGAACCCACGAGACCCTTTTGAGATCTGCGCCCTTAGCAGGGGCGTGCCTTCGGCCACTCGGCCACCTCTCCGACAAGGGGGTGGATAGCGGGCAGGTTCCTGGATGGCAAGTGGTTTCTGATCAAGGGTGTGGAAGATGGCCGATGGCGCCGCCCCTAGGACGGCGCCGGTGTTTACTTGCCGACGAGCAGGCCCTTGGCGACGGCGGGGCGGGCGGCCATGCGCTCCATCCGGGCTTTCACATTGGGGAATTCCTCGATGTCCATGCTCTGCCCCTTCCAGCCCCGGGCCCAGCCGATGGAAGCGATATCGGCGATGGAATAGTCGCCGGCAATATAGTCGCGGCCTTCGAGTTGCTTGTTCAGCACGCCATAGAGGCGCTTGGTTTCGTCGATATAGCGCTTCTGCGCATAGGGCAGCTTTTCGGGCGCGTAGAGATTGAAGTGGTGGTTCTGGCCGAGCATGGGGCCAAAGCCGCCAACCTGCCAGAACAGCCATTCGTCGACCTTGACCTGCTGGCGCGGATCGGTGGGGTAGAGCTTGCCGAATTTGAGGGCGAGATATTTCAGAATCGCGCCGGATTCGAAGATCGAGATCGGCTCGCCCCCCGGCCCTTCTGGATCGATGATGGCGGGGATTTTGTTATTGGGCGAGATGGCGAGGAAATCGGGGGCGAACTGCTCGCCCTTGCCGATATCGATGCGGTGATAGGTGTAGGGGACGCCCAGCTCTTCGAGCATGATGTGGACTTTCTGCCCGTTCGGAGTGGGCAGCGAATAGGCTTCGATCGGCTTGGTCTGGGTGGTCATGGCACGTCCCGTTCGGAGAGGATGAGCAGATATATCGGCGGGCGACGATGGATGGCAAGGCCGGGGTGAGCGGCCCAGCCATCCACAGACGTCAACGCCCTATTCCCGCGACAGCCGCATCTGGGGCTGGCCATTGCTGGTATGGGCGGGTGAAACGCCATTGATGCCGACCGTGGCGGTGACACGCTGGCGGAAGGCAGAGAACAGCTCGGAGGTGACCACATCGACGGGCTCGTCGAATTTGATGGTCACCTGATAGTGCTGCATGTCGCTCAGCAGGTTCACGCCAATGACGAGGCCACGGAAATTCTGGCCAAGGTAAGTGCCCTTGACGCGATGGCCGACCTGAACCGGGCTGGCCACACGCTCGGGCAGCATGGCGCGGGCGGTGTTCCAATCGCGATAGCCGTGGGCCTTGGCGATGGATTCGAGCGCCGCGCCATGGGTGATGGGTTCACCGGTGCGGGCGCGTTCGTCGCGATAGGATTTGGCTTCGGATTTCAGCGTTTGAATGCTGGGAGTATCGAGCGAAAAAGACATGAAAAGGTCCTCTCATTTGCATGAGGCTGCTCAAATCACGGGGCTCGCATTGCCATGAAGCGCCTCGCAAAGATGAACCAGTTTCTCGGATGTCTTGGCTTAACGAGCTGGACTTCACCATCGGAAATCGCTTTCCGGCGAGCGGCGGGTGCCAGTAACCTGTTCGCTAAATGAGCCGCCGGGCGCGGTTTGTCAACGGCATGGCTGGGGTGCGCCATCAAGCGGGGTGATGGGCGGATCAGACAAATGTGTTGGGCAATGGTCCCTCCAGAGGCTAGGGCTGTCTGGAGATGGAGGACTGTTGCGTGTTTGAGATATTGTTACTGATCGCGGGGCTGGTGGGTGGCGCGTTGAATTCGCTGGCGGGGGCGGCTCGTTCATCGTGTTTCCGGCCCTGCTCGCGGTGGGGGTGCCGCCGGTGATCGCCAATGCGTCCAATACTTATGCGGCCATGCCCGGCTATGTGAGCGGGGCGGTTGGCTATTGGCATGCGATAACCAAGCATAAGGACCGGCTGGTTCTTTATTCCATCATCTCGCTGGTCTTCGGCTGGGTGGGCGCTGAACTGCTGCTGGTCGTGTCGGACGAGCAGTTTTCGCTGGTCGTACCTCGGCTCATGCTGTTTGCCGTGTTGCTGTTTGCCTTTGGCAACCGGCTCAATGCGTTCGTTGCCGCCCATAGTGGCGGGCGGAGGGGGATGAAGCTGGCCGGCACGGTGCTGCTGGTGGTGTTCCTGGCGGGGGTTTGCGTCTATGGCGGGTTCTTCAATGCCGGGCTGGGGATATTGCTGCTGGCGTTTCTCGCCACGGCGGGGATGAGCGACATTCACGCCATGAACGGGCTCAAGCTGTGGATTTCCTCGCTGGTGGCCATTGTGGCGGTGGCGCGGTTTGCACTGAACGGGTCGATCGACTGGTATCATGGCTCGATTGCGCTGGTGGGGGTGACCGTGGGTGGCTATCTGGCGGCGAGGAATGCCCATCTTGTGCCGACCGGGGTGATCCGGGCAGCGGTGATTGTATATGGGGTGTTTATGACCGGGTATTTCTTTTGGGGGGCTTATGCCTGAACCCTTCCGTTCTTCCTTGAGGGAGAGGGGAAGAAGTTAGTCCGCCGGTCTGATCCAGACGGCGGCGTCGTGGAAGGTGGCGCCGCCGAAGGGGGCGCGGGGGTGGCATTGGTTAGGGTGTTGATGCCCCTGCCCTCGCGATGGGATTTGTTCTGGTGCAGGCCTTCGGCGATGAGGACGCCGGCGGGCAGGCCCGTGCGGATGCGGGCGGTGAGGTGGACGCTGCCGCGGCGATTGCCCGGGGTGACGAACTGGCCTTCTTCGATACCGAGGCGGGTGGCGTCGTCGGGGTGGATGAAGACCGAGGGGACGCCTTCGCGTTTCTGGCTGCCGGGGGTTTCGTTGAAGGACGAATTGAGGAAAGCGCGGGCCGGGCTGGTGGCGAGGCGGAACGGGTGTTCAGCGTCGGTCTGTTCGATGACGTCCCAATGGTCGGCGAAGCGCGGCATATCGGCGGGGTCGCAGGTCCAGAGATAGCCCTTCTTGTCGGCCGTGCCCTGCCAATTGGGCGCAAAGCAGAAGCGCTTGTCGGGCCGAGGCAGAAGCCATCGGCGTAGCGCGCATGGCGTCGGGGCGCTCGCGATCGACGTAGCCGGTTTTCTCGATCTCGTTGAGATCGCCATAGTTCGAGCGGCGGAAGGTTTCGGCGACGAGGTCGCGGTCGCCGGTTTTGAAGGTCGCGTCATCGAGGCCGAGGCGGAGCGCCGTGGCGTTGATGACTTCGTGATTGGAGCGGGTTTCGCCGGGGCGCTCGATAACGGCGGGGCCATAGAGCACGCGGGTGTGGCCGCCGCGGGTGTAATAATCGTTGTGTTCGAGGAACATGGTGGCGGGCAGGACGATATCGGCCAGCTCGGCCGTCTCGGTCATGAACTGCTCATGGACGACGAGGAACAGGTCTTCACGGGCCGAGCCACGGCGGGCCAAAGTCTGGTCGGGGGCGACCGAGGCGGGGTTGGTGTTCTGCACGATCATGGCCATGACCGGGCCGCCGTTTTTGAGCGCCTTGGTATTGCCGGTGAGGATCGGGCCGATCTCGGACATGTCGAGCCAGCGCGGATCGCCCTTTTGCAGATGAGGGCCGGTGATGCGGGATTTGTCGAGCTGCCGAGTGCCCGAATTGGAATGGAAAGCGCCGCCGCCGCGATGCTGCCGAGCGCCGGTCATGGCCGGGATGCAGAGAGCGGCATGCATGGCGGTGGCGCCATTGCGCTGGCGGGTAAAGCCATAGCCGAGGCGGAAATAGGAGCGCGGAATGGTGCCGACGAGGTGGGCGAATTGGGTGATCTGCTCGACCGTGAGGCCAGTGATATCAGCGGCCCATTCGGGGGTTTTGGTGGCCAGATGGGCTTCGAAATCGGGGCTGAAATCGGTGAATTTGACCATGTAGGCGCGGTCGGCCGGGTTATCGCGCAGCAGGATGTGCATGACGGCGACGGCCGGGGCGCCATCGGTGCCGGGGCGCAGGACCGGGCCCAGATCGGCTCGGGCCATGGTGGCGGTTTCGTAGATGTCGATGACGACAACCTTGGCGCCGCGCTCCTTTTGGCGCGCATGGCGTGGGTCATGACATTGACACAGGTGTGCACCGCATTGGTGCCCCAGATGACGACGCAATCGCTTTCGGCCATCTGCTCGGGATTGACGCCGCCCAGCATGCCGGTGCCGGCGATATAGCCAGGCCGAGCGGTGCCGGTGCAGATGGTGTCGTATTGGCGGGAATAGCCTTTGGCGGCGCGGAGACAGTCGATGCCGTCGCGCTGCACATGGCCCATGGTACCGGCGTAATAATAGGGCCAGATGGCTTCGGCGCCGTGCTCGGCTTCGACTTCCGTGAAGCGGGCGGCGATGGTGTCGAGGGCTTCGTCCCAGCTGATCTGTTGCCACTGGCCGCTGCCTTTGGGGCCGATGCGGCGCAAGGGGTGGGTCAGCCGGTCTGGATGGTGGATGCGCTCGGCGTAGCGGGCGACTTTTTCGCAGATGACGCCGGCGGTGTAGGGATCGTCCTTGGCGCCGCGGACGCGGCTGATGGTGCTGTTGTCGATGATGTCCACATCCAGCGCGCAGGCGGACGGGCAATCATGTGGGCAGACCGAACGGGCGGTGCGAAGGGCGACTGGTTTGTTCATGGCGGCAAAATAGCCCAGTGGCGAGGGCGCATCAAAGCGATTGTTTTGATGGGGTGGATCACGGGAGGTGATGGGCGAGCGGAAGCGCCGCCCGGTTGCGGTTATCGAATGGACGGACGGACCCCGAGACGGCATTCGCCTCGTGAGAGTTTTAGTATGAGACGGACGCCGCCTCGGGGTGCCGGGACTTTATCGGACGGCGCGATCGCAGGCCCCAGCGTTTGCCGTAGCTCCCGCCCGATTGCCTCGTCCGCTCGACCCGGAGCAGAGCGCGACCCCCACTCCCCCGGCTGGCTTCCGGACGCTCGTCGCTGCAGCGCCGCCCGTATCCCGGAAGATGGAGGCAGTATGGGGGCGGTTTTGGGGAGGGGGATAAGAGGGAGAGGTGAGCTCTTTGCTGTCTCCAACCACAATGTCATCCCCAATCCGGCGCAAGCGGTGAGTGGCCCTCGGGTCAGGCCCGAGGGAGAGCGGTGGGGAGGAGGGATTGGGGATGAATCCGAGAGTCCTCAGTCAATCACCTTCCGGAGCGGGAAATGCCTACAGCGTCGCGAAGGCCTTGGTGGCGGTTTCGGCATTGCGGCGGGCGCGGTTGGTGGCGTGTTTGGCCAATTGGGCGGCACCGGAGTGGAATTGGGAGAAGGTGACCTTGCGCGTCGTGGGTGGCGATGGTGATGCCGCGCCAATTGGGGCGCACGCTGCGCACGTCGGACCGAGCGAGGCTGGTTTGCTTGCCGAAGGCGGTGTGGTGCTCGAGCAGCGTGTTGTTCCAGCGGACGCGGGTGAACAAGCCGCCGATGCCGATGCCGAAGGCCCCTGCCCCCAGCAATATGGCGGTGGCGAAGGCGGCGAGCATTTGCGCCGGTTCGACGATGCGCGTGCTGCCCACGAAAATGACGGCGGACATGAGGACCACGGCCAGAGCGGCGGCGCCGTAGCAGGCGAAATATTCAACCATGGAGGGGCGCAGTTCGGTCCAGCCATCAACGCTGATGGCTTCTTCTGCCCTGCACGAGACGCAGCGCGAGGAAGGCCGCATAGCCGAAGGCGACCACGCCGGCCGCGCGAGCAAGCGGCAGGCTGGCAGTGGCGGGAACATGTTTGAGAAGAAGAAGGACGACGATCACGGCAAGTGGCATAGCCACTTCCTGCCAACGCAAGGGCACTATTGCTCTCCAAAACTGGGGGCCGGCGACGCGATCGGCGGATACGAAACCGAATCTAGCAAGGATCGTGGATTTGGCCATTAACAATTTCGGGAAGCGGCAATGCCGCGGCGGCGCATCGGCCTTTTTGTCACAGAGTGCGCGGAGGGCGGGGTTCGTAAAATGAATCAAGGCGCTGGCATTTTGATTCATGCCAGCGCCGCAACGGTTTGAAAGATCAGGACAAAATCTTGAGGCCGACAATGCCGGCGACGATCAGGCCGATGCTGGCGAGGCGCGCGGCGGTTGCCGGGTCGCCGAACAGATACATGCCCGGGATGGCCGTGCCGACGGTGCCGATACCGGTCCAGACGGCATAACCGGTGCCCACGGGCAGATCACGCAGGGCGATGCCGAGCAGGATGACGCTGATGATCATGGCGCCGACGGTGAGTATGGTGGGCAGAGGACGGGTGAAACCCTCGGTATATTTGAGGCCGATGGCCCAACCCATTTCGAAGACGCCAGCAATGGCAAGATAAACCCAAGCCATGGGATTTACTCCTAGCTATGGCGGGTCGTCCCGGCCGAAAAGTTGGGAAGTGTCGAGGTCGTCCTCGGTACGCAGGATATAGGACATTGGGGAGCAAAGGTGAAGGGCTGGACCTAATATGCTGTGCCAGTCAATTGCTCGCTCAGCGTCCAGAGCTGTTCCTGGGCGGCTTCGTCATAGGCGGCGGGGATGGCGCGGCCCGGTTTGTAATGCTTGAAATAGACGCCGCATGTTTGCGCCGGGGCAGGATCGGTGGCGAGGCGGACGAGTTTTTTGCCGGCTTTTTCGGGTGAGGCCATGAGCGGCGCCAGTAGCGTGTGTGCGAGGAAGCGGGGGCGCCGCGCGTGCGGCGGTAGATGTCGGTGCGGACGAGGCCCGGGGCGAGGCAATTGACGGTGATGCCTTCGAGGCGGCGGGCCGGGGCGAAGGTGAATTGCACATTGGCGAGTTTGGTCTGGCCATAGACGCGGTAGCCGTCATAGGCGCGGTCGCGATTGTAGTCGGCAAAATCGAAGGGGAATTGCAGGCTGGAGGCGGTGAGCACGATCCGGGCGGCGCCGTGGGCCTTGAGGGCGTCGTGGAGGAGATTGGTGAGCAGGAAGGGCGCGAGGTGATTGATGGCGAGCGTCATTTCGAGGCCATCGGGGGAGAGGGTGCGTTCGCTGAAATGGGCGCCGGCATTGGCGATGAAACCGGCGAGGCGCTTGTGGCGCTCGAGGATGCGGGCGGCAGCGGCGCCGATATCGGCTTGCGAGGCGAGGTCGGCATGTTCGAGCTCGACGGCGCGATTGCCGGAGCGCTGCACGATTTCGGCATGGGCGTCCCTGCCCTTTTGGCCGTCGTGGAGCAGCAGGACGAGCGGGTGCCCCAGTTGGGCTAGCTGGAGTGCGGCGGCCTTGCCCATGCCTGAGGAGGCGCCGGTGATGATAATGGGGGAAGTCGGCAAAATGTGTTCCGGAGCGGGCTGCGGGGCAGTTTCCTAGGAAGACAAAAAGGCTGGCCGATGGCGGGGGATGGTGTGGGAACGGAGTTGTGAAGGCGCTTGGGGCGCCTCACTTTTGGTCCATCCCGCAGGAGTCTTTGTTGGGATACCCCCTCCTAGCCTCCCCCTGATAGGGGAGGGATCTCTCCAGGGTTGCGGAGAGATCGAGGTTTAGGCGTTAGATTTGGGGCTTGCGCTTGGCTTTGTGGTCTTTGCCGGCCGGCTTGTCTTTTTGGCGTGGGGCGCGCCATCGCCAGCGGGCTTGCCGGCCCATTTTGGCTTGCCCTTGTCCTTGGTGGGCGCCTTGGGGGCGCGGGGCTTGTCGAAGTCCTTGCGGGGCGGACGGGGAGCCTCGGCGGGCGCGGGCTGGAAGTCGTCGGCGCCGAGGGTGGACGAGCCGTAGCGCTGCTGGCGGTCACTGCGCTCGGGGCGAGCAGCCATGGGGTCGTAGCGTTCGACGGGGCTCGGCGGGCGCTTGCCGGATGGGCGCGGGGTGGCCTGACGTTCGCCGGGGGCTTCGATGGCCGAGATGGTGACGCCGCGTTCGCCCGAGCCATTGCGCGCGATGGCGGCAGCGAAGGCATCGGCCTTGCCAGCGGCAACTTCGAAATGGGATTCGGTATCGAAAATGCGGATCGAGCCGATGGCCGTCTTGGTGACATTGCCGGCCTTGCAGAGCATGGGCAGGACCCAGCGCGGCTCGGCCTTGTGCTTGCGGCCGACGGTGACCTTGAACCAGTGCCGCCCTCGAATTTTTCGCGGGTGCGCGGGTCCTTGTCGCCCGGCCGGTCCGGCATGGCGTTTTCGGTGACATCTTCGGGCGCCGGGCGGGCGGCGAATTGCTGGCGCAGATAGGCGGCAGCGATGGCCTCGGGGCTGTAGCGGGCGAGTAGCTGGCCGACGAAATCAGCTTCTTCCTCGGCGACCGGCAGGCTGAGGGATGCGTTGGAGAGGATGCCTTCGCGGTAACGCGCATCGATCTCGCTCGCAGTGGGCGGGCCCATCATGGTGACGTCGAGCTTGGCGCCCTTGAGGATGCGCTGGGCAACGTTGCGGCGATGCATCGGGGCGATGATGACGCAGGTGCCCTTGCGGCCGGCGCGGCCGGTGCGGCCCGAGCGGTGCAGCAGCGTATCGGGATTGGTCGGCAGGTCGGCGTGGATGACCAGATCGAGATTGGGTAGATCGATGCCGCGGGCGGCGACGTCGGTGGCAACGCAGATATGGGCGCGGCCATCACGCATGGCCTGCAGCGCATTGGTGCGCTCGGACTGTGAGAGTTCGCCTGACAGGGTCACGACGTCAAAGCCGCGATTATGCAGGCGCGCGGAGAGGTGTTTGACGCCTTCGCGGGTGGAGGCGAAGACGATGGTGTTGACCGCCTCAAAGTAGAGCAGCGTGTTGATGATGGCGTTTTCGCGCTCGGCGGCGGGGACCAGCATCAGCTTATAGTCGATATCGGCGTGCTGCTCATTGGCGCTGGTGGCGGCGACGCGCAGGGCGTCGCGCTGGAAGGTCTTGGCCAGCTGGGCGATGGGCCGCGGCACGGTCGCGGAGAAGAGCAGCGTGCGGCGATCTTCGGGGGCGGCGTCGAGGATGAATTCGAGGTCTTCGCGGAAGCCCAGATCGAGCATTTCGTCGGCTTCGTCGAGGACGACGGCACGCAGCGCGGACATATCGAGGGCGCCACGGGTGATGTGGTCACGCAGGCGGCCGGGGGTGCCGACGACGATATGGGCGCCGCGTTCAAGGGCGCGGCGCTCGGTGCGGGCATCCATGCCGCCAACGCAGGAGGCGGTGCGGGCCCCGGCTTCGGCATAGAGCCAATCGAGTTCGCGCTGCACCCGGAGGGCGAGTTCGCGCGTGGGGGCAATCACCAGCGCCGTGGGGGCGCCGACTTCGGTGAAGCGCTCGGCATCACCCAGCAGGGTTGGGGCAATGGCCATGCCGAAGGCGACGGTCTTGCCGGAGCCGGTTTGAGCGGAGACGAGCAGATCGCGGCCGGCGGTTTCATCTTCGATAATGGCGGCTTGCACGGGCGTCAGCGTCTCGTACCCCTTGGCGGCAAGGGCACGGGCGAGCGGAGCAAGAATGGTTTCAGGCAGGGACAATGGGAGACTTTCGGATGGGTGAGAACCCCCACCCGGTCCTCCCCTTAATGGTCGGGAGGAAGCGAAGGAGTTCAGATTTTGGTGCATCATAGCACAAACAAGCAAAAAGGCCGCCCGGCGGGCGGCCTCGTATTTTCGGAGGCGTCGAGGGGTCAGGCCTTGGGCTGCTTGCGCAGTTCGGCGACCGATTTGCCCTTGTGGCCCCAGTTTTCCAACGGCACATCCTCAATGACGATGTGGGTGGTTTCCGGGTTCTTGCCAAGCACCTTGACCATCACGTCCGTAATGCCGGCGATGACCTCGGATTTCTGTTCCGGGGTGGCACCTTCGAGAATGCGAACGCTGATAAAGGGCATGTTAGCCGACCAGTTCGTCGTCGTTGAAGAAGAACTTGATTTCTCGGGCAGCGGTCTCGGGAGCGTCCGAACCGTGCACCGAGTTTTCGCCGATCGAGAGGGCGAATTCCTTGCGGATGGTGCCTTCAGCGGCATTGGCCGGGTTGGTCGCGCCCATGACGTCACGGTTCTTGAGGATGGCGCCTTCGCCTTCCAGAACCTGCACGACGACGGGGGATGCGATCATCTGCTCGACCAGTTCGCCAAAGAAGGGGCGATCCTTGTGCACGCCATAGAAGCCTTCGGCCCGGGCGCGGGTCATGTGGATCTTCTTGAGCGCGATCGGACGGAGGCCGGCGTCTTCGAACTTGGTCAGGATCTTGCCGATGAGGTTACGACGGACGGCATCGGGTTTGATGATGGAGAAGGTGCGTTCGATCGCCATTGAAACTGGTCCTTATTGCGATAAAGGGCTGAGAAAGGTGCTGCCTTCTAACGACAGACTGCGACGGAGACAAGACTAGGACCTATCGACATTCACTGATGCTGGCCTGCAAATGGCAGTTTTCTGCGCTTCCGGTGCTCACGTACCGATGTACGCTCCGCTCCGGTTCTCGAAAAACCGCCACTTTCGGCTCAGCCTGAGTGAATGTCGATTGGTCCTACGTTACCGCGTGGCAACTAATCAGCCGCAACCTCAATCGTCCCGCCCGTCTGGCGCGAGCCGCTTGGCGCTCGGATGGTCACGTCGAGAGTGGTGACGTCCGCACCGGCAGCGATCGTGACATCAACCGGGATCTGCACGATCTGCATGGTGCACATTTCAGCTGTGTCATGGGTGGGGATGGTGACGGCAAGGCTTCCGGCCGACACTGCGCCCAGAACCGGCTCGTCGACGGCTCGGCAGGCGCCGCCTTCGAAGGTCAGTTTGAGCTGGACCTGATCGGCGTTGAGGCGGGTGGCAGAGGAGTCAATAAAGGCGGGGCCTTCATTGGGCGATGGCTCGGGCATTGGGGCGAAGGGGGCGTCGGCGAAGGCGGCCGTCGTGCTGAGGGCCGGGATGGTGGCGAGGGCGAGTTGGCGCATGTGGTCCTCCATTTTTGAGGACGATAGATGGCGAGTTTGGCGATGGCGTGTCAACTATGCCGCAATGGCGGTTGCCATAAGGGGTTCTTAACTTTATCCAGCAGCCAACACTTTTTCGCAGGGGCGCTGCCGCATTGGCGCCGCATGTGCCGCACAGACCCCTGCCCTCCTCCTTAGATTGCCGTTGTCATGCTGAACATCAATAACCTCACCTACCGCATTCAAGGCCGCGAATTGTTCGAGGATGCCTCGGTGGTGCTGCCCACCGGCTCCAAGACCGGGTTCGTTGGCAAGAACGGCACCGGCAAGACCACATTGTTCCATTTGCTGCAGGGCCATATCTCGGCCGATGCGGGCAATGTCGAGCTGAACAAGAAGGCGCGGATTGGCGCGGTCGCGCAGGAAGCGCCGGCCGGCAATGAAAGCGTGCTCGAAGTGGTGATGGCCGCCGACAAGGAGCGCACCGCGCTGATGGCGGAAGCCGAGACCGCGACGGACCCGGACCGGATCAGCGAGATCTATACGCGGCTGGCCGATATCGACGCCTATTCTGCCGAGGCGCGGGCTTCGTCAATTCTCAAGGGCTCGGGCTTTGAGCAGGATCGCCAGAATGCGCCGACGCATGAGCTGTCGGGCGGCTGGCGCATGCGCGTGGCGCTGGCGGGCGTGCTGTTTTCCCAGCCTGACCTGCTGCTGCTGGACGAGCCGACCAACTATCTCGATCTGGAAGGTACGCTGTGGCTGGAAAAGTATCTGGCCACCTATCCCTATACCGTCTTCATGATCAGCCACGATCGTGACCTGCTCAACAAGTCGGTCAATTCGATCATCCATCTCGAACACAAGAAACTGACCTTCTACAAAGGCAATTACGACACGTTCGAGAATACGCGCCGCATGCAGATGGAGCTGAACAACAAGGGCCGCGAAAAGGCGCTCGACCAGTGGCGCATCTGCAGAAGTTCGTTGATCGCTTCAAGGCCAAGGCAAGCAAGGCCAAGCAGGCCCAGTCGCGCATGAAGATGATCGAGAAGCTGCGGCCGCCCGCGGCGATGTTCGACGAATATGCGGCGCCGTTCACCTTCCAGCAGCCCAAGGCCGAGCAGGCAACGCCAATGCTTACGTTAGATGGCGTATCGACGGGCTATGGCGACAAGACCATTCTGCGCAATGTGAACATGCGTATCGACCCAGAGGATCGGATTGCCTTGATCGGCGTGAATGGTAACGGCAAGTCTACCTTTGCAAAGCTGCTTGCCGGCGACATCAAGCCGACGGGCGGCACGCTTGCGAAGGGCAAGAAGCTGGAAATCGCGCATTTTGCCCAGCACCAGATGGACAAGCTCAAGCCCGATTGGACGCCGTTCGAGCATGTGGTGGAGCTGATGCCCACCGAGAGCGAAGCCAAGCGCCGGTCGCGGTTGAGCCAGATGGGCCTGACCAAGTCGCGCATGGACACGCTGGCTAAGAACCTTTCCGGTGGCGAGCGGGCGCGGCTGTTGATGGGCCTGATCACCTTTGGCGGTCCGGGGATGATGATCCTCGACGAGCCGACCAACCACCTTGATATAGATAGCCACGACGCGCTGGTGCATGCGCTCAACGATTATGAAGGCGCCGTGCTGATCATCAGCCACGATCGCCATCTGATCGAAGCGACCTGCGATACGCTATGGATCGCCGAGGGTGGCACTATTCATGAGCTGGACGAGGATCTGGATAGCTACCAGCGCTCTATCACCTCCAATAAAGAGAGCAAGGGCAGCGGCGGCGGCAAGGGTGGCGGCAACAAGCTGTCCAAGCAGGAGGCTGCGGCCAAGCGGGCCGAGGTCGCTCCGATCAAGGCGGGCATTAAGGATACGGAAACCAAGATTGCCCGTTTGAAGGTGGAAATCAGCAAAATCGACGCGCAGCTCGACGATCCTAAAATCTACAATGGTGCACCCGAACGCCTTATCGCTTTGGGCAAGGATAAGGCGCGTCTTGCCGCCGATCTCGAGACGGCAGAAGAACGTTGGCTGGCGCTGAGCGCCGAACTTGAGAGTGCTGAGCGCGCATGAGGAAACTGGCCGCCAAGGACGTGATTTTCACGCTCGGGATGGAACGCCATCCCGAAGGCGGCTGGTATGCGCGCACATTCGAGGACAATGCCAGCAGCGACGGGCGGCCTAAATCCACGGCGATCTATTACCTGCTCGAAGCGGGTGACCAATCGCATTGGCACCGCGTGGACGCGGTGGAAGTGTGGCATTTCTATGCCGGCGCGCCGCTGCGCCTGCGCATTTCGGATGGCCGCACGGTGGATGAACAGGTGCTGGGCGCGGACCTCGATAGCGGTGAGCGGCCGCAGATCGTGGTGCCGCGCGAGGCCCGGCAGGCGGCGGAAAGCACGGGAGACTGGACGCTGGTGGGCTGCACCGTGGCGCCGGGGTTCCAATTTTCGGGATTTGAGCTGGCTGACAAGACTCGGGCGCCGGGCAGCGATTGAGAGTTTTCAAACTGTCTTTAAGTCCATTTGTCAGCGTGAGTTGACAGCAAACCGTCATTGCAATCTGCTGGCCACAACGAAGAATCCGAAGAGTTGGTCATGCGCACATTCTATCGTGGCATTGTTCTTTTGATCGGTTTGTGCGCGATGGCCCTGCAGGGGACGGCGGCGGCGGAGCTGAGCAAGAAGGAGCGGGCCGAGATAAGGCGCTTCGCGGCCAATAACAGTCTCTTCGTGCTGTACCATGAAATCGCGCATCTGCTGGTCGACCAGCTCAACCTGCCCGTGCTGGGGCGGGAAGAAGACGCGGCCGACAACATGGCCACTGGACTCTGCTGAGCAAACGCACACACGAGGCCGACCGGGCGCTGGCCGACGCGGCCAAGGGCTGGGTGCTTTCGGGCGTGGCCTATGACAGCGGCGGGGTGGAGAGCGATTATGCCGCCGCCCATACGCTGGACAAGCAGCGGGCCTATCAGATCGTGTGCCTGATGGTGGGCAGCGACGACAAGGCGTTCCAGCCGATTGCCAATGATTATGCGCTGGACCGCGACCGGCGGGACACCTGTTATTTCGACTATGAACTGGTCAAGCGCAGCTTCGAGGGACTGTTGGGTACGCGGGCCAACAAGAATGGCACGGGCACCAAGGTCACGGTGACCTATCATGATGCCGGCGGACGGCTGAAGGACGCCGCGGCCGCGTTCAAATCGAGCGGGGTGTTCGACCGAGTCGCCGACGAGCTGCGCAATCGCTACAATGTGCGCGAGAATGTGCAGTTCAATGCCAAGCGCTGCGGGGAGGCCAATGCCTTCTATGACCCCGAAACCGTCGAGATCATCTTCTGCTACGAGCTGATGCAGGACTATATGGACCTCTACGAGGAGGACATTACCCAGCAGGCCGACGTGCCGCCGGGTAGCCGGCAGAAGGACAAGGACAGGCCGTCGTAAGGGGCCTTGGTGGATGGGCGTGCAGGAAAACGGGGGTTCCCGCTTCGCGGGGAATGACACCGGGGTGGGCTGCCTTACGCCTTCTTGACCCAGCGGCCGCTGGCTTCCTGCTGCCAATAGGTCACACTATTGCCATCGCGCAGGGCTTTCCAAGCGAGGCGGGCTTCGGCCACGGCATCAGGATCATGGCCGGAAAACATATAGACGATGCGCTCATAGCCTTCGGCCGATTGGGGCACGGCGCGATCGATGAAGAAGCGGCAGGCCGCGCCGTTGGGATTGTCGAGGCCGGTGGTGATGAGAATGGGCTGGTGGCTGTCGGTGTCCTCGCCCGCCGGGCCATGGGCCAGAAACTATCCTCACGATAGGTCCATAGATGGGCATCGAGCGCTTCGGCGCGTTCGGTGGAGCCGACTTCGACCACGGCGCGCCAGCCGCGTTCGAGCGTCTTTTCCAGCAAGAGCGGAATGACCGCTTCGAGCGGGCGGGCTTCGAGGTGATAGAAGAGAACGTCAGCCATAAAGTGTACCGATCTTCTGGCCATGACGGCCTGCAAATGGGGGGTATCTCCGCTTCTGGTGCTCACGTATCCAAAGATACGCTCCGCTCCAGTTCTCGAAACCCACCATTTTCGTCTCATCCTAACCAGAAGCTCGGCACACTTTAGCGGTGCCGGAAGCCTCTGATGTCGGAAAGTAGCCTAGCTCTGGTAATAGTCCCTGACTAGCCGATCGAGCAACGCGACGCCGAAGCCGGCGGACCGGGAGGCATTGATCTCGGTGGCGCTGGCGCCAAAGGCGGTGCCAGCGATGTCGAGATGCGCCCGGGGACGTTGTTGACGAAGCGCTGCAGAAACTGGGCCGCGGTAATCGAGCCGGCGGGGCGGCCGACCGAGTTGCGGATATCGGCGAATTTGGATTCGATCAGCTTGTCATAGGCGGGGCTGAGCGGCATGCGCCAGAGCTTTTCATTGGCGGTGAGGCCGGCATTGAGCAGCTGGATGGCCAATTCGTCATTGTTGGAGAAAAGGCCCGCATGTTCGTGGCCGAGCGCGACGATGATGGCGCCGGTGAGGGTCGCCAGATTGATCATGAAGCGGGGCTTGAAGCGGTCCTGCGTGTACCAGAGCGCGTCGGCCAGCACGAGGCGACCTTCGGCGTCGGTGTTGATCACCTCGATGGTGGTGCCGCTCATGGCGGTGACGATATCGCCGGGGCGGACGGCATTGCCCGAGGGCATGTTTTCAACCGGGCCAATAACGCCGACCGCATTGACCGGCGCCTTGCGGCCAGCCAGCGCCCGCATGAGGCCGGTGACGGCGGCCGCGCCACCCATGTCGCCCTTCATTTCCTCCATGGAGGCGGCGGGCTTGATGGAAATGCCGCCGGTGTCGAAGACGACGCCCTTGCCCACGAAGGCCAGCGGCGCAGCGCCGGCTTCGCCACCGCGCCATTGCATGACGACGAGGCGGGCGGGACGATCCGAGCCTTGCGCGACGCAGAGCAGCGAGCCCATGCCGAGCTTTTCGAGCTGTTCGGGTTCGAGGATTTCAACATCGACACCGAGGGCGGACAATTCGGCGGCCTTGGCGGCGAATTCGACGGGGCCAAGGACATTGGCCGGCTCGTTGATGAGATCGCGCGCCAGCAAGGTACCCTCGACGACGGCGCCGCGATCGGCAATGGCGGTATCGGTGGCGGCAGGGTCGGCGACGTGCAGCGTGATGGTGATGTCGCCGGCCGGCTCATCGGGCCGCGCGGTCTTGTATTTGTCGAACTTGTAGTGGCGCAGGCGCAGGCCAGCGGCCAGTTCGGCAATGGCAGCCGGGGTGGCGCCGGGTTCGTCCACGATGACGGCGACCGACTCGGCGCGGGCGGCAGCGATTTTGCCGAACAGCGAGCCACCACGATCCGTCCGGGCATTGAGCGGGGCCTTGTCATCAGGCTTGCCCTTGCCCGGGACGATCAATCGGCCAGCGCCCTGCCCCACTATATCTAGCGCCCGGCCTTGCTTGCCCTTGAAGGCGGCAGAGGCGCTGACGGAAGGCCAATCGAGGCCGGTCGCGGACCAGATGGCGGCGGCGGCGCCGGCGGGCGCTTCGCCTTCGGCGGCATAGACAATGGTTAGGGACGCTGGAAGCACCGGCAAGAGCTGCCGTCTGGATCGAGAGTTTGTTGGGCATTGGTCGGCCTTGATGGGCATGGCGGGCGCCATGCGAAACAATTTTCCTGAGCATTGAGGGGAATGGGGGCCGCGTCAATCCCGCAACACCGGCGGGACAAAGGGGCGCGGCGCTCGTCCCCAGCTTGTGTGGCTATCCGAAGTATCCCAGTGTCGACACGGTCCTGAACAGGACATAAAAGCGGCGCTTGTGGACGCCATGGGTGCCGTATGAAGCGACTAACCGCCTATCTGTCACGCCTGTTCGTCATCGATGCGATGATCCTGTTCGGCGTGGTCTGCGTGCTGCTGTGGCTGGTCAATTGCCTGCGTTCGTTCGACGTGGTGTCGGTGAAGGGGCAAGGGCTGGTGACGCTGGCGCTGCAGGCGCTGCTGACCATGCCGCCACTGGCGCTGACCTTCTTTTACGTCTGCGTGGGAATCGGGCTGGCGCGAGCGCTGCTGGCGCTGCAGAACAGCCGCGAATTGCACATTATCCATACCAGCTACGGCCTGCCATCACTGTGGCGCGCGACGGGCGTGGTGGCGGTGGCCAGTGTTCTGGCGGTGTTGTTGATCTCGAATTTTCTCGCGCCAATGGCCAATAAACGCCTCAACATTCTTTCGGCCAGCGTGGCCGCCGACCTGATCAGCACCACGCTCAAACCGCAGCGCTTCACCCGGGTGACGCCGGGCGTGCTGCTGCTGATCGGTGGGCGCGCGGGCAATGGCGAAATCACCGAATTCTTTGCCGACGACCGGCGTGATCACGGCATGCGCCACACCTACATGGCCGAGACTGCGCGTGTTTCCACCGATGGCGAGGGCTATGTCATCGAACTGTATGACGGGTGGCTGCAATATACGTCGAGCACCGGCCAGTTCTCGGAAATTTCGTTCACCCGCTATGACCTTAATGTCGAGCGATTGTCGCAGGCCACCGGGGTGGTTGATACGCTTGGCGAGACGGACAGCTTCGCGCTCGTCAGCGCGGCGGTAGCGTCGGGAGCTTGGTCACCGGCAGTGATCACCGAACTCGCCAACCGCATGTTTGAGGGCCTTAAAGTGGTCGGTATCTGCCTGCTGGTATTGGCAATTTCTGGCTTTCCGAGCGGGCGACGGACACGGTTTTCGCTGCCGATGGAAGTGGTGGTCATGCTGCTGGCATTCCTCGAGCTGGGGGTGAGCGCCTATAGCCCGCTCGGAGCATCGACCGGCGCGCTACTGATGATCATTGTGGGCGGCAGCACCCTGCTGATCCGCTCCCGGCCACGCCGCATTGGTGCGGAGGTGCCGGCATGACTCGGATCGACTGGCTGGTATTGCGGCGATTGAGCGGCCGCATCGTGGGGACCCTGTTCGTGTTCTATGGGCTGATCACGCTGGTGGAAGCGCTCGACACCGGGCGCTTCAATTTCGTGGCGGAAAACCGCGGCCTTGCCATGGCCTTGGTGATGGTGGCAGCGAGCGGGGTGCGCTGGACCATCAAGACAATGCCGGTAACGGTGCTGATGGGGGCCATTATCGGCTTTATCGACCTCAAGGCGCGCCATGAACTGACGGTGATCAAAAGCAGCGGCCTATCGATCTGGCGCATTGTGCGTGCGCCGACAATAGCCCTGATGCTGGTCAGTTTCGCGATCGCGCTGGGGGCAGAAACGATCAGCACGCAGATCAACCGCGAGCTCAATCCGACGCCGCCGGGCCAAGCCTCGATGTTGATCCCGGGCGAAATCTGGCTCGAGCAGCGCTCCGGGGACACGCACTATGTGATGTTGGCGACCGATATGCAGCCGGGCGGATCGGTGTTGGGTAATGTGACTGTGTTCAACCTCAGCAATGCCAAGGACCATCGAATCGAGGCTCCCGAGGCGCAGCTGGAAAATGGCTATTGGGTGCTGCCCAGCGCCATAGTGCGTAACCCGGACACGCCGCCGCACGAGGTTTTCAACTATGCATTGCCCACAACATCGACACCCGCCGAGATCAATCTGCGGCTGGCCTCCACCGAGGACATGACGTTTTTCGAGCTGGCGCGCCTGCTGCAAACAGGGGTGGCGGACAGTGCAATCCGCAGCGCGGCTTCGATGCGGCTGATTAAACTGCTGGCTCTGCCCTGGTGTTAACAGGTTCGCTGTTCATTGCTTTTGCGTTTACCGCAGGTTATCGAAGATCGTCTAATTTTGGTCCCGCGGTTCTCTATGGGATCGTGCTTGGGTTTGTTGTGTTCGTGATTACCGAGATGGCCGACCGAGCCGGGTCGACCGGCGTTCTCGATCCCACGTTTGCCGCAGTCGGACCGGCGTTTGTCGCTATCGTCATTGGTGTGACGGTGCTGCTGCATAAGGAAGACGGGCGTACGTGAGTAAGGGCTGGGGCGCACATATTCGATCGTCACTCCGTCTGGCGGCCGCCGGCGCGGTGATTGGTATTGCCTTGGCGGGCGGCGCGATGGCGCAGGGCCCGGTGCCGGCAAACTTCTTCAATGCGCAGATCAGCCCCGGTGCTCCCACAAGCGTGGAGGCTGACGATCTCTCATTTGATGGCAATACCAATGTCATCACTGCCAGCGGCAATGTCGTGGTGTCCCGTGGTGGCTACAAAGTCAGCGGCGACCATCTGGTTTACAATCGCCTGACCAGCGACGCGCATTTTGTCGGCGCGGTCACTATCCACGACCCGGCCAACAATGTGACCGAAACCAGCGACTTGCAGCTAACAGGCGGCATGAAGCAGGCGCTGCTCGATGCGCTGACCATTACAAGCTATGATGGGTCGCGGATAACCGCGGATAGCGCCGATTATGACGCCGCGCTGCGGACCATATTGAACAATGCCACCTATGCACCCTGCGGCGAGTGTATCGACGACAAGGGCCGGCGCATTGGCTGGTCGATGCATGCAAATCGCGTCACGCAGAACCGGGTGGATGGCTCGCTCGCGTTGGAGCAGCCAAGTCTTGCCGTGCTGGGTATTCCGATGGCTCGGCTGCCATATCTTTGGCTGCCCGACACCAGTTCGGGGACCGTTGCGGGGCTGCGCACCCCCTCCTTCGACTATAGCGAAGAGATCGGCCTCAAGGTCGAAGTGCCCGTGGCGGTCTATTCCACGCGCTGGACCGAGGTGATCTTGACGCCGACGCTGCTAACCGGCCGGGGCTTCCTGATGGGCGCGGAATGGATCCAGCGCTTCGACAATGGCTCGTTCAGAATCAAGGCGTCCGGCCTCTACCAGTTCAATCCGGACGCGTTTACCTACGGGCCAACAAAACAAGAAGATTGGCGCGGCGCGCTGCAGAGCTCGGGCGAGTTCCGCCCAATCAAGGACTGGACGGTCGGCTGGTCCTATACCAAATTTACCGACGCGGCCTATTTCAAAGACTATCGGATAAGCACGGCCAAATCCTCGGTCAACGAGGTCTATGCCACCAATCTGACGCCCGACACCTATATTGACGTGCGGATGCAGCAGTTCAACGTGCTGGGGAACGTGACCGATGCCAGCCAGCGGCGCAGGGGCAAGGCGCTGCCCAATGCCCGGTTCGAGCATTTCATCGAAATGGCTCCGGGCACAGGGCGGTTCGAGATCAGCGGGCGACTGCTGGGTGTGCGGCGGGATGACGATGTCCCCACTCGTCGAATTGGGCCAACAGGAGCCCCTGTGCCCTACGATCTCGGCTATTCGGGCGACAAGACCCACGCGGTGTTCCGGGCCGGCTGGCAGAATCAGTGGATTGGTGCTGGCGGGTTTGTGGCGACGCCCTATCTGGGTGGCCGGGCTGATGTCGCCTATTACGACGGCACCAGCACCCAACCCGCCGCTCCGGGCGAAACGACGCTGTGGAGCGCGACCCCGATTGCGGCGATGGATGTGCGCTTCCCCATGGCGGCCAGCGATGGCTCGACTGTGCACCTGATCGAGCCGATCGGCCAATTGGTCTATCGTGGGTCGGACACGACGTCGGTGGGCATTACCAATGACGATGCGCAAAGCTTCGTCTTCGATGACACAAATTTGTTCAGTTATAACCGCTTCAGCGGCAGCGACCGGCAGGAGACGGGCCTGCGCGCCAATATCGGCGGCCGTTACCGAGCCAATTTTGTGGATGGTTCGTATCTCGAACTGCTGGGCGGACAATCGTTCCACCGGCAGGTGCCAATGCCTTTGCTGCCCCGGACCGGGCGCAGACCGGCGTGGACGGCGGACTGGAAGACGAGACATCCTATGCCGTGCTGGGCGCCTATGGTGTCTTCTCACCCGGCTTTAAGGTCGGCGGCAAAGTGCAGGTAAACACTGACGATTGGCTGCTGACGCGCACAGGGCTGGGCGTGACCTATAGCAATGCCGGCTACTCTGCGAAGGTGGACTACAATTACATCGCGGCCAATGAGCGAGCCGGCGTGATCAAGGACCAGCAGGAAATCGGGCTGGAACTGGGCGTGCCGCTGATGGATTATTGGCGCGTCACCGGCAGCACCTATTGGGACATTACCAATAGCAGCTGGCTGCAGGTGGGCGCGGGCCTCACCTATGACGATGGCTATGTGGTTATCGGCGCCACTGCGACGCGCACCGGCCCGACCCATACAAGCCCCGATGATACGCGCTTTACCGGCAGCTTCCGCCTGAAGACGCCGGCCGGGCTCGACCCGGGGGTCATGGGCGCCACCACACGGTAGTGAGCCTTGCGGATTTTGGCCGCAATCATGGGGCAATTGACAGCGTGCTTTTCCCGCCGCATTGAGAGCGGGCACGAATTCTTGGACAGGCGGAAGACGATGATGGCATTGCAACACTTTGGACGCGCAGCGGCCGCAGCGATGGTTGGCCCGGTCTTGACCGTGGCCATGGCCGCGCCAAGCCCGGCCGCGACTGTAGTGACCGTCAATGGCACCCCGATCACCGACACACAGGTCGATCAACGGCTGCGCCTGTTCAGCATGGAAGGCAACAAGACCGGCCGCAAGGGCGCGACCGATCAGCTCATCGACGAAGCCTTGCAGATGGAAGAGGCCAAGCGCACGGGCATCAATGTTTCCAATGCGCAGATCGATGAAGGCCTGCAGCAGGTGTCGCGCAATATCAAGATCAGCCAGGACAAGCTGATCCAGCTGTTGCAGCAAAACGGCGTCGGCATCGAGACCCTGCGTGACCGGCTGCGCGCCGCCATCGCTCGGAATGCGGTGAGCGAGCAGGCGATCATGCCGCAGGTGCAGATTTCCGATCTCGAGCTGGACCAGAAGGCCGCAAGCCGGTCGCCGCCTTCCAGACCTATGATTATATCCTGAAAGAAATCATCTTCGTGGCCCCCGGCGGCCGTGGCGCTGGCGGCCGTACGGCCCGAGCCAACCGCTACCGGTCGAGCTTTGCCGGCTGCGATAGCGCGGTGCAGCTGTCGCTGACCTATACCGATGCCGCCGTGATCGATGTCGGCCGCCGCCATGCCACGCAGCTGCCCGAAGCCATCGCCAAGGAACTGGCGGGCCTGAATGTCGGCGGCATCACCAAGCCGCGCGTGGTGGATACCGGCGTTTCCATGCTGGCCGTCTGCCAGAAGACCCGTGCCGAAGACCTGACCTTCATCAAGGGCAACCTCGAAGCCGAAGCCGGCACCAGTGCCTTGCAGCAGCAGACGACCAATTACACGGCCGACCTGCGCAGCCGCGCCAAGATCATCTACAACTAAGCCACTGCCCGGACACGGGCAGCAGAGCGACCGACGGGGGCATGATGAGCAAGCCGCTGGCCATCAGCATGGGCGAGCCGGCCGGCATTGGCCCGGACCTCATTCTGTCGCTCTATGCGCGCCGCGCTGAGCTGAACCTGCCGGATTTCTGCGTGTTCGGGCATGTGGAGTTCTTCAAGGCGCGCCCAGCGGCTGGGACTGTCCTTCGATATTGTGGCGACGCGTGCGGCAGAGGCGGGTGCGGTATTTGCCGACGCCCTGCCCGTGGTGCCGGTTGAGGGATTGGTTTCCGACCATCCCGGCAAGGCCAGTCCATTGGCGGCGCATGCGGTTATCCAGTCGATTGCGGATGCTGTGGAGGCCACTTTGGCTGGCACGTGTCGCGGGCTGGTGACGGGGCCGATCCACAAGGCCAGCCTTTATCATGCCGGGTTCAAGCATCCCGGGCATACCGAATTTCTGGCCGAGCTTTGTGCGGGTGGCGGCGTGCCCAAGCTGCCGGTGATGATGCTGGCGCATGGGGGCCTGCGGGCTGTGCCGGTGACGATCCATGTGCCGATCAAGGATGTACTGGATTGCTGACCAAGGAATTGATCGTGGAGACGGGGCGGGTCGTGGCGCATGACCTGCGGCAGCGCTTCGGCATTGCCAATCCCCGGATCGCTGTTGCGGGGCTCAATCCACATGCCGGCGAAGGTGGGGCGATTGGGCGGGAAGATCTCGAAATCGTGGGACCGGCGGTGGCCGAGCTACAGTTCGAGGCGATCGATGCCGTGGGGCCTCTGCCCGCCGATACCCTGTTCTACCCTGCCCATTGGGCCAATTATGATGCGGTTCTGGCTATGTATCACGATCAGGCGCTGATCCCGATCAAGACTGTTGCATTCGAGGATGCGGTGAATGTGACCCTTGGGCTGCCTATCGTGCGGACCTCGCCGGACCATGGCACGGCGTTTGATCTGGCGGGGACCGGCCGCGGTTCGGACAAGAGCTTTCTGGCGGCGATCCGCATGGCCGATGCAATGACGGCGCAGGCAGCATGAGCCAGATCGATAATCTGCCACCGCTGCGCGAAGTCATTGCCGAACATGGGCTGCGCGCCAAGAAGGAATTGGGGCAGAATTTCCTGCTCGATCTCAACCTTACGGCGCGCATTGCGCGGGTGGGGGATCGCTGGAAGGCGTGCGCGTCATTGAGGTGGGTCCTGGCCCCGGCGGGCTGACGCGGGCCTTGCTGGCGGAGGGCGCCGGGAAGTCATCGCCATTGAGCGCGATGCGCGCGCCCTGCCCGCGCTGGCGCAGATTGCCGAGGCTTATCCGGGCCGGCTGACGGTGATCGGCGGCGACGCCATGGAGATGGATTATCGGCTGCTGGCCGACGGGCCGACGCGGATCATTGCCAATCTGCCGTATAATATTGCGACGCCACTGCTGACCGGCTGGCTGACCAGCGAGCCACGGCCGCCGTATTTTGAGAGCCTGACGCTGATGTTTCAGCGCGAGGTGGCTGAGCGGATTTGTGCGCGCCCCAGCGAAGATCCATATGGTCGCTCGGGTGTTTTGGCCGGTTGGCGCAGCGACGCCCGCATTGCGTTTAATGTGAGCCGCGAGGCGTTTACCCTGCAACCGAATGTCACCTCGGCCGTGGTGCATCTCAAGCCCAAGGCAGTGGACGGAACCGTTACCGTGCAGGACCCGGAAAACGTCACCAAAGCGGCGTTCGGTCAGCGCCGCAAGATGGTGCGCCAGAGCCTGAAGTCGCTCGGCGTACCCGTCGAAGGCTTGCTGGCAGCGGCAGGACTGAAAGGCGACGAGCGCGCCGAAGATTTGCCGGTCGAGACGTTTCTGGCCATGGCGCGGGCGTTGCCGGGGCTGCGGCCGCGCGGCTGACGAAATAGGCGTTACAGCCCGGCGGGTGGCTCGGCGGGTTTTCGGCTATGGGCAGTACCGGCAGGGCCATGAGGCGGATGGCGACGAGCATGGCGGCCACGATGGCGCCGCCGCTGACCAGCATGACGCCAGTCCAGCCCCGAGCGACCCGGCATAGCCGCCCAGCGTGCCGAGCACGGACGAGCCCAGATAATAGGCGAAGAGATAGATGGCGGAGGCTTGCGCCCGGCCGACCACAGCGCGGCGGGCGACCCGAGCGCTGGCAATGCCATGGGCGGCGAAATAGCCGATGGTGGCGATGGCGAGCCCGGCGATAATGACGGGAGTCGACGGCACGATGGTGAGGAACACGCCCACGGCCATGGTGAGCACCATGGCCCAGAACACCTTGCGGCGGCCGAGACGTTGGGCCAGACCACCGACCCAGTGCGGAACTGAAACTGCCGAAGAGATAGACCACGAAAATGGCCGAGATGGCGGTGTGGCTCAGCGCGAATGGCGGCAGCGCGAGGCGGAAGCCGGCGTAGTTGTAGAGCGTGACGAAGGAGCCCATCAGCAGGAAGGCCGAGAGGAAGAGCCGGGGCAGGCCCTTGTCGTGGAATTGCAGCGCTATGAGCCGGGTGAGATCGCGGGCGGACAGGCGGTTGCGGGCCGAATTGTGCGGCCGAGGGAGCAGCAGCACGACGATGAGGGCCGCTATCGCGATGGCAGCGCCGAGAATGGCGAGGGCGGGTCGCCAGCCCGTGGAATCGGCGAGAATGCCGGAGACCAGTCGCCCGGCCATGCCGCCAATGGCGGTGCCGCCGATATAGAGACCCATGGAAAAGCCCAAGGCGTCGGGGTCCATCTCTTCGGCAAGGTAGACCATAGCCACGGCAGGGAGCCCGGAGAGGGTCAGGCCGATCAGAGTGCGGATGGCAATGAGGGCGGCCCAATTGGGCGCCAGCGGCAGGAGCAGGCCGAGACCGGCGGTGAGCAGGATGGCCCATACCATGAGCGTTCGGCGGCCGAGACGGTCGGAGACCCAGCTGGCGAGCAGCAAAGCGATGGCGAGGGTTGCCGTGGTAGCGGACAGGGCAAGCGAGCTGGCGCCGGCGTCGAGGCCGAATTGCTCGGCGAAAATCGGCAGCAGGGGCTGGACCGAATAGAGCGAAGCGAAGGTGGCGAAGGCCGCCAAGAAGAAAGCGATATTGGCGCGGATGAAGGCGGGAGTGCCGCGCTTGATGGTGGAGGGGACGGTCATGGTGCCATGACCTCGTGGTTCGACAGGCTCACCGGGAGGTCTACAGGGGGCACGGTCCACTACCTCTCAAAGAGAATCGATCTGGCCCTGCAAGTCTTTGACGAAATTATCCAATTGGGTCAGGCGCGGGCGGGCGAGACGGGCGGCGGCGAGGATGGAGCGGACCTTTTGAGTCGAGGCTTCAAGATCGTCATTGATGATGATGTAGTCGTATTCGGAATAGTGCTGCATCTCGAGCTTGGCGTTGCGCAGGCGCTTTTCGATGGTGCCGGCGCTGTCCCGGGCGCGGCGCTCAAGCCGGGCGCGCAATTCCTTGATGGTGGGGGCAGGATGAACACAGTGACCATGTCGCTGCGGCTCTGTTCGTAGAGCTGCAGGGTGCCCTGATAGTCGATGTCGAACAGAATATCATTGCCGGCAGCGAGCTGTTCTTCGACCTTGGCACGGGGGTGCCGTAGAAATTGTCGTGCACTGGGCCCATTCGAGCAATTCGCCATCGGCCTTCATGCGATTGAAGGTGGGCACATCCACGAAATAATAATGGGTGCCTTCAACTTCATCGGTGCGGCGGGCACGGGTGGTGACCGAGACCGAGAGACGGATATTGGGATCCTGCCCGAAGAGAGAACGCGAAATCGAGGACTTGCCGGCACCCGAGGGTGAGGCGATCACCAGCATGACGCCGCGGCGTTGAGACTCCATTCGACCAAGACCCTTATTCGATGTTCTGCACTTGCTCGCGTAGTTGATCGATCGCCGCCTTGAGGTCAAGACCGATAGAGGTGAGCTCCACGGCATTGGCTTTGGCGCACAGCGTATTGGCCTCGCGGTTGAATTCTCGGGCGAGGAAATCAAGACGACGGCCGGCCGGGCCGCCGGCAGTGATCAATTGCCGGGCGCTGGCGATGTGGACCGTCAGGCGGTCGAGTTCTTCGCGGATATCGGCCTTGGTGGCGAGGAGCAGCGCTTCTCGGGCGAGGCGATCATCGGGGACGGCGATATCGGCGGTGAGGTCGGCGGTGAGGTCGGCAAGCTGCAGGCGCAGGCGGGTCAGGGATGGCCTCGCGGCTGCGGGCGGGGTGGGCTTCGGCGCGGGCGACCAGCACCTCGATCTCGTCGAGGCGTTCGAGCAGCACGGCGGCGATATGGGTGCCTTCCTGCCGGCGGGCGAGCACGAGATCGACCGGGGCCTGCGCGACGCCCCGGAGAATGGCCGCGGCAAGGGCTTCTTCGGCGGCGGGGCCCATGGGGCGGTCGCGTTGTTCGAGGACGCCCTTGAGGCCGAGAATGCCATCGAGGCGCGGCCGGTCGGCATCGACCCGGCCGGCGAGATCGGCAAGCGCGGCCAGCACGGTGGCGAGGGCTTGCTGGTTGACCAGCAGGTCGCCCCCTGCCCCGTCGCGCTCGACGTTGAGGGTGAAGGTGATCGAGCCGCGTGACAGGGTCTTGCCGATGAGCTGGCGAATATCGCCCTCAAGCGCATCAAAACCGGGCGCCGAGCGCATGCGGATATCGAGGCCGCGTCCGTTGACCGATTTGACTTCGCAGGTGAAGGCGGCGCCGAGCGCTGCGCCGGTGGCGCGCGCATAGCCCGTCATGCTGGCGAGCGAATGGCTCACGGAGTAGCTGGCGCGTCGGCGGCCTCTTCGGCCTCCAGCGCCTGCCGGGTGGCCTCTGCGTCAGTTTCTGGCCTGTTCGGCCGCAGCGCGCGATTTCACGGTAGCGCGACGTTCTGTTGGTGCTCGGCATAGGTCTCGGCGAACACATGGCCTTCGTTGGGCGTCGCGCCCTTGGCCACGAAATAGAGGTAATCGTGGCTGTCGGGATGGGCGACGGCCTTAAGGGCTTCGACACCCGGATTGGCAATCGGCGTCGGGGGCAGACCATCGATCTGATAGGTATTGTAAGGGGTCTTGGCCTCGATTTCAGAGCGGCGCAGGCCGCGGCCGAGATTGGATTGGCCCTTGGTGATGCCATAGATGATGGTCGGATCGGACTGCAGCCGCATGCTTTCGCGCAGGCGATTGACGAAGACCGCGGCAACCTGCGGCCGCTCGCTGGCGACACCGGTTTCCTTTTCGACGATCGAGGCCAGAACCAACATCTGCTCGGGCGTTTCGAGAGGCAGATCGTCTTGCCGGCCGGCCCAGATGGCGGCCAATTCGGTGGTCATGGCCGTCTGCATCTTGTCGAGCACCGACTGGCGGGTATCGCCGGGCATATAGTCATAGCTGCCGGGGAGGATCGAGCCTTCGGCGGGCAAGGCTTTGACTTCGCCAACCAGATTGCTGTCGCCATTGAGGCGCTGAATGGCGTCCCGGTAGTCCAGCCCTCGGGAATGGTCACCGCATAGCGGATCGGATTGCCCTCGGTGAGTTCCTTGAGGATTTCAGCCATGCTGGCGCCAGCGGGAATGCGGAAATCGCCGGCCTTGATATTGCCCTGACGCTCCAGCGCCCGGCCGCCCGCCCGGAAGATGAAACGGTTGGAAATCACGCCCTGTTCCTCAAGGCGCTGGGCCGTGGAGGCCAGCCCGCTGCCCGATCTGACGCGGAATGTGGTCTCTTCCTGCAGCGGCCCATCGCCGTAGAATTGGGAGGCGCCATAAAGCAGAACGCCGCCGGCGAGCAGCAGGCCGAGCACGAGCAGGGTCAGAAAGCCGTTGAGGATATCAACGAAGCCGTTGCTGGAGCGGCGTTTCGGCCGCCTGGCCTTGCGTTCATTCATCGTGATGCATCACCCCGGAAGCCCGTTCGCAAGCGGATGCGGCGGGTCTTGTCATCGATTTGGCGCCAAACGCTGGGCCCGTTGTTGGCCGCATTGTTCGCATGCGGCCATGCAAAGGCAATAGGCCACACCGCGGTTGGCCCGCGATGTGAACGCCTTTTGTCGCTGAAGGCGATCAGTGGACCTTGCGCATCACCGGGGTCGCATTGGTGCCGCCAAACCCGAAGGAGTTGGATAGCGCCACGTTGATCTCTTTCTTGAAGGCCTTTTTGGGCACAAGATTGATGACCGTTTCGACCGAGGGATTGTCGAGATTGAGTGTGGGCGGCGCGATATTGTCGCGCATGGCCAGCAGCGAGAAGATGGCTTCGACCGAGCCGGCAGCGCCCAGCAAGTGGCCGACTGCCGACTTGGTGGAGCTCATGGCCACGGTGGAAGCGGCATCGCCCAGCACGCGGGTAACCGAGCCAAGCTCGATCTCGTCGCCAAGCGGCGTCGAGGTGCCGTGGGCGTTGATATAATCGATTTCGGCGGGGGTAATGCCGGCGCGCTTGATGGCGGCCTGCATGCAACGGAAGCCGCCATCGCCATCCTCGGAGGGGGCGGTGATGTGATAGGCGTCGCCCGACAGGCCGTAGCCGATCAGCTCGCCATAGATCTTGGCGCCGCGGGCCTTGGCCCGTTCGTAATCTTCGAGCACGACAATGCCGGCGCCTTCGCCCATGACGAAGCCGTCGCGATCCTTGTCATAGGGGCGCGAGGCGGCGGTCGGATCGTCGTTGAAATTGGTGGAGAGCGCACGGCAGGCAGCAAAGCCGGCCAAAGCAAGGCGATTGACGCAGCTTTCGGTGCCGCCGGCAACCATGACGTCAGCATCGCCCGGGGCAATAAGCCGGGCTGCATCGCCAATGGCGTGGGCGCCAGTGGAACAAGCGGTGACCACCGAATGGTTCGGCCCCTTGAGGCCGAAACGAATCGACACTGCCGGAGGCCAGATTGATCAGGCGCCCCGGAATGAAGAAGGGGCTGATGCGGCGCGGGCCCTTTTCGTGCAGGGTGATGGAGGCTTCGTAGATGCCCCCGACCCCGCCAATGCCAGAGCCGATCAGGACGCCGGTGCGTTCCTGATCTTCCCGGGTCTTGGGCTCGACGCCCGCATCCTGGATGGCACGGGTTGCAGCGGCCATGGCGTAGACGATGAAATCGTCGACCTTGCGCTGCTCCTTGGTGTCCATCCAATCGTCGGGATTGTACTTGCCGTCGGCATAGTCGCCGCGCGGCAAGCGGTGGGCAATCTGGCAAGCGATATCGTCGACCCGGAAGTCGTCGATGCGCTTGGCGCCGCTTTTGCCGGCCAAAATATTGGCCCGAGTGGCTTCAACTCCGCAACCGAGGGGCGTAACGAGGCCCAATCCGGTGACGACGACGCGGCGCAATTCCATACTCTACCTGCCTATCCCAGCTGGCCCTAGGGCTTAGCCGACGGCCTTGGTGAGGAAAGAAACAGCATCACCGAAAGTCTGGATAGACTCAGCGGCATCATCCGGAATCTCGACCGAGAATTCTTCTTCGAAAGCCATCACCAGCTCGACCTGATCGAGCGAATCGGCGCCCAGATCGTCGATGAAGCTGGCCTTTTCGACCACTTTCTCGGCATCCACATTGAGGTGTTCCACAACGATCTTGCGGACCCGATCAGCGACATCGCTCATATTTGACTTCCCTTTTAGAAATCGACGTTTCGTTTCGCTTCTTATTGGCGCAATGCCAAATCTTCAAGCATGGTTTTGGCCTGCACAGAGGCAATGTAAGCGGCCTTTCCGGCGCTCGCAAGACGGACCGGCAGAGGTTACCGCGGGGCGGGGTAGCACGTTTTTCGAGGTTAGCCATAAGGCGCACCCCCTAAAACCGGGCTTTTCCGCAGATCAGATCATCGCCATGCCACCATTTACGTTCAACGTGTGGCCTGTGACATAGGCTGCAGCGTCGCTCGCAAGGAAGACTGCACAACCCGCAATCTCCTGTGCAGTTCCCAAACGGCCCGCTGGAATTGTCCCCGGGATAGCGTCGCGCTGCTTGTCATTGAGCTCATCGGTCATGGCCGAGGCGATAAAACCGGGGGCGATGGAATTGACGGTGATGCCGCGCGAGGCGACCTCATGGGCCAGCGCCTTGTTCATGCCGATCAGGCCGGCCTTGGAGGCTGCGTAATTGCCCTGCCCCGGATTGCCCATGACGCCGACGACCGAGGAAATGCCGATGATCCGGCCATAGCGCTGCTTCATCATCCCGCGCAAGACGCCGCGAGTAAGGTGGAAAGCGGCGGTGAGATTGACCGCCAGCACCTCGTCCCATTCCTCATTCTTCATGCGCATGAAGAGATTGTCGCGCGTCATGCCGGCATTGTTGATCAGGATATCGATGCCGCCCATGGCGGCCTCGGCAGCGGGCACGAGTTTATCGACATCGTCGAGCTGGGCCGAGTTGCAGGGCAGAATTGGGCTGTCCTTGCCGATCTCCTTGGCCACGTCTTCGAGCGCGCCGACCCGGGTACCGCTGAGGGCGACGGTGGCGCCAGCTCGGGCTAACGCCTTGGCAATTTCGCGGCCAATGCCACCGCTGGCGCCGGTTACCGGGGCACGCTTGCCAGTCAAATCAAACATTTAGGTCTCCTCCACGGAGAAAGTGATTCAGGGGCTTCATGGCCTGATTCAAGTTGCTTAGGCAGTGAGTTCGGCGACGAAAGCGTCGATATCGGCCGGGGTGCCGACCGCGCTGGCGGTGGCTTCGGCATTGATGCGCTTGGCGAGGCCCGTGAGGACCTTGCCGGTGCCCAGTTCGTGCAGATGGGTCACGCCGCCTTGGGTGGTCAGCCGGTGATGCTTTCGGTCCAGCGGACAACGCCGGTGACCTGTTCGACCGAGCGCTGGCGGATTTCGGCTGGGTCGGAAATGGGAGCGGCAAGCACGTTCGCGACGAGCGGCACGATGGGCGCCTGCATTTCGACCTCAGCCAGAGCCGCAGCCATGGCGTCAGCGGCCGGCTGCATCAGCGAGCAATGGAACGGCGCGCTGACCGGCAACAAGAGCGCGCTTGGCGCCTTTGCCCTTGGCGATCTCAACGGCCCGTTCCACGGCAGAAACGGCGCCGGAAATAACGACTCGGCCGAGCGCATTGTCATTGGCAACGTCACAGACTTCGCCCTGCCCCGCCTCGGCGGCCACGGCGCTTGCTGTTTCGAGGTCAAGACCAAGCAGAGCCGCCATGGCGCCATGACCGACGGGGACCGCCTTTTGCATGGCCCGGCCGCGCGTCTTGAGCAGGCGGGCGGTGTCGGAGAGCGAAAACGTGCCGGCGGCGCAGAGCGCGGAATATTCGCCGAGCGAGTGACCGGCGACGTAAGCGGCGTGGTCGGCAAGCGTCACGCCCCCGGATTGAAGAACGCGAATGACGGCGAGGCTGACCGCCATCAATGCCGGCTGGGCATTTTCGGTCAGACGCAGTATGTCCTCAGGACCTTCGAACATGATGGCCGAAAGGCGCTGGTTGAGCGCCTCGTCAACTTCCTGAAACACGGCGCGTGCTTCGGGATAGGCCGCTGCAAGATCCTTGCCCATGCCGACAGCTCGGCTGCCCCTGGCCGGGAAATGTGAATGCGCGCTTGGTCATAGTGCCCCCTGTGGCATCGCAGTTAGACAAACTGCAAGCGGTCTGTCCAGTTGCGCGGCGTTTGCCGAATGGGTGTGGCGGAGTCAAGGCAGAAGCCGGGTTTCGCCCAGATTTGCCTTGCCTGCCGGCCCCTCTTGCCCTATAGCGGCGCCAGCAATTCGTTTGGCCGGGGGCTGAACGGAGGGTTCGTCGTTGACGAATAGGGCTTATGCCCGGCCTCCCGTGTTCCCGCTCTTTGCAAGACTGCTTTGATGCCTTTCCGGCTTCAAGGAGGCTCCGCGCCAGACATTGCATGTGTGTTAAACCACGAAGGAAGGCGCATTCATGGCCCTTTACGAGCATATCTTCTCGGCGCGCCAGGACGTATCGCAGCAGCAGGTCGAAGAACTGACCACTGCTCTGACCGAAATCCTCGCTTCTGGCGGCGGCAAGGTCACCAAGAACGAATATTGGGGCCTCAAGGGTCTCTCCTACCGCATCCGCAAGAACCGCAAGGCTCACTACACCCTGCTGAACATCGACGCATCGGCTCCCGCCGTTGCCGAAATGGAACGCCAGATGCGCATCAATGAAGACATCCTGCGCTTCATGACCGTGCGTGTCGACGAGCTGGAAGAAGGCCCGTCTGCCATGATGCAGAAGCGCGATCGCGACGACCGTGACGGCACCCGTCCCGACCGTGGTGGCGAGCGCGGTGGCTTTGCTGGCGGCGAACGCCGTCCCCGCCGTTTCTAAGATAAGGACCGAAAAGCTATGGCTATCAAAGACCTGACCACTGCCCAAGCCCGCCGTCCGTTCCAGCGCCGCCGCAAGACCTGCCCGTTCTCGGGTGAAGGCGCGCCAAAGATCGACTACAAGGACGTGCGCCTGCTGAGCCGCTATGTTTCCGAGCGCGGCAAGATCGTGCCGAGCCGCATCACCGCTGTTTCGGCGCTGAAGCAGCGTGAACTGGCACGGGCGATCAAGCGCGCCCGCTTCATCGGCATCATGCCGTATGCCGTCCAGTAAGTTCGCTGGGCTGGCGATCTAGTGGCGGTTCGCTGCGCTTCCGGTGCTCACGTACATGAGTACGCTCCGCTCCAGTTCTCGCGAACCACCACTATCTCATCCAGCCCAACGACTTCCTGTTTGGCCTACTTGTGCCTCTCAGTATTTTGAGGGGCACATCGTTGGGGTTGCGGATGGTCCGTGGCTCCTAACCGTCCGAGAGACGGGACAGCCCAAAGGAATCTCAAATGAAAGTCATTCTGCTCGAGCGCATTGGTCGCACCGGCTCCATCGGCGACGAAGTCAGCGTGAAGGACGGTTTTGCCCGTAACTTCCTGCTGCCGCAGGGCAAGGCGCTGCGCGCCACTGCCAACAACCGCCAGAAGTTCGAAGCCGAGCGCGCTCACATCGAACAGCGCAATGAAGACCGCCGCAAGTCGGCTGCCGGCATTGCTGAAGGTCTTGACGGCAAGGTCGTCGTGATCATCCGCCGAGCCGGCGAAACCGGCCAGCTCTATGGTTCGGTCGCTTCGCGTGATATCGTGGAAGCCCCGGCTGCCGAAGGTTTCACCGTGCAGCGTTCGCAGGTCGACCTTGCAGACCCGATCAAGTCGGTTGGCGTGCACACCGTGCCGCTGAACCTGCATTCGGAAGTTGCCGTGTCGATCTCGGTCAACGTTGCCCGCTCGGAAGACGAAGCGGCTCGCCAGAGCGCTGGTGAAGACGTGACCGTCACCCAGTATGAAGACGACGTTGAAGGCGATTTCGCTGCCGGCCAGAAGGACGCGCAGCAGGACGACTCGTTTCTGACGACGAAGTCTAAGGCTTAGCCGCAGATGGATTGAAAGCCGGGCCTTGTGCCCGGCTTTTTTGTTTGTATCGCGTTCGAAGCTTGTCGAACCACGAGGTCGGGCGAGTGGAAGCTTGCGCGTCACGACCTCGTGGTCGACAAGCTCACCATGAGGTCTACTGGGGCTGAGACTCACCGGCGGCCATGACTGCGCCGCTTTGATTTGCAACTAACTGAGTCGGTTATACCCGCAAAACACAGAGTTCACTGGTTCAGGCTGTGGGCAATTAACCAAACATAGACCTGCGAAAGTTAGGCATCGACTCACGACGCAGCGCGGTTAAGACACGTTAACTACTTGGGGGAGGCTAAGATGGCAGAGATCGCACGGCTGCATAGTGCCGAGGAAAAGTCCTTCCGCCCGGCCCCGCACAATGTGGAGGCCGAGCAGGCGCTGTTGGGTGCTATCCTGCTCAACAATGACGCGTTCTATCGCGTGTCCGATTTCCTTGAGCCCGAACACTTCTACGAGCCGATCCACCGCGACATTTATGAGCTGGTCGGCAAGATCATCCGCGCCGGCAAATCGGCCGACCCCACCACCATCAAGACCCACCTGCCCGACCAGCTGCTGCCTGAAATGACCATGGCGCAATATCTGGCGCGCATGGCGGCCGAAGCCACCACCGTGCTCAACGCGGCCGATTATGGCCAAGCCATTTATGACACGGCGATTCGCCGCAGCCTGATCCTGGTTGGCGAGGAGATGGTGTCGGAAGCTTACGAATCCGATGTCGAGATGACGCCGGTCAAACAGATCGAAAAGGTCGAAGGCGCCCTGTTCCAGCTGGCCGAAAAGGGCCGCTATGACGGTGGTTTTCAGGCGTTCAGTACGGCGCTGCAGGCTTCCATCCGCATGGCGGGCGAGGCTTACCAGCGTGATGGTGGCCTGTCGGGCATTGCCACGGCGCTGGATGATCTGGACCGGCAGATGGGCGGCCTGCAACGCAGCGACTTGATCGTGCTGGCCGGGCGCCCTGCCATGGGCAAGACCTCGCTGGTGACCAATATCGCGTTCAACGTGGCCAAAGCCTATAAGAGCGAGGTGCAGGCGGACGGGCACCTCAAGACCACCAATGGCGGCGTCGTGGGCTTCTTCAGCCTCGAAATGAGTTCGGAACAGCTTGCGACGCGTATTCTGGCCGAGCAGGCCGAAGTTTCCTCCTCCGATATCCGCCGCGGCAAGATTCACGACAGCCAATTCACCAAGCTGGTCGACGTTTCCAATATGATGAGCGTGATGCCGCTTTATATCGACGATACCGGCGGTATTTCGGTGGCGCAGCTGGCAGCGCAGGCGCGGCGGCTCAAGCGGCAGAAGGGCCTCGATTGCCTGATCGTGGACTATCTGCAGCTGCTGACCGGCTCAAGCAAGGCATCGAGCCAGAACCGCGTGCAGGAATTGACCGAGATCACCACCACGCTCAAGGCGCTGGCCAAGGAGCTGGAAGTGCCGGTAATTGCGCTGTCCCAGCTGTCGCGCCGAGTTGAGTCGCGCGACGACAAGCATCCGCAGCTAGCGGATTTGCGCAGATCGGGCTCTATCGAGCAGGACGCTGACGTGGTGTTGTTCGTGTATCGCGAAGAATACTATCTCAAGAACAAGGAACCCAAAGAGGGTACGCCCGAGCACTTGGCACGGCAGAGCGAGATGGAAAAAGTGCACGGCAAGGCGGAAGTTATCATCGCCAAGCAGCGCCACGGCCCCACTGGCACTGTGCAGTTAAGTTTTGAGGCGCAATATACCCGCTTCGGCAATCTGGCTCGGGCCGATTATCTTCCCGAGCGCATGGAATAGGCATGGCGCTGACTTCGGGCCTTGGGGGCCAACTGAGCATCGATCTGGGCGCATTGGCCCGCAACTGGCGCGCGCTCGACCGCGTGAGCGCCGGGGCGCTGACGGCTGCCGTGGTCAAGGCCGATGCCTATGGCATGGGCATCACCATGGCGAGCAAGGCGCTGCATGCGGCGGGCGCGCTTCTTCTTCGTGGCGACGCCCGACGAGGGCATGGCCGTGCGCGCTGCCGTGCCCGATGCACATATCTTTGTGCTCAACGGCCTCTATCCGGGCGCGGCCAATCTCTATGTGCGGCAAAACCTGATGCCGGTGATTTCCTCGGTGGCGATGCTTGAGGAATGGCTGGCCAAGTGCGTGGAGCGCAACGAGGCCTATCCGTCGGCGTTCCATTTCGACACCGGCATGAACCGGCTGGGCTTCCGGCTCAATGAAGCCAGCGTCGTGCGCCAGCAGATCGAAACGCTGGGCTATGCGCCGCAAATGGTGATGAGCCATCTGGCCTGTGCCGACACGCCCAGTCACGAAAAAAACCGCACGCAGCTGGCGCTGTTCAGCTCGGTGCTGAACCAGTTTCCGGGCATCCCCGCGTCGCTGGCCAATTCGGCCGGGCTGATGAGCGGACGCGACTATCATTTCCAGATGGTGCGGCCCGGCATTGCGCTTTATGGCGGCCGGGCGGTGAGTGGGCGCAAGAACCCGATGGCGGCGGTGGCGACGCTGCATGTGCCAATCCTGCAGGTGGTCGAGGCCCGCACGGGCGAAACCGTGGGCTATGGCGCGACCTATTCGTTGTCGCGCAACAGCCGGCTGGCCATTATCGCGCATGGCTATGCCGACGGCTTCCTGCGCTCGTTGTCGGGCACGAATATGCGGCCGGGCGGCAAGGTGGTCATTCGCAGCAAGGCGTGTCCGGTGATCGGACGGATTTCGATGGATACGTCCATCGTGGACATTACCGAACTGGGTTCGGACCTGCCCTCGCCGGGCGAGGGCGCCGAAGTGCTGGGCAATCTGATCGGCGCGGATGACCGGGCCGACGCGGCCGGTACAATCGGCTACGAAATCCTGACTTCGCTCAAGCAGGGTCGCTACACTCGCAGCTATGTGGGCGACGGTAATCTACCCGCGTGATTGTTCGCTATTTGTTCTTGCAGTGACCGGCATTTGCGACTAGCGTCGGCCTAGTTGCATTCGCGAGTTCCCATTGGCCAAATCCCGATCTTCCTTTGTCTGCCAAGCCTGCGGCGCCGTCTCGACCCGGTGGCAGGGGCGCTGCGATGCCTGTGGCGACTGGAATACCATGGTCGAGGAATTGACCGATAGCGGCGTCGGCGCTGGTCCCAAATCGGCGAAGGCCAATGGCAAGCCAGCCAATCTCGTGCCGCTGTCCGGCGAGACCGAAAGCGCCGCGCGTCGTGACGGGCATTGGCGAGCTGGATCGGGTCACCGGCGGCGGCTTTGTGAAGGGGTCGGCCCTGTTGGTGGGCGGCGATCCCGGTATCGGCAAATCGACGCTTCTGCTGCAATCGGCGGCGGCTTTGGCCAATCTGGGCAAGCGCGTCGTCTATGTTTCGGGCGAAGAAGCGGTGGCGCAGGTGCGCCTGCGGGCACAGCGGCTGGGCACAGGCGAAGCCGAAGTGCTGCTGGCCGCCGAGACCAATGTCGAGATTATTCTCGCCACGCTGGAAAACGGCCCCGCCCCGGACCTCGTCATCATCGATTCTGATCCAGACGCTGTGGACCGACCGTGTCGATTCTGCGCCGGGCACAGTGACCCGGTGCGCACCTCGGCCCAGGCGCTGACGCGTTTTGCCAAGAAAAGCGGGGCTGCGGTCGTGCTGGTCGGCCATGTCACCAAGGACGGGCAGATCGCCGGGCCGCGCGTCGTCGAGCATATGGTGGATGCCGTGCTCTATTTCGAGGGCGACACCAGCCATACGTTCCGCATTCTGCGCGGGGTGAAGAACCGCTATGGCGCGACCGATGAAATCGGGGTGTTCGCCATGACCGAATTGGGGCTGGAGGAAGTCTCCAATCCCTCGGCGCTATTCCTTGACCAGCGGGATGAGGGCGCGGCAGGCTCCGCCGTCTTTGCCGGCATGGAAGGCACGCGGCCCCTGCTCATCGAAATCCAGGCGCTGGTGGCGCCCTCCCCGCTCGGTACGCCGCGCCGGGCTGTGGTGGGCTGGGATAGTTCGCGCCTTTCCATGGTGCTGGCTGTGCTCGAAACGCGCTGCGGCGTGCGGATCGGGGCCAATGATATTTATCTCAACGTAGCGGGCGGGCTGAAGATCAACGAGCCGGCGGCGGATCTGGCGGTGGCGGCGGCGCTGATCTCCTCGCTGACCGGTTCGCCCCTGCCCAAGGATTCGGTCTATTTCGGTGAGATCTCGCTGGCCGGCGGCGTGCGGCCAGTGGTGCATGGCTCGCTGCGGCTGCGCGAAGCGGGTAAATTGGGGTTCAAGGCGGTGTCGACGGGGCGGCTCAGCAATGCGGATCGCAATAGCGGGCTTGATGTGTCCGAGTTTACCGCTTTATCGGAACTGGTGGGGCGCATTGCGGCCAATGGCAAGCCGTCAACAAACGAGCCGGAGCAGTGGTAGAGCCGGCACAGTTTGCGGCTTTCTGGGAAGATCGCGCATCGGAGGCGCCGTAAGCCTTGGCTTTGCAACACAAAGCGGCTAAACGAAGCCCAATAAGCCGGGGCGGCAACTGGAGCTAAGCGAAGACATATGCTGACAGCGTTCGACGTTGGTGTTGGTGTACTGGTGCTGATTTCGGCAATCCTGGCCACCGCGCGTGGACTAACCCGCGAAGTGCTTTCGCTGGCGACTTGGGCCGGCTCGGCCGCTATCGCCATCTATATGTGGCAGTACCACCCCGAAATTGCCCGGCAATACATTGCCGAGCAGATCGTCGCCGACATTGCCACGGTGGTCGTGACGTTTATCGTCGCGCTGATCGTGCTGCATCTTTTGACCATGCGCATTGCCGACTTTGTCGTCGATAGCCGCGTGGGCCCGATCGATCGTACGCTGGGGTTTGTCTTCGGCGTGTTGCGCGGCGTGCTGATCGCCATCGTCATCACGATTTTCGGCACGTGGCTGCTGCCCAACAATCTGCCGCCTTGGGCTGCGCAGTCGCAATCGCTGCCGCATCTGCAGAATATGGGCAATACGTTGATTTCCATGCTGCCAGAGGGTCTTGAGCAGCAGGTCACCGAAATCCTCAAGGGCGGCACGGGCCTGACCGAAGATCCCGAGGCGCCACCCGCGCCCGTGGATGAAGGCACCGACTCGACCGAAGACAGCACCATTCCGCCCGTAACACCGCCGGCTCCGGTTACGCCTCGGCGCCTGAGCGACGATCATTTTACGGTGAGCGCGCTGTGCTCGCCACAACCCTGACCCTTTGTGACAACATTGGTCGGGGACACCAATTTGGGCTATTGCGTAGGGCGACAGCGCTGCGCACGGCCTTGTCGCCATTGGCGGCGGCAGTTCTGCAGTTGAGGGCAGCATTGGCATGGAGAGCCCGGTGAACCATCCGAGCGACGACTCATTCGATCTCAATGGCGACACGCTGCATGAAGAGTGCGGCGTGTTTGGCATTTTGGGGCATAACGATGCCGCCACCCTCACCGCGCTGGGGCTGCACGCTTTGCAGCATCGCGGCCAGGAGGCGGCTGGCATTGTCAGCTTCGATGGCAAGCAATTCTATACCGAAAAGCGCATGGGCCCGGTGGGTGACCACTATACCGACCCGGCTTTGCTGGCCAAGCTGCCCGGCGCCATGGCCATGGGCCATACGCGCTATTCGACGACGGGCGAGGTGGCGCTGCGCAATGTGCAGCCGCTGTTCGCCGAACTTGAGGCCGGCGGCATCGCCATTGCCCATAACGGCAATTTCACCAACGGGCTGACGCTGCGCCGGCAGATCATCGCCACCGGCGCCATCTGCCAGTCGACGTCGGACACCGAAGTGGTGCTGCATCTGGTGGCGCGGTCGCGCCATTCCTCCACCACCGACCGCTTCATCGACGCCATCCGCCAGATGGAAGGTGGCTATGCCATGCTGGCCATGACCCGCACCAAGCTGATCGCGGCGCGTGATCCGGTGGGTATCCGGCCGCTGGTGATGGGCGAACTCGATGGTAAGCCGATCTTCTGCTCGGAAACCTGCGCGCTCGACATGATCGGCGCCAAATACATTCGCGATGTCGAGAATGGCGAAGTCATCATCTGCGAAATCCAGCCGGATGGCTCGATCAGCATCGATGAACGCAAGCCCGTGCGCCCGGCGCCCGAGCGGCCCTGCCTGTTCGAATATGTCTATTTCGCGCGGCCCGATTCGGTCGTGGCCGGCCGCAGCGTCTATTCCGCCCGCAAGGGTATGGGCATCAACCTCGCCAAGGAAGCGCCGGTCGAGGCCGATGTGGTGGTGCCGGTGCCCGATGGCGGCACGCCCGCGGCTATCGGCTATGCGCAGCAGAGCGGCATTCCGTTCGAATTGGGCATTATCCGCAACCATTATGTGGGGCGCACCTTTATCGAGCCGACGCAGTCGATCCGGGCCTTTGGTGTCAAGCTCAAGCATTCGGCCAACCGCGCCGAGATTGCCGGCAAGCGGGTCGTATTGGTCGATGATTCTGATCGTGCGGGGCACGACCTCGCTCAAGATCGTGCAGATGATCCACGATGCTGGGGCGACCGAAGTGCATTTGCGGGTCGCCAGCCCGATGATCTTTTCTCGGATTATTACGGCATCGATACGCCGGACCCGGAAAAGCTGCTGGCGAACCAGCATGAGAACTCGGCCTCGATGTGCCGGTTCATCGGCGCGGATTCGCTGGCGTTTTTGTCCATCGACGGGCTCTATGACGCCGTCGGCGGCGAGCCGCGCAATCCCAAGGCACCCCAGTTTACCGACCATTATTTCACCGGCGACTATCCGACACAGTTGACCGATCTGAACGGCCGCGCCAAGAACGAGCCGAAACAAATCTCCCTGCTCAAAGAGGCCGGCTAATGGCTGTATCCAATGACCTTGCCGGCAAGGTCATCCTCGTCACCGGCGCCTCGCGCGGCATCGGTTATGCAAGCGCCATCGAGGCGGCACGCCGCGGCGCCCATGTGGTTGCGGTTGCTCGCACCGTGGGGGGCCTCGAAGAACTGGATGACGAAATCCGGGACTCGGGCTCTTCGACTACACTGGTTCCGCTGGACCTGCGCGATGGCGACGCCATCGACCGGCTCGGTGCGGCCATTTTCGAGCGCTGGGGCGCGCTGGACGGTCTGGTGGCCAATGCCGGGCAGCTGGGCGTGCTCAGCCCCCTGCCCCATGTATCGCCAGAAGATTTCGACAAGGTCATTGCGGTCAATGTGACGGCCAATTACCGGCTGCTGCGTTCGTGCGACCTGCTGCTGCGGCAGGCCGATGCCGGGCGGGCGGTTTTCGTCTCGTCCTCGTCAGCCCGCTCTGCGCGGCCCTATTGGGGGCTCTATGCGGCCAGCAAGGCGGCCGTGGACGCCATGGTCAAATCCTATGCCGGCGAAGTCAGAGCGGACCAAGGTGCGCGTCAATGTGTTTTACCCCGGCGCGGTGCGCACCGCGATGCGGGCCAAGGCGATGCCCGGGGAAGACCCGGCAACGCTGCCGACGCCTGCCGATATCGCGCCCAAGCTGATCGACCTGCTGAGCCCCACGCTCAAGGAGAATGGCAAACTGTTCGATATGAGCACCGAGGCATTCGAAGAGATTTGAGGCCAACACCGGGCCAATAAAAGGGCGCCCATGAGGCGCCCTTTTCTTTGTAGCGGACCCGCTCGCTAGAGCTTGGTCATCAAAATCTTGTCGATGCGGCGGCCATCGAGATCGAGCACCTCGAACTTCCAGCCATTATGCTCGAAGGTCTCGCCGACCGCCGGCAGGCGGTTGATGATGGACAGAACATAGCCGGCAACCGTCTCGAACTTGGCGTCCTTGGGGATGGCCACTTTAAGCTTTTCGCTGAACTCGTCGACCGGCATCCAACCGGCCACGAGCCAGGAGCCATCCTCGCGGCGGACCAGCGCCGGATCGTCACCGGTTTCTTCTCGGAAGACGCCGGTAATGACCTCGAGAATATCGGCCGAAGTGACGATGCCTTCGAAGTGGCCGTATTCGTCCACCACCGGGGCCATGTGAACCGTGGCGTTCCGAATGGCGCGCACCACGTCGAGCGCGTCGGCATGATCCATCACTACCGGCACGGGCTGGACGAATTTGCGCACGTCGAGCGGCTGGCCATTGGCGAAGACGCTGATGATGTCCTTGATGGCCACGACACCGATGATCAGAATCGGCGTCACCATCCTGCACCAGCAGGCGCGAGCGGTGGGTGCCCGGGATGGCCTTGCGGATTTCGTCGCTGTCATCGGACAGATCGATCACATCGACATCGAGGCGTGGCGTCATCAGGCCGCGGGCCGAGCGGTCGGCCAGACGCATAACGCCCGAAATCATCGAATGCTCGTCGCTTTCGATGACACCGGCCGTGGTGGCCTCGGCGATGATGGTCTTGACCTCTTCCTCGGTGACCTTTTCCTCGGATTCCTCGCCCTGCCCTAGCAGGGCCAGGACAGTTCTGCCCGAGATATCGAGAATGAAAATAATGGGCGAGCCAATCGCCGCCAGCAGCTTCATGCCCGGCGCCACGCGCGAGGCGACGCCTTCTGGATCACGCAGGGCGATCTGCTTAGGCACCAATTCGCCCGGGATCAGCGAGATATAGGTGATGGCGACCACGACGACGCCGACGCCCAGCACGTCGGCCACACTGCTGGCGACGCCGATATCCTTGAGCCAATCGGTCAGGCGCAGGCCCAGTGTGGCGCCGGAGAAGGCGCCGGACAGGATGCCTACCGTGGTAATGCCGATCTGGACGGAAGACAGGAATTTGCCGGGGTCTTCGGCGAGGCGGATGGCCGTGGCGGCCCCCTTGTTACCCTGATCGGCCATGGCGCGGAGACGCGCGGGCCGGGACGAAACGACTGCCAGTTCGGACATCGCCAACACGCCGTTGACGATAGTGAGAACGACGACGATCAATATTTCTACGAACAAGATTTCAACAATGGATGCGGCCCCGCACTCAGCATCGGGTCGCTTAAGGAGCGGCAATATAGCGGCTATCGCGGCGAATGCACCATGGCTGTGGAAAAAACAGCGAGGGCGGCCAAGGCCGCCCTTCAGATGCACTAGCCGATCTTGCGCTTGCGCTTGTCGTTATAGGGATTGTCGCTGCCAGCGCACCCAGAGGCGGATCGGCGTGCCCCTGGATGTCGAAGGCCTCGCGCAGGCCATTCACCAGATAACGCTGATAGGCCATGGGCAGGGCCTCGGGCCGCGACGCGAAGAGGATGAAGCTCGGCGGCTCGGTCTTGGCCTGCGTCATGTAGCGCAGCTTGAGGCGGCGGCCGGAGACGGCCGGTGGCGGATGGCTCTCGGTCATGCCGGTCAACCAGCGGTTGAGGCGGGCTGTGGACACGTGCGAGTTCCAGCTGCGCTCGATCTTGAAGATCGCGTCCATCAGCTTGTCGATATTCTTGCCGGTGAGGCCGGACAGGGTGACCAGCGGCACGCCGCGCAGCTGCGGCAGCAAACGCGTGCAGGCTTCCTTTAGGGCCGCGAGAGCCGCGTTCTTGTCCTCGATCAGGTCCCACTTGTTGACGGCGATAACCAGCGCCCTGCCCTCGCGTTCGACCAGATCGGCCAGCGCCAGATCCTGCTTTTCGAACGGGATGGTGGCATCGAGCATCAGCACGACGACTTCGGCATATTGGATGGAGCGCAGGCTATCGCCGACGGCGAGCTTTTCGAGCTTTTCCTGGACGCGCGGCGACGAATGCCTGCAGTATCGACCGGGTTGATCACCCGGCCTTCCCATTCCCACGGCACCAGGATGCTGTCGCGGGTAATGCCGGCTTCGGGGCCAACCAAAACGCGGTCTTCGCCGACCATACGATTGATCAGGGTGGACTTGCCCGCATTGGGGCGGCCGACAATGGCGACGTTGAGGTAGCGCTTGGGATTCCAGCGCAGGGTGGCTTCTTCGCCCTCGCCTTCGAGCATGTCCTCGGTGATGTCGACATCGACCTCGGGCATTTCGTCGAGATCGGCAATGGTCTCGGCTTCCTTATTGGCCTCGGCCTCGTCGATCGCCTTGGAGACAATGGAATAGAGTTCGGACAGGCCCGAGGCCGTGTTCGGCCGAAAGCGGGATCGGTTCGCCAAAGCCGAGCTTGAAGGCCTCGACCAGCCCCGCCTCGGCGGCGCTGCTTTCGGCCTTGTTGCCCACCAGATGGACGTCCTTGCCGGCCTTGCGCAGCACCTGCGCGAAGCGCTGGTCGAGCGGCACGACGCCAGCACGGGCATCGATCATGAACAGGATAACGTCGGCTTCCTTGATGGCCATCTCCGTCTGCTGGCGCATGCGGTCTTCAAGGCTGCCATCAGTGACGTCTTCGTAGCCGGCAGTATCGAGGATGCGGAAGGTCAGGTCGGCGATGTGGCCCTCGGCCTCACGGCGGTCGCGGGTGACGCTCGGCGTGTCGTCGACCAGCGCAATCTTGCGCCCGACGAGGCGGTTAAACAGGGTCGATTTGCCGACATTGGGGCGACCGACGATGGCAACGGTGACGGTCATATAAGCTTTGTTCCGATCGGGCAGAATCCGGCCGACCCTATTGCAGGGCCGGTGCGGTCTCGGTGGTGGCGGCGGGTGCAGCCGGGGCAGCAGGTTCGGCGGTGGCCAGCGCAGCAGGTGCTGCGCTCTCGGCTGCCGGCGCGTCGTCGCTGACGATCTGATCGATGGCATTGGCAGCGTCGTCGGCTGGCGTGGCGGTAGGAGCCTCGGCGGCAATCACGCCTTCAGACACGAGCTGGGCGAGGTAATAACCCATGCGGTTGCGCGTGCTGCTCTGGGCCATCGGGTCGTTGACGACGGCCTCAAAGCTGGTCTGTGCGGCGGCGAAATCGCCAGCCTTGTACTGGGCCGAGCCAAGGGCTTCGCGGGCGGCATTGCGCAGCGGATTGCCTTCGGTAGCGATGGTTTCGATGCGCGACTGCACATCGGCCAGCGTACCGGTGTCGATCAGCAGATTGCCCGCGAGGACGAGGGCCAGTTCGCGCAGGCGGATGTTGTCCAGCGAGTTTGCCGGGGCGTCATAGGCCGCGACGGCCTCGGTGGTGTTGCCTTCCTTGGCGAGCACACCGGCCTTGCGGAACTCGGCCGGGGTGGGATAACGGCCCGAGCCATCGGCAATGACTTTGTCGAGCGCGGTCTGGGCCGCCGGCAGGTCGCCGCCTTCGATCAGGTCGAACGCGGCATAAAGCTCGTCGGAAGACTGGGCGGCATTGTTGGAGTGATACCGAGTCCAGCCTTCATTGACGGCAACCAGTGGCAACCACGGCAATCGCAGCACCGATGACATAGGGTGCGAAGCGGCGCCAGAAGGCGCGCATACGGTCGGAGCGCAGCTCCTCGTCGACTTCGCGGAAAATATTGTCCTGGGACATGGATGGCCTAGCGTCACGAATGAATTGGGGCGCACGTTTAGCACGGTGCCGGGGGAATGCAAATGCGCGGTTGGCTTGGGCGTTAGCGGCCCAGCCGCCATTCCCCAAGACATTCGGGCCGAGCCTCCCCTAGCGTGGTTCGCACCAGCCAGAACTGCCGCACACTCCAGCGGAATGGCCGCGTCAAAACCAGCTCGGAAATCCTGCCGGTATCATACCACAGCGTCACATGCGGCGTGGGGGCCGGCGGGCCGCCTTTGAGGCCGCGCCGCAGTAATTCCCGCCGGAGATCGGCGTGGAGCGCTCGGATTTCCCGCTGCCCGGTTGAACAGGTCAGCACCGTGGGCAATTGGCTATTTCCGCCCTTCGCCGGCCGGCCCCGGGTTACGAGCCGGTCGAAACAGACATCAAAGCGCGGGCGACTGATGGCGTCGCCAACCTCCAGCGCTGCATCGAGATCGTCGAAGGAATTATCCTCGCCCTCGGCCGAGCCATTGAGCGAGGCGTGAATCCTCCCGGCGCGAACCGGACGCCGCGCACCATAGCGGCGCGACATGCGCAAGGCGAAATATTCCATATCCCGGGCGATTACCGGAGGGGGCAGAAGAGTGAAATACCAACGATGGGTTGGGAACGCCCGCCCTGCCCGTACTAATTTCGGCGCACCACCGCCAAACAGATCAAGCTGCATATCCATTTTGACCGGCCATTTGTTCTCTCTTTGTTCTTAACTAGAACAGCGGAGAGCGGCGGTCAACGGCAGGGTGCATCACAAATCAGGGCAATCGAGCAGGTCGGCGGCCTACCCGTCCACGACCGCGAAGGCATCAACCTCGATGAGATAGCCGGGAGAAAGGGCGGCAACCCCTACGACAACGTCGGCAGGCTTGTGATCGCCGAACAGCGCCACTCGAGCTTCTTCGATGAGCGCTAGATGGCGATCTCGCTCATACCCAACAACGTAGATGGTAATCTTTGCCACTTGCTCAGGAGAAGCACCGGCGGCGGCAAGGGCCCGACCAAGATTGCCAAATACTCGGCGCGCCTGAGCCGCCAGATCACCGGGGCCGACAAGCTTGCCGTCCATATCTTCCGGTTCCTGACCAGCGACGAATATGAGCTTGGTCCCCTCGCGACAACGACTTGAGTATAGGTCGTTGGCGTCGGTAGATCACGTGGATTGATACACTCTAGCGTCATCTTTTCACTACCCCTTGATTGCTTCGTCGTGCGGCCGTTCAGTTTCCCCGGCTATCCTCTTCCTATTTCGCCCCGCTCTCTTCTCATTCCCACTCGATTATCCAATCAGCCTACAAGCCTTTGAAATCTCCGGGAAATGCTTCCCGATGACGCTGAAACTCCGACAGCCAGACCGTCAAAAAGCTACGCTATTGATTTTGAGGTTTCGCCAACTATCGAGGGCACTCGGAAGTTTTTTGCATCTCGATAACCTTCGCGCAGTATCGGACTCGCCTCAGAAAGCGCCGTCAACCAACGTCCCATCACTACTGCCGCTGGGTCAACCAAAACCCCACCTCATCAGGCCGCTTCTGGCTTTGCATGCACAGGTTGTCTGCCAGTTATTGGGCCCTTGCCTTGCCTGTCTGCTTCTGGCTCAAGGCTGGAGAAAGCAGACCGCACTCAGCCTCCCGACATCTCGAGATAGGATAGGCACATGGTCGTCAATTGGTGACGAATTGCGACCTGCTCGGTCGCAGGCAGATTGCGTTCAAAGACGTTTCGCACCGTCCCGAAGATCACCGACAGGAGTGTGACGTTGACCAGATCGATATTGGCATAGACCGCATCAGGGGCGCTTTTCAGCATGGCGATGGTTGCCTCGTCCATGCGCTCGGCGAACGCGTCGATCAGGACCTCGTTGTCGAGCTCTACTGCCGACGCGTAGAGCGCGCGCGTCACCTCGCTTCTGCTCGGTCTTGGCTTGCCAATAAGCGGTGACCAGCGCCTCAATCATCGCTTCTGTCGAGGCTCCATGTTGGGCCTGACAGGCCGCTTCCACGCGCTCAGCCACCAGATCGAGATAACGCTCGTTGAGCGCATAGAGCAGCGCCTGCTTGTGCGGAAAATACTGGTACATGGTGCCCACCGAAACCCCCGCCCGTTCAGCAACGCGTGGTCGTCAACCGGTGGATTCCGTCGCTGAGCAAAACCTGAATGGTCGCTTCGAAAATGGCTTCGACCGTTGTCACAGAGCGCGCCTGTCGCGGCTTTTTGCGGGCGGCGAGGTGCCGGGGCGGTGTCGCGTCCATATGCGAATCCAAAATCGAATGATCCTTCATATCTTGAGTGCAGCCGTTGGGCCAATATCTGAAGGAAATTTGATGACTGACACGAAGAAAATTGCACTCGTGACGGGCGCCAACAAGGGCATTGGGTTCGAGATTGCCCGGCAGTTGGCAGAGGCCGGAACTACGGTGATTTTGGGGGCCCGCAACCTGCAGCGCGGTCAGAATGCCGCCAGCCATCTGGAAAAGGCTGGGCTGGCCGTCGAGGCGATCGAAATCGACCTCACCGACGAGGCGACCATAGCTTCGGCGACTGAAAAGATTGCCGCCCAATATGGCCGGCTCGACGTTCTCATGAACAATGCCGGGATCGTCGATACCGAAGATGGTCCGCCTTCCGTTAGCTCAACGGCTGCGACACGCAGGCTTATGGAAACCAATTTTCTGGGCACCTCGGCCGTCACGCAAGCCATGCTGCCCTTGCTGCGCCGGTCGAAGGCCGGTCGCATCGTCAACCTTTCAACGACGCTGGGCTCGCTGACAATCAATGGCGACCCGACCTCGCCTTATTACGAGGCCCGGCTGATCGGATACAATGCGTCCAAGGCCGCGCTCAACATGCTGACTGTTCAGCTGGCGGCGGAGCTGAAGGACACGCCCATTGTTGTGAACTCGGTTGCCCCGAGCTACGTCAAGACCGACCTGACAGGCGGTAACGGCTTCATGACACCCGCCGAAGGTGCACGCCTTCCGGTCGAGTATGCCTTGCTCGGCCCCGATGCCGTTTCTGGCAGATTTATCGAGCCGCAGGGCAACATTCCCCGGTAGGGCCGCACTACAATTGCGGGCAGCAGCAACTGCCCGCAAGGTCCGCTTTGCAATGTCCGTGAAGCCACCCATTTTGGTGCTTTCCGCCATGCCAATGCGAACTCGTGCCGCGCGGCATTCCAGCTAGGCCGGTCGTCGGCGGCAGCAATCCGCGCCGTAGCCGTCGTGGAGCCCGCATCTGGCAATTTCAAGCATTGCGAGATGCCAAGCATGAGTGGGCCGATAATCAGCAAATTGCGGCCGGATGTGCGCCCCAAATCGGCCGTTGAAGTCACGAATGCCGTCCGGCGGCCGACTGCGCAGGCGGGTTGGAGGGGTGAGTGTGACCACGCGATGGGTGCTCGTGGTGTCCCAGCAACAGGTCGTCGCAAGGACCGAGTTGCCGTCAGCGGACGAGGCGATTTCCGGTGTCAATGTCGAACAGGTGCAGCAGGCTTTTGTCGAAGGAAACACCGATCATTTCGCCAGGACGAGCGCTGATACGCTCACGGAATACCCCAACAAGGTCCTGCCCACCCGGGCGAAGGGTCACCCGGGTTTCAGAGCCTGTCGGTTCAATGATGACAACTTCTGCCATGGTCCCGGCGGGATCGAGACGTAAATGCTCGGGGCGCACGCCCGGGGTAATGGGGCCATCTTTCACGCCGGATGGCAAGGTTCCCAGATCGATGCTGGTTCCGTCCGCAAAGCGAAACGCGGACCCTGCAACCGAGCCACCGATAATGTTCATTGCAGGAGAGCCGATGAAGCCTGCCACGAACAGGTTCGCCGGATGATCGTAGAGCTCCGGGGGCGTGCCGACCTGCTCGATATTGCCTGAATGCATCACCACGATGCGGTCGGCCATGGTCATGGCTTCTATCTGGTCGTGGGTCACATAGACGGTGGTGGTCTTGAGACGTTGGTGATTGAGCTTGATTTCACTGCGCATCTGAACCCGCAGCTTGGCGTCTAGATTGCTCAGCGGTTCGTCGAACAGGAATACCCGCGGATTGCGCACGATGGCGCGCCCCATGGCAACGCGCTGCCGCTGGCCGCCGGACAGGTGGCGCGGATAGCGCTCCAGATAGGGATCAAGGCCCAGAATAACTGCGGCGCTGGCGACGCGGCGCTTGATCTCGTCCTTCGGCACCCGAGCGAGGCGCAGCGAGAACGCCATGTTCTCTTCAACCGTCATGTGCGGGTAGAGCGCGTAGGACTGGAACACCATGGCGATATCGCGGTCCTTGGGTGCCAGATCGTTGACGACCATGCCCGCGATTTCGATCTCGCCGCCGGTAATGTCCTCAAGACCCGCAATCATCCGTAGCAGGGTGGATTTTCCGCAGCCGGAGGGTCCGACCGGGATGACGAACTCGCCGTCGGCGATGTCGATGGATACCCCGTGCAACACTTCCAGATTGCCATAGTTCTTGCGAACGTCGCGGATCGTCACAGCACCCATCTTTTCCCTCCAGATCGATGGCCTTGGCCTGCACGACGCCAGCGTTGGGCGTGGTGCGGCCCGGTAGCAGTCACCTTCGATGCGCCCCACTGCCCTCCTCGGCAGGTCGCGCGGTCAACTGCATTGGTAGCCTTTGTCTAATGCGAGGGCAAACCCCCATCAAGTCTTTTGTGGGACAAATGTTGACTCCTCGGCCCATACCGTCCTACTTCTTTGGATATTCGCCACTAATGATGGGACAAAAGCCCGCATTTGGTAGGTGGGCAGGTGAAGGAGCGGAGGCTGCTTTGCCGAGGAGGATGAAGCGCATTGCCATGATTTCTGCACGCTGGGCCCCATGGTCCGCGAGCGCCCAGCCATGTTCCAAGAGGAGGAGACGGAAGCATGTCGAACAAATTTAGTCGCCGAGACGTATTGAGGACCGGCGGAGCTGCGGGTCTTGGCCTGTGGGCCGCAAGCAATGGCCTGCCTGCCTTTGCCCGAGACGCCCCCGCGCCGGAGCTGGACCTGCCCCGTGGCGCCGCCGGCAAGCTGACAGTCATTCACCGTACCGAGTATTTCCGAGGCGGCGCAGAACCTGTTCCGCGACACCGTCACCAAGTTCGCTGCCGCCAACAATGCCCAGCTCGACATCTCGACGACCAATCCCGAGGCCTTCGGTGACTTCTCGGGCAAGATGTCGGCAGCGGTTAGCTCGGGCAATCCGCCCGATCTGGCCTATACGAGCACCATCTCGGTTCCCCAAATGCACCTTTTGGGGTTGCTCGAAGACGTCAACGACGTGGTTGAGGAAGCCATCGCCAAATACGGCAACGTGATGCAGGGCATCAATGCCGAACAGACCGGCAAGGTCGACGGCCGCTGGATGGCGATCCCCTTTATCGCCAATACGACCGGCGCCTTCTTCCGGAGCGACAAGCTGGCGGAAAAGGGTATCGACCCCGCGACCCCGGATACCTGGAAAAGCGCCGCGAGGCTGCTCTTGCGATCTCGGATCCAGACAACAATTTCTGGGGTTGGGGTCTTACTGTCAACCAGTCCGGCGACGGCTGGGGTGTTGCCTCGACCATCCTTAATGCCTTCGGCGGCCACTTTACCGACGTCACCGGCACCAAGGTGGAATTCGACTCGCCCGAAACCGTGGCGGCTTATGAGTTCATCCGCGAAACCTATGACCGCAACGGCAAATACGCCGCCATGCTGCCGCCGGGCGTCGAAAGCTGGGGCGACAGCTCCAACAACGAAGCTTATCTCGCCGGCAGCATCGGCTACACCCAGAACGCCTTCTCCGTTTATGCGGCGGCCAAGCGCGACAACAATCCGGTCTTCGCGAACACCGTCTTGCTGCGCATGCCCAATGCGAACAATGGCGATAGCCGTGACGGCGGCGCCGTTGGCGGTTGGCTCACCATCTTCAAGGGCGCGCCCAATGTCGATCTTGCCAAGAAGCTCGCCCTCGACCTGCTCGACCCGGCCAATTTCACGCCGATGTCTGCGGTTGCCGGCGGCCTCTTCATGCCCGCCTATGAAAACCTGTGGACCGACGAGCTGACCGCGGCCGACCCCAACTTCCTGATCATCAAGGAGCAGGTCAACGTGCCTGAGCCGTTTATCGGCGCATCCTGCCCGCACAGCCAGCCGCGCAGATCGACGCCATCCGCGCCCAAGGCGTGCTGGAACAGTCGATGGGCAATGTGATCGCCGGCCGCATGACATCTCAGGAAGCGGTGACCGACGCGCATAACAAGATCGTCCAGATCTTCGAAGAAGGCGGCATCATGTAGTCGCAAAGGCGGGCGCCACCAACTTTCTGGCGCCTGCCATTTGACCAGCGCCCGCGCCGTTTCGATGGCGCGGCCGTTTTCTCGTCTTCGACAGGAGTGCAGCATGGACGATCGGATGACCTTGACAGCGGGCCCGGCGCCACGGAAGCCGACCGGCAAAAAGCGTCTGGAGCATATCTTCGGCCGCGACTGGAAGGTCGGCTATCTGTTCGTGCTGCCGATGGTTCTCATCATGGCGCTGCTGATCTTCTGGCCCTTCGTCAGCGCTATCTTCATCAGCACCACATCGCTGAACTTCCTGACCGGCAGAAACGGCCAATGTCGGATTGCGCAACTATCAGCGCCTGTGGACCAGCTCCGATTTTCTGCAAGCCATGCAGAACACCATCCAGTTCACCTTCTGGTCGCTGAGCCTCAAATTCGTCATCGGCATGACCGTGGCGCTGATCCTCAATAGCCGCATGCCATTCCGCAGTCTTCTCAGCGGCATCATGCTGCTGCCCCGGATCGTGCCGGAGATCGTCACGGCGCTGGCGTGGAAAAGCATCTATGACCCGATGTTCGGCGGCCTCAATCCGATCCTGCAGGGCGCCGGTCTCATCGATCGTCCGTTGGGCTGGCTATCCGACCCGAACATGGCCATGGGCAGCGTCATTTCAGTCAACGTCTGGAAGGGCATTCCCTTCTTCGTGCTGCTGCTGCTGGCCGGGCTCAAGGCCGTCGACCGCGAGCAGCTCGAGGCGGCGCAGGTTGATGGCGCCAACGCCATCCAACGCTTCCGCAACGTCACGTTGCCGGGCTTGCGCTACGTCATCGTCGTCACCCTGCTGTTGTCGTTCATCTCGACCTTCAACCAGTTTGGCCTGCCCTTCCTGATGACCGGCGGTGGACCGAGCGGCGCGACCAAGCTCTATTCGATCCCGGCCTATGAAAAGGCGCTGGGCTCGCTGCAATATGGCCCCGGCATCGCCATCGCCTTCAGCGTGGCGCCGCTCATGGCTATCCTCATCTGGCTATTGGCTCGTTTCATGCGCCATGACGACAAGCGCGACGGTGCGCCCACGCGCGGACTCGGGATCGGGGACCGGGTCATGGCTGGCTTCACCGGCTGGTCAATGTCATCATCGATCTGGCTTTCCTGCCGATCCAGTTGGTCTTTGCCGGCCTCGAATGGGCCGTGCGCAAGGTTCGCGTGGCCACCGGCCGCTCGCCCCTGCAACCGATCTTTCGCCAGTCGGCCCGCTCCAATGCCGGCCCGATCGCCCGCCTGCTGGTGCTGACCCCGCTACTGGTGTTCGTGATCTTCCCCTTTTATTGGATCATCACCACGTCGCTGAAGACCACGTCGCAGATCAGCGAGCGCCGGTCGATCTTCTGGCCGGAGCCGGCGACCACCGAGCAATATACCTCGCTGCTGCGCGATACGCCGTTCCTGACCCGGCTATTGAACTCGGTATTCGTTGCCGCCGCGAGTACACTGGTATCGGTGGCGCTGGCCTCGCTGGCGGCCTATGCGCTGTCGCGGCTGCGATTTCGCGGGGCGGGCCTGCTGACCACGCTCCTGCTCATCACCTATCTGCTGCCCGGCACGCTGCTGTTCATTCCGCTCTATCAGACGCTGACGACGATGGGCGTCATCAACAGCCACGCAGCGCTGATCATCACTTACCCCACATTTCTATTGCCCTTCGCCACCGGGTGCTAATGGGGTATTTCAGGTCTATCCCGATCGAACTCGAAGAAGCGGCACGCATCGATGGCGCTAGTCGGCTCTACATTTTCTGGCGCATCACCCTGCCACTCGCTGCTCCCGCGATCCTGTCGGTGACCCTCTTTGCCTTCACCAATGCGTGGAACGAGTTCCTGTTTGCTTTCGTGTTCATCACCAGTGAATCCCTGCGCACTCTGCCCATCGGGCTGCAATCAATGGTTGTGGGCGATATCCTGCCCCAGGGTAAGCTGATGGCGGCCTCGCTGTTGACCGCCATTCCCGTGGCAATCCTCTATGTCTATGCCCAGCGCTTCCTCTCCGAAGGGCTGACTGTCGGAGCCGTCAAGGGATGAGCGATGCATCGCGCATAGCAACGGCGGCGGGCAATGCGCTCAACGCTTCCATTGTGCGCAATTCCATTCCGTCAGCGGTCGACGCCATGGTGATCAATATCCGCGCCCTGATTTCCGACGGGAAGCTGGGCGTTGGTGACAGCCTGCCCACCGAGCGCGAGCTATGCGAGCGTTTCCGAGCCAGCCGGAACACGGTGCGCGAAGCCATGCGCATCATGAAAGCTTACGGCATCGTCTCCGTCCGACCCAAGGTCGGCGCGATCATTATCGATGACCGCATGGAGCGGGCGCTCGACCTGTTCTCGTTCAACACCCTTGATATCTCGCTACGCACTTTCAACGACATTCAGGGCTTCCGCAAACTGATCGAGGTCGGTTCGGTCGACGCCATTTTTGACCAGATGCGGCCTGACGACATTGCCGAAATGCGCAGCCTCAATGCCCATATGCGCGCCGCGACCTCCATCGTGGAGGCCTCCGAAATGGATTTTCGCTTCCACCTTCGCCTTGTATCGATACTCGACAATCGTGCGGTGACCGACGTCTACCGCATCATGAAGCCCGTCATCATTCGCATAATGGAGCGCGCCAAGGGCCTGCGCGACTTCACCGGCAGCACCTGTGACGAGCATACCGCGGTTGTCGATGCCTTGGAGATGCGGGATCGCATTCGCTACCAATATGCCCTGCAGTCCCACCTGCAGATGGGCATCACCACATTCGAAGATCCGGAAGAGCGCCCGGCATAGCTGCCGCCGAGCGCCACTGCAGCAAAAGCACAACAGCATCATGGCCGGCTTGAGGGGAACCAATTGAAAATCACTTCGGTGAAGACGGCAGCGACGAGCGGCCATTGCATGCATTTGTGGGTTCGCATCGAAACGGATGCCGGCATTACCGGTCTGGGCGAATGCGTCCATGGCGGCCATCAGGCGATCGCTATTATCCAGCACGAACTGGCGGACAAGCTGATCGGCCGCGATCCGTTCGCCATCGACGCCATCTTCGAGCAAATCTGCCGTAGCCCGGTGTTCGAGGGTGGCTTTGCCGGTGCATTGATCACGGCGCTGACGGGCATAGAGATTGCGCTTTGGGACCTCAAGGGCAAGGCGCTGAAGGTGCCCATCTGTGAGCTGATGGGCGGCAAATTTCACGACGACATCCGCGTCTATTGCGACTGCGAGGTCTCGCCCGGCATGAATATGGGCGAAGTCCGGGCGGTGGTGGACGAGGTGCTGGAGGCCGGGTTCACTGCGCTCAAGGTCGATCTCGATATCCGCGCCTATGGTCATACCGGCAGCGAGACCGGCTGGTACGAGAAGGACAAGTTTAACATGACTCCCAACCGCTGGGAGCATGACCGTATGGTGGAACTGGCCGGGATGGTGGTGAAAGCCGCTGGCCCATCGGTGGATGTCGCCTGTGATCTCCACACCGGGCTGGACAAGCACAGCGCCATCCGCCTCGCGCGCGACCTCGAACCGCTCAAGCTGATGTGGCTCGAAGAACCTGTGCCGCCCGAGAATATCGACGTCATGGCGGAAATCACGCGCAGCACGTCAACGCCGATCTGCGCCGGCGAAAACCTCTATCTGCGGCACGGCTTCCGCAAGCTGCTCGAACAGCAGGCGGTCGACATCATCATGCCCGATATCCCCAAATGCGGCGGGCTATCGGAATGCCGCAAGATCGCCGAACTGGCCGATCTCTATTCGATCCCGTTTGCCCCCACAACGTCTCCTCCCCGATCGGAACCATGGCCTCGGCCCATGTCTGCGCGACCATCCCCAATTTCCCGGTGCTGGAATTCCACTGGTTCCACTGCGACTATTGGTCGACGATCACCGATGGCGGCGAGATCATCAAGAACGGCAAGATCACCATGAGCGACCGACCCGGGATCGGGCTGGAGCTCAACGAAGAGGTAGCAAAGGCCCACCAGTATCCGGGAACGACTCGGTTCGCTTAATCGGGGCAAGATAATGGGGGCGCGGGCCCCCAAAGATTTCCGCCCTACTTGGCGGCGTTGAGCTTGCGCCGAGCCTGATATTCCTCATTCGCGTCGGGATGGAGCGGGTAGTAGCGTTGCAGCGGCGCGCCCTCCATCAGTTTCATGCGCGAGAATTCTTCCCATTCGGCGTGCTTCTGGCCGTCTTCGATAACACGCTCGGCCATCGATACCGGCACCACCACCGCGCCGTCGTCATCGGCTACGATGATGTCGCCGGGCACCACTGTCACACCGCCGCAGGCGATCGTCACATTGACCGCATATGGGTAGATATCGGTCTGGACGTGGTAGTTCGGCGACCAGCCCTTGAGCCAGAGCGACAGGTTGAGCTTTTCTACATTCGGCCGATCACGCATCACACCGTCGATAATGATACCGGCGCCGCCGCGGCCCTTGAAATAGGTCGACATCATGTCGCCGAAAATGCCCGAGCGCATGTCGCCGCGCGCATCGACAACCACCACGTCGCCATCCTGTACATGGTAGAGCACGTGCCGGTGCAATTGGGTCTCGGGGTCCGAATATTCGCCCTCGCTGAACAGGTCCGGCCTCTGCGGCAGGCACTGGAGCGTTAGCGCAGGCCCGCAGATCGACTTGCCCTTCGTCTGCGGCAAAATCCCGGTCATGTGCGGATTACGAAAGCCCATATGGCCGAGCGTACCTGCAACGGTTGCGGCCCCGAGGCTTCTCAGCCCTTCGATCAGATGCTTTGGTGGCCGGTTGATATCGGCGGTCTTGCTCATCTTGTTCCTCCACTTCGTCCTGAACCTACCAGTTCGTGACCGCACTTTCGTTGCGCCGCAGGTGCGGCGCTTTGCCGACGCGGATCGGTGTACTGAATGCTGAATGTTCTAGGGGGACGGACAGCACTGTCACGGGCAGATCGGTATCAGGCGGTCTCCGCAGTGTATCGAAAAAGCAGCGCACGCCAAGGGCCGGCGAATCCCCGGTAGTCGTGGAGGATGACTTCCCGGCTCTTCGCGGATGGCGTATCCACGAAGAGCCGGAATTCGCCCGGATGGCGTGGTCGATATTCGCGATGAGGGGATCGCCTGGTCGCATGCCGCTATATGCAGACGATATGACATAGCGGCCGTGGCCGGGCAAGAAGATCGGGATCAGAGGAGCCGCCACGCGCTGACACAATCAGCGCATTGTCCGGCGCACGAGCTTGCCAAGCGCTGCCTGATCGATTTTGGACTGGTGCCGTCGATCCATCGGGATGCGCTTAACCGGTATGACAGCATCGACGCCAATGCTGGCCGCCGCTTTTTTCCAGTGCCAAGTTGGGCTTGGTCACCCTCGATTGCCAGCACTGGCCTGTCATCGATCGATACTAGGGCCGTCCGCTTCACGCCGGCCCATAATCGGGCAGGGGCTTCGACTTCGAATGGATAGAGCGCGCCGGATTGGCCAGACAGCCGCCCTCTGAGCCAGAGCAGCCCATCTGGGTCGAGGCGGCCAGCGTCGCCGGTGCGATGCCAAATTATATTGTCCGAGGCGCATCTTGTTGTCGGCGTCACCCTGCCCGCCGAGATAGCTCTTGTTGACGTGATTGCCGGTCACGATGATCTCGTGATCGATCAGCCTCACGTCGACGGCGCCGATCGGCCGGCCAGCCAGCAGGCCCGCGCCGGTCTCCATGGCGCGCCACTGGTCTTCGGAAATGGTGCTGGCGCGCTGCCGAGTGATCGGTTCCGCTTCGGTGGAACCATAGACCGAGACTATGTCAGCGGAGGCTGGCATCCCCCGCTGCAGCCGGCGCAGTAGATCGGGGAAGACCGGACCGCCGCCGGTCAGCAGGGTTTTGAGCGGCACTGCGCTGGCGCCTGCCGGGACTTCGCCGATCGAGGGCGGCACCAGCGCTCTTGTGATCCGGTGGGTTTGCAGGAGGCGCAGGATGGCGTCGGCATCGGCGCTGCCGGGATCGCGCAGGCGCCAATTGGGTAGTACCGAAGTGGTGCCACGGGACAGATTGGCAAGCACGAAGACCGGGAAGGCCACCAGATCGACCTCGTCGTCGTGCTCGGGCGCGATGAGCGGGTCGAGCGCGGAGTCTCGGGCGGCGAGAAAGCCATGGCTGCGCACAATTGCCTTGGGCTGGCCGGTCGAGCCGCTGGTGAACGAAATCAGCGCCGGGTGATCCGGCTCGGACGCAGCCAGCAGGTCGCCTTGCGTGCTGGCATCGAGCCGCAGATGGAGGCCCACATTCCAGAGTTCGGGCACGAGGACGCGCACCATTCCATAGGCGCCGGAGGTCAGCAGGGCCCGTGGCTGCGCCGGGCGCACGGCATGGCGCAGGCCCGGCAGACCCAAGGCAGGTTCGGGAAAGACGATCGTGGCGCCCAGCCGCCATAGGCCGGCAATGGCAGCATAGAGGTCGATGCCCACCGGCATGGCCAGCAGCACCCGATCGCCGGACCGCAGGCCCGCGCGGTGCCAGCCTTCTGCCAGCGCGCCGGAGCGTCGGGCGAGTTCGGCAAAGCTTATCGTCGCACCATCGCCGGCAATGATGGCCGTGTGATCGCCGCGTCGCGCGGCCATGTCGATGAAGGCCGCAATAAGGTTCATGCTAGAGCCCGCGTCCCATCAGGGCGTAGCGCCGGAACACATGGGCGTTGTGGCGGGCGCTGCGGTCTTTGGAAATATTGGTCTCGTGCATCAGCGCGTGGATCACCTCATCATGCCCCATCTCCGGGCGCGGCGGTGATATTGATCGGCCAATAGGTGCCCGACGCCGCGCAGGCCGCTCGCATAGGTCTTGAGCACTGCAGCCGGTTTCTCCTGCGCCAGGCGGTCGGGATAGCCGAAAAGAAAGCCGACGAGGTCGCCACCACCGGTATGCGCGAAGAGGACGTGGCGGGGATCCAGCATGGGCAGGATCGGGCGATAAAGGGCGAGGAAGGCATCGAGTCCAATGGGCTTGAAGAAGTGGTTGCCGGCAAAGGCGTTGCCGGACAGGGCGAAGAGGCGGCTGATCAGGCTTTCGGCCTCGGTGCCGTCCCAGTGCGGTGACGGTCACGCCGGGCATGGTCACGGGTTCGCCGTTGATGGTGTCGATGAGCTGTGCGCGAGGAAACGTAGTTTGATATCGGCTGAAAGCCGGCGGTTAGCAGGGCCCGGTGGTCGTGGCTGCCGCTTTGGGGCTCGAGGGCGAAAGCCGGTGAACCGTCGGATCTCGGTGATGGTGCGGTAGCTGTGCCAAGTGTCGCCATCCATGGGTCCCAGCACGCCGCCGAAGCCTTCGGCGCGGAGCGTTTCTGAGCAGCTCTGCGAGCAATTGAGCTGCTGCGTCAGGGGTATCGAACTCCGGGCCGCCAATGGCCGCACAGCGCATGCCATTCCGTGCTGGGGCATCGCGATAGAGGCGCAAAGCGGCGCCGGGACGGGTCATCGTCTGGGGTTCGGTCATGGCAGAACAACTCCACGGAGACACAAGGCGATTGGCACGATCATGGCCGGGGCAAAGATCTTCAGGCTCCGGCTTCTGTCGAACCAGTCGGGACGCCACAGCGGCAGCGCGACCGCGAAGATGACAGCCAAGGCGACCTCAAAAACAGTCGGCATGAACCAGCGCGAATAGGGCAAATTGGCTCGGGCGACCCACAGCTGGATCGCACCCACCACGAGCATCGAGGGCACCAGCAAGAGGCGCCAGTAACCGACGAGCCCGAGCGTGAGGAAACCCGTGGCGGCCCCGGCAAAGGTGAGATTAAAGAGCCCGATCACCGAGCGATCGCTGGCATCGCCCACGAACATCCAGAACAGGGACACCATTGCCGCCACGAAGAGCAGATCGAAATCGGCGCGCTCGCTGCGGCATGGGCGAACTGCGCGTGCCGCGAGATGAGTGGCAATGGCGAGCGCCGGAAGCACGACATTGTGCAGGGAAACAATTGAGAGGATCAGAAAGAGCAGGACGGCATAGGCGCGCGGCTTGTTGGGGCAGGCGAAGTGCCCGCGCCACGGCCAGCACCGCGACCAGAAAGCCCAAAAACACGGCAGCGCTGACGGCTAGTTCGGCTGGACTACTGTCCAAGTAGCGCGCGAGCAGGAGGAAGGCGCCGATCGGCACGAAGAGATTGTCCAGCCCTCGCCGAGAATCGACCTCGACCAGTGCGCAAAAGGCGGCGATCAGCATCGAGATCAGCACCAGATTGAGCGGGGCTGCATTGGACATGAGCACAAGGACGATCAGACTGGCGAGCCGAGTGATGACGAAGAAGACCACCACCCCCTCGATACTCTTGGCACCGCCTTCGACGGGAAATCTTTGTCGTCCGTAAGCCGTGCCGATGAGGGCTGCCGCGGTATCGGACAAGGTGATGACCAGAATTGGCAGCACATAGAGCACCGGCTGCTCCTCTGCCCGCAGGAAGGTGATCGCAATGGCCAGCGCCAGATAGACTTCGCCATAGGACTGGCGCTCCACCCCATGCAGGACATTCCCCAACCCGCCCAGCAGGCCGCTGCGAATGGCGAACATCAGCGGAATGGCCATGCCCAGCAGTAGCAGAACAGGCAGTGGGTTGGAGAACAGCAATGGGAAGGTCAGCGCCGGGCTGCCGGTGCCGACATGAACCAGCTTGCGGCTGACTTCAGGATTCCAGCCAAAGCGCCGGCCCAGCAGGCGCACCAGCAGCATCAGCGCCGGGATGGCTGCGAGGATCGCCGCTATGATGAGGCCATCAGCGAGCGTCAGGCTCACCGCAACTGCTCCACGACGAAATCGGAATAGAAGAACGCCTTGTCCTGCGCCTTCCCGGTGTCTTCCACCACGACGAGCCGCTCCACCCTGTCGGCGTACGCGGCGGGTGCTCGGCGGGGCACCATCATGTTCCAGTAAACCGGGCGAGCGCCGGGATTTGCCGCACCGAGGACGGAACCGTACACGCCTGCAAAAATGTCGGCGTCCATATATTCGAAAATGTCGGAGAGATTGAAGCCATCGGCTTTTTCGCCGGTGGCGACAAAGGCCTCAAGCGCGCCACAACGCAGGTCCAGCCGGTCGAGGCGCGAGCGGATCGTGTCGAAATGCTCGGCGCGCCGTGCAAGCGGCAAGGCCGCGCCATGATCGCCTTTGAGTATCCAATGCAGATAGGGATTGTCCGCCGGATCGAGATCAACCCCGGCATGACGCAACTGGCGCGCAACATGTTCGGCAAGGCTACCTTCAACATGATCGAAAAAGGCGGGGTCGCGCCCCAGCCGCCCCATCACGAAGTTGGAAAAGAACACCTTCAGCGTCAGCCGCCAGCGCCAATTGTTCCAGCGGCGATCAAAGAAGGCGGCGCGTTCGGGCTTCGGCTTGGAGCGAAACACCTCATCAATCGTCGCCCGGCTCTGCGCCAGCGGCAGCAGCCAGTCCGGAAAATGCGGAAATAGTTCTCGAATTTGCCGACACCGCCCAGCCCATGGCGGATGACATCATCGCGCCGCGCCGACCAGAATGCCTGATCATTCTCGTCGAGCTTGCTGGCCACCCTATCGAGCAGTTCGCCACGACGCGCCGAGGGGCGCGAGCCCATCAATTCGAGGAAACTGGCATGATCGAGTGTGCGATAGGCGGCGATGCGGATCGACAGACACGCAATCTGGGCTGGCGACAGGTCGATGGCGACCACGCGAGCCGGATCGAGCAATAGCATGGCCAGCGCATTGTCGCCGGCCGAGGCGATGGACACCAATGTCGCCCCCGGCTTGGTAGCGAGGGCGTCGACCAGCACATCGCCATCCTCCCAAAGCTGGGCATAGCGGATGGCATCGAGACCGGGCGCGGCCGGCAATGTCGGCATCGGTCATTTGAGCTTTCTCACTGGCCAGTGGCCCCATCGACTTCGATGGTCTCGCCATCCTCGATCCAGTCCATGGCCCCCTTGAGCCCGACGACGCAGGGAATACCGAGTTCGCGCGCCACGATCGCCGAGTGCGACAACAGGCTCCCGCGTTCGACGACAATGGCGGCGGCATTGCTGAAAATGGCGATCCAGCCCGGATCGGTGTGGCGTGCCACCAGAATCTCGCCGCGCTGCAGACCTTGCTTGCGCGGGTCGCGCACCACGCGCGCCACCGCCGTGATCTTGCCCGCACTACATCCCGTTCCCTTGCGCTCAAGCGCGAGATCGACGGGCCGTGCCTCCGCAACCAGCCGCGACTGCAAACCTGCGACAGAGCCACCGCGCACCAGAATGCGCTCGCCCGGATCGGCGCGCCGTGCGGCGGCCTCCATCTCGGCCTTGCGCATCCGGACCAGCGCCATCAGGTCCTGATCGACGGCAAAGCCCTCGATGGCACCGAGAACCTCCGAAATGGTCAGGAAAAACACATCGTCGTTTTGCTCCAGCAATCCTTGCGCCTGGAACTGCCGCCCCACCGCTCGCAGCAAATGCCGCGCCCGGCCAAAAATCCGCGTCCGCTCAAAACGCAGATTCTCCCGGTCTCGCACCCGCCGCTTGGCCCAGCCCAAAGCCGCGCGCGATTGCCTTGCGCACCGGCCGGCCCTCGAACAGGTCGTTCAGCGTCGGACCGGCAATCCGCACCTGCTTTTCCGCCGGCGCCTGCGCTGCCGCCCCGATCGCCCGATAAAGCGGCGTCGGATCACGATCCAGTGTCACGCTTTCAAGCTTGAGCTCCTCGGTGCACCGTTCGGCAAATTTGGCGAGATAGTCGTCGATCGATTGTTGCAAAGCCGGATTGCTATCGAGCAGGTCGGCGCTGCCTTCTGCTCAGGCTCCGCACCAATGCCCGATCACCCGCAGCCTGCCGCCCCATCTCCTGAATGCGCCGCGCCGGTTCGGCCGAAATCATGTCGCCCTGCCCGATCATGACCTCGTTATGCAGCTCCAGACCTTCCGGCCCCGCCCAGCGCTCTAGCAGTTTGCGCGAGGCGCCAAAGGCCATCATGCACAAGAAGTCATTGATCAGCGGCGCGTCCCAGCGATCGAGCAGATCGGCCTCGATCCAGCGATAGCGGTCCGCCAGTTCCGAGGTCGGCAGGCCATCATAGGCCGATGCCGGTTCCTCCAGCGCATCGTTCAAACGGCCATAAAAGCCCTTGATTGTGAGGTTAAGCCAGAGCGCGGCCCGGGCCAGTCGCAGGCCGACACCCACCACCCGCAGCCATTCGCCGATCATGGCGAGGCCGCGTGGCTTGTCGTCCTCCATGCTCGCAACGAATTCCGCCGGCAGCGGTTCGTTGACGCCCATCATGGTTTCCATATAGCCGCGATTGATGGCAAAGCCTGGCAGCAGCGCCAGCGCGATACCAGTTGCCGAGGTTGTAATAGACCCGCCCGTCGATGCGCGAGAGCATGTTGTCAAACACCGCCGCATTGTCGCGCACAGTGCTTTGGCTGACCCCGACCACGCGCACGAAAGCCCGATAGACCCGCGAATAGGCATATTGCGCAAAGCTATAGGTCAGCGGCGACACCAGCCCCGGATAGCTTTCGACGATATTGGAATTGTCGAACACCAAAAGGGTTTCATCGGCAATCGGCGCCTCGCGCAACGCCGTCGTGATCGGCCGCGCCTGCAGCAGCCAAAGCTGCTGGCCCTCAAAGGCCCATTCGATATCCTGCGGCTCGCCCATCGCCGTTTCTGAGCTGCTCAGCCAGATTGCGCAGCTTGGTCAGATCGCCCTGCGACAACACCGGGTCGGCCGGACCCGCGACGGTCGCTCCATTGGTCCGGTCGAGACTGTAAGTCTGTCCGTCTTCCTCGCCGCCCACCAGCCGGTCGCCCAGCCCCGCGATGGCGGAAATGATGATCCGGTCCGTCCGGCCACTCACCGGATCAGCCGTAAAGGCTACGCCGGCGCAGCGCGTCGACCATTTGCTGGATCAACACCGCCGGCGCCCCGCCGTCGCCGCTCAATCCCTGCTTGCGACGATAGACGCCGACATTCTCCGCCAGTCCGCTACGCCATACCCGTGCGGCGGCCTCCGGCACATCGTTGGCCGCGACTTCGAGCAGCGACAGGAACTGCCCGGCATGGGAATGGTTCTTGCCATCCTCCTCGCGCGCCGAAGAGCGCACGGCATAGGGGCCCGGCCCTATAAGGGGCAATTGCCGCGCCAAAGCCGCCGCATGTTCAGGCGCCAGCACGCCCTTGGCAAAGGCTTCAGGCGTCACCACCAGAAAGCCCGGCACGTAAAAGCCCCGGGCTGCCAAAGCCATCAAGACCGACGCCTTGCCGCCCACCGTCTCCGGACCCTGCTTGGCGATCATCTGATAAATCGCTTCGGTCATGCCGTCAGGCCCTCCGGCAGCAAGGGCACGAAGCCAGCCAGCACATAACAGGCAAGGACCCAGATCCCCGCCATATTGTCGATTGTCTTCTGCCCATCGGGCGTCGGCTTTCGCGCAAATTTCAGCACATTGGCCGCCATGGCAATCAGCAGAATAAAGCTCAATCCACCAATCGTCAGCGGCGCGCCCACCATTGTGCCAACCGTCAGCAGCAGCAACCGAGCCAGCACGCACACAGCGAGCCAAAGCTGCGCCGAACGGGCCGATCCGAGCAGGGAGGAATAGGTCTCGACCCCAGCCCGTTCGCTGGCCGGGGCCCGGGTTTTGCGGCCGATCTCGAGCACGCAGCCGTTGACCGTGCTCAGCGCCAGAAACGCCCACATGCCGGCCGGTGGAAAGGGGCCATGCGGCAACCATTCGGCGCCTGTCAGGTAGAGATCGATCAGGGCCATGATGGCCATATGCGAGACGAGATAGAGGAACGGCCGTGCCTTCAGCCAGTCGCTGACAAAGAACTCCGCCGTCATCAGACCCAGCCATACCCACACCAGCGCCAGCGGCACGAGCAGGATCGGCGTGATGGTCAGTGTCAGCCCAATCGCCGCGATGCCAGCCAGCCCGGCCAGCGTCAGGATCAGCCGCAGGCTGACAAGCCCCGAGGGGATGGGCCGCTCGGGCCGATAAAGGCGGTCATCCTCGAGGTCTTTGTATTCATCACAAGCCCGCAACTGGAACAAGAAGATGATGGCGACGAGCCAGTGGCAAGGAAGACGCCCCAATGCGGCAGCGGTCGGCCAGCCAGATGGGCAGACACGCTAATGCTGGACGCCGAAAAGGCGGCGAGCAACAGCGCTGTCTTGCCCAGCGGAAACCGCTCGGCCTGATAAAGCCAGAGACGCCGCCATAGGCTCGCGGCAGCCTGACTATGGGTCGCTGCCGTCTGCATCATCGCAGCCGCGCCAGCTTGGTATGGGCGCGGGTGAAATGCCCGGCCGCGATGGCGGCGATGATGGAGATCTCGCCGCACAGGCACAGCGCCCCGACGATCTCGGCTAAAGCTGCCGCCTTGCCTTCGCCCTTGAGCCCCATAATGCCCAGCGCCGCTGCTCGGCTGGGCAGGCCGGTGCCGCCGCCCACCGAGCCAACCACGATATTGGGCATGGTGACCGAAAAGAACACGCTGCCGTCGCGCCGCTCCGCCCGGGTGAAGCCGACCGCGGATTCGGCGACGCAAGCGGCATCCTGACCAGTGGCGATATAGAAGGCGGCAAGGCCATTGGCATAATGCGCCTGCGTGCCGAGCTGTCCGCTCAGCGTCGATCCCAGCGCCGCGACGCGGCCATAGGCCAGCATGGCTTCCGGCTCGACATGCAGGCACTTGCGGATCAGCGCATCGGGGAGCTCCACGCTGGCGGTAACCTTGCGGCCCCGGCCCATATGGAGGCCCAGATAGGAAGCCTTCTTGTCGCCCGAAAAATTGCCCTCGATAAACCAGTGGCGTGGCTGGATCGGGGTGTGCCGGGTGATATGGGCGCAAAGTGCCTCGGTGGCCACCGTCACCATATTCTGCCCCGCCGCATCGCCGGTCGTATAGCGGCAGATGAGGAAGACGATATCGCTGTCCATGAAGGGCTCGATGGTGATCAGCTTGCCATGGCGCGTCGTCGCTTCCGCCGCAGCCTGCAATGCCGCGACATTCTGGGCGACCCAGTTGATGAACATGCCTGCCTCCAGCATGTCGCGGAAGACGAAGGCAGGGGTGCGCAACACGCCCTCCCCGATCATCGCCGAGGTGATGCCGCCGGCTCGGGCGGTAACTTCGGCGCCTCGTCCATAGGAGGCGACGAGGGCCGCTTCGGTGGTCGCCAACGGTACGTAATAGTCGCCCTTGGCATTGAGGCCGTTGATGCGCAGGGGCCCGACTATGCCGACCGGCATTTTGACCGTGCCGATAAAGCTCTCGATATTGCGGCCATAGCTCTCGGCCAATTCGAGGCTCGCTGGATCGGCAATGGCCGCCTCATCGGCCTCGGAGGCCGAACCATGTTCGCGCAATTGCTGCCAAAGCAGGCGGGCCGTATCGGCGCTGGCCTGCTGCCGCGGCCGGATGCGGGGCGGCAATGCCTTGTCCACTGGGGTGGTGAGCTGGCTTGAAAAATCCACGATTTCGGAGCGGGTGCGCAGCAATTGCAGCATGCGCATCACGGTTGCCGGAATAAGATTGGTCAGGTGCGTCTCCCCTCAGAGCCCGTCGCCTTCCGGCTAGCATTGTGTATTTAGCCGAACATCCAACTGGGCACACCAGCAAGTTAAGCAGATCGCTTAAAAATGGTCACCCTGTTCGGCGGGCATTAATGCCCGCTGCCGTTCGGCACTCCCCCAATGCGCCTCGAGCGCCGCCCGGAATGCATCGGGCATGTCGAAATTGGCGCAATGGCCACCCCCGGGCAGGTCGATCCGCTGGAAATTCGGCCGATCGATGAATTTGTCGATATCCCCGCGCAGGCCCAGATTGACCGCATGGTCTTTGCCGCCCCACAGCACCAGCAATGGCTGATCATAGGCGCGCATTGGCCACGAAGTCATAGTTGCGGACGTTGGAGACGATAGCGGCGCCGGCATCGACATTGAACTGCTTGATCGCCGTTTCTGATGGCCTCGCGGCCGCTCGGGCTAGCGGTTGTGGTCCGGGCGGTCAGCCGTGCCGTGATGTCGGCCCTGGGCAGAAAGGACAGACGCAGTACTCGGTCCGTCTGGGCCGGCAGATTCATCGAAAAGCAGGTGCCAAACAGGGCGAGGCTGCGCAGGCGTGATACCAGCGGCGTCCCTAATAGCCACAGCGCCAGAATGCCGCCGAGCGAATTGCCGACCCAATGCACCTCGCGAGCGCCGGCATGGTCGAGCATTTCTGATCACGTCACCTGCCATGGTTGGAATGGCGAAATCGGTTGTGGCAAATGGCCCGTCCGGCACGCCCGAGGCGCCGTGCCCACGAAGATCCGGAACGAGTACCCGAAAGCCCTTATTGGCGAAGTGGAGTGCCTCTTGATGAAATTGCAAGCCGGACGAGGCCGGGCCATGCACCAGCACAATATCGGCTCTAGCCCGGTCCCGGGGAAGATATTCTGCATAGGCCAGCGGAACGTCCGAAGCAGACTCTAGCCGGTGATGCCGAATGGTCGTGCACGTGTCGGTAGCCAAAGTGCCTCCCGCAGGCTTGCAGATCACCAGAGGTAGAGACCGGCCGGGCGCGTTGCAAGCTGGTGACGTTGGAATAGACCCTCCCAACCTCGAGGCACGGCCGCATTGGGTCAGGCCGATCGAGGCCTGTCAGCTCCAGCGGCTGATCCTCAGCGTCTGCTCGAAAATCGTTGTATTCTCCACGGCAGGCTACGATTTCGCACGCCGAGCTGCGTTATCCCCTACTCCCACTCGATCGTGCCGGGAGGCTTGCTGGTGACGTCGTAGACAACGCGGTTGATGCCGCGGACTTCATTGATGATGCGGGTGGCGGTCTTGCCGAGAAAGTTCATGTCGAACTGGTAGAAATCGGCGGTCATGCCATCGACGGAGGTGACGGCACGCAGGGCGCAGACGAATTCATAGGTGCGGCCATCGCCCATGACGCCGACGGTCTGGACCGGGAGCAGCACGGCGAAGGCCTGCCAGATCTTGTCATACTGGCCGGACTTGCGGATTTCATCGAGATAGATGGCATCGGCCCGGCGCAGGATATCGAGCTTTTCGGGCGTGATGCCGCCGGGGCAGCGGATGGCGAGGCCCGGGCCGGGGAATGGGTGGCGGCCGATAAAGCTCTCGGGCAGGCCCAGTTCGCGGCCGAGGACGCGCACTTCATCCTTGAACAATTCGCGCAGCGGCTCGACGAGCTGCATATTCATGCGCTCGGGCAGGCCGCCCACATTGTGGTGGGACTTGATGGTGACCGAGGGGCCGCCGGTGAAGGAAACGCTCTCGATAACGTCGGGATAGAGCGTGCCCCGGGCGAGGAAATTGGCGCCGCCGAGCTTTTTGGCTTCGGCCTCGAAGGTTTCGATGAAGAGACGACCGATGATCTTGCGCTTGGTTTCGGGATCGGACTGGCCGTCGAGTTCCTTGAGGAACACTTCGGAGGCATCCACATGGACCAGCGGGATATTATACTGGTCGTGGAACATGGTGACGACCTGTTCGCTCTCGTTCAGCCGCATCAGGCCGTGGTCGACATAGATGCAGGTGAGCTGGTCGCCAATGGCTTCGTGGATCAGCACGGCAGCAACGGAGGAATCAACGCCACCGGAGAGACCACAAATGACGCGGCCGGTGCCGACTCGGGCGCGGATCTTTTCGATCATCTTCTGGCGGTAGGCCGACATGGTCCAATTGGAGGACACGCCGCAGATATTGTGGACGAAATTGGCGTAGAGCCCGGCGCCGTCGGGGGTGTGCACCACTTCGGGGTGGAATTGCACGGCCCAGATACGCCTGTTTTCATTGGCGATCATGGCGAAGGGCGCGTTGGCCGAGGTGCCGACGACTTCAAAACCTTCGGGGAGCGCGACGACGCGATCGCCGTGGCTCATCCAGACCCGGTGTTCGCTGCCGAGGTCCCAGACGCCGTCATAGAGGGCGGATGGCTTTTGCACCTTGACTTCGGCGCGGCCAAATTCGCGGTGGTGACCGGCTTCGACCTTGCCGCCGAGGGCCATGCACAATGCCTGCTGACCGTAGCAGATGCCCGTGATCGGCACGCCGGCATCGAGGATCGACTGATCGATAGTGGGTGCGTTTTCATCCAGCGTGGAGGCCGGGCCGCCTGATAGCACGACACCCTTGGGCTTGAGCGCGGCCATCGCGGCGCTGGCGCTCTGGAAAGGGTGGATTTCGCAATAAACCCCTGTTTCATGAATGCGGCGCGCGATCAACTGGGTGACCTGCGAACCGAAGTCCACGATAAGGATTGCGTCGGGGGCGGCAGTGTCTGGGGTTTGCATGGCGAGGCCATATCGCCACGCCGCAGATTCCTGCAAGGGTGCAAGTTTGCAGGACTGGTTTGCGGGCATAGCCACAATCGCAACGAATTGATCGGGCACGCGTTGGGCAGGACCCACGGAGGACGAGTCTTTTGACGCAACAGCGATTGTTCGGCGCCGATTTTCTGCGCGCCGCCGCTTGCCTGATGGTGCTGTTGCATCATCTGGCCTTCCGCATGGATGGCAATAATGTGCCGGCGCCGTTGCAGGGCGTGGTGGACTTTGCCGTGATGGGCAGCTTCGGCGTTGCGGTGTTTTTCGTGCTGAGCGGGTTCCTGCTGGCGCGGCCATTCTGGAGGGCGCTGGACGCGGGCGAGCCCATGCCCTCGCTGGGGATTTATGCCCTGCGGCGGGCGGCGCGCATCCTGCCGTGTTTCTGGCTGGCGCTGATTGTCAGCTTTGTGCTGGGGCTGACAATCTATGGCTATGATCTCGGACGCGAGGAGATCGTGCGGTTTGTGGCCGGGTTCTTTCTCGTCAGCGACTGGCATTGGGTGACGCTGTTTCCGGTCGACAATAATGGGCCGCTGTGGTCGATCGGATTTGAGGTCACATCCTATCTGTTGCTGCCGTTTTTCCGGCGGTGCTGTTTGCGGTAGGGCTCAGGGGCTGGCCGGCGCGGATTGCTCGGATGGGCGTTATCGGCGTGGTGCTGGCGCTGCACTGGATGGTGGTGCAATGGGCGCCGATCGACGAGGTTGAGCGCGGCTGGAAATACGGGCTGGTCGGCGGCGCCAAGGCGTGGATGCCGCGGTTCAATCCGGTCGGGTTCTTCGCCATTTTTGCGCTTGGGGCACTGGCAGCCGGGGTGCAGGTGAAGCTGGCCGGGATGCGCTCATATCTGTTCGATCTGGTCGGGCTGGCCAGCGTTGTGGCCGCCGGCTGGGTGATGGTGGCCCATATTGGCGGGCTTAATGAGGGCTTTGGCTGGCTGGACGTGCCCTATGGATTCCCATGGATGCCGCTGGCGATTGGGGTGGGGCTGGTCGCCCTGCCCTCGTCGGTTCTAGCGGGACGGCTGCTGGATAATCGCGTGGCGCGCTACATCGCCGAAGTGTCGTTCGGCGTTTATATCTGGCATTTCCCGGTGATCGGGCTGCTGGGACGATTGGTGCCACCGGCTTTCGAGACCAGTGGCGAGAATGGCTGGGCCATCTGGCTGGCCTCGAGCGCCGCGACCATCATCATCAGCTTTGCTATCGCGACGCTGAGCTTCCGGCTGCTGGAGCGGCCGGTGGTCACGTGGGCGCGCGGGCTGGAACAGCGGCCGGGTCGTCAGCCAAAGCGCGAGCTGGCAGAGAACCCGACCCGCTAATGTTTTGAATCAAGCCGCGCGACGCAAGGCGTTGAAATAGAATCCGTCTGTGCCGGTGAGGCGGGGGTAAGCGCGATGCCCGATTGGGCGGTTTCCACATCGGGGTGGATTTCGGTGCCAAAGGCGGATTGCCAGAGATCGGCTGGCGGCAGCGAGGCGAAGTCTGGATGGGCCTTGAGGAAGGCGACGATCTGGTCGTCATTCTCCTCGGGCAGGATCGAGCAGGTAATGTAGACCAGCGTGCCGCCGGGCTTGAGGTAGCGGGCGCCCTCGACCGAGATTGCGGCCTGTTCGGCTGTGCGTTGCGCCAATAGGTCGGGGCTCAGCTTCCACTTGGTATCGGGGCGGCGGCGCTGGTGCCCGTGCCGGTGCAGGGGGCGTCGATGACGACGCGATCCATTTTGCCGGCAAGATCATCCAGCGCACCAGGATGGGGCGCGCGGACCTGCACATTGCGGGCGCCATTGCGCTTGAGGCGATCATAGATCGGCGCGAGGCGGTTGCGGTCACTGTCATAGGCGAAAATTTGGCCCTTATTGCCCATGGCGGCGGCCAGAGCGAGGGTCTTGCCCCCTGCCCCGGCGCAGAGATCAAGCACCTGTTCACCGGGCTGGGCATTGGCGAGGGCGGCGACAATCTGGCTGCCCCGGTCCTGCACTTCGAACCAGCCCTTGAGATAGCCTTCATCGGTGGTGACATTGGGCGTGCGCGCATCGCCTGCTCCGGCCGGCATGGTGACGCCGACGGGCGAAATGGCGGTGAGGCGCGGATGGAAGCGATCGAGCGATTTGACGACGCGGTCGCGGCTGGCCTTGAGCGTATTGGTGCGCAGGTCGAGCGAGGGCCGGCCGGCCATGTCCTGCCCTTCGGCGATCCAATTGTCGCCAAAGGCACGCTCGATGGAGGGCGCGAGCCATTCGGGCACGTCGGCAAGAATATGGGGCGCAGTGTCGTCGGGGAGCTGGCCGACGGCGCGGGCCAATCTGTCCGCGGTGAGCGGGTCGGGGGCGTGGCTATCGGCGGCAAAGCTATCGCTGAGGGCGGCCGGGTCTTCGTTCCAGTCGCGGATGGCGACGGCGAGAACCAGCGCACGCGGGCTGTCGCTGCCCATCAGCGCAGCGTGCGAGGCGCGGCGACGCAAAGCGTCATAAACGAGATTGCCGATGGCGGCGCGGTCGCCGGCCCCGGCAAAGCGGTTGTTAAGACCCCGGGCCTTGAGCGCCTCGGAGACGGGCCGCTTGCGCGTCTCCACGTCGGTCAGCACATCGATGGCGGCAGAAAGACGGCCCGGCAGGCGCATGAAGAGACCTCTGAGAATTCTACGCTGGTGGGCATCTGGAGCGCATTTCCTGCGCTTCCGGTGCTCACGTACTTTAGTACGTTCCGCTCTGGTTCTCGAAAACCCACTCCATCTACCGCACCAGAGCGAATTCTCAAGCGGTCTCTAGATACTCGGGCTTAGAACAACAAGGCGAAGGACCAGCCATAGCCATAGCGCGCATAGAACTGCAAGGCCGGCGGTGTAGGCGACGAAGCGGTGTTCGACGCGATTGGTGGTGGTGTGGATGGCGGCGTGGGCATAGCGCAGGGCGACGAAGGCCCGTGCCAGTACCAGTTCGAGCCAGCTTACCGTGCCGGCCCAGAGCGTGAGCAGCGCGGCCACGTAGAACAGGACCGGGAGCTGGAACTGGTTATCGAAACAGTTCGACAGCAGGCGCGCCTTGAGCGGATAGGCCGAGCGCCTCGACGGCGATGTCCTTGATATCGACCTCGCCCGACATGACACGCGGCACGCGTTCGTGGCCCATGAGGATGAGCAGGATGATGGTGAGCAGCACCTGCACGGCCATCGCCGGGATCAGTAGTTTTTCCGTGAGGGGCATGTTGAAGTTCCGGTTCAGAGTCCGCGTCCTGCAGTAACGACTTGTAGCGGAGTAAGTTTTCGGCGGCATGCAGAAGCGCCGCCCGGCTCGGTATGGCGTCGCGGTTATACGGTAACGGGCGGCCATTGGGCCTTCCGAAACTAATAGAGTGGACCAATGGCCGCCCGTCACGATCCGCTTTTTATGCAGGGTCCGGTTCAGGCGGTACCATTATTGCAGGTCCGGCTGCCGAGTTTCCAACCCCACTGGACAGGCGCCCCCATCCCACGGTCTCCCCACCCGGCCCTGCGTCGGGGCCGCGTAACTGGCGGGAATGGGGTCATGATGGCATGGGGGTTGGGGAGCGGGGATAAGATGGGTAAGTCGGGGGAGTCAGCTAATTCTCAGTCGTCTCCCTCCCCTTGTGGGGAGGGATCAAGGTGGGGGTGGCCACATACATTGGGCTCGCGGAGAGCTAAGCCGTTGTAACGGAATCGGTTCCGATGATCCGCGAACTCTCCGGCTCTTGCTGCGTTGATCGTGACACCCATGGGAGTGGATCATGCAGCAACAAATCGCCATCATCACGCTCGGCATTGCCGATCTTCCGCGCTCCCGGCGCTTCTACATGGAGGGTTTCTGGCTGGAAGCCGGCCTTCGAAAATGATGAGATCATCTTCTACCAGATGAACGGGTTCGTGCTCGGCACATTCAGCAAGGCGGCGCTGGAGAAGGATATGAACCGCACGGGGCTGCTTGCCCCCGGCGCCTTTTCGCTGGCGCATAATGTGCGGACACAGGGGGAAGTCGAAGACGTCATGCAAAGCCTGCTCGCGGCGGGCGGGACCTTGCTTAGGGCCGCCGACGCGCCGCCACATGGCGGGTTTCGCGGCTATGTGGCCGATCCGGACGATCATGCCCGGAAGTGGCGTGGAACCCGGACTGGACCATTGACGAGCAGGGCATGGTGACAATCGGGGCTTAGTGGCTACCTCCCAATGCGGGAGGTAGCCGAAGGGCTCGTCACCGCCCGCTGCGATAGTTCGGGGCTTCGCGGGTGATGGTCACGTCGTGGACGTGGCTTTCGCTGAGGGCGGCGCCGGAGATTTTGACGAAGACGGAGTTGTCGTGGAACTCCTGCAGATTGTGGGCGCCGGTATAGCCCATGGAGGCGCGGAGGCCTCCCGCGAGCTGGTGGAGCACGGCGCCGGCCGCGCCCTTATAGGGTACTCGGCCTTCAATGCCTTCGGGGACCAGTTTCATCTGGTCGCGCACGTCCTGCTGGAAGTAGCGGTCGGCCGAGCCGGAGCCCATGGCGCCGACGGAGCCCATGCCGCGATAGGATTTGTAGGAGCGGCCCCGGTAGAGATAGACCTCGCCGGGGCTCTCGTCGGTGCCGGCCGAGAGCGAGCCGATCATGACGCAAGAAGCGCCACCGGCCAATGCTTTAGCCATGTCGCCGGAGAATTTGATTCCGCCGTCGGCGATGACCGGAATGCCCTGCTTGGCGCCTTCTTCGGCGCAGGCCATGACGGCGGCCAGTTGCGGCACGCCGACGCCCGCGACGATGCGGGTGGTGCAGATCGAGCCGTGGCCGATACCGACCTTGACCGAGTCGGCGCCCGCGTCGATCAACGCCTTGACGGCTTCGGCGGTGGCCACATTGCCGGCGACGATGCGGGTGGAATTGCTCTCGCGCTTGACGCGTTCTGACGGCCTCGGCAACGCGGACGGAATGGCCATGGGCGGTGTCGATGACCAGCAAATCAACGCCAGCATCAATCAGTTGCAGCGAGCGCTCGAAGCCCTGATCGCCCACGGTGGAGGCGGCAGCGACGCGCAGGCGGCCCCGGGCATCCTTGACGGCGTTGGGATTGAGCTGGGCCTTTTCAATGTCCTTGACAGTGATCAGGCCCGTGCAACGGCCATCGGCATCGATCACCAGCAGTTTTTCGATGCGGTGCTTATGCAGCAGCACCTTGGCTTCGTCCTTGGAGACGCCATCGTGGACGGTGACGAGGTTTTCATGCGTCATCAGCTCGGCAATGCGCTGGGCCGGGTTGGACGCAAAGCGCACGTCGCGATTGGTGAGAATGCCCACCAGCTTGCCGATGGCGCGACCACCCTTGCCGCCGTTTTCAACCACGGGAATGCCCGAGATGCGATTGGCCTGCATCAGCGAGAGGGCATCGGCCGTGGTCGCGTCGGGGCCGATGGTGATGGGATTGACCACCATGCCGGATTCTGAAGCTCTTGACCTGACGGACCTGTTCGGCCTGCTGCTCGGCCGTGAGGTTCTTGTGAATGACGCCGAGCCCGCCCGCCCGGGCCATGGCGATGGCCATGGCGCTTTCGGTGACCGTATCCATGGCCGAGGAAATGATCGGCAGATTGAGTGCTATGTCCTTGGTGACATAGGTTGAAATATCGGTCTCGGTGGGGAGAACATCCGAGCGCGCGGGCTGGAGCAGCACATCGTCAAAGGTCAGCGCAGCATCGCCGGTGATGGTGGTAATAATCTTCGCCAAGGCCAGACCTTTCCGGACTTCTGTGGAGCACAGAGATGAAGGAGTGTGAACCGGACGAGAGACAGGCGCCGGGTTCAGGTTGGCGAGGGTCAATAGCACCGGGCGCCGGACTTGCATAGGGGGTGCACGTGTCCACCAGCGCATGGCTCGAATGCCATTGGCGGGCCAATCCCCTCTGAGTGCGACAAAAATGCGCGGCTGGGCTTTGCAGGGGGCGCCGAGGCGTTCATAGTTGGAGTGGCTGGTTCACAGCCATACAAGATTCCCCCGGTGCAATGTCTCCGATCCGCGTTACCCCGCTCATTCTGGCGGTCGCCCTGTTCATGGAACAGATGGACTCGACTGTCATCGCAACATCGCTGCCCACGATTGCCGCCGATATCGGTACCGAACCGATTTCGCTCAAGCTGGCGCTGACCTCCTATTTCGTGGCGCTCGCCATCTTCATTCCGATCAGTGGGTGGATGGCCGACCGATTCGGCGCCAAGAACATTTTCCGGCTCGCCATTTTCGTCTTCATGCTGGGGTCGCTGGCCTGTTCGTTCTCCTATTCGCTCGAGACCTTCGTGATCTCGCGGTTCTTCCAGGGCATTGGCTCGTCGATGATGACGCCGGTGGGCCGCCTGCTGCTGGTGCGCCTCGACGCCGCGCAACGAGCTGGTCAACGCTATGGCCCGGCTGACGGTGCCGGCGTTGCTGGGGCCGGTAACAGGGCCGCTGATTGGCGGGTTTTTGACCACCTATCTCAGCTGGCACTGGATTTTCTGGGTCAATATCCCGATCGGCATTGCCGGCATCATCTCGGCCGGGATTTTCCTCAAAGTGCCGGACGGGCGTATTCCGCGGCCAATCGATTTCGTGGGCTTTATCCTGGCGAGCTTCGCCTTCGCCGGAACGGTATTCGGCCTTTCGGTAGTGAGCCTGCCGGCCCTGCCGCTGATCTATGGCTATCTGACGCTGGCCGTCGGCGTGACCGCGGGCATTCTCTATCTGCTGCATGCCAGCGCACCGAATTCCCACTGCTCGACCCGGCTTTGCTGCGGCACAAGCTGTTCCGCAGCTCGATCACCGCGGGGTCGCTGTTCCGCATTGGCGTGGGCGCCGTGCCGTTCCTGCTGCCGCTAATGCTGCAGCTGGGGTTCGGGCTCAATCCGTTCCAATCGGGCGCCATTACCTTCTGTTTCGGCCATCGGCGCCATTGCCAGCAAATTTATTGCCGAACGGGTCTATCGGCGCTTCGGCTTCCCGCGCGCCCTAGGGTGGGCCTCGCTGCTGGGCGGCCTGCTGATTGCGGCGCAAGGCCTGTTCACGCCCGATACACGGGTGCCGGTGATGATGGGCGTATTGCTGCTGGGCGGCGTGTTGCGGTCGGTATTTTTCACCGGCAGCAATGCGCTGGGCTATGCCGATATCAGCGACGATGAAGCCAGCCGAGCAACCGCCATTGTCGCGGTGGCGCAGCAGCTCAGCGTCGCCTTCGGCGTGGCGGTGGCGGGTGGACTGCTGGAATTGAGCACGCGGCTGCATGGGAATGCGCTCTCCCCGGTGGATTTTCAGCTCGCGTTTGTCGTGGTGGGCGTGCTCAGCGCGTTTGCCAGCATTGTTTATTTCAGGCTGCCGGCCGATGCGGGCAGCAATGTTTCAGGCCATGGGGCGCTCGCCGCCAGCAAGGAGTAACCGGGCGTTTTTGCCCGGGTTCAACAAGTGTCGCGCATCACCCCCTCATTCTCGCCACCGCTCTGTTCATGGAAAACATGGACTCCACGGTCATCGCCACCTCACTCGCCGCCATCGCCGAGGATATCGGCACCGATCCGATTTCGCTCAAGCTGGCGTTGACCGCCTACCTTGTGGCATTGGCCATTTTCATCCCGATTTCGAGCTGGATGGCCGACCGGTTCGGGGCGCGCAATGTGTTCCGCATTGCCATGCTGGTGTTCGTTCTTGGTTCTGATTGCCTGCGCCTTTGCCAATTCACTGACCGCCTTTGTCGGCGCGCGGTTCCTGCAGGGCATGGGCGGGGCGCTGATGACGCCGGTGGCGCGATTGGTGCTGGTGCGCTCGACACCGCGGCACGACTCGGTCAATGCCATGGCCCGGCTGACCATTCCCGGGCTGGTTGGACCGATCGTGGGGCCACCATTCGGCGGGTTCTTGACCACCTATTTTAGCTGGCACTGGATCTTTCTGATCAATGTGCCCATCGGGATATTGGGCATAGCCCCGGTCAGCCGCTTTCTGCCCGAGACCATGCGCAACGCGCCAAGGCAGATCGACTTCAAGGGCTTTGCGCTGGCCGGCCCGGCCTTTGCGCTGTTTGCCTTTGGCACCTCGGTGATCAGCCTGCCCGCCCTGCCCCCGCTTGTCGGCGTGCTGGCGACGGCTTTGGGTATCGGCCCGGGCTATCTCTATGCCCGCCACGCGTTGTCGACCGACAATCCGCTATTCGATCTGCGCCTATTGCGGTTTCCGTTCTTCCGCAGCGCCGTTGTGGCGGGCACCTTCTTCCGGCTGGGACAAGGCGCGACGCCATTCCTCTTCCCGCTGATGTTGCAGCTGAGCTTTGGCTATACTCCGTTTGAATCTGGCATGATCACCTTTGCCAGCGCCATTGGCGCCATCGTCGCCAAGTTCATGGCAAATAGCATTTTCATCCGCTTCGGCTTCCGCACCTCGCTGGTAGTCTCCACCGGCATTGCGGCGCTGGGTCTATTGGCGATGGGGCTCTACACACCCGATACCGCCGTGCCGCTGATTATCGGCATCCCGGTGTTTGTCGGGTTCTGGCAATCGATCTTCTGGACGGGCAGCAATGCCTTCGTCTTCGCCGATATCGAGGACAAGGACGCCGGCCGAGCCAATGTGATCAGCCGTGTCTCGACCCAGCTGTCGATTGCCCTTGGCGTGGCTTTGGGCGGGGGCATGCTGGAAATGAGCAATGCGATCCGCGGTGGCGAACTGGTGCTGGCCGATTTCCACCCGGCCTTCTTCGTGCTGGCGGCGATCTGCCTGATCTCGACGATCATGTTCGCGCGGCTGCCGGCCAATGCGGGGCATCAGCTCACCAAGGTACCGCACGCCCATTGAGGGAGGGGTGCCATCTCCCCTACCCGCCTCGGCAAAGACCTAGCGGTCGTATTCCTCGTCGCCCGGCACGGTGTCATTGCTGCCCTTGAAACCCTTGGCGATCAGATAGGCTTCGGCCGAATCCGCGCGGCTGGACGGGGGCTTGGCGTGCATGGTGGTTTTGAAATGGCGCTTGAGCATGTGCAGCAGCTCATGCTCGGTGCCGCCCTCGGAACACTTTGGCGATGAAAACGCCATTGGGCGCCAGCACATCGAGCGCGAAAGCCGCCGCGATCTCGATCAGATGGATGATGCGGATATGGTCGGTGCCGCGATGGCCGGTGGTCGGCCGTGCCATGTCGGACATGACCACATCGGCCTTGTGGCCGCCCATGGCCGCGATCAGCATGGCGGGCGCGTCCTCCTCGGTGAAATCCTTCTTGAGCAGGATGACGCCGGGAATCGGGTCCATTTCGAGATAGTCGATGCCCACGACCAGCGGGTGCGCGTCGGTGGAGCCGGTAGCCTTGGCCGCCACTTGCGACCAGCCGCCGGGCGCCGCGCCCAGATCGACGACATGCATGCCCTTGCGGAAGAACTTATATTTTTCGTCCATCTCCTTGATCTTGAACGCCGCGCGAGCGATAGCCCTCAGCGCGGGCGCGCCACATAGGGATCGTTCAGCTGGCGTTGCAGCCATTTGGTGGACGAGACGGTGCGCCCCTTGCCCGATTTCACCCGGATCTTGAGGTCTTTGTCGGACTTGCGGCCGCCCGTGCCGAGAGCTTTATCAACCATTGCTTGTCCTTCGCGACGGGTAGCGGGATGCGCGATTGCGCGTGCGATCGGCGTCCATCAGCGAGATCAGAATGCCCTCGCGCAGGCCGCGATCGGCGACGCGCACACGTTCAGTAGGCCATTCGCGGCGGATCGCCTCGAAAATTGCGCAGCCGGGCAGCACCAGATCGGCCCGGTCCTTGCCGATACAGGGATGGGCGACGCGCCGCTCGAACGGCATGCCCAGCAGCACTTTCATGGTCTCGTCGACCTCGCCGCGCTTCATCCACAGCCCATCGACCTTCTGCCGCTCATAGCGCTCAAGGCCCAGATGGAGCCCCGCCAGTGTCGTCACCGTGCCGGACGTGCCGATCAGGTGCACCGGATGAGTGCCGATCATATGGCGCAGCTTTTCGCGGCCGCGGAACTGGCGCAAATGCTCGGAGACATGGCTGACCATGGCCTCGAAAATCTGCGGCGTCACATCGATGCCGCCGAACTTTTCGGCAATGGAGACCACGCCCACCGGCAGCGATTGCCGAGAGCGAATCGAAGCCGACATGCGGCCCTGCGATTTCGGCCTGCCGCCGCGGAAATCGAGCCGAGCCAGTTCGGACGAGCCGCCACCAATGTCGAACATCAAGGCGCCTTGCGCCGTGCCTTCGATGAGGTCGGCGCAACCGGTAACGGCCAATTCGGCCTCGGTGCGGCGATCCACGATCTCGAGGTCCAGCCCCAGCTCTTCCTTGACGCGGGCGAGGAATGCCGGGCCATTTTCAGCGGCGCGGCAGGCTTCGGTGGCAATCAGGCGCATGCGGGCGGGCTGATGCTCGCGCAGCTTGTTGCGGCACTGGCGCAGCGCTTCCATGGTGCGTTCCATGGCCGCATCCGACAGGCGCCCGGTGACCGAAACGCCTTCGCCCAGCCGCACGATGCGGGTAAAGCCATCGAGCACACGAAAACCATGATCATGCGGGCGGGCAATCAGCAGGCGGCAATTATTGGTGCCCAGATCGAGCGCCGCATAGATGGGGCCGCGGTGTTTGCGGGACGGATTTTGGGCGGGCTTTGTCCGCTGGTCCGCTCCGGGCCCCGGAGGCGGTGCCCCCTGCCCTTCCCATCTGTGCAAGGCCAGATGGGGCTCGGACTGCCACCTCTTCGTCCAGCGACGAAACCGCGGCAACGGACCGATCAGAATCGGTCACTATGGTCTCCTAGCGTGCGCGGTCGCGGAACCGGACTGGCCGATCGCGCCCGACGCACTGTCATTGCGTGTCAAAAAGACGGTAGAGCAAGGGGGCGGAAGCGCAATCCAAACGATAGCAGGGCAAAGGCGCATCACAGGCGCTTGCAATCTTTGCCACCATTGTCTATGCAGACCCCGCGCCGACGAGATGGTTCTGCCCACCGCCCGCGCATACCGGCCTTCCGGCTCATGCTGGGGAATAGTTCAACGGTAGAACAGCGGACTCTGACTCCGTCAATCTTGGTTCGAATCCAGGTTCCCCAGCCAATTTCTCTATCCCGATTTCGAACCATTTCGCCGATTCTTTCGGTAGCTTGAACGCCCCTGCCTCTTCTCTCCCGGCAAATGAAGGTCATGGCGGATGAAAAACGTCCGATCTGCTTCTCGATAACTAAAAAGAAACGTCGGTAGGTCACGCAATCCGATGGACTTCCCAAGTTCGGAAGGCAAAATTGGCTCAGCGTTTAATGACGGAAAGCCCTGCGCCTTCCGGATGCCTGCCGGAACTTTCGGACGAGTGACCCATCCTCACCCCGACATTGGCTTTACCGGCCCGCACCGGCTATCAAGGTTGCTCGTGCCCTGCAGGATCAAACGTGCCATGACCAGTCGAGCCAATGCCCAAAATCAGGTCCGCAAGCGGCCGGCGACTATTGTGGATGTTGCGCAGGCGGCCGGGGTGGCGATCGGGACTGTGTCGCGGCATCTCAATGGGCAGCCGGTGCGGGCGAGCAATCGCGATCAGATCGAGCGGGCGATCGCCGCGCTCGGGTATCGGCGCAATTCCACCGCCGTGGCCATGAAAACCAATACCAGCCGCATTGTCGGTTTCTCGGTGCCGGCGCTGGGCGAATTTCATGCGGCCATGCTTGAGCAATTGTCGCGCCAGATGCGGCTTTCGGGGCGGGCCGTGCTCTCGTTCTGCCACAATACCCAGCCCGCCACGATCCGCGAAGGGCTCGAATTTTTCGCCGCGCACCGGGTGGATGCCCCGGTGATGGATGGCGAGGAGAGCATTCGCCGTGAAGTGCTGCGCCACATCGATGAGGGGCTGGTTGTCGTGCTCTACGATAATGACATTCCCGGCCTGCCGGTGGACCGGGTGTTCGTGGACAACCGCAAGGCCAGTGCGCGCCGTCAACCATCTGCTCGAGCTGGGGCATGAGCGGATTGCCACCATTCACGGCGGCCAGCGCGATCTCGGCCGGCCGTGAGCGCCCGGCGGGCTATCATGATGCCTTTGCCGCCCGCGGGCTTACCCCTGACCCCATGTTGGTGATGGACGGGCAATGGGCCGAAATCCGCGGCTACGAACGCATGCGCGAACTGCTCTCGCTGGACAATCCGCCGACAGCTGTGTTCTGCGCCAATTATAACATGACGCTGGGCGCGCTGGCTTATCTGCATGAAGCGGGTATCGAAATCCCGCGCGATCTGTCGCTGGTGAGTTTCGACGACGTGCCGGCCTTGCGCCTGCATAATCCGGCGGTCACAGCCGTCGTTCAACCCATAGCCGAGGTTGCCGAAGCCATCGCGCGGATTGTCGATGCAAGGCTGGCCGATCCTTCGGCCATGGGGCGGCATGAGCAGCGCATCGATTGCGGCATCACCTTGCGGGATTCGACGCGCCGCCTCAAATAGCGGCGCGCCAATCGACCCGCTAGAAGGACAATGAGGCCTCCCCGCTATCCGTCACCGTGAGTTCGGAGGAGGACGCGCCCCAGCGCACGCGTATGGTCTGCGGCCGGGTTGCGGTGACGCGCAGGCTCTTGGGCCGGCCATCGCGCCATTCCAGATCCAGCGTCAGGCCGCCGCGGGCGCGCAGGCCACGAAGGGAGCCCTGACGCCAGTGGGATGGCAGCGCCGGCAGCAGGTCGAGTACGCCTTCGCGCGATTGCACCAGCATTTCGAGAATGCCGGCGGCGCCGCCGAAATTACCATCGATCTGGAACGGGGGATGGGCATCGAACAGGTTGGGATAGCTACGCTGCGGGCAGAGCAGCAGCGCCAGCACGTCATGGGCGTGATCGCCCCGGCCCAGCCGGGCCCACAGATTGATGCGCCAACCAATGCCCCAGCCGGTGGCGTCGTCGCCGCGGATTTCGAGGGATCGTTGCGCGGCGGCGGCCAATTCAGGGGCAGTGTCGAGCGCGATCTGCTGGCTGGGATAAAGCCCATAGAGATGGGAGACGTGGCGATGGTGGATTTCGGTCACCTCCATGTCCCAGTCTTCCAGCCATTCCTGCAACTGCCCGGCTCGGCCGATGCGATGCGGCGGCAGCCGGTCGCGTGCGGCGCTGGCCTCCTCCTGCATGGGATCGGTCAGGCCCAATTGCGCACTGGCGCCGAGATAGGCGTCGAACAGGTCGCGCAGGATCTGGTTGTCCATGGTCGGGCCGGCACACAGGGCGGCGCCATGGGGATGCAGGTTTTCCGGCGAGAGCGAGGGCACGGTGACCAATAGGTCGGTGCCCGGCAGCGGCCGCAGCGTATCGAGGAAGAACCGCACGGCTCCTGCCAGCACTGGCAGCAAGCGTTTCACCAAAGCATCGGGACGGCCGGCAAAGCTGGCGTGATCCCACAATTGCGCACAGAACCGAGGCGCCGCCGGTGGGCCACAGGCCCCATTCGGCGCCATCGACCGGACCGGTGGCCCGCCACAAATCGGTATTGTGATGCAGCACCCAGCCGCCGGCGCCATAATGGGCGCGCGCCATCTCTGCACCCGTCACCGTCAGGTCTTCCACCATGTCCAGCAGCGGCTCGAAACATTCCGCCGAGTTGGCCGGATCGGGCAGCCAGTAATTCATCTGGGCATTGATATTGCTGGTATATTTACTGCCCCGGGGCGGCCTTGTCTCCTTGTTCCAGATGCCCTGCAAGGTCGTGGGCTGTGTGCCGGGCCGGCTGGAGGACAGCATCAGATAGCGGCCATATTGCACGTAAAGCGCCGCTAGCGCTCGGGTCCCGGCCATCGGTGAAGCGGGCGATGCGTTCATCGGTCGGCAGGTCCTGCCGGCCCGGGCCCAGATCGATGGCGAGGCGCTCGAACAGACGCTGATGCGCCGCGATATGGTCGGCGCGTAGAGTGGCGTAGTCCTTGCCGGCCACGGCTTGTCGCCGCGCCGCCAGCAACGCATCGGGATCGCCAGAGATATCGTCGAAGCGGCGGAAGGAGGTGGCGATATTGAGGATGAACACCACCGCCGTGGCGTCACGCACCACGAGGCGCCGGCCTCGGCGCTCCGCACTGCCGCCTTCAAGGCGTATGTCGACGCCGATGCCGAAGCGAAGGCGGCCCTCGACGCCATGCTTGCCAAAATTGGTGCCGCGATAATCGAGGCGTGTAGCGTCGCCGGCCAGCCAATCGCCGGTTTGGGGACTGTCGAGCCGGGCTTCGAACGACAGCGTGCCGGGGCGCGCCGTCTCAACCCGCAGGACCAGCACGTCATCGGCCGCCGAAATGAAGCTCTCGCGCTTGAGCAACGTGGTGGTGCCCCCAGATGATAGCTGGTGGTGGCGATGGCGGTTTGCAGGTCGAGTTCGCGGCGATAGCTGCCGGGGGCCGCTTCATGACGGAATTCGAGGAAGAGATTGCCGGCCGGCTGATAGCTCATCTGCAAATAGGGGCGCGCCATCAGATGCTGGTTGGCCAGTGCCTGCGCTTCGGCATAGCGGCCGGCAAAGATCAGCTCCCGCACTGCAGCCAGATTAGGCAGCGCCTCCGGATTGACCGGCTGATAGGGACCGCCAGACCACAATGTGGATTCATTGAGCTGGATTTCCTCGCGGCCGATGGCGCCATGCACCATGGCGCCCAGCCGGCCATTGCCGAGTGGCAGCGCTTCGGTCCATTCCACCGCGGGGAGCGATACCAGAGATTGAGTGATGTCATAGAATTCAGTGTCCCGGACGCAAACGCTGGCCAGTGGCCGCAAAAACCATGCTGCGGGCAGCGTTGATGCCCACCTGCACATTATCGCCGGCCTTAATGCCCGGCCTGTCGCGCACTTCCACCACCGTGGCGTCTCCTGATCCGGTGGTGCCATAGAGGTAGCGCGTGCCGCCCAGATTTTCGACGACATCGACCTTGACCATAAGGCTTGCATCGCCCCCTTCGAGCACGAAATGCTCGGGGCGCAGGCCGACCAGCACCTCACCCGCATCGGCCGGGCCAGCCGCCGCCAGCACGGGCCCCGATGGCAGCTTGAGGCTGCCCCGGATCAGTTCGGCACGCAGGAAATTCATGCGGGGCGAGCCGATAAAGCCGGCGACGAACAGATTGTCCGGATCGTCATAGAGCTCGTCGGGCGTGCCGGACTGGGCGATCTTGCCATCGCGCATCACCACAATCTTGTCGGCCGTGGTCATGGCCTCGGTCTGGTCATGCGTCACATAGATCATGGTGGAGCCGAGCTTGTTGTGCAGCTTGGCGATTTCCACCCGCATGGAGACGCGCAATTCCGCGTCGAGATTGGACAGCGGCTCGTCGAACAGGAAGACTTCGGGATCACGCACAATGGCGCGGCCGATGGCAACGCGCTGGCGCTGCCCGCCCGACAGCTGGACCGGCTTGCGCTTGAGCAGCGGCTCGATCTGTAGCGTCTGCGCGGCAGCGGCCACGCGGGCCTCGATATCGAGCTTGCTGAGCCCGGCCATACGCAGCGAGAAGCCGATATTCTGCTCCACGGTCATATGCGGATAAAGCGCGTAATTCTGGAACACCATGGCGACGCCGCGCTCGATGGGGTCGGCATCGTTGACGCGCCGGCCATCGATGACCAGATCACCCTTGGTGATCGGCTCAAGTCCGGCGATCATGCGCAAAAGCGTGGATTTGCCGCAGCCCGAGGGGCCCACAAACACGGTGAAGGCGCCGTCATCCACGGTCAGGTTGAGATTGTCGATGACCTCGAAAGTGCCATAGGACTTGCTGACATTGCTCAGCGTTACGCTTGCCATAGTCTATCCTCCAAATGCCGCGCAACTAGGCCTACTCGAACACGATGGCCGCGTGGATGCGCAGCCGATCCAGGGGTGACGCCATAGGTGCCATCGCCAAGGTCCTGCAGGTCCAGGTCCCGGCCGCTCACCGCTTCATAGGCGCGGGTTGGGCGGCTGGGCAGGCGAACTGTAGCGCTGACCGGGCCGATGGCTGGAATGTCCTCGATCATTTCCATGACGCGGGTCCCCTCCCCGTGCGGCACGGCCTTGCCGCGTACCAGGGCGGGCCATAGAGCAGGTGCAGGATATGCCGGTTGCGCTCGGCCTGATGGGTGAGCGTTGCGCGGCCCGCCGAAGGCAGGTCCGTGCTCAGGGCAGGCTTGGGCAGCAGGCGCGACAGCAGGGCTTTGACCACATGCCGGTACAGCGGCTGGCCGACATTGTGGTAAATGCCGAAGATCGGATAGGCGATGTAGCCCACCCGCCCGGACAGCGTCACCGCCGCGCCAAGCGGAGCCGCGTCCGTATTGTCGGGCGCATGGGCGTGCGAGGAGAAGTGGGCATAGGTGCGGTTGAAATAGGGGGCACGACTCGGGCCAGCACACGGGCGCCCTGCCCCACGATCTGCTGGGCCGTGCCATAGACAACAAAGGGCGTTTTGGTCAGGGAAGATTCTGAGCTCATCGCCCAAGCCGATATAGCTGGGCGTGAACGTCACCGGCCCCTCACTGCAGATACCAGCCGCGACGGCAAATTGCCCATCCGCACCCAGCGCCGAATTGCCCGACAGCAGCAGGCCGCCGCCCTGCCCCACAAAGGCATTCAGCCGTTCGGCAAGAGCCCCATCCACCGGAATATCATCAGGCAGGATGATCACCGCATAGGGTGAAAATTCCGAAGTGCCGTCGATGACATCGAAGGGAATCTTGAGCTCAAGCAGCATTTGGGCGGCGCCGGCATCAGCCGTGCTGTTGTGGTCGCCGGCGTGGTGGAAATATTCCGAGGACAGGATGGCCACCTGCGATACCTGCTTTGCCGACTCGAGATAGGGCTCCAGCTTGGCGAGGCGGGCATAGGCCGAGGCAATCGAAGCATAAGTATCGGCGTTGATGGCGCCATTGGGATGGAGCTGGTCGCCGACCGTGCATTTGGCGCCCAAAGCCGCCATCTGCGCTGACTTCATATTCCAGCGCATCGGCATGCTTGAAACCGCCGAACTCACCCCGAGACAGATGGAACTTGCCGGTCTGGCCGAGGAAATCGAGACCCAGCGTTGCCGCATAACGGGCGCTGGCGGGGAAATGGTCATAGCCCCAGCCGCCGGTGGGCAGGCTTTCGAGTTCGAGATGGGTATAGGGGGCAAAGCGCTTGCGGCCCTGCTTATGGATATGGCCGCAATTGTAGAAGATGCGCAGGCCCGGAAACTCGGCATGCAATGCCGCTGTCATTTCCGCGCGGAATACCTCATTGACCCGTTCGTCATTGGTCAGGCGATCCTCGGGCTTGGTCGGATCGAGCCCATGTTCGGCCATGCTGTCGAGACATTGTTGGCACACGCAGTCGGTGGCCAAAACGATATCGAAGAACAGGCCGGGCGTGTCGTAATTGCGGACGACTTCGCGTGCATGCTCAAGCAGCTCGTCGCGATAGGCCTTGTGATTAAGGCAGAGTGTGTGCCGGGCGGCTTGCAGCTGGCCGGGCTCGAAGCGGTTCTTAGTGGCGGAACGCACGCGCCATTCAGGGTGCAGGCGCGCATTGCGCTCATCCCATTGCACGGAAATGTAGATCGGCGCCTCGATATCGGCGGCGGCGAGCGCCTTGACCATGTCACCCATCAGATCGGGACGGGCCAGATTGGGATGCGGAGCACCGACCTTGCTGGGATAATAGGACCAGCCATGATGGCACTTGGCGAAGATGGTGACGCTATCCACATTGGCCGCCTTGAATGTCGCGACAAAATCATCGGGATCGAAGGCCGCGCCGATGCCCGGGATGTGCTCGGAAGTGTGGAAATCGAGATGGATCTGCCGATAGCGGATCGGCTTGTTGGTCACGGGCATGATTATTCCTTGGCTCCGGTTCGGGTTTGCGAGCCGGCAGCAAATTGGCGTTGAAACACGACGAAAACGATGAGGGGGACGATGGTGGTGACGATGGCCGCGACCGAGCGCAGGTCCCAGTTCATCTCATAGGTGCCGGACACCTTGGTGAGCAGAACCGGCAGCGGCACCATGCTGCGCAGATAGAGCATAGGCAGCAGCAGGGCGTTCCAGCTCCACAAGAACTGCAGCACGCCCACCGCAAAGATCGGGCTGGTGGCATTGGGCAGCACGACGTGCTGCAGCGTCTTGATCGGGCTGCAGCCGTCGATCTTGGCGGCCTCGATCAGCTCCTTGGGAAAATCCTCAAGGAAATTCTTCACGAGGAAAATGGACCGTGCAAAGCTCATCCCGACATAGGGAATGAGCACGGCCGAGGATTGTCGATCAGCTTCATGTCCCGCCACAGCGTGAACAGCGGGATGACCACGACCTGCTGAGGCAGCACGAAGGCATTGATGATGATGATCAGCAGCAGCCGGCGCGAGCGGAACTTGAGGAAGTGGAAGGCATAGGCCGCCGCTGGCGTCAGCAGCATAGTGCCCAGCGTCGCGAGCGCCGCCAGCATCGCTGTATAAAAGAAGGATTCAGCGAGTGGATAAGCCACCCAAACACGCTGCCGGGCATCGAGCGTGAAGCGGATATTGTCGAGCCGCCACCACCCCAATGCCACGTCGGCGGGTGGCCGGATGGAGGTCAGCACGATGCCCAGCACCGGCACCACCCAGCATACCGCCAGCACGCCGACCACGATAACTGTCCACCATGGAACGCGCCCTATCATTTGGCACCTGCCGTGCGCTGGATGATGGCCGGAATGGAAACCACCAGCACCGCCACCAGCAGCACCACGGTGGCGGCAGCACCATAGCCGAGTTTGAACTGGGTCATGGATTCCCGATACATGAAATAGCCCACCGTTTCGGTGGCGCGCACCGGCCCGCCGCCGGTCATGACATAAATAATGTCGAAGGCCCGCAACGCGCCCAGCAGGTTGATGAAGATGGCGACGCGTACGCCGGGCATGGAGAGCGGCACCATGATGTGCCGCATGATGGACATGGGCTTGGCCCCGTCCATATAGGCCGCTTCAAGCACCGTCTTGGGAATGCCCTGCACCGCCGCAAAGCACAGCATCAGCGGCAGGCCGACCCTGCCCAGGAGGCCACGAAGATCAGCGACCACAGCGCCGTTACCGGGTCACCCAGCCAGGAATGCTGGAAGCCCGGCACCACGCTGCCGATCAGCGAATTGAGCAGGCCGGCCTTGTCCGGCCGCAGGATATTGATCCACATATAGCCCGAAACGGCCTCGGAAATCCCGAAGGTGACGAAGAACATGCCGCGGAACGGCAGGGTGTGGCGCGGCGCAAATGAGCACAGCATGGCCAGCGTCCAGCCCAGCGACACCGAAATGAGCGTGGTGCCGAGCGTGAAGATCAGCGTGGTCAGCAGCGTGTTGCGGAACGTGGCATCCGCAAACAGCGTCATATAATTGCCGAGGCCCACGAATTTGGGCGGGGCCGAGCCCTTGATGTCGAATAGCGACAGCCGGATCGTGTCGATCAGCGGATAGACCACCGAAATGCCGAACAGCACGATGACGGGGGCGATCAGCAACCACGCCGCCGGCGCTTCCCTGAGCCCTTTCCGCCCGCGCCTGACGACCGGCTCGCGCCGGCCGCCAGTCAGGGGAGAGGAGATATCGGCGAGCGCGCCCGCCGTTGGTTTTGCGCCGGAACTGGTCATCAATACGCCGTGGCCGCCTTGGCTTCGATAGCGGCCAGCACCGAGTCGATCATTTCCTCGCTCGGATCCTGCAGGAAGCGCTGCAACTGGATGCGGTATTCATCGACCGAGTCGCCCGGCAGCAAATCGCCCAGCACGAACTGCACCTTTGCTCCGGCAACGGCGGCAACCGCAGTCTGCTGCACAGGCCCGAGCAGCGATGTGTCGAACGCCGTGCTCGGCGAGGCATAGCCGTATTTGCCCATGATATTGGCAGCGTCCGGCCCGATGATGAAATCGAGGAAGGCGTCAGCAGCGGCCGGATTGTTGCCATTGCTGGTAACGACCAACTCCTTGGTATCGACGCTTGAGGTATCGTCGAACCCCATGCCAAGCGCCGGAAACTGGAAGATGGAATAGTCAACGCCCTCCTCCAGCCCATAGTCCTTCTTGAGCGCCGCATTGGTCCACATGCCGAACAGCAGATAATTGGCTTCCTCGGCCCGGAAGATTGCCGGATAGGCATCCTCGGTGGCCAGCAGGGTGGCCGGATCGGCGCAGCACCCGGCGTCCAGCATTTCCTTGAACTTGACCATGGCGCCCCTGACCTTGGGATCGGTCCGGGGATTTCGTGGGCTGCAAGCTGTGATGCCGCCTCGACCCCCGCCGTGCGCAGCAGCAGGGTTTCGAACCACTCGCCATGCGCCCAATATTTGGCCGGAATGACGACGGGATAGGAATAGCCGGCGGCCTTGAGCGTGTCGAAGCTGGCCGAGAATTCTTCCCGTGTCGCTGGCGGGGTGACACCGGCCTTTTCGAGCTGGGCGGTCTTGTACCAGATGGCCGAGCGGTCACCGTAAGTATAGGTCACGCCATAGGGCACGCCATCGATGGCGCCGAGATCCTTCCGAGATTGGCTGAGCTTTTCGTCCCAGCCAAAGCTCGCCCACTGCTCCTCGACAGGGCGCAGAATGCCGGCATTGTTGAGCTCGACGCGGAATGCCGGCCGGTATTGATGATGATGTCGACAACTTCGCCGCCCAGCAGGACGGTGCGGATACCGGCGCGCGGATCGCCCTGCCCGCCGGCCGGCTGAAATTCGCGCACCGTCACGCCGAGATTGAGTTCGATGAACTTGGCCTCGACCTCATGCCACATTTCAAGTTCCGTGCCGCCCTGCCACTGCAGGATGACCAGCTCCCCGCTAACGTCTCGGGCCGGGGCAGCGCCGCTCATTGCCAGCAGCGCCGCCGTGGCAAGACCCGATAGAAGTGCACGTCGCCCGCAGATACCTTTGAATTTGCTCATGCTTTCTCCTCCGCATTGATCCAGCCTTCTTTGCGCGGCTATCATCAACAATGTTGAAACGTTATCATCTATTTTCGCGTTGGCAATCCCCTGCCGAATGGCTGCGATGCCGACGATCCGCCGCGAGCGAATTGCCATAAAAAGCGGCCACCCCGAGGGGTGACCGCTTGTCGTTGGGGAGTTAAATGTCAGGTCTTGGGCAGGCCGGGCGGATTGCTCTGCGACTTTTCGACGGCTTCGGCGGCGATGTTCCAGTGTTCCAGCGTCTGGCCGTAAAGCCCGTTTTCGATCAGCCCGTTGATGGCGATAGTGATTGCATCGGCAAGTCCGGATCCCTTGCGGGTGGTCGCGGCGATTTCGGCCTTGAGCGGCCAGCCGCCGCTCTGGATGCCCACCAGGCGCGTGTCGCCGGTGACGGCGGAAGAATAGGACAGAGTCGGGTTCGGGTTGAATTCCACATCGGCCCGGCCGGACTGGATGGCGAGCGTGCTGGCCGCCGAGTCGTCATAATATTGCACCTCGACCGGCGCGAGCCCGGCTTCCACGTTCAGGCGATCCCATTCCAGGATGATCTTTTCCTGATTGGTGCCGGCGCCGGTGATGACCTTGAGGCCGGCAATGTCCTTGGGCTCGGTGATTGCGGTGATCGGGCTGTCAGCGCGGACGTAAAAGCCCAGCACGTCTCGGCGGTAGCTCGAAAAGTCGAACTTTTCCTTGCGCTCCTCGGTCACCGTGACGTTGGAAATCACCGCGTCATACTTGCCCGAGCTGACCCCGAGTGGCCAATCGGCCCGAGCGACAGCCACCAGATTGAGTTCGAGCCCCAGCGAGTCGGCGATCAGCGAGGCGATATCGGGATCGGAGCCCACCACGGTCTGGGAATCGGTGGCATAGGTGGCGATTGGCGGATCCCATGGCGAAACCGCGACCGTTAAGGCGCCTTCCTCGGCAAACTTGAAATCGGCCGGGATGGCGGCGATCGCTTCGGCATTGGCCTCCGCCTTGAGGCGGCTTGGCTGTTCGGGGCTGAGATCGAATGCGGCTCGGGCGAAGGCGGTGCCCGTGAGGGCCGCAAGGGCAAGGCCGGCCAGCAGCAGTCTGAGGGAGTTTGGCTTGGTCATGTCATGCTTTCGTTTGCTCGTGACGTGCTAGGGGTGTGCCGCGGCTTTGCGCAGGGCCGGGCGTGGCAGATCAGACCAGCCGGATGGCGGGCCGGGCTTGGGATGGGAAATTTGCCGACCAACCGAGCGCCGGGGCAATCAGCGTAATGGTGTCGGTCAGGATCTGTTCGTATTCGGGGAGCGTGAACTCGTAGGGCAGCTCGAGCCGCAATTCGTCGACCAGCGGCAACACTGGATCATCGCGCAGCCAGCCCACGATCTGTTCGGCGCTGCCGACCAGATCGCGCGGGAACAGCGTCCGGCGCTCGCCCTGCGGCTTGAGCGTGCGTTCATAGCGGCTGGCGGCATAGGCCTCGTAGCGGGCGCCCCGTGCAGCAGGGGCGCTGTCGGTCGGAACAATCACCCGTCCCACCGCCACCCGCCCCGGCCAACCGTCCGAGGCCTGCCGATAGGCTTGGATCAGATTGCGCTGGGCGGCGTGAAAGTCGTCGGTGCCCTCGCCGGAAATCACATTGCCGGTGAGCAGATTGAAGCCGTTCTCGCCGGCCCAGCGTGCCGATTTGAGCGAGCCTCCGCCATACCAGAGGCGGTTGGCCAGTCCCGCGGCAAAGGGTTGCAATCGCGGCCGTTGCGGCCCGAATGGGGTGGCGATGGCGGTTTCGGCGTCACCGAGATAGGCGCCCCGCAGATGGGCCGCGAAGCGTTCTGATGCGGCCATGGCCCAGATCATGGCTCTGCCAATCGCCATCGTGCACCAGCGGCCCCGGGATTGCCGCATGTGGCGGCACGCCGGCGCTGAGCCCGACATTGAGCCGACCGCGCGACAGCACATCGACCATGGAGAGGTCTTCCGCCAGCCGGAACGGGCTTTCATAGCCGATCTGGATCACCGCCGAGCCAAGCTGGATCGTGCTGGTGCGCTGGCTCGCCGCAGACAGGAACACTGCCGCCGTGCCGATGCCGGACTCCAGATGCCGCTGCCGCACCCGGGCGCTGTCAAAGCCCAATTGCTCGCCAAAGGCGATCAGGTTCAGCGTAGCGTCGATCCCCTCGAAGGGATTGTCATTGCTGAAATTGCCCGGCGTCAGAAAGCCGATATGCCTGATATTGAGGGCCATGCAGGATCGTCCCGATCAAGAAGCAGGCGGCTTGGGCAGGCCCGGCGGGTTGGTCCGCGATTCCGGCACCGCCTCGGGCGTCACATTCCATTGCGCGAGCAGTTCGGCATAGGTGCCGGTCTCGATCAGATGGTTGATCGCGGCGGTAAACGGCTCGGCGAGCCCACTGCCCTTGCGCGTGGTAATGCCCACATCGGCGGGGTTCGGCCAACCGGAACTGATCGTACCGACCAGCTTGGTGTCACCCGTCAGTGCGGCGTGATAGGCCTGTGGTGCATTGGGATTGAGCTGCACATCGGCGCGGCCCGAAGTGATGGCGAGGGAAGCTGCCGCGTCATCGTCGTAATACTGGATTTCGACCGGCGCGAGCCCGGCTTCTCGGTTGAGCCGATCCCATTCCGGGGTGATCTTTTCCTGATTGGTGCCCGAGCCGGTGATGATGCGCAGGCCGGCAATATCCTTGGGCTCCTTGATGGAAGTGATCGGGCTATCGGCCTTGACGTAAAAGCCATGCACGCCAATGCGATAAGTCGAGAAGTCGAACTTCTCCTTGCGCTCCTCGGTCACCCCGACATTGGAAATCACCGCGTCATACTTGCCCGCCGTCACGCCAAGCGGCCAGTCGGCCCGGGCGATCGGCACGATCTCGACCGGCAGCCCGAGCACCTCGCCCACGAGCCGGCCGATATCCGGATCGAAGCCAACCACCGTAGCGCCATCGGTCGCATAGGTCGCGATCGGCGGCGCGCCGGCCGCGATGGCGATGCTGAGCACGCCGTCCTTGGCAAAATCGTAATCGGCCGGAACCAGCGCGGCGATGGCATCGACCTTTTGGGCATGCAGGCGATTGGCCGGATTGGGCTCAAGGCTGAAGCTGGCGGCCCGGCCCAGCGCAATGCCCGATGTCGAGACGGCCAGCAGCAGGCTGACCGCAGTGAGGATGAAGGATTTTCTGGAGAGCAATTGGCGTTCCTCTTGCGATTGATCGAGGCGTGCGCCGGCCTGCCGGGCAAGCGGCATGGACAGGCGGCGCAGGCGTTGGGAGTTAGAGAACCTTGGCGATGAACTCGCGGGTGCGCGGATGGGACGGTTCGCTGAACAGCCGCTCGGGCGGCCCCACTTCGAGCACCTTGCCACCTTCCATGAACACCACGCGGTCGGCCACTTCGCGGGCAAAGCCGATTTCGTGCGTCACGATGATGAGCGTGGTGCCAGACTTGGCCAGTTCCTTGATGACATCGAGCACTTCCCCGACCAGCTCGGGATCAAGCGCCGAAGTCGGCTCATCGAACAGCAGCACTTTGGGCCGCAGCGCCAAGGCACGGGCAATGGCGACGCGCTGCTGCTGCCCACCCGAGAGGTGCCGCGGATAGGCATCGGCCTTGTCGGCCGGGCCCACACGGGCCAGCAGGTCCCGCGCATCAGCAATGGCCTCCTCGCGCGGCACGCCGCCCACCGAGACCGGGGCTTCGATGATATTTTCCAGCGCCGTCAGGTGCGGGAACAGGTTGAAGCTCTGGAACACCATGCCCACGGCCGAGCGGCGGCGGCGAATGGCGGGCTCCTTGAGCTCATAAAGCACGTCGCCGCGCCGCTCATAGCCGATCAATTCGCCATCGATGCTGACCACGCCGGCATCGGCACGTTCCAGATGGTTGATGGTGCGCAGCAGGGTGGATTTGCCGGCGCCGGATGGGCCGATAATGGCGGTGACTTCGCCGGGCGCAATGGTGAGGCTGACATTGTCGAGCACGACATTGGCGCCGAAGCTCTTGTTGATGCCATGCAGGTCCACCCGACCTTCGCCTTCATTGCCAAAGGCGGCGCTCAGCGGCTTGCGGGCCACATTGGTTGCGGGAGTATCAGTCGTATCGAGCGGCCGGCGGGCTAAAAAGCGCAGGGCCTTGTCGATGGCGGTCGGGCCGGCATCGCCACGTGCGCCCTTGGCGAAATGCTGCTCGACGAAATACTGCACGCTGGACAGCACGATCATGATGATCAGGTACCAGACGGTCGCCACCATCAGCAGCGGAATGACTTCCAAATTGCGCCGGTAGATCACCTGCACCGTGTAGAACAGTTCGGGCAAAGCGAGCACATAGACGATGGACGTCGCCTTGGCCAAGCCGATGATCTCGTTAAAGCCGGATGGCAAAATCGCCCGCATGGCTCGGGGCAGCACGATGTGAATGCCTTGGCGCCAGCGCGTCAGGCCCAGCGCCGCCGCCGCTTCATGCTGGCCCTGATCGACGGACAGGATGCCGCCCCGGATGATTTCGGATGAGAAGGCCGCCTGATTGAGGCTGAGCCCGATCAGCGCCACCGAAAAGGGACTGAGCGTCTGCACGGTGTCGAACTGGGCGAACAGGATATTGGTGAAGGGCACGCCGATATTGATGGTGGCGTAGAGGTAGCCCAGATTATTGAGCACCAGCAGCAGCACGATCAGCGGGATCGAGCGCAGCAACCAGATATAGCCCCAGGACAGACCCGACAGCAGCGGCGATTTGGAGACCCGCGCAAAGGCCAGCACGCCTCCGAGCAGGAAGCCGATGACGGAAGCGAGCGCCGTCAGCAGCAGTGTGCGACCCAGCCCCACCAATACGGGTTCGGAAAGAAGAACTGCGCGAAGACCGCCCAGCCCCAGCGCTCATTGGTGAACACCGAATGCAGCGACACCGCGATGACGAAAGCTGCCAGTAGGCTCCCCACGATCCGCCATGGATGGCGAGCCGGCACGACCCGATAGCGGGCATAGTCCCGCGCCGAGCCTCTGCCCGCCGAACTGGTTTCCGTGCCGACTTCTGTTGCCGATGCCATGTCACCCTCTTATTCTATAAATCTGATAGACATTAAGTTCGAACGAGGCGCCGCAGCAATGTGCTCCCGTTCTGTGTTTGCCGAGTCTCAGGACATTTTTGCCTTAGGCGACCGGCGCGCTCAGATGATCGTTGCGCCGCGCCGGATGAATGCCCGCAGGCGCCAGCGCCTTCTCGAATGCCGGGATCTGGATCGCCTCGGGCTCGGCGGTCACATCGAACAACGCCGTATAGCCGCTCTTGAGATAGAGCTTTGCCGCTTCGGGCTGGCGGAAGCCCGTGGTCAGGTACACGCGGCTATAGCCCTTGGCGGCCGCCCGGCTTTCGAGTTCGGCCAGCACGCGCTGCGCCGGGCCCCGGCGACGATGGTCGGCATCGGTCCACATCCGCTTGAATTCAGCGGTGTTGTCGTCATAGCGCATGAAGGCCCCGCCCGCGATCGGCCGCCCATCGCGCAGCAGCAATATAAAGGCGCCATCAGGATCGGCAAAGCGCTCGGGCGGATAGCGGTTCATTTCGGCCGAGGAATCCTCGCCGAAATAATTGCCATAGCGATTGCGGTATTCCGTCGTGAGCTGCTCGACCAGCGGCCGGGCAATCTCTGCGGTTGGCGTAGTGTAAAGAAAGCTGTCGGTCATTTCGAAGCTCCGCAAGCAGTCACGCCGCGCCCCTATTGGTCGCCAGATAGTCCCGGACCAGCTCGTCCGTTGCCGGCGTCCCCCTCATCAGCCGGCCGCCTTGGTGTCGGCCAGCGCATAGCGGCTTTCGCGGAATGGCAGGCCGAGATGATCGCGCAGCGTATCACCAATCTGGTCGCGCGAATGGCGTCCGCGCTGTTCGAGGATCGGCAGCACTGGCTATCGAAGTCCTCGAGCCCGATTCCTCTGGACCGGGAAGCCGAGCACGAAGCCATCGGATGCGCCGGTATCGACCCATTCCTCGATCTTGTCGGCGATCTGCTCGGGCGTACCGACAAACTCGCTGCGCGGTGTCGCCGATTCCGTGGCGACTTCGCGCAGGGTCTGGCCCTTTTCCCGGGCGATGCGCTTGATGCGATCGGTGCCGGACTTGAAGTTGTTTGAACCCAGATCGCCCAGTTCGGGAAATGGTGCATCCACATCATATTGGCTGAAATCATGGTGATCGAAGAAGCGCCCCAGATAGGCCGGGGCCTCGCTGACATTCACCAGATCGTGGATTTCCTGATATTTGCGTTGCGCCTCTGCCTCGGTCGAGCCCACGACCGGGCCGATGCCCGGCAGGATCTTGATGGCATTGGCGCCCCGGCCATGGGCCACCCCGCTTTGCTTGAGCTTGCTGGTCAGGACCCGGTTTTCCTCGATCGATGCCGAATTGGCAAACACCGCATCGGCATGCAGACCGGCCAGATCGATGCCCGCATCGGAGCCGCCAGCCTGAAACATCACGGTCTGCCCCTGCGGCGAGCGCTGGATATTGAGCGGGCCTTCGGCCGAGTGGAACCGGCCCTTGAAATTGAGCCGGTGCAGCTTCGTGAAATCGGCGAACTGGCCCTTGGCGCGGTCGCGCACGAAGGCATCGTCATCCCAACTGTCCCACAGGCCCTTGACGATCTCGATATGCTCGGCCGCAATTTCATAGCGCAGTGCATGATCGGGATGGCTCGACCGGCCATAATTCTTGGCCGAACCTTCCAGCGGGGACGTCACCGCATTCCAGCCCGCCCGGCCCTTGCTGAGCAGGTCGATCGAGGCGAACTGCCGCGCAACGGTGAACGGATCGCTGTATGAAGTGGACAGCGTGCCCACCAGCCCGATCTTGCTGGTCACCGCCGCCAATGCCGAGAGCAGCGCGATGGGCTCGAAGCGGTTGAGGAAATGGGGGATCGACTGCTCGTTAATATAGAGCCCGTCCGCGACAAAGGCGAAGGCAATGCCCGCCGCTTCGGCCCGCTTGGCCGTGTTGAGGATGAAGTCGAAATTGACGCTGGCATCGGCGGGCACGCTTGGATGCTTCCGGGCGTTCATATGGCCGCCCGGGCCGTGCAGCATGATGCCGAATGGAATGCGTTTCTGGCTCATTTTGAAGGCCCCATTATTATGCGGAAAGTGCTGTTGGAAGCGGTTGCAGCCAGCGCGGCCGCGACCAGTTCGACCGCTTCGATGCGGCTATCGCCCGCATTGGCGAAATCGATGATGAACTCGGCAATGCCGTGCTGGTTCGCGAGTTGGTCGAGCGCCGCGACGATTTCAGTGCCATCGCCGGCCAGCGCCGTGGATTGGCGGCGTTCGACTGTGTAATCGATGACGCCGGCCTGCCGTGCATATTCGGCCGCCTGCGCTTCGCTGCCCACGGTGACGCTTTGCCCGCCCGGAATATGCACGCGATAGGGCGTGAACAATTCGGCCTGCGCCCGGGCCTCGGCCGCCGAGCGGGCGACGACGGCGGCCAGCGCGACGATGGGCGTGCGTCCGCTTGCATCGCGATAGGTCGAAATCGCCGCCGACAGCGTTGCATCGTCGCCATTGAGATGACGGGCAAAAACGAAGTTCCAGCCCAGCTCCGCCGCCAATGTCGCGCTTTCGACACTGGCCCCGAGCAGGTATCTTTCCCCGCTTTGCGCGGCCGTGGCGTCGCATCCAGCCCTTGGGGACGGCGCGCCGTATCGTCCGCCAGAAAACGGTCGAGTTCTTCCAGCTGGGTGCGGAAATCGGGTTTTTGCGCAAGGTCGCGGCCAAATTGCAGCGCCTTGGTCGATAGCGGCAGCCCGCCCGGCGCCTTGCCGATGCCAATATCGATCTGCCCCGGCGCGAGCGCCGCCAGCAGATTGAAATTCTCGGCAACCTTATAGGGACTGTAATGCTGCAGCATCACGCCGCCCGAACCGATGCGAATGCGTCCGGTATGCGCGGCAAGATGGGCCAGCAGCACTTCGGGCGACGAGCTGGCGAGGTCGGGCGTATTATGGTGTTCGGCAACCCAGAAGCGCCGATACCCCAAGGCCTCCGCCCGCTGCGCCAGCGCCACCGTGCGCCGCAGGGCCGGGGCCGGGTCCTCACCCCGGACGATCGGACTCTTGTCCAACACGCTCAACGCGTAGCTCATTGCTTCCCCTGCCGAATACCAAATCTCGTGCCGGGATTATAAGTATACTAATTTGATAGATAAACGTCGCAAGGCCTGTCCAAGCCCAATTCAGAAGGCTTTTTCCGTTCCGGCAATTTGCCAGCAAGGCCACGCTAATGCCGGGGGCAATGGCAACCGATTTTGTTCGGCGCAGGAGGCCGCGGAGAAATGGACGCGGTTATTGTCCGGCCGCCGCGCACAGCAGGTTTTTGAGCAGCATCGCCCGTGTCAGGGCGCCGACAGAGCCGTGCGGCGGGGTGAGCCAGCCGGCCACATTTGCGACGCCCGAGGCGATATCCGACGTCATCGTGCCACCGACATAGCTGATGCCGACGCCGATGACGGCGGCGCCGGGTTTGACCATTTCGGGGGTGATTAGGTCGGGAATGCCGGCGGCCGAAATGATGATATCGGCGCGGCGTGTGGTCGCCGCCAGATTGCGGGAGTGACTGTGCAGCAGGGTGATGGTGGCATCCGTGCCGCGTTGCGAGAGCAGCATGGAGAGCGGCCGGCCCACGAGGGTGCCACGGCCCACTATGGCCACTTCGGCTCCGGCCAGAGGAATGTCGTAGGCTTGCAACAGAGTGAGGATGGCGGCTGGAGTGCAGGGCAAAAAGCCCGGCTGACCGGCCAGCAGGCGCCCCAGATTGATGGGGTGGAGGCCATCGATATCCTTGTCGGGCCGCACCGCTTCCAGCATGGCGGCTTCGACGAGCCCGCTCGGTAGCGGCAATTGCACCATGAAGCCGTGCATGGATGGGTCGGCGTTCAGCGCTGCAATGGTAGCCAATAGCTCCGAGGAAGTGATCGCGGCAGGCAGCCGCACATCCTCGACCATGATGCCGATCTCAACGCAATCGGCGTGTTTGCGGGTCACATAGCTGGCACTGGCGGGATCGTCTCCCACCAGCACCGTCGCCAGTTTCGGCTGGATGCCGCGCGCAATAAGCTGCGCGGCATCGGCCTTCATCTCGCCCTGCAGGCGCTCGGCGAGACGGTCGCCGTCGAGCAGAATGGCCTGCGGATGCGGCATTACTTCAGCCCGATAGAGGGATCGATGAAGCGGTTGGTGACGACGCTTTCCGGTGTGACAGCCGGGTCGGCGCGTTCGTCGAGCCCGCCCTTGACCAGATCGAACAGCGCTGACACCCGCGCCATATCGAAATCGCCCAGCGTTTTATTGTTGCCATTGGAGACGACGCCGGAATCGACCAGCGCCTTGGCGGCATAGGCCAGCAGGTCGGCATCGGTCTTCCAGTAACCAGCGCCAAAGCCGCCCTCGTTAAAGGCCACGATGACCCCGTTGGCCTCGACCGGGTCGGCGACATAATCCACCTCGGCCTGCTGGATGATGGGCACCAGTTTTTCGAGGCATGGCGCCAGTTCCTCGAGCCGGTTGGTGGCCACCGAGAGCATACCGGTATAGATCGAATAGCCGACATCGGACATCAGCATATAGTCGATCGGCTTGCCCCAATTATTGCCATGGGTGAATTTATAGACCTCGCTGGTGACAAAACCCTGATTGAGCCAGTGCCGTTATTGGCGACGAAATTCTCGCCATCGCCGCGATAGCCTTCGATGAAAACATCGGCCGGCACGCCCTGATCCACCAGATATTTGCCGAATGTGCGCTTGATGGTGGAGACATAAATCTTGCCCTTGCCCGAAGCGGCGAAGGCCTTGAGATCATCAATGGTCTTGAAGCCCTCGGGATAGGTGGCCTTGTCCCAGAACAGGGAGGTTGGCGATTTGTCGAGGCGGGCTGACGACGCCGACGACCGGGAATTGCTTGGAGAAGATGAAGGCGTTGTCCAGCTCCCGGAAGCCCAGATGCGGCGTCACGCCCGCTTTGGAATTGCCCATATAGAGCGCCGAATAAGCGGTTTCGCCATCGCCGAGGCCAACCCCGCCACCGCCTTCGAGCAGCACCAGATCAATGCCGGTCGAGCCCAACGGACCCTGATATTTGCCGGAGGACATTTCGCCCCCTGCCCCGATCATCTGATAGAGCCCGCCATGTTCGGCTCGGGCCAGCCAATCCTTCTGGATGATGAAGGGATTGGGGCACACATCGGCCAAGGGTGTGGTGTAGTGCTCCTTGGCGAAGGCGCCCGGCTCGGCAGCATAGGCGGCCTGCCCGACGCCGGTAAGCGCGGTGACGGCGAGCAGTAATGTCCTCAAGTTCATCAATCTTGTCCCATGTGATTTCAGCATGCGCGGCCCCGCGGCTATCTCCCGCCCGATTCATGCCATTCGGAAAACAGCCGGTTTCCAAGCCAGCTGAACAGCAGATAGACTGATATCGACAGCACGGATGACACCAGCAATGCGGCATACATCTGTTCGTATTTGAAATCGATCTTGGCGTTGATCAGCATCTGCCCCAGCCCGCCCGGGCCGGACAGGAAAAACAGTTCCGAAACAATGGCGCCGATCACCGCGAGCCCCGCAGAGATGCGCAGCCCGGCAAACAGCGTGGGCGCCGCCGAGGGGAAACCGGCCTTGATCAGCATGGTCGGCCAGCCGGCCTTTTGCAGGCGGAACAGGTCGATAATGCTGCGGTCGACACTCTTGAGCCCGAGCAGCAACGTGGTTGGAATGGAAAAGAAGGTGAAGAGCGCCACGATCAGCACTTTGGGCAGGAAGCCGAAGCCGAGCGCCGATTGCAGCAGCGGGATGATCGCCGGGATCGGGATGGATTGCAGTGCGACGAGGTAGGGAAAGATGGCCCTTTCCATGACCCGGAAGCGGAACATCACCACGCCCAGCAACATGCCGATCGGGATGGAGATGGCCAGCCCTGCCAGCGCAATCGACAGCGTCGTGACCGCGGCATTGAACAATTGGCCGAGCACTTCAGGCTTGCTGAAGGCCCGGGTCCACAACCCTTCCAGCGTCGGCATCAGGAATTGGCGGTGGGTTTCGAGCCCCGAGCGCGTCCAGATATAGGCGATGACCACCAGCACGCCCATGAGCAGCGGCGGCAGCAGGGCGGCGGCCAAGCGCTGGGACAGGCCGGGCCGGGCGGCCAATGGCTTGGCGAGATAGCGTTCGACGGCGAGCTTGCGTGGGGATTTTGCCATGCCCCTATCCCTCCATCGCATTGCGCAGAGCCAGCGAGATTTCCCCGCACATTTCGGCAAAGCCGCTGGAATAGCGCAGCTCGGGCGAGCGCGGCTCGGGAAAGGCAATGTCGAAACTGGCCACGATGCGCCCCGGGCGCTTGGACATGACGACCACCTTGGTAGACAGATAAACCGCCTCGGGTATGGAATGGGTGACGAAGAGGCCGGTGAATTTCTGCACGGTATAAAGCGCGATCAATTCGTCATTGAGCCGCTCGCGGGTGATTTCATCCAGCGCCCCGAAGGGCTCATCAAACAGGAACACTGCCGGATTGAGCGCCAGCGAGCGCGCCAGCGAAGCCCGCATTTTCATGCCGCCGGACAGCCGCCGCGGATAGTGGTTTTCAAACCCCGACAGCCCCACCAGCTCGATCTGCTCCAGCGCAATGCGGCGGCGCTCGGCGGGATCGAAGCCGCGCAATTCCATCAGCAGCTCGACATTGGCCAGCACCTTGCGCCACGGCAGCAGCGTTGCGTCCTGAAAAGTATAGCCAAGGCTGTCGCGATCGACCCAAACATCGCCCGATGTGTGGCTCTCAAGGCCCGCGGCAATTCTGAGCAGGGTGGATTTACCACAGCCGGAGGGGCCGATAAGCGAGACGAACTCACCCGGTTTGATAGCCAGCGTCACCTTGTCGAGCGCCTTTGTGCCATCGGGAAACACCATCGAGACGGCGTCGACCATCAGGGGCAGCGCCGCTCGGCAATCCGGTCGTGGCGGAGGCCGCATCCATCTCTGTCCGGGCCAAGGGGTTCGTCATGGCAAATTCAGCTTTTCGTCGTGGACGCTGGCACGGGCAGCCCGCATCCCATTGTTGACGTCACGACGGGCGTGATATCGCATTTCGCGCCCGGGTGGCAGACACATGCGAGCGCGTATCATTCTTGTGCCACCGCACATAGCGACTTTTTCCGCCATCTGGGCGCATTTCTGCACCCGAATAACTTGTGCACTAAACTAGACATTTGTCGAACTGTCACAGAGTTCAGATAACCCATTGGGACCATTGTGAGCCCCATATGCGTTGCGCGATCTATTTTGTTCCTCCGGCCGATGACCCGCTGCAGATTGCCGCGGCGCAATGGCTGCGGCGCGACCCGTATACGGGCGCACGCGTCAGCTGGCCGGTGGAAGGATTGGTAGAAACCGACCACGCTTTCCTCACCGCTGCGCCGCGCCGCTTCGGCTTTCACGGCACATTGAAAGCGCCGTTCCGGCTGGCTCCCGAATACGAAATTGGCGACCTGCAAGCCGCGCTCGACCGGTTCTGCTGCCGCCTGCCGGCCGTTACCGTGCCGGAAATGCGCATCGTGCCGATCCAGAATGCCTTCGCCCCGGTGCCGGCCGTGCCCATGCTCGAACTCAATGATCTGGCAGCCGATTTCGTTACTGCCTTTGACATCTATCGCAGCCCGATCACCGATCTCGATCTGGCGCGGGGCGATATAGGGCGGTTCAATGGCCAGCAATTCGATAATCTGCGCAATTGGGGCCATCCCAATGTATTTGACCAGTTCCGCTTCCACATGACGCTGACCGGCCCCATCGATGAGCTGGAACGTGATCATGTAGCGCTGGTATTGCAGCGCCATTTCGGCGACCTTGCCACAGCGCCATTGCATATCGGGCAAGTTGCCCTGTTCGTGGAGCCGGAGCCGAATGCTCCGTTCTTCGTCCATTCCAGTCACCAATTCACCACTCAACGCCGACGTAAGATTGCTTGATCCATGACGCAGAAGAATATCGCCGAAACCGTTCTCACCAATGCAAGGATTGTCCCGGCCGACGAAGTCATCGAAGGCGCCATCCTGCTGCGCGATGGCGTGATCGCCGATATCTCAGCGGCTTCGGCGCATGGCGAGGACATGGATGGCGACCACGTCATTCCGGGCCTTGTCGAGCTGCATACCGATCACCTCGAAAACCATTATGCGCCCCGCCCCAAAGTGCGCTGGAACGCCATTGCCGCCGTACAGGCGCATGATGCGCAGGTCGCCGCCTCGGGCATTACCACCGTATTCGACGCGCTGCGCGTAGGGACGGACGAGCAGGCCGATATGGGCGACACCGAAATGCTGGTGCTGGCCGACGCCATTGCTGCCGGCAAGGCGTCAGGACGCCTGCGCGCCGACCATTTCATCCATCTGCGCTGCGAAGTTTCGGCACCAGATTGCCTGCGCGGGTTCGGGCAGTTGCAAGACCATCCATTGGTGCCCGGCTTCGCTGATGGATCACGCGCCGGGGCAGCGGCAGTTTGCCAATCTCGAAGCCTATCGGGTCTATTATCAGGGCAAGCTCAAGATGAGCGATCAGGCCCCGGCCGACTTCTCCGCTCGCCGCATTCGCGACTCGGAAAAGCATGCCGGGCCGCATCGCGCGGCGATTTCGCAATTCTGCCGGGCCAATGACATCGTGCTGGCCAGCCATGACGACGCCACGCTGGGCCATGTCGACGAGGCCATTGCGCAAGGCATCGATGTCGCCGAATTCCCGACAACCGTGGAAGCCGCCCGCGCCTCGCATGGGGCTGGCATGGCCGTGCTGATGGGCGCGCCCAATGTGGTGCGTGGTTCCTCGCATTCGGGCAATGTCTCGGCGCGCAGATTGGCCGAGCACGGCCTGCTCGACATTCTCTCGTCCGACTACATCCCCTTCAGCCTGTTGCAGGCAGCCTTCTCGCTGGGCGATAGCGTTGACTCCATCACCCTGCCCCACGCCGTGCGGCTGGTATCCAAGCACCCGGCCGAAGCGGCAAGCCTGCACGACCGCGGCGAGATCGCCCCGGGCAAGCGGGCCGATCTGGTCCGCGTCCGCGTGCAGGATGCCGTGCCGATCGTGCGCACCGTCTGGCGCGAAGGGAACCGCGTCATATGAGTACGGACGCCTCGGCTTCCGGCGCCTTCATTGCCGTGGTCGGCCCCAGCGGATCAGGCAAGGATTCACTGATCGACTTTGCGCGCCAGCGCCTTGCCGGGCGGCCGGAATTTGCCTTCGTGCGCCGCATCGTTACCCGCCCGGCCGATCGCGCGGCCGAAGATCACGATAGCCTCAGCGAAGCGCATTTCGAGGCGCTGGCACAGTCAAACGGGCTGGCGCTGCATTGGCACGCTCATGGCCTGCGCTATGGCTTGCCGCGCTCCATCGACAAGGATATCGCGGCCGGCCGCGTCGTCATCGCCAATGTGTCGCGACAGGTGATTGGCGAGGCCGCTGCCCGCTATCAGCGGGTCATCGTGGCCACTATTTCGGCCCGTCCCGAGATCATCGCCCAGCGGCTGGCAGCACGCGGCCGCGAGGACGCCGAGGCCATTCGCCAGCGCTCGGCGCGCCAGCTCGATGTCGCCGTGCCGGGCGTCGAAAGCGTAGAGATCGACAATTCCGGTCCCTTGCAGGATGCCGGCGAGCGTTTTCTTGGCCTGTTGCAGCAGGCGCAGGCGGAACGGGTTTAGACCACCAGTTCCATCAAATCTGCCGGGAAGCGGCTCAACGCGTAGAGCAAGGGCTTGCCGGCCAAATCCGTATCGACCGCCTCCGACACCAGCAGAATGGCGCCGGGGGCCAATTTCAGCGTCGCCGTTTCGTCGGCATCGGCGTGGCGGGCCGAGATGCGGGTGCTGGCGCGGGCATAGTCGGCAATGCCGTAGCTCGCCAGCGTTGCGGTGATGGACGGATTTTCCATGAAACGCGTGGCGAAATCGGGGAAGGTCGCATAGCTCAACCAGATGCTGGCGCGCGACATGGGGCGATTGTCGGCCGATGACAGGGTTTCCAGCCGCGTCACTTTGGTTCCGGCCCGTAGACCCAGCGCCGAGGCCACACTGGCCGTCGCGTTTTCAAGCCGCGAGGACAGCATGTCGCGCGAGATCGTCGCGGCCTGTCCGGCCAGGTTTTCCGAAAATCGCGTCCGTTTGCCAATGCGATAGCTGACCCGGCGCGCCTGATCGACAAAACTGCCCCGCCCCTGTTCGGTACGGATGACACCCTCGGCCTGTAGCGCCGCCAGCGCCCGGCGCACGGTGTGGCGATTGGCCGAGAAGCGTTCGGCCAGCTCGGTTTCCCCGGGCAGGCGATCGCCCGGCTGGCGCTTGCCGCCGACTATGTCGAGCCGGATGGCATCGGCAATACGCCGCCAGAGCGCAACGCCGCTGAGATGGGATTCGGACGAGGACTCGGTTTTTGTCATTGCAAATTCACACGGGGCGCCTAAGACCGGAATCAGGATTTATGTTGTCTATTTTATTAGACAAGTAGAGGCAAGCGATATGACGACAGAACCGAGGCGGCTGGCATTAAATGCCACGGCAGGAGCGGAAAGCGCGGCCCTGACAGCGCGGTGGACCGATTGGGCCGAGAAGCCAGAATTCCGCGCATTGCGTGGTCCCGAAACCGGGCTGGTCATGGTGCGTGGCCGGGCCGGTGGTGGCGGCGCCCCGTTCAATCTGGGCGAGACCAGTGTGAGCCGGGCCAGCGTCCGATTGGCCAGCGGCGAAGTGGGGCACGGCTATTGCACGGGCCGCGATCTCGAAAAGGCGCGGCTGATTGCGGTGTTCGATGCGCTGTTCCAGCGCGAGCCGGAGCGGGTCGAGGCCGAGGTGCTAGCCCCGCTGCGGGCTGTTGTGAGCCATGCCGACCAGCAGAAGCGCGAAGAAGCGGCGGCCACCAAGGTCGATTTCTTCACCATGGTGCGAGGAGACGTTTGATGGAAAATCTGGTGCTCGATGGCGGCTTTGCCGACCCGGTCATGCAGGCCCAGCAGGGCTTTCGCGCCCTGATGGATGCGCTGGCCAATCCGGGGACAATTCAGGACTTGACGCTCGATCTGATCCCGCCCGCGCCGCTGACCCCGGAGCTGGCAGCAGTGCTGCTGACCCTGTGCGATCACGATACCGGCGTCTGGCTGCAGCCCGATCTAGCGACCGAAACGGTAACCGGCTGGCTGCGCTTCCATATCGGCTCGCCGCTCAATGTGACGCGGGAACAAGCGGCATTCGCGGCCTTGCTGGACAGCAATATATTGCAACTAAACGGCTTTTCGCTCGGTACGGATATCTACCCCGACCGCTCGACCACACTGATCGTGGCCGTCGCGGCGCTGAGCGGCGGAAAGCCTCTCGTGCTGAAAGGCCCCGGCATCGAGCACAGCGTCGAGATATCCCCGCTCGGCCTGCCCACGGATTTCCTTGAGCAATGGGCGGACAACCGCGCGCAGTTTCCGCGCGGGGTGGACCTGCTGCTGGTGGCCGATGGGGCGGTGATCGGGCTGCCGCGGACCACGCGAATTATTGGGAAGGACGCTTAAATGTATGTGGCCGTAAAGGGCGGGGAAGCCGCCATTGCCAATGCACATGCTCTGCTGGCCGACCGGCGGCGGGGCGACCGGGACGTGCCGGCGCTGGGAATTGAGCAGATTATTCAGCAGCTTGGCCTCGCCGTCGACCGCTGCATGGCCGAAGGCTCGCTCTATGACCGCGAGCTTGCCGCGCTCGCCATCATCCAGTCGCGCGGCGATCTGATCGAGGCGATTTTTCTGGTGCGCGCCTATCGCACCACCCTGCCCCGCTTCGGCTATTCGGTGCCGATCGACACCGCCAAGATGCAGATCGAGCGCCGCATCTCGGCGACCTTCAAGGACTTACCCGGCGGGCAGATGTTGGGGCCAACTTTTGACTATACCCACCGCCTGCTCGACCCGGCCGTGGCCGAAGGCGCCGATGTTGCGACGCCAGTTCGGCGGCCGGCCGACCCGAACAAGCGCCCCGCGTGACGGACCTGCTAGCCCATGAAGGGCTGATCGAGCCGGATTCCAGCGAACAGGCTCTGAACGAGAATGAACAGGAAATCGGCGACCTGACGCGGGAGCCCCTGCAATACCCGCTGGACCGCGATTTGCGGTTGCAGGCATTGCGCGCGGCGACGAGGGGTTTCTCCTCGCGCTCGGCTATTCGACGCAGCGCGGTTACGCCAGAACGCACCCCTTTGTCGGTGAAATCCGCATCGGGGAAGTCGAGGTGGAACTCGACATTGCCGAGCTTGGCTTTGCCGTCAGCTCCGGGCCGTGTCCGGGTGACCGAATGCCAGATGGTCAACCAGTTCAAGGGCTCGGCCAAGGTGCCGCCGCAGTTCACCCGCGGCTATGGGCTGGTGTTCGGCCAGTCCGAGCGCAAGGCCATGTCGATGTCGCTGTGTGACCGGGCGCTGCGCGCTCGCGAATTTGGCGAGGACGTGGTGGCCCCCGCGCAGGACGAAGAATTCGTCATCAGCCACCTCGACAATGTGCAGTCCACCGGCTTCGTCGAGCACCTCAAGCTGCCCCATTATGTAGATTTCCGGGCCGAACTCGACGTGGTGCGGCGGATGCGGGCTGAACAGGAAGCACACAAGGAGGCGGCCGAATGAGCCTGATCCCAAGCTACAATTTTGCCTATCTCGACGAGCAGACCAAGCGGATGATCCGGCGGTCGATCCTCAAGGCCGTCGCCATTCCCGGCTATCAGGTGCCGTTTGCCAGCCGCGAAATGCCCATGCCCTATGGCTGGGGCACGGGCGGCGTGCAGGTAACCGCGGCGATTATCGGGCCGAGCGACGTGCTCAAGGTGATCGACCGGGGCGCCGATGACACGACCAATGCGGTGTCGATCCGCGCCTTCTTCGCCAAAGTCGCCAATGTGGCGACCACCACGCATACATCAGACGCGACCATCATCCAGACCCGTCACCGCATTCCCGAAAAGCCCCTCAAGGCGGGCCAGTCCCGGTCTATCAGGTGCCGATCCCCGAGCCGCTGCGCTTCCTCGAACCGCGCGAAACCGAGACGCGCAAAATGCATGCGCTTGAGGAATATGGGCTGATGCATGTCAAACTCTATGAGGACATTGCCGGGCATGGCCGGATCGCCACGACCTACGCCTATCCGGTCAAGGTCGAGGGGCGCTATGTGATGGACCCCTCGCCCACGCCCAAATTCGACAACCCGAAAATGCATATGTCGCCGGCGCTGCAGCTGTTCGGCGCAGGGCGCGAAATGCGCATCTATGCCGTGCCGCCCTTTACCGAGGTGGTGAGCCTCGATTTTGAAGATCACCCCTTCGAAATCCAGCACTTTACCCAGCCATGCGCCCTATGCGCTGCTACCGGCGTCTATCTCGACGAGGTGATCTCGGATGACCATGGCGGGCACATGTTCGTGTGCTCGGACACCGACAATTGCGAAGAGCGCCGCGCCGAAGGGCATCGCGGACACCTGAGCGGCGAAGAACTGGAGGCGGCGGAATGAGCGAGCAACCCCTGCTGCGGGTCGAAGGCCTGAGCAAATATTATGGCAACCGGCTGGGCTGCACCGATGTGTCGTTCGAGCTATGGCCCGGCGAAGTGCTGGCCATTGTGGGCGAGAGCGGATCGGGCAAGACGACGCTGCTCAATTGCCTCTCCACCCATCTTGAGCCCAGTTCCGGCCGCACCGAATATCGGATGCGCGACGAAGTCTGGCGCAATCTTTATGAGCTGAGCGAGGCCGAGCGGCGCTTTCTGATGCGCACCGACTGGGGCTTTGTGCACCAGAACCCGGCCGATGGGCTGCGCATGACGGTGTCGGCCGGCGCCAATGTGGGCGAACGGCTCATGGCGGTGGGCGACCGGCATTACGGCCATATCCGCGACACGGCGGTGGATTGGCTGGGCCGCGTGGAAATCGCCGCCGACCGCATCGACGATCAGCCGCGCTCGTTTTCGGGCGGCATGCGCCAGCGCCTGCAGATTGCCCGTAATCTCGTGACGGGGCCACGGCTGGTGTTCATGGACGAGCCGACTGGCGGGCTCGACGTATCGGTGCAGGCGCGCTTGCTCGATCTCTTGCGTGGCCTCGTTGGCGAGCTGGGGCTGGCGGCCATCATCGTCACGCATGACTTGGCCGTGGCGCGGCTGCTGAGCCATCGGATGATGGTGATGAAGGACGGCCGGGTGATCGAAGCGGGACTGACCGACCGCGTGCTCGATGATCCACGCGAGCCCTATACGCAGCTGCTCGTGTCCTCGATTTTGCAGGTGTGATGGCGATGCACGCAACGACCACCAGACTGACCCTCCCCGCAAGGGGGAGGGTGACGAGTGAACCTTCGGAGTTCCAATCATGACCGCCGCCCTTTCTGTCCGTAGTCTCTCCAAGACCTTCACCATGCATCTGCGCGATGGCGTGGTGCTGCCAGTCGTGGAGAATGTCGATTTCGAAGTCCACGCCGGCGAGTGCGTCGTGCTCGGTGGACCATCGGGGGCGGGCAAAAGCTCCATTCTCAAAATGGTCTATGGCAATTATGGCGTCGATGGCGGGCAAATCCTCTTGGCCCACGATGGTGCCGAGATCGATCTGGCGACGGCCGATCCGCGGCTGGTGCTAACGTTGCGGCGCGACACCATTGCCTATGTCAGCCAGTTCCTGCGCACGGTGCCGCGCGTGTCGGCGCTGGACGTGGTGGCTGAGCCGCTGGTGATCCGTGGGGTCGATAAAAGTGAGGCGCAGGAGCGTGCCAAGGCGCTGCTGGCGCGGCTCAACCTGCCGGAGCGGCTGTGGTCCCTGCCCCCGGCGACGTTTTCGGGCGGCGAGCAGCAGCGCGTCAACATCGCGCGCGGCTTCATCACCGATCACAAGGTGCTGTTGCTCGATGAGCCGACGGCGTCGCTGGACGCGACCAATCGGGCCGTCGTGGTCGAGATGATCGCGCAGAAAAAGGCGGCGGGCACGGCGCTGCTGGGCATTTTCCACGATGAGGAAGTGCGCCAACAGGTGGCCGACCGGATTGTCGATGTGACCGCTTTTGCCCCGAGGATTGCCGCATGACCAAACTCGGCATCGAGCCGCATATCCACGCCACCGCCCATGTCACCGAGTCTGTGCTGGGGCGCTATACCGAGGTGGGCGCGGGCAGCCATGTGGCGCGCTCGACGCTGGGCGACTATTCCTATTGCGTCGAGAACACCCAGATCGCTTATGCCGATATCGGCAAATTCGCCAATATCGCCAGCCATGTGCGCATCTATGCCAGCATGCACCCGATGGAGCAGGCGTCGCTCCACCACTTCACCTATCGCTCGGCCCGGTACTTCGAGGGCGAAGAGAACGACCAGGACTTTTTCGACTGGCGGGCGGAGCAGCGCATTACCATTGGCCACGACACTGGATCGGCCATGGCGCGGTGATCATGCCGGGGATCAAAATCGGCAATGGGGCGATCATCGGCTCCAATGCGGTGGTGACCAAGGATGTGGCTGATTTCGCCATCGCCGTGGGCGTGCCGGCGCGCACGATCAAGCAGCGGTTCAGCGATGATGTCGCCGGGCGGCTGGATAGATTGGCGTGGTGGGACTGGAGCCATGAACGGCTGCATCAGGCGCTGCCGGATTTCCGGGCGCTGGGCGCGGAGGGGTTTTGGAGAAGTATGAGGGGGCTTAGGCCCCATCATAACCACCGGGTCATTCCGGCGCAGGCCGGAATCCATGCTGAAGACCATCAGCCACCTCCAATGCTGGGATGACGCCGTGGGTAAAGTGGAATTGTGCCCGAATGCCTTCCCCCACCGGCTCTCCCTCGGGCCTGACCCGAGGGTCGCTAGCCACACGCAACAGCGTTGGTGCGTGTTGCAACAGGCCCTCGGGTCGAGCCCGAGGGAGAGCAGGTGGGTGTGGGGAGATTGTGCTTCTAACGCCGTGAGAGCCGATCCATCGGGGCTCTCAGCACCTCTCCCTAGCCCTCCCCATCAAGGGGAGGGTGACATCGAGTTCTTGGCAACGTCGTGCCACAACCACCGCACCAGCACCTCCCCCTCGACGGGGAGGTTGGGAGGGGGTGTTGAGAGCCCGGATGGACGGAAGAAAGTAAACCGAGGTCCCCGCTTTCGCGGGGATGACATCGTGGGTGGGGCTAGATGAGTTCACCCTGCCCCTGCCCTCGTTACTGCGCAGCGATAGCCTCAGCGCCCGCCAGCCCAGCCAATTTCCGCGCCCGCTCCAAACAAGCCGCCTGCTCATTGCGATGACGCGCGCCGATTTCCATCATCAGCACCGTATCCGGCAGGAAATCGAGTTCGGCAAAAATACCGTCCCAGTCGATATCGCCCCAGCCCAGCGGCATGTGGAGATCGCCGATGCCCATCGCCGTGTTTTCCTGCGGGAAGAAGGCTTTGTAAAAGCCCTGCGGGCGGCCGAAGCTGTCATGGACATGCAGGTGCCCGGTGACCGGGGCCATGGCGGCGATCTGCTCGCGGAAGTTGAGGCCCTTATAGGTGCTCTCGATATAGGCGTGGCTGAAATCGATCAGCGCGACCACGTTGGGATGGTTGACAGCCTTCACCGTCGCCGCAACCTCGGCCGGCGTCTGGCGATATTGGCCGGGCTCGGTGGTGAAGATGTTTTCGAGCGCAATGCGAACGCCATAAGGACGGGCGAATTCGGCCAGCTCAGTCAGGGCATCGCGTTCGCGCTGGTCGGCGCCGGCACGTTCAACGAGTTGGTCGGCGCGGAGGGCGCCACCGTGTTGCACCAGAATGCCCGAACCGACGCGGTCGCACAGTTCAACCAGCGCCTTGGCAGCGGCCAGCTGGTAGGGCTGGGTTTCAGGGTCCATGAAATTGGACGAGACCGGGCCATGCACGGTGTAGCGGAAATCGAACTGCTCGGTGATGGCCAGCAGGCGCTGGGCGCGCTCTTCGATAATGCGGCCGCCGCTGATCAGATCGATGCTGGTCAGGGCCAGTTCGACCGTGTCGACACCGATATCGGCCGAGCGGCGCAGATCGGCCTCGAGGCTATCGAGTTCGCCGTCAGTGGAGCCGGAATTGAAGCCTGTTGCGATGATGTTTCCCATGGTGGGTCTCCTAGGGGTCAAGCGTTGATGCGGGTATGGGTGGCGGCGCGCTGGGCCTCGCCCAGCTCAATGCGGCGGCCGGTGTCGTGGCTGAAGACGTGTAGATCGGCGGGGTCGATCGCGAAGTGGATCGGCATGCCGGTGCCGAGGGGATCGGTGGCCGTATCGACCGAGATGATGCGGCTGCCCTCGGCGTCGGCATAGATCAGGCGGGCGGCGCCGAGTTCTTCGGTATAGTCGACCACGGCCGCGATCGCGCCTTTGCCGTCGCATTGACGCGGCGGACGAGTTCTGGGCGCACGCCGATGGAGACTTCTGGCTAACCAGCGCCGGGGCGATGCCGGGCAGGTGGATCATGCCGCCCTTGCCGTGGCGGAAATAGCCATCCTGTGCGAAGTGCCCCCGCACGAGGTTCATGGCGGGCGAGCCGATGAAATCGGCGACGAAGAGGCTGGCGGGGCGGTGATAGACTTCGGACGGCTTGCCGATCTGTTCGACAATGCCCGCATTCATGATGATCAGGCGATCGGCCGGGGTCATGGCCTCGGTCTGGTCGTGCGTGACGAAAACCGAAGTGACGCCCGAGCTACGGTGCAGGTTCCGAACCTCGGCGCGCATGGCGACGCGCAGCTTGGCATCGAGATTGGAGAAAGGTTCGTCGAACAGGAACACTTTTGGCTCGCGCACCATGGCGCGGGCCATGGCTGACTGCTGGCGCTGGCCACCCGATAGCTCGCCCGGCTTGCGGTCGAGATAGGGTTCAAGGCTCACCGATTTGGCGACCTTGGCGACCTTGGCGTCGCGCTCGGCGCGCGGCATGCCGGCGACCTTGAGGGCATAGCCGATATTCTGGGCCACACTCATATGCGGATAGAGCGCGTAATTCTGGAACACCATGGCGCAGCCGCGCTCAGCGCGGCTCGAGCTTGTTGACGACAGTGCCGCCGATCAGGATTTCGCCTTCGGTGATGTCTTCAAGGCCCGCAATCATGCGCAGCAGGGTGGATTTGCCGCAGCCTGACGGCCCCGGGATGACGACGAATTCGCCCTGTTCGATCTCGGCATCCACGCCATGCACGACGAGGGATTTCTGATAGCGTTTCTTGACGGATTTGAGGGTGATGGCAGACATGATCGATCCAATCACTTGTCGCGAGAAATGAGGCCGCGCACGAACCAGCGCTGCATGAGGGCAACCACCAGCAGGGGCGGCAGCATGATGATGAGAGCGCCCGCCATGGTGACGTTCCAGTCGGGGGTGCCGTTTTGGGCGGGAATGAGGGCCTTGAGCTGCATGACCACGGTGCCGAAATTGGCGCGGTCGGTGGTGATGAGCAGCGGCCAGAGATACTGGTTCCAGCTCGAGACGAACATGATGGTGGCCAGCGCCAGCATATTGGTGCGGCTGAGCGGTAGCAGCACATCGAAGAAGAACCGCATCGGGCCCGAGCCATCCATCTTGGAGGCTTCGACCAGCTCATCGGGGATGGTCATGAAGAACTGGCGATAGAGGAACGTGCCGGTTGCGGTGGCGACAAGCGGCAGGATGAGGCCGGTATAGGAATTGAGCAGGTTCCATTCCAGACCAATGCGAATGCCCGACAGGGTTTCGACGAGACCCGTAATGCCAAAGGTGTCGAGGATGACTCGGAAGGGCAGCAGGGCATTGGCGGCGATGGAATAGGTGGGCACGATACGCACTTCGAGCGGCAGCATCAGGGTGATGAAAATCAGCCAGAAGCAGAGCATGCGGGCGCGGAAGTTGAAGAACACGATGGCAAAGGCACTCAGCGCCGCCAGGACGATCTTGCCCACCGTCACGCCGATGGCGACGATGAAGCTGTTGACCATTTTGGGACCGAGATCGGCGCGGGTCCGGGCGGCTCGGATATTCTCGAGCAGATGGGTGGACGGCCACAGATTGAGCGGCACTGGCTGACTTCCTGCAGCGACTGGCTGCCGGCCACCAGCGTAATCCAGAACGGCACCAGCACGAGGAACATGCCGAGCACCATGGCCGCATAGGTGACGAAGTCGAAAATGGGGGAACGTTCGATCACGATCTTTTCCCTAGCTATAGTGGACGCGTTTCGACCCAGCGGAACTGGACAAAAGTGAGCGCAATGACGAGGACCATGAGGACGATCGACTGAGCGGCGGCGCCCGAATAATCGAGACCTTTGAAGCCATCGATATAGATGTTGTAGACCATCACTTCGGTCGCCCCGATCGGTCCGCCCTCGGTCATGGTGTCGATCAGCCCGAAGCTGTCGGTGAAGCTGGAAATCAGGTTCATGATCATGAGGAAGAAGACGGTGGGCGCGATCAGCGGCAATTGCAGGTCGAGCATGCGCTGGAACGGGCGCGCACCATCCATGGCGCCGGCCTCGGAGATGGATTTGGGGATCATCTGCAGGGCGGCGAGGAAGAAGATGAAATTGTAGCCGATGCCCAGCCGGGCGTGGCAGACGATGACCATGCCCAGAGCGTGCCAGCCATTGGTGGCGGGGCTCCAGATACCGGGCCAGATATCGTTGATCGAGCCGATCAGGCCCGCTTCGGGCGAGAAGATGAAGCGGAAGGCGACGCCGGCGGCAGGTGCGGCGATGGCATAGGGCCACACGAACACCGACTGGAAAATGCGGGTACCCTTGAGCGCCCGATCCACGAACATGGCGAGCGTGAGAGCAATGGCCATGGACAGGCCCGTGGCGCAAATGGCGTAGAAGGCGCTGCGGCCGACGGTGGCCCAATATTGGCTGTCGCGGAAGATGGCGAGGAAATTGGCGAAGCCAACCCGAGTATTGCCGCCGCCCCGAGCCTGTTCTGAGCGTGAAGGCCCAATAGAGCGCCTGTGACGTGGGCCAGTAGAAAAACACCAGCACCAGCAGGAGTTGGGGAGCCAGCAGCAACCGGGGCAAGGTGCCGTTACGATAGAATGCGCGTCGTTCCATGAACCATCCGCCTCGCAGAAAATAGCAATGCACGGACGGCTTTCGCCGCCCGTGCGTTGGTCGTCAGATCAGGGGAGTTGCTGACCGGCATAGGTCTGCTCGAAGCGGCGCAGAACTTCGTTGCTGCGCTCGGCGGCACCATCAAGGGCCTGCTGCACGGGAACGTTGTTGAACAGCACTTCCTGCATGGCGTCAGCGACTTCCTTGCGCACTGCGCCGAAATTGCCCGAGCGAACGCCGCGGGTATATTCGGTTGGAGGCGTGAAGGTCAGGCTTTCGACGGCCTGTTCGCGGCCCTTATAGGGAGCTTCGGCATAGAAGCCCTTGTCGGTCATGGCTCGGAAGCCCGAATTGGTAACCGGGATGTAACCGGTCACTGTCGACCACCATTCGGCCTGCTTGGGGGTGGCGAGGAAAGCGTAGAACGCAGCCGCGCCCTTGTACTGCTCTTCGGTCGAGCCCTTGAGGGTCCACAGCGACGCGCCGCCCACCAGCGTATTGGTGCGTTCGGTGCCTTCCCAGATGGGGAGCATGGCGACATCCCAATGCATGCCTTCAATGGCCTGCTTGGCAAAGGTGCCGTGATCGGCAATCGAGGACGACGACATCTGGCACTTGGCATTGACGAAGGCGTCATTGGCGGTTTCGCCGATGGCCTTGGACTTGGCGACGAACAGACCCTCGTCGTACATCTTCTTGATCCAGGTCAGCTGATCGACAAACTTGCCGTGGTTGAATTCCACGGTGGCGTCGAGGCCTTCATAGCCATTGCCCTTGGAGGCGATGGGCTGGTTGTGGGCAGCCGAGAACTGCTCCCACCACTGCCGAGTGCCGGTCGGGTCGAACGCGACGGGGCATTCATAACCGGCAGCCTTGAGATCGCGAGCGATCTGCTCGACCTGTTCCCGGGTCTGGGGCGCGCCTTCAAAGCCGACGGCCTTGAGGGCGTCGGTATTGTAATAGAACATGGCCGTCGAGGAATTGAACGGCATGGAGAGCAGTTCGCCCTTCGAGGTCGAATAATACGAGGCGATGCCGGAGAAATAGTCGTCCCAGTTGATCTGGTAGCCATTCTCTTCCATCAGCTGGCGCACGGGGACATAGGCGCCCGAGAGCATCAGGTCGAGCGTGCCGCCGTCGCTGATCTGGGTGATGGTTGGCTGCTTATTGGCGCGGAAAGCGGCAATGGTGTTCTGCAGGTTGGCTTCGTAATTGTCTTGGCTGACGCAGACGATCTCATAGTCGGCCTGCGACTCGTTGAACATCTTGCACATGTCTCGGATGCGTTCGCTGAGGTCGCCGGACAGGCCGTACCAGAATTCGAACTTGGTGGCGGCAGAAGCCGGCGCCGCAACGCTCAGCGCACTGGCAGCCAGAGCTGCACCGAACAGCCATTTGCTTGTCATTTGGGAAGTCTCCGGGAATGGGTTGCGCTCCTTGAAGCGGCGCAACTCCTAGTCCGGACCGTTGACGGAAAGACTGCAATGCGGTGACGGATCGATGACATTGCACAGCTGTGCGATGGATGGGGGAGATTGTGGGGAGATTAGGAGGAGCGATCCCTGCCCCGGATGGCGCGCCTATGCGATTGCTCCCCTTCCACCATGTCATCCCCGCGAAAGCGGGGACCTCTGTTTTGCCTCTTGGCATCGTAAACGGAGGTTCCCGCTTTCGTGGGAATGACATCGTGGGTGGGACGAGACACAGGAGAACGACTCGGCCGGGCTAATCAAAAAACCCCGCATCCTCTTCCATCAGATACGGCTTGGCCGCCTTGGCATCGATATCAAGGCCCAGCCCCGGTCCGGGCAGCAGGTCCACCATGGAATTGTTGACGATACGGCCGGCCGGCAGCCCCGTCACGATATCTTCCCAACAGGGATCGGACGCACTCGGATATTCGAAGGCGATATAATTGGCCGGCAGCGTAGCGCAGACATTGATGAGCGCACCCAGCCCCAGCAGGCCATTGGCCGTGCCATGCGGGGCCATCAGAATCGAGTGCATATAGGCGTGCTCGGCCACCCATTTGAGCTCGGCAATGCCCCCAATGTCCGCCGGATCGGGGCCGACGACCCGAACCGCCTGCGTTTCGATCAGTTCCTTGAAATTGTGCCGCAGATAAATCTGCTCGCCTGTATGGATGGGCGTTGAAGTGGATGTGGTCAGCTCGCGATAGGCCTGCGGATTGACCCGGGGGACGTAGTCGCCCGTCAGCATGTCCTCGAGCCACATCAGATTGTATTTCTCGACCGCTCGGGCGAAGCGGATGGCGTCGGGCAGGAACCAGCCGGGGCCGCAATCGAGCGCCGAGCTCACCTTGTCGCCCAACACTTCCTTCATAGCGATGACGCAATCGAGCATGTGGTTGAAGGCATGCTCGCTGATCTGCCCTCGGTCCATGGCGCCGTGATAGGCGGGCGGCTGGCTGACGCCATAGTGAAAGTCCTCCACGGTCCGCTTCATGTTGGAATGGAAGCCGATGCCCTGCTTGACCATGAAGAAATTCTCGGGCCGCTCCTTCATCCATTTGACATCGGCGGCATAATCCCGGGGCCGGTCGCCGGTACGTTTCTGGCGGATCGAGCCATTATAGACGCGTACTGGTCGCGCACCTTGCCGCCGAGCAGCTTATAGGCCGGCACATTGGCCGCCTTGCCGGCAATGTCCCACAGCGCGTGCTCGATAGCGCTGACGGCAGCGCCATAGGGCTTGAAGCTGCCGCGCTGGCGGATCTTGAGCATAACCCGCTCAACATCGGTGGGGTCCTCGCCAATCAGCGCCTCGTGGAAATGCAGCACCCGGGGCTTGAGATAGGTCTTGGTATATTCCACCTCGCCCGTGCCATAGAGCCCCTCATCGGTGACAATGCGGACAATGGGATGCCGGCCAATGACGGCACAACGCAGATCGGTGATTTTCATGTCGGTCATTCTCCGGTGCAAGCGGCCCCACCCCACCCTTGATCCCTCCCCATCGGAGGGGAGGGAGACGACTGGTGGCGCAACGGGTCGCGATCAAACTTCCCTCCCCCTTGTGGGGAGGGAGTGAGGGTGGGGGGTGGTTTGAACGCCAGCCCCTCAGCTCCAGGTGCGATCCCGAGAATATTCGTCATCCCACTCATCGGTGGGCTGCCAGACGCCTTTGACGCCCTCCTGCAGGTGCTGGCTGATGACCTCGTCGACAATGTCATCGATGCCCGTGCCCGGCTTGTCGGGCACGGTGATGAAGCCGTCCTTGACCAGCGGCTTGGGCAGGCCCGTGACAATATCGTCCCACCGGGGCACGTCGACGGTGTGATATTCGAGCGCCATGAAGTTTTCCGTGGCCACCGCAACATGGGCCGCGGCCATGGCGGCGATGGGGCTTTCGGCCATGTGGATGGCCATGGCAATGCCATGCTCCTGCGCCGCATCGCCGATTTTCTTGGTCTCGTAAATGCCACCCGAGGTCAGCAGATCGGGGTGGATAACCGAGATGCCCGATTTCAGCAGCGGCTCGAAGCCTTCCTTGAGATAGATATCCTCGCCCGTGCAGATCGGCACGGTGGTGGCTTCCTGCAACTGGCGGTATTGATCGGCATATTGCCGGGGATCACGTCCTCGAGCCGAGGCCGGCACGTATTTCTCGATCCGCCGCGCCGGGCGAATGCCGTTCTGCAGCGAGATATGGCCGACATGGTCGATGGCCAGCGGAATATCGTAGCCGATCACCTCGCGCACCTCGGCAATATATTGCTCGAGCAGGTCGAGGCCCTTGTCGGTAAAATGCAGGCCGGTAAAGGGGTGGCGGACATTGTGCGTGTCATAGACCGCGTTGCAGGCGCGGCGATCCTCCATGGATTTGACCGGGCCGCGGCCGGGATGGATGCGGTAGCCTTCCAGCGAGCCGGCCGGCGCGACGACCGCGCCGGGAACATCGGCGATCTGCATCAAGCCCAGATCCATCTTGAGGAAGGTGAACCCCAGATCCATGCGCTGCTTGAGCCGTTTGCCGGTCTCGGTGCCGCTGGGCTTTTCGGCGTCGGTATCGCAATAGATGCGCACCTTCTCACGGAAACGGCCGCCCAGCATCTGGTAAATCGGCACGCCATAGGCCTTGCCCGCGAGATCCCACAGCGCGATTTCCACGGCCGAGACGCCCCCACCCTGCCTTCCATGGCCGCCAAATTGCTTGATGCGGCGGAACAGGCGGTCGATATCGCAGGGATTTTCGCCGATCAGCCGGCTTTTGAGCATCAGCGCATAAGTGGCGCTGGCGCTGTCGTGCACTTCGCCCGAGCCGACAATGCCCCGGTTGGTGTAAATCTTGATCAGCGCCGAGGTGAATGGCGCGCCGACAATTTCGGCCACGCGCAGATCGGTAATGCGCAAATCGCTTGGCCGCGAACTGGTGCGGACATTATTCTCAATATTATCGGCGGCCTCCAAAGTGGTCGTCATCAATTCCCCTCCTCAGAAAAATTTGATTTTTGATTTTACGTCAGCGGCTTGCGGGCTCCGGTGGCGCGGGCAAGGCGCATATGCTCGATAATGTGCCGGCCCGATCCCTCGACATGGGCGGCAATAACGGCAGCGGCCCGATCGGCATCCTGCGCGCGGATGGCCTCGATCAGCTCGTGATGCTCGCGCAGCACGAGCGATGCGGCGGCCCAGCGAGGTGGGAAAGCGCCGGCTGATGGCGCGCAGCACTTCGCGGTGCCGCCACCACAGATCGGCCGCGTGGCGATTGTAGTGCCGGTCATAGATCACTTCGTGGAACCGGGTATCGAGCTGGCCATGGCGGTTCGGGTCGCTGAAATTGAGTTCCTCGATCTCGGCCTCGGATGGCTTCGAGCTGGGCGATATCGGCCTCGGTGGCGATGCCGACAAACCAGCGGGTCAGCGCCGGCTCGATCAGTGCGGCGATCTCGATGATGTCGCGCACGAAATTCTCGTCGATCGGGCGGACCCGCGCCCCGCGATGGGGCTCCATGACGACGAAATCCTCGCCGCGCAGCTGCTGCAGCGCTTCGCGAATGGGGTTGGTCGAGGTGCCATAGCGCTTGGCGAGGTCGGCGACCTTGAGACGCTCATTGGGCCCGATCTTGCCCGAAATAATGTCTTCCCGGATCAGCTCGTAGATCGAAGCTGGGACGGGTTCGACATCAATCGTGGCGGCAGGCTGAGTATCCATGATTGCCTTGTTTATGGGCAGTCAGCACACAAGCCAAGGGGTTTTGCACATAAAAACCAAAAAATAATGTACGATCCAAACATTATTGACAGACAAGTTGCAGTCTGGAACTGTCCTGCGTGGGAGACACGGCAAAAGCCGGCCCCATGGCGCGGAGGCCCGAGCAAGCAGGTCCTTTCGCACCAGTTCTGCCTATGAGGAGGCGCAGCTGATGCTGCGAGGAAGCCCGTGTTCGGCCGAGGGGGCTGAACGGTCTTCCGACTATGAGGAGGACTTTTTGATGACGAATTCGCAAGGCCGCACCATGCGGTCTGGCTCGCCTGATCGTCGGCGACTGCTTGGCTATGCCATGGCAGCGCTGACCACGGCGTCGCTGATGTCGAGCACCGTTTATGCGCAGAGTGTCGATCTCAGCCAATGGTCGCCCGAATATATCCGCTCCATAGCGGGCACCGAGCAGGTCGATACTTCAGCCGATTGTTCCAAGATCGTGCCGCTGGACTATACCGGCAAGGTCTCGGTCTGGTGGACCGGGCCCAACGAGGCCTCCCCCGATATCGAGCGCCGCATCAATGATGAATTTTGGGCGGCCCGGAAAGAGACCTATCCCAATATCGAAACCGATGCGCAGAACATCGACTACAACCAATTGCTCGATAAACTGCGCACCGCCACGCTGGGCAATGCTGCGCCCGCGGTTGTGCGCCTGCAAATCTCGGGCGGCATCGAATTTTCGTCCAAGGGCTATTTCCGGGAACTGAAGCCGGAAGATGTGGGCTATCCCACGGCCGATTTCTGGCCGAGCGCCATGAAATCGGTGATGTATGACGGGGTGCCCTATGGCATTCCGACCAATAACGAGACCATGGCCTTCATCTGGAATGCCAAGATCTTCGCCGATGCCGGGCTCGATCCGGAAAAGCCGCCGGCAACTCGGGACGATGTCGTCACCTATTCCAAGCAGATTCACGACAAGCTGGGCATTTCCGGCTATGGCATGGTGGCCAAGCAGAATGCGGGCAATACCCCGTTCCGCTTCATGCCCCAGCTCTGGGCCTATGGTGGCGGCGCGCTGGATGAAGCCTCCGAAGCCCCGACCTACAGAAACAGTCGAGCTGAACAATGATGGTGCCAAGGCTGCCCTGCAGGCCTCGGTGGACATGTATGTCCGCGATAAATCGGTGCCCGTCTCGGCGCTGACCAATACGCAGAACGAAAACCAGAACCCCTTCATCGCCGGCCAATTGGCCATGATGATCGCCCACCCGGCCGAATATGCCAAAATGGTCGATCTGGCTGGCAAAGCCACCGGCGCCGACAAGGCCGTGGCCGACGCCGTGGTCGAGAATATGCGCTATGGCCTGATCCCCGAAGGTCCGGCGCGCCGCGCCGTGGTGTTCGGCGGCTCCAATATTCACATCATCAAGGATGAATATGTGGATGGCGGGCTCGATGAGCAGGCGGCCAAGGCGCTGATCTGCTTCTGGACGAGCCCCGAATGGTCGACCAAGCTGGCCCGGACCGGCTCCAATCCCGGCAATCTACGCGGCTTCAAGACCGAGTGGATGAAGGAACGTCTGGACTCCATCAAATTCCTCGACGTCACCACCTCCATGCTTCCAAGCGGCATTCCCTTCCCGGTGATCCCGGAAGCCACCGAGATCATGAACATCATTGTTCCCGACATGCTGCAGAACGCGCTGACGGAGAAAATGACGGTGGAGGAAGCCGCCGATGACGCAGCGGCCAAGGTCGAGGAATTGCTGGGCGGATTGTAAACGGTCCGGTTTCCTGACGACGAAGTAATAGCCGGCGGCTTCGGCCGCCGGTTCCTTCCGGCAACGAGACGAGGATCAGCCCCGTGAGCATTCTAACGGGACAGGAAACTGTCGCGCTTTCGCCCGCCGCACGACCCGGGCGCGTGAGCCTTTGGCGCAGGATAATCAATCACCGCACCGACTATCTCTATGTGCTGCCGGCTTTGCTGGTGATGGTCATCGTGATCGCCTACCCGATCTATTACACAATCGAATTGAGCTTCTTCAAAACGCCCGCCAATCTGCAGATGCGGGACAAGATTTTCGTCGGGCTCGACAATTACGGCACCATCCTGTCCAGCGCGTCGTTCCGCGAAGTGACGATCAACACCCTGATCTGGACGTTCTTTTCCACCCTGTTCGCCTTCCTGCTGGGCTCGGCCGCGGCTTTGGCGCTGCACCGCGAATTTATGGGCCGCGGAGTGATGCGCGCTGTGCTGCTCATCCCCTATGTGGTGAGCGCGGTGGCCGCCTCTTACGTCTGGAAATGGCTCTACCACTCCGATTTCGGGGTGATCGGGGCTTTGGCCGTGCAGCTGGGCATTACCGACCAGCCGATCAATTTTCTCGATAACACCACCTCCGTCCTGCCCTCGCTCATCGTGGTCAATGTGTGGAAGGAATTCTCCTTCGCCATGGTGATGCTGATGGCCGGCCTGCAGACCGTGCCCGAGCAATTGCTGCGCGCCGCGCAGGTGGATGGCGCCAGCCCCCGGCAGCGCTTCTGGCATGTGACCTTCCCCCATTTGCGGGGCGTGTCCATGGTCACCGTGCTGCTGCTGATGGTGGCCAATTTCAACTCCTTCATCATCCCCTGGATTATGACCGGTGGTGGGCCGGCGGGCGCCTCCGATATCTGGATCACCCAGATCTACAACATTGCCTTTGGGCGGCAGCGCTATGGGGTCGCCTCGGCCTATGCGGTGATCCTGTTCATCGTGATGATGGTGCTGGGCTATTTCTATGTGAGAGCGCTGACGCGCGGCGACGATGCGAGGGCAGAATGAGCACCATCACGTCCCAACCCGTGCGTCCGGTTTACAAGAAGCCCATCGATTGGTGGCGCTGGGCCGGGCGCTTCACCCCGGTATTCATGCTGCTGTTCACCGTGCTGCCCATGGCCCGGATGCTGCTGACCTCGATCAAGTCGCAATTCGCAGCGCTGCAATATCCCCACAATGGTGGCCGGCCGAGCCGACCTTCCAGAATTACTGGCGGCTGCTCAACCCCAACGACACGATCGGGCGGGAATTCCTGCTCTATTTCTGGAACAGCTTTTATGTGTCGCTGGCGACCACTGTTCTGGGTGTGCTGGTGGCGGTGCCGGCGGCCTATGCCTTCTCGCGCTTCCGCTTTCCGGGCCGCACCTTCCTGTTCTTTGCCGTGCTGGTTCGGAACATGTTCCCGGCCGTGGTGTTCCTGATGCCGCTGTTCCTGTTGATGCGCTGGATGGGCCCGGTCAACACCCATGGCTCGCTGATCCTGACCTACCTCACCTTCGGGCTGCCGCTCTCGATCTGGCTGCTCAAGGGCTTTTTCTGACAATATCCCGATCCAGCTCGAACAGGCGGCGCGCATCGATGGAGCAACGCGGTTTCAGGCGTTCTTCTTCATCGTCATGCCGCTCTCCTCCCCCGGCATTATCGCCACCTCGATCTTCTCGTTCATCGGGGCGTGGAACGAATATGTCTACGCCTACACGTTCCTGTCCAAGCAGGACACCATGACCCTGCCGGTGGGTATCCAGCGCTTCTTCACCGAATTTGCCACCGATTGGCCGGGGCTGATGGCGGCGACGTTCATGATGAGCGTCCCGGTCGTCGTGCTGTTCCCGGTCCTTCAGAAATACTTCGTGCGTGCCCTCACCGAAGGCGCCGTTAAACACTAGGAGAACGCCGATGGCCGAGGTGGTCCTCAAGGATGTCATCAAGAATTACGGCAATGTCTACGCCGTCAACAATGTGTCGTTCACCGTGGAGCATGGCGAATTCGTCGCTTTGGTGGGCCCATCGGGTTGCGGCAAGACGACGACGCTGAACCTGATTGCGGGGCTGATCCCCATGTCGGGCGGCGATATCGCGATTGGCGAGCGCATCGTCAACGATCTCGATCCCAAGGATCGGGACATTGCCATGGTGTTTCAGAACTACGCGCTCTACCCCAATAAAAGCGTGTTCAAGAACTCGGCCTTCCCCCTGCAGATGCGCAAACTCCCCGGGGACGAAATCGCCCGCAAGGTGACCGACGCGGCCAAGCTGCTCGACATCACCCACCTGCTCGAGCGCAAGCCGCGCGAACTCTCCGGCGGCCAGCAGCAGCGCGTAGCGCTAGGGCGGGCGCTGGTGCGTGATCCGGCGGTGTTCCTGATGGATGAACCGCTCTCCAATCTCGACGCCAAGCTACGCGTGCAGATGCGCAGCGAGATCAAGCGCTTCCACCACAACCTCAACGCCACCGTGGTCTACGTGACCCATGACCAGCTCGAAGCCGTCACCATGGCCGACAAGATGGCGGTGATGAATGGTGGCTTGCTGCAGCAATATGACTCCCCAGCCAATGTGTTTGCCCATCCGGTCAACACCTTCGTCGCCAGCTTTGTCGGCAGCCCCGCCATGAGCCTGATCCCGCTCGATGTGGTCAGCAAAGGCACCGAAGCGTCGCTGCGCAGCCCCGAGGAAGGCTGGGAGCTACCGCTTTCCACGATGAATGCCCGCAAGGCCAATGCCTCGAGCAATGGCAAAGTGGTGCTGGGCGCGCGGCATTCCACGCTCAAGCTGCACAAGGAAGCCGCGCCCGGCGCGGTGCCGGGCAAGGTCTATACGGTGGAGCCCACCGGCGACGTCACCTTCGCCCGAGTCTTCATCAGCGGCGCGGTGGTCAATATTAGCCTGGACCCCTCGGTCGCCATCGCCCCGGACGAGAAGGTGTGGGTCGAATTCGACCGAGAGCGCATGCACCTGTTCGACGGGGAAACCACCATGGCCCTGCAGGCCGCCTAGATGAAAATCACGGCTATTATCCCCTACCCCACCCGGGTGGGCATTCGGAACCAGCTCATCGTCAAGGTGGAGACCGATGAGGGCATTTACGGCTGGGGCGAAAGCGGCCTCAGCGGGCGCGAAAAGGCCGTGGTTGGCGCCATCGAGCATTATCGCGAATTCCTGATTGGACGCGATCCGATGGCCATCGGCGCGCTGTGGCAGGAAATGTATCGCAGCCAATATTTCGAGGGCGGCCGCGTGCTGACCGCCGCGATTTCGGCCATTGATATTGCCCTGCACGATATCAAGGGCAAGGCACTGGGCGTGCCGGTCTATCAATTGCTGGGCGGCAAGCAGCGCAACCACATCCCCACCTTCGCCACGACCAAGGGGCCCTGCGGCCCCGAAATGATCGAGCAGGCCAAGGAGTTGATGGCACTGGGCTGGAATACCATCCGCCTATTCCCGGCCGAGCATGGCAGCAAGAATATCTACGAGCCGCGCCAATCCATCGCCGAAACCGCCAAATGGTGCGTCAGGGCGCGCGAGGCGCTGGGCGAAGAAGTGGTGCTGGGGGTGGATTACCACCACCGCCTGTCAGTGGCCGAGACCGCCAGCTATTGCCAGAAAATGCCCTCCGGCACGCTGGATTTCCTCGAAGAGCCGATCCGCGACGAGACGCCGGAAGCCTATGAGGCGCTGCGGAAAATGACCGATGTGCCCTTTGCCATCGGGGAGGAATTCTCCAGCAAGTGGCAGTTCCTGCCCTATATCAGGCGCGACATCCACCAGTTCAACCGGATCGATGTGTGCAATGTCGGCGGGCTGACCGAGGCGATGAAAGTCGCCGGGTGGAGCGAGGCCCATTATGTCGACATGATGCCGCATAATCCCACAGGCCCGATCTGCACGGCGGCAACCATCCATTTTTCAGCGGCGGTCGCTAATTTTGCCCGGCTCGAAACCCGCGCCTCGCCGGGCGAGCTGTATCACGGCTTCGACGACGCCGGCATTTTCACCAGCCAGCCCCGCCTCAATGGCGCGGTCTACGACGTCACCGACGCGCCCGGGTTGGGCGTCGAGGTCGACGAAGAACTGGTCAAAAAGCAGAGCTTCAAATTCTGGGAGGCCCCGCATCTGCAGCGCACCGACGGTTCAGTCACCAATTGGTAGGGCCACTCGGCCAAAGGAGATTTTCATGACGCATACGCCCGGCATTACAAGGCCATCCAAGGACATTATCGCGGCCCTGCAACATATCGGCTCTGCCACTGTGGCCGGCACGCTGGGCCATATGGGCATTCGCAACCCGCATATTCAGGGACCAGTCAGCTCCAATCCGGGCAAGTCCATTGTCGGCCCGGCCCTGACCCTGCAATTCATGCCCAAGCGCGAAGATCTTTATGGCGAAGGCGAATATGCGGACCCGGAAAAGCAGCTGCATCGCCACGTGCTGTACCGGGTCGAAGAAGGCGATGTGGTGGTGGTCGATGCCCGCGGCGACATGACCGCCGGCGTGTTCGGCGACATGATGAGCACCTATTTCAAGGGCCGAGGCGGCGCCGGGATGATCATCGACGGGTGCCTGCGCGATTATCCCAATCTCAAAAAGCTCGACCTGCCGCTCTGGGTGCGCGGCTGGACGCCCAATTTCCACACCCAGACCGGGCTGATGCCCTTTGCCGTCAATGTGCCGATCGCCTGTGGCGGGGTCACCGTCATTCCCGGCGATATCATCGTGGCCGATGACGATGGCGCGGTGGTACTGCCGGTGGCGCTGGCCGCCGACGTCATCGCCAAATCGACCGAGCATCACGAATGGGAAGATTTCTCCCGCATGAAGCTGATGGAGGGGCGCCGCTGCAGCGCTATTATCCGCTCCATGCCGATGCGCGTGAGGAATACGAGGCTCGGCGCCAGCTCAACCCAGTCAAACATTCCTGACCAGCCGCGCCCTTCCCGCCGGGCCATGATCCGCGCTACAAGCCCTCGCACTTGCGAAGGTCTTGTTATGTTGATGCGTTTGCTGGCCGTTCTTGTCGTGGCGATATTTGCCGTGCCGGTTCAGGCGCAACAGGCCGATCTGCTGGACCGGGCCATTGCCGATGCAATAGGCACCTTTGAGCTCGCCCTGCCCCAGTTGGGCGCGACCATGATGGGCGTCGACACCTCAGCCTATGGCGATGCGCTCAAGGCGCGGCGGTTTCATTCAGCGCGGACGGGTAGTGCGCAGGACGTGATCTTTGTCATCGAGGATAGCGCGAAAGGCTCCTGCGCCAAGTTTGCCGCCTATGTCGCTGGGGTCGCCAATAGCGAAGCGGCGCATATGTTTTTGTGTCCGCAATTCTTCATGCCCGGCGCCGATCTGCTGCGGGAAACCACGATCCTGCATGAAATGGTGCATGTGGTGACGGGGACGGATGAGTGTCAGGCCATGGCCTATACCGCGCAGGTGCAGATGCTGGCCCGCGGCAGCTATGTGCCGGTGGCAATGTATTGGAAAGAGAATGGGTGTGCCGGGTCGCGATATGCGTTGCCGGAGTAGAACTTACCCATCAGCCAGTCCTACCACCGGGTCATTCCCGCGAAAGCGGAACCTCTGTTTTAGATACTCGGGAAAACGGACGTTCCCGCTTTCGCAGGAATGACACTGTGGGTGTACTGTTTGATGGGGCCTTCAAGCCACGTGATGCGCCGTCCCCAAGCTGCCCGTACCACCCGTCGCCTGCACTGAACGCGACCCAGCCTCAATAGCTGCCGCCGAGCTCACATCCATCGCCGCCCCATCCAACCATGCGTGCAGAAACCCGGCATTGAACGCATCACCGGCGCCGGTCGTGTCAACCACTTCCACCGATGGCGTGGACTGGCGGACCGTCCGTCCACCCATTGCCAACATCGCACCATCCCCACCGCATTTGAGCGCCACCACCGGAAAATGCCGCGCCAGCCGCGCCAGTGCCTCCTCCGGCTCCTCGCAATGGGTCAGGGCCCGCGCTTCTTCCAGATTGGGCAGAAAAACATCAACCCCCGCCGCGCGCTCGAAGAACATGGGGTCCTTGATCAGCTCGGCGTCCCAGCTGGGATCGAGCAGAAACGGTCAATCCGCGCTTCTTGGCCGCCGCCACCTGCCGTGGGGATTTCGTGCAGCGTGGCATATTCGGCAATGTGCAGATGCCCCGCCTCGCTCCAGTCCAGCGCCGCTTCGAACGTGGCCGGCAGAGCATGCCCAGCCCGGCGCGACAGGAAAGCGCGTTCCTCCTGCTGCACCATGACCACTGTCACCTGCGGTCCGGCCGAGGGGTGCCGGTCAAGAAACCGCAAGTCGATCCCTAAGGCATCGATCTGTCCCTCAAGCGCATTCGACACCGCATCGGTGCCAAACCGGGCCAGCAGCACAGTAGGGCGGCCCAGCGCCACGGCGTGCGCGGCCGTGATCAGCGCACCGCCACCCGGCGTGATGGTGAAATCCCGGGCGAAGAGTTCGCGGCCGAGTTCGGGCATGGCGTCCAACCCGTTGAACACCATGTCGCAATAGATGCGGCCCGGAGCTCAACATGGCACGGCCGCGCGATTGTATCGAAGTCATGCCCGGCCCAGTGCCCGCTCTGTTGCCGCATCGAACAGGTAGAGCGAGCCCGGCTCGGCCCGTGCCGCCAGCGTGCTGCCAACCTTGGGCACGACGCGACCGGGCGCCGTGGCGATGACGGTTTCCCCGCCAACGGCCAGATGCACCAGCGTCTCCGAGCCCAGCGGCTCGACCGCAACGACCTCGCCAGACAGCGTCAGGCCCACCCCTTCAGTGCCCACGATCAGATCGTGCGGACGCACGCCGATTTTGATGGGCGCATCGGGGAAATCGAGCTTGCCGCCATCCCATTTGGTGCCGTCGATGGCCGGGCCACCGGCGCTGAGCGTGCCGGAGACCGGGTTCATCGAGGGGCTGCCGATAAAGCGGGCCGTGAAGATATCAACCGGATGCTCGTAGAGATCGGTTGGCGTGCCGACCTGCAGGATATGGCCATCGCGCATCACGACGATCTTGTCGGCCATGGTCATGGCCTCGATCTGGTCATGCGTCACATAGACGATGGTGGTGCCCGGGCGATGATGCAGCCGCTTGATCTCAAGCCGCATCTGCGCGCGCAATTGCGCATCGAGATTGGAGAGCGGTTCATCGAAGAGGAATGCCGCCGGTTCGCGCACCATGGCGCGGCCGATGGCGACACGCTGGCGCTGGCCGCCGGATAGGGCGGCGGGGCGGCGGTCGAGCAGTTTCTCGAGGCCCAGCACCTTGGCCGCTTCCTCAATCAGCCGCTGCTTTTCGGCCTTGGGCAGCTTGGAGGTATAAAGCCCGAAGCCGATATTCTGGCCCACGGTCATGTGCGGATAGATGGCGTAGTTCTGGAACACCATGGCGATGTTGCGCTGCTTGGGCTCGCGTTGATTGACCACTTCATCGCCAATCAGCAGCGTGCCGCCGGAAATGTCTTCGAGCCCGGCGATCATGCGCAGCGTGGTGGATTTGCCGCAGCCGGAGGGGCCGACAAAGACGACGAATTCGCCATCTTCAATGGTGAGGTTGATGCCGTGGACGGCGCGCGTCTTGGCATATTCCTTGACCAGTCCCTGAAGTTCGATCTTGGCCATCAGGCATTTCCCTTCAATGCGTCGAAACGCTGTTTGAGCTGATGCGCAGCTGCGGCTTCGCGCTGCACGAGTGTTTGGAGGCGGACGGCAAATTCCTTGCCACGCGTCTGGTAACCGGCAATGGCCGCGTCGAGTGGGGCGGGCGCAGGGCCGCCGAAGCGGGTGCGTACGGCAACGAAATATTCGGGCGAAACCAGTTCGGCGAAGGTCGCTGCGTCGATTGCCGTCTCGCGGCCGGTGGACTTCTCGAAGGCGTCGAGGAACGGCGCATAGCCGTCGCTGACCAGATCGCCTTCCATGGCCACCACGGCTCGCGCCACGGCGGCGGCGATTTCGTGGCCTTCGCGGAATGACAGGCCCTCGCGACGAACCGGGCTATCGGCCAGTTCGGTAATGGTGATGCAGGAGCGGCGGATATTGTTGGCCACCCGCGCCGGATCGACCTTGATCTGGGCGACCAGAGCCGCCAGCAGATCGAGCACCCGCTCGGCGCTGTCAAAGGCCTGATAGCCCATGGATTGGGTTTCGCCCTCGCTGTCATTCATGTCGGTAAAGGGCGTGTTGTGCATGATATCGAGCATGGCCCGCGCCCGCCCGAAGGTCTGGCTCGCCGGTGGCGCAGATGCTCAATCGGCACAGGATTGCGCTTTTGCGGCATGATGGAGGAGATCTGCACCAGCGCATTGGGCACATAGATCTGCCCGACCTCGAAGCTGGTCCAGAATTGCAAATCCTGGATCGGCCGGCCCAGATGCAGGAACATCAACTCAAGCGCGCCATAGGTGGAGGTGATGTAATCGACCGCCACGATACAGCTATAGGAATTCTGTAGCGGAGCGGCAAAGCCCAGCAGCTCGGCAACGCGGGCCCGGTCGGTAGCAAAGCCCGAGGTGGTGATGGCGGCCGCGCCCATGGGGGAGAGGTCGACAATCTCATAGGCTTCGAACAGCCGGTCGATATCGCGCGCCAGCACTTCGATTACGGCCGAGAGGTAATGTCCGAACGTGGTCGGCTGCGCCGGCTGGCCGTGCGTATAAGCCACAATCAGCGTGGCCTTTTCCCGCTCTGCGGCAGCGACCAGCGTCTCGTGCAAGGCAATCGCCTTGCCGATCAGCACGTCGAGCCGCGCCTTCAGCCCCAGCTTGAACAGGGTGTGATCGATATCGTTGCGCGAGCGCGCCGTGTGCAGGCGCCCCGCCAGATCCGGGCCGAGGCGCTTTTTGAGTTCCTTTTCGATGAGGAAGAAGAAGTCTTCGACCTCCCCGGTATAGACCAGCGTGGTTGGGTCGACCTCGGCGTCGATGGCGTCGAGCGCGCCGGCGATCTTGCCGGCCTGATCGGCATCGAGAATGCCGGTTTCGGTCAGCATCACCAGATGGGCGCGGTCGACGGCGCGGAAAGCCTCGACATGGTGGTTCTTGGCGCCATCGAACAGCGGACGCAGCACGGTTTCCTTATAGACGGGGTCGGGGAAAACCGAGCTGTCGGATAGTCTTGGATCGGTCATGGTCTACCCCTTGAGCCCGGCCAGCATGACGCCGCGCACGATGAAGCGCTGCAGCACGAGGAACACCAGCAGCGTCGGGATGGTGGCCAAGGCCGCGCCGGTCATGATCATTTCCCACTTGATGGACTGCTCGACCGCAAAGCTCGAAAGACCCACCGGCAGGGTGTAGAGCTCCTTGGACGTGGTCACGATCAGCGGCCAGAAGAAGGCCGTCCAATTGCCCGGGAAGGTGAAGATGGCCAGCGCCGAAATGGCCGGCACCACCATGGGCATGGCGATCTTCCACCAGATGGTGAATTCGTTGAGCCCATCCACCCGTGCCGCTTCGAGGAAGTCATTGGGCACCGTTTCGAAGAACTGCTTCATCAGGAAGGTGCCGAAGGCCGTCATCATGCCCGGGAACATGATGCCCCAATAGCTGTCGAGCCAGCCCAGTTGGCTGCTCATCAGATACCGGGGATCACCAGCATTTCGGTCGGGATCATCAGGGTGGAGAGGATGGCGAGGAATATGAAATAGCGGCCACGGAACTCGAATTTGGCGAGCGTGTAGCCGACCAGTGAGTCAAAGAACACGTTGGAGATGGTGACCGTCAGCGCAATGAAGGTGGAGTTGAAGAACCACCGCATGAAGCGGCCATCGCCCAGCACTTTGATATAATTCTCGAAGGTCGGCGCAGCCGGGATCAGGCGCAAATCGTAGACCTGACCCGCCGTCTTGAGCGAGGTCGAGAACATGAAGAGCAGCGGGGTGACCATGATCAGCCCGCCGATCAGCAGCATGGTCCGGGCGATGATCGGCCCGGGGCGGATATCGCGGCGATTGGCGCGCAGCTCGGTGGAGGGTATGGCGGTCATTTCTTTTCCCTCATGATCCAGAGCTGGAGCAGCGAGACAACGAGCAGGATGGTGAACAGCACCACCGTTTGGGCCGCGGCATAGCCCATCTGGTAGGATGAAAACGCGGTCTGGTAGATCATGAGCACCAGCGGCTTGGTCGCATTGAGCGGCCCGCCCGGATCATTGGTGGTCATGTTGTAGACACGGTCGAAAATGCGCAGGAACCCGATGGAGGAGAACACCACGAGGAACACCGTCGTGGGTTTCAGCAGCGGAATGGTGATCTTGCGCAGGATGGCCCATTCACCCAGCCCATCAATCCGCGCCGCCTCGTAAAAGGTGGAGGGAATGGCGCGCAGGCCGGCCATGAAGATGATGATCTGAAAGCCCAGCCCGGCCCAGATGGCGGGCACGAGCACGGTTGGCAGCGCCTGCACGGTCGAGCGCAGGAAGGGTTGCTGCTCGATGCCGAGCGAACCCAGCACGCCATTGATCACCCCGATCGGCACGGGCTGGTAAAACCAGCGCCACACCCAGCCCATGGCCGCAGCCGTGGTCAGGAATGGCAGGAAATACAGCGCCCGGATGAAGCCGTGCATGAAGCGGACGCGATCGAGATAAAAGGCGATCACGAAGGACAGCACCGAGGCTGAGCGGTGTGCCGATCAGCAGGTAGAGAAAGGTGTTCTGGAAAACCTTCCAGAACACGGGGTCGGCAAACATTTTCTGGTAATTGGCCGAGCCGATGAAATTGGCCGGGCGCAACAGGTCCCAATCGGTCAGGGACAGCCAGAACGCCTGCAGCGTCGGATAGAACCTTATGCCCGCATAAAACAGGATCGGCACGACCAGGAATGTCCGAGCCCAGATGACCCGCTTCGTCTTGATGCTGAAACGGTCCCAGAGGCGGCTGCGAGCCGCCTCTCCCGTGATACTATCCGACGCCATTTTGCTTCCTACTTGGTTGCCGCGTCGATGATCGCCTGCTCGGCCGTAGCGGCCGCAGCAATCGAGATCCTCGATGGACTGGCCTTCGAGCAGCACGCGATTGACCATGTCGATGGCGACCGGCGCTGCCCGGCTTCGTCATAGAACTTGGTGGTATGCGCGTATTCAAGACCCTTGAGGAAGGGCCCCGGGATCGGGTCGGCCGGGTTGGCTTCGGTCAGCGCAACATCGCGGCGGGCCGGCAGTTCGCCCACCACGTCGAGCCAGATTTCCATGGCCTCGGGCGAGGAGATATAGGCCGGGAACTTCTGGGAAGCCGCCAACTCTTCACCACAGGCACCCGCGCCGATGGCATTGGCGAAATAGCTCGAATAGTTCGAGCGCAGGCCATTGGCATCGGCCGGCAATTCGGTGACGCCCCATTCGAATGCATTGTCGGCAAAGGCGCCGAGGCGGAAGGTGCCATCGATGGTCATGGCGGCAAGACCCGCGCGGAAGGCGGCCCGGCCTTCATCCATGAAGCCGACCCGGCCGACCTTCGAAGCGGTCTGCAGATCGGTGTAATATTTCAGCGCTGCGGCGCCGGCCGCGTCATTATAGGCGACATTGCCGGCTTCGTCGTAAGGCACCCCGCCATTCTGGCGGATCAGCACTTCGCGCCACCAGTGATGGTCCTGCCCGGCCATGTCGAGCGTGATACCGGCGCTGGTGATATTGCCGCCGCCATCGCGCTTGGTGGTGGCTTCTGGCAGCCGCCGAGGAAATCGACCAGATTCTGCGGCGGATTGGCCGGATCGAGTCCGGCTTCGGTGAACAGCGCCTTGTTGTAGAACAAAGCCAGCGAACGCACGGCGGTGGGCAGGCCATAATAGGCGTCGCCGCGCTTCATCGCCGAAACGATGGGGAAGAAATCGGCTTCGATTTCGGCCGATGGGAACACGGCCGGATCGAGCGGCTGGATCAGCTCGCCATTCACGAAATTGTCGAGCCAGCCATAGAACAGCTGCACCACGTCAGGGCCCTGCCCGGCGACCTTGGCCACGACAACGCGCGTCTGATAGTCGGCATAGGGGAAGGTCACCTGCTTGACAGTGATATCGGGATTGGCCGCTTCGAACTTCTCGATCAGCTGGTCCATGGCCTGCACGCGAGTGTCGAACACATATTGCCAATATTCGATTTCCACGGCTCGGGCCGAGCCCAGCGCCGGAAGCTGATGCCAGCCGCGAGCCCGGCCAGTTTTGCCTTATTGCGCATTGATAACCTCCAAATGGCCCGCTTCATCCTCAGCCGGCCTTCCTTGCAGAAGGGCGAACCCCGCCATTCCCGGTGGCAAGCGTCAGCCATGTGACAGTCGCTTGTCAATAAAATAATCTACTTGAGTTATTGTTCTGCACGGGTAGTCTCCGAGCCAAGGGATGTGGTAGTTGACCCACGATCAGGGGGCCGTTCTTGAGCAGTCAGGACAAGCGCAATTTGCGCCAACGCGTGGCGATCGGCAGCAATCCCGAGCGCAATCGCGCGCATAATCGCCGCGTGGTCCTTGAGGTCATCCGCCTGCACGGCCATCTGGGCCGCACCGAAATTGCCCGCCGCGCCCAGCTCACGGCGCAGGCCGTGGCTAATATCGTGGAAGAATTGCTGGATGAGGGGCTGCTGGTCGAGCTGGGGCGCATGCGCTCGGGCCGGGGCCAGCCGCCCATCCAATTCGCGGTCAATCCCAATGGGCCGGTGACCGTCGGCGTCGAAATCGCGGCGGACCATATGGTCACCGTGCTGCTCGACCTCTCGGGGGCCTGCGCGCCCAATCGATCAGCCCGCTGGAGCGGACTGACCCGGATTACATTCCCGGCAAGGTGGCCGAAGAGATCGCCAAGCTACGCGCCTCGGCGCAGGACACGCGATTGCTCGGCGTCGGCGTCGTGATGCCCGGCCCGTTCGATATCGAGGGCATGAGCTCGGTCGGCCCAGCCACCCTGCCCGGCTGGACCGGCGCTGACCCGGTCAAGCTCATCGCCAAGGCAACGGGCGAAAGCGTGGTTTTGGAGAATGACGCCACCGCCGCCGCGGTAGGCGAACGCCTCTATGGCGCCGGGCGGCAGAGCGGGAATTTCTGCTATCTCTATTTCGGCGTGGGCCTTGGCTCGGGCGTGATCCGGGACGGGCGCCCGCTACGTGGCGCCTTCGGCAATGCCGGCGAAATCGGCCATGTTGGCCTCGTGCCGCGCCGGGGCAAATCCGCCTATGGCGCGGCCGGGGCGCTGGAGCGTTTCTGTCTCGGTCTATGCCCTGCGCGAGCAACTGGCGCTGGCCGGCATTTACGCGGCCAATGTCGATGACATTCAGGCGCTGCATGACGACAACAATCCCCATCTAATGGGCTGGATCGCCAGCGCTGCCGATTATCTGGCGCCCACAGTGGGCATGCTCGAAAACATTTTCGATCCCGAAACCATTATCTTTGGCGGCGGCCTGCCCGATTCCGTGCTCGACGCGGTGATATCAGCGCTCGATCCGCTACCCGTTTCGGTCTCCAGTCGCCGCATGCGCACCACGCCCCGCGTGCTGCGCGGCCAGACCGGGCAATTGACCGCCGCCCCAGGCGCCGCGGCCCTACCCCTGCTCGATACCGTTTCTCCCCATCTCAGCACTGCCACCGGCCCGGTTGTGCCCGCAGTCTGAACGCACTCTTTCAGGACCGCCATGCTGACCGCTCGCAACCGTCTCGCCCGCCGCAAATCCCGCCCCGCTATCGTTGCCCTGCATCGCGCCTTGAGCCGGCTGACCTCGACGCTGACGGTGATGAATACCGGCGCCCACCCCGACGATGAGCAAAGTGGCATGCTGGCGCTGCTGCGCTTTGGCATGGGCATGCGGGTGATCGTCGCCTGTTCGACCCGTGGCGAAGGAGGGCAAAATACACTCGGACCCGAGCGCACCGGTGCCTTGGGCATATTGCGCTCACGCGAGATGGAAGAAGCCGCTCGTGAGCTGGATGCCGACATAGTCTGGCTCGGCCATGGCCCGGACGATGCCGTGCATGATTTTGGCTTTTCCAAAAGCGGGCCGGACACCCTCGCCCGCTGGGGCAAGGACCGCATTATCGAGCGGCTGGTGCGCGCCTACCGGCAGGAGCGGCCCGATATCGTCATTCCAACCTTTCTCGACGTGCCCGGCCAGCATGGCCACCACCGCGCCATGACCGAAGCGGCCGAGACGGCCATAGCATTGGCGGCAGACCCTGCCGCCTATCCCGAGCACTTTGCTGCGGGGCTGACGCCACGGCGCGTAGCCAAATATTACCTCCCCGCCCGGTCGGGCGGCGGCGACACCTATGACGATGAGGTTCCGCCGCCACCGGCCACGCTGACCATTACTGCCAGCGGTTCGGACCCACTGACCGGCGCCAGCTACGACACATTGGGCGAGTTCTCCCGCGCCTATCATGCCAGCCAGAATATGGGCCATTGGCGCGCCGAGCCGCAGACCGCATGGCCGCTGCATCTCAAGCTGGGTGATGGGGCGGAAGATGATATTCGCGCCAATCTGCCGGCCAATCTCACCGAAATTGCCGCGCTGCTCGCCAGCTCGGCCGCCGCCCCTGCTGCGCGGCAGACGCCGCCATTGCCGATGCCATCGCGGCTTTTCCCGATGGCGCGGCCATTGTGGGTCCGCTGGACATTGCCAAATCCGCGCTCTCGGCCGCCCAAGCGGCGCTCACGGAACCGGAAGCCGCATCGTTCGGGCATCGCCTCGCGCGCAAACTGGTCGAGATCGACGCAGCCCTCATTGCGGCAAGCGGACTCGATGTTCTGGCCCGGGTGGAGCCAACAAATCTGGCGCCCGGTGGCAGCGGCCAGCTCAAGGTCTGGCTGGGAAAACGTCATGCCACAACCCGTCCGGTGCTGGCGCCCTATCTCAGCGCAGGCAACGCCACCAATGAAGGCTCGGTGACCAGCATCCCGCTCTCGGTAGCCGCCCACGCCCCCATCGCCAATGCCTACCTGCCATTCTATTCAAGCCCGGGCGGCAATGGCGCCGTACAAGTCGAGGTCACGATCAAAGTCGGCAGTCACGCCGCGACCGCGCTGATCGATATCGAAGAGCCGGTGCAGATCGTCCCAGCCCACGCGGTCAGTCTCGTCCCCGATGCCCTGATCATCCCCCTGCCCGCTGCTGCAATCGACCATGCCGTGGCAGTACAGTCCGATGCACCGCCGCAGGCCATCGCGATTGCGGCAACGCCGGGCCTCGCGATCACCCGTTCCGGCAATGGCTTCACCATCCACGCCGATCCAAGTCTACCAGCGGGTCGGCTAACCCTGCCGGTGACGATTGACGGCGCCCCCGCCTACAACCTCACCCCCATTGCCTATTCTCATATCGGCCGCACGCATTTCGTCCGGCCACAGGCACTCGATATTCTGGCACTCGATCTTGTCCTCCCCCGGGCCCGCATCGGCTATGTTGGTGGGGGTAGCGACCGGGTGGGTCTGTGGCTCGCCCGCGTGGGCGCCGACGTCACCGAACTGGACGCGGCAGCTCTCGAGGGCGATCTGTCCGGCTACGACACCATCGTTGTCGGCATTTTTGCCTTTGGCACCCGCCCGGACCTTGCGCGGGCTACGCAGCGCCTCCATCGCTGGGTCGAAAACGGCGGAAATCTGCTCACACTCTACCATCGTCCGTCGGACGGCTGGGACCCTGCCGCAACCCCGCCGCGGCCTCTGGTTATCGGCTCGCCCTCGCTGCGCTGGCGAGTCACCGATCCGCGCGTCAACGTTAACAGTCTGTTAGCCGATCACCCCCTCATGCTAACGCCAAATCGCCTCTCCGCGCGGGACTTCGAAGGCTGGGACAAGGAACGTGGCCTCTACTTCGCCTCCGAGTGGGATCCCGCCTATAAGCCCTTGTTTTCCATGCATGATCCTGGCGAAAAGCCATTGCTGGGCTCCCTGCTCAGCGCCGAAATCGGCAAGGGCCGGCACACCCACACGAGCCTCGTTCTTCACCACCAGCTCGACAAACTCGTCCCCGGCGCCTTCCGCATTCTTGCCAACTTGGTCGAAAAACCCTGATGAATCAAAGCTTTGATGTCGCCGTTATCGGCCCGGGCGCCATGGGCAGCGCCACCCTCTACCAGCTTGCAAAGCGTGGAATCCGTGCCGTCGGCATCGATCGCTTCGCCCCGCCCCATGCCGAAGGCTCCACCCATGGCGAGACCCGGATCACAAGGCGCGGCATTGGCGAAGGCGAAACCTATGTCCCCCTCGCCGTCCGCTCCCACGAAATCTGGCGCGAACTGGAGGCCGAGACGGGTGAATCCATGCTGTTCGAGGTTGGCAGCATCGTGGTTTCCGAGGCCGACGACAATGTCGAAAGGCCCGGCCGCACGGGCTTTATCCGCCGCTCCATAGCCGCCGCGCAGCGCTACGACATTCCCCACGAAATTCTCAGCGCCGACGAGATCCGCCACCGCTTTCCCAATCTTATCCCCGGGGATAACGAGATCGGATATTATGAGCCCGGTGGCGGTTATCTGATGCCAGAACGATGTGTGGCGGCCAATCTGACAATGGCGCGGCGGCATGGCGCAACGATCCGATTGGGAGAGGTGGTCAACAATATTGTCCCCGATGGTGACGGCGTCGTTATTTCGATCGGCGGGGAAACTATCCGTGCCGGTCAGGCCGTCGTCACGGCCGGAGCTCGGGCCGGAAGCCTGCTCGGCGCGCCGTTCGACCGGCTGCTGAAGCCGACGCGGCAGGTGATGCACTGGTTCGCGCTGGCCCCGGATGCGCCGCAGGCATGGCGCAACTCGCCGGTCTATATGTGGCCGCATGGCGAAGCCGAAGACGGCTTCTTTTACGGCTTCCCGAGCCTTGATGGCGTCAGCATGAAGACGGCCGACGAGTTCTACGGCGCGGCCAGCGATCCGAACGCCATCGACCGCAAAGTGCCCCTGTCGGACTCGCACCGCATGCATGCCGCCCATCTTGCCGGACGGTTGGTAGGTGTGACAAATAATCCAATTAAAACAGCAACTTGCATCTATACAGCGACGCCGGACAGCGCTTTCCTGATCGACCGCCACCCCGCCTCTCCCGCCATCCTTGTCGCCTCCCCCTGCTCCGGCCATGGCTTCAAACACTCTGCCGCCATTGGCGAAAGCCCGGCGCAATGGGCGGGGACGGCGCCCCGGCCATCGACCTCTCCACCTTCAGCCTCGCCCGGTTCTGAAACTGACAAGGCTCCCGATCGGGGGATCGGGAGCCTTGCCGGGAGAAGCCGGACTGCGAGGGAGGCCCGCAGCCCGGCTATGGTTTAGCGCCGCGCCGGCTGGGTCAGATTGGCCAGCAGGCGGAAGGCACCGGGAACGAGTTTGTCGAGCTGGTGATGCAGCACCGGGCTCGTATGGGTATGCCGCCCCTGCCCGATTTCGGCCGAAAGCAGCGAACCCGTCAGCGGCTCCTCGCCGGAATCACTCATGGAAAGCAATGGCTTATAGGCTTCGTCCCATTCCGAGGCGAAGTAGAGGCCGCGTTCCTTGTCCCAATTGGACCAGTCTTCTTCGGTCAGTGTATTGGGATAGTTGAGCAGCGGATGGTCGGCCTCCAGCACCGTCACCACGGCATTGGCATCGGTCACCCGATAGCGGATCGAGGGTGACCCGATCTTGAGGAAAGCCGGCGGCACCGCCTCCGGATCCCAGCCATCCGAGGGACGGTGGTAGAGTGTCACCAGATGGCCGCCATTGCGCACCCATTCATGAATTCCCGGCAGAGCCGCAACCAGATCGGGCCGCTTGCCAAAGGCGAAGATGCCCACGATCAGGGTATCAAGGTCACGATAAGCCCCGGCTTCGATATCGCCGAGGGCCAGTTCGGTGAGATCGACGCCGAGGCAGCGCAGCCAGATATGGACATTGTCATTGCCGCCGCTGACATAGCCGACCTTGGTATTGTCCGGCAGCGCGGCGCCAACCGATTGCACCGGCACCGAAATCAGCGTCGGCACCACCGATTTGCCGATATGCGGATAGGAGAAAGTGTTGATGGCGTAAGCTGGTTCACCCAACAGAACCGGCTCGATCGCGATGCGCGTCGTGCCCAGATCGGCTGGCGGTGCCAACTCGAAAGTGCCGGCTTCGCGGCCGGTTTCGCCCGTAGGCTGCATGGACCAGCCAGCGGGCAGATCGAAGGTCAGATCGTCGGTAGTGGCATTGGCAACGACCGCAGTCATCTCCACCGGAGCGATGTCCCGCTCGGTATTGAACACCACGGCGTCAGGCTTGAGCTCAAGCGAGGCGGCGGGCAGAACCCGCAAGGCGTCTTCCAGATCGATATCGAGCACGGTGCTGCGACCCGCAATCTGGGCGGTCAGCCGCACAAAGGCATCGCCATTGCCGCCCAGCGGATCGAACTGCTCCGTCAAGGGGTTAGTCAGTGCAGCATCGGCCGCCGCAGTGACCAGCTCCCCTTCCTCGCCGGCCGTGCTGCTCAGCCCGTCGCGGCCAATGACCGCCACGGATTGCACCACGACGTCCTCCGGTGCATCGACATCGGTCTTGACCAGAACGTCTCGGCCGGGCCGCAGATCGGCGCCATCGGTATAGGCGCGCACCTGCATGCCGGCGGCAGTGGCCGAGACCAGATCGATTTCCTTGACCTTGCGATCAAGGCGGTGAGCCACACTGTCAACCAGCTCGGCCGGCAGCTGCGCGCGGGCGGCGTCGATGGCGGCACCGATTTCGATGACTTTGGCAACGACCGCTTTGGGGTCACCGTAGTCAGCAATCGCTTCCTCGATCAGACCCTGCGCATTGCGCAGCGCATCGGCGGCCGAGGCCGGCATGCCGTCGAGTTCGGCGATGTGGCCGACAGTGGCGATCAGCCCGTCGCGGATGTCCTTCTCCTGCGTCGGCGCCTCGCCCTCGGCAACGCGCGACAGGTTGAGCTGCCATTCGGTCTGCGGATCGGGGCGCCAGTGCCCATGCCCTGTGTCAGGTGGCAGGAACGGGACCATTCGCCCATTTGCGGGAAGGTAGCGCCGGAGATCGGATCGCGCGCCGGGGCCTTGACCACAAGCGTGGTCGGCGGGGGCGGAATTTCGTCGTCATAGACACCGCCGCCGCCGCCATAGGCTGGCAGATAAATCTTGGGCACGTTCCGGGGCTTGAGGCCGGCGGCGATCTGCTCGGGGAATTCCTCTTCATTGCCAGAAATATCGGCGGTGATGAAGGTCGCGACGGTGGCCGCGCGGTGTTGGCCGTGCTGACCGGGCACGTCGAGGAAGCAGTTCATCACCACGTCAGGCTTGTAGTGACGGAATGCCCGGGTCATGCGCTCGATCACGCGGTCGCGGCCCCAGCGCGTGATGGTGGCATTGGGGTCTTTGGAAAAGCCGAAATCGTGCACGCTGTCATTGTGCCCGCGGCCGCCAAAGGCGAGCGAGGCGTCGAGCGAGCGCGAGGCTTCCTGCATTTCGCGGGTGCGCAGCACGCCGAGCACGGACCCGCGTTCCGGGCCGATACTGTTCTGGCCGCCCTCCCCGCGCGTGATGCAATAGAGCACCGGGCGGATGCCGTAGACATGGCGCAGAGCGGCCAAGAGGCCACTGGGTTCGTCATCGGGATGGGCGCCGGTGGTCATGAAGGTAACCGTCGAAGTCAGGCGCTCAAGCTGGCGGTAGAGCTTGACGATAGCCGGTTCGCCCTTCTGGCTGGCAATCAGGGCCAGATCCGATGCGGGTGCGGCCCGAGCCGGTATTTGCGTGGCCATCAACAATGGGGGCACGGATGCGACGAAGGTTCGCCGGCTCATTCGCGTCATGACAATTCCTCTCTTTCCTCTCCAAGCCGAGCGTCGGCAGCCCGCAAACAGGCTCTGCGTGACAGCTCAGTGACAGGACTATGAGAGGGCTATTAACGTAACTCAAGTATGTTAATCGAAAGAAATGACGTGTTTTTATGAGGAGCATCATCAGGATGCACCCGATCAGGCATGCCGGGGATAAATTGCGCGGGCGAATGCCGGGCTAGGCGCTACGCGTTTCGGAGGAGACGAGAGCCTCGATCGGGCCGAGGCTGCCCAGCTGCTTCAGACTGGTATTATCAAGCACTTCGGCAATGGCATTGCGCACTTCGAGCATCAGGTGGCGCACCTGACAGGTGGCCATGTCACAGTCGTCACAAGGCTGGAAGCGGGTTTTGCTGGCGCAGGGGATGGGCGCGAGGGGGCCATCGAGCACGCGCACGACGTGGCCAATCTTGATCTCCTCGGGCGGGCGGGCAAGGCTATAGCCGCCGGTCTTGCCCTTGCGGCTGTAGACGAAGCCGGCATTGCGCAACTCGGCCGGGATCGCGTCGAGGAATTTCTTGGGAATATTGTTGGCACTGGCGATCTCGCCCACGAAAGCGAGCTGGCCCGGCGGCAATTCTGCCAGCGCGGAAAGAGCCTTCAGGCCATATTTGCCCTTTTTAGTCAGCATCGGCTTCTGCCATTCGATCGGCGGCCCCGGTGGCCGCTATTGCTCCCCGTCTTAAATTCCACTGAACCGGTAGACAAGCCTATAATTGTTCTAAAGTGAACGAGGTTGGTGGGATGGGGTTGCTTGGGAGGCCGCGCGTTTGGGCGCAGCACCCCCACCTTCGACCCCCTCAAGGGGGAGGCGATGAATCCGCTAGACCGCGTTGCCTGCCGCATTAAAGAGGCAGATTTCGTTGGGGTCGAAGTTGAGGGCGATGGCGTCGTTCAGCGCGAGGGCGACGTCGCCGGCCGGGGCCGCGAAGACGCTTTCGCCACTGGGAAGCACGGCGCTGACAATGGTTTCGTTGCCGAGGCGTTCGACCGGGTCGACCTTGCCGGCAATGCGCCCGGTGCCGTCCTTGAGCAGTTGATGGGGGCGGACGCCCGGGGTGAGGCTGTCGCCCTGCCCTAGCCCGGCGCGGCGCGGTAGGGTGATGGGTTCGAGGGCTTCGGAGGCCGGGGTCATGGTCTCCGAGGAGAGCGCCGTGACCTTGACCGGCAGCAGGTTCATCTTGGGGGAGCCGATAAAGCCGGCGACAAAGAGATTGGCGGGCTTGTGGTAAAGCTCGAGCGGGGAGCCGACCTGCTGGACCACGCCGCCATTGAGCACGACGATCTTGTCGGCCGGGGTCATGGCCTCGACCTGATCGTGCGTCACGTAGATCATGGTGGCGCCCGGGCTATTGTGCAGCTTGGAGATTTCCGAGCGCATGTCGAGGCGCAGCGAGGCGTCGAGATTGCTCAGCGGTTCGTCGAACAGGAAGACGTCGGGCTTGCGCACGATGGCGCGGCCGATAGCGACACGCTGTCGCTGGCCGCCGGAGAGCTGGGCCGGCTTGCGGTCGAGCAGATGTTCCATCTGCAGGATGCGGGCGGCTTCCATGATCTTGGCGTCGCGCTCGGCCTTGGGCGTCTTGGCGAGCAGCAGGCCGAAGCCAACATTGTCGTAGACGCTCATATGCGGATAGAGCGCGTAGGACTGGAACACCATGGCGACGCCACGGTCGCGCGGCTGGACCTGATTGACGACGCGGTCGCCGATCTTGAGTTCGCCCTCGGTGATGTCTTCAAGGCCGGCAATCATGCGCAGCAGGGTGGATTTGCCACAGCCGGAGGGGCCGACAAAGACGACGAATTCGCCGTGCTCGATCGTTAGATCGACGCCCTTGATCACGTCAACCTTGCCGTAGCTCTTGTGGATATTGGTGAGGCTCAATCCGGCCATCGAAGTTCTCTGGGCTTTGCTTCCCCACCGCGTGGCGGGGAAGCAAAGCATTGGTTTGGTTAGACCTTGGCGCCGGGGGCGACCTTGTCGAGTTCGGTGTGCAGCAGGCCATCGGCGTCGACACGAACGGGGATCGGGTCGGAGACTTCGCCCACGAAAGTGCCATCGGCGGCGTCGTGGATGAAGCCCATGAAGACCAGACCATTATCGGTCTCAATGATCTTGCCGGCGTAACGGCGGCCATTGTGGCCGTCGAAGAAGGCGCCGGGCGCCACTTCCCGAGGGCCGAGCGGATCATCGGCCATTAGGTAGTGGGTGCCGCGGGTCGGCTTTTCCGGGTTGAGCTTCTTGTAGGCCTCGGACCAATGGGTGCCATCGGTGCAGAACAGCATGTACCACTTGGCGCCGACCTTGAAGACCTGCGGCACTTCCATCTGGCCGAACATGCCGCCGCGATAGACTGGGGGCTGCAGCGTCCGAGTGTTGAGATCGGGCGAGGTGGCGAAACCGACGGAGCCGCCGGCATTGGGCTCGGCAATGCCGGGCACGCGGGCGACCATGTACATGATCCAGCCATCGCCATTGGGGTTCTTCATCACCCACGGATCGCGGAAGGCGCGATCATGCCAGTGGCCGGGGGTATATTCTTCGTAATCCGGACCGGAAATGTCGAGCGCCGGGCCATCGCCGACGCGCTGCCAATTGTGACCATCGGTGGAGGTGGCGTGGCCGATGCGCTGCTTCATACCCTCTTCGGCATGCTCGGTGCCGGTATAGAACAGGTGCCACAGGCCTGTGTCGTCGCGCAGGGTTGAGCCGGTCCGGGTAGTCCAGTCATCCCGGGCAGGGGCGTCGGCGGGCTTGAAGGTCGTGCCCAGATGCATCCAGTTGGACAGATCCTTGGAGACAGCGTGGCCCCGGGTCACATTGCGGTGGCGCAGGTCGGGATGGGCTAGGGTATTGTCGGCCTGCAGGAAATAGGCATGGTAATCATTCCCGTCGTGGTAAATCCAGAAGTCCCAAATCCATTTGTCTTTAAGTGCGAGAACCAATTTTTCGTCTTTCGAAGTTGGGGTTAGCCTTTGATACCAGTCGAGGCGATGGACGAGATGAACGCCCGCTGTAGAACCGGGTAAAAGATGAGTACCGGCAGGGTGATGATGGAGAGGTAGGCCATCACTTCGCCCCGAGCGATGTTGAGCTGGAAGAAGTATTGCAGGCCCACCATGACGGGGCGGTATTGCTCGGACTGGGTGACCAGCAGCGGCCACAGATACTGATTATACATGGCGAGGAATTTGAGGATCGCCGCGGTGGCAAAGACCGGGCCGGAAATCGGCACGATGACGCGGGTATAGACACGGAACCAGGTGGCGCCGTCGAGCCGCGCCGCCTCGATCAATTCGCGCGGCAGGTCGTGGAAATATTGCACAAAGAGGAAGATAGTCAGCGCATCGGCCGGGAATGGCACGATCTGTACGTGGTAGGTATTGAGCCAACCAAATTGCAGGCCACTGGCGCTGATCCGGGGCAGATTGTTGACCAGCATCAGCATAGGAATGGCGATGGTTTCTGAACGGCACGATCAGCGTGGCGATCAGGATGGCCAGCACCACTTCCTTGCCCTTGAATTCGAGGAAGGCAAAGGAGAAGGCGGCCATCGAGCAGATGAACAGCGCGCCGACCACGGTAACTACGGTGACGAAGACCGAATTGAAGATGAACAAGGCCACAGGCGCACGGCGGAAGGCGGCCGCGTAATTGTCGAAGGATAAATCGCCCACCGGCAGGAAGGCGGCGATGGAGGCGGTGTCGCGCAGCAATTGCTGGGCGGGCTTGAACGAGGACACCACCATGAACAGGATGGGGAAGACGAAAATCAGCGCTACGGCGACGAGCAGCAGATAGCGCAGCGCGGTCTTGAAACCAGTATTGGGGGAAATGACGGCGCTCATCGATTGCGCTCCCGGGTCAGATAGCGTTGGGCCATGGAGATGGCGAGAACGATGAGGAACAGGATGACCGAGATGGCCGAGCCGCCGGCGATATTCTGCTGGCCATAGCCGCGCGCGACCGCCCGGAACACCATGGTCTGGGTGGAATCCACCGGGCCGCCGCCGGTCATCACGTCGATCTGGGAGAACAGGGAGAAGGCCTGCATGGTGATGACAATCAGGATCAGCACGGCCGTATTGCGCAGGCCGGGCCGGGTGACATAGCGGAATTTCTGCCGAGTCGTGGCGCCTTCGATATCGGCGGCCTCGTAGAGAGTTAGTGGAATGGTCTGCAGGCCGGAAAGCCAGATGACCATGTGGAAGCCGACGCCCTGCCAGACGGACATGGCCGGGATCGACCATAGGGCCGTCGCAGGATTGCCCAGCCAGTCGACGGGCTTGAAGGCGCCGAAACTGAGGAAGCCCAGCATGTTATTGAGCAGGCCGCTTTGCCCGGAATAGATGAAACGCCAGAGCAGCGACACGACGACGATGGAGACCACTACCGGCATGAAGTAGATGGCGCGGAAGATGTTGATGCCTTTGAGCTTCTGGTTGATCAGCACCGCCAAGAGCAGGGCGAGACCCGCCCGGATGGGCGCCACGAACAGTACGAACAGGACGGTGTTGGTCAGCGCCTTCATGAAGACAACGTCGCTGGCCAGCACATAAATTTTGGAGTCACCCCAATTCCAGGAGAGCCATTCGCGCTTGCCGCTGAGCTGGGGGTATTCGGCATTGTTGCGGGTGTAATCAGCGTACCCGCGGGTAGCTCAATTCGCCCTTGGCATCGCGGACCAGCGCGCCGGCTTCATCGGTTTCCGGCTGTAGCACCAGTGTGCCGACGCCCAGCAATTGCTTGAAATTGCGCGTGCCGACCCATTCGGTCGGATTGGGCGAAATCAGCCGCTGATTGGTGAAGGACAGGGTGAAGGCCAGAATGAATGGCACGATCAGGAACAGCGTGATCAGGAAGATCGCCGGACCGGCAAGCGACCATCCTGCCAGCGGATGGTTTTGCAGGGATCGATTGGGCGTGAGCTTCATGGGAGGCAAACCTTGCGCGGAGTTTGCCCATGGGCCCGCTTGGTGCGGGTCCATGGGCTGGAGGCGTGATTAGAAGCCGTAATTGTTGTTGCGCTGGATATCGGCGTTGATGGCGTCGGTAGCGGCATCGAGCGTGTCGGCAACGTCGGCGCCATTGGCGATGTCGGCGGCCAGTTTGATGAATTCGAGCGCGGCGACGACATAGCCCGGCGTTACAGGGCGCAGCGTGCCCCGGGCCTTGCTCAGGTCATAAAACACGGCGAGCGGGCCGCCGGGCTTGTAGTTTTCGGTCAGTTCAGCCGCCGAGGCGGTGGCGGGGATCAGACCCAAACCGTTGGAGAAGGCCGCCACATATTTGTCCCGGGTGGCGAATTCGATGAAGGCGCTGGCGCCATCCTTGTGGGCGCTGGTGGCCGAGACGCCGAACTGCCGGGAGCCGGCGCCGATCTTGGGACCATTGCCGAAATCGGGAGCGGGCAGGAACAGCAGGTCATCGCCAAAGGCCTCGATGGCTGGCAGGGCATTCCACACGCCATTCCACTGCAAGGCATAGCGCCCGTCGATGAAACCGGTGGCGTGGTCGGCGGCGGTCTGGGAGGTGCCGGGGGCGTATTGATTGGTGAACAGGCTCTGCCACCATTCGCCCAGGGCAATCGCGGCGTCGCCATTCAAAGCACCTTCGGCCGTGGTGTAGGTGGTGCGATCCATGATGTCGCCGCCAAAGCTCTGCAGGAAGGGGCTGAACGCATAGGGATACCACTCGCCGCGATCATCCATGGAGAGATCGAGCGGGAACTCGAACTTGCCGGTGGCCTTGAGCGTTGCCGGGGCAGCGTCGAATTCCTCACGGGCCCAGTGGTTGTTCGAGCGTCGGGATGCGGATGCCATTTTCTTCGAGCACGGATTTGCGCGCGAACATGGCAACGGCAGCGTCCCACAGGCCGACCGAGTAGATCTTGTCCTGCCAGTGCCGATGGTGCCGGGTAGGAAGCCATCCAGCGTGCCTTCGGACAATTCGAGCGGCGCCATATAGCCGGCCCGGGCCCAATTGGGCATGTTGGGGCCATCGACGTCGATAATGTCGGGCAGATTGCCGGCAACCGCAGCAGCAACGATGGTGTCGTTGTAAGCGCCCTGCGGGAACTGCTCGAGCTTGACGGTCCAATCACTTTGCGATGCGTTGAAATCGCTGATGACAGTCCCCGAGATTTCGCCCTCGGTGGGATTACCGGCGCCGTGATACCACAGGCTCAATTCGGTCTGTGCCCGGGCGGGGCGGTCGACATGGCCAGAATACCGGCCGGGGCTGCGAGTTTTTTCACTGATCGTTCCTCCTCATTTGAAACGGGGTAACTACTGGCTCAGATCGGCAACCGAGTTGCGCCAGTGATGGGTCCTGCGACCCGTTCTGATCACAGGTTCGTCGGATTGGGCTGTGCTGGTGATGAGCCGCAGCAGCCGATCGGCAGCGCGCGCCCATGGCGGCGTAGGCGAGCCTCGATGCTCGTCAGGGTGGGGTGGAGATGCTCGGTGATGATGCGGTAATCGTCGTAGCCGACCACCGAGATATCGCCGGGCACGGACAGGCCGCGTTCGCGCAGGATCGAATAGACACGCATGGCCATTTTATCATTGGCGCAGCAGATGGCGGTAGGACGGTCGGGCAATGACAGCAGGCGATCCAGCGCATCCCAGAGCAGGTCAAACTCATGGGCGCGGTCGCTGAGGGCGCCGGTGATGGTCAGTGCGGGATCGACGGGAAGGCCGGAGGCCTTGTGGGCGGCGCGATAGCCGGAGTGGCGCAGACCACGAGCAATCATGCGCTCGGGCAGCATCAGATAGGCGATGCGACGGTGGCCGCGCGCGATCAGGCCCTTGACCAGCTCGAACTGACCGCCTTCGTCATCGGGCACGACAGACGGGGTGCCCTGATTGTCAAAGCAATTGGCCAGCACGACATGAGTCTGACGCGGATTGGGCGGCAGTTGAATTTGCTGGTGGAATTCGGCGACGTGAATCAGGCCCTCGACGCGGTGTTCGAGAAAGGTCTGGGTCAGCTCTGGAATGCGCGAGGCCTGATTGCCGGTATCGGCGATGAGCAGGGTGAGGCCATGTTCGGCGAAGACGCGCTGGGCGCCCTGCACGATATAGATGTCCGGCAGGCCGGCCGCTTCAAAGCCCGGCGAGAGGCTGATGGCACCGGTGATCATGCCGATCAGGCCGGTGCGCTGCGAACGCATGGAGCGCGCGGCATTTGAGGGCACATAGGCAAGCTGGTCAATGGCGGCACGCACCGCCTCAGCCGTTTTGGCATTGACCGGCGCATCGCCATTGAGCACCCGACTGACCGTCTTGGGGGAAACTCCCGCCGCTTTTGCTACGTCGTAGATCGTCGCCAAGGCGATCCTCCCCTACCCCGGCCAAGCGGCCGATTGCTCCTCTGGCGATGTCGTCTCGGCTATGACACCGATGTCATGACATCGGTGTCATACATGCTTGATGGCTATTGGAGAGTCAAGCGGGCGGGAATGGAGGAGCATAGAGGACAGGCGAAGGGCCGCAAAAACAAGAACGCCGCCTCATGAGGCGGCGTTCTGGACGAGACTGGCGGCGGGGTCAGTTGTTCTTGGTCGAGCCCGGGCTTTCGTCACCATCGGCCGTGTGGCACATGGATTTATCGTGATAGACGCAATGATGTTGCGGGGCGGTCGCGGCGAAGGCCGGAGCACCAACGCTACCGACTGCGGAAAGAGCGATAAGAACGGCGGCAATCTTTTTCACTTCCCAACTCCTCTATGTTTGGTGAGGTGAGGATGCGCCCGCCAGCAAGCCCGTTCCAGTTAAACTCCGGCAAGAAGGTTTCATTTTGTTCATGCTGTTCATGAACTTCACGACAACTTGTCTCTGAGCGCTCACAATTAGTTAGAACGCGTGGCGGCGGGGTGGACGGATTGTGGTGGGTGGCCGCAATTGGCGTCTATTTTACACCCGGCACGAAGGGGCCGCCGTCAAGGAAGGCTTCGAGCATTGCCGTGTGGGGTGCGATGTCGATGCCTTTGGCGGCCAACCAATCGTCGTTGTAATAAGTGTCTGCATAGCGTTCTGCCGCTGTCGCAGATCAGGGTGACAAGTGAACCGGCTTGGCCCGCATTGCGCATTTGCGCAGCGGCCCAGCACATGCCGTAGAAATTGGTGCCGGTGGAGCCGCCGACTCGGCGGGACATGCGTTGGGAGAGCACGCGCATGGCGGCCGTGGAGGCCGCGTCGGGCACTTTTATCATTTCGTCGACGACTTCGGGCACGAAGGATTTTTCGACGCGCGGGCGCCCTACCCCCTCAATGCGGGTCGGACAATCGCAGATGGCGTCGGGATTGCCGGTGACCCAGCTCTCATAGAAGGCGGAGTGCTCGACATCGGCGACGCAGAGTTGGGTGGGATAGCTGCGATAGCGGATATAGCGGCCGATCGTGGCCGAGGTGCCGCCCGTGCCGGCGCCCATGACGATCCAGCTGGGGATGCAATGGGGCTCGGATTCCATCTGGCGGAAGATGGATTCAGCGATGTTGTTATTGCCGCGCCAATCGGTGGCGCGTTCGGCATAGGTAAACTGGTCGAGATAGTGCCCGCCGCTGTCCCCCGGCGAGGCGCGGCCTCGTCATAGATGGTGGAAGCGTCCTCGACGAGGTGGCATTGGCCGCCCTGCTGGGTGATCGCCTCGATCTTGCGCGGGCTGGTGGTGGCCGGCAGTACGGCGATGAATTGCAGGCCGAGCAGGCGCGCGTAATAGGCTTCGCTTACGGCGGTGGAGCCGGAGGAGGCTTCGGTCAGCGTGACGCCCTCGGTGATCTTGCCGTTGCAGATGCCATAGAGGAACAGAGAGCGGGCCAGCCGGTGCTTGAGGCTGCCGGTGGGGTGGGCCGATTCATCCTTGAAATAGAAGGACTGGTTGGGCAGGCCGGAAAAAGGCAACGAAATCAAATGCGTGTCGGCCGAACGGCGCCCTTCCGCCTCCAGCAGCGAAATGGCCCGGCAAGCCCGAGCCCGATCAACGCCCGCCGTCGAAATGGCGGCAAATCCGCGCGAACCTTCCATCACATCGCACCTCTCGCCAATCACCTGTTATTGGGTACCATATGCCCTATTTTGTCACATTTAAAGTATGGTGTTTTGTTTTTATCCATCAAATTAGAAATCTAAACCGGATTAAGTGGGCGATGAATCTCGCCATTCAACGCAGAGGACGGTTGATCCCGGTGAGGGAAGCGGGTCTATATCAGGCATGAAAACCATTGATCCGTTCACCCATGGCTGAGCGCCTGTCGCCGCTGGTTCCGCTGGAAAATGGAACCTTCCGCAATATCTGGGTCGCCAATCTGGTGTCGAGTTTCGGCGCGTTGATCCAGGAGCGTTGGCGCGGCTCGGCTGATGACCTCGATTGCCGACAGCGTGGACATGGTGGCGCTGGTGCAGGCATCGACATCGCTGCCGATCATGCTGTTTTCGCTGCTGGGCGGCGCCATCGCCGATAGCTTCAATCGCCGCAAGGTGATGCTGGCGGCGCAATGTTTCATGCTGGCGGTGTCGCTCTTGTTGATGGCGGGCGCTTTTCTGGGGCTGATTTCGCCCTGGCTGCTACTGGGCTTCACCTTTTTGCTCGGCTGCGGCACGGCGCTCAACAATCCGTCATGGCAGGCATCGGTGGGCGATTTGGTGCCGCGCACGCAATTGCCGGCGGCGGTGACGCTCAATTCCATCGGTTTCAATATTTCGCGCAGCGTGGGCCCGGCCATTGGCGGCATTATCGTGGCCGTGGCGGGGGCAGCGGGGGCCTTCGCGCTCAATGCGCTGAGCTATCTGAGCCTGCTCTATGTGCTGTTCCGCTGGAAGCCGGTGGTGGAGCCCAGCCGCTTGCCCCGCGAGGGGATCGGGCCGGCCATGCTGTCGGGCGTTCGCTATGTGGCGATGTCGCCCAATCTGCTGCGCATTTTGCTGCGGGCCTCGATTTTCGGGTTCACGGCCATTTCGGTGATGGCGCTTCTGCCAGTGGTATCGGCATCGCAATTGACCGGTGGTCCGCTGACCTACGGCCTGATGCTGGGCAGTTTCGGGCTGGGCGCGGTGGGCGGGGCCTTGCTGAGCAGCCGGCTGCATGTGCGCTTCAGCAGCGAGGCGGTGGTGCGCATCGCTTTTGTCAGCTTCTGCTCTGGCGGCCTTTGTCACCGGCATCAGCACCTCGGTGTGGATGACCTCGCCGGCTTTGATGCTGGCGGGAGCGAGTTGGGTATTGGCGCTATCGCTGTTCAATGTTTCGGTGCAGCTCTCCTCGCCACGCTGGGTGGTGGGACGGGCCCTGTCGCTGTACCAAACGGCAACGTTTGGCGGCATGGCACTGGGCAGCTGGATCTGGGGCCCGGCGGCGGAAAGCTATGGGCTGACCGTTGCCTTTGGCGGGGCGAGCCTGCTGATGCTGGCAGGGGCGCTGCTGGGATTGCGGATACCACTGCCGCCGCGGACCATGCTGGACCTCGACCCGCTCAATCGCTGGCAGGAGCCGCATCTGGAGCTGGAATTGCAGCCGCGCAGTGGGCCGATCCTGATCCAGATAACCTACAAAATCCGGCCGGAAAATCTCACCGCGTTCATGGCGGCGATGGATGCACGCCGCCGAATCCGACGGCGGGACGGGGCGCGGCATTGGACGCTGTTGCGCGATCTCGGGCAGCCCAATCTGTGGACCGAGTCCTATCAGACCCCGACTCGGACCGAATATGTGCGGCATAATCTGCGCATGACCAAGGCGGATGCCGAGATTGGCGAGCAGGTGCGCGCTGCATGAAGGGCCCGAGCCCCCGGCGGTGCAACGGTTTGTCGTGCGGCCGACCAATTGGTTCGAGGTGACCGGCACGCCCAAGAGCACGATCGACCATATCTGATCGCTGGCCTGACGAGGCGCCACGGCGCAATGCGGTTGATTGTATCAGCGATCCTGATAGACATGTTTATTCGCTTTGTTCCCGCTGAAAGTCCGTCATGAGCCGCAATTTTCTGGTCGTCGACCCCGAAGAAGGCATCGAGGTGCTCAAGGGGCTCGCATCGACAATCCGCATTCGCATTCTTAAGCTTTTGCATATGGAAGGGTCGATGAACGGCAATGATATTGCCGAGAAACTGGGCCTGCCCCAGTCGACCATTTCTGACCAATATCCAGTGCTGGAAGCGGCCGGATTGATCCGCACCGAGACGCAGAAGGCGCGGAAGGGCAATCAGAAAATCTGCCATTCGATGTTTGATGAGGTGCTGGTGATGTTCAAGGAAGACATCTCCCCGCTCAAGTCGAACAGTATCGAAGTGGCTATGCCGCTTGGACTTTATACCAGTTGCGAGGTGTCGGCGCCGTGCGGGCTGTGCTCAAGCGAGGGCATTATCGGGTTGCTTGATGTGCCCGATACATTCCTTGATCCGGACCGGATGAAGACGGGATTGATCTGGTTCACGCGGGGATATGTGGAATACCAGTTTCCCAACAATGCCAAGCTGAGCCAGAACAAAATCGAGGCGATGGAATTTTCCATGGAGCTCAGCTCGGAAGTGCCGGGCACTTCGGCCGATTGGCCCAGCGACATCACGCTTTCGGTGAACGGCACGGAAATCGGCACTGGACGTCGCCGAGGATTTCGGGGATAAACGCGGGGTCTATACCCCCGATTGGTGGAAATTGAAGGGCAGCCAATATGGCAAGCTCAAAAGCTGGCGCGTGATGCCGGACGGGACCTATGTCGACGGCGTCAAGATATCCCCGGTGTCACTGGTGGACCTAGACCTAGCCAACCACCACTCCATCCGGCTGCGCATTGCCGTGAAGCCCGACGCTAAACATCCGGGGGCATCAATATTTTTGGCCGCGGCTTTGGCAATTACGACCAGGACATCATCCTGCGGCTGCAGACCGAACGCTGATTCAATCCCCGACGAATTAGTTTGCCCTGCCCCTTGCGCGACGCGCCTGACCTCGTTTACAACGGGGTAACTGATATAAATCAGAAAATCGGGATTGAAGGGAGGACCAAGTGAAGGCGTCCGTTACTGCGCATAAGGACTACACGATTTCGAAAATCGATGATCGTGTCTATGGGGCATTTCTGGAGCATCTGGGCCGGGCGATCTATGAGGGCATTTATGAGCCCGACCACCCGACGGCCGATAAGGATGGCATGCGCGGGGATGTGGCCAAGCTGGTCAAGGACCTCAATGTACCGGTAGTGCGCTACCCCGGGGGTAACTTTGTTTCCGCCTATAACTGGGAAGACGGCATCGGGCCGCGCGAGCAGCGCCCTACCCGCCTCGACTCGGCCCGGCACACTTCGGATAGCAATGCCGTTGGTGTGCATGAATTTGCTGATTGGTGCGCCACTGTCGGCACCGAGATGATGCTGGCTGTGAACCCGGGTTCGCGCGGCGTCGATGAGGCACGCAATTTCCTCGAATATGTGAACCATCCCGGTGGTTCCTACTGGAGCGATCTGCGCATCAAGAACGGCCGCAAGGAGCCGTGGAACGTCAAAATGTGGTGTCTCGGCAATGAGATGGACGGGCCCCGGCAGGTCGGCCACAAGGACGCCGACGAATATGGCAAACTGGCCGCCAACACGGCGCGCCATGCGCATGTTCGACAAATCGCTGGAACTGATCGTGTGCGGCTCGTCCAATTCGGACATGGCGAGCTATCCCGATTGGGAGCGCATCGTGCTGGAGCACACCTATGATCACGTCGATCATATTAGCCTCCACATGTATTTCGCCAATCGCGACAACAACACGCCGAACTATCTGGGCCTGAGCCACAAGCTTGAGACCTATATCGACACGGTTGCCTCGACCATCAAGCAGGTCAAGGCCAAGAAGAAGTCCAAGCGCGACGTCTATATTTCCTTCGATGAGTGGAATGTCTGGTACCATTCCAACAAGAAGGATCGCGAGATCCTTGACGGCAATAGCGGCTGGCCGCATGCGCCGAGCCTGCTTGAGGACATCTACAATTTCGAAGACGTGCTGATGGTGGGGTTGATCCTCAACACCTTCATCCGCCGCTCGGACGTGGTGAAAATCGCCTGTATCGCGCAGTTGGTGAACGTGATCGCGCCGATCATGACGGAGAAGGGTGGCCCGGCCCGGGCGCAGACCATCTACTATCCGTACTTCTTTGCTTCGGTGTTCGGTCGTGGTACGGCCTTGCAATTGCTGGTGAATTCGCCGGGCTACGAGACGACGCATGCGGCCGACACCCCGTTTGTCGACGTTTCGGGCGTGCATAATGAAGAGGACGGCACACTGAGCTTCTTCCTCGTCAACCGGCACACCAGCGAAAGCATCGAAACCGAAGTGAGCCTGCAGGGCTTTGGCGCCGGCACAATTATCGACCACCGTGTGATGACCCATCCTGACCTCAAGGCGGTCAATACCGCCAAGAAGCAGGACGAAGTGGCCCCGCGCAAGGGCACTGGCGCCAAGATTGCCGATGGCAAGCTGAGCGTGACGTTGCCGCCCTACTCGTACCAGATGGTGCGCGTGAAGATCTGAATGAGGGCGGGATGACCGGCGCTCGCTGCCGGCATCCCGCACTTCATGCTGACCTGCAGCGTGGGGATAAGTTTCAGCTTGGATTCCGGCCGGCGCCGGAATGACACTGTATTTGGTTGTGGTTTTGAGGCCCGTCACCGGGTGCTCCCGGCCTTGCCATTTCCCGCAAGGGAGGGCGAGCCAAGACCAGACGAGCGCCGTAGCCGACCCCGCAAATATGCTAGCAGACTGTTAGCATTGAGAGCCGCTAAACCGCGTTTACGACAACAAAAAAGGGCGCATGGGAACCGGCGCGCCCTTTCATATTGTATATCATGCTTTCCGATTTACATCAGTTAGTGCGTTGACAATGACGGACGGTTGAGTAGCATGTCGGACGAGCGCCGGAGGGCGCCAAGTTGGAATGCTGGAGGCATTTCGGCCGACGTGCTGGAGGGCACGCCACAAGGGAGGATCAAATGGATAGACGTAGCTTTATGATGGGCACGGCAGTCAGCGCTGCTGCTGGCGAGCAAGGGCCCGGCCTTTGCGCAGGAGGCCGAAGGCGTAGCGCCGGACTCGGCGCAATTCCTGCGCAACGAGACGGTCATCGTGCACAACCCCGAAGGGATCATCCGCAATCCGGGTTGGTTCAATCCATGGGTTGTCGGCGCCGGCAATGGCACTAGCAATGGCTTGCACCAGCTGACCACGGACACGCTCTGGCTGATCGATCCCGATGCGGGTGTCGAGGGCGCCAGCGAGAACGCCATTTACAATTCGCTGGCCGACGATCTCTGGCAGTATAATGACGATTTCACGGAAATGACCGTGAAGCTGAAACAGGGCATTACACGGAGCGACGGCGTCGATTTCACCGCCGACGACGTGGTCTATACCGTCGAAAAGCAGAAGGCGACGCCCGGCACCCCGTTCAATGGCGCATTTACCGCGCAGGTCGCTTCTGTCGAGGCAACCGACCCCTACACCGTTCACTTCAAGCTCAACGCCTCCAATCTGCGCTTCCACACGCTGTTCTCGGTGCGCTGGACCGGCGCCCGGATCATGCCCAAGCATGTGTTCGAGAAGGTCGAGGACATTCTCAGCTTCGACAACAACCCGCCGGTGAGCTCGGGGCCGTATACGCTGCATTCGTTCGATCCGAACGGCACTCGGTATATCTGGGAAAAGCGCGCCGACTGGGAAAAGACCGCACTGGGCATGGTGGGCGAGCCCAAGCCGCGCTTCATCATCTATCGCAACAACATGTCCCCGGATAACCGCCTGATCGAGATGCGCAATGGCAATCTCGACATGGTGCATGACCTGACGCCGGAAGCCACTTTCTCGGTGGTAGCGCAGGATCCGCAGATCAAGGGCTGGTTCCCCGGCTTCCCCTATGCCCATCCCGATCCGACGCTGGTGATGGCAATCTTCAACCTGCAGAACCCCAAATTCCAGGACAAGCGCGTGCGCTGGGCTCTGACGCTGATGCTCGATGCGCGCCATGTCGATGGCCAGCTATCGTGGTGCGGCCACGCTGTCGGCGATTTCGGTGCCGCCAACCGGCACCCATCCGCGCTGACTATCACGGGCCGTTGCAGGAATTTCTCACCAATTACGAGATCGACACCGGCACCAGCAAGGTCAAACCTTACGATGCCGAAGTCGGGCTGCAGATCGCCGAGATGGTTCGCCCGCACTTCGGCGACGCCGTGCCGAGCGACGAAACCGCCATCCGCAACGCCTTTGGCTATGGCTGGTGGAAGCAGAATATTCCGGCGGCTGAAGAGCTGCTGACTGCTGCCGGCTTCACCAAGAACGGCAATCAGTGGATGCAGCCAGACGGCCAGCCCTTCACCTTCTCGGTGATGGTGCCGACCGATGGCGTGGTCAACCGGCTAGGCTCGATCATTGCCCAGACTCGGGCGCAGAATGGCGTGCAGGCACAAGTGGAAGCGGCCTCGGACACTGGGATCGTCAACGCGTCGGCAATTACGAAGTCAACATTGCCCGGGCGGTGGAAACTCAGGGCGGTCACCCCGATCTCAGCTTCTTCCTCGACAGCTACCATTCCGATTATGTGGTCGAGCCAGGCGCTGCAACCCGACCGCAACTGGATGCGTTGGAAGGACCCGCGGCTCGACGAAATCATCGAGAAAATCCGCGGCATCGACTTCAACGATCCCAAGGGGATCGAATATGGCACGGACTTCGTCAAGCTCCACCTCGAGGAGATGCCGAACATTCCGATCATGGCCTATAACGTGTTCTCGCTCCAATCGACCCGTTACTGGACCGGCTGGCCGAACGCGGAAAACAACTATGCCAACCCGGTGACCAATTGGTCGAACGGGCGGTACATCTTCACCCAGATCACGCCTGCTACAGGCGCGTAAGAGCCTCCCCGGTGGCTCGGCCCACGGGCCGGGCCGCATGGGGATGAAAATGTGGAGCGAGCCTCGGTTTTTCCTTCCCCCTTGCGGGAGAAGGTGCCCGAAGGGCGGATGAGGGGTTTGTGCCCCGCACGGCACACAAAGCATGGGCGAGCGCAGCACCCCTCACACTGGTTTTCCGCTGAACGTGGAAAACCAGTCCCTCTCCTGCAAGGGGCGAGGGAAGAGCAGGCCGAGGTCGTGAGGTAAATATATGAACACTTATCTATGGTTTGTCGGCAAGCGCATCCTGCAATTGCTTGCGGTTATCTTTTGCGGGGTTTCGAGCGACGTTTCTGGTGACGCATCTGTCCCCGATCGATCCGGTGGAGCAGGTGCTGGGACGGTTGTCCGCCCGCTCGAACCTGTCGCCGGAGGCCATTGCCTCGACCCGCGCGGCGCTGACCGAGCTCTATGGCACCGGGCAGCCGATCGTGAGCCAGTATTTCAATTTCTGGATGCGGCTGCTGCGCGGTGATCTGGGCCCTTCGCTGCTGGCCTTTCCTACCCCCTCGATGGAACTGGTGGCTCGCGCCCTGCCCCGGACGCTGGGCCTATTGACCACTTCGACACTGATTACCTTCGTCATCGGCAATCTGTTTGGCGCGCTGGCGGGCTATAGTCCCGATAACCGGTTCTTCCAGGCCTTCGGCATCGTCGCCATCGCCGTCCAGCCAATCCCCTATTATGTGGTGGCCTTCATCCTGCTGGTCATTTTCGGCTTTCTGTGGCCGGTGCTGCCCATTTCGGGCGGCTTTGCCATGGATGTGCGACCGGGCCTGACGCTGGCCTATATCGGCTCGATATTGCAGCACTCCATCCTGCCGGCGCTGTCGCTGGTGCTGGTCGGGTTTGGCGGCTGGTTCCCGGGCATGCGGGCGCTGGTCTCCAATATCGTCAACGATGATTACGTGACCTATGCCGAACTGGGCGGGGTGAGCCGCAGGACCATTGTGGACGCCTATGTCATCCGCAATGCCATGGTGCCGCAGCTGACGGCGCTGGCCATGGCGCTGGGCGGGGTGTTTTCGGGCACCGTCATCACCGAGCAGGTGTTCAACTATCCCGGCATCGGTTCGCTTTTGATCGATGGGGTGAACTATGGCGATTATTCACTGGTGCTGGCCGTATCGACCGTTTCTGATCACCGCGGTGGCATTGGCGATCTTCATCGTTGACCTGCTGCATCCTTTGCTCGACCCCCGCGTGCGGACGGAGTAGGCCCATATGTTTGCAGTGTTTCATGACCTCATCCGCTATAATCTCGAATTCACCATCGGGCTGATCCCGGTCGGCTTCGTGGTGATTTTCGTGGCGCTGAGCTTTTTTTCGCCGGTCGATCCCACGCTGATCTACATGACCATTCCCGACCAGCCGCCCTCGGGCCAATACTGGTTCGGCACCAATTCGCGCGGGCAGGATCTGTTCTGGCAGCTTTCGGCCGCGTTCAAGAACAGCCTGATCTTCGGCATCACCGTGGCGGTGCTGAGCCGTATCATCTCGATCGCGGTGGGCTTGCTGTCTGGCTATGCCGGGGGTGGGTGGACCGGGTGTTGATGTTCATCAACGACATCTTCGTGGCCGTGCCGATCTTTCCGATCCCGGTGCTGTTCTATTTCGTGCTGCGCAACAACCCTGGACAGCTTCACCCTAGCGCTGATCATGGCGTGTTTCGGCTGGCCGTTCTGATGCGCGGTTGATCCGCTCGGTGGCGCTGGGTCTCAAGCATCGTGAATTTACCCGGCATGCCGTATTTGCCGGCATGAGCACCCGCAAGGTGCTGCTTGAAGAGCACCTGCCCTATGTGATGCCGATCGTGTTCGCCACCTTCATGAACAACATGCTGTGGTCGATTGGCCTCGAAGTCACCATGGCGGTGCTGGGCTTTACCAATCTCAATAATCCCACCATCGGCACGGTGCTGTATTGGGCCAATTCGCACTCGGCCATGATGGTGGGCGTGTGGTGGTGGATCCTCATTCCGGTGGTGCTGATCGTCATCACCTTTATCGGGCTGTTCCTGCTGGCCATGTCGATGAACGAATATATCGACCCGCGCAGCCGCCTTCGCCGTATGGGAGCTTGATGATGGCCAATGAAATCCTGACCGTCGATGGGCTCAAGGCCTATTACCAGATGAACTATTACGGCGTGCAGCGTGAAGTGCGGGCCGTCGATGACATCACCATGAGCATCAAGCGCAACGAGGTTTACGGCATTGCGGGGGAAAGCTCGTCGGGCAAGACGAGCTTTATCAAGGTGCTGGCGGCGGCGATGCGGCCGCCGTTCCGGGTGGTGGCGGGCTCGGTCAAATATGACTTCAAGGGGCATCCGATCGATGTCGCTTCGGCCAGCGAAAAGCAGATCGAGGCGGTGCGCTGGAAGCATCTGAGCTACATCATGCAGGGCTCGATGAGCGTGCTGAACCCGGTGCGCCGGATCGGCAAGACGTTCGAGGACTTTGCGGCGCGGCCGCTGGGCCTATCGGGCGACGCGTTCAAGCAGCGGGTGATCGGGCATCTGGATCGGCTCAAGCTGTCGCCGGATGTGTTGCGGGCCTATCCGCATGAACTTTCGGGCGGCATGCGGCAGCGCGTGACCATTGGGCTGGCGACGGTGTGCCACCCCGAATTCATCATTGCGGATGAGCCGACGACGGCGCTGGACGTGGTGGTGCAAAAGGAAGTGCTGAGCCTCATCCGCGATATTCAGAAAGAGATGGGCGCCTCGGTGGTGTTCGTGACGCACGATATGAGCGTGCATGCCAATGTGGCCGATCGCGTGGGCATTATCTATGCCGGGCGGCTGGTGGAGGAAGGGCCGACGCGCGAAATGTTCTTCGCGCCCAAGCATCCCTATACGGCCCATCTGGTGGCGAGCCTGCCGCGCATTGGCGATACGGCGCAGCGGCCGGCGCTGGAGGGGCGGCCGCCAAGCTCGGCCGCGCTGCCGGCGGGGTGCCGGTTTCATCCGCGCTGCCCGCTGGCCGTCGACAAATGCAAGACCGAGGTTCCGCCCATGGAAACGGTGGGGAAGGATCATCGCACCGCCTGCTGGCGCTGGAAGGATGTGGAGCCGCTGGTGGCGCCCCATGCAAGCCACGGGGTGATGGCATGAGCACGCTGCTGGACATCAACAATGTCTCCAAGCAATTCACCATGGGCGGGCTGCTGTCGCGCAAGGTGGTGAATGCCGTGGAGGGCGCGAGCTTTGCGCTGAGCGTGGAAAAGCCCGAGATTTTCACCATTATCGGGGAGAGCGGCTCGGGCAAGACGACGCTGGCGCGCATGATCCTGGGGCTGGAATTGCCCAGCAATGGCACGATCAGCTTTCGCGGCAAGACGGTGAGCGCCAAGGTGAGCCGGGCCGAGCGGCTCGACTTCATGGCCAATGTGCAGCCGGTGTTCCAGAACCCGTTCGAGGCGTTCAACCCGCTCAAGCGGATCGATCGGTATCTGGAATCCACGGCGCGGCGGTTTTTGAAACTCAAGGATCGGACTGAGCTCGACCGGGCGATGGATGGCGCGCTGCAAAAGGTGGGGCTGAGCCTTGCCGAAGTGAAGGGACGCTATCCTCATGAAATGAGCGGGGGCAACTCCAGCGCGCGGCCATTGCGCGGGCGCTGATCCCCAATCCGCCGCTGCTGATTGCGGACGAGCCGGTGTCCATGGTGGATGCCAGCCTGCGCATGAGCATTGTCAACCTGCTCAAGAGCCTGCGGGATGATCTGAAGGTTTCGGTGATCTACATCACGCACGATCTGGCGACAGCCTATTACATTTCCAACCGCATCATCATCATGCAGCGCGGGCGGATTGTGGAAATGGGCGATGCGCGGACGGTGTTGGATAATCCCGAGCATCCGTACTCGCGTCTGCTGAAGGCCAGTGTGTTGAGCACTGAGGATGCGGGCGACGGGAAGCTGGCGACGGACCGGGAGATGGTGAGTCGCGCCAATGGCTTGATGGGGGTTGCGGGTAGATTGGTTGATCGGCCGGATGGACGGTCGGTGCGGGTTTATGAGGGGGTGTAGGGGCTGATATTGGTGCTCTGTCACTCCTCCCTGCCCTCCCTATCAAGGGAGATTGCCGGGGATGCTGGGAAGGCGCGATCTCAGAAACGGAGGTTCCCGCTTTCGCTGGGAATGACATTGTGGAGGAGCCACAGACAGTGGCGCTTCTTCCCTTCTCCCCTTGCCGGGAGAAGGTGGCTCCGTAGGCGCGCTCTCCCTGCGATATTTCTGAGGAGTTCAAAACTATGTCTGCACCGATTTTTCGTGATCCGGTTGCCGATGGGGCGGCGGACCCGACGGTAATTCGCAAGCAAGGTACCGATGAGTGGTGGATGTTCTACACCAACCGGCAGCCGGCGGCGGAGGGACCTAATTTCACTGGATTCATGGCTCGCCGATCGGGGTGGCGGTGAGCCGTGATGATGGGGCGAGCTGGCATTATCGTGGGACGGTCAAGGGGCTGGATGACCCCAAGGATGCGGGGCAGACCAATACGCATTGGGCGCCGGAGGTGATCTGGGCCGAGGGCGAGTATCACATGTGGCTGAGCTACATTCCCGGCATACCGGACAACTGGCCGGGCGTGCCACGCACGATCACGCATTTTACCAGCCCTGATCTTGAGACGTGGACGCGGGTGGGGCCGCTGACGCTCAATGGGCCGCGGGTGATCGACGCCTGTGTGCTCAAATGCCCGGATGGGCTGTGGCGCATGTGGTACAAGGACGAGGATGCCGGCTCGAGCACCCGGAGCGCGGTGAGCACGGACCTTTATACGTGGCGGCAGGAGGGGCTGGTGCTGCCCGGCTCGCCCGATGCGCCGCCGCATGAGGGGCCCAATGTGTTCGTGCTGGGCGGCTGGCACTGGCTGATCGTCGATGAATGGCGCGGGCAAGGCGTGTACCGCTCCAAGGATGCGGTGAACTGGGAGCGACAAGGGATCATCGGGGGCGAACCGGGGGCCGATCCGATGGATATCCGCTTCCTGCGGCATGCCGATGTGGTCGTGGTGGGCGACCATGGGGCGCTGTATTATTTCACGCATCCCGAATGGGACGAGCTGGGCGACAAGGCCGGGCCGCCGGACGTGGCGGCACGCCGGACGGCGGTGCATCACGGGCGGTTGACGGTGGTGGACGACGTGCTGGTGTTTGAGCGGGATGTGGCCAAAGGCACGCCCCTGCTAAGGGCGCAGCTTTAGCCGGCATCGGAATACCCCTTTCTAGCCTCCGCTGATAAGGGAGGGACTGCGCGGTGGATGCGGTGATATTTTGCCCGAGCACAATCGTCGCTCCATCTGCGATTGAACGTTAGCGGGACCGCTCCAGCAGAATTGGGGTGTGTTCGCCGTATTTGCCGCGCGCATATTCGACATAGCCCAGTTTGTTGGCCAGCCTGAGCGAGGGCGTGTTGTCCGGGTGGATCATGCAGACGGTGCGGGGCATGGTCTGGTCGGCCCAAGACAGGACCGCGCTGAGTGCTTCCTGCGCGAGGCCCCTGCCCTGATAATGTGGCAGCATTACCCAGCCCGCTTCCGGTGTATCACCAAGCGGCGGCGTCACGTCACGATGCAAGTCGGCCAGACCGAATTCGCCGATGACGGCGCCGGTCTCGCGCTCGGTGACCAAGAAGTAGCCATAACCAAGCAATTGCCAATGGCCGGCATAGGCCGAGGATGCGCCGCCGAGTTTCGTCTGATGTGCTCGGGCGACCACCGATGAAGCGGGTGACGCCCGCGTCGGCCCAGAGCGTGGCGCAGGCGGGAAAGTCGGCCGTGGTGTGGCCGCGAAGGATGAGGCGGTCGGTGGTGAGGATTGGGGGCATTGAAGAGACTCTTTTGGGGATACCCCTCCTAGCCTCCCCCTGATAGGGGGAGGGACCGTTCGGTGATTGTGGCGCGATCCCTAGCCGGCCGCGACTGCGTTGCAGGGCATGTCGGAGAGGATTTCGGCTGTTCCGTTGCGGATGATGACGATTTCCTCGAGGCGCAGGCCGAATTGGCCTTGCAGGTAAATGCCGGGCTCGATGGAGAAGACCATGCCTTCTTCCAGTACGGTTTCCGAGGTGGCCGTGATGTAGGGCGTTTCGTGGATGTCGATGCCTGTGCCATGGCCGGTGCGGTGGAGGAAATTGGGGCCGTAGCCGGCTGATGTGATGACGTCGCGGGCGGCTTTGTCGACGGCGCTGGCTTTGACGCCGAGCCGGCGGCGGCGATGGCGGCGGCGACGGCGTGGTCGAGGATGGAGTGGATCTGGCCGAAGCCTTCAGGGGCGGAGCCGAAATAGCCGACGCGGGTCATGTCGGAGGGGTAGCCATAGATGCGGCCGCCAATGTCGATGAGGACGGCGTCACCGTCCTTGAGCTGGGTTTCCCCGGTATGGTGATGGGGGAAGGCGCCGTTGGGGCCAAAGCACACGCTGGTGAATTCGGGCGTGGCGCCATTGGCCTTGTAGAAATCGCGGATAGTGCTGGCGATCTCGCGCTCGGTGATGCCGGGCTTGAGGGCGGCAAAGCCAGCTGCCATGGCGGCGTCGTTGAGGACGGCCGACTTTTTCAGCGCGATGTATTCGGCTTCGTCTTTGCGGGAACGGAGGTAACCGACTGTGTCCTGGGTAAAGCGTCTTGTGGCGCCGGGCAGCGCGTCCGAGCAGCAGCAGGGCGAAGTCGGTGCGCATGGTTTCGTCGAGGACGATCGAGGGCGCAGTGCGGGTGATGCCGGTGGCGGTGAGCAGGTCTTCGAGCGCGGCGCCGGGGCCGTCGGCGTCGGTCCGGGGAAGAAAGGCAGATCGGTGTGCTGGCGGGCGCTGTCGACATTGAGCGCGGGCATGAGGAAGCCGGCGAAGGTTTGTGAGATGAGCAGAAGGACCGGGCGCTCGTCGCCGTGCGGGGAGAGATCGGCCGGGTAGATCATGTGGCTGGAGGGGCCGATGGCGATCAGATCGGTGTTGGTGGCGGCCATGATGGCGCGGAGATTGGCGAGGCGGGTGGTGAGGGTGGGGGTCATGCTGGGCTCGGTGGTTTGGTTTTTGTGGGGGTACCCTCTCCTAGCCTCCCCTGATAGAGGGAGGGACCGCCCTGTGCTTGTGACGCGATTTGGTCCCAAGAGTGGAGAGATCCCGCCCCCTATCAGGGGGAGGCTAGGAGGGGGTATCCGGTCGGGCATCGAGTATGCGGAGGCATACCCCCACCCTGCTCGATTACGGACTTAGCTGAAGCTAAGTCCTATCTCGCTTCCTTGCCATTCGAGCATAGCTCTCATGGCCTTCTCTCCTCAAATCGCTCCACCGGAGCGATTTGCCCTACGGGACGGTTCCGAAGCCCACAAGGGGGAGGGTGAGCGCGGCGGATCGGGATGATAGTGCCCGTCAATTTTTCCTCAGTGTCATCCCCATGAAAGCGGGGACCTCTGTTTGAATCTTGGAGAAGGAAACGGAGGTTCCCGCTTTCGCGGGAATGACATTGTGGGTGGATACTTGGGAGCCGGGCTTGGGGCTCGGCTCCCGGGGCAAACGGCATGGCAGCGCCGTTGCGGATTTTTACTTCGTTACGAGGCGGTAGTAGACGAAGTCGGAGGTGGCGCCGTTGACGTAGCCGTTGACGGCCTTGGCCATGGCGACTCGGTAGGTGGCCCGGAACATGATGACGATGGGCGAAGTCTCCTGCACCTGCTTCTGCAGGTCGACATAGAGTTCGTTGCGCTTGGTCTGGTCGGGTTCGGCCGGGGCGGCGGTGACTTCGTCATTCATGGCCTGCGGCACGGCCCGAGCGTTGCGCCAGTGGTGGTGGCGGCGTAGGCGTCGTCGGCATTGTTGGAATTGTAGGCGAAGGCCTTGGCGTTGGAATGGGGGTCCATGAAATCGGGGCCCCAATAGAGCAGCATGGCTCGGTGGGTGCGCTCGCGGTATTTGGTGATGACCTGAGCGCCGGTGCCGGGCAGGATTTCGAAATTGATGCCGGCTTCGGCAAAGCTTGCCTGCAGGGACTGGGCGATATCGGTGAACGGGGTCGAGTTGATCACGTCCAGCGTCACGGTGATGGGGGTCTTGATGCCCGCATCGGCCGAGATCTGCTTGGCCTTGTCGACGTCGAGGCTATAGGGCGTTTCGTCATAGGAGCCGGGAAAGCCCTTGGGCCAGAAGGCTCGGTGCTTTTCCATCTGGCCCTTGAGGAAGGACTGGGTCATCCTGTCGTAATCGACCGTGTAACGGGCAGCTTCCCACACGGCTGGCGGGGTCAGGGCTTCGTCCTTCTGGTTGAAGGAGAGGAAGTGGACGGCGGCCTGCGGGAAGGTCTCGACCTTGACGCTATCGGCAGGCAGGCTGCCAATCTGGTCGGGGGTGAGGTTCTTGGCGATATCGACGTCACCCGAGGTCAGCAGCAGCTGCTGGGTGGCGGCTTCGGCAACGTGACGGATGATCACCGTCTTCATGGCCGGGGCGCCCTTGAAGTAGTTTTCATTGGCGGTGAGACGGATAATTTCGGCGGGGCGGTAATCGGCCAGCACGAAGGGGCCCGAACCGGCCGAATTGGTGTTCAGCCGAGCATTGCCCATGTCGCCATCGACCTCATTGGCCATGACGGTGACTTCATCCACGATGGAGGCCGGACGGGCGGCCAGCACGTTGAGCACGAAGGCGGAAGAGAAATCGCCGTCATACTTCACAACCACCTTGCCATCGGCCACGGTGACCATGTCGGCGATGTTTTCCGGGGTCCAGCCGAGCTGGGTCAGGATGAAGGCCGGGGTCTTGTTCAGCTTGATGACGCGGGAGAAGGAGAACACCACGTCTTCGGGGCGAACCGGATTGCCCGAGGAGAAGGTGACGCCATCGCGCAGGGTGAAAGTGATGGTCTTGGCAGCATCGTCGGCAACCCATTCGGTGGCGAGGCCCGGCGCGAGAACAGTGGTGTCCTCGGCGTCGTATTGCACGAGGCGATCATAGAGATTGGTATTGAGTTCGCCCGAGGTGAACTCATAGGCTCGGGCCGGATCGATGGCGACGATGTCGTCGATATTCTGGGCGACGACGAGGGCGTCGGTCGGGGTGGCAGCGAAGGCAGCGGTGCCGGCCAGCGGCAGCGTCAACGCAGTAGCAAGCAAGGCAGCTCGGAAGAGCTTCATGGCGTTTCTCCTGTTTATTATTTGACCAATTTCTTTTGTTTCACCGGCTTGGATTTGCCGGTTTTGGCTTCGCCGGCGGCTGGCGGGAAGGCTTTGCCGTCGAGCGGAAGAGGGTGAGCGTGCCGGTCCAGAGCAGGCGCGCGGGCTGGTCGGTGTGGTTGGACCGAGAATGGGGGCGGTTGCCGCGAAAATGCAGGCTATCGCCGGCGCTCATCAGCATTTCCTCGCCTTCGAGGCGCTGGGTGATGGAGCCTTCGAGCACGTAGAGGATTTCCTCGCCCTCATGCGCCACGGTTTCCGAGCGGTAGCCGGGCGGCACCGTCATGATGAAGCTGGAGAGCGTGTTGCCGGGGAAATCGGCACCCGTGCGCTCATAGATGATGGAGGAGCCATCGACCGAGAAGCGGTTGCGCTCGGCGGCGCGGGTGAGCGCATTATCGGCGCTGGGGGCGGAGACGAAATAGTCGATACCGACACCCAAGGCGCGGGCGATTTGCGCCAGAGTGCCCGGGGATGGGGTGGAGTGATCGCGCTCGACTTGGCTCAGATAGCCGACCGAAACTTCGGCGGCGGTGCCAAGCTCCTGCAGGGTCATTTGCTGCTGGCGGCGACGGGCGCGAATGAGCGAGCCCACCTTGGGGTGCCCATCCAGATCAGGCTTGGTCAGCGCGGTCCCTGCCATACGTCTCCACCATAATTTTTTTGATATAAGCAAAGTTTTCTGTATGGTGAAAGCGAAATGTGAAGCCCTTCACAGTCTGCAAGAGAATCCGCTTGCAGGCCTATTGTATTGTTTTTCTTGGGGGATTTAGCCGCGTGAGCATGGAGCCGCAGATCGGGACAGCACCACCCTCCCCTAGCTCATCCATTGGTGCGGGCAAGCGCTGGGGGCGCAGGGCGCAGGCTGTGGTCAGCTTCGTGGTCACGATTTTCCTCACCTTTTTGGGGCTGCTGGCGATCACCTTCTTCATCGGCCGGGTGATCCCGATCGATCCGGTGCTGGCGGTGGTGGGCGACCGGGCGAGCAAGGCGGTGTATGAGGCGGCGCGGGTGTCCATGGGGCTGGACCAGCCGCTTTATGTGCAGTTCGTGCAATATGTGGGCAATGTGCTGAGCGGCAATTTCGGCATGTCGGTTTCTGACCGGGCGGCCCGTGATTGCCGATATCAGCCGGTTTTTCCCCGCAACGCTGGAAATGGCGACGATCGGCATTCTGATCGGGGTGGCGCTGGGCGTGCCGCTCGGGGTGATCGCGGCGAGCCGGCAGGGTAGTTGGCTCGACCAGATTATCCGCGTGGTGGGGCTGCTGGGCTATTCCGTGCCGGCCTTCTGGCTGGGGCTGGTGGGGCTGGCGTTGTTTTATGCGCGGCTGCGCTGGGTTGGCGGGCCGGGGCGGCTGGATATTTTCTACGACGGCTTGGTGCCACCGGTAACCGGGCTGTTACTGATCGATAGTCTGATCGCGGGCGATATCGATATTTTCTGGAATGCGATCAATCACTTGCTGCTGCCCGCTGCGGTGCTGGGGTTCTTTAGCTCGGCCTATATCGCGCGGATGACGCGCAGCTTCATGCTGGACCAGTTGAGCCGAGAATTCGTGACCACAGCGCGTCAAGGGCGTGCCGGAGCGCGTGGTGATCTGGCGGCATGCATTCAACCCGATACGGGTGCCGCTGATCACGGTGATTGCGCTGAGCTATGCGGCGCTGCTGGAGGGCTCGGTGATGATCGAGACGGTGTTCTCCCGGCCCGGCATCGGCAATTACCTGACCACGGCGCTGCTGAATGCCGACATGAACGCGGTGCTCGGCGCCACCTTGGTGATCGGGGCGGTGTTCATTTTCATCAACAAGGTCTCGGACGTCTTGTACCGGGTGCTGGATCCGAGGGCACGCTGATGACGACACGTGACTGGCTGCTTGAAGACTCTCCCACCTCGCGCTGGCAGGCGAATGCCGGGCGGGCATATCGGGTGTTTACGGCACTGCTGCGCAATCCGCTGTCGGTGGTGGGCGGGGTAATCATTCTGGTGCTGGTGCTGACGGCGATATTTGCGCCGTGGCTGGCGCCATATTCGGCCACCGGGCAGGATTTGGCGAACTGGCTGGCGCCGCCATCAGGCGCGCATTGGATGGGCACGGATGAATTGGGCCGCGATATCTTTTCGCGGGTGATCTGGGGCAGCCAGATTACGCTGACCATTGTGGGGCTGGTGGCGCTGATTTCGGCGCCGCTGGGGCTGCTGGTTGGGGCGGTATCGGGCTATTTCGGGGGCTGGGCGGACCGCATTCTGATGGGGTTCACGGATATCTTTTTGTCCATGCCCAAGCTGATCCCGGCGCTGGCCTTTGTGGCGGCGCTGGGGCCGGGCATCAACAATGCCATTATCGCCATCGCGATCACCTCATGGCCGGCCTATGCGCGTATTGCGCGGGCGGAAACGCTGACCATTCGGCATTCCGAATTCATTGCCGCAGTGCAATTGCAGGGCGCATCGCCGCTGCGGGTGATCGTGCAGCATATTCTGCCGCTCTGTACCTCTTCGATGATCATTCGGGTGACGCTGGATATGGCCGGGGTGATCCTGACCGCGGCGGGCCCGGGCTTTATCGGGCTGAGCGCGCAGCCGCCATTGCCGGAATGGGGCGCGATGATTTCGCGCGGGCGCACGTTTATTCTGGATCAATGGTGGGTGGCGACCATGCCGGGGTTCGCGATCATCATTGTGAGCCCGGGGTTCTGTTTCTCGGGCGATGGCTTGCGCTGATGTGCTTGACCCCAAGAGTGAGGGCAAGTGATGGTTTTTTCTGCATGACTTCACCACAACCACCGGGGCCTTCCTCGGGCTTGACCCGGGATCGCTCGTCGCGCGTGCCGGGCTGAAAATGGCCCTCGGGTCAAGCCCGAGGGAGATGCGGTGGTTGTCGGAAGCGCTGGGGAGTTGGGCTTATGAGCACGCTCCTGAAGGTTGAAAACCTGCGGGTCAGCTTCCCCACCCATCGGGGGCGGGTTGAGGTGGTCAAAGGCATTTCCTTCACGCTGGGGCGCGAGCGGCTGGGTATTGTGGGGGAGAGTGGATCGGGCAAGTCGATGACGGGCCGGGCGATCCTCAAGCTGATCCGCAAGCCGGGGCTGGTGACGGCGGACAAGCTCGAATTCGAGGGCATCGACCTGACCGCACAGAGCGAGAAGCAGATGCGGTCGGTGCGTGGGGCGCGCATTTCCATGGTGATGCAGGACCCCAAATATTCGCTGAACCCGGTGATGACGGTGGGCGAGCAGATCGCCGAGGCGCTGGTGACGCACCAGAAGCTGCCGCGGCGCGAAATCGAAGCGCGGATCATTGCCATGCTCGAGGCGGTGCGGATCAATGACCCGCAGCGGGTGGCCAAGCTTTATCCGCATGAGGTTTCGGGCGGCATGGGGCAGCGCGTCATGATTGCCATGATGCTGATCCCCGAGCCAGAACTGCTGATTGCGGACGAGCCGACCTCGGCGCTGGATGTGAGCGTGCAGGCGCAGGTGCTCGATATCATCGATGACCCGGTGACGCGCAAGGGCATGGGGCTGATCCTGATCAGCCATGACCTGAACTCGGTCAGCCGCTATTGCGACCGGATTCTGGTGATGAATTCGGGCGTGGTGGTGGAAGAATGCGCGGCGGGGGAGCTGGCCAATGCCAAGCATCCCTATACGCGGGGGCTGCTGGCGGCGATGCCGACCATCAATGAGAGCCGGGACGAATTGCCGGTGCTCGACCGGACACAATGGGCGGGCACATGAACGCGATAGACCTCAAAAACCTCGATATTTCCTATGGCGACACCAAGGTGGTGCATGGGGTGAACCTCGCCGTCGCGGAAGGCGAAAGCTTTGCACTGGTGGGCGAGAGCGGCTCGGGCAAATCGACTATTTTGCGGGCCATTGCGGGGCTGGCGCCGGACTGGACGGGGGACATCTCCGTGCTGGGGCGGGCGCGCAGCCATGGGGTGGATCGCGCGGTGGCGCGGCAATGCCAGATGGTGTTTCAGGACCCCTATGGGTCGCTGCATCCGCGCAAGACCATTGACTCGGCGCTGAGCGAGCCGCTGGCCATTCATGGGCTGGGCAATCGCGATGAGCGGGTCGAGGCGATGTTGAAGGCGGTGGGGCTGGACCAGCGCTTCCGGTTTCGCTTTCCGCATCAGTTGTCGGGCGGGCAGCGGCAGCGTGTGGCGATTGCCCGGGCGCTGATGCTGGAGCCAAAGGTGCTGTTGCTGGACGAGCCGACTTCGGCGCTCGACGTGAGCGTGCAGGCGGAGATTTTGAATCTGCTCAAGCGGTTGCGGCGGGAACAGGGGCTGACCTATCTGCTGGTGACGCACAATCTGCCGGTAGTGAGCTTTCTATGTGATCGGCTGGCCGTGATGCGGCATGGGCGGATCGTGGAAGTGGCCGGGGTGGACCAGCTCAAGCATGGGCAGCTGGTGGAGGCCTATTCCAAGGAATTGCTGGCGGCGACGGAGGGGGCGAACCGGGCTGCCGGGTAATACTCGATCTGCACCCTCCCCTTGCGGGGAAGGTTGGGGAGGGGGCGGAAGCCCGATACATCGGGGCTCACGCACCCCTCCCAACCTCCCCTGTCGAGGGGGAGGTGCCGCTTTGTGGACGGGGCGGCATCCAGTTTTCTCTGAATTTTCGATCCAAGGACCAAAAGAATGACTGACTATTTTGCAGCTGTGGCGCGGTTTGATGCCGAGATTGCCGAGGCGAAGGGCGCCGAGCAGGCGTTCAAGGCGCTGCAGACGCTGACGCAGGAGATCGTGGGGGCCAAGCTCTTCACCTTCATGAGCGTGGATATGGCAAACGAGCTGTCGCGCCGGCTTTATACCAGCGATGCGGCCAATTATCCGACCTCGGGCACCAAGCCGCTGCATTACGACCACTGGTTCGACACGGTGCATAAGGCGCGGAATATTTCATCGCCAATTCGATTGAGGCGATTGCCGAGGTGTTCCCGGATTATCCGCTGATCCAGTCGCTGGGATGTGAATCCGTGGTGAACATGCCGGTGATCTTGGGCGGGGAGCTAGTGGGCACGCTCAATATGCTGGATGTGGCGGGGTATTATACGGCTGAGCGGGTGGAGTTGATCCGGCGGTATATCGCGGTGCCGGCGAAGCTGGCGGCTCTGGTGGCGGCTAAGGGGTAGGTTTCCCTTTCAGCGAAGTGTAGTGGCACCCTCGGAGGGAACTCCGGGGGTGTTTTTTTGTGCTGTGTGTCCGCCACGCCGTCATTGCCCGGCTTGTCCGGGCAATCCATGCTGCCGCGTGCGCGGAAAGATGGATCACCCGGACGAGCCGGGTGATGACGGTGGGGAGGGGTATGAGCGTCAAACATGCAGAGAAGCATGGGAGGACGCAGGCCCCTACCCGGCCGACGCCATGAGGCTGGCATTCCCGCCGGCGGCGGTGGTGTCGATGCAGATGTGGCGTTCGGAGTTGGAGGCGGGCGGTGTCCGAGGCGGAGGTTAGCAGCGGCAGGAGGGCGCCGTCGCGGGCGCTGAGGGCGATGCGGATGGCGCGCAGGTTTGGGTCGGTGCCGAAATAGGCGATGGCTTGGAAGGTTGCCGCGTGGGCCGGGGCGTCGAGGTCTAGGTCGGACGATAGGGCGATGCAGCCACTGGCTTCGGCCATCTGGCGCTGGGCGGCGTAGTCGGCTTCGGTAGGGCCGAGGCAGAGCAGCGTGCCGCGGGGGCCACGGTGAGCGTGTTGCTTTCGCCGGTTGGGCCGGGGAGTGGGAGTGCGGCGGTTTGCGGATGGGCGTACCCCAGCGTGAAGCGCGGCAGATAGTGGGGGCCGCCGGCTTTGGGGCCGGTGCCGGAGAGGCCTTCGCCGCCAAAGGGCTGGGAGCCGACGACGGCGCCGATCTGGTTGCGGTTGATATAGATATTGCCGGCATGCACTTGGGCCGAGACGGCGCGGACGCGTGAGGAAATGCGGGTGTGCATGCCGAAGGTGAGGCCATAGCCGGAGCCATTGATGGCGGCGATGACGGCGTCGATCTCGTCGGCCTTGAAGGTCGCGACATGGAGGACCGGGCCGAAGATTTCTTCGGGAATGTCCGCGATGCCGGTGACGCGCAGGACGGTGGGGGAACGAAGGTGCCCTGCCCCGGCGCCTTCAAGCGATGAATCAACTTGCCGGCCTTGGTGAAGGCGGCGACATGGTTTTCGATCTTTGTGCGGGCGGCTTCGTCGATGACGGGGCCGATATCGTTGGCGAGGTCCCGTGGATTGCCCGGGGTGAGTTCGTCCATGGCGCCGGTGAGCATTTCTGATCGTGCGGTCGGCGACATCTTCCCGGACGTAGAGGATGCGCAGGGCCGAGCAGCGCTGGCCGGCGGACTGGAAGGCGGAGGCGAGCACGTCGCGCACGGCCTGCTCGGGGAGCGCGGTGGAATCCACGATCATGGCGTTGAGGCCGCCGGTTTCGGCGATCAACGGGGCGTCGGGCGCCAGATTTGCCGCCATGGCGCGGTCGATGCGGCGGGCGGTGGGGAGCGAGCCGGTGAAGGCGACGCCGGCAATGCGGGCGTCGGAGGTGAGCGCGGTGCCCACTTCGCCGGCGCCGGGGAGGAGCTGGATGGCGTCACGCGGAATGCCGGCCTCGTGCATCAGCTGGATGGCGCGGTGGGCGATGAGCGGGGTTTGCGGGGCGGGTTTGGCGAGGACGGGATTGCCCACGACCGGGGCCGCCGCGATCTGGCCGGTGAAGATGGCGAGCGGGAAATTCCACGGCGAGATGGCGGCAAAGGGGCCGCGCGGGGCGGCGAGCGGCTGGACCTCGGCTTGCTCGGCGTAATAGCGCAGGAAATCGACGGCTTCGCGGAGCTCGGCCACGGAATCGGCCCAGATTTGCCGGCCTCGCGGGCGAGGAGGGCGAAGAATTCGGCGGCGTTGGCCTCGTAGAGATCGGCGGCGGCGCGCAGGAGATTGGCGCGGGTGGTTGCCGGGGTTTTGGGCCAAGGGGAAGTGGTGGCGGCGGTGATGGCGGTGGTTACGTCGGCTGGGGTGGCGTTGGTGACGGTGCCGATTGTGTCGGTGGGGGTGGCGGGGTTGGTGAGGGCTGATGCATCGGAGTACCCCTTCCTAGCCTCCCCTGATAGGGGGAGGGACTGGCCGGTGGCTGGGGGGCGATGAGGGGCGTGGCGTGCCATTGGTGGGTTAGGAAGGCTTCGCGGGCGGCTTGCATCGCGGGGAAGGTGGCGGGGTCGGTCAGGTCGAGGCCCGCGGAGTTGCGGCGGGGGCGAAGATGGCCAGCGGGGCCGGGATGGCGGGGTTGGGGATGGTGTCGCCCGGGGCCGGGACCTTGCCGAGCGGGTCTTCGGCCACGGTGGATGCGGGGATGTCTTCGTCGGCGATTTGGTAGACGAAGGAGCCGTTGGCGCCGTTTTCGAGTAGGCGGCGGACGAGGTAGGCGAGCAAGTCTTTGTGGGCCCCGACGGGGGCGTAGATGCGGGTGCGGGTGCCAGCGGAGGTGCGCAGGACTTCGTGCAGGCGCTCGCCCATGCCGTGCAGGCGCTGGAATTCGTAGCTATCGGGGCCCCTGCCCGCCTCGGCGGCCAGATGCAGCACGGCGGCGGCCGTGTGGGCATTGTGGCTGGCGAATTGGGGATAGATCGAGGCCTTGGTGAAGAGCTTTTTGGCGGCGGCGATGTAGCTGATATCGGTCGAGGCCTTGCGGGTATAGACCGGGTAATCGGGCAGGCCCATGATCTGGGCGCGCTTGATTTCGGCATCCCAATAGGCGCCCTTGACCGGGCGCACCATGATGCGGCGGCCGAGCGCCGTAGCGGTGGCGTCGAGCCAATCGATCAGTGGCAGGACGCGCTTGCCATAGGCCCGGACGACGACACCGAAGCCGTCCCAACCGGCCAGCTCGGGGGTGGCGAGGACTTCGGCGATGATGTCGAGGGAGAGATCGAGGCGGTCGGCCTCTTCGGCATCGATATTGAAGCCCATATTCGCGGCTTTGGCGGCGAGGGCCAATTGGCGAGTCGCTTCAACCAGTTCGGTCATGACGCGGGAGCGTTGCGCGAACTCGTAGCGGGGGTGGAGCGCGGAGAGCTTGACGGAAATGCCGGGATTATCGCGCACGGAGGCGGCGGTGCAATGGGGTGCCAGGGACAGAATCGCCGACATATAGGCGTCGAAATAGCGGACGGCATCGGCACCGGTGCGGGCGGCTTCGCCCAGCATGTCATAGGAATAGCGGTAGCCGATGGATTCCGGCTTTTTGGCGTTGACGATGGCCTCGTCAATGGTGCGGCCGAAGACGAACTGGCTGCCGAGCAGGCGCATGGCCCGGCCGACAGCGGTGCGGATGACGGGCTCGCCCGAGCGGGCAATGGCGCGATGCAGGGCGTTTTTGGGGCCGATCTCGGGGTCGCCCAGCACGTCGGCGGTGAGGCTCAGCGCCCGGGAGGAGAAGTTGACGAGCTTATTGTCGGAGGCGCCGAAATGGGACGACCAATTGGAGCCGCCAACCTTGTCGTGAATGAGGGCATCGATGGTTTCGGCATCGGGCACGCGCAGCAGGGCTTCGGCCAGCGACATGAGGGCGACGCCTTCGTCGGTAGCGAGGCCATATTCGGCGAGGAAGGATTCCATCAGGCCCGAGCGATTGCCCTTGCGGACGGTGGTGACCAGTGGCCTCGGCATGGGCGGAAATCTTTTGTCGCGCCGCTGTATCGAGGCCGGTATCGGCAATGAGCTGGTGGACTGTGGGGCCTCGGGGGCGAGGTTGCGGTCGCGGAGGGACTGGCGGGCGGCGGCGATGTCGGTCATTTGGGCGCTCTTGGGCACTGAGAGAGCGGCACAATGACATGAGTTTGAAAGGCGTTTCGCCTGATTTTATGGCGGTGGTGGCGTGAAGGCGTTATTGATCGGCCACAGGACAGGATAAACGCCCATGAAAACGGTTAGCTACGAGACTTTGGACCAGACGGATCGGAAGATACTGGACGAGTTGGGCCAAGGATGGGCGGATCAGCGTGGCGGAACTGAGCCGGCGGGTGAACTTGTCCAAGACGCCGTGCCGAGCGCGGATCGGGCGGCTGGAGAAGGCGGGGTATATTCTGGGGTATCGCGCGGTGATCGACCCCAAGCGGCTGGGGCTGCCGCATGTGGCCTTTGTCGAGGTGAAACTGTCAGACACGCGGGCGGCGGCGCTGGCGGCGTTCAACAAGGCGGTGCGGGCGATCAAGGAAGTGGAGCAATGCCACATGATCGCGTCGAGCTTTGACTATCTGCTCAAGGTGCGGACCAAGGATATTGCGGACTATCGCGAGGTGCTGGGGGAGAAGATTTCCGCCCTGCCGCATGTGGCGCATACATCAACGCATGTGTCGATGGAGGCGGTGAAGGGGGATGAAGAGTAAACCCGTCGATGTGCAGCTCAGGCTGAGTTGAATCTCGACGGGTTTATGCCCTCAGGATGCCGGAAACAGTTTCCAGCGTTTGGGGCGGAAGGAGAGGCGGGTTTTTTCTGCCGGCAGGGTGAGTCGAAGGGGAGGTCGATTTCGACCTTGTGACCGTCGCCGCCCACTTCGAGTTCGACGTGGCGGGTGCCGCCGACGCGGCGGCTAGCGGTGACGACGCCGGCCATCGAGGCATCGGCTTCGATCAGATCGACATCGTGCGGGCGGAAATAGAGGCGCGCGGCGCCGGTAGGCGTGTTATGGGCGGGGATGCCGATGGCGCGGCCGCCGACCCAGACTTCGCCATTTTCGATGGTGACGGGCAATTCGCTGGAATCGCCGATGAAACCGAAGACGAAGGGCGAGGTGGGGTGGTCGTATACCTCGTCGGGGGAGCCGACCTGTTCTGATCTTGCCCCGGCTCATGACGCAGAGGCGATCGGACAGCCTCGAGGGCTTCTTCCTGATCGTGGGTGACGAAAACCGTGGTGTGGCCGGTGCGGTCGTGGATTTCGCGCAACCATTTGCGCAGCTCACGGCGGACTTGGGCGTCGAGGGCGCCGAAGGGTTCGTCGAGCAGCAGCACGCCGGGTTCGATGGCGAGGGCGCGAGCGAGCGCGACGCAGCTGGCGCTGGCCGCCGGAAAGCTGGTTGGGATAGCGCTTTTCAAGGCCCGAAAGCTGGACCAGATCGAGCAATTCCATGGCGCGGCGGCGGATTTCGCCGGCCGGCGGGCGGCTGGAGCGCGGGCGGACCTTGAGACCGAAGGAGATGTTCTCAAGGATCGTCATGTGGCGGAACAGGGCATAGTGCTGGAACACGAAGCCGATATTGCGCTCCTGCACGGTCTTTTCCGAAGCGTCGGTATCGCCGAAGAAAATCTTGCCCCGGGTGGGCATTTCAAGGCCCGCAATGAGGCGCAACAGAGTGGTCTTGCCCGAGCCGGAAGGACCAAGCAGCGCAATCAGCTCGCCCGAGCGGATATCGAGCGAGACATCATGAAGTGCGGGGAACCGGTCGAATTCCTTGCGCACATTGGCTACGCGAACTTCCATAGGCCCAGACTCTCCAAATTACCAGTTCGGCGGCGGCGATTTCATCGCCGAAACGCCATTCCAGGGCCGATTTCAACACCAGCGTCACCGGGGCCAACAGGGCCAAAAGCGAGGCCAGCGCGAAGGCGGCGGTGGCATTATATTCGTTATAAAGCATTTCCACCTGCAGCGGCATGGTGGTGGTCTGGCCGCGAATTTTGCCGGACACGACGGCGACGGCGCCGAACTCGCCCATGGCGCGGGCATTGCACAGCAGCACGCCGTAAAGCAGGCCCCATTTGATATTGGGGAGGGTGACGCGCCAGAAGGTTTGCCAGCCATTGGCGCCCAGCGAGAGCGCGGCTTCTTCGTCGCCAGTGCCCTGATCCTGCATCAGCGGGATCAGCTCGCGGGCAACGAATGGGAAGGTGACGAAAATGGTGGCCAGCACGATGCCGGGCAACGCGAACAGCACTTCGATGCCGTAGGATTTTAGGAACGGGCCGAGGAAGCTACCGGCCCCGAACAGCAGCACATAGACCGGGCCCGAAATGACCGGGGACACGGAAAACGGCAGATCGATCAGAGTGATGAGGAAGGCTTTTCCCTTGAACTCGAACTTGGCGATGGCCCGGGAGGCGGCAAGGCCGAAGACCACGTTGAGGGGCACGGCAATGGCCGCGACCAACAGGGTCAGGCGAATGGCGGCCCGGGCATCGGGGTCGGTAAAGACGGCAAAGGAGGGGCCAATGCCCTTGACGAAGGCTTCGTGGAACACCGGATAGATCGGCAGCAGGACGACCCCCATGAGCAGCAGGGACAGGCCGATCAGCACCCACTGAACGGTATCGATCAGGGTGATGAGGAAGGCCTTGCCCTTGAACTCGAACTTGGCGATGGCCCGGGGGCGGCAAGGCGGAAAACCACGTTGAGGAGCACGGCAATGGCCCCAACCAGGAGGGCCGGGCGAATGACGGCCCGGGCATCGGGCTCGGCAAAGGCGGCAAAGAAGGTGCCGATGCCCTTGGCGAAGGCTTCGTGGAACACCGAATAGAGCGGCAGCACCAGAATGACGCCCATGAACAGCAGGGACAGGCCGGTCAGCACCCACTGAACGATGCGGCTTTCGCTGGTGGGCGAGATGCGGCGATGGCGGCGGGCGCGGAGTTTAGTCGCCATAACCATACCTCTTGCGGCTCCGGGCCCGGATCAGATTGATCGCAAACAGCATGGCAAAGGACAGCAGCAGCATGACCGAGGCGATCACCGTGGCGCCGACATAGTTGAATTCCTGCAGGCGGATATAGATCAGCAGCGGGGCGATTTCCGACACGAAGGGAATATTGCCGGCGATGAAGATGATCGAACCATATTCGCCAACACCCCGGGCGAAGGCCGAGGCAAAGCCGGTGAGAATCGCCGGGGTGAGGCTGGGCAGGATGACGCGGGTGATGGTCTGGAAGCGGGTGGCGCCCGTGGTGGCGCTGGCTTCCTCGACCTCGTGGCTGACCTCTTCGAGAATGGGCTGGATGGTACGCACGACGAAGGGCAGGCCGATAAAGATCATGGCGACGACAATGCCGATCGGCGTGTAGGCAATGCGGATGCCGAGAGGGGCAAACAGCGCGCCGATCGTGCCATTGGGGGCGTAAATGGCGGTGAGCGCTATGCCAGCGACCGCGGTGGGCAGGGCAAAGGGCAGATCGATAATGGCATCGAAAATGCGGCGGCCGGGGAAGCGGTAGCGCACCAGCACCCGGAGCGATCAGGGTGCCGAAAATAACATTGATGCCGGCGGCGATCAGCGCGGTGACGAAACTGACGCGGAGCGAGCCCAGCACGCGCAGGTCGGTGGCGGCTTTCCAGAAGCCATCAAAGCCCGAGCCGGCGGAGCGAATGGCCAAAGCCAGCAGCGGGATCAGGATGATCAGAGAAAAATAGGTCAGCGTGAAGCCGAGCGTCAGGCCAAAGCCGGGGATCACGTTGCGCTGGCGAGAGCGCGATGGCGCAGACGCGGCGGCGCTCAAGCGAATATCCGGACAGCAGGGGTTTCGGCGGCACAGTTCATGTCGACCTCTCAACGCGGTTCGGCGCGGGTGAAACTACCGTTTCAGTCGAGTTTCTCAAGGTGGAGGGTTGGCTTTTGGGCGCGGTGGTATGGAAAATAATTCTGCTGGTGGGGTGTGTGGGAGTTTTTGGGTTGGGTTTGGAGGGCGGAATGGCGGGGTGAGGGGAATATTGGTGTTGTGGGGGTGGGTGCGAGGACAGCGTTTGCGGAAGCATACCCCCACCCTGCTCGATGTACGGACCGGTAAACGGAGGTTCCCGCTTTCGCGGGAATGACACCGTGGGGGAATGGCGAGGGTTGATGACTGCGAGGCCGGAGAACTTATTCCGGCGGCGTCCAGTTGGACACCTCACGCTGCAGCGGGCCCATGCAGGTGATGTCGTCGCCGCGGCGCATGGCGATGTTCATGCGGAAGCTGTTGCCGATGCGTTCGGAGCGTTCGATGAAGAGGGCGGCGATGTCGGGTGGGCAGAGCTTTTCTGCCGTCTCGCGGAAGAGGCGCAGCCAGCGCATGAAATGGGCGTCGGAGAGTTCAGGAATGGCCATGTGCTTGGGCATGGGGCGGCCGCCATAGCGGCCGGTGCCGAGCAGCATGGAGCTCCAGAAATCGGTGATGGTGGCGATGTGCTGGGGCCAATGTTCGGGCGAGATGACGCGGTTGAAGACCGGGCCGATGATGGGGTCGCGGCGGGCCTCGGCATAGAAGGCGTCAACCACGGCGGCGATCATGGCTTCGTCGAGCTGGGCGGGCGTTTCCCAGCCGGTGCGCTGATGGCGCGTGCCGGCGGGGGACGGGGATTGTCGGAGGTCATTGGGCTTCCCGGATGGCGTAGCTGCAGCGGCGGCCGCCGGCCACGATGTGTTCCTCGCGCGTCACCTCGATATCCGGCCCCAGCACAGCGCGGAAGACGTCGATTTCGGCGCGGCAAAAATTCTGGCAGGCGGTGGCGGCGGCGCAGATGGGGCAATGGTTTTCGACCAGCAGGAGCGATCCATCGGGCTGCTCGCGCCAATCGGCCATGTAGCCCTCGACGGACCGCAAATCCGTCAGGGCGGCGACCTTGTCGCGCAGGCTGAGCTGGTCAGCGATGACGCTTTCATAGGCGGCGCGGGTTTCGGCTTCGCGGGCGGCGATAATGGTATCAAGCGCGGCGGGGCCGAGCGAGGAGCGGACGATATCGAGCAGCTGCACGGTGAGCGCAGCATGGGTATCGGGGAAACGGGACTGGGCGGCGGGGGTGAGCGACCAGCTTTGGGTGGGGCGCCCTACCCCGCGGGCCTCGCTGGAGGCGATGACGAGGCCTTCTTCGGCAAGGCGCACAAGCTGCTGGCGCGCGGCTTCGCCCGATGTGCCCAGCAGGTTGCCGAGCGCCGAGGACGAGAGCGCGCCATGCATTTTGAGCGCCATCAGCACACGCTCGGACGGGCTGCGCGGCGACCGTGCCGTATTTTCCAAGGTCTGGCTTGACATATCTGGCGAATGGGTTTTCAAAGTCATTGCTTGGAAATTAAACGGACTGGCGCCAAAATGCAAGCGGCGCTGGTTTAGTGGCTAAAAAGGAATGCAAAAATGGCCTTTGAACTCCCCGCACTGCCCTATGCCCACAGCGCGCTTGCCGAGCGCGGCATGAGCCAGAAACGCTCGAACTGCACCATGACAAGCATCACCGTGCCTATGTGACGGCGCTCAATGGGTTCGTCGAGAAGAATGCTGATCTCGCCGGCAAGTCGCTGGAAGAGATCATCGCCTTTGCCAATGGCAAGGCGGATTTGGCGCCGGTGTTCAACAATGCCGGGCAGCACTGGAACCACATCCATTTCTGGAATGCCCTGTCGCCCAAGGGTGGCGCGCTGCCGGGCAAGCTCGAAGCCAAGATTGTGAGCGACCCGGGGAGCGTGGAGGCATTCAAGGATGCGTTCAAGACGGCAGCGACGACGCAATTCGGTTCGGGCTGGGCTCGGCTGGTGCTGGGCACTGACGGCAAGCTCAAAGTGACCAAGACGCCCAATGGCTCCAATCCGCTGGCAACTGGCGAAGGCAAGCCGCTGCTGGGGCTCGATGTGTGGGAGCACAGCTATTATGTCGATTTCCGCAATCGCCGCCCGGATTACGTGACCAACTTCCTTGATAAGCTGGCGAACTATGAGTTTGCCGAAGCGAATTTGGGCTGAGTTCCCAATGCTTCCCACCCATTAGCGTTTCCCTCGGGCTTGACCCGAGGGTCTTTCGCCGTTGGTGCCGTGCTGAGAGCGGCCCTCGGGTCGAGCCCGAGGGAGATGCGGTGGGTGGGAGAAATTACGGCACGACCTCGTGGTTCGTCCTTCGACAAACTCATGGTGCCCACCATGAGGTCTACTCCCATATTCGAGACTACCCATGACCTATGTCGTCACTGAAGATTGCGTTGCCTGCAAGCATATGGATTGCGTGGAGGTTTGCCCCGTGGATTGCTTCTATGAAGGCGAAAACATGCTGGTCATCAATGATGACGAGTGCATAGATTGCGGCGTGTGTGAGCCGGAATGCCCGATCGATGCGATCAAGTCCGACAGCGAAAGCGGGCTGGAGAGCTGGGTGGAACTCAACCACAAATATGCAAGGCTGTGGCCGAACATAGTCGAAAAAGGCATACCACCCGCCAATGCCAAGGCGATGGAAGGCGTGCCCAATAAATTCCGTGACCTCTTTTCCGAGCGTCCGGGAGAAGGATCGTGACGACAGAGATGGCCGATTTCGAACTGCCAGATACCATGGCGTTGCGGGCGCCGCGCCGGCCGACGGTCGGCAATGCCGAATTCCGCTCGGCCATGGCGGGGATGGCCTCGACCGTGAGCGTGGTGACGACGCGGCGGGGCGATGAAATGATCGGTCGGACGGCGACCTCGGTGATTTCGCTGTCGGCAACGCCGCCGGCGCTGCTGATTTCCATCGACATTGTCAGCCGCATGGCGGACCTGATCGCCAAGACGGGCGGATTTTCGATCGCCATGCTGGCCGACGACCGGGCGGCGGTGGCAGATGCCTTTGCCGGGCGGATCGACCCGGCGGACCGATTTGGCGTGGGCGACTGGGCGCAATGGCCATCGGGCAATCCGATGCTGCTGGGGGCGGTGACGGCGTTCGATTGCGAGGTGATCGGGGCGATGGAAACGGGCACGCATGTGCTGTTTGCCGGCGCGATCGTGGAGGCGGAAACCACGACCAGCCGCACGCCCCTGCTGTGGCAGCGGCATGGCTATCATGGGATTGGCCCTCTCGACTGAACGGCGGGAAGGTGCCAAGCTGGGTGACGTGATTTGCTGGCCGGTCAGTGCAACCCTCGGGCGCTGCTGGCAGTTTCTGTCCGCGAGGGAGATGCCCATGCCCCGCTATTTTTTCCATTATCGCACCGATGACGAGCTGATCCACGACACTGATGGTAGCGAATTCAGCGATCTCGATGCTGCCGAACACAATGCTGCCGAACTAGGTCGGGCGATCATCGATCGCGCGATGAGCACGGGCGGGGATGCGCGGGCACCGCGGTCGATCGAGATCACGGATGCGGCCGGGGTGGAGCTGCTTTATGTGGTGTTTTGGGCCGGGCCTAAGGTGGGTGAGGGTCCGGGGTCGCCGATTGAGCCGGTGACCATGCATTGAGGCTCTTCCCTTCTCCTCTTGTGGGAGAAGGTGCCCGAAGGGCGGATGAGGAGTGCTTTCTGCGTTTCTGGCATGGGCGGGCGCAGTACCCCTTACCCTGTCATTTCTGCTGAACGCAGAAATGCCATCCCTCTCCCACAAGGGGCGAGGGGAGGCTCAGTGTTTGGGGCGAGCGCGAAACAAAACGCCGACCACTGGGGCCGGCGTTTTGGTTTCGTTGGCGCCTACTGGCCAGAATAGATTTGGTCGAACACACCGCCGTCGCCGAAGAATTCGGGCTGGGCTTTGCGCCAGCCGCCGAAGTCTTCGATGGTGACAAGGTTCACTTCTGCCAAAGCGGGCAATGTCCTCTGGGGCAGCGGCTTCGGGGTTGAAAGGGCGGTAGTAGTTGGCGGCCGCGATCGCCCGGCCTTCGTCGGAATAGAGATATTCAAGATAGGCCGTGGCCGAGTCGGTATTGCCCTTCTTTTCGGCATTGCCGACGACCAGCGCCACCGGCGGTTCAGCCGAGATGGAGACCGAGGGCGTGACGATGTCAAAGGCGTCGGGACCGAGTTCTTCGAGGGCGAGGTAGGCTTCGTTTTCCCGAGCGAGCAGGACATCGCCAATGCCGCGCTGCACGAAGGTGGTGGTGGAGCCACGCGCACCGGTGTCCAGCACCGGGACATGCTTGTAGAGATCGGTGATGTAGGCTTTAGCCGTCTCGTCGCTGCCGCCGGGCTGGGCCTTGGCCCGAGCCCAACCGGCCAAGAGGTTCCAGCAGGCGCCGCCGGAGGTTTTGGGATTGGGCGTGATGACTTCAACGCCATCCTTGGTCAGATCGCCCCAGTCATTGAGGCCCTTGGGGTTGCCCTTGCGGACCGAGAACACGATGGTCGAGGTATAGGGCGCATTGTTGTTCTCGAAACTGCCGCGCCAGTTTTCCGGGATCAGGGCCGGATCAGCGTCCGCAATGGCATTGATGTCGCTTTCAAGCGCCGGGGTGACCACATCAGCCTCGAGGCCATCGATGACGGTGCGGGCCCGGGCGCCGGAGCCGCCATGGGTGGTCTGCACGGCCACGGTCTCGCCCTTGGTTTCCTGCCAGTGCGCCACGAAGGCCCGGTTGAACTGCTGATACAGCTCCCGCGTCGGATCGTAGCTCACATTGATGATCGTGCGATCTCGGGCGCGGCCGGTTACGGCAAAACCGAGCACAAGGGACGCGGCAAGGCCGGTCAGGGCCAGCATCCCGGGTAGGTGTTTCATCATTCATCTCCCATGGGGGATCGTGTGTTTAAAGGCTACCAGATCACTAGGGTATTGCAAGCAGGCCGCTATGCCCCTCGCTGCTGGATAAGAAAACGCTTTGCCCCTTTTCGTTCCCTCGGCAGGAAAAACATCGTGGCGTGCCGTCGCAAATCACCGCCAGAGCAATTTCATTCCCATTCGTTACCAAAAGACAAATGCCGTCATCCGCCCATTGTCTGCTCGCGCTATTGTGCGAAGGGATGGCAGACAGCGCGCGCCGGGGTGCCTACAGTGGCGAGGCGAGACGGGGAGTACACGACGTGACGCATGAGGACAGGTCCAACCGGCAGATCATGCTGGAGCGGGCAGCGCTGCTATTGACCACCGAACCGGGATTTGGGCGCTTCTTCAAAGCCGCCATCCCGGCGACCGATGGCGAAGATCTCGGCCGCCGGGCACCCGATGCGTTCAGAATCAGTGTTGCGGCAGGCCTATGGGCATTTGCTGACCTATGAGGGCGAAACCAGCCGGATCATCGCGACGCGACCGGCCGCTACCGGCGACGCCCCGGTGCTCGATATTATTTCCCCGGACATGCCGTTCATCGTCGATAGCGCTGGCGGCTTTGCGGACCCCGGGCGGCTCGGTGCGGCTGTTTACCCACCCGGTGGTGTTGGTGGGCAATGGCGAGGTGACCGATGGCGACGGGCGCTCACTGAGCCTCTTACATATTCACAGCGACCCGGTGGCCGATATCGATGGGCTGGTGAGCGAGATCGAGAGCACGATGGGTGATGTGGCCCATGCGGTGCGCGACTGGCAGCCGATGCTGGAGCGCTTGCGCCGCGCGGCCAAGGATCTGGAGCGGATCAAGGGGCCGCAGCGGGACGAGGCGCTGGCCTTTGTCGATTGGCTGATCGAGCATAATTTTACCTTCCTGGGCCTGCGCCAATATGGCGTGGAGGGGGAAGCGCTCGCCCCGGTGGCAGGGAGCGGGCTGGGCATATTGCGCGACCCTGATGTGCGGGTGCTGCGCAGTGGCGCCGATTATGTGGAGACGACGCCGCAGCACACAGCCTTCATGGCCGAGAGCGAACCGCTGCTGGTGACCAAGGCCAATGTGCGCTCGCGGGTGCATCGGCGGGTGCATCTGGATTATGTCGGCATCAAGCTGTTTGGCGCCAATGGCGAGGCGACGGGCGAATTGCGCGTGGTAGGGCTGTTTACCGCCCGGGCGCTGGCCATGCCGCATACCGATGTGCCGATCATCCGCCGCAAGATTGCCGAGGTGATGCGCAAGTCGGGGCTCGATCCGCTGGGGCATGACGGGCGGGCGCTGCTGAGCGCGTTGGACTCCTATCCGCGTGATGAGCTGTTCCAGATCGGGGTGGATCAGCTGTATGAATTTTCCAGCGCGATTTCGGCGCTGTATGACCGGCCACGGGTGCGGGTTTTGCCACGCATCGACCGGTTCGACAATTTCGTCTCCATCCTCGTTTATGTGCCGCGCGACCGCTATGACGGGGAAGCGCGGGCGCGGATCACGCGCTATCTGGCGCAGGTCTATGACGGGCGGGTTTCGGCATTTTATCCGAATTTCCCCGAGGGCGAACTGGTCCGGCTGCATGTGATTATCGGGCGGATTGCCGGGCCGACGCCACGGCCGAGCCGTGGGGAACTGGAAGCGCGGGTGGATGCGCTGACTTCCAATTTCGGCGACACGCTGGCGGCGACGGCGGAAAATCCGGCTTCGGTCAGCGACTATCGTGGGGCGTTTTCGGCGGCCTATCAATCGCGCAATACGGCTGAGGATGCGCATGCGGACATTGCCGTGCTGCAGGGGCTGGGCGATGACGTGGCGATCAGGCTGCGTAGCCGGACCGGGGCGGATGGCTCTCTGGGGCTGCGGTTTTACCATCGGGCGACGGCTATTCCGCTGAGCGACCGCGTGCCGATGCTGGAGGCCTTTGGCTTCCGGGTGATCGACGAGCGGACCTATACGATCGTGCCGCGCGACGGGGTGGAACGGTATCTGCACGATATGGTGCTGGAGCCGGCCGAGGCGGGATTTGACGTGGCGGCGCGCGGGGCGGCGGTCGAGGATGGGCTGCTGGCGGTTTGGCATGGCGAGGCGGAAAGCGACCAGCTCAATACGCTGGTGAGCCGCACCAAACTGGCTCGGCACGACGTGGCATTGCTGCGGGCGCTGTCGCGCTATGTCAGGCAGATCGGGATTTCCTATTCGCAGCGCTATATTGCCAGCGTTCTGGTGAAACAGACGGCGGCGGCGACGGGGCTGATCGATCTGTTCAACGCCCTGCATGATCCGCGCGCGAGCGAACGGGAAGTGGCGGCCGAGCAGGCGCGCGAAACGATCGCGGCAGCGCTGGATGCCATGGCGTCGCTGGATGAAGACACGATCGTGCGGCGGTTCCTCAATCTCATCGAAGCATCGGTGCGGACCAATGCGTTCCAGCGCGATGCCGCAGGCGATCGCATGCCGGCGCTGGCGATCAAGTTCAATAGCGGGCGGGTGGATGGGATGGTCGCGCCGCGGCCGTTCCACGAGATTTCGGTCTATTCGCCACGGGTGGAAGGCGTTCACCTGCGGTTTGGTGCGATTGCGCGCGGCGGGCTGCGCTGGTCGGACCGGCCGGAGGATTTCCGCACCGAAGTGCTGGGGCTGGTCAAGGCGCAGCAGGTCAAGAATGCGGTGATCGTGCCGGTGGGGGCCAAGGGCGGTTTCGTGCCCAAGCATTTGACGCCCGGCATGGCGCGCGAGGCGTTTTTGGCCGAGGGCGTGGCGGCATACAAGATTTTCATCGGCGCGCTGCTCGATGTGACGGACAATCTGGTCGAGGGCGCCGTGGTGCCGCCGCGCGATGTGGTGCGGCGGGATGGGGATGATCCCTATCTCGTGGTGGCGGCCGACAAAGGCACGGCGAGCTTTTCCGACACGGCTAATGCGATCGCGACGAGCCGTGGCTATTGGCTGGGCGATGCTTTCGCCTCGGGCGGTTCGGCCGGGTATGACCACAAAAGAATGGGCATTACGGCGCGGGGCGGCTGGGAGGCGGTGAAACGCCACTTCCGCGAGATGGACCGCGATATCCAGCGCGAGCCATTCACCGTGGTCGGCGTGGGCGATATGAGCGGGGACGTGTTCGGCAATGGCATGTTGCTATCGCCCGAGATCGAGCTGGTGGCGGCGTTTGACCACCGCGATATTTTCATCGATCCACACCCGGATGCGGGCAAGTCGCTGGCGGAGCGGCAGCGGCTGTTCGCCCTGCCCCGCCTCGAGCTGGCAGGATTATGACCAGAGCCTGATTTCCAAGGGCGGCGGGGTATTTTCGCGCAGCCTCAAATCCATTCCGCTGAGTGCGGAGGCGCGGGCTGTGTTGGGGATCGAAGCGGCGCATGCGACGCCGGCGGAGGTGATGTCGGCCATTTTGCGGGCGCAGGTGGATTTGCTGTGGTTTGGCGGCATTGGCACCTATGTGCGTGGCGCGCAGGAAACGGACGCTGAAGTGGGCGACCGGGCCAATGACGCGATCCGCGTGGTAGCGGGCGAAGTGCGTGCCAAGGTGATCGGGGAAGGCGCCAATCTGGGCGTGACGCAGCGCGGACGCGTGGACTATGCGCTGGCCGGCGGGCGGATCAATACCGACGCCATCGACAATTCGGCCGGGGTGAATTCGAGCGATCTTGAGGTCAATATCAAGATTGCGGTGGCCCCGCTGGTGGCGGCTGGTGCGCTGGATATGGCGGCGCGCAACAGCTTCCTTGCCAGCATGACCGATGAAGTGGCGGCGCTATGCCTGCGCAATAATTATCTGCAGACGCTGGCGATTTCGCTGGCTGAGCGGGCCGGCTCGGCAGGAATTGCCGGACCATCGGGTGCTGATCGAGCAGCTGGAAGCACGTGGCCTGCTGGATCGGGCGGTGGAATTTTTACCCAGTGATGCGGCGCTTGATGCACGCGGGGCGGCGCTGAGCCGGCCGGAGCTGGCGGTGATCCTGGCCTATGCCAAGCTGACGCTTTATGCGGACCTTTTGGAGGGGCGGGATATCGACGATGCCTATCTGGCGGGTGAGCTTTATCGCTATTTCCCTGAGACGCTGCACACGAGCTATCCCGATGCGGTGGCGCAACATCGGCTCAAGCGCGAGGTGATCGCGACGGTGCTGGCCAATGCGATGATCAATCGCGGCGGGCCGGCCTTTGTCAGCGAAATGATGGGCTCGACCAGCGCCAATCCGGGCGAAGTGGCGCTGGCTTATGCCGCAACGCGGGACGTCTATGGGCTGACCGAGCTCAATACCATGATTGACGGGCTCGATGGATTGGTGCCCGGCGCGGTGCAATTGGGCCTTTATGCTGAGGTGGCCGAGCTGTTGCGGCAGGAGACCCTCTGGTTCCTGCGCAATGCCAATGTCACCGAGGGGCTTGAGGCGCTGGTGGCGCGGCACAAGAGCGGCGTGGCGACGCTGCGCAGCATGTTGGCGAGCACCCTGCCCCCATCGCTGGGCGAGGCGGTGGCGGCGCGGGTGGCAAGCCTTGTGGCCCGTGGCGTGCCGGAGGCGGTAGCGCAGGGCCCGGCGGAATTGCCTGTTCTCTCCTACGCCAGCGATATCGTGCTGGTGAGCGAGCGCTGTGGCGTGTCGGTGGCCGATGGGGCAGCAGCGTTCTTTGGGGTGTTTGGGGCGTTCAACCTGTGGCCGGTGATCGAACAGGGCCGCGCGATTGTGCTGGCCGATCGGTTCGACCGCATGGCGCTGGACCGGGCGCTGGCCAATGTGATGCGGGCGCAGCGCGATATCACGGCCGATGTGCTCAAGGTGGCGGGTGGCGCGGTGACGGATCGGTTGGCGCGGTGGAACAGCGAGGAGCGCGCCGGGATTGCGCGGACGGCGGCGGCGGTGGCTGAGCTGACGCAGGGGACGCTGACGGTGTCGCGGCTGAGTGTGGCGGCAGGGCTGCTGGCGGATTTGGCGCAGGAGGGGTGAGGCAGGCGCCGCATCTAGCCGAAAGTCGGCCTTGCCTCCTCCCCGGCCATCATCACACTGGCGGCAACTCTTTCCAGAAACGAGAACACCATGACCACCACCCTCGCCCAATGGCTTGCTGCGCAGAATGTGGCGCCTGAACTGGCCAGTGTTGTTGCTTCGATGGCGGCGGCGAGTGCGGAGATTGGGGCGGTGTTGCGGCTGGCGCCGATTGCCGGGCAGACGGGGCTGGCGGGGCATACCAATGTGCAGGGGAGGCGCAGAAGGAGCTTGATGTGGTCAGCAATGACATTGTGCTCAAGCACTTGGCTGCCAATGCCAATGTTTCGATTCTGGTGTCCGAAGAGTTGGATGAAGCGGTTCATATGGAGAATCAGGGACGCTACATGGTGGCGACGGACCCGCTGGATGGGTCTTCCAATCTCGATGTAAACGTCACTGTGGGCACGATATTTTCGGTGCTGGGGGTCGACCCGGCCAAGCCCGATCTGTTGCAGAAAGGCTCGGCGCAGCTGGCGGCAGGATATGCGGCCTATGGGCCGGCGACGAGCTCGGTGCTGACCTTCGGGACGGGCACGAGCGTGTTTGCGCTGGATGGTAGCGGGCAGTTTGTATTGACGCTGGCGAGTGTCAAAGTCCCGGTGGCATCGGGGGAATATGCGATCAATACGGCGCAGGAGCGGTTTTGGGACCGAGCGACGCTGGCCTATGTCACCGAAAACGTGGCCGGGGAAACCGGGGCTGCAGGCAAGCGCTACAATATGCGCTGGGTGGGCTCGATGGTGGCCGATATCCATCGCATTCTGATGCGGGGCGGGATTTTCCTTTATCCGCTCGATAGCGAAACAGTGAGCAAGGGCGGGCGGCTGCGGCTGCTCTATGAGGCCAATCCCATGGCGCTGCTGGTGGAGGCCGCGGGCGGGAAATCGACCACTGGGCATGAACGGATATTGGATGTGCAGCCCACGGGGATTCACCAGCGGGTGCCGGTGATTTTGGGCTCGGCGGAGGAAGTGAGCCGGGTTGAGGGGTTTTACGCGAAGAGGTAGTTCGTCGGCACAATCTTGCGCAATGCCAAGGGGATGGCCTGCAATCGAAATTGCAACGTTCTTATTCCGCCCGTATACAAGCGTCCAATAGCAGCGGCGAGACCGGAGCCAGCATGAGCGACGCGCAATATACCCTTCCCAAGACGAATTCGGGCCCGTGGAGCACGCGTCCGTTTCATCGGCAATGGCTGATGCGGCAGGCCAATAATCTGTTCGATTTTTTCGAGGCGGCGTCGCTCAATCCCAAGGGTGGGTTTTTCGAGCTGGATGATGCGGGCAAGCCGCTGGATGCCGCCAATTCGACGCGCCAGATTCATGGCACGACCCGCATGGTGCATTGCGCGGCGATTGGCAGCCTGATGGGGCGGCCGGGTTCGGGGAAATCCTCGACCATGGCATGCAATATATCTGGAACCAGCATCGCGACGCCAGACGCGGCGGCTATGTGTGGTCGCTGGATAATGACGGGGTCAAGGACGGGTCCAAGCAAGCCTATGGGCATGCTTTCGTGCTGCTGGCGGCGTCGAGCGCCAAGCTCGTGGGGCATCCGCTGGCCGAGCAGATGCTGGCCGACGTGACCGAGGTGATCAATACGCGCTTCTGGGATGCGAGCCGGGGCGCGGTGAAGGACGAATATATTTCGGATTGGTCAAAGCTTCTGCCCTATCGTGGGCAAAACGCCAATATGCATATGACCGAGGCGCTGATGGCAGCGTTCGAGGCTACGGGCAACAAGGATTATCTGGTCAAGGCGGAGGCGATTGCCAAGTTGATCATTGCCGAGCATGCGGCTTCCCCGGGCTATCGAGTGGCCGAGCATTTCGACGAGAACTGGGTGCTCGACAAGAATTACACGGGCAATGAAATGTTCCGCCCGGCCGGCACGACGCCCGGCCATTGGCTGGAATGGGCGCGGCTGTTGATCCAGCTGTGGGTGCTGGGCGAGAAGCGACTGCACTGGCTGACCGATGCGGCGCGGCATCTGTTCCGCACGGCGGTGGATCTGGGCTGGGACAAGGTGCATGGCGGGTTTTTCTACACGCTGGACTGGGACAACAAGCCGGTGATGCGGGAAAAGCTGTGGTGGCCCCCGGCCGAGGGGATCGGGGCGGCGTCTTTCCTGACCTCTTATGACCGGGATGATTATTTCCAGATCTGGTATCGCAAGCTGTGGGACTTTGCCGACAACCACATGATCGACCATGCATGCGGCGGCTGGCTCAGCGAACTCAAGGAAGATTTGACGCCGACCTCGCGGCTGTTCGTGGGCAAGCCGGATATCTACCACGCGCTGCAGGCCTGCCTGATCCCGCTCTATCCGCCCAATGGCAGCCTGACCAAAGGCATTATCGAGGCCGACCACACCGCCAAGATCGCGCATTGACGCCAACCATCCGCGCCTTCGCGCGTTGCGACCCTGTAACAGGAGGCGCGGATGGACGAATTGCGAAACAAGGTGGCACTGGTAACGGGCGCCGGATCGGGCATTGGCAAGGCGGCGGCGCTGACGCTGGGCGCGGCGGGCGTGACAGTGATTGCGCTGAGCAGGACCGGCGGCGAAGTGGAGCAGACGGCCGCCGAAATTACCAAGGCCGGCGGCAAGGCGCAGGCCATCACCGCTGATGTTGCGGACGACGCGGCGATGCAGCAGGCGATTGGCGAGATCATCCGCGCCCATAAGAGGCTCGATATCGTCGTGGCGAATGCGGGCATCAACGGCGTCTGGGCGCCAATCGAAAGCCTCACGCCGGATGAGTGGGACACCACGATCCGGATCAATCTGCGGGGGACTTACCTCACCATCCATCATGCCGTGCCACATCTGGCTGCTGCGGGCGGCGGATCGATCGTGGTGATTTCCTCGATCAATGGCACGCGCAGCTTCAGCACACCCGGCGCCAGCGCTTATTCGGTGACCAAGGCGGGGCAAGTGGCGCTGGTGCAGCAGTTGGCACTGGAACTGGGCAGCCGGCGCATCCGCATCAATGCGATCTGTCCGGGGGCGATAGAGAGCGAAATTTCGGACAATACCGAGAAGCGGGACACCAAGCGGATCGAAATTCCGGTGGAGTTCCCCGAGGGGGATATTCCGCTGACCGGCGGGCGCAAGGGCAAGGCGCAGGATATTGCCGATGCGGTGCTATTTCTGGCCAGCGATGCATCGCGCCATATTACAGGAACGCCGATCTGGATCGATGGGGGCAGAGCTTGTTGCGGTAGCGTCGGCGTCGCGGGTAGAGGGAAGAAAACGGAGGTTCCCGCTATGCGGGAATGACACCGTGGAGCGGAAGGTTGGGCTCACTGACTTGCGTGACTTGGGCGCTGCGCGTACATCAGCGCCATTATAGTGAGATCGCGCTATGCCCGTTACGTCCCGTCTGCCTGCTCATTTGCCGCGCCTGTTGGTGGAGCGCGCTGTTGCCGCTGCGCTGGAGGAAGATCTGGGGCTGGCGGGGGATTTGACCAGCCGAGCGACGCTGGCGCCGGATGCGGTGGCGACGGCGAGCCTGTCGGCGCGTGAGGCTGGGGTGATTGCCGGGCTTGATCTGGCGGCGGCGGCGTTTCGGCTGGTGGGCGATGGGGTAACGTTCACCCCTGCCCTCGCCGATGGCGACCAGTGGCCGCCGGAGGCCCGGTGGCGAGCGTTAGTGGCCCGGCCCGGCTGGTGATGTCGGCAGAGCGCGTGGCGCTCAATTTCCTCAACCATCTGAGCGGTGTGGCGAGCCTGACGCGGATTTATGCCGATGCGGTGGCGGGCACGGATGCGCAGATTTGCGATACGCGCAAGACAACCCCGGGGTTGCGGGCCTTCGAGAAATATGCGGTGCGCTGCGGTGGCGGCGCCAATCATCGCTATAGCCCGGATGACGCGATCCTGATCAAGGACAATCATATCGCCGTCGTGGGCAGCGTGACGGCGGCCTACAAGGCAGCCGAGGCGTTTGCCGGGCATCTGGTGGCGATTGAAATCGAGGTGCAGAACCCGGCCGAGCTGGAAGAGGCGCTGGTGGCTGGGGCACGGATCGTATTGCTCGACAATATGGATAATGACCTGCTGCAGCAGGCGGTGGCGCTGAATAGAGGCCGGGCGAAGCTGGAAGCCTCGGGCGGGGTGAAGCTGGACCGGGTGCGCTCGATTGCCGAAACGGGCGTCGATTTCATCTCGACCAGCCAGATCACCATGGCCGCCGTGCCGCTCGATCTGGGGCTCGATGTCGAGATCGGGGTGGCGCGATGAGCATAGCGGCTGCGGTGGATCAATCGCTGACGGAATTGTCGCTGAGCGCAGCCATTGCGGCGGCGCGGGTGATTTTGGACGTCTATAGCCGGCCGATCGCGGCGGTGACCAAGAGCGATGGCTCACCGGTGACCGAGGCCGATGCCGCGGCGGAAGCCGTGATCCTGGACTATCTACGGCCCACCGGCATTCCCGTGCTGGGGGAAGAAAGCGTGGCGGCGGGGATTATTCCGGTGCTGGGCGAGCGCTATTTCGTGGTCGACCCGCTGGATGGGACCAAGGAATTCATCAAGCGCAATGGCGAGTTCACGGTGAATATCGCGCTGGTGGAACATGGGGTGCCGGTGATGGGCGTGGTGCTGGCGCCGGTCGGCGGGGAGACCTTTATTGGGGATGCGAGCGGGGCTTATGCCTGCGATACGCTGAGCGGGGTCGCCACGGGCAAGCGGTTGATTTCGGTGGCGACGGCGGCGCCGATGCGGGTGGTGGCGAGCCGTTCGCATGGACATGCGGCGCTAGCGAGCCTGTGCGAGACCTTTGCGGTGGAGAGCGATGTATCGGTCGGTTCGTCGCTGAAATTTTGCCTATTGGCGCGGGGTGATGCGCAGCTTTATCCGCGGTTTACGCCCACTTGCGAGTGGGACACGGCGGCCGGGCAGGCTGTGCTTGAAGCGGCCGGTGGCGCGGTGGTGACGCTGGATGGCGAACGCATGCGCTATGGCAAGCACGATATCGGGTTCCTCAATCCCTATTTCGTGGCGGCGTCGAGCTCGGACTGGCGCGGCGAGCGGCGGCGGAGATGAGCTCGATACTGGGGTAGGAATCAAGCGGGATACCCCCTCCTAACCTCCCCCTGATAGGGGGAGGGATGGATCGGGGCTCTCGGGGCGCTGGTGCTTGGCTCAGGCTTATTGTCGCAAGGCTTGTCGCCATTGCGGTTATTCGCGCCGGAACTAAGTTATTGTTCTGGCAAGCATAGTAGCAAGTATTGGGCCTGCCCGATTGCCTCTGCCATTGGCAGGGCTTTAACTGTTCGGCGCGACTTCTGCGTCCGTAATGCTTGCGCAAGCTTCACCAGACATATATAGCCCCGGCATATATCGTTCCGGCATATGCGCCGGCGGAGCTGCAGCTACATGAACGTCAGAACCCTATGCCTTTCCATCCTCTACAACGGGGACGCGACCGGTTACGAGATCAGGCGGCAGTGCACGGATGGCGAATGCGCCTATTTCGTGGAGGCCAGCTTCGGTTCGATCTATCCGGCGCTCGCCGAGCTTGAGGATGACGGGCTGGTGACTAGCCGCAGCGAGACTCAGGACGGCAAGCCGACAAAAAAAATCTACTCTATTACCGATGCCGGTCGCGTAGCTTTTGTACATCATTTGAGCGAACCGCTGGCACCGAACATGTTCCGCAGCCCATTTTTGCTGTTCGCGCGTTACGCACATCTTTTGCCACAAGAGCTGGTGGAAGAACGCGTTACCGATTTTCTCAACGAGTTCACCAGCAAGCGGGAGATGCTTGACGGGTTTCTTGGTGAGCATGGCACCAATGCTGCGGACACATGGGTAATCAATTACGGACGTGCGATGATGGAGGTTGCAGAGAACCATCTGCGCTCCCATATGCACGAACTGATCACATTGGCGCGAGCCGAGCCGAAAAAGAAGCGGCTGAATAGAGGGGCGAATTCTCATGCGTGCATTGATGTCCTACGGTCTTGCCTTGCTCATCTCGGTTGGCGCCGGGCTGTGGTTGGCAACTGGTACTCTGGTGATGGGCGGGAACGGGCCGGGCAAGGGCGAGCGTTCCATCGTTTCAGTGGTCGAAGGGCAGGAGCATGGCCCCATCGCCACGACACTGGGCGATGCCGGCGTGCTGGCGCATCACGAACCATCAACCACGGTTGATCCTGCACTGACCATTGCCCAGCGCAATGAAGCCGAAATGGGCACGGCAACGCAGCTGCAATCGGTTCGCACAACCACCTATGTGGCCAAGCCAATGTCGATCGAAGTGCCGCTGCGCGGCTGCACCGCCGCCAAGGCGAGCGTTTCCGCCGTGGCCGAAACGGCCGGCATCGTGGACGAAGTCAATATCGTCAAGGGGCAGAATGTCAAAGTGGGCGACCTGCTCTGCACGCTGGACCGGGGCACCCGCGCCGCTGCGGTGGCGCAGGCCGAAGCCAGGAATCGCGCAGGCCAATGCCTCGCTGAACCAGGCCCAGCTCGACTATGACACCAATGAAAGCCTGCGCACTCGCGGGCTGGCTGCCGCCAATACGGCGCGGGCTGTGGAAGTGGCCCTGTCTTCGGCCAAGGCCAATGTAAGCTCGGCCCGTGCAGCGCTCGACAATGCAAATGCCGAACTGGACCGTACGCGGATCGTCGCCAAGGTGAATGGCGTGGTGCAGGACCCCATCGTTTCCGAAGGCGCCATGCTGGCCATGGGCTCGGCCTGCGCCACCATCGTGCAGCTCGACCCGATGCGCTTCCCCGGGCCGAGTTCCCGAAGCCCGCATCGCGCTGGCCAAGACGGACCTGACCGCTTCGATCCGCACCGTGACCGGCCAGACCGGCGAGGGCAAGGTGACCTATATCGCCTCGACCGCCGACAGCGCGACCCGCTCGTTCCCCGTAGAAATCGAATTCGCCAATCCCGATGGCGCCATTCGCGACGGCATCACCGCCCGAGCTACCATCAATATGGGATCGGCTCCGGCGCAGCTACTGCCACAATCTGTCCTGACGCTCAGCGATGATGGCGTTCTGGGGGTGCGGACTGTGGAGAACGAGAAGGTGAAGTTCTACCCCGTGCAGATCGTCAGCGACACGCGTGACGGTATCTGGGTGATGGGGCTGCCCGCGTCGGTCGATGTGATCACCGTGGGCCGAGAATATGTGACTGAGGGCCAGACCGTGGCCGCTACCAACGTTGCTGCCGGAGGGGCTGCTTCATGATCGATTTCCTCGAACGCATTCTGCGAATGCCGCGCGTGGTGCTCACCGTCATGGTGCTGCTCCTCGGCGCGGGGCTGATGGCCTATGTCACTCTCCCCAAGGAGAGTTTCCCAGCCATCGACATTCCCTATTTCTACGTTTCGGTGACCCAGACCGGCGTGTCGCCCCGCGACGCCGAGCAATTGCTCGTCAAGCCGATCGAGGACCGGATCAAGGATATCGACGACCTCGAGAATTATACCTCGACCGCGACCACCGGGCATGCCTCGGTGTTCTCGGAATTCAACGTCAATGCCGACAAGGACACCGCGCTGAACGACATCCGCGCGGCGCTTGAGGGGGTGTCCGCCGATCTGCCGACCGAGGCAAAAGAGCCGGTCGTCAGCGAAATCTCCTTTACCGACACCCCGGTCATCTATGTCGCGGTCTATGGCAATGTGCCCGAACGCGAACTGGTGCAGCGCGCCAAGGACCTGCAGGACGAGCTGGAGGGCATTCCCGACGCCCAGACCGTGACGATCTCGGGCCAGCGGACGAGATGATGGAAGTCACCATCGACCAAAATCGTCTGGAAGCCTATGACCTGACCGCCACGCAATTGCTGGATGCGCTGGCCAAGAACAACATGGTGGTTCCCGGCGGCACGCTCGACACCGGGCGTGGCTCGTTCAACGTGGAAGTGCCGGGCCTGATCAAGAGTGTCGAGGACGTCTATACGCTGCCACTCAAGGCTTCGGGCGACACCGTGGTGACGTTCGGCGACGTGGCGACCATTACCCGTACCTTCGAAGATGCAACCCAGTACGCTCATGTGAACGGCCAGACGGCCATCACGCTGGGCGTCTCCAAAAGCTGGGCACCAACGTCATCAACGTGTCCGATGAGGTGCGTCGTGTAACCGCCGAGTTCACCAAGGACTGGCCGCAGGGCGTGCAAACCTCGTTCCTGATCGACCAAGCCGATTCCACCAAGAACCTGTTCCGCTCGCTTGAAGCGGCGGTGCTGACCGCCGTGGCGCTGGTGCTGATTACCTGCGTCGCGACGCTAGGTGTGCGCCCGGCCATCATGATCGGCATGTCGATCCCGATCTCGTTCATGATGGCATTCCTCGTGGTGCAGATGCTGGGCATGACGATCAACATGATGATCATGTTCGGGTTGGTGCTCGCGGTGGGCGTGCTGGTGGACGACCCCATCGTGGTGGTCGAATATGCCGAGCGAAAGCTGCAGGAAGGCGTTTCCAAGCGGGAAGCGTTTATCCCGGCGGCCGGGAAGATGTTCGTGCCGGTGGTTTCGGCCACCTTCACCACGCTGGGCGCCTTCGCGCCCCTGCTGTTCTGGCCGGGTATTATCGGCAAGTTCATGAGCTATCTGCCGATCATCGTGATCGTGGTGATGGTGGCCTCGCTCGTCTCCGCGCTGATCTTCATGCCGATCATCGGTGCCTTCATCGCGTCGAGCCATATCGACGAGAAGCATAAGGAAGCAGCAGACGTCGTCATGTATGCCGACAAGTTTGACCCCAAAAAGGTCGGCGGCATTACCGGGCACTATGTGCGGTTGATGGAGCATCTGCTGCATCAGCCGATCCTGACGCTGGGCGTTGGCTTTTCGCTCGTGGCAGCGATGTTCGCCGCCTATATGATGTACCCAACGGCCACCGAAGCCTTCCCGGCTTCCGAGCCTGAATTCGGCACGGTCAATGTGATCACACGCGGCAATTACTCGCCGGCCGAGATCCACGACCTGCTGATGGAAGTGGAAACCGAAATCCTGCAGGTGCAGGGCATCCGGGATGTGGTGATGCGTTTCACCAATACTGGCGGCGGCGGCGATGGCGGCATGAGTGCCTCAGCACCACCCGACACGGTCGGTGCGTTCGATCTGCAGCTGATCAACTACAATGAACGCGTCAAGGCCGAGGAAATCTTCCAGACCATTCATGAGCGCGTGGCCCATATTTCGGGCCTCGAAGTGCAGATTGCGGCGCAGGAAAACGGTCCGCCAGCCGGCAAGGCCATCAACCTGCGGGTGGAAGGCACTGTCTATGCCGATATCGCGCCGACCGTCGCCAAGCTGCGCGACTATATCGAGCACGATCTGGGCGGCGCCATCGATGTGGAAGACGGCCGCCCTGCCCCCGGTATCGACTGGCAGGTGACGATCGATCGTGTCAGAAGCGGCCAAATATGGTATCGGCGTGCGCGAGCTGAGCCCCTATGTGCAGCTCGTGACCTCCGGCGTGACGCTGGGCACCTATCGCCCGGATGACGGCACGACGAGTGACGAACTCGACATCAAGGTCCGCCTGCCGGAAAGCGAACGCACCTTCGATGCCCCTGGACTCGTTGCGCATCGTGACCTCGCAGGGCCCGGTGCCGGTCTCCAATTTCATCGAGCGCACGGCTGTGCCCAAAGTGGCGAATATTTCGCGCCGCAATGGGCTCTATTCGATGAATGTGGCGGCCAATCTGGAGCCGGGCCTCGACACTGCGGCCAAGGTTGCCCGAGTGCAGGAATGGCAGGCAACGCAGGAACTCCCCTCAAGCGTCAAGATCGTCTATGGCGGTGCGGCGGAGCAGGTTGACGACACCAATGCGTTCATCGTGACCGCATTCGGCGCCGCCATGTTCCTGATCTTCTTCATCCTGCTGCTGGAATATAACAGCTTCTGGCAGGTGCTGGTGACGCTGACCACGGTGATCATGTCGCTGGGCGGTGTGCTGCTGGGCATGCTGGTCACCGGGATGAGCTTCTCGGCGATCATGACGGGCCCGGGTATCGTGGCGCTGGCGGGTATCGTGGTGAAGAACGGCATCGTGCTGATCGACACCTATAACCACTATAATCGCGACGAGAAGGTGGAGCCGATCAAGGCCATGCTGCTGACCATCAGCCAGCGTGTCCGGCCGGTGCTGCTGACTGCCACCGTGACGGCGCTGGGCGTTATCCCGATGGCGCTCAATGTTGAGTTCGACTTCATCCGCCGCGAAGTCGTGGTGGGGGCCCGGCCGGTTCGTGGTTCATCCACCTGTCGGCAGCTTTGGTGTCGGGCCTGTTCGTCTCCACGGCCCTCACGCTGGTGATGGTGCCGGTGATGGTGGTGGCCCCGCATGTGATGAAGGGGCAGATCGGCTGGGTTATCCGCCGGGTTGGCAAGATGATCAGTGCGGCCCGCAATGGCGGCAAGCAGACCGCGGTTCCAGCCGGGTTCGATGGCATGGCCGTTGAAATCCCCGCCGATGCCGACGGCGCCAAGCGCTACATCGTCAGCAAGGAAGAAGGGCTGGTCGAAAAAGACAAGAACGGCGTGACCATTGTCAGCCGGCCCGAAGCGGCGGAGTGATCTGACGCGAGAGTGAATGGAAAGGCCCGCAGCGATGCGGGCCTTTTTGTTTTGGATGAGGCTTGCGATTTTAGCTAATATGGCTATTTTAGATTGGCTATTTTAGCTGAAAGGAACTGAGGCCATGAGCAGCATCACCGCGACCGACGCTAAGAACAAGTTCGGCCGAGTTCTGGAGATGGCGCAGGCTGAGCCCGTGCGTATCCAGAAGAATGGCCGCGACGTGGCAATTGTGCTTTCGCCCGAACAGTATGGCGCGCTCGTAGCACAGAACACCAACCCCAAGGTGCGTCCGATGATCGAGACGCTGATGGCGAGAAGTATTGAGCGGCGCAAGTCGCTTTACGAAGCGCTTGCCAAGTAGCGCATTGTGCCGATCTACCTGACGCTTGATGAAGTGCTGCGCATGCACGAGATGCTCTTGGCCGCCTTTGGTGGCGCCAAGGGCATTCGTGATCTTGGGCTAATCGAGTCAGCCCTGCTCCGCCCGCAAACAGGGTATTATGCCGACCTTATCGAAGAGGCAGCCGCGCTTTGGGAAAGCATGGCGATGAACCATGGCTTCGTTGATGGCAATAAACGCGTGGCCTTTGCCAGCGTCGAACTTTTTCTGCAGCTGAATGGCGTGGATATTGCGGCCAGCAACGATGAGCTGGAGGTCTTCATCTACAGCAATCTCGAGGCTGGGACCTTCCGCAAGGACGTGCTTGAGCACTGGCTGCACGAACATACCGAGCCAGACCAGCAATAGCGTGCCGCGACGCCACAGCACACGCGGCGATATAGCACCCCTCACCCGCCGCTGCGCTCGACCTCTCCCCTGAGGGGCGAGGTGAGGCTGGGCTGGCCGTCGTCGTGGTGAAAGCGTTCAGGCGCCAGTGTCGCCTTCGAACTGGATATCGCTTGTGGCCGCATTCAGCGGCGCTACGGCTTTTTGCCAGAATGCGAGGGCGGCGGTGTTGAGGATTGGGGTGGCGATGTGCCAGTTGCCGGGGTGACGAGCGAGGACCACGACAAGGGCTGCACGGCCGGTGCCCCTGCCCCGGTAGGCTTTAAGGATGAAGAACTCGGCCATGAAGAAGCAGGGCCGGCGGCCGGTGAGCGGGCATTCGTCGATGACCGGGGCGAAACCGGCGATCTCGTCGCCAGCCATGATCAGATAGGGGAAGCGCCAGAAGCGGTCGAGGAAATCGTAGGCGAAGCGGCCATCGGGCTCGACCGGGAACGGCATGAACTCGGTCATGTCGTGGAGGTAGAGCTGGATCAGATTGGCGATCGTTGTTTTTTGATCTGGTGTTGCGGCGACGATGGAGACTGGCGGGGCGATGTTCATGGACGAACTATGCCAAGGATTAGCGAAACGACAAGCTCACCGGCGCTGTACGCCGACCTCCATGATAGCCTATCGGAACGAGATTCGATGATCGCGGTCGGGGCGGGCTAGCTGGCGGGCGCGGAGAGCGTGAAACGTTGGGACGCTGAGAACGGCACCAGCGTAACTTGCGATCACGCTTAGGCCGGTGGCGACAAGAAGCCAATACCCCGGCCGGGATTTGGGAACACATTAAGCGACGCCCAGATCGTGACCAGCACGGGCGCCCACAGCGACGCGATCAGGAATGCTATCTGTGATCGCTGCATAGTGACGTTCCTGTCCGCCCGGTCAGCTCAATTGCAGCCCATTCAGAGGGGTAACCAAGCCCGATTGGTTCCGCGGGACTCTGGCCGCTTCCCCTACTCCGCCGCCGGCAGGCCGCGTTTGACGAAGCCGTCGGGGTCGTTGGCGGTGCGCAGGAGTTGTTCTTCGGCTTCGGTGGCTTCGCGTTGGCGGTCCCACATCTGGGCGTAGAGGCCCGCTTTTTGCAGCAGGGCGACGTGGTTGCCGCGTTCGGCCACGACGCCATCGCGCAGGACGAGGATTTCGTCGGCATTGACGACGGTGGAGAGGCGGTGGGCGATGACGACCGTGGTGCGGTTTTTCGAGACTACGTCGAGGGCGGACTGGATATCGCGCTCGGTCTTGGTGTCGAGCGCCGAAGTGGCCTCGTCGAGAATGAGGACCGAGGGAGCCTTGAGGATGGTGCGGGCGATGGCGACGCGTTGCTTTTCGCCACCGGAGAGTTTTAGGCCGCGTTCGCCAACAGGGGTATCGTAGCCCTTGGGCAGAGCCTCGATGAAGGGGCCGACTTGCGCCATGGCGGCAGCGGAGCGGACTTCTTCCTCGGAGGCGTCGGGGCGACCGTAGCGGATGTTGTAGCCGATGGAGTCGTTGAACAGCACGGTATCTCGGGGGACCATGCCGATGGCTGAACGCAGGCTTTCCTGAGTGATGTCGCGCAGATCCCGGCCATCGATGGTGATAGCGCCGCCGGTGACGTCGTAGAAGCGGTAGAGCAGCCGGGAAATGGTGGATTTTCCCGCGCCGGTGGGGCCGACAATGGCGACCGTTTTGCCGGCAGGGACTTCGAAGCTGACGCCCTTGAGAATGGGGCGGTCGGGATCGTAGTGGAAGGTCACGTCGTCGAAGCGGATCACCGGGCCGGAAATGACCAGCGGCTTGGCGTTGGCCTTGTCCTCAATTTCTGGGTTCTGGTCGAGCAGCTTGAACATTTCCTCGATATCGGTGAGGCCCCGGCGCAGTTCGCGATAGACGAAGCCGATGAAGTTCAGCGGGCGATAGACCTGCATGAGAAAGGTGTTGAGCAGGACAGAAATCGCCCGGGGTCAGCGTCCGGTTCATGACGCCATTGATGGCCATGACCGAGATGATGAGGAAGCCGGCATAGAAGATCAGCGCTCGGCCGAAATTGAGGAAGCCCAGCGAGGTCCAGATGCGGATAGCGGAGCGCTCATAGCCGGCCATGGAGGCGTCGTAGCGCTCGGCCTCCATCTTCTCATTGGCGAAATATTTCACCGTCTCGAAATTGAGCAGAGAATCGATGGCCTTGCCGTTGGCGTCGGTATCGGATTCGTTCATGTCGCGGCGGATGGAAATCCGCCAGTTCGAGGCCTTGATGGTGAAATAGAGATAGCCCCAGATCATCACCACCAGGACGCCCAGATAGCTGAAGCCGAACATCCAAACGAAGATGACCGCCGTGATGATGAATTCGACCAAAGTGGGGGCGATATTGAGCATGGTGAAACGCACAATGGTTTCAATGCCCTTGGTGCCGCGCTCGATAACCCGGCTCAGCCCGCCGGTGCAGCGCGCCAAATGGAAGCGCAGTGACATGCGGTGAAGATGGTGGAAAGTGCGCAAAGCGAGCTTGCGCACAGCATTCTGGCCAACGCTGGCGAACAGCACATCGCGCAATTGCTGGAAGCCGGCGTCGAGTACGTTGCCCAGCACATAGGCGATGACCAGCACGATGGGGATGGCGAGGCCCAGCACGATGCCGCTATCGGGCGCAGAGCCATCAAGGCTATCGATAATGCCCTTATAGGCGAAGGGAATGAAGGTGGTGGCGACCTTGCTGAGCAGCAGCGCGCCGATGGCCAGCACGACGCGCAGGCGCAGGTCGGGGCGGTCGTCGGGCCACATGTAGGACCACAGGTTTTTGACCGTGGCAAATACCGAGCCTTCGTCCGCGCTAACGGACGGCTTCTTGTTCGTGCTGTCTATCGTCATCAGGCCGGCTCTGCTTCCAGTTTGGGGCTGGCGGGAGTGAGGCCGGCGAGCATGCCGGAATAAGCGGCGCCCAGTTCGGCCAGACGATCATGCTGGACAATGTAGCAATTGCGGGTGCCACGCGGCTGGCGCGTGATCAGCCCTGCATCGAGCAGCACCTTGATGTGCTGGGACACGGTGGACTGGGCCAGCGGCAAGGATTCGGTCACATCGGCGCAGCAGCATTGTCCCTGCTGCTGCGTCGCCGAGATGCGCAGGATATTGAGGCGCACCGGATGGCCCAGTGCCCGCAGGAGAGTGGCAATATCGTCGTCGCGCATCCGAGCTCGGCTTTTTTGATCGTTGATTTACGATAGAAGATGGGGTTCGCGGGCGCAAGTTCAATGACCCGCTTTTCAGCGGGTCATCACACTTGATCAGTTCGTCGCGTTCGGCAGATCGAAGACCTGACCGGGATAGATGCGATCGGGGTCGTGGATCTGGCCGTTATTGGCTTCGTAGATGGTGGTGTATTTGATGCCGGCGCCATAGACGCGACGGGCGATGGTCCACAGATTATCGCCGGTGCGGATGATGGCCTTGCCGGAGGCAAAACGCGCGGCTTCCGGGTCGCCGACCGCGGTTGCGACCATGGTGGGGACGCTGGTTTCGTCGCTGACCGATGGTGTCGTGGGCGCGGTTGGCGCCGTGGGCTCAGTTGGTGCAGCGGCGGGTTGGTCCGGAGTGGGTTCGGTGGACGCTGCCGGGGCGGTGGACTGCGCCGGTTCGCTGGGGGCCGCTGTTGGTTGGGCGGGTGCACTGGTCTCGGCGGCCGGAGCGGGTGCGTTGGTGGCGGGTTGTTCGGTCTGGGCAACAGCGACTGGCGGCGTGGCGGCCGGGAGATCGACGACGAAATCGACTTCGGCGCGCGAGGCGACTCGGGCAGAGCCGGGTTGCAGCATATCGACACGGATGCGCTGGCTGGGCTTGGTCAGCACATTGCCAGCTTCGACCAGCCAACGGCCATCGGAGACAATGGTATCGGCGATGAAAGTATCATCGACATAGAGGCGCATGGTGGCGCCTTCCGGTCCGCCGCCGGCGAAGAAGGTGCGGTCGCCCTCGATTTCGATGGCGTCGATGGTGGGCGGGGCGATTGTGGCGGGCTCTGAGGCTGCCGGGGGGTGGTTGGTGCAGGCGTGTTAGCGGCGACGGCTGTGTCAGCGTTTGCGGCCGGGGCCTCGGGAGCAGGTGCTGCGGCGGGCTGTTGCGCTGTGGTGGCCGGCTCGGCCGCAGGGGGCTCTGCTGTTGGCTGTGGTGTTTCAGGTGGCGTTGCCGCTTCGGGAGCCGCTGCGGGCTGGGCCGGCGTGGGTTCTGCGGCCGATTGTTCGGTTGGCGCAGGTGCGGCAGCTTGTGCCTCGGGCTGTGCCGGGCTTGGCGCAGGAGTGGCGGCGGCGACGGCGGTGCTCTCACCGGCAGGCGGGGGCGTCAGACCTTGCAGCACTTCGCTCGCGGCGCCGGGGGTGCTGGCGACGACTAGCGGCTCGCTGGATTTGTCTGGGTTGATGACGACGACGAAGGCTTCGGCCGCCCGGCCGGGCTTGCCGGCTTCGCCAAGGGTAATCTCGGTGCCGCCGGGCGGGATGGGCGCATCGGGCACGAGCACCCAATCGCCGCTGGGCTCGACTTTGGTTTGTCCCAACAGATCGCCATTGGAGAAGACTCGGACCTCGCTGCCGGGCGTGCCGCTGCCGGCGATGACGACAGAGCCATCGGGCTCGGCGCGCAGCAGGCCGAACGTGGCGCCGATCAGATCGCTGGGCACTTCGGGCGCAGGTGGGGTCGCCTCGGGCTGAGGTGCGGCGACACTGGGTTCGGGGGCGGGCGCAGGCGTGACGGCGGCGGGTTCGGCGGGCGCGGTCTGTTCAGGGGTGGCGAGAGCCGTGCTTTGGCTGGGCAGAATGCCGGCATCGGTCATCTTGCCGCGCAGGCACTGGCCCATATTGCCTTCGCCGTTAAAGCAACTGACCACGGAGGGGCCAGCCAACACACCGATGACAACCACAAGGGTAACCGCCGCTGCACCAAGGGTGAGAGCCGGGGGTTGGTTCGGTGTGGATTCGGCCAGTTTTTCCTCCGGGACGAAATAGGCGGCGCGTTGCGCTGCCGGATTATGCAACCTTTTCTGTTGTCCCCTGCGCCGCTTCAGTCTTCAACAGCTTATATGTGATGGATTCATATAGAGCTTCAAAGGATGCATCAATGATGTTGGGGGATACCCCGATAGTGTACCAGCGCTCGCCGGTGCCATCGTGGCTTTCGACCAGTACACGGGTGACCGCGCCCGTGCCGCCGTCCAGAATACGGACCTTGAAGTCGACCAGTTCCAGATCTTCGATGCGGGACGAATATTTGCCGAGGTCTTTGCGCATGGCCAAATCGAGCGCATTGACGGGGCCATTACCTTCGGCCACCGACATCAGCAATTCGCCCACGACGTGGATTTTGACCACAGCTTCGGTGACGGTGATCTCTTCTGCCACGGGCATTGTGGCGGCGTTCGACACTGGCGCGATAGTTTTCGACGGTGAAATAGCTGGGCAATGTGCCGAGCACTTCATGGGCGAGGACGGCGAAAGAGGCGTCGGCGCCATCATAGGAATAGCTGCGCGCCTCGCGCTCCTTGACGGTGGCGAGCAGTTTTTCGAGGCGCGGATCATCCTTGGCGAGGACGATATCGTGGCGGGCCAGAGCGGTCAGCAAATTGGATTTGCCGGCCTGCTGGCTGACCATGATGGCGCGCTCATTGCCCACGCTTTCGGGCGGCACATGCTCGTAGCTGGAAAAATCCTTGAGCAGGGCGGAGGCGTGGATGCCCGCTTTTGTGGCGAAGGCGGAGGCGCCGACATAGGGCGACTGGCGCTGGGGCGCGCGGTTGAGCCGGTCGTCGAAAGCCCGGGAAATCTGGGTCAGCCGTTCGAGGCGGGCTGCATCGATATTGGTTTCGAAGCGCTCGGCGAACAGGGGTTTCAACACCAGAGTGGGGATGATGGTGATGAGGTTTGCATTGCCGCAGCGCTCGCCGATGCCGTTCAGCGTGCCTCTGGATCTGGCGCACGCCGGCTTCGATGGCCGCGAGCGTATTGGCGACGGCTTGGCCGGTATCGTCATGGGCGTGGATGCCCAGATGATCACCGGGGGCAACGGCCAGCACTTTGCCGACGATGTCACGGATTTCGGACGGCATGGTGCCGCCATTGGTGTCGCAGAGCACGACCCAGCGCGCCGGCATCGAGCGCCGTCTTGACGCAGGAGAGCGCGTAGTCCGGGTTGGCCTTGAAGCCGTCGAAGAAATGCTCGCAATCGATCAGGGCTTCCTTACCCGCAGCGACGGCGGCCGCGACGGTATCAGCGCAGGTTTTCGAGATTATCCTCAAGGCTGATCTCAAGCGCGGTCTTGACTCGGTGGTCCCGGGTTTTGGCGACAAAGCAGGTGGCGTCGGCGCGCGAATTGAGCAGGGCCTGAATGCCCGGATCATTGGCGGCAGAGCGCCCTGCCCGCTTGGTCATGCCGAAGGCGGTGAATTTGGCGCGCTTGGTGCGCTTTTGCTCGAAGAACTCGGTATCAACCGGATTGGCCCCAGGATAGCCGCCTTCAATATAGTCGACACCCAATTGCTCGAGCAGGCCGGCAATGGAAATCTTGTCCTCGAGCGAGAACTCGATTCCGGCCGTCTGGGCGCCATCGCGCAGGGTGGTGTCGAAGATATAGAGACGTTCTTTGGGCATTTTAGTACTCAACTAGGGTCCGGCCAGACCGAGGTGTCGTGGTCGGGGTGTTGGTGATTGCTACTGCTGATGCGATGCAGCATTTCGGGATTGCCGGCATAGGTGGGGGTGTCACCGGGGACCTGCGTCAATCCCGCGTACCAGAGACGCGGCTTTCATTGCCGTACTGGTTTTCCGGCGGCGCGCGGTCTGGCTCATCCAGAGTTCCGACCAGAACGCCGAGATCATCGGCATCGGGATAATCGAAGGTTAACGGCGTGCCGCAGACGTTGCAGAAGCCACGGCGGGCAATGTCGGAGCTTTTAAAGTAGCTGAGCGTGCCGCGAGTGACCCGGAACGCCGTTTTCTGCACCGGACAAATGATGGCGAACGGACCACCGACGGCCTTCTGGCACATGCGGCAGTGGCAGACATGGACATTCTGCGGCTGCTGATCGAGCGCGTAGCGCACAGCGCCACATTGGCAACCGCCGGTGAGGAGCGTGCTCATCGCCAGCGCTCGGTGTCGCTGTCGGGATGCTGGTGATTGGTATCGTGGATGGGGCCGACTTCCTCGGGCATATTGGCTTCGGTAGTGCCCACTTCCTCGATATCGGCGAGATGCAACAGGGATAGGTGCCGGCCCTCGATGCCGAACTGGTAGAGTATGGGGATCGTGTGAGGCTCGTCAGAAGGCGCCGATGGCCATCGAGAGGTGTTCGCCGCCGACGCCTCGATAGTAAAGCGGAGTGCCGCAATCGCGGCAGTAGCCGCGCGCCGCCGAGTCCGAACTCATGAATTCGGCGGGCTCGCCGCGCGTCCAGGTCAGGTGATGATGGCGCACGCCGACCAAGGCGGCAAAGAGATTGCCCATGGCTTTCTGGCACATGCGGCAATAGCAGACATGGGGATTGTCTCGCAGTTCGGTGGCGTGGAAGCGGATGGCGCCGCATTGGCAGCCGCCGCTGCGGACCCGGTGACGATAGGCTTCGCTCATGACTCTCCCCGTGGTGGCCAATCATCGGTGTCGTGGTCTGGATGCTGGTTGGAATGGATGCCGGCCGAGAAATCGCGCCATTCGTCGCTTTGATGGGTGGAGACCGGCAGGCTGGTGAGGCCGTCGAAGAAGGGCAGTTTATCGGCCGAGTTCACTGGATTTGTGGAGCGGCGACGCTGGGATCATCGAAAGCGCCGATGGCCAGTTCGAGACCGAAGCGGGTTTCGTAGCCCAAGGGCGTGCCGCAATCGCCGCAAAAGGCGCGGCGGGCGGCATTGGAGCTCTGGAACCATTTGGGCTCGCCGCGGGTCCAGTGGCGTTATGGGCGGTGACCAGCGGGCCGAAAAAGCTGCCGAAAGCTTTCTGGCACATGCGGCAATGGCAGATCGAGGGACGGCCCAGCCGGGTGACACCGAAGCGCACGGCGCCGCATTGGCAGCCGCCGGTATGGGGTTCTGATTTGCCGGGGGCCTTCACCTCTTGCTCTCCCACTTGGTTTTACGCTCGCCTGTCTCAGGATCTTTGTAATCCATCAGGGAGATGCCCTGTTCGGACAGCTCGTTGCGGATGGTGTCGGCTTTGGCGAAGTCGCGGGCGGTGAGGGCGGCGAGGCGGTTTTCTATGGCGGCGGCGATGTGGGGCGGTTCTTCCCAGCCGTCGTCGGAGGTCAGCAGGCTATCGAGGCTGAAGCCGAGGAAGCTCAGGGTGGCGGCGAGGCAATGGCTGGCGCGGGCATCGTCGCGATTGGCTTTTGGCGATGGCGTCGAGCACGACGCTGGCACGGTGGAAATTGAGGTCGTCGACCAGTTCGGCGATGACCGAGGCGTCGGGTGCGTCGTCGTTGGCCAATTCGGCGCCGCGGGCAGCGCGTTGCCAGTCGCGGAGCTTGGTTTCGGCTTCTTCGAGACGCTTGACCGAGAAATCGATGGGTTCGCGATAATGGGTCATCAGCATGGCCAGGGCAGCACATCGCCATGCCGAGCGTGACCGCCCATGGTGCCGGTTTCTGAGCAGATCGTTGATGGTGACGAAATTGCCCGGGCTCTTGGACATTTTCTGTCCTTCGACCCGGAGGAACCCATTGTGCATCCAGACGCGGGCCATTTCGTGCGTGCCGTGGGCGCAGCGGGACTGGGCGATTTCGTTTTCGTGGTGCGGGAAGATCAGGTCGAGCCCGCCACCATGGATATCGAAGACTTCCCCGAGATAGGCCGCGCTCATGGCCGAGCATTCGATATGCCAGCCGGGACGCCCCCTGCCCCATGGGCTTTCCCAGCCGGGCTCTTCGGCGCTGGATTGTTTCCAGAGCACGAAATCGGCGGGGTTTTTCTTGTGGGCGTCGACAGCGATGCGGGCGCCGGCCAGATTGTCTTCGAGATTGCGGCCGGAGAGCTGGCCGTAATCGGGCATGGATTTGACGTCGAACAGCACTTCGCCATTGGCCGTATAGGCGTGGCTATTGGCGATCAGGCGTTCGATGAGGGAGACCATGTCGGGCTTGCCATCGGGCCGGGGCAGTACGAAATCGGTGGCGCGGGGCTGATAGGTCGGCTCGAGCGTGCCGAGCGCCTTAACGTCGGCGGCATATTGCTGGCCGGTTTTTTCGGTAACGCGGCGGATCGCTTCGTTGAGCGGCAAAGCCGGGAAATCGCAGGCGGCGCGGGCGTTGATCTTGTCATCGACGTCCGTGATGTTGCGGACATAGGTGACCTTGGCTGCGCCATAAGTGTGGCGCAGCAGGCGGAACAGCAGGTCGAACACGATGACCGGCCGCGCATTGCCGATATGGGCGAAGTCATAGACCGTGGGGCCGCAGACATACATGCGCACATTTTCCGCATCGAGGGGAACGAAGAGTTCCTTGGTGCGGGTCAGCGTATTGTAAAGCGAAAGCGGAGTTCCCGAGGTCATCAAAAGGCTTCCTGGCCATGCAAAGTTGCGCTGGCTGACGGCTCTTCGGGTATCAGAAAATCAGGATGAAGAAGACCGCCGCCAACGAGTGGTTAGCAGGTAATAATGCAGACGTTAATCTGAATAGCATTGGTCTTCATGGTGAGGACATTGGCCGTAGCGGTGGCGGCGGTCAAGGGGGAAAGACGCTGCGCCTTTGATTTAGAGCAGCACTACGGTTTGTACGATATCGCCGAAGATGGACTGGCCGTCGCTGCCGATGGCGCCGATGCGGATGGTGTCGCCGGGTTGCAAATAGGGCGTGCGGGCGCGGCCGTATTTTAGCTTTTCGACATTGCGGGCTTCCACGATGCAGGCGAAGCCAGTGCCATTGGGCTTGATGGGCAGGCTTTCCTCGTGGGGCACGGAAATGGTGCCGCCGCCGATAATGGTGCCGGCGGCAAGGGCGCGGGTGCGGGCGGCTTCGACGATGAGGGCGGCGAAGTCGAAATACATGTCGGTGCCGGCATTGGGCTGGCCATAGAGGGTGCCATTGACCTCGCAGCGGACCGGGAGATGCAGGCGATTGTCGCGCCAGACGGCGCCGAGGGTGGCGGGCGTGGTGACGATGGGGGCAAAGGATGTGGCGGGCTTGGCGTGGAAGAAGCCGAAGCCGTTTTGCAGGTCATTGGCCACCAGACGCCGCATGGAGATGTCGTTGCAGATGGTGACGAGGCGGATAGCGGCGGCGGCTTGTTCCATTGTGGCGCGCATGGGCACGGCACCGATGATAACGGCTACTTCGGCTTCGAAATCGAGGGCCAGATCGGGTTCGGGCGTGATGATGGGCGCGGTGGGGGCCGAGAGCGAGTCGGAACTGCCCTGATAGAGCACGGGGCGATTGGCCGAGTCGGCGTCGCGGGTGCCCTTGAGGGCGCGGACGCGTTCGGCGTGGTTGAGATAGGCGGCGCCATCGATCCATTGATAGGCGCAGGGCAAGGGGGCCAGCGCGGATTGGCGTCGAAAGGCTGGCCGGAAATCTGGCCGGCATCGAGCTGGGCGGCAAGGGCTGACAGGGCCGGTGCGGCTATATCCCAGTCGTCCAACGCGGCCTGCAAAGTGGGCGCGACTCGGCCGGCCGAGACATAGCGGCTGCGATCGCGCGACAGGACCACCAGCTGACCATCGGGGCGGCCATTGTTCAGCGTGGCTAGATTCATCGGTGCATTCTCGCGCTTGTGTGGCCGGGGTGCGCTATCTCGGCGCGTGTCGCGACACTATACTGTTGCAACCGGCCCTAGCGATGTCTTAAGGGCCGATATTATGCGCGTGTTGCGGCGCGGACGAGTAGGACTTGATGGTGAATTTGGGCGGAACGGGCATTCGGACGCTGTTGTTGCTGGTTTTGGCGACAGTCGTGTTGGCGCTCGATGTTAACATGGCCTACGCCCAATCGTCGGCCTGCTCGCGGCTCGACCGGCAACTGCGCCAGTTCGACCGCAATGGCGATTTCCAGCAGCGGGACGGCAATTCGCAGGCGGCGCGGCAATTGGCGCACGACGTGCAGAATGCGGAAAGCCGCTATATCCACGATGGATGTAACGACGCCGCCAAGGCCGGGCAGACGCTCAGCCCGCAATGCCAGCAAGTGGCGCGTGAAGTGCTGCGGCTGCGCCGGGATTATGCGGCAGTGTCGCAATCGGTCAATTCGGCGGGCGCAGTATCGCAGCAGCGCGAAGCTATCCTGCAGGAAATGGCGCGCTTTGGCTGCAATGCCAATGGCGGCTCCAACGCCACGTTTTCCAATGACCGCCAGAACGTGTTCGACCGCATTTTCGGCACCACCACGGAAGGCGACTTTTCCAATGGCCGGTGGTGAGCGGCGGCGGCTATAATACGGGCTATCGGACGGTGCGTACGGTGTGCGTGCGGCTGAGCGACGGCTATTTCTGGCCGATCAGCTATTCGACCCTGCCCGATTATGTCGGCAATGACATGGGGCAATGCAAAGCCATGTGCCCGCATGAACAGGTGGAAATCTACTATTATGACAATCCGGGCCAAGAGCCCGAGCAGATGCGCAACATGTTCAACCGAGGCTTATACGGACCTGCCGACGGCGTTCAAATATCGCAGTGCCATCGACATGAATGCCAGTTGCCGGGTGACGCCGCCATCGGACGGCAAGCTGATCACCACGACGGTGGGCGATGGGCAATCGCGCGCCATGATCGAGGTGCAGGGGGTGAGCTTCCCGCTGCCGCTGCGCGATCCGCGCGGGCAGATTCCAGTGCCAGCTGTTGTCGAAGCGGTGCAGACTGCGAGCCCGGTCGATGTGCCCCTGCCCCGTCCCCGCCCGGCGGGCCAGGTGAAACAGCGGCCCGCGTTGTGGCGCCGCCGCCGGGGGAAACTCAGCTGCGGCTGGTGCAGTTCGGCGACAAAGTGGTCAGGGTAGTCGGTCCAGACACGCCTTACGCCCAACCAGCGGGAGCAGGCTCTTAAGCTCGGGGCCATCGTGACGGCCGGTTAGCGCCAGACGCAGCGGCAGGAAGAGCGGCTTGCCCTTGCGGCCGGTGGCTGATTTGAGCGCATTGGTCCATTCGCCCCGGGTTTCGAGCGACCATGGCTCGGGCGGCAGCAGCGCCTTGGCGAGCGCCGAGGAAATCACGATCTTCATCGGCAATGACCGGCTCGACCGGGCCGAGCACGAGCTTGGACCACTCCACGATATCGTTGAACTTGGTGAGGTTATCGCGCAGTAGGAGCCAGATGGCTTCGCCTTCGAGACCCGAGCTGGTGAGGCGCGGCAAGGCAGCCTCGTAAGGCATAGCGTGCAGCAGGCGGGCATTGAGATTGTCGAGTTCGACCGGATCGAACCGCGCGGCGCCATGGGAGATCATGGAGAAATCGAGCTTGGCGGCGATATCATCCAGCGAGGCATAGGGCTCGATGGGCAGGCTCGTGCCGGTGAGGCTGGCCATGATGGCAATGGCCGAGGGCTCGTAGCCCTCGGCGCGGAAATCGGACAGGGATTGGGACCCGAGGCGCTTGGAGAAGCCCTGCCCTTCGGCGTCGGTCAGCAGATTGTGGTGGCCGAAAATCGGCACGGGGCCGCCCGGGGCCTCGAAAATTTCGATCTGGGTGCCGGTATTGGAGACGTGGTCTTCGCCGCGGATGACATGGGTGATGCCCGAGTCGATATCGTCGACCACGGAGGGGAGTGTATAGAGATAGGAGCCGTCTTCGCGCACCAGAACGGGATCGGACATCGAGGCGGTGTTGACGGTCTGGGCGCCCTTGATGAGGTCTTCGAACTGGACGGGGCGGCCATCGAGCTTGAAGCGCCAATGGGGCTTGCGGCCTTCGGCTTCGAGCTTGGCACGATCCTCGTCGGTCAGCTTGAGGGCGGCGCGATCGTAAATCGGGGGCTTGCCCATGGCGCGAGCGCAGGCGCGGCGGCGGCTCAGCTCGTCTTCGGTTTCGTAACAGGGATAGAGCCGGCCGGCGGCGATGAGGCGGTCGCGGGCGGCGTCATAAAGCGCGGTGCGGTCGGACTGGCGGACGAGCAGGTCCGGCGTGATGCCGAGCCGAGCCAGATCGGCCTCGATGCCATCGGCAAATTCACGGGTGGAACGGGCCACATCGGTATCGTCCATGCGCAGCACATAGCGGCCGCCATGGCGCTTGGCGAAGAACCAGTTGAGCATGGCCGGGCGGGCATTACCCGTGTGAATACGGCCAGTGGGCGATGGCGCCCAGCGCACGATGGTCATCCGATGGTCCGGTCCTTGTAGCCGTTGGTAATGGGATATTTGCGGCCCAGCCCAAACGCCTTGGGCGTGAGCTTGGGACCGGGAGCCGCCCGGCGACGCTTATATTCGGCGATATTGAGCAGGCGCTCGATGCGCTGCACCAAAGCCTCGTCATAGCCCGGGGCGACGATCTCGGCGATGGACTTCTCCTCCTCGACCATGGCGGTGAGGATGGCGTCGAGTACCGGATAGGGCGGCAGGCTATCCTGATCGGTCTGGTTGGGGCGCAGTTCGGCCGATGGCGCCTTGGCGATGATGTTTTGCGGGATGACCTCGCCCGAGGGGCCCGGGCAATCGCCGGGAACATGGGCATTGCGCCGGAGGCCGGGCGATAGACCTCCATCTTGAACATGTCCTTGAGCGGATTGTAGCCGCCATTCATGTCGCCATAGATGGTGGCATAGCCCACGCCCATTTCCGACTTGTTGCCGGTGGTGAGGAGCATGGAGCCCAGCTTGTTGGACACCGCCATGAGGACGACGCCGCGCATGCGGGACTGGATGTTTTCTTCGGCCGAGTCGGCGGGGCGATTGTCGAAGATGGGAGCCAGCTCGATCAGCGCGTCATCCACGGGATTGCCGATGGAGACGATATCGTAGCGCACGCCGAGGCGGGTGGCGCAATCCTTGGCGTCCTTAAGGCTATCCTCGGAGGTGTAGCGATAGGGCAGCATGAGGCAGTGAACGTTTTCAGCGCCGAAGGCATCCACGGCCATGGCGGCAACCACGGCGCTGTCGATGCCGCCAGATAAGCCGAGCACAACCTGCTTGAAGCCGTTCTTGTGCACGTAATCGCGCAGGCCCAGCACGCAGGCGAGCCGGGGGCTTCGTCGGTGGTGGTCAATTCGGTGACGTGACCATTGGTGCACGTCCAGCCGTCCTCGCCATCGACCCAGTCGGAGACGATGAAATCGGTGGCGAAGGACTTGCCCCGGAAGACCAGCTTGTCGCCCGGCTCGATGGCAAAGGAGGCGCCGTCGAATACCAGTTCGTCCCGGCCGCCGACTCGGTTGAGATAGAGCAGCGGCACGCGATCCTCGGCCACGCGGGCGCGGACCAGTTCCTTGCGGATATGCTGCTTATTGGTCCAATAGGGCGAGCCATTGGGGCAGAGCAGGATTTCGGCGCCGCGCTGGACGAGGTGATCGCAGACCCGAGGGTGCCAGATATCTTCGCAGATCGGGATGCCGACCGAAACGCCCTTGATGGTCACCGGCTCGGGCAGCACGCCGGGGGTGAAATAGCGCTTCTCGTAGAAAATATCGTCATTGGGCAGTTCGCGCTTGAGGCGCGTGGCGATGATCTCGCCATTTTCGGCGACGACGACGGTGTTGTGCAGGCCCGTCTTGTCGCGCCAGACGGTGGGCAGGATCAGGGCGACGCCGGTGCCGGTGGTGTCGGCGACCAGATCGCGGGCGGCCTGCATCGCATCATCGACGAATTTGGGCTTGAACAGCAGATCATCGGGAAAATAGCCGGTGAGGAAAAGCTCGGAGAGCAGCAAGATATCGGCTTTGGCGGCAACGGCGTCGCTCAGCGCTCGGCGGGCGAGAGCCAGATTGCCGGCGATATCGCCGACCTTGGGATTGAGCTGGGCAAGCGCAATTCTGAGGCGGTCTGTCACGATGATGCTGGCCCGTGTACTGTGAAATGGGTGCGGCGCAGCGGCGCAAACCGGCGCGGGCAAGACTTATCCGCTCACCCGGGCAAGGGCAAGCGGATCAAAGGCGGAGATAGGTCGCAGAGGCTAGAAGCGGCCGGTCAGTTCGGCCATTGCGCCGTAGCGGAACAGCGACAGGCCCTTGAGCGCGTCGTTCTGGTAGATGTAGCTTTCGGGAGAAGCCGAGTCCCACCAGCGTCGTTGCGTGCTGGCTTCGCCGGTCAGCATCCGAGCGCGGCCACCAAAGCGAATGGCGATATTCTCGGTCGGGCGGAAGCCGATCATCAATTGTCCACTGGCGCCGTAGAGAGCGCCGGTCAGGTGATCCTGCATGCGGTTGACGTCAACCCCCGGATATTCTGGGTCGTAGAGGGATATTCCGCGGAAGAGCCTAAGGCGTACGCGTAAGGCATAATCGCAGCTTCGGCTTCGATGTCGAACATGTCGTTGATGTCGGCACGAGCGGTCAACCCCGAGCGCAGGGCGTGGATATTGAGGCCATCGAGGCTTTCGACATCCAAGCGGTTGCGGTCGGGCGATTCACGGAAGAACTGGTAGCCAACCAACCCGCCAAGCCTGAACGTTTCATTGCCAAACGGGGTGTAGCCGAAATCGGCGCCGGCATAGCCGATCTGACCGCCCTCAAAGCTGTTGTCACCTGTGAGGCCGGGGCCATCATAGTCGCCAGTCGTTGCGATGGCGTAGCCCGCCTGCCCTTTGACGAACGTGCTGGTATAGTCGTCGTCAATGCGGAGATGCCCTTCGAGGATGTGGCTGGTGTCCTTGGCGGTGTATTCGCCGGCGCCTGTATCAACGCTTTGCTCACCCAAAGAATACCAGTAGCGCAGGCCAGTCTCGAAGCGTAGCGGGCCTTGGGCGCTCTGTTCCCAGCCGGGTTCGTAGGAGGGCCGCATATCGGGGAACATCGGATAGTCGGCGGCCAGAGCGGGTATGGCAGGGCCGAGAGCCAATATCGCGGCGGCGCTGAACAGGGAGCGCTTCATGACGATCTCCAGAACGTGGACCCTTTCTGGGTCGTTCAGGAAATTTATGGGTCATTAGGGTTAATGTTCCGCTAAACGGCGGATTGGGGTTTGGGCGGGGGCTCGTGCCCCCTGCCCTATTCGCCGGCGATGCGGGTTTCGCGCGGGGGCTTTTGGGCGTGGACTTCTTCGGCGACGAGGAAGGCCAGTTCCAGCGCCTCGGCTCGCGTTGAGGCGGGGGTCGCAATAGGTGTGGTAGCGGTCCGAAAGGGAGGCTTCGGTGACGGCCGAGACGCCGCCGACGCATTCGGTGACGTCGTCGCCGGTCATTTCGATATGCACGCCGCCGGCATAGGTGCCCATGTCGCGGTGGATTTCGAAGAAGCTCTTCACTTCCGACAGCACCCGATCAAACGGGCGGGTCTTGTAGCCGGTCGAGGCCTTGATGGTGTTGCCATGCATCGGATCGGAGCACCAGACGACGGTGCGGCCGGCGCGCTGCACTGTTTCGATCAGGCGCGGCAGGTGATCGTGGATCTTGTCGGAGCCAGAAACGGGCGATCAGGGTGATGCGGCCGGCCTCATCGGTGGGGTTGAGGCGGTCGAGCAGGCGCAGCAGGTCTTCGCTGCTGAGGGTCGGGCCGCATTTGATGCCGATGGGGTTCTTGATGCCGGCGAAATATTCGACATGTGCCGCATCGGGCTGACGGGTGCGGTCGCCGATCCACAGCATGTGGCCGGAGGTGGCATACCAATCATTGGTGATGGAGTCGCGGCGGGTCAGGGCCTCTTCATAGCCGAGCAGCAGGGCTTCGTGGCTGGTGAAGAAACTGGTCTGGCGCAGGGCCGGCGTGTTGTCGGGATTAAGGCCGAGCGCGGCCATGAAGGTGATGGCATCGTCGATCTTGCGCGCTGACTTCCTCGTAGCGCGGATACCAGTTGGAGCCCTTCATGAACCCAACGGTCCATTCGTGGATGCGGGTCAGTTCGGCATAGCCGCCCATGGAGAAGGCGCGCAGCAGATTGAGCGTGGCGGCCGACTGGCGATAGGCCTGCAGCATGCGATCGGGATCGGGGATGCGGGAGGCTTCGGTGAAGCCGATATCGTTGATGATGTCGCCGCGATAGCTGGGCAGCTCGACGCCATCGATGGTTTCGGTATCGGCGGAACGCGGCTTGGCAGAATTGGCCGGCGACGCGGCCGACCTTGACCACGGGCTTACTGGCGCCATGGGTCAGCACCACGGCCATTTGCAGGAAGACGCGGAAGAAGTCGTGGATGTGATCGGCGCCATGCTCAGCAAAGCTCTCGGCGCAATCGCCGCCCTGCAGCAGGAAGGCATCGCCACGCGCGACAGCGGCCAGCTTGGACTTGAGATCGCGCGCCTCGCCGGCAAAAACCAGTGGCGGGAAAGTGCCCAATTGGCGCTCGGCCTCGGCCAGAGCGGCGGCGTCGGGATAGGCCGGCACTGGGAAATGGGCTTGTCGCGCCAGCTATTGGGTGTCCAGTGGTCATATCGGGTCTCGCTCAGCGCGGGTTACGGATTGTTGCGGGGCGGAATACCAAGGCTGGCGGGGCGGGACAAGGATATTCGGGGTGGGCTTTGGTATGAGGGTGTGCGGAAGCGCCGCCTGTGCTGCGGTTGTCGGATAGACGGACGGACCCCGAGACCAGATTCGCCTCGTGAGTAGATAAATATGAGGCGCAACTTGCCTCGGGGTGCCGGGCCTTGGTCGGAAGGCGGCATCGCGACCCCAGCAGGGGACCATAGCCCTCCTGCCCGCTGATCCGTCCGCACATCCCGGAGCGAGGCGCGACCCCCACTCCCCCGGCTGGCATCCGGACGCCGGTCGCTGCAGCGCCGCCCGTGTTCCGGATGATGGACGGATGATGCCACGGGATTTTGGGAGGGGGATAAGATGGATAAGTCGGAGGATCCGTGCGTGTTAGTTCAGCCGCCGACCTTCTGCCCATCCCGATAGATGTAGCTGGGCGCTTTGAAGGTCACCAATTCTTCGGCCGCACTCGGATGGAGTGCAATCGCGCGGTCGAAATCGGCCTTGGTGGCGGTCATGCCCATGGGGATAGCGATGAGCTGGATCATTTCGGCCGCGCTCGGGCCAAGGATGTGGCAGCCCAGCACCTTGCCGCCGTCCTTTTCGGTGATGAGCTTGAGCACCATGCGCTCGGTGCGCGTGGAGAGCGTGTTCATCATCGGGCGGAAGCGGGCGAGGTAGATGTCGACATCGCCATGGGTGGCAGCCTCGGCTTCGGTGAGGCCGATGACGCCGATTTCGGGCTCGGCAAAGACCGCCGTGGGAATCTGGGAGTGATCGACGGCGAGTTTGTTATTGTTGAACACGGTCTCTGCGAAATACCAGCCTTCGCGAATGGCGACCGGGGTCAGCGCGGCGCGGCCGGTGACGTCGCCCACCGCGTAGATGGAGGGGCACGAGGTCTGCGAATAGGCATCGACCGCGATGGCGCCGGCCGGGGTCAGCTTGACGCCGGCGGTTTCAAGGCCAAGACCGCGCACATTGGGATTGCGGCCCGTAGCGAACATGACCGCGCCATAGGGGGCGGTGACGCCATCGCTGAAGGTGGTGGAGATGTCGTTACCGTGCTTGGACAGGGACTTGATGGTGGTCTGGTAGATCAGCTTGATGCCGCGATCGGTCAGCCCGGCTTCGAGGCCCCGGCGCATATCGTCGTCAAAGCCGCGCAGGATGCAATCGCCGCGATAGATGATGGTGGTATCGACGCCCGTGCCAGCGAAGATGGTGGCGAATTCGACTGCGATATAGCCACCGCCCTCGATGAGGATGGAGTGCGGTAGCGCCGGTAGATCGAAGGCCTCATTGGAGGTGATGCCCAATTGGTAGCCGGGAATGGGCGGCACGAAGGGGGCAGCACCGGTGGCGACGAGGATATATTTTGCCGTCAGGTCACGGCTGCCCCCACGAGATGGACCGTATTGGGGCCGGTGACCAGCGCACGATCCTTGATGATCTCGACGCCGGGCTTTTCCGGGTTGGAGGTATAGGCGTGCTCGAGCCGGGTGATTTCCTTTTCCTTGGCGGCGACCAAAGTGGGCCAATCAAAGGAGGCATCAACCTGCCAGCCGAAGCTGGACGCAACATCGAACAGGTCGCTGAAGCGGCTGGCATAGACATAGAGCTTTTTGGGCACGCAGCCGCGAATGACGCAGGTGCCCCCGACACGGAATTCCTCGATGATCGCGACTTTAGCGCCGTAGGTGGCGGCCATGCGGGCGGCGCGCACGCCCCCGAGCCAGCGCCAATGACAACGAGATCGTAAGTGTCGGACATGCTGACTCCGCTGGCTGGTTATATCGTCTAATACCGATGAATATCGGATGGCGCATCGTAAAAAGACCCCGCACAAGGCGGGGTCAAATTCGTGGGCCAGTGGCAGGCTAGAGCTGCACGCCTTGGGCACGCAATTCGGCACGGACCTTGGCGTAGAATTCCTGCTGCAGCGTATTGGTGAACACGGTCAGCACGCGCTGGATATCGGTATTCACCTCGGCATTGGCACAGGACAGCTTCACGCCGGTGGGCGATTCATAGAAGGTGACGATTTCCTGCAGTTCGGCCGCAGTAAAGCGGACCGCATAGACACGGGCAAACTGATCGAGCAGCTCGCTCTTGCGGCCCTTATATTCCTCAAGCGTCTTGGTGATAGCGGCATCGGTCTGCTCGCTCAGCTCGGGATTCTGCTGCACGATCTGGCGCATGGTATCGATCGCGGTCTGCACCAGCGTAATCTCGTAGATAGCAGCGCGATCGGTCAGATCGATATATTTGCGCGCCAGCGCCAATTGCTCGGGCGCCACTTCCTGCGCAAAGGCCGGAACCGACAGGCCGAGCATGCTCACGCTCAAAGCAACTGCCACCAGCGCCTTGGAGCGCTTCAACACACCGGTCATCATCGAAATATCCATCCTGTTCGAATCCACCCTCATTTCATACTCGGATGGTTCTTACGCCATCCGGCATCGCGACATAAGCCTTCTTGCACATCTGGAGGAACAGCCCGTGCTGCACGACGCCGGCAATGTCCAGTAAATCCCGTGACAGCGCTTCTGGCTGCGAAATGCGGCCAAAAAATGCATCAAGGATCAAGTGGCCGCCATCGGTGACATAGGACTCTCCGTCCTTGGTTTGCCGCAGTTTGAGGCCGCCTTGCGCACCATGGGCCGCATTCACTTCGGCAATGGCGCGTGGGTGGCGCCCGGGCCAAAGCGGTTGACCTCGATGGGCAGCGGGAACTTGCCGAGCGTGTCGACCAGCTTGGAGCCATCGGCAATCACGATCATGACATCGGAAGCGGCAGCGACGATCTTTTCGCAGCAGCAGCGCCCCTGCCCCTTTGATGAGGTTGAGCGCCGGATCGATCTCGTCGGCGCCATCGACGGTGATGTCGAGCCGGTCGAGGGTTTCGAGGTTGGAGAGGGGAATGCCCGGGCTCTCGGCTTGCCTTGCCGTGACTTCGGAGGTGGGCACGCAGATGCAGTCGAAACCCCGGGCGACTTTTGCGCCCAGCAGATCGACGAAATGCCGGGCCGTCGAGCCGGTACCCAGCCCCAGCCGCATGCCGGGCCGCACCTCGGTCAGCGCCATGGCTGCGGCCCGGCGCTTGAGATCATCATTCATGGCAGAGCCCTCCTCGTCATTGGCCGCCCAAATGCCGGGCCGACGCGGGCAAGTCAATGCACCGAAAGGAGAGGGATCACGGAACGGTGAGCTCTTTTTGTAACGACTCGGCAACACAATTTGGTGAACATGTCCGGAGTGTGGCGGAAACGGGGCAACCACCCTTCCTGCTGTTTTGTAAACCGCGTAAGCAAATCGTCATTGATCCGATGGGCGAATCGCCAGCCCGTCTATTTTCAGAGGCCAGTCGTCAGATGTCCAAATTCAGAACAGCCGCGGCAATCGGGCTGTCGATACTTTTGTCGGTGTCATTGACCATGCCCAGCATGGCCGCCCGCGTCTACAATGCGGATACCAATACACAGGAAGAGCCCAGCGTCGCCAAAACGCGCAATCGCGGCGGCAGCCCGATCAAGCGGGAAACGATCGAATATACGAGCAATTACAAGCCCGGCACCATCGTGATCGAAACCGGCGAACGCCGGCTTTATCTGGTGCTCGAAGATGGCAAGGCCATCCGCTATGGCGTGGGCGTGGGCCGCGACGGCTTCACCCGGTCGGGTAGCCACCGCGTTACCCGCAAGGCCGAGTGGCCGGGCTGGACACCGCCGCCGGCCATGCGCAAGCGCGTGCCGGACCTGCCCGCCTATATGCCCGGTGGCCCGGACAATCCGCTGGGCGCCCGTGCGCTCTATATCGGTTCGACGCTGTATCGCGTGCATGGCACATCCGAGCCACGGTCGATCGGCCGGGCCGTTTCATCCGGCTGCATCCGCCTGACCAATGAAGACGTGACCGATCTTTATGAACGTGTCCGGGTTGGCGCGCTGATCGTCGTAAAGCACTAACGGCGACCGAATATTGAAAAGCCGTCTCTTCGGAGGCGGCTTTTTTGTTTGTGAGATGGCTTTGAAAGCATCCCGGAAGCGACTAGATTTGCAGCCATGACGACTAATCCAGCACCGGCCCGCCCCCTCGTCGACCGTTTCGGCCGGCACATTTCCTATCTCCGGATTTCGGTGACGGATCGGTGCGATTTCCGCTGCGTCTATTGCATGGCCGAGGACATGCAATTTCTCCCTAAAAGGAGATACTGAGCTTTGCCGAAATCGAGACCATCGCCACCGCTTTCGTCACGCGTGGCGTGACACGGTTGCGGTTGACCGGCGGCGAGCCGCTGGTACGGCGCGACATTATCGAATTGGTACGCAGCTCGGGCCGGCATATCGGGCATGGGCTGGATGAATTGACCATGACCACCAATGGCAGCCAATTGGCCAAGCATGCCGAGGCGCTGGTGGCGGCCGGGATGCGGCGGATCAATGTGTCGCTCGATACGCTCGACGCTGAGCGTTTCCAGGCGATCACCCGGCGGGGGCGCCTGGAGGATGTGCTCGGTGGGATTGACGCGGCACAGGCGGCCGGCCTCAAGATCAAGATTAATATGGTGGCGATGCGCGGCGTCAATGACGACGAGATCGAGCCGATGATGGCTCAGGCGCATGGGCGCGGCATGGGGCTGACGCTGATCGAGGGCATGCCGCTGGGCGAAGTGGGCATTGACCGCGTCGATAGCTATCTGCCGTTGCGCGAATTGCGCGACCGGTTGGCCAAACGCTATACGCTGGAAAAGCTGGACCACCGCACCGGGGGCCCTGCCCGTTATGCCTGCGTGGCCGAGACCGGCGGCATATTGGGTTTCATCACGCCGATGAGCCACAATTTCTGCGAAAGCTGCAATCGCGTGCGGCTGACGGCGACCGGGCAATTGTTCCTGTGTTTGGGACAAGAAGACCGGGTGAGCCTGCGCGATGCCCTGCGCGAAGGTGGCGCCGAAGCACTGGACGCGGCGCTCGACCGAGCCATGCTGATCAAGCCCAAGGGGCATGATTTCGTCATCGACCGCGCGCGACCGGAACCGGCGCTGGGGCGGCATATGAGTGTGACGGGGGTAGGTCTGCTCGGCCACAATTGGCCAGAGGCAAGACCCCTCGTCATAGATTGCGCTTAGCGGCCCTCTAACCGTTCGGCCAGTTCGATGACGATGCCATCGGGGTCGCGGCAGAAGGCGACGCGTTTGAACATTTCGGTGTTGTGGGCGGCGCGCGGATATTCGACGATTTCGGTGCCGCTGGCTTCAAGTTCGGCGATCAGGCCATCGACATCGGTGACGGCCGGGGTGAGGTGGCGCATGCCCGCTTCGAGCGGGGGCACATCACGCGAGCGAGTGATGTGTCCGTTTGGCGCGAAGACTTCGAGCATGCCCCCGCCAGCATCGAGAAAGGCCATTTCGCCGCGTGGCTGCTGTTTGCGCAGCACGAGCTTGAGGCCGAGCTGGTCGCAATAAAAGGCAATCGTCCGATCGAGATCGGACGAGGTGACGCTCGATATGTTCAAAGCCAACAAGCATGGGCTTATTTGTCGTCGTCGACGACGATGGCGAAATCGAGCGGCAGAGCGGTGGTGTATTTGATCTGCCCCATGGCGAAGGCGGAACTGACATCGGTCAGATTGATCTTTGAAATCAGGCGCTTGTAGAAGGTGTCGTAGGCGCCGATATCGGGCACCACGACGCGCATCAGATAGTCGACATCGCCGCTCATGCGGTAAAATTCCACGACTTCGGGGAATTCGTCGATGACGCCGGCAAATTTGCGCATCCAGCCTTCATTGTGCTCATTGGTCTTGACTGAGACAAAGACGGTGACGCCGACATTGACCTTGGCCGGATCGAGCACGGCGACGCGGCGCTGGATGACGCCATCTTCTTCCATCTTCTGGATACGGCGCCAGCATGGAGTGGTCGAAAGGCCCACCTTGCGGCCGATTTCGGCCACCGGCATGGTCGCATCCTTTTGCAGAAGCGTGAGAATTTTCCGGTCGATCTTGTCCAATGCCATAAACGCCCCCGCGAAATGAGATTTCCAGGACGAGGCCATTCCGTCCTGAATTTGGCAGATTAACTGCCACACCCGGCGGTCAAACGCAATAATCTTCCTCTTTTGAAGATGACGGTAATGTTCATCTTTAGGGCAACAGGCTGCCGAGCCAACCGAGGAAACTGCTCGGGCGCGGATGATCGTCGCGCCAATGGCGCGGTGTGTCAAAACCGCCGGCCCATATCCCCTTGCTGCCGGACCGGGCGGACTGTTCCTCGCCCCAATAGCGGCCCGATGAAATGGCCAATCCCTCGGCCACCATGATGGCGGCAATGTCCTTGCCGCCGACGGTGCAGACCGCCAGCAGGCGCCCATATTGATCGTGATCTTCAGGACGGCAATCGACTTTGCCGGATTTGAGCAATTGGGCCATCCGGTCGCGTGCAGTGCGGCCGCAGGGCCATTGCTTGCCGTTGCGATCGTCACAAGTCTGGGCGTATTCGGGGGCATCGATGCCGAGCAGGCGCACACGCTCGTCGCCCGGGCGGAAGCTATCACCATCGCTGGCGCGGGCATTGCCGGCAATGGGCGGCGGGGCGGGATCGAGCCGGGCGGCGACCGCCGCTGCGCCACCCAACAGGATGATCGCCAGCACGGCTCCAAAGCGCCCGCGAAAGGGTCGCATCCAACGCTTATATGAAGTCAGGATTTCACCACCCGTTAACTACGCGCCGCTAGTGTTTTGCCCGTGAGCGTAGCGAATGCGTTTCTGGTTCGCATCATTTAGTAACGAGTAAAAGTTTCATGCCGCTTCAGTCGGCTGTCATCGATGCTGATGTCCGCTCGCAAATGGGGCGGGACGGCAAGCGCACAGCGCAAAAAACCGTTCTCGACGCGCGGCAACGCTTGATGTCGAGTTCGGGTACGCGCGTCCTATGATTTCGAGCTGCTGCACGATTATGCGCAATCGCGCATTTCGGCGGCCCTGCCCATGGCCGCCATCGTGGTCATTCTCTCGGTTGTCGCCAGTCTTTGGGTTCCGGTGGTGTTCACCACACTGTGGGCCGCGGCGGTGTTGCTGGGCCTATTGATCGTGGTGATGGTAGCGAGCCGGTTCCGGCGGAGCGACCCTGCCAAGTTCAACGCCACCAACTGGACCACCACTTTCATCGCCGGCGAGATGATCTATGGCCTGTCCTGGTCGCTACTGGCGCTGTTTGCGCTGGTGGCGCCGGCCGACACGCTGACGCCCGTGATGTTTGCCATGGTGCTGGTGAGCGTTGCCGCCAATGCGGTGACCACCAATACCCTGCCCCCAGCGACGCTGATGAGCACGTTACCGGTGACGCTGACCGTGTCGGCAAACCTGATCGCGGTGGGCGGCACGCTCAATTATACGCTGGCCGCCGTGGCAATCTGCGGCGAGGTCTTCTTCGTTTATCTGGCGCGGCAATTGCACAAATCAGAGCTGGAAACGATCACGCATCAGGCTGAAAAGGACGCGCTGATCAACGAGCTCGAGGAAGCTCGGCAGATGTCGGACGAGGCGCGGCGCCATGCCGAGCAAGCCAATATCGCCAAGTCGCAGTTCCTCGCCACGATGAGTCACGAATTGCGGACGCCGCTGAATGCGATTATCGGGTTTTCCGAGGTGCTGAAATCGGAGCTGCTGGGGACCCATCAGGTGCCGCAGTACAAGGAATATGCCGGCGATATCCACGCCAGCGGGCAGCATTTGCTCAATCTGATCAACGAATTGCTCGACCTCAGCCGTATCGAAGCGGGCAAGTATGACCTCAATGAAGAGGCCGTGTCGCTGGTGGATATTGCCGAAGACTGCCGCCGCATGATGGAATTGCGCGCCAAATCCAAGGGTATCGAGCTGGCCTATAATGTGGGCAATAACCTGCCCAAGCTGTGGGGCGACGAGCGCGCCATCCGCCAAGTGGTGCTGAACCTGTTGAGCAATGCCATCAAGTTCACGCCGCAGAATGGCAAAGTGACGCTGGTGGTGACGCAGCGGCGATGGCGGGCAATTGGTGTCGGTCAAGGACAATGGGCCGGGCATTCCCGAGGACGAAATTGCCACCGTGCTGTCTTCGTTCGGCCGGGGTTCGCTGGCGCAAAAGACTGCCGAACAGGGCGCGGGCCCGGGCCTGCCGATCGTGCAGAAGATCATGGAACTGCATCAGGGCCGGTTCGACCTATTCTCCAAGCTCCGCTTCGGCACCGAAGTCATCGCCACCTTCCCCCGCGCGGGTGATGGATGCGCTGGCGCCCGTGGTGGAAAAGAAGAACCGGCTGGAGATCTATTCCGAGGCTGGTTAGGCGGCGTTAACGAGCGGGTGGGCGCGCTCGACCCGCTCGCGCTCATGCGGGTCATGCATTGCGTTCCACAAGTCGGAACGGCGCTGAACATTCAGCCAGAAATCAGGGCTATTGCCGAAGACCCGGGCCAGAATGAGTGCGGTGGGGGCCGTGACCGAGCGTCGATCGTTGCAAAGCTCATTGACGTGCTTGCGCGGCACGCCCATCGCCTCGGCCAGCGCGGCTCGGGTCAAGCCCAGCGGACTCAGAAATTCCTCAGTCAATATCTCGCCGATTGTTGCCGGCTTGCGTGCAGTCATCAACATGGCTCACCCCCAGCTATGTCACCCCGGCGAAGGCCGGAATCCATCCTGCGACGCCAGCTTAGCCTAAAATCTCGGGATGGGCCCCGGCCTTCGCCGGGGTGACACCGAGTTTTAGTTGCTAGTCTAGTTCGCCTTGCCGCTGACGGCCGCGCTTTCGAACGTGGCCATATTGTTGTGCAGGTGCAGGGCGGTTTTGGCCAGCACTGCCGCGAGGGCGGCGCCGCTGCCTTCGCCTAGGCGCATGCCGAGGTCGAGCAGGCCTTTTGACCCATGGCGGCGAGAGCGCGGGCATGGCCGGATTCCGCGGAGACGTGGGCGAAGAGGCAGTGATCGATCGCGGCCGGGTTGACCGCGTGGGCGATGGCGGCGGCCGATGTGGCCACGAAGCCATCCACGATGACCGGGACCTTCTGGTGGCGGGCGGCGAGCAGTGCGCCGAGCATGGCGGCGATTTCGCGGCCGCCGAGGCGGGCGAGGATGGCCAAGGGGTGGTCGAGTTCGTCCTTGTGCAGGGCCGGGGCGCGATCGACCGCATCGGCCTTGCGCGTGAGGCCGGCATCGTCGATGCCGGTGCCGCGGCCGACCCAATCGGCGCCAGTGCCGCCATAGAGGGCAGCGAAGATGGCGGACGCGACGGTGGTATTGCCGATGCCCATTTCGCCGATGCAGATCAGGTCGGGCTTACCGGCAATGGCTTCCATGCCATAGGCGATGGTGGCGGCGCACATGCGATCATCGAGCGCTGGCTCCTGGGTGATGTCGCCGGTGGGCAGTTCCAGCGCCAGTTCGAACACGCGCAGATTGATTTCGTGCAGCGCGCAAATCTGGGAGATGGCGGCGCCGCCATTGGTGAAATTGGCGACCATCTGGGCGGTCACTTCACGCGGAAAGGCCGAGACCCCCTGATCGGTGACGCCGTGATTGCCGGCGAAAATGGTGACCATTGGATTGTCGAGGCGCGGCTTGGCGCGGCCCTGCCAGCGGGCGAGGAATTCGACCAGACTTTCGAGCTGGCCGAGCAGAGCCGGCGGGCTTGGTGAGTTGGGAATCGCGCGCGCACTGCGGCGACGGCCGCTTCGTCGCCATCGGGAACGATGGTCAAAAGTTCGAGGACATCGGCATAGGCAGGGTTGAGGGCGGGCATGACAGGTCCGGCGGCAGGGTGCTAGGAAGGTGCGGACTTGTTGCGCAGAACGGGATGAAAAGCAATTGAACGGCGACGAGCCAGTCCAGGACCCCTCCCCCTTATCGATGACGCGGCGCGGCAGGCCCGCGTGCCGCATGGACCGGCGGCGGGTATTGGGCTGAAGGACGATTTTATCATGGCGCTGCGATTTTTCTCGCGGCTGCCGACGGGGATCTCGCCACATCAAAAGCCTGATCTGGGCCGGATTGCCATGGCGCTGCCGCTGGCCAGCGTGGCGATCGGCATTGGGCCGGTGGCGCTGCTGATTGGCGGGGTGCTGGTGGGGTTACCGGCCTATTTCGCGGCAGCGCTGGCGGCTGGGGCGATGGTGCTGGCGAGCGGGGCGATGGCCGAAGATGCGCTGGCGGATGCCGCGGATGGCCTGTTTGGTGGGCACACGCCCGAGCGGCGGCTCGAGATCATGAAGGATAGCCGGCACGGCACTTATGGGGTGGCGGCGCTGTGCCTGTTTCTCGTGCTGCGGGTGATGGCGGTGGGATCGATGGCCGAGACCAGTCCGCTCGCGGCGGGGGCGGCATGGCTGGCGGCGAGCATTGTCGGGCGGTCGGCGGCGTTGTGGGTGGCGGTGGCGCTGGCCCCGGTGCGGCGAGATGGGGCTTCGGCGACTGTGGGGCAATTGCCCCCGCGCAATTTTGCGGTGGGCTTGGTGTTTGCCGCGGTGCTGCTGTTCGTGCTGGGTGGGCCGGCGTCGAGCATAGCGGGGCTTGTATTGGCCATTGTGCTCAGCGTGGGGACAGCCTTGGGTTGGACGGCATTGTGCAAGCGGCTGGTTGGCGGGCAGAGCGGGGACCTGATCGGGGCGCTGGCTGCGTTGATCGAGATTGCCGCGCTCACGGGACTGTTGGTTTTCGCACGCGGTTGAGGCCTTGAAATTTCCGCATGAAATGACTTTATCGGCTTGTACGCACGAAAAGGGATGGGCGCAGGCATGATCTTTATCGGCATCGCCATCCTGATCGTGGCCGCCATCACCCTGATGATCAACGCCGATGCGGGCACCCCGGTCGGGCTCAGTCAGGAGCAGACGGCACGGCTCGTGCCACTCGTGGTCATTCTCATCGTCATCGCAGCGGGTGCGTTTTCGCGGCGGCGGAAGTTTTCCGAATTGTTTGGCGGCGTGCTGCTGTGGGCGGGCATTTTTGGCGTTGCGATGCTGACCTATGCCTATCGCGATGAGCTGACCAGCATGGCCGGCCGGGTCGCGGGGAATTGCGACCGGGCGTGGCGCTGGTGGATGCCGAGCGCGGCACGGCGACATTCCGGCGCGGCATTGGCGGGCATTTCTGAAATCGCCGCGACGATCAATGGGCATAGAACGCCGATGATTTTCGATACGGGCGCGAGCGCTGTGGTGCTGACGCTGGCCGATGCGCGCGAAGCGGGTATCGATACGGCCAATCTGCGGTTCACCATTCCCGTTTCGACCGCCAATGGCATGGGCCGGGCGGCGCGGGTGAAGCTGGACCAGCTTGAGGTTGGCGGCATTGTGCGCAAGGGCGTGGTCGCCTTCGTCACCGAAGAGGCGGCGCTGGAAACGAGCCTATTGGGCATGACGTTTCTGGAAACGCTCAGCCGCTATAGCGTGACGCAGAATTCGCTGGAATTGATCGACTAGCTCGCGACGGCCAAAGCTGGCCTGTCCACCGTGTCAAAGGCGCGCAGGAGAACCTCCGGCCCTGCCCCGGGCTTGCAGGCATCGACGCTCAGAATCTGGCGGAAGCGGCGGGCGCCGGACAGGCCGTTGGCGAGGCCGAGCATGTGGCGGGTGATGTTGTTGATGCGGGTGCCATTGGCGGCTTCGCGCCGGGCGTAGTCGGCCATGGCCTGCATGATGGTCCCGAGCGCAACCGGCGGAGTGGTCGCGCCGAAGAAGCGGCTATCGACTTCGGCCAGCAGCATGGGATTGTGATAGGCGGCGCGGCCCAGCATGACGCCATCCATATGGGTCAATTCGGCCTCGGCCGTTTCCAGCGTTTCGATGCCACCATTGATCATGACCGGCAGCAGGGCCAAGCGCGGGCGCAGGCGATGCACCCGGTCATAATCGAGCGGCGGAATGGTGCGGTTTTCCTTGGGGCTGAGGCCCTTGAGCCGAGCCTTGCGGGCATGGACATAGAGCGCGTCGACGCCCGCTGCGACCATGGTATCGGCGAAGCGATCAAGGCTTTCCTCGGTGTCCTGATCATCAATGCCGATGCGGCATTTGACCGTCACAGGGCGGTCAGTGGCGTCGCGCATGGCGCGGACGCATTCGGCCACCGAGTCCGGCTCGGCCATGAGACAGGCGCCGAAGCGGCCCGACTGAACGCGATCGGAGGGGCAGCCGACATTGAGATTGATCTCGACATAGCCGGCTTCATGCGCGAGGCGCGTGGCGGCGGCGAGCTCGGCCGGATCGGAGCCGCCCAGCTGCAAAGCGACGGGTTGTTCGAGCGGATCGAAGCGCAAGTGGCGCTGCGCATCGCCATGCACGATAGCGGCGCTGGTGACCATTTCGGTGAATAACAGAGCATGGCGCGACAGCTGGCGATGGAGGAACCGGCAATGCCGATCCGTCCAGTCCATCATGGGTGCTATGGAAAACCGACGCGCATTGGCAACATTGAACAATTCAGGTTCGGTCGGCGTTTCGGCTGGATTCGGCATGTCGGGTTCAGGTGAGGTTTCCAGAGGACTTGTCACGTTTCCCGGCGACGAGTACGACAATGTCGTACCGGCTGGGAGGCATGTCGTACCGATGGGAACAATCGTACCGCGAAAGCGAAAGAATGGCACGACTGGCTATACGGCACAGATCGTTATCAAGCGCGGCGGCAAGATTGTCCATAGGGAGTCGCAAACCTTTGACCGCAAGCAGGCGGCCACGACTTGGCTGGGCAGGCGTGAGGGGGAATTGAAGTCTGAGGGCGGGCTGGAGCGGGCTATGCGCCCGGCCGTTGCCCTAGCTGACGTGATTGATCGATACGTCGCTGAAACCCTGTCTGATATAGGGCGAACGAAAGCCCGGGTCTTGCGCTCCATCAAAGGCTATGACCTTGCCAATATGGACGTGGCCAAGATTGCCAGTTCGGACGTGGTGGCATTTGCCCGGGAACTATCCAAAGCCCGGAAGCCACAAACGGTCAGCAATTACCTGTCGCACCTTCAAGCCGTCTTTGCCATTGCGCGGCCGGCGTGGGGCTATGACCTAGACCCATTGGTGATGAAGGATGCTTTTGCGGTTTCGCGACGTCTTGGCTTCACCGGCGGGTCGGAGAAGCGCGACCGGCGTCCAACGCTGGATGAGCTAGACAAGCTGCTGACGCACTTCATGGGGGTGGAAACTAGCCGCCCCGGGTCAACACCCATGACGGTCATTATCCCGTTCGCGCTGTTCTCGACGCGGCGGCAGGAGGAAATCACTCGAATCGCCCGGGCGGACTTTGAGCCCGAGCATTCCCGGGTGCTGGTTCGGGACATGAAAAACCCGGGCCAGAAGATCGGCAATGACGTGTGGTGTGACCTGCCGCCAGAGGCCGTCTCTATTGCCGAGGCTATGCCGACCAAGGAAGCGATATTCCCTTACACAACCGACGCCATTGGTGCGGCATTTACCCGGGCCTGCAAGTTGCTCGGGATCGAAGATTTGCACTTCCACGACCTGCGCCATGAAGGCGTGTCGCGGCTCTTCGAAATGGGCTGGAATATCCCCAAGGTCGCCGGGGTGAGCGGTCACAAGTCCCGGTCATCGCTCCAGCGATATAGCCATATCCGGCAGAGCGGGGACAAGTATGCGGGCTGGAAGTGGCTCCCGGCCGCTATCGAGCGGGCCAGAGCGCCAGATGAAACCCATCCCACTGGTCTATTTCATCGCAGCCGCCGACAAGCCGAGATCCCCTGTGAAAATCGGGCGAAGCAACTCGGAAGCCATCCACGATCGCATTTCAACTCTGCAATGCGGGCACCCGCATAAACTCGACTTCCTGTTCGTGATGGAGGGCACCCACGAGCAGGAGACGAACGCTCACAAGGCGTTCGCGGACCATAGGCTCCATGGAGAGTGGTTTCGGAGGAGCAAGGCCATGAACGATGTGATTGCAGATTTGCAGGTCATGTTCCCAGACTGGCGCAAGCTCCTGTCATTCCCGCATCTCGAATACGACGAAAACGGCAAACGAATATTCGACTAACCCGGGCTTAGTCCTGTTCCATGGGTAAGGATGATGAAGATGATAAAGTTCACGCTACACCTGCAGACGGTTCCCGCAGATCAAAAGTCTGTCGAGGTGGAAGCGCCAGTTCTGCCCCGCATTGGCGAGTACATCAGCCACGACAAATCCGGTATCAGTGGCCCGGTGCACAGCGTCCAATATTGGTGGGACGAGGTGGGCAAATTCCACGACGTTCAGGTTTCGGTGAAAAGGTAGCCCCATCCCGGTAGGAGAAACTGAATGAGCGAGATGGTTGAGAGAGTGGAGAGGGCGATTGCCGTCGATGCCCTGAGGCAGAACCCCATGCTTGAAATCATGGACGGGGGCCTTGGATATTACGACGACTATGACAACAAGGCTTATGACTGTGTGGAAATAGCCCGAGCTGCTATCGTGGCAATGCGTGATCCCACCTACCGAATGACAGTTGCCGGCCATAGCGCCCTTGATGATACGGAGCACACACAGGCCAAAGCACTCGGCAGCCTCATGGGCCGCATGGCCTTTGTTGATGTTTGGCAGGCCATGGTCGACGCTGCCCTCCCCGCCCCACCATCTGAGGAATAGAGAATGAGCAAGTGGAGGCCGCCCGAGATTGAGGACGTTTATACGCCTGATGAGATTCTCGCGATTCACCGCCGTCCGGGGTGGACGAACTACATTGCCTCATCTGCCCATTGTGAGCGCATGGCGGCGGCGCACCGAAAAGCATGCGATGCTCGATATCTAGAATACGTCAAGGAGCTGGCGGAACCCCGCTCAAGGACATCTCCCCGTCACGCATGATCTTGTAATCATCAGCCGTAAGGTGCTTGGGGATGCCATCACGCTTGCTATCCTCCACCACGAAGGCGCCCTGTTGAAGCGTGATCCATTTGTCTGGATAGAATAGCACCGCTGCGACATAGGCGCCCCCGGCAACCATGAGATTGTCAGCCGTCGCTATCATGGTGAAGGTGCTGTACGGGTATTCCCTGCCCCAATCGAGAACCCTGAAATTTGGCTCAGACGAAGCACGCGGCGGGGGAATATGTGGTTCAAGCCACAACGACATGCCCATGCGCTTGCAGGACGGGCAGCGCATACGGTCAGAGAAATGCGGCTCTCCGCGTGTGGGCAAGAGCTGGTGCCAGCCGCCAACATTCATAATCAGCCGGCGCAGATCGATGGTCTTGCGAAACCGGCAGCGCGCATCGCGGCACAAGGCAATAAGCTCGTGCCCGCCCTTTTGCACATCGTCCAAGGTTTTTGGTGCGCCGTCCATTCCGCCTCTCGCTAACGGCGGCGATTCCTACACCCAGAACATAGAGAGAACAATACGGGCGGTGATCAACTTTCGCGCGGCCGACTAAGGCAGCTCAGCCGGCGGGTCTCCCAGCGGCGGCCATACTATGGAAACCTCACCCCGAGGCGTCCAACGTCCGCTAGGTTCGCATTGCAGGCATCGCGTAAAGCCAAACCACTTGCCCGCTATGAGCCAGATAGCCTCCTCAAGCTTTCCGCGACAGGACTTGCAGATCATGGCGCAGCAATGACCTCCAAATCCTCGGTTTCGACCAGCAGTGTCTTGGAAATCTGCGTCCCCGGCTCGGTCATCAAGAAGCTCAAGCGAACACGATATCGTCCGACCGGAAAGTCACAGGAATCGAGGCCGGCCAAACTGGATATCCGAGCGTCGAAAGTGACTGGTATGCCTTCCTCGAACAGGGTCGTCCGGCCGCCGCCAGAGCAGATGACGTTGCCCGTATCGGCCTCACGCGGGGACACTGCCAAGCGGATCAGCAAATCCATGCTCGACGTGCCCACGAAGCGCAGGCTAGGCTCCGCCGGCACTACTGAGTTGCGAACTTGGATCGAACTGAGTTCGAGCCAGTCGCTGGGCGCGGCCTGCTGCATTTCGGCGAAGCGCGCCGCGGTGCGGATGTTCTGGTAACCGTCGATGGCCGTCATCACGCCGAAGGCAAGCCCGGCCCCGATTACGGCAGATATGATGGTGCGCCTCATTTTGGGATGGTCCCCAGACCCAGCCAGTCCAGAAGCCCAAGCCGGAGAGCGGCCAAGAAAGCCAACGCCCCACCAAAGAACAGGATAACTCGGCGCAGGCTCGCGCCCCACTTCCCCAGCGTTTTCCATGCGATCATGAATTTCGCCCATTCCTTTAGGACCTCCGCTTCATCGCGGGAAAAGACCACAACGTCATCGGACTTCTCCTCTCCCGGGGCCTCAGCCAGCCGGGCCATGACGTGCCGTTCGGCATCGGACATAGTTTCTTTGTTCACTGATCGAGCCCCACGAGAAAGAAGCGGGCGACCGAAGCCGCCCGAATGGTCAGGGACGCCAGCCGCAGGCGGCAGCGCCATATGCGTTGTGCGAAACGATCTGGCGCTTGGTGCCATCGGTCACTTGATCCTCGACGGATGGCCTGATGGGCGACGCCACCAAGCAGAAATCACCGGGGGTCGTCGTCGCGCAGCCATTTAGAATAGTTGCTGTCGAGATCAGTGCTGCCCATTTGGTCAACTTCATCGTCTATCTCCTTTCGGTGTTTGGTCGCCTCAATGTTGCGACGATCGATACGGGACTGAGCGTCGTGGAAGCGTCAGCGCGCCCCTTGCCGTAGCCCGGGGCGGCGAGAAGGCCGGCAGCGGCTACCAAGGCGCCCTGCCAGCCGAGCAGCCGCCACGCAGTCCCTACGGAGACGGCGGCAAGCAGCAGCCATGCCCACCACGGCACTAGGTCCAGAAGCCAGTTCATGCGCTTTTCTCCCCATCGAATGCAGAGAGAACCTTGCAGAACCCGAGCCGCGATCAATTCCCCGCGCCACAACATGACGACGACCGCGACAAGCCCGATTCCGAGCATCAGCAGCTTGCCGTTCTGATCGAAGTCGAGAAAGAACGGGGCAACTGGCGCGGCAATGGCACCGCCGGCAGCAATACGCTGCATCAAGGTCTTATCGGCACCCTTGGGCGCCACAACCGTTTCCTCGACCACAGGAGCCGCCGTAGTGGCCGTCGCGGGTGCTTCCGCGGCAAGAGTGAGGTGCAATGCGGCACGGGTCTTGGGACCGGCAACACCATCGATCTGGTCCGCGCCAGCGGGGAGCAACCTGGACGCCTGCGCTTGACGCTGGAAGCCTTTGACATCGTCGGGCTTGAACCCAGCCAGCACCAAGGCGGCGCGGGTATACCAGTTGATGCGATCAGCAAGGCCGTTGGTTCCCCCGTTGATCTTCCGGGTGACCATCTCAAGGTCGTTGCTATCGGCATACTGGTTGAGCTTGCGCGTCTGCCAATACCAGATAGGACCCAGCCCCTCCCATGGATCGGTATTGATCAGATCCGGAGTTTTGACGAAATCGGGGGATTTAGGCCCTTGGCCTTACACCAGTCGTGGAACGCCGTGACATTGGCCCGACCGGTAATCTGAATCGGTCCTTTGCCAGAGAATTTCTTGCCGTCACCTTTGACCGTATTGCCAAGATCGGCGCGGCCCTCGTATCGCTTTTGCGCAGCGGTCGGCCCCCAGACCTCGCGGTCATAGCGAAACCCGCCGCTCTCATGGCCGAGCTGGGCAATATAGTGGGCAAGCCGGTGGGGCTTATCCAGACCGGCCGCAGTCCCGTATGCATCGAGCCCGGCAATGATCGAGCGCATGTTGTCATTGACCGGCTTCCCGGCAATGGCCGAGAGCGTGGCGGCCGTGAGGCGTACCATGGGTATCTCCTGATGATGGATTGGTAATGAGCGCCAGCTATCCTCTCAGCGGGGCTGGAGGGCTTGGCATGGCAAAGAAACTAGAAGTCCGCGAAGGCGACCGAATACAGGTCTGGCTCGAAATCACGCGGGTGGCAGATGAACTGGATATCGCTGGGCGGCAGATTGTGACGGTTGAACTTGTGGGGCAGCGGTTTACGGCTCCGCTTGAGCATTACCGCGTTGTAAGGGTCGAGAGAGGGAACAACTGGCCGAACGAATAGGGCGCTAGCACTAGCCACGATTGCGAGACGCACCCAAGTGTGTCATTGGCTCTGCCTTGGAAATACAGACGAGGTGATGATGGACGCCGTGTCAAAGCTTTCGCAGCTCTTGCGCCTTCAAGAACAACTCAATGAAGAGCCCACCCCTGATGTCATCAAGGAGACCATCCGGGCACTCCTTCGCCTAGCCATTGACGACCTAACCTCCGTGGTGGGTTTGTCAGGCCATCATGAGCCACGCACGAATTAATGTTCCGATCCTTCATTCGGATTGCGGAGGTCCTCCTGCTAAGAGCTCCACCGAGTTTACTCAACCTGTTGGCGCTAGTAGCTATCGGGACTGCAATTGGTGCAGAGAATTTTGGTTACTACAGCACGGCAATTGCCACTGCGACCTTTCTTTCGAATATCGTCTTCGGGACGCTATCGTACCCCGTAGTTGCGGAGCTTCCCCAGCATAGCAAAGACGGGATGAGCGGACCGTACATCGCAGCGTTGCTGTTAGCGGCCTTGGCACTTGCAGGCGCTTCGTTCCTGTTGGCCACTTTTCTATCGCTATTCTTTTCCGCCGTTTGGCCCAGCGCCTTGTCGTTATCGGTTTCGGATTGCACACGCTATTGCAGGAAATCCTGCGTGCGCAGTTGAGGCTTTGGGCTTACGGCCTCTCAGCGTTCGTTCAATCGCTTTCGTTCTATGCAGCGGCCCGACTTTACCTCGGTGAGAGTCAGGATTGGCAGGTGGTCGTTTCCATCTTTGCCGGCAGCTACGCGTTGGGAGCACTAGCCTCCTATGCTCTTTGTCGGTTTCCGTGCGTGAGCCTCTCGGATTTCAAACTTCTTCGGAAAACGATCCGCACCGGCACCTCATTGACCTTCAGTCAAATTGCTGAGAACGGGCTCTATCTTGGGGCCGGTATGTGCTGCTGTTTCTTGGCTTGACCACCCAGCTTGGCGTCTTTTCGTTTTGCCTTGATCTGTCCCAACGAACCGTTGGGTTCTTACTGAACGCCGCCAGCTTTGCTTTCGTCCCTCAGGCGTTCAAACACCACGCCGATGGAGACGCCCACCTATTTCGCTCCGCCCTACTTAAGGCCAGCATTGCGGCCCTGACGTTGGCGGGCGTGGCTTGTGCGGCTATTATGTTGGTATGGTGGAGCGGATTGGCCTCATCGTTTTTCCCCTCCATGTTCGATCCAATTGCGTTTCTTGTCGTTTCTGGCGGGGTTGTGGTCAGTAGAACAATGAAACTCACGCTCGTGCCAACCGCCATGCAGGACCAAAAGACCGGGGCTCTAACTTGGTCATATGCAGCGGGAGGGGCGTTCGTCGTCGGTGTGGCAACAGTATTGGAACTACTCAAAATGCCATATGCAACGGCCGCTTCTTTCCTTCTTGGCTATATCGTGGCTTGCAGCATTACCGCTCTGCTTTTGCGAGGGTCCCCGCAATGACGTCCATTCGCCCACTAAAAGTTGCAACAATTATCAACGGGCTTGGCATCGGAGGGGTTGAGATCGGTCTGCTTCGATTTGTCCGCATGACCTCGGGGCGAGATCGATCACTGCATCATTTCGCTGACCAAAGGCGGCGCACTGGCCGGTGAATTGCGATCCGCTGGTGCGATGGTACACGAGCATGCTTTGTCGGGCCCCGGACTACCCTTTGTTCTCCATAGCATCATCCGAGAATTAAAGGCCTTTGATCCTGATGTGGTCGTTGGCCGCATGTACCATGCGTGCGCTGTGGCCAGCCTAATTCGGCCATTTGTCGGGTCTCGCGATCTGCCTCTATTTTGGGGCGTTCACCACTCTCTGGACAATCTGGCACTAGAGCGGCTGAGCACGCGTTTTGCAATTCGCGCATGCAGAATGCTCTCCGAAACGCCTAAGACAGTAATGTACGTCTCTGCTCGCGCTGCGAAACAGCATGCACGAATTGGTTTTGGCGATAAGGCCGAAGTAATACCCAACGGCGTCGACCCATCAATCAAATTCAGCGCTGAAGCCCACGACAGAGTGCGCTCCGACTTGGGGTTCAGCGACAGAGACTTCGTGATCGGTCACATTGGCCGCGTTCATCCGGCGAAAGACCACCCTAGCCTACTGAAATCCATTGCCCGGGCAAGAGTTCAAAATCCAAACATTAAGGCTGTGTTGTGCGGGCATGGAACGGAGCTTCTATCCCTTCCGGATGAGATAGAACCATTTGTCAAACGTCTAGGTGTGCGTCGTGACGTTTCAGCGATCATCAGCGCCTGTGATGCCGGGGTGCTGTCCTCTGTGTCGGAGGCATTCCCAAACGTTCTCCCGGAATTTCAAACCTGTGGGAGGCCTGTAGTAACCACAGACGTGGGAGACGCATCGCTCGTAGCAGCGCAGCCGTCCCGGGTTGTTCCGCCGTCCGATCCGCCCGCACTAGCGAAAGCCATTGTTAGCCTGTCGACGCTACCTGCCGCTGTGCGCCAACGAATGGGACAAGAAGCTGAACAGCATGTGGCCAATCACTTCTCCATGGCCTTCAATATCACACAGACTGTTCGATTGTGGTCGGCGTACGTGAAGGGGTGGATAGAGACCAGCGAAGAAGCTTCCAGCCCTGCTGCACAATGAGAATTATTGCGAACACGATTGCTGCCTGACGCCACACGGCAAGCAAGTTTTCGACAGAGTTGCGATGAGCATAAATCGCCGTCACTGAGCCCAGCATCAAAGCTAACAGAAACCATCGTGAGGAGGCCACGGTCAGCCATCTGTGTAGCAGGCCGATCACCGCCGCAAAGAGTGCGCCAGCAACAAACGCTCCGGGCAGGTGAAACATGCTAACCCATTGCGCCAAGTAGCTATATGCAACCCCATAGGTCAAGTCTGGGAATAATTGAGCCTGAATCTCAGTATTGAATTGAGCGCTATTGAGTCCAAAAGCCGAAGGTACGACCAACAGTTGCCCGCCACTAAGAAGCAACATCGTCTCGTACGAATACCTGAAACCCGAGGCTAGAACTCGCTCCAAAAGCTCATGTGTTACGAATGCCTCCCACTGGAAAAGTATGGATGACGGCTTGATGCTGCTCCAGACTGAACCAAACGATTGCCCGTTCTTAATGCTGATGTAGAGCGGCTTTATCAGGAATATGGAGGCTCCCAGAGCAGGAATGGCTACCCAAGGCACAGGGCTTAGAAGGACACTTAGAACACGACGATCATATAGGACCAGCAGCAGGGAGGCCACGGCCGTGATTACTGGTACCGTTCGATCTCCAGAAACCGCGACCAGCGCCAACATAAGCGCGAAGAACGCTATCGGTGCAATTTTTTTGGACCGAATTGATGCTAGCAACCCAAAAGCTACAGCCCACCTCCAAAAAATCAGCGCAATGCCGCCTTCGGCCTCAACTTTGTGCCTCCCATCCAAAAAGAAGGACCAACCCATCAGAGCGGAGAGAAATGCGTATAGAGCAACGACCACGACAATTGCAGCGATAACAAACCCCTGATCGTCTCTAGTTAGGGGCTCCGTCCTGCACCGCAGTTTGGGTTTTGCGAATGTAACCGACGCAATGAGGACCATAATCCCGAAACCGGCAAGGCTCAGCCCCACCGCAGTGACCGCATCGAGACTGGCAGGATACATGCCAGCGGGCATGCCGGGACGCGGAAGAGAAACCGACACGCCGATCAATGCAGGAATGCTGTAAGCAAGCAAACCCGCCCACGCGAGCGTGACCACGCCTATTCTGGTATATCGAGAAAAAACAAAGTAGGTGGCTGTTAAAAGACTGGTCCAGAGAAAGAAAACAACCGCAATCTGATCGATCGGTTCCATCGCCACCCTTCCACGACACGATGGCGATGGGTAACCCATTCTCCCATGCGATGACAAATAAAATCGCCCTACCCTATCAGCCTTCTACAAAGATCAGAACGGGGCGACAATCGCAGTTTCCTGTGCCACAGGAATAGGATAGCAATCACGGTACCTGATTATGGAATTGCCCTCGGCGACAATTTGTGGGTTGGCAAAATTTCCAGAGGCGCGGGCTCCATGCAGCCACATTTCGACTGAACCCTCGGTATAGATTCCGAACCCGTTGGCGCTAGAGGACGGAACTCCGTTCCCCTCCATCACAACACCAACGTTGAATGATTTCACGGTGTCAATATCGGCAAGGCCAATCCCGTAATTCCTATAACCAGAGGGATTGAACCGATAGCCGCGGCAATCTCCGTGGGCCGTGGTGGCGTTGCCCGTTCCAGTAGCTCGATTGATGGAACCACTGCAATTGATCTCTAGAAAGTGCGGTGATTTTCCATTCAGCGGAGTATAGTTGAACCCGTCATTGAAGTTGTCGGAAGCGGAGCAGTCTTCAAAAATCGCCGTGTCAACATCGAGAACCTGCAAGCCATTTTGGTTGTTTCTCCCCGCAAAGTGGCTGTTCCTAGCCGACAGCAGTGATCCAGCCGAGGCCGTTTCGCACGCCAAAGCCACCAACCATGATCGCGTTATTGATGTGCAGGCGGCCAGTCCCACCGTCGCTTCTATGCGAATAGGATGGGCAAACGTGCACGGTGGCATTGGTGGGCGCGACTCCAGTTCCTGTTCTCACATAAACCGTATTTCCAGCGCCCGGGGCCCACGAAGCCGGCATCCCTGCAACTTCGGCTTGTGAGGTCACCTCTGTGTAACGCGGAAGTTCCCCATATGTGTCGAGGGATACCCCAGCATAAACAGCAATTGGCGGAGCAGAAAGAGCGGAACTCTGGTAGACGCTAAAACCAACAGAAGTCCAAGTAACATCCTCGCTTGGAATGCAGAGCCCCGGTTGCCCCACAAAGGTGATCACCGAGTCCTTGTTGATGGCTGTGGTGCCCATAAGGTTGGACAGTTTGTATTTTAGGCCGCCCTCGGCAAAGACGATATTCCCTGTCAGCCCGACTGCCGCCCGGAGCGAGGCCACAGCGTTAGCCCAGTCGGCTCCGCTGTTTGCATTGTTGCCGGTCGGCCGCACATAGCGAGCCGTCACCCCCACAGGCAATAGGTTGGGATGCAAGCAGTCGTGAAGCGCGGGAAGCCAACGCTCCTTCCACGGCGTAAGGATTACTCCCCTACTGCCGTCAAATCGGTACTGCAATAGGCCCATCCGGTGACCTATATTCTCGGTAACAAAAACGCCGTCTTTGCCATCGCGGTTCACGTCGATGGTTGTGCGGATCGCCTCCGCGTCTGATTCATCAATCTTAGAACTGTCCACTGAGCTTTCGGCCAACTTGGAACCGTCTACTGAACCCTCGGCCAACTTCGCGTTAATCACGGATCCGTCCGCCAGAGCACGTGTGGAAACCCCACCAGTCGCGTGCTTGGGTTCAGTCACATCGCCGTTGTTCAGCGCGACCGTCTGTTCGATCCATACGGCACCGTCCCAACTTTTGAATTTCCCCAACACTGTGTTGAAATAGAGCGCGCCAACTAGAAGAGGTTCGCCCTTATTGTCGGTCAGCGGGTCAAGCGAGAACGCCCCTGTGTAGCGCTTATCGAAGTCCTTTATAAGCGCGGCGGCATCCGTGATCTCTTCGAACTGATCGATGCGGCCCGTAACATCCCGGATGGCCATGGTTAGCCTGTCCAGTTGCCCCTCCGTGGTCTCGCTGAGCACCTTCCCTAGATCGGTGAAGTCTATTGTTTGCTTTGCCACGCTCTCGCGCCGAGCCGTAACCGTGTAGATTGCGGCTGGAGGGGTAATGAAATTGATACTTACACCAGAGGGGGAGCCAAGGCCGGTCAACCCGTATTGGGTTGATTGGCTCTGCAACGTGGCAACTTCGCCCTCAACCAGCCAAACCTTTATGTCTGCCGCTTCATCAACCCTCTGCTGAAATGCAAAGGAGGTGGTGACGCCGTCAGCGGCCCAACTCTTCTCGGTGTAGGAAGGAACGGGAACGGTCATAATTGCTCCAATAGAAAAAGGCCCCCGACAGGGAGCCTTGACGTTCATGGTGGTGATGGATGAAGTTGCGGCACACCCAATGGGAGGCCGAGAGTGACTACGGAAGATCGCCTGTTGCCCAAGGAGTTATTCGCCCCCGGGCAGAAAGCGAGCTGGGCTCAGCGAGGGCTATTGATTTTGAATGTTCTGTGTCTAACCGCAGCCGCCATCATGTTCGCTGGCGCGACAAGGTCGACATACCAGCGCGACTGGATGGCAGTCGCGCTGATCAGCGGCGTTCTTGCGGTCATATTCCTGTTCAATACGCTCTACATCTACAAGACTGCTGCCGCCCCGTTCGCGTGGTGGAAGCGCTTTGTGACCGCTTGGAGAGCCGCCAAGTAGACTATTCCACCGCCTCTCGCACGAACGGCTTCACCTTCCCCTGCAACACGGACTTGACGATGGGCAGTGATCCACCCGGAATTTGGTTGATCAGCGCCGTTGCCCCACCGGGGCGTAAATCGCCCGCCGATAGTTGAGAGGCAATGGTGGTCAGATCCTCGAAGATTCCCGCGCTCGGCCCCATAACCGCGCCTAGCTTGTTCCGGCTGGCGTAGCGAGAAGCCGTGCCGCCCCGGTCCGGGTCATTGGCGAGAGCCCGGGCCAGAGGTACAATACCGAAGGGCGAACCGACTTTTTCGGCCGTGTTCGATATCTCGAACGGCAGGGACAGGATGCCTGTCCTATCGAGCCCATCAGCGATCCAAAGGCCGGGGTTCTCAAAAAGCCGTTCGCTTTCTTCGAACTTACCGGTCGTGATCTCTTTTTCCATGGTCTTGAGATAGGCGATCAGCATGCCTATTGCTGTACTGGCTACCAGTTGCTCGGCCAACCGGTGGGGGCGCTCCTGTAACCCCGCGATCAGCACCCGTTGGTGGGAGGCGAGGCCAAATGACTTGAACTGCATGATCAGCCGGCCCCAGTTCGATTTCATCCAGAGCGGGGTATCGGTCACGCCCTTCGTGATAATCGTCCGATCAACGTCCTTGGCCAGCGCCGCCGCCCGAGTCCGGGCGGCCATGTCGTCATCCCAGTTGCCAACGTTAGCGCCGTAGATACCGCGCTCCTGTACTCCATGGGCGTCGAACTGCGCGGCAATGCGTCGTGCCATGTTTTCGTCAATGCCCAAAAACGCCATATAGGCCCGTTCGGTTTTGCCTGCGGCTTCCCAGTTCAGCGCGTTTCTCATCATACGGTTCTGCGTCATGACGGATGCCATGGTTTTCATGCCATCGTTCCACCAAGACAGCAGTGTCGCCTTACTGAACGCGTTAGAGGCGTTCGACAGGAACCGCTCGTAACTTGAGCCATAGCGGTAGGGGTCTTGCAGATCGGCCAGCGAGGCCAGCCGGGATTGCAACACCGTTTCGGCCACCACGCCCGAGTCACGCGCATCACGACGACTGATCTTCGCCGCTTTCAACCCAGATATAAGACCGGGCAGTGCTTCCGTCATCGTTGCACGAACGCCATGTTTGCCAAGTAGGGCCGCCGCGTCGGTTAGGCTGGAGACGGTTACGCCACCGAGCAGGCGAATATAGTTCCAAGTCAGGGCGGCGCGGGTAAGCCGGCTCCAATTGCTGTCTTCGTCGGCCGCACGATAGGTGCCTCGCACCATGTCGTGGAACGCCTCGATATTCTTGATGTCCCGTTTGCGTTCTCGGTCCAGCTTCAGACGTTCGGCTTCGGTCGTCGCGGCCTTGGACAGGTCGTCGTATTCCCGATTGATGGCCTCGATCTGGTCGCGCATATCGGCCCGGCCAAATTTTTCGGTCAGCTCTATTTCAGACCCCATCTTGCGGGTATAGTTGCGCAGAACGAGTTCCATATCGCTTTCGAGAAAGCTCTCGACCAACTCGTCCTGAATGTTGAACGTTCGCTCCTTGAGCGGGCCGCGCGTAACCGGGACCATCCATTCCGGCGTGTCGCCTTTGCCGCGCCCGGTCAGGTTGTTAAAGATACCGGTCACCGCATCATCGATATAGCCGTCCAGATCAGCCTTGCTCACAAAGTCGGGGCGGGCATCCGTGGGAACCTTGGCAATTTCGCGCGACAGGTACTCGCTGGCAATCTGGCGAAACTCGTTTTCACGAGCGATCAGACGTTGCCGGTTCCATAGCCGGGACACGTAGGTGGCAGAGGTTGAGGTCTGGATATCCTCTGGCAGCAGGCCGAGCTTCTTGGCGCAGGTCAGCAGTGGGTCGAATATGCGGGCACGAGCGTCTTGCGCCATTTTGGTGATCATGGCATTGCCGCTTGGGTCGATATCCCCGCGGCGTCCTGCCTGACCAACCAACTCATTGAACTGTGTGCGGGTGCCCTTCCAGCCACCCTTGCGGGCTTCAGCGATAGGCAGTGTTTGCCTCGCGCAGCCATTGCGCCATGAGCCCCCGCTGGGTTTCCTTGACGAGGTTTTCGACCCCTGCCCCGAGCGTGCGACCTTCCATATTCATGGCCGTGTAGATCGGGTTGTCCACGAGGTTGTTGTAGATATCCCGGACTTCGCGGGATGGACTGAACATCGTCTCGACGCCGGGATTGATCCGCAGGGCCGCCGTAGCCCGCGCAACGGCTTGCGCCGCCGCTGGGCCACCAACCCCCGGGTCAGCCAAGCTAGCCTCGTCCAGCACGTCCGCACCGGCCGCTTGCATGCGTTGAACAATGGTGCTCGCTATTGCGGCAGGGTTTTCGACTTCACCGGAAAGCTCGCGCTCCAGATTGCCGCCCAAGCGGGTCCAGTCCGAGTGCGACAGGAACTTAGCGCCAGCCATGCCAACAAGCCCACCCAACAGCGCGGAGCCGCCAACAGCTACGGCGCTCTCGCCGAGCGAGCGGGTTTCCTGTGTTGCCTGCAAGCCGGCTTCCTGCACCGCCGTACCAGCGGCGGCGGCAATGCCGACACTCAGCGCCGTGCGGCCGACGCTATAGCCAACCTTGCCAGCTCGAACGAACGAACCACCGGGGAGCAGGATTGTGGGATCGGTGATACCAGCCAGCCCAGACAAGGCAAAACCAGTCCAGCCGCTTGCGGCCAGCGTTTGGCGGTCCCCTTCTTCCTTTCGGATATTGGACACCACAGCATCGAATGCCTGACGATTATAGACATCATCGAACCGGCCATCGATGGCATGCTGTTCAAGATCGGGTGTCAGGTTGTCGAACGGGCTAAAGGCGTCATCAACCTTGTAGAAATCGGTCGATCCTACGGTGCGCCGCGCATCGGTCAGCACAGAGCCGATAAGGTTGTCTCGGCGGTATGCTGCCCCCAATGTGTCCAGAAAACCGGGATCAGGAGCGTCGTGAACTCCCACCCCTACCGTGCCCGCTGGCCCGATGGGCTGGTCCTTAAGGAACGGCATTTTCACCACCATAGAGTTGCTGCATGAGCATGTTGGTCATTTCCTGACCAGATGCGGGATCGCCTGCCTCGTTCTCGATCACGGCCCCAGCGTTTTGCTGCTGCCGGCGGCGGGCATCTTCGATCTGCCGTTGGCGGTCGCCATTGTATCCGGCAATCGCTGCCTGATAGTCAGCAATGAATGGCAGGTTAAACAATTGCCACTGCCCATTGGCAAAATAGCTGACCTGATACCGGGCCGGATCGCCATTATTGAAATCGCTGCTGGTGTCGTCATAGGCCGATAGGCGCACATCCTCGAACACGATGCCTTCGCCTTTCAGCGCTTCTTCCAGCTGCGACTTGATATAGCCGAACGAACCATCGGGCAGCGGGGCATAGGTCTTTTCAGGCGGCAGGCGCGTCACCACGCCCGATCCGGCCAACGCCAGTTCCGACTTGCCATAGATACGCTGGAATTTGGTCGTGGCAAGCTCCTTGGCAGCGCTCTGATCCCCGTTGGTGTCCACCAGAGATTCCTCAAGCAGGCTCTTGTATTCGCTGACCATGGCGGCGCTCTGGCCGGGGTTCTCCCCAACCGTTGCGCCCCAACCATAGATCGAGGAAATATCCCGATCCGTCACAGCCTTGAGCATGTCGGTGACCGGCTTGGACTTGAGTAACGCATCGCGCGCCTTGACCTGCTGGGGATCATTGGTGGCAGCAATCCGCTGTGCCGCCTGCTCAGGGGTGTAGCCCATATCGTGGGTGTAGACGTTGAACAGATCAGCCTTGGCTTGGATATCCGCACCGCCATCGCGGCGGGTCAGGATGCCGGCGCCCATGTCGCTAATTGCCTGCGCCTGTTGCAGCGCAGGGAGCATGACGCCGGGGTCAGCGCTTGAGGTTGCGGCGCGCATCTGGTTGTTCAGCGTGGTGGGCACTACACCAGCCTGCCGCACCAGCTCATTAATGGCGAACGGCGCCTGTTCAGGTGTCGCGGCCTTATTAATTGTATCGTAGAGCCCATCCACAATCTTGCGGTCATCGGTCGAATATGGGTCGACAGCCAACGATCCCTGCTGAAACGCTGTCACCGCCGCAAGGATGTTGCCGCGCTCCTTTTGCTGCGTCCGGAATGTTCGAAGCAGGGTTGCGGTATCGCTATCGGTTAGCCCGGCTTCAAGGATTGACTGCTCGCTCGCGACGTCACCTGTGGTGATGCCGAGTTCCAGCGTGCCCTTGGCAGCATCATACTGCGCCTTCGCTCGGGCATTGGACGCGGTGATATTGGTTTGGAGCTGGGCTTGGGCCCGGTCGTAGACCTTCATACGGCCCGAGAAATCGAGCGCCTCAAGTTCCGGCGAAACAGTACCAGCCGAACCATCCCCCTTGGCTTTCCCCGCCGCCCATGCCTTGAACCCGGCAACCGTCATGCCTTGCAGGAACTTGTTCGACGCCACCACATCGGGCCCTACAATGCTGGACACCATTGTCTGCCCGCTGGCGTTGAGAACGCGCACGGCGTCCCCTGCCCCGAGAAAGTGTGCAGCGTAGAGGTTGCCATTGGTCTGCGAGATACCAGAGCCGGCCAGCGTCTTGGCGTTCTCGTCGGTGAAAAGGCGGATGGCGATTTCCTGTTGCGCCGGATCGCTGCGCCCTGCCGCTGTGAGGCCAGAACCCGGATTCCTCGCTACAAGGTCCTGCCACGTGCCGGCCGTGAATTGATAGCGCCCAAAGGCGGTTGAATTGGGATTTGCCGCCTGATCGTTCCCGCCACTCTCAGCGCTGCGAATGGCCGAATAGTATCCGTCGCGCGAACTGAGCCCGGTGGCCTCAACCAGTGCGGCCGGGTCATCCTTCTGCATGCGCTCGGCCCATGACAGGCTCAATGACTGCGCCGCCGCCTTGCGGGCTTCCTCTTTCTGGATGGGCGTCAGATCGGGCGCCGTATCGATCAGCCGGTTGATGTCCTGCAACGCCATGGCATAGCCGCCGGGGTTGTTAAACACCTCTGCCTGCTTGCCGCTAACGGTTTCGGTGATGCCCTGCACCACGTACTTGTTGCGCTGATCGTTTTCGACAGCGGCAGCGTTGGCTACCCACTTTTCCCGCTCGCTGAGCGCCAGTTCTTGGAACTTAGGTCGGAGCTGCTCGGGGATCGTCCCCAGAAACTCGTCATAGGCCTGATTAAAGTTGCCATTGACCGAAGCAGCAAAACCCGCCCCGGTGGGATCGATATTGGTCTGCTGCTCGGCATAGGTCGCTGCGAACTGGGTACCAAGGCGGTTGAACGCCTGGTCAGTGCGAAACTCCGTCATCTGGGCGTCACGCTCGGCAAGGCGCAGTTGATGATTGCGCGCCCCTTCGGCAACATCACCCAATCCTGCAGCAACCTGCTGGATACCCCGGGCAACGCTATTGTCCACCTGAACGGATGGGGCGGAGCCGGTGCTCAGCCCCCGGCTGGCTTCAATCTGTCGGATCAGAGCCATGTGCTATACACCATAGGTCAGATAGGGATTACGCAGCATTGTCATTTTTTGCTGCTGATTTTGGTACTGGCTGTAGCCACTCAGCCCGGTTCCAAGCGCGCCAATGACTGACCCAATCACAGCACTGCCCGCATTGGCTCGTGCTTGCCGCGCCTCGAATTGCATATTGCCCGCCTGCACCCGCGCGCCGTACCGGATGGCCTGCTCGTCAAGGCTGGCACGGGTGGCGCTATCCGCGATCACTTCGGTGGGGCTACCCTCCAAGGCAACACCCGAGGACAAATAGGCCCCGCGCATTCCGGCCAGTTTCCGGTCATTCTGTTCTCGGGCGCGGGTGGCTTCATAGTTGCCGCGCTCCAGTTCCATCCCGGCCTGCCGGTCGGCAAAGGCTGCTTGCGTATTGTATGCATTGGCCTGTTGCATGCCACTATAGAGTTGGCCGCCAGCCGCCACGGCGGTTGAAGCAATGGTGAGGGTAAGTGGATCACACACGATTTGTCCTCACGGGGTGTATTCGGCTTTGATTTCAACCATTCGGATAATGGCCGGCAGTGGGGCAGAGGTGCGCAGGACAATCCGCCCGTCTCCGCTCAGCCGAGAGCCCTCGACTTCACAAGGCACGATGCCAGTAACGAGTTCGACTGGATTGCCCGTAAATGCATCCGACGCGTGTGGATTGGTCTCATATGTCCGCATATCCGTTGCATCGTATGCCCCAACCTCCAGTGAACCGGTGGACAGCAGATCGACATAAACTCCGGTGGTATTGACTCGGCGGCCGAAGAGATATCCATCCCGGCTCGGTCCGCTATAGCGATGGGTCCGGGCATAGCTCTCATAGGGCAGACCCAGATGTGCAACCGAGGCGGAATAGGGCAAAGTCACCGAACCGCCCGTCACCACCAATCCCGTGGCCATCGAGCCATCCAGCAGGCCGATGAGGGTCTCGCCTTCGAGATGCCCCGGGCCAGAGATGACGGTGGCCGGCGGCCCTGAATATGTCAGGCCACAGTCCACGAAGAACCCGTTGATTGCCGTAGGGCGGTCATCAACCAAAGTGACATCGGAATCATATTGGAATGGCCGTTCCAACACCTCGATATAGCGTCTGCTAGCGCCATTTATGGTGCGGCGCATGACCAGTAGAGGTCATCGAAGCCCGGTTCTTGCGATGGGATAATTGCGCCGCTCTCCGCAAAGGCGCCCGGCGAGTTGAACACCGCAAATCCGATGGCACGCTGCTCGCGATCATAGAGGATAGAGACAACCTCTCCATTCTCGGTGCCAGCAAAGATGGTCGGTTCGGGGTTCTCCGAGAAGGTCCACCACTTGATGCCGCTTTCCAGCGTATGCTCGCCAATGATGGATGCCTCTGGCGCCACATAGCGGTTCTGGTCGCCCAGCACCAATTCACGGATCTTCTTCGCACCAGCAGCAACGTAAAGCAGTGTCCCACTGATCGAGAGCGGCTGGATATGATCGGCGCCAGAGCTTGGTCCCTTGCGCTGCGTCAGATTGGTCGCTGAAAATGCCTGTGTGGTATCGGCGGGAGCCGAGGAGCGAATTTGTTTGGCGGACCCGACAACCATGTCTTCATCAGCCGAAATCCAGACCAGCTCATTCATGCTTGAGGTCAGGAAGGTGAGGGAATAACCATCGGTGGGCAGTACGGTTGTACCAGAGCCGAAGTCCCCAAAGGCGCCTTGTTTCGACCCCCACACGGTGACTGGCTGGCTGTCGGTCCGGCCATAGTTCAATCGCTCATCGTAAAGTTCGACCAGTGCCGGCCACCCGCTTTGATTGGAGAATGCGCCCATGGCCCATTCCCGAATGGGCGATGTGTCGGGCATTGCATGGCCATAAAGCCGCACGGTGACAACGGTGCTCGAACTGCGCGAAGCAATGCGAGCCCAGCGCCATAGGCCATCCGATCCCCTCAAACGAATGACCCGACCGACATCCGTGGTCTGAAACCCCAGCCCACCATTAATCCCTGCGGTCGCGGAAGCCGTTAGCGTGATCGGGGTCTGATAGTCACCCGCCCAGTGCAAGACCCACTGCGACAGATCGGTATTGTCGCCATCCGAGCCGCCGCCTCCGCTGAAGCTCATACGGTAGTACCGGAATGCATTTTCGTTGGAGAATTCGAAATAGCGGCGTTCTGATGGAACCCAGCCCACCTCGCCGTCGACGCGATCAAGCACAGCCCAATTCACATCGTTATTGCTGCCCTCGATGACCCAAGCTGTCGGAGCATCACCAAAATTGGTTGGCTGTCCCTGCACCCAATAGGCATCAACGACACGCGTTTCCGGCGCCCATGTCAATTTTGACCCAGCCGACAGTTGTGGTGTCGAGCGTAACAACCACTGCTTCATTCCGCGAAAACACCTTGAAACTATTCAGCCCACCGCCACTGGACGAAGCAACATAGTTAGGAGGGGTTGTATTGTCCGACATGAGCGGCACAGCTGCACCCGTATCGCTTAGAGTAAGCGTTGTCGTGCCAATATTGACTGGCATGTACGGGCCGTCATCAAATTCAGCGTCAGTCAATGTCCAGCTTGTGTCCGCGAACCGCGACAGCAATTGAGGGTGATGATTGCGCTCCATGAAATACGCCAGTCGTTAAACTGGGTATAGGTCAGCAGATCGATTTCGAAAGCGTCCCAAGGATGGGAAACGGTGTAGGGAGCGCCAAGGTAACCGCGCTGCGCCAGAAATTGAATGTCACCGCCTGCGTTGATGTCCAACACATACGATTGCTCGTTGGAAAACGAGAATGGGAACAGCCGGCTGACCTGCGCTTCATCGGCCACCGGTGCGACAAAGCGCGTACCCGAGCGGCGGCGCAGACCGCCATGCAACATGACGGCGAAGTTGCGACACTTCTCGCAGGACTGCTTGAAGAATTCGGCATCCACGCGGCCATAGGCCAATGGGGTGATTTCACCCTTACCGAATGTTGCTTGGATCGTGTAAACAGCGCTCATGCATCAATACCTAGCGTCGATCCAGTCATTGTCGGCGGGTCGGGGCTGATCCCCCTCGATGGCGTCGGATAGCCGGGCGTCACTCATCGCTCGGTCGTAGATGCCCTTGGCAACCTGCTGGTAGCTGGTCTTACCAGTCACCCAATGAGCCATCTTGAAAGCGAGGCGAGCCGAGAGAGCCTCCACAAACAGGGCCGAATACACATTGTAGTTCTCGACCCGAGCCACATAGCGAATGGGCAACGGGCCTGACTGGTTCGTGAGAACGGCGCCGCCCTCTACAATGTGTCGGATCGGGTTTGTCTCGTCATAGCCGTCATAGGTCAGGGCGATGAGACGCAGGCAATCGGTTGGCAACGTATAGGCCTTTGACCACCCGAAGGCCGGCACTGTTACTTCCGCTGGAATGCTGGCTCGCTTGGTCGCGAAATTCCAGTTCGCCATGGCCGAGCAGGCATCACGCGTAACCGCAAAGTTACGCTTGAGCCATTCCGCCGTGGGCCGCGCATCGTTGAGCGAGGCAATCGGCCGCTCCTTTAGGATATCGAGCGCCATATTGCAGATATCCGTTTCGGTCATGGCTTAGCGCACCAGCGGCCGAAGGTTCTTCTGGAACCGGCGGGGCCGGTGAAGCTTGGCAATACCCTTGAGGGCGGTATTGGCCGCTTCTTCCGCCGCTATAATCGCCTCGGTCACGCAGGGCCTTGTGCTGCCGATCGATGGAGCGTGCCTGAATGTTCAGCTGGTGCAGCGTTGGCTCCGTCACGGGGGTAGGCTTGGCTTGCGGATCAATGGAGGCGTTGACTTGCGCCACGGCGTCAGTAGTGACAATGCGGGCAGCGGCGACAACCTCAGCTGGAGGGACATCGCCAGCGGGAGTGGTAGCTGCAGCAATCCATTTGCGCACCCGTTCCTCATCCACGCCCCGAGAAGCCAGTAGCGTAGCCACATCGGCGGGATCGGTACGAGCAGCCAGATCGGACACGGTATTGATGCCCGTGTCTTTGAGCTTGCCTTCCATCGCCGGGCCAATGCCTTCGATGGTCTTGAGATCGTTCTTGTCGAGATCAGCCATGGTGGGCCTCCTGTCAAAAGACGAAGGGCGAGCCTGAGCCCGCCCTCGCGTTTAGCGTTCAACCAGAGCGCGGACGTAATCGATGGTCATAACCTTGGAGACCGCCTCGCCGTTCTGGACCGCGAAGGAGATGCAAAGCTCCTCGTCATCTACAACGTTGGTCAGCGGCGTCACCCGACCGACTGCATTGTCATCGACATAGACGGCCGAGTCGGCGCCGTCATAATAGAACGCGACCTTGACAAAGGTGTCGTTGACCAGCGTGGCCACAGCGGTCTTCTGGGTTTCGGACGAGTTCTTGCTCGCCACGAAGTCGAGGAAGGCGTCACCATCGTCCTTGCGGAAGAACAGGCCATCGGCCACAGCCAGCGGCGTGGTGTCAGTAACCTGCAAGCCAATGGCGATGTCGGATTGGGTGACATCGTTGAGCTTGAAGCGGGCCGAGAAGTAGAGCTTCTTGCCGGCCACAAACTTGAAGCACTCAAGCTTGTTCTGGACAGCAAGCAGCGCATCGTCGGCCGCGCCACCGGTCAGCACGAGTTGACCACCGGCAGCACCGGCAGCGGAGCCGGTGTTGATCGCCACGGTACCAGAGCCAGCATTGGTGGTGGTCCAGTCGCCCGCAACGTATTCGGCGGTGTTGGTGAAGTCGGCAAAGAACTCGTAATAGTCCTCGGGATTGGCGGTTCGGCCATCGAGGAAAATGCGACGGGTCGTCATGATCCGTTTCCTTTCAAGAGGTTGAAAGGCGGCCCCGAAGGACCGCCCCGTGGCATCAGCCGTTGGTAACGAGGAAGGCGATGGGGATTTGCTTGCGCTCGGGGTAGACCCGATCCCAATTCACCGCGAGGCCGAGCTCGGCATTGGTCGGAAACTCGCCGCCGACCGACGCATCAGTCCACTTGATCCCATAGGGATGCATGATGAACTGGCGACGGCTGTAGAGAATGTCCACGCCAACGCCGTTGCCCTGCTCTGGCTTGCGATCAACTTCGATCATGGGCGAAGTGGCGAGCGGGGCTTCGGTGAAGGCGAAAGCATTCTCGCCCAGCAGCAGGGTCAGGTATTCCACATCGGCTGGGTTGGCGCCGACAATGGTCTTGGCCCGGTCGGTGATCACCACGCGGTAGCCCAGATAGGTCGGGAACCGCACTTCGCCACGGGCATCCGGGATGAAGTCGATGAGGTTCTGCTTCTGGAGGCGGGTATAGACCACAGAATGCATGACGATGACCTTGAGGTCTTCGGCAGCATCGCCCATGGTCTGCTTGGCATCCAGAATGGCTTCGGCAGAGATCAGCTCGGACGCGATGACCGTGCCATCGTCGCCACCGATATCACTAACCATATCGCCGCCGTCATTGGCCACGTTGTCGAGATAGACGCCATAGGCGGTTGCCCATGCGATCTTGTCGAATTCACGCACCCAGTACTTGCCGACACGACGTGCGATTGCCTGCATGGGGTCGGCGCCGGCCAGATCAGCGGTCAGCGAAGATGACTGCCGGGACTGCGAACGAACCTGACGAACGCCAACGTCCTTGCCGGCCGTGATCTTCTTGGGGATCAGGACCGAGTTGGGATCATCATCGCCGGGTTCAGAATCGTCGCCGGGCAAATCCTTCCAGAACGGAATGTTGACCGTGCGGCCGCCGCCAGAGAGGAAGCTGGCCAGGTTGGGGTCAGAACGGAACACGCCGCTTTCGAAGAAAGCCGAGTTTTCCTTGGTATAGGTGTCCATGTAGTTCATGAACACTTCAGGCTGAATGACATCACTCAGACGAGTCATGGTGTTGCTCCTTGAGGGGGTGGAGCGTGGCTATTGGCGAAGGCTGGGGATCGTATTGGGATCGAGGCCAGCGGCCCGCATGAGCGCACGCGCTTTGTTCGGGTCGGAGCTAATCAGCTGGCCTTGTTTGGTCAGGTTTTCGGAGCCTTTGGAGAACGGATTTTCGAGCACGCCGCCGTCGCCGGATGCGTAGCTGTCTTCGCTGAACATGTCCTTGCCCACCTTGGCCAAAGCCTTAGCGAGCTTACCGTTGAGGAGAGCCCCATCGGCAGAGATCATGCCCCCTTCCTTGAGCGCATCGGTGATGCCAAGCTGGCGAGCCGCACGGCTCATCAGTTCAACATTCCGCTTGTACCCATCGGTGTCGGGCTGGCCGAACTCCTGCACGATTTCGCTGTGGGCAGTGTCGGCCTTCTTGGTGATGCTTTCACGCATCGCATTGAAGGCATTAGCCTGCCGGCCAACGAACTTGTCGTGAAAACCCTGCGCCTGCTTTGGGGAGAGCCCCTCTTCATGCGCCCAGTTGCGGAATTCGACGCTGAGCGTTTCGTCGTACGGGAAGTCTGGGGGCAGAGATTCCCTCGCAACCTTCAGCTCATAGCCTTCAGGTTTTTCAGGGCGGCCCAACTTGCCGTAGAACGCATTCCATTCTTCCGCAGTGGCGTCTTTGCTCGGCGGAACAAGGGCCTTGCCTACATGGGTTTCGAGCTCGCGATGCGATTTGAACGCATCATCGAGGGAAGCCCACTTTTTAGCTTCGACTAAGGTGCGGTTCTCTGGAGCCGGGCCAGCCACCAAGTCGGTAAAGGCGGGGAGCGACCCATCGGCCCTGCCATTGTCCAAGATCGTGCGGTTGTCGTCGGCGGTTGGGGTTGGTGTCGTAACGACAGCCGCGTCCGCCCCCGGCCCATTCACGCCATCGGCATCAGTCATCGATTTATCCTTGAGGGATGTTGCCCCGGAGGGCGGTCAGGAGCCCGGAGGCTCGTAAGACGCAGCTTCGCGCCGCGCTGCTTCGACCAACCCCTCTAACTCTGCTTCTGGCAGGGTGAGGTGCTGGAGAATATGGAGAAAGGCCGAACGCCGGCCATTCTGGAAATTCGCTTCTTCGATTGTCAGGCCGCGATCTTCTGCCTGAAAGAACCCAAGATGGACGGCGAGGTCTGCGAGAACCAACTCGCTGTGATCGCCGCGCCCGAAACAGGCTTGGTATGCTGCAATCAGGCCCACCTCGGCAGACTTCGGCCCCTTGGCCGTGGCCAGCATCGCCTTAGTGCGCCAGCTCATGCGGCTACACCCCGGCGCATGTCACCGATAGCCTTGAGAGCGGGCGTGGCCTTGCCTGCGGCACCCGCCATCTGCTCCATGGCCATCATCGACGCCTGTTGCTCCTGCTGCTGAGCGCGACTTTCGCGAATGGCCGCGACCTCATCATCGGTCTTGAGCATCTTGCGGGGCGCGCCGCTGATCTCGCGGGCAATCTCCAGCGTTTCGCCAGTGTCCAGATTGTCCATGATGGTCGGATCGTACTGCCCGATGCGCTCAGCCGGGCCCAGCACGCTTTCCACACCCTGCAATTCCTGCATGCGGCGGAGACGCGCCAACGGCCCAGTGAAGGAAACGCCGATATCCTTGCCAACCATTGACTGAGGCGGCTCAAGGGGCGAGCCAACCTCGAATGCGCCTTTGCGGGAAATGATATCGACCTCGCGATCAACACCGGCCGCAATGCCAGTCTCGATCTTGGCGCCGGATGGGCCGAGCAATTCGCCCTTTTCGTTGGCCCGGATCAGCGCTTCAGTAGCAGTCATCTGCGGGTTGTCGACTAGGATCTGAAACAGGTTGGTATACATGCCCTCGCGCACAGAATTGCGCTTGAGCTCTATAATCCGCTCGGCAAAGCTCGGATCGGCGCCCGTCAACAGAGGCTGCGCCATAGCTCGCCCCTGATCATCAATGTAGCCAACGTTGATCGCGCCGGAATTGAGATTCAGGCGCTCGCGATAGATGCCCTTCCGGGTCGCCATGGGCGGTTTGACCGCCTGCTGTGCAGCTTGGGCCGCAGACTTGTTCATGACCTGAAGCATTTTGACATCGGCCAGCATCATCATTGCCGGGGACTGGCCATAGGCCGATCCGTCCGTCTGTTCCCACCACGTCACCGAATAGGGGAAGGAGCCGTAGCCGCTGGAACGCACCAGATGCTTGGTATCGACCTCGACCCAGAAGGACGCGAAAGGCATGTGCCGTCGCTGATCGGAATACTCCCCTGCTTCCTCGCGCGGTAGAACCGCATGCATCAGGGAAACGGGCTTTTCCATTTGGCTTGGATCGTCGGCCTTGGTCTTCAACTTCTCCGAAATCGTGCCACCGGTATCCTTAAAGTACTGAGCGGCTGCTCGCGCCGAGAATTCGACAATGCGGATGTTCTTGTCGATGTCATCAAAGGCGTCGATGCCCAGATAGCACTCGATCAATGGCAGGGACTTGTAGAAGAACGGGGTCTTGACCGGGTCAACCCCACGGCGCCCTTCGTTTTCTTCGAGATACACAATGCCCGTGCCGAACACGGTCGTATTGCGGAGCCGCTTCTGGTTGGCGAGCGAGAAATTGGCCTTGGCAGAATACCGTGCCGAGAACAGATAGTCACGGAGCCGATCCTGCCATTCTTCCTCAAGGTCCGTTGCCTGACGCCCGAATGGGTCATCGTTGCTGAACGTGTGCCACTTCTGGGCACGGGGCGTGATCAAGCTTTCCATGCCGGCAGTGAGCCGATCAGCGGCCCAAGCGCCGGTCGCGTCATAGAGTTCACGACCACGGCTCACAGCTGTTGGATTGGCCGCCAGACCAGTCATTTCCCGAGCAGCGCCGCTCAGCGCATAGGTGCCACCACCATAGTCATAGAGGTGTGACGCGGAGGGCATGTAGACCTGTGCCAGCTCGCGCCATGCGTTTTCCCAGAACGAGCGATCATAGGCCATGACCTGCTGTTGGCGGAACAGATCATCGACAACGCCCATTAGACACCCACCAGCGTCGTGCGGTTGATGTTCTGGCCGAAGCTGGGATCACCCAGAGGGGACGTAAGCACCGTGGCAGCCCTACCCTGCTGTTGGTCATTTGCCGCCGCTTGCTGGGCGCGGCGACGGCGAGCATCCTCGGAGTTAACCGAAGGGGTGGCGACGGTCTGTGGCATTTGTGGTTGCTGGAAGAAGCACATGTCAGCCTCCAAAAGAGCGATGAGGCCAGACACGCCGGCAATAAGCGCGACTGCCCAGCCGCCATAGGCAACAGGTGGATAAAGGCTCGCCGCGATCTGGGTCGCATAGGCTGACCCAGCGACCACAACGGCCATCTGAATTGCCCAAGGCTCCGATAGGGCAAAACCGCCTCCGAAGAGCAGCGCGCAAAACACGATGCCATAGGCAATCGCGCTACCGAACAGCAGCTTGGTGTAGTCATCGATCATGTCAGGCATCCTTATGCGTCCAAGCCCAAAGCTCGAAAGTCTCGCCATCCCGGCCGTAGCATTCGAGATCGCATTCCTTGACCGCCCCGAGCGAGGCCATCCAGTGCCCGGCCGAGTCATGGTCCTTGAGACAGCGCGCCTCGACACGACGAACGCCCTCGGCAATCAGCGTGGCCGGAAAGGTCTTCGCCAGTTTAGAGAGCGCCGGCAGAGCCCGTTTGAACCGTCTGGTACCGAAGGCCCATGCGCTGCCCAGATGGGGGATCAGCGGACTGCGCACTACGCCGATGGCGCCCACAGGCTCACCATCGAGCAGGGCAACCCGAGCAAAGCCGTTTGAATAATAGTGGCAGAGCAATGCGGCATCGCTCATCGAGCGGTCGCCGGCCGTTGCCCTGAATTCTTTGCGGTCCCATTCCCGCATGTTGGTCCCGACAATGGATATGTCACGGGGCGTGGACGGAATAACCTCAACCCTAGACAGGGGTAACATCCCGTGAATTGTCGAACGTGCCGACTGGCCGCCACGCATCTCCAGCGGCGGAGCCAAGGGCGGCATAGGTGACCGAGTTATCTAGATCCATCACCAGTTTACCCTTGAGCTTGCCCCGGACATTTACATCGCCAGCGATATCGGCCAACTCAGCGGCCAAAACTTGGTGGACTGGCATCCTGTTCTTGCGGCGATGCATCCAATAGGCTTGGGCCTTGCTCACCATTCCAGAATCCCTTCGTCAGCGGCGACACTGGTATGCTGATCCTCACGGCCACGCCCTACGGTGGCAGCGCGATAGACCGCCTCATCCTTACGGTGCCAGAGCTGGATCACTGTATCGCCACGGTCTGGTGATGAGCCAATGCGCTTCTTCTGGTCTTCCTTACTCTCAATCAGAATATCCGTGCCGCGCGGCGTCCAGCGATACGAGGTCAGTTCGGCCTCAAGCACGGGGTCAGGCGGCAACATCAGCTTTTCATCGGTGCCGCCCTCGGGATCTAGGGCCTCTCGCACCTTCCACACCATCTCGGCGCGCAGGTTGCAAAATCCCGAGCTACCGTCATAGGTGCGAGCCCCGCTCTTGGCGGAGTAGACGATGCCATGACACGGCGTGCCTTGGTTTTCTTCCAGTTGCGTCTTTGCGCCCTCGCCCCAGCCACCGGTTAAATCGACCGACATATCTGCGTTGTCGCGGCGGAGGCGGAGCATGTGGTTGGCGACCACAACGGAGTTCTTAACGTCGACCCTCGGAATGGCTTCAAGTTCGGCAAACCAGTTGCCATCATGTAGAGAGCCGATGACCAGATTGTCCCGGCCGCCGATGGCAATATCCGCAGACAGCGCCAGCATGCGACGGCGCTTGGTTGGAGCAGCTTTCCAACGCTCCTGTGCGACCTTCACCCACGCCGTGGGGATAACCTGCCATTCGTGATCTTCGCGACCGGCGAGGAAATCGCCATAGAGCAGCTGGCTGCAGAGCGGTTCGGGGCAGGCCTTGCAGCACCGCCCGGTATTTGGTGTCCCTGAGATATGGGTTATCGTCCAGCTTGGCCGGGATGAAGGTGCGAGACATGGCCTCGTACCATTCGCCGTCCCGCAGATATTCACTCGGGCCATCTACCCATTCGGTAATAGAGCCAACCACGATGGCCCAACGCAGCTCGCCGAGCAAAGCCGGGTGTGGATGCATTGGGTTGAGCCACGGCGCGAATTCTTCCAGTAGCCAGGCGCCGTCACCGCCACGAGGCGGGTTGGAACCAAGGATGACGCGGCAGCGCTGACCGAGTCGTGTAGAGCGCAGCCAGCCAATGAGTGAGAACACCTGATCGCGTAGAAACTCACCAGCCTCGTCAAAGGCCATGAAGTCGCGAGCGTTACCAGCGTGCTTACGCCAATCGTCGGGCTGATTGAGGCCCGCAAACTTGAGCCGCCCTCCGTCATTCCGCTTAAAGACGTTTTCATTGCCGCCAACGTAGTGGCCGTGTGCCGGCTCACCAACCTGCTTGCAGAACTCAATCAGGCCATCCAACTGCACCGCTTCACGCCGAAGGATCAGGCCCGAGTAGTGCTCGCGAAAGAATGCACCAACCTCAAGGGCCGACTTGCCGCCACCGGCCGCCCCGCCGTACAGCAGGATATCAGCCTCGCTGAGCATGGCCTGTGTCTGGGGGCCGGGGTTTGGAATAAACGGCTGCGCCAATTCATCGGCCAGCGTCTTGTCCAGTTCCGCCTTTTCATCATCGGAGAGTGCCGCAATGGCCTTCTCCAGCCCCCGGAGGTCAAACGCCTCCATCAGCCCTTAGCCTTTGCCAGACCCTTGGCCGGGATAGCCGCTGCTGCCTTGGCGCGGTCGCGGTCGGAATAGGTTGCCACCTCAACAGGGCCGCCATCCTTGCCCGTCAATTCGGACTTGTCAGCTAGGCCCGGGTCGCGGGCGATAATGTTGGCATTGAGTAGGCCAGCCGCCGCCCCGGCAAACTTCTGGGTGCGGATAATCTTCTCGGCTCGCGTGGTGACCTCCGCAAAACCTTCGCGGTCGCGGTATTCATCCCAAGTGCTGTTGCCAATATCGAGGAAGATACAGAGGCCGTCGATGGTCATGGCTCGCATCTTGGGCATTTGCTCGACGGTCACGGCCCCCTGATATGCAAACGCCTGCGCTTCATGGAGCGGGTTGCCATCCATCCACTCGAAATACTGCTCGCATGCGTCCCATAGATCATCTGGGCTGGCGAAGATCGGCTTGCGGCCGTGGCTGCTGCGCGCCTTCCAGAACTGGTTGCCAATCGGAGCTGACATGTGCGGCTCCTTTCAGAGTTGGCACGACTGTTCTCCCTCCCCTGTTATGGGAAGGCTGGGGAGGTTGACGCAAAACCATTCCTTTACACCCCACTGTGGGACGAACTGGCTTTGCGCGAAATGGCTAAATATCGCTACTGAACAGTGGGTTTGTTCTAATATGCTGCGGCGGCAGCTCTGCGCTCTTGCATTGTCAGAAGCTCATCGCCGGAAAACAGCTTCGAACGGCGCGGGTTGCAGCACATATTGCACGAGCATCCCTTGAGATGATTCGCCCATTTTGCCGTATCCATGTGGGGATAGACCTTGCGGGCTTTCACTTTCATCCGGGGCAGCTCGTGACGGCGCTTGGCGGAATGTCCCATGCGGAACTCTCCAGACTAATGGGGTCGAGCGGGCGTCATTGGCTAAGGGGTGACGGGATGTCTGTCGCCGCGCTCGATGGGGATGGCAGGGTCAGTGGGGATTTGAACCACACGCGCTGCTGGGCACCGCATTGAGGCCGTACGAGCCTCGCGGGAACTCAGCCGCTCTTCCACTGAGCTATGACCCTACAAGATTAGGTGCGCCACCGGCCGATGACGACTTCGCGGGAAATACGCCGCGCACGCTGCCATCGAGTATTCCCGATAGCGACCTCTCGAATTCAGGGCGCAGAAAAGAATGCGCCAATTTTGTATTGGCTGGGTCGGGCCGGCGGTGAACGCAATCAGAACACCCGATCATCCACCAACGAATCTACGCTGCTTCGCGCGGATCGTCAACCAATTCCAGTGTTATCAACATCGGTGAATTCTACGGGCATTTCTCGGCCCTCAGAGAGCATCATGGCCTTCACAGTGCCCTTCTTCGTCACCGACAGGATGCGGGCTAGAACACGCTCAGCGCCGCTCATGGGCGCGGTGATATGCCGGCCGGGCTGCATGCCGCCTAACTTCGCCTTGCGCTGCGCATCCTGTACGTCTGCCCTCCCCTTGCGCATTTCCTGCCGAACGCCCCGCGTCGGGCCATCCTCGTATTCCATTGCCCGCTGCGCCCGCATGATTGTGGCTACCGTCTCTCGCGACATCTGGTATGCTTTGCCATCGAGATAGAGTACGCCCTTTACGCCCTGACACTGGCGCAGCGCATACCAGTTCGCCGGACCCGGAAAGCGCATGAACACGTAGCCCACCAGCAGCGGGCGGCGCTTGATGATCGGCTCGCCTGTCCGATGGTGGTGACGCACCCGAGCCGAGCGCGGCATGTGCGCCTGGAACCCAGCACGGCGGATTTCCGCAACTGCCTTGCGCTCGCAATTCGGATTGGTCTGAACGATAAACCAGAAGTTGCCCATGATGTGTCTTGCCCCTGTATATGGTTAGATGAGGTGGGGGCTCGTGAGCCCGCCCATGATCATGTCCATTGCGATCTGCCTGTTTCGGTGCTGACTGCGCCCCGCTTCGGCAATTGCAACTAGGCCGCTGGGTATATGTTCGATCTTCACGCCAGACGGATAGCCGACATGCTGGCCGCCTTGGTTGCGCGGCGGCCGGGGTTCGATCTTGAGATGTTCGTGAGGAATATCCTCTGTCATTTTCCTGCCCTATCCTTCTTGGGTGGGGAGATGGGGAGGGGCCGGGAGAGGCATCCAATGGGTGTAATCGCGACCCTGAACAAACTTCCAAGGCACCTCGACAACCTCGCCGCGCCCGCCAGTGAACGAAACGCACTGCGCGATGACAGCGCTCCCGACCCGCTTCCCGCGCTGAATGAGACGGTCATCTTCATCGTACTCATCGATCCGATCGATGACCCACGCGATAAAGAGCGGGCCATTCACCGGCGCGGTTCTGATGTCCTGCCAATCACTCATGCTGCTTCATCCTTTGAATGTCTGGTGGCCATGAACTGGCGGAAAGGGGCTTCTACGGCTCTGTCAGTCATGGGATTGGCTTTAAGGTGCTGTTGAGCAGAAGTTTCCAAAATCTCTTTCGCAGCCATTCGCGAGCGGCCTCGGGCATTGTGTTTTGCTGCAAGGTGTCGAGGATGAACTTCGCTTCTTCGCGTTCAGTCATGACGCCTGCCTCCCGCCCATGTCGCCGTAATCAGCTTCGGGATCGTCTCCCACGTCGATTGCAAGCCCGAGGCGCTTGGCCATTGAGCGGCTATCCATCTCGGGTGCGAAACGGGTGTTGACGCGGGCTGTCAGGTCTTTGGCTTGGCGCTCTTTTTCCGCGTCGACAGTGCGATGTTCCTTCGCCAGTTTCTCGACCAGAGCGTCTAGCCGAGCCTTGTTCCCGGCTTTCACCTCGGGAGGCGGCTCTACCCAATCGTCTTTGGGCTTTGGCAGCGCCGCGCTCTGCGTTTTCTGAATCAACACGCTTCTCCATAGCCATTCGGATGGCTCGTGAGAGCTGGGGCGCCGTGGGGGCAAACCGGCCATCATGCCCCGGCAACTGGCCGTTGATCAGCAGCATGACGCCCGGTTGCCAGTCGCGCGGGTCTGACGCGGCCATTACGATATCGTACGCCGCCAGAGCGGCCTCCCCGTCGCCCGATTGGAAATTCGGGAAGCTACCGAGCAGCAATGAGATGAGGGCGGTTTGGTGATCGTTCATCATCGGAATTCACCTGCTGTTGAAAGGTTTGTCGGCGTTGGAGAAGGATTGCAGCGGCATTGCCGGGTTTTGGTGGCGAGGCCCGAGACTGTCCGGCCCTATTCTCGAAATGCCCTTCGATGAGCCGCCCGAACGATTTGGCTTGGAGTAGGAAATCCAAGTCGGCGCGCCAGCCTCGATCATTCTCGCCTCGGCAAAAGTCGCTGGCCTCGACGCGACCAATGGCCTCGATGAGAACCGGGTAGCCGTGCTGCCGAATGATCGAAGCCAGTCCGGAGCGCCGGGCCTTCAGAACGAACCGGACCGTCGCCAAACCGCACCGACTGGCCATGGCGTCCCGGGCATCAAACGCCAAATCGACTTCGGCGGCAGATGAGGAAGCGTTAGCTTCCGAACTGGATGGGGTAGTTTTTTCTTTAAGGGGTGCAGGGGACATTTCTTTTTAGGGGAAGGGATGTCCCCCTGCGTCCCGTCTTGTCCCTCGATGTCCGCGTGACATTGCGTGACATTGGCGCGTTGGCGGCGTTTACGTGCAGCATCGGCCGCGCTTTTCAGCAGCGCGAACGTCATCGCTGGCAGCATCGGCCTTAACGGCAGCAACGATCTGCTCAGCGGTGCAGCCGGCGGCAACCATAGCGTCGAGGACTTCCGGCTTGATCACAGGCCCGATCCCTCCAAAGCCTTCTGGGCCTCGTGCTTAGCCAGCGCCGCCAGCCCAGACATAATGGAGGTGTGGTCGCGATCACCGACCGCTCTGCCGATCTGGTGGTAGTTGAGGCCATGTTGCTGATAGAGGCGCCTGAACACAGTCCAGCGGGCAATGAGGATGCTCCGCCCCTTCTGGTCTCCGATGATTTGGGCTCGGGATAGGCGATGCTCTGAGGCCGCCTCAGCAATGACGCGATCCACTACGTCCGCTATATCGCCGGGAGCGGTAGAGACGGCAATAACGTCGCGCTTGGCGGTGTTTGCGCCAACGCGTTCGCGGTGAATGCGGATCGAATGAAGGACGGTGGTATGATCGCGCCGGAACCGCCTTCCAATCGCAAGCGTGCTCATACCAAGATCGGTATAGGCTCGGCACATAGCCTCTTGTCGAGCGGCTACAAACTCTCGCTTGTGCGAGGGTCCCAGAATATCTGCCGGCGTGACGCCATGCTTTTCCACGACCAGCTTTACAACGCGCATCCATGGACGGGTTTCATGGTCCATCGGGACAACAGTCGAAACGTCCCAAGTCGGCCAAGCTGGCAACAGGGCGGGCGCATAGGAATAGCTGCGGGGCTTTGGCGCGGGTTTAGGCGCCGGCCCATGCATCAGCCGATACCGTGCCGAAACATGGCTATCGTGGATTTCCTGCTCAGATGAATAGGTCTTGGCGGCGAAGTCATAGACCATGCCGAGCTCAAGCTCGACAACGCGGCGTTCGTTGATAACTGCAAGGGCTAGGCTCATTGCGCCCTCTCCTGCTCTATGGGTAATGGGGTCATGCGACTTCTGCCTTGAACAGGTTTTCAGTCTTGGCCCTTTCAAGTTCCGCCAGATTGCGCACCGCCTGCTTGAAGTAGGATGCTTTGAGCTCGAACCCGATGCCCTTCCGGCCCATTTCGACGGCGCTGTAGACCTCGCTGCCGATGCCCGGGAATGGCGTGATGACAGTTTCGCCGGGCAGGCTCCACAGGTCGATGCAGCGCTCGATTACGTCGAGCTGCAGGGGAGAGATATGAACCTCGTCCTTTTCGTCGCGGCCGCCGCGATACTGCAGGGTGCGGGTCTGGTTGATGTCCATCCACACTGGCGAGGCGTAGCGCTGCCAAACGAGGATGGATTTCCACTTCTCATAGGGCCACGGCTCTTTGCCCGCCGAACGGAACGCTGCGGCCTCGCGGTCATAGGCCTCGCGGCTGACATCGACATCAGTGCCGATATATTGCTCGAAGGGCCCCGACACCGGCTCGGCATTGTCGCCGGGCTTGCGGAACGTCACGATATAGTCGGCGAGCCCCTGCCCGCTGATCGTGCTGTCCTTGAGGATCTGGGCATGCAGCAGCCGGATCGACTTGGTGCGCTGCTGAGCAACCACCGGGTCTTTCCAGATGCAGATTTCGGAATGGAATATCCAACCGGCCGCGACGTAGGCGCTGATGACTTCGCCCTGGAAGTCCTGCATGCCAATGAAACCGTCGTGGGTCTTGCTGGTGGGCAACTGCATGCAGTGAACGGCATGCAGGCGGCCGGGCTTGGTGACGCGCAGCAATTCTTGGATCAGGAACTGGTAATGGGTCCAAAAGCCGTCCTTGTCGTTATTCGAAATGTCCCTGTCGGAGTTGGAAAACCGGTACAGCCCCTCGAATGGCGGAGAGTGGATGCCGAAGTCCATGCTCTCCGCCGGGATGGCCCGGATAAGCTCGCAGCTATCGCCCCGGTAGATGGCAAAGCGCTCGGTGAGCTTCTGATCGACGGCATTGATGGTCATGCTGCAATCCCAATCCATTCGGGCAGCGCCATCGGCAGCTGCGGGTTGTAATCGGGCCGATCACGGACCATGCCACGCACATTGGCGCTCGACAGATCGGCCATATGGAGAACCATCGCGGCCGCCATGCGCTCGGCATCGGATTCCTTGCGGCGCAGGTTCGCCACTACGGCACCCTCTGTTTCCGCTGCGATGAAATGAGCGTTGACGGTCTTGGTCTGGCCGAACCGCCAGAAGCGACGGATGGCCTGAAACACCTGCTCGAAGCTGTCGTTGAGGCCGACAAACCCGGTATCGGCACAGTGCTGGAAGTTGAGGCCGAACCCAGCGATCGTACTCTTGGTCACCAGCACGCGGATTTCGCCGGCCGAGAACGCGATGATCTTGCGTTCCTTCTCGTCCTCGGCGTCCGATCCGCGCAGCTCTACGGCTCCGGGGATGGCCTTCGCCAATGCCTCGCTCTCGGAATTGAGATTGCACCACCAAACGAAGGGGCGATCTGCCGGCGTGATCGACGCCGCCAGCGCCACGCGCTCGGCTACGGTATCGCGGCGCGCTGCGAGCCGCTCCTGCATGGTCGTGGCTTCCATGGGGAACAGGAGGCCGGTGTCCATGCTGGGCGCGTATTCGGTGCGCACCAGTGCTGATGCTGCTTGAGCGCGGGCAGATCGTACCCAGTATTCTCATACCCAAGGTCAGACGGCTTGCGCAGCATCACTGCCCGAGACGCCATCCATTTCCAGAAAGCATCCTCGGCATGGCCCTTGAGGCGCCATTTCTGTGTGTCGCCGCCGTCGTGAACAAAGAAGCTGGCGAGCATGTCGGTATACGACATGATGCCGAGGAATTCGGCGTGATTGCCCAGCTCCATGAAGTCGTTCGGCGCCGGCGTTGCCGTGGCGGCCAGCCGGAATGCGACGGTGGCGCAGTCCTCGATCAGCTTAGTCCGATAGTGGCCGTTGGTGCTTTTGAGGATCGAGCTTTCGTCGAGCACCACGCCGCCGAACAGCGACAAATCAAAGTGCTCGATCTTCTGGTAATTGGTGACATTGATGCCGTGACGAACTTCGGACTGGTCTTTCACCAGCCGGGCGACCAGCCCGAACTTTTCGGCCTCGCGGATATGCTGCGCCGATACCGCCAACAGGGCGAAGATCAGAACGGGCTTATCGGTATAGGCAGCGACGGCATCGGCCCACACCAGCTCCATGGCAGTCTTCCCGAGGCCGGTGCCGGCGAAGATCGCGGCGCGACCGCGGCGCAATGCCCAAGCAACGATATCGGCCTGATGCGGAAACAGGAACTCGGGCAGCGCGGGCACAGCGTCCATGCCGGTATCAGGGTCAACCGGGCGCTTGGCGGCAAGGAAATCAGCGTAGTCGATCATCCCCTATCCCCCTTCGCTTCCTTGGCCTTCACCTCAGCAATGAGAGCGGCAGTGGTGCGGGCCTTCTGGTTGTCTGCGAAGATATGTTCTTCGGTTGCGTGCTTGCGGTGAGGATGGGGCGCGGCGATCTTGGCGAGGATTTCAGTGTTGATGGACATGGCTATGCCGACCGTGCGAGCCCCTTGGCCCGCTGTTTGGCGCCGATGTGGGGCATGTACTTGGAGCGGGCGGGGTTACGATCTGCCATGTCGATCAGTTGGGCGGTTCGCAGGCCGACCTTGACGTTCGCGTTGGCCACGCGCTTGGGGCCATTGTAGTCCTGCCACGTCGCGTCAAAGCCATTCGCTACGAGGCTGCGATACTCTGCGCGCCGTGCCTGCCGGTAAGTCGATGCGTGTCGTGCCATGTTTCAGGACTCCTTGGTTTTGTCGGTTGGTTCAGTCGGTTGGTTGGGACGGCGTGAGCGCTTTCGAGCCCTTCGCCGCTCCCAGAAGAGCCTCAGCCTCATCAACAAGAGCGAGGCCAGACGCCGACACGGCGATGGCCTTGGTAACTGCGATTTCATGGGCAAGGCGGGCCTCCTGACTGTGGATTTCGGCCGCAACAGCCATTTCCAGTTTTTTGTAGAGATCGGCCCAGATGCGCTTTGGCTTGCGGTATCGAAGCGCCCATAAGGCTTGTTCTGGCAGTTTGTGCTTGCGAGCCGCGCGGGCGCGGGCAGCGTCAATCGTATCGCCGGGGCCGCGATGTTCGCGCCTCACCAGCAGATCGGCCCAAGTAGCGGCCTCATCGACAACCGACATGTCAGTCATTTGCTTTTGCTCCGGGAGCAAAGGATCGTTTCGCATGCGTCAATCCGTTCTCGTTAGGGTCAATCCCAACAGAGACGGCAGACGACGAAAGGCGATTGGTTAGATGATGGATTTCCACGATAGCGACTTGGTAAGGCGGCTTGTCGCGGAGGGATTGACGGGACGCGTTGGCGCGCGAACCGGCTATGGAATTAAAGGCCCCGCGAGCAGCACGGATGCGCTCTGCGGGGAGTTGAGGCCGATGCCCGGGAGGGTATCGAGTACCGGCCTACGGCTGTGAGGGGAGATACCCGCAGCCGATCTGCAATGGGAAAGGACCGGGGTAACGTCACCCCGGCAAGTTTTGCGGAGCCTTGGAGTGAACCCAGCCCGGAGCGTCACATCTGGCCTGTCCTGCACGTGAACAACGGCAAGTGCGAGCCGACACAGCCCCAAAGCGAGCGATTGCCCCCGCTCGGTGTCGGTTCCCATTTGACGTTGATTTGGTCGCGATGACGATTTGGCCGTGGCCGAAGCCGCCGACCGTTCGCCCGCAATGGTTGAAGGGAATACCAAGGCCATCAGGCGGCACTCCGAAGAGCATCGGCGGCAATGGTGCGCAGGACAGCATCAACGAGGCCATCAGCGATGCCCGGATATGTCCTGGCCCGGTCGGCACTGCGGGACGCCGAAGGCCCTAGGCGATTCTGCCCGCTGTCAGTCTGGTTGGACCACCGCTCGACAATCTTGCCTGAGCCGATTGGCCATTCCACCAGCCTGCCGGGGCATCGGGCCGCTGGGTCGATACGGATTGGATTGATGCCGCGGAACCACCAGCAGGTAGCTTTGCTGGCATCGTCGCCAAGTTCATAGGGCTGGACGATCTGGCTCGCCTTCCCAAGATTTTCAGGACGGGAAAGAATGCCAACCGAATTCTCAACGGCCACCCGCTCAATTGGCGCATTCCACAGGGCGATGGCAAACGTCAGCGCTTCTGCCGTCAGTTCAGCACGGGGCCGGCCGTCCACCATCTTGCCGCGAGCATTCCAGTGAAGGCCGGAGCCGCACAGGAACCGGCATTCCGGATGGGCAATCATGCCGCCCCAGCCGTGATTAAGGATGGTCATCACATCGGCTTGGATATGGAAACGCGAACCGTCCTCTGCCGGCTTGATATCGCACGACCGGGCATTGACGCCCCGGTCACGCAGCCGAGCGCGGATGGCTCCGGAACATTCACAGGCAACCAGCCAGTCGCTCATGCCATCCCCCACCAAACAGCAAGGTCAGGAGCGGCAAGGATGACCAGGAACAGGACGCCGGCAATGGTGAGAGCTTTTCCCATCATAGCCCCGCCCCCAGCAGCAGAGCGCGGCCCGGACAATCCCAGCCAAAGCCTGAAAGCCAAGGATGGCTACAGCCCATGCAGCAATGCCAAAGGCCAATGCGTACAAGATCGGACGGCTATCGAAAGAGCCACGGCGGCGGGTATGGGGAATGGTGCAGGTCATGCGGCCCTCACGTGCGCGACACGCGCGAGGGCTGCACGGTACAGTTCGATCATCATTTCGGTTTCCTCGTTTTCCGCGACCTTTTGGGCGTCCTGAGCTTCACGCTCACGGCGGAATGCGGCGCGGGTGATCTTGGGATCGAGGCCAGCCGATTTCAGCTCGGCCATCAGTTCCTTGGCGTCCTCAGACGCGGCCTCTTTGGCTTCCTCGATCAGGAGCCAGCGGCGATACCCAGATTGAATGATTTCGTCGGCAACGTTGTCGCTCATGGCGCTGCCGCCATCTCTGCGGCCGCTTCGGTTTTGGTGTGGCGGCGGCTAGAGCAAGGGTCGCCAAGGTGACGCCCTTAATCTTCCTTGCCTTCGCAGCGGACACCATTGCTGGCCAGTGGATCGGCGGAACTGAGTTCCGCCGTCGCATGGCCTTTGCCGTGCCGTATTGAATAGAAAGGTCACCTGCAAAAGCGGTGAGCGACGGCCAGAGATTTATGAAATCAGTGTGCGACATGTCGGTTAAGGTACATATCATACCCCACGCCGTCAAGCATAAAGGCATTACTTGTACCCCGTTCGTCGGGTATTTTTCGTGCCATGCTCAAAGACACTGAAAAACGAGAGCGCGAAGAACGCGCTGCGAGGCTCGTCAAAGCTCGCAAGGACGCCGGACACACAAGCGCCGTGGCGGCAGCGCGCAAGTTTGGCTGGAATGAGAACAGCTACAAGGCGCACGAGTCAGGGCGCAACGGGTTCGGCATTGCCGACGCTCGCGTTTACGCCGACGCCTTCCGCACCACGCCCGAATGGCTGAACTTTGGCGAGCGCGGCAGCGTTGTATCGTCTGAGCTGCGCCGGGTTCCGTCTGAACGGTTGCAGCCAGTGGTCGTCAACGGAAAGGTAGCCGCTGGGCTATTCCGCGAAGTGGATGGATTTGATCAATCAGCGCCGGAACGGATATGGGAGGAAGCAGACCCTGAGTTCCCTGATGCCCGCCGTATGGCTTTTGATGTAGAAGGCGATAGCGTAAACGCGCTGAAGCCGCGCCCGATCTTCCCGGGTGACCGGCTGATCTGCGTATCATTCGAAGACGTAGCAGACCGCGTTCGCGTGCGAGACGGCATGGTTGTGGTAGTCGAACGCACTCGCGATGGCGGCCACACCCGAGAATGGTCTGTGAAGCAGATCGAGCTTTATGAGGACCGCATTGAGTTTCACCCTCGCTCCACCAATCCAACGTTCAAGCCCATCGTCGTGGAACGGGATGCGCAAGCCGATGATGGAACACGCATTGAGATCATCGCCTTGGTGCGCAGCGTGAAAAACACGATCACCTACTAGCCTTCCTCAAGCTCGCGCTCCAGCGTAACCCCCACCAGTTCACCAATAAGACTTTCGCAGTGCCGGCACATGAACGGCACTGGGTTGTGCTCTAGCGCCTCTATGAACTCGTCCACGGTTGACGGTGCACCCTCTACCCTAGGTATGGGCACGCGCTTGGTGCTCGACCGCTGGCAGTTTGCGCACTGGCAATGCACGAGGAACACCATCGTGCTCGCTGTTCCTTCAAACATTCTGTTCACCCTTTGTGCTCATCAGTCTTTATAGAGACTCAGACCGCCCGAAGAGTCGAGAGCGAATCAGCAGATCGTTAACATTTTAACGGAGGGTACAATTCGTATCTTTTCCGCTTGACGCCATCGGGTATGTTATGTACCTTGATCTCATCAACCAGCCGATGGCCCAGCCCGGCAATAAGGGGATTGAGATGGCGTACAGCGACCAAACCACCGAGCAGGCGAACGAGCACCCTACCCTTGGCGCTGAGTACTTTGCCGCTCGTGATGCCGCAGAGGGCTTCCTTGCCCACTGGCAGCAAGAACATGCCGAGAAGTTGGCCGTCGAAATCGTCAAACCCCTGATCGACACGATCCAAGAGCGCGTGAACGACGCCTTTCGTGACTACTTGCTGAGCGATGCCGAGCAAAACCTTCAAGGCACGATGCGCGGCATGGTTGAGAGCAGCGTTCGCGCCCTGATCGGCGGCGAGAAGTGGGCCAACGTCAAATACATCGAATTCCCGTACCGCGAGGGCCAGAAGGTCCGCGAAACGCTCGCCAAGCTCTACAGCGACAAAATCAAGGACAGGCGCATTGCTGATCTCGAAAAGAGGTCGAGCGCCTGACCAAAGACCTTCTCTGGCATCAAGCGCGTTGAGCGGAGCCTGACATGACCACTTACCCAGCAATCGAAATCCGCGCCCGCAAAATCCATGCGACCCGCAAGGAAAACTACGCCCGCAACTATCCGTGGGCTGGTGATCTGACCTTTGACGGTGGGGAGCGCGATTTCTGCATGGAGACTGCAAGGCTCGAACTGATCGAAGAAGATCGTGCCGCAGCCGTCGAAAGCGATCACGCCGCACAGCTTGCGGCGATGACCAACGAACAGCTCGACGCCAATATTGCCTTCTGCGATTTCGAGGCACAGGGCCGCTATCCCCGCGAGGTTCTGGATGCCGTACGCGCAGAGCGCCGCCTTTATGTGGCCGAGCAGTTCCGCCGCTCTGTGGCCGCTGGGGCCGAGCCACTCAACACCGTGACCGGCATGCTCGCCAATTTCGTATCCCGCTCTACCGCGCTCGACAGCGTTCGTGAGGGTTCGGTTCACCAGATGGAGGCCGCAGAATAATGGACATTCAATCAATCGCATACGCTGACCAGCGGTCCAAGCATGTTGGCATCGGCATGGCCATTGCGGCAGGAATTATCCTGAGCTGCTGGGGCGATGAAGTTCAGGCGGCGGAAATCCTCGGTGCAGCTGGGCTGACGACCGTCAAGGCAATGCGCGATTGCGGCGTTGAAACCTACGATATCCGTCTTTGCGTTCCGGCCCTACGCACCTTTCATGAAAGAGAACGCGTCAGAGCTGCCCGCAAGTCCTCCCAACCTCTCCCCAGCAAGGGAGACGGGGAATGAGCGAGCTTCTCCCCTGCCCGTTCTGTGGCGGCGCCGTTTTCCTTGAGCGGCCTACCGAGCGCCCGCTTCATTCACCGCCCGACGAATGGTGGGGCGTAGTATGCCGAAATACCGAAAACCTAGGAGGAACTTGCGCGATCCAGCAGCGTCCTTCGCGGACCAAGGAAGCGGCTATCGATCGCTGGAACACTCGTGCAGACGTTTCCTCCCAAGCCGAAATAGAGAGGCTGAGGACGGCGCTGAGCAAAATGGCGAATGAGGTTTTCGGACTGTCGGTCTTCGAGGTCGAACTCCGCTCAGTGATGGGCAACACGAATTGGAGTGTTCTTCGGCAACGCGCTGAGGAAGCCCGCGCCGCTCTCTCAGGGAGCAAGGAATAATGGGCCGCTCCGGGGAAGTAACAGACTTCGACCACGCGACCGACGCCCAACTCGTGGAACTTTTCGGCCTCGATACGGAAGATGAGCTCTACACCAATGTCATGGGCGGTAAAGCGTTTATCGTGGTCTGCGATGGCATGTGGGTGAAGGCGTACGAGGCCACCAAGTGGGAGTTCCGGTCGATGGAGCATGTGTTCCCATGACCCTCTCCACTTACCCCATCAGCAACGGCCTCCCTGCTTTCAACTTAGGCCACTCATTCTTGGAATACGCAATTCAGAGAGAAATGAAGATGGCAAGCATCAAGGAAAACCTGATCGCAGCGCAGGCGCTGATCGATACGCCGGAGAAGTTCGACGAGGCGGGGATTATCACCCCTCTGCTTTCAGGCGGCGTGTCCATAGCAATGTTCAACCAAATGCGGGGAGCGCTGCTCAGCGTCACCGATGGCTCAACCGACCGAATAGCGATCTGGGTTCGAGACAAGCCCCACGCCGAGATAATGGCCATGTTCAACCGCGCCATTGATGCGCAGGACGAGGTGGCGTGATGCCGATCCGTGCCCAGTTACTTGAAACCGCACAAATCCTCGCCCTCTTTGTAGTGGCGTTCCCCGTTCTTTTTCAGCTTGCGCACTGGCTGCGCGGATAGGAGCCGACATGTCTTTGAAAATCACCCGTGCCGCTGACCCCATTAAAGTCGAACGCTTGAACATGGTCATCTATGGCCCCCGTGTATCGTAAAAACCTCGCTCGCTTTCAGCGCCGCCGATCCGCTGTTGCTGGACTTCGATAACGGAAGCCATCGCGCAGCCAACCGCAAGGATGTGGTTCGGGTCAATGAATGGGGCGATGTTGCCGGAATGACTGGCGATGACCTGGCTCCCTTCAAGACGGTCATCGTGGACACTGCTGGCCGCGCCCTCGATACGCTTACCGCCGACATTATCCGGATCAACCCGAAGCATGGGCGCGGCGGGGCCTTGACGCTTCAGGGCTATGGCGAACTCAAGTCGCGGTTCGGCTCCTTCCTCAAGATGCTGAACAGCTTCGGCAAGGACGTGGTCCTGATCGCTCACATGGACGAACAGCGCAACAGCGATGACGTTGTGGAGCGCCTTGACGTGCAGGGCGGCTCTAAGGGCGAGATTTACAAGAGCGCCGACGCCATGGGCCGGCTGGTCATAGTCAATGGCCAGCGCTGGTTGCGCTTCTCCCCCACTGATGCCGCATTTGGCAAAAACCCGGGACAACTGGAGCCCCTCGAAGTTCCGCATTTCGAGAGCCCAGAATTCGCCACGTTCTGGCCGGCGTGATCCAGACTACCAAGGATCGTCTCAATGCTCTTTCTGATGAGCAGAAAGAGGCGATGGCTGAGCAAGAGTGGTTCCAGGGCGTTCTGCCTAAGGTGTCTACCCCCGAGGAACTGAACGGGCTGCTTGGTCGCGCCAAGGACGCCGGGCAGGCATGTAAGATCATGGTTCGCGACCGCGCCAACCAAATGGGCCTGACATTCGACAAGACCGCCATGGTTTATGTCGTCGCCGCAAAAGAGGCGGCATAGTCCCATGTTGGCCCGCGTTTCAAACATCGAAGCATATCGCCAGTGGCAGAATTGGAAGCCATTGTTCGACGGCGACGAAGAACCATCCTTGGACGATCTTGTCCGCCGCATCACGGTCGATGAGCCGAGTGAGGCGATGATGGCCGGAACGGCTTTTCACGCGGCTATGGAACTGGCCGCGAACGGGGAGCATGAAGCGTTCGCCGCAGACGGCTATATGTTTCACCTCCCAGATGCCGAAATCGCCCTGCCCTCAATCCGAGAGCTTCGCGGCTTCAAAGACTATGGCGGCTCGGAAGTCACCGGAAAGGTCGACTGCCTCGATGGCAACGTGGTGATTGACCACAAGACCACGGGGCGGGTTGATCTGGAACGATACCTGTCCGGATGCCAGTGGCGGTTCTACCTCGACATCTTCGAGGCTGACGTTTTCCGCTGGTACGTCTGGGAATTGAAGGACGCCGGGGAAAAGACCTACCGCGTCTCTCCGCCTCAAATCCTTGAAGCCCGCCGCTATCCCGAACTTGGCGCTGATTGCTCGCGCCTCGCTGACGAGTTCCACGACTTTGCACTTCGCGTTGGTCTGCCGGATTCCCGGCTGGAAGACGCCGCCTAATTCCACCCCAAGGGACGGCGGGCCTGCGCTGAAAGGTGCAGGTGGTTAAGAGCCAACCGCCGATTATTTACAGTGACGGACACGGCAAAATACGTCGAACAGGCACTAGCCGAACTGGATCTGGTGAAATCCGAAGCCTCGCTGATGGGCTGGAGCGATACGTGGTGCAATAGCATCGAATATGCACAGCAGCTATCAGCGGCCCAGTGCGCAGGCTGGAAGACGGCTTTGACCGTAAGCTGGTGCAGTTCATGCCGGCGGGGCTCGCAGGCTGATGGTCAAGCTCGTTATGCGCCGCGAAGGCACCCGTCTCACCTGCCCTAGCCCGGATTGGCTGGATATGCTGATGGGCTTGCCGGAGGATGTTGACCTCAATGTTAGCGCAACTCGCGCCGAGTCAATCCCGCAACTCGGGACCTATTGGGCTTCCCTCGCCTTTGCCCTTGAACACGGCCCCGAGTGGGTCAGCGCGCAATGGCTGACAAAGGACGAGCTTTCCGACGCGCTCCAGATCGAAGTCGGGTTCGTGAACCAGATCAAGCTGGGCAACAGGATGGTCTATGGCGTTCCGAAGTCCAAGAGCTTTTCGGAGTGTCCGCAGGAGGTGTTCAACGCCTACTTCAGCGCGGCTTCGGACCAGCTTGCCCGGTGGTGCGGCTTTGATGTGGTGCGGGCTTATCTCGACCATATGCGTGTCAGCGGGCGGAGGGCAGCATGACCACGGCTCTCCGCCAACGCAGCGAACCGACCCGCAGCCGCCACTATTTGGACGGGGCCAAGGATCAGACCTGCCTCCTGAATATCACCGGTGTTTGCACTGGCGGCCCGGCCGTGTCGGCTCATATCCACGATGAACACCACGGGCGCAGCGTGAAGGCCAGCGACCTATCGACGTGTGATGCTTGCCAAGCATGCCATGATGTTTTCGACGGGCGCACCCACCAGCCGCTCACAGCAGAGGAATGGCAATTCTACGCCTTAAGGGCCTTGCAGCGGACGATGGAACGCCGACGCGAGCAAGGGCGGCTCATTGTTCGCCTCGACCCCGAACGCCTTTCCAGCGAGCGGCCAACCCCAAAGCGCAAGCCCGCTGGGCAACGCACCCGCATTCCCAACAATCCAGACCGGAAAATTCAGTCGCGCAACACACTGCGCAAGGCCGAAAGGGCAACCCCATGACCACCCCAGCAAGCAGCGTGACGGCGGAGAAGAGTGAAGTGACCGGGCCCTGCCCGTTCTGTGGCACGCATCCAAAGATGCGGATCACCATGGAACAGTACCCTGCCGAGGGCGACAGTCCGGCTGGCGAGTATGACGCTTGGTACACCTTCGGATGCGATGAATGCGGCATCGAGATCGGCGCAGAATATCGCAGCGAGGCGCTTGAGAATTGGAACAAGCGCAACGCCCCCGAAAAGCATTTCACCAGCTATGCCGATGTGCCCGAGCCGCTTCCCATGGAAGCAGAGATTTGGGCAGCCGGGGCCGATCCCGAGACGGCCCATTTCGTAGCCCGCATGCTTGGCGACCAAGGCTATGAGCTTATCCAGAACGAGCCTGCGGAGGATGATAACCTTAAGCACGTCTGGGCCGGGAAGATCCCGCCCGGATATGGCGAGCTTGAGCAATGCACCCAGTGCGGTGTGGTCAAGCGCCCGTCCAACGCCGACGCAATCTGCTCCAAAGCCAGCATCTTGGTTGGCTCACCGATGGAACAAGCCGCCGAGGCGGTTTGGGACACTTTGATCAACGCCATAAAGCCTCCGGAGGGCCGCTCATGACCCCGCGCTCAATGGATAAGACTGCAAGCCGGGTGAGCGACGAACGGCTGGCGGATTTGATGTCGGCGGCCACTCCACTGGTATTCACCGTACCGGAGATACGGCGCATCCTCACTGAGCTTCAATCCCTCCGCTCCCTCTCCCTCGACAGCGGTACGGGTGGGCAACAGCCGGTGGCGTGGCAGCATTGCCTAGTTAACTCCGATGGCTATGAGTACGATGGTGAAGTTAACACCAGCGAAAAACACCCGTTCGGAAGACCGGGGCGCGATTACGACGCATCGTTTTCGGTGATTTCTAGGCCCCTCTATTCCTCCCCCACAGAGCCCAAGGCAGGGGTGGTGGAGAAGGCATCAATCCACGAACTTGAGCAATCGGTATCAGCGCTTGAGGAAGAGCGTCAAAACCTGATCGCGACGAAACGTGAGCAGATCAGCCAACTTGTTGCCCGCGCCGAATCCGCCGAGGCAGACCTTGCGAGGCTACAAGCCCTCATTGATGATCACGGCAGCGCACGCCTTATTCGCCTAGCCCGCGCCGCCCTTCCCAACACCACAGGAGAGGCGGAATGAAGCCATCTCGCTGGCACAATGATGCCGAAAGCCGGGAAATGGGCCGCGTCGAGGGCTGGGTTGTGGTCCGTCGCAAAGGCGCTGCACCCTACCTGATCCACGAAAAAGAATGGGACGCGCTGCCCTCAGCTGAGGATGGGCAACGCTGGGCGGATGAATATGATCGCGCCTCCTCCGCCTTCCGCGCCGAGTCCACCCCATGATGTACACCCGCAACTGGAAGGCCATGGCTATACTGCTTATATTGGGCTTGGGGGTTATTGGGGTGGGACACTGGATGGGGTGGGTGTGATGGCCGCTCTCAACACCGCATTCCTGCTCATGGCACAATACGAAGGCCGCGCGGTTATCCCGATAGACGAGGTGCGCCGAGACTACTTTTCGCACCTCACAACTGACCACTTCATCCGCAAGATCAGTGCGGGCGACATCGACTTGCCCATGGTCCGCATGGAAGCGAGCCAGAAGGCCGCGAAGGGCGTAGCTTTGTCGGATTTGGCTACATATTTGGATGAGCGAGATCTTGGCCGCCCGCAAAGAAACTCGCCAACTTCGTGCCGTATGAGTACGCCAAAAGTGTTGCGGGATGATTTCGGTGCATACGGAGACGCCCGCAATACAAGGCGCTTGACCTCTCAGTCGGTCCCATCCATCATCGGCGCCACGGAAAAGCGGCGGGCCAGTTCGAGCGGAACAGGCGCGCCGGTATCTGTCTGTTGCATAAGAGCCTACGTAGAGTGCTTCCGCGTGCAAATACAGCCAAACGGCCGGCAGGGCAATGTTTGGGCCGGTTGCGCTGGATCAAGCTGGGCAGATAGGCGTTATGCTCACAGCCCGCAAGCAGCAGGAGAATATGAGATGTATCAGCGGATTGTCGTTGCCATTGATGGGTCGGAACTGTCCGACAAGGCCTTTCGTCACGCGCTGGGGCTGGCGGGCCAGCTCAAGGCCAAGCTGATCGCGGTGACAGTCACCGATCCATCGCTGATCATCACGTCGGGTGCGGAGATGATGCAGGTCAATACCACGACCGTGATCAACGAATTGAACCGCGCCAAGGAAGAAAGCGCCGCCCGGATTTTAGGCGCGGCGAAGGAAGCTGCGGCCGACGCGGGGCATCCGATCGAGGTGTTGCATGTGCCCGATAGCCAGACGGCGGACGGAATATTGGAGACGGCCACGAGCCGGGGCGCGGACCTGATCGTGATGGGCTCACATGGGCGGCGCGGGCTGGGGCGGCTGTTGCTCGGCAGCCGGGCGGCGGAAGTGCTGGCGCATTCGAACATTCCGGTTCTGGTTATCAAATAGCACTAACATGTCAGTGCTGGCGCAAGACGCTGAATTGCAGTATTGCCCCTGCAAATTCAAGCGAGCGCCAGACCATGACCACGCCCCGTTTCATCGCCGTCATCGATATCGGCAAGACCAATGCCAAGGTGGTGTTGATCGATCGCGACGACGCAAGACAGATCGGGGCGCGCAGCACACCCAATACGGTCAAGCGGGACGGGCTTTATCCGCATGCCGATGTGGAGCGGTTATGGGCATTCATTCTGCAGAGCCTTGGCGAGCTGCATGCCGAGCATGGCATCGAGGGCATTTCGATCACCACGCATGGCGCGACCGCCGCGCTGATCGGGGATGATGGGCTGGCCCTGCCCGTGCTCGATTACGAGCATGGTGCGCCGGGGGACGTTGCGGGCTATGCCGAGGCGCGGCCTGATTTCAGCGAGACCTTGTCGCCGCGCCTGCCGAATGGGCTCAATCTGGGGGCGCAGATTTTCTGGCAGAGCCGGGCTTTTCCCGAGCAGTTTGCGCAGGTGCGCCAGATTCTGACCTATCCGCAATATTATGCTTGGCGGCTGACCGGGTTGGCGGCGAGCGAAGTGACGTCGCTGGGCTGCCACACGGATTTGTGGGCGCCGGACAAGGCCGATTTTTCCTCGCTGGTGAGCAATGAGGGCTGGCGGGCTCTGTTCCCGGCAGTGAAGCCGGCTGCATCGGTGCTGGGCACGCTGCTGCCGGAGCTTGCCGAGGCGACGGGGCTGCCGGCGACGACGCCGGTGACCTGCGGCATTCACGATTCCAATGCTTCGCTGGTGCCGCATCTGGGGACGCGGCAGGCGCCCTTCACTATTTTATCTACCGGCACTGGGCCATTGCCATGACGGTGGGCGGGGATACCAGCGGACTCGATTCCGAGCGCGATAGCCTCGCCAATGTGGATGCCTTTGGCCGTCCGGTGCCGACGGCGCGCTTCATGGGCGGGCGGGAATTCGACATGCTGGTGCCGGGTGCGGTCGAGCCGTCCGAGGCCGATATCGCCAAGGTGGTCGCAGAGGAGATTCAGGCGCTGCCGAGCTTTACGCCCGGTGTGGGCCCCTACCCCAAGGCCGAAGGACGCTGGACGCATGATCCGGCAGCTTTGAGCATTGGCGAGCGCAGCGCGGTGGTGGCGCTGTATCTGGCGCTGGTGACGCGGCAATGCCTCGATTTGAGCGGGCTGGGGCGCGAGATCGTCATCGAGGGCCCCCGGCGCGCAACAAGCTGTTCGGGCAGGCGCTGTCGACGCTGACGGGCGTGCCGGTGACCGCGTCGGGCGATGCGACGGGGACGAGCCTTGGCGCGGCCATGCTGTTTGGTGGGCAAGCCGGGGCGGCAAAGGCAGGAGTGTTGCTGGAACCACTCGCGGTAGATGGCTTTGATGCTTATGCCGGGAGTTGGCGCCACGCGCTAAGCACGGGAGCCTTGCAGCAAGCGCTGTTGTGAAGCGGACCCTGTGTGCTTAGCTCAGGAGGAGCACAAGGAGATCCGATATGAGCACCGCCAAGCATAGAATTGTCATTGTGGGCGGTGGATTTGGCGGGCTGTCGGCGGCGCAGGCGCTGGGGGAGCCGATGTGGAGGTGACGCTGATCGACCGGCGCAACCACCATCTGTTCCAGCCCCTGCTCTATCAGGTCGCAACGGCCTCGCTCAGCACCTCGGAAATCGCTCGGCCGATTCGCAGCATTTTGCGCAAGCGGGGCGATGTGCGGACGCTGCTGGCGACAGTGACCGGCGTCGATACGGCCGCCAAAACTGTGCAGATCGAGGACGGAGAGCCTGTTCCCTACGACAGCCTGATCATCGCGACCGGCGCGCAGCACGCCTATTTCGGCCATGACGACTGGGAGAAGTTCGCGCCCGGGCTCAAGACGCTCGAGGACGCCACGACCATTCGGCGCAAGCTGTTGCTGGCGTTCGAGGCAGCCGAGCGCGAGGCCGATCCGGCGAAGCGGAAGGCGCTGATGACTTTCGTTATCATCGGGGCCGGGCCGACCGGAGTGGAACTGGCGGGGGCCATTATCGAGCTGGCCAAGATCAGCCTCAAGGACAATTTCCGCGCCATTGCGCCGGAAGAAGCGCGTGGTGCTGATCGAGGGCGGCCAGAAGGTGTTGGCCAATTTCAAGCCGGAGCTGTCGGAATACACACTGGGCGCGTTGCGGCGGTTGGGCGTGGAGGTGGAGCTGGGCGCCGCGGTGACCAGCATCGATGCCGATGGCGTGGTCTATGGCGACAAGCGGATCGAGGCCAATACAATCATCTGGGCTGCTGGCGTGCAGGCTTCGCCGGCCGCCAAGTGGCTGGGCGTGGAGCCCGACCGCGCTGGCCGGGTGAAGGTCGAGCCGGATATGAGCGTGCCGGGACTGCCCGACGTTTTCGTGGTGGGGGACACTGCGACCATCGCCATGCCCGATGGCAAGCCGGTGCCCGGCGTGGGTGACGCGGCCAAACAGAGCGGGCGGCATGCGGCCAATGTCATCAAGGCGCGGCTGGCGGGCGACAGTGGCGCCAAGCCGTTCCGTTACAAGCATGCCGGGGACATCGCTACCATCGGCAAGCGGGCGGCAGTGATCGATTTTGGCTGGATACAGCTCAAGGGATGGATCACTGGTGGGCACGGGGACTGGCCCATATCTATTTTCTGATCGACACCAAGAACCGGCTATTCGTGGCCGCTAGCTGGCTCTGGATTTATCTTACCGGCAACCGCAGCGCCCGGCTGATTACGCAGGGCGATGCGGAGGCGAAGGCGCCGATCAAGGAAGTGACGGAGGCTTAGCGGGTGATGGCCTCGTCCACCGATGTAGCAGACTTGTTGAGGGTCCGCTCGCGCAGCCAGATATAGAGGCCGCTGGCTATGATGATGCCGCCGCCCGGGTAGAACCATTGATCGGGCGGCTCGTTGAAGATCAACCGAGAGACGATCGCCAGATAGAGCAAGGTCAAGTAGTTGAACGGCGCCGGGGTCGATGGCGGTGCCGAGCGATGCGCGACCGAAATCAGGATATGGCCAATCATGCCGACCGTGCCGGCGCCGAAGAAGGCCAGCCGGGTGACGCCATTGGACGGCCAAACCCAGCCGGTGAAGGCGAACGGGGTAACGATGAGCAGTGCCACCGCCCCGGCATAGAACTGCTGGGTCATCGCCGTATCGACGCCGGCGAGCTTGCGCGTGATGATGGAAAACAGCGCGATGAAGAACGCTGCGCCTAGCCCGAGCAGTGACGCCGGCTGGAACGCCTCCGTGCCGGGGCGGACGATGATCAGAATGCCGACGAAGCCAACCGGGATGGCGAGCCAACGCCGCCAGCCAATGGTCTCCCCCAGCAGGGGACCCGAAAGTGCGCAGACCATCAGGGGACTGGTGAAGATGAGTGCGCCGGTGACTGTCAGCGGCAGGTAGCGCATGGCCGGAAATTGCCCGCCGTGGTGCCGAGGAGGCAGATGCCGCGCAGGACCTCGAGTTTCCAGTTGGCGGTGCGAAACAGCGCTCTGCCGCGCAGAGGCCAGATGAAAAGCAGGATCAGGGCAACGTGAACGGCGTAGCGAATGAAGACGATCTCGCCGGCGGGAATGCCTTGGGTGGCCATCCATTTGGCCGAGGTATCGAGAAAGATCAGGATCAGCTGCGACAGCATCAGAATGCCGATGCCGGTGCTATGGCGCTCTTCGATGGGCGCGATCTGGGCGGACATTGGCAGGCTTCCGAAAGGGGCCGCAAGGAGGAACGGCGCGCGGATAGCGATGAAAGATGCCGCCGCCCATGTCAATGACAGGGCGGCGCTTTCTTGTATAACAGGCCTAGAATGTCTCGCTGAGGTTCCGCACCTTCAGCGAAGTAGTCAGCTCGGACGCCGAGGGCGTGGCGCCACGGCGCGGGGTGAAGCTGAGTTCGGTCTTGCGGCCGGGCAGCAGGGTGACGGCGTTGTCGGAGAAATAGCCGGGCAGATCGACCGTCGCAGTGACGAACAGTGCCGGCTTGTCGGTTTGCAGCGTCAGGAGCGGGGCGCCGTTGCGTTCCGACCACTCGGCGGTGACAGTGGGTGTGACCAGTTCGTAGGCCTTGTAGGGCTTGGGGAAATAGTCGTTTTCGCCAAGCAGATTGCCCGAGGCGTCGCGCCGGGAGAAAAACAGGAACTCATCTTCGGCCAGATCGGCAAAATCCACGCTGGCGAGGGCGAGGGCTGCGTCGGATCCGATGGCGGCATTGGTCGATGCCACCACGCGATCACCACCACCGATTTTGACGGCGCGGATTTCGAGGGAAACGCTGACCGGGCGGGCAGTATCGTTGATGCCCTTGAAGACGATGCGGTCGGGCGGCGCGCCTTCGACAGGGGTGCCGCGCGAATTCTTGAGCACTGCATCATGCTCGGGAACAGCCACGACATTGACCGGCAGGAAGAAGCGCTTGGCCATATATTGCAGCAGCTTCCACTGCCCGCCGTAATCGAGGCTCGACCAGCTCGCCACCGGCCAGATATCGTTGATCTGCCAATAGAGCGTGCCCATGCAACGCGGCTTGGTGGAGCGCCAATATTCGATGGCGGTCTTGATGGCGAGGCCCTGCTGGATTTGGCTGAGGAACACCATCTGGTCGAAATCGCGCGGGAAGCGGAAATAGCGCGTCATGGTTTCAAGAATGCGGGCATTGCCGCCGGCATTGCGCTGGTGGTTTTCCATCACCGGGGAGGATGGATTGCGATCCTTGGGCTCGGTGAAGGTCTCGATGACGTTCATTGAGGTGAAGGACTGGAAGCCGAATTCGGAGGCGAAGCGTGGATTGACGCTGCGATAGGCCTCAAAGCTCTTGGCCGAATGCCAGACGTCCCAATAATGGGTGTCGCCACGGGTATCGGCATGCCAGCCATCGGAGAAATCGAGATAACCCATGCTCGGCGAGGATGGCCAGAAGCGGCGAATGGGGTCTTCGTCCTCAACGATATTGCCGAGCATGGAATTGAGGCGGTCGTAATTGGCGACGTAGCGCTCAGGCGCGGCCTTGGTTTCCTCGTACCAGCCGAGCGAGGCCGATCACTTCATTGTCGCCGCACCACAGCGCGATAGAGGCGTGGTGGGAGAGGCGGCGGATTTGCTGGGTGATTTCGGTGCGGACATTGTCGAGGAATGGTCGGTCTGAGGGGTAGCTCATGCAGGCGAACATGAAATCGTGCCAGAGCAATATGCCCAGCTCGTCGCAGAGGTCGTAGAAATAGTCGGGCTCATACTGCCCGCCGCCCCAGATGCGCAGCATGTTCATATTGGCGGCCTTGGCGCTGTCAGAGCAGGTCGCGGATGACGGCGGGGGTGATGCGGGATGGGATGGCGTCGGCCGGAATCCAATTGGCGCCCATCATGGTGATGTCGCGGCCATTGATGCGGCATTTGAAGGAATGGTCGATCTCGTCCTTTTCGATGACCCATTCGAGCTTGCGCAGACCGATCTTGCGAGAAGTCTTTTCGCCTTCGAGATTGGTCACGAGGTCATAGAGCGGCTGGGCACCCTGCCCCGCCGGCCACCACAGCTTGGGATTGTGGATGGTCAGATTATGGGTGACGACATTGTCGCCCTTGTTGACCACGATTTTGTCGGTGATGGTCTGGCCGTCGATGGTGTGTTCGATCTCGACCTCGCCATGGGCGAAGGCGAAGATGTGGGTCTTGATGGCGAGTTCGACCGAGTGTTGGCCATGGGCCTGATCGACCTGCACGCTATCTTGCCGGGCGAGGCGCGATTTGCGCAGGCTCATCGTGCCATAGACGCCGATGGGCATGAGGCAGATGCCCCAATCCCAGCCCGCATGGCACGCGGCCTTGCGGACGAAGTTCATATGGATGCCCTTGAGCCCATTGGTCTGGTAATTCTTGGTGAAGGGGATCGGGAAAGGATGGGCGTCGGCTCGGGCCTTGGCGACATCGGGGGTGATGTCGAACTCGATGCGTAGCGTGTTCTCGCCGATACGGACCTTGCCGGTAACGTCGATATCGTTGCGGATGAAAGAATTCTGGGTTTTGGCGATGACTTCGCCATTGAGCAGGATGGTGGCGATGCAATCGACTTCGGCCGAGGTCAGGGTCAGATAGCCCTCGATATCGGCGGCCGTGGCGGTGAAATCGCGCTCGACGTTCCACGCTGTTTCGCCGACCCACATGACGGTCTTTTCGTTTTCACCGTAATATGGATCGGGCAGGCGATCGGCTGCCAGCAGGGCCGAATGCACATCGCCCGGCAGCGTGATCGGCACGGCGATATCGCTGGTCGGTGAGGACAGGTTGAAGACGCCGCCCAGATCGAGGGCGGAATAGGCCGGTGCTGACATTGAGATCTCCTCCAAGGCGCCGCGAGCGGGCGCCCGTCCTTGCGAAGTGCTTATGCAATCGATTTCGGAAACGGTTTTTAGCCTGTTCAGGTCAGAATCGCCAATGGGCGAAAGCAGATTTTTGCAACGTTGCGGAAGGCGGAACTAGGACAGCACGGGTTACCGATGTATTAGGGGTTGATTGGGTAATGTGCCCCGACGAGGGGGCTCGTAGACCATGTCGCTATTTGACAGATTGGCCGGGCGCTATGCCCCGCGGCCGAAAGACCGAGAGCTTGCGCTAGCCCGAGCGCGCTCCTTCATCCGCCGAGCTCCCGTGCTTTACGCCATCCTCGTGGCCAACAGCATTCTGCTGGCCCTGACCCAGAGCGCGGCGCCGGCCCTGTTGCGCTATGGCGTGCCGTGTCTGCTCATAATGGCCTGCCTCATGCGGCTTGGCATGTGGTGGAGCAAGCGTCATCGCGATCTCACTGGCGCACAAGCCGCGACCTTGCTCACCAGCACGACATATGTGGCCATTTCACTGTCGGTGGCCTTCTCGGCACGGGCGCTGGCGCTGTTTCCGCATGGCGATGCCTTCCAGCAGGCGCATGTGGTGTTCTACATGGCCATAACCAGCATTTGCTGCTTGTTCTGCCTCAGCTACCTGCAGGCCGCAGCGGCATTGTCGGCAATGGGCGTACTGGTGCCGTTCTTTGGCTTTTTCGCCTTTAGCGGCAATCCTGTGCTTGTCGTGCTGGCCATCAATCTGGTGCTGATCACCCCGGCATTGCTGGTGGTGGTGGCGGGCAATTCGCGCGATTTCGCCGCCCCGGTCGCTGCCCGCTCTGAGACGGTCCGACAGCAGGACCAGGCGCAAAGCCTTTTGCGGAAAACGAGCGGCTGGCGCATCTCGATAGCCTGACGGGGCTGCCCAACAGGCACACCTTCCACCGTGAATTGCAGGCCGGGCTGGATGCGGCCACGGCTGCTGGCAGGCGGTTGAGCGTGGCGCGGCTCGATCTCGACAAGTTCAAATCGGTCAATGAAATCTTTGGGCATGCCGCGGGCGACCGGGTGCTGCAGGAGGTCGCCAACCGCACCCGCGCTGGGCGCCTATGTGGCCCGGCTGGACAATGCCCAGTTCGGGCTGATCTGCGACGAAGAGCGCTCGGAGGCACAGGTGGGCGCGTGGGGCGAAATGCTATGCGCGGTGGTGCGGAAGCCTTTCGTCTTTGCCGAGGCGAGCCTGCATGTCACGGCCTCGGCCGGCGTGGCGCTGTCGCAGCCCGGCGATCGAGCCGAAATCCTGTTCGACCGGGCAGATTACGTGACTTCGGTCGCCAAGCGGGAGGCGCGGGGCGGCGCCGTGGTGTTTTCCGCCCGCCACGAGGAGGAAATCAGCAGGGTTCGGGCGATGGAGCACGCCTTGCATACGGCCGATCTCGATGAAGAAATATACGTGCTGTTCCAGCCGCAATTCGATATCTCGCTGGACCGCGTCACCGGCTACGAAGTGCTGGCGCGTTGGCGCAGTCCGGCATTGGGTGAAGTGTCGCCGGCCGATTTCATTCCGATGGCCGAGCATAGCGGCATCGTGCCCAAGATAACCCGGGCCGTGGTGCGCAAGGCCACGGCGGTGATCGATCAATTGCCGCCGCCAATGCGGCTTTCGGTGAACCTGTCGGCGCATGACGTGAGCTCGATGACCGCCATCGAGGGTATCGTATCCCTGATCGGGCAAGCCGGAACGCCATGCCGGATCGATTTTGAAATCACCGAGACGGCGGTGATGGGCGATCTGCAGCAGGCCAATGCGGCGCTGCTGGCGCTCCTCGCTTTGGGTTCCCGGATTGCGCTGGACGATTTCGGCACCGGCCATTCGAGCCTGACGCATGTGCAAAAGCTGCCGCTGGATCGCATCAAGATCGACCGCAGCTTCGTGGCGGTGGTCAATAGCGACGCGACCAGCCGCGCCATCATCAAGACCACGATCGATCTGTGCCGGAACCCGGGTGTGTCCTGCGTGTTCGAGGGGATCGAGACCGAGGAACAGCTTGAGGCCCTGCTGGGTCTGGGCGGCTCGGTGATGCAGGGCTATCTGTTTGGCCGGCCGATGAGCCAGCAGATGATGCTGGAAAAGCTATCGAGCCCACAGCCCGGCTGGCAGGCCAGTCGCAACCGGTTGTTTGGCTCGGGGATATGATCCGGCCCCACCTTGTGGCGGGGCCGGATCGGATTATTGCGCGGCTTCTTCGGGCTGGTCTGCATCGATGAAGCCGCCGGACTGGCGACTCCACAGGCTGGCATAGATGCCGCCGGTTTCCGAGCAATTGGGCATGGGTGCCCTGCTCGACCACGACGCCCTTATCGAGCACCACCAGCCGGTCCATCATGGCGATGGTGGAGAGGCGGTGGGCGATGGCGATCACCGTCTTGCCCCGCATCAGCAGCTGCAACTGGCCCCGGATCGCTGCTTCGACCTCGCTGTCGAGCGCGGAAGTGGCCTCGTCGAGCACCGGGATCGGCGCGTTCTTGAGCAGAACACGCGCGATGGCGACACGCTGCCGCTGCCCGCCGGACAGCTTGACGCCGCGTTCGCCGACATGGGCATCGTAACCACGGCGGCCTTTGGGATCGCTGAGCCCATTGATAAAGGCAGCCGCCTCGGCCAGCTCGGCCGCTTCAAGCATCTGCGCCTCGGTAGCGTCGGGGCGGCCGTAGACGATGTTATCGCGGACCGAACGATGCAGGAGCAGAAGTATCCTGCGTGACCACACCGATATTGGCACGCAGGGAATCTCGGGTGACCGTGGCGATGTCATGCCCGTCGATCAGGATACGGCCGTCCTGGCGGTCGTAGAAGCGCAGCAGCAGGTTGACGATGGTGGACTTGCCCGCGCCGGAACGACCGACCGGGCCGATCTTCTCGCCGGGGCGGATATGCAGGTTCAGCCCCTCGATCACGCCCTTGTCCTTGCCATAGTGGAAGGACACGTTCTCGAACTTGATGTCGCCCTTGACCGGGGGATAGGCGTGGCCCCCGGCTTGTCGGCCACCACGCGCGGCAGCGAAATGGACGAGATGCCATCGCGCACCGTGCCGATATTTTCAAACAGTGCCGACATTTCCCACATGACCCACTGGCTCATGCCCCGGAAGCGCATGACCGGGCCCAGCGATACCGCCAGCGCCCCGGGCTCATATGGCCCTGCAGCCACAGCCAGATGCCGGTGGCGCCCACTGCGAACAGCAGGAAGGCATTGGACCAATTGACCAGAACGTTGAGCACGGAGAAGAGCCGCATCTGCCGGTAGGCGGTGTCGAGGAACTGATCCATCGCCTCCTTGGCATAGCCTTCCTCGCGATTGGAGTGCGAGAACAGTTTGACCGTGGCGATATTGGTGTAGCTGTCGACGATGCGGCCGGTCATCAGCGAGCGGGCATCGGCCTGCGCCTCGGAAATCTTGCCCAGCCGCGGGATGAAATACCGCATCATGGCGAGATAGGCGACGAGCCAGACGAGGAACGGAATGGCCGAGCGCCAATCCGAGGACGCGGCAAGGAACACCGCGCCGGTGAAATAGACGACGACATAGACCAGCATGTCGAGCAGCTTCATCACCACTTCGCGGACAGCAAGCGAGGTCTGCATCAGCTTGGCGCCGATGCGGCCGGCGAACTCGTCTCGGAAGTAGCTCATCGACTGGCGGATGAGATAGCGATGGCTCATCCAGCGGATACGCTGGGGGAAGTTGCTGAGCAGGGTCTGATGCATGATCAGGGTCGAGAACAGCACCAATAGGGGCATGACCACGATGATGATCGCGCCCATGATCGCCAGCTTCCAGCCATCGGTCTGGATGAAGGTTGCCGGATCGGCGGCGGCCAGCCAGTTTACGATATCGCCGATAAAGCCGAACAGCATGATTTCGCTGGCAGCGATTGCCGCAGCGAGAAGAGCCATCAGCGCCAGCCACTTCTTGGCGCCGTGGCTGTAGTGTAGGCAAAACGCGACGAGGCCCTTGGGCGGCTCGGCCGGTTCAGTCAAAGGGTAAGCGTCTAAACGCCGCTCAAACCAACGTAACATTGTCGTCCACCATAGTTTCTGGCCCGCAGGCTTATCGGTCATGGACAGAGCCTCTAGGACCTCAAGCATGGTTGAGGTCAAGGCATGACTGGCCGATGGCGCGTAAAGCCGGACGGGAAATTTGGATACCGCGCTCGATACGCCCGCAATTGGCCAGAGGAGCAACGTGTCGCGGCTTGTGGCGCCTTCTTCCCATGCCGTCCACTTGGCGAGAAAGAAAGAACCGATGCAGTCGCGAGCCCATTAAGATACACCAAACAAGCAGAGTCTGCTGTAGCCCGGCAGACACAATTATTTTCTGACTGTCAGTGACTGGATGTAGCCATGCGCACGGAAACCGAGCACACGATCTATCTCAAGGATTATGCCCCCAGCCCCTACAAAATCGTCGCGGTAGACCTCGATTTCCGCATTCTGGCCGACACGACGCGGGTGCGCGCAGCTGACCATAGAGCCGCAAGCCGAGACCGCACCGGGCACGCCGCTGGTGCTGGACGGGGATGGGCTCAAGCTCAGCTCGGTGGCTATCGATGGCGCGCCACTGGCGCTTGTTGCCTATGCGGCCGATGACAATGGCCTGACCATTGTCGAGCCGCCACTGCGCCGCTTCGTGCTGGAAACTGAAGTGACGCTCAAGCCCGAGGGCAATCTCAAGCTGATGGGGCTGTACCGTTCGAGCGGCACTTGGTGCACGCAATGCGAGCCCGAGGGGTTCCGGCGCATCACCTATTATCTCGACCGGCCGGATAATCTGGCGACCTTCAAAGTCACCATGACGGCGCCGCGCGATCTGGCGCCGGTGCTGCTGGCCAATGGCAATCTGGTGGGTCAGGGCGATGCAGGCGAAGGCATGCATTTTGCCGTGTGGGAAGATCCGTTCCCCAAGCCCGCCTATCTTTTCGCGCTGGTGGCAGGCGATCTGGGCTCGATCACCGATAGCTTCACCACCGCCTCCGGGCGCAAGGTGGACTCGGCGATCTATTGCAGAGCACGGCAAGGAAGATCAATGCCTCTGGGCCATGGACAGCCTCAAGCGCTCCATGGCTCGGGACGAAAAGCGCTTCGGGCGCGAATACGACCTCGACATTTTCAACATCGTCGCCGTCTCCGATTTCAACTTCGGCGCGATGGAGAATAAGGGCCTCAATATCTTCAACGACAAGTTGGTCTTCGCCCAGCCGGCCACAGCGACCGATGCTGATTATGAGAATATCGAGCGCGTCATTGCGCATGAATATTTCCACAATTGGACTGGCAACAGAATCACTTGCCGGGACTGGTTCCAGCTCTGCCTCAAGGAGGGCCTGACGGTTTATCGCGATCAGGAATTCACCAGCGACGAGCGTAGCCGGGCGGTCAAACGCATTTCGGATGTAGTCACTTTACGCTCAGCGCAATTCCCCGAGGATGGCGGCCCGCTGGCCCATCCGGCCCGGCCGGATCATTATCGCGAGATCAACAATTTCTACACGCCCACTGTCTACGAAAAGGGCGCCGAGATCGTCCGCATGCTGGCAACGCTGTTGGGCGAAGCCGGTTTCCGCCGGGGAATGGACCTCTATTTCGAGCGCCATGACGGGGAAGCGACCACGATCGAGGCCTTCCTTGCCGTGTTCGCGGAAGCCAATGGCGTGGACCTCGAGCAGTTCAAGACTCGGTATTTGCAGGCCGGCACGCCGCGCCTGACGGTGACGGACAGCTATGACGCGGCCAGCCAGACCTATACGCTCAAGCTGAGCCAGGAGACCCTGCCCACGCCCGGCCAGCCGACAAAGCAGGAACTGGTGCTGCCCATCAAATTCGGACTGATCGGCCCTAATGGCAGCCCCATGGGCTGGAGTGCGGTAAGCGGTGGCGAAGTGCAGGACGACATGATCGTGCTGCGCGACGCCAGTGCCGAGATCACCTTCAGCGGCGTTGCCAACAAGCCGGTACCCTCGCTGCTGCGCGAGTTCTCGGCGCCGGTGAATCTGGACACCGACCTGACGCAGGATGACCGGCTGTTCTCGGCCCAGCATGACAGCGATCCCTATGGGCGCTGGCAGGCTTTGCAGGATGTGGCGACCGCATTGGCGGTGGATGCGGCGACGGGCAAGGCCCGGTCGGATGCGGCTGTGGACGGGTTGAGCCGGGCCATGGCCGACACGCTGGCCCAACAAGAACCTCGACGATGCCTTCAAGGCGCTGGCTTTGAGCCTGCCGGGCGAAGCGTTGATCGGGCGGACCATCGGCAAGGATATCGACCCCGCACGCATTCACGAGGTCCGTAACGCCTTGACCAAGGCGGTGTTCGGGCCGCTGGGCCGGGATTTGCTGATTGCCTATACGAACCTGTCGAGCACCCTGCCCTACCAGCCGGATGCGGCGAGCACGGGCCGGCGCGCTGCGCAATCGCGTTCTGGCGCTGCTGGTTGGCAGCGAGGCACCGGGGGCGTCGGCTTTGGCCGCAACGCAATATGCCGAAGCGACCAATATGACCGACCGCTATGCGGCGCTAACCATTTCGGGCAGCGCTCGGACAACGGAAGCGCCGACCATGCTGGCCGATTTCCGCACCCGTTTCACCGCCAATCCGCTGGTGTTCGACAAGTGGCTGATGGTGTCGGCGCTGGCGCAGGATGAGGGTGTGCTGGAGCGCATCAAGGCGATCTGGCGGCGCCCGACTTCCCCAAATCCAATCCCAATCGTCTGCGCTCGCTGCTCGGCTCGTTCGTGATGAGCAATCCGGCACAGTTCACCCGTCCCGATGGCGCGGCATTCCGCTTCGTCACCGACGTCGTAGCCGATATAGACACCCGTAATCCGCAGGTGGCGGCACGGGTGCTGACCGGTTTCCGCATCTGGCAAATGCTGGAGCCGCAGCGCCGCGAAGCAGCACGCGCCGCGCTCACTTCGCTACAGGAAGGCGGCAAACTGAGCCGCAACACGGCCGATATCTCGGCACGCATGTTGGCCGAATAACGCAAGCGGAAAATAGAAGAATTTTTCTTCTGCCGCTAAGTGATTCAAACGACTCTCGAATTTGCCCAAGTGCGTCCAGGCCCCCATTGAGGGGTCTGGACAACGCACCCCGGCTTGATTCATGATTTGTTAAGGGCAAATCGGGTTAGGGCAAACCCATTCATTTACAGGAGAATTCCATGCGGTCGGCGGAGCAATCCAGCGCCGGCGCCGAAGGATTCGGCGTGGGCCAAGCACAGTCCGAACATGACCGTCCTGCGGGCCGCATGACCGCTCCGTCTTCTCTGGCCGCTCGCTTCCGGCTCTCCCCCATCACCGCCGCGGTGGCGCTGACTTCGCTGCTCGCGGCAACCCTGTTTTTCATCTATGACAGCGCCCGAACCACGGATGACGTGCAGCGCGAGACTGGCCATGATTGGCGCTGCCATCGCTGCCGACATTGCCGACGTCTCCCCGGATCGGCGCAAGTGGCGCTCAAGGATTCCGCCGGCCGCTATGCCAGCGTCATCAAGGCCAGCCTGACCGGCGTTGACGCCGGCCCCGCCACGCCGACCCTGTTCGGCCGGGCCGTCCCCGTGGGTTCGCATGGTACGCTGGCCCTCGAAGCTGCGCAAACGCCGGCCTTGACGGGTATGGCCACCCGCAGCGGCATTGCATTCGGGCTGGCTGGGCTCATCACCCTGCTGGTTGCGTTCAGGCGCCGCCGCGCCGGCATGCCCGACCTGTTGCAGCGCCAGAATTACCAGACGCTGGCCGCAGCCATCCCCATGGGCGTTGCCTGCTGGACGCGGATGGGCGAGCTGATCGTCTGCAATGATCGCTATCGCGACCGGCTGAACCTGACCGGTATCAAGGTCAGCTATCATGATGCGGTCAAACGCCTGATCGCCCGCGGCTATATGAAGCCGATCAGCGAAGACGAGCATAGCCGCCTGCTGGAGCTGCATGGCGAAGACGGCTCATGCCTGTTGATCGACGAGCGGCCGCTGGACGATGGCGCCTTCATGACGCTGGTCAGCGACATTACCGAACGCAAGCGCACCGACACCCTGCTCGCCGCGATCCGCGAAGAGCAGCGCCATCTGGCGCGGCGCTATCACGAGGAAAAGCTGCGTGCCGAGGCCGCTAGTCATGCCAAGACCAATTTCCTCGCCCATCTCAGCCACGATATCCGCACCCCGCTCAACCACATTATCGGCTTTGCCGAGCTGATGCGGCACCAGACCTATGGGCCGCTGGGCGACGCGCTATGCCGATTATGTCAATTCCATCAAAAGCTCGGGCGAGCATCTGCTGGCCTCGTTTGCCACCATTCTCGACCCGGCCGAACTCGAAGGCGGCCGCAAGGAATTGCGCAGTGAGCCCGTCTCTGTCGACGCCCTGCTCGATAGTGTCGTGCAGCGCTTCCGGGGCCGAGCGCAGCGCGCCGGGTTGACCTTTGCGCTGCGCCGGGGCTGCGGCGCGATTGTCAGCGGCGATCGGCTGAGCCTGCAACGCATGGTCGGCAACATTGTTGAAAACGCCATCCGCTTCACCCCGGCCCGCGGGCGGATCACGCTGGCTGCGTTCGCCGCGACCGATGGCGTCGTCATCGAAATCACCGATACCGGCATCGGCATGGACGAGGAGCGGCTGGCCTCGCTCTCCCAGCCCTTCGCGCTGGGTGATGCGACCTTTACCCGCGACGGCGTGGGTCCGGGCCTTGGCATCTCAATCGCCCGGGCGATTGCCGAACTGAGCGGGGGCGGCTGGCGATCGATTCCAGCCCGTCGCTGGGCACGACAGTTGCGATTTCGCTGCCAATCCAGATGGCGGGGCATACGCTGGAAGTGGCGGCTTAGGGTCACTTAGTCTCCCAGACCAGCTCCACCCACAGCTCGGTGTAGGGCTCCGCCCTACACCCCCTTGGCCTTCTCATACCGGGCATCGGCCGCTTCCTGCACCTCGGCCCGCATCGCCGCCGAGTCCAGTTCCAGTCGCCCGAAATCGGGATAATGCGTCAATCCGGCCAGCAATTCCTTGAACGCGGCCGTCCACGCCTCTTCCTTGAACGGGCTGACCGGGGCCGAACTCATCACCTGCAGCACGGTGGAATAGACCTCGTGGATTTCGGCCAACCGCATACCTTGCGGCACGAGGCCGGTCTGGCCCAGTCGGGCCAGCACCTGCGCGGTGAGTGCCTGCGGCAGGGCCACGGTCGAGCCGGCAACCAATTGCGCGGATTGGGCGATGAATTCGAGATCGACCGAGCCGCCCTTGGCGAGCTTGAGATCGAAGGGATGACGGGCGGGCCGCTCCTTGGCCATCAGTGCGCGCATGGCGACGACATCGGCAATGGTGGCGGCAGCGTCACGGGCACGGGCCATAACCTGTCCGACGGCCGCATCGACACGGAAGCCGAAATCGTCATCGGCTGCGATCACGCAGGCGCGGCTAAGCGCGAGATGTTCCCGAGTCCGAGCATTGTCGCGGTGATAGGCGCGGAACCCGGCAATGGCAGTGGCAGAGCGGGCCGGCATTGCCGGAGGGCCGCAAGCGCATATCGGCCTCGTAGAGCACGCCTTCGGCGGTCGGCGCAGTGATGGCCGTGACGAGGCGCTGGGTAAGGCGGGTGTAATAGTGATTGGTGCTGAGCGGCTTGTCGCCGGTGGATTCTCCGTCGGGCGCGTCATAGAGCAGGATGAAATCGAGATCGGAGGTCACCGTCATTTCGCGGCTGGCCATCTTGCCGAAGGCGAGCAGCGCGACGCGGCCGCCGGGCATGGCGCCATGGCGGCGTTCGAACTCAGTGCGGACGCTGCCAAACAGACGGTTGAGCAGGGTTTCGGCCAGAGCCGTGAACTGCTCCCCTGCCCCGCTGGCGCTGACCGTGCCCGAGAGCAGGCCCGCGGCGATGAGGAATTTCTGCTCCTGCCCGATGATGCGGGCGCGATCGATGATCTCCTCATAGGAGCGCGCTTCGGCGAGGAACGCATCGACTTTGGCGACCAGCACGTCGCGATGGGTCACATCGTTGGCGAAAGCCGGATCGATCAGACCGTCCATCACATGGGCACGGTGGATCACGGCTTCCGCCATGCGCGGCGCCGAAGCCAGCAGTTGCACCAGCAAGGTGCGCAGATGCGGATGGCTGCAGCAGCAGCGAAGAGCTGCACCCCGGTGGGCAGGCGCGAGAGGAAATTGTCGAAGCGGCCTAGCGCCTCGTCGGCATTGCCGGCATTGCCGAGTGTCGCTAACAGCGCCGGCAACAATTCGGTGAGGTGGGCGCGGGCGGCGGCGGCTCTGGTGGCGGGATAGCTGCCATAATGCCATTTGCGCACGGTCTCGATGGCCTTGTGCGGGTCGGCAAAACCCATGGCAGCCAAGGTTTCGAGTGTGCCCGGATCGTCATCGCTGCCGGTGAAGACGAGATTGCCCTCGCCGCTGCCCAGCGTTTCGCCTTCCGTGAACAGCTCGGAATAATAGCCGACCACACGCTCCAGCGCGGCGCGATAGCCGTTTTCAAACTGGAGCAAGTCGGGCTCGCCCATGAGGCGGCCGATGATTGCGACCTCCTCGGCAGTGGCGGGCATGACATGGGTCTGCTCGTCGCGCAGCATTTGCAGGCGATTTTCTACGGCGCGCAGATACCAATAGGTCTGGGTCAGCTCGGTGGAGGCCTTGGGCGTGATCCAATTGGCATCGGCCAAAGCGGCCAAAGCATGCGCGGTCGGCTTGACGCGCAAAGCTTTGTCGTGGCCGCCGGCGATCAATTGCTGGGTCTGGGTGAAAAATTCGATCTCATGAATACCACCGCGCCCGAGCTTGACGTTGTGCCCCTCGACACGGATATCGCCGACATTCTTGGCGATATTGATCTGGCGTTTCATGGCTCGGATATCGGCAATGGTGGCGAAATCCAGTGCTTGCGCCAGACATAGGGCGCCAGTTCCTTGAGGAAGGCTTCGCCCACCTGCTTGTCGCCGGCGCAGGCGCGGGCCTTGATCCGAGCGGCGCGTTCCCAATTCTGGCCGCGGCTTTCGTAATAGGCCAAAGCCGCATCGAACGAGATAGCGACCGGCGTCGAGCCCGGATCTGGGCGCAGGCGCAGATCGGTGCGGAACACATAGCCATGCGCGCCCGCTCCTCCATCAGCCCGACGAGCTTCTGGATCATGCGCGAATAGACCTTGGTCGCCTCGGCCGGATTGGCGAGCACGCCCTTTTCGGGGTCGTAGAAGACAACGATGTCGATGTCGGAGGAATAGTTCAGCTCCTGCCCGCCATGCTTGCCCAGCGCGAAGATGGCGAGGCCGGATTGAGCGGCATTGGCCTGTTCGGGCGGAATGGCGAGCAGGCCTTTGGCGCTGGCTCGGCGCATCAGGAAATCGAGCGCGGCGTCGAGAGCGGCATCGGCAAGGTCGGAGAGTGCGGCGGTGGCTTGCGCCGTGGTCCAGACGCCGCCGGTTTCGGCCACTGCCGCCAGCAGGGCCGTGCGGCCCTTGGCGATACGCAGGATGGGCGAGAGGGCGTTTTCGTCAGCGGCCTCGCGACCCGCCGTTTCGACCATGGCAATGACGTCGGCAAAGGCGCCGTCGGCAGTATCCGAGAGAGCGCCGGCCAGCCATTCGGCATTGGTTTGCGCCAGATCGAGCAGGTATGGCGCTGATTCAAGTAACGGACCTAGCGCATTGGCTGCATTGCCGATTATGGCGCGCTGATCGGCCGGAAGCTCAGCGAGCCGGGCATCAGAAACGAGGATGAGCGATCGGCGGCAGGGAACGGAGCGAAATGACCATGCAAGAGGGATAGCTTGGAGGGTGGGGTAGAGCAAGAAGCACCAAGCATTCTCCTCCACGAGCTAGCTCGCCGGCGCCCCCGGCAGGTCGATCACCGCGCGGACGCCCGGGGCGTTGTCCTCGATGCGGAAGGTGCCGCCGTGTAGCCGCGTAACCGCGTCGACCAGCGACAGGCCCAGACCCGACCCCGTTTCCGACCGGCTTTTTCCAGCCGCACGAAGCGCTCCAACACCCGTTTGCGGTCTTCTTCAGGAATGCCGGGGCCGTTGTCGGCGACTTCGATCAGCACGCGGCCAGCGTCACTGCGCAGGCCCACAGTGATGTGGCCGCTGCCCTCGCCTTCGGGCTTGGCGTATTTGACCGCGTTTTCGAGCAGGTTGACCATGGCACGGCCGATCAGTTCGCGATTGGCGCGCAGGTGGACGCCTTCGGCAATGGCGGTTTCGACAACGATGCCCTCGTCCTCGGCCACGGGGCCGTAAAGCTCCGCGACATCGGCCACGACGGCACTGACGTCGACATCGCTGAAGGCGCCGGAGGGGGCACCGGCTTCGGCGCGGGCGATCATCAGCAGGGCATTGAAGGTCTGGATCAGGCGGTCGCTCTCGGCGATGGTGGTTTCGAGCGCGGCCTGCCTCGACTCGTCACTGGCGCCGTCGCGCAGTGCCGACTCGGCTTCGGTTGCGCAGACGCGTCAGGGGCGTCTTGAGGTCGTGGGCGACATTGTCGGTCACTTCCTTGAGCCCCTGCAGCAGGGCCTCGATACGATCGAGCATGGCGTTGAGATTGGTGGCAAGGCCATCAAACTCATCCTGGCGCTTGGTGATCGGAATGCGCTCGGAAAGATTGCCCGACATGATCTTGGTGGAGGTATCGCGGATGGTGTCGATGCGACGCAGCACGCGGCGCGCCGTGACCCCGCCGGCGATCAGCGAGAACAGGATAATGCCCAGCACGCCGAACATGAAGCTCTGGATGATGATGGCCGAATAGCCGCGCCGCTCCACCACGTCGCGCCCCACCACGAGGCGCAAGCCATTGCTCAATTCCACTGAGCGGACCGGGGCGTAGCCGGACCGCGGCGGACGGATATCGGGCAGGCCGGACTCGGCGAGCGGATTGGATCGTTCATAGGCAAAGCTATAGACGCCCGGCGTGATCAGCACTTCGGGCGGCACGTCGGTCATATTGCCGAGCAGATATTGCCCCGTTGCGTCGCCCAGATAATAGACCCCGGGGCCCGGCTGGCGGGAAATCCGCTCCACCGCGAAGGCCAGCGCGCGAATGCTCTGGTTGGCATCCATGCGCTGGAACAGCCGCACTTCGCGATCGATATCGTCACTTTGCTGACGCTGGATCTGCACACTGGACTGCCAGCCGATAAAGGCCAGCAGCAGAATGGCAAAGATGACGAAGATCAGGATGAACGTCGCCGTCAGCCGGACCGTCGATGTGCGCCAGAGTTGGACGAAGCGGTTCAATATCTACTCGCGGATCATATAGCCGGCGCCGCGCACGGTGTGCAGCAGCGGGGAGGCATGGCCCTTGTCGATCTTGGAGCGCAGGCGGGACATGTGCACGTCGATGACATTGGTCTGGGGATCGAAGTGATAGTCCCAGACATTTTCGAGCAGCATGGTGCGGGTCACCACCTTGCCGGCATTCTTCATCAGATATTCGAGCAGGCGGAATTCGCGCGGCTGCAGCAGAATGGTCTCGCCGTTGCGCTCGACCTTGCGGGAGAGGCGGTCTAGGTGCAGGCCTGCAACCTCATAGCTGGTCGCGGCTTCGGCAGGGCTGGAGCGGCGGGCCAGCACTTCGATGCGGGCGAGCAATTCGGTAAAGGCATAAGGCTTGGTCAGATAGTCGTCGCCGCCGGCGCGCAGGCCGGTCACGCGGTCGTCGACTTCGCCAAGGGCGGAAAGAATAAGAACGGGGGTCTTGTCGTCTTCGGCGCGCAAGCTTTCGACGATGGACAGGCCATCACGGCGCGGCAGCATGCGGTCGACAATCAGCACATCGTAATCCATGCCCGAGGCCATGGCATAACCGGTTTCGCCATCAGCGGCGTGGTGGGTGATGTGTCCAGCTTCATCGAGCGCACTGGATGAGATAGCTCGCGGCCTCGCGATCATCTTCGATGAGCAAAATTTTCACCGCATACTCCATCCGAGGTTGAGAAGACGGCCCCGGAGCATGCTCCGGGGCCGGATTTGGCTTAGTTGCTGCCGAGCGGCAGGCCAATGAAGCGGGCCTCGCCATCGCGGCTGGCCTTGACCAGAGCGGTGTTGAGACCGCGCGCCTTGACCGCATCCAGAGCCGTTTCAAATTCCTGTACCGAGGATACCGGCTTGTTGTCGACTTCGAGGATCGAGTCGCCAACGGCGAGGCCCTTGGAGGCAGCCCGGCTATCGGCGTCGATGTCCCGGATCAGCAGACCGCCCGAACCATCCGAATTCGGCACCGGGGTGATGCCGACGCTGGAGGGCGAGGGAGCCATCGGCGCCGGAGGCGTCGGGGTATTCTGCTCGTTCTCGGCTACCTGCTCATTGAGCTTGCCCAGCTTGACCGACAGCTTGGTTTCCTTGCCGTCGCGCCAGATGGTCAACTCGACAGTGGAATCGGGTGCCTTGTTGGCGATGGTGCGGCTGAGGCCGAGCGCATCGTCAATCGGGGTGCCGTCAACGGCGGTGATGATGTCACCGGACTTGACGCCAGCCGGGCCGGCAGGACCATCGGGAGCCGCATCACGCACAATGGCGCCCTTGGCATTGGCGAGGCCCACACCATCGGCGATATCACGGGTCACGTCCCGGATGGACACGCCGAGATAGCCGCGGGTCACCGAGCCGCTCTCGATCAACTGGCCCGCTATGGCCTTGACCGTGGATGCGGGGATGGCGAAGGCGATGCCGACATTGCCGCCATTGGGGGAATAGATGGCGGTGTTGACGCCGACCACTTCACCCTTGCTGTTAAAGGCCGGGCCACCCGAATTACCGGTATTGACCGCAGCATCGATCTGCAGGAAATCGCCATAGTTCGAGCCGCCGATATTGCGGCCGGATGCGGAGATGACGCCGGCCGTTACCGTGCCGCCAAGGCCGAACGGGTTGCCGATGGCCACCACCCAATCGCCAACACGGGGCGGGGCTTCATCGAATTTGACGAAGGGCAGATCGGTGCCCTCGATCTTGACCACGGCCAGATCGGTCCGCTCGTCAGTGCCGACGATCTTGGCTTCCTTTTCGGTGCCGTCATCGAACACCACGGTCACCTTGGTCGCGTCAGCGACTGACGTGATTATTGGTGACGATATAGCCGTCGCCGGAGATCACGAAGCCCGAGCCGGCAGCCATATAGCGGCGTGGCTCCTGCTCAGGGGCGTCGCCCCGCGGGCCATTACCACCGCCCGGGCCATTGCCGAACTGGTTGAAAAAGTCATGGAACGGGTGATCAGGCGGCAGGTCGGGGAACTGGAATTGGAACTGGCCGCCGCCGCGCTGTACATTGCGCGGGGAAGAAGCGTCCCGGGCTTCGACCAGAATGGAGACCACGGCAGGCTTCACTGCCTCGACCAGATCTGCAAAGCCGGCACGGGGCACGGCGGTCGGGGGGCACGACAATCTGCGCCGCCGGCTGAACTCGGGCGTTGGCCACTCGGCCTGTCAGGACATAAGCGGTGCTGACGCCACCAATGCCCACCATGAGAGCCGAGGTCGAAGCTCCGAGCCAGCGGCGGGTACGCGAAAGAATAGTCGGGCGCATGGAATTCAATCTCCTTGGGCAAGCCCTCAACAGCTTGTGGTGATGGTTATGAGCCCCACGATCTTTCTAAGATGTTGCGCCAACATTAAGGTTTCGCAATGTTGCTGGCGGGAATGCGGCAGGCTTTACCAAGCTTCCGCCACACTCCGCGGGGCCCGGCAAAACAGCTTAATCGGCGCGCTTGTTCCCGTCCTGCAATTCGGCCAGCACGGCGGCTTCGTCGTCGTCCATCTTGCCGGCATCGCCGAGTCTGCGTCGGCGCGCGGCGATCACCAGCGTGCCCAGCCCCACCAGCAGCAGCAAGGGCGCTGCCACCCAAAGCAGGATGGTGTGCTCGTTGAGACGCGGATTGAGCAGGACATATTCGCCATAGCGATCGACAAGATATTGGCGCACCTGCTCGTCGCTATCGCCGGCCACCAGCCGCTCGCGCACCAGCACGCGCAGGTCACGCGCGAGATCCGCATCGCTGTCGTCGATGGATTGATTCTGGCAGACCGGGCACCGCAGGCCCGCCGAGATATCGCGCGCCCGCTGCTCCAGCACCGGATCGGTCAGGATTTCCCCCGGGCCCACCGCCAGTGCGGGTAGAGCCGAGCTCATGGCCAGACCTAGTAAGAGCGCGCGGAGCCAGATCATTCGGCGGGCTCCGGTGTCGGCTGGGCAACGCGCTTGGGCACGCCGATCCGCATCCGCCGGTCGGTCAGCGACAGGAAGCCGGCGCCTGCCATCAGCAGCGCCGAGCCAGATCAAGGTGATATAGGGCTTGTACCAGACGCGTAGCACATGGGTGTCGTCGAGCGGCTCGCCCAATTGCAGATAGAGCTGGGAGAAACCATAGGTCTCGATGGCCGCTTCTGTCGTCGGCGTGCCGGTCGCAACATAGGTGCGGCGTTCGGCGATCATCGGGCGGGTTTTGCCATCGGGTGCGGTGATGGTGAAATGGCCCTCATCCGCAACATAGTTCTGCCCGGCGGTCTGACCGAAACTGTCAAAGGCGATGGAATAGCCCGATAGCTCTGCCGTCTCGCCGGGATTGAGCGTGGTGACCAATTCGGTTTCCCGTGCACTGGTGGCGACGATGCCGAGCACGGTGACGCCCATGCCGAAATGAGCTAGTGCGGTGGAGAAGGCCGAGCGCGGCAGACCGGCGAGACGGCGCCAGCTTTCGCCCAGCGGAATACGGCCCAGCTTGCTGCGATCGGCCAATTCGGCGATGGCGCCAAATGCCACCCAGAAGCCGAGCAGCAGCCCTAGCGGCGCCAGCGAAATGGAAATGCCGCCAAGCGCCGAAATCAGGATGGTGAGGAAGATCGCCAGTGCCGCCGCGCCCATCAGGCGTTGCGCTGCGGCCATTATGTCGGCCCGCTTCCGGGCGAGGAACGGCCCGAACGGCAACACCACCAGCAGCGGCGCCATCAGCGCGCCAAAGGTGAGATTGAAGAAGGGTGCGCCCACCGAAATGGTCGTGCCCACCAGCGCATCGAGCAGCAGCGGATAGAGCGTGCCCACCAGCACGGCACCAACGGCTGTGGCAAGGAACAGATTGTTGACGATCAGCGCCCCTTCGCGGCTGACCGGAGCAAACAGCCCGCCCTGCCGCAGCGAGGAAGCGCGCAGCGCAAAGAGGAAGAATGCGCCGCCAATGACCAATGCCAGCAGCGCCAGAATAACAAGGCCACGCGTGGGATCGCTGGCAAAGGTGTGCACCGACGTCAGGATACCCGAGCGCACAAGGAATGTACCCAGCAGCGACAACGAGAAGGTGATGATGGACAAAAAGATCGTCCAGATTTTGAGCGCGTTGCGCTTTTCCATCACCAGCGCCGAATGCAGCAGCGCGGTTCCCGCCAACCGGGGCATGAAGCTGGCATTTTCCACCGGGTCCCAGAACCACCAGCCGCCCCAGCCGAGTTCGTAATAGGCCCAATAGGAGCCCATGGCGATGCCCAGCGTCAGAAAGGTCCAGCTCAGCATGGTCCGGGGCCGCACCCAGCGCGCCGGAGCCTGATCGATGCGGCCCGAAATCAGCGCGGCGATGGCGAAAGAAAAGCAGATCGAGAAGCCGACATAGCCCGCGTAAAGCAGCGGGGGTGGATGGCGAGGCCAATGTCCTGCAGCACCGGATTGAGGTCATTGCCCTCGAGTGGAGGCGGCACCATGCGGGCGAAGGGATTGGAGGTGAAGAGCGTAAAGCCGCCAAAGGCCGCGACGAGCAGGCTTTGCGTCGCCAACACCAGCGTCATGAGATCGGATGGTAGGCGCCGGCCAAAGGTTGCCACCATGGCCCCGAATGCTACCGGGATCAGGATCCACAGCACCATGGAGCCTTCGTGATTGCCCCAGACGCCCGAGATTTTGTAGATCAGGGGCTTGAGCGAATGCGAATTGTTGACCGCCAGCGCCGAGGCTGAAATCGGAGGTAATAAACGCTCGGATCAGCGCCGCGAAAGCCGCTGCCACCAGCACGAATTGCAGCACCGCGCCCTGACTCAGCACCAGCGCAACGCGCTGCCCCCTGCGCCAAAATATGTAGCCGCCAATGGTGGAAACCGTAGCGACAGCGAAGGCGAGGATGAGGGCGAAATGGCCGAGTTCGATGGACATTAGTTGCCAGTCGCCTCCGGCCGCCATTCGCCCCGGGCCTTGAGCGCCTCGACGACTTCCTTGGGAATGTAGTTTTCGTCATGCTTGGCCAGCACATTGGTGGCGGTGAAGCCGCCTTCTGGCGTCATGCTGCCTTCGGCCACCACGCCCTGCCCTTCGTGGAACAGGTCCGGCAGGATGCCGGTATAGTGCGCGACAATGTCATTCCCACCATCGGTGACGGTGAAGGTATTGTCCTGCCCGCTACGGGTCCAGTGCCGTCCTTGACCATGCCGCCCAGCCGAATGGGATGGCCCGGCGCAACGTCACGCGCAATGACATCGGACGGGGAATAGAAAAACACGATCTGGTCACGCAGCGCTACCAGCACCAGCGTGGTCGCCAGCGCCACCACCACAGCGAGCCCGGCGATCACAGCGAGCCGCTTCTGCTTGCGCGACCAGCCCTTTTTGCGGATGGCGGCAGGCATGGTCATGGGGTCGCTCCATTCAGGGTTAGTCCGGCATTGAGCGCGATGGAATCCAGTTCACCACGATCGAATGCCTTTGGATAGGCCGCGACGGCATCGTCATAGGCCATCTGGGCCTGCGCCTTGTCGCCGAGAACGAGATAGGCGCGCACCAATTGCATCCATTCCTCGACCGAGCCGCCCTGTGAGGCGAGCCGGTCAGCCAGTCCGCCCACCATCTGGGCGATCATCTGGGATTCCCCGGGGCTCGGGCCAGCGGGTGCGCCGTCATTCTGGGCAACAGCAAGCCCCTGCTGTGCCGCCGCCAGCCGGGGCTCGGTGCCCCGGGACAGCGCCAATGCGCCCTGCCGGGCCGTGGCCGCCTCGTCATATTGCCCGGTACGGGTCAATTCGGCCGCCAGATAGAGCCGGGGCAGCGGATCGGCCGGGTCGCTCACCGATGCCGCGCGCAGCAAAGTCATGGCTTCGTCCGAGCCCGCGCCGTTGGACTCAAGCAACAGCGCCTCGGCCAGACTGGTCTGCAATTTAGGGGTGGGGCCACTCAATTCGATCACCCGTCGATAGGCCTTGGCCGCGTCGGCGAAACGGCCCATTTCGGTATAGGCGGGGGCGATCACGGCCCAGCCGCGCACATCGTCAGGCTTGGCGGCGAGCTGCTGCTCGATGCGGGCCACGGCCGTTCCAAGGTCGAGCGATTGGGTAGCAATCTCGGTTCGGTCCGCCAAGGGCTGGCTGGGCAGGTTCGGATTGCCCAGAGCGGCATAAATGGCAAAGGCCAAAACGGCGATGCCGGCAAGCCCCACCAATAGAGGCGTGCGCCCCAAATCGCCGGCGGTTACGGCCTTGCCGGTTTCGGCCTTGAGCCGGATGATTTCGCGCGCCAACTCGCTCTTGGCGGCATTGGCTTCGGCCTCGCCCAGCTTGCCGGCGGCCGGGTCCGCATCGATTCCGGCCAGCACCGAGCGAAAATGGCTGTTGCTATCCCCGGTTTCCAGCGCGCTCACGTTGACCGCACGTCCACCCCCCGCGTAAAAAAGTGCGGCGCAGGCTATGGCGGTAACGGCAATGGCGATGAACCAGAACAGCATGGATCCCAAATGCTTGACGCCGCCCAGCGGCAAGAACGCGCCATCTATAGGCCGAATAGCGCAAAGCTACCCTCACACACATCATTGAGCCGGACGCATTGCCACAGGCTTGGCGCTTGCCGGCATGAGTCAAGCCCCCGCTGATTTCGCCATTCTGGGCACGACCCCAAAGGCGCGGCTGATCGCGGGGCTGCTGGCCGGCACGCATGGCAAATCGGTGGTTTTTGTCGGGGAAAGCCAATCCGGTTTCCGCCTGCCGCGCGATATCGATCTATCGATCGCGCCGCTCACCCGGCCGGACAGCTGGGCTCTGCTGCGAGCCGCTCAGCCCATGGTGCAAAAACTCATCGCCCGAATCGGCGGTCGCACCAGCTGGAGCAGGCTCGATCCGGTGCTGTTCGCCGATAGCGTCGAGGGGCAACAGGCGCTCGCCCATATCCGGCATATGGCCCAAGGCTTTGGCCTCGCCGTTGAAAAGCTGCGACCCAATGCCCCGGCCAAGGGGCGCGAGGCCGTGGTGTTTCGCGACGCCACCATGATCCACCGCGCTGTGGCCGAACCGGCACTCGACCGCTGGATGATCCAGCAAGGCGTGCGCGTGCTCGATCCGCGCAGCGATATTGCCGTCCATGCCGATGGCAGCGGGGAAATTGGCATCGGTGAGACGGGCATACCCGTCGCGCAATGCGTATTGGCCGACGACGCGGCCATCCTGCGCCATTTGCCCGCCGAAAACTGGCCCGCCCTGCTGTTGCGCCGCCATGGCACGACCATCCTCACCGAGCCGACCGGGCGAATCGTTGCGCCAGTCATGCTGGAAATCGATAGCGGACTGACCCTGTTGCAGCGTCCCAAAGGCGGGATTGCCGCGTTCGGGCCAGGACCGATGGATAATGTGCTTGGCGAAGTGAGCGCCCTGCTCGGCGGCAGGGTACATCGCGCCGGTCAATCGCAATATGACAGCGTGGCCACCAGCGACGGCTCCCCCCGTTGCGGGCCGGATCGAGGGCAGTGGCCCCGATGTGCTGGCAGGCTTCGGGCCGACGGGCATTTTCTTTGCCCCGGCCCTCGCGCTGGCTAGCAGGCGCTGCGACGGAGGAAGAAAATCGTTGGCTTGCTATCCGGCTAGTCACCCGCTCGGCCCAAGCCTCGCCGGTCGCGGAATACACCGCCCCGGTGGAGGCGCTGTTATGACCGGGCAGCCCAATCGGTTGGCGATCACCACACGCCAGTTTGCCGGCAGCCTGATAGACCGCAGTAAGCCGCTCAAATTCCGGCTCGATGGCAGGATCATCGAGGCCTTTGCCGGCGATAGCGTGCTCAGCGCCGCCCCGGCCGCCGGCATCGACACTGTCGGCGAGCGCGGCGGCTGGCCCATGGCGCTCAGCGCCCGCTTCTGCTCCACCGATTATCTCCGCGCGGCATCTGGGCGACACACTGCGGGCCCTGCCCATGGCACGGGTTACGGTCACGGAAGGCGCGGATTATCTGACCGTCGCCCAGCCAACCCAACGGCATGGCCTGCTCGGCCGCCTGCTCCGTCCCGCGCGCTCCCTCGGCTTCAAGCTCGATGGCGGGCAAAGCCCGGCCCAGCCCCGGCTCGATAGCCCCATCGAAGCGGAACTGGAATACGACCTCGTCGTGGTCGGCGGCGGCGTGGCGGGCATGGCGGCAGCGCTGGCGGGACACAAGGCAGGCCTATCGGTCATGCTGCTCGAAGCATCATCGGTGCTGGGCGGCCATTCGCGCCTGTTCGGCACTCAGGATGGCGAGGAAACGCCCGATCAGAGCATTGAGCGCCTGTCCTCCGCCATCACAAAAGCTGGCATCACCGTCCAGCTCGATGCCGAAGTCACCGCGCTGCGTCCGGGCCTCGTCCGCGCCCATATCGTCGATGCCGCCGAGGGCCGAGCCGTACTGATCCACGCGCTCCACATTGTCCTCGCGACCGGCGCCATCGAACGCCTCCCGATCTTTCCCGGCAATCGCCTACCCGGCATCATGGGCGCGCTGGAAGCCTTCGAACTGGCCAGCCGCTATGGCGTATGGCCGGGCCAGACCGCGCTGATCGCCACCGCCAGCAGCCCCGCCTACCGCCTCGCCATGCTGGCCAGCGACGCGGGCGTATCAGTCACGCGCATTCTCGATGCAAGGCCACAGCCGCAATCGCGCTTCATCGAATTCGCCAAGGCCTATGGCATCACCATGGCGCCGGGTCTGGTTCCCGCCTCGGCTATAATAGACAAAGGTAAGGGCATCACTCTCGCGTCGCATCTGTCCGCCGGGCGGCAGACCACGCCAGATGCCCAGATCAGTGCCGACCGCCTGATCGTCTGCGGCGGCTGGCAACCCGATCTCACGCTCTGGCACATGGCCGGCGGGCATAGCCGCTGGAACGCCCGCACCAATCGGCTGGAGCCACTGGATGGTCCCAGCGGCGTGGCCCTTGCCGGCTCCGCAGCCGGCTATCTCAGCCGCCACGCTGCCATCGCCAGCGGCGCTGATGCGGTGGACATACTGCTCGGCCGCGACCGCCGACCGGTGGATGACGTCATCATCGACCCGATCCACGAAACGCCCGACGCCCCCTGCCCGATTGGCCCGGCCATGCCCGACGCGCCGGCGCCCGCCATGCTCGACAGCGGATTGCGATTGGTCGAACGCCCGCACGCGCCCATCAAAGCCCGGCTATCATGGCGCAAAAAGCCCAGCCTCTGGTCACTGGCCGACACGCCGCAACCACTCGACATCGCGGCCATCGCTGCGGGCGTGCAACTGGGCGCCATACCAGCCGATAGCGCTGGCATCGTCGCCCGAGAACGCGTCGGCATGGTGGTCATCGGCACCAGCGCCGCCCCGCCGCCCCAGCCGGTCACGCCGCCCCTCGTCCCGGCCTTCCTCGCAGCCCGTTTTGGCAATGATGCCGAACTCTGGCTGCTTGCGCCCGTCGAGCCCCGCATGCTCGACCCCGGCAGTCTCATCCACCGCTCGTCCAGCGACGACGATCCGCGGACTGCGGTGGGCGTCATCCTGCGCACCACCAACAAAGGCGCCATCGCGCTTGTCGCGAGGCAAGCGCCGCAAACGCTCTCGCTGCGCGACCACGGAAGGGCCATCGCAATCCGGCTGGTGGCGCCCTATGTCGAGGAAACGGATTAACCCCGCCGCTCGGCAGCAGCCCGGGCGCGGCGCAGCGTTTCGGCATATTCGGGATTGAACCGGATCTCGGCCATCTTGATGCCCGCTTCCATGCGTGTGCCGACCGGGGCATCGGCCGGGTTCTGCCGCAGCAATTCCAGATTACGCTGCAGGTGCATTTCCAGCGTCTGCCCCGATTGGCTCCGGGCCTGATCGAACAGCGCATTGAGCGCCGAGCTATCGCGGCAATCGTGGACGGCCGACAGCAAATATACCCCGTTCAAAGCCGCCAGCAGCCGGTCATTATCCAGCCGGTCGGTCCCCTCGCGCGGCTTGCGCAGTGCTCGGTTGATATCGGGCACCACATCCTTGAGACGCGGCTCAATGCGGTCGGAAATCTGCTTGGTAAGGCTCGATAGGACCATAGACCAGCGGCTGCCGCGCGAATTCGATATAGCCGGTCAGCGCCCGGATCAGCCGGTGAAAGCGGTCCAAAGAGCGGCACATCAGGTCGATATCGGAGAATGGCCCCGTGGGCTGCAGCAGATGCAGTTGGTTCTGCGCATGCGCCAGAATGGCGTCGATCACCGGCCCGAAGCCGGCCCGCGCCACCGTGCCTTCATTGGAATTACCCGATAGGCGGATGATAGCGCCGACGATTCTGGTCGGATTGGTGATCTGCCCCATGGCCGCATGAAACAGCAGCGCTGCCAGCGGCGGATCCTGCAGGGGCATGGAGTGGATTGCCGTGCTCAGCGCCGTTTCGTCGGCAATGGCATTGGCTGCCCGGCCGAAGGCCTGCGCCTTGTCGAGCACGGCACGATTGCGCAGCGCCCCCATGATCACCGGCAGGGCGGCGCGCGCCTCGTCATTGCCCAGCGCCGCGCGCAGCCGGCGGCCCGAGTCGAAATCGGCGTCGGCGCCCGCCAACGCGTCCCGCATGCGCACCAGCACTTGGGGCATGGCGGCGTCGAGGTCGCTGATATCGATATCCCCGCAGAGATCGCGATTGACCCAGGTCCACACCGCCACAGCCCGGCTGCGCGCCACCGAACCGGGAAACGGGAAGGCCACCGGGTCTTCCACGATCACCGCATCGATCAGCCCGGCAAAAAGCTGGGACTGCGAAGCATCGCCGCGCGCGGATCGGCGCGGCTCGGCGGCATCGGCGGAGTGGTTGCTGGCTTGGGACATGACGCTGTCGGTTTGGGAAGCAAATCTCCCCAAACCCTAGCGTGGCTTGGTAAACAATCCTTACCCGCCGACGCCTGTCAGCGGATCAATCAGGCGGCGCCGGAGCCCGGCACCACGGCCCAATTGCCGTTCTGCTCGCGGCAGGCCGTGCCCTTCTTGGTGAAATCTGGCCATTGACCTTCACCGAATGGGTGAAGTCGCGGCAATCAAGATTGTTCACGCGGACATAGGGGCCCACCGAGACCGAGCCCGTCGTGCCCTTGTCGCCAGCCCATTGGCGCGGTGCGCCAGGGCGGCCGAACTGCAGCGCATAGAACTGGGCGCTGTTGGCTTCGGCAGAATCCTTTGCCGTCATCGAGGCCGGGGCGGCCGAGTCGACAAAGCCATTGGCAACGCTGGTGGTCGCCAGTGCCTGCTGGGTGGTCTGGGCGGGGGTGGGCACATTCGGCATCACGATCGCCGGGGCTGCCACGATCGGGGCCTGCTGGATCGGCGCAGAGGGCGCCGTGCTGGCGCAGGCGGCCAAGGTCAAGGCAAACAGCGGCGTGGCGAGAAGGGCGATACGGTTCATGTCTTGGTTCTCGTTATCGATCAGTGGCTCTTGTTGATGTATTGCGGCTAAAATGCGTCAACTTGCAACCGGTTTGGCCATTGAGCCCAGCCGGGCCGTCGGCAAGCGCAATTCTACCAGCAAACCGCCCAAAGCCGAGCGTTTCAGCTCCGAGCTGCCGCCATAGACATCGACCAATTCCTTGACGATATCGAGTCCCAGCCCGCTGCCGGGCGTTTTCTCGTCCAGTCTGACACCGCGACGCAACACTTTCTGGGCGTCTTCCTCGGAAAGGCCCGGCCCATTATCGTCGATGCGGATCAATAGCAGCGTCCCGATTTCGCCCCGCTCAGCGTCCAACCGCACCCCAACCTGCCCGTTGGACCATTTGCAGGCATTGTCGAGCAGATTGCCCGCCATTTCCTCCAGATCTGACTCATCGCCACGGAACCGGGGCAGCGAGGCATCGGGCCGCTGGAAGGCCACGGTTACATCGGGATGGATCTTGCCCATTACCCGGGCCAGCCGCAGCATGACCATAGTGGCGTCGGCCCGCTTGCCGACCACGGAGGTGCGCGCCGCCAGCCGCGCCCGCTCCAGATAAGTGGCAACCATGGTGCTCATCTTGTCGCTTTCCGCCAGTACCACATCGGCCAGCGCGCCCTTCTTGGCGCTCGCCTCATTGCGCAGCACGGCTATTGGCGTCTTCAACCCATGGGCCAGATTGCCCACCTGATTGCGCGCCCGTTCGATGATCTGCGCATTGGAGCGCAGCAGCTCGTTGACCTCCTCGGCCAGCGGCGCAATTTCGCGCGGATAGGTGCCCGCCACCACGCCCGTGTCGCCGGCGCGGACATTTTCGATGGCCTTGCTGAGTCGGGAAATCGGCCGCATGGCAAAGCGGGCGACGATAAAGCTCATCACCGCCAGCATCACGCATACCGCGCCCAGCACGATAAAGGCCCGGCCGCGGAAATCATCCACCAGTTCAAGAATTTCGCTGAGATTGCCGGTGACCACGATCTGATAAGTGGTGGGCGCCACGGTCACCGCCCGCTCCACCACCCGCATGCGGGTGCCGAACACGTCGTCCATCACGGCCGTGCGGCGGCCCAGCACATCGGGTGGCCCCGTCACCACCGGCAGATCGATCCCCACCACCGAGGTCGACAGGTTATAGAGCGTGCCATTGGCGTCGCGGATGGCCCAATACCAGCCCGAACGCGGCCGGTCGAAACGCGGATCGGTTAGCGCGATTTCCGGGCTCACCGGGTCTCCCGCCTCGAGCAGGGCACCCGTCAGGCTTTCGACGTGAAATTCCAGCGTCTGGGACAGCGAGGTGTCGAGCGCGCGCGAATAAAGGTCGGTCAGCAGGAAGCCGGTGGCGACCAGCGCCGGGATCAGCCAGCCCGCCGACAACCAGAACAACGATGCCGCAATGGAGCCCTTGCGCATCAGGCCACCAAGCACTGGCTAATCCTCGGCGATCTGATAGCCGAGGCCCCGTACCGTCTGAATGCAGTCCTCCGGCAGCTTCTTGCGCAGGCGGCCGACAAACACTTCGATCGTGTTGCTGTCGCGGTCGAAATCCTGATCGTAGAGATGTTCGGTCAGCTCGGTCCGCGAGATCACCTTGCCCTTGTGATGCATCAGATAGCTCAGCAGGCGCAATTCATGGCTGGTGAGTTTGACCGATTGGCCACCCACCGTCACCTTGCCCGAGCGCAGAATCCAGCCGGACCGATCCGGCGACGATTTCGTTGGAGGCGAGCCCCGCGGCGCGCCGCACCAGCGCGCGGATGCGCGCCAGCACTTCTTCCATATGGAAGGGCTTGGCGACATAATCATCGGCACCGGCGTCGATCCCCTGCACCTTGTCGCTCCAGCGATCGCGCGCCGTCAGCAGCAGCACCGGGGTGGTTTTGCCGGCCCGGCGCCATTCTTCGAGCACGCTCAGCCCATCCATGCGTGGCAGGCCGATATCGAGCACGATGGCGTCGTAGGGTTCGGTGTCGCCGAGGAAATGGCCTTCCTCGCCGTCAAAGGCTACATCGACCGCATAACCGGATTCTGGTCAGCGCTTCCTTGATCTGCCGATTGAGATTGGTATCGTCTTCGACAACCAGAATTCGCATCGATGGCCCCCCAGATGCCGTGTTATTGCGCGCTCAGAACCAGATTCTGGGCCTGACCGTCGCGGCTCAGCACGCCGATAATATAGACTAGCCGGCCGCCCCGGTCACATACCTGCACATTGAGGACCTCGACGCTGCTGTCGACGCCCGCCGATGCCAGCACGGCATCGAGCGATACAATCTGCCCGGACGATACCGCTTCCTGGATCTGCCGTTTATCGAGGCATGCTCGGGCGCTCGCCGTGCCGGTAGCGGCAAAGCCGATGGCCAAGGCAAGGACGGATGCGGACAGCAATTTCATGATCAAGGTTTTCATGAGGGCAATCTATGGCGGCGTTGCTGAATGGGACATGAATATGGCGGTCATGTCCAGTTGGTGCGGGTCACGCCTTGCCGATATCCCCTTTAAGCCCTTTGCGCAGGAAAATTATGGCAAGCGCTTCCATAATCATTTGCCCGGCCGAAGCCCCGTCCAGTGCCGGCAATTGCACGCCCAGCAATTGCGCACCGGCTGCCAACAGCATGATGACGGCAACGACATAAGTTTTGTATCCGTTGAGGAAATCCACTGCAGTGCTCCAGTTTGAAGAGGATGAAATTGGGGCAATAGGCGTGCCCGTGGCCGCCAGCGCCGCCTTGCGGATCGCGGCAACGCGATTGGTCCAACCTTTGCCGAAAGTTGGGAAGCTCGAGAGCCGATTGAGAAAGTCTAGCCGCCGGTCACAGAGTGCAGCGATCAGCCCGGCAACATCCCGCGCCCGCACCGCACTCAGCGTCAGCGGCCCGATCTGCCCATCGGCCACCACCCCCAATTCGGTCTGCAGCGTCCGAATGGCCCGATCTGGCCCGGAATTGACGGCAAAATCGAACAGCGCCGAGTCGAGCCCCGCCGGCAGGTTCCCCGCCTTGCTACGGTCCCAATAGCTCGCCCGATAAATGCGCGCCGCCTCGGCCCGCCCCAACGCCTTGACCTCGGCCTTGGGCAATTTCCACCGGGGCGAGATATTGCGCCACCGCGCCAGCGTCTTGTGCGTGATCCCCATATTGGTCGCCCCGCCGGGATCGCTGGGGTGGTCCACATAGCCACCCTCATGCCGCAGCACCTCATCGAGGCAGATGTCAAAGCGCGTCCTAGCCATGAAATTCTCCTGTCGCGACATGCCCTACGCCCAGCACGGGGCTGATCTGGGCCACGCTGAAACCAAAACTGGCCGGCAGAGCACCAAAATCGAATGCCTGCTCCGCCGCCCCATAGCTCACCGCCGGTGTGGCGCTCGACAGCGTCCTCACCAGCGTCGCCCCATTCAGAATGGCAATGCGATAGCTCTCCGGCTGGTGTTCCAGCGGCGCTTCCACCGCTCCCCAGCCATCGCCATCGGCCCGGCTGCGCCGCACCCATGACAGGATCACATTGCCGCCAATCCCCCGCCGCGCCCTGCAATTGCGCCGGCGGCAGGGGCAGCGCCGGAGCCACAGAAGTCGCGACCGGCCAAACCGTGCCCGTCACATCGCTACTCCCCGCATAGACCCGGAACGTTCGTTCCTCGCCCAGCAATTGCGCCTCGACCGGCAACGTCACCGCTCGCCCATCCAGTACAATCACCCGGCGCCCGGCCGACGCCGCCACTGGCATGGTCCCCTCCAGCCCCCGCAACAAATGGCTCAACCGGAAGTGGCCCGGCGCCAGCAGTTCCGCCGCCCCAAAGCCAATGACCTCCCAATTGCCCCCACTCTCGACCGCAATGCGATTGCTACCCGCCAGCACAGCCAGCTCATCCGCCGAGGCCAAATGCCCGCTCAACAAGCGCACCTCGATCACATTGCCCGGGTCCCAGACACCCAGCGGCCCGGCACCAAACGCCGTAACGGTCTCGCCCATCACCGCCCGCCGCGTCAGGTCCACCACCGCGGCGCCCGTCGTCTCGTCGGTCACCAGCAAATGCCCCGGCCATGGCTGCGCATAGCCCGCAACCACCAGCCGCGACCGCCCCGGATCGTCCGGCAGGGGTGGCAGATGCGCCAACGCCACCAGCGGCAGCACTTCGGCAAATTCGCCACCGCCCGGCGCCAGCGGCCGGTCGATTGCCGTTGCCACCGCGGTGTTATTCGGCAGTGTCCGCGCCTTGATCTGCCGGCTCAGCCCGTCCCGGATTTCGGCAATTTCAAACGGCCCCTCGGCCAGTCCCGCAATAGAAACCAGATCGCCCGGCTCCAGCGCCAGCAGTGACGGCGGCAGCGCAAAATCCAGCGTCTCCCGCGCCGCCGCCCGGCTATCGAGCACCCGTTCCGCCGCCAGTCGCGCCGCCGCCCCATCCAGCACCAGCGCCACCGCCTCGCCCACCAGCGGACCATCGGCCTTGGCCAAAGCCGTCACCGTGCCGGTCAGATAATCGCGTTCCCGATCGACATAGCTCAGCGCCAGCCGCCCCGGCGCTTCCCCCGCATCACCACGCCGGCGCGAGAGCACCGCCCCCTCCCCGGCCGCCAACAGCAACGGATCAAGCGCCAAAGTCTGCACCCGCCGCGCCACCCCCGGCATGCAGCCCATCTACGGTGCCGCGCAGGCTCAATCCCGTCACTTCCAGCAGCGGCTCCAGCGCCTCTCGCCCGGTCGTGGCCGTACCCAACGCATAGCCCGACACAAACGGCGCCGCCGGTTCCGCCGTCAGCGCCACGCCATGCTCAGCCGCAATCGCTGATGCCAATTCATCGCTGGCCAGCCCGCCCAGCCGCCCGGTCAGCCAATGCCCTGTGCGATGATTGGGACCATCGGCCCACACATCCACCTGCGCCGGAAACGCCGGATAGGGCCGCGCATCCCGTGTCCAGAGATACACCCGCGACACATCAATCATCCCAGCAGGATTATTGGCCGGATCGCGCCAATAGGCCTGATGCGCCCGCAAAAACTGCCGCTGCATCAGCGGGTCCGGCAAGCCACTCGAAAAATACGGCCGCCCGCCTTCGGCGCTCTTGTCGTCGCCAAAAATATTGGGCTGATTGGCCCCCTTATCGACCGCGCCACACCCGAGTTCCGTGAGCCAAATTGGCTTGCTACCGGGCACCCAGCCCGTCGGTGTCGTCTTGCGCACGCCACCCGGCCGGTCATGATGCCAATGGCTCCACCAGCTGCGGATATCCTTGTAGCGCCACACCCGGGGCTCGCCATAAGTGCCATCGCCGATCGGCGAACGCAGGCCCGCCGCCCGGTCGGCATCGCTGGCATAATACCAGTCAAACCCCTCCCCGCCGGCAATATTGCCCATGAGGTAATCGAGGTCATAGCCATTGGCCGACACAGCTGCATCGGCATGCCCGGCCCCATCGCGCCAATCGCCCAGCGGCATATAATTGTCGATCCCCACCGCATCGATATGCGGGCTCGCCCAGAGCGGATCGAGATGAAAATACTTCTCCCCATCCGGCTGATAGCCCGAATATTCGCTCCAATCGGCCGCATAGCTGAGCTTGGTCGCAGACCCCACAATGGCCCGCGCCTCCGCTGCCATTCCCACCAGCGCCTCGACAAACGGAAAGCTATTGCCCGCCCCGCGCACCGTCGTCAGCCCACGCATTTCCGAGCCGATCAGCAGCGCATCGGCCCTGCTCGCTTTGGCAATCCCGGCATAATGCAGCACCATGCTGCGATAGCCATTGGCTACGAACGTCGCCACCTGCGCCGCCGCCACTCCGCTCTTGTCGGGCGACCCCGCCCGCCCCGGCGCCGGATGACAGGTAATCCGCCCCCGCCGTGGATAAGCCCCCTGTCCCGCCGTCCCCGAATAGGGATCCGGCAGGCTATTGCCCGAAGGCACATCCATCATGATGATCGGATAGAGCGTCACCTTGAGCCCACGCGCCCGCAGGTCGGCAATCGCCGCCAGCACCGAGCCATCCGACGGCGTGCCGCCATAAGCGGGCCCTTCGCCATGCAGCGACACTACCGGCACTGGCTCCGCCCCAGCCCCGCCACGCTCCGGGCGGCGCCCCGCACATCGCGCGCCGCGCTCTCGACCCGTGGCCCTACCACGCAATTGCCCGCTCTGCAGGTCATCGCCAAACCGAGCCACCACCAGCGCCACATGTTCAAGATTGGGGCACAACGCCACCGTGTCGTCGATCGAGCAGGTCCAGTCGCTACTGCCCCGCGCCACATGGGTGTTCTCGCCCAAAGTTTTGCCCGGCCCCACCACGCGCACACGCGGGCTTGGGTCATAGCCAAATTCGGTTGCGCCGGGGATCACTGTCACCGCCCGGATATTGGGTTCCAGCTCCCCCACCACCCGGCACAATTCCACCGACAATTGCGGAATGCGATTGCCGAATTTGCTCAGCGGCAATTGCTCGACCACGAGATAACAAATCCCACGATAGGCCGGCGCCACGCCCTGCGTCGCCTCGATCAGCCCATCGGGCAATTGATCCTCGGTGCCGCGATAGAACCGCAGCGTCAGCCCGTCAGTATCGAGCAATTGTCCATCGGCCCAGATGCGCCCCAGCCGCTGCACCTCGCCCTCGCAAAAGGCCACGGCAAAGCTGGCGCCCACCTCGTCCTCGCGCGGCTGGCCCATCCCCTTAGCCCCGCCACCATCGCCCAGCAGCTCCAGCTCGCGCGCCCAGATGATATTGCCCGCAAGCCGGCTCCAGCCATAAAGGCGCGGCACCACCCCGCCCTCGGACGAGCCCTGCAGCCGCAAGTCATTGGCGCTTGCACTGGCCTTCTCGCCAAACAGCATGCCATCGATGGCACTCCCCGCCATCGCCCCCAGCGCCTGCCCCAGCGTTGCGCCAAATGGGCCACCCACCAGCGCACCCGCAAACTGCCCAGCCAGCGAAAGCGCAAGCGTTGCCATGTCGGCTTCTCCATTTCAAAAAAACACGGGGCTCTTCCTGTCTAAGGAAACAAAAACCGCCCACTCACCCGCCGCGCCCGAGCTTCAGTCAAATTCGCCTCGACCACGCCCAGCCGCTCCTGCGCGTGAATAAACCGCTGCGGCCCGACCAAAATCCTGCAATGCTTGGCCTCGGCCATGCCACTCAGCCGAAACAGCACCACCTGCCCGGCCTCAAGCGACCCCTCGGCGGGCACCAGCAACAGCTCCGCCGCTGCACCCAGCGCCCCGGCATTGGCCGGGTCTCGCATATCCGCCCGATATGGCGGCATCGCCATTGGCTCCGCTCCATAGAGCGTCAGCCAAACCCCACGCAGCAGTCCCAGACAATCGCACCCCGCCCCCAGCGTCGCCGCCTGATGCCGATAGGGCGTACCCAGCCAGTCCTGCGCCGCGCTCACCACGGCACCGGGGTTCATTTCACCACCGCCCGCCCATCCAGCGCATCGCCATTGCGCGGGTGACGCAGCACATAATCGCTGCCCGGAATATGGGGAAAGCCCCGGAAATTGACGCCATTGCCAAACTTGGCCTTGCAAGTGGCAAACCGCCGGTCACACCCCGCGGTCACCACCAGCGTATCGCCCGGCACGACCCAATCCCCCAGCTTCACGGCAAAACCGAGCACATCCCGTCCATGGCTCATCACCCCATCGGTCAGCCCCGCGCCGCCCCGCACTCCACACCGCCTTGCCAAAACCAAACCAGCCATCGGCAAAGCCCCCAGCCCCGAGACCCGCACCCGATAGGCATCCTCCACCGCAATCACTGTCGTGTTGCCGCGCCACGCTGCCAGTCAACGCCGCACCGCGCATCCCCCAGCTCGGCATCGCACAGCCCATGATAGACCCGCCCCCGCGTCGCATTGAGCCCCTGCTGTGCCGAGCGCAGCTCCGCCCGAAACACCCCGTCCTCGCGCACAATCTCGCCAATCGCATCGGTTCGCAGCAGCAACCGCTGGCTCACATCGGCCCAATTGACCCGCCAGCTTTCCACAATGGCCCCGTCATAATGCCCGAGCAGAATATCGTCTTCGCTGACCGCCTCGGCATGGATCACGCCCAGCACTTCGCTGGTCTCCACCTGCCCGCCCAGCTTGGCCGGCACCTCGCCGCCATCCAGCCCATGGCTGGGCAAAAACTGCGTGCCGTCAAACACCAGCGCCCGGTCATGGTCGGTAAAGCCCAACACCAGCCCATCCTTGCGCCTTATGCGCCAGCACTGTGCCAGCGTCGTCTCCCCCTGCGCCACATGGCCGGCCAGTCCCGCCTCCAGCACCCTCATGGCAAGATCTCCACCAATGGAATGGACGGCGCCTCGGCCCCATCAAAGCCGGTCAGTTCCACATCCAGCCGATCCGTATCGAACCGCACCGGCACATCGAACAAAAACCCCGCCGTCACCGCCGCCCCGTTGGCCGGCGCCGTCGCGAAGGTCACCACCCCAGTGCTGACATCGACGCTCCAGCCTGTGGCCAGTTCCACCCCGGCCACAGCCACGCGCACCGAGCCCGCCACCGGCTTGGTAATCGGCCTCACATAAGGATCAAAACTCGCCCCATAGCATTTGCTCAGCTGGAACGCCTTGCGCACCCCATCGCCCACACCAATGGCCTGATCACCCGCCCCCGGCACCGCCCCACCCGAGGAATGATCAGAGCCCATCGCGCCACAAAAACCCATGCAATCGCCCGCGTCTTTCCTCGAAAAACGCCAGCACCGCCGCCATATCCGCCCACGACTTCACCCCATACCCGGCATTGTAGCGCCGCCGCGAATGCTGCCAGCGCCCATTGCGCTGCTCGCCCCCGCCCGCCAGCGTCACCACATCAGTCCGCCGCTCCGGCCCACCGCGTGAACCGAGCGCAACATCCAGCGGAAAGCGAATTGGGTGAAAGGCCATGAAAGTCTCCTTGTTGCCTACGGTTGGAGTGGAGTTGCGCATGAAGAGATTCAGGTCAGGCCGAGCCGAAAGGCGCAGGTCGCGAGAACCGGAGCGGAGCGTACTTTTGGGTACGTGAGCACCGGAAGCGCAGCGACTTGCGGCTTGCAGGCCGGCATCACCTGAATATCGAAATGCGCTAGGCCCCCTGCGTCCCCTGCTTCACCGCCCGCAACAACATCGCGCTCAACTCCGCCTCGCTCGCCGCAAAGCTGCGCGCATCTGTTGCCGTCACATTGAACGTCACATTCACCGCGCCACCGCCGCCGACCACGCCCAGCCGCCCATCGGCGCCGCGCGCCAGCGGCATGATCGCCTCCGGCCCCGCCTCGCCCATCAGCCCCAGCCCGCCCGACATTGGAAAATAGCTCGGCGCCGCGATGACCCCACCCTTGGCAAAGGGCGTCACGCCGCTCAGCGCCGGATTGGTCGCGCCAAACAGATTCTCCACCAGCCCGCCCACCGGGCTCCCCAGTGGCTTGATCGCCGCCTTGAGCGCGATATCAGCAAAGCTGCGTGCAATATCGCCCAAGAGAGACTGGAACGACTTGCCATCCACCAGCGCCCCGCGAAATGCCGTACTGATCGAACGCGCCACCCCGTCAGCGAGGTTTCCAATGCGGTCCAGTTCGCGGCTCACATCGCCCAGCTCATCCGCAAAACTGTCGGGAAAAAGCTCATCTGCCATCGGGGAATTTCTCCATCATCGCACCCAGCTCCTGCCGGCCCAGCGGCCCGCTCCGCTCGCCCATTACCGCGCCCCGTGCAGAGGCCAGCTCCCGCGGCGTCATCGCCCAGAAGTCACGCGGCGCCAGCCGCAGCACGCCCAGCCCAAACCGCATCGCCGCCGCCCGTGGAAACGGCGTCACTCCGCCTCTCCAAACGTCGCCTTCAGCAGCCGCGCCGCGATTTCCGCCGCGCCCTTGACCCCGCCCTCAATGCTCAGCCGCGCCAGATCATCATCGCTGATCCCATTGCCCCCGCCCCGCAGCCCGGCCCCCGGGATCGCCGTCAAATCCCGCGCCGAAACCCGCCCATCGGCAAAGCGCTCGGCCAGCCCCACCAGATCCCCCGCCTGCAAATGCGCCTCCAACTCCGCCAACGCCCCCAGCGTCAGGCACAGCGTCAGCCGCTCCCCGCCAATGACGGCCTCAATCTCACCCCGCTGCGCAATCGCCATTCTTTTTGCCCTCTGATTTTGAGATGCGGTCACACCACCACAAACGTCACTTCCCCTGCGCTCTCCAGCGCCGAGTCGAACGTCACCTCCCCTGCATGGTCTGCGGAAAACTCCAGCGCCACGATCTGAAACGGGCCCGCCACCGTCCCGAAGTCGGGAATGATCAGCTGCCAATTCCGGATCGTCCCGGCAAAAAACAACGCCCTGATCTGCGCATCGGAGGCCGCGTCCTTGAACACCCCTGCCCCCGACACCGAAGCCCGCTTGATCCCGCCACCCGCCAGCAATTCCCGCCAGCGCCCGGCGCTTTCCTGATCAGTCGTATCCACCGTCGAGGCATTGAACGACAGCGCCCGCGTGCGCAGCCCCGCCACCGTCAAAAAGCTCCCCGCCCCACTCTGGTCGAGCTTGAGCAACATATTCTTCCCGCTCTGAGCGGCCATGTTTTGGTCCTTTCAAGAAAATGCCAAATCCGTTGCTGGCTCACATTCGCCCCACCCACCGCATCTCCCTCGGGCTTGACCCGAGGGCCACTCGAAGAGCGCATCAAGTTGTCAGAGGCCGTCGGATCAGGTCCGATGGAGATGCCGTGGTTGGCGACAGCGGCGGCGCTACTCAGCCTCACTGAAAAACCGCAGCGTCACCGCCGCCCGAGCCAGCCCCGTATCCCGGTCGATCATCGTATCGGTGCGCACATGCCCGGCATGGCTCACCACCAGCCCCGCAGCGCTCACCCCGCCCGCCACCGCAACCACGCGTTCGGCAATCGCCAGCGCCTGTCTGCGGCTCGGCTGATCGCCCCAGCAATGCACCAGCACGAGATGTTCCTGCCCCGGCGCCAAGTCGCCATCGCGCTGCACCACGTCATGGCGGGCAATCACCACATAGGGCGCCGCGCGCCCCGCGGCGGCGCATCGAACACCCCATTGGCCCCGATAATCGCGACCAGTTCAGCATCGCTCCCCAGCGCGCTCACCAAAGCGCCCTGCAACGTCACAATCGGATGCATGGCCTACCCCGTAAAACTGGTTTCGCTGCAGGTGCAGCTCAGATAAGCCCGCCGTCCATTGAGGTCGGCCGCCCCCACCACATCCAGATTGCGCCCGCGATAAACGATCCGATCGCCCGGCCCGATATCGCTGCGAAACCGCAGCACCACGACATGGGAAATCGCCACCCCACGCCCATCGGCGCTACTATCCTGCCGCCCCGACAAGCTGCGCACCTGCGCCCGAAGCCGAGGCAATCGGCACATAGAGCACGCCATGCCCCGCCTCATCCTCGACCACCATTTCGCGCCAGCGCAGCTGCACCCGGTCGGTCAGCGTACCAATGGGGGAATGCGCTCGTTCATAGCCGCACCCGTTTATGCCCGGCCACCAGCCGATCAAACCCGGACGGCACCACCGCCCCCGACCCCGCCACGATCACCGCATCATGATGCTCGAACCAATATCCAACCAGCACCAGCAACGCCCGGCGGATGTCGGCCGGCACATCGCCCGGCTCGGTCCCGAACCCGGCAACATAATCAATCTCGATCCCCTGCCGCTCGCGCAGCAGCGGCATGCCCTCCACCGAGCGCGGCAACAGCAGCCGGTCCGGCTCTCCCAAAACTGCGCCAGCGGAATGGCATGCAGCGCCCCTGCCGCATCCACCGCATTGATTTCGGTCACCGAAATAAACGGGCTCACCGGCAGCTTCACCACCCGGCTCTCGGGCCGGGCATCCAGCACCACGCGCCAGCTCTGCGCCAGCAGCGCCCTGCCCGTCACCCCCTCCACATGCAGCCGCGCTGCCCCGATCAGCGTGGCAATCAGCGCATCCTCGGCTGCGTCATCGACCTTGAGAAACGCCTTGCCCTCGACAAGCGAAACTGGCTCCTCCGCGGGCCCCGCGAGAAGATAGGAAGTCATTGTTTTTGCCTTTTGGTTTTGGTGCGGTGCCGCTGGGAACGTGCCCTCGCGCGGGACTCTTAGTCGTCACCCTCCCCCTTGTGGGGAGGGAAGCGAGATAGGACTTAGCTTCAGCTAAGTCCGTGATCGAGCAGGGTGGGGGTATGCCTCCGCAAATTCGGTGCGCGGCATACCCCCACCTAACCTCCCCCTGAGAGGGGGAGGGACCGTTCAGCGTTTATGACCCGATCTAGCCCCAAGAGTGGAGCCATCCCTCCCCCTCTCAGGGGGAGGCTAGGAGGGGGTACTCCGATCCCTCGGCCCTAGCTCGCAGCAAACTTGAGCAGCTTGATCGCATCATAGTCAGAGATGCCACCACCCACGCGCTTCGTCGTATAAAACAGCACATAAGGCTTGCTGCTAAACGGATCGCGCAGCACGCTCACGCCCTGACGGTCAACAATCAGATACCCACGCCGGAAATCGCCAAACGCCACCGACAGCGAGCCGGCCGCCATATTCGGCATGTCCTCGGCCTCGACCAGGTCAAACCCCATGAACCGCGCCTTGCCATCGGCCGTCGCTGCCGGCTGCCACAGGTAATTGCCATCGGCATCCTTGAGCTTGCGCAGCGCGCCTGCACCTTGCGGTTCATCACCCAGCTGGCATTCTGGCGGTAGCCGGCCTTGAGGGCATAGACCGGGTCGATCAGCACATCGCTGGCATTGGCGGCCGGCAGCGTGCCCGCCGCGCCCGTCGCCACATAGCCCAGATTGCCCCAGCTCCAATTGGCCTCGTCCACCGTGGTCGCCGTCAAAAACCCCTTCGGCTTATTAATGCCATCGCCGGAAACAAACGCCGTGGTCTCCTGCGCCGCAAACGCCGCATTCACCTCCTCGGCAATCCACTGGCCGACATCGACGGCGGCATCGTCGAGGAATGCCGAAGTCGCCGCCGGCATGGCGTAAAGCTCCATGGTCGGATAGCTCAGTTCCGCTAGGGTTTGCGAGTTCGTCACCGGCCGCGCCGCCGTCTCACCCACCCAGCCCACAGAGGGGCCAGTCACCGAAATCGGCCGCTTATAGACCGCGCCTGACACCTGCCGCACCCCGGCAATGGCGCGAATGGGCGACAAAACCGTCATCAGTCGGGTGATTTCGTTTTCCGTTTCTGCCCGGCACCACATAGCCGCCATCGGCATTGACGCCGATGGACAGCGCCTTCTCCTCGCCACGCTTCACGTAGGAGGTGAAGGCGTCCTTATATTCGCCCTCGGCCACAGCCGCCCGGCCATCGAGCAGCGGGCGGGTGCGGTCGATCAGCGCGCGGTCCATCGCCGCCTTCTGGCCATCGAGCACGGCGTTCAGCCGGTCGAGCTTGCCCTCGAGCAGCCCGTCGGCCGAGCCGCGCTTTCCGAGCTCGCCCGAGCGCTGGTCGTTGGTCGCCTTGAATTCCTCGAAGGCATGGGAGAATTCGGCGAAGAGAGCACCAATATCAGCTCCCCGCGCCGGCCTTGGTTTCAAGGCCGTCGTTGATGTTGGTCATGCAAATGTCCTTATCGGTTGCGGATGGTTTGCGTCGCCGCCGCGATTGCGGCGCCGGTCGAAATGGATGAGGGCGCAATCCGCGCGTCCTCCATCATGGGAAAAGTCACGATCGAAATTTCTGAACAGGTCGATCTGCCACAGCTTGCGCTTGCCGGCTTCGCGCGTGGCCTTGACGGTGCGAAAGCCGATGGAGAGCCCGTCCAGCGCCCCGTTCTCGATCAGGCGTTTGAGCGCATCGGCCCGCTCCACGCCCGGCACCAGCCGCCCGGACACGAACAGCCCGTGGCCGTCCTCGCGCATGGCTTCCCAAATGCCCACCGGCTCCTTGGGGTCATGCTGGAACAGCAGCCTTACACGGTCGCGGCGCGTCGCGAGGCTCTTGGCAAAGGCCCCCGGCATGACGATGTCGCCGCCGGCATCGACCCGGTTGAACACACTCGCATAGCCGGAAAACCGCCCCTCGCCATTAATGCGAATAGGCCCCATCAGCGCTTGCCCGCCGGTTTGCCCGCGCTCTTGTCACCCGCCTTGGGCCCGGCCAGCGTGCCTGCCGAGTTCCAGGCAAATTGCCGGAAGGTCTGCTGGGCATTTTCGCGATTTGGTTTGTTGGCCATAGGTTTAGTCATCCTTCCTGAACAGTCGATTCAAGCTCGCGATCTCCTGCACGAAGTCGTTGAAGTGTTGATTCACCTTGGCCATCTCCCGCAGGCTCCACACCAGCAGCGCACTCGCCCCACTCGCCCACAAAAAGAGCGCCAAATGCGCCAAATCCCCCGCTCAATGACGGTTTTGGTCAGCTCGTCCATGTCCTTGCTCCTTCTCTTTTCGAAGGGCTGCGCCTAAAGCCCCACCATCGCCCGCTTCTCAGCGTCGCTCAGAAATGGCGCATTGCCCACGCGTTCCCACAGCGCCGCGCGGTCTTCGGCTAGCGCCTCCACGCCGTCGAAATCGGGCACCACGATGGCCCCGCCAAAGGCCGGCGAGAGCCAATTGCTCAATTCCTCCGCCACCCGCACCACCAGCGGCACCGGGGTTTGTCGCCACAGCGCGCGGTTGGCTTCGGCCGAGTTCGCGTAAGTATTGTCGCCCGGAATGCCGAGCAGCATGGGCGGCACGCCGAAGGCCAGCGCGATGTCGCGCGCGGCGGCATGTTTGGCCTCGATGAAATCCATGTCGCGCGGCGTCAGCGCGATGGTTTTCCAATCAAGCCCGCCCTCCAGCACCATGGGCCGCCCCGCATTGGCCGCCCCAGCAAAGCCCTGTTCCAGCTCGCTCTTGAGCCGCTCGAATTGCTCTTCCGTCAAATTCCCGCCGCCCGCCGAATAGACCAGCGCGCCGGAGGGCCGCGCCGCATTGTCGAGCAGCGCCTTGTTCCACTGCCCAGCGGCATTGTGGATATCGAGGCTCGTCTGCGCCGCCTCGAGCGGCGCCATGCCGTAATGGTCGTCCATCGGATGAAACAGCGCCATATGCAGCACATTGGGCAGCGGCACACTGTCCTGCCGCAGCCGCATGGTCCGCCCGCCAGCGGTATAATCATAAGCCACCGGCCAGCCGTCAGCCCCCGCCACCACCTTCATCCGGTCCGGCCGCAGGCAGAACAGCCCGCGCACCTGCCCTTCCACAATTCCCGCCTGCAGATAGGCATTCCCCGCCGTCTGCAGATAGGCATAGACCGCCTCGAGCATTTCCCCGCCCGATTGCCGCCCATTGGGGCGCTGAAGCAGGTCAGCCAGCGGATGCTCATCAAGCTTTTTGCCGTCCTCGCTCACCACCAGCGGCACCTGATTGGCCGCCTCGGCAATCAACCTCACGCAGCGATACACCACCGGATTTTTCATGAACCCCTGATTGACCGGGCTCGCAAATCCCCGCTGGCTCCAATTGGCCGGCCCCAACGCATTCAAACTCAGCAGCGTCTGCCCGGCAAAATTCTTGGCTTCGACAGGCGCATTCGCTCCGCCCCCATCAGGCGGCTGATCCAGTTCGGCATGTTTTTGGTCCCTTTTCGCCCGCCCACCGGGTCATCCCTGCGCCAGCGGGAACCTCTGATTTGCGCGGTGCGGCCTCGGCATTTGCACCGCCGCACATTATGTAGTAACGTACCTACATCGAGATTGGAGTTCACTCATGAACCGCCACATCACCCGCACCATGTCGTCCCGCGAGTTCAACCAGAACACCAGCGGCGCCAAGCTTGCCGCCAATGATGGTCCCGTCATCATCACCGACCGGGGCAAGGCGGCCTATGTGCTCATGACCAACGAAGAATTCGAACGGCTGAATGGCAAGCCCAAAAGCCCGGCGGAGACGATTGCCGATACCCGCCCAGAGGCGGATTTCGATTATGATTTTCCGCGCCTGCCATCCCTGCATCGGCCGTTCGAGTTTCCTGACGATTGACCTATCTGCTTGATACAAATGTTATCTCCACCCTTCGGCGGCTGCACTGCGCTCCTGCCTCGGTGCAGCTTTGGGCGGCCAATGTCACCGGCGCACAAACTTATCTCTCAGCGATAACTCTATTTGAGCTCGAGCAAGGCACAGTCCTGGCCGAGAAAAGCGATCCGGGATTCGGCCACGTTCTTCGCACTGGCTCGACGATGAAATCGTCCCGGCCTATAGCGCCAGAACCCTTGTGGTAGACACTGCGGTCGCCAAGCAGTGCGGCGCATTTGCCGCGCTCCGCACCATCGAGCTTGGCGACGCGCTGATCGCCGCCACCGCTCTTGTCCATGACCTAACCCCCGGTTACGAGAAACGTGGCCGACTTCGCCGGCAGAGGAGCTCGGCTGCTGAACCCCCGGGAAGCCCCCTAAATCCCCGCACCCGCGGCCGGCTTTCTTCCAGCAGTAATTCCGTCACTGCCCACACCAGCGCATCCACCCGGTCCGGCGAATGCCCGCCGCTTTTGCCATCGGCGCCGAAGCCGCACATTTCGTCTTCCAGCGCCGTCAGCCCCGCCACATGCCGCACGAGCCCCCGCCCATAAAGCGCGGCGACCGGCTCCGCCCGCAGCCATTTGCCCCGCGTGGCCTGCACTGCGCGCACCGGCACCTTGGCATCAATTTGCTCGATCACCGATTTGACCGAGTCCCCGCCCTGATTGACCTCGACCACGATAGCATCGGCCCCATGGGCATGAAACGTCGCCACCGCCCGCCGCGCCCAGATCAAAGGCGGCGCCGGCTTGACCGTACAATCCGCCAGCACTACAGCGCCCTCGCCCACCCGCCCGGCCACGATAATCCCGCAGGCATCGGACTTGGCCGTCCCCGTCACCGGCGGATCGACCGCCACGACAATTCGCTCCGGCACCACCCCGCTCACCGGCGCAAACATCGCCCGCTGCCACAGCGCATCGGGCAGGTCCTCGATCAATTCCCCATCCAGCTCCTGCCGCCCCAGCACGGAGCCGCGATAACGCCCAACGATGGCATCGAGAAACTGCGGCGCCAGTTGCGCCCGGTTCTCGGCCGTCGCCATGCGGGTCACCACGGTTTCCGGGTCGCCCAGCAACCGCTTGAGCAATCGCGTCGGCTTGGGCGTTGTCGTGGCCAATTGTTGCGGCCGATCGCCCAGCCGCAGGCCGAATTGCAGCATGTCCCACGCCTCTTCCGCCCGAGGCCATTTCTGCAATCTCATCGCACCGGGCGGCCGCGAATTGCGGCCCGCGAAACCGATCGGGATCAGACGCCGAAAGAATGCTCGCCTCGACGCCATTGGGCCAGATCAGCCGCTGCCCCTTGAGCACCGGCCGCTCCTCGTCCGGGTGCACATTGAGAATGCCGCTCTCCCCGCGCACCATGATCGAGATGGCCTCGGTCATGGTTTCGGCCACCGTGGCGATCGGCCCGATTTTTCGCGCCGCCGAGCTGCGCACCCATTCGGCTCCCGCCCTTGTCTTGCCCGAACCGCGCCCGCCCAGCAGCAGCCATGTGGTCCAGTCCCCGGCCGGGGTACGCTGCTTGTCCAGCGCCCAGTGGTCCCAATCGTAATAGTGCTGCTCCACCTCGTCGTCCGTCCCGGCGGCGACTTCGGCCAGCGTCTCAGCGGTTCTTGAACTGGTCAATGCGCTTGGCCAATTTATCGCGCAGATCGGTCATGTCCTTCTTGGTCGCCGGCTCCACATTAGGCTGCGCCGCACCCAGCTCGATCAGCTTGTCCAGCGTCTTGACCGACATGCCGAGCACATTGGCCTGTTTTTCGATCGGTCTCGTTCACCGCCATCTCCAGTCGCCTTACCTGCTTGTCCAAAACCTTCAGCATCCGCGCCACCGGGCCGTCCTGCCGCACGATGCGAGCCCGGGCACTCAGCCAGCCCTCAATCTCGCGCCGATAGCGCAACTGGGCTAGGCTGATGCCATAGCGCTTGCAGATCATTGCCGGCAGGAATTTGCGCCCTTCATATTCCTCGCGGATGGCGGCCCAGTTCGGCGCCGCGCCGTTCCCCGAGGCCCCCTCATCGCTCATTGTGTTCTCTCGCTGCTGGGCCGGCATCTCCGTCGGCTGACCCACTTTTCCGACCATGCCTGAACTATAGAGGACCACCGTGACGCGGGGATAAGTTGGATAAGTGGGGGTCCCTGAGGCCTCACGCTGGGCCTCCGGCCTACTCACCACTGCGGTGTCATTCCCGCGAAAGCGGAACCTCCGTTTTCTTGCTTGGTGCGGCAAACAGAGGTTCCCGCTTTCGTGGGAATGACACTGTGGAGGAAATGCATCGCGGCTCGTTCAAGCGACGGTGGCCGGAAGCCCCGATGCAATCCCCTCCCCCTTGAGGGGAGGGCTAGGGTGGGGGTTCTGCGGCCTCAACAAACGCCATGCCGATTGAGAGTTCAGAACCCCACCCTCGATCCCTCCCCTCAAGGGGGAGGGAAGCGAAAGAGCCAATCCTCTTTTGCCAACCCAAAACAAAAAAGCCCCGCTCCAACGGAACGAGGCCCAAAACCCTCAACAAAACGCCGACGCTACCGCCGAACGAAATCCACATTCTTGCAAGCAATCAGCATGCAGCCAGACAGCTGCATGCTGTCCTCATCGACCAGCGTGACCGAGCCGTCCACTGTCTGGCCGTCATATTTCACCGTGCCGCGCCATTGGTTTTCGCCGGCGGGCCTTGCGCCGTTGACCACCAGCTTGTTGAGCATGGCGACATTTTCGGGCTTGCGCGTCGTGGCGCAGCCAGGTCAGCTTGGCGCAGATCTGGGTGCCGTCTCCGCAATAGCTGACGACAAAACGCGATTCCCCGGTCGTGGTCTGCCAGTGCCGACGGGCGAAAGGTTCTGTGCGGCGGCAGGGGCGGCAAGCCCGATGGCCGGGGCCGGGGCAGCGATGGTCTTGAACAAGGTCATGGTTGTTCCTCGACAAAATGTTCATGCCCCGGCCGAGAGGTCGCGGGGCGATGGAATGAAGTGTTGGTCGAACACATGCCAGACCGGAGCTGAACTGGCCGCAAACTGCTTATTCAGTTTTCATTCATCGCATGGCGAAGGTGTGGCCGCCGCCTGTCATTCCTGCATGGGAACTATGCCTGATATGCAGGCCCGAATTTGCGCGCGGCATCCAACGCCAGTCCCAGCCCCACGCTGCCCAGCACATCGGTGCGCACCAGTTCGGACGTGGGAAACAGCGTCCGCAGCCGATTGGCAATGGCGGGCACTCAGGTCGAGCCGCCGGTCAGGATCAGGCTATCAATATCGCCCGCCGTCACCCCCTGCCCGCCGCAATGTCTCTTCAATCGTTGATTCAATGCGCGCCACCGAATTCTCCAGCGCCTGCGTCAAATCATTGATCGCCATGATGGTTTCCACCTGCTGCGCGCACGGCAAACTGGAATTGCGTCTCCTGCACATCCGACAGCGCGATCTTGGCCGCCTCGACCGCCCCCACCAGCCGATGCCCCAGCCGGTCCTCGATCAATTCGATCATGATCTCGACCTTGTCCGGCTCGCGCTTCCCGGCGCGTGCCCTGCAGATCGCGCAGCGTTTGCGCATTATAGAGCCGGTTGATGCGGTGCCGAGTCGACAGGTCATAATAGGGCGCCACCGGCAGGTAGCGCTTGCCATCCCCGGTCTCGCTGCCCAGCCCCAGTTCGGGCATCACCTTGGCCATGGCAAGCAGCCGGTCAAAATCGGTGCCGCCCACATGCACACCCGCCGTCGACAGAATATCACCAGCGCGATCAACCGAGCGCGCCCGTTCAGGCGACACCCGCACCACCGAAAAGTCCGAGGTGCCACCGCCCAGATCGACGATCAGCGCCAGCCGCTCGGCCGTCACCTGCCGCTCATAATCCAGCGCCGCAGCAATCGGCTCGAACTGGAATTCGACATGCGTAAAATCCTGCCGCCGCACCTGCCATTTCGAGCTGCCGCTGCGCCTCGGCATCGGCCGCCGCATCGTCATCGACGAAGTGCACCGGCCGCCCGACCACCACCGCGTCCAGCGGCGCACCGGCTTCGGTTTCCGCGCGCCTTGAGCTCGGCAACGAAAATGCCCAAAATGTCAGTCGAAGCGGTAGGCGCGCGCCCACCCTGATGCCGTCGTCGAACAAGGCCGTGCCCAGCACGCTTTTAAGCGAACGCAGCAACCTGCCCTCGGCACCAGCGACATATTCGGCGATAGCGCCCCGCCCGAAATGGGTGCTCCGATCCTCAAAGCTGAAGAACAGCACGCTGGGCATAGTCTGCCTGCCACCTTCCAGCGGCAACAAGCGCGGCACCCCATCGGCGCCGACAAAACCCATGGTCGAATTGGACGTGCCAAAGTCGAGGCCGCAAGCAAGGGTCATGGGAGCTGTCCATCATGGGAAACTGCGCCCAGCGGCGCGAGGGAGGGCTCTCATAATGGCTCAAAGCCAATGACGCAACCTCGGAACGAGCAGAAGCGCCCACCCACAATGTCATTCCGGCGCAGGCCGGAATCCATGCTGAAGGTCATCCACGTTCAGGATTTTAGTATCGGGCGGTTTAAACCAATCAAGCAGCTCGGCGCCGCCGCTCCTGCGCGGGCCGCAAATCAACGACTTCCAGCCGCCCCATGCCCTTGCGCTGCGCCTTTTTCAGCGCCTGCGCACCAGCCTCGAAGAATGTCCGGTCATACCCACCCTGCGGATTGCTCACCGCCAGCCCCACGCTGGCCGTCACCGTCCCGGCATGGCTTTCCTTATGCGCCAGTCCCCGGCTGCAGAATGGCCCCAGTGATCTTCTGCGCCAGCGTGCGCGCCATCAGCACCGGCATGTCCGGCAGCGCCACGACGAAAGTCGCCCGCCCCATGCGCAGGCAGGTGTCATCGTCATGCGGCAGCGCATCGGCAATGGTCTGCATCACCGTCATCACGCAATCATCAGTCGCGCCCTTGCCATAACAGGCAAAATACTCGCGATAGCGGTCGATTTCGATCACCAGCAGGCTCATCGACACCCCGGCCTGCGCCGAGGCCTCCCGGGCCCCGGTCAATTCCTCTTCGATGCGTGCGCCCAGTCTGGGCTTCATGCCGATCTGCCGGGCAATCGCGGCCTGCCCATAAGCCGGCATGCGCTCCTGCCGCACGGGCCGCAACGCCCCCAGCGCACTGCGCACCCTGCCCCAGAAATGCTCAGCGCTATCCTTGGCAATCACCGCATCGGTCATATCGTCGCCTGTCCCGGGCACTTACAACAGCGCCAGTGATCAGGCCACAACATGGTTAACGAGCGATTAATCCTTATGGTTAACCAAATATTACCGGAAGTCTAAAGCCGCTCCGGCGGTTCCCATTCCGGCCAATCGACCGCGTGCTCTTCCCAAGTATCGGGTTCGACCTCGGTTTCGAGGAACGTCCGCCCCGCCACCGAGACGCCGACATCCACCACCGTTTGCGGATCGCCTGAGACCAGCGGGTGCCACCACGCCGGGCCCTTGCCTTCGGCAATGCGGCGATAGGCGCAGGTGGTGGGGATCCATTTGATCTCGGTGACATTCTGCGGCGTCAGCTTGATGCAATCGGGCACCTTGGCTCGGCGGCCGGGATAGTCGGTGCAATGGCAGCTATCCCCGTCCAAAAGCTTGCAGCGCACATCCGAGGTGATCAGGATGCCGGTGTCTTCGTCCTCGAGCTTGATCAGGCAGCAGCGCCTGCAGCCGTCGCAGAGGGATTCCCACTCCGCTTCGCTCATCTGCTCAAGTGTTTTTTCTTCCCAAAAGGCCATCTTAACCTGACATGCGGCATGGTGTTGCCGGTTCGCTCTTATAGGCCATTATTGGCAATCATATTCCAGCGATTGAGTTGCATTCAGCGCTGTGGCCGGACAACAGTCCGCCACAAGCGCAGCCGGGGACCAAGCGGTGCAGGATCCGTTCTACACGAAAGACAAGCGGGCCGGGAAGTCGTCCATGCTGGCGGCCGATGCGTGGCTGGATTCCTCGCTATACGACTTCTGGCAGGGCTCGGGCCGGGGCTGGACCAAGTTCCGGGACATCATGTCAGTGTTCCGCGTCACGGGTATCAAACGTTTCTTCGTCGAAATTTTGTCCGACGCCTTCACTTTCGGCGCCATCGGCGCCGTGCTGATGACCGCGCTCGCCCTGCCAGCCTTCGACGCCACCGCCTCGGGCGAGTTCAACAAGGCCGAGAACTATTCGGTGGTGTTCCTTGATCGCTTCGGCACCGAGATCGGCCGCCGCGGCATCCGCTCGGACGATTCCGTCGCCCTCAAGGACATGCCCGATTATCTGATCAAGGCCACCCTCTCCACCGAAGACCGGCGCTTTTACGATCATTTCGGCATCGACGTCGTGGGCACTTTGCGCGCCCTGATGAGCAATGCTTCGGGCGACGCCTCCACCCAAGGCGGCTCCTCGATCACCCAGCAGCTGGCGAAGAACCTGTTCCTCTCCTCCGAGCGCACCATCGAGCGCAAGATCATCGAGGCCTTCCTCGCGGTGTGGCTCGAATGGCATTATTCCAAGGACGATATCCTCAAGCTTTATTTTGACCGCGCCTATATGGGCGGCGGCAATTTCGGCGTCGTGGCCGCGGCCGATTACTATTTCGGCAAGAAGGTGCAGGACATCAATCTGGCTGAAGCCGCCATGCTGTCGGGCCTGTTCAAGGCCCCCACCCGCTATGCCCCCATGTCGATCTCGCCGCCGCCCGCGGCCGAGCCAATCTCGTGCTCTCCAACATGGTCGCCGCCGGCTTCCTCACCGAGGGCCGGGTCACCGCCGCTCGCCGCCATCCGGCCACGCCGGTTGATCGCACCGCCGACGCCAATTCGCCGAACTATTTCCTCGATTGGGCGTTCGAAGAATCCAAGAAGATCATCAGAAACCACCCGCCACGCCTCCAACAATTTCGTGGTCCGCACCACCATCGACACCACGCTGCAGAAATATGCCGAAGAGGCCGTTACCTCCACCGTGCGCGAAAATGGCGAGCAATATGACGTGTCGCAAGCCGCCATGGTGGTCACCGATACCGGCGGGGCCGTGCGCGCCATGGTGGGCGGCACCGATTATGGCAAAAGCCAGTTCAACCGCGCCATCGTCTCCACCCGCCAGCCCGGTTCCGCCTTCAAGGTCTTCGTCTATGCCGAGGCCATGGAACAGCTCGGCCTCAAGCCGACCGACACCATCACCGACCGCCCCGTCTGCATTGGCGATTGGTGCCCACAGAATTACGGCCGCAATTACAAGGGCACTGTGACCCTTCAAAGCGCCACTGGCCCAATCGCTTAACACCGTCGCCGTTACCCTCTCGATCAAAACCGGCCGCGACCCCATTGCCGCGCTCAGCCATCGCATGGGCCTGCGCGCCGATTATCCCGTCACCCGCTCGCTGGCCCTCGGCGTTGCCTCCGTCTCGGTGCTGGACATGGCCTCGTCCTATGCCGTGCTGGCCAATGACGGCCTCAAAACCCCCGCCTATGGCATTACCCGCATGTCGACGCTCAATGGCGAATTGGTGTTCGAGGCCGATCCGAACGCCCCGCGCGAACGCTTGCTCAGCGAAACCACCGTGGCCGGCATGAATTCCATGTTGCGCGGCGTGGTCACCGGCGGCACCGGCCGCCGCGCCGATGTGCCCGGCGTTCCGGTCGTCGGCAAATCGGGCACCACTTCATCCTATCGTGACGCTCGGTTCTGCGGTTTCACCGGCAATTATGTGGCCGCCGTCTGGTTCGGCAATGACGATTATCACCCCACCAAGACCCTCACCGGGGGCACCCTGCCCGCCATTGCTCGGCAGAAATTCATGGCCTATGCCCATACCAATATCGACATCAAACCGGTCTTCGGCGTCGATTTCGTGCCCGAACAGACCATTGTGGCCGAAGCCAATCCGGCCGAAGAGCAAGTCGAAGTCGCCGAACGCCCGCCAACCCTCACCCCCGGCGCCGCCCGGAAGCTGCTCGATCTGGCGGGCCTGTTCCAGGGCGAACTCCGCGCCACCAACCCCATCACCGACCGGGCCCGTGCCGCCGTGGTGGGATCGAATGTGGGGCTTTAGGGGCGTGCCAAGCGAGATATCCCCAACAGACATGGTCCCAGTAGACCTCATCCTGAGCTTGTCGAAGGACGAGGTCGTGGCACTATGCTAGGCCGGTGGCACGACCCCATGGTTCGACACGCTCACCATGAGGTCTACTGGCACCATAGCCATACCAGCCAAACCCCACCTCGAGGTTTCCCCGCAATGCCCTCTCCCGCCCTCATGAGCCGCTGACCGCCTTGCGTTTCGTCATCCACCTTCTGCTGATGATTGCGGTAGCCCCAGGCATCGGCTTTGGCCTGTCTCGGTACGCGCTGACCGATGGGCGCCTGTTCGGCGGCGCGCAAATCGGCCCTCGGAGCGCATGGCCCGATGTCGGCTCGGCCCAGCCCAATCCCTATACACGCGGCCACTCGGCCCGCGCAGCTTCGCTGCAATTGGGCCTCAGCGAAGGCATCCAGTTCACCGCCACCAGCGACAGTGAAGGCGAGCCGCTCACCCGCGATTGCACCTACCACCTCAAAGGCACGACGCCCCTCGCCACCTTCTGGACGCTCTATGCCGTGGACAATGACGGCATCAATATCGCCGCGCCCGACGCCTGGGCCGCCATCCGCTCGGATGGCATTGCCCGCGCCAATGACGGCGCCATCGCGCTCAATATCGGCACCGGCCTCATGCCCGGCAATTGGCTTGAACTCGCCGGCACCGGCCCGTTCAGCTCGGTGCTGACCCTCTACGACACCACCGTTTTCTCGGGCCTCAATGGCAGCACCAATACCATGCCCTCCATCGAGCGGGAGGGCTGCGCATGATCCGCACCCTGCTCTGGCTGCTGGCCGGCGCCGTATTGGGCGGCATCATCCATATATTGGTGATCCTGACCCTGCCTGCCCTCGCCAAGGAAACCGTCTGGACCCGCATCGAAGCGCTGGACGCCAACAATCGCATGCTGGTGCTGCCCAAGGTCGAGCCCGGCCAGCCCAATCCGCTCGGGCTCGATCCGGACTCGGCCTATGCCGTCTGCCGGGTCGATCTCAGCCGGGGCCCCGCCTATATGAGCGGCATGATGCCCGACGCCTTCTGGTCGGTGGCCATTTTCAACCGGGCCGGCATCGTCACCTATTCCACCACCAATCGCGACGGCATCGGCCAGACCACGGAACTGGGCATTTTCAACGCCGCCCAAACGCGCCTGCTCGCCCAGCAGCAACTCGATATCGCCGAAGGCCTGCTCGTAGTCAGATCCGCCAGCGACAAACTCTTCGTCCTGGTCCGCCTCGCCCCACCCCACCGGGCCATGCGCGCCCGCTTCGAACAGGCACTGGCCGATGTGCAGTGTGGCACCCGCGGTACGCCGGCCAATCCGAGCACGGAACCCACCCTCGCGCCTTGAGGGAGAGGGACAGATCATTCTTCGTTCAGAAGAATGATCAGGGTGAGGGGTTGGGAGTCCTCTTATGCTCCAATTTCTGAAATCTCTCGGTGTCATTCCCGCGAAAGCGGAACCTCCGTTTGGGATGGAAAGATAGGAAACAGAGGTCCCCGCTTCCGCGGGGATGACACCACGTTGGTACAATAGAGCTAATACCCCACCGCTCCCATCGCCCCACCAGCCACCGCCAGCGCAACCACCACCACCCAAGGCGGCATCTTCCACACCATCAGCAGCACAAACCCCGCCACCGCCAGCACCACATCCACCGGCCGCCCAATCGCGCTCACCCAGACCGGGTCATACAGCGCCGCCCCCAAAATCCCGACCACAGCCGCATTGGCCCCACGCATCCCCGCCTGCGCCGGGCGCGTCCGAAACGCATCCCAGAATGGCAGCGCACCAACCAGCAGCAGAAATCCCGGCAAGAACACCGCGACCAGCGCAATCGCCGCCCCCAGCACCCCATTGGGCGCCGGCGCACTCACCGCTCCGAGAAACGCCGCAAAGGTAAACAGCGGCCCCGGCACAGCCTGCGCCGCGCCATAGCCCACCAGAAACTGGTCCCCGCTTACCCACCCCCTGCCGACCACTTCGGCATCAAGCAGTGGCAACACCACATGCCCGCCGCCAAATACCAGCGAGCCCGCGCTGATAAAACGCATCAAACAGGTTGAGCCCCTGCGAGCCGGCCACATTGGCCAGTAGCGGCAATCCAATCAGCAACAATCCAAACAGCACCAGCATTGCCGCGCCAAACCGCTTGCTGATGCCAAACGACACCGTCGCATGCGTCGTGGCCAATTCACCCCGGCACCACAGCAGCCCTGCCACCACGCCAAGCCCAATCGCCGCGACCTGCCCCAGCGCCCCAGCCGCCAACATGGTCACCGCCAAAGCCCCCACCGCAATAGCCGAACGCTGCCGATCCGGCGCCGGGCTCCGCGCCATGCCCCACACCGCCTGCGCCACCACGGCAACCGCCACGATCTTGAGCCCATGCAGCACGCCCTGCGCCACCGGCCCATCCAGCGCCTCTGCGCCCAAAGCGAGCAGCACCAATAGAATTGCCGATGGCAGGGTAAAAGCCGCCCGGGCCGCCAGTGCGCCAAGCGGCCCGCCACGCCACAGCCCCAGCGCAAAACCGACTCGGCTCGAAGCTGGCCCCGGCAGGAATTGGCATAAGGCGACCGAGTCGGCATAGCCCTGCTCATCGATCCAGCGGCGCCGCGTAACCAGTTCATCGCGAAAATAGCCGAGATGGGCAATCGGCCCGCCAAACGAGGTCAGCCCCAGCTTGAGAAAGGCCAGAAAGACTTCGCCGGGCGCGCCGCTTCGGTCTGGTGTCACGTCACTCATGCAGGTCCCATCTGGCCGGGCCGCTATTTCGGCAGCACAATTTCCCGGTCGATTACACGGGTCTCGTAGCGCGAGGGTATGACAACATCGCTACGCCGCCCTGCGGCTCCGCCATCGCCGCAGAAATCGCGCCGATTGGCCCGGTCGACAAAGCCCGACATGCGCCGCAGCGCCTCGTCCACCGCCAGCGACTGCTCATGCGGGGTTTCCACCAGCAGATGGTCCAGCGCATAATTATAGGACTGATAGCGATAGTTCAGCGCCCGCACGAACCGAGCGATGTGAATGTCGTTCTCGGCCTTGCGATTGGCCACATTGCGCGCCTCATCCGGCCCCAGCCCGCTCAGGCTGCCCACGGCAATCGCGCGTTGGCGATCCACCTCGATCACCTCGCAGATCGATTTGAACGTGCCCGGCACCGTATCGAGATCGGCCGCAATATGCCGGCCCACTGTCGAGTAGCGCACGCGCGAGGATTCATACTGAGTGGCCTTCAGCCGGGTGTAATAACGGTCCACCGAGAAAGTGCGGTCCACCTCCGGCAGGATACGCGTACGCTGCCACTCCACCGCCGTGTCGTAGAACCAGTCCTTGGCATGGGCCGCGATCAGGAACCGCCAGACGCGGTTATGCATCTCGCCTTCCTGGTCGGTCTGGTTGAAATCCGAATACGGCTCCTTGCGCTGCCGCGCCAGCCACCCGCCCACCGCCGGCATGGCCGTGTCATGAGTAAAGCTGGGCGCCGCCCGGCCAAAGTCACCCACCGGCCGCGCGCCACCGGTGCAAGCCACCAGCAGCCCCGCAAGCACGACCGAACCAGCGGCCCGCAGCGCCACCCCGAAAATGTCAGCCACGCTTACGCTTCGGCCGTGAGGGGGCAAGCCGCTTGCTTGGCACAGCATTTGTCCCCCGCTCATAACGCACTCCGGTAAAGATGAAGATCTGCGCACCACCGCTCAGCCTCGTTGCGGTTTTCGGCGCCTTGTCACGCAGATTGAATTTGACGAGCTTTCCCAAGCCGGCCTCCAGCCAGTTTGCCCCTCCGTCCCTACCGGAGGCAGCCTCAAAAGGACCATCAGACAGGCGACGCCGCTCGCTCTGTCCTTCCCTCGCGTGAATCTTTTCACGCCTGCGCATTAAGAGATCGTCAAGGTTAACAGTCCGCTAACGAATTCGCCGCAAAAGTGGCCGGGCATCGAATGTGATGCGAACGCGAGTCGATGGTCCCGGATATGCTTGGCTTTCAGCCCTACGAAACATTTCAGCTACTCATCGAGACTGGCGGCATCGACCGGACCAATACGCTGCTGATCGCTGCCTGCGACGCCTATACGCGGCGCGGCAAGCCCACTCCTCCCGAAATGGAACAGTTTGAGGCGCTGGCCAGCCGCCTGTTCCCCACCGCCGCCCCCGGGCTCGCGCCAAGGGCGCCGCCATTCTGGGCCGCGCCGCCATGCTCTCGCCCATGCTCGAGCGCCTTGTCGTCGAGAATATCGGGGAAGACCTCAACAGCTTCCTGCAATCGGCCGCCGCACTGTCGGACCAGACGGCGCTCGAGGTCATTGCCCGCGAAGATATCCCCGCCGCCGCAATCCTTGCCACCCGCCCGGACCTGTCCAATGTGGTGCTGGCCAAGCTGTTCCAGTTGAACTCCCGCAAGGTCTATCGCGCCACGGCCGGCAACACCGCCATCCAGCCGCGCGGCGCCTATCTCAGCGCCCTCGCCCGCTCCGCACAGATGGACCACATCGTCGCCGAATCGCTGGCTAAGCGCAGCGATTTCGACGCAGCACTATTGGCCCCGGCCTTTTTCGATCTGTCCGACACCGACCGCGTCAAAGTTATCCACGCCTTCGCCCATCGCGACACGCCTATCGCCCCGATCAGCAAGACCATCGAGCAACTCACCGTCGCCAGCGCCGATCTCACTAAGGCGCTGATGAAACTCTTCTCGGAAAACCGCCGCCCCGAGGTCACGCGCCTGCTCAGCCAGATCACCGGGCTCGATGAAGTGCGTTGCGGCCAGATCGCCCATGACGTCACCGGCGCCTCGCTCTTCGTCATCCTGCGCGCCTTCGGCTGCTCGGCCTATGACGGGCTCAAGGTTTTGATCCACGCCACCAGTCACGATAGCGAGCGCTCGCAGGCGCTGGCCGAATTCGCCACGCTATTCGGCAATGTCACGCCCGAATCCATGGCCTACCTGATGAGCGCTCGGCGCGGCGAGGTGAACCTGCTCGAGCTCAACAAACCCGAATACCGGCCGTTCACCGAAACCAGCCGTCGCACCCCGCTGGCTGCCGCGCATAATCCGGTGGTCGACCGGGCCATCGAGGCCTTGGCCCGTATCAGCCTGCGGCGCGCTGGTTAGAGTTTCGATCCCGCATCCAGCTCGATCCCCGGGTCTTCGCCCCGCAGATCAAGGCTGAGCACCCATAGGTCCGGATCGAATTTGATTTCTTGCTGAATGCGCTCGCGCACTTTGGCGGGCTCGACACGGCGAAAGCGGCGCTGGAACACCGGGGCCGCCTCATTGCCCTCCCGCCCTGCCATGGGTGCGGGGGTGAACAGGCTCACCGCGCCATCGAGATGATCCACCTCGATGAAGACCTGCCCGGCGATCGGATCACCCCGCCGGGACACGACGCACATATTGCCCAGATCATTGTGGCGGCGCACGAAGGCTGCACACCAGAGATCGCTGCGTAACGCAGCCATCAGATGGTCGCGCCGGCGTCCCGCAGCAGCCCGACGAGATCGGGGTTCACCTGCCCGGTCACCCGATAGCTGTGAAAATTCTCGAACTCGCGGATCGCCTTGGCCGTGGATTCGCACTGGCTTGCCGTCGATGGGGGCATGATAAAAACCCGGGCTCGCCAGCCCGCGCTGGATCTGGCTGATCAACTGGGTGTCATTGGCGGGCTGCAAAGGCACAGAGGCACGGGCGGGCGCAGCCTGCGGCTGCACCGCAGTGACCGGCCGCGGTGCAGCCATGGGTTCAAGCGAAGCCACCTGCACCGGAGCTGGCATGGGCTGGCTGACCGGCATCATCGGCAGTGCGGGAATGGGCTGGACCGAAGCACCGGCCGGACGGCCATCGACAGCTGCAACGATAGAATCAATGGTCTGTGCGGCGGCATTGCCCACCGTATCCACCGCATTGTCGACCGGCGACAGTGGCGGCAATTGCGCGACGACGCGATCAGGCTGCGCGACGGGCTGGACCGGCGCGGGCTGCAGCACCGGAGCCTGCTGCACAGCCACTTGCTGCACGGGCGCCGGCGGCGTCACCGGCTGCGGCGCGGGAGCCGCGACGGCCTGCCGCTGCACCGGCACCATGCCAGCGGCGTCGGCACGCAGAATGGCGTCCACCACTTCGCGGCTCAGCGCGCCGGTCGGCACCATGCCATTGCGTTCTTCAAAGGCGCGGATCGCCTGTGCAGTCCGCGGCCCGTAATAGCCATCGACGGCGCCATCAGAACAGACCCAGTTCGGTCAGCTTCTTCTGCACTGGAAGGCGTCCTTGTTGCCCACCGGGGCATCGGGAATTGGCCGGGAAATCAGGGTAACGCTGGCCGTCGTCTCATTGGTCACCGGCGTCGCCACAACGCTGTGCTGCATCGGCGTCGGGGCAATCGTGGGCGCATCGGCTGGCGCGTCCACCGGCGTAGGCACGATTTCGGCCACCCCGAGCGAGGGGGTAAACAGCGGCGCGGGGTGGCGCGCCGTCTGGAAATAGAGGGCGTTGCTGGCGGCAAGCGCGGTCATCGTCACCATGGCCAATAGGCCGGTGGAGGCGAGCAGGGCGCGCATATAGCGCGAGAATGTCCAGAGGCCCGCGCGACCCAGATAGGTCGCAACGGCGCTGCCCGCCAGCAGTGGCAGGCGGGAAAGTGTCGTTGCCGTCATTGCGCTTTTCTTTTTCGTCGTGCCATGAACTGATGGGAGCGGCGGGCGGCTCTTTATGGAGGGGGTGTCACAGTCGCAGTTTCCTCCGTCTTTATTGCTGGACCGTTTATAGGCAGCAAAACAGTGACGGTTGTCCCTGCGCCAATCTCAGACATGGCCCGCAATGTGCCGTCATGCAAGTCCACCGGGCCCTTGACGATGGAAAGCCCCAGCCCCGTGCCCTCATATTGGCGCGAAAGCCCGTCCTGTGCTCGGAAGAATGGTTCGCCAATGCGCTGCAGCAGATTCGGGCGCCATACCGATGCCCCTGTCGCTGACCGAAAGGTTGAGGCTCTGCCCACGGCGCTTGAGCGACACGGTGACCGTGCCGCCGCGATTGCTGAACTTGATGGCGTTCGACAGCAGGTTGAGCAGGATCTGCCGGCAGGCGCGCTCGTCCGCCACCAGCATGGGCAAGCCCTTGCCGATCTCGGCGGCCAGCGTCACCGGCGCTCCTTGGCCAGCTGCTCGACCATGCTGAAGCACGGCTCGATTAGCCCTTCGACATGGAATGGTTCGGCCTGCAGCTCGAACTTGCCCGCCTCGATCTTGGACATGTCGAGCAGCATGCGCACCACTTCGAGCAGGTGCTTGCCGCTCTGGTGGATCAGCCCGGCATATTCCCGATGAGTCGGCGAGAGTTCCCCGCCAATGCCCGAAGTCATCATTTCGGAGAACCCGACCACCGCATTGAGCGGGGTGCGCAGCTCGTGCCCGATCGTGGCAAGGAACCGCGATTTGGCATCGGAGGATTCCTCGGCAACCCGGCGCGCTTCGACCATGGCCACCTCGCCGTCCTTGCGGCCGGTGACATCGCGATAGAGCGCCACGACTTCAAAGCGCGAACCATCGCCCTTTGATCTCAGTACGGGCGAAAAACTGATCTCGACCCAGATGAAGCGCGGCAGTTTGGTCGCGCCCGCCGGATCGTCTCGGCGCATACGCAGCTCGATCATGCGGGTACGGCCCGCCAGATTGGCATCGGCGAAGGCGCTGAGATAGGCCGGCCGATCCAGCACATGCACCCGCTCGCCCGGGCCCGTGCCGGTCAATTCATAGCGGCGGCAGCCGAACAATTCCTCGGAAGAACGCGAGGCCAGCAGCACTTCGCCGGTGCTGGAAAAGCGGATCACCGCATCCTGCACATGCTCGATCAGGTGCCGGTAGGCGGTCACCTGCGCCTTGTCATAGACTTCATAGGCCGCATTGATGCGGTTGGCCGTGTGCCCGACAATGCCCACGCAGCCCGGGAATGCCAGCACCGAGGTGGGTGCCAGCACGGCGTTGGAAACCGGAATGGGCGATATACCAAACAGCGACGCTATCGCCCCTAGCCCGACAATGGCCGCCAATAGCCACCGGGCACGGCACCGCAGTGGACGGCGGGCGACGAGCGAGGCCAGAATCGGTCCCATCGAGGCGACGCCCATGCCGACATCGCCAAAACGCGGATCGGCCGGGGTCAGCAGCAGCCCCATGGCCATGATGGTGACCACCTGCCCGGCCGCCGCCTCGTCGAACAACTGGCGCTGGTGCAGCGACAGCGTCAGCATGCCGCCGGCAAGGCCCATGGCCGCCAGCACGAAAGGCAGCAGCGCCGGTGACCGGGCAATAGATTGCGAAGGGCATAAGCAGGCCGGACATGGCGATCGCCGGGCGTGCATTATTGGCCAGCGTCTTGCGGCGCAGCACTTCGGGCCGATGCCCGGAGTCGGCAACAGCCAGTCTCATCTCTTTGCTTTCGCCGAAAGAGAACAGGCTACGCATACAGTTTTTACTCACACTATGACGCCGCCGGGGCATACCGGGACAAGACATAAACGCGTCTTATCTGCCTGAATGGGTTCAGGTCTTGTTGGTGCCAACCTGCGCGCTCAAGAGCTAAGACGGCCTTAAGCGCGCCGCCTGCACGGAGGCGCCGGACCGAGGAAAGGCGGGTTTTGAGGAATAGCGTAAACAAGGCGTTGCCCAACTTTACCGAGGGCAGCCAATTTGATTCAAATTTTATCGAAATGTCCCAGCACAGTTTAAATAGTCCGCGCTAGGTTTGGTGGCGTGGGCAGCAATAGCCCGCCAGCAAATACGGAATACGTGGCAATGTTTCTGGTTCGATCCATCTTCTGGCTGACAGTGGCATATATGGTGATCAAGCCCGGCGTCGATTTCGCCGATGCCACCAATACACTGTCCAGCCAGGGCTGTCGCCGCCGGCACCAAAGTGGTTGCCGAGCAGGTCCAGAACATTGAATGCGATAGCCTGCAATGCCTTGGCGGCAAGGCTGTGTTGTCGGCCGCCATGCAATCCAGTTCCGCGATCGGCACCCCCATGCATGACACGCCGATCGCCAGCCCGGTCCCCTTTCCCGGGCCACGGCCGGACCGGGCCGGTTAAGAGCGTCCAGAAGGGCGCTCTTCCGCTAACCCGGGGTCGCCTCGCTTGCCCAAGCGAGTTTCCTCCAGCGACCTTGGCCCCTGCCGCAGGCGCGTTGCCCCGTGCTTGCGGCTTTTTCTTGCACCTGCGGGTGTGGAAATGCCGGCCGGCATGAATTAGATACAGCTCATGACCGAGCCCCAAGCCTTCCGGGACATTGCCGAAAACCTGTCTTTCCTCGACGATTGGGAAGATCGCTATCGCTATATCATCGAGTTGGGCCAGGCGCTGCCCAAGCTCACCGACGAGGAACGCTCGCCGGAAAACAAGGTGCATGGCTGCGTCTCGCAAGTGTGGCTGGCGGCCCAGACCGCCCAGCGCGATGGCCAGACCGTGCTCACCTATCGCGGGGAAAGCGACGCCATGATCGTGCAAGGCACGGTCGCGGTGCTGCTCGCCCTCTATTCCGGCCGCCCCGCCCGGGACATAGCGGCAACCGACGCCATTGCCCTCTTCGACAAAATGGGCCTGCGCGAACACCTGACCACCCAGCGCTCCAATGGCACGGTCGCCATGGTCAACCGCATCCGGGCCGAGGGTAAGGCGCTGAGCTAGGGGGCCGTTTCCGCAATCAGCGGCAACCGTGTTTCTAGCCACCCCGTCTGCCTGCCGCCAGCCGGGCCCTCGGCACCAGCCGACAGCCCCATAATCCCCGCCAATTGCTCCAGCCCAATGCGCAGAACCAGCTTGGCGCTCCGCCGCGGCCAGCGCCGTTCCGTCTCGATCAATTGCAGCCCCTTGCCCAGCCCGCACACATCGAACACCACACCCCAGCAATCGGCAGGCAGGAGCGCCGCCATCTTATTGAGCCGCTGGCGCGCATCCGCCGCCGAATCGGAAGCGTCGCCCACCCCATTGCCGCCACTGCGGCCAATCCGGCTGGCATCATAGCTCATGGTGACGCGCGGGCTCAGCCGCGAGCGCTCCACCAGCTTGGCCAGCCGATTGGCCGCCGCCACATGATGGGGCGCCAGAAATGGGCTACCATCGGCCTCCTTGCTCGCCGCCAGCCGGACCAGCACCGCGTCGTCGCTTTGCTCAATGACCGGCATGGCGCGGCTCCCACAAGGGCTGGGCATGCTGCTCGTCGATCACCTGTTCGAGCCGCGTAACGAAGGCATCGAATTCGGCGTCCTCGCGCAGATCTTCGATCAGCGCGCAGGCATATGAGACTGTTGTCCTATCTCGCCCGAACGCGTCCCCGACCTCGCTCAGGCTGCGTCCAAGCATCACATGGGCAAGATACATGGCCAGCTGCCGGGCCCGCGCGGCCGAAGCTCGGCAACGCGATGCATGCATAAGCAACCGCATCGGCACATTTTTTTCGCGTGCCACCAGTGCTGCGACATCGTCACAAGCCCAATTCTGGCTGGCGCCGGGCTGGCCTTGTGCTACCGCCGCGATTGGTTGATAAGTAGGATGCACCCTTGGCCTCCGTTGCAATCAAGGAATTTATTCCTACACATTGCAACGCAGAAAGCCAGCCGGGGATAAGTCGAATAAGTGGATGTGTGGAAAGCTCATTGGGCGGGATGGGCACTATATAGCCCACAGCACAGCACCTCCCCGCAAGGGGTGAGGGCGCAGACCGGGGCTCTCTAGGATTGAGCCAGAGCCCCAATCGGCCGAATAAAGTGCCCCGGCCCAACCTCGCGCACCACCGGCTGCGGCACGGCGGACAATCGCCGGATATTCTCCACATCGGCCATTTCGGCATTGTATTGCGACTGCGCAAACCGCACGTCCGGGTCCGGCACGGCCGATAGCAGCAACCGCGTATAAGGGTGCTGCGGATCGTTCAGTACGCTTTCGGTCGGCCCCCATTCCACGATCTGGCCGGCATACATCACGATAATGTCCTCAGCCACGTAGCGGGCCGTGGCGATATCATGGGTGATGTAGAGCAGCGCCAGCCCGAGCGAGCGCTTCATCTCGTTGAGCAGGTTCAAAATGCCCAACCGCACCGAAACGTCCAGCATGGAGGTCGGCTCATCGGCCACGATGACCTCCGGCCCCACTGCCAGCGCCCGCGCAATGCTGATGCGCTGCCGCTGCCCGCCCGACAATTCATGCGGAAACTTGGCCGCCATAAGGGCCGGATCGAGCTTGACCCGCTCCAGCAATTCCTCGATCGCCGCCTTGCGCTGCGTCGTGCTCAGCCCCTTCTGATGCAGCCGCAGCGGCCGCTCCAGGTGATACTGAACCGTATGCGCCGGATTGAGCGCCGAAAACGGGTCCTGAAAGATCATCTGAACCGCCCGGCGATAGGCGGCCATCGAATGGGTCACAGGCGCCCCCGGAACAGTAACTGCCCCTGATCGGGCTGGTATTCGCGCATGATCAGCCGCGCGCAAGTGGTCTTGCCGCTGCCCGATCTGCCGACAAGCGCCAGCGTACGTCCGGCCCTCAAAGCAAAGGACACTGAGCGGGCGGCATAGACGGATGTGTCGCCCTTGCCGAAAATCTTGGAGACATTGTCGAGCGCGAGAACAGGAGTTTCGGTCATTGGGCGCCCTGCCTGATCTGCTCGCCATGCAGCCGAGGCATCGAAGCCCAGAGCTTGCGGGTATAGTCGTGCTGAGGCGCGGTATAGATGTCATGCGCCGCATTGACCTCGACCAGCTTGCCTTCGAGCATCACCCCGATCCGGTCGCACACCTGCACCATCAGCCCCAGATCATGGGTGATGAACAGCACTGAGAATCCAAGCTCGCCCCGCAGCTTGTCGATGCGCTGCAGGATTTCGCGCTGCACCACCACGTCGAGCGCCGTGGTCGGCTCGTCCATGATCAGCAGCTTGGGATTGAGCGCCAGACAGATGGCGATGACGATGCGCTGCCGCATGCCGCCCGAGCATTGATGCGGATAGGATTTGAGCCGGTCGACGGAGATATCGACCAATGTGAGCAGCTCGGCCGCCCGCTGCCGCGCCTGCGCGCGGTTCATGCCGAGATGGGTATGCAGCACATCGTAGAACTGCGTCTCGATGGTCAGCACGGGATTGAGCGAATTCATGGCGCTCTGGAACACCATGGCCACTTCGCTCCAGCGGAACTTGCGCAGCTGCTCCTTGTCGAGATCGAGCACGTTGCGCCCCTGCACCAGGATTTCTCCTGAGCGGATCAGTGCCGGCGGGCGGTGCAGCCGGCTGATGGCAAAGGCGATGGTGCTCTTGCCGCAGCCCGATTCGCCGGCCAGCCCGAAGAACTCGCCCGCGCCGATATCGAAGCTCACATCGTCCACGGCGCGGAAATCGCTTTCATCGCCGATATAGTCGATAGAGAGATTTTTGACCGACAGAACGGGCACGCTCATAGCCGCCCCTCCCCGGCTTGCACCAGCGCCGCCCAGCGCCCCAGCCGTCCGCCGGTGCTGCAGCCGCGGATTGGCGATTTCATCGATGGCAAAATTGATCAGCGCCAGACTCAGCCCCAGCAGCGCCAGCGCGATACAGGGCGAGAGCAGATCCCACCGAGCGCCGACCGACAGGGCCGAAGCGTTTTGCGCGTTATAGAGCATAATCCCCGGGAGACGGTATTGGGATCGCCCAGCCCCAAAAATTCCAACGTCGCCTCGGTGATCACCGCAAAGATGACGCTGCCGATGAAATTGATGCCCACGATGGAAATGAGGTTGGGAAATATCTCGAAGGCCATGATGCGCCGGGAGGGCTCGCCCAGCATTTCGGCCGATTTGATGAAATCCTTCTGCCGGATGGACAGCGTCTCCGCCCGCGTGACGCGCACGCCCCATGCCCACGACGTCAGCCCCAGAATAACGGCAATCACCAGCGGGCTCGCCTGCCCGATAAAGGCCGCCAGCACCAGCAGCAACGGCAGGTTGGGCACAACCAGCACCATATTGGTGAAGAAGTTTATGATCTCGTCGATCACCCCGCCTTTGTAGCCGGCGATGATGCCGAGCACGGTGCCGATAATGGTAATCATCAGCCCGGCACCGAAACCAACCGCCAGCGAGGTCCGTGCGCCATAGATCAGCTGAGTGAACACATCGCGACCCACGCAGGTCGTGCCCAGCCAATGCTCAAGCGATGGCGGCTGATGCGGCCTTCCGACCCGCGCGGTGGGCGAATATTGGCTCAACAGTGGTGCGGCAAAGGCCGCGGCAATGATCAGCAGCAGGATGACCGCGCCGATCACGGCCTTGCGGTTCCGGAGCAGGCCCGACAGGAGTTGCTGCATGGCTCAGGCCTTTCTCAGGCGCGGATCGAGCAGCACATAGCTCAGATCGACGATGAAATTGGAAACCAGCATGGCGCCGGTCATGATCAGCAACTGCCCTCGGATCACCGGATAGTCCCGCGCCAGGATTGCCTGATAGAGCACATTGCCAAGCCCCGGATAGTTGAACACCACCTCGGTCACCAGCGAGCCGCCCAGCACTGTGCCTATAGAGATGGCGAGGGCGCTGAAGGTCGGTAGCAGCGCATTGCGGGCTGCATACCACAGCATGACCCGGCTTTCGCCCAGCCCCTTGGCGCGGCCCATGACGATGTAATCTTCGCCCAGCAGGTTGATCATGTTGTTGCGCATGGTCACGGCAAAGCCCCCGACCAGCACGATGAACAGGGTCAGCATGGGCAGCGTGCCATGGCGGATGACGCTGCCGATATATTGCGCCGAAAAGGCCGGATCGAGCATGGGATCGGCCGCATAGCCATTGGGGAACCAGCCCAGCTGGTAGCCAAAGATAAACAGCATGACGAGCGAGATGACCACGGCGGGAACCGAACTCGAAAAGATCGCGCTCATCGAGATGATCGTATCGAGCCGGCTGCCGCGCTGCCACGCCGCCAGAGCACCCAACAGGGTGCCGCAGGTAAAGCTCAGAATGGTCGCCAGTCCCATCAGCCCCACCGTCCAGACCAGCGCCCGCGCCAGCAAATCGGTGACCGGCAGCGGGAAATACTTGATCGACACGCCCAGATCGCCGGTAAACACGCTTTGCAGATAGGTCAGATATTGCTGCCAGAGCGGGGCTTCGATGAAGCCGAAAGTGAGCTTGAGCGCATTGAGATTTTCCAGCGACAGCTCCGAGCCGGCGCTGGCAAACATCATCTGGATCGGATCGCCCGGCATAACACGCGGCAGGAAGAAATTGATCGTCGCCGCCACGATGAAAGCGGCGAGGTAGAAAGCGAGGCGCCGCAGCAAGAAACTCATTTATCTATCCTCGGATGATGCGGCCCGAGCCACAAGACGAAGAGGATCACCGCCCCCAGAAGCGAAGTCTATTGGAGTGGAGCCCGCGCCAGCAAGCGAAACACCGGAGCGGCAAGGGCCATAAGCATTTAGGCGATACCGTTCTGTGCGAAAATCTCCTCGACTTCCGCATGTAGCGCCCGCACGTCGACCCGCAAATTCCCCCGCTTGGCATTGGCAGCAGCAATTCGCTTCAGACTAGCATCGCTGAGCAGCCGTGCAGCGCGCGCCGCAGCTCGGCTCGCGGCCAGTCGCCCCGGCTATGCAGGGCAATGTCATATCCGGCGTCGAGCGCCCGCGTCACCCGCTCCGGCCAGTGCCGCTCAGCGCCTCCATGCTCAGGCAATCGGTAATCAGAACGCCGTCATAATCGAGATCATTGCGGATCAGCTCGCAGATAGTGGGCGAGACCGAAGCCGGCCGCTCGGCATCGAAGGCGGTAAAGATCAGATGCGCCACCATGGCCCGGGGCGTGTCCTTGAGCTGGATGAAGGGCACAAAATCGGTCGCCATCAGGTCTTCAAGCGAGGCGTCGACGACGGGACAGGTAAAATGCGGATCGACAGTCACCCGCCCATAGCCGGGAATATGCTTCATCACCGGGATTTCCCCGGTTTCCAGCATGCCGGCGATCACTTCGCGTCCCGGGGCGACAATGGTGTCGGTATCGGCGCCGAACGCGCTGCCCGATCACTTCATGCATGCCCTTAAGCGCCATATCGACCACCGGCGTACAGCCGCTATCGATATTCAGTTCCGCCATCATCGCGCCCATGGCACGGCTCGACAGCCGCAGCGCCTTTTGGCCAGCTCGAAATCCTTCTGCGCCAGCGCGCCAAAGGCACCAAAGGCGCGGAACGAGGGCCAGCGGCCATTGTCGAGCCGTTGCACCCGCCCACCTTCTCGGTCGATGAACACGGCCGCATCGTCCCGGCCCACCGCCTCACGAAACTGCGCCGTCAGCCGCTTGACCTGCTCGGGATTGTCCAGATTCCGCCGGAACAGGAACAGCCCGTAGGGGTTGGTTTCATGGAAAAAGGCTATCTCGTTGGCGGACAATTCCAGCCCCGGCATGCCGACGAAAAGAGCGAGCGGTGTGCTAGCCATCAGATGCTTTCCATAACTATGTCAGGCTCCCGTGGCCGGCTTCATCCGCAACAGGCCCTGATAAATGTCTTCCTTGTCCGCCACAATCGGCACGGCGCCCACCGCATTGGCGTAAAAATCCACCGGCCCCGCAGATCCGATGATCGCATAGGCATAGCCCTGCGCCTTCATCGCGATCAGGCTGTGATAGAGCAGCGCCAAGCCGAGCTTCTTGCCCCGCATGGTTTCATGCACACCCGTCGGCCCGAAAAATCCGCGCGCCGTGGCATCGTAGCAGGCAAAGCCCACCAGCCCGCCGTCCACAGTGGCAATCAGGCAGCCCGGCGGCTGATGCGCCATGGCGACGGCGACTTCGCTGGCCCAATAGGCGCTGAAATTGGCTCGCACCCAATCGGTCACGATATGCTGCTCAGGCGGCAGCGCGACACGAATGCTGGCCTCGACATCGCCAACGCGCTCGGCAAGCTCGCCAAGGCGTCGGGAATAGAGGTTCACAAGCAAATCGGTCATACGCGCTCGCTGCCAGCTGAGTCCGGCCCTGCAATGGGCGAGTCCCGGACAATACCAATCTAGACACGCTAATACCAATTTATGCCGCTCGGCAAGCAAGCGGCAGGCACTATCCAGATGCGAGATTTCAAAGGCTTCAGCGCAGCGGCGCTGGCTCGACCATAAAGCGTCAAATCCGCGCTCGAAAAGCCGTGACCCAAAAACTCCGTTCAAGCACAAAGTCGCCCCCACGACAGAGCCTTACACCCACAATGCCGTTCGTCTCACCATGCCATTCACCCCAAATGTCATTCCCTTTCGCTGGGAATGACATTGCGATGGGGCCATTGTGGCGACGTTCGATGTTGCAACGGACCCTCATCTTGAGCGCCGAAGGACATGGGTCTTGTCTGGGCCTGAATGTGCGGCTCAAGCCTTCAATCTACGCCCCTTGATGAGCCATCGGCTCCCTTGCAAAGCTTCTATGAGGCCTGACCAAGCCCCAAAACCCAAAAGGGCCGCGCATCATCTGCGCTGACCCTTTTTTGTTTCAGTGTTCATCCCGAAATCCGCTCGTCCTTACGGCCGAATCAAAACTTCGTCTGAGGTCGGAAACCTCAACGTTCCGACGAAATTATCGTCAAAACCAACTCTGCGGCCACACGCTGCCTGAGCGGCCACCGAACATTTGCGTTTCGCCACAGTCCTGTTGCCGAGGACGCGGCGTGTCGTAGCGGCTGCTTAAGCAGCCTTGCGGCCTGAGCCATTATCCTTGGCCAACTTCGAGGCGGGTTGCCGAGTAATTCGGAGCAACCATCGGGTAGTCGGCCGGCAGGCCCCACTTCTCACGGTATTCTTCCGGCGAGAGATTGTAGTGGGTGCGAAGATGACGCTTCAAAGACTTGAATTTCTTGCCATCTTCAAGGCAGATGATGTAATCGGCCGCAACGGATTTACGAACGGGTACAGCAGGCTTGAGCTCTTCAACTGCAACAGGTACTTCGTTGTTCTGAAGAGCACGCAGGGCGCCATGAACTTCGGCGATCAGCTTGGGCAGATCGGTCGGGCTCACAGCGTTATGACTTACATAGGCAGAGACGATCTCGGTACTGAGTTCGATCAGATCGCTCTCAAAACCGGCCGCCGTTCCGGTATTGTCGCTCATAGTTCAACCTTTCATTATTTTTATTGGGCAGCAACAATCTAGGTCGCCGCCATCATTCATTTCTAGTGCCGTTTACTGCTATACGCAAGCCAACGTCCACAACATTGCCACCGTACAATGGTGTAAAATAATCACATCAAACTTTGGCCACTTTTAGACTTGAGCTCGTCGATTTCCATCAACTCGTCCGCCCGATAGCCAGTACGATGACTTGCCCGCGCCAGCAGGTGGGCTGAAACCGGGGTCGTCAGCAGCAGGAAACCGACGCCAATTATTGCCCGCAGCGCCACGGCTGCGTCAAAGCAAACCAATGCCACGGCAAGCAAAATTAATCCGCCACCGACCGCACCCGCCTTGGATGCCGCGTGCATGCGCATATAGAGGTCGGGCAGCCTTAACACGCCGATGGCCGCCAGCAGCGTGAATATTGCGCCTGCCAGCAATGCGGCGCAGCCCAGATAGATCAGCACATCGGCGATCATTGTTGGCCCTCCCTGCCGGAGCCGCGGACCGGCATCTGCCGCGACAGTATGTAGCGGGCAAAACCCACCGTTGCCAGAAAGCCCAAAAGCGCCGGGGCAATAGCGATATCAAGGTAAAGCGTCAGCCCGGTGCGGATCGCGATCGTGCCGACAAAGCCCATGGCCGACACCGTCAGCAGATCGAGCGCCAGCACCCGATCCGGCAGGCTCGGCCCGATGATCACCCGCACCACCGACAGCAGCAGCGCCAATGCCGGGATGACCGGGGCGATCATGGTCACGACGGAGAGTACAGCCGCGCTCATGCGAACACCTCCTTGACCTTGGTCTCGAAGCCCTTGGCGATATCGGCGATCAGCGCCTCGCGCGTCGACAGCGTCAGCACATGCACATAAAGCACGCTGCGATCCTCGGACACATCGATACTGAGCGTACCCGGCGTCAGCGTAATGAGATTGGCCAAGAGGGTGATTTCCGCATCGGATTTGACCGTCAGCGGCACAGCGACAATGGCCGGCCGCAGCGCCGATTTGAGGTCCGGCGTCATCACGACAATGGCCACGCGAATGGCGCTGAGCACCAGTTCGTAGAGAAACAGCAGGGCCAGCGAGGTGATTCGCCGCAATTTGCGCAAGGCGCAGGGCGGCGCAAAGGCGCTGCGCAGCAACAATACCGCCACCCCGCCAATCGCCGCCCCAAAAATCAGGTTCAGCCCCGAGAAATTGCCGGTGATGGCCGCCCAGCCCAGTGCCGGGACGATGACGATGGCGGCCGGGCTCATGGCGTCGCCTCCGCCAGTCCGAAAGCGGCGATATAGCGCGCAGGATCGACCAGATCGGCGGCCCCGGCGCGTGCGCCTTCAAACAACAGGTTGGGCCACAGCCCGGCCAGCACGATCAGCGCCGTGAGCACGACACTCGCACCCAGACCGAGCCATTGTTCACGCACGCCGGGCGTGCGGAGGGTTACCGTCTCATGCTCGGACACCGCCCCTTCGACGCCCGAGCGCCAGAAGACATGCGCCCAGAGCCGCGAACCGGCGATCAGCGTCAGCACCGCATTGGCCAGCAGAGCTACGACCAACGCTCCATCGGCCCAATCCCCCGCCATTGCCTGCTGCACTCCAGCATCGAGCAGCAGCAGCTTGGGCCAGAAACCAAGGAAGGGCGGCACGCCGGCCGTCGCCAGCACCAGCACGAGGAACAGCACCGAAAGCGGCGTGCTGGCGGCATAAAGCCCGCCCATTTGCACGGTGTCGCGTTGACCCGTGCGCCGCTCGATCAGCCCGGCGACGAGATAGAGCGCGGTCATGGTCAAAATGGCATGGAACACATACAGCGCCGCCCCAGCCACGCCGCCCTCGGAGGGCAGCGCGATACCGGCCAGCACCGCCCCGATCCCCCGATCACCGGGAAGCCGATGGCCCGGCGCAAATTGGTCTCCGCAATCGCCCCCAGCAGGGCAATCAGCAACGTCGCGATGGCGACCAATAGCAAAGCCGGTTCCAGAGTATCCCGGCTCGCCGGCAAGAGCTGCACCAGCGCGCAGCAGCGCATAGACACCCACCTTGGTGAGCAGCCCGGCAAATAGCGCCGAGATTACCGTCGGCGGCGTGTGATACGAGGCCGGCAGCCGGGCATTGAGCGGAAACGCCGCCGCCTTCATGCCGAAAGCCAGCAGCAACAGCGCCGCAATGCCGGTCAATGCTGCCGGATTGGCAGTACTCGCCTTGCCGATAATATCGGCCATATTGAGCGTGCCGAGCAGCCCATAGATCAGCCCCAGCGACAGCAGGAACAGTGTGGTCGCGAGGAAATTGAGGAAGCCATATTTTACCGCGCCATCGAGCTGCAAGGGCCGCCCGCCGGTGACGATCAGCCCGAAGGACGCAATCAGCATCACCTCGAACCACACATAAAGATTGAACAAATCGCCGGTGAGGAACGCCCCGGTGACACCCGCCAGAAGCAGCAGCACCAGCGCATGAAAGCCATCGCCGCGCTCATCGGCTCCGCGCTCGCCCTCGGCATAGATGATGACGATCAGCGTCACAAAAGCCGCTGCCAGCGCAAAGGCGGCGCCGAAAATATCGGCGGTAAAGCTGATGCCGAAGGGCGGTAGCCATTTGCCCATGGTCATGCTCAGCGGCCCCTCGACCGCAATGCGTTGTAGCAGCGCCACCTCGCAGGCGATGATGGCGATGACCACCAGCCCGGCCAACAGTGCCGGCATACGCCGGATCTGCCGCAGCATCAGCAGCAATGCCGCGCCCAGCAGCGCCAGCACCAGCGGCAGCACGATGACCCAGTCGGCCAAAGCGGTCGGCGTCTCGATCATTGCGGTGGGGAGTGCCAAATGGTCCATCTCAATAACTCAGCGGCGGGCGCGGGGTGTCTTCCGGCTCGGCCAGGCGCATCGTGTCGGTATCATCGGCATCAAGCTCCTGATAGGCGCGATAGGCCAGCACCAGCAAAAAGCTGAACATGGCAAAGCCGATAACGATGGCGGTCAGGATCAGCGCCTGCGGCAGCGGATTGGCAATCGGTCCGGCCGGTTGATCGAGCCCTGTCGGCACGATCGGCGCCACTTCTCGCGTCAGTCGACCGGCAGTGAAGATCAAGAGGTTCACACCATTGCCGAAAATCGTCACGCCCAGCAGCATGCGGATGATCGAGCGCGACAGTAGCAGATAGACCCCCAGCGCGATGAACAGGCCGACGAGCACGGCAAGCGCATAATCCATCAGCTTTCCTCCCCGCTTTGCAGGGCCAGCGCGATCGAGGTGATGGTGCCGAGCACCACGAAATAGACCCCGATATCAAAGATCATCGGCGTCGACAGCGGCACACTCGTCTCCCCCAAATCGAGGTAAAGCCAGATGCTGGTCATGAAGGGCGAGCCGGTGAAAACCGAGGCCAGTCCGGACAAAGCCGCCGCAAACACCCCTGCCCCCGCCAGCGCCAGCGGGTCGACGCGCAACGCCTTGCGCGCAGTCTCGACACCCGTCGCCATGCCCCAGATCGCCAATGCGGAAGCCGCGATCAGCCCGCCGATAAAGCCGCCGCCCGGCTCATTATGCCCGCGCAGGCAAACATAGACCGAGAACATCAGCATGATGGCCACGATGAGCGGCGCGATGGTGCGGAAAATCACCGTGTTCATGACGCCGCCTTCCGCGCCTGCGCGGGCTTGTCCGGCATAGCTTTCTTGCGCTGCAGCAGCGCCAGAATGGCAATGCCCGCCCCCATCACCACCGAGATTTCGCCCAGCGTATCAAAGCCGCGATAGTCGACCGGGATGACATTGACGATATTGGCGCCATGCGCGATGGGCACGCTGGTGGCGGTGAAGAAATCGCTGAGCCGCGTATCGAGCGTGCCCGACAGCACCACCATTAACGCCAGACTCACGCCGGCCCCGCAGACCAGCGCCAAAGTGCCATCGCGCGCGAGGTCCTCGAACGGCCGATGATCGCGCTCGTCGAGCCGCAGCCGCGTCATCACCAGTGCCGGGATCACCACCGACAGCACTTCGACCATGAATTGGGTAAAGGCCAGATCAGGCGCGCCAAATAGCAGGAAAATCAGCGCCACCGCCGTCCCCTGAATGCCCAGCGACACAATGGCCACCAGCCGGTTGCGCGCCACCAGCACTGCACCAAGCCCGACCACAGCCAGTAGCGCCACCGCCCATTCATAGGGCTGCAAATCGGGCCAGACCAGCCGCGCTGACCAATCGCCCAGATCGGAGATCGGCAGTAGCGCATCGATCCCGCCCAGCGCCAGTAGCGGCACAAACAAAGCCAGCGCCAGCATGGCAAAAACCGTGACGAGATAAAGCTCAAGCCGCCCATGATGCAGCGTCCGCGTCACCGCCCCGGCAAAGCGGATCAGCCCGAACATGACCGCGTCGAACACCCGGTCGGCCGTCCACAACACCGAGCTTGCCCGCCGCAGCAGCGTGCGGATCGTCGCCGCCTGCTGATAGACCAGCACGGCCAAGCCCCGTGTCAGAACCGATAGCCACAGCGCAATGCTCGCCGGATTGATCATCAGCGTCAGATGGCTCGTCACGGGCTCGCCCATGATCGCCGTCGCCCCCGGCTCCAGCACCGAGGTCCCGAACCAGTCGGTCATTACGGCCGCCACGACACCAGCCACGCCGAGCACGAGCGGGCCGGCCAGCATGGCAATCGGAGCCTCATGGGCGGCCTTCGGCGTCGTCACTTCCGCTCCAAGGAACGGCTTGATCGCCACCAGCAGACCCACCGCGCCCAATAGCGCATTGCCCGCCACCAGAACGGAAAGCGCGAAAATGTCCTGCCGGGGCCCATCGCTCAGCCCGGCATAGATTTCTTCCTTGGCGAAAAAGCCCAGCGTAAACGGCAGGCCAAACATGGACAAAGCCGCCAAAGCCGCGCCGATGAAAGTCAGCGGCATGCGATCCGCCAGCCCGCCAAGCGCCGTGATATCGCGCGTCCCCGCCTCATGGTCGATGGCGCCCACCACCATGAACAGGGCCGCCTTGTAGAAAGCATGCGCCACGAAATAGACGATCACCGCCGCAATCGCCGTTTCGCTGCCCAGCCCGATCAGCATCACCAATAGCCCCAGCGAGGCAATCGTGGTCTGCGCCAGCATCTGCTTGAGGTCGGTCTGCCGCAGCGCCCCCAGCGCCTCCCAGATCAGCGTCGCCCCGCCAAACACCAGTAGGATCGTGCTCCGGGCCGCAGTACCGCCCAGCGCTGGCGACAGCCGCGCCAGCAGATAAACACCAGCCTGCACCATGGTCGCCGAATGCAAAAACGCCGAGACCGGCGTCGGCGCCTCCATGGCATTGGGCAGCCAGAAATGGAACGGCACCTGCGCCGATTTGGTGAAAGCGGCGGCGAGGAAACAGGCCAGCACCAGCCCATAAAGCGGCTCACCCGCCGGGCTCCCCAGCGCCGAGATTTCCCAGCTACCCGTGAGCTGCCGCACCAGAATGGCCCCAACCAGCAGCGCCATGCCGCCGATATTGGTGATCACCAGCGCCTGAATCGCCGCCCGCCGCGCCGCCTGCCGGCTGTGATCGAACCCGATCAGCAGGAAAGAGGTGACCGAGGTCAGCTCCCAGAAGGCGAACAAAGCCAGCATGCTATCGGCCAGCACCAGCCCCAGCATCGCGCCCATAAAGGCCAGCATGAACCCCATGAACCGGCCCAGATGCGGATGGCCTTTGAGATAGGCCGGCGCATAAAGCACGATCAGCGCGCCGACGCCCGAAATGGTCAGCGCAAAGGTCAGGCTGAGCCCATCGATCAGAAACGATAGCTTGAGCCCATAGGCAGGCACCCAATCAATGGCGGTCGCAACCGTTTGCCCACCAGCAACCGGCCCAATGAATTGCAGCAAAAACACAAAGATTGCAGCCGGCACCAAAGCAAGCAGCCAGCCGGAGAAGGGAGCGGAAAAGCGCTGCACCAGCGGCACAGCAGGGCCGCAATAAATGGCGCAATCGCCACCAGCGCAATGCCCGCGTTCGATTCCAAGCCCCGGCCCTCCGCACGATTCTATTTTGGCGATGTCCAACCAGACCTTAGCGAATGAGTCGAACCCCACAAGCTAAACCGGTTCACCAGTCTCCGACTTCTGGGGAAAGCGCCGCCCCTCGCATTCGCCGCAATCGAGCCTACATCTCCCCCTACCCGCCAGCGTCGCAACGCATTAGTCTCCGCCCGCCTTCAACCGGACCTGCCAATGACCAAGATCACGCCGCCCGTCGCCGCCAAGAAGCCCCATTTCGCGACTCATCACAATGATCGCCGCGACGATCCCTATCATTGGCTGCGCGCTGAACTGGCAGGAAGTGATGCAGAAGCCCGAGACGCTGGACCCGGAAATCCGCGGATATCTCGATGCGGAAAACAGCTTTTACGAGAGCGAATTCGGCAAGCCGACCGCGGCCCTGCAAGAGACGATCTACAAGGAAATCCGCGGCCGCATCAAAGAAGATGATAGCGGCATTGCCTCCCCTGACGGCCCCTTCGCCTATAATTCGCGCATGCTCGAGGGCAAGCAATATCCCCTGATCGTGCGCACCCCACGATGGCGGCGAGGAGACCATCCTGCTCGATTGCAATGTGGAAGCGGGCGAAGGCTATTTCGGCTTTGCCGGCGCCGAGCATGATCGCTCGCATCGCTATCTCGCTCGGGCCGCCGACCGCGCCGGATCGGAATATTATGACATCGTCATCCGCGATCTCGAAACCGGCGTGGACAGCACCGAAATCATCGCCGAAACCGCCGGCTCCTATGTCTGGAGCAATGATTCCAGCGCGCTCTACTACACCGAATATGACGACAATCACCGCCCCTACCGCGTGCGCCTGCACACAATCGGCACCGATCAGGCCAATGACCCGATCATCTTCGAAGAAAAAGACCCCGGCTTTTTCGTCGGTGTCAGCCGTACCCAGTCCGACAAGTTCATCGTCATCGACGCCCATGATCACCAGACCAGCGAATGCTGGCTGATCGATGCCGAGCTGGGCGGCGAACCACGTCTCGTCGCTCCGCGCCTCACCGATCGGGAATATGATATCGAGGAGCGGGATGGCCTGCTCTATATCCGCACCAATGCCGATGGCGCCGAGGACTTCAAGGTCGTCACCGCCCCCGTCGATAATCCCGGCGCCGACAATTGGACCGATCTCATCGCTCATGAACAGGGCGTGCTGATCCTCGATACGATCGTGATCAAGAACCATTTGCTGCGCCTCGAACGCCATGAGGGTCTGCCGCGCATCGTCGTGCGCGATCTGCGCAGCCACAAGGAAGAGACCGTCAAATTCGACGAGGAAGCCTATTCGCTGGGCATGTCGGTCGGCTACGAGTTCGACACCTCGGTGTTCCGCCTCACTTATGCCTCGCCCACCACGCCCTCGCGCACGTTCGATGTGGACCTCGACACCGGCGCCCGCACCCTGCTCAAGGAGCAGGAAGTGCCCTCCGGCCATAACCCCGACGATTACGAAACCCGCCGCCTCTTTGCCACGGCATCCGATGGCGAGCAGGTGCCCGTCACCGTGCTCTACCGCAAGGGCACCAAGCTCGATGGCTCGGCCCCGGCTTTGCTCTATGGGTATGGCGCCTATGGCATGTCCATGCCGTCATCCTTCTCGATTTCGGCGCTCTCGCTGGTCGATCGCGGCTTCATTCACGCCACGGCGCACATTCGCGGCGGCATGGAAAAGGGCTATCGTTGGTATGTTGGCGGCCGCCGAGAACACAAGACCAATACCTTCACCGATTTCATCGCCTCGGCCGAAATGCTGATCGAAAAGGGCTACACCGCCAAGGGCCGCATCGTCGCCCGGGGCGGCTCGGCCGGCGGCATGCTGATGGGCGCCATCGCGAACCTCCGACCAGACCTGTGGGGCGGGATTCTCGCCCAGTGCCGTTTGTCGACGTGCTCAATACGATGCTGGACGAAACCTTGCCGCTCACCCCGCCCGAATGGCCCGAATGGGGCAATCCGCTGGCCTCGGCGGCCGATTATGCCCGCATCGCCGCCTACGCGCCCTATGAACAGGTCGCCGCGCACGACTATCCGCCGATTTTTGCCACGGCGGGCCTCACCGATCCGCGTCACCTATTGGGAGCCCGCCAAGTGGGTGGCCAAGCTGCGCGCAACCAAGACGGGCGACGCGCCATTATACCTCAAGACCAATATGGGCGCCGGCCATGGTGGCGCTTCTGGTCGTTTCTGATCGCCTCAAGGAAACCGCCGAATGCTATGCTTTTGCGCTGAACGCGGTTGGATTGGAAGGCAGTTTCCCTGCCAACTGATTGTTGTGGCGTCATAATCGGCTTATACAATTGCTCGAACCTACCTCAGCGTCTAATCCCCAAAAGAAAACGGAGGCCTTCATGTCCACCAAGTTCACTCTGCCGCCCCTGCCCTATGCCTATGATGCACTGGGCCCCTACATGTCGGCCGAAACGCTTGAGTTCCACCACGACAAGCACCACCGGGCCTATGTCACCAATGGCGAAAAGCTGCTTGAGGGTTCGGGTCTGGAAATCCTGCCCCTCGAGGACATCGTCAAGGAAGCCTTTGGCAAGAATGCTGGCCTCTTCAACAATGCCGGGCAGCATTACAATCACGTGCATTTCTGGAACTGGATGAAGCCCAATGGCGGTGGCAACAAGCTGCCGGGCAAGCTGCAGGCGGCAATCGATTCCGATCTGGGCGGCTTTGACAAGTTCCGCGCCGATTTCATCGCCGCCGGCACCACCCAATTCGGTTCCGGCTGGGCCCGGCTGGCACTCAAGAACGGCAAGCTCAGAAGTCACCAAGACTCCGAATGGCGAAAGCCCGCTGGTCCATGGCGGCCATCCGCTGCTAGGCGTCGATGTGTGGGAGCACTCCTATTACATCGACTACCGCAATGCCTGCCCGAAATATCTCGAAGCTCGGTTCGACAATCTGGTCAATTGGGAACATGTCGAGCTGATGTTCGAAGAAGCCAAGTAAGCTTCTGTCAAATAGATCTCATGGTTCGCTTACCGAACCATGAGATCATGGCTTTCAGCCTTGGCAATTAGCGGCGGTGAAGCTCGCCAATTCGTCTTCAGTCTGTGAAAAGCCATATGCTTTAAGCGTCAGGGTGCCGATCATCGCATCGTCGCAAATCATCATATCTGCCGCCGGCTTATCGCCAATCTGTACAGAACAGAGCGCTCCGAAACTGCGCTGTTCGGCGTTGCTGTCCGCAAAAACCTCAACGACAGATGAGCAGTCCGAGCGAGCCGGTATGCCGAGCGCGACAAGGCTATCTTCGAAAGCCTTGGCCCGGATAGCTGCTTCTTCACGTTCCATCGCGCGATGGCCCACGTCCTGCGCGATGGACGGGGTGCTGACCAAGGCGATGCCTGCACACAGCAGGCCTGCAATTCGGCGGTACATTGTGTTGCTCTCCGGTGATGCCATCAGCTTCGAAATCAGCATGGCGAAATGGCGGCGGTGTCGTGCCGATAGCGGCAGGACCACACTCCGAGTTATATCGCCTGCCGCCTAGACGGCTATGAGGACAGCCCGAAGGCGTAGGGATATCCCCTACGAATTATCCCATTTTGGAACCGGCCCCTACCGCAACACGTTGCCGCATGTTAACGGATTGTTAACTTTGGGGTTTACTGCGTGACCGAGCCGGTAAAAGTCGTTGCCATCATCGCTGCGAATACCGCGCTCTCTTCGCTGCTGAGCATGGTGGTCGCCGGCGACACACGCCTCAAGGTGCGCCAGTTCGATAATGAAGCGGCCCTGCTCGCCTATATGCATCTGGCGCCGGTCGATATCTCGGTTTGCGATTTCGACCGCGAAGGCCGCCCGGCCTATGAAATGGTCGAGGCCATCCGCCTCAACACTTCTCTCGTTTCCCACGACGTGCCCGTCATTGCGCTCACCCGCACCATCACCCCGCCCATGCGCCACCGTGCCATTAGCGCGGGCATCGATGAAGTGATTATCAAGCCGATGTCGCCGCGCCACCTGCTGCAGCGCGTCCAGTCACGTCTGCGCAATCGCAGCGTCGTCGGCATACTTGGCGGCTATCGCGGCCCCGACCGCCGCAACCGCATCGCTACGGTCGTTCCCCGCCCGGTCCCGGCGCGCCGCTCCACCGACAACGTCATCCCTCTCTTCCCCGACCGCCGCAAACCGCAGCATCCCGGGCTTGAGGGCTGAGGTAAACGCCGGCTCTCACTGCCGCCCGAAGGGCGGATGAGGGGCCCCTACCGCTCCACCAGCCGGCTGACCCGGCTCCACAAGTCCTCAACCGAATCGGCAAATTGCACCACCCGGTCATGCGCCGGCAGGCCTGGCGACAGCACATCCGCGGCATAGCCCCGCATCACTTCATAGGCCTTGTGCCGGTTGAGCATCACCACCGGGCAGTTCCGCCCCAGCGCGCACCGCCGTCCACACGCCGAACAGGTTCGATACCGAAGCCAGCGATCCCGGCAGCGCCACCGGGGCATCGGCCAGTTGCGCCACCCGACCAATGCGTTCGGCCGGCTCGGCGATCACCTCCATCGCCACCCCTGCCAAAGCCGAGGGCAAGACGATGCTGGCATCGGCAATCAATTGGACATGACCACCCGCCGCACGGGCAGCCGTAATCAGCGGCACCGGGATGACGCCCTTTTCGACCGGGCAAATAATGCGCGCCCTGCGCCGGGCAAAATAGGTGCCCGTCTGGCTCATGAGGCTGGCGCGTTCAGCGTCGCCCGGCCCCTTATCCGAGGCAAAGACCGCCAGAACTGGCGTGGCGGCAGTATTATCGTTCATCATCAACGGCCGCGCTTGAGGCCACCGAGAATGCCGCGCACCAGCGCGTTCCCCAGTCGATTGGCAACGGTGCGCGCCAGCGAATTCATCGCCGCCTCGGCCGGTGATTGCCGCGTGGAGGCGCGTCGCCTTGGGCTCCTGATAGGTGCGCTCCACCTTGGACCGCTCGTCCTCGACCTGCTGGCGTTCCTCGGCCAATTGCTTGTCCCGCGCCTTTGCGGCCAAAACTTCAAATGCCGAGTCGCGATCGATCACCGTGTCGTAAAGCCCGGCCACCGGCGAATTGGCGATGATGGCCCGGCGTTCCTCGGGCAGTAGCGGCCCCACTTGCGCCGAAGGCGGCCGGATCAGTGTGCGCCCCACCATGGAGGGCACGCCCTTGTCCTCCAGCAGCGACACCAGTGCCTCGCCAATGCCTAATTGGGTGATCACTTCGGCCGTCGAAAAATCGGGATTAGGCCGGAACGTGTCGGCCGCCACGCGCACCGCCTTTTGCTCGCGCGGTGTATAGGCGCGCAGTGCGTGCTGCACACGGTTGGACAATTGCGCCAGCACAGTCTCAGGAATATCGACCGGATTCTGCGTCACGAAATAGACGCCCACGCCCTTGGAACGCACCAGCCGCACCACCTGCTCGACCTTATCGACCAGCACCTTTGGCGCATCATCGAACAGCAGGTGCGCTTCGTCGAAGAAGAAGACCAGCTTAGGCTTGTCCGGGTCGCCCACTTCGGGCAGCGCCTCGAATAGCTCGCTCAGCATCCACAACAGGAAGGTGGCATAGAGGCGCGGCGCCCGCATCAGTTCGTCCGCCGCCGGGATCGAGATGAAACCCTTGCCGTCCCGGTCGGTGCGCATCAGATCGGCAATATCGAGCGCCCGCTCGCCGAAGAAATTCTCCGCCCCCTGCTGTTCCAGCACCAGCAAAGCGCGCTGGATCGAGCCAATGGAGGCCGTCGAAACATTGCCATAACGCGTCGAGATTTCCTTGGCCCGCTCCTGCAGGTCGACCAGCAGCGCCCGCAAATCCTTCAGATCAAGCAGCAGCAGTCCTTCATCGTCCGCCACCTTGAAGGCAATGTTGAGCACGCCTTCCCGGGTGTCGTTAAGTTCCAGCATGCGGCTGAGCAGCAATGCGCCCATTTCCGAGATGGTGGCGCGGATCGGATGGCCCCGGCGCCCGAACAGGTCCCAGAAGATCACCGGGAACACATCGTCCTTGAAATCAGTAAAGCCGATGGCCGTCGCCCGCTCGGTTTGCCAGCCCTGCGCCTTGCCCATTTTGCCGACGCCGGAGAGATCGCCCTTGATGTCGGCGGCAAACACCGGAACGCCCGCGGAGGAAAAACCTTCGGCCATCACCTGCAGCGTCACCGTCTTGCCGGTACCGGTCGCGCCGGTCACCAGCCCATGCCGGTTGCCGTATTTGAGCGCCAGATATTCAGGATGCGTGCTTTGGCCGAGATAAATCTTGTCGTCGAGCAGCATATCGCATCCCCTTCATGTTCCTGAACCTTATAGCCGCCCGCCCCGCACGCGGACAAGCCAAAGGGCTGATAATCATAACTTGGGAAACGCTTCGCCCTGCCGGGCGCCCTCCTGTACTTTGAGCGCACCAAGTGGGGGATAGCGCATGGCCAGGATTTCATTGCTCAACCGCCGTCAGGCGCTGGCCGGCATCGGCATGGCCAGCCTTGCCGCCACCACGGCCCACGCCGCCGCGCCCCTTAATGCCGAGGATTTCGGCGTCATCGCTGCCTTGCCGGATGACCAGAGCAAGGCCATGCAGGCGGCGCTCGATGCCGCTGCCGCCCGTGGCGCCGAGTTGGTTCTGCCCGCCGGCGCCATTTTTGTGCGCGATCTGCAATTGCCCGGCCAAGTGAGCATTGAAGGCGTACCCGGCGCCACCCAGCTCACCTCCCGGAATGGCGGCCGCATCGCCCGTGCCCGCAATGTGTCAAACTTGGTGCTACGCCATGTCGGCTTTGATGCCCGCAATGCTGGCACAATCGAGGGCGATGCCCTGCTCGACATCACCGGCAGCCTTGCCGTCACCCTCGAGCGCTGCAGCTTTTCGAGCAGTCCCGCCAGCGCGCTGCGCATCACCGATTCGGGTGTCACCGTCACCAATTGCGATTTCGCCCGCCATGCCGATGCCGCCATCCACGCCATGGATAGTCGCGGCCTGCTCATCTCAGGCAACCGCATCAGCGATTGCGGCAATGCCGGCATCCGCATCTGGCGCAGCGCCTCCGGTGCCGATGGCTCCATCATCACCGGCAACCGCATCGCCAAGATCGATTGGCGCGGCGGCGGCAATGGCCAGAACGGCAATGGCGTCAATGTCTTCCGGGCTGACGAAGTGATCATTGCCGACAATCACATCGCCGATTGCGCCTTCTCCGCCATTCGCCTCAACGCCACCAACAATAGCCGGGTTTCGGGCAATATGTGCTTGCGCTCGGGGGAAGTGGCTGTTTTTTCCGAGTTCGAATTTTCGGGCTCCGTCATCGCAAACAATATCGTCGATGGCGCCGCCGCTGGCATTTCCATGACCAATCTGGATAGTGGCGGCCAGCTGGCGGTGTGCAGCGGCAATATCGTGCGCAACATCACCCCGCTTTCGCTGGTCAATCCCGACACCCGCCCCTATGGCATCGCGGCCCGAGCCGACGCCGCCGTCACCGGCAACACCGTCCAGAACGTGCCCGGCGTCGCCATTTCCGCCGGCTACGGCCCCTTCCTGCGCAATGTGATGATTTCGGGCAATGTGGTTTCCACCAGCAATATCGGCATCGCGGTCAGCGTGGTCGATGGCGCCGGCCCGGTCCACATCGCCAACAACCTCATTTCCAACGCCCGCGACCATGCCGTCGTCGGCATGGCTCGGCGCGAAATCGTCGAACCCGACCTCATCACCAACGCCAGCCGCTTCGCCAATGTCACTGTTGGCAGCGTGACGGTGGGGAACACACCGCGCAGCTAGGCGACCAGCGTCCGCAACACCCCAACATCGGCTCCACGCACGCTTTTGATCACCTGCCCGGCAAATTTCTCCAACACCGCCGCTTGCTCCGCATCCGGCTCGGCAAATTTCAGCAGCAACCCCGCCAACATGGCCTGCGACGCCGCCGGATTGCCATCGTCGCATTTGATGGCATAGCCCCAGCCCTTGTCGCGAATCGCGCCGCATTGCACGCCTTCGGCGCCAATCTTCTGCATCACCCGCCCCTTGAATGCCGCCATGATCAGCGTATCGGCATGCCCGGTCCCCGCCACCAGATGCGGGTGCGCCGTCGCCGCGTCGAACAGGCGCCGCGCCGCCACGCCAAGTTCGGGTGACAGCCCCTCCCCCGTCGCCATCCGCGCAAAACCATAGGCAAAAGCCCGCAAGGGCGCCGCGAAAGTGGGAATGGAACAGCCATCAGTGCCGCATTTGTCTTCGCTCAGCTCTTCCCCGATCACCGCCTCGACCGCCGCTCGCACCGCCTTTTGCACTGCATGCTCGCGCCCGACATAGCCCGCTGTCGGCACGCCCATGGCCAAAGCCACGCTCAGCATGCCCGAATGCTTGCCCGAGCAATTATTGTGCAAGGCACTCGGCTCTGCCCCCGCCGCCCGGAGCGCATCGCGCGCCGCCGGATTGGTCGGGGCATGTGCCCCACATTCCAGATCAGCCACCGAAAGCCCCATCCGGCTCAGCAGCCCGCTGGCCGTCGCCACATGGTCATCCTCGCCATGGTGCGAGGCGCAGGCCAGCGCCAGTTCTTCCTCGCTATGATGGAATTTTTCCTCGGCATGACGCGCGAAAATCGGCAGCGCCTGCATGGACTTGATGGCCGAGCGCGGAAAGATCGCCCGCTCGATATCGCCGGCCGAAGCGATGACCTTGCCGCTGGCATCGACAACCGCATAGGCGCCACGGAACCGGTTTTCGACCCAGTTACCACGCACGGTTTCGGCAAGAATGGGATTGGCGTCCATCACAAAAAACTCCGGTCCGAGCTGTCTTCACGAACAGCGCAGGACCGGAAAAGTCAACAGAGCATGGGTAGGAGGCAGGCACGAAAACTTTGGAAAATCAGATGTCCCAGTCGTGGACGACGGTGAGGAATTTCGAGTTCACCCAGCCGCGCGTGTCACGGGAATCGACCGGGCACCAATCGGCGCCGGTCTTGGCGGTGATGCAGCGCTCGACCCAGACATGGCTGCCGGGCTCGAAAGCGCCGACCTGCTGAGAATAGGAGGCCGGCCATTTGCGCACATTGAGCTGGTCCCAATGGGCGACGCCGCTCACCTTGGCCAGCTGATCGACCTGATAGCCGGCTGCCATAGCGGGCTGCACGGCGAAGGCGCCCGCTGCGGTGATCACCGAGCCGCAGAGTGCGGCGACTAAAACCTTTTCCTGATTCCTGTTCATCTGCGTCGTCCCTCGACAGAATTGCGTTGTTGTCGTGGACTATGCCGCCACCGCCTTGAACCGGTCCTGAGTCACCCATTCAGAAAGTGTTCATCTTGGCAGCGCAGGCGCGGCATGCCAGAGTTGAGGCAAATAGGAGGAGAGCGATCATGACCAAGGTTCTGGTAACCGGCGGCAGCGGCAAATTGGGCCGCGCCGTACTGCGCGATCTGGTGGCGCATGGCTACGAGGTGCTCAATATCGATCAGCAGGCACTGTCCGAGCCGATCTGCCCCACAGTGCGTATCGATCTGACCAATTTCGGCGAAGTCGCCGCCGCCATTCTGGGCGGGGTGGACGAGCGCAAGGGCCCGTTCGATGCCGTGGTGCATCTGGCCGCCATTCCCGCGCCGGGCCTCGCCGCCAATGCCCGCACCTTCGCCAACAATGTCACCACCAGCTACAATGTGTTCGAAGCCTGCCGCCCGGCCGGCATCAAGAACGTGGTGTTTGCCTCCAGCGAAACCGTGCTGGGCCTGCCCTTCGACAATCCCCCGCCCTATGCCCCGGTGGATGAAGAATACTTCCCGCGCCCGAAAGCGCCTATTCGCTGGGCAAGCTGCTCGACGAAACCATGGCCGCCCAATATTGCCGCTGGGACCCGTCCCTGCGCATGGTCGGCCTGCGCTTTTCCAACGTTATGTACCCGGAAGACTACAAGGCCTTCCCCAAATTCGACGCAGATCCACGCAGCCGCAAATGGAACCTGTGGGGCTATATCGACGCCCACGACGGCGCCTGGGCCGTCCGCCGTTCTATCCAGAGCCGACTTCACCGGCTTTGAAGCCTTCATCATCGCCAATGCCGATACGGTAATGAGCCGCTCCAATATGTCGCTGCTGGCCGAAGTATTCCCCAATGTGGAACAGAAGGGCAATATCGCCACCAACAGCACATTGCTGAGCATCGAAAAAGCCAAGCGGATGCTGGGCTATTCCCCGCAATTCAGCTGGCGGAACGAGGTGTGAGGGGCGCCATGTTCCTCCACCCACAATGTCATTCCGGCGCAGGCCGGAATCCATGCTGTGCATTCTCCAAGCATGCCATGCAGTTGATGGTCTGCAGAATGGATTCCGGCCTGCGCCGGAATGACCCAGTGGTTGACTGCTAGCTTAGGCCCCCGGCACTGTCCTCAACACCCTCCCACCCACCGCATCTCCCTCGGGCCTGACCCGAGGGCCACTCCCAACACGGCACAAACGGCGAGTGGTCCTCGGGTCAAGCCCGAGGAAGCGATTGTGGGGAGGAGAAAACGGGGGCAAACCACTACCCCACCCGAATATGCCCAATCCCCTTGGCTTCAATCTCCGCAAAGCTCTCCTCATACCCCGCGTCGGCATAGCGCATCACGCCCAGCGCGGTATCATTGGTCAGCGCATGCTCCAGCCGCTCATCGCCCCCGGCGTGCCATCGGCCACCACGGTCACCCCCGCCGAGGTCATGTATCCCGCGTAGCCTCCACCGCCCGAATGCACCACAACCAGATCGGCCATGGACGAGCACAGCAGCATCGCATCCAGCAGCGGCCAATCGGCAATCGCGTCCGAGCCATCCTTCATCCGTTCCGTCATGATATTGGGGTGCGCCATCGCCCCGGCATCCAGATGATCCCGGCTAAACGCCACCGGCCCCGCCAGCGTGCCATCACCCACCATGGCGTTCACGGCCCGCGCCAGTGCCGTCCGCTCGCCATGCCCCAACCGAGCAATCCGCGCCGGTAGCCCCTCGAACGGCACATGCTGACGCGCCAGCGCGATCCAATTGGTCACGATCTTATTGTCGGGAAACATTTCCAGGAGTTTGTCGTCGATCTTGCGAATATCCTCGGGATCACCCGACAGCGCCATCCAGCGGAACGGCCCGATGGCCCGCGCGAAGAGCGGCCGCAGGTAAGCCTCGGTGAAAATCTTGATATCGAAGGCATTCTCCACCCCGCCCGCCTTGGCATGGGTGCGGATCAGATTGCCATTGTCGAACACTTCGGACCCCGCCTGCTGAAACGCCAGCATGGCCCGCACATGATCGACAATCGAGGCCCGGCTCGCCGCCATCAGCTGCCCCGGCCCCTCGACCCGCAGGCGCCTGACCTCCTCCAGCGACATGCCCTTGGGCACATAGCCATAGACCAGGTCATGCGCCGAGGTCTGGTCGGTCACGATATCCGGCACAATGCCCCGCCGCGCGATCTCGGGGTAAATCTCGGCCGCATTGCCGACCAACCCAATCGAGGTCGCCCGCTTCTCAGCCACCGCCTTATGGATCATCGCCAGCGCCGTATCGAGGTCCGGCGCAATCTCTTCAAGATACCCGATCTCTTTGCGCTTCCGGGCCCGTTCCGCGTCGATATCGAGGCACAATATCGCCGCCCCCGCCATGCGCCCGGCCAGCGGCTGCGCCCCGCCCATGCCGCCAAGCCCCGCCGTCAGAATGAACCTTCCGGCCAGATCGCCGCCGAAACGGTTCTCGGCAATGCGCATGAAAATCTCATAGGTGCCCTGAATGACGCCACGGCTGCCGATATATTGCCGGGCCCCGCCGTCAGCCCGCCCCAGCAGATCAGCCCCTTCTTTTCCAGCTCATAGAACACCTCGGCCTTGGCCCATTGCCCCACAATGTTGCAATTGGCCATGATCACCAGCGGCGCCTTGGCATGGGTTTTTAAGAGCCCAATCGGCTTTCCAGACTGGATGATCAGCGTCTGATCCTCATCCATCCGCAGCAGCGTTTCGACAATCGCCTTATGGCTCGCCCAATTGCGCGCCGCTTTACCAAGCGCCGCATAAACGATCAGCTCATCGGGGTTCTCCCCCACGCTCAGCACATTCTCCAATAGCCGCAGCAATGCCTCCTGCCGCCACCCCTTAGCGCGCAATTCGGGGCCGCCGGGAATGGGAAAATTGGGATGGCGGGGATTGGGTGTGGGCATTGCAGGAAACCTCAACTTGCTCTCAAAGCGACCGCGGGGATCGTTATCCCCACAGTGTCATTCCCGCGAAAGCGGAACCTCCGTTTTACTTTCTCGCGGAACTACAATTTCGGCGGCAAAGTCCTCACAAACGCCACCGCCGCCTCGAGCAGTCGCCGCCGTAAATCATCATCGGCGCAGGTATCGAGCCCCGCGCGCACCCAGCCGCCCATCTGCCGGCCAGACATGATCATCGGCGCGACATCGTCCAGTTCCAGCGCCCATTCATCATTGTCCTTACCCAACCGCACCATCAGCCCGACATCGTGGGCGCCGCATAACATGTGCCCATCGAGCAGCCAGACCAGCCCGCCGAACATCGGCTTTTCGCTCAGCCCCGGCCGGTCCCCCAGATCCTCGCGCACCAATTCCTCAAGCCCGGAATCGCGCGCCATGGCTCAGCCCTTGGCCCCATCAAGCGCATAGCGCGCCAGCTCGATCCCCATGGCCTTTTCGACATAGGGATAGACCGTGGGGTCGAGCACCGATGAGCTGAGCGGAATGAGTTTTTGGGCACATGCAGCACGAAAATCTGCATGCCCTCCTGCAATTGCCCCACACTAAGCGGCTCCCCCTCGGGCGAGAGCGTCGTGATCACATCGGGGAAGGTGGCAATGCGCGCCGTCGCGCCCGTCCACCGCCATATATTCGTTCATCACATGCAGCACCGAGCCATCCGACAGCGTCACCGCGCCGATATCGAAGGCCTCCTTGGTGTAAAGCACCGCCTTCTTGATGATCTTGCCCTCGACCAGAATGCTGCCACCCGTGGTCTTGGCGATGGTGTCGATCACCGCCGTGCCACCCTTGCCCTCGGCCGCAATGATCGCCTCGCCCAGTTTCAGCGCCAGCGAAATGCCGCCTAAAGCGGCGTGTTTTTTGACATAGCTGGCCCGCACCGGATTGCGGCACGAGGCAATAAACCCGCCCGACATGTCCGAGGCCGTCCGCAATATCGGCGACACCTTGGCCGTCGCGCCCTTCACCACCAATTCGATATAGCGGTTCTCGCTGCGATTGCCGCCCACCGCCGTCTGGATCATCGGCTCGGGCGATCCGGCCAGCCCGATACTGCCCATATCCCCGGTCGGATGCGCCCGCACATCGCCCACCGCGTCGACCACCTTGGTGCCCAGCACCGCCGAGGGCAGCCAGCCATTGAGCGTCGAGGATTTGCCATTCTGCCCGATCATCAGCCCGGTGAGCTTTTCCCCCAGCGCGTCCTGCAGCATGGACACCGCCTTGATGTAATCCACCCCCTGCATTTCCCAAGGCGTGGTCGAAGCCGGCGCGCCAATCGCCGCCGCCGTCGCCACCCAGTCATTGGCGTCCAGCTCGTGAATGCTCACCAATTCGGGCTTGCCGACACTGACCGCCGCATAGCCCAGCATGCGTCCATGATCGGCCCAGCCACCCCCGCCAGCGGCATAGACGGAGCCGCCTTTGACGGCCGCCTCGACGTCCTTCTCAGTCAGAATCCGGCCCATTCCCTGTCTCCTGCAATTGCTTGTCGAGCGCGATCACGGCATCCAGCAAAACCCGGGCGCCCAGCGCGATATCTTCCGTGCTGGCAAATTCATCCGGCGCATGGCTGCGGCCATCCTTGCAGGGCACGAAGATCATCGCCGCCTTGGTGATCCGCGCCATCCACGCCGTGTCATGCCCCGCCCCCGACGCCATCCGCCTATGCCGCGCGCCTGCGCTTTCGCAGGCGGCGTCCAGCACAGTCAGCAGATCAGGGTCGCAAGGCGTCGGCTGATTGTCGGAAACAATGCGCGGCACCTGCACACTCACGCCGGTCTTTTCTGCAATCGCCGCCACGCCCCCGGCCAGTTCATCGATGAACCGCTTCATGTCGTCGCGCAGTTCAGCCCGCGCATCGATCAGCATCCGCACCCGCGCTGGCACCACGTTGGCCGCATTGGGCGTCATCTCGAATTCGCCGACCGTCGCGGCAAAATGCGTCTCGCCAGCCGCCAGCGCCTTGCCCAATTCCTCAATCCCCAGCGCAATCCGGGCCGCCGTGGTCAGCGCATCCTTGCGAGCGGACATCGGCGTCGTCCCGGCATGATCAGCCCGCCCCTCAACGACAATCTCGATCCGCGTAATCCCGGCAATCGCTGTCACTACGCCCACATCAAGCTGCTCGTTCTGCAACACCGGCCCCTGCTCGATATGCAGTTCCAGAAACGCCTTGATATCGTCGCGCTGCGCCACGGCATGGGTCACCCCGCCCACCTTGGCGATGGCCCGCTCCAGCGTCACCCCATCATGTGTCCGCGCCAGCCATTCAGCCGGCCGCGTGCCGCTCATGCCCCGGCTGCCAATGCAGGAGACGCCAAAAATCGACACTTCCTCCGCCAGAAAATCCACCACTTCAAGCGTATGATCGAGCACCACGCCCCGGTCCCGCAGCGCCCGCGCCACTTCGAGCGCCACCACCACGCCGGCAATGCCATCGAACCGCCCGCCATCGGGCACGGTGTCGGAATGGCTGCCAATCATGATGCTGCCCAGCGCCGGATTTCTGCCCGGCACGACACCCACAAGATTGCCCGCCGCATCGATCTGGCTGACTGCACCGGCCTCTTGTATGGCCTGTTTCAGCCGGGCTCGCCCCTCCAAAAACATCGGCGTAAACGCGCCGCGTCCAAGGGCGATCGGGTTCGGTGATGGCGGCAAGGGCATCGATATCGGCCGCGATACGGTCCGCGCGGATGGGGGAATTGGGGATCACAGCGAAAGCCCTTCCGGCCGAACAAACCGCCCCGCCCCGGGTTCACCCACCTTCACCCCATCAAACACCTGCCGCCCCCGCAGATAGGTCAGCCCCACCGTCCAAGGCAGCTCAATCCCGTTATACGGCGACCAGCCCACCACATTGTGCCCACTCTCCGCCGCGTCATAGACCTTGGGCCGATCAAACAGCACCGCGATATCGGCATCCTTTCCCGCCGTCAGCGCCCCCTTGCTCCCCAGCCGGAAATGCCGCGCCGGGTTCTCCGCCATCAACTTCGCCGCCCGAGTCAGCGAAATATCAGCGCTCCAGCGCGCCCTTGACGAACAGCGGAACCATGACCTCGAGCCCCGGCACGCCTGAGGCATTGGCGAGCATGTCGGGATTGGTCTTGCGGTTTTCCGACCAGCTCACATGGTCGGTCGAGACCAGCGTGACATTGCCCGCCCGCACATGCTCCCAGAGTTTTTCCACCTCAGCCCGCGAGCGGATCGGCGGATTGATCTTGGCCTTGCCGCCCAGCCGGGCAACGTCATGTTCCTCGTCCAGCGTCAGATAGTGAATGCAGCACTCAATGGTCGCATCGAACCCCCGGTCGCGGTAGCTGCGCGCAATCTCATAGCCCCGCCCCAGCGAGCAATGCACGACATGGGCCGGGCAGCCGGTCTGCGCGCCCGTCTCATAAATCTGCAACGAAGCCAGCAATTCGGTCAGCGGCGGCCGGCTCAAGCCATGGCCGCGATAATCGGTGATCCCCAGCGCCTTGACCTTGGCCATGGCCGCGCGCACCGCCTCGTCATCCTCATTATGCACGCCCGCTGTCAGCCCCGTTGGCGCGATGGCGGCAAAGCATTCCTCCAGCAATGCCGGCGGAATACGCGGAAACCGTATGGGATCAGTGCCAAAAGTCGAAAACTTGAACGCGGCAACACCCGCCTCGACCTGTTCCAGAATCCGGCTGGCGCCCTCTTCCGGCTTGATCGTGCCATACAGCGCAAAATCCACCCGCGCCTGCGGGCTGGCATGCGCCACCTTGATCCGTACCGCCTCGGCGGAACACACCAGATTGCCCTCGTCATAGGGCATGTCGACAATCGTGGTCACCCCGCCTGCCGCCGCCGAGCGCGTCGACCAGATGAAATCTTCCCGGTCCTTCTGGCTCAGCGAATGGGTCTGCGCATCGATCGCCCTGGGCACGATCAGCGCCTTGCCCAACTCATGCCGCTCATGCGCCGATGGCGCCACGCCCTCCCCCACATGCACGATTTTGCCATCGCGCACGGCCACATAGCCATTCTCGATAATGGTGGTGGGCAGCACCACTGTGCCGGACAGAACGAGATCGAAATCGGACATTTTTTGCTACGCCTTCAAGAAACGCGGTTGTTGGTTGAGGCCAAAAACTCACGCCGCCGCCCTCCCCAATTGCCCGGTCCGCGCCATCAGCACCCGTTCCAGCGCCGAGAGCGCGTCATAGATCAACACCGCCAGCACGCCCACAATCAGCCCGCCCTGCAACACGAACGCCGTATTGTTCGACAGCAGCCCCGCAATAATCACCTCGCCCAGCGTGCGCGCTGCCACCGTCGAGCCGATCGTCGCCGTCGCCAGCGAAATCACCGTCGATAGCCGTATCCCCGCCAGGATCACTGGCAGCGCCAGCGGCAGTTCGACCTTGATCAGCCGTTGCCAGCCGGTCATGCCCACGCCCTTGGCCGCGTCGGTCACGGCCGGCGGCAGATTGGTCAGCCCGGTCAGCGTGTTCTCGAAAATCGGCAGCAACCCATAAAGAAACAGCGCCACCAGCGTCGGCGCCGTGCCAAAGCCCAACATGGGCACGGCCAGCGCCAGCACTGCCACGGGCGGAAAGGTCTGTCCGATATTGGCCAGCGAACGCGACAGCGGCAAAAATTCGGCGCCAAACGGCCGCGTCACCACAATAGCCAGCCCCACCGCCACGATAGTCGACGCCAATGTCGCCGCCGCCACGATTGCCGGTGGTTCAGCGTCAGGTCGAGCAGGCTGCCCTGATTGTAGATGGCCGGCTGACTGTTCTTGGTGAACAGCCCGAAAAACCCGGCAAACGTCTCCGGCCGGACCGAGAACACGACCAGCACCAGCAGCGCAATGAACCTGATGACGAGCCCGATCTTCATTGCGGTCGCGCCGCCAGCTCGGCCAATTGGGCCAGCGTCACCTGCCCCACAATCTGCCCATCGCGCCGCACCGGCAGCGCCGGCCGGCCCGACCACAGCAATTCGGCATAGGCATCGCGCAGCGAGGCCCCGGCATCCACCGGCTCGCCAGCGGCTTCCCCTGCCTCGATATGATCGGCCACCTTGGCCAGCGACAGCAGCCGGAATGGCCGCTCGCTGGTGCCGATCAATTCGGCCACGAAGGGCGTTGCCGGATTGGCGATGATTTCGGCGGGCTTGGCAAATTGCAGCAGCAGGCCCTTGTCCATCACGGCGATCTTGTCGCCCAGATGGATCGCCTCTTCCATGTCGTGCGTCACCAGCACAATGGTCGTGCCAAACTTGCGCTGAATAGCCAGCAAATCCTCCTGCGCCTTGGCGCGGATCACCGGGTCGAGCGCGCCATAGGGCTCGTCCATCAGCAGGATATTGGGCTCGGCCGCCAGTGCCCGCGCCACGCCCACGCGCTGTTGCTGCCCGCCCGAAAGTTCATTGGGCAGCCGGTCGCGAAACTCCGTCGGATCGAGCTGGAAGAGGCTGAGCAATTCATCGACCCGCGCCGCGGTCTTCTTTTGTCCCAGCCCAGCAGCTTGGGCACGGTCGCCACATTCTGCCCCACGGTGCGGTGCGGAAACAGGCCATGCCCCTGAATGGCATAGCCAATCCGCCGCCGCAGCTCATAGGCCGGCACCGTACTGATATCCTCGCCATCGATGCGGATAGAACCCGAGGTCGGCGTCACCAGCTTGTTGATCATCCGCATCAGCGTGGTCTTGCCGGAACCCGACGTGCCCACAATGACGCAAATGCTTCTGGGATCGATGGTCATCGTGACACGATCGACCACCGCCGTTTCGCCATAGACCTTGGTGATATCGTCGATTTCGATCATACGCTGCGTCCTCCGCGAGACGTCATTTCCACCAAGGCGTCGAGCACCACTGCCGCAGCAAAAGCCAGCGCCACCGTGGGCACCGCCCCCAGCAGCACCGAGTCCATCGCCGTCTGCCCGATGCCCCGGAACACGAAGACGCCAAAGCCTCCACCTCCAATCAGCGCGGCAATGGTCGCCAGCCCGATATTCTGCACCAGCACGATGCGAATGCCGGTCAAGATCACCGGAAAGGCCAGCGGCAATTCCACGCCCGCCGAGCGCTGCGCCCCGGTCATCCCCATGCCCTTGGCCGCATCAACCGCGGCAGGCGACACGCTTTGCAGCCCCACCACAGTGTTCGACACAATGGGCAGTAGCGAATAGGCAAACAGCGCCACCATGGCCGGCGCCACGCCAATGCCTGAAATCCCGATCGCCGACGCTCCCGGAATATTGGCCGCCACCCGGGCCAGCGGCGCAGATCAGCAGCCCGAACAGGGCAATGGATGGAATGGTCTGCACAATATTGAGCACATTGAGTACCGCCGCCCGCAGCGGTTTGACCTTGTAACAAAGAATGCCGACCGGCACGCCCACGATGGTGGCAATCGCCACCGAGCCAAAAGCCAGCCCCAGATGCGTGCGCGCCTCGGCCCAGAAGGCGGGCGCCCGCGTGGCATATTCCTTGAGCATAGAGAGGTCATTCCACGCCCCGCTCCACAGCAGCGCGCCGATGGCAATCGCCACCACCAGCAGAATGGTCAGCCGCACCCATGGCTTAAACCGCAACCGCGTCAGCGCATCGGCCACCATCAGCGCAAAGGCAAATACCAGCAGCCAGAACCCGGCCCCCGGCGACACCCGCGCAAACGTATTATCCGGCGGCGTTAGATAGCTCCCCGACCAGCCGATCAGAACGGCCAGCACCCCGAGCACGACAAATCCGGCGATCAGTTTGACCAGCGTCGGAAAGCGCAACAGCGCGACGACAAAACCCGCCAGCAAAACGCCGATCAGCACACCCGAAGGCAGCGCCGGCAGCGCATCGAGCAGCGAGCGCGGCTCGCCCAGCACGATGCGATTGGCCCGGAACAGCGCAAAGGCAAAACCGCCCCCGCCGCCGCGATCAACGCGATCAGCACGCCCAGCTTATCGAGTGCCAGCCGGGCGGGGCGCGTCGCTATCGAAGATGTTTCGGCGATGCTCATGCTGGCTCCAACTCTGCGCGATGTGGAGAGACCCCCACCCTAGCCCTCCCCACAAGGGGGAGGGAACGCCATCGAGTATGGCGATAGGCTGGATGATAGCGAGGCACGATCAGTCTCCCTCCCCCTTGTGGGGAGGGGTTAGGGGTGGGGGTAACGAGAGCCCCACCCCATCAGTCATCAATCCAGAAAGCCACCCTTAGTCAGGTAGTCCGTCGCAACGCTAGCCGCCGCTTCGCCGCCCACCTGCACGCGGCCGTTGAGGTCCTGCAGCACTTCAAGCGTCAGCCCGGCAAACACCGGCTTGAGCAATTCCTCGATTTCCGGATGCTCCTGCAACACAGCCTCGCGGATGATCGGGGCGGGCTGGTAAACCGGCTGCACCCCCTTGTCGTCCTCAAGCACTTTGAGGCCCGAGGGCGCGATGCCGCCATCGGTGCCATAGACCATGGCGGCATTGACGCCATTGGTCTGCTGGGCGGCAGCGGCAATGGTTGCCGCCGTGTCACCACCCGACAGCGTCACCAATTGGTCGGGCTTGAGGGTGAAGCCATAGACTTCTGGAATTTGGGCAGCGCCGCCGGCGAGTTCACGAACTCGGCGGATGCAGCCAGTTTCACCTCGCCGCCGCCGGCAACCCGAGCGCCGAATTCGCTGAATGTCACCAGCTTATTGGCATCGGCTACGTCGGCGCGCAGCGCCACCGCCTGAGTATTGTTGGCCGGCGACGGGCTCAGCCAGACGATCTTGTTGGTGTCGTAATCGAGCTTGGCGGCCTCGGCATAGGCGCTTTCGGCATTGTTCCAGAGCGGATCATCGGCCTTGTCGAAGAAGAACGCCGCATTGCCGGTATACTCGGGGTAAATGTCGATTTCTGCCGGCCGTGATCGCCTCGCGCACGATGGGCGTGCCGCCGAGCTGGATGCGGTCGGTGACCGGGATGTCATTGGCTTCAAGCACCTGCTTGATGATGTTGCCGAGCACCCCGCCCTCGGTGTCGATCTTGGAGGAAACGACGACTCGGGCATTGGCCGCAGTCACCGAAATGGCGAGCGCGGCGACGGCGCTGAGAAGCGTGGATGTGAGGCGCATTGGTTTCTCCGTTTTCTGCGGGCCGTTGCCCGGCTGTCCTTAGCCTAACGTCTTGGTAGAATTGAGCGAGGCCGCAAATTCTAGGCAATGGGCCCCAGTGCGAAAAACTCGTCCAACTCCATAATCGCCGAGTGAGAAATTAGTTCGTTCATCAACTCGTCGGAGGCCAGCGCATGCTCGACAGCCTCCACTTCGGCCGATAGCGGGCGGTCCTGCCAATATGTGTCAGCATGCCGGCGCACCAGCGAATAGATGATGCCCGGAACATTGCCCGGATTGTCGCCGGAAATGTCCATGGCCTGCGCCGCCAGCATGGCCTCGAGCGCCGCCAAACGCCGCAAGGCCAGCACCTGCCGCTCCAGCCGCTCGACGACCAGCGGCAGGAATGTCGCTTCATCTTCAATGCCGCCGGCCACCACCATGGAATTGGCCGAAATCGGATTGGTCATGGTCAGCACGCGCGCAAACAGCTCGCCCGCCAGCTTGATAATCGGCCCGAAGCCGGTGGCAATGGCGCCCGGCTGCACCGAGTTGACCGGCAGATCACGCCGTTGGCCATTGCCCAGCAGCACGCAGCGATTGAATGAATTGCGTGCGATATGGGCCAGCCCCAATTGCGCGGTCTGCAAAAACACCGTGACATCGAGCGGCAGCGAGCCGCCCGAAGTGATCACCTGCCCGCCCGCCACCACCGGATTGTCATCGGTGCGCCCGGTTGCGGCCAGCAAGATCTTGCCGGCGGCCACCAACGTTTCGTAGCCCGTGGCAAAACCACGGCTCATCATGCGCAGGCTCAGCGGATCCTGAATATGGGTGGCGTCGGGCCAGTCCCAGCCTTTGGCATTGAAATAGAGCCGAGCCCCAATGCCCGCCTCACGCTCGGTGCCGACATGGGCCACCGCCTTCCATGGATCGCGCGACGCGCCCAGCGCCCCCGCCGTGGTCAGCCCCGTCGCCAGCATCACGCGCACTGCGGCGGCCGCATCGTGGATCGCTGCGGCAGCTGCCGCATAACCCACCGCATTGGTGGAAATCGAGGCCAGACTATCGCGTGGCGCCAGCCGGAATGGCTTGAGCCCCGCTGCCGATAGCGCGGTTTCCGCCGGCTGGCGGTGGCCATTGAACATGGCCTCGCCTGCCCCGGTCAGCACCGCGCCGATCTGCCCCATCAAGCCAATATCGGCGCATCCGATCGATCCCGTCCGCCGCACCACCGGCACCACATCGGCCGAGAGCAGCGCCAGATAGGCCTCCACCAGATCGGTGGTGCAGCCGACCCGGCCGGTCAGCGCCATATTGACGCGAATGGCCATGGCCGTGCGCACGATCTGATTGGAAAAAGCCTCACCCGTGCCAAAGTGATGCGCCCGCACCAGACCCAGATTGAACGCATCGAGCTGGTCGGGCGTCCATTCGACATCCTTCATGGCTCCCACGCCCGTGGTCGAGCCATAAACCGGCTGCCCTGCCGCAATGGTTTCCTCCACCACTTCACGCGCCGCCGCCACCCGCACCATGGCATCAGGGTCAGCCACCAGCCGCGCCTTGCGCGCCCCGATCCGGGCAATATCGGCAAAGCTCATCGGCTTGCCGCTGAGGGTGATGGGAAGACCGCTTATGCTCATTGCCAGTTCGTTCATGGGCCCAACATGAGCCGGGGCCGCGCCGATGGCAAGCGGTCGCGCCTGCCTGCCGTGGCGCCTGCGGCCACTCTGCCGCGCCCGAAAGTCTCATTGCCAACGCCCCCGAATAGGCCTCTCCTCGCGCCGGCTAGAGAGTTTTTATCGTGCAGACACAGCTGACCGACCACCCCTATCGCACTGCCATCATGGATGAGGTGCATGCGCGCCCCGTCGAGATTATCGAAGCGGAATGCCGGATCTGCCGGTTGGTCTTTGTCATGCCCTCCGAAGCCGGCGCCATGATGCGCGTGTTTCACCGCTTCGAGCAATTCTGCCGCGATGCCGGCGTCGCCGTGCCCGGCCCCTCGAGCCGCCAGCATGGCTTTGATCGCGACAACCGGCATATCACCCGGGAATTCCACACCGAATTCGTCACCATCACTCGGCGCAGCGCCCTCAAGGACAAGCAGAATTATCCCGATGGCATTGGCCTTGCCGCCATCGAAGATGGCCTGTTGATCGGGGCCACCCGCATTGACGTCATTGCCGACAAGACCGTGCCCGAAGCGCTGCTGCCCGCCTTCTCGCTGCCAAGCCTGTGCGTCGCCGACGTTGAAAATGGCAAGGCGCAGGTGGCGACCGATTTCGTGCCCGACGCCGACAAGTTCACCCGCTTCGAGTTTGCCGCCGGGGGCCTGTCGGTCCTGCGTCGCTCGATCATCATTCGGCGCCTGCTGGAAGTGGAAACCTACCGCACCATGGCGCTCCTCGCTCTGCCGCTAGCCCGCGAAGTCTCCCCCAGCCTGTGTGCCACCGAGATCGAGCTGACCGCGCTTATGGAAAGCCTGTCGGAAGCCACCACATCGCAAACCGTCCAGACCGCGCTCACCGCACTCGACGCCCTTTCGGTCCGCTCCGGCCAGCTCTCCGAGCGGCTGGGCTATCGCTTTGCCGCCTGCCACGCCTATGGCGATATCCTGCGCACGCGCCTTGCCGGCCTGCGCGAAAGCTCGACTGCCTTTGGGTCCAGCCTCACCCACTATATCGGCAACCGGGTCGATCCGGGCCTTGCCACCTGTGCAGCCATGGAAAAGCGGCTTTCCGTCCTTTCCAGCAAGATCGAGCGCGCCATCAGCCTGCTCAATGTCCGCATCAGCGTGGATATGCAGCAGCAGAACAATGCCGTGCTCGACAACATCGCCCAAACCGCCCGCAGCCAGTTCTACCTGCAGCGCACGGTTGAAGGCCTCTCCACCATCGCCATCAGCTATTACCTGCTCGGCATTTTGAGCTACATGCTGGCCGGCCCCTTGGAAGAGTTCCACTTCAACAAAGTCATGACCCTCTCCATCGCCGCCCCCTTCGTGGTCCTCGCCGTCTGGCTCATGGCCCGCAGCGTACGGAAAGCCCACACTGTTAAGTGATCAGTTAAGCGTTGTGACACGGCAACGCCAATACTAAAGTGATCACTTAACCGGAGTGATCACCATGGCCCGTTACCTGATGCAACTGCTGGAAGCCCGCAAACGCCTCTGGGCTGAAAGGCTGGAGCGCCCGGCGGCCTATCTGGGGAAGAACTAGGCTGCCTCGACCACGACACGCCGTACGCACCACAGCGTCATTCCCGCGAAAGCGGGAACCTCCGTTTGCTACCCTGCCCCGGAAACAGAGGTCCCCGCTTTCGCGGGGATGACACCGTGTTTGGGAAGGGAATGAGTAGAAGGAGCCCCTACTTCATCCAAAACATCGGCACGAGATCCACCGACAACGGCTCATTCTTCTCATTGGTCGCCATCACATCGGCCATGTGAGCCCACCACCGCTTCATCACGTCAGTGCCCGGCAGATCACCCATCGTATGGTCCACCCGCCGCCACAGCACGCCGAACAGGATATTGGTCTCTTCGTCCAGATGGATCGAATAGTCCTTCACCCCGGCCTCATGCAGCAGCTCGACCAGTTCGGGGAAAATCTCGTCATGGCGCTTCTTATATTCCTCCGCCATGCCGGGGTTCAGCTTCATCTTGAATGCATGCTTTTCGTAGCCACCATCCATGATCATGCCCGCTGCCTCCACATTCTGAACAGGATGGGCAGCGCGATCACCGTGATCAGCAGCCCGCCGATAAAGATCGACATGACGATCCCGGGCACATTGAGCAGCCCGAGCCCGAAGGTCACCAGCCCCATGATCAGCGCCGCCAGCACGACACCGACAATCGAGCCCGCCCCGCCCAGGATCGACACTCCGCCCAGCACCACCATGGTGATGGCCTCAAGCTCGAAGCCCTCCGCAATGGACGGCCGGGTCGAGCCGAGCCGCGCTGTCAGCAGCACCGAAGCGATACCGCTCATCAGCCCCGTCAGGCAAAACAGGATGAACTTGATGCGATCAACCCGCACGCCCGAAAATTGCGCCACGATATCATTATTGCCGATGGCGAACACCCGACGCCCGAAATTGGTGCGGTGCAGCAGCACGAAATAGATCACCGCAAAGGCCAGGAACAGCACCAGCTCGAACGAGATCACCCACCACACATAGCCCTGCCCGAACCAGCCAAAGCTGGCCGGATAATTGCCAAAGCTCTTGTCGCCCGAGATGATGTAGGAAATGCCGCGGAACAGGCTCATCGTGCCGATCGTGACCACGATGGAGGGCAGTTTCAGCCCCGTCACCAGAAAGCCGTTAAACGCCCCGCACAGCAGCCCCATGCCCACGCCGACCGCCACCAGCACCGGCGTATCGGCGCCATATTGCAGCGCGAGCCCCATCATAGTGGAGGCCAGCGCGATGATCGTGGCCACCGACAGATCGATCTCCCCCGAGATGATCAACAGCGCCATAGCCAGCGCAATCAGCGCCTTCTCGGTGAAGTTGAAGGTGAGATCGCTCAGACTCCACTCATTGAGAAAGTAGGGCGAGGCGTTCGAATTGAAGATGAAGATCGCCAAAGCCACGAGAACCAGCAGGCTCTCCCAGCTCAACAGTGTCGACTTCAGCGGATTATCGAGCCGATTGGGCAGTTGACGCCCGGTTGTTACGTCAGACATGGGCGACCTCCGCCGTTTTCAAAATCACCCGGCCCTTGCGCCGTTCGCCCTGCGCATTGAGGATCACCGCCAGTAGGATCGCCGTGCCGGAAATCGCCATCTGCCAGAACGGGGAAATATTGATCACCGGCAGCGCGTTGTTGATCACGCCCGAGAACAGTGCCCCCAGCAGCGCCCCGGCCACCGTGCCGATACCGCCGGCAATCGAAATGCCGCCGATCACGCAGGCCGCCACAATGGTCAGTTCATACCCGCTCGCCACTTCCACCGAAGCGATCACGTAGCGCGAAATCCAGAGATAACCGCACAGCCCCGACACAGCCCCCGCCAGCACGAAAGCCATGAATTTGGTCAGCCCGACATTGATGCCGGTATAGACCGAGGCCGTCGGATTGACGCCGATGGCATAGAGCGCCCGGCCAAGCGGGGTGCGGGTCATCAGCAGGAAAAACAGGATCGCGACCACAATGGCGACCCAGCTCAACACCGGCAGCCCCAGCACCACCGCGCTGTAGTTGAATGAAATCGGGACTCATCTGCGCCGCATTGACCCAGTGCCGCCCGAAATGACAAACACCAGCCCGCGGAAAATGGTCAGCGTGCCCAGCGTCACCACGATGGGCGGAATATTGAGCTTCCACACCAGCACGCCATTGAACGCGCCCAGCAATCCCCCGATCACCACGCACAGCGCCATGATCAGCGGAATGGGAATGGCTGGATAGGCCGCGTTCAGCATGGCCGCGATCATGCCGGTCAGCGCCAGATTGGCCGCCATGGAGAGATCAATCGAGCGGGTCAGGATCACCGCCATCTGGCCGAGGGCCAGCATCATCAGGATGGATGTGTCGTTGAAAATTGTCAGCAGGTTCCCCGGCTGGGAGAAGCGGAAAGCGCAGCGTCACCAGAATAATGACGGCGACAATGGCCGAGCCCAGCCAGATTTCACGATGTTTGGCGAGCGACTTCATGCTACGGCTTCCTCGGCGATACCGGCGGCCGGGCGCACCAGCGTTTCGGGGGCCAGCCCCTTATTATCCAATGTGTCCACGATCCGTCCTTCACGCATCACCACGATCCGGTCGCTCATGCCCATGACTTCCGGCAGTTCCGACGACACCATGATCACGCTCAGCCCCTGCGCCACGAGCTCAGCCATAAAACCATGCACCGCGGCCTTGGAGCCGATATCGATGCCCTTGGTGGGCTCATCCAGAATGATCACCTTGGGCAGCGTCGCCAGCCATTTGGCGATCACCACTTTCTGCTGATTGCCGCCCGACAGGGTGGACACATTCTGGCTCAGCGAGGACGCCCGCAGGTCCAGCCGCTCGGTATAGGTCCGCGCCAGCTTGAATTCCTCGGCCATGCGCAAAAGCCCGATTTCGAGGTCTTTTGCAGCGAGGGCAGCGACACATTCATGAAAATCGGTTCGCCCGTAATCACGCCCTGCTTGCCGCGTTCCTCGGGCACATAAACAATGCCCGCCTCGACCGCATCGGCGGGAGACTTGGGGTTGATCACCGCCCCATCCAGCACCAGCGCGCCATGCGAAGGCCGCGTCATGCCGAACACGCCCTGCATCACTTCGCTGCGACCTGCGCCCACCAGCCCATAAAAGCCCAGATTTCGCCCTTGCGCACGGCAAAGGAAATATCGGCAAATTCTGGTGGGGTGGCTCAGCCCCTTGGCTTCGAGCACGACAGGGCCAATCTCGGCCTTGCGTTCGGGGAAAATATGATCGACCGAGCGGCCGACCATCAGCTTGACGATGTCGCTCTGCTTGGTGTCCTTGATCAGCCCCTTGCCCACCTGCTCGCCATCGTGGAACACGGTGAAGCGGTCGGCAATGCGGTAGATTTCATCGAATTTGTGGCTGATGAACAGGATCGCCTTGCCATCCTGCTTAAGCAGATCGACCAGCACATAAAGCTCTTCGATCTCCTTCTGGCTCAGCGCCGCAGTCGGCTCATCCATGATCACGACCTGCGCATCGATGGAGAGCGCCCGCGCCACGGCCACCGAGTGCTTTTTAGCAATGCCCAATTCCTTGAGCTTGATATCTGGATCGATCCCCGCCGCCATGGATTCCGGGGTCTTGCGCGATTCAGCGCGCATGGTCTTCCAGTCGATCATGCCGAAGCGGTTGCGCGGGGCATGGCCGAGATAGATGTTTTCGGCCACCGTCAGCTCGTCAAACAGCACGGTTTCCTGATGGATCGCCGTCACACCCGCTTCGAACGCCGAATGCGCGGTAGGCAGGCTCAGCGCCTTGCCCGATACCGTGATCTGGCCCTCGTCGGGCTGATAAATCCCGGTCATGATCTTGACCAGCGTCGACTTGCCGGCCCCGTTTTCGCCGATCAGCGCAGTCACTCGGCCGGGATACAGCTCCAGCGACACATTATGCAGCGCCCGCACGCCGGGAAACGTCTTGGTGATACCGGCGAGAGTGAGGATGGGGTCGGTCATTGCTATTCCTTCGCGTAGCGCTTGAGCTAGCCACGCGCTCTGATCTGGCTCCCTCTCCCTTTGGGGAAGAGGGTTGGGGTGAGGGGGCCTTCCTGCTTGAACGGAAAGGCCCCCTCACCCGACGTTTCACGTCGACCTCTCCCCCAAGGGAGAGGTGAAGTCAGATCAATAGATCTTCGAAAATTCTTCGATATTGGACTTGTCGAACTGGAACGGCGCGGCCATTGGGGCCGAGTTGGTGTCGTCCAGTGTGATTTCGCCAACGCGGCCGATCGAGAACACCGCACTCGGCTTGGCTTCTTCACCCTTGATCAGGTCATTGGCCAGATAGATAGCCGAGTAACCCAGATCGATCGGGTTCCACAAAGCCACGGCCTGCGAAGCGCCATTGTCGATGAACTGCTTGAACTCGGAAGGCAGAGCCAGACCGGTCACGTTGATCTTGCCGATCAGGTTCTGGTCGGTCACCACCGGGCGGCAGCCACGACGCCGACAGTGGTCGGCGCAATGATGGCCTTGAGGTTGGGGTAGGACGCGATCAGGCCCTTGGCTTCGTCGGTCGACTTCACCGAGTCATCGTCGCCATAGACGGTTGCGACGAGATTGATGTTGGGGAACTTCTCGGGCAGCACGGCCTTGGCGGCTTCGATCCGAGCATTCTGGTTGGTCGCGGTCAGAAGCGGCCGACAGGATCGCCACGTCGCCACCTTCAGGCAGATAGTCAGCTGCCAGCTTGATGATGGTTTCGCCAATCAGATTGGTGTCTGACGGGTTGAGGTGAATCTGGCGGCCGGCTTCGGCAACGCCGGAGTCAAACGAGATCACCTTGATGCCGCGCTGCATGGCCTTCTGCAATGCCGGCACCAGAGCGTCAGGTCATTGGCCGAGATGGCGATGGCGTCGACCTGCTGAGCGATCAGCGAGTTGATGACTTCGATCTGGGCTTCGGCGGTGGCGGCGGTCGGGCCGGTATAGATGACTTCGACGTCACCCAGTTCCTTGGCCGCTTCCTGTGCGCCCTTATTGGCGGCGTCGAAGAAGCCGTTACCCAGCGACTTGACGACCAGCGCGATGCGGGTCTGGGCGAAAGCAGGGCTGGCGAGCAGCACTGCAACGGCAGTGGTCGCGGCCAGGACTTTAAGCAGTTTCATTTTATTCCCTCCCCGGGACATTTTGGTCTTACGGTTTGGCTCAGGCCACCGTCTGGCGGACGGCCTCAGCACTGGTTTCCACGACGATGAGCCGCACGCCTGCCGTTTCCAGCATTTGGCGATCTGCGTCGCGGATGCCGCTGTCGGTGATGACAGTGGCTATTCGGTCGAGCCCACACAGGATGAGGCTCGATCTGCCCGAAAACTTGGATGAATCTGCCAGCACGATCAGCTCGTCCGCCCGGCCGATCAGGCCCAGTTCGGATTGAACGATCATCGGATCGGCTTCCATCAGGCCGTGCTGGCCGATGCCCTGACAGCCGATGAACATGCGCTTGGCGTAAAAATGCGAGGCCACCACGCCGCCAAAGGGCGACAGGATGACATTCTGCTCGCGATAGATGGTGCCACCGGGAATAACCACGGAATTACGGGAATTCTGGATCAGGAATTCGGCGATGGCGAAGGAATTGGTGAACACGCTCAGCCGCCGCGCCGTCAGGTGATGCACCATCTGGTAGGTCGTCGTGCCGCCATTGATGATGATCGGCTCGCCATCTTTGCACAGCTCCGCCGCTGCGCGGGCAATGGCGCGCTTGGCAGTCATGTTGATGGTTTCGTTCACCGAGAAGGGCCGGCCCATCAACCCACCCTGCTCGGGCGGATTGACCGCTTCGGCGCCGCCGCGCACCCGGCGCAGCTGGCCTTGCACATGCAGCGCCGCAATGTCCCGGCGGATTGTCGCCTCCGAGGTGCCGGTCATATCCACCAGCTCGGCGACAGTCGCGACGGGCCGTGCTCGGACGGCGGCCAGAATGACCCTGTGGCGCTCGGTTTCGTGCAAATGACTTCTCCCCGGGCCTTTGAGTTTCATCAAAACCAATCAGTGTCAATCATGATTTTGCCATTACCGATCAGTATCAACGAAATCTGATCGTTGATGATTGTTTCTGATTGACAGCTTGACGAGAACTATGGCCATGTCCGGCCAACTTTCCACCATCCAACTCTCTGGGAGGAGTATCATGTCCACCACCGCGCCCAAGCGCCTTGCGAACCTTTGGGATGACGCCAAGGCCGCCTCGATGAGCGAGCCCGAGCGCCTTGTTTACCGCTCCAACCTGCTCGGATCGGACAAGCGCGTCACCAATTACGGCGGCGGCAATACCTCCTCCAAGATCTTCCAGAAGGACCCGCTGACCGGTCAGGACGTCGAAGTCCTCTGGGTCAAAGGTTCGGGCGGCGACAGCGCCTCGATCAAGCTCGATGGCTTTTCAACGCTCTATATGGACAAGCTGCGGGCCCTGAAGGGTCTCTATCGCGGCCTCGATTATGAAGACGAGATGGTGGGCTACCTCCCCCACGCCACGTTCAACCTGAACCCGCGCGCCGCTTCGATCGATACTCCGCTCCACGCCTATGTGAACCGCCCGTTCGTTGATCACATGCACCCGGACGCGATCATTGCCATCGCCGCCTCGGAAAATTCCAAGGAACTCACCAAGCAGATCTTTGGCGACACCATTGGCTGGCTGCCCCGGAAGAAGCCCGGCTTCGAGCTGGGTCTGTGGCTTGGCAAGTTCTGCGAAGAAAACCCGAGTGCCAAGGGCCTGATCCTTGAATCGCATGGCCTGTTCACACGGGCGACACGCCCAAGGAATGCTACGAAACCACCATCGGCATCATCAATCAGGCCATCGAGTGGTTCGAGCAGCAGACCGAAGGCAAGACCATTTTCGGTGGCGAAGCCGTCAAATCCCTTCCTGCCGCTGACCGCCGCGCCATTGCCGCCAAGCTGATGCCGAAAATTCGCGGCCTCATCTCGGAAGACAGCCACAAGCTGGGCCATTTCGACGACAGCGCCGCGGTGCTGGAATTCGTCAATTCCAACAATCTGCGTCCGCTTGCTGCCCTCGGCACCTCCTGCCCCGACCATTTCCTGCGCACCAAGATCCGTCCGCTGGTGATCGAGTTCGATCCGGCCAATCCCGATGTGGATGCGGTCATTGCAAAAATCCCCGAGGACATCGCCGCCTATCGCGTCGATTACCGGGCCTATTACGACCGCTGCAAACACGACAATTCGCCCGCCGTGCGCGACCCGAATGCCGTGGTTTACCTGATGCCGGGCGTGGGCATGTTCACCTTCGCCAAGGACAAGGCCACCGCCCGCATTTCCGGCGAATTCTATGTCAACGCCATCAATGTGATGCGCGGCGCTTCGACCGTCTCCACCTATGTCGGCCTGCCCGAGCAGGAAGCATTCGACATCGAATATTGGCTGCTTGAAGAAGCCAAGCTGGCCCGCATGCCCAAACCAAAGTCCCTCGCCGGCCAGATCGCTTTGGTCACCGGCGGCGCTGGCGGCATTGGCAAGGCCACCGCTGTCCGTCTTCTCCGCGAAGGCGCCTGCGTCGTCCTCGCCGATATCGACGAGACCGCACTGGCCAATGCCACCGAAGAGCTGGGCAAGGCATTCGGCGCTGACTTCGTCCGCCCCGTCATCGTCAACGTCACCAAGGAAGAGGCCGTCATCTCCGGCTTCGCCCATGCCGTGGTCGAATTCGGTGGCCTCGATATCCCGGTGTCCAATGCCGGCCTTGCCTCCTCGGCCCCCATCGAAGAGACCACGCTCGAACTCTGGAACAAGAACATGGACATCCTGTCCACGGGCTATTTCCTCGTCAGCCGCGAAGCCTTCCGCTTGTTCCGCAAGCAGAAGATCGGCGGCAATGTGGTGTTCGTCGCGTCAAAGAACGGCCTTGCCGCTTCCCCCAACGCCTCGGCCTATTGCACCGCCAAGGCCGCCGAAATCCACCTCGCCCGTTGCCTCGCGCTTGAAGGCGCCGGCGAGCAGATCCGCGTCAACACCGTCAATCCAGACGCCGTGTTGCGTGGCTCCAAGATTTGGGCCGGCGAATGGCTTGAGCAGCGCGCCTCGACCTACAAGACCGACAAGGATGGCACGGAGGAAATGTATCGCGAGCGCTCCTTGCTCAAGCGTTCCGTGTTCCCCGAGGACATCGCCGAAGCCATCTACTTCTTCGCCTCGGACGCCTCGGCCAAGTCCACCGGCAACATCATCAATGTCGACGCGGGCAACGCCCAGTCGTTCACGCGGTAAGCAAAAGGGCACAATCCGTCCCAACCACGGTGTCACTCCGGCGCAGGCCGGGATGACACCGAGTGTGGGGATGGAGTGGAGGAAACAATGACCGATCACATCATCGACCCATCCATCATCGAAGCCGAAAACGCCGATCGCGTGGATGATCTGCACGCCGATTACGAAAGCTCGGGCGAGCGCCTCGACCGGCGCGGCATTGATATCGACACCATCAAGGCCAAGGTTGCCGAATTCAACGTTGCCGTGCCCTCTCGGGGCGTCGGCACCGGCGGCACCCGCTTTGCCCGCTTCCCGGGCTTGGGCGAGCCACGCGACATTTTCGACAAGATCGAGGATTGCGCCGTCATCGCCCAGCTGACCCGTGCCACCAATACCGTCTCATTGCATATCCCGTGGGACAAGGCCGATCCCAATCGCCTCAAGCAAGCCGCGTCGCGCTTCAGCCTCGGCTTTGACGCGATGAATTCGAATACCTTCTCCGACGCCAAGGGCCAGCTGCAGTCCTATAAATTCGGCTCGCTCTCCTCCGCCGATGCCGGCACCCGCCAGCAGGCCGTCGAGCACAATCTGGAATGCATCGAGATCGGCCAGACCATCGGCTCCAAGGCCCTGACCGTCTGGATCGGCGACGGCTCGAACTTCCCCGGCCAGACCAATTTCGCCACCCAGTTCGAATATTATCTGGACTCGATGAAGGCGGTTTATGCCGAGCTGCCTGCTGATTGGCGCATCTATACCGAACACAAGATGTATGAGCCGGCGTTTTACTCGACGGTGGTCCAAGACTGGGGCACCAATTACATCATCGCGAAGGAATTGGGCGACAAGGCCTATTGCACGGTTGACCTCGGCCACCACGCTCCAAACGTGAACATCGAAATGATCGTCTCCCGCCTTGCCCAGTTCGGCAAGCTCGGCGGCTTCCATTTCAACGATTCCAAATATGGCGACGACGATCTGGATGCCGGTGCTATCGATCCCTACCGTCTCTTCTCGGTCTTCAACGAGCTGGTCGATGCCGAAGCCCGTTATAAAGATTTCCATCCCGCTCACATGCTCGATCAGTCGCACAATGTGACCGACCCGATCGAGTCGCTGATGCTCTCCGCCTCGGATGTGCAGCGCGCCTACGCTCAGGCGCTATTGGTGGACAGAATGCGACTTCAAGGGGCACAGTCTGCTAACGATGCACTAGCCGCAACGCAGGAATTGCGTCACGCTTACCGCACCGATGTGGAGCCCATTCTGGCCATGGCCCGCCTCGAAAAAGGCGGCGCCATCGACCTGCTCGGCACCTACCGCGCCGCCGGCTACCGCGCCAAAGTCGCCGAAATCCGCCCCGCCGTCGAAGGCGGCTCAGGCGGCATCGTTTAGGCCGTAACACGTTGAAAACAAAAAGGCCCGGCAGCAATGCCGGGCCTTTTTTTATTTCCGCATTCCTGCCGCCAATGGTAGCAGCCAATCGCGAAAAGCCTTTATTTTCGGGGCGTTACGCCGTGCCTCGGGATAGACCAGATAATAGGCATGCCCATCGCTCGCCAGCAGATCAAACGGCTGGATCAACCGCCCCGCCGCAATATCCTCGGCATAAAATGCCGGCGTCAGCATCGCCACACCCCGCCCCGCTATGGCGGCCGCCGCCTCCAGATTCTGCGCTCCCAGCCGAGTGATCGGCCGCATATCCAGCGAATAACCAGACACCCCCGCTTGCTCGAACCACAGCGCAAACCACGGGTCATCGGCATCCACCATCGGCAATTTCAGCAGGTCTTCCGGGCGTTTAATGCCCCCGATGCTCTCAGCCAGCCGCGGGCTCAGCATGGGCGAAAAGTCGGCCGACAATAACTTATGCCCGGTCAATCCGGGCGCGATAGACTTGCCCCCACGAATGGCAATGTCGAATTCCTCGGCAGCAAAGTCGATCACACGCGACGCGCTCTCCAATCGCACTGCCAGTTCAGGATGCTCGACCCGGAACAAACCGAGATGCTGCACGAGAAAATGACTGGCAAAGGTAGGTACCGATGAAATGCTGAGCGTCCCTGCCACCCGTCCCTGCGTCTCGGCAAAGGCGGCGTGCAGCGTATCAAACGCCGCCCTCACCTCCGGTGCCAGCCGCGCCCCAGCCTCGGTCAACGCGATCTGTCGGGGCTTGCGCAGAAAGAGCGGCGTGCCGACGCGCTCCTCCAAAATCTTGATTTGATAGCTCACCGCAGCCTGCGTCATGCCTAGCTCGCCAGCAGCGCGGGTGAAGCTCAAATGGCGGGCAACGGCCTCAAAAGCGCGGATCGCGGTCAGTGGCGGCAATGCACTCATGGATCAAATCTCCTTATGCACCTAGATCGAGCTTTAGTTGGAAATCGCCTGTGTTACCAGCCAAATTACGATCATGGAAACCAAGACCGGAGCCATCCCCATAAGGATGGTCATAGCCATGATCGCCCTGACAAAGCCCGCAATCACCGCCTTCCGCCTGCCCCGCTGGTCCCCGCCGCGCCTTACCCGCCGTCGCCGCCAGACCACGATGGACCTGATCAATTCCTCCGCCCATCTGCGGCGGGATATTGGTCTGGTGGAAGAGAATATCCCCAGCCGCGGGCGGTAAGCCCCCTTGCCAGTCCGCGGCCGTCGCCTAAAATCTCCTTATGTCCAAGACCACGCCCGCAACGCTGGCTCTCACCAAGGCCGGCATCCCCTTCACCACCGCCACTTATGACTATGATCCCGACGCCGACCGCGTCGGGTTGCAGGCGGCCCGGGCCATGGGCGTTTCGCCGTCCATCGTGCTCAAGACCCTGATGGCCGAGGTCGATGGCAAGCCGGTCTGCGTCGTCGTGCCCTCGGACGAGGAAGTGAACATGAAAAAGCTCGCCGCAGCCTTTGGCGGCAAATCGGCCCATATGATGAAGCCCGCCGACGCGGAGCGCCTGACGGGCTATAAGGTGGGCGGCATCAGCCCGTTCGGCCAGAAAAAGCCGGTACCCACCGCAGTCGAGGAATTGGCGACGCTGGAAGACGAAATCTTCCTCAATGGCGGCCAAAGAGGCCTGCAAATCCGCATGAAGCCGGATGATCTAGTTGCCGCACTCGGCGGCAAGGCTGCGGACTTGATCCGCTGAATTATTTTGCGCGTCGGGTGTATCGAGCTTCGGGCGAGGACGAGTCGAAAATGCCGGAGGGCGAGAATCGGAGTGCAGGATACGTTCAGGTACGTGAGCACCGGAAGCGCAGCCCTATGGTATTTGCAGGCCGTCATCGCCCGAAGATCGATGCACCCGCAGAAAAGACAAAAGGCGCCCGATTGGACGCCTTCATCTCAAGTCTATGTCGACAGTTCGGCTTAGTTGCCGAAGGTGCCGCGAGCGATGTTCTTGATGTCGCCCTTAGTGATGCCCAGATCGTTGAGCTGGCGGCTGTCGAGAGCGTTCAGCTCACGCAGGGTGCGCTGGTACTGAGCAAACTGTGCGATTTTCTGGCGGATGGTCATTTTGGTTTCCCCTTCGTTTTGATGACCCTTATCTATGTCCAGCAGGTCGTGATTAGAAGATGGACTCTATGCACATCCGTTATGCACTGAGTGCAAACAAAATGGGCAGGACATTCATATTCGCGTCAGGTTGAATTTTAGGCAAATACCGAATAATCCACAGGCCGCGGCCATTAAACCATTGATACGCATGTTGAAAATTGACACCTCTGATAAGGCGTTCAAATTGACGCTTTGGTAACCACGCTGAAACGAGCCATGCAGCCAATGCTGCTCGTGCAGAGCTTCGGCGACGCCAAACTCCGTTCCACCCGGCAAGAGCCTAAGCCTCAAGGCCCTTGGACACCTTCACACCGTGGCATTCACATCACCCCTTGACCTTCCCATGATGGGAAGCCCTATATGCTATGGGACGAGGTAAAAAGCCATGAATGAACACGTCCACACCAAGCCCATTTCCATCGATATCGAAGGCATGACCTGCGCGTCCTGTGTCGCCCGTGTCGAGAAGGCCTTGCTCAAGGTCCCCTCCGTCACTTCAGCGTCGGTCAACTCTGGCCACCGAGCGCGCAACGGTTCAGCTCAACGAGCCGACCCAAACTGGTGCGCTGGTCGCCGCCATCGCCAAGGCCGGCTACAAGGGCAGCGCGACGCCAGAACATCACGATCACCACAATCACGCCGGCCACCAGCATCACGACGAGGACGCCGCGGTGCTGCGCCGCGACGTGATCATCGCCGCCATCCTTACCCTGCCGGTCTTCGTGCTGGAAATGCTGGGCCATCTCTACATGCCCTTCCACATGTGGCTGATGTCCGTGGTGTCGATGGATGTGCTCTATGTGGGCTATTTCATCGCCACCTCCATCGTGCTCTTCGTGCCCGGCTGGCGTTTCTTCAAGATCGGCATTCCGGCCTTGTTGCGTGGCGCGCCGGAGATGAATTCGCTGGTCGCCCTAGGCGCCGGCGCGGCCTATCTCTATTCGGTGGTCGTCACCTTTGCGCCGCAGGTGCTGCCGGCGCAGACGCAATATGTCTATTACGAAGCCGCCGCCGTCATCGTCACGCTGATCTCGGTCGGCCGATGGCTCGAGGCGCTGGCCAAGGGCCGCACTGGCGAGGCCATTCAGCGCCCGGTGCGCGAACAGGCCAAGACCGCCCGCGTACAGCGCGACGGCAAGGTGATCGAGTTGCCCATCGAGCAGGTCAAGGCCGGCGACATCATCGTTGTCCGCCCCGGCGAGAAGATCGCCGTGGATGGCGAAATCGTCGAAGGCACCAGCAATATCGACGAATCCATGATCTCAGGCGAACCCCTGCCCGTGGCCAAAACCGTGGGCGCCAGCGTCATCGGCGGCACGCTCAATACCAATGGCAGCTTCAGCTTCCGCGCCACCAAGGTGGGCGGCGATACCATGCTGGCCCAGATCATCCGCATGGTCGAGGAAGCCCGGGGCGGCAAGCTGCCGATCCAGCAAGTGGTGGATCAGATCACCATGTGGTTCGTCCCCGCCGTCATTGCGCTGGCCATCGCCACCTTCGCCATCTGGACCATCTGGGGGCCCAATCCCGCTTATGTCTTTGGTCTGGTCAATGCCGTTGCCGTGCTGATCATCGCCTGCCCCTGTGCCATGGGCCCGGCCACCCCTACCTCCATCATGGTGGGCACCGGCCGCGCCGCCGAAGTGGGCGTGCTCTTCCGCAAGAGCGAAGCTCTGCAGCAGCTACACGACGTCGCTGTGGTGGCCTTCGACAAGACCGGCACCCTGACATCAGGCAAGCCCACACTGACCGATCTCATCCTTGATGATGATTTCGAGCATGACGAAGTGCTGGCCACGGTCGCCGCCGTCGAGGCCAAGTCGGAACACCCGATCGCCGCCGCCATCGTCGCTGCCGCCGAAAGCCGGGGCTTGACCACGGGCAAGGTGACCGAGTTCGAAGCCATTGCCGGCAATGGCGTGCGCGCCAGGTCGATGGGCGGCTGGTCACCATCGGCTCGCAGCGTCACCTCAGCCATCTCGACTTTTCGGATTTCACCGCCGCCATCGATAAGCTCGCCGACGAAGGCAAGACGCCCGTCTTCGCCGCCATTGACGACAAGCTCGCCGCGGCAATCGTGGTCGCCGACACGATCAAGCCGACCAGCAAGGCCGTCATCGCCGCGCTGCACGCCATGGGGCTGAAGACCGCGATGATCTCGGGCGACAATGCCCGCACCGCTGCCGCCATCGCACGGCAATTGGGCATTGACGAAGTCCGCGCCGAAGTGCTGCCCGCCGATAAGGTGGCCGCCATCAAGTCGCTGCGCCAGCTCGGCAAAATCGCCTATGTCGGCGACGGCATCAATGACGCCCCTGCTTTGGCCGAAGCCGATGTCGGCATTGCGGTGGGCACCGGCACAGACGCCGCCATTGAAAGCGCCGACGTGGTCCTGCTCGGCGGCGATCTCAAGGGTGTGCTCAATGCAATCACCGTCAGCCGCGCCACCATGAAGAACATTTGGGAAAACCTGTTCTGGGCCTTCGGCTACAATGTGCTGCTGATCCCGGTGGCCGCCGGCGCGCTCTATCCCGCCTTCGGCATCCTGCTCTCGCCCATGATCGGGGCCGGCGCCATGGCCCTGTCCAGCGTCTTCGTGGTCGGCAATGCCCAGCGCCTGCGCGGGGTAAAGCCCGCCAATCTGCAAGGAGAAACCGCATGAATATCGGCCAAGCCAGCAGCGCCTCGGGCGTTTCGGCCAAGATGATCCGCTATTACAGAATCCATCGGCCTGATCAGCCCGCCCAACCGCACCGAATCCAATTACCGCGTCTACGGCGCCGACGAGGTGCACACATTGCGCTTCGTCAAACGCGCCCGCACCCTCGGCTTTTCGGTGGAGGAAACCGCCACGCTGCTCGGCCTCTGGCAGGACAAATCCCGCGCCAGCGCCGAAGTTAAAGACATCGCCACCGCCCATATCGGGGCGCTGGAAACCAAGATCACCGAGCTGCAATCCATGGTCAAAACCCTCAAGCACTCGGCCCATTGCTGCTCCGGCGACGAACGCCCCAATTGCCCGATCCTCGACGATCTGGCCGGAACACCTGCAAGCAAAGGACACTGAAATGAGCGAAAAGACCGTCTTCACCGTCAACGACATGACCTGCGGTCATTGCGTCGGCACAGTGCGCAAGGCGCTCAGAAACGGCCCTGCCCGGCGCCAGTATTTCAGTCGATCTGGCCACCCACAGGGTGGAATTCACCGGCGACCGCAGTGTAGGGGAAGAGGCTATCCGCGAGGCCGGGTATACGCCAGAAGCCGCGTAGTTACAGAGCCAGCGGCTCCATCGTCTCCCTCCCCATCATGGGGAGGGAACTGCATCAAGCGCTCGGCGCAATCTCACCCCACCCACTAGACGGTTCCTCCCCTATCAGGGGGAGGTTAGGTGGGGGTAACGAGAGCCCCTACTCCCCTCGCTTCGCCAACCACGCCTCCATCCACGCAATCTCACTCTCCTGCGCGGCAATGACCCCCTCGGCCAGTTTCTTCACCTCGGGATCGCTCCCATATTCCAGCACCGTCCTGGCCATCGCCACCGCCCCCGATGGTGCGGGATCATGCCCCGGATAAAGTCCACATCGGCATCGCCGGAATAGTCGATATCCATATCCCCATGCATCACCGCATTGGCGGCTTTGTACTCTTCGGTCGCGGGCGTATCGCCGGCCGCCATGGCGCCGTGGCCGGAATGGTCCTGCGCAAAGGCGGGCGTGGCCACGCCCAGCAGCAGGGCAGAAACAAGCAGCAGGGATTTCATCGGCAGTCTCCTTCAATTTGGATGGCATGGTTCTGCGGCTTTACCCAATGGGAAGGTCAAGCCCATCGCGTCGCATTGACAAAGCGCCTGCCAATTTGTTACTTAACTTTATGCTTAACCAACAATCCAATCTCGACCTCATGTTCCGGGCCCTGTCCGATCCGACGCGGCGCGCCATGGTGGATCGCCTCAGCCGCGGCCCCGCCTCGGTCAGCGAACTGGCTAAGCCCTTCGACATGTCGCTACCTGCTGTCGTGCAACATCTGCAGGCGCTGGAAGCCAGCGGCCCGGTCAGCTCGCAAAAGTCGGCCGCGTCCGCACCTGCCAGATCGAGCCCGAGGCGCTCAGCTCGGCCGAGCAATGGCTCAATGACCGCCGCACCACTTGGGTTCGGCGGCTGGATCGGCTGGGTGAGTTTTTGGCGGCGGAGGAGCCGGAGACGCGCACGTAAGAGGCACCGAGCCAGTTCCACCCACAGCGTCATCCCGGCGGAAGCCGGGATCCATGCTGAAGGCCAACCACGACATCAATGCCAGAGGGTGCTTCACAGCATGGATTCCGGCCTCCGCCGGAATGACACGGTGGGCAGCAGGGCATCTCGCCAACCCGGCAACTTACCTCTATTTCAACCGTTCCAAAATCTCATCAAACTTCGCCATGGACGCATTGGCGCCCCATTCCATGCCGCTATCGACCACGCCACGGCGCGTCTCAAAGCTGTCGAGCCGCGCGATGGAGCGGTAGAGTACCTTGCCGGCCCGCGGCTCGAAATGGTGCTCCTCGTAGAAGCGCTCATCCTCCTCGAACTGCCCCTCGACCACGAAAGTGTTCTTGATCAGGCTTTTGGGCTGCACATCGAGATAAGTGCCAAAAAACACGACTTCGGTGCCATCGCTCATGGACGAGACGATCCGCCACTTGCCGCCCTTGCGCACGTCATATTGGACAATTTCATTGTCCTCGCGCGGCCCCCACCAATAGGCGACGTGCTCGGGCTGCGTCCAAACCGTCCAGACCAGATCGAGCGGCGCGTCGAAGGTCCACGACATGATGATGATCGGCTCGTCCGCCGGCAATTCGGTCTTGAACAGGTTTTGTGGCGCGGCACTCATGACAATCTCCTCTAGTTCTTGGTGTCCGATTTCGGCGTCTGCAATGCCTTGAGATAGGCGTCGAGTTGATCCAGATTCTGCTCCCAGAACCGGCGGTAGCTTTCGACCAGCCCCGCCACGTCGCGCATTGGTCCCGCCTCCAGCTTGCAGGGGCGCCATTGCGCCTGCTTGCCCCGGCTGACCGGGCCCGCGCTTTCCAGCACCTTGATGTGCTTGGAAACGGCCGCCAGCGTCATCTCGAACGGCTCTGCCAGTTCATTGACGCTCGCCTCCCCTTGCGCCAGCCAGGCAAGAATGGCCCGCCGCGTTGGGTCGGCCAGCGCCGAAAGCGTGATGCTCAAACTGTCCGCCGCCATTTATATTCAACCATTTTATATAATACTAATTAGTTGAATACATCTGATGGCGGGGCTTGTCAATCACTGCGCTTATGCGTCATTTGCGGGCAAAGGAGCGGGCGATGAAAACAATCCTGATCGTGGGCATCGGCGCGGGCAATCCCGAGCATCTGACCATCCGGGCCATCAATGCGCTCAACCGCGCCGATGTGCTGTTCATTCCCGATAAGGGCGCGGGCAAGGCCGACCTTGCCGATCTGCGCCGCGACATTTGCGAGCGCTATGTCACCAATCCCACCAGCCGCCGCGTCAGAATACAGCGTGCCCAAGCGCGACGCCGCCAATCCCGATTACGGCGCAGGCGTCCACAACTGGCACGACTCCCTCGCCGCCATCTTTGCCCGGCTGATCGCAGCCGAAGTGCCCGACAATGGCGCCTGCGCCTTCCTCGTCTGGGGCGATCCCGGCCTGTACGACAGCACGATCCGCATCATCGACCGCCTCGACGGCGCCGCCTTCACTGTGGAAATCATCCCCGGCATCACCGCCATCCAGGCCCTCACCGCCGCCCATGGCATTGCGCTAAACCGCATTGGCGAGCCCGTCCACATCACCACCGGCCGCAAGCTCGGCGACGAGGGTGTGCGCAGCGATAGTGTGGTCATGCTCGACGGCCAAACTGCGTTTGCCGCGCTGGACAATCCCGATCTCGATATTTTCTGGGGGGCGTATCTGGGCACGCCGGATGAAATTTTGATCGAGGGGCCATTGATGGAGGTGCGTGATCGCATCGTCGAGACCCGCAAGGCTGCCCGGGCTCAGCATGGCTGGATCATGGATACTTATCTGCTGCGTAAGCGGGAGGGGTGATTGGCTCGAGCATCGGAGTACCCCCTCCTAGCCTCCCCCTGATAGGGGGAGGGACAGTCTGGTGGCCAGAACTCGATCTAGCCACAAGAGTGGAGAGATCCCTCCCCTATCAGGGGGAGGTTAGGAGGGGGTACTCCAATCCCAGGGCTCCATCGCCCCTTTGTCCCGCCGCCCCAGATCGTATAAAGATCATCCCTCACCATTCACGAGCCCGATTTGTCCCGGGCCCTCTCCATCGCCGCCCCACCAAAAGCGTCCCCCGCGCTGCGGCGCGGCGCATGCCCCAGCCCGGATGAACCGATGCAGACCGGCGATGGCCTGCTCGCCCGCCTCCGCATTCCCAATGGCCGCCTGGCGCCACACCAGATGCAGGCCATCGCCATAGCAGCCGCCCAATACGGCAATGGCCAGCTCGAAATCACCGCCCGCGGCAATCTGCAAATTCGCGGCCTGACGCCCCAGACCGCGGGTGATTTCGCCGCCGCCATCCGGGCCATCACCGCCATCGAACGCGGCCTCGTCGTCGAAACCCCGCCGCTGGCCGGTATGGACCCGCTTGAACGCGCCGATCCGCGCCCCCTCGCCCAAGCCATCCGCGCCCTGCCCATCACCGGCCTCGGCCCCAAAGTCACCGTGATAGTCGACGGCAATGGCCAGATCGACCTCAACGCCACGGGCGCCGATATCCGCCTCACCGCCGCCAGTCCCGATCATTGGCACCTCACCGTCGGCACCAATCCCATCGGCACCATGGCCACTGCCGACGCGGTCGAGGCCGCCCAGACAATCCTGACCCTGCTCGCCCATCGCGGCGAAACCGCGCGCGGCCGCGACCTCGCCCCCGACATGATCCGCGCCGCCCTCCATCTCACCGCCATTGCCACGCCGCCCCCGCGCCCGGCCACCAGCACCATCGGCGATTTCACTCTCAATGCCGCCTTCGCCAACGGCATCGCCCTGCCCTTCGGCTCCATCGGCAGCGCGGACCTTATCGCCCTCGCCAATGCCGCCAGAGGCTCGGGCATCACCGAGTTGCGCCTCGCCCCGCACCACACCCTCCTTGCCGTCTCCCCCGACCAATCGGCCCTAAAAACTCGGCGCAGCGAAGCCGCTGATCTCGGCTTTATCACCACACCAGCCGATCCCCGCCGCGCCATCAGCGCCTGTATCGGCAGTGATGGCTGCGCCTCCGGCCATATCGCCGCTCGCGCTCTCGCGGCCCAATTGGTCCAGCGCCACCCCGCCCTCTTCGATGGCTCCGTGACGCTCCACGTCTCCGGCTGCACCAAGGGTTGCGCTCATCCGCGCGCCGCTTCGCTCACTCTTGTGGGCACGCCGGGCAATTGCGCCCTTGTGTCAAACGGGCTGGCGGGCGATACGCCGCTGGTCGAGATCGCCCCGGCCCGCATGGAATCGGCGTTTGCCCGCCTCGTGCAGCAGCGCCTGCCCGGGGAAACCAGCGCCGCGTGCCTCACCCGGCTGGGCGCCTCGACAATCGCCGGACTGTTCCGGCAGGAATGAGCATGACCGACTACGACTATATTAGGGATGGCGAGGCCATTTACGCCCAGTCCTTTGCCATCATCCGGGCCGAGGCCGACCTGTCGGCCTTCGCGCCCGACGAGGCCGATATCGCCATCCGCATGATCCACGCTGCCGGCATGGTCGAGGCGGCGCAGCATTTCGAATTCGGCCTCGGCTTTGCCGCCGCCGCCCGCACGGCTTTGGCCAATGGCGCGCCAATCTTGTGCGACGCCGAAATGGTCGCCCGCGGCATCACCGCCGCCCGCCTCCCCGCCCAAAACGAGGTCATCTGCACCCTGCGCGACCCGCAAACGCCTGATCTCGCCGCCCAACTCGGCACCACCCGCTCGGCCGCCGCGCTACAGCTCTGGCTGCCCCGCACGGCCGGCTCCGTCGTCGCCATTGGCAATGCGCCCACGGCGCTGTTCCACCTGCTCGAATTGCTGCGCGACGGCGCCCCCAAGCCCGCCGCCATTCTCGGCATGCCCGTCGGCTTTGTCAGCGCTGCAGAATCCAAGGCCGCTTTGGCCGACAATTCCTATGGCGTGCCCTATGCCATCGTGCGCAGGCGCTGGGCGGTTCGGCCATGACATCGGCCGCGCTCAACGCATTGGCGAGGGCCGGCATATGAGCGGCAGACTTATCGGCGTCGGCACTGGCCCGGGCGACCCGGAATTGCTCACCCTGAAGGCCGTGCGCGCCATCGCGATGGCAGACGTGGTCGCCTATTTCGCCAAGGCCGGCAATGCCAGCAATGCCCGCGCCATTGTCGCCGATCACATCCGCCCCGGCCGAGGCCGAGGAGGCGCTTGATTACCCGGTAACCACCGAGATCGATCGCCGCCACGCCGATTATAAAGCGGCCACCAACGCCTTTTACGCCGCTGCCGCCGAACGCATCGCCGCCCATCTCGATGCCGGCCGTTCCGTCGCCGTGCTCAGCGAAGGCGATCCGCTGTTCTACGGCTCCTATATGCATCTGCATGTCCGCCTCGCCCATCGCTACGACACCGAAGTCATTCCGGGCATCACCGCCATGTCCGGCTGCTGGTCCAGCGCCGGCCTGCCTCTGGTGCAGGGCGATGACGTGCTCTCGGTCCTGCCCGGCACGCTGGACGAAGTCGAACTCAGCCGCCGGCTCACCGAGGCCGATGGCGCCGTGATCATGAAGGTTGGCCGCAATCTGCCAAAAATCCGCCGCGCCATCGAAGAGGCCGGCAAGCTCGAAGACGCCGTCTATGTCGAGCGCGGCACCATGGCGAACGGCCACTCGATCAAGCTGATCGACAAGACCAACGACATCGCCCCCTATTTCGCCCCGGTGCTCATTCCGGGCTGGAGCTCTCGCCCATGAGCGGACGCCTTTCTGTCGTCGGCACCGGCCCCGGCAATCCCGAGCAGACAACGCCCGAGGCGCTGGCTGCCATTGCCGCCGCCACGCAATTCTTCGGCTATGGCCCCTATCTCGACCGCCTCGAGCTGCGTCCCGATCAGCAACCCATCGCCTCGGACAATCGCGAAGAACTCAGCCGTGCCAAGGCCGCCCTCAAGGCCGCCGCTGCGGGCAATAGCGTCTGCGTCGTCTCGGGTGGCGATCCCGGCGTCTTCGCCATGGCCGCCGCCATTTGCGAAGCTATCGAGGAGGGCCCCCTGCCCGGCGCAATCTTGATCTTGATATCGTCCCCGGCGTCACCGCCATGCTCGCCGTCGCCGCCAAGGCCGGGGCACCGCTTGGCCACGATTTCTGCGCCATTTCGCTATCTGACAATCTCAAGCCACTGGACCGTCATCGAGCAGCGCCTGCGCGCCGTGGCGGGCGCCGGCCTCGTCATCGCGCTCTACAATCCCATCAGCAAGGCCCGCCCACGGCAGCTCGGCACCGCCTTCGCCATCCTGCGCGAAGTTCTTCCCCGGTCCACCCCGGTGATTTTCGGCCGTGCCGCCGGCCGCAGCGACGAGGTCATCACCGTCGCCAGTCTGGCCGAAGCCAAGGCGGAACAGGCAGACATGGCCACCTGCGTCATTATCGGCTCGCCTGAAACCCGCGTCATCGAGCGCCCCGGCAGGGGTCCCATTGTCTATTCGCCGCGCTCCACCGGAGGCCCGCAATGAGCTGGCTGTCGGTCGTCGGCATTGGCGAGGACGGCCTTGCCGGGCTCGGCCAAGCGGCAAGCGACGCCATCACCAAGGCCGAGATCGTCTTCGGCGGCACCCGCCATCTTGAGCTCGCCGCTCCCGCCATCACGGGCAAAACCCGCCCCCCGGCTCAGCCCATTCTCGGCCTCCATAGACGCTGTCCTCGCCGAACGCGGCCGCTCCGTCTGCGTGCTAGCCTCCGGCGATCCCTTCCATTACGGCGTCGGCGCCACCCTCGCGCGCCATCTCGACGCCTCGCAAATGGCCGTCTATCCCCACCCTTCTGCCTTCAGCCTCGCGGCTGGCCGGCTGGGCTGGGCATTGCAGGACATTACGAGCCTGTCGCTGCACGGTCGTCCGCTCGACCTCATCCGCCCGCATCTACACCCTGCCGCCCGCATTCTCGCGCTGACCTCGGACGAACACGGCCCAGCGGCGCTGGCAAAATTGCTGACCGAAGCCGGTTTTGGCATTTCTATCGTGACCGTGCTCGAAGCCCCGGGCGGCCCGCGCGAACGCATCCGCTCGCAGGTCGCCATGAGCTTTGCCCTCAGCGATATCGACCCACTCAATATCTGCGCCGTTACCGTGGTCCCCCTGCCCGGCGCGCGCATCCTGCCGCTGACGCCGGGACTGGATGATGCCCTGTTCGAGCATGATGGCCAAATCACCAAGCGCGAAATCCGCGCCCTCACCCTATCGGCCCTTGCCCCCTGCCGCGGCGAATTACTGTGGGATATCGGCGCCGGCTCGGGCTCCATCGCCATTGAATGGCTCCTCACCGACCCGTCGATGAAAGCCATCGCCGTGGAGGCCAATCCCGAGCGCTGCGCCCGTATCAGACATAACGCCGCCAATTTCGGCGTCCCCGATCTGCAATTGGTCGAGGGAACGGCACCTGCGGCGCTCACCGGCCTAGAAGCCCCCACGCCATCTTCGTCGGCGGGGGCGGCTCCGATCCCGGCGTGCTCGACGCGACCATCACGGCCCTGCGCCCCGGCGGACGCCCTGGTCGCCAATGCCGTCACGCTCGAGATGGAAGCCCTGCTCCTCGCCCGCCACGCCGAACTCGGCGGCAGCCTCACCCGCATCGACATCGCCCGCCCCAGTCCGGTGGGCTCCATGACCACTCGGCGCCCCGCCATGCCAATCACGCAATGGGCATGGGTCAAGGGATGAACGACATCAGGCACATTCCATGACAGTCCATTTCATCGGCGCTGGCCCCGGCGCGGCTGATCTCATCACCGTGCGCGGCCGCGATCTGCTCGCCCGCTGTCCGGTCTGTCTTTATGCCGGCTCCATCGTGCCGCCGGAAATGCTGGCTCGGTGCGCTCCCGGCACGCGGCTGATCGACACCGCTCCGCTCTCGCTCGATGAAATCGAAGCCGAATACTGGGCCGCCCACGCCGCGGGCCAAGACGTCGCGCGGCTGCATTCCGGCGACCTGTCCATGTGGAGCGCCGTCGCCGAGCAAATGCGGCGCCTCGACCGTCTCGGCATTCCCTACACGCTGACGCCCGGGGTCCCGGCCTTCGCGGCAGCCGCCGCCACTTTGGGCCGCGAACTCACTATCCCCGCTGAAGCGCAAAGCACAGTGCTCACCCGCGTCTCCGGTCGCGCTTCACCCATGCCCGAGGGCGAAAATCTAGCCGGCTTCGGCGCCACCGGCGCAACGCTGGCCATTCATCTGGCCATTCATGCGCTGGATCGTGTGGTGGCGGAGCTGACGCCGCTTTACGGCGCCAACTGCCCCGTGGCCATTGTCGCCCATGCCAGTTGGCCCAATGAGAAGATCATCCGCGGTACTTTGGGCACGATCCAAGCCGCGTTCGCCGCCGATCCGGTCGAGCGCACGGCGATCATCTTTGTTGGCCGCACGCTGGGCGCCGAGGGCTTCCGTGAAAGCGCTCTGTACGATCCGGACTACCAACGCCGCTTTCGCGGCCGGGATGGCTTGTAGCTAAGTCGTCTTCGCCCGCGACACTTCCGCCGTCTTGGTCAAGATCCGGGCTAGCCCCACCAGCAGCGCCATACCGCCACCGAGCAACAGCCCATCCCAAAGCGGATGCGCATCCATCGGTGCCTTGACCACCTGCAGCGCCATGCTCAGCACGGTGCCGGCCGCGAATACGGCCGGGCCCTGCCGCCCCATCAGCCGGAACGGCGCCGCGATCCGAGATTGGGCGATGGTCCGCATGATCGGCAGATGCCCCAGCACGTAGAACAGTGCCAGCGCATGCAGTAGCCGCGGCAGGGTCAGGAAAGTCTTGTCGAACCAGATCAGGTAGAACGGCGCGCCCATGCTGCCGAACCAGCCCATCGTGCCGTTCATCGCTTTGCCGATCGGCGGCACTTTCATCCAGATCAGCGTGAACACCGGGATGGCCGCAGCCGAGCCAAACAGCACCGGGTGATAGGGGATAAACCGCTTGCCCACCTTCATCGCCATGCCCGAAAGCAGGCCGATAATGAAGACGAGCTGCCGGGAGAACGGGTTGAAGAACCAGCCGCCTTCATTGGGGAAGTTCGGGAAGTTGAGGCGGAATTCGCCCGCTATGGCCCAGAGCAGTACCGAAGCCAACGCTACCGGCACGGGCCAGCGCAGCCCCACCATGATGAGCAGCGGCGTTACCAGCAGCAGCGTCATGTAGAGCGGCAGGATATTCAGATACCCCAGCTGGTGAGTGAGCAGCGGAATGCCCACCATCGTCCCCAGCGGCTGCTGGAACAGCGGGGCAATATTGTTCTTGGCCAGCAATTCTGCCCAGCCCGAGCCATTTGGCGGCCGCCGCGAAGATGGCAAGGCTCAGAATGGTGATGGTGATATGCACGAAATAAAGCTGGCGCGCCCTTGCCCACACCTTGGTCGTTGCGGCCCAGAGCGAGCCGGTGCGAAAGCGGTTGGAATAGGCCAGCCCCGAGGCCATGCCGGACATGAAGACGAAGGCCTCAGCCGCATCGGAAAAGCCGAAATTGCGGCTGGTCAGGCCTTCATAGAAAGTGCCCGGCACGTGATTGATGAAGATCATCAGCAGCGCTAGGCCACGGAACATGTCCAGCCGCTCATCGCGACCAGATTGGGTTGCGGCGGCTTTGTCGCCCGCAATGGGCGCCCAGATCGCCCGCACCCAGCTGGGCCCGAGCAGCCCGGCGGCGCGGAAGGGAACAGCTTCAGGCAGCGACATGTTCAGCCGACTCGGCGACCGCGACGTCGCTTGGATTGCCCCGGATGGTCCAGCTGGCCATGATGGCCCGGTGTTCGGCCATGACCGGGGTTGGCGCAATTTCGCTATCGGTGCGGAAATATAGCGGCCGCTTGGCATGGGAAGGATGCGAGCTCATCGAGATCAGCAGCGGCGCAAAGATTGCCGGCAGCGTCGCCGGGGCCAGCCACAATGCCACCGATGGCGCGAAGATTGCCGTCGAGCCGAGCGCCAGCGCGCCCGTCAGCACGATCCACCAGCTGGCCTGAAAGGCGTCGTTGATGCTGATCCAGTTCTGCCCGCGCCGCGTCGGCGGCCAACCGCCATCGAGCCCGAGGAGCACCTGCATCACCGCGCGACTCTGCAGCATCAGCATGACCGGAGCCAACACAGTGGAAAACGCCACCTCGGTGATGATCGAGAGCAGCACGACATGGGTGCCGCCAAACCTTGCATTGCGGCCATCAAAGGCCCCACGCACCAGGATCATCAGCTTGGGCACGACCAGTACCACAGCCACAGCCACGCCCAGCGCCCAGATCGGCACGGGATGCTCGTCGCCGAAGCCGGTAAATGCCGAGCGCTGGTCGGGGAACAAGGCCGCGAGCACGCTGGTGAACAGCAGGGTCAGCCACAGGGGCGAAGCCATATAGGCCATGATGCCCCGGATGAAGGTGAACCGGCTCCAGAACTTGAGCCCCGGCGCGCCGATCAGCCGGCGGTGCTGCAGATTGCCCCGGCACCAGCGGCGGTCGCGCTTGGCATATTCGATCAGATTCTCCGGCCCCTCCTCGAAAGAGCCGCCCAATTCGGGATCAACCTTGACGGTCCAGCCGGCGCGCGACAGCAGCGCCGCCTCGACATAGTCGTGGCTCAGGATATGCCCGCCATAAGGGGGCTTGCCCGACAGCACCGGCAGCCCGCACGAGGCGGCAAAGGCCGAGACGCGCACAATAGCATTGTGCCCCCAATAGGGGCCTTCGCTGCCCTGCATCAGCGCGGCACCGCGCGCAAAGGACGGCGACATATAGCAGGCGGAAAACTGCATGGAGCGGCCAAATACCGTCGCGGCATTGATCACCTGCGGCACGGTCTGGAGCAGGCCCAACTGGTCATCGGCATCCATGCGGCGCGCCATCTCGCCAATGGTTGCGCCCTCCATCAGGCTATCGGCATCCGGGATCAGCGCATAATCATAGGCGCCGCCCGAGCGGGCGATGAAATCCTCGATATTGCCAGCCTTGCGGCCGGTATTTTTCGCGGCGGCGATAGAAGATGCGGCCTGCGCTCATCGGCTCGCGCAGCAGATGCTCGAACCAAACTATTTCCTGCGCTGCCGTCTCGAGCACCGTAGTGTCCGAGAGCACGGCAATATGGAACCGATCGGCAATGTCGAGCGCCACCGAGCTCCGGTTCATCGCCGCGATACGCGAAAATGTCGCGACAGGGTCTTCGTTATAGATCGGCACCAGAATGGCGGTCAGCCCCTCGGGCTTTACCTTGGGATCGAAATCGGGCCGTCGCGCCGGCGCAAATACGCCCAGCACAGCCGCCGCCGCGCCCCATACCAGCCAGAAGCTGGTGAAGGTGACGAGCATGGCGCGCACGATATCGAGCGTTGTCAGCCCCCTTCCCCGGTAAAACGGAGAAAGAGATATGCCCCCGCTGCACTAAGCGTGACGGCTACCAGCAGCGTTAGGGACCGTATCAGGATCGGCCGGGTCATTGGTCTCAATCAGTCAAAAATTGCAGACAAAAGGCTGGCGCATCAGCGCCAGGACAAGACCAGAAAGGCGTTGCGCACAACGTCCATCAGCGACTTTTGTCGCTCAAGACGCTGCTTGGGCATAGCTAGGGGTGCATCGGGTAGGGCGATGGCGTAGAGAAATTCGCTCGAGTGTTTCATGCCGTGGGTCTCCACTGGTAGAGCCAGGTTTCAGTAAGTTGACGGCCTAACCCCACCAGATAGGCCCTCAGTTCCAACGGTGTGCTGCCGTCAGTCTCCACATCGAAGACCAGACGCCATGCACCGTTGGCATCAATGCGCGAGAGCGCAGTATGTTGCGCTACGCCACCCACGACCGTTGCCACCACATCTGGCGGCGTTTCAGCTGAAAGGCCCGACAATTCACCGCCGACAAAGTCGACCACGAATTTGCGCAGGTTGGCGGCGTTCTCCACCCCGGATACACCACCCTGCCCTGCACGCGTCTCGGCCACATAAGCCAAACTCGAATTCTTGTCGGGATTAAGGTCACCCCAGATCAAGCGATAACCAAATTCCCGTTCATCCCCAGCTTTTGCAGGGGCTTCCGGCACCCAAAAGCGCCGATATTATCGTCCGCTTCAAAGCGCGCTGGAATTTCAATCAGCCGCACATGGCCCCGGCCCCAGCTATTGGTGGGCTCCACGCGCAGCGAAGGGCGGCGCTCGTAATGGGCGCCGGCATCCTGATAGGTCTCAAAGTCGTGGCCGCGCTGATGGAGGCCATAAGCCTTGGGATTGGCTTCCCAGAGATAGGAATTGCCCAGCGTCGTGGCGTTGTTGAGCGCGCGCCACATCACTTCCCCATTTTCCCGCTCGATCAGCAGACCATTGGTGTCGTGCACCAGGGACGGTAATCGTCGAAGCTACCGCGATTGGCATCGCCGAACAGGAACATCGAGGTCAGCGGGGCAACGCCCAGCTCCTTGACATCGCTGCGGAAATTGAGCCGCGCGGTGACTTCCATAATCGTTTCCTGCTGCTCGCCATGCGGCGGGGAGATCACGAAACGATAGGCACCCGTCACGCTGGGACCTTCCATGGCGGCATAAAGCGTCATCGGCACATCGGCCGAAGCGGGCTTTTCGACATAGAATTCGGAAAACACCGGGAACTCTTCGGGCACATCGAGCCGGAATTGAGCACAATGCCACGGGCGCTCTGGCCGTAGACATTGTTTCGGCCCAGCGCACGGAAATAGCTGGCGCCCGAGAATGTCGTGAGCTCGTCATACTTGTCGGCAATATTGAGCGGATAATTGAGCCGTATGCCTGCAACCCCGGGGAACTCGCCCACGGTGGCGACGCGGGCCGCGGTCTTGGCGTCATGGTAGTCGAAATCGGCCGCCATGAAGGTCACGAGCTTGGCCTCGGCCGTCGATCAGTTCGTAGAGCTTAACCGGCTCCTTGAACAGCCAGCCCATATGGAAGGCCTGCACCTGATAACCCAGCTTATCCTTGGCCCACACACCATGGTCGGGCCGGAACTGGATGCGCATATGGGCGTCATAATCCGAGCCCTGCAGCCCTTCGGGTAGCTCGAACGTCGCCGGCTTGAATGGAGTGGCCGCCAGATCCTTCATGCGAGCGCTGAAGGAGTCGAAGTCGAACGCGAACTGATCGGGCAAGTCGGCCTGTGCGAAGGCTTTGGTGCTGAGCGCCGTGGTCGACAAGAGGGCGACTGCGCCTATCCCGAAAAGGACATCGCGACGATTCGGCAGGCTGTTGATGTGACGCTTCAAGAAAACACTACCCGTTCGGTGTTGTATTGCATGGTTTCCGGCTTAATTCGAACGCCGGATAGCCGGAAAAGTTGACGCATAGGCGCCATGCAAATACCGCATGGCTCCCGGTGACTCGTGACGAACCTTTAACGGTCCGTTGACGGGCAAGGGTTGCTCGCGTTGTCGTGATATGTCGGTAAAGTTTGGGGCAGGTTTAGGGCAGGCCCACCGCGTAGCCGATGGCCGCCGAGCGCATAGGTACGGGTATGGCCCATGGGCCGGGCCTTTGCGGCGTTGAGATTTGTTTAAGAATTTGCGCTTGTCGGGTGCGGGGCGCCGCCTTAGCTCCCACCTACGCTCCCGGCAAAAATCCGAACTGCGCATTATGCAGCCGCGCATAGGCCCCCTTACGAGCCAGCAGCTCGGCATGAGCCCCCTGCTCGACAATCCCGGTCTCATCGAGCACCACGATCCGATCGGCATGCTGGATCGTGGCCAGCCGATGCGCGATCACCAGCGTCGTTCGCCCCTTGGACAATTCCGCCAGCGATTGCTGGATCGCCACTTCGGTTGCCGTATCAAGGGCCGAAGTTGCCTCATCCAGAATCAGGATTGGTGGGTTCTTGAGGAAAATCCGCGCGATCGCCACACGCTGCTTCTGCCCGCCCGACAGTTTGACGCCGCGTTCACCGACCATGGTATCCAGCCCGTCGGGCAGGCGCTTGATCACCATATCGAAACGGGCGCGCTTGGCCGCTTCCCAGATCGCCTCATCTGACGCATCGAGTTGCCCATAGGCGATATTCTCGCGAATGGTGCCGCCGAACAGGAACACATCCTGCTGCACGATGCCGATCTGGCTGCGCAAGGAAGCCTGCGTCATGTCGCGAATGTCCACGCCATCGATACTGATCGAGCCGCTGTCGAGTTCATAAAAGCGCGGCAGTAGCGAGCACAGCGTCGTCTTGCCCGCGCCCGATGGGCCGACCACCGCCAAGGTTTCCCCCGCCTTGATCGTGAGATTAAGGCCGCTCAGTACCGCGCGGCCTTCCTCATAGGAGAAGCCGGCATCGGCAAAGACGATATCGCCTTTGAGATTGCGCACCACTCGGGCATCCGGCCGGTCAGCAATATCCGGCTCAGTATCGATCAGCGTGGTGAACCGACGGAAGCCGGCAATGCCCTTGGGGTAGCTTTCCAAAACGCCGGTGATCTTGTCGACCGGGCGCATGAACACATTGACCAGCAGCAGGAAGCTGACAAAGCCGCCATTGGTCAGATCGCCCTGCACCACGAGCCGAGGCGCCAACCAGCATGACGACAAGCTGCACCAGACGCGTGCTGAGATAGGTGATGGTGATGCTGGCCGTCATGTAGGCATAAGCCTGCAATTTGGTCTTGCGGTAATTGTTGTTATTGCCGGCGAAGAGATTGGCCTCGTGCGGTTCGTTGGCGAAGGCCTTGACCACGCGAATGCCGCCGATCGAGTCCTCGATACGGGTATTGAACTCGCCGACCTGCCGGAACAGCGTCCGCCAGTTCTGCGTCATCTTGGCGCCGTAGCGGCTGACCAGCCGAGTCATGACCGGCACGATCAGCGTGGTGATCAGCGCCAATTGCCAATTGACCGTGAACATCAAAGCAAACGCGCCGATGAAGGTCATGATGGCAATGAAGACGTCTTCTGGGCCGTGATGGGCCACCTCGCCCACGTCTTCGAGGTCCTTGGTCACATGGGTGATCAGGTGGCCGGTCTTGTTATTGTCGAAGAAGCGGAAGCTGAGCTTTTGCAGGTGGTCGAACACTGGCGGCGCATGTCGGTTTCGATGCTGATGCCCAGCATATGGCCGAAATAATTGACCACGCCCATCAGGACGGCATTGAAAATATAGATGGCCAGCAGCGCTGCCCCGGCAATCAGGATGAAGCCGAATTCGGAGCAGGGCAGCAATTGGTCGATGAAATAGGCCACCGCCATGGGGAAGGCCAGTTCGAGCAGGCCCACGACAATGGCGCAGCCAAAGTCCAGTGCAAACAACACCTTATAGGGGGCATAGTAGGAAAAAAAAGCGAGCCAGCATAGATCAGGTCAATTCAGTCCGGCGGTTCAGCCGTGGCCGACGGGCGCCAACATGCGCAGGTCGAACGGGTCCGCCTCATCGGCAATGCTGGCATTTGCCGCAATTGCCTGCTGCAGTGCAACTATATCGAGCACATCGCAGGGCTCCCAGCCGCAGGGGCAGCCATCGGGATCGAGATGGGCCTCAGCCACTTCGCGATAGATCGAGCCGATCGCCGCCGCCAGATATTCGAGCGCGTCGAGGGGCGACAGACGGGTGGATGCCAGTGTGCCGGAATAGGATGCCATCAGCGCCGCACGGATGGCGGTGAAGGCGGCATCTGGCTTTTCGGAATTGTGTGGCATGGGACCCTCGCGAGTTCGGCGGCAGCATGTTGCGCTGCCGCCGTGGTTACCCATTGCCCGTTTTGGCAAAAAAGTCGAGTGCGTTTGTCATCTTTATGTGGGGCTATGCCGAGCCAGCGCCCTGATCACCTGCTTGGCTGTCACCCGGCCGATCTGGCGGCCGTCATCGTCCAGCACGCCGACCCATTCATGTTCGGCAAACAGCGGCAGCACATCTTCGCACCGCGCGTTCATCGGAACCGAGTATTCGCAGAGCTCGACATCGCCGCGCTCCATGATGGAGCGGACATGGATGGCGCGGGCCTTGTTCACTTCGCGGACGAATTCCTCGATATGGGCATTGGCGGGCTTGAGTACAATTTCCTCAGGTTTTCCAACCTGTTGCACCGCGCCGTCTTTCAGCACGGCGATGCGATTGCCGATCTTGAGCGCCTCGTCGAAGTCGTGCGTGATGAACAGAATGGTCTTGTTGAGGGTCTGCTGCAGCTCGATCAACTGGTCCTGCATGCCCGAGCGGATCAGGGGATCGAGCGCGGAGAAAGCCTCGTCCATCAAGATGATATCGGTGTCCATGGCCAGTGCCCGGGCGAGGCCGACGCGCTGTTGCTGGCCGCCGGAGAGCTGGCGGGTGCGGCTGTTTTCGTAGCCGGACAAGCCCACCGTTGCGATCCATTTGGCGGCTTTTTCCAGCCGTTCTTCGTGGCCGACGCCACGGACTTCCGGGCCATAAGCGACATTGTCGATGACCGAACGATGCGGCAACAGCCCGAATTTCTGGAACACCATCGCCACCTTGGTGCGGCGGTATTTGCGTAACTCGTCGAGGCTTAATGCTAACACACTGTTACCCTCGACGACGATTTCACCCGCTGTCGGCTCGATCAGGCGGTTCACGTGGCGGATGAGGGTCGACTTGCCCGATCCCGACAGCCCCATAACCACAAAAATCTGTCCCCGCTCGATATCGAGGCAGAAACATTGTCGAGGCCGACGACGTGGTCGGTTTCTGGCCTCGGACTTCGTCCTTGGACTTGCCCGACTGGAGCAACGCCAAAGCCGCTTGCGGGTTGCTGCCGAAAATCTTGGTGACGCCGCGCATGGCGATCGCCAGATCGGTCGTGGTTTCGCTTTGAAGCATGGATGTCATGGCGTTCATTTATCTGGCCTCCGCCAGCCGATGCGGCCCTGAAGCTGTTTGCCGAAAGATTGGGTGATGCGGTCGAAGACGATGGCGAGGGCAACAATGCCGAGCCCCGCGAAAAGGCCGCGGCTGACTTCGAGCCGGCCAATGCCCTGCAAGACCTGATAGCCCAGACCACCGGCGCCGATCATCGAGGCGATGACGACCATGGAAAGCGCCATCATCGTGGTCTGGTTGATGCCGGCCGAGATGGTGGGCAGCGCCAAGGGGATTTGCACGCCGAACAGGCGCTGGGTGGGATTGGTGCCAAAGGCGCGGCTGGCTTCCATCACCGCTGGATCGACCGAGCGCAGGCCCAGATCGGTCAGCCGCACCAGAGGCGGGGCGGCATAGACGATGGTGGCGATGAGCGCGGGGATTTTGCCGGGACCAAAGATCATCACCGTGGGGATGAGATAGACGAAGCTGGGCAGTGTCTGCATCAGGTCGAGCACCGGAGTGATGAGCTGACGCACCCGCGCCGAGCGCGACATGGAAACGCCCACCGGAATGGACACCACAATGGCGGTGATGGTGGCGGCGAGCATCAGGGCCATGGTGGTCATGGCGTCCTTCCACAGCTCCATCACGCCGAGGAACAGCAGCGAAAACAGCACGATGACAGGCAATTTCCAGCTGCGCGAGGCGAGCCGTGCAATGCCGGTGAGAATGGCCACGATCAGCCACCATGGGGTGGAAATCAGCAGATCTTCGATGGCCTTGAGCAGCATGAGCAGCGGATAGGCGGCGGCCTCGAAGCCATCGCCCCAATTGCGCACGACCCAATTGAGGCCGTCGTCGATCGCCCGGCGCAAGGGCTTGGTATCAATCAATTGCGGAAACAAGGTTTGTCACTTTCTTCTGGCCCGAAAGGGGCAAATTTGTTCAGCACGATCCCGAAGGGCGCCGGAGAGGCACGCTTGGGGATCACGCGGAAAACGGCCGGACTGAAGTCCGGCCGCAGAGTTCATGTCGATGAGAGTGGCTCGCCCTTTAGAGGCTTGCCTTGACCTTTTCGGCGACCTCGGGGAAACCCAGCTGGTCCACAGATCTTCCTTGGTTTTGAGGAAGTTTTCGGCGGTGGCGGCTGCGTCGGCTCGGTTTTCGTCGCCATAGACCAGCAATTCGCTGATTTCGGCATTGGTCAGGCCGACCTTGGAGAAATACTCAGCCACATTGGGCGCTTCTTCGCTGAGCCAGTGGCGGCCCCCACGATTGCGGGCGAGGACGGATAGGCGGTGACGCCGGCCGGCTCGTCGCAATCAGGATCGGTATTGCAGGCATAGACTTCAGGCTTGGCCTCGCCCATGTCGAGCGCCACGGCGTCGAATTTGCCGAGGATCGCGGTGGGACCCCAATAATAGAACAGGATGGGCTCTTCGCGGGTGAACGCACGGGCAATAGAGGCGTCGAGGGCGCCGCCCGAGCCGGGCGAGAACAGGGTCCATGCGCCGCTCATGTCATAGGCGTCGAACAGGGCCGTGGTGGCCAATTCGCAACCCCAGCCCGGCGGGCAGGAATAGAGGCGGCCTTTGCCCGAATCCTCTGGATCGGGGAAAACGCTGGGATTGGCGATGGCCGTCTCGGCGCTGACGATCTCGGGATGGGCTTCTCGGGTGTAGCGCGGAATGAACCAGCCCTCGATCGTGCCATCGGTGATGGCCTCGCCCAGCTTGGTCACCGAGCCATCGGCCGTGGCGCTATCCCATTGGTCTTGTACGGTGCTGGTCCACAGCTCGGGCGCCACAGCGGGCGAACCGCGCGTCACCATGGAGCTGGTGGTGGGCACTGTATCGCCGGTAACGATGGCAACATCGCATTCGAAACCGGCTTCCAGAATTTTTGCATGGATGTGAGCCAAGGCGGCCGCGGAGGGCCAGGTCATCTCGGCAATGTCGATGGTGCGGTCGGTGCCACAGGCAGCTTCAGCGCTATCCTGAGCAATGGCAGGAACACTAATCGCAGACAAAAAGGCAAATGCGATCGCGGCGGCAATGCCACCGGATTTCAATATCATCAGGTCGTCTCCTGGATTTATGTGATGGCCGGACCATAGGGAGGCAGTCACGGTGTGTCAAATCAGGCAATACTTGATAGTTTAAAGCAGAAGCGGCGCGCCACTTCTTGCAAGATCAACTATTGGAGCCACATTTGATATTTTAAGCGCACCCTCATGTTCTTCCAAACAGGCGAACATGCCGATTGATTTGCTATCGGAAGCAAAAAATAATTTGCGTCACTGAAACGCCGCAAATCTGCCGAGGTTGGGTTTTGGCGTGGAATGGCGAATGGAGGCACAGCCCACAGCGCTGTCCTTGGACCTGCCCCGAGGACCCCTTTATCGCTTGTGCCGTGTTGAGAATGGCCCTCGGGTCAGGCCCGAGGGAGATGCGGTGGGTGCGGAGAGTTTGGTGCCGACTGCGGCGAGCGAAAGGGATGCAGCGGCGAAGTTGATGGCTCTGGGGAGGCTAAGCGGGTCACCAAAGGTGGAGCAGACACCGGTTCTCCCTCGGGCTTGACCCGAGGGCCTCTCGTCGCTGTGCCGTAGTGAAAGTGGCCCTCGGGTCGAGCCCGAGGGGGAAGTGGTAGGTGGGGGTTATTGGGGCAAGACCCCAGCCCTTAGGCGCCGGTTACCCGCCAGACGACATCGCCCACATCGTCGGCAACCAGCAGGCTGCCGTCGGCGGCCGTGGTCACGCCTACGGGGCGGCCATAGGAGGTTTTTTCGTCGGGGGCGAGGAAGCCGCTGAGCAGTTCGACCGGATTGCCGGTGGGGCGGCCATCGACGAAGGGGACGAGGATGACTTTGTAGCCGCTGAGGATGCTGCGGTTCCGGGAGCCGTGCTGGCCGATGGCCATGCCTTCGGGAATGCCCGGCAAGGTGCCCGCCGGAACCCAGCAGAGGCCCAGCGAAGCGGTGTGCCCGCCCGGGGCGTAGTCAGGGGTGAGGGCTTTGGCGACGAGAGCCGCGTCCCGGGGCACACGGTCATCGACGGTCTGGCCCCAATAGCAATAGGGCCAGCCATAGAAGCCACCATCCTTGACCGAGGTGAGATAATCGGGCGGGGTTTCGTCGCCGATGCCGTCGCGTTCATTGACCACGGTGTGCAAGGCGCCGGTTGTCGGCTCGAAGGCCGAGCCGACCGGATTGCGCAGGCCCGAGGCGAAGATGCGGCTTTTGCCGGTCACCAGATCCAGTTCGTGGATGGCGGCGCGGTTCTCTTCCTCTTCCATGCCGTTTTCGGCGATATTGCTCTGCGAGCCGACGCCGATGAACAGCTTGGTGCCGTCGGGGCTGGCGAGCAGGCTGCGCGTCCAGTGGCCGCCGGGCTTGAGATCGAGCAGCTTGCGGCCCGGCGCGGTGATGCGCGTTTCGCCGGAAACATAGGGGAAAGCTACGACGCCATCGGTGTTGCCGACATAGAATGTGTCGCCCACCGGGGCCATGCCGAAGGGCTGGCTCAGGTTTTCGAGGAAGATTTCGCGGGTTTCGGGCACGCCATCCCCATCGGCATCGCGCAAGAGGGTAATGCGGTTGGCGTTGATTTCGAGCGCCCCGACCCGACGCATGACGCGATTGCAGGAACCAATCGACCACACCCTTGACCTGCTGCGGCAGCGAGGCGGATTCGGCGACCAGCACATCGCCATTGGGCAGGACATAAATCCAGCGGGGATGGATCAGCTTGGAGGCAAAGGCGGTAACCGCCAACCCCTTGGCAACGCTTGGCTTGTGGCCGGGCTGCCAACCCATAGCCTTGGGCGTCTTCATGACCGGCAGGCTGCCCTGCGATACGGCGGCGGGAATGGCTGGATTGGTGCCCATGGCGGCTGGCAGGTTGACGCTGTTGCAGGCTGCGGCCGCGCAGATACCAGACGATGCCTGCGATCAGTATGACCAAGACGACAAGGACAAGAAAACTGTTCCCAGTCATAGACGTTTCTCCCGGGGGCGGATTGATGCCCGATTTGTTTTTTGATGCGGTGAGCGCATGAGCGACAGCTCCGAGGCAGGAATAGCTTTTTGCCACTCCACGCGGGTTACGTCCACGGGAAATCGGGGGATTGGGAGTGACATCGTGGATTGGGGCTGGTGCCTTCAACAATCACGATCTCCCTCGGGCTTGACCCGAGGGCCAGCCAGGTTAGCGACAGGATTGTGCTTGGGGCGAATGGCCCTCGGGTCGAGCCCGAGGGAGAATTGTGCCGAGGAGAGATTTTGGGGGGTGATGCTGACTGGACTTATTGAGCCGGGGTCGGCTCTGCCCAGCGACAGCATCAGGCGATTGGCCCAGTTGAAGAAGGCCGAGGTGGAGATGACGTCGGCAATTTCGAAATCATCGAGGCCATTGGCGCGCAATTGGGCGATTTCGGTTTCGCCGAAACGCGAGGGCGTATCGGTGAGGGCGACGGCAGCGGTTTTGACGCTGTTCCACCGTTCGCCGAGATCAGCGCCCGAAGCCGTCATCGAGCAGCCGCTGCACGTCGTCGCGGCGCTTGGAATGGGTCGAGGCGAAGCGCGAATGCACGGAGGCGCAGAAGATGCAGCCATTATGGCGTGAGGTGGCTGTGGCCGAAAGTTCCCGCTCGGCGCGGGGCAGGCCGCCATTGGGATTGTAGAAGATGTCCTTATCGGCCTTGGTGCGGGCTTCGAGCACTTCGGGATCGCGCGCCAGCAGCATGAAATAGGGCGATTTGGCGCGGGAGGCATCGACGAGGCCCGCCCATTGGCGGTCGGTCAGTTCCGGCTCGGTGAGCGGCTCGAGCCGGGGACCCAGCCCAGCTCGGCCTCGGGTGAAGGCGACGGGCGGCACATTATCCGGGTGAGAAATCGTTGTGGTCATCGTGTGTTCCTCAGGAATTGGCTGATGCCGCGAGGGCCCGGGTGAAGGTTGCGGCGGTGTCGCTGGCGGAGGCGGCGAGCGCGGTCAGGCCTTCTGACCAGCGCACCTGGAAGGCGAGATAGGCGACCAGCTGGGACAGAGTGACGATGCCGTCATTGCTCCAGCCGGCGTCGAGCAGGGTTTGCAGGGCCTGCCGGCTCGCGTCGCGGGGGCGGAAGACGAGCAGGTGGGCGTGCTCCAAGGCCGCCGATAGCTTGGCGCTGAGAAACTGGCGGCTGTCCCGGGCCACGGCGTAGTGCAGACCGGGAGTATTTTCAGAGATGAGCGGACCGGCGGGGTAATCGCCATAGGGCCCCTGCACTGCTCCGCGCTCGGTTTCAGTGGCGACGATAACGGCGAGGGCCGGGCCGCCTTCGAGCAGGGTCAGGCGGTGAATATAATGGTCGGTCAGCCCCAATTGGCTGTGGAGGCCGGCCACGAAGCCGGCGATGGCGAAGCGTTCGAGGGAGGAGACTGCGCTGGTGTCGTGGGGGAGAACAACGCGTCATAGGCTTTCTGCACGTTTTCGCGCGCAGTTTCGCGATGGCGGCGGATCTGGTCGAGGCGCGAGCCGGGCGTGATGGAGAGCAATTGATCGATCAGGTCGGCACCCATGGGGAGCTCCTTTCATGGTGAAGACGGATTTCAGCCGGCGACGGCAACGCGCGGCAGCTGGGACGTGCGGGTGCGCCAGCCGAGGGCTGGGGCGACCCGGGTGGCGATGAGTTCGAGCGAGCGCAGGATCAGCTCGTGCGGGGGATCGACGGAATGGACTCGGAAGGAAATGTCGGTGGCGCGTTCCAGCGTGTCGTCGGCGGCGAGGCTGGTCACGACGTCGGCGACAGTGCCGACATGGGTGTCGAAGGCGCGGATCAGGTCGGTGAGGCTATCGCCATTGATGATGTGGCCGATGGCGGCGAATTTTTCGGCGATGCGGCGCAGGCCGATATCGGCCCAGTGGAGGGCGGTTTGCTGGTCATCGGCGACGAAGAGGGTGCGGGAGGCGAGGATGCGGGGTTCGCGGCCGGGTGGGAGGGCGGCGAGGTAGGCGTCGATGATGGGGTGCTGGAGTTCGGCCGGGGTTGCGTTGGGATTGTCCTTGTCGCGGGGCTGGGTGCGCGAAAGCATGAGGCCGTCGCCGGCCTCCCCTGCCCTGCGGCCGCCATCGACGGAGAAGGTGGCCTGCCAGATGCGGTCGAGCAGACCCTTGCCTTCGGGATAGAGATGATTGCCGCCGCCGACGTCTTCGCCGGCCAGTGCCTTGCGGACCACGGCCAGATTGGCGGCGTGGATGGGGCCGCGCTGGGCGCTATCGAGGCCGAAGGCGCCGAATGAGCTGGGCGTGCCGCCGCTGCCGACGCCCAGTTCCGGGCGGCCATTGCTGAGCAGGTCGAAGACGGCGGCGTCTTCGGCGACGCGCAGAGGGGCTTCGAGTGGCAGGGTGACGATGCCGGTGCCCGGGCGAATGGTGCGGGTTTGCGCGGCGACATGGGAGAGGAAGACGAAGGGGGCGGGCAGACCGCCTTCGTCATGGCTGAAATGGTGCTGGGCGACCCGAGGCGGCGTCAAAGCCGTGGCGCTCGGCGGTGACGATTTGTTCGGTCGCCGGGCGATAGCGCTCGCCGGGATTGGCATCATCGAGGAGGCGGGTGAAAAAGCCGAGGCGTTTGCCATTGTGCCGGGTCATTGGGCTGCTCCTGCATAGGATCGGGCGGGTGTCGAGAGGTGCCGGCCGGGGATGGCGGCGATCAGTTCGCGGGTGTAATCGGCGCGCGGCTGGGTGAAGACGGTTTCCACAGAGCCGGTTTCTGACGGCGCGGCCAGCCTGCATCACGGTAACGGTGTGGGCCACCCGGCGGACCACGGCGAGATCGTGGGTAACGAAGAGGTAAGTCAGGCCGAGGCGGTCCTGCAGCGATTGAAGAAGGCGCAGGATTTGGGCTTGGACGGTGACGTCGAGGGCGGAGACGGCTTCGTCGAGCACCAGCACGCGGGGTTCGAGGATCAGCGCGCGGGCGATGGCAACGCGCTGGCGTTGGCCGCCGGACAGGGCACGGGCGCTGCGGTCCGGGGTGTCGGCTGGGAGGCCGACCCGGTCGAGCAGGGCTTTGACGCGATCAAGGCGTTCGGCCTTGCCCACGGGCTCGAAATTGCGCAGCGGCTCGCCGATGATCTCAGCGACACTTTGGCGGGGATCGAGCGAGGCGAAGGGGTTTTGATAGACCAATTGCACGTTGCGGCGGAACTGGCGCAGGGGCTCGCCGGACAAGGCGGTGATCTCGGTGCCCTCGATGATGACGCGGCCTGATGTCGGGCGCTGGAAGCCGACGACTGTGCGGGCTGTGGTGGTCTTGCCGGAGCCGGATTCGCCGACAATGGCGTGGGTGGTTCCGGCGGCGACGGTGAAGGATAGGTCATCGACGGCGCGGAAAGCGTTGCGGCCGGCAACGGGGAAATCTCGGGTCAAGCCGGTAACGGCGATGGCTTCGGGGGTAGCGGCGGGGGCCGCGCGAAATGCTGCCGGGGCCGGGGATGGCGCGTCGGCAAGCAGGCGCTTGGTGTAGTCGCTGCGCGGGGTGCTCAGCACTGGCGGGCTGGGCCCTGCTCCTGCACCCGGCCTTGTTTGAGCACAATGATCCGGTCGGCCCGGTCGGCGGCGACGCCGAGGTCGTGGGTGACCAGCAGGACCGAGGTGCCGAATTCGGCACGCAGTTCATCGATAAGATCGAGAATGCGGCGCTGCACGGTGACGTCGAGCGCGCTGGTGGGCTCGTCGGCAATGAGTAGCGCCGGCCGCAAGGCAATGGCGATGGCGATCAGCACGCGCTGCTTCATGCCGCCGGAGAGCTCGTGCGGATATTGGCCATAGCGCAATTCGGGCTGATCGAGGCCGACGCGGACCAGCAATTCAATGACGCGCTGGCGGCGCTCCTTGCCGTCCCTGATGCCATGCAGGCGCAGGATCTCGGCAACCCGGGCGCCAATGGTCAGCACGGGATTGAGCGAGGTGCCGGGGTCTTGCGGGACGAGGCTAATGCTCTTGCCGCGGATATTGTCGAGGCGCCGATCGGCCCAATGGGCAATGTCGGTGCCGTTGAGGCGGATGGCGCCGCGCTCGATTTTGCCATTGTCGGGCAAGAGGCCGATCACGGCCTGAGCCGTGGTGGTCTTGCCCGAACCGGATCTCGCCCACCAGCGCGACGACTTCTGCCAGCGCCGACGGTGAAGGACACGTCCTGCACCACACGCCGCCAGCCGGCGGCATCGCGATAGGCGATGTTGAGGCCCGTAACGTCGAGAATGGGCGGGGCGGCGGCAAAGGCCAGCGCGTTCATGATGTCCTCCGCAGCGATTGGCTGATGCGATTGGCGGCGAGCACAACAAGGATTACGGCGAGGCCGGGGAATGCGGTGAGCCACCGGGCCGAAGTCAGATATTTGCGGCCTTCGGAAATGAGCAGGCCCCATTCGGGAATGGGCGGCGGCGCGCCATAGCCGAGGAAGCCAAGCGTGGAAATGGCGAGAATGGCGGTGCCGAATTGCAGTGCCGCATAGGAAATGATGGTGCCCAGCGAATTGGGCAGGACATGCCGCCACAGCACGGCGGAGAAGCGGCCGCCGCTGCCGAAGGCGGCCTCGACATAGTCGGCGCGGCGCACGCGGATGACTTCGGAGCGCATGAGGCGGGCAAAGCTGGCAACGGTGGTGACGCCAACTGCGGCGGCGACATTGATGGTGCCGAAGCCCGGGATGATGATGATCGAAAGTTGCAGCAACAGGCCGGGGATGGAGAGCATGACATCGACAAGGCGCATGATGATGTCATCGACCTTGCCGCCGATGGCCCCGGCGAAGAGGCCAAGGGCAGAGCCGCCGAACAGGCCGACGGCCACGGCGACGATGGCGCCGGAGAGGGAATTGACCGAGCCATAGATGATGCGCGCCAGCACATCGCGGCCGATTTCGTCGGTGCCGAGCCAATGGGCGGCGTCGGGCGCCTTGAGCTGGTTGCCGGCAATGCCGATCGTGCCGCTATGGGGGTGAACAGGCCCGGCGCCACGGCCCGAGCCGCAACGATGGCAATCACTGCCCGGGCCGAGACTAGCGTCAGATCGATATGGCGGAGGCCGCGCAGGCTGATGCGGCCCGGCCGGGCGACGAAGAGATCAAGACTGCTCATGCTGTCGCTCCGATCGAACGTTTGAGACGCGGGTCAATCAAGGGGGCGGCCAGATCGACCAGGAGGTTGATGACGACGAAGCCGAAGGCGGCCGAGATCACGATGGCCTGCAGCACGGCGGTATCCTGATTGCTGACGGCCTGTTCGGTGATGCGGCCGATGCCATTGATGCCGAAGACGGTTTCAGTGACGACGGCGCCGGCCAGCAATTCGCCGAACAGCACGCCGGCAATGGTCAGCACAGGCAGCAGCGCATTGCGCAGGACGTGGCGCCACAGCACCCAGAGGCGGCTGGCGCCCTTGGCGCGGGCGACGGCGACAAAGGGCTGGGTCTGCACTTCATCGAGGCTGCGAATGAGGATTTGGGCCAGCGGCGCGGCGATGGGGATGGCCAGCGTTGCCACGGGCAGGAGCAGCGCCCGGAACTCGGATGGGTTGATCACCGGGACCAAGCGGAAGCGGAACGAGAATATCTGGATGAGCATGATGCCCAGCCAGAACACCGGCACGGAGACCAGCAAAGCCGGCAGCGATACCAGCAGATTGCGCAGCCAGAGCGAAGGGCGCGAGCGTGGCGGCAAAGGCGATGGCACCGGCCAGCAGGACGGCGAAGAACAGCCCGAGACTGGCAAGACGCAGCGTGGGCGGCAGGTTGGTGGCGAGCAACGAGTTCACCGGCACGCCGGCCTGAATGGAATAGCCGAAGCTGCCTTGCAGGAAATTCCACAGCGTATTGCCATATTGCGCCCAGATCGGCGCGTCGGCGCCGTAGAGCACGCGGATTTCGGCGATCTGTTCGGCCGAGAGGCCCATTTCGGGGTTCTGGTATTTGATGAGGAGCGCATCGCCCGGCAGCGCCTGCAACAGCAGGAAGGATGCAGTAAAGGCCAGCAGCAATACAATCGCGGCCTGTCCGATCCGGTTCAGCAGATTTCGCGTCATCAGCCTATCCCTTTGAAGGTGAGATGCCGCCCCCGGCGGAGGAGAGCCGGGGGCGGCGGCGCTGGCTACCTTGCGGCAAGCCGAGTGTTGTAGAAGCTGGGACGCGCCACCGCGTCAAAGCTGATGCCATGCACATAGGGCGCGCCGGCAAAGACCTGCGGTTCTTCAAAGAACGGGATCACATAGGCCTGATCGAGCAGATAGGTCTGGGCCTCGCCGGACAGTTCGAGCCGCTTGGCAGTGCCGGGCTCGGAGGCAATGGCCAGCAGCAGCTTGTTGAGGTCTTCATCGACGAATTGCGCATTGGGATTGAGCCCGCCCTTTTGCAGCAGGGCATCGCGATTGGTGGGGTAAAAATTGGATTTGATCACGTCCGGATCGGCGCGGCCGACCATAGCCGAGCGGACCGGCGTCTTGAGCGGATCGAGCTGGTCGGTGGTGGCGCTGCCGGCATCGCCTGCCAGCACGTTGAGCTTGACGCCGACTCGGGCCCATTGCTGGCTAACCAGCTGGAAGGTGGCGCGGCTCTGCGGCTGGGGCAGCGATTCATAGACGCTGAGCTCAAGCTTGACGCCATCCTTCTCACGGATGCCATCGGCACCCGGGACCCAGCCGGCTTCCTCAAGCAGGGCCTTGGCCTTTTCAGGGTCATAGGCGAGCTTGGCGGAGAGATCGACATAGCCCAGAGCGGTCGAGGCGATGACCGAAGTGGCCTTGGGGTAATGCGAGGAGAAGAGCGTCGAGACGATCTCATCGGTATTGGTGGCGGCAGTCAGCGCCCGGCGGACGCGGATATCGGCGACCAGCGGATTGTCGGGGCGGAAGACGGCATTGTTGTTGACGCCGCGTGTTGGCGCGGAGTGGATCAGATAGCCCTGCGCCTCGACACGGGGCTCGTCATAGGCCTGAATCTGGCGGATGAAATCGGCCTGTCCGGCGAGCAGCGCGCCGATGCGGACGCTGTCTTCGGGAGTGATGATATATTGGATGGCATCGAGATAGGCGCGGCCCTGATGCTCGAAGCTCTTGGGGCCCAGGCGTAATCTTCGCGGGCCTTGAGATTGAGGCTCTGGCCCGGGGTTTCGCTTTCGACCACGAAGGCGCCTGAGCCGATGATCTTGGTGGCGTCGCCCAGCTCGTTGAAGGGCAGATCGAGCGTGGCGGGGGACACCGAGCCCGACCCGATGACCGAAGTGCCCTGCAGGAAGCCGAGAGCGGGTGCCTTGAAGACGAATTTGACGGTCAGCGGATCGATGACTTCGCTGTGGTCGTAATTGGTGATGACTTCGGAAATGGGATAGCCCAGCTCCTTATTGCCCGAGCCGAAGGTGTCGAAATTCTTGGCAACGGCCGCCGCATCGAGCGGGGTGCCGTCGGAGAAGGTGACGCCGGGGCGGAGCTTGAAGGTATATTCGGTGGCGTCGGCATTGATCTCCCAGCTTTCGGCGAGCCGGGGTTCGTTCTTGAGCGTCTCGGGGTTCTGCCGAGTCAGCTTGTCGGTGATCTGGTTGAGAATGCCGCTATTGGGGTAAAACCGCCCGCTGGCGGGTAGAGATTGGTGTGGGCCTGCTGCTCGAGATAGACCAGCGTGCCACCCTGCACTGGGGTTTCTGGGCATGCAGCGCCATGCTTGAGACGCCAACCAGCAGCAGGGCCGAAAGAGCTGCGCCAGCAAAACGCCTCGCGCTCGGAAGAAAAATTCGTGACACAGCAGGTTCCTTTCAACCAGTGGAGGGCTTGCCTCCCGCTATGTCCAAAATGCTATTCCGATCCGGCTCGAACTCAATAATGTCTATTAAATTGGTAGGCTATATTGAGAAGGAAGACGGCAAAGGCGATGCGCCGCTCGGCGTGCTGTTAGAAATTCTTCGTCGTGCGGAAAGATAAGCCATTCCCGGGGGCCGGCTTGGGCATGGCAAAACGGCGTCCCCGATTTGGGAACGCCGTGATTGGGGCGGATCACTTCCAGCAGGGCTTGCCGTCCATCATGCCGCTGGTGGTTGCGGCTTCGATGGTCGACAGTTCGTCGGGGGAGAAATCGAGCTGTTGCAGGGCGCCGAGATTGTCGTGCAGCTGGGCGAGCGTGCGCACGCCGATCAGGGCGGAGGTCATCTCCTTGCGGCGAAGGACCCGGGCGAGCGCGAGCTGGGGCAGGCTCTGGCCGCGGGCCTTGGCTATGGCGGCGAGTTTGCCCACGGCGTCGAGCGTTTCAGGGCGGATATTGGCCGCCTTGAGGAAGGGATTGTTGGAGGTGCCACGGGCGCCATCGGTGTCGCCGGTATTGTATTTGCCCGACAGAATGCCTTGCGCCGGGGGCGAGAAGGCAATCATGCCGATGCCGAGTTCACCGCAGGCGTCGATGGTCTTGTCATTCTCGATCCAGCGGTTGAGCATGGAATAGCTGGGCTGGTGCAGGATGCAGGGGACGCCCGAGGATTTCAGGATGGCGTGGGCTCGGCGGGTTTCCTCGACCGGATAGTTGGAAATGCCGACATAAAGCGCCTTGCCCCGGGCCACGATATGGGCGAGCGCGCCCATGGTTTCTTCCAGCGGGGTATTGGGATCGAAGCGGTGGGAATAGAAGATATCGACATAGTCGAGGCCCGAGCGTTTCAGGCTCTGGTCGCAACTGGCGATCAGGTTCTTGCGGCTGCCCCATTCGCCATAGGGGCCCTCCCACATATTGTAGCCGGCCTTGGAGGAGACGATGATTTCATCGCGATAGGGGCGGAAATCGTGGGCCATGACCAGACCGAACAGCTCCTCGGCGGAGCCGGGAGGGGGCCGTAATTGTTGGCGAGATCGAAATGGGTGATGCCGGCGTCGAAGGCGGCGCCCGAGATTTCGAAGGCGGATGGGTAATCGCGGGTGCCGCCGAAATTCTGCCACAGGCCCGAGCTGATGACGGGGAGCTTGAGCCCCGAACGGCCGGCATGGCGGTATTGCATGGTTTCGTAACGGCCTGAAGCGGCGCTGTAAGTCATGAAAATGTCCAGTCTGAAGTGAAGTTCAGCTCAGCGGCGGGCGCCGGTGGCAGGGTCGAAAACGTGGATCAGGGCGGGCGCCACCGACGCCGTAAAGTCCATGCCGGGGCTGACATCGATCCCGCCATCGACGATGACGGTCAAGTCCTGCCCGGCCATATCCACCACCAGATGTGTTTGTGCCCCGGTGCGCTCCACAAGGCGGATTTTGCCGTGCAGGGGATTGTTGGCGTCGCCCGGGATGAAGTTTTCCAGGCGCAGGCCGAGGGTTACGCGCTCGCCGGTCGTTACGGCGGTGGCGGGATCGAGCTTGAGTACATCGCCGGAGGGCAGTTTTGCCGCCGGGCCGGCGACGATGTCGGCGGTGACGAAGTTCATGGAGGGCGAGCCGATGAACCCGGCGACGAAGAGATTGGCCGGGGTGCGATAGAGATCCATCGGCGCGCCGGCCTGTTCGATGCGGCCCTTGTTGAGCACGACGACGGTGTCGGCCGGGGTCATGGCCTCGACCTGATCGTGGGTCACATAGATCGAGGTGCGCTTGATCTTGGCGTGCAGGCTCTTGATCTCGGTGCGCATCTGCACGCGCAGCTTGGCATCGAGATTGGAGAGCGGTTCGTCGAACAGGAACACCGCCGGGTCACGCACCACGGCACGGCCCATGGCGACGCGCTGGCGTTGGCCGCCGGAGAGATGGGCGGGGCGGCGGCTCAGCAGGTCGGTGAGTTCGAGCAGCCGTGCCGCATCGGCAACGCGCCGGTCGCGTTCGGCGGCGGGGACACCGGCGATCTTGAGATTGAAGGCCATGTTCTGGGCCACGGTCATATGCGGGTAGAGCGCGTAGGACTGGAACACCATGGCGATGTTGCGATCGCGCGGGCTGAGGTGATCCACCGGCTTGTCGCCGAACAGGATCTCGCCGTCGCTCAGCTCTTCAAGGCCGGCAATCATGCGGAGCAGAGTGGATTTGCCGCAGCCGGAGGGGCCGACCAAAGCCACGAAGGCGCCATCGGCGATGGTGAGGTCGAGGCCGTGGATGACCGGTACATTGCCGAAGCTCTTCTTGAGGCCGTTCAGCGTGACCGACGCCATTATGCGGCCCTCATCGAGACGATATCGACTGGCAGGTCCGGGCTCTTGACGTAGTCGATCAGCGCCAGCAGCGGCAGCTGGTCGTGGCGGCCCGAGCTGTCATAGATGGAGCGGCAGGTGGTGGCGATATCGACACCGGCATTCTGGCTGACGAAATATTTGGCCGAGGCGGGATATTTCAGAATTGATCGAGTGCTCGGCAATGGCCAGCACTTGCTGGATTTTGAGGGCGGTGGCGCGATCCTTGTCGAAATTGATCGATACCCATTGCACCAGCTCGGGATAGAGATTGGCGGCGTAGCTGGAAAAGCCATGCCCGCCGGCTTCGAGCGTGTCGATGAGAGTGCCCATCTGGGTGTTGAAGAATTTGAGGCCCGAGCCCTTGGTGGCGGCGAGTTTCTGCTTCATCAGGTCGAGATTGTGGCAGGTGTCCTTGTGGAACAGCACGCGGCCGGTGCTGGCGGCCCAGCCCAGATCGTCAGGGGCAACACCGCGCTTATAGGGGCGCGGGCATTCGTAAAAGCCCGGGGGATAGTGCCGGTCTGGGCCAACACCTGCTCGACGCGGCCGCGCCAAACGGCGTTGGTTTCGCCTTCATCGGCAATCAGGCACGGTAGCAGCACCACGGCGGTGACGCCGGTATCGGCAATGGCCTTGACGGCGTCGGCCTGTTCGGACGGTGCGGAGCCCGCCACAGCCGAGGCGATGACCGGTACGCGGCCAGCGGCGCGCTTGGCCACGCGGGTGGCCAGCTCGACCCGCTCTTCCGGGCTCATCTGGTAGATTTCGCTCGACAGGCAGACGGTGAAAATGCCGGCGACCACGGCGGTTGCGTAATAATCGACCAGCGCATCGACGCCAGCCCAATCGATGGAGCGATCGGTGTTGAAGGGGGTGAGCATGACCGGCCGAGCGCCGTTGGGGATGAGGTCTTTGGAATTGGACATGGCAGTTTTCCTTTGCGTCAGCCCTTGACGGAGCCGGAGATGAGATCGAGCCGCCAATAGCGCTGCAACAGCAGGAACAGGGCGACGAGCGGAAGAATGGAGAGGAAGGCGCCGGTGATGATGAATGAGTACATCCCCGGCTGTTCGGTGCCGGCATTGAGCATGGTGTAGAGCCCCACAGTCAGGGGGAAGAGGCGCTCATCGGACAGCATCAGGAAGGGCAGCAGGAAATTGTTCCAGATGCCGATGAACTGCAGCAGGAAGACTGTGATGAGGCCGGGGATCATCGGGGCAAGACCGATGGAGAAGAAGATGCGGCCTTCGCTCGCACCATCGACGCGACCGGCTTCAAGCAATTCGTCATGCACCACGGCATTGGCATAGATGCGGCAGAGATAAATGCCGAGCGGGGACAGGATTGAGGGGATCAACACGCCCCAATAGGTGCCTGCCAGCCCGATCTTGCTCATCAGCAGATATTGCGGCACGGCCAGCACCACGCCGGGGATCAGCACCGCGCCGAGCAGGAAGGCGAAGACCACATTCTTGCCAGCGAAGTTGTATTTGGCGAGGCCATAGCCCGCCGCCGCCGAGACGATGGTGGAAAGCGAGGCGCCACCCACGGCAAAGAGCAGCGAATTGAAGGTCCACAGCCAATAGCGGCCACCGCGGTAATTGGAGAGGCCGACAATGTTGTCGATGAAGCCGCCCGTAAAGCCCGGCATGAAGGAGGGCAGCGCGAAAAGCTCGCCGGGATATTTGCTCGTCGCCGCCACCAGCCAATAGAGCGGCATGAGGCAATAAAGCGCCCCGATGAACAGGATAATGGTCGGCAGCCGGGCAATGCGGCGGTGATGGCTGCGTGCTCGTTTCCGAGCGCTGGTGATATCCGTGGTCATGCCATGCCTCCGGCGGCACGGCGGCGCGTTATCCAGAACAGGACGATGGACGACACGATGGTGATCAGGGCGATGAGCATGGCCGAGGCCGCCCCGCCATAGACGTTCTGCGCGACGAAGGTGTCGCGATAGACCAGCATCATCGGCACCCGGGTGGAGGACAGCGCATCGGTGAGCGGGGCCGGGGTCGTGGGTTCGGAGAAGGTCTGGATAGTGCCGATCAGCGAGAACAGGCCAGTCAGCACCAGCGCCGGGAGCAGCAGGGGCAATTTGATGTCGCGGGCAATCTGCCATTCGTTGCAGCCATCGACGCGGGCGGCGTCATAAAGCTCGGAGCCGATGCCACGCAGGGCGGTGTAGAGAATGACCATGTTGAAGCCGACACCGCCCCAGATATTGATATTAGCGATGGACCAGAACACGCTGTCGTGGGTGAAGAAATTGGGTTGCGGCAGGCCCAGATTGGCCGCCAATTCGTGGAACGGGCTGACGCCGGGCAGATACATGAACCCCCACATCAGCGAGGCGATGACGCCGGGCACGGCAAAGGGCAGGAAGATGGAAATGCGCGAAAACCGCGCCAGCCGCACGCGGGGTATCGAGCAGCAGGGCAAAGAGCAGCGCCGGGCCCAGCGTGATGGGAATGGTGATGGCGCCCAGCCAGAGCATGCGGCCAAAGCCGGCCCAGAGTTCGGGATTGAACGCGGCCGTCACGTAATTGGCGAAACCGACAAAGGTCTCCTCGCGCCGCCCCAGCCCGCCGCCGGCCACCTTGATGCCCCGCAGGCTCTGCAGGATGGAATAGATGAAGGGCGCGACGATCATGGTCAGCGACAGGATGATGGCCGGGCCGACAAACAGCCGGGGCGCCAGCGGATGGACGGCGCGATAGCGCCGCTTGGCAGGGGTTTTCGGTGTCGTCATGGACTTAAAACTTCCGGCAGGCCGCCCAGAGAGCGGAGCGCCGAAGCGCCCTGCCCTTTCCGGGAGGAAACATTGGATCAGCGAGCCGCTTCGATCACGTTGTAGCCCCGGCTCTTCATGTCATCGAAGGTGACTTTCTGAACCACGTCGAGCACGTCGGCGAAGCTGGACTTGTTCTGCACGGCCTCGCCCATGGCGTTGACATAGGCATCGAACGCAATGCCGCGATTGGGACCCCGGGAGACTGTGGGGGTTGCCGCGTCGATCTCACCGGCCAATTCGTAGAAATTCGTCGCATCGGGGATAAAGGCAGGCGCTTCCTGCAGCTGGGGCAGCTTGCGGGCCGCAAGATTGGCCGGCCAGATATTCATCAGTCGCACATAGGCGGCCAGCGCCTCTTCATTATTGGTAATCCAAATGGCAAACTTCTTGGCCTCTTCGGGATGCTTGGTCAGCGCGGAGACAGCCGTGGCACTGCCGCCGGTGACGCCACCGGAATATTGCGCGCCGACGCCTTCGCTCCAGCGCGGTAGCGGAATGGCGGCCCAATCACCCAGCGTATCGGGCGCCAGATTCTGGATCAGTGGCGGCGCCCAGACGGCGCTGATAATGCCGATAATGTTGCCATTGGCGATGGCGGCGCCCCATTCGGGGCTGAAGGCCTGCATGCCGGAGACAGCATCCGTGGTGACCAGATCCTGCCAGAAGCTCGCGACTTTCTTGGCTTCGGGCCCGTTAATGTCCACGGTCCACTGATCGCCCTCGAGCGACCACCATTTGGCGCCGACCTGATGGGTGAGCGCGGCCATGGTGCCGGCGTCACCGGTGGAAAACTGCGTGAGATATTTGGTCGGGTCGGCAGCGCACAGCCTTGGCCGCCTCGCCGAATTCTTCCCGAGTCTTGGGTGGCTCGATCTTGAGTTCGGCCAGCAGATCCTTGCGGTAGAAGAAATACATGGGCGAGGTGCCCTGCGGGGTGGCCCGTGTAGTGCCATCGAAGGTGACAAGGTTCCGGGCGACTGGGGCGATCTGGTCCTTGATCGGAGCCATTTCGGGTGTGATGTCGGCGACCAGCCCATTGACGATCAGGGCGGGCAGATCGCCATAGGTGACATTGGTCACATCGGGCGGATTGCCCGCCGTATGGGCTGCCGACAGTTTCTGGACGATTTCATTGGCGCCGGCGGCACGGCTGACCGTGACGTGAATATCCGGGTTCTGCTCATTCCAGATGGCGATGACTTCATCGATATGGGGCGCCCAGTTCCAATAGGTCAGCTCGACCTTGTCCCGGGACAGGGCCGGACTGGCGAGCAGCACAGCGCCGAGGCTGGCGGCAAGCAGATTTCGCGCGGCGCGGACGCCGGTTGGAAGTGTCATGAATCTCTCCTCCGAAGCAGCCGCCGCAGGGCGGCTCTCGTATCTTGTTCGGTGCAGACCGGAACGGCGCAGGCATCTGGCGCGGCGGGGTTATCCCCCTGCCCGGCTCAGCTTTTTGTTTGCGCTCGTTTCAGGCTGTCCCTAACCTAGAGGAGCAGAACGAAGCCGTCTCTCTGGATGGGAATAAGCAATTGTGGAATGGTAAGACGCAGCAGAAAAGGGCTTGGACGCAGCTCACCCATGAGCTGGAACGCGTGCCCACGAGCACGGTCGCCGCTGCCAATACGTCCTGCGATATGCCGTTTCCGCATTGGCATGCGCAGGTCGAAGTCAATTTCATCTATTCGGGCGCGATGACCTATCGCATGGCCAGCCATACGGTGGATCTGGTGGGAGGCGATCTCTGCATTTTCTGGGGCGGGCAACCGCATCAGGCCATCCATTTCGAGCCGGGGACCGAGCTTATCGCCATCCACCTGCCGCTGGTGCATTTCTTCCGGCTGCGCCTCGCCGCAGACCTGATGCATCGGCTGACGCGGGGCGCGACTGTCGTCACACGGCAGGAGGGGCATGCCGATGAGGAGACGTTCCGCCGGCTGACACTTTATATGCGCAGGGACGATCCGATGCGGCGCGAGCACGCGATCGACGAATTGTTGATGCGGATCAACCGCATCAATTTCGAGCCCTATCGGCTGGTCGATGCCGAGGGCGGCGGGGCCAGCGCAGGCGAGCCGCTCGATCCGCATTCCTTCCGCAATGTCATCGATATCTGCGCCTATATCACCGAGAATTTCCACGACGATATCGGCTCGGTCGATGTGGCCTCGTTCGTTGAGATCCATCCCAAATACGCCATGAGCGTATTCAAGAAATCAACGGGGATGACGCTGAACGAGTACATCACCCTGCTGCGCCTGAGCTATGCGCAGTCGCTGCTGATGGAGGATGATCTGACCATTCTCGATGTGGCGATGGAAAGCGGGTTTGGCTCGCTGAGCGCGTTCAGCCAGTCGTTCCGCAAGGTCACCGGGCAATCCGCGTCGGATTTCCGGCGCGAGCGGACGCTGGGGAGTTCGCTGGTCGCCTAGCTGAAAAAACCGAAAATCAGCGGGGCGAGGAAGGCTGTGGCGAGGCCGTTGAGGGCCATGGCGAGGCCGGCGAAGGTGCCGGCGACGGAGTTGACACGGAAGGCGCGAGCGGTGCCGATGCCGTGGGAGGTGAGGCCGGCGGCGAAGCCTCTTGCGGCGTAGTCGGTGATTTTCAGGGCGTTCATCAGGGGGGTGACGATTACGGCGCCCAATATGCCGGTGGCGATGACCAGCACGGCGGTGAGGGCCGGTTCGCCACCGATCTGGCCGGCAATGCCGACCGCGATGCCGGCGGTGACCGATTTGGGGACCAGTGCGAGGACGATGGCGGGGGCGGCGCCGAGCAATATGGCGATGCCGGTGGCGGAGAGCATGGCGAAGGGGGCGCCGACGGCCGGGGACGCCGGGATTGGCAGGGCTTTGGCTTTGACCAATTGGCGGCTGCGGTAGAGGGGCACGGCCGGGGCGACGGTTGCGGGGCCAAGGATGAAGTGGATGAATTGGGCGCCGTCGAAATAGGTGTCGTAGCCGGTGTTGGTCAGGCGGAGGACCGGGACGATGACGACTATGGTGATCAGCACCGGATTGACGACCGGGTGGTAGCCGCTGCGCTTGGCGACCCATTGGGCGGCGAGGAAGGTGCCGATGGTGAGCGTGAGCCAGAGCAAGGGGCTGGCGGCGAGATAGACCCAGAGGTCGAAATTCGGGGGCGTCATGGCTGGGTCTCCTTGGCCGGCAGCAGGCGGCTGACAAAGCGGAAGACGGCGACGGTGACGATGAGGGTCAGCACGGTCGAGACGATGAGGGCGGCGACCGGGGCCGAGCCATTGTCGAAGATCAATTGATAGTGCTGGGAGATGCCGACGCCGGCCGGGATGAAGACGAGGCCCAGATTGGCGAGCAGGCCATCGGCGGATTTGGCGACGGGGCCGGTTTCGGCTGATGCCGCGCCTCGGCGCCAGCCCCGGAGGGCGAGCAGGGCGAAGAGCAGGACTATGCCGATGACCGGGCCGGGAATGGGCAGGCCCGAGCCCCGCGCGATGATTTCGCCAACGAGTTGGCAGGCCAACAGGATGAATAGTCCGAACAGCATGGGCGACTCCTTTTCAGGTGCCGAAACCTAGCACGATGACCCCAGCTCGGAGTGCTACTGCAAGTGGTTCTTGGCAAAAGTCCCGCGCGTCATGATGGCGGACATGTGGGCGCCGTCGCCTTGCAGCAGGCCGATGTCGCTGAGGGGGTTGCCGTTGATGACCAGCAGGTCCGCGGAGGCGCCGGGGGCGATGGTGCCGGCTTCGCCTTCGAGGCGGCAGAGTTTTGCGCCGATGATCGTGGCGGAGCGGATAATCTCGGCGGGGGTGAGCACTTTGGCGAGGATTTCGAATTCCATGCAGTGATATTTGCGGAGTTGGCCCAGAAGGTCGGACCCGAAGGCCATGGGCAGGCCGGCGTCGCGCATCACTTCCAGCGAGCGCAGGCCGCCGCTGCGGACGACCTCGATCTTGGCGAATTCGGCGGCGCCGAGGCCGAGCGCCTCGCCTTCGAGCGCCGGGGCGTCATAGGCAACGAGAGTGGGGACGGCGATGCAGCCTTTTCGGCGGCAAGCTTGGCGGTTTCGGGTCCGATCAGGTTGCAATGTTCGAGCGAATGGACGCCCAATTCGACGCAGCGGCGAATGGCCTTGTCGGTATAGACATGGGCCGAGACATAGAGCCCGGCATTGTCGGCCTCTTCCACCATAGCGAGGATTTCCTCGTGGGAATATTGGATGGAATGGATCGGGTCATTGGGCGAGGACACGCCGCCATTGGCCATGACCTTGATGAAATTGGCGCCCTCTTTGATCATGGTGCGGCAGGCGGCGCGGACATTGTCGACGCCATCGACGATGAGGCCCATCGAGCCCAGCCGATCCGAGAATATGCCGGGCCGATCATCGGTGCGTGGGCGCAGATCGGCGTGGCCGCCAGTGGTGGTCAGGCCTTTGCCGCAGATGACGAGGCGCGGGCCGGGGATCAGGCCCTCGTTGACCGCGCGCACCGAGGCCGTAATCGGCGCCGCCCAAATCGCGGAGCGTGGTGAAGCCGCGCCGCAGCGCCTCGTTCATCACGCGGGCCGCGCGCAGGGCGGCAAGCGAGGATGGGGCAGTCATATTGGCCCAGAGGTCGAGCGTTTCGGCCACGACATGGACGTGGCAATCGATCAGGCCGGGCATGATGGTTCGGCCGCCCAGAGCGATTTCGATGGTGTTGGAGGGGGCGGCAAGGCTTGTACCGACAGCGGCAATGCGGTCGCCGGTGACCAGCACGTCGAGGCCGTCGCGCAAGATACCGGCCTCGGCATCGAGGACGCGGCCGCCGGTGAAGAGATAGCTTTGGGTCATGACCGGTCTCTTGGCTATTTGTGGTGGCAGGCGACAGAAACGGCCTTCGTCGTGGGCAGTCAATTGAGGATCGACTGTCTTGCACACTTCCGTCGCCAGCGGGCAGCGGGTGTGGAAGGCGCAGCCGGAGGGTTTGCGGGTGGCGCTGGGGATATCGTCATTGGTGGCGCTGAATTGGTGGCGCTTGCGTGGGTCATGCGAGGGCGCCGAGCGCATCAATAGCTCGGTATAGGGATGGGTCGGATTGGTGAAGATTTTGGTCTTGGGGGCGATCTCGACAATGCGGCCCAGATACATCACGGCGACGCGGTGGGAGATATATTCGACCACGCCCAGATCGTGCGAGACGGCTAGGTAGGACACGCCCAGATCGCGCTGCAAATCACTCAGCAGGTTGAGGATTTGCGCCTGCACGGACACGTCGAGCGCCGAGACGGGCTCGTCGCAAACGATGACGTCGGGATTGAGCGCCAGAGCCCGGGCGATGCCGATGCGCTGGCGCTGGCCGCCGGAGAATTGGTGGGCGAAATTGTCGGCCTGATCAGGGCGCAGGCCGACGCGCTGCATCAGTTCGGCAACGCGGTCTGTGCGTTCGGCCTTGGTGCCGACATTGTGGATATCGAGCGGGGCGCGGATGATGTCGCGGACGCGCTGGCGCAGATTGAGCGACGAGAACGGGTCCTGAAACACGATCTGCATGCGGCGGCGATAGGATTTGAGCGCGGCGCGATTGAAGCTGCGGATTTCTCGGCCGTCAAAATTGACCTGCCCGCCGGTTGGTTTGACGAGGCCCATGAGCGCTAGGCCCGTGGTGGATTTGCCGCAGCCGCTTTCGCCCACAAGGCTGAGCGTTTCGCCGCGCGCCGGGGTGAAGCTGACGCCATCGACGGCTTTGACGGCGCCGACTCGGCGCTGCAAGACGCCGGCCCGAATGGGAAAATGGACTTGCAGATTATCGACGCTGAGCAAGGGGGTTGATCAGGCTGCATCGTCGTGCTCCCAGCAGGCGGCCCAGTGACCGGGGCGTTTTTCTTCGAATGGCGGGCGCTCGGTGAGGCAGCGCCGAGGCATTGGGGCAGCGCGGGGCAAAGGCGCAGCCCTTGGGCAGGTCCCAAAGGGGCGGCACCGTGCCGGAAATATCGGCCAGCCGGTCGCCCGCTTCGCTTGAGGCGCCCGCGCGGCACGGCGCCCATCAGGCCAATTGTGTAAGGGTGGAAGGGGCGGTCGAAGAGGTCGTAAATGCTGGCTTCTTCTGACCTTGCGGCCGGCATACATGACGATGACCCGGTCGGCGACTTCCGACACCACGCCCAGATCGTGGGTGATGAGGATTTGCGCGGTGCCGAGGCGCTTTTGCAGGTCCGAGATCAGGCCCAGAATTTGCGCCTGAATGGTCACGTCGAGGGCGGTGGTCGGCTCGTCGGCAATGATGATCTTGGGGTCGCAGGACAAAGCCAGGGCGATCATGGCGCGCTGGCGCATGCCGCCGGACAGCTCGTGTGGATATTGGCCGGCGCGGCGTTCTGGATCGGGCATTTGCACCAGTTGCAGGGCCTCGATGGCGCGGGCGCGCGCCTGCTTGTGGCTGCATTTGCGGTGCTGGCGCACGGCTTCGGCAATCTGCTCGCCGATCTTGAGCACGGGATTGAGTGCAGTCAGCGGCTCTCGGAAGATCATGGCGATCTGCTCGCCGTGGAAATCCTCGACTGGCGCTGGTTCATGGCGAGGAAATCCTTGCCATCGATCAAAATCTTGCCGGAGGCGACCTGAGCCGCCTCCGGCAATAGCCGCAGCAAAGAGAGGGCAGTCATCGATTTGCCGCAGCCGCTTTCCCCCACGATGCACAGGGTTTCCCCTGCCCGCACCGAAAGGTTCATGTCGGAAACGACAGCGAATGATCCATTGGCGCCACGGATCTCGATGTCGAGATCGGTGACTTGGAGGACAGGCGCCCGGGAAGCGTGTGGGAGGACACTCATCGTTGTCGTTTCCTTCTTGTGAGCATCGCAGAAGCACCGCGATGCCAAACTTTGATCAGTCGGTGGCGCCTTCGAGATTGCCCACCATGAAGCCGTAATCGCCACTCTGGACGAGGTTGCGCGTGAGGTGCTGCATAATCATCACGCCGTTGGCGAACGGGGTGGGGATCTCTTCGAGCACTTCGAAATTGTAGGGGCTGACGACCCGGCCCAGCAGCTGGCCGGCCTTGATGACCTCGCCATTGGCGGGGCAGAGCGGCTCGAGCCAGCCGCCCCGGCTGGGGCGGATGCCGGCCAGTTCATTGACCACGATCTGCTTGGGATTTTCCCGGGGCGTGCCGGGGATGACGCCCTTGGTGCGCAGCATATTGAGCACGCCATCGACGGTGCGCTTGATATAGGGGGTCTGGTCGAGAATGCCGCCGCCCAGTTCGATGACGGAGACCGGGATATTGCGCTTGTCGAGGGTGACCGATTTGGTGGTGCCGCCGAAGACGGTGCCCTGCTTGTTCTCGACCGGGCGGTAAAGGAGCTTGGAGCCGAAGGCGCGCGAGAGCTGCTCGTCATTCCAGATATAGACGTAGTCGACGGTGGGACGATCGGTGCCGCTATGCAGGTCGATATGCATGTCGATGACGTTGAAATAGTGCTCGGTCAGCGCATAGGCGAGCTGCTGGCTGTAGGTGCCCTTGGGGCTGCCGGGGAATTGGCGATTGAGATCGACCTTGTCGATGGTGGCAAAGCGCTCATTGACCGCGAAGGCCGATGGATTGGCCACCGGCAGCAGCAGGATGCGGCCCTTGAGCGGCATGGTCTTGAGGATGTGGAAGAGTTCGAGGATGGCCTGCGAGCCGGTATTCTCATTGCCATGGATCGAGGCCGAGATGCCGATGGTGGGGCCATCTTCTTCGCCCACCAGCTCATGCACGAACAATACGGCATCGCTGCCATCGGCATTGGTGGTGAACTTGGGACGAAGCTGGTTGATGGACTTTACCATTCGATTATTCCTTTAGTTACTTGGTCTTGGCCCCGCCACGCGACAGCTGGCGAGGATCGAGAACGTCCCTGAGCCCATCGCCCGAGAGGTTGAAACCGAGCACGGTGACCATGATGGTCGCGCCCGAAATGATGGAGAGCCACGGCGCGTCACGCATGAATTTGGTGCCGTAGGAGAGCGTCCAGCCCCGTGTGGGAGTGGGCGGCGGCAGGCCGAAGCCGAGAAAGCTCAGCGCGGATTCAGAGATGATGGCGGTGCCCGTGCCAAGCGAGGCGAGCACGATGATCGGGCCCAGCGCATTGGGCAGGATTTCCTTGAAGATGATGCGGGCGGGGCTGGCCCCCAGCGCGCGGGCGGCTTGCACGTAGTTTTGTTCGCGCAGCACCGGGGTCGTTGAGCGGACGACGCGGGCATATTCGGTCCGAGCCACGACGATGATGGCGAAGGATACGTTGAGCACGCCCGGCCCAAGCACGGCGACGATGGCCAGCGCCAGCACGATGGCGGGGAAGCCGAGGAAAATATCGGTGATGCGCATCAGGAGCTGGTCGACCCAGCCGCCGAAATAGCCGGCGACGAGGCCGACGACCGTGCCGATGGCGGCCGAGCAGACCACCGAAATGATGGCAATGGTCAGCGAGATGCGGGCGCCGAAGACCATGCGGGACCACAGGTCCCGCCCGAAATTATCGGTGCCCAGCAGATGCCCGGCATTGGGCAGGGCAAAGCGGTTGCGCATGTCCATCTGTTCTGACGCCATGGGTGGCGACATAGGGCGCGAAAATGGCGCAGAGGATGATGGCGAGGGAAATCACCGCCCCCACCATGAGCGAGGTATTCTGGAAGGCTTTTGGCAATCGCATTGAGGTCACCCGAGGCGGATGCGCGGATCGACCGCGGCATAGAGGAGGTCGACCACCAGATTGACCAGCGCGAAGACGATGGCGAAGGTCAGAACGATGCCCTGAATGAGCGGCAGGTCGCGTTGCGAAATGGCCGCGATGGTGAGCTGGCCCGAGCCCGGCCGTGCAAAGATGGATTCGGTCAGCACGGCGCCGCCGAGCAGCGCTCCAAAGCGCAGGCCGATGACGCTGAGCACGGGCAGCAGGGCATTGCGCAGGGCGTGGCGGACAACCACCCTGCCCCGGCGCAGGCCCTTGGCATAGGCGGTGCGCACGAAATCCTCGCGCAGCACTTCGAGCATGGAGGCGCGCACCAGCCGGGAGATGATGGCGGCCGAATTGGCGGCCAAAGCCAATGCCGGCAGGGCGATATGGCTGATCGAATCCCACAGCACTGGGGCGGCCGGTGACGGCGGCGAGCAAGGCTTCATGCAGTGGCACGCCGCGGCCAATGGCGGGTAGCCAGCCGAGTTGGACGGCAAAGAGCAGCATGAGCAACAGGCCCAGCCAATAGACCGGCATGGAAACGCCGAGCTGGGCGAAGAGCATGGTTGCCGTATCGATGAACGAGCCCCGGCGGATTGCCGCCAGCACGCCGAGCGTCAGCCCGATCAGTGTGGCGAGGATCAGCGACACGACGGCCAGTTCGATCGTCGCGCCGAGCCGGCCGGCGATGATTTCGGCCACGGGCTGGTTCTGGAAAATCGAGCGGCCCATATCGCCATGCAGGAGCGCGGCGAAATAGTCCCAGAGGCGGATGTACCGGGGATCGTTGAGGCCCAGCGTATTGCGCAGATTGAGGATGGCTTCAGGCGTCGCGTCCTGCCCGAGCAGGACCGCGGCCGGGTCACCGGGTATGAGCAAGAGCAGGCCAAAGGTCACCACGACCATACCGATGGCCATCGGGATGAGCAGCAATAGTCGGCGGGCGATATAGGCGATCATGTCATTGAACCGATCACGACGTCGTCGATCTTGCAGGCGTAATGGGTCATGCTGTCGGGGCCACGGGCGGTGATCAGCACGGTGTCGGCAATGCGGTAGCCGGCAAAGCCGGGCACGAAGATTGCCGGTTCGCTCGAGGTGATCATGCCGGGTTCGAGGATGGTCTCGTCGCCTGCTTCGACCCACGGCGATTCATGGAACATCACGCCCATGCCATGGCCGACGCGGTGCAGCAGATAATCGGACATGCCGCTGTCGCGGATGAAGGCGAGGGCCAGATTGTCGGCGGAGGCGCAGGTGTGGCCGGCGATAAGCGCGGCGGTTGCCATGCGCTGGGCCTCGTAGGCCACGGCATAATGATCGAGCTGGATCTTGCTGGGTTCGCCGATGAACAGGGTGCGTTCGCTTTCGGCGGCGCGGCCACCGACGCGGCAGCCGAGCGAGAGGATAATGCTCTCGCCGCGCTTGACCGGATTGCCGGTGGGCATGCCATGGGGGAAGGCCGAGCGGGCGCCGGAATAGACGAGACCACTGGCGAGCCCCTGCACCAGCATCAGATCGGCATGCTCTTCATACATGATCTTCATGGCGTGGCGGGACACGAAGGATTCTGATTTCGATCTCGCTGGGCAGCGTGCCGCCCGATGCCATGGCCTCGGCAATGAGACCGACGCCGGCCATCACCATTTCATCGGAAATCCGTGCAGCCTCGCGGTGCAGCACAATTTCCTCGGGATATTTGATCAGCCGCATCTGCTGGACGATATTGGCCGGCACGACCCGGCTGGCATTGGGGAAAGCCGCCTCGATCTGGCTCACACGCGCGAGCGAAATGGCGTGGCTATAGGCGACGACGCCGGTCATGTCGGGGAAGGCGCGGCCGAGCACGTCGAAGGGGCGATCGATGCCGGGGAATTCTGAAATAGATGATGGGTTCGGCCACGATATTCTGATGGGCCGCGTGGCTTTCTTCGAGCTTGGGCAGCAGCAGCCGAGGCGCCGTCATGGCTGATCGCAAAGACCACCGGACGCTCGGTGGTGTAGTGCGAAAAGCCGGTCGTGTAGATCACGTCATCGTTGGAATCGAGCAGCAGCAGATCGATGCCTGCGGCCGCCATCCGCTTGCGGATATCGGCGTGAACCTTGGCATAATAATCGTGTCCGAGGACTCGGTGGAACGCCATCTATCGTCTCATGAACTTTGGAAAAAAAGCCGGCCGGCATCGGGCAGATGCCGGCCGCAGTTGTCAGGAAATCAATCGGTGAAGCCGATGAGGCCGCGCAGATTGCCGCGCAGGGTGGCCTGAACGGTCACCGGAATGTCCTTGGAATAGAACATCTGGTAGCCCCGGGCCGAGACGATGTAATAGGGCAGATCCTGCGCCGGGATCGTGGCGGCGGCCTGATAATCCTTGGCGCGCTGGGCCTGATCGAGCGTCGAGCGACCGTTTTGCAGGAGGGCGTCGACTTCCGGATTGGAATAGCCGCCCCAATTGGTCGAGCCGCCCGTGGTGAGCTGGGCGAACATCAGCCGGTCAGGATCGACAATGTTGAGCCAACCCAGAAGGGCGATCTGGTGCATGCTCTTCTGGACGTAATTGGTCGAGAAGGACGGCCAATCGGAAATCTGCGCCGTCGCCTTGACCCCGGCCGATTCAAAAATGGCCTGCATGTATTCTACGGTCTGGACGCGATTGGGATCTTCGCTGTGGGTCGCCAGAGTCACGGCGAGGTCGGCGCCGTCCTTGTCGAGCACGCCATCGCCATTGCTGTCGGTCCAGCCCAGTTCGTTGAACAGGGCCATGGCGCCTTCGATGTTGAAGGTGGGCTGGGAAATGGCGTCGGAATAGGCCCGGGACGAGGGCAGGATGATCGAGTGCGCGACCTGATCGACGCCCCGGTAGATGTCGTTGACGATGGTTTCCTGATCCACCAGCATGGCAAATGCTCAGCGCATTTTGGGGTCGGACAGCAGCGGGTCCTTGGTGTTGAAGTTGAGATAGTTCACGCCAAGGCCGGCGGTGATGACATTACCGAAGCGGTCATCCGCCTTGAGGCGCTCGATATCCTGCGGGGACAGAGGGGACTGGATGACATCGAGATCGCCGGCCTCAAACGCCCAGGCGCGAGCGGAATTGTCGCCGATGATCTTGATGGTGACATTCTCGATCTCAGGCGCGCCGCGCCAGTAATTGGCATTAGCTTCGAGCGTGATTTCGCTGCCGCGGTTCCACGAGACCAGCTTCATCGGGCCGGCGCCGACCGGATTGAGCGCGAGATCGGCGCCGCCTTCGACCGGGGCCCCGGGCACGATGCCGACATCGAGATAGCTCAGCAGCGGCGCATAGGGGGCGCTGAGCGTGAACTTGACGGTCTGCGGATCGACGGCTTCGACGGCGCTGATCGGGGTATAGAGCGCGCGGGCCGGAGCGTTGAAATCGGGATCGATCAGGGTGGTATAGGTGAACACCACGTCATCGGCGGTCAGCGGGCTGCCATCGGAGAATTTGAGATCGGGCCGCAGCTTGAAGATGAAGGTTTGCGGATCGGGATTTTCCCAGCTTTCGGCCGAGTCCGGCACGGGCTCCAGCGCCGGGGTGATGTGGACGAGGCCCGAATAAATCAGGTCGGCCGTGCGCGAAGCGGTGGTGTCGCGGGTGAGACGTGGATCGAGCGTGCCGGCATCGACATCGGTGCCGACGACGAGTGTCTGGGCGTCCTGCGCCACGGCCACGTGGGCCGGCATGAAGCTGAGCGCCACGATGGCGCTGGTGGTCAAAAGAAAGCTTTTCATTCCCTGTGTTTCCCTTGCATGAAGTCTTTTGGAGGCGGCGTCAGGCTGGTGTCATTCCCTCGACAACAGCAGCCTCATGTCCCGTTTCCCGAGCGATCCGCCGCTGCCGGAGTTCGGCAAGATGCGGCGCGAGCGTATTTTCCAGCGCCCCCGGATCGGGCGCGTGGCGATATTCGAAACAGCGCACATTGGGCCGTACCAGATCGGCCACATGGTCAGCGCCCGAGGCGTAGATCACCGCGTCGCAGCCAGCGATGACGTCCTTCAGATCAGGCGAGGATGACCGGGTGACGCGGATATCGGAGACGTGCAGGGCAAATTCGCGCACGCTGGGGCGCATGATGGCGATGTATTCCTGAAAGTGCGTCACGGCGGCGACCCGCGTGCGCGGATCGAGCCCGGCCAGATTTTGCCGCGTGCGCTGGGACGGAATGAAGCGCAGGCCCAGCACGTTATCGATCTCGGCAAGGGCGCGCACTTCGGCCTCGCGATGCAGGAACGTGATCACCAGATCGGCGCGGCGGCAGGCGTCGCGCTCAGCGCCGGGCTGGCGCAGGCTGTCGAGCGTCACCAGCTGCACACTGTCATTGGCGGCCAAAACCGGCCTGATCTGCTCGACATAGTCGCGGCCGGGGCCCTCGAAAATGCAAACAAACACCATGGACAGCCCGACCGAGGGGCGGCGCAGCTGGGCTCGGGCATTGATCATGGAGACCAGCTCCATGGTGGAGACACCAAGCGCCTCGGCCCGGCCGACAATGGCCTCGATATCGCCGCGCAGGGCATTGATCGGCTGGCGCTCATCCACCGCTCGGCCCGGGTCGCGCGCCGTGAAGGCCCCCGTGCCCCGGCGCATCTCGATGAGGCCGGCATCGCGCAACTGCTGATAGACTCGGCTGACCGTCATGGGCGCAATGCCCAGCTCGGCGGCGAGCTGGCGCACCGAGGGCAATTTAGTGCCATAGACCATGTCGCCAAAGGCCAGCGTGTAGCTCAGCAGGCCATGCAGCTGCGTACCCACCGGAACGGGCAGCGACTTATCAATGCTGGATGCGTCTATGGGGAACATGTGTGCTACCAGTTCAGTACACACCAACCGTAACACCACATTTTCTGAGCGCAATAGGGTATGGAAGTTTTTTGTACACAGTTTGCATTCGCTACAAATCTGTGCAGAAATAATCCCTGCAAGCGCTTCACTACCCATGAATGCGCGATGTGACTGGCAAATCATGCGGGAAATGCGGTCGGCGGGCAAGTGATCGACCCAAGAAGGTGTACTAATGGACTATATCAACCTCGGTCGGACCGGCCTGAAAATCTCGCGACTGGCGCTGGGTTGCATGACATTCGGCTCATCCAATTGGGCGCCGTGGGTGCTCGATGAGGAAGCGTCGCGCCCGATCATCGAGAAGGCCGTGGCGCTAGGCATCAATTTTTTTGACTCGGCGGATATGTATTCGCTGGGCGCGAGCGAAGAGGTGGTGGGCCGCGTGCTTGCCCCTGTTCCGCGCCACAAGCTGGTGCTGGCGACCAAGCTCTATAATCCGATGAGCGCGGATCCCAATGATCGCGGGCTATCGCGCAAGCATATTTTCGAGGCGGTGGATGGCAGCCTCAAGCGGTTGGGAACCGATTATATCGATCTCTATCAGCTGCATCGCTTCGACTATGACACGCCGCTGGAAGAAACGCTGGATGCGCTCAATGACGTGGTGCGGGCGGGCAAGGTGCGGTATCTGGGCGCCTCTTCGATGCATGCCCGGCAGTTCATGAAAGCGCTGGGAATGCAGCGCGCCAATGGCTGGGCGCCGTTCGTGTCGATGCAGCCGCATTACAATCTGATCTATCGCGAGGAAGAACGCGAAATGCTGCCGCTGTGCCGGTCCGAGGGGATTGGCGTGATCCTCGGAGCCCCCGGCGCGAGGACGGCTGGCGGGGCGGAGCGGGGATGCTTCGACGCGGGCGCAGACCGACAAGACGGCCGGTGCGCTCTATGATCGATCCAAGGAACAGGACGATGCGGTGGTTACCGCCGTGCGGCAGGTGGCCGAGCGGCATGGCAGGCCGCCGGCGCAGATTGCTTATGCCCGGGTGGCTACTCGGCCGGGGATTTCGGCGCCAATCGTGGGGATTTCCAAGCTGCATCAGTTTGACGATGCGGTGGCGGCGCTTGAGGTCAAGCTTAGCGACGAGGATGTCGCATTGATTGAAGCGCCCTATCAGCCCAAGCCCGTTGCCGGGCATCAGTGAGGATCAGATTATGAAGCTTGGCAAGGACTTAGCTGAACTCACCGCCGGCATTGACCAGCTCTATCGCAGCACGCCGCGGAGCGATGGGTTTCTGGATCGCGAGGGGCTGATCCCGGTTGCGGTGGCGGAGGTCGAGCCGCGGACGCTGCGGGATTATGACGAGGCAACGGCAGAATTGCTGGCTTTGCGCGGGCGCTTGGGAGCCGAGGCCGAGTCTGCGCTGCGGCGGGATTATCTGGATGAGATGATCGACTCGCTGCTGGCGCTGGTGACGACGTTTGCGGAGGGGGAGATTTCCTTTGCCGAGCAGGTGCGGCGGCAAATCCGAGTCGATACCCAATTGGTTGGCGAGGATGTGCTGGAAGGCTATCGCGCCATCATTCGCCAGAAGCTCGATGAGATGGGCTTTGCCGGCAGCGCGCTGGCGGATGATCTGGCGCGGTGGGAAGACAAGGTTCGGGTGCCGGTGGATGCGGTGCTGGAGACCATGCGGGCGTTGACTTTGGAGGCCCGCGAACGGGTCACGGCGACCATGTATCCGATGGCGGATCAATGGATGGAGCCGGTGGGGGTGAGCGCTGTGCCGTTCTCGGCCTATTGCGATTATCCGGCCCGCAAGGTGCTGATGAATCTGGACTTCCCCTATACCCGGTTTGCCCTCAAGCATCTGGCGACGCATGAGGTTTTCCCAGGACATCTGGTGCATCTGACGCTGCGCGAACGGTATGTGGCCGAAGGCCGGATGCCGCTGGATGCAGCGCAGTTAGTGACCTCTTCGGCCAGTAGCGCTGTTTGAGGGTATTGCCGACAATGGCATGTTCTTCCTTGACTGGATCGAGGGGCCGGAGGACGAATTGGGCGTGGCGCTGCAGCGTTTGCGCGGCGCCCTGCGCTGCAATGCGGCCTCGGATGATGCATAGCCGGGGCAAGACGCTGGACGAAATCGTGCCGGTGATTGCTGAGGGCGGTTTCCGAGATCCGGTAACCGCGCGATCGCGGTTGGCGTTTCTCGGGCATAACCTCAGGGCGCCATTCGTCTACGCCTATTGGTGCGGCGATGTGGCGGTGCATGACGTCTGGAAGGGCGTGCCGAAGGAGCGGCGCGCCGAATTCTGGGATTATCTCTACGGCAATATGCACACGCCCACGACGCTCGCCGCGCACTGGTCCTAGAGTGTCGCCAGCGCACGATTGGTCAAGGTCGTGCCATAGGCGTCGCGAATGGCGAGCTTGGCTTCGAGTGCGACGATGACGCTGTCGCAGAAATTGGTGTCATACATGTCGGAGAGGTTGTTGAGGCCACCCGGCGAAAAAACGTTGATCTCCAAAATCTTGTCGCCGACGATATCGAGGCCGACCGAGGAACATGCCGTCCACGATCAGTTTGGGGCGGACGGTTTCAGCGATGGCGAGCATGGTATCGGTCATGGCGACCGGCTCAGGGCCGCCGCCGACATGCACATTGGAGCGGATTTCACCCTTGGCGGGCACCCGGCGGAAGGCGGCATATTTGCCGTCGCGGACCAGCAGGCGGCCATTCATCAGGAAAAAGCGCACGTCGCCTTCGGACGCCTCGGGGATAAAGTCCTGGGCGATCAGATAGCCGTCCCCGCTCACGGCTTCGAAAATCTGGTTGAGATTGGCATCCTTGGGTGAGCCGATCTTGAACACGTTCTTGCCGCCCGAGCCCTGCAGCGGCTTGACGATGGCGCCCTGCTTCTGGCCATCGATAAAGGCGCGAATTTCTTCGATGCTCTTGGAGATCAGGGTGGCGGGCCGCACCGAGGCGGGGAATTCTCGGAAATAGAGCTTGTTCTGAGCCATGCCCGAGCCATCGGGATCGTTGACGACGATGACGCCGCGGACCGCGGCAAGGCGGCCAAAAATGGTGCCAGTATTGGCCGCCCAAGGGCGGTCGGCCGCATCTCGGGAGGGATCGTTGCGCAGCATCAGGATATCGATGTCGCTGATATCGATTGTTTCGATAACAGTCTTGTTGCCCTGCAGGTCCTTGTGCAGGGTCTCGGCCTTTTTGTAGCTGGCCGATGGCAGGGTCCGCGCGCGAACCATCAGGCTATCATCGGGCCGCAGCACGAAATCGCCGGGCGTGACATAGCAGATATCATGCCCACGATTGAGCGCGATAAGCGCCAGCACGGTCGTGGTGTAATTGGCGGATTCACCGGCGATGGAATTGACGAAAAAAGCGATACGCATGCGCGCTCCTAGTTGGCGATCAGATCTATGGGGGCGAGCCCGGACCGGGCTTTGGCGAGGCGTTCCTCGGCGCCCTTGATGGACAGGAATTCGGGGATGAGACGTGGCGCCTTGAGCAGGCCGCGGGCATTGAGTTCCTGCATGATTGCGAAATGGGGAGCGGCGATCTTGCCCATCCAGAACGGATCGAGCGCGCCGCCGCCTTCGAGGTGCTTGAGAATTTCGAGCAGGCCGCGCAGGTAGATGGCGTCCTTGGCGAGCCCACCGCCGCGATGGACGCGCAGAGCAAGGTTGAATGCCGTCTGCGCGGCAAAGCCGAGATCCTTGGTGAGGAGCCGGAAATTGTCCCGGAAACTGGCGCCATCGAGCATGGCCGCGCAGGCCACGACCCGTGCCGCGATCAGCCGCAGCCGCGAAACAGTCATGCCACCCGCCAGATATTCGGCGAGCACGGCCGAGCCCTCCTGCGCGCCCTCGTAACCGGCAAGGCCGGAGCGGAACAGCCGCAATCCCCGGGCCGAACCATTGTAATAGGTGAGCAGATGCACGCCGACCTCGTGGCTCAGCAGCGCCTCCACACGCTGGCGCGTCATGCTGGTGCTGCGCGAAATCAACAGCCGTCCATTGGTGACCATGAGGCCGGCGGGTAGGTCGTCGCGCAGTTCGATCGTGGCGGTGAAAGTATCGGATTGACCGGCATAGGCGGCGATCATGGCCTGCGCCTTGCGCTCGACAAAGGCGTGGTCGGCAGTGTCCGGCTCGTTTTGCCGGCGGCTGGTCTTGGTTGTAGCAGCAAGAATGGCCTCGGCCGTGGCCAGCAATTGCGGCTCGACCGAGCCATAGAGCGCGCGGCCAAATTCGATGAAGCGCTGTGTCTCGCGCGCCGCCAGCATGGACAGTTGCAGGTCGAGCTCCTGCTGCTTTTCATGATAGAGGCCGGTCAAGACCGGATCTTCGAAATGGTCGAGCGAAATCGAAAACAGCGCCTTTTTCTGCACATCGGTGGCGATGGTCAGCGGGCGATAGAGGAAATTGGGTGCCCGGTGATAGCCGCCTTCCTTGAATTGCTGCCGGGCGGCATCGGCATTGATGGGGGTGACGGCGAGCAGGAAATCGAAGGATTGCGCCACCTCGTCCATGGCCCGGTCGGCGCGGCTGACGGCATCGACGAACACCCGGCGGCCGAGCGCACGATGGCTGGGCAGCGCTAGTTTGGTCGTCGCCGTGGCAAAATTGGCAGCAGCCTGCAGGCCGGCATCGAAAAGGTTAGCGACGACGCGTTCCCGCAGCGCCGGATAGAAGGTGCGGGAGCCCGGCACGCGATAAATGGGCGCGAAACGCACCGTCAGCACAGGAAACATTGGCAGGCGGCGGGCCAGACTGGCGTGAATATCCCGGGCAAGGCTGTGCTTGGCCACGCGCGGCACGCGAAATTTGTTGGTCACCGCCTCGACCGAACCGGCAAAAGCGGACAAAGCCGCCTGTGCTACGGCATCGTCGGGCGCCGACAGGCCGAGTTCGAAGGGCGGCAGATAGGGGGAATCCTTGGCCAATTGGTCGCGCGTCAACTCGCCAATATCGAGCAGCAGAAAGGCGCCGAAGCGGGCCTGCATATGCTCACCCACGAGACGCAGGATGGTCACCGCATCAGCAAGATTGCGCACGACCGGTAAGCCGCATTGGCCATGGCGACGTCGCGTGCGGCCGGCTGGCTGCGCCGCGCCAGATGCACGCAGAGAAACGGCATGGGCCGGTCGATATGCAGCCGGCTGCCATTGCCCAGATCGAGACGGATGGGCGTTCCGGCTTCCAGCGCCTTGCTGATCTTGTCCGGCAGGCTCACGGATTTGGCGCTCATCTGTCCGCCCGCAATGCGGTTTCGAGCACGGGGATGGCCGAGGCGATGACGGCGCGCATGGCGTCGAGCGCTTCCAGATCAGGTTCGCCGGTCCATTCGTCCATGAAGAATTTCTTGAATTCGACCGCAATGGCGCAGCCCGTCTGCAGGAAATGCTCGTGCACAAAACGGGTCTGCTCGCCACGGCCCTCGAAAGCCACATTCTCGCGGACATCCATGAAGCGACCGTGGAAGCGCAGGCTGCCCAGATTTTCCATGAACGGGTCAAGAATATGCGCCCAGCGCTCACGATCCATGGTGAAGGTGCCGATATTGATATCGGGCGCTTGCTCGGGATCGGTGGGCGGCTCGCCGGGACCGGCGCGGCGATGATTATAGCTATGAATATCGAGCAGGACGAATTGGCCGTGCTCGGCTTCGATGCCAGCCGGGGTCTGCCCCAGCATGGCATAATAGGCGTCGTGGATGCGCAGCGAGCGCGATGATGGCTGGTGATGGCGGCTGGCGCCAGACCTGCAAGCCCCGGGACTGCTCGGGCCGCAGATAGACCGCCTCGTCGCGGGCCCGGTTGAGATCGATTTCAAAGCGGGAGCGGTGGAAGACGATGCGATTGGGCACGTCGAGAATGGCGTAGGCGGTGAATGGGTCCTCTTCGCGCAGGCGGCCAGCGTCATCGAGCGCCATGCGATCGAGCGCTTCGGCGCGGATATGGTGACCATTGTGGATCGCGGTGCCGATGATGGGCGAGGTGCCGCGCTCCATCGACCACAGGGCGGTGGCGGGCGGGAAAAGGCGGACTCGGCTAGTATCGATGACGGGTTCGATCATGGCTCCTTCCGAAGGGATGGGGCCGGCGTCTCCGCCAAAAGACCGGGCCATCCTTGCTGCGCGTTTCACGCAAGGACAACGTGGCCGGGGTGGCGGAGTTCCGGGGTGGGTGGGCGCCATCCACATCACCGGGTCATCCCCGCGAAAGCCTTTGTTGGCGATGAGAGCAAGAAAACCGAGATTCCGCTTTCGCGGGAATGACATTGTGGTGGTTACGCCGCGTGTTGCGCGATCTCACGCGTTGCGGGCGGTCCAGACCAATATCTGGCTCATCACGTCGGCCAATGCACCATCGAGCGCGGCGATGGCGGCCACGGCAGGGGTGACCACGCCGGGGCGTGTGGCGGTGAAAACCTGGCTCGCGAAGATGGCGCCGCGCTGTTCATCGACCAGCTTGGCGTTGATGGTGACGGTAGCCGGGCCCCCTTGCCGACATCGATCTCGAAGGCCCGCAATTCGGTGGCCAATGTCACGTCGACGCGCAACTGATCGTCGGGCCTGCCGATATTGGGGAAGTTGCTGGCTTCGAAGGTCTGCAACAGACGGGTCTGCACCGAGCGAGGCAAGGTGTCCGACAGCTGGGCTTCGGGGAGGTAGGCCAGCACATTGCCCGCGTCGCGAATGACGATGCGCTGGGAATCATAGGTCTGCACGGTCTTGGGCAGGGTGATAACTACGACGCGGGAGGACCGGCGGCGAGTATTGAGCCCGTCTACGCTGCCCAGATCATAGGTAATGGGGGCGCGAACGCCAAAGCAGCCGGCCAGCCCCGGGGCCAGTATGGAGGCCCCTCCGGCCATGAATGAACGACGCGCCGGGCTCATCGGGGGCCTTATTGCTTGGTATAATCACGAACTGTTTCTCCCCCAAAGATGAGTCCTTGCGGATTGTTTTCAAGGTTCCGCACGACCCGGTCAAGCCGCTGCAGCGTGCCGCGGGCATCCACGGCAAGCGCCGTATACTCCGACAACCCGCGCGAGGTGAAATCGTTCAATCCCGAGGCGATGCGCGAGGTGCTGGCATTGAGCTGGTCGGCCGGGGCGCGCACGGATTGGGCCGCTCGGGCGATATCGTTGAACAGGCCCTGCCCTTCCACGCTCGACACCGAGGAATCGACACGGGCGAGAATGGAATCCACCTTTTCGACCGAGCGCGTCAGCTGGTCGGTCACCGACGTCACATTGGCGACGATGGTGTCGACATTGTCCGTATTGTTGCCGAGCGAGGTCGCGAACTTGTCCACATTGTCGAGCACGCGGCCGACAATGGCAGGGTCGATTTCGGCGGCGACCTGATCGATCACCGCGACGGCGCTGTGCAGGCCCTCGGTCAGCTGGGTGAGATTATCCGACAGCACTGAGGTGGTGGCGAAGAATTTGTCGATCTGGTCGGAATTGCGCGCCGAGCTATCGGAGAAGACTGTCACATCCGCGACTACCTTGGCGACATCTTCGGGCGGCACGGCCTCGACCGGGGCACTCACCTTGGCTGAAAGGTCCCCGATCTGCTCGGCCATCGGGCCGATCTGCTTGCCGGCTTCGGAAATACTGGCCGGGGCGGCCTCTACGCCATCGGAATTGGCGGCCGGGGCCGTGCTGAAACTCTCGATATTGGCGAGCGTGGTGTTGATCTTGTCGTCATTGGCATCGAGCAGCGTATTGATGCGGCTGACGGCCGTGGAGGCGCCGTTGACCGTCGAGGAGAGGCCATCGATGATCGACTGGAAATCGGACACCGGGCGTAAAGGGTGGGCGCTGTGCGGCCCGGACCGATTGGCGGGTCGCCTGCGGCCAGTGTGCCGCCGCTCAACTGCACCGAGCCGCCGCCGGTCAGACCCTGAAAGCCGGTGACCACCTTGGTATCGGCGCACTGGAACAGTGGCGTCGACCTCGACGCTGGCGACGACGCGGTTGGAATCCTCGGGATCGAGCTGGACTGTGTTGACTCGGCCAATGCGGATGCCGTTAAAGGTCACATCGGTGCCGCGGGCGATGCCGCTCACAGTGCCGGTGAAGACGATATCATAGGGCTTGAGCGCGATATTGGCCGCCGGGGCCACGAACCAGTAGACAAAGGCAAAGAGCGCGACCAATGCCGCGGCTGCGAGCACCCCGACCAATGCATAATTTGCGTTGTTTTCCATAGGCTAACCTTCAAGGCCGTGGGCGCGCGGCCCGTGGAAATAATCATGAAGCCAAGGATCCGTGCTCGCCCGCATTTCTGCCATTGTACCCGCCAGCAGCAATTTGCCATTCGCCAGTGCCACGATACGGTCACAAGCGGTGGCCAGACTGTCCAGATCGTGGGTTACCATAAGCACGGTCAGATCGAGCGTGTCACGCAGCGTGACAATAAGTTCATCGAACTTGCCCGCCCCAATAGGGTCGAGCCCGGCCGTGGGTTCGTCGAGAAACAGAATTTGCGGATCGAGCGCCGGGGCCTGCGCCAAAGCGGCGCGCTTGATCATGCCGCCCGACAGCTCGGAAGGGTAAAGCTGGGCCGCTTTGGCGGGCAGACCGACCAGATCGAGCTTGAGTCAGGCGATGTCGCTGCGCAGGCTCGAAGACAGATGCAGGTGCTCGCGCATCGGAAATTCGATGTTCTCGAGCACACTCAGCGAAGAGAAGAGCGCGCCCTGCTGGAACAGGATGCCCCATTTTCGCTGGGTGGCGACGCGTTCCTCGCGGTCGAGTTCGGCATAGTTGCGGCCCAGAATCCGGATATCGCCCGTGCTGGGCAGCAGGCGCACAATGGCCCGCATGGTGACGGATTTGCCCGAGCCGGATGGACCGATCAGCCCCGGGATTTCCCCGCGCTGCGCCTCGAAATTCATGCCGTTAATGATCTGGCGGCCATCGATCTCGACCTTGAGATCATGCACGCTGAGCACCGGTGGATTGTCCTGTTTTTCCGCCATCGGCTAGACCCCGATCGCGGCGAAGAAGACGGCAAACAGGCCATCGGCGACGATGACGATGAAGATCGACTTCACCACCGAGGAGGTGGTGCGGCGGCCCGAGGATTCGGAGGAACCCTCGACCTTGAGGCCTTCGATCGAGGCGATCAGGCCGACAAGGAACGCCATGACCGGCGCCTTGATCATGCCCACGACCACGCTCTTGATGCTCATGGCATCCTGCAGGCGGCCGATAAAGGTGTCGAAGGGGATGTCGCCATAGACCACGGCGACGATGGCCGCCCCGACCGAGCCCGACATGGCGCCGACAAAGGCCAGCAATGGCAACCCGACCACCAAAGCCACGATGCGCGGCAGCAGGAGCGCTTGATAGGGATCGACGCCCATGACACGGAGGGCATCGAACTCCTCGCGCATGCGCATGGCGCCGACTTCGGCGGTGATGGCCGAGCCCGAGCGGCCTGCCACCATGATGGCAGCGAGCAGCACGCCGATTTCGCGGAACATCAGGATAGCGGCCAGATCGACCACCGGGATTACCGCGCCGAAATTGCGCAATTGCAGGATGGTCTGCTGGGTGATGATGGCGCCGACGACGAGAGAAATCAGCGCCACGATGGGAATGGCGCGCAGCACGATCTGCTCGAACTGATTGACGAAGCTGGGGAACCGCAGCGGCGCCTGAAAGGTCATAGTGCGGGCAAAGGCGGTGATGATGCGGCCCTGCACGACATTGGCGTTGAAAATATCCTGCCCTGCCCCGATGATGGCCCGGCCGAGCTGATCGAACGGCATCACCAGAAATTGGGATGCTTGGGCGGCTCGACCTGTTCCAGCGGGGTATCGGCGATGCGGTCGAGCAGGCGGCGATGCTGCTCGGTGCCGCCGGCAGATCTGACCCGGCTATCGCCCGAGCGATTGCGGAAATTGGTCAACAGCCGAGGCGCCGACCGTGTCGAGCCGGTTGATACCATCGAGATCGACGCGAATGCCGGACGCGTCAGAACCGGGCAGCCGGAGGTCGGCCAGTTCACGTTCCAATGATTGGGCGGTGGCTGAGGTCCAGTCCCCGGAACAGCGGATCAATGATCCACTCGCAGCGCTGGTTTCAATACTGGTCTGCCGTTCCATTATGCCTTTACCGACGCACCAGAAACGGCTGCCTTGCTAATTATATGTCGCAAAACCGTTATTTCGCTAGTCTTGAAGGGAAAAGCGCACCGTCTTTTGCCCCGAGTGACGCAGAACTGCCACGTCTAGCTTGCGCCAAGATGACAGGAAATATGTAAGCGCCGAAACTCGTGGCCCGCGAATGGCGGGCGGCCAAAGCCGGCGCCCGAAAATTCAGTAATATCTGAATCATAGACGGGCAAAAGGCCCAATTATCCTTGGCAGCGCGCGGTCCTGCCGCTAACATGTTAGCGTAATTTATACGGGAGGAATGCGTGCTGCAGTCTTGGCGGTGGTTTGGACCCAATGATCCGGTGACGCTCGATCAGGTGCGGCAGGCGGGGGCGAGTGGCATCGTCACGGCACTGCATCACATTTACGATGGCCGCGCTCGGACGCCTGCCGATATTGCCGAACGCAAGGCGGTGATCGAGGCTGCCGGCTCGGTCTGGTCGGTCTGCAGAATCGATCCCGGTGCACACTTCGATCAAGCTGCGCCGGGGCCCCTATCGGGACTTCATCGACAATTGGAAGGTGAGTCTGGCCAATCTGGGCCGCGCCGGGGTGCCGGTGGTCTGCTACAATTTCATGCCGGTGGTGGATTGGACGCGCACCGATCTGCGCTATCTCATGCCGACAACGGGGCTGGCGCTGCGGTTCGATATGGTCAGAATTCGTGGCCTATGACGCCTATGTGCTCAAGCGTGCCGGCGCCGAGGGCGACTATACGCCTGAGCTTTTGGCCGCTGCGGACCAAGCTGGAAGCCATGAGCGAGAGCGCCATTGCGACGCTCGAAACCAATATCATTGCCGGCCTGCCGGGTGGCGAGGATAGCTATGACCGCGAGGGCATTCGTCGGCGGATTGCCGAGTTTGACGATGTCAGCGCCGATGATATGCGCTCAAACTCGGTGGAATTCCTCAAGGAAGTCGTGCCGGTGGCCGAAGAGGAAGGTGTGAGGCTGGGCATTCACCCCCGATGACCCGCCGTTCTCGCTGTTCGGTTTGCCGCGTGTCGTGTCGACGGCACAGGATATGCGTTCGGTGCTGGGCGCGGTCGATAGCGTCGCCAATGGGCTGTCATTCTGCGCCGGATCGTTGGGGTCGCGAGCCGACAATGACGTGGTGAGCATGGCGCGCGAATTCGCCAACCGGATCAATTTCGTGCATCTGCGCAATGTCAGCGTCGAGCCGGACCGCTCGTTCAATGAGGCCGAGCATCTGGGCGGCGACGTCAACATGGTCGACATGATCAGCATTTTGCGCGCCGAGGAGCGGCGGCGGGCAGCGAGCGGGCGGGCTGACAGCGTCATCCCGATGCGGCCGGACCATGGGCATTTGCTGGCCGACGACATCCACAAGAAAACCAATCCCGGCTATTCGCTGATCGGCCGCCTCAAGGGGCTGGCGGAACTGCGCGGGATTATTACGGCGGTGGATCAGCTGCAGGGGGCGTAGCCGCGCTATACCCCCTCCACCAATGCCCTTCGCTGCCGGATCGCTGCCGCTGCCGCCTTGGGGTCTGGCGGTAGCACGGCATTTTTGAGCGCGATGGAATAGGGATGGGTCGGATTGTCCAACACAGCTCTCGCGTTGCCGGCTTCGATGACTTCGCCTTTTTGCATGATGATGACGCGGTCGGAGATGTAATAGGCCGTCGCCGAGTCATGCGTGATGTAGATGATCGAGACTTTTAGATCGTCGCGCAGGGCGCGGAAGAGGTTGACGATGGACATGCGCAGGCTTGCGTCGACCATCGAGACCGGCTCGTCGGCCACGATCAGTTTGGGCGATGGGATGAGGGCGCGGGCCACGGCGACGCGCTGAAGTTGGCCGCCCGAGAGTTCGTGGGAGAAGCGGCCTTTGAGTTCGGCGAGGGACAGGCCGACGCGTTGCAGGGCTTCGTCGGCTTTGATCTCCTGTTGTGCGCGTATCTGCGCCGGTGAAGCGGCGGGCGGTGGCGTAGAGATAGGTATCGACGTGGGTGAGCGGGTTGAACGCCTCAAAGGGGTTCTGGAAGACCGGCTGCACCCGCGTCATGAAGGCCTCGCGTTGAGCGCGGGTGCGGATGGTGCCGATATCGGTGCCATCGAAAACCGAGCGCCCGCCATCGGGCACTTCATTGCCTAGGATCATCTTGGCCATGGTGGATTTGCCGCTGCCGGATTCTGCCGACAATGGCGAAGATTTCGGGCGTGTCGCTGGCCAGCGAGAAGCTGACATCGTTGACGGCGGTGATGGACTGGCGGGAGAAGAGGCCCCCACGCCATAGCGCTTGGTGACGTGATCGAGTTCGAGCAGGTTCTGGCTCATTGCACCGATATCTCCCCGGCCCGGAAACAGGCGACGCGGCCGCCGGTGATGCTGGGCAGCATTTGCGGCACCTCCTTGGAACAGCGATCAATGGCGATGGGGCAGCGCGGGTGGAAGCGGCAGCCCGATGGTGGATTGGCAAGGCTGGGCGGCTTGCCAGCGAGACTCTTGCGGGTCGAGATATCGCCAATGCGGGGAGGCTGGCGATGAGGTGGGCGGTATAGGGATGCTGTGGCTTGTCGAACAGGGCTCGGGTGGGCCCCTCCTCCGCCAGCCGGCCGGCATACATGATGGCGAGGCGGTCGGTGATGGCGGCGTGGACCGACATGTCGTGGGTGACAAAGACCACCGATGAGCCCGAGCGCCCCTGCACTTCCTTGATCAGGCCGAGCACGTCTTGCTGCACCAGCACGTCGAGCGCCGTGGTGGGCTCGTCGGCGATGATGAATTCGGGTTCGCAGACGGTGGCAAGGGCGATGGTGACGCGTTGGCGCATGCCGCCGGACAGCTGGTGGGGGAAGGCTTCGAGCACGTTGGGATCAAGGCCGAGGCGTTGCAGATGGCTTTCGACGCGGTGGCGGAAGGCGGCGGTGTCGAGCCCCATATGGCGATAGGCGAAATTGTTGAAGGCGTGCTTGATGCGGCGGACCGGGTTCAGCACGCTCATCGAGCCTTGCATGATGTAGCTCAGGTGCTGCCAGCGCGCGGCCTGCATCTTGGCTGGCTCGGCATAGACATCGATATGCTTGCCACCGAAATCGAATTTGACTGATCCTTCGACCACGCGCATGGGCGGTCGAATGGCGCCAGCCGTGGTCTTGATCAACGAGGTCTTGCCCGAGGAGGATTCCCCGGCAATGCCATAGACCTCGTTGCGGCGGACGGTCAGATCAATGCCATCGACGGCGCGGACCTCGCGGCGGACGCCGAAATGCTCGTTGATATAATAGGCCTTGAGATCCTTGATGGTGAGGACGTCGACATTGGTCACAGCGGGTCGCTCGGCGAGAAGGGTTTCAGTCATGGCTCAGGCTCCCATGCGCGCTAGGCGGCTGCGGGGGTCGATATATTCGTTGACGGACATGGCGAGCAGGAAGAGGCCCGAGAACAGGATGACCACGAAGATCATCGGCACGGCGATCCACCACCAGATGCCTGCGACCATGGCGGAGTGGGCATTGGCCCAATAGATCATGCCGCCAATGGTGGGGCGGTTGATGTCGGAAAAGCCCAGGATCGAGAGCGTGACCTCGAGGCCAATGGCCCAGATCAAATTGTTCATGGTGGTGAAGAACACGATTGGCATGACATAAGGCAGGTGTTCGTGGAACAGGATCTGGCCGGTGCGCATGCCCGAAAACGCAGCGTGGCGGGTGAATTCGCGGGTGCGCAGGGAGAGCGCGACCGAGCGGATCAGGCGGCTATCATGGGTCCAGCCGAGCAGGGCCGCAGTAAGCGCGAGGACTGGCCGAGTCATCTGGTCGCGCAGCACGAAAACCAGCAGCAGCAGGATGGGGATATTGGGCAGTGCGCCCAGCGTATCGTTGACCGCCATGATGATCTGGTCGGTCTTGCCGCCGACATAGCCCGAGACCGAAGCCGACGACGATGGCGATGACGCGGCTGATGGCAGCCACGACGATGCCGAACATCAGCGTATTGCGCATGGAAATGGAGAGTTGCCAGAAAATCTCCCGGCCGCGCGAATTGGTGCCCAGCCAGTATTCGGCCGAAGGGGGCATATCGGGGATGACCACATAGATATCGTTTTCGCCATAGGGGGCAAAGAACGAGCAGGCGATCAGCGCCAGAATGATCAGGACAAGCAGGGTTCCCAGCAGGAACTCGCGGTTGTAGCGCAGCAGATCGAAAAGGACTTTGAACATCGGCGCTATCCCAGTTTCACGCGGGGGTCGATCAGGGGGTAGAGAATGTCGATGAGGAACACGGCGGCGGCCACGGCGATGATCGAAATGGTGGTCACCCCCAGCACGAGGCTGTAATCGCCGGCATAAATGCCCGCGACCATCAGCTTGCCGATGCCGGGATAGTTGAAGATGAATTCCACGATGACGGCGCCGCCGAACACATTGCCCGAGCTGAGCGCCGGGCCCGTGATCTGAGGCAGCATGGCGTTGCGGGCGACATATTGGGAAAAGATGGTGCGCGAGGGCACGCCACCCAATTCGGCATAGACCACATAATCGTCGGTGACGATGTTGGAGACCAGCGAGCGCATGGCGATGAACCAGCCACCCATGCCCACCAGAACCGGGGTCAGCGCCGGCAGGGTGCCGTGGATGATGACGGACTGGATATAGGTCCGAGTCAGGGTGGGATCGAGATTGAGCTGGGCGCCGCCGCTAATGGGCAGGATGGGCCAGAGGAAGCCGAAGACGATGACCGGGGTGAGGCCCGTGATGTAGGTGGGGATGGGCTGCATGGCCATGACCAGCACGCCGACCACTTTCATGGCGCGGTTATTGCGGAAATAGCCGGCAATGGCGCCCAGAGTGTTGCCGAGAACCCGGGAGATGATGGTGGCCAGCGTCAGCAGGCCCACGGTCCGAGGGCAGAGCGCGGCCGATAATGGTCATCACCGGGGTGGGAAAGGCTGAGAGTGAAGGACCAAAATCGCCGCGGATCACCCGGCCCCAGAAGGTCAGGTATTGATCCAGCAGCGAGCCATCGGTGCCGTAAAGCTCGCGCAGGGACTGGCGCAGGATTTCCACGGTCCGCGGGTCGGTCGAGCCGAAATTGGTCAGCAGCGACACGGTCTGCTCTGATCGGATCGACCGGCGAGAAATGGGCGATCAGAAAGGCCAGCGTGACGCCGGTAAAGACGACGAAGATGAACTGTCCGAAACGCTTGGCGACGTAAGTAAGATAGCCGTTCATATGTGTCCCGTCCGGCATGTTGGTCGGTGTGCTGCTTGGCTTGGCGTCATCGCGCCTAAACTCGATGCGGTCCCTCCCCTTGAGGGGGAGGGGATGGGGCCGATGGATTGGATCGGCCCCCTGCCCTTATTTGGGCGCGTCCGGATTGGCCTTGAGGCTCACCACCATGTAGCGCAGGTTCGACCAGTTGGGCCCCGAGGCCGCATAGGGGTTCTCGGCGGATGGGTAGTTGGTCCAATAGGTCGTGTCGAACGGGGCGAACTTATTGTAGGCCATCAGCGGGATCATCGGCATTTCCTCGACGGCGAGCTTGAGGAAGTCGAGCCCGATCTCGACGATTTCCGGCGAGTCGAAGGCAATCGAGCGGTTCCTGTCGATGAGGGCATCAAGGCGGGGATCTTCCCAGCGCTGGGTATTGCGCGGCGGCTGGGGCTCGCCGAGGGGCCGGATGAAGTCCGAGCGATAACTATCGAGGAAGAAGCTAAGATCGGGGTGACCGCCCTGTGTTTCGACCGTCCAGTTGATGGCGGTTTCAAAGTCGCCGGTGCCCGAGCGCTGGCCATTGGTGGGGCCGGCCACATCGACCGTAGCCTTGATGCCAGCCCGGCTCCATTGCTGGGCGATGGCGGTGCCGGCGCGGGCCGGGGTCGGAATGGCGTCGCCTTCGACCTGCACGCGCACTTCAAACGGGGTGCCATCGGGCTTGAGCCATTGATTGCCGTTTTTGGTGAAGCCGGCCTTTTGCAGCAATTCGGTTGCCGCCTGCACGTCCTGCTTCCACCAGCCAAAGCCGAACATGCGCTGCAGCTGAGCTTCGTCGGTTGGAATATCAGGCCATTGGCCGCGCACCATATTGGCGAGTTGGCCGGCCGGGCTGGTGTCATAGGGCTTGATGGTGCGGGTGCCGGTGTTCAGCTCGAAATTGGTGAGCCAATCCTGCATGGGCACGAAATAATCCTCGGGTGCAGAACCAGTCGGCGGCACGGCGAGCGCGGATAGATTTGCCGCGCCGCGATAGGAGCCGAGCGCCACTGCCCGGATATCGATCAGCAAAGCCAGCGCCCAGCGGACATCCTTGTTATCAAAGGGGGCTTTTTGTGGTTGAAGATCACCGCGGGCAGGGTCGGATCAGGATGGGCATAAGGGAAGCCCGGCAGCCAGGCGGCGGCGCTGGGATTGTCCTTCATGATCGAGAACATGCCTTCGGGGGCGATGTCGTTGATCACATCCAGATTGTGATTGCGCTGGGCGATGACGCGGGCTTCGGGATTGCCCGAGGCGGCATAGACCACATATTTGACCTCGGGCTGGCCCCAATCCATGCCGATGGAGGTGCGCTGCCAATCGTCGCGCAGCTTCCAGATCGCCCAATTGCCCGCCTTGTCGTAATTGTGCAGCACATAGGCGCTGAGCGAAATGGGCGGATTGTTGTTGAAGGCCAGCGGGTCCTCGACCTTTTCGAAGACATGCTTGGGCATGATCCAGGCCGCATTCCAGCGCACGGTGAACAGCGCATGGAAGCGTGAATTAGGCTCCTTGAGCTTGAAGATCACCGTATTGCGGTCCGGCTGCTCCATGCTGGCGACATTGATGGAGAATGGCGCGCTCCAGCCCATGCCCGGATGATCGATCTGGGTCTGGACGGTATAGACTAGGTCATCGGCGGTGAATTCTGACGCCGTCGCTCCAGAAAATGCCTTCGCGCAGCTTCACCGTCATTTCGGTGAAGTCCTCATTATAGATGGGCGGCTCGGCGGCCAGCGCATTCTGCCGAGCGTCCGGCCCGCCTTCGGGATTGATGAACCACAGAGTATCGGTGGTCAGCTGCTGTAGGCCATTGACGTTGGAGCCGCCGCCGGGCGCCCAGATATTGAACCAATCCGCATTCTGCGCGGTGGGGCCCTGCACGATCAGCGCCTCGTTGCGGGGAATGCCGGCGATGAAATCCTGCGCCAATGCCGGCAGCGCCAGCATGGACGCGACCGCCGCAATGGCGATTTTCTTGAACAAGCTCATAGGTATCCTCCCTAAGCGCGTTTGACGCGATGAATTCCCGTGATCGTCGAGGCATCGGCCTCATCGCTCCGTCCGTCCGCGCTGCATCCCGAAAGACGCTGAACCTCTCCTCGTGGATTTCGTCGTTGCGGCATCTTTATCGACAATTTTTGCGCACACCACAACCGCTAGTTTCAATAATTCGATATTTTGCGCGGATTTTTGCGTGATCGTATATGGATTGGCGATAATCCACGCATCTTATTATTGACAAAGCGGCTGACTGACTTAGTTTGCCTGATATCACCACCTGCCCCATGCGCAGCCCTGCGCGCCCGCCTCCTGAGGAAGACAGATGAGCCAGCCTATCGATGTGAAGACGAGTGTTCGCGCCGACCGCCCGACAGGGGCATACAAGCCGCTATGGGCGTGGTTCGGCTATGACGAGCCCAATTACACCTATAGCGAGCATGGCAAGAAGCTGCTGGCCGAGCTGACCGAGCTCAGCCCGGTTTCTCCCCATATCCGCACGCATAACCTGTTGACCTCGGGCGATGGGGTGGCCGCGCTCAAATGGGGCTCGACCAATGCCTATACCGAAGATGCCAATGGCAATGCGGTTTATGACTGGACCATCATGGACCAGATTTTTGACGCCTATGCCGAGGCGGGCAATACCCCGCTGGTGCAGATCGGGTTCACCCCCGAGGCGCTGTCGGACGATCCGGGGCCGTACCAGCACAGTTGGGAGCCGGCGAACAAATACGCCACCATCCTCACCGGCTGGGCCGCGCTGCCCAATGACCTCAAGAAATGGGGTGCGCTGATCGAAGCTCGGGCGCAGCATCTGGCTGACCGCTATGGCAAGGAAAAGGTCAGCACTGCCGTGGGAAGTGTGGAACGAGCCGGACGGGCATTATTGGACCGGCACGATCCCCGAATTTTGCGCCATGTATGATGTGAGCGCGGGGCGGTGAAAAGGTATTGCCCGATGCACGCGTTGGCGGGCCGCACACCTGCGGCGCCTTTTCCAACCCCAAGGCGCAGACTTTCCTGCGGGCATTCCTCAAGCATGTGGTGGACAATAATTCCCCCATCGACTTCATCGCCTTCCACGCCAAGGGCAATCCGGTGATCTGGCAGGATCATGTGCGCATGGGGCTGCACAAGCATCTGCGCGATATCGAAGCGAACTCGGCCATTATCAACGAATTCCCCTCGCTGACGCATCTGCCGGTGATCATTGGCGAATCTGACCCCGAAGGATGTGCCGCCTGTTCGGCGCGGGTGCATCCGCAGAACGGCTACTGCAATGGCCCGCTCTATGGCGTCTATGTGGTGGAAAGCATGCTGCGTACCTATGAGCTATCGTGGCGCGCCAATATCGAGATCGAGGGTGCAGTGACACGGGCCTTCATGTTCGATGACCAGCCCCGGTCTCGACGGCTTCCACGACCCGGCCACCAATGGCGTCGACAAGGCAGTGCTCAATGGCTTCCGCATGCTGGGCAAGCTGGGCGGGGAATGGCTGGAAACCGCCAGCACGCATCGCCGCGACATTGCCGAGATCATGCAGCATGGCGTGCGCAACGAGCCCGACGTCAATATCGTCGCCACCCGCGACGACAAGGGCGTGAGCGTGCTGGTCTGGCATTATCATGACGATGATACGGCCGGGCCGGATGCCGAGGTGTCCATTGCCATCGACGGCTGGGGCAGCAAGCCCGCAAGCCTCAAGCATTTCCGGATGGATGAAACGCACTCCAATGCGTTCGGCGTTTGGAAGGCGATGGGCAAGCCCGAAAATCCGCAAGGCGCTGATTACGCCAAGCTCGAACAGGCCGGGAAACTGGCCCAGATCGAGGATCAGGCCAGCGTCGCCGTCACAGATGGCAAAATCGAACTCCGCACTACCCTGCCCCGGCAAGGCGTCTCCCTGCTTCGCCTCGACTGGTAATGCGGCAAAGAGCGCGCCCTTCCTCCGGGGCGCGCTCGTTTTTTGAGCACCATTCCTCCACAAATACGGTGGATGGGGGAGTGACGAGGTGAAACGGGCCTTTGTGCCCCTACCCCACCCGATCCAAATACCGCGCCTTGCTCGGCTGCAGGTGATCCACGCACAATTGCGCCAGCACCCAATTGTCGCTGCCCTTGAGCATATCGATCATCAGCCGGTGGTGTTCGTGCGAGACCCGGAGCGACGCCGTATTGGCCATGGAATTGGCCCGCACCGGCAGGCTGAGGCGCATGTAGAGTTCGATGGACTGGACCAAGTGCGCATTGCCGCAAGCCCCGAACAGCGTCAGGTGGAAACGGTCATTGGTTTCGTGCACGCCGCGCAGGAAGCCCGCCTCGATATGGTGGCCGTGTTCTTCGTGGATGGCGTTGAGTTCGGCGATCAGGCTATCGGGAGCCGGTAGGGGAATCCACAGCGCGGCCCGGCGCTGCAGCAATTCGCGGACGGCGTAGATTTCCGTGACTTGGCTGGCGGTCAGCGAGCGCACCGTGGCGCCACGATTGCGCTCGCGCACCACGATGCCCATGGATTCCAGCTGCACCAGCGCCTGCCGCGCGAAATGTCGCGTGACGGCGAAGCGCGCCAGCAGCATATCCTCGGTGAGCCGCGTACCGGGCGCGAGGCGGCCGAAAATGATGTCCTCTTCCAGTGCCCGGGCGATGGAGAGATCGTCGTGCTCGGTGGCGGCGTTTTCGGTCAAGCTATCCAAGGGCTGCTCTCGGCTGGTGACGCCATTCTATCGCGGTTCTTGCGCCGGGTCGAATTGTGCCAGCGCATAGATGGCTTCGACCAGTGCAGGGTTTCCATATTGTCGGCGGGCGCCGTCTCGAAGGGCTTTCCGCTGTCGAGGCAATCAAGAAAATGGCTGATCGCGGCGTCATAGGAGCCTTGATAGACCGCGTCGGCATCGAATTGCTCGGTATGCGGCTGCTCGCCATGGGCGGTAAGCTGGTTGCCATCGAGTTCGATCGTGCCGCGCGTGCCGAAAATGCGCAGATGATCGCGCGGTGCCGGCAGGGCGCCGTGGACGGCGAGATTGCCGGTAACCTGGACCAGCAGGCCATCGCTGCGGCAGCGCAGGGTGATCGCCGCAACATCCTCGGCAACGATATCGGCATTGCTGCGCTCGAGCCGCGCGGCGACGACGTCCATTTCGCCGAGGAGGAAGCGGAGCGTGTCGAGGTGATGGATCAGCACTTCCATGACAAGGAGGCGCTGCTGGGTGCGGAAGAAGGGCTGGCGCACTAGAGCGGGGCGCTGGCCATCGGAGCCGGCGATCATGCCGCTGGAGAGGAATTCGAGACTGACTCGGCGGATGTCGCCGGCGACGCCGGCATCGAGCCATTCCCGCAGGCGGCGATACCGAGCGCGGAAGCGCCAGTTTTCGTGCACCATCAGCGTGGTGCCGGCAACATCGGCGACCAGTGCTTTGGCCGCGGCAAAGTCGGTGGCCAGCGGCTTCTGGCAAATGATGGCGACCCCGGCTTGCGCGGCGAGACGGACCAGCTCGGCATGGGCTTCGCGCGGGGCGCAGATATCGACAATATCGAGATTTTCGCGTGCCAGCATGGTGGCGGCATCGGCATAGATGGCGGGAATGCCGAAAGCCTCGGCGCGCTTGGGCGGCGGCTTCGGACGGGTCAGCTATGGCGACGATCTCGGCCTGCGCGCTGCGTTTCTGCCGAGCCGGCAGATGATAGGCACTGACCCATCCCGCACCGATTATCCCCACTCGCCGCTTCTGCATATACCCGTGTCCTTACGCTAATTTATCAATAATAGTGAAACGCACCCACAGAAGGAAGCGAGAAATTTCGGCTATCTGGCGTGATTGTCGATTTATCGTGGCGCTTCTTTATTGACAATCCCCGTGGAGCCACTAGCTTACGGACCATGCGGCGAACCAGCAGCCGGAACGGGAGTATCGCGTGTCAAACGGCCTTCGTCGGAAATTGACCAGCTATGGCGACCGTGGCTTTTCCCTGTTCTTACGCAAGGCTTTCATCAAGGCCATGGGCTATTCCGATGATGCGCTGGACCGCCCCATCGTGGGCATTGCCAATACCTATTCCGACTACAATCCGTGCCACGGCAATGTGCCGCAACTGATCGAGGCGGCCAAGCGCGGGGTGATGCTGGGTGGCGCGCTGCCCATGGTATTTCCCACCATCTCGATCCACGAGAGCTTTGCCTCGCCCACCTCGATGTATCTGCGCAATCTGATGGCGATGGAAACCGAGGAAATGATCCGCGCCCAGCCCATGGACAGCGTCATCCTGATCGGGGGCTGCGACAAGACATTGCCGGCGCAAATCATGGCGGCGGCCAGCAGCGACATTCCCGCCGTTTTCCTGCCGACCGGGCCAATGGCGACCGGTCACCACAAGGGCGAGCGGCTGGGCGCCTGCACCGATTGCCGCCGCTTCTGGGGCCGGTTCCGGGCCGGGGAGATCGATGAGGCGGAAATCAGCGAGGTGAACAACCGGCTGGTCAGCTCGGTGGGCACCTGCACGGTGATGGGCACGGCCAGCACCATGGCCAATCTGACCGAGGTGATGGGACTGTGCCTGCCGCGGGCGGGCTCGGCGCCGGCGACCGAGGCGGAGCGCGTGCGCCTGTCGGAAGCCACGGGGAGCCTCGCCGCAAAGCTGGCCACAGAAGGCGGCCCGACGGTCAAGGATCTGCTGACGCCGGCGGCGATCCGCAACGGGCTGGTCGCCCTGCAGGCCATGGGCGGCTCGACCAATGCGGTGGTGCATCTGGCCGCGGTTTGCGGGCGGCTGGGCATTCCGCTGGATATGGCGCTGCTTGATGAGCTGGGGCAACGGGTGCCGCTGCTGGTCGATCTGCAGCCCTCGGGTCAGCATTATATGGAGCAATTCCACAAGGCCGGCGGCGTGCCCGCTTTGCTCAAGGAAATCCGCGGCGAGCTTGATCTGAGCGCGCCGACGATCCATGGCGCCAGCATTGGCGCGGTGATCGATGCCGTGGTCGATGAACCCGGCCAGACCATTATCCGCAGCATGGCGGCGCCGCTCAAGCCAATCGGCACGCTGGCCGTGCTCAAGGGCAATCTGGCGCCGCGCAGGGCGATCATCAAGCAATCGGCGGCATCCAAGGCGCTGATGCAGCATACCGGCCGTGCCGTGGTGTTCGATAGTGTCGAGGATCTGTCCAACCGCATCGATAGCGACGAACTCGACGTGGCGGCCGATGATGTGCTGGTATTGCGCAATGCCGGGCCCAAAGGCGCGCCGGGCATGCCCGAGGCAGGCTACCTCCCCATTCCGCGGAAACTGGCGCGGCAGGGCGTCAAGGACATGGTGCGGATTTCCGATGCGCGGATGAGCGGCACGGCCTTTGGCACGGTGATCCTGCATATTTCGCCGGAGGCGGCGGACGGCGGACCGCTGGCCATCGTGCAAACCGGAGACAGCATCACGCTGGACGTGCCCGCACGCACGCTCAATCTCGATATTGCTGCCGCCGAATTCGAGCGACGCATGGCGGCGCTGCTGCCACCGCCCGAGACAGCGCGGCGGGGCTATGACCGGCTCTATCATGAGCATGTGATGCAGGCCGATGAGGGTGCCGATTTCGATTTCCTGCAGGCCAACCCGTGAGCGAGCCTGAAGCGCCGCTCTGCCTTCCGCCCAAGCCATTGGGGACCCTGCCCCGCTTGCCCGAGGGCGCCTGCGATAGTCATTTCCATGTCTTTGAGGCCGGTGCGCCGCTGGCCTCGCCGCGCAGCTATACGCCGCAGATCATGACCATTGTCGATTGGCAGCTTTATGTCGCGGCCGCAGGAATTGCGCGGCGTGCTGGTGCAGCCCAGTGTCTACGGGCTCGACAATGGCGTCATGCTGCGTGCGATTGCCAGCGATCCACAGTGCCTGCGCGGCATCGCCGTAGTGGCGCCGGATATTTCCGCCGAGCATTTGCGCAAACTGGATGCCGGCGGGGTACGCGGCATTCGCATCAATACCCGCAATAAGGCCGGGGTGGCGCTGGAAGCGGTGGATGAGTTGCTCGGCAAGGTCGCGCCGCTGGGCTGGTCAGTACAGTTTCAGCTGCGGGCGGAGCAATTGGCTGATGTGGCCGGGCTTGCGCATGGCGAGGTGCCGCTGGTGCTGGATCATCTGGCCTTCATCCGCTTTGGCGAGGCCGATACGGGCGAGCGGTTGGACGCGCTGCGGCATCTGCTCGACCGCCCCAATATCTACACCAAGATTTCGGCACCCTACCGGCTGACGGCGAGTGTCGACTATGCCGATGTGGGCGCGGCGATCACTACGCTAGCGGCATCACATCCCCATCGCCTGCTCTGGGGCAGCGATTGGCCTCACACTGAATTGTGGGATGGGATGCCCGACGATGGCGCCTTGCTTTGTGCCTACGAAAAATGGCTCCCTATTCCGCAAGTGCGGCAGCAGATTTTCGTCGATACGCCCGCATCGCTGTTTTTCAGCCGCTGACCGCAAGGAGATTTGACGCATGAAGCTTGGACTGGAAGGCAAACGCGCTTGTCCCGGGTGCCAGCAAAGGGCTGGGCGCAGCGATTGCGCTGAGCTCGGCCAATGAAGGCGCGCAAGTGATCGGCGCCGCGCGCAGCGTGGATCTGGTGACGGCGCTGGACGCCAAGGTCGACAAGACCCTCAATGGTTCGATTATTGGCCGCAAGCTCGATCTGGCGGATGAGCAATCCGTTGCAGCCCTCAGCGAGACGCTCATCGCCGAGGGTGGCGTCGATATCATCATCAACAATTTGGGCGGACCGGCGCCGGGCGAAGCTGCCACGGTGCCGCTCTCGGCTCGGAATGCCGGCTTTGACTCCATGGTGGGCAATATCATTGCGCTCAATCAGGCGCTGCTGCCCGCCATGACCACGCGCGGCTGGGGGCAGATCGTGACCCTGACATCGTCAGGCGTCGAAGCGCCCATTGCCCGACTGGCAATTTCCAATGCCCTGCGGCAGGCATTGGTGGGCTGGTCCAAGACGCTGGCGAGCGAAGTCGCTGCGTCCGGGATCACCGTCAATGTGGTGGTGCAGGGCCGCATCCATACCGACCGCGTCGATGAACTCGACGCGGCTGCGGCAAAACGGCAGAATATGGAGATCGACGCAGTGCGCCGTGCTTCCATCGCGACCATTCCAGCGGGTCGTTATGGACGCCCCGAGGAACTGGCCGATGCGGTGGTTTTTCTGGTCAGCGAGCGGGCCAGTTATATCACCGGCTCACGCATCAGGATCGATGGCGGAATGATCCGCTCGATCTAAAGGAACTCGGGGGCAGTGATTGGCCGCCCCCAGTTCCGCAAGGCTTAGCTGCTGCTCGACAGCGTTTCAGGCGTACCAAATTCGCCGCGACCATAGGATTCACCGGTGCCGGTGCCATTGTTCAGCGACTGGCCGTTCAGAACGAGACCGGCTGGAAGGTGTCCTTGTCGAAGAACTGCGTCGTCGTGGTGCCATCGGCGGCAGTAACGGTAGCGCGGATTGCTCGGCCCCGGGCTTCAAGCTCGGTGGCTTCGATGCCGCGTTCGGCAAGGGTGCGCTCGATGTTGAACTTGGAGTGACCGAACAGGTCATCATTGGTGGAGAGGCTGGCGGCATTGGCCATGCCCGGCAGGGCGAAGGCGGCAGCGGCGGTAGCAAGGATGGCAAAAGTAAAGGTTTTCATTTGGGGTCTTCCTTTCGAAGGTGACGCCAAGCTAGGACCGCAAGATTGCCCGAAGCTTGCGGCCAGCAGAAAAGTGAAATTTTTTTACCGCGCACAAGATATTGATTATACTATGCTATTTTTAGCATGAACGCATTGTAATGAATGCGCGCCGCAAGGCTTTGCACATTGCCGCCACAATTGAATCCGGCGGGTGGGCTGGTTTCTACTGCCGGAATTGGCCATCAGACCGTGACGGGTTTTTCGCTTTCGTCGGCTCCCTGATGGGCAGGCTTGCCGGGCATCAGGCGCTTGACGAAACGCTATAGGTCTCCTCCTCCGGCGAGGTCCATTCGCTGACCGCTTCGCCGCTCAGCATGGGCTGCAGGATGGCGCCGATCTGCGGCATGGAGCACAGCTCCGGCCTTAGAGAAGAGGAAATAGGGGTGTCGCTGGCCCGCCCACGCAGAACATGTTCGGCACAAAACCGATGACAAGGCACAGCAACGTGCCGGTTGTGTGCTGGCAAGCTTGCCTCAACATTGCGCGGCTTGGGGAAGCGTGAAATGCATGAGGGATCGGCAAAATGTGCAGGCGGGTGCTGTAAGGTTGCGGCAAGGCTTATCGTGGACAATCAAGAGTATTATTGCCCGGGAGGCAGGTCTGCATGCGACTATTGCTGGTAGAAGATGAGCCCGACATGGCGGCTCTACTGCGCAGCGCTGGAAAAACATGACTTCGTAACCGATATCGCGCCTTCGATCAGAAGTCGCCATTGAGGCGATCGAAACCATCAGCCATGACACGGTGGTGCTGGATCGCCAATTGGGCGATGGCGACGGCGCCTCGCTGATCGCCTATCTGCGCAAGCGGCGCCCCAATGTACCCATCGTGATCCTGTCCGCCCGCGGCTCGGCCAACGATCGGGTGGAAGGGCTTAATCTGGGCGCCGACGATTATCTGCCCAAGCCCTTCGTGATCAACGAATTGGTGGCGCGGCTGCGCGCCGTGCTGCGTCGGCCGAGCCAAGTGACGTCCAAGCCGCTGAGCCCGGGCAATCTGGCATTTGACCTCAACCGGGGCGAGGTGTTTGTTGCTGGCGAACGGCTCGACCTGCCGCGGCGCGAATATCTGGTGCTCGAAAGCCTGATGCGCCGGGCCGGGCGGACAGTGCGGCGCAACCTGCTCGAAGAAGAAGTCTATGGCTCGGACGATGAAATCCAGTCCAATTCCCTCGAGGCCCATATTTCGCGGCTGCGCTGCAAGCTGGCGGATGCCGGCGCCTCGGTCATCATCCATCCCGTGCGCGGGGTGGGCTATTTGTTGAAACTGACGTGAAACGACTTAGCCGCAATTCGCTCGCCCACAAGCTGACCCGCCAGATGATCCGCGTGCAGCTGCTGACGCTCGTGCTGTTTTTTGGCCTTGGGGTGTTTCCCACGGTCATTGCCCCCGTCATCGACTATCTGGGCGATGCCCAGCCCCTGGACCCCCGGGCGACCATGGCCTTCGCGCATAGCACGGTGGCTGTGGAAGGCGACCAGATCAATTACGTCGCCTCGCCCGATCTCGAGTCCCTGCGCAAGGACTATCCCAATCTCTGGTTTTACGTCCGCAACCAGTCCGGCGCTCGGGCCGCCGTTGGCGACGTCCCCAAAATGTACCAAGAGCTGGAAGACCAGCTCTGGATATTGGAATCGGTCGAGGTGCGCACCACCGACCCCAGCTATGGCTCGCTCCTCGTGCGGACCGAGCAATCCCCCATCGGCACGGTCCGCGTCATGACCGGCGGCGGACCCACCACAGGCGTGGCCGCCATCATCAAGAAGATTTCGGGGCTTTTGGCGATTGCCATGGTTGCCCTGCTGGGCACGGCCAGCGCCATCACCATTCCCATCATTGTCCGCCGGGAAATGCGCAGCCTCAAGGGCGCCGCCGACGAGGCCGAACTGATCGACATCGATGCCCGCGGCACCGGGCTTTCCACCGAAAGCCTGCCCGACGAGGTGCAGCCGCTGGTCAAGGCGGTCAATGACGGGCTGGCGCGGCTCGATGATTCCTATGCCAAGCGCGAACGCTTCCTCGCCGATTCCGCCCATGAATTGCGCACCCCCATCGCCATATTGCAGACGCGCATCGAAATGGCCGAGCCCTTCCCCGAAAAAGGGCAATTGCTGGTCGATGCGGCGCGGCTGGCCAGTATGGCCGGACAATTGCTCGATCTGCAGCGCATGGACCTCGGCAACACCAATTTCGAGCCCACGGACCTAGGCGATATGGCCACCAATGTGGTGGGCGATCTGGCCCCGCTGGCCATTGCCGCGGGCTACGAGCTCTCGCTCAATGCGCCCGACGCTCCGGTGATGGTACATGGCGACAGCAGCAGCCTGAGCCGGGCGCTGACCAATATCATCCAGAACGCCATTGCCTATGGCGGCAAGCACGGCGAGATCATTGTCGAGGTAGGCCGCGACGGCACGATTGCCGTCAGCGACGAAGGTCCCGGCATTCCCGCCAGCGAGCGCGACCGGGTGTTCGAACCCTTCTATCGCGTCAAGCCGTCGTCACATGGCGCGGGGCTGGGCCTGAACACGGTGGAAGCCATTGTGCGGCGCCATCGCGGCTATATCACGATTGCCGACGCACCCTCCGGCGGGGCCAGCGTCATCATAACCCTGCCGCCGCTGCCGGTCGCTGCAACAAAGCTGGAGCCGGAGCCGGCGCTGTAATGCCCACGCAAGCTTGGGGGATCAATCTGGGCTCAGTACAGCGGACAAGCGCCTCATGCCGAGGTTGCCATCCGGCCGCTGCGCAGCGATTTCTCAGGAGTATGACCAAGTGTCCCTTCGCACCCTTACCCTCGCCGCCCTGCTGAGCGGCACTGCCGTCGTCGCATCGGCTTCCGCCACCCGGGCTGCCGATCTCTATACGCCGGCGCCCGCCCAGATCGCCTATCCCGACGCGGGTCTGGCCGTCGTGAGCGACACTGGACCGGCTTTTACGCTGGCGCCCATGCCGGCGTGGTCAGCGCCGATGATTTCGACAACAGCAACTTCTCGGGCGGCGTACAGGCCGGTTATCTGCAGCAGTTCGACCAGTTCGTGGTCGGCGGCGAAGTCTCGGGCACGCTCAGTGATGAGCTGCGCTACGAGCTCACCCCCGATGCCGGCCTGACGCAGAACTGGTCGTTGGCCGCCAAGGGCCGCGCCGGTGTGGCGCTGGGCAGCACCCTGATCTACGGCACCGCCGGCGTTTCGCTGGCTGAGCTGGAGCCTTCGGGCACCACCACGTCGGGCAAGGACACCTATGCCGGTGCCGTGTTCGGCGCAGGCGTCGAGCAGGATCTGGGCAACAATATCAGCGTGCGCCTGAATATCTGCAGACCCGCTATTTCGACGTGGACAGCACCGTCGCCGGCGTGGGCCGCACCGACGATCTGACCAACCATGCCATCACCGTCGGCGTGAACTACCGCTTCTAAACAAACGGCCGCGCTGCATTGCGGCCGCTCATCGTGCATTGACCTCCATCGGCAAGACACGGAAAAATCAGGGCTTCGGCTCCGATTTTTTCGTTTTGGGAGCCACGCTAAACTGGCAGTTCGGACGTCTGTTTCACGACTCGGCTGGGGACGTCGGTTTTGACGTTCTGAACGCCTTTGATGCGGCTGAGATGTTCGGACTGGAAGCGGCGGTAGTCGTCGATGTCTGCGGCGACGACGCGGACCAGTACGTCGCAATCACCCAGCATCAGATAGCATTCGAGCACTTGCGGCAGCTTGAGCACTTCGGCGACGAAATGCTCGATCGTGTCCTCGTCCTGCGCCTTGAGCCAGACGCGGGCGAAGAGCGTGAGGCGCTTGCCGATCTTAGCGGGGTTGAGCACGGCCACGTAACGGTCGATGATGCCGGCCTCTTCCAGCAGGCGCACGCGGCGCAGGCAGGGCGAAGGCGACAGGCCAACCACTTTGGCCAGTTCGATATTCTGCATCCGTCCGTCGCGCTGCAGGGCGCGCAGAATCTTGCGGTCGATATCGTCAAGCTGCATTGGCACTGGATTCCACGAATTGGGGTTTTCAGCATATCATATGCCGCTATTGGGGAAAATCACGCTCTCTTTGCAACCCAATTGCGCCGAAACTGGAATAGAAGAACGGCTTTGAAGCAAGACCGCACAGGGCGGCAGGAGGATGCAAGTGAGCGCGATGGAAGGCGAGGCGGGTGCGGAGCAAGCCCCCATTCGGTCCGAACTCTGGCGCGGCATAAAGGGCTGCATTCCGGTCCTGCTCGGCATTATTCCCTATGCCCCGGTGCTGGGCGCACAGGCGGCTCAAAAGGGCCTGAGCGTGCTCGAAGTGCCGCTGATGACCGGGCTGAATTTCGCCGGCGGATCGGAATTTGCCGCCATCCAGCTCTGGACCTCGCCGCCGCATATCGTGCTGATCGTGGCCATCACCTTCCCGGTCAATAGCCGGCATTTGCTGATGGGGGCGGCCATCGCGCCCTTTCTGCGGCACCTACCCAAGCGCAAGGCGCTGCCGGCGCTGTTCGCCATGACCGATGAAAGCTGGGCGCTCGGCACGGCCGATGCCAAGGCCCGCGCCGACCAAGGCCTGCAGCCGGCATTCAGCCTGCCCTATTATCTGGGCACCGCGCTGGTGTTCTATGTGGCACGGGTGGCCTTCACCACGCTTGGCGCGGCGCTCGGCCCGGTGCTGGGCGATGTGGAAGCCTATGGCTTCGACATGGCGTTTCCGGCCGTGTTCCTCGTGCTGATGGCCGGCATGTGGAAAGGCTTTGGCGCCGCGCGGCCATGGCTGGTGAGTCTCGTGGTTGCGGCGCTCACCTATCTCTTCGTGCCCGGCGCTCGGTATGTGGCGGCGGGCGCAGTATCCGGCTTGATCGCGGCCTATGTGCTGGCGGGAGACGAGGCATGATCGATCCCCTGACCGTCCTCACCATCGTGCTGATGGCCTCGGCCACCTATTGCACAAGGATCATCGGCTATCTGGTGCTGCGCAATCGCACGCTCAGCCCGCGGGCCACGGCCCTCATGGAAGCGGCGCCGGGCTGCGTGCTGATTTCGGTGATCGCGCCGCATTTCGTGGCCAATAATCCGGCCGATTTGATCGCCATTGCCATCACCCTGCTCGCGGCCACGCGCCTTTCCATGCTACCGACGGTGATGGTTGCGGTCGCCGCTACAGGGCTGTTGCGACATTTTATTGGCTAAGCAAATTCCGTCACAAACCGGCTTGCCATTGCCGCCGCAAGCTGATTGATTGCGCCCATCCACAGGGGTGCTCCGTATAGCCGGGGCTGAGACGCGGGCGGCAAGCCTTCAAACCCTAGTAGCTGATCTGGGTAATACCAGCGGAGCGAGGCAGGGCTATGTATTCTGGCGCACAGATTTCCATCTATCCTATGGCCGACGATTTTGTCGGTGTTATTCTTGGCGCTGAGCGCGCTTGAGTCCCTATCGGGACCGGCTGCAGGTGCAGACCGACGATATCTCAACCCTGTTGGTCGGGGCGCCCGAAGTGCTGTTTCCGGCCATGCGCGACCTGTTCGTCGCGGCGGCGAAGCAGCAAGCACTGCGTGCTGCATGCCACGATTTCGCGCGGTTGCCCAGGCGAGCCCGATGACGCGGTCTGCTACACCACCGAATATGGCGGGCCCGTCCTGCCGCTGGACCAGCGCAAGCAAATGGCGCTGGAGGCGGTGCAATCGGCGCCCGTGACCGATATGCCAAGCGCGGCGCAGTTCTCGCTCTATGTGATGGATACCGACGATCACATGGACGAAATCTATGGCTGCATCGACTTTCTCAAGCAGTCCGGCACCTTCGATCGCGCCAAGAATTTCTGCACCAAGCTGGGCGGTGACGCCGGTGCGGTTTTCGCGACGGTGCAGGCGGCACTTTGCCGGTTCGGCCCGCCTGAGGGACACGTCACCATCGACCTGACGGTCTCCGCTAACAGCCCGACACCGCGCTAGTTTACCCCCAGTAGACCTCATGGTGAGCCTCTCGAACCACGAGGTCGTGCCCGTCATGGTGCCACGACCTCGTCCTTCGACAAGCTCAGGATGAGGTCTGTTGGGATACCGCGCCCTACCCGGAAATCCTTTCATGTCCACATCGCGCGCAATCGCGTCCAACCTCGGCAGAATCGCCCCGGCCCTGCTCTCGGTCGGCACGCTGATCCTGGCACTGGGAACTCTATGCCCGCTTTTCCGGCATTTCCCCGACCACCCTGCCGGCGCCGTCACGCGTTATCGCCCGAGCCGTACAAAACTGGCCTGCGCTGTTCGAGAACACCCTGCCCACCATCAGCGCCACCCTATTGGGCTTTGCCTGTTCGCTGGCGGCGGCGTTCATTTTTTCGGTGCTGATCGATTTCTTCAAACCGTTGCGGAGGGCGCTGTTTCCGGTGTTCATCATCAGCCAGACGCTGCCCCCGGTCGCCATCGCGCCACTGATCGTGCTGTGGTTCGGCTTCGGGTTGGCGCCCAAGATCATGCTGGTGGCGCTCGTCACCTTCTTTCCCATGCTGGTGGCGCTGGTGCAGGGCTATGCGGCGACGGATGAGGATATCGAGGCGCTGCTGAGCTCGATGGGGGCGTCGCCGTTGCGCATTTTTTGCCTCGCGCGGCTGCCATCCTCCCTGCCCTATTTCTTCGCCGGCTTACGCATTTCCATCACCTATGCGGTGGTGGGCGCGATCTTTGCCGAATATGCCGGGGCCGCGAAGGGGCTGGGCATCTACATCCTCAATGCCAAGAACAATTTCCGCCCCGATCTGGTGTTGGCGGCCGTGCTGGTCAGCGCCACGCTGACGCTGGTGCTGTTCGGCACCACAATCCTCATTCAGCGGCTGGCCATGCCACAGGAAAAGTTGGCCGCGGAGCTGCAAGCCATGAGCGCGGCCCGGTTGGAACTGCGCAAGCTGCGCAAGCGCTTTGGCGACCTCGACGTCCTCGCCGATATTTCGCTGTCGGTGCGGCCCGGCGAATTCGTCTCCATTCTCGGCCCTTCCGGCGCCGGAAAATCCACTATCTTCAAGCTGCTGACCGGCGGATTGCGGCCCGATGGCGGGGAGGTTCTCTTCGACGGAGCAGCGCTGGCCGAGGAGACGCAACCCTTCGCCTTCATGCCGCAGCGATGCGCTAATGCCACGGCGGCGGATCATCGACAATACGACACTGGGCCTTGAAGTGCAGGGCATGGCCCGCCAAGCCGCGCGCCAACGCGTCGCGCCACTCTTTGCCGAATTCGGGCTCGATGGCTTCGAGCAGCACTACCCGGTGCAATTGTCCGGCGGCATGCGCCAGCGCGCGGCCCTGCTGCGCACCGTGGTGCAGGATCGCGCCATGCTGCTGCTCGACGAGCCATTCGGCGCGCTCGATGCCCTCACCCGCAGCGGCATGCAGCGCTGGCTCGAGACCATGTGGGAGCACCACAATTGGACCGCCCTGCTGATCACCCATGATGTGCGCGAAGCGGTGTTCCTATCCGACCGCATCTATGTGCTGACCGAGCGCCCGGCCCGGGTGCTGCGCGAAATCATCGTGCCCCTGCCCCGCCCGCGCCGCGACTGGCTTCGCCCTGGGCCAGCGCCATCGAGGCCGACATTTTAGAAACCTTGCTCAATCCTCCATCGGATCAAAGGACGTGACCATGCTTTCCCGCCGCAGTTTTTCGCCGCCATGCTTGCTACAAGCCTGCTCAGCACACCCGCTTTCGCCCGGGCGCAAAGGTCACCATGGCGCTCGACTGGACGCCTAATACCAATCACATTGGCCTCTATGTGGCTAAAGCCAAAGGCTTCTATGCCGAGGCCGGGCTGGACGTGGATATCTTGCCCTATAGCGACACCTCGGCCGGCGCGCTGGTAGCCAATCACGTCGCCGATTTCGGCATTTTCGGCACGATATCGCTGATGACCCAGCGCACCGCCGGCGCCGATCTGGTCGCCACTTACGCCGTGGTGCAGACCGAGACCGGCCGCTCGGTGTTCAATGATGATCGCACCGATATCCAGAGCCCCAAGGACCTCGATGGGCTGACCTATGGCGGCTTTGGCAGCGAATGGGAAAATGCGCTGATCGGCAGCATTATCCGCCATGATGGCGGCAAGGGCGAATTCGAAACGGTCACCTTGGGCACCTCCGCCTATGAAGCCACGGCCAATGGCGCGGTCGATTTCACGCTTGAAGTCTATACACGGAAGGGGTCAAGGCCGAGCTCGACAACGTAGCACAACGCGCCTTCCGCTATGCCGATTTCGGCGTGCCGGACCAGCACACCACCTTTATCGGCTCAAGCCGGGCCTATCTCGATGCCAATCCCGAAACCGCCGCGGCTTTCATGGCTGCAACCCAGCGCGGCTTCGCCTTTGCCGTCGAGCATCCCGATGAAGCAACGGACATCCTGCTGGCAGCCAATGAAGGCATGCTCGACCGCACCCTGATCCGCGCATCGCTGCAAGCCCTGATCGACGACCATTATCTGCAAACCGCCGATGGCGTGATCGGCACGATCGACCCGGCCAAGATGGAAGCCACCGGGGACTATCTGTTCGCCGCAGGCATCCTGCGCGATGCTGATGGCGCTGTGGTAGCAGAGCGGCCCGACTTCGCGCCCTACTACAGCAATGCGTACCTGCCGGAATAAGGCACACCGCCTCACTAACGCATCTGATTATCTGCCAGTAGATTGAGGCACCGACGCTCCCCAACCACCGCATCTCCCTCGGGCTCGACCCGAGGGCCACTCACCGCTCGCGCCGGGCTGAGAAAGGCCCTCGGGTCGAGCCCGAGGGGGAACAGTGCTTGCGGCGGCGCAGCGGCCGCCAAAAACAAGGGGCGCCTAAGCGCCCCCTGCCGTATCGCAAAAAACTTAGAACGGGCTATCCGGGAAGTAGAACTGCTCGGCGTTTTCTCGGGTGATCAGCGGCGAACCCGGGATATAGCTGCCGGTGACCGGACCGTTGGAGACGAAGTGGTTGACCGTCACGTCCATCGCCGTGGCGATCTGGGCCGGCGGATAGAGCACGTCGACGGGCACGAGCGGATCACCATCCATCACGCCCTTGACGATTTCCTTCATGCCGGCGCCGCCAACCACGAACATTTCGCTTTCGCGGCCAGCCTGCTTGATGGCTTCGACCACGCCCGGGGTGATGTCGTCGTCCTGTGCCCAGACGCCGTCGATATCGGGGAAGCGAGCCGGAAGTCCTGCATCACCTCGAAGCCGTCGTCGCGGTTCCAGTTGGCGAACTTGTTGTCGAGCACGTTGATGCCCGAGCCTTCGATGGCGCCCATGAAGGCGTCAAAGCGTTCGGTGTCGAGCACGGTCGGAATGCCACGCAGGATGACGATATTGTCGCCCTCACCCGGGCGCGTCTTGATGTACTCGGCGGAGTTCACGCCCATTTCGGTGTTGTTGCCCGAAACATAGACGTCTCGGATGGACGGGTCAGTCAGGCCACGATCAACCACGGTGATGAAGGCCCCCAGATCCTTGACCGCACGGACCGGCTCGGTCAGCGGCTCGGATTCAAACGGCAGCACGACGAGGGCCTGGATCTGGTGGACCGAAACCGGGTCTTCCGAGTCGCTGGCCTGATCGGCCGGGCCGTCAGCCGTCACGATGATGATGTCGATATTGGGATTAGCGGCTTCCGGGCGCTTTTCCGCTTCGGCAGCGTGCCAGTTCAGCCCGCCCATGAAGCCATGGGTAGCAGCCGGAATGGAAACGCCGATCTTGATCTGGTCCTGTGCGACGGCCGTCCCGACCAGCGCTGGTGGCCAATAGGCCCAGTGCGATTGCCTTCAAAGACATATCTAAAAGTCCTCCCTACCAATGTTTGGCACCGCAAAATGGCGCCGGTGATCCCGCCCCTTGCAAGGGCGTGAATTGCTTGCTGCGCGCCTACTCCGCCTTCTTCCGCCGGGTGCGGAGCGAGCCGCGCTGCAGATAGACCGCTGCCACGATGATCACGCCCTGCACTGCCCCATTGAGGTAGTTGGAGATGATCTCGGTGAGATTGAGAATATTGCCGATGGCGGTGAGGATCAGCGCGCCAATCACGGTGCCCCCGACCCGGCCGAAGCCACCCTTGAGCATGGTGCCGCCAATGATCACCGCCGCGATGGCTTCCAGTTCCCACAGCACGCCGGTGGCCGCCGAGGCCGAACCCGAGCGCGGCACATAGATGATGGTGGCGAGCGACACGCAGAGCCCCTGCAGCACGAAGGTGGCGGTGCGGACGCGGTCGACCTTGATGGCCGAATAGCGCGCCACGTGCTCGTTGCTGCCGATGGCCATGCAATAGCGGCCAAAGGCGGTGCGGTTCATCAGCACCCAGCCGATAATGGCCACGAAAATGAACACCCAGACCGGGATGGGGATGCGCAGGAAGCTGTCATAATAAACCGGGCGATAGATATCGTGGGCGCCTGAGGCCAGCGACAGCGTGCCGCCATCGGCGAAATAGGTCACCAGTGAGCGGTAGATACCCATGGTGCCGAGCGTCACGATAAAGGCTTCGATCTTGGCCTTGGTGGTCAAAAAGCCATTGATGAAGCCCGCCCCCACGCCCGGGATCAGCGAACAGCCAACCCCGATCAGCACGGTCCAGATCGAGGCGCCCATCGAGCCCACGGTCCAGTTCATGACGATGATCATGACCCCGGCGATGAAGGCCGCCATCGAGCCCACCGACAGATCGATGCCGCCGGCCGTGATGACAAAGGTGGCCCCCACCGCGATAATGCCGATAAAGGCCGAGCGGGTCAGGATATTGGTGACATTGCCTTCGTTGAGGAAGGCCGGATTGAGCGAATAGCCCAGGACCACCAACAGGACGAGCGCCAGCAGCGGTCCCAATGTCTTGAAGTCGATGCGCAAGCCTTTGGCCGGCTTGGCTGCCTCATGCGTTGATACGCTCATCGTCCCCACTCTGCTTGATGCCTGCGGCGTACCGCATGATTTCTGCTTCCACGATTTCGGCGCCTTCGAGCTTGCCCGCCAGGCGCCCCTCCCGCATCACCAGCACGCGATGGCTCAGCCCGATCACTTCCTGCATCTCCGAGGAGATGACGATGATGGATTTGCCCTCGGCGGCCAGCGCCACGATGATGTGATAAATCTGTTGCTTGGTGCCGACATCGATGCCGCGCGTCGGCTCATCCATGATGATGATGTCCGGCTCGCTTTCCATGGTCTTGCCCAGCATCAGCTTTTGCTGATTGCCACCCGAAAGCTGGCCCACCCGCACCGAGGCGTCACGGGCGCGAATATCGAAACGCCGCACTGCGCGTTCGAGGGCCCTCGCCTCGCTATTACCATCGAGGAAAATGCCCTTGAGATGCTTTTTGAGCGTCAGCAGGGTCAGGTTCGGCTGCAGCCCCACATTGAGCAATAGCCCGCGTCCCTTGCGGTCCTTGGTCATATAGGCAACGCCGGCATCGACCGATTGCCCCACATGGGCGAAAGTGGCGCCCTTGCCGGCAACGGAAACTTCGCCCTCGCTCTTGTGGGTCAACCCCACAATGGCTTCGGCCACCGCCGTGCGGCCCGACCCGATCAGCCCGGCAAAGCCCGAGATTTCGCCCTTGCGCAGATCAAAGGAAATGTCCTTGACGCCCGGCGCCTTGAGCCCCCGCACCGAGAGCACCACTGGCGCATCGACATCGGGCTCCTGCTTGGGCGGGAACAGGTTGGAGAGTTCGCGCCCCACCATCATCTGGGCAATGGAATCAGGCGTCAGCGCCTCGGTTCCCACCGTGGCGATCAATTGCCCGTCGCGCAGCACGGTGACGCGCTGGGCCAGTTCCATGATTTCATCGAGCTTGTGGGAGATGAAGATCACTGCCACGCCGCGCGCCGTCAGGCGCCGGATCTGCTCGAACAGGGTCTGCGTTTCACCCACCGAGAGCACAGCGGTCGGCTCGTCCATGATCAGCACGCGCGCATCGCGGCTGATGGCCTTGGCGATTTCCACCATCTGCTTGTCGGCAACCGACAGCGTATTGATGCGCGCATCGGGATCGACATGCACATGCAGCCGCTCCATCACCGCGACGGCGCGCTTGCGCATTTCGCCCGAGTCGAGAAAGCCGAATTTCTTGAGTTCGCGGCCGAGAAAGATCAGAATCCGCCACCGTCAGATGCTCGGCCGAGGTTGAGTTCTGGTGGATGAGCACGATGCCCAGCGCCTCGGCCTCGCCGTTGGGCGGCAGCGTTACGGTCTGCCCGTCATAGCTGATCGTGCCGGAGGTGGGCTGCTCGATGCCCGACAGAATCTTGATGAGGGTGGATTTGCCCGCGCCGTTCTCGCCGATAATGGCGTGCACTTCGCTCGGCTTGATGTCGAAATCGACACTGAACAGCACCAGGATTTCGCCGAACGACTTGGAAATCCTGTGCGCTGACAGGATGGCCGGCGTTGGCGTGCCTGCGGCACTATTCATCGTGACATCTCCCCTAAAAAACGTGGCGGGTTTGCTCCCGCTCTTCGTCCATGGGCAGTGATGTAAAGGTTTTCATGTTTGATGTAAAGGTTTACACAGCTGGAAAAGTGTATAAGCCTTGCCGACGGATATGGCGTAACCCGCGCCTTCTGCTAAAGGCAGCCAAAGCAGGACGCCCAAGCCGGATCGCGCGGGGCGGAGCGCCAATTGCAGCACCAGAAGCTGGCCACGATAGAAGACGTTGCGGCGATTGCCGGCGTGTCGATCGCCACGGTCAGCCGCGCCATAAACGAGCCCACCAAGGTGGCCGACGAAACGCGCCGCCGCGTCACCGAAGCCATCGCCCAGACCGGCTATACGACCAATGCGATGGCGCGCTCGCTGCGCATGCGCCGCTCCAACATGATCCTGATTCTGGCGCCCGATGTGGGCGACCCGAATTTCTCCAACATTCTGGTCGGGCTCGAAACCGAGGCCAGCAAGCGCAGCTATGGCGTGCTGATCGGCAATACGCAAAACGATCCGGCCCGCGAGGCCGATTACCTGCGCTTCATCAGCTCCAACCGGGCCGATGGGCTGATCCTGTTCACCGGCCACCTGCCCTATGGCTATGGCAATGATGCCGGCGAATCCCGCCTGCCGCCCATGGTGGCGGTCAACGAGCCGGTCTCCAATAGCGACGTGCCGTTTGTGGGCGTCGACAATTTCGAGGGCTCGCGTATCGCGGCCGAGCATCTGATTTCTCAGGGCCACCGCCGCATCGCCTTTATCGGCCGGTCCACCAGCAAGGCGGTCAATATCCTGCGCGAAAAGGGCTATCGCGCCGCCCTTGAAGGCCATGGCATCACCATCGATCCCCGCCTGATCTCGGATGGCGACGGCACCACAGAGAGCGGCCGCGCGGCCACCGAACATATGTTCGTGCGCGACGTGCTGCCCACCGCGTTTTTATGCGTCAATGACGTCACCGCGCTCGGCGTCATCATCGCGCTGACCGCCCGACGCTATGAACTGCCGCGCCAGTTTTCGGTCATGGGCTTTGACGACATCACCTTTGCCAGCTTCGTCTCCCCCTCACTGACCACGATGAAACAACCGCGGTTGAAGATCGGCGAAGAAGCCATGGACCTGCTGCTGGCGCTGCTTGAAGGCAAGAGTGTCGCGCGCAAACAGGTGCTGCTGCGCAGCGAGCTGATCGTGCGGAATTCGGTGGGACAGGTTAGCCGAAGCTAGGCAATCACCAGCGACGAGGTCACTTCCAGCGAGCGGTCTCGGCGTACGGCCTCCGCATCCCCCTCGCCTGCCCGTTCGGCCAGAACCCGGTCGCGCTCGCGGATCAGCGTTTCGATTTCGGGCTGGTATTGCGTCACGATGGCGGTGAGCCAGCGATTGACGAGGTAAGACGGCTTGACCAGCTGCATGTCGAAGCGGGGCAAAAGAGCGATGGTCGGCTCGGCAGCCAGCCAGTGTCGCCGACCACCCATTGGTTGACCGTGAACAGGCGATGCAGCTTGCCAAAGGGATCGACGCCGATGGCGATCAGGTGATGCACCGGGCCATTGGCACCGTCCGGGCGAGATAAAGCAATGGTAGTGGCCATGCTCGGTGCCATCGGCCGCGGGCAGATGGCAATGATAATACCACTGCCCGCCGCTTTCGGGGTCGAACACATCGCCGGGCGGATAATGCGCCCGAGCTTCGACCGAGGCCGCGTCGCGCAAGGTTTCGCGCAATACGTTTTCACCGGATTTGGCCAACAGCCGTTCGCAGAAGGCGGCCTCCTGCGCGGCGCGTTCGCGTTGCTCTTCCATCCCCGCCCTCCGCTATTGCGCCCCGGCAGCGCAGGGATTGACTGCAGCACAGGGGGCGGCTGCTGCGCAAGGCGCCGCGGCGGCACAGGGCGCAGCAACCGGCGCCGGAGCACTCGCCGCACAGGGATTGCCCACCGCTGCCGGCGCGCCGGCAGCGCAAGGATTGGCCACGGGAGCAGGGGCGCCCGCAGCGCAGGGATTGCCAGCGGCGCATGGATTGGCCGGCGCTGCCGCAGCACAGGGATTGGCGGCCGCCGGCGCTGCTGCAGCGCAGGGGTTCCCTGCCGCACAAGGATTGCCCGCGGCACAGGGATTTGCCGCAGCACTCGCAGCAGGGACCGGCGCCGGCGCGCGATTGCTCGAGGCGACATGGTCGGCGGCGACGGCGGCGGTGGCGACGAGGGCAGCAGCGCCAAACAGCAGGGTGTTACGTGCACTCATTTGGCTTTGAATCCGTCCAGACCGAAGAGAGGCCGCAGGGCGATACCGCCGAAACTGCCCACGAAAGCGGCGGCAAACCACAGCCAGCCATGCACGCTGCCCGAGGCGATGCCGCTGAACAGCGCCCGATATTGCAGCCAAAGGAGAGCCGCGCGCCATAGCCCATCAGCACGCCGCCAATGGCCGCGGCCAGCAGCGACAGCAGTGGCAGAACGGCCTTGGGCGCGAATTTACCAGCCGGGCCGGCGGCCAGTGCGGCCCCGAGGATAAGCCCGAAATCCATCACCGACGTGCTGTCCTCGAGCACGCTGGAGCGCAGGGCTTCGGCCTGTGCCGGCCGAGTCCAGAATTCCCAGCTGGCGACCGGCACACCGACCGCTCGGGCGATCTTGGCTCCCCAGAGCCCAAAGCCATAAGTAATCGACCGAGGATGGCCGGCCACCAGCAGCGTCAGCACATTGAGCCCAGCCAGCGCTAGACCCGCGCCGATCAGCGGCCGGGGCCCGCGCAACAGCCGCGACCAGCCGCGATTGGCCGGAGCCTTGATGGCTTCCGGGCTCCCATGCGCACGGCGCTCGATCAGCACGGTGACGAGTGCCACCGCACCAAGGCCGAGGGCGGTCACCAGCAGCGCCAGTGGCACGCCAAGGCTGGCGCCCGAGCTGATCGCGGGGAGCGAGGGCTGGGTGAGCCAGAACGGCAGATGGGCCGTGCCGAGCAAGGCCCCGACGATGAAAAAGGCCAGCGTCACCAGCATGCGGGCGCTGCCGCCGCCGACGGTGAACAGCGTGCCCGAGCCGCAACCGCCGCCCAATTGCATGCCCAGCCCGAACAAAGCCGCGCCGAACAGCACGGAAACCCCAACCGGCGCGGTAGCACCGGCCAATGGCGGCCCAAATGGGTTGCCCAAAGTCAGCAGCGGAATGAAAGCCAGCGCCGCAACACCGATCATCAGCATTTGGGCGCGCATGGCATGGCCGCGCTTCTCGACGACCATACGACGCCAGCCGCCGGTAAAGCCGAAGGAGGCGTGATAAAGCGTAAGGCCGAGGAGGCTCCCGATAAGAAATAAAGCCGCCTGTCGCAGATCGACCAGCTGCCAGATGGCGAGCGTGCCGATGGCCAGAGCGAGGCTGGCGAACCAGACCGGGCCGCGATCGAAGGGAATTACCGGGCGGATCGATCCCGCCGTTGCGTCTGTCATGGGAGCACCAAAAAATAGTCTTGCCCGGACCATGGCCCGGGCAAGTAAAAATCTGCTAGAAAATGTCAGTTGGTGACGACCGGGCGGCTCGGATCGGCCGTCCATTCGGCCATCGAGCCATCATAGAGGCGCACATTCTTGAGCCCCTCGACTTCGGACAGGCCGAACCGGGCGATGGACGCCAGATGGCCGGTATTGCAGAAGGCGATGAAGTCGGACTTATCGGCAACGCCGGCGGCTTCGGCCAATTGCTTGATGGTCTCAGGGCTGGCGAAGGACGCGTTCTGGGCGTCGTAGAACTTATCGAAATTGATGTTCACGGCAGTGGGAATGTGACCCAGCGTCTGCACGGTATTGGTCTTTTCTCGGCCGATGAACTGGGCAACGGTGCGCGCGTCGATCAGGTTCGCATCGCTTTCGATGGCCGCGGTCACTTCCTCGACGCCGGCCAGCAGTTCGGGGCGGAACTCAGCCTTGAAGTCGCCGGCGACCGGGGTAACGGCATCGGTGGAGACGGCGCCATTGGCCTTGGTCCAGGCGGCATAGCCGCCATCGAGGATGGTCACGGCATCATGACCGAGCACCTTGAAGGTCCAGTAGACGCGGGGTGGCGCCGCCGAATTCGGAGGCATTGGTGCCGGCCGGGATGATCACCACCGGCTGTCATCATTGACGCCGAGCGCGGCAATGGTCGCCTCGATCTGCTCGGTGGGCGGCAGCATGCCGGGGACATTGTTGACCGGCACGCGCCAGCCGGCTTCCGAATAGCGAGCGGCGATGGCGCCGGGCACGTGGTCGGCAGCATAGGGATCGACAGTTTCGGCGACGTCGCGGATATCGAGGATGACCGGGCTGTCATTGTCCAGATGCTCGGTGAGCCGGGCGGCGTCAACCAGCGGCTTGTCGGTCAGGCGTTCGGCTCGGGCGGCGCCGGTCAGCAGCAGCGCGGCAGCCATGGCGGCGCCCGCAAGATTGATACGCATTCGAGGTTCCTTTTGCGGTTCGATCGATGAATTTGGCACCATAGTGCCACGTCTTCCTGCTCAATGCGGCCCTGCGCCAATCCAAAGCGCGGAGCCCCGTTAAAAAATCTATCTATCAAGTCGGGTATAGATCGAAGGATTGTTCTCCCGCCGTGCTGGGCAACGTCGGCTCGCGCAACGATACTGAGGTCCATCAGCTGCTTAGAGAATTCCCCATGCGCCGTTTCGTCCGCCTTGCCCTCGCTGCCCTGTTGGCCCCGGCACCCATTGCCAGCCCGGCCCGAGACACTCCTGCCCCGGTAGCAGAACAAGCGGCGCGCGCCACCGTGCTGGATTTCGAGAGCGAGACCCAGCTCAATACGCTGGCGGCGGCGGGCAAGACGGTAGTATTCTTCTACGCCGCCCGGTGCCCCAATTGCCGCGCCACCGTGGCCGAACTCAATGAGCGCTGGGCCGAGGTCAATCCCGATCTGACGCTGGTAATTGCCGATTACGACAAGGAAAGTGCGCTCAAGGGCAAGTTCGGCGTGACCTATCAGGACACTTTCGTGTTGCTCGACACGGCCGGCAATTCGGTCAAATCGTGGAATAGCGGCGGCGTCGACGGCCTCAACGCCAATAGCCAAAGCTGATGCTGGTCACTATCGGCTTTGCCTTTATGGCCGGGGTGATCACCGTGCTGTCGCCCTGCGTGCTGCCGCTGCTGCCGGTCATTCTGGGCAGCGCGACGCAGGAGGGCAAGGCGCGCCCCATCGGGCTGATCATCGGCTTTGTCGGAACCTTCACGGCCGCGACCCCGGCGCTGAGCTTTCTGGTTCGCGCGCTGGGCGTGCCGCCCGATCTCAATCGCGTCCTCGCGGGCGGCGTCCTGATCCTGCTCGGGCTGGTATTGGCCATTCCGCGCCTGCATCTGGGGTTTGAACGCTCGGCCGGCGCCCTCGCCAGCCGCGCTCCGGCGGGTGGTTCATCCTCGGGCTTTGGCGGCGGGCTGGCGGTGGGCGCCGGGCTGGGCCTCGCCCGGAGCCCCTGTGTCGGGCCGATCATGGCCTCGGTCATTACCCCGGCACTCAACCAGCAGGTCAATGCGGGCGCTATCGCGGTGACTTTGGCCTTTTCGCTGGGCACGGCCCTGCCCATGGCCGCCATCATGTTGGGCGGGCGGCAATTGGTGCGGCGGCTGGACTGGTTTCAGGCCAATGCCACACGCATCCAGCAAGTGCTCGGCGTCATTCTCGTGTTGACGGGCCTCGCCATATTCTCGGGCTGGGACCGCCAGATCCAGATCCTGCTGCTGACTCGGTTTCCCGATTGGGAACTGGCGCTGACCGGTTGGGAGCCCCGGCCAGCGCTCTGAGCCAAATGGGCCGCCTCCCCGGGGGCGGCGGCCCGTCTGGCTTACGGTGCGTCGGTCTTGCTGACGCCCTCAACGCGGGTCAGCGACCACGGATGGCCGACATAGTTCTGCACCCGGGCGTTGACGACGATGGGCTCAAAGCGCTCGAACATGGGCAGCACGGCCGGCTTCTGCTCGATGAACAATTCCTGGATCTGCTTGATCAAGGCGAGGCGCTTGTCGTCGTCGCGTTCGCTATTGGCTTGCACGCGCAAAGCATTGAGCTCGGGAATGTCCCGAGCCGAGCGCCACACGAAATTGCCGGCATTGTTGGCTTCCAGCGAATTGTCGGGGTTGGACGCAAAGTTATCCAGCGAACCCAGAGCCGTCGGCATGAACGAGCCGGTCTGGGGGATCAGCAGGTCGAAGTCACGCGCCCGGTGCGCGGCGACGATATCGGCGCCATTGCCCTGCTGGATGCTGACGGTGATGCCGATTTCGGCCGAGGCTAGCTCGGATGGCCGTGGCCATGTCGACGCGCGGGGTCTGGGCAATGGTCTTGAGCGTCAGCGCAAAGCCATTGGGATAGCCGGCTTCAGCCAGCAATGCCTTGGCCTTTTCGGGCTGCAGCGACCAATCGGGATTGGGGATAGCGCCCAGCCAATCTTCCGGCACCGGCACATTGCGCACCCGGCCATAGGACCCCAGAATGGTGTCGGCAATGCCCTTATAGTCGATGCCATAGGCAATGGCTTCGCGCACCAGCGGATTGGACAGCGGCTCCTTGCCGGCATTCATCGCCAGCACGTAATAGCCACCGGTCTTGACACGGTCGATGACGAAGCCGTCCTTGTTTTCAAAGGTGCGGACGTCCGAGGCGGTGAGGGCATTGGCGATATCGATATCGCCGCGCTCGAGCATCAGGCGGGCTGCACGGCTTTCGGGCACATGGCGCATCAGCACGCGGCGGATCGCCGGCGCCTCGCCCCAGAACTGCTCATTGGCTTCCAGCATGACGATGTCATTGGGCGTCCAGCGACGCAGCACATAGGGGCCCGAGCCCGCCGTATTGGTGCGCAGCCATTCATTGCCATAGTCGTCATTACTGACATGCTTTTGCACTTCGACGCTGTCGACAACGCTGGAAACACCCATGGCCAGCCGATACAGCAGCGCCTCGGGAATGACTCGGTCGGTAAATTCGATGCGGAAGGTCTTCTCATCCACCGCCGAAACCATGGATTCGATCGTGTCGGCCGAATAGCCGGCGGTCTTGAAATTGGTGGCCGAGGACTGGTCGAGCTTCATCAGCCGTACCAGCGAGAACACCACGTCATTGGCGGTCACCGGATTGCCCGAGGCAAACTTGGCGTCGCGCAGGTGGAAGGTGATGCCGGTGTCGTCGATATCCCAGCTTTCGGCCAGCTGCGGTTTGATGATGTTGCCATCGGCTCGGTCGGAAAAGACCAGCCGGTCATAAGTATTGGCCGAGATTTCCGGGTTTTGACCTCGGTGCCCTGTTGGGGGTCGAGCGACAGGACTCGGGCCAGCGAGGTGCCGATAACCAATTGGTCATTGGGCGTCGCAGCGAAAGCGGCGGGCGCCGTGGCGATCATGGCGGCCAGCGCCACGCCCGCCGCCGAGCGGAACAAAAATGCTTCATTGAATTCCTCCGTGAATACCGCACCAACATAATATGTCGGTTGTATCTCGTATTATGATTATGGCTTTTGCGGGAAATGGCAAGAGGGCTGTGCTAAAAGGTCCTGCGAGCGACGGGGAGGTCGAAATGGATAGAACGGCAACAAAGCGGCGGCCACGCATGGCGCAGACGCTGGTCGATACACTGCGCCAGCAGATCGAGGCAGGGGCATTGCCCGTGGGTGCGCAATTGCCCACCGAGCCGCAATTGGAAGCGCAATTCTCGGTGAGCCGCACAGTGGTGCGCGAGGCGATCACCGAATTACGGGCGGCGGGACTGGTCACGCCCATTCAGGGCAAGGGCATGTTTGTGACCGACAGCTCCCAAACCCCAGCCATCGTGCTGACCCCGCGTGAGATTCAGAGCATCCCGCAAACGCTGGAAATGCTGGAGTTTCGCATCGCCGTGGAAACCGAAGCAGCCGCCATCGTGGCCCATCGCCGCTCCGCGCAACAGGAAGAAGCCATCCGCGCCGCCAATCAGGATATGGCCGAACAGATCGCCGCCGGCGTGGACACGATCGACGCCGATTTTGCCTTCCATCTGGCCATTGCCGAGGCCACCAATAATTTCTATTTCGCCGATACGCTCACCCGTTTCGGCAAGCGCTCGATTCCGCGCGGGCAATTCCCCACCCTGCCCGGCACCAATGACGAGAGCTATCTGCAGGGCGTGCTGGCCGAGCATGAGCGAATCCTTGAGGCCATTGCCGACCAGGAACCAGAGGCGGCGCGCCGCCATGCGGGATCATTTGCTCGGCAGCCAGAAGCGTTATCGCCGTCTCAAGCGCTGAGAGCGCTGGACAGATCGCTAATTCATAGTATGTCATACTTTTGACCGTGGCCCTGCTGCAGCGGGCGGATCACCTTGAAAGCCGCCGGGATAAGGACGAAAGACCATGTTTTCACACAAGCGCGCCGATTTCGGCCCCGATTTCCTGTTCGGCGTCGCCATGGCGGCCCATCAGATCGAAGGCGGGCAGCAGGACGGCCGCGGCCCCTCCATCTGGGATACCTTTGCCGCCACGCCGGGCAATATCAAAAACGCCGATAACGGCACGATCGCCTGCGATCATTACAATCGTTGGCCCGAAGACCTTGACCTGATCCACGACGGCGGCTTTGACGCCTACCGCTTCTCCTTCTCCCGGTCGCGGCTGATCCCCGAGGGAATTGGCGCGCTCAATCCGGCAGGCTTCGACTTTTACGACCGGCTAATCGATGGCATGCTGGAGCGCGGCATCAAGCCGCTTGCCACGCTTTATCACTGGGATCTGCCCAGCGCCTTGCAGGATCGCGGCGGCTGGATGAACCGGGACACCGCCAAGGCCTTTGCCGATTATGCCGCCATTGCGGCGCAGAAATTCGGCGACCGGCTGACCAGCATTGCCACCTTCAACGAGCCCCGGTGCATTACCGTGCTCAGCCATTTCTCGGGCATCCATGCCCCCGGCTATCGCGATGTGCGCGCCACCGCCCGCGCCATGCATCATGTGTTGCTGGCCCACGGCATGGGCATCAAGGCGATGCGCGAAGCCGGCTTCAAGGACAAGCTGGGCATCGTCGTGAACATGGAAAAGTGCGATCCGTTCAGCGATGCACCCGAGGATATCGAAGCGGCCGCATTGGGCGACGCCATTTTCAACCTTTTCTTCCTCGATGGCGTGCTCAAGGGCAGCTACCCCGAAAAGGTCACCGATATCCTAGAGCCATACCTGCCAAAAAACTGGCGGGATGACATGACCATCCTCAACCAGCCCCTCGACTGGATCGGCATCAATTACTATACGCGCTCGCTGTATAGGGCCGATCCCAGCGTGCCGGTCTTCCCCTTCACCCAATCACGCGGGCCGCTGGAAAAGTCCGGCCCGGGCTGGGAAATCATCCCCGAAGCGCTGACCGAATTCCTCGTCCGCGCCTCAAAGCGCTATCCGGGCCTGCCCATCTACGTCACCGAAAATGGCATTACGGAAACCAACGAGACCAAGCGCACCGCCTTCTTTGACAAGCACTTCGCCGCCATGATCGAGGCCCGCAAACAAGGCGTCGATCTGCGCGGCTACATCGCCCGGACCCTGATCGACAATTTCGAATGGGCCGAAGGGTATAACCCCAAATTCGGCATTGTCGGCATGGACCCGGTCACCCGGGATCGCCTGCCGAAAGAGACGTATTACGCCTTCAAGGACATGCTGGAGCGCAAGGGCTAGCGGCCCGGATCTGGAAAGCTCCAGTCGGCATCTTCCGCCTTCCACCCAATGTCATTCCTGTCCACCACGTTGTCATTCCCGCGAAGGCAGGAATAACAAAGTGCCGATGGTCGAGTTGTGTGGATGCGCGCAACACCATAAAATTATGATCCAAACACTCTTGTTTTTCTCCCGCATGGCTTGATACATGGCGCGCGCCCCGGTGCGGGCTTGCTGCCAATAGGATCTTTCATGCTTGCTTCCCTGTTCTCCGGCCAGACGCGCAGCTCTGTCGCGACTGCCATTGCCTTCTGCCTCACGCTGGTCTCCGCCCCGGCCTTTGCCGCGCCGACCAGCTATCCGCTGACGCTTGAGAATTGCGGGGTCCGGGTGACCTTCGACAAGGCGCCGGAGCGGGCCGTCGCACTGGGCCAGAACAGCGCCGAGATCATGCTGCTGCTGGGTCTGGAAGACCGCATGGTGGGCACCGCCTTCTGGCCAACCAAGGTGCTTCCCGAGCTGGCCGAGGCCAATGCCAAGGTCAAGCTTTTGACCGTGGAATCGCCCAGCCTTGAAGCCATTCTGGCCGAGCGTCCCGATTTCGTGGCGGCGCAATTGCCGATCCTACTCGGCCCCGACAGCAAGGTCGCCAAGCGCGAAGACCTGAACAATCTCGATATCGGCAATTACCCGGCCCCCGGCATCTGCAATACCCGCCAGGATACCGGCGACGCCTATGGCAGCCGCGAAGCGCTGTGGAACATGGACCTGCTCTACCGGGAGATTGACGAGCTTTCCCAGATCTTCGATGTGGCCGATCGTGGCCGGAAGTGATTGCCCGGTTCAAGGCTCGCGAAGCGGCTCTGCGCGCACGTGTGGCCGGTAGCGATACCGACCCGTCCTTCGTCTTCTGGTTCTCCAGCCCCTCCCCGTCCGATGATGCTTATCTCGGCGGCAAGAACGGCGCTTCGGGCTATATCGTGGACCTTTTGGGTGGCCACAATGCCATCACCACCGAAGCCGAATGGCCGACGGTGAGCTGGGAAGGCATCATGGCTGCCAATCCCACCGTGCTGGTCATTGCCAGCCCGGATCGCAACCGCTGGGAACTCGACAACGCCGAGACCAAGCGCGCCTTCGTCACCACCGATCCCGTGGTCAGCCAGCTGCAGGCCGTGCGCGATGGCCATATCGCGGTGATGAATGGCGCGGCCATGAACCCGACCATCCGCACCATTTACGGCGCCGAGGAGCTGGCCGATCAGCTTGAGGCCTTTGGTCTGATCAAGTGAGCTTTATCAGCCGCAATTTTGGTGGGCAGACCGCTTTGGGCCTGCTCGCTTTGCTCGCCCTCGTGCTGCTGGCCCCGGCCATTGGCGCGGGCGTGGGCATTGGCGAATTGCCGATCCCGCTCAACACCACCTTTTTCGCCATCGCCAATCGCTCGGGCTGGACGGCCGTGCCGCTCGATCGCATCCATGAAAGCGTGATCTGGGATTATCGGCTCAGCCGCGCCCCGGTCGCCGCCTGTTGCGGCGCAGGGCTGGCGCTGTGCGGAGCCATCCTGCAATCGCTGCTGCGCAATCCCCCGGCCGAACCCTATGTGCTGGGCGTCTCGGCCGGCGCCTCCACCGGCGCAGTCGCGATCATCGTGCTCGGCTTTGGCGCCGGCACGATCACGCTCTCCGCCGGCGCTTTTGCCGGTTCTGCTCGCCGCCTTTCTCTTCGTGGTGCTGCTGGCGAGCGGCTCGCGTGGCGGCGGGGCCGATCGCACCATTCTGGCCGGTGTTGCCGCCTCGCAATTGTTCAACGCGCTCACCTCCTACATTGTCAGCACCTCGGCCAATGCGCAGCAGGCGCGCGATGTGATGTTCTGGCTATTGGGCAGTTTCGGCGGTGTGCGCTGGCCCGAATTCCAGCTGGTGCTGGTCGTGGTGCTGATTGGGTTTGGCATCTGCATGTATTATGCCCGCGCGCTCGACGCCTTCGCCTTCGGCGATGACGCAGCGTCTTCGCTGGGCATTTCGGTGGGCCGGGTGCGGGTCATCCTGTTCGGTGTCACCGCCATGATGACCGCCACCATTGTCAGCATGGTGGGCTCCATCGGCTTTGTGGGCCTCGTCGTACCCCATGCGGCGCGCTTCATTGTCGGGCCGCTGCATTTGCGGCTATTACCGGCCTGTGTCGCCGCCGGCGCCATTTTCATGGTCTTGGCCGACATCGTCTCGCGGGTCATCCTGCCCCAGCAGATCCTGCCCATCGGGGTGGTGACAGCGCTGATCGGGGTGCCGTTCTTTTCGGTCATTCTTTATCGGGCACGGCGTGCAGCATGACGATCAAGGCAGAAAATCTCAGCTGGAAAGCCGGCAAGACCACTATCGTGGACGACGTGTCGCTGGCCGCGGAACCCGGCAAGATGCTGGGCCTGCTCGGCCCGAACGGCTCGGGCAAATCCTCGCTGCTGCGGCTCTTGGCCGGGCTGCGGCGCGCCCATGGCGGCCGAGTCACGCTGGATGGCACCGAGCTGGGCCGCATCGGCAGGCGCACGCTGGCGCGGCGTGTCGCGCTGGTCGAGCAACACGCCAATACCGATGCCAATGTCACCGTGCTCGACGTGGTGCGGCTGGGCCGCACGCCGCATCGCTCAGCGCTGTCGCCCCGGACAATGGCGGATGACACGGCCGTGGAAACCGCACTGGGCCGCGTGGGCCTCACCGAACGGCGCGGCCAATTCTGGCAGACGCTGTCCGGCGGCGAACGCCAGCGCGTGCATATCGCCCGTGCTTTGGCGCAGGCGCCCACCGAAATCATCCTCGACGAGCCGACCAATCACCTCGATATCCAGCACCAGATCGAAATCCTCAAGCTCGTCGCCGGCCTGCCGGTCACCAGCATCGTGGCGCTGCACGATCTCAACCACGCCGCCATGTTCTGCGACCGGCTGGCCGTAATGAACAAAGGCAAGCTCGTGGCGCTCGGCACGCCCGAAGAGGTACTGACCGAAGACCTGCTACGCGAGGTCTTCGGCATTCGCTGTCACATCGAAACCTCACCGCATAGCGGCAAGCTGCATATCCATTATTTGTTCTGACGCGGAACTCAGCCCGTCCACCCACCATCAATGATATGCACCTGCCCCGTCGTATAGGTCGCCCCGGCCAAATACACCGCCAGTCCGCCACCTCATCGGGCCGCGCAATGCGCCCGATCGGCTGGCGGGCGATAAAAGCCTTCCGCGCCCCCTCGAAATCGCCGGTGGCCTGCCAGCGTTCGTGCAGCGAGGGGCTTTCCACCGTTCCGGGGCAGATGGCATTGATGCGGATATTGCTGGCCACATAGTCGGCCGCGACCGATTTGGTCAGCCCCACCACGGCAGCCTTGGAAATCGAATAGGCGGCGCGGTTGGGCACGCCCTTCACCGAGGAGGCGACGGTGGCCATATTGATGATGGCGCCGTCCCTGCGCTCCAGCATTTGCGGCAAGACCGCCCGGATGGTGCGGATCTGCGCCCGCACATTGAGATCAAGCGCGAAGTCGAGATCCTTGTCACTCATCTCGAGCACCGTGCCCGAATGCACCACGCCGGCACAGTTGAACAGCACATCGATATGACCGATCTCGGCCACCGCCGCGTTCACCGCGTCTTCCGACAGCACATCGAGCACGCGCGTGGTCACGCCCGCCGTGCCATCGAGTTCGCTCAGCTTTGTGGCATTGATATCGGTGGCAATCACCCCGGCCCCCGCCTTGACGAAAGCCTCCACCGAAGCGCGGCCAATGCCTTGCGCCGCAGCAGTGATGAGCACGATTTTTCCGGTCAGGTCGGCCATTTCATAAAACTCGCTAAGTGGAATGGCCGGACGCGAACGCCCGGCCCAAAGGCAAAAATCAGTCGTACAGAACGGCGGCGATTTCGGGGTTGGCCATGGTCGCCTTGTCATAATAGTAAAAACCGGTATCGATGACAGGCGGCAGGGTTTCGCCCTTCAGCGCCGAGATAGCGGCCTTGACGGTTTCTGTAGCCGATACCGACCGGGTTCTGGGTAATGGCGCCGGCCATGGCGCCGCTTTCGATGAAGCCCTTCTGCGCAGCGCCGCTATCGAAGCCGATGACGACGATATTGCTGTTCAGTTCGGTCTTGCCATTCATCACGCCGATGGCGGAGCCTTCATTGGCGCCGAAAATGCCCTTGAGGTCGGGATTGGCCAGCAGGATCGATTTGGCGATCTCGGTCGATTGCAGCTGGTCGCCGCCACCATATTGCACTGAGACCACTTCGATCTTGGGATAGGCTTCCTTGATGCGGTTGACGAAGCCATCGACGCGATCGATGCCGGTGCGGCTGGTCTGGTCATGGGCCACCACGGCAACCTTGCCTTCCCCGCCGATCAGTTCGGCCATCTTGTCGGCAGCCAGCGCGGCAGCCGCCACGTTGTCGGTGGTCGCGGTGGTCAGCGGAATGTCGCTATCGACGCCGGAGTCGAAGGCGATGACCGGAATGCTGGCGTCCTTGGCCTGCTGCAGCAATGGCGTTGCGGCTCGGCTATCGAGCGCGGCAAAGCCGATCGCGTCGGGCTTGCGCGACAGGGCTGCAGCCAGCATGTCCATCTGGCGGTCGACCCGGCTTTCGGTTTCGGGGCCTTCAAAGGTTACGGTGGCGCCGAATTCGGCGGCGGCCTTGTCGGCGCCGGCTTTCACGGCCTGCCAGAACTGGTGCTGGAAGCCCTTGGAGATCAGGGCGATGTCGTAATTGTCCTGCGCGAAGGCGGGTGCGCTGGCGGTCAGCAGAGCAAGGGCGCTGATAGCCCCGATCAGAGTGCGGCGGTTAAACATTTTTCCTCCCAGAGTGTTTGAAGTCGTCGGTCGAAGAGGCTTGTCGCCTGCTTGATATTGGCGCCGGGTTTGGGTGGGCGCAGCGAGGTCGGCGCTACAGATTGCGGCGCCGCAGTATATCGGCATAGACCGCCGGATGATGATGGTGCCGGTCACGACCGTCTGCCATTCTCGGGGACTGAAAGAATGCGCAGGCCATTGGCCAGCACGGAGATGATCAAGGCGCCGATCAGCGTACCGATAACGGTGCCGCGACCGCCTGAAAGCGAGGTGCCGCCAATCACCACTGCGGCGATGGCGTCCAGCTCATAGCCCTGCCCCAGCGCCGGTTGCGCCGAGTTGAGCCGACTGGCGATCAGCAGGCCCGCCACCCCGCAAATACCACCGGCAGTGGCATAGACGGCAATCTTCCAGCGATCGATATTGACGCCTGAAAGACGCACGGCCTCCTCGTTAGAGCCGAGCGCGAATGTGTAGCGGCCCAAAGCCGTCTTGGTCAGCACGAAGGCGGCAAGCCCTGCCACCGAGAACAGGATCATCACGCCGTTCGGCACCGGAATGGCGGGAATGATGGCGCCCACGAACGAGCCCCTGGGCAATCTGGTTAAAGCCGGGCGTGTCGTTGAAATAGATCGGCTTGGTGCCCGAAATGACCGGGGACAGCCCCTTGAGGATCAGCATCATGCCCAGCGTGGCGATGAAGGGCGGCACCTTGAGCTTGGCGATGATAGTGCCCGAGACCAGCCCGACCCCCGTGCCGGCCGAGATGGACGCCACGATACCCACCGGCAGCGGCAGGCCGAAATAGGTCAAGACCACGCCGGTAATCACGGCGCAGAAGGTCATCAGCGTGCCCACGGACAGATCGATGCCGCCGGTAATGATCACCAGCGTCGCAGCAATCGCCAGCACGCCATTGACCGATGTCGCCTGCAGAATGGCCAGCACATTCTGGGTCTGCATGAAATTGGGCGAGGCCGGGGAAAACACCACGACCAGCGCGATCAGCCCGGAAAAGGCCAACAGCCGATGGAAGGCGCCGGAAATGCGCACGCCGGATTTAGTGGGGGTCGCTGCGATATCGGTCATGCAGACCTCCTTGTATTCGCTTGATCGGAAACATCGGCTCCTGCGACACCTCTCCCTCTGGGGGAGAGGTGAAGAAAACCATCACCCTGCATGACGCACCTCCACCACTGCGCTTTGCCGTTGCGTCGCCAGTGCATGATCTCTTCCTGCGATGCCCCACCCGGCAACATGCCGGTCAGACGTCCCTCGCACATCACTGCGATCCGGTGGCTCAGGCGCAGCACTTCAGGCAGTTCGGACGAGATCATGATGATGGCCTTGCCCTCGGCGGCCGTGGCGATGAGCAGTTTGTAGATTTCCGACTTGGCACCCACATCGATGCCGCGGGTCGGCTCTGTCGAAGATCAGGATATCGCAGTCGCGCAGCAGCCATTTGGCAATGACCACCTTTTGCTGGTTGCCGCCCGAGAGCAGCCGCGCTTCTCGGGTATCGGATGGGGTCTTGATGGCAAGCTGGCCGATATAGCGCTCGGCCACCTTCCGCATGGCACCATCATCAAGCAGGCCACCGGGACGGGTAAACCGGGCGATGCTAGCCAGCGCGATGTTGTCGCGCACATTCATGCCGGTCGCCAAACCGAAATGCTTGCGGTCTTCCGACAGATAACCAATGCCGGCATGCACCGCGTCGCCGAGCGTCGAAATCCCCACGCGCTGGCCATTGACCCAGATTTCCCCGCTATCGCGCGGATCGGCGCCGAAGATGGCGCGGGCGACTTCGGTGCGCCCTGCCCCCATCAGTCCGGCCGGGCCCAATATCTCGCCCCGGCGTACCGAAAAGCTGACATCGTGGATTTCGCGGCCCCTATTGAGGTTGCGCACTTCCAACGCCACCGGCGCCGCTGATGTGTTGGGCACGACCAGCGCCTCATTGGTCAACGTGCGCCCCACCATCATCGAGATGATGGTTTCCATCGATGTGGTGGCCGCCGGCACGGTGCCGACATATTCCCCATCGCGCATCACCGTCACGCGGTCGGAGATGCGTTTGATCTCGTCCATCTTGTGCGAGATATAGACAATGCCCACGCCCTCGGCCTTGAGGCGGTTGATGATGACGAAAAGCTCGGCGATCTCGGCATCGTTGAGCGCCGCCGTGGGCTCGTCCATGATCAATATGCGCGAACGATAGCTCAGCGCCTTGGCGATCTCGACCATCTGCTGCTTGGCCACGGTCAGGCTGCCCACCCGCACTGTCGGGGCGAGCTTGAGATTCATGGAATCAAATATGGCCCGGGTGGCGCGGTTGAGCGCCTTTTCGTCCAACAGCAGCCCGCCCAATTGGCGCGGCTCGCGGCCGATAAAGATATTCTGCGCCGCCGTCAGATCGCGCATCAGCGCCAGTTCCTGATGGATGATGCCGATCCCCATTTCTCGGGCTCGGCGGGGACTGCCGATCTCGACCGGCTTGCCATCGAGCCGGATTTCTCCTGCATCGCGTCGATAGACGCCCGACAGGATTTTCATCAGCGTCGATTTGCCGGCGCCATTCTCGCCCATTAGGGCATGAACCTCGCCCGCCTGCAGATCGAAATTGACATTGTGCAGCGCCCGCACGCCGGGGAACGACTTGTCGATGCCGATCAGCTCAATCAATGCATCCATGACCCGTCCCTCTGCGTCCCGAAACGGCGATTGCCCATGATGGCAATGACCGGGTCGACGCTCCTCTTCGCGATTGACTTCAGCGTTATATACGAACAATCTATTCATAAATGAAGTTTTGGCGCAAGGCGGATTGTGTCACCCTTAGCGACCGTCAACGTGCACAGTCTGCTAACCAATTGCCCGCCGATGTTACCCAGAGTGAGCCCGTAATGGACCAGGAAGCCGATGACCGGGAACGCTATCGGGCGCCCGCGCTCGACAAGGGCCTCGACATCATCGAGCTGCTGGCGGCCACCGCCGACGGGCTCAGCCGAGCCGAAATCGCCAAGGCGCTGGCCCGTTCACCCAATGAAATCTACCGCATGCTGGACCGTCTGGTCCGCCGCAATTACGTGCGCCGCACCCCCGAAGATCGCTACGAGCTGACCCTGCGGCTGTTCGAGCTCGCCCATGCCCGCCCGCCCCTTAACCGCTTGATAAATCAGGCAACTCCGGTCCTCCGCAGCTTCGCGCTGCGGGCCGAACAGGCCGTGCATCTGGTGATTCGCGATCGCAATATCCCGGTGGTCGTGACCCGGTGGACAGTCCCGGCTATTGGAACGTTTCTGGTTCGCGTCGGCAGCCGGCTCGGCTTGCTCCACACCGGTTCAGGCCATGTTTTCATGGCCTTTGCGACACCTGAGGAACGCCTGCTGATGCTGGAAGAACAAGACCCCGGCAATCCCGCGAGCCTGCCGCCCGACCTCAACAACCGCCTCGACCTCGTCCGCCAACAAGGTCACGAAATGATGCCAAGCGCCCGTGTTTCCGGGGTTTCCAACATCTCCGTGCCGATTTTTGGGCCACTCGGCACGGTCATCGCCGCCCTCACCTGCCCCTATACCCAGCGCCTCGACAAACAGGGCACCCCCGACATGCAGCAGGCACTAACCCTGCTCAAGCAAGCCGGCCGCGAACTCTCGCAACACCCCTAGATACCGACCACCATTTTCAGCCCCACAAGGCCGAGAAAGATCAGGATCAGCCGATCAAACGCCCGCCGGCTGAGCTTGCCGGCAATCGCCCGGCCAAGCGGCATGAAGATCAGGATCGGCACCAAAGCAAGCACGCCCTGCAACAGCCACTCGCCCCGCATCAGGCCCGCGATCCACATCGAAGGCAGCTGGGTAAGCGCATAGACCAGGAACATCGTCGAAACGGCAAAGACATGGGCATCGCGATCCAGACTCATCGAATGGATGAACGTCACCCCGATCGGGGCGGAAATGCCGGTGGCGCCTTGCAAAATGCCACCTCCTGCCCCCGCCAGCGGGCCGAACCTTTGGCGGCTCGCCCCGATAAAGCGAAGTGCGGGTTGAACAGCCGCAACACCACATAGGCGATCAGAATAATGCCCAGCGTCAGCACCAGCAGCCGCTCCGGCAGCGTCGCCAGCAGCCAGACGCCCAGCACAATGCCGGCCACACCGGCAACCAGGAACAAGGGCAAAAACGCCATGCGTTCGGAGCGCGCCTCCCGGCGAAAACGCCAGACCTGCCGTGCATTGGTGACGATCAATGGGATGACCATCAAACCCACGGCATGTTGCAGCCCGAAGACCGTGGTCAGCACCGGCAGAGCGACCAGCGGCAACCCCATGCCGGTAGCGCCTTTGACGACCGCACCGGCGGCCAGCGCCAGTCCCATCAGCAGATAACTCGAAATATCCATTTGCCAAACAGCTCCCGGCTCACGCCCAATCTATAGCGGCGCGGATTAACCGAACAGTTCTTTGTCGGACTTTTCTGCGGTCTGGCGCATGAGCCCCGCCGGTCCTGCCGCCATTCACTTTGCACCAAATGGTTACTTGCCTGTTGACAGGTTTTGTATCGCGGCACAGTCTAGCGGCAAGGACCTCGGAGGATATGGTCCGAAAAAAACAATATTGGGAGGGAAGGATGTATCTTGCATCGTGGCGGATTCTTGCTGCCAGCACGGTCGTGCTGCTGGGCGGCACGGCTGGCTCGCTGGGCCGAGAATGGAAGCCCGACCGGCCGATCAATCTGATCGTGCCTCAGGGCGCCGGCGGCTCGACCGACCGGGTGACCCGCGTCACCGCGCCCATTCTCGCCGAAGCGCTCGGCGTCGATGTGGTGGTGGTCAACCAGCCGGGCGCCTCGGGCGCCATCGGCACGCAGGAAGTGCTCAATGCCGCCAAGGACGGCTATACTGGACTGCCAATGCCATTGCCAACAACGCCACCTATTCGGTGACGGGGCTGCTCGAAGGCACCGATATCGACGACTGGCACATCTATCTGTCAGTGGCCAACGTGCCGGTGGTGAGCGTGCCGGCCGACAGTGAATTCCAGGATTTCGGGCAATTGCTCGAGGCGCTGAAGACCCGTGGCAACGAGGTTACCGTGGCGACGGCCGGCATCACCTCCTCGGGCGGCACGGCCATTGCTGCGCTCGCCGATAGTGGCGGGTTCGACTATAACATGATCACCTATGATGGCGGCGGGCCGGCGGCCATCGCTACCGCCTCCGGCGAAGCCATGGTCACCACCCAGCTCGCGGTCGAACAGACCGAATTGATCCGCGGCGGACGGCTGCGGGCCCTCGCCGTGCTATCGGCCGAACCGCTGGTGCTCGAAGGGGTCGATCCGATCCCGCCGATCACCCAATGGCTGCCCGATATGGAACTGGCGCCGGATTATTTCGGCATCTTCATTCTGCGCGGCGTGCCCGAGGAAGTGGTCGCCACGGTCGACAAGATCTGGGCCGAGCAGGTGCTGAATGCGCAGTCGCTCAAGACTTATGCCGAGACTTTCGGCGCGGTCTTTGCTCCCTCCTATGGCGCGGATGCGCGCGAGCGTGCCATGCCAGTCGTGATCCTTGAAGCCTGCTCGTCCGTCGAGCGTGGCGAGGCGGTCAACGATCCCTCGACTATCGGCATCGACTGCGAAACCCGCACAGAAGTCGGCACGCCGTAAGGCTCGGGCCTCGTCGCAACGGCGAGGTCTTCCAATTGCTGAGATCAAAGCGGGCGGAGCTATCCGCCCGCCGCCTTCAAGGACCAAGCATGCTGGACAATTCAGACGCAAAAGAAGAGGGCGTGCGCGCGCCGACCTGTTGACCGCCTTCGTTCTGGTCGCCCCGGGGCTGGCGGTCATCTATCTGTCCCGGACGATGCCACGGCTCGAAGCGCGCCGCATCCACCCCGCCACCATTCCCGGCCTTGTGCCGCTTTTCCTGGGCATTGGCCTCACCTGTTGCGGCGGACTGCTCCTGTGGCGGTCATGGCGGATCGAAGCGCTCGGCGGCTGGCAGAACCTGTTCGATCTGCTCAAAACACGTGAGGCGCTACGCATTGGCGTGGTGCTGGGGTTGGCACTCATCCACACGCTGGTGCTGGTCGGCCTGATCCCGTTCTGGGCGGCGGCCATGCTGTTCATCTTTGCCTTCATCATGATCTTTGAGACTTGGCTCAGTGAAGGGCCCGCCGAACCGCTCAAGAGCTTCTGCTGGGCGCTCACCATAGCGGTGGTGGGGGGTGGCGGGATCTATCTCGTCTTCGAGCGTATCTTTCTCGTCCGTCTGCCTTAGGAGAGCCACATGGAAGGACTGGTCCTCCTCGGGCAAGGGATTGCCCATTTTCTCACCCCCGGTCACTGTTCAACGTCGCCCGGGCGACATTGCTGGGCGTTACCATCGGCATATTGCCCGGGCTGACGGCCACCATGGGCGTCGCGCTGCTCGTGACCCTCACCTACAAGATGGCACCCGACCAGGCGATCCTGACCCTGATGTGCGTCTATCTCGGCGCCATCTATGGCGGCAGCCGCACCGCTATCCTGCTCAATATCCTGGGTACCCCGGCCAATGCCGCCGCAACGCTCGATGGTTATCCGCTGGCCCAGCAGGGCAAGGCCGGGCTTGCCATGGGCCCGGCCACCACCTCCTCGACACTTGGCACCATGGTCGGCATTTTCTTTCTGGCCATCATCGCGCCCCTGCTGTCCGAAGCGGCGCTGAAATTCGGCTCCTACGAGTTTTTCTGGCTGGCGCTGTTCGGCGTGGTGATTTCCGGGCAGATGACCGGCAGCGATACCCCGCTCAAGGGCTATATCGCCGGCATTCTGGGCCTGCTCGTTGCCATGGTGGGCATGGAGACGCTGCATGCCCACCAACGCTTCACCTTCGGCATTGCCGCGCTTGGTGGCGGTGTCGACCTCATCCCGGCAATGGTGGGCGCGTTCGGGCTTGCCGAGATTCTGTCGGCCATGAAGCGCAAGGTCATCGGCCATGTGGTGCCGGTCAACGACCGGGTGGTGCCGACCCTGCGGGAAATCTTCCAATATTGGCGCACCATTATTCGCTCGGGAATTATCGGCACGTTTATCGGCATCATCCCCGGCGTGGGCGAGGATGTCGGCTCCCGGTCGTCCTACGCGGCGGCAAAGCGCGCCTCCAAGCATCCGGAGGAATTCGGTAAGGGCAGCCAGGAGGGCCTGATTGCCGCCGAGACCGGGGACAATGCGGTGGTGTCCGCCGCCATGATCCCGACGCTGACCCCGGCGCTGCCGGGCTCGGCGGCCGCTGCGGTGCTCATCGCGGCGATGCTGATCCACGGCATCCGGCCCGGCCCCATGCTGATGGTCGAAAACGCGCCCTTCCTCTATCAGATCGTGGCAATGCTGCTGCTGGCGACCATTGCCAACCTGATCTTCGGCCTGTCGCTGACCAAGCTCTTCATCAAGGTGCTGGCCGTGCCGCGTGAGCGGTTGATGGCGGTCATCTATATTCTATGCGTTGTCGGCTCCTTCGCCATCACGCAGCGCATGTTCGACGTTTACGTCATGCTGATCTTCGGCGTCGTCGGATTCCTGTTGCGCGAAATGAAGTACCCCATGGCCCCGCTGGTGCTCGGGATCGTGCTCGGGGACCTGCTCGATCTCAATCTGCGGCGCGGGCTGGCGCTCACCCGTGGCGACCCCACCCCGTTCTTTACCCGCCCGATCAGCGCGGTCATCTGCCTGATCATCGTGGCGACCATCCTGATGTCGATCCCGCCAGTCGCCGGGCGCGTCAAAGGCCTGTTCGGGCGCAAGGGGGCGGAGCAGCCATCCAGCCTCTAATCAGGCACTACAGACCCGCGATATTCTCCTGCCCGGTGACGACAAGGGCGGCATCGGGGCGGGCAAGTGTGATTAGGGTCAATCCGGCTTTGGTGGCCCGCTCCGCGGCCGTGGTCGTGGGCGCGGAGATGGTGACCAGCATGGGGCAATTGGCGCGAACGGTCTTTTCGACCAGCTCGTAGCTGCAGCGGGCGGTGAGCAGAAAGAAGCCGGTCGCGGGGGTGATCGACTTTTGCGCCAATGCGCCGATGAGCTTGTCGAGCGCATTGTGGCGGCCGACATCTTCGCGCGCCAGCACGATCTCGCCCGCCGATGTGCAGAAGGCGGCAGCATGCACGGCGCCCGTGCTTTGGCTGAGCGGCTGATGCTCGGGCAGCGCCGCAAGCGCCCGCGAAATGGCGCTGCGCTCGACAGAGATGCGCGCAGTCACCGGCGGCAGGGGCCGCAGCACCTGTTCGATATTGTCGATGCCGCAGAGGCCGCAACTGCTCTCGGTGACGCGGACGCGCGCCCGCGCCATCGCCTTTTGGTCCCCTCGGCCGGCAGTGTCATACGGATGATCCAGCCGCCGTCGACGGCGTGGGTCTGTATGTCCAGAATGTCCTCCGGAGTGGCTACCAGCCCTTCACTCAGGGCAAAACCGATGGCGTAGTCGACCGGGTCCGATGGTGTCGCCATCATCACCGCGTAGCCAATGCCGCCTATTTCGATGGCGATCGGCGCTTCGACCGGGAGTGCACGCACGATCCGCGCATCGGCTTCCTGGCCCAAGCTCAGGCCCGGGCGATCGAGCGCGGTTTCCTGCGCTTGCGGACCTGACACGGTTTGGGAGTAAACCGGCATTATGCCGCCGCGCCGGATTGCACAACGCGGACCGGCACGGATTTGGCGGCTGGCGTGCCGCTGATGCGGTCGTAATAGTCGAGCGGCAGCAATGGATTGAGCTCGGGATAATAGCCAGCAACGGAACCGCGCTGACATGGGGTAGTCGATGATCGTCAGGCCCTCGACGCGCCGCTCGATGCCATCGGTGGTGATGGTTTCTGAGCGTGATGCGCTGGCCCGCTTCGAGGCCACGCGCCTTGCGATCATCTTCGTTCATGAACAGCACCATGCGGTCGTTATAGACGCCCTGATAGCGATCGCTGTGGCTATAGATTGTGGTGTTGAACTGATCGTGCGAGCGCACGGTCGCGAGGCGCAGCATGGCTGTGTCAGCCACTTCCGCGTCGACATGCAATCCGGCAAAGACCAGAAATTGGCCTTGCCACTGGGCGTTGGGCCAGCTCCGGCGGCGGGGCGGAATGTCGAGATGAAAGCCCTTGGGGTTCTTGATGCGCTCAGAGAAACCTTCGTAGATCTGGGGATAGACCTCGGCGATCTTGTCGCGGATGGCGTCGTAATCATGGATATAGCGGGCCCAATCCACCCGGCTCTGCGGCAGGGTTGCCATGGCCATGCGGCAGACGATCTCGACTTCTGGCAACAGATCGGCCCCCGCCGGCTCCAGCACGCCGCGCGATGCGGTGACGTTGGACATGGCATCCTCGATGGTCACGAACTGCTCGCCGGCTTCGGTATGGATGCGCTCGGAACGAGCGACCACGGGCAGGATAAGCGCGTCGCGCCCATGCACCAGATGACCGCGATTGAGCTTGGTCGCAATGCCCACCGTCAGCTCCAGTTTGCGCATGGCGGCATAGGCCTGCTCGGTATCGGGCACGGCCCGGACGAAATTGCCGCCCGAGCCGATAAAGACCTTGGCGGTGCCACTCTTCATCGCCTCGACGGACTCGACCGTGTGGTGTCCGTGCTCGCGCGGCGGCTCGAAGCCGAACACGTCGCGGACCCGGTCGAGATAGGCCTGTGACGGTTTTTCATCGATGCCGACCGTGCGGTCGCCCTGCACATTGGAATGCCCACGAATAGGAGCAATGCCGGCGCCGGGCTTGCCGAAATTGCCGCGCAGCAGCAGCAAATTGGCAACCTGCTGCACCAGCTTGGAGCCCTGCTGGTGCTGGGTGACGCCCATGCCATAGCAGATCATGGTGGCCTTGGAGCGGATATAAATCTCGGCGCAACGCCGGATCTGGTCCTCGTCAATGCCCGAGACAGCGACGATTTCGGCCCAATCTCGGCCCATCACATCATCGCGCAAGGCGTCGACACCGGTGGTGTGCTCGGCAATGAAGTCGTGGTCGATGACCGCCTCGCCCTGTGCCTCGCGCTCGAACAGCACTTTCATGATGCCCTTGAGCAGGGCCAGATCGCCGCCGATCCTGATATGGACGAACTCGCTGGCAATCGGGGTCGACCCGAATGTGGCCATCTGCACCACGTCCCGGGGTTCGGTGAAGCGGATCAGCGCCCGCTCGGGCATGGGATTGACCGCAACGATCGGCACGCCGCGCTTTCGCGCCTCGACCAGATTGGTCATCATCCGGGGCGAATTGGTGCCGGTATTCTGGCCGATGATGAAGATCGCCTCGGCATGCTCGAAATCCTCGATCACCACGGTACCCTTGCCGACGCCGATAGAGGACGGCAGGCCGCGGCTGGTGGGCTCGTGACACATGTTCGAGCAATCGGGAAAATTGTTGGTGCCGAATTCGCGGACAAAGATCGAATAGAGAAACGCCGCCTCATTGGGCGTGCGGCCGGAGGTGTAGAATTCGGCTCGGTGCGGGCTGTCAAGCACCCGCAAATGCTCGCCGATCAGCGCAAAGGCGTCGTCCCGGGAGCAGGGCACATAGTGATCGGTCGTCGTATCGTAGCGCATGGGTTCGGTGAGGCGGCCATGCATTTCGAGCGTGTAGTCGGACTGCTCCATAAGCTCGGATACAGTGTGCTGCGCAAAGAATTCGCGGGTGACGCGGAACTTGGTCGCCTCATGCGCCGTGGCCTTGGCGCCGTTCTCGCAGAATTCCGTGGTCTTTTTGCATTCCGGATCGGGATAGGCGCAGCTGGGGCATTTGAAGCCGCCGGGCTGGTTCATCGCGAGCAGCGCCCGCGAGCCCTTGGTTATGACGCTCTGCTCCATCAGCACCTTGGCCGTCGCCGCGGCTGCACCCCAACCACCCGCGGGATGGCGGTAGGTCTTGTAGTGCGGTTGCTTGTCGCTCATGGCCACGATCCTTTGCCGGTGTCATCGGCAAGGGTAAGCACTGCGCTTTTGAGGCGCAATGCTGAAAGCGGGCTTCGGCCCCGGATTGCTCCGGGGCCGTTGGGGGTCAGAATTTGGCGATGACGTTTACGAAGGCGCCTTGATCGTTGAAGGTGAGGTCGCGCATGTCGTCGGAGAATTGGCCGAAATTGTAGCCCGTGCCGACTTTGAAATTATCGCCGAGATGGCGGTAGACGGCGGCCGTGGCGCCCAGATCGGTGGTCTGGGCTTCGGGCATGTGCATGACGCGGCCTTCGAGCAGGACGTCCCAGTTCTTGACCACATGCAGGTCAGCCCGCACGATGCCCAGATGGGCTGAAGAAATCTGCCAATCTTCGTCAAAGCCGGTGCCCGAGCCATCGTCGGTGCGGTTTTTCACTTCGCCGTAGCGGAAGCCGTATTTGGCGCCCACGGTGAGCCGGGGCAGCAGATCGTAATCCACATCCATCGACAGGATGTGGCTGCGCTGGGCCGGCGCGAACAGATCGCCGGTCGAACCGCTGACCAGCTGGTTATTGCCGTGCATGTCGTAGAGCCAGGTATAGCGGAACAGCGCATTGAGCCGGTCATCCTCGACCGGGCGATAGGCGTAGCCGATCGAGGCTTCCATGTAGTCGGTGTCCTGGAACACCGTATCGGGGGAGCGGGCATCGGAGATGACGGCATCGATATTGGCGAGGAAGCGCCAATCTTCGCTGGTCTTCCAGGACAGGCCGCCGGCAAACAGATACGTATTCTGGTCGCGGCTATGGTCCGAGGAATCCTCGATCCGCACTTCGCCGCGGGCATTGGCCTTGATGCCCGCCTCGTCATCGACATAGCTGACGGCGAGGGACGGCGCATAGCGATCGAAATCGCTGCGTTGCAGATTGGTCAGCGGATCGGTGGTGTCGTCGCGCACCTGCCCGACCACCGTGCCCGCATCCACGCTCCAGAAGGAATCGGGGGTGAACAGGATGCCATAGGTTTGCGCCAACGAGCGCTTTTGCCCGAACATATCGTAGCTGGTTTCGGCATAGGCGGAGGCGTATTCGTCGAGCCGGCGCTTGAGGCCCACCACCAGCGTGCCACCCCGGTCATCGAGCAGGGCAAAGCTCTTGCTGATATCGAAGGTGCGCAAGGGCTCGAACCGGTAGCCGGCATAATAATGCTCGTCCGGGTTGGGATCGAAGGTAATGCCGGCCAATGCGCCGAGCCCCCGGTGCCGTAGGAGACTTCGCCCGAAATGGCGATCGTGTCGGTCAGGCCGAACTCGGCGCCGACCCCGGCGCGGTCATTGCGGCTGATATCGCCCTCCGTGCCCAGCGTGGCCTGCCCGAAAGCATAGAGCTTGCGATCCTCTTCCCACTCATATTCGATGCGGATGCCGGCATCGAGGCGCGAGCCGTCATAGCCGGATTTGCCGGCGCTGATGGCACGGGGCGACATCAATTCGGTATAGCTCAGGCCCAGCGACGCGTTCCAATAATCGTCGAGCTGCCAGCCGACGCTCGCATCGCCTTCGCGCTTGATCTGACCCGCGCCATCCTCGAAATCGTCATAGCTGAGAGCCGGGGCGACATCCTGATTGAGCGCCACATCGGCCGAGAGGCCCCAGAGCCATTGATCGGTGGAGACCTGCTGGGAGAGGCTGGAAAAACCGGCTTCTTTATTCTCGTAATAGAAGCCAGCCACGCCATCGAGCCCGGCATAGCCCAGATCGCCGAGGCCCACCTCGGCCTTCGACGCGCCGAGCCGGGGCCGATTTATTGGCAATGCCGGCGGTGCCGTGTTCGCCCCAGTCAGTCCGCCATCGGCGGAGCGCGACAGGCCAAAGCCCGGCCCCTCGGAATGGGCGATTTCGGCACGCAGGAAGGTGGTTTCCGACGCACGCAATTCGACATCGGCACCTAAGCCCACCCGGTCGGCAGGGCCGGTGGTTTCTGCTCATGCCGGTGACGCCGACGCGCAGGTTGTCATTGAACCAATGCTGGGCCCGCCCGCCATAGACATAGCCGTCGACATCATCGGCAGCGGGCACGAACTCGTACTGCGCAATGAGATAGACATTGCTGCCGCCAAAGGCGCCATCGCGCACGGGTCCCATGGTCCCGGTCTGCCGAGACAGCGGGGACTTGAGGATCACGATGCCCTGCAGGTAATCGAAGCTGTAATCCTTGCCATATTGCAGGGTGCGGCGGCTGACCACGCGGCCGGTGACAGCATCGTGGATTTCAACGCTGAGGGTTTCCGAGCCGACGGTGATATCCTCGGCGCCGCATGAAATAGGCCGAGCCGCCGGTGGCCAGAAATTCCTCGCGCTGCGGCAGCGTGTCGGGCAAAGCCGCATAGGCAGTGACCTCGGTGCGCCGCTCGCCGAAGGCCGTCACCTCCTCGGAGCGATAGAGCGCATTGGCGCCATACAGCGCCCGCTCGGAGCGCAGGAATTCGGTGCCGGTAATGCTGGTCTGGTAATTACCCCACATTACATGGCTGTCCCCTGCGCTCCAGCCGCACGTAGAACTTGCCGCTGGTGGGCGCGTCCTCGACCATGGTCGAGTCATCGCCATAGACCGGATAATAGTCATCGGGATCGAGATGGCGCAGGAAATCGCGCGGGTTGCGCTTGCCGATATTGCCGAACAGCTCCTGCAATTCCTCCTCATCGGTATCGGCGGCGGCGGTCAGCAGATATTCGCCCTTGATCTTGCCCTTGACGTAAAAGGCCAGCCGCCCCTTGCTGTAGATATTGTCATATTCTGCCCGGCCGCACGGTTTCGATATGATCGTCCCCGGTGCGCAGGCCCACGGTGACATCGGCCAAAGCCACATAGAACCAGTCATTGTCGGGAATATTGATGTCGCGGCTGAACTGCAGCCCGTCCTTGCCTTGATTGCCGGCCGGGGCCACATCGACTCGGTGATCGCCGGGCGGCAGGATGCGCTGCACGACAAAGGAGCGATTGGCGTCCGGGGCTATGGTTTCTGCCGAGGGCCCGCACGGCATAGCCGTCCGGCACGCTGTGGCCATAGACGGTGACGGCGCCGCCATTGATCGGGATATTGCGGGTGGCGGCACGATCGCTGGAGAGATCGATCGCCCCCTGCCCGGCAGCATTGCCCAAAGGCTTGACCGGCGCGGACATGGTCTCGTCGAACCGCCCCTCGGCATCATAAACGCGCAGCACATAGCTGAGCGGCGCGTCACCCGGCGGCGTCCAGCTGGCCGTGCCATTGATGTCGACCGGCAGGATGACGACCGCTTGCTGGCCCAGCCAATTGGCTTCCCCCAGAATACGAATCTCGGAGCGGGCAATGAAGCCGGGATAGTTGGACGCCGTCTCGAAGCTGACCTGCCCGCCGCTGGGCCGCGCCGGGACATTGAGCAGCGGCTTGGCTTCGAGGCCATCGAACTTGACCTGGATGTCCACCGCCCGCAGCCCCAGATCGGTCTGGCGCTGGGCATCGACCGGCCGGATCTTGCCGCTTTCGTCGACGGTCTGGCCGTCGACGCTGATCATGAAGGGAATGCTGCCCATATCGGCCGGCGTTTCCGCCTCGGTATTTTCCCCTGATCGGCAGGCTGCCGGTCGCGCTGTTATGGGCAACCTTGCCCGGCGTGTCCGGCCCGGCTCGGCTGAACGCGGGTGCGAGCAGCCAGACATTGGCGGTGAGCGCCGTGCTGGCCGAGAGCAGCACATGGCGCAGGCTAAGGAATGTGGTCATGCTCGTGCCCCTTGTCATAGTCCCGTCTCCACGCGCATTTCGATATCCGAGCGGTATTGCCCCGACAGGTGCTCCCAGCGCGCGGATCAGTTCGCTGACCTGCCGCAAGCGGTCCTCGGCCAGTTCGGGATCGGCCCCGGGGTCGATATAGGAGAGGCGCAACACCGACTGCTCCTCGTCCAGCACGCCGATCAGTTGATCGACACCCGCTGCCCATTGCTGGCGCAGTTCGGTGCTGCCGAGTTCAAAGGCCCGGTCTTGCAGATCCAGCCGCACCACCCGACCGATGGCCACGCCGAAATCGAGCGCGGTCATCTTGCCGGCGGTCAGCCGCACCACGCGGGGATTTTCGGTGGTGAGCCGATAGCCCGATGGCAGGGTGCGCGGATCGAGCTTCATGATGAAGTTCGAGCCGATCCGCTGGTCGGGCAAAGCCGCGCAGGCCACATGGAACCGGCCATGCGCATCGGTGGTCACCAGCCACCCCTTGACCGTGGCGAGGCGCACCCCGGGCAGGCCCAGTTCCCCCTCGTCCCGGTAGCCATTGCGGTTGCTGTCATCGAACACCCGCCCGATGATTTCGCTGCAATCGAATACCGGCTCGATCATGATCTCGACCGTGGCCGTGGCATCGGGCGCCAAGGGATTGCCCCCGGCATCGGTGACGCTGGCCCGGTTGACGTGTTCTGCCCGGACCGGCCGAACTCAGCGCCAGCATGCGCAGGCGAATTTCGACCGCAGCATTGGCCGGAACCGTGATGCCTTCGAACACCACCCGGCGCCCATCGATCACCGGTGTCGCAGCCACCCCGCCAATACTGGCCGAGCCCTCCACGAACCGGAACCCCGACGGCAGCGTATCCACGATCGTCAATCCAGTGGCCGACGTGCCGGCATGATTGGTGACCGTGATCGCAAACGGGGCCTCCTCACCACGCCGGATCTGCCGACGCAGTGCAATCTTGGAAACCGAGAGGTCGCCGGATGCCGCTGCCGGCATGGTGACCTCGGATCGTGCCGTGCTGGATGGCACATTGATCCCATTAAAGGAGCCCTGTGCCCTTGCGGTGTTCTCGACGCCGTCGGCAAGCCCGGCGGCATTGTCGATATCGACTTGGTCCAGCACGTAAGTCGTCGTAAACGCCTGCGACTGACCGGGCGTCAACGCGACTGGGCCGGGCTCGAACGTCGACAGGCTGTTGGAAGCGGGCCTGCCGTTGAAGGTGGGGCCTGCATCGAGCGGCCAGACACCAGCGGCCGTCTGGCCACCTTCATTGGTGATCAGGATTGTATAGGTGATGGTATCGCCCGGGCTGGCATTGCCGTCACCGTCCAGATCGTTGAACACACCGGTCTTGACCACGCCCGGGCTGACCGGCGAGGGCGGAATCGTCACCGTATCCGGCGGGCTGACCGGGGGCGTGCCGCCGCCTGGCGGTGTGCCCGTGGCCGTAGCCGTATTGACCACCGAGCCATTGTCGACATCGGCCCGGCTGGGCGTATAGCTCGCCGTGAAGGTGAAGACCGCGCCGGGGGCCAGTGTCTGCGGACCCCGGTCGATGGTTACCAGCGGGTCGTCGACCATGACGTCGGTGAGGGTCACCGCGCCGGTATTACGGACGAGGAACATGTAGCTGATCGTCTCGCCGGCATCGAGCAGGTTGTCGCCGTCCAGATCGTTCAGCGTGCCGGTCTTGACGATGCTCAGCCCCGGCGTCTGGTCGGGGGGCACCACGACGGTATCGGGCGGGCTCTCAATCGGCGGACCTGAGGGCGGTGTGCCGGTGCCGGTGGCGGTGTTGCTCACCTGACCAGCATCAATGTCGGCCCGGGTCGGCGTATAAGTTGCCGTGAAGGTGAAGCTGCCACCGGGCGCCAAGGTCTGCGGGCTCGGCGTTAGGGTGACCCCGGCATTCTGCAGCAGCGGATCGTCGATCGTGACGCCGGTCAGCGTTACCGTGCCGTTATTGGTGGCCGGGAACGAATAGGAGATGGTCTCCCCAAGATCGATCAGGCCGTCGCCATCCAGATCGTTGAGCGTGCCGGTCTTGACGATGGTCAAGTCTGCAGTCTGCTCCGGCGGCACCACGACAGTGTCCGGCGGGCTGTCGATCGGCGGACCCGAGGGCGGTGTGCCGGTGCCGGTGGCGGTGTTGCTCACCCGGCCGGCATCGATGTCAGCCCGGGTTGGCGCATAGGTCGCCGTGAAGGTCGCCGTACCACCGGGTGCCAGCATCTGCGGACCGGGAGCAACCGAGACTCCTGCATTCTGCAGCAGCGGGTCATCGATCGTGACACCGGTCAGCGTCAGCGTGCCAGTATTGGTGGCCGGGAACGAATAACTGATGGTTTCGCCGAGATCGATAAGATCATCGCCATCCAGATCATTGAGCGTGCCGGTCTTGACGATGGTCAAGTCTGCGGTCTGCTCTGGCGGCACCACAACAGTGTCCGGCGGGCTCTCAATCGGCGGACCTGAGGGCGGTGTGCCGGTGCCGGTGGCGGTGTTGCTCACCCGGCCGGCATCGATGTCAGCCCGGGTTGGCGCATAGGTCGCTGTGAAGGTCGCCGTACCACCGGGTGCCAGCGTCTGCGGGCCGGGAGCAACCGAGACTCCTGCATTCTGCAGTAGCGGATCGTCAATCGTGACACCGTTCAGCGTTACCGCACCGGTATTGGTAGCCAGGAACGAATAGGAGATGGTCTCCCCAAGATCGAGCAGGTTGTCGCCATCCAGATCGTTCAGCGTGCCGGTCTTGACGATGCTCAGCCCCGGCGTCTGGTCGGGGGGCACCACGACGGTATCGGGCGGGCTCTCAATCGGCGGACCTGAGGGCGGTGTGCCGGTGCCGGTGGCGGTGTTGCTCACCTGACCAGCATCAATGTCAGCCTGCGTTGGCGTATAGGTTGCCGTGAAAGTGACACTTGCAGCCGGCGCCAGCGTCTGCGGGCTCGGCGTTAGGGTGACCCCGGCATTCTGCAGCAGCGGATCGTCGATCGTGACGCCGGTCAGCGTTACCGTGCCGTTATTGGTGGCCAGGAACGAATAGGAGATGGTCTCCCCAAGATCGATCAGGCCGTCGCCATCCAGATCGTTGAGCGTGCCGGTCTTGACGATGGTCAAGTCTGCAGTCTGCTCCGGCGGTACCACGACGGTGCCCGGCGGGCTGTCGATCGGCGGACCCGAGGGCGGTGTGCCGGTGCCGGTGGCGGTGTTGCTCACCTGCCCGGCATCGATGTCGGCTCGGGTCGGCGTATAGGTCGCCGTGAAGGTCGCCGTACCACCGGATGCCAGCGTCTGCGGACCGGGAGCAACCGAGACTCCTGCATTCTGCAGCAGCGGGTCATCGATCGTGACACCGGTCAGCGTCAGCGTGCCGGTATTGGTGGCCGAGAACGAATAGGTGATGGTTTCGCCGAGATCGATCAAGCCGTCGCCATCCAGATCATTGAGCGTGCCGGTCTTGACGATGGTCAAGTCTGCGGTCTGCTCTGGCGGCACCACAACAGTGTCCGGCGGGCTCTCGATCGGCGGACCCGAGGGCGGTGTGCCGGTGCCGGTGGCGGTGTTGCTCACCCGGCCGGCATCCATGTCAGCCCGGGTTGGCGCATAGGTCGCCGTGAAGGTCGCCGTACCACCGGGTGCCAGCGTCTGCGGACCGGGAGCAACCGAGACTCCTGCATTCTGCAGTAGCGGATCGTCAATCGTGACACCGGTCAGCTCCACGCCGCCAGTATTTTCCACTCGGAAGGAATAGCTGATGGTCTCCCCGAGATCGAGCAGGCCATCGCCGTCCAGATCGTTCAGCGTGCCCGTCTTCTCGACTGTCATGGCCGGGTCGGATGGCAGGTTGGTATCGGTCGAGGTGTTCGTGCTGGGGTCTGGGTCGGGCGCTTCCGGTGGGTTGGTGACAGTTGCCGTGTTGACCAGATTACCGCTGAAATTGGCCGGCACACTCATCGTCATCGTGTAGGTGACCGTGCCCCCCACCGGCAGGCTGGCCGTGGTGCTGATCCCGCCCACGCCGCTCGCCGCGCCGCAAACGGCGCCACCAGCGCCCACACACGCCCAGTTCGCCGTGGTAATACCTGCCGGCAGCGGATCGTTGACTGCCGCCCCTTGCACACCGAACGGACCGCTATTGCTGACCACGATGGTATAGATGACGTCCGTGCCGCGCACGTAAACAGTGTCACTGTCCGACTTGGTGATCGACAGGTCGGCCGGGAAAGCCGGGGGCGTGGTGACGCATTTGGCGCCGTCATTGTTCCCCGCGCCCGGCGAACTGGAAATCAGCGTCAGGGCGCCGGTGGTCAGATCGAACTGATAGAAACCGCCGCTGTTGTTGCCTCCGAAAACACCATTCGTAGCACCGATCATGGCGCCAAAAGCTCCCCTACCGGCGGATTTGACGACGATCCAACGGGCACAACCGCGCCAGTGCTGGGATTAATCGAGTAAAGCTGGCCTGAGGCGTCACGCCGGCCGTAGAGCAGGCCGTTGTGCCGAGCGATATCGGCGGTAATGGGCGCCTGGCTCAACGGGATGGCCGTAGCCGTGAGAGTGGCCAGATTTATTCTGAACAGCGTTGAGGTATTCACCGCCGAGCTCATGACATAATAGGAGCCGTCCGGGGCGATCTCCCCATTGTTGTAGACGTGCCACGGCGTCAGGTTGGCGTTTATCCCGCCGCCCGAAACAACACCAAGATTTACCCCTTGCCCGTCACTGCCGATGCGCAGCAACACTGTTTGGGTGCCGTTGGTGCTCATCCCGTAAATGTAGTTGTCGACCGGGTTCATCGCGATGGCGTTGTAGGCATGCCCAGCCGTAGAGCCCAAGGGATTGAACACAAAGGGATTGCTGGCCGTATTGAACTGATAGAGCGTGGTCGGCGGAGCCCCGGTGCTCTGGGCCATGTACATGTTCGCCGTGCACGAGCCGAAGGAAGGCTGCGGCGGCGATACCACGTTTGTGTCGCTTGCCGTGTTATTGCTTGTGTCCGGATCGCTGATTCCTGCCGGGTGTTGTCACCGTGGCAGTGTTAGTCAGATTGACGCCGGAATAGCCCGCAGGCACGGTCATGTTGACTGTATATGTTACAGAGCTTCCCGCCGGCAGATCGGCGGTCGTATTGATCGCGCCTGTGCCGCTGGCGACACCGCAGACAGCACCGCCCGCGGCACCGCTGCAGGTCCAGCTCGCCGTTGTGATGCCGCCGGGCAACGGGTCGCTGATCAGGGTGCCGGGCGCATCGGCCGTGCCGCCATTGTTCACGACGATGGCATAGGTGACGTTGGACCCGCGCGCAAACGTCGTCGTGCCGTCATCCTTGGTGATGGCAAGATCGGCGCAAGGGTCGACGCTGGCGAAAGAAAAATTGTCGATAAAGAGACCGGTATTGAAATCTCCGGGAACGGCGTTGTTGACGAACTGAACCGTCGCTTCCGTACCCGCCGCCACGAAGGTGTGCTGATAAGTAGCCCGTGTAACTGAAAACGATGGCGTGTTCGGGATACCGGCATTCCCGTTGTTGACGCCATTCGCCACAGGCGCAAGCATGGCGAGCGTTGTGGGCGAGACCCCCGCGCCATTTCCCAACTGAACGGCTGCTACCGACAGCGTGCTCGACAGGCCGGAATAGTCGATCGAAAAGGTATATTGCTGACCCGGCACCAATCCGGTGAAGGTCTGCCGAACCGTTGCTGCAGCCGTACCCCAGAGATCAACGCTCTGCGCGCCATCGCTAGCGTTGTTGAAATAGCGCAGCCTGTCCACGGTACCGCCGACGATCTGCCAGCCATCGATCGGGATCGTACTGGTGCGCCAGACCGCATAGCCGTTGGTATACGCCGTATTCTCACTCGGTCGTTGCGGCTCGGTCTGAATGTTGGGAGATCTGAACGAGCCATTGACGGCCGAGTTGCACATGTTCGACTGACTATAGGCGGGCTTGACGTCCGCCATGGTCAGAAGAATTCCGGCAAGGGCCGAGCATGCAAAGCCGCCCCACTTAACGCCAAATGTGCTCGAAGTTCGGACAGGGTGCCGCCAGCCATGCCGCAACTTGGCGCGTGCGCGTTCCGCTGGATTCTCAAGAACACGACGCGCGACATCGCGCCAGAAAATGGCTTGTGCATAGGTGGCCCCCAATGATGTGGAACGTATTCCGCTGGCGGGGCCGCCTTGTTGTCTTATGCCGTTTCGCTGCCGTGCATTACGCTGATCATCAGATCGGTCCAGCGTGCTGCATCAATGCTCTGGCGAAGTCGCCCCCGACAACCGGAAACGTTTCCAGTTGGGGCCAAGGGAGCATATCCGTACAAAGCCGTATTTCAGGATAATCCGGCTTTGTCAGAAAACTCCGGCAGATTTACAAAAAAGACCACGGGATGGCACGGCTGTGGCGCGACGGCCACAGGGGAATTGGCCGGGGTTGTGCGCCCGGTAGCTGACGGGGCCCGCACCAAACTGCCGGTGAATTATCTGCTCAGCCGCACTGGGCGGGTGTTCTGCCACGATAGCGCCGCATGGCGGAGGTCAGGTGGCTTTGGCTGGAAAACCCGCTGTAATGAGCCACTTCCTCGATCTTCATGTCGCCTTTGCGGAGCAGCGTTTCAGCGAAGTCGAGGCGCAGGTTGAGCACATATTGATGCGGCGGCCGGCCAAAGGTTCTGGTGAAACCATGAATGAAATGGCTGGGCGACAGGTTGCACACTGCGGCAAGTTCGGCGACCGACAAGGGATCCACAAACTTGGCATGCAGAAATTCCTGCACCCGGCGCGCATTTTGCGGCGACAATCCGCCAATTTTGGTGCTGGACGATAACTTGGTGGCATCGGAATAATTGCGCAACACGTGAATCCCGAAAAACGTCACCAGCGAATCAACATAAAGCTCGTTGGGTGTGACCCGTTCCGTGAACTCCGCCTTAAGGAGCCTAGCCATGCGGAGGGCTTCCTGATCGACCGTGCCGAAGGGCAGCGTCCGCAACTCCACCTTACCCAGATCGGCTTCGTGCGCCGCCAGTTCGAGCAGGCTTTCGGGCTTTATGGCGATAATCGCATTTTCCTCGGTGGACGCCCAGCTTGAGCGACTATCGACATTGGCGGGGCTGATGACGATCATGCCCGCCGGAGCATCGAACTGGCGCACCTTGTCGCCACCGAAAGCCGCCGCCATGTTGGGCGAGGGAGCAAGCATTACGCCGATGAAATGTGCGTCTGCGCTAAAAGTCTGGGACCCCGGCGGGCGGGTCGAATGGACCGCGCCGCCACGGAAGGTGGTTACCCGCGGGCCGGCTTCAATAGGAATGGGCCGAAGGATATCGCCGGCTGGCGCCCCTTGATCAACTCCGAGCCGTCGCCGCGCCTCGTCGGAGTCATCTAACATTCGGCGGCCCCTGTATCGAGTCGTCTGTGAGGTACGTTCCGCAGCTTGGGGGCGATTCTGCAACTTGTTTGATGCAACCAAGGTTAGCTGTGGCCTAACGCAAAATTTCAAAACGCAGCCATCGGCGGAACCTTCCCCACGGCTCGCCAATTGTGTATTCGATATTTCCGATATTTGCGACGTTCGTCATACGTATCATCATCACTTAATAAGCAAAAAATCGCACAGCGCTTTACGTCAGCAATAGCTACCTATATTCCACACAAACGTATTAACACGCATTCCAATTCATCTGCTTCTCTATACAATGATTTTTTAATTGATATTTTAGACCGTCATTTGTGCAAGCAGATTCCCGCGTCAATGCAGCCTTCTTGTTGACGTGTTTTCGGCCAAATTATTTCGCATGCATATCTGCATGGTAAAGAATCAAGGAGCTGCGCCAGCTGCGCCCATGGTGACTAGATACAACAAGCGTCTTCAGGACGAAGATCTGTGGGAGGTCTACGAAATTTCGACCGGTCGCGTCATTGTGATTGCTGGTCACCCCTATGACGGCATGGCCCAACACGAAGCAGCGGAAATAGTCGCGCTTCTGGAAAGCGGCGCTCTCAGCGTCGACGAAATCGTCGAAACGCCATTGCCGACCGAGTCCGCCTCCCAGCACGCGAACCCCGCCGGCGCCATACCCGCCGTAACTGACCGGGTTCCGTCGGACAAATCTTAAATATAGTGGGCTGCGGTCAGGAGGAACCGTCCGCGGCCCTTGCCCAGCTGGGCAGACCTGCCGGCGGAAGAAACCAAGGAGCGGTAAGCCCCCTACTGACTTCGCTGAGCCTCGATAATGCTGCGCAAGGTGTGGCGTTCGGCCTCAGAGAGAGACGGCACGCCCGGCAGGCGCACCGCACCGACATCCATGCCCATCATTCCCAAAGCTTCTTTCACGACGGTGACGTTTGACCCGTTGCGATAGTGAGTGCGCAATTCTTCGAACTGCGCGAGCTTGTTGATGAGCTTGCGCGCGCCTGCAGAAGTCGCCGCTGACCAGCGCCGTATGCACCTCCAGCGAAATTTCGGGGAAGACATTGACGAAGCCGGAGGTGAAGCCCTGTGCGCCGATGGCATAGAACGGTGGAGCCCGGGCTTCGGCCGGGCCACATACCCAGATGGCCGGCAGGTCTTCGGTAGAGCGGATCACCTCGGCCAGCAGCATGAGATTGGTCGAAGCGAATTTAACGCCAGCGACATTTTCGTGGGCGGCCAGCCGGCGGAAATCGCCGACCGAGAAGGTGTCGGTCCGGACATAGGCGATGAATGGCACGCTCGAAGCGTCGGCCAGCGCGAGGAAATAGTCGGTCTGTGCCGCAGGACCGGCGAAGGGGTCCATAGGGTGGTGGGCCATAATCGCGCCGGCGCCGGCAGCAATGGCATCGCGGGCCAGCGCCTTGGCTTCGACCAGCGAGCGGCCAACCGCGGCGCTGATCAGGCATTTGCCATCTGCCGCCGCGATCGTGGTCGCATGCACTTTGCGAATTTCATCGAGCGAGAGCGAGAAGAACTCGCCGGTATTACCTGCGGCCATCAGGTTGTGAATGCCGGCCCCGGCCAGCCGCGAAATCAATGTGGTGAGGAGCGAAGTGTCCACCTCGCCATCGGCGCCGTAGGGCGTTACCGGAACCCCTGAAATCCCCTTGAGGGCCGCACGTACTGAAGCCATCCGATCGGTCACTATCGTAGTCCTTGCTTAGTCTTGAAACGAGATTGAGATAACTTTGGCCGGCCCGCAACTCATGGCTGCACCGGTATGTTCCGGAGAGTGCTGTCTTGCATGGCGAACGTCGCCCGCCGCGTCAGCGCTGAACAATCCTCCAGTCGCATCACTGTGCCGCGCCATCCACTCCAACAAATTCGCAGTCTCCAGTTGACGCGACAATCTGTATATGAAATCTGATATACCAGATCTGATATGGTGTCGATGACAAACGAGCGCCGCTGGATCGAAAACGGGAGGAAAATCGATATGTATAGACGTCATTTCTCGGCCGGCGTTGCCACGGGCGCCGTTGCCGCCACGATGTACGGTTCACCTGCCTTTGCGGCCACGCCGCCCGATCAGCTCGTCATCGCGATCAATATGGGCTCGATGCGCGGCCTTGATCCGCATGAAGCCAACCAAATCAGAATCCGCCGAAATCTGGCCAATCTTTATGACCGCCTGGTCTATTTCGAGCCTGATGCGCTCAATGAGGCCAAGCCGCAGCTCGCCGAGGCTCGGACGATCTCCGAGGATGGCAAGACGTTCACCTTCACCATTCGGGAGGGCGTCACCTTTCACTCGGGCAATCCGCTGACGGCTGAAGACGCCGCGTGGTCGCTGGCCCGAATGGTCAAGCTGGGTCTGGCCCCGGCGATCGACCTGCGGCAATGGGGATATAACGAGGGCAATGTCGATACACTGATCCGCGCCACCGACGCGCGCACGCTGGTCGTGGAAACGCCGGAGCCCCGGAGCCCGGGCTTGATCCCGGGATCGCTGGCCAGTTCGGCCTGCTCGATCGTCGACCGCGTTTTCCTCGCCGACAAAGAGCAGGATGGCGATCTGGGCCGGGCTTATCTGCAGGCCTCCGACGCGGGTAGCGGTCCCTTTTCGCTGCGCACTTGGCGGGCCAACGACATCATGATGGCCGACGCCTTTGCCACCTACTGGAACGGCGCTCCGGCCATGCGTCGGGTCATCATGCGGCACATGCCCGAATCTTCGGTGCAGCGCCTGCAGCTAGACACAGGCGATTTGGACGTGGCGACCCGCCTGTCCTCGACCGATCTGGATGTCTTTGAGAAGGCCGGCACGATCGATATCCAGAAGGTGCAGGGCTTCGGATTCTACTATGTCGCCCTCAACCAGAAGGACGATATTCTTTCGATTCCGCAGGTTCATGAAGCCTTCCGCTACCTTATCGACTATGACGGGCTCGCCAGCACGATCATGCGGTATTACGGGCACAAGAGTCAGACGGTTGTTCCCAGCGGACTGCCCGGTTTTCTCGACGATATGCCCTATAGCCTCAATATCGAGAAGGCCAAGGAACTGCTCGCCGAAGCGGGCTATCCGGACGGGTTTTCCAAGGTGCTCTATATCGGACCGGGCACACCCTATTTCGAATTTGCGCAATCGCTGCAGGCCAATGCCGCCAAGGCGGGCATCACGCTCGATCTGCAGATGGGCGACTATCTCAGCCGCTTCCACGAGCGCAATTTCGATATCTTCATGGGCCGCAGCGGCGAGCGCCTGCCCGATCCCCATGCCATCCTGCAATCCTATGCCACCAATGCCGACAACAGCGATGGCGCGCCGCTAAGCGGCCTTTTGGCTCGGCGCTCGGCCCGGGACGTGCCCAAGGAATTGCAGGAGCTTGTCGTGGCTGCCGCCCGAGAGACCGAGCCAGCGCGACGCGCCGAGCTCTATGCCGAGGTCAACGCGCTTTATCTCAAGAGCTCCCCGGCTCTCATTACCTCGTTCGAGCGCTTCGACGTGAAGGCGGTGAGCAAGCGTGTCAGCGGCTATGTGGGGCATCCCACCCGGCTGACACGCTGGGACACGGTCAGCAAAAACTAGGCGTGATTGCAGGAGACCCAATTGAGCAGCCCTGAACTGACCGCACCGAGCCGCAAGGCCGCAGACAATCCGCTGCCCGAAGTTCTGCGAAAAATTGCGACCTCGGGTGCTGCAATCCTCACCACGCTGTTTGGTCTCCTGCTGCTGACCTTCATCATCGGCCGGATGATTCCGGCCGATCCGGTCCTCGCCATTCTGGGCGACAATTACGATCAGGCCGCCTATGACCGGGTCTATACCGAACTCGGCCTCGACCGTTCGGTGCCCGAGCAGTTTTTCAGCTATCTGCAGAGCATAGCGCGCTTCGATTTCGGCCAGTCCAACGTCACCCGCAATTCAGTTGCGGCGGATCTGGCCAGAGTATTTCCTGCAACCACGGAACTGGCCATTCTGGCCATTGTCATCGGCACCGTTCTGGGTGTGCCGCTTGGCATAGCTTCGGCGGTCAACCGCGGCACTTGGATAGACCATCTCGGACGGATCGTGGCGCTGCTCGGCTATTCGGCGCCGATCTTCTGGCTGGGCACCATGGTCATGCTGATTTTCTATGCGCGGCTTGGCTGGATACCCGGCGGCGGACGCATCGATCTTTACAATGACGGCCTCGTGGTCGGCCCCACCGGCATGCTGATCCTCGACGCCTTGCTGGCGCGCGAATGGGACGTGTTCTGGAGCGCCATTCACCACATTGCCGCCCCTGCCCTGCTGCTGGGCTATGCCGCCATGGCCTATCTCAGCCGCATGAGCCGCAGCTTCATGCTCGAGCAGCTCAACCAGGAATATATCCTCACTGCCCGCGCCAAGGGCTTGGGCGAGCGCCCGATCATCTGGAAGCACGCCTTCCGCAATATACGGGTCCAGTTGCTGACCGTAATCACCTTGGCGTTTTGTGGGCTGCTGGATGGCGCCGTGCTGATCGAAACGGTGTTCGGCTGGCCCGGCCCGGGGCAATATCTGACCGCGGCGCTGTTCTACGCGGATATGAACGCCATTCTGGGTGCGGTGCTGCTGATCGGGCTCATTTCCATCCTCATCAACCTGCTCACTGACGTGGTCTATCGCTTCGTCGATCCGAGGACCCGCTGACATGAGCATGACACACAAATCCGGGCCCTGCGGGACTGGCTCCTCAACGAAGATTTCAGCTCGCCGGCCCGAGCACGAGCCCACCGGGCCTATGTCACTCGGCTGCGCTTCAGCGCCAACCCACTAGCTTTAGGCGGATTGGTTTTCGTGATCCTGCTGTCGCTGGCGGCATGGCTTGCGCCCTTTGTGGCGACGCATGATCCGCTGCAGCAGGACTCGGCGCGGGCGCTATTGCCCCCTCCGGGGAGAATTGGTTCGGCACAGATGAGCTAGGGCGCGATGTCTATTCGCGGCTGGTCTGGGGTGCCCGTACCACCCTCTATATCGCCATTCTAGTCACCGTCATCGTGGGTCCCATCGGCTTCGTCATCGGGGCGGCGGCCGGCTATATCGGCGGCTGGGCCGACACGGTATTGATGCGCATTACCGACATTTTTCTGGCCTTTCCCAGCCCGGTGCTGGCTCTGGCTTTCTCGGCAGCGCTGGGGCCGGGCATTGAAAACGCGGTCATCGCCATTGCGCTTACTGTGTGGCCTCCGGTTGCAAGGCTGGTGCGCGCCGAAACGCTGACCTTCCGCAAGGCCGATTTCGTAGTCGCTGCCGAGCTTCAGGGCGCCGGCGTGCTGCGCATCATGTTCCGCTATATCGTGCCCCTTTGTGCCCCATCGGTTGTCATTCGGCTAACCCTGAACATGGCCTCGATCATCCTGACCGCCGCCGGCTTGGGGTTCCTCGGTCTCGGTGCGCAGCCCCCTCCCCCGAATGGGGTGCCATGGCGGCTCAAGGCCGGCAATATTTGCTCGACGCCCGGTGGCTGACCGCCATTCTCGGCATGGCCATTCTCCTCGTCAGCTCGGCCTTCAACCTGCTCGGCGATGGTCTGCGTGACATTCTGGATCCCAAACATGCCTGATCAATCCGCGCCCCTGTTGTCGGTCCGCAATCTCACCGTCACTTTCCCCTCGCTGCACGCCAGCGCGCCAGCCGTGCGTGGCGTCAATTTCGATGTCGGCCGAGGAAAGGTCGGCATTATCGGGGAATCCGGTTCAGGCAAGAGCACGACCGGCCGCGCGCTGATGCGCCTTCTGCCCAAGGCGACCCGCATCACCGCGGACCGCTTGCAGTTTCGCGGCGAGGAAATCCTGCCGCTCAGCGACCGGCGCATGCGCGAAATCCGTGGGCACAGCATGGCCATGATCCTGCAGGACCCCAAGTATTCGCTCAATCCGGTGATGACCGTGGGCGAACAGATCGCCGAAACGGCAATCCTGCATGAGAAACTCTCGCGACGCGCAGCGCAGAACGCACCTCGGAAATGCTGGAAAAGGTGCATATTCGTGAGCCCGAGCGCGTCATGGGGCTTTATCCGCATGAGGTCTCGGGCGGCATGGGGCAGCGCATCATGATCTCGATGATGCTGATCACCAAGCCCGCGCTTATCATTGCGGACGAGCCGACCTCGGCGCTCGACGTTTCGGTCCGCCAGCAAGTGCTGGCCATTCTCGACGAATTGGTCACGGCCAACAATATGGGCCTGCTTTTCATCTCGCACGACCTCAACTCGGTGCGCAGCTTCTGCGATCGGGTGCTCATCATGTTCGGGGGCCGCATTGTCGAGGAATTGCCGGCCAGCCAGCTCGAGCAGGCGTCTCACCCCTATACGCGCGGCCTGCTTGAGGCCCTGCCCAGCCTGCTGCATCCCAAGGAGCGACTGGCCGTGCTGCGTCGCGATCCCGCCCGGGCGGAGGGTTAGACCATGACGGACACCATGATCGAAATCGAAAACCTCACCATCTCGTTCGGACGCGGCTCGAAAACCAGCCATGTCGTGCGCGGCATCGATATGGCCGTGAGCAAGGGCGAGTGTTTTGGCCCAGTCGGGGGAGTCTGGTTGCGGCAAGTCCACCCTGCTCGGGGCAATTGCCGGGCGGGTGAAGACCGGCAGGGCGCCATCAGCATTGCCGGCGAACAGGTTCGCCCCGAAAAGCGCAGCCATGCGCAGTTGCAGCGCCAGCAGATGGTTTTCCGGGACCCGTTCGGCTCGCTGCACCCACGCCATACGATCGGTCGCATTCTGCTGGAACCGCTGGTCATGCACGGCATCACGGATCGTGACGCCAGAGTAGAAAAGGCACTGGAGCAGGTTAGCTTGCCCACGCGCTTCCGGTTCCGCTATCCGCACCAATTGTCGGGCGGCCAGCGCCAGCGCGTCGCCATCGCCCGGGCGCTTATTCTCGAGCCGGAAATCCTGTTGCTGGACGAGCCGACTTCGGCACTCGACGTTTCAATCCGGGCCGAAATCCTCAACCTGCTCAAAGACCTGCGGGAACGGGCCGGCCTCACCTATGTGCTGGTCAGCCACGACATGGCGGTCGTTGCTCATCTGTGCGACCGCATCGCCGTGATGAAAGACGGGCAATTGGTGGAAGTTTCCAGCCGGCAGGCCATGATCGATAACGAGGTTCAGCATCCCTATACGCGCATGCTGCGCGAGGGGAGCTCGGGCTACCGGCCCCGGGGCGCCACGATCACCGCATAACACACAACGAATTTCTGGCCGCGCCCTTGCTGCCGGCCCACTACAAGGAGACTGCCATGAAAATCGACCGCATGCGCGTATTCGTGACCCACGACAAGGACCGGCCACGTGTCATCGTCGCGCTGGATACCGATGACGGCCTGACCGGCTGGGGCAGAATGCTACAATCACGGCCCCGATCTCGCGCTGCCGCCCATCCTCGACTATCTCTATAATTTCTGGCTGGTCAGGATCCGTCGTGGGTCGACTACACGGTCAACTACATGATCCAGCAATGCCGCTTTCCGCCCGGCGCGCTTGGGCTGGCGGCTATTTCCGGGCTCGATCATTGCCTATGGGACTCGGCGGCCAAGGCGCGCGGCGTGCCGGTCTACAAGATGCTGGGCGGGGAAGTTCGCGACCGCATCAAGGTTTATGCCGGCGTCTATACCGCACCCGATGTGCCCGCCGCCAAGGAAGAACTCGATCGGCTCAATACGGAATGGGGCTTTACCGCCTTCAAGCTCAGCCCGTGGCGGCTCGAGCTCAATAGCCATCGCTGGGGCGAGGTCGTACGGACCTCGGCCGAATACTTCCGCCAGTGCGCGAAGCCGTCGATCCCACCTACGAGATCGCCTTCGATGCCCACGCCAAGATTTTTGACGTCAAATCCGCCCGCCAGCTCGGCAATGCCACGGCGCCCTATGATCCCCTGTTCTACGAAGAGCCACTCCGTCCCGAAAATATCGAGCTCTATGGCGATCTCAACCGAGGGCTGAACTGCACCTTGGCAACCGGGGAATCCCTCTATAACCGCAACGAATTCCTGCGCTTGTTGCAGGTCAAGGGTGCCGATCTCATCCAGCCCGACATCTGCGTGGTTGGCGGCATTTCCGAAATGCGGCGCATCGCGACCACGGCGGAAGCGCATTTCGTGGGCGTCGCGCCGCACAATCCCATGGGTCCGCTGGCGACCGCGGTCAATGTGCACTTCGCGGCCGCGCAACAGAACTTCAGGATCTGGAATACCGCCTGCCCGTCGGCCAGTGCTATGTCTATGGCGGCACGGAAGTGGAAAGCCGCGAGGATGCCACCCGCTATGTTGTCGACCCCTACCTCCCCAAGGACGGCTATCTGGAACTGCGCCCGGATCGTCCCGGCTGGGGCGTCAGAAATGGACGAGAAGGCCATGGAAGAGGACAGCTATGTGCATTGGCAGCGCCGCGTGCCCAAGCGTCCCGACGGCTCCTACGCCTTCGCCTGACCCAAGAAAGTGAGAGGCCCGGGCGGCCTCTCACTTTGCTCCGCTCTGCCCGCCTTCCGCCAAAGGGAGATGAAGGTATGGCCAGCATTGGTGTCCGGTTGTAAAACCATGTAACATCACATGCACCAAGACTTCGACTTCTAGCGGGATTGCTCATTTATGCGACAAGACAGCCGCCTGTCCCGGGTGCTGCACGCGCTCCTTCATCTACATGGCATGGAGGCTCCGGCGACATCGGATCTGCTCGCGAACATGCTGGGGACGAACGCGTCCGTGGTGCGCCGAACCATGGCGGGCCTGCGCTCGGCAGGCATCGTTGCCGCGACCAAGGGGCATGGCGGCGGCTGGTCGCTGGCGAAGCCTCTGGACCGGATTTCGCTGCTGGAAATCTACCGGGCGCTGGGCTCGCCCGAACTGTTCGCCATCGGCAATGACGAGGACAGAGCCGACTTGCCTGCTGGCGCGCGCGGCGAACTCTGCGACCAACAGGGCGCTGACGGAGGCTCGCCGGCAGTTTGAACTCTCCCTCAAGGCCATCTCAGTCGCCGACCTCACCGCTGACTGGCGACCGGAAATGGCCGAGCACTAGCGGCGCTATTGTTCCCAGTGCCAGAATCGCGCACCGATTACGCCCCTGCACTCAACCCGTCGAAGGTGAGGCTGGGACACAATGGGGGTGATGATGACGGCGATTATTGTCATGAGCAGGGTCAGCAAGACTTTTCATCAGCCTAAACGCTTTTCCGGGCTGCGCGGCGCGTTCAAGGGCCTGTTCAACCGCGACTATACTGAAATTCACGCAGTCGTCGATATCAGCTTCTCCATCGCGGCGGGCGAGGCCGTGGGCTATCTCGGGCCCAACGGCGCCGGCAAGTCGACGATGATCAAAATGATGACCGGCATTCTCGTGCCGAGCAGGGGCGCGTTGAGCGTGCTTGGCCGCGCCCCTGCATAGCTATCGCATGATCAATGCCGCCGAGATCGGCGTAGTTTTCGGCCAGCGCAGCCAGCTCTGGTGGGATCTGCCGGTGCGCGACAGTTTCGAGCTCAACCGCCACATCTACGATATTCCCGCTGCCCGCTACGCCGAAAACTGGCCTATCTCAGCGACATGCTGGGCATGGGCGGATATCTCGATCGCCCGGTGCGCCAGCTCAGCTCGGGTCAGCGCATGCGTGCCGAAATCGCCATGGCGCTGCTGCATGATCCTAAAATCCTGTTCTGGACGAGCCCACAATCGGGCTGGACGTGGTTGCCAAGGATGCGGTGCGCAAATTCTTGTCCAAGCTCAATCGCGAGCGCGGCACCACCATCATTCTCACCACCCACGACCTGCAGGATATCGAGGAAATCTGTCCTCGCCTCATCATGGTCGATGAAGGCAAGCTGCTGTTCGACGGCGAGGTGACGCGGCTGCGTGCCGCACTCGGCTCACGCCGCCGGCTGACGCTGACCTTCGGCACCGATCCCGGAATAATCACCACGGCCGGCGCCCAACTGGTCAGCGACGAAGGGGCCGCCAAGCATTTCCTGCTCGATAGCGAAGACATCTCGATTCTCAATGTGCTGACCGAACTCGGATCTGGCTACGACCTCAGCGACGTGGCGCTCGAAGAGCCCGACATCGAGGAGGTGATCCGCACCTTTACCAGAACAAGCCCAAATTGGCCGGGATGCAGTCATGAAGGCGAACGCCTATCCTGCTTTCACCGCCAACGCTTTTCAGGCGCGGCTGGCCTATCGCAACCTGAGTCTGGGCCGGCATGTTCGGCGAACTGGTCTTTATCGTCGCCCGCATCGCCATCTGGGCGTCGGTATTTGGCGCGGTCGGTACCGCCAGTGTCGATGGCGTGACCCTGCCGCAGATGATCACCTATGCCCTGCTGGCCGGACCGGTGCTGTACTGGGATTATTCCCGGCTGCTCAAAGATGTCGGCACGGCCGTCAAATCGGGCGACGTGGCGGTGTATCTGCTCAAGCCGCTGCATTATCCCGGCTATCTGCTGGCCAGCCACTTCGGCAACTTCCTGTTCGATCTTATCGCGATCACCCTGCCGGTCGCGGTCGTCGTCGGCCTTACGGCGGGACTGGTTGCTCCTGCCAGCCTGTTCCATGGCTTGGCCTTCCTGCCGTTCTGGGCGCTGTCCTTCATGATGCTGTTTGTGCTCACCACCCTGTTGGGGTTGGCCGCCTTCTGGCTGATGACCACCGACTCGCTGGACTGGTTCTTCAACAGCATCATGACGCTGTTGTCAGGCGGGCTGGTGCCGCTCTGGTTCTTCCCCGGCTGGCTGGCCGCTATTGCCGGACACCTGCCCTTTGCTCGGATCTCCTACTATCCCGCGGCCGTCTATATCGGGAAGCTGGGCGTTGCGGAGACACTGCTCTATTTCGGAATCGGCCTGGCTCGGTTTGTCGCGCTCCTGCTGTGCCTGATCTGGCTGTGGGGTCGAGCGCGCCACCGCCTCATCGTGCAGGGAGGCTGATCTCATGGCGCGCCTCCGTGTGGTCATTCCTGCTCTCGTGCATGCATTCATCAAGAGCAAGACCGAATATCCCGGCGCCACGGTGTTGGGCTGGCTGTCGCAATTCGCCTCCTATGGCGCCATGTATACAGCCATTTCGCTGATCTCGGCCCGTTTCGGCGCGCTGGGCGGCTGGCTCTGGCCGGACATGGCCCTGCTCCTGTCCTTTCATCTGCTTGCCTATTCACTCGGGGCGTCGCTGAGCTTCACGCAGTTCCGCGCAGTCGAGGAAAAGGTTCGGCTAGGCACATTCGACGCCATTCTGGTCAAGCCGATCGGGCCTTGGACCTTCCTGGTCTTTTCGGGCCTCAATATTGGCTATCTCGGCCACATCGTCACGGCGGTGGGCCTGATGGCTCGGGCGCTGAGCCGAGTCAGTATCGACTGGAGCATTCCGGGCATAGTCTATTTCGCCGCAACGTTGGTCAGCGCCGCCATGCTGGTCGCGGCGCTGATGACCATGATCGGCGCGACGGCCCTACTATGGGTGCGCTCCAATCACCTGTTCGCCATCTTCTTCGGCTTCTGGGAATTGGCCCGCTATCCGCTGACCATCTTCCCCTTGCCGCTGCAAGTGCTGATGCTGAGCGTGGCTCCCCGGGCTTCATGAGCTATGTCCCGGTCGCGGTATTCTCGGGCAAGGATGTGGCCTTGCTCGGCTCTGGGCCGGCCCGGCGGCGCTGTTGGCAGGGCCGCTTGCTGCTGGTCTTGCCATGCTCCATTGGCGTTATTGTCTGCGCAATTATCAAGGTGCCGGTGGCTGACTACCGGAGCTCGTCCATCTCGATTTTTCGACATCGGTATAGTCGACATTGTCGCCGGCCATGGCCCAGATGAAGGTATAGGCGCCGGTACCCGCGCCGGAATGGATCGACCGGGGTGGTGACAACACAGCCTGTTCATTGCGCACGATCAGGTGCCGGGTTTCAGTGGGTTCCCCCATCAGGTGCACAACGAAGGCATCCGGCTTTAGATCGAAATAGAGATAGGCTTCCATGCGCCGGTCATGCACATGTGCGGGCATGGTGTTCCACACCGAACCCGGCGCGAAGCTGGTCAGTCCCACCACCAATTGGCAGGTCTTGACGCTGTCGGCATTGACGAACTGGAAGATGGAGCGCTCGTTGGCGGTTTCTGGCTGCCCAGATCGAGCCGCTTGGCATCGCCCTGCCGGATCAGCTTGGTCGGATGACGCGCATGCGCCGGAGCGCTCAGCAGGTAGAACTTGGCCGGTGCGCCAGCATCGGCCGAGGCAAAGCTCACCTCCGCAGCGCCCATGCCGATATAGAGCATGTCGCGCGGGCCCACAGGATGGTCCGTTCCATCCACCGCAATCGTGCCGACCCCGCCGATATTGACCGCAATCAGCTCGCGCCGGTCCAGAAACCCGGCCGTGCCGGTTGGCTTGATCGCCTCCAGCGGCAGCGCCTTGCCGCCCGGCATGGCCCCGCCCACCGCCATGCGGTCATAATGGGTATACGTCCAGTTGATCCCGCCCGGGGTGAACAATTCCTCGATCAGGAAATGCTCGCGCAGCTCATCGGTATTCATCCCTCCGGCGCTTACTGGATCGATGGCGAAGCGGATATCGAAATCGGTGGTCATGGTCAGTCCTGTTTTGTCGTGGATTGTTGGCGCAGCCGCTGGCGATAGCGTTCTCGGCTCAGCGACAGATGCTGGCGCATCGCCTCGCGCGCCGCTTCGGCGTCCTGCGCCGAGATAGCCCGGAGAATGGCGAGGTGCTCGCGCTGCAACCCCGTCTGGTATTCAAAGCTCAGCACGCTTTCGGTGCCCCATGGCGAGGCTACATCACAGGGAATGGTTCGGCTTCCCAGCCCGTCGAGAACCTCGATATAGAACGGATTGTTGGTTGCCTCGGCTATGGTCCGGTGAAAGGCGAAATCGGTCTTGCCGGTAGGAATGCCCAGCTTCAGCAACCGGCCGAACTCGTTCCAAGCCTCTCGGATTGCCGCTTCTCGGCTGGCGCTGCGCCGCAGGGCGGCAAGCCCGGCCGCTTCGATTTCGATACCCATGCGCACTTCGAGCACATTGATGGCCACCGAGATCTTGTTGGATTTGTCCGCCCCGATCGCGTTGAACGGCGTCGCTGCGTTGGCAACCACGAACACACCGGCGCCCTGCCGCGATTGCACCAGCCCATCGGCCGCCAGCGCCGCAATGGCCTCGCGCACCACGGTCCGACTAACGCCGAATATGGTGGTCATCTGGTTCTCCGTCGGCAGCTTGCCGCTGGCGTCATATTCACCCGTACTGATGCGCTTGCGCAGCGTGTCGATCACCGAGTCCGCCAGCTTGGGCCGGCGTGCCGCGACAGCGTCGCTTCCGGAAAGGCTCATCGCTATCCCCTGAACAAGGCCGGCAGCCAGAGCGACAGCGCCGGAATATAGGTCACGAGCCCCAATACGATGATGCCGGCCAGATAGAAGGGCCAGATGCTCTTCATCGCCTCCATCACGGTGATTTTGCCCACCGCCGCGGCGACGAACTGCACCGGCCCAAGCGGGGGCGTATTGAGCCCGATGCCCAGATTGAGGATCATGATCACCCCGAAATGCACCGGATCGACCCCGAAAGCCTTGACCATAGGCAGGAAGATCGGCGTGGTGATGATGATCAGCGGCCCCATGTCCATGAAGGTGCCGAGCAATAGCAGCACGACATTGATCATCAGCAGCACCAGCAGTGGATCGCTGGAGATCGCTGCCATACCGGCCGTCAGGATCGTCGCCACCTTGAGATAGGCCATGAGCCAGCCGAACGAGGCGGCGGCCCCGATGATGAACAGCACCATGGCGGTGGTGCGCACTGCGCCCAGCACCGAATGCACGAACTCGCTCCAGTTGAGCGACCGATAGACGACCAGCGTCACCAGCAAGGCATAAAGCACTGCGATACAAGAGCTTTCCGTCGCGGTGAAAATGCCCGAGCGTACACCGCCGAAGATGATGACGATCAACATCAGGCCGGGAATGGACACGAGAAAGAAATAGCCCGCCTTGCGCAGGCCGGGAAACGGCTCGGTCGGGTAGCCGCGTTTGACCGCCACCAGATAGGCGGTAATGCTCAGCACGCCGGCCAACAGCAGGCCCGGAATGATGCCGGCCGTGAACAGGTCGGCAATGGAAATATTGCCGCCGCCGGAGAGCGAATAGATGATCATGTTGTGGCTGGGCGGCAGCAGCAGCGCGATTAATGCTGCCATTGAGGTAACGTTGACCGCATAATCGGCGCCATAGCCGCGCGCCTTCATCTGCGGGATCATGATGCCGCCCACTGCTGCGGCCTCCGCCACGGCCGAGCCGGAAATGCCGCCGAACAGCGTCGAGGCCGCGATATTGACCTGTCCCAGCCCGCCCCGCACATGCCCGATGATGGAGCCGGCAAACGAGATGATCCGCGCCGCGATGCCGCCGCGCATCATCAGGTCGCCAGCGAAAATGAAGAAGGGGATGGCGAGCAGGCTGAATGCGGAGACGCCCGAATTGAGCTGCTGGAACACCACGACGGCCGGCCGGCCCGGGTAGACGATGGTGGCGAAGCTCGCGATACCGAGGCAATAGGCGATCGGCGTGCCAATCACCATCAATCCGGTGAATACGCCAAACAAGATCCAATATTCCATAGGGTTAGGCCTCGGTGATCGTGGGATCGACCGGGATGTCATCGACCGGCTCGCCGGCCGAGCGCAGCAGGATGCGCTCGGCCGCAAACAGGCACATCAGCGCACCCGAGATCACGATGGGGAAATAGGTGAAAGAGGTCGGCAGGCCGAGCACCGGAATGCGCGTCGACCAGTAACGAACAACCAGTCCGCCGCCATAGAAGATCATTCCGAAGGCAAAGCAGAACACGGCGATATCGCTGATGGCCCGCAGCCACGGCTTGGCGCCCCGCGGCAGCACATAGAGCAGCACGTCGAAGCCCATGTGGAAATTCTCGCGCACGCCCACGGCGGCACCGAGAAAGATGAACCGAGTCATGATCATGATCGACCCCGCCTCGGTCCGGAGCCGGAGACTGGTTGATCACGAAGCGCATGAACACCTGATAGGCGACGATGGCTGTCATCGAAACAAGGCCGACGCCGGCAATCCAGAGCATGGCGTTCGACAGCTGCCCCAGCACGCGGCTGGTCGGCATAAGCCAGTTTTCATTGTTCAGTAGACCTCAAGGGCATGCGGCCGACGCCGAAGCGCCGGCCTCTGCTGAGCTAGCCTTCAGTCGCCTCGGATACGGGCAACCGAGTCCTGCAGCTTGGGATCGGTCACGTATTTCTCGTAGACCGGCTTCATCGCATCGATGAAGGGCGCCTTGTCGACTTCGTTGATCACCGCCCCCAACGCTTCCACCTTGGCCTTGGATTCCACTTCCTTGGCGGCCCACAGCTCACGCTGCTTGGCGACCGATTCCTTGGCAGCTTCGCGGAACAGCGCTCGGTCTTCCGGCGTCAGCCCGTCCCAGACGATCTTGGAGATGACCAACACTTCGGGCACCATCAGGTGCTCGTCGAGCGAGTAATATTTGGCCACCTCCGCGTGGCCGGCAGTGTCATAGCTGGGGTAATTGTTCTCGGCCCCATCGATGACGCCGGTCTGAATGCCCGAATAGACTTCGCCATAGGGCATTGGCGTGGCATTGCCGCCAAAGGCCGCGACCATGTCCACGAAAATATCGGACTGCATGACGCGCATCTTCATGCCCGCCATGTCGGCCGGCGTATTGATCGGCTTTTCGCTATTGTAGAACGAGCGGGCGCCGCCGTCGTAAAAGGCGAGTGCCACCACGTCCACGGCATCGAACGCGGCCGAGATTTCTTCGCCGATCGGGCCGTCCAGCACGGCATGGAAGTGATCGGCGGAGCGGAAAATATAGGGCAATTGCGTCACCGTCGCTTCGGGCACTGGGTGCCGAAGGCGCCGATCGAGATACGGTTGAGATCGATCACGCCGAACTGGGTCTGTTCGATCGTGTCCTTTTCCTCGCCGAGCTGGGCGGAGTGAAACACTTCCACCGAATAGCGGCCGCCGGTCTTTTCGCTCAGCAGCTCGCCGAAATGCTTGACCGCTTCGACCGTCGGATAGCCGTCCGGATGGGTATCGGACGAGCGCAGCACCGTCTGGGCGCTGGCGGTCGAAACCATCAAGGTTGCAGCGACGAGCGCCGTCGCTGCCAGTTTAGGCAGTTGAAACATGGTATCCTCCCTCGTGCATGTCCGCGCCGGCCTCGTCCTCCACGACAAACCGGCGCCCCTTCTAGATGGCCGGCGCCAAGCGCCCGGGACTATGGGAACAGTCAAGAATGCGCCTGTCGAAGTCAACATACAAAGTCCACCTACTTGTATGATGAATTGTGCCGACCCGATCCGTGCATCCCATTCACAAGATCAAAGAAGATAACCCTACTAATCAGAACGGCGAAACTGACCTATCCTTGTAGCCAACCCAAAGGACCCCTCATGAAAATTCAACGCGCAGGCACCCAGCCCTCCACCAAGGGGCCCCGCGACTGGTTTACCGGCACGGTCAGGATCGATCCGCTTTTTGGGGTCGAAGCGCCCAGCGCCATGGCGGCCAACACGGTGACCTTTGAGCCCGGCGCGCACAGCTCGGCATATTCATCCGCTCGGGCAGACGCTCATCATCCTTACCGGAAGAGGCCTCGTTCAAAGGGCCGATGGCCCTATCGAAACCGTGTTGCCCGGCGATGTGGTGCGATTTGGCCCCGATGAGAAGCATTGGCATGGCGCCAGTCCCGACATTGCGATGAGCCACATCGCCATCCGGGAAGAACTCGACGGCAAGGTCGTGGAATGGATGGAGCAGGTCAGCGACGAACAATACGGCCGCTAAGATTTCCAGCCGGTCATCCGACAGCTTGAGGAGAAACGACATGAAACAAAGACAACTTGGGTCCAGCGGCCTGCAGGTTTCGGCCATCGGGCTTGGCTGCATGGGCATCAGCCAATCCTATGGGATGCCGCTGGAACCGGCGGAGGGCGTCAAGGTCATTAGAGGCGCCTTCGAGCGCGGGATCACCTTTTCGATACCGCCCGGGTCTATGGCCCCTACACCAATGAGGAAGTGGTGGGCGAGGCTTTGCAGCCAATCCGCGACCGGTGGTGATCGCCACCAAATTCGGCTTCAACACTCCCCAAGGCGGCGGCACGGACAGCCGGCCCGACCATATCCGCGCCACTGTAGAGGAATCCCTGAAACGCCTGCGCACGGACTATATCGACCTGCTCTATCAGCACCGGGTCGATCCAAACGTGCCGATAGAAGACGTCGCCGGCACGGTCAAGCAGCTGATCGCCGAGGGCAAGGTCAAGTATTTCGGCCTGTCCGAAGCCGGCGTCGCCAATATCCGCCGCGCCCACGCCGTACAGCCGGTTTCGGCGCTACAGAGCGAATATTCGCTGTGGTGGCGCGAGCCGGAGGACCAGATCATCCCGGTGTTGGACGAGCTCGGCATTGGCTTTGTGCCATTCAGCCCGCTCGGCAAGGGCTTTCTCACCGGCACGATCGATGCCGGCACCAGCTTTGCGCAAAACGACTTCCGCAATTCTGTACCGCGCTTCAGCGAGGAAAACCGCGCCGCCAATCGGGCTGTTATCGATACCCTCGCCCGCATCGCCCCGGAAAAACAGGTGACACCGGCACAGCTCGCGCTTGCACGGGTGCTCGCGCAAAGCCCGACATTCGTGCCGATCCCGGGCACGACCAAGCTGCATCGTTTGGACGAAAATATCGGTGCGGCGGCGATCGAGCTGTCGGCGGACGACCTTGCCACGATTGATCAGGCCTTTGCCGGCATCGCCGTCCAGGGCGAACGTTATCCACCCCAGCAAATAGCCCGGATCGATCGATAAATTGGCTTCAGGGGCCACTCCCTGCCCGATTGGCGCGCACGATCAGATAGATGAGATAGGGCGCGCCCAAGGCTCCGGTCACTACGCCAACTGGGTAACGCATCGGCAGGAGGAACTGGCCGACATAATCGCCCACCAGCACAAGCGTCGCGCCAACCAGTGCGGCAGGGATCAGTAGCGAGCCGCGCGGCCCCACGATGCGGGCGGCGATCGGGCCGGAGAGGAAGGCAACGAAGGCGATCGGTCCGGTTATCGCGGTCGCCGTCGCAATCATGCCGACGGCGGCGATGATCACCGTTACCCGCGTGCGGCCGACCCGAACGCCCAAAGCGGCGGCTGTATCATCGCCCAGTCGCAGCAGTTCCAGTTCACGGGTGCGACTGAGCAGCAGCCCCCGAAAACCACCAATGCCCCGAGAAGCGGCAGCGCCTGACTGAGTTGGGCGCCATTGAGGCTGCCGGTCAGCCAGCGCAGCGCCTCCTGCAGGTTCCAGTCCGGCGCTCGGGACAGAATATAGGCGATCACGCTTTCCAGCATTGCCGAAATGCCGATGCCAATCAGGATCAGCCTTGTTCCGCCCGCGCCCTTCCTGAAGGCCAGCACATAAACGAGCAGCGCTATGGCGAGGCCGGCGATGACCGCGAACAGCGCCACGGTCGGTCCGCTCAGCGACAGGACGACAATGGCGAAGACAGCGGCGGCGCTGGCGCCCGAGCTGATGCCGATAATGTCCGGGCTGGCCAGAGGATTGCGCAGCATAATCTGGAACGCGACGCCGCCTAGCCCGAAGCTCAGCCCCGCGAGGATCGCTAGCACAGCCCGCGGCAACCGCAATTGCCCCACGGTGAAGCTGGCGCCGCCCACCTGCTCGCCCAGCAGCACGCGAATAACATCGCCCGGCGGCGTGAAGGATTGGCCCAGTGACAGAGTCAGCGCAGAATAGTACTGCCACCGGGGTCAGCAGAATGGTGGTCACCAACCCATAGTGGCGCAACTGGCGGGCGCGCGTGGCGGTCAACGGCATTGTCACAATTCGCGGATCCGCTGTTGCATCACCACCCAGACGAAGAAGGGCGCGCCGATAAAGGCGGTGACGATGCCGACATCAAGCTCGGCGGGCCGGGCAACGATGCGTCCGGCGATATCGGCGGCTAGGAGCAGGCAGGCGCCGCCCAGCGTGGAAAATGGCAATAGCCAACGATAATCCGGCCCAACTAGCAGGCGGCACAGATGCGGCACGACCGGGCCCAAAAGCCGATGGGACCACACACGGCAGTCGTGGCCCCGCACAGCAGGATCGCGCCCAGCGCCGCCACCGCGCGGGCCGGGGCGACCCGTTCGCCCAGCCCGGCCGCCAGTTCGTCGCCCAGCGCCAGCGAGTTCAGCCGGCGGGCCGAGAGCAGGCCGATGGCGAGGCCCACCGCCAGAAACGGCATGACCGGCAGGATGCGCTCGAAGGTCGCCCCGCCTACCCCGCCGATCTGCCGAGAGCGGATGCCGCCGGCGATATCGTTGCGCGGCAGCACCACGGCTGTCACCAGCGACGAAAAAGCGATCGAGGTGGCGACGCCTGCAAGCGCAAGCTTGAGCGGCGTTGCGCCGCCACGTCCCATAGAGCCGATGGTGTAGACAAAGGCCGCCGTAAGCCCGGCGCCAGCAATCGCGGTCCAGATATAGGCATCGGCCGAGGCGATATTGAACCGAGCCACTCCGATGACGACGGCGAGCGAGGCGCCGGTGTTGACCCCCAATATGCCCGGGTCGGCGAGCGGATTGCGCGTCACGCCCTGCATGACGGCGCCGGCAAGCCCAAGTGCCGACCCGGCCAGAACGGCCAGCAATGTCCGCGGAATGCGCAATGCGACGGCGGCTCGGCCGATCGTGTCACGTCCGTCGGCAAGGGCCGCGACAATGTCGGCCCACGCGACGTCACGCGAACCGATGGTGACCGAAAGCGCGCCAAGGCCGCCAAGGAGTACAGCAAGCCCTATCAGCCACAGGCTCCGCACGCAGTTCGACCGCCCGGCGATGGATCGCCGGACGGAGGGATGCAGGCCGGGTGCCGTCATTGAGGTTTCTTGGCCGCCTCGGCGAGCAGTGCCAGATAATCATCGAGCACCCATGAGATCGATAGTGGCGTCGGATTGGCCGCCGTGCCCACCGGGTTGCCACCCGGGATAACCGGGGCGCCATTCGCCACGGCCGGCATTCTGGCCAGCAGCGGATTGGCCTTGAGCGCGTCCAGAAGCTGCTGGTCGCCATAGGTCACGATGATGTCGACATCATCGAAAATATCGATCCGCTCCGCACTCACCGATCCCGAGAACTTGCCCGGCGCGGTCGCCTCGGCAACGCTTTGCGGCGAGGCCATCCCCAAATCGGCGAAGAATTTCACCCGCGTATCATTGGTCGTGTAGAAATTGATGGCGCTGAGATCCGACGCATTGAGATGGGTGGCGAACAGCGCCGCCTTGTCCTTGAGTTCGGGATATCCGGCGACCGCGCCTGCAATCTCGGCCTCGATGCTCGAGATCAGCGCCTCCCCTTCGGCGGACATGCCGAGGCCCGCACTATTGAGGCGGATCATGCCGCGCCAATCGGTGGACCGGGGGCGTCAGGAAAGGCAATGACCGGCGCGATCTGGCTCAGCGTATCGTAATCAGCCCGGCTGAGGCCGGAATAGGCGGCCGGGATCACATCCGGCTGGGTGGCGGCGACCGCCTCGAAATCGATGCCATCGCCCTCGTCGAACAGCACTGGCGTATCGGCGCCGAGTTCAGCCAGCTTCTCCGCCACCCGGGGCAAAAGCCCGTCGCCATCGTCGTCACCGAAATTGGCCTTGGCAAAGCCAACCGGCACGATCCCCAGCGCCAACGGCACCTCGTGGTTGGCCCGGGCCACCGTCGCTACCCGCTCGGGTTTTTCGGCAATGATCGTCGTGCCCAGTGCGTGCTCGATGGTGATAGGAAAAGCCGGACCACCCTGTGCCGAGGCGGAATCGAGGGCGAGGATCGACAGGCATGCCGCGACCAATGGTGCGGAAAAGCCAAACAGCCGCAGCATGAGGCAAGGTCTCCTGATAAAAGTGGACTTTCAATTTCAGGTTTAGATCGGCTCCGTCAACTGCAATGCTTGCCGCGCGGTGAACAAACGCAAATCTCCCATGGTTTCGTACAAAACCACCGGATTTTACAATACCAGACAAATACGCTCAAGTTACTAGCACAGGCCGGCCACACGGCACCGAACAGGGTGGCGATCCGGTCGCTGCTGTAGCCACACCAAATTCTGGAATTGAAGATGATCATCAGGGATGCCAGCCGAGCCCGCTATCGAAACGCGATGCTGTTGGGATGCACGGCGCTTGTGAGCATGGCGCCCGTGGCATTCGCCCGAGAGGCCGATGATCTGGCTTCTGTGACGATTTTGCCGACACTCGTCGTCAATGTCGGCGGCGCCGGGACAGATGACGATCGCAACTCCATCGTGGCAACGACCACGACCAGCGGCGGCAAGATCGCGGCGCCGCTCCTAGACACACCCGCCTCGGTATCGGTGATCACCGCCAAGGAAGTTCAGCAACGCGACGCCCAGAGCACCGAAGAGGTACTGCAATATACCGCCGGCGTAAGCACCGATTTCTATGGCTCGGACGACCGCTTCGACTTCTTCAAGATTCGCGGCTTTGACGCCTATACCTATCGCGATGGCTTGGTGATCGGCGCCCCCTTCGGCGGCATCCGCGAGGAACCCTATGCCTTCGAGCGTATCGAAGTGCTCAAGGGCGCCAATTCGACGACGTTCGGTGTTTCCGACCCCGGCGGTGCAGTCAATTACGTCACCAAGACGCCCAAGAACGAAAAATTCGGGGAGGCTTACCTCTCCGGCGGCGCATTCGGCACGGCCGAGATCAGGGCCGATTTCGGCGACAATATCACCGTGGACGAGACGCTCTCCTATCGCCTTACCGGCAAGGTCCGGGTGGGGAATGGTGAATATGACTATTCGCGCGATGAGGAGCAATTCGTCATGGGCGGCCTGACTCGGCGCCCCACCGACGCAACCACCCTGACCATCGTCTACGACCATTTGAGCAAGGAAGGCGTGCACGGCAGCGGCGGCCATCCCGTGGGCAGTGACTTCGACCGCAACGCCTTCTTCGGGGAGCCGGACTACAATTTCCGCGGCGTGGATCGGGATACGCTCAGCGTAATGCTCAGCCACGATATCGGCTATGGGTTGAGCTTCAGCTCCAATGCGCGCTACAGCAATACTGCCAGCGATTTCGGCTATGCCTATATTTCGGCGACGCCCACCGATGGCTCGACCCCGGCCAGCCGAGCCTTCTTCGGCAACAGAATCCACCCGCGAAAACTTCGTCATCGACGGGCGCGTTCAATACAACGCCAGCTGGGGCACGGTGGACAGCACCACCTTGATCGGCCTCGAGCACAATTCCAGCTACGCCACCAACAAGACCTATTGGGGGCCGGCGCCCAGCATCGATTGGCTGAACCCGGTCTATACCGGCGCACCGGAATCGGTCCCGCTGATCGGCAGCACCACCAACGATCAAAAGACCAACGCCGCCTATGTGCAGCAGGACCTGACCTTCGACAGGCTGACCGCGACGATCGGCCTGCGCAATGACTGGATGGATGTCGACCAAACCGATAATCTGACCGGGGCGCTGACCGCGGCCGAATTCAGCGAGTTCACCAAGCGCGGCGCGCTCACCTATAAGCTCACCGACGAGCTTGCCGCCTATGTGAGCTTTGCCGAATCCGCCGTTCCCGCATCGCTGTCGGTCGAGCCCGAGCGCGGCGAGCAGTGGGAAGCCGGCATTAAATACCAGCCCGATGCATTTCCCGCCCTGTTCAGCGCCGCCGTCTATGACCTGACCAAGAGCAACATGACCCGCACCAACCCCGCCACCATGATGCAGGAGACCATTGGCGAGGTGCGGGTGCGCGGCATTGATCTGGAAGCCAAGGCGGAGGTGATGGAAAATCTCAGCCTGACCGTCGCCTATTCCTACATGCTGTCCGACATTGTCGAGAACGGCACCGGCGGCAATGAAGGCAACGAATTGTCCTTCGTGCCCAACCATATTGCTTCGCTCTGGGTGGATTATACCCTGCCCAGCAATGGCGTTATCGGCGACATGACCTTCGGGCTCGGTGCGCGCTATTCCGGTTCGTATTTCTTCAACGACGCCAATACGCAATCAGCCGGCAGCAGCATCGTCTTCGACGCCGCCTTCAACTACAAGGTGCAGGACAACACCACGCTGCAACTCAATGTCAGCAATATCTTTGACGAAAAGCACGTGGCTTATGGCGGCTTCGGCGCCGACTTCTACAATCCGGGTCGGACCGTGACCGCGACCTTGCGCCAAACACAGTAACCGCTTGTCCCACCCGCAATTCGTGCGGGTGGGACAATTCTTGGCTTAACGCGTTTGAATGCGGCGCCGGGCCGCCGGGGTTTCGCCGGCAACGTGGCGGAACACCTTGGTCAGGTGCGCCTGATCGGAAAAGTCGAGCTGAGCTGCAATATTGGCCACGCTCAGATTGCTTTCCACCAGCAGCTTCTTGGCAAGCTCGATGCGCTTTTCCAATTGCCATTGCAGCGGGGTCTTGCCCGTCGTCTGCTTGAAGACCGTGCTGAACCAGCTTTCGGACAGGCCGACCGCGTCCGCCATTTCGGCCACGGTCAGCCGGCCACTGCTGCGCGCGTTGAGACGCGTCATCAGCTTATTCATCTGGGCACAGGTCAGCCGGCCCTCGCTCTGCTCGGCGCGTTCCTGCGGAATGTCGAGTAGGCCAGCAACGATGCTATTGGCGAGGCTTTCGGCATAGATGGCATGCCGCGACGGCTCCGCAATTTCATCGACGAGCAATTTGGCCAGCGCCTCAATGGCTTCCACATCCTGGATTTCCACCGGGCTGCGCAACGCCGCCAGCGCCGCAGACCTGCCCAGCGCAGGCGCCAGAAACCGCAGCAACCGGTCCTTGTGCATATGCAGATTGAGGTGCGTTACCCGATGGGTGGTCTCGATATTGGTCCACATAGGAACCCCCGCGGGGATAAAGATCGCCCCCGACATGGGCCGGTATTGCCTAGAAAAATCACCGCTCTGGTTGGAAATCCGGACGCTGCCCGACACATCATTGAAGAAAATCATGATGCGCGGATCGTCCGCCAAGTAATAGCCCTGCGCGCCCGACTGGCAGTCAGCCTCCCAGAATGCGCCCATCAACCCGTCAAGACAGCGCCACTTGACCGGCGCGACTACATTGATCCCCTCGGTGTGCCGAGTCATGGAGGGCCAATAGTGCAAGGTTGATCCACCTATCGAATTTGAAGGGGCGCCGGGCAGCAGCAGCCGCACCCCGCGGCCAGCCTCTCGAACAGCCTACGGACGCCGGGCCCTATTAATCGGAGTTTGATTATCATCTTTTCTGGCAACTGCAAAGAACGCGTCCGGTGCCGTCCAGCGTCACCGGAATTGCCGGGCCATATTGTTGCTGGTGAACTCGCCCTTTTCACGGACGCTGAGTTGGCGGGTCAGCGCTGCACATGCCCGCCGTCGGCAATAAGAGTCTGACCGGACATGATCCCGGCGTCGTCGGAGGCCAGCCAGAGGGCGAGGTGGGCTATATCGTCCGGGGTGACCAATTGCTGGATTGCACGGCGCGCGAGGGTCTCGCTGACATAGGCGGGGTCATTTGCCGAGGCCCGGCTTCGCTCGGTGAGCGTACGCCCGAGCGCGATGCACATCACCCGGATTCCGTATGGTCCGAGATCGTGGGAGAGGCATTGGGTGAAGCCACCGATGGCCGCTTTTGCCGTGCCATAGGCGATGAGGCCGGCAGCGCCCTGCATCCGGGATGTCGAACCCAGATTGATGATGGTGCCGCCGCCCGATTGCTTCATGTCCGGCGTGACGGCCTGTGCCGCAAATGCCAGATGCCGCAGATTGACGGCCATGCGATCGTCCCAGTAATCGGCCGTCATCGTCTCGAAATCGTGACGCTCGTCGTGGCCGGCATTGTTGATCAGTATCTGGATCGGCCCAAGTTGCCGGCGCAGCGCTGCTATGGCGACGGTGAGCGCAGGGATATCCGCGACGTCGGCGCCAACTGCCGCGGCAGTTCCACCGGCGGCCATGATTGCGTCACGCACGGCGTCGGCGCCCACCGCGTTGCGGTCGATAATGCCGACAGGCGCGCCGTGCCGGGCAAAGGCCAGAGCCATGGCCTTGCCGATACCCGCCGCCCCCCAGTGACGATAACCGGCTTGCCGGCAAGACTATGATAGCTGTTCTCCCGGCTCATCCGGCAAAGGCTCCACCCTTCTGGCCGCGCACGCCCGGATCGAAGGCGAAAAGGCCGCCCGACAGGGGCGCCTCCACCAGCATGCGCTCGGCCAGCCGGATGCGGCCGGAGGTGATGTAGAGGCGGTCGAGGTTGGGGCCGCCAAAGGTGCAGCTCGAAGGCCGCGGCACGGGCACGCCGACGACACGGTCGAGCCGGCCGTCGGGGGCATAGCGGCGCACCGCCCAGCCGTCCCAGACGGCCACCCAGAGGTAGCCTTCGGCATCGACCGTCATGCCATCCGGTTTGCCCTCGGAGGGCGGGATCTGCACGACGACGCGGCGATTAGCGATGGTGCCGGCAGCAAGGTCGAAATCGTAAGCGAAGATGCAGCCCAGCGCGGAATCGGCGAAATACATCAGCCTATCGTCCGGGCTCCAGCCCATGCCGTTGGACACGGTGAAACCGGTGTCGACGCGGCGCCAGCTGGCATCGGGTTCGATACAGTAAAGGCTCCCCGAAGGCCCCGAAGCGTCGAGTGCCATGCTGCCGGCCCAGAACCGGCCGCGACGATCGCATTTGGCGTCGTTGAACCGATTGGTCGCGATATCGGCTTCCGGATCAACGACCGGCGTCAGATCTCCCGTGGCGATATCGAGAAACTCCAGCCCGTTCTGCGTCATGACGGCGTGACCGCCCTTGAGACGCGGCGCAATGGAGGTGACCATGCGGGACACCTTGGTGGTGGTATTGTTGCCGCTGGCCGGATCGAAGGTGTTTACATTGGGCGACAGGATATCGAGCCACAGCAGTTTGCCGTCCTGCTCGCTCCAGGTCGGTCCCTCGCCCAGATGGGCGGCTACCGGAAGGACGCATTCGGCATTGGCGTGAACCAGCGTACGCGGGCGCTCGGGCGCATTGATGCTCATGGCAGTCGCTCCAACATTGCCGGAAATGCGGCGTGCGGCCTCCATCAGGTCGCGGCCGATAATATGGAGGCGTTCAATCGGCAGCCGTTCGCGTGGGCCGGAGACGCCGATGGCCGCGATAGGTTCGTGCCGGTGATCGAGCACGGGAGCCGCAACCGAGACCACGCCCGCCACATGCTCCTCGATCGAGAGCGCATAGCCGCGGGCCCGGGTCAGCGCCGAGTCGGTCAGCAGGTCGGCCTCATTGCCCGGCACCTTGGTCGGGTCATTGGAGGCACGCAGTTCGGCGATCAGCTCGCGCTGCCGATGCGGCGTCAGGAAGCCGAGCAGAGCCTTGCCGCCGGCAGTGCAATGGAGCGGCGCGCGCCGGCCGACCTCGATGCGGAAGCCGAAGGCATCGGCGGATAGTCGCCGGTCGATATAAAGGATCGAGCCGTTTTCCAGCTCACAGAGCGACACCGTCTCGCTGGTCATATCGGCCAGCCGGTCGAGTTCCGGGCGGCAGCACCGCGCAGGTCGAATTCATCCCAGACTTTGTGGGCCAATTCTGAACAGGCGCGGGCCCGAGCGATAGGTCTGGTCGGCCTCGTTGAAGCGGATCAGGCGAAACTCCATCAGCGCTTCGAGAATGCGGTGCAGCGTGCCCTTGGGAAAGCCGGTAAGCTTGATCAATTGGGTGAAGCGCTGCGGCCGGTCCACCTCGCCGAGCAGGTCGAGAACGTAGAGGCCCTTGCCGAGCGCCGAGGTGCCCCAGGGCATCTCGTGCTCGCCGATGCGCTTGAGTTCTATTGCCATGCCTGATCCCGCTACTTGATGGCTTCTTCTGTAGCTGGATCGAACAGGTGTATGGAAGTGTTTGGCTTGATCGCCAACCGCACCTGCCTGCCGATCAGCGACTGATCCACGTCATAGAGCCGGGCGATCAACGTGCCCGAGGCGCGGCCCTCGTGTTCATGTTCGCCGGCCACCGGAATTGCAAGCTGCTGGCCCGGCAGACGGAAATGCACATAGGCCTCGCTGCCCGGGCTTTCGACCAGCATGGGTTCGACATCGAGCGCGGCCTCATTGGGGGCAGCAAGACCCAGCGCTTCCGGACGAATGCCGCAGATGACCTTCTTGCCGATATAGGCTGAAGCGGCGTGCGCCACTGCGCCTTCAGGTCGCAATTGCAGGCCACCGGCTTCGACGAAGACTCCCTTATCATCGGTGGCCAAGGTGCCACTGATGAAGTTCATCGATGGCGAGCCGATGAAGCCGGCCACGAAGATATTATTGGGCCGATTGAACAGTTCATCGGGCGTGCCGATTTGCTGCACCACGCCGCGCCGCATGATGACAATGCGGTCGGCCATGGTCATGGCTTCGGTCTGGTCATGCGTCACATAGATGGTGGTCACGCCGATGCGGCGCTGCAGAGCGGTGATCTCGGCGCGCATCTGTACGCGCAAGGCGGCGTCGAGATTGGACAGCGGCTCATCCATCAGGAAGACGCGCGGCTCGCGCACAATCGCCCGGCCCAGCGCGACACGCTGGCGCTGCCCGCCCGAGAGGGCCTTGGGCCGCCGGTCGAGCAGGTCGGTGATTTCCAACGCCTGTGCAGCGCGCTCGACACGGGCATTGATCTCGGCCTTGTCGGTATTCCGCATCTTGAGGCCGAAGCCAATATTCTGGCGGACCGTCAGATGCGGATAAAGCGCATAATTCTGGAACACCATGGCGATGTCGCGCTTGCCGGGAGCGAGTTCGGTGACGTCCTCGCCGCCGATGATAATGCGGCCGCCGCTGGCCGCTTCCGAGACCCGCCAGATTTTGAGTGCCGTGGACTTGCCGCAGCCCGAGGGCCCGACAAAGACCACGAACTCGCCGTCATTGATCTGGAGGGACATGTCCTTGAGGGCGTTGAATGCACCAAAGGACTTGCTGAGATTTTGAATCTGAATGTCGGCCATGGGTCTATTTCCCCGAGCCAGCGGTCAGGCCGCCGACGAGATAGCGTTGCAGGAACAGGTAGGCGAGCATGATAGGCAAGGCGGCTAGGAGCGAGGCCGCCATGATGACGTTCCAATCGGTCTGATACTCGCCCTTGAAGGTGGCAATGCCGATATTGGCCGTCCAATTGTGGGTGGCGCTGGCCGAGGAAGGTGCGGGCATAGAGATAATCGGCCCGAGACAGCACGAAGCCATAGAGCGCCGTTGCCGCAAGGCCCGGCGCCGAGACTGGCAGGATGACCCGGAACAGCGCCCCCAAGGCGTGCAGCCATCGACCTGCGCCGCCTGCTCAAGCTCCTGCGGGATGGAGTCAGAAATAGCCCTTCAGCATCCGAGTGGCGAAGGGCACGATGGCGGTCGCATGGGCGATAATCAGCGACCAGAGCGAGCCCATCAGTCCCGAGCTGCGAAAAATGCCGAACAGCGGGATGATGAGCATGGTCGCCGGCAGCATCTTGCTCATCAGGATGAACAGCCCGACCGCCTCGCCGCCCTTCATCGTATAGCGCGACAGGCTATAGGCGGCCAGCACCGAGACCAGCAGCGAAATCGCGGTGGAGACGATGGCGACCAAAGCCGAGTTGAACAGCCAGCGCGGCATGTCGGTATTGAAGATCAGGTTGGTATAGGTGCTCCATTGCGGATTGGCCGGCCAGAATTGCGGCGGAAAGCTGCGCAGGGCACTGGCCGGCGCCAAAGAGGTGATGATCATCCAATAGATAGGAAACAGCAGGACGGCGCAGACCACGATGACCGTGGCATAGAGCAGGATGGACTGGAGCAGAGTGCGTTTCATCGCGGCGCCTCCTAATAGATCGCGTGGCTGGTCTTTTTGACCGGGAGGGCGCTGATGACGGCGCAGATCAGCAGGGTGACCACGCCGATGGACGAGGCGTAACCCATGCGGAAGAAGGAGAAGGCTTCTTCATAGGTCATGATGGCCAGCGTCTCGGTGGCCCCGACAGGTCCGCCGCCGGTCAGCACGTAGATGATGGAGAAATCGTGGAACACCCAGAGTACGGTCAGCACCGGGGTGACGCCCAGCACGGGGGCCGGGCACGGCACGGTGATCCAGAAAAAGCGCTGGAATACGTTGGCACCATCGACCTTGGCAGCCTGGTAGAATTCCTCGGGGATGGACTGCAGCCCGGCCGGGATCATGATCGAGATGAACGGATAGCCCTTCCACACCATGACCATGGTAACGGCGGAAAAGGCACTGCCGGGGAAGAGAACCAGCTGACCTGTCCGCCGATCACGCCAGCTTTGAGCAGCAGCCAATTGAGTACGCCGAAGGATGCATCCAGGATCCACACCCGAGTGACCACGGCCACCACCTCGGGCACCGCCCAAGGCAAGGCAATCAGCATGCGCGCAAAGCTGCGGCCGCGGAATTGCTGATTGACCAGCAGGGCCGTGCCCATGCCGACGCAAAGCGAGATGCTGGTGACAACCAGCAGGAGCATGCAGGTGGTGCGGATGGCGTTCCAGAATTCGGGCGAGGAGAACAATCGCTGGTAATTCTTGAGCGTATATTCATCGGCACCAAACGAAAGCGTGGCGAATTTGACGTCGTGGAAGCTGAGGTCGATAGCCAGCAGCATCGGATAGACCAGAATGGCCAGGATCAGCAAAGCCGCTGGGGCCAGCAGCAGATAACCAAGCTTGTTGGCGTGGCGGGGGCTGGCCGAGTCGATCCCGAACAATCCATGCGAACGCCGCACGATTGGGGTCGCGGGCCGTGATTGGCTGAACTCGCTCATGATCTCACCATTTCGCTAGCGATTTGATGCCGGCCCGATGGAAATCCACCGCGCCGGCGAAGTGATTATTGCAGGGCAAGAAAGCGCTCCTGCAATGTGGCTGCCGTGTCGGCCGCGGAGCGCTCCTCGATCAACATGCGCTGGATTTCCTCGCGCACGATCGCCGCGATTTCGTTGTAATGGGTCTCAAGGCCCGCCGGCACGCGATCGACGCCGGCGGCAGCGGCCTTGTTCATGGCTTCAACGACGAGGCCATATTCCGGCGATGAATCGAGCGCTGCCCGGGTGACCGAACCGGACGCGGCGCCGGTGCACCGACGATTTCGGAGAACAGCTCCTGCATGTCCCGGGACGTCGCGATGGCGATGAAATCCCAGACAAGTTGCTTTTTCTCATCGGACAGTTCAGCCGGCATGGTCAGCACGGCCGAAGCGCCGCCAACCGGCGGATCGAACGGCGAGGGCACGAGCTTGAGCGATGGTTTGATCTCGTCGGAGGCGGTCGTCTCGATCACGCCCGCCGAGCCGAGATTTTCGATCCGCATCGCCACTTTGCCTTCAACAAAGAGCTGCCCGGCATCGCCGCCGGTCGTATCGGCGGGCACCAGACCCTCCTTAATCAGCGTTGTCCAATGCTCGATGGCGGTGATCATTTCAGGCGTATCCATCGCCGGAACGCCTTCAGGCGTTGTCCAGCTGGCGCCGGTATCGAGCACGAAATTGAGCATGTCGTTGAGGTAATTATTGCCCGCCGCCAGTGCAGGCCCGTGCCATAGACATCGGTAATGCCGTCGCCGTCGGTGTCCTGTGTCAGCTTGCGGGCCGCGTCGATAAACTCATCCCAATTGGTCGGAACGGGCACACCGGCAGCATCGAGAAGCGCTCGGTTCACGCCCATGATATAGCCGAAATACTGCATGTTGATGCAGCGCGTGGTGCCATCCCGTGTACAAAGGCCCTGCCCGGCCCAGCCATTGAGGTCAAGACCGGCTTGGTCGATCCAGTGGTCCCAGATCCTCCAACCAACCGTTTTCAGCAAAGGGCTGGTATTCAGAACGAAGCCGGTGGACGATGTCGGGCGCTGCGCCCGCGGCAAACTGGGTCATCATCGTATCGGCGAATTCCTGCCGGGCGATCTGTGTCGCCTCGATCGTATCGCCGGGATGGGTTTCTTCGAACTTAGCGATCACCGCTTCCCACCGGGGACCGTAGGTGTCTTCGGTCAACTGCCAGGTTACAAAGGTCAGCGTTTCGGCAGATGTCGGCGCAACAGAACTCATCAGCGCGCCGAGCAGCAGCCCGGGCAAGGCATATCTCCGCATAGTTTCCTCCTCGAAATCTGCGGGTGATGGATGAGGCCGCCCACATTCGGGGGCGACCTCCATGCGCCTGCTATTGCAGGGCTTCGGCCTTCTGCTGGATCACGGCCACGACGTCTTCGGTCGGCAGTTTTTCGATCAGCATGCGCTGCAGCTCTTCGGCCGCCATTTTGGTGAACTCATTGTTCTGCGCTTCAAGCCCGGTGGGAATGCGGTCGACACCGGCAGCCGAAGCGGCGGCAGAAGCATCGATCAGCAATTGCATATGCGGCACGGCCTTGAAGGCGGCTTCGCTCACCGCACCGGGCTTGGGAGCCGGCGAGGCGCCGAGTTCGGAATAAAGCTCCTGGAACTTCTGGCTGGTGGCGAGCTCGATGAACTCCCGGGCCAGTTCCTTCTTCTCGGCCGGCGTTTCGGAGGCCAGCGTCAGCACGTTGGACGAGCCACCCAGCGGAGGCGACAGCGGATCGGCGGCGAACTTGAGGTTCTCCTGGATCCCGGGCTCGGCGCGCTGCACGAAGCCGTTGATCCACGGCCCGTTGATACGCATGGCGACCTTGCCTTCCATGAACAGCTGGTCGGTATCGCCACCCACCATGCCGAGCGGGGTCAATTCCTCTTCCACCAGCATGCGCCAACGGTTGATGCCTTCGATAGCCTCGGGCGTGTTGATGGTCACCTTGCCCTCGGCATTGGTCCAGCGGCCGCCGGCCGACAGCACATACATCAGCACGTCATTGGTATAGCTGGAATTGGCGGTGGCGAGGTGTACGCCTGTGCCATAGACATCCTTGATGCCGTCGCCATCGCGGTCGATCGTGGTGGCGCGGGCGGCGGCCGAGGAATTCGTCCCAATTGGTGGGAACGGCAACGCCGGCCTCGTTCAGCAAGGCTTCGTTATAGGCCGGGATATAGCCGAAATAGAGCATCATGATGCACTGGGTCTTGCTGTCCCGGTGCAGGCGCTCTGGCCGGCCCAACCGGTCAAATCCATGCCGGACTTTTCGATCCACGGACCCGTGTCTTCCAGCCAGCCGTTTTCGGCAAAGGTCTGATATTCAAACGAGGTCAGGTGCACGATGTCGGGCGGCGCGCCGGCCGCAAACTGGGTGATCATGGCGTCGCTATAGCCATCGCGCGGCACCGTGGTGAAATCGATCTTGACGTCGGGATGGGTGGCCTCGAACTCCTTGATCAGCAGGTCCCACCAGTCGCCATAGCCCTTTTCGCCCTTTTGCCAGGAGACGAAGCTGAGCGTGGTCTGGGCGACGGCGACGCCCGGTAGCATGATGGTGCCAGCCAGCAACAGGCTGGCCGGGGTCTTGGTAAGTTTCATGACGTTCCTCCCGATTGTCACAGTTACTTGTGCATGATGGCGATGGCCTCGGCCGATGGTTCGGCGCCGATGCCAGGTGCGTCAGGGACGATGTAGCGTCCCTCCTTCACTTCGAGGGCAGTGGTGATGTAGGGCGCGTTGCGCGCCATCACCGAGTGCTGGAATTCGTGGGCGCGGACATTTTGCAGCGTCGCGCTGGCCTGCAGGCTCGCCGCAAGGAAAATACCGGTGCCGATCGTGGCGTGTGGAATGACGGCGCGATGATGCGCCGCCGCAAACAGACCCATGCGGTGGAATGCGGTGATGCCGACATGACCCATTTCCGGCTGGATGATGGCCAGTGGCCCCGCCTCAAGCCGGCGGCGCACATCGAATACCGTGCGCCATTCCTCGCCCGCAGCGATCAGTGCCGGCGCATGTTCGGCCGCCCGGGCAATGCCCTCGATATCCTCGGGTTTGCAGACCGCTTCGAGGAACCATGGATTATACGGCAGGCATTGATGCGCCAGCGCGATGGTCTCGACGTCCGAGAGCGTCCAGTGCAGGTCGGCGGCAATCATCGCCGTCGGTCCCAGCGCCTCGCGCAATGAGCGGAACTCGGCGACCACCCCGTCATCGGCATGGGGCGAGGCAAACTTGAACTGGTTGAAGCCCTTGTCCTGCCAGCTCTTGGCAAAGGCGGCGCGCTCGGCCAGCGAGGGACCGGGAATGCCCGACACATAGGCGGGAATTTCAGTGTGGCGGATACCGCCCAGGAGCTTGGCTACCGGGGCATTGCGCAGCTTGCCGCAGATATCCCAAAGGGCGATATCCACCGCCGCCGTGGCATCGTGGTAATAGCCGCCATCATGGCCGCGCACCCGCATCAGGTCATAAAGGTCTTCGTAGATCACGCTGACATCAGAACGGGTCGCGGCCAATGACAAAGCCCGAGAGCAGATCGTCGATGATCGCCATCACCGCGGCCGGCGCCACGATGCCATAGGTCTCGCCCCAGCCGATGGTGCCATCCACCGTTTCCGATGCGGCAGATCACCGTGCGGTCCTTGGTCGGATAGACCGTGCGGTTGCCGCCGCGGACGAAATAGCCGGCCGCATTGGTGGTTTCTGCCGGGCTTGGGCCCGCCCAGATAGGGCTCTGTCCCGGCGGGCGATCTGGATAGTGAAGCTTTCGACTGATTTGATGCGACTGGTCATCTTGCTTCTCCCACGGCGCGTAACGTCTCCGCCGGCTCTACTGTCAGCAGATCGGCAAGCTCGGCCAGCATCATGTCGATTTCAGCCCGGCCCCGGGCATCGAATGCCGGCAGCGGTGCGCGAACTGCTGCCGAGGTGAAGATGCCTCGCCGCACTAGCACTTCCTTGGTGAGCGCCATGCGATAGATCATCTGCACCAGAAGGATCGGTAGCGAGCGGATATAGAGCTCGCGCGCCTGTTCGGTGTTCCCAGCCGTGAAAGCCTTGAACAGGGCCGCATGCAGGTCGGTGATTTCAACGGCGGGCATCAGCGCAATGGCGCCGCGCTGCAGCTCATCGAGAACATAGCGCGAGCCGCCGCCGCCCATGACGCCGGCAAGTCGGTCGCCCGTGGCATCGATCAGCGCCGTGATGCGCGGACCCGATGGCAGCGTTTCTTCCTTGACGTAGCGGATGGCCGGCACAGCCTTGACCACTTCGGCAATCGTGGCCACCGGCAGGCCGGAGCCGACCGGCGCGGGCGCATTCTGCAGGATCAGGTCGAGGCCACTACCCGCGGCCACTGCAGAGAAGAAAGCAACAAGTGCAGTGATGTCACTCCCGACGCTGGCCGGGGCCATTACCATCGCGGCCGTCGCACCAGCGGCCTTGCCGCTCTGGCAGAAGGCAATCACCTCGGCAGGGGTTGCGGCACTGGCGCCGACGATGAAGGGTTTGCGGCCGGCCAGCGTCTTGCCCACGACTTCCACCAACGCCTGCCGTTCGTCGGCATTCAGGTGATCGAACTCGCTCGCCACACCGGGGAACACCACGCCATCCGCGCCAGCCTCAAGCGCAAAGGCCGTCACGCGTGCCATGGCGACCGGGTCGACCCCGCCTCCAGTGGCAAATGGCGTTGGTAGAACTGGCAATACCCCGAGCAACATGTTCGACGACCCTCCTCTAGTAGTTCCAATATATGGAACCATCTTCTTTTATGTGGAACAACATACATGAGCCGTGCTAGCGGTCAAGTGCGACCCGAAAGGTCCACCTGTCCCATGCAAGGAGTGACCATGCTGATCGGTGTAGAATGGACGTCATCGAGTTTTGGCGCGGAACTGATCGATGATGGCGGCGCGGTTCTGGCGCAGGCGCATCACCCGGTGGGGACCAATTCGGTCACCGATCGCGGCTTTGCAGCGCGCTTTGCGGAACTGCTGCCCGCCGATTGGCTCGGACAAGCGGAGGCGGTCTATTTCTCCGGCATGGTGACGGCCCGCAATGGTTGGCACGAAACCGGCTTCGTGCCGGCCCCCGCCGGATTTGACGACCTTGCTGGCGCCGCGACCATTGTGCCGAACGGGACTATCCCGCACATCTTCTTGCCCGGAATATCGGCGACAGGCGCGCTGCCCGATGTGATGCGTGGCGAAGAGCTCAAGGCGTTTGCGGCCGGCGACGGAATGGCCAGCGCCGTCGTGATCCTGCCGGGCGCGCACACGAAATATGTGACCATCAAGGACGGCCACATCATTGGCCTTGCGACCTATATGGGCGGCGAAATAGCCAATCTGCTGCGCAAGGATTCGCTTGTCAGCCGGCTCATTCCGCCCGAGGCCATCGTTGACGACGCCGGCTTCGAGCGCGGCCTGCGCACGGCATGGCTCAGCGACATACCAGGCGGCCCGCTGCGCCGCATTTTTTCCATGCGCAGCCTCGTGCTCTTCGAGCGCATGCCGCCAAGCGAAGTCAGCGGCTATATTACGGGCCTCTTGCTGGGAGCCGAAATCGCCGAAGCCCGGGCCGAATGGCCCTTGCAAGAGGCGCCCGTTCTGGTCGTGGGCACTAGCCCAGAAGCTCTACGATACCATAGAGCGCTCGAGCTTCGCGGCATCGCCGCGCGATCAGTGACCGCTGCCACTGCCCCAAGTTTTGCGCGGCTGCACGCAAAACTTGCGCGCCGGCTCTTCTAATTCAGCGGCAGAGGCGACGCGGCGCCGCCTCCGAGCGTTTTCGCCACGTCGCTCAGTGCAGGTCGCCGCGGTAGGCCTGCCCCTCGGCGTCGAAGAGATGGCAGTGCCGGGCATCGAAAACCGGGTTGAACCGGTCACCCATGTCGATCGGCAAATCGGTTGCCAGCTTGATGGTCAGGTCCCGGCCGAAATAGTCGGCATAGACGATGGTTTCGCCGCCCAGCCGTTCTGACCAGCCGCACCTGCGCCTGTCCACCCGGATCAGGCGCCAGGCTGCAATGCTCTGGCCGGATGCCAAGCGTCATCTTGGCGTCCGGGGTGCCGGTCGGAGCGGCCAAGGCGAGGTCCACGTTCTGGCCATTGGGGAGCCGGGCAGCACTGCCCTGCCCAGCTGCGCCGAGAGTGACCGGCAGGAAATTCATCTTGGGCGAGCCGATGAAGCCAGCGACGAACATGTTGGCCGGCCGGTAATAGAGGTCCATCGGCGCGCCGACCTGCTCGACTGTGCCATTGTTGAGCACGACGATTTCGTCAGCCGGGGTCATGGCTTCCACCGGTCATGGGTTACATAGATGATCGTGGCCTTGAGCTGGCGGTGCAGATTGGCGATCTCGACACGGGTCGAAACGCGCAGAGCGGCGTCCAGATTGCTGAGCGGTTCGTCGAACAGGAAGACCTTGGGATTGCGCACAATGGCGCGACCGATGGCCACGCGCTGCCGCTGCCCGCCTGAGAGCTGCTTGGGCTTGCGATCCAGCAACTCTTCCAGATGCAGTATGCGCGCAGCATCGCGCACCTGCCGCCTGATGTCGGCCTTGGGTGTCTTGGCGAGCTTCAGCCCGAAGGCCATGTTTTCATAGACATTCATATGCGGGAACAGCGCATAGGACTGGAACACCATCGAGATGCCGCGATCCGAAGGCGGCACGTCGTTGACCAGTTCGCCACCGATATGCAGCTCGCCCGAGGTGATTTCCTCAAGCCCCGCGATCAGCCGCAGCAGGGTGGATTTTCCGCAGCCGGACGGCCCCACGAACACCACCAGCTTCTGGTCTTTTATGTCCGAGTCGACGCCCTTGATGACGTCGACCGCACCAAATTTCTTGACGATATTGCGCAAGGTGACATTGGCCATGTTGCGATCCTTTTCGAACAGGGGCGGTTAACGGCTCTGGGCAGAGCCTGCGACGATCAGAACATCCCGTGGCGCGACGGAAATCGTTCCGTCTGCCGGCAGGATCGCATTGGTGACGATATTGCGGCCGGGGAATAGATCGGCCGGAATGGTTGCGGGCTCGCCACCATAGTTGAAGACAAAGGTCAGCGGCACGCCGTCGGTACCGAAGGATTTGCGCACGCGGATGGTCGTGGGCAGACCCTGTGGCCGTGCCACCCCCGGCGCCATCCACGACACGTTCCACCGGGCTGGACATGGCCGGCAGATCAAGCCAGTGCCCATATAGGTGAACTGGCCTTCGCCATGCTTGTTGGTCGTCACCGCGGCCCATTGGCCGAAGAAGGGGTGATCGTAGCTGGCCAGAGCATCGGCCCCTTCCAGATCGATCATCTCGCCCCAATGAGAACCGGTTCCGCCAAGCGTGCCCTTGAGCGGCAGCGGCTGCTTGATGGTGCTGAATTCCTGATAGGAAAACCCGGCCGCCTGCCGCAGCGGGCCGGGTGCACGCTCGGCGCGGACGCGGCCGGCTTCGTCGGTGAACCCGGTCTTGAACGTTGCCAGCACATGGCCACCCGCCGCCACATAATCGGCCGAGCGCTGCAATTGCGCATCGGATGCCACATACCGAGGCCGGCACCACGATCAGCTTGTAGCGTGACAGGTCCTCGTCTTCGGGCTGGATGAAATCGGCTTCGACATTGAGGTCGAACAGCGACTTGTGCAGCTGGTAGAGCAGGCCCTGATAGTCGGACTTGCTCTTTTCCCGTGGCAGCATGTCGGGCGCGTGGCCGGCCTCAGTGATCGGCATGATGTCGAGCGCGGTCTGGCTGTCGCCGCTATAGAGAATGGCGACGTCATTGCGCTTGCGCAGATTGACCGTGTTTGCACCCAGACGCTTGAGCTCGTGGGCTGTGCGTTTGACTTCGGCATAGAAGCGATTGGGTTCCAGATCATGCCCCAGCACGCCGCGCCAATAGGTTTCTTGGCCCGAATGCAGGCTATGCCAATGCCAATAGGCCACCATATTGGCGCCGCTGGCGATCAGCGTGTAGACGTCGAGCCGCCCCTGCCCGTCATAGGGCGGGAATTGATGCGCCGCGTCCCAGCCGATCGACTGGGCGTTGATTTCGGTGACGAGGAAATTGCCGCCCTTGAGGCTGCGGTAGAAATCCCCGTTCAGCGCTCGGCTATGACCATTCATATGGTCCCGGAAGCCGTGATAGGGATTGACCGCGACTCGGTCGACCAGCTTGGCGACCCCCGCCTCGTCCACGTCAACATGCAGGCCCGGCGAGAAATTCTGCAGGATGAACTGCCCGGCCCGCGATATTCGCGCACGATTTCGGCCTCGAAGGCCGAGAAATTGGTGACGCGCTGCTTCTGCCAACGCACCCAATCGGAGCCGATAGCCCGTGCTGGCCGCGCGGTCCTGCTGCAGCAGATCTTCCTGTGTATAAATCTGCTGGCCCCAATAGGCGGTGAGCCGTGCATGGTTGAGCGCTTCGAGCGTGCCATAGCGCGCCTTGACCCAATCGACGAAGCCGATGAAGACATCGTGGTTCTGGGCGCCATAGGAGGCGGTTTCATTGTCGATCTGCCAGCCGATAACGGCTGGATGATCGGCATAATGGGTCACCATGCGGCGAATGATACGCTGGCAATAATGGCGGTAGGCGGCATGGTCGGTATCCATGTTCTGCCGCATGCCATAGCGTGGGATTTCCCGTCGATTCTGCTCGGCGAGAATCTCGGGATATTTGCGCACCATCCGGTGGGCACCGAATAGGTCGGCGTGCCCATGATGGCCTTGATGCCGGCCTTGTGCATCGCGTCGAGTATGCGATCCATCCGGGCATGCTCGAAGGCGCCGTCATGGGGCTCCCACAGGCCCCAGCTGCTTTCGCCCAGCCGCACCACCGTCAGGCCCGCTTCCACCATCAAGGCGATGTCGGCTTCGAGCCGGTCCTCGGGCATATATTCGTGATAATAGGAAGCGCCGTAGAGGACGGTGTCGAAGTGCCAGTCTTGTGGATTTACGCTCATTTGACGCCTCCTGCGCCCAGATCTGCCTGCCAGAAGCGTTGCAGCAGCACAAAGGCCACCGCGATCGGCAGGATGGTTACGAATGCGCCCGTCAGCACCATGGAAAACAGCGCTCAGGCGCCTGAGCCGCCGCTGGCGGCGCTGTACCATGTCGATAGACCCACGGTGACAGGATAGAGCTGGTCATTGGACAGCATGACCGGGGGCAGGAAATAGTTGTTCCGAGCGCCGACAAAGGACAGCAGCAGCACCGTGATGAAGGCGGGCACCATCAGCCGGAACGCGATCTGGGTCAGAATGGTGAACTCGCCAGCCCCTTCGATCCGCGCCGCATCGATCAGCTCTGTCCGGCACGGCGCTATCGGCATAGACCCGCATCAGGAACACGCCAAGCGGGGTTGTCAGCGATGGCAAGATCACCGCCCGTGGCGTGTTGACCAGCCCCATATTGGACAGCAGCAGGAAGGTCGGAATGACCAGCGCAGTCCCGTGGATCATGATGGAGCCCGGGATGATGGCAAAGAATGCCCGGCGTCCTCGGAACTGATATTTGGCAAAGGCATAGCCGGCCGCAGTGGCAAACAGCGCCGAGCCGACCGCCGAGAGCACCGAATACCACAGCGTGTTCCACAGCCAGCGGCCAAAGATGCCGTTGCCATAGGTGAAGGTGAGCACCAGATTGTCCCAAAGCGCAAAGCGCCCGGAAAACCACAGCCCGAAGCTGGAAAACAGCGTACCGTCCGCCTTGGTGGAAGACACCATGACGTAATAAAGCGGCAGCAGCGAATAGACGAGGAAGATGCCCAGCAAAATTGTCAGGATGACGCGCACCTGACGCATGCGCGGCGCGTTGGAAGCCGTACCGACCATTGCCATGCTATTTCTTCCGGTTCGCGAGATACATGCAGACATAGGAGGCAATGACCACCACCGCGCCCAACACGAAGGATGTGGCGGCGGAGTAATTGTATTCCCGGTTCACGAAGGCCGGGTCGTAGGCATACATGTTGGGCGTAAAGGCAGGGCTGACGACCTGCGGCGCCATGATGCGCAGCAGCTTTGGTTCTGCCAAACAGCTGCAATGTGCCGATCACCGAGAACACCAGCGTCAGCAGCAGCGCCGGAGCGATCATGGGGATCTTGATCAGCCGAGCGATCTGCCAGCCCTTGGCGCCTTCAATGGCGGCCGCCTCTTCAAGGTCAGATGGAATGGCCTGCAGTGCCGAATACAAAATGATCATGTTGTAGCCGGTGAATTCCCACGTCACGATATTGCCGATGCCGGTCAGCACCAGATTGCCGTCGAGGAAATTCGGCGGAGCAATGCCGATGGCGTTGAAGACCTGCGTGATGGGGCCGTAGGACGGGCCATAGAGATAGCCCCAGATCAGCGCGGCAATGACGCCCGGCACGGCATAGGGGATGAAAAAGCCAATCCGGAAGACAGCGCGGCCCCACACGGTGCCCGCATCAATGATGAGCGCGAAGACCAGCGCCAGCCCGAGCATGACCGGCACTTGCACGAGGCCGAAGCCAAAGGTGCGCAGCATGCCGTCCCAGAACTTACCGTCAGAGAAAACGCGCTGATAATTGGCAAAACCCACAAAGGTATTGCTGCCCACCAGCGTCTCCCGCCAGTGCTCAATTGCAGCGCATAGATCAGCGGCAGCACCAGGAAGACGACGAAGAACACCATGAACGGGGCGACGAACACATAGGGCGCCCATCGTTTGGTCAGTTTCAGGCGCCGGCGCTCGGCAATCGCCGGGACCGACGTGCCGACATAGTCAGGAGAATTGGTTTGCATCGAGCTGCCCTTGTCGAGCCGGAAGGTTAGGCAGGGCGCCAGCGCCCCGCCCACTGGATCACGAGATGACGGTGAAGCCCTGCGCCGTGGCGTAGTCGACGACATTGGCTTGCATGCGGTCGAACGCCTCTTCAAGGCTTGTGCCATTGGCCGCCGCGACGGCCAATTCGCTTTCGAACTGGGCGGCCACCACATCCCGGAATGGGCTGTATTGGAAACCGCGTTCGATCTGCTTGGAGCTTTCGATGAAGATCTCGTTGACCGCCCGGCCACCGTAAAACTCGGAGGTTTGGCTGGCGAAATCGGGGCTGTTGAGCACTTCGGACACGACCGGGAAGAAGAACTGTTCCTTGGTGAACATGGTAGCCGCTTCAAGATTGCCGGTCAGAAACTTGACCAGTTCGGCTGCCGCTTCCTTCTTCTGGCTCTGAGAGGTCACCGAGAAGGTAGATCCACCCATATTGCCGGACTTTGGCTGTGCCGAGTCCAACTGCGGAATGGGCGCAACGCGCCATTTGCCAGCGCTGCTGGCAGCAAACTGGCTGAGGAAGAGCGGACCCCAGGCAGCGGTCAACCAGGTTGCATATTTGCCCCGGTCGAACGAGGTATACCATTCGGTATTGAAACCGGGCTTGGTGTCGATGGCCTTGGCGTCAATCAGGGCCTGCCAATAGCGCGCGAAGCTCTTGGCCGCCTCGTCATTGATGCGGATTTCGATGGTCGTGCCATCGACCTTGAACGGACGCCAGCCGACCTGCTGCAATAGCCCGCCGGTCCGTGTCGGATCTTCGAAGGTGGCGTCGACCAGATAGTGAGCGGGGCTGGCTTCATGCAGCTTGATCGCCGCTTCGGCGAATTCATCCCGTGGTCGGCGGTGCGATATCGAACTGCTCCAGCACATCGGTACGATAGATCATGCCGATAGGGCCGGTGTCATTGGGCAGACCAAGCACGCGCCTGCCCGGGGCCACGACATCCCGTGCCCATTCCTCAAAGACCGGCTTCATCTCGGCGGCGCCATAGGGCGCGAGATCTTCCAGACCCTTGACCAGATCGAAGGTGGGCAACATGTGCATTTCGAGCTGGGTAACGTCCGGCGCGCCTGAACCGGCACGCAGCGCCGTGCGTAGCTTTTCCACCGAGGAATCGGGATTGGTCAGATCGACCTTGATATGGGGATAGGCCGCTTCGAACAGGGCAAGCTGCTTTTCGAGGCCGTCGACCCAGCTCCACATGGTGATGGTCACCGGCTCCTGAGCTGCAACGCCCATTCCCGGCAGCGACATGGCCAGCGGGGTGGCCGCGACTGTACCCAGCCCAGCCATGAAGCGGCGGCGGTTAAGCAAAAACGTCTTCAGATCGAGTTTGGTATCCATATTATCCTCCCGTTTGATATTGGACTGCGCTGCGGCCGCTCAGGCCGCAGGTTTGATTGACGGGTCGCCCTCGCCATAGGCCGCGTTGGCGTCGATAAAGTCGCCGCCGCGGCAATTTTTGAGATAGTTGAGCGCATGGACTCGGCCGGTCATTTCTGAGTGCGTCGCGATAGACCGGATCATGCCAGCCCTCGATATCGATGGAGCCGGTGTAGCCGGCGAGGCGCAGCTCGGAGATCACGTCGGTCCAGTTGGTGTCGCCAAAGCCCGGCGTGCGCATGAACACGAACTTCTCCTTGCCGAAGACGCCATGTTCCTTGATCACTTCCCAGCGGATGGTGGCGTCCTTGCCGTGCACGTGGAAGAATTTGTGCGCCCATTTGCGGATCTGCGGCATCGGATCGATCAGGTAAACCATCTGATGGCAGGGCTCCCATTCGAGCCCGATATTGTCGTCCGGCGTCTCGTTGAACATCAGCTCCCAGTGCGTCGGGATTGTGCGCGATGTTCCAGTCGCCGGTCGCCCAATTGCCGTCCATGGCGCAGTTCTCGAAGGCGATCTTGACGCCCTTGTCAGCCGCGCGCTTGGCCAGTTCCGACCAGACTTCCTTGTAGCGCGGCAGGCTGTCGGTCAGCGGCTTGTTGCGAATGCGGCCGGTAAAACCGGCGACCGTCGTGGCGCCGAAATGGTGGGCATTGTCGATGCAATCCTTCCAGCCCTGCAGGGTCTGGCGGTCCATCTCCTGATCCTCGAGCGGATTGCCGAACATGCCGATGGTGGAGATGGTGATGTCACGATCGCCAATCGCCTCGAGCGAGCGCTTGCCCAGTTCTGGCCGTGTCCCGGCCGCCAGTCGTCTGCCAGAAATAGGGCTCAAAGCTCTCAAAGCCATGATGGACAATCTTGGAGATATTCTCGGCGGCCTTGCCATCGGTGCCGGAGATCATGGTGCCGATGCGAATGGATTTTGCGGGGTTGCTCACGTCAGAACTCTCAAATCTCGTCAACTAAGGGGTGATTTCTGACGCGCTGACGCGTCTTGGCGCTTTCTGATGGCGCCAAAACCATCGCCGAGCTCTTGATGTTGTCGCTGCTGGCCGTCTCCGGCGCGCCCGGCCGCAAGGGCGTCGATAAACTCAGCGATGACGCTGGCATGACCCCGGGTCTGGGCAATATCGGCCGGCTCGGGCACATCGACGGACGCCAATTCGCGTAGGAACCCGCTATCGCTCGCGACTATCTTGGCCTCGAACTGATCCGCGCCATCCCAAAGCAGCGTGCCCTTGGTGCCGATGAAGCGCCACGCGCTTTCCCAGCTCGTATTGGCCCCCTCGGCAGCCCAGAGCCGCGATAGGTGAACGTAACGTCGTCGGAAAACTCGAAAATGGCGTTGGCCGCCGCGCCGTGCCCATACCAGAGCCGCGCGGATTGGTCTCGTGACAATAGACCGCCAGCGGGGTCTTGCCGGCCATGAAACGGGCGGCATCAAGCGTGTGGATCGCCATGTCGAGGAGAAGCACGTTTTCCATCACTTCGCGGAAACCGCCGAAATGCGCGCCGATGAAAAAATCGCAATGCAGCGCCGTCAGCTCGCCTATCCCACCTTCGTCAAGAAAGCGCTGAATGCGACGGACGCCCGCGATGAAACGGCGGTTCTGCACCACCGCATGGACCCGCCCTGCCGCCTGCGCCTTCTCGACCAGCGCCCGGCCCGCAGCTAGCGTCGCCGCCATCGGCTTTTCGCTGAGAACGTGGCAGCCATGAGCAAGGCCGGTCTCGACGATCGACTGCCGAACAGAAGGGACCGCGACATCAAACAGCAAGTCCGGCTTGGTTTGGGCGAGCACGGCATCCAGACCGGTACCGATCACTGCATCAGAAAGCCCGAATTCGGCGGCGCGGGCCTCCGCTGTCGCGCGATCGAGGTCGACCGAGCCAACGACCTGCACCCTGCCCTTGAGCAGATCGCCATCGAGCGCCGAAAGCCATCCCTTGGACATGGCGCCACAACCGACGAGCACCGCGCGAAACGCCATTGAAATCCTCCTCGCCACCGGTCTCCACAAGCTCGGCCCACTATCGGGGTCATCATTGCAGGAGTTCCGTAAACGTTTACGGAGCTATAATCGGAGGCCCAACGCCTGTCAACGCAGTTGCGAACGTTTCTGACTATGTGGCAGTAAAATGCGTTATCGAACGCTATATCGCCGCAGCTATTTGGCCTAGGAAATCCAGTCACTTAGTGGATTTCGGCGCATAAATGCTGCGGATGAAGCAAACGTCTCGACAATCCACAAGGATTGCTGATCGACTATTCAGCCAGATAATTCGTCACCCGGCATGGTAATTTGAAGATGCGGCATCTCTACACAACATTGGGCAAGATGCGGGCCGACCAGCTCGGGATGATTCTCCCGCACGAGCATGTTTTCGTCGATCTGCGAACACCGGACCAGCCCGGCTATGCGCAGGCCAGCACCGAGGCCGTGCTGGCCTTGATGGTCCCGCAGATCGAAGCCATCAAGGCTTTGGGCGTCACGGCGCTGGTCGAATGTTCGACCGGCGGCGTGGGGAGACGGGCAGACCTCGATCTTGCCGTCAGCCGGGCCACAGGCTTTCCAATTGTCGTTCCCACCGGCAATTATCGTGAGCCCCGGATTCCTGCATGGGTGCAGAACGCCAGTCAAACCCAGCTCCACGATTGGATGCTGTCCGAGCTACAGGACGGGATCGAAGCAACCGGCGTGCTCGCCGGCTGGATCAAGCTGAGTGCTGGCGATGACGGCATCACTGTCCTCGAAGACCGGATATTGCGCGCAGCCGCCCGCGCCGCGACCACGACCGACGCATTGATCGGCAGCCATACCATCCGCGGGCGAGTGGTGATGGACCAGCTCGACATCATCGAAGCCGAAGGGGGTTCACCCAGCCGCTTTGTTTCCATCCATACGCAAGCCGAACCGGACTTTTCGCTACACTGCAGCGATTGCCGCGCGAGGCGCCTGGATCGAATATGACAATATCGGTGCTGTTCCGGTTAGCGAAAGCGCTGACCTCATCCTGCGAGCGCTGGAAGCCGGCCTCGGCGACCAATTGCTGATCAGCCACGACCGGGGCTGGTTCTGACCCTGCGCTGCCGAACGGGGGCGTACCAAAGCCCTATACCGTCGTCAGCACCGAACTCATTCCCTTGCTGGCCGACCGCGGCGTATCGCAGGAGATGATCGTCCAACTCACCCACCACAATCCGTTCAAAGCCTTCGCGCGGCCCTGAATTCGACGCGAGCCGCGACAGCTGGGGCGACAGTGACCGCGTTGCGCCCCAAGCCGGACATTGAGGCTGGTTTCGTCTTTTTAAAAGCTGACCTTGGCGATGACGACGCTCACGGTTGCTTCGCCCTATGCTACTGCCCAGCTGGCCAACACCGTCAGACGATTTTTGGCGCCCGTCCAGCGCGTTAGTTCTCGTGTCGTTGACGAAACGCAATCGGGGTGAGATCCGCCTCGCGTTTGAAGAATTTGGCGAAATTGGTGGCCTCTTCGAAGCCCAGGCCTTCGGCGATCAGGTAGATCGGCCTGTCGGTGTGAACCAGAGCCGTTTGGCCTCGAGCGCGATGCGAGCCGTGATGACGCTTTTGGCGCTCTGCCCTGTTGCCTCAAGCGCGGCTCGCGTCAGGCTTTTCTCGGTGCAGCCCAGCGCCGCTGCATAGGACGATACCCGGTGCCAGCCAGCATAGTTCTGTTCGACCAGCCGACGAAATCTGGCGTAGCGCTGCACGCCCGGGCTTCGGGTGACATCGGTGCCCATATGCTGGTCCTGCAGGATGACAAGGCGCAGCAGCAGTGCACAAAGCTCGTATCGCAGCAGGGCATGCAGGTCCTTGGGCAGCGCGGCGCTCGCCGCGTCCTGTTGCATCCGCGCGATCGCCTCGTTCACGGCAGCGAAATCGGCGGTGGACAGGGATAGATGATCGGGTAGCCGATCCAGACCGAGGACCGGCAGCAGATCGGCAGTGGTCTGCGTTTCCGATGGCAGGAATTCGGCACGGAACAGGACCATCCATCCGTCCCAGCCTTCAATGCTGCCAAAACTGTGAACCTGCCCGGGCCGCAGCACGAGGAGGGAGCCGGCCGAACAACTGACCGGCTGGAAGTCCACGATCTGCGTCACCGCCCCTTCGGTGACACAGATCAGGGTGTGGAAGGAATAATGGTGCAGTGCCGAGATTTTCTCGGAGCTCACGCGGCGTCGCAAATCCGAAAAATGGAAAACCTCAACATCCAGATCGCGTCCGCTCGGATGGTAGTTGAGCTGATCGAGCTTCGTTCGGCTCTTTGCCATTCTCATTTCCCGCTATTCTGTCCGATAAGTATCATATTCTGGCACCTATGAACCACGACAGAATGGGCTTCTGCCCATTATTACCACTCTCACGAGCGGCGAAGGACACTTCGCAGCAGCTGCAAATGAGAGACCGAAATGACCAATATCGACATCGCGAAAGCCTATATCAAAGCCGTCCAGACCAATGATCAGGCCACGCTTGGCGAGCTGCTTTCCGCTCAGGTGGTCTGGCATCAGCCCGGCAATAACCAGTTCTCGGGCACCAAGAACGGCATCGCCGAATTCGGCGCCATGATGGGTGGCATGGTGGCCAAGTCTGGCGGCACTTTCGCCATTACCCGTGCCCATCGCTATCTCGCCAATGGCAATTTGGTTGCCATCGAGATCGAGTTCTCCGGCCAGCGCGAAGGCGCCACGCTCGACCAGCCCGGGATCGATCTACTGCGCGTCGAGGGCGGCAAGATCGTCGAAGTCTGGCTGTTCTCCGCCGATCCGGAGCAGGAAGATGCATTCTGGGGCAAATAAGTCACCGTATCTGGGGCAGCGGACCGAAAACGTCCGTTGCGCCTGCCACTTGTCCATTCCGTGGAGCTTCGCAATGAGAGCGAACAATAAGCAGATCGTCATGATCGCCTATCAGCGCATTTTCGGTGATTTGGACGTCTCGGCAGTGGACGAATACATGAGCAAGGATTTTATCCAGCACAATCCAACCACTCCCGACGGCCCAGAAGGGGTGAAGCAGCTCCTGCAAATGCTCATTTCGCAGAGTGTGCCGAAACAAAAACTCGATTACAAGCATGTACTTGCTGAAGGCGATACTGTCATGCTGCACACCCCTTATGTAATGGGGGGTAAGGAATGGCGTTTCATCGATATCTATCGCGTTGAGAACGGCAAATTGGCCGAGCACTGGGATGCGATGATGCCAATGCCCGAGACGCGCGCACAATAACCCGCTGTTCTAGAGTGACATCAAGGCATTCGCCACGCTGCGCCAATAAGCTGTCTGCACACAATCTGGACGATATATCGACATTGGCTGCACACTTGGCCGGTGGATAGCGCGAGGACCCGAGATGGGTTCCGCGCCCTCCATCTGCTTTGTGTAGCCCATGACCTTGTTCCGCGTTGGTATCCTTTTTCCGGCTGTGCTGCTGGCCGGCTGCTCAAGCCTGACCACACAATATGCGCAGCCCGCTCTGCCCAATGCGCTGGTCTTGGCAGGATAAGGCTGGGATCAGCGCGCCGGTGGCGGCGGTGCAGCTTTGGCGATCCCAAGCTGGATCAACTGGTCGAAGCGGTATTGCGTAATAATAACGATATCCCGGCGGCAAGTCTGCGGGTCCGGAAAGCCCTGTTGCAGGCAGACTGGCCGGGGCCGCCAAAATCCCCGTGCTTAACGGCACCGGCAATGGGCAGACCAATGTGGCGCTGGCCGCCGGCACGGCGAGCAATAGCTTCACCCTCGGATTGGGCGCCACCTATGAGCTCGATCTCTGGGGACGGCCGTCGGGTGCGCAGGATATTGCAGCGCTTCCGGTGGCAGCGTTTGTCGAAGACGTGAAAAGCGCGCGGACCACCATCATCGCCTCGACCATCGAAGCCTATTGGCGCCTCGGTTTTACCAACAGGACCTTGGGATCGCCCGGGCAGGCTTGATGCCGCTCGCGAGGTCGAGAGCCCGGTCAAGAGTCAGGCAGCGGTCGGTGCCGCGACCGAGCTGGAACTGGCGGAGGTGCGTCAGGCGGTGGAAATTTCAGACCTTGAGCAAAACCGCGTGGTTCTGCGCAACGCTCTCGGCGTGCTGCTCAACGGCTTGCCCAATCCCGTTGCCGAGCCTCAGGCGCTGCCACGGCGCACGCCGGTTCAGATCACGGCTGGGCTGCCCGCCGAACTCCCGGCCCGTCGCCCGGATCTGCGGGCGGCCGAACTGCGCCTGCGCGCCAGCCTGCGCAATGTCGACAATACCCGCGCCCCACGGCCTATGACCAGTACGCAGGCCACGGTTGTGGGCGAGGTAGCCGATTTCGGCCGACCGCAACGCGCCCCCTTTCGGTCATATGCATGGTCCCAGTCGTCACTGAAAGCAGACAGCCACCAAGTCTTGGCGGGAGGTCGAACGTCGGCGGCATCACCGCGCTGGTCTTGCCGCTCGGAGCCCGGTGCCTTTCGACGACCACCTCGGTTCGGCCTCAACCCACGCGGGTCGCTCTACCAAGCAGGGTGCGTAACCGATGGGGCTTGGCTACAGACCTCCCTGTTGCGGCACTCAGCTTGGGGGGAGATACAGTGCAGCAAAAGATCGACGACCCGTCAGTTGCAGTGACACCCGACGTCAGGACGGCCCGCTAACTTGGACTGAGCGACCTTAAAAATCGTCGAATGATCGAAGGCGACGCTGCTCCCTAAGGGGCGGCAAGGACGCGTTTGGCGCTGGCTTGCGGACCAAAGGCGGGCACGAAGAAGACATATCCGTGCCCGCCACTTGGTCTTGCACTAAAGCGCGCTGACCTTTTCGCTGAAGGCACGGGTAAGCGCCGCAAGCGCCTGCTGGGCAGCCCGGCGACGCGTATCGAGATCGGCGATGCGGTTTTCTTCGGCCTCAAGCATTTCGAGATACCGCCGGGCCGGGGAACTGTCGGCGGGGACGGCGGCGAGGTTTTCGCGGATGCGCGCTCGGCCATCGCTGGCATCGCCAATATCCTGCTCCAGCTCGGCCAGTGCATTTTCGGCACGGGCAATGTCCTGTCGGCTCTCAGCCAGCTCAGTCAGGATCGCAGTCGTGGCCGGGTCATCAAGCTGGCCCACCCAATAGAGCAGGGTATCGGCATCGGAATCGACGAGCGCGATGCTTTGCAACTCGGTGCGCTCCACGCTGGCAACGACTTTGGCCGCGCCGCCGGCTGCCAGCTTCGCCTGCAGGCGATAGTGCGTGGGCGTTGTTGACTCCAGCGCATCGGACGATAGATTCCATCCTGCCCGGCGCGGATGCTCGATCACCACTGTGCGTGGAGCATCCCGGGCGCCGGTAATGGCATAAGTCGTGTCGGTGCGCGTGACACCGGTCACGCGCAGCACACCATCGGCCGTGGTGGCGCGATAGACCGTCTCGCTGTCTCCATATTCTGTGGTCACCTCCACCTTGCGATCGGCGGCAAAGCTGATCATGCGGGTCTCGCCGGCCGGCACATTGGCCAATTGCGCATCGCCGGCATAGCCTTCTTCCTGCGGCGCATAGATTGTGACGAGACCCGGCGGCAGGCTGCTGCCGGTAGTGTTTTCCAGCCGTAAGGTGGCGATCGGGTGCACCTCGCCCCGCTCTGGCTGGAACAGCGAAATCCGTTCGGCCGTGAGCTCCGCATCGATGAACGGCACCGACATGGTCTGGCCGGCAGCAAGATCGACCGGCATGGGCAGCAGATAGGTGGCCGCAGTTGCGCCTTCGACAGCCTCGGCCGGCGCCATGGGCGCGGATGGGGATATAGGCGCTGGCGCGGAGGCGGGCAGCGGCGCATTGCCCGAGCGCATGGCGTCGGCCATCACCATCTCTGCGGCGGCTGAGTTGAACTCCTCAGCGCCAGTCTCGCGATAGCGATCCGGAGCGGGCGCCGCAATGGTCTGGGCGAAAACGGGCACCTCGGGCCGTTGGTGCCAGTAGCGCTGGTAGAGGCGCTGGGCCAGCGTCACCGGCGCACCCGACGACAAGGTGAGCTGGACATCCGACCAATCATCGCCGGACGCGTTCTCGATAACGGCCCGAGCCTGTAGCCGTGCTTCCCCTTCGGTGTCGAGGATCAGCCGATAGGCGGTCTTCCAGACGGGGGCGGGCACCACATAGTCGAGGCGCACCTCGCGGGGCCCGTGCCTTCGAGCCCGATTTTGACGGTTCGCATGCCCGCGACACGGCCCCGGCCGCTGACAAGGACGGCCTGACGCAGGCTCTCGCGCACGGCCGGATCGAGAATGTCGAGCTGGGCATCGGCGCGCAGCCGGATCGTGACCAATTGGCCCTGTTCGGTCAGAATGGAAAGCAGCGGCGCAGGCTCTTTCCCCTCGCTCTCGAGGGGAGCTGCAGTATCGACACCGAGCACCATGCCTTCCACCGTGCGGCCGGAGGAAGACACGCGCACGGGCACGCCCTGAAGCGTATCGAGCAGGCGTGGCAATGCACGCAGATCCTCCGGCGTGAACGGCAGGCCGCGGAAGGTTTCTTCCATCAGAGAGGGGCCGTCCAGGGTAATTGCAGGCGACCCCGCCGGCGGGGTCATAGACCAGCAGGCTCTTGAGAATGTCATCGACTCGGTCGAGCGGCACGTCGAAGCCGAGCGCAGCGGCATCGTCGAGGGAAATGCTGCGCCGGATTTCGGCCAGACCGCCTGAGGAAAGCGTCACCGCCTCGATGCGATAACCATCGCCTTCCTGTGCCGTGGTCAGGCTGACCGGCGCGCTAATTGCGACGCATAGCCCGGCCAACACCGGCCAGAGCAGCGGGGCTCCCAAATGGCGCCGCGCCCTGTCGGCACGCCAATCTACCACTCGTACTGACCTGCGATTGCTCATAGCGCTATCCCTTCTCATGTCGTTGTTAGAGACCTTCCACCATGAGACGTCGGCTGCAACGCATTCCTTGGGGACAGTGCAGAGAATAATGCAGGCGGCGGCGCGATCAGACGTTCGTTGTCACTGCGAACTGCTAAGATGGTGAGCGGGACTGAACCCGCCCCCTAAGCTAGCTACCGATAACTCCCCCGTCGCGCTTAGTGAATACTACCAGCGATGGGCGTGCAGGGATGCCGTCGGCAAAGTCGGGCCAGCTGGTACCCGCCTCGTCCAGTGACTCGGCGTCTTCCATGTCCTCGATACGCAATTCGCCGGGATGTTGCACCGAGATGAAAAGGCTGGTTGCGTCAGGGGTGAAGGTCGGCGAACAGGCTTCGGCGCCCGTGGGCGGAATATAGAAAAGGCGCGGCAATGCTCGCCCCGAACCTTCTGTATCCATTGCATAGACTGCGTCTGCCATCCCATCGGGCGGCGGACCATCGGTCGTTACCCAGATGCGACCAGAGGGATCGACCCCTATATTGTCCGGATCGGTGAACCAGCCGCTCCCGGTCGTTTCTGCGTGGTACAGGCTTTCGTCTTCAGGCTTGCTAGGGTCGCCGCAAAGTACGAAAACGTCCCGTAAAGCTGTCGGCGGCATGGTCGGGTACATCAGGCGCACTGGCGGCACCAGTTCGAGCAGGTGGCCATGCGGATTGGGACCCCGTGGATTGGCCGGGTTGACGCTTTCGAAGTCATCTTCATCTGCCGGCAAACGATCTTCGTTTTCTGTCATGGCGACATAGAGCTTGCCGGTGCCGGTGTGGGGGATGAAGCCTTCCGGGGCGTCCATCGGCGTCGCGCCGAGCAAGTCGGCCGCGGCGCGGGTATTAAGCACCACATCAGCCCGGCTGGCGAAGCCTGCTTCGGCGGTCAGCGGGCCTTGCCCTGCCACCAGCGGCAGCCAGACCATGGTGCCGTCGCTGGAAAACTTGGCGACAGAGAGAGTGCCGTGATCGAGCAGGTCCTTGTTGGCAGCGCGATTGTCGGGATCGAACTTGTCGCGCGTAATAAAGCGGTAGAGATATTCAAAATCGTCGTCGTCGCCCATGAACACCACCACACGCCCGTCGGGCGCCACGCTGACTTGGGCACCTTCATGCGTCATGCGGCCCAAAGCGGTGCGCTTGATCGGCTTAGCCGTGGGGTCCATCGGATCGATTTCCACGACCCAGTCGAACTTCATCCATTCGTTGGGTTCGTTTGCGAAGTTAAAGCGCGGCTCGACGCGGGAGACGGCGTAGATATCGTTCTCGTCCTCGTCCCAACCACCGGCGCTCGACCAGCTCCTGATTGTCGAGCGTTGTGTAGTCGCCGGCAAACACGTCCATGGCGCCTTCTTCGCCAGAAAGCATGGTGCCCCGGGGCGTGATACCACCATTACAGTTGGAAATAGTGCCGAACACCACGGTGCCTGTTGGATCGGCCTTGGTCTTGAGGCGGTCGTCGCCGGCGGCAGGCCCGGACATCACCATCTCGGTACCCATATGAATGCGGCGGTTATATTCGCCATCCTTCACCACCTCCCATGCCCCGCCATTGCGCCTGATCTCGACGATGCTGACGCCGGTTGAGGCCATGACAGTGCGAATCTGCGCATCGGTGAGCTTGTCGCGATAATCCTCCATGCTCAGGCCCGGGAACATCAGGAAGGGGGAGGCATATTCGTGGCTTACCAGCAGCAGGCCGCGGTCGGACGCAGTGGAGCCTAGTGGCAACGGCAGGAAGGCAGTAAAGTCGTTATTGTAGCCGAACTGGCGTTCGGCCGCTGGGCCATCGATCGACGCAAGGTCGAAGTCCGGGCTATCGGGGAAGATAGCATCGCCCCAGCGTAGCAGTACCTGCCGGTCGTAGCCTTCCGGCCAATGGTCATCGGCGTCGCGCACACGAGTCAGTTCGGTAAAGGTTAGCGTAGAGGAGCCTCCGCTGGATGCGGTCGCGCCACGTATCCCAAAAGTGCCGCCTAGTGCCGCAACCGCAGTGCTTGCAAAGAAGCCCTTGAGCACCGCGCGACGGCTGAAGCCCTCGTGAAGCAACGAGCCGTAACTTTGGGCGAAGTAACGGCGTGGATTTGGACGCTCGCGCGTCTTCTGACGGTCGGTCATATCGGGTCTCACTCGGGCTTGCCGCCGCATACATTCCATGTGGACACGACGGCGCGGTGACGGCTAGCGACAGGCGATATGAGGGTGCACGTGTACAAGCCACTTCAGCCGTGGCCACATCGTGTACACACGCTGGCGTGGGAACTCAGCTCTCAACAGCTATTTCGGCCGCCACACCGTTTCCGAGCGCATATTGGCGTCGCGCACGATGACTTCGATGTCGGTGCTGCCGGTATCCCGGGCCTGTTTGATGGCCGCCTTGATTGCCAGTTCCTTGGATGTATAGGGCCCCACCAGCGCACCCTTGAAACTATAGTGCCGAGGCGCGGTCCTGTTCGGCGACGACATAGTGATTAGCCATCTTATCCTCCGGTCCAATCAACGCACCGGAGGCCTCGCGCGTTGCCGCCAATCGCCATCGCGCATACAAAAAAGCCGGCCCATCAGGACCGGCTCTTGCAATTTGATCGGGGAAACGATCAGCGCTTGGCGCCGAACAGGCCCCGGGCGCCGGTCACGGTCAAGGCGGCCAGCGCCATTTTGAGCACGTCCCAGATGATGAAGGGCTGCACGGCCTTGGCAAAAGCGGAGCCCAGCACATTGGCTTGGTCGATCCAGCCGGCTCGGCCGGACATGGCGAGCAGCCGAGGCAAAGCCGAGTGCGAACATCACCGCGCCGCCGGCCAGCATGGCGGCGAACAGGGTCAGCGGCTTGCCCGAAGCGCCGCGATCGGCGGCAAAGCCGATAATGGCGGCCATAGCGAGGAAGCCGAACAGGAACCCGCTGGTGGGGCCAACGAGATAGGCAAGACCACCGCCGAGCGCGAAAACCGGCAGGCCGAGCGCGCCTTCAACGAGATAGAGCGCGACGGTGGCAACCCCGATACGGGCGCCAAAAGCGGCAGCCAGCGCAGCGACAGCAAAGCTCTGCAGCGTCACCGGCACGGGCCAGACCGGCACATTGATCTTGGCGCAAATGGTCAGCAGCAGCGTGCCGAGCACAACCGTGGCGAGAGTGGACGCCAGCTTGGCAGCGTCGCCCTTGGGCTGGAATACGCCGAGCAGCGTGTTGGGCGTGGTCAAAGTCACGGCCATTTCATACCTTCCATGCTTCAAATCAAAGCGCCGCCCATCCAGGGCGCGCATTACTCCTGACTTCTTAGTCTCTCGGCAAAGCCAGCGCAATGACAACTCCTGCCCCCTCCCCGGCCTATGACAAGAACTTTGCGCCACAAACCGGCATGCCGATAACCGTGGCGCCGGGGCTGGTGCGCATCACCGCGCCCAATGCCAGCGCCTATACCTTTACCGGCACCAATGGCTTCCTCGTCGGCCGAGAACGCCTAGCCCCGGTCGATCCCGGCCCGGAAGACGAGGCCCATGTCGCCGCGCTCATATCAGCCATTGCCGGCCGCCCGGTCGACGCCATCATCCTCACCCATACCCATCGCGACCATAGCGCTGGCCAGCCGCATGGCGTCCATGCTTTCTGCGCCCCTCTGGTTTGGCGGTCCGCATCGGCTATCGCGCCCGCTGCGCCGTTTCGAGCGCAATCCGATTCGCGGGTCCTGCGACTGGGACACGGTCCCCGACCGCACGCTGATGGACGGCGAGGTCATCACCGCCGGCGATATCGAACTCACGGTCCACGCCACGCCGGGCCATTGCGCCAATCATCTGGCTTTCGGCCTCACCGGCACGGACATCCTGCTCAGTGGCGACCATATCATGGGCTGGAATTCCACCCCTGGTCAGCGTACCCGATGGCTCGATGGCCGATTATCTGGCCTCGCTGGAAAAGGTCATCGCCCTACCCTATCGGCTTTATGTCCCCGCCCATGGCGGCCCCATCGCTGATGGCCCCGGTTACGCAAAGACGCTGCTGGCGCATCGGCAATGGCGGAACGAACAGACGCTCGCTGCCGTCAAGGCCGGCGCCCGCAGCATCAGCGCGGTGGTCGCGGCGATCTATCCGGCGCAACCCTTCGCCGTGCGCCGGGCGGCCGCCATGACCATCACCGCCCATGTGGAATATCTGGAGGCGCAAGGCCTGCTGCAGGTGCGGCGAGGGTGGTTTGGCACGCGGCTGGAACTCCCTCGGTAGACCTCATGGTGAGGTCCCTTGAGCGATCCATCCACCCCACAGAGTCATTCCCGCGAAAGCGGGAACCTCCGTTTCGGGATGTTGAAGAAGGCAAACAGATACCCGCTTTCCTGGAAATGACATCGCGTGTGGGGTGAATGTGGGCAGGAAGACCCTAATTCACCGGCACCACCAGCTGCACCTCCGCCTCAACCTCCACCGGCTCCACCACCGGATTATCCCGCAGCAACACCGTCACCGCATCGTCCAATGCGATCAAAAATTCCTCGATCCGCTGCCCGTTGGAGCCAAAATCATGCAGCGCATTGAGCGAGGCCGAGCGCATATCGACGCGCGAGCCCTCTGCAATGGGCGTCACCCGCAATACCGCTTCCTCGCGCCAGCCCGGCAGGGTCATGGCCTGCGCATTGATCCGGCCGGGGCTATCTACCGTCGGCTGGCGCACCAGCCGCACATCCCAGCCGCGATCGGCCACCATGCGCGCGAGTATGGCAAAGGTCTGCTCGGGCAGCAGCGGATAGGTCCGCATCTGCGCATTGGGAAAAATCGCCGTCTGCTGCGCCGGCGTCAGCAGCTTTGGCGCCGGCATGGCAGCGGTTCCCGGCTCGAACACCAGCGGCAGCGCTCCGCGCTCGGTGGTCGCCATGTCGGTCGCCGGCGGATAGCGCAGCATGAGGCTCCCATACCAGCCAAACGGGGCGAGACACAAAAGGCTCAGCGCCAGCCCCGCCAGCGCCTTGCCCCAGCCGTGGTCGCCCGTATGCCACAGCCGGGCCAGCGCGATCAGCGAGATCAGCAGCGCGAACAGCGCCACCAGCCCCGCCAACACCGCCGCCGCCAAAAACAAATCGCCGGTAATGAAACGCTCGCGATGCAGCAGCACCGGGATGACCACCAGCGGCAGGGCCAGCGTGCCCGAGCGCCGCGCCCAGATGGCCCATTTCGATGTCCGGATCAGAATGCGCAACTTGCCGCCGTCAGTTCAGTTCGCTGCGCATGGTAACGCCAAGGTCTTGCGGGAGTTTGAACATTGGGGAGGGAACTAGACCGTGGCGCTCGGCCTAGCGGGGGATGACCAAAACCCTAAGGATAAAGCCGCGCACTCACCCAGCGTGCGCCTTCGCGCACAAACCGCACCCGGTCATGCAGGCGATATTGCCCGTCTTTCCAGAATTCAAACACCTGCGGGATCACCCGGAAGCCCGACCAATGCGGCGGGCGCACCACCGGCCCCTCGCCCACTTCCGCCGTCAGCGCGTCCACGCGCGCCGCCAGCTCCGCCCGGCTGGCCAGCGGCCGCGATTGTTCGGAGGCCGAGGACGCGATCTGGCTGCCTCGGGCGCGGGAGGCGAAATAGGTGTCGGCCTCCTCGGGCGTCACCACTTCGACAGTGCCGCGAATCCGCACCTGCCGGCGTAGTGATTTCCAATGCAGCAGCAGCGCTGCCTTGCGGTGGGCCAGCAATTGGCGGCCCTTGTCGCTTTCGAAGTTGGTAAAGAAGCAAAAGCCGCGCGAATCGTGGGCATTGAGCAGTACCATGCGGGCATCGGGCATGCCCTCATCGTCCACGCTCGCCAAAGCCATGGCGTGGGGATCGTTCGGTTCGGCCTCCCGGGCCAAGGCGAACCATTCCTCGAATACGGCAAAAGGGTCGAGATCGGCCCGGTCGCCGTCGTCAAACAGGCGTTCTGTGAGGGTTTGCAACATGTCTATGCACCCAAAAACTGGACAAGGCGGGGGTGGTCGCCATATAGGACGGGAAACCTTGGCGAAGCAACGCCAGACTCATTGAATGGACCAGATGCGCGATCCCTATACCGTGCTTGGGGTGCCACGTTCGGCGAGCGAGAAGGACATCAAGTCCGCCTATCGCAAACTCGCCAAGAAGTATCACCCCGACCAAAATCCTGATGATGCTTCGGCGCACGGCAAATTTGCCGAGGCGACCAATGCCTATGACCTTTTGACCAATGCCGAAAAGCGCGCCCAGTTCGACCGGGGCGAGATCGATGGCGATGGCAATCCCAAATTTGGTGGCTTCAATCCGGGCGCCGCGCGGTGGCCGCTCCAGCCAAGGCGGGTTTTCGGCCGAGGACATTCTCAAGGAATTCATGAGCGGCTTTGGTGGCCAGCCCCGGGGCGGCGCCGGTCGCGGCCCGGCTGGTGGCGCCCAATGGGACCCATTTGCCGGCGCAGCCTCGGTGGCGGCCGCGGGCCAGCCAAGGGCGAGGACGTCATCGTCACCGCCGCGGTGTCGCTCGAGGATGCCCACAAGGCCGCCTCGATCCCCGTCCGCATGCCCTCGGGCAAGGTGCTGTCAGTCAAGCTCCCCGAAAAGGTCGAGGAAGGCCAGCAGATCCGCCTCAAGGGTCAAGGCGGCCCCGGCCCCTTTGGTGAGCCCGGCGATGCGCTGGTCACCGTGCGGTTCGAAAAATCCAAGCAATTCCGCCGCGATGGCGCCGACCTGCGCACCGATGTCCCCATCACGCTCTACGAAGCCGTGCTGGGCACCAAGGTGCGCGTGCCCACGCTCGATGGCTCGGTGGAACTCACCCTGCCCCCGGCGTCGACACCGGCAAGTCCCTCCGCCTCAAAGGCAAGGGCCTGCATGGCGGCGGCGATCTCTATGTGAACCTAAAGGTCGTGCTGCCCCCGGCGGCGACGCCGATCTCGAAGCGCTGGCAAGATTCATGCGCGACCAGAAGCCGTATAAGGTGAGGGACTGATCTCCTGATCCACCCCAACCACAATGTCATGCCCGCGAAAGCGGGGACCTCTGTTTACCGGGTCGCATAGAGAAAACAGAGGGTTCCCGCTTCGCGGGAATGACACCGCGATGGGGTGAAATTCTACCCCCGCGGCGCCGCAGCCCGCTGCAACCGATCATTAATCGCCTCGCCCAATCCCTCATCGGGAATCGGCGCCACCGCAATCACCCCCGCCCCTCGGCATCCAGCTCATGCAGCATGGCAAACAGGTTCCGCGCCGCTTCCTTCAAATCACCCGATGGCGACAGGTTCCGCACCGGCCCGTCAAACGCCGCCGTCGCGCCAAAGGCTAAATAAGCCTCCCCATCCCGGGGCTCCGTATCCAGCCGCATCAGAGCGTCCGGCGCATAATGGCTGAGCAGCATGCCGGGCGCTGCAATCGCGGCATCCTTTTCCGCCAGTTCCACCACCGTCCCCAGCACCAGTTCGATATCGCCACGCGCCATGGCGCCGGATCGCAGCTGGATCAGCCGATCACCATCGACCCGGATAATGGTCGACTCCACCCCCGCCCGGCATGGTCCGCCATCCAGCACCGGCACCCGCCCGCCAAAACCCAGCCGCACCTGATAGGCCGTGGTCGGCGATAGCCGCCCTGATGGATTGGCCGACGGCGCCGCCAATGGCCGCCCCACGGCGGCCAGCAAGTCCAGCGCTACGGGATGATCAGGAATACGAATTGCCACGCTATCGAGCCCGGCGGTTGCCACGTCAGCCAGCCCATTGCCCGGTCGCGCGGGCAGCACAAGCGTCAGCGGCCCCGGCCAGAGCGCGGCAATCTTGTGCGCCGCCGACGAAAACACGGCCAGCGTCTCGGCCATAGCCAGATCAGCGCAGTGAATAATCAGCGGATTGAAGCGCGGTCTGCCCTTGGTTTCGTAGATCGAGAGCACCGCATCGGGGTCGGTCGCGTCCGCCCCCGGGCCATAGACCGTTTCGGTGGGAAACGCGCACAGCTTACCCGCCCGCAGCAGCGCTGCCGCTTCATCCACTGTTTTCGGTTCAGGAAAGCTCAATTCGCCATTCTTCGTCATGGCCGTTGTTTGACAATGACGCCCCGCCACGTCAAGACGAAGTGCAGGGAAACCGGAGCCCTTAGTGACCACGCTTCTCGTCAGCCAGCCAGATTTTGCCGATCACGTCACTCCGCTTGGCCATGCCGAGCGCGCCGACCGCATTGTCGCGGTCGAAGAGGCCTTAGCCCGGCCGCGCTTTGACGCCCTGGTCCGCCGCAATGCACCGACCGGCGATCTGATGCTGGCCGAGTTGGTCCATGACTCTCGCTACCTCCCCCAGTTGCGCGCCGCCCGCCCTGCCGAGGGCATTGGCCAACTGGACCCCGACACGTTCATTTCCGCCCGCTCGCTCGACGCCGTCGCCACCGGCATTGGCGGGGCGCTCATGGCGCTCGACACGGTGCTACTGGGCCGGGCCGACAACGCCTTCTGCGCCATTCGTCCGCCCGGCCACCACGCCGAAATCGACCGGCCCATGGGCTTTTGCCTCGTCAACACCGTCGCCATCACGGCCCGCGAGGCCCAGCGCAAATATGGCGCCGAGCGCATCGCCATCGTCGATTTCGACGTGCATCACGGCAATGGCACGCAGGACATTTTCAAAGCCGATCCGACGGTCTTCTACGCCTCCAGCCACCAGATGCCGCTCTATCCCGGCACCGGCCATCCCCGCGAAACCGGCGTCGGCAATATCGTCAATGTGCCGCTCGACGCCAATTCGGATGGTGCGGCCATGCGCGACGCCTATCTCACCCGCATCATCCCCGCGCTGATCGATTTTTCGCCCGACCTGCTGCTGCTTTCGGCCGGCTTTGACTCTCATCGCCTTGATCCGCTGGCCCAGCTCAATTGGGAATCCTCGGACTTCAGCTGGCTCACCGGAAAATTGATGGACGTGGCCGGGCGCTGCTGCGGCAACCGCATTGTGTCGCTGCTCGAAGGTGGCTATGACCTCAAAGGGCTGGCGGGCGGTGCGTCGCATCACGTCGCCATGCTGATGGACGGCGCCGTAGGCCGCCTCGAAGACTGAAGGAGCCCGACATGGCCGAAACGACTAACGATGACGTGAAAACGCTGAGCTTTGAGGCCGCTTTGGCCCAGCTTGAGGAAATCGTTGGCAAGCTCGAGTCGGGCCGCGCCGCTGGCCGAATCCATCGCCATTTATGAACGCGGCGAGGCCCTCAAGGCCCATTGCGAAACCCTGTTGCGCACAGCCGAAGCCCGCATCGAAAAGATCACCCTGTCCAGCGACGGCAAGCCCACCGGCACCGAGCCGCTGGACGCCTAGCCCCCGCGCCATGACCAGCAAATCCCTCCGCAATTTCCGCATCGTATTGTGGAGCTCGGTCGCAGTCGTGGCTTTGGGCGCCACCGCGCTCTATGTGCTGCGTCCGCCCGCAAGGCCGGCGCCGCTCAATTTCGCCACCCAGCAATTCGCCCCGGCCTCGACCGCTGGCGGCACCTTCACGCAGGACGACCTCAAGGGCAAACCGAGCCTGATCTTTTCGGCTACACCTTCTGCCCCGATGTCTGCCCGACGACGCTCGCCGAAACCACCGCCTCGGCGCACCCAGCTCGGTCTGACGCCCGATCAGCTGCGCATCATCTTCGTCACCGTCGATCCCGAACGCGACACGCTCGACGCCGTCAAAGGCTATGTCGAGGGCTTTGACCCCTCGATCATTGGCCTCGTCGGCGATGCAGCCCAGACTGAGGCAATCAAAGCCGCTTTCGGCGTCTTCTCCGAAAAAGCGGGCGAGCCCAACGATCCCTATTATCTGGTCAATCACACTGCACTGACCTTCCTGATCGACGCCGAAGGCAAGTTCGAGGGCACCGTCGCCTATGAAGAAGCGGGCGGCACCGCGCTCGCCAAGGTCAAGCGGCTGGTGCAAGGATGAGTGAGCGTATCCGCCTCGATCTGGCGCTCGAACAACGAAGCTCGGTGCCCAGCCGCGCCCGGGCGCGCGACGCTATTCTGCGCGGCACGGTGACCGTCAATGGCGTCACCGCCGTCAAGCAAAACCAGATGGTTGGCCGCGACGACAAGCTGGCCCTCAGCGATCCTGCCGCCAATTACGTGTCCCGCGCCGCCCTCAAGCTGGTGGCCGGTCTCGAAGCCGGCGGCATCGACGCCACAGGCAAAACCTGTATCGATGTCGGTGCCTCCACGGGCGGCTTCACCCGTGTCCTGATGGAACGCGGCGCCCGCCGCATCTATGCCGTCGATGTCGGCCACGCCCAATTGCACGAGCGCCTCAAGGGCAGCGACCGGGTCGTCAGCATGGAGGGCGTCAATGCCCGCGACCTGACGCCCGAGATGATCCCCGAGCCGATTGACCTTCTGGTCTCCGATGTCAGCTTCGTCTCGGTCATCAAAGTGCTCGAAGCGCCGCTCGCGCTCTGCACCCCGAGTGCCGACGCGGTGATCCTATTCAAACCCCAATTTGAAGTGGGCCGCCGCAATGTCGGCAAGGGCGGTATCGTCACCAGCGAAGAAGCCATCCGAGCCGCGCTAACTGACGTCATCGCCTTCATGCAAGCCCGGGGCTTCCAGCACCGGAACTCGGTGACATCACCGATTGCCGGTGGCGATGGCAATGTGGAGACGGTGTTGGTGTTCGGGCGAGGCTAGCTCTCTTACCTCTCCCTTCGGGGGAGAGGTAAGAAAGTCAGTTCCGCTCAAACCCCACCGCGCCCTCGCGCCCCGTCTGCCCCCGATGGCGCAGATAATGATCCGCCAGCACCAGCGCCATCATCGCCTCGCCCACCGGCACCGCGCGAATGCCCACACAGGGGTCGTGCCGACCCTTGGTGACAATATCGGTGTCCTCATTGGTCGTCGTCACCGTCTGGCGCGGCGTGATGATTGACGAGGTCGGCTTCACCGCAAAGCGGCACACAATCGGATCGCCATTGGAAATTCCGCCCAGAATGCCGCCGGCATGATTGGAGAGGAAATAGGGCCAGTTCTCGCCGCTGCGCATCTGGTCGGCATTCTCGATACCGGTCAGGCTTGCCGCCTCGAACCCAGCGCCAATTTCCACCGCCTTGACGGCATTGATGCTCATCATGGCCGACGCGAGATCGGCGCTCAGCTTGCCATAGATCGGCGCGCCCCAGCCGGCCGGCACATTCTCGGCCACGACCTCAATCACCGCCCCCACCGAATTGCCGTCCTTGCGGATGCCATCGAGATAGTCGGCCCACATCGCCGCCGCCTGCGCATCGGCGCAGAAGAACGGGTTCTGGTCGACCTGATCCCAGTCGAAATTGTTGTAGTCGATCTTGTGCGGCCCGACCTGTACCGAGCTCGCGCGGATAGTGATCCCCGCCAAAACCTGCCGCGCCACTGCCCCAGCCGCCACCCGCGCCGCCGTCTCGCGCGCCGAAGTCCGCCCGCCACCGCGATAGTCGCGAATGCCGTACTTCTGGTCATAGGTATAGTCGGCGTGGCCCGGCCGGTATTTGTCGTGGATTTCCGCGTAATCCTTGGAGCGCTGATCGGTATTCTCGATCATCAGCGAGATCGGCGTGCCGGTCGTGCGCGAACCATCAGTGCGCTCGTCCTCGAACACGCCGGACAGGATTTTCACCTCATCAGCCTCGCGGCGCTGCGTGGTATATTTCGATTGCCCCGGCTTACGCCGATCAAGATCGCGCTGGATCAGCTCGGGCGTCAGCACAATGCCCGGAGGGCACCCATCCACCACCACGCCAAGCGCCGGCCCATGGCTCTCGCCCCGGTGGTGAAACGGAAGAGATGTCCGAAAGTATTGAACGACATGACGCGGCCCCATGGTTGAGGGCTTTCTAGGCAGAGGGGCCCGTCAGGTCAATCAAGCCAGTTCTCGATCTTTAGATTAGGGACGCGAGAAAACTCGCCGAGATTGGCGGTAACGAGCGTGAGATCGAGCGCCAAGGCGTGGGCGGCGATGAAGAGATCGTTGCCGCCGATGGGTGTTCCCATACGTTTCAAATGGGCTCGAATTTGCGCATATGCCGAGTCGGCTGGGGTAGCAAAGGGTAGCACCTCGATATCCCTGAGGAAATCATCAACTTCTCTGGTGAGCCGCGCCGATGCCTTGGCCTCTGCGCCAAAGCGCAGCTCAGCTGCGGTGATGATACTGATGCAGATGTGATGCGCGCCAAAATCGTGCATCTTGTTCCACAAGGGCCCCTGCCCCAGACGCATCAGGCTGGACACGATATTGGTGTCCAGCATAGCGCACAGCGTCACAGTTCCGGCTCGTCAAGCGGCAGCAGGTCGGAATCGTCTATATCCGGAAAGTCGACCGGACCATATTTCGCGATGATATCCAGAAAAGAGCGTGGCGCGGCCTTTGGCTCGATCACGAGCTTGTCGCCTTCCTTGCGGATGGTGACTTCGGTGCCCGGCATCTCAAATTCCACCGGAATACGTACCGCTTGATTGCGGCCGTTGCGGAACAGGCTTGCTGTCTTGATCTCGTTCATGGGCGCCTCCATACAGGCATATGCCATAACATATGCCTGATGAGACGGGCCGACAAGATGCCTAGACGTCGCCCAGCCGCAGCAGTTCCATCCTGCCCGGCGTGAAGTGCATCACTGCGTCCTGCGGCGGCGCCCAGTTGATGACGTCGATGATCGGGGCATGCTCGATCAGCACGCGCAAGGTGCGGGCAATGCCGCCATGCGCAACAACCACCGAGGGGCCGGTCAGCACCGCGGCGAATTCCTCCAGCCGGGCCTCGACGTCGCGGTAATTCTCGCCATTCTCGGGGCGGAAATCCCAATAGGCCTCGGTGCGATCGCCCGGCGCCACAGCCATATTGGCCGGCAGTTGCTCGAACAATTCGCCCTCGAGCACGCCGAAGGAAATTTCCATCAGCCGCACATCATATTTGACATCGGGCAGATGGATATCGAACCCCGCCCGCACGCGATCCATGGTGTCGCGGGTGCGGTTGAGCGGGGATGCATGCCATTCGAACGCTTTGGGATCGAGCCCGCGCGCCTTGAACAAAGCCGCCAGCGTCAGCCCGTTCTGATTGGCCCGGCCCTTGCCCTTGTCATTGAGCGGAATGTCCTTGCGCCCCTGATAGCGGCGTTCGGCGTTCCAGGGCGTTTCACCATGCCGGATGAAGTAGATTTCCGGCCAGACCAAGGCTGTCATGTGCTTATTCCCGCGTTGGGTAACGCGTCCTACATCAGGTTGGAGCGATCAAGGTACTGGATTCTGCCGATGGCGCCACCGGCCAAATCGGGGAGCAGCTATGCCATGGCTTGCCTGCCATCAATCCAGTGGTCATTGTTGCGCTCCCGTAGGAATCCCCGTGCCGGTTGTGGCATGGGCTGCCCCAGCGGGGCAAGGTCGCCCATTGGCCTATTGGCCGCCAGAGTCCGGTTTTTTCATGCCTCTTTCCGCCGCCGATATTATTGCCCAGCTTGCGACTCTAGTGGGCCCCGCCGCCGTCATCGGTGCGCCCGAGCAGATGGGCAATTATCTCAACGAGCCCCGCAAACGCTTCCACAAAGGCGCCGCCGCCATTGTGCTGCCCGCCTCCGTCAGCGAAGTGCAGGCAATCGTCCGCTGGGCCAATGAGCATGGCGTGGGCCTCATCCCTCAGGGCGGCAATACCGGGCTGGTCGGCGCACAGGTGCCGCTGCGGGGCGACGAGGTCATCATCAGCCTCACCCGCCTCGACACCATCCGCAGCGTCGATCCCGCCGCCGGCACCATGACGGCCGAAGCCGGCGTTATCCTCGAAAACGCCCACAAGGCGGCCGAAGCACAGGGCACGATTTTCCCGCTCTGGCTCGCCTCGCAGGGCTCGGCCCGCATTGGGGGCCTGCTCTCCTCCAATGCCGGCGGGGTCAATGTGCTCACTTATGGCAATGCCCGCGAGCTCACCATGGGCGTCGAGGCCGTATTGGCCGATGGGCGGCTCTATCAGGGCCTCAATTCGCTCAAGAAGGACAATACCGGCTACGATCTCAAGGACCTGCTGGTGGGCGCCGAGGGCACGTTGGGCATCATCACCGCCGCCACGCTCAAGCTCTTCCCCAAGCCGGAAGATTACGAGACCTGCTTGGTCAATATCGTGGGCCCCGAGGCCGCGCTGACCCTGTTCCAGTTGCTGCGCGAGCGGCTGGGCGGGCGCCTCAACGCGTTCGAGATCGTCCCCGCACTCGGGCTCGACATGCAATTGCGCCACGCCATGCTCGACCGCGACCCCACTGCCGGCCCCTCCCCCGGTATGCGCTGATCGAAATTTCGCGCATGGCCGGTGGTCAGGCCGGGCTGTTGCAAGCCGCCATCGAGACCGCCTTCGAGCGCAATCTGATCGACAATGCGGTGCTCGCCGAATCCCTCTCCGACCGCACCCGCATGTGGGCCTTCCGCGAACAGATGAGCGAGGTGCAATCCAAGGAAGGCGCCTCGATCAAGCATGACGTCTCGGTGCCCATCGCCGCCGTGCCCCAGCTCATTGCCGAAGGCTCCGCCGCCGCCGAGCGCCTGTACCCCGGCATCCGCCCCGTGCCCTTCGGGCATATGGGCGATGGCAATATTCACTTCAATTTCAGCCAGCCGGTCGGCGCCGATTCCAAGGCCTTCATGGCCCTTGCCGACGAGAAACTGCATGAGGCGATCTACGAAATCGTGCTCAAACTGGGCGGCTCGGTTTCGGCCGAGCATGGCATCGGCCAGCTCAAGATTGATCTGCTGGCCCAAGTCAAAGACCCGGTGGCGCTCGATATGATGCGGGCCATCAAGACCGCACTCGACCCCAAGGGCATCCTCAACCCCGGCAAGATGCTGCCGTAGCCGGCCACTTTTTGGTACCTACTTGCGAAATGGCACCTTAGGCGCCATTTCAGCCGCCATGACACAAATCCTGCCCCTTGCCGGCGTCAGAATTTCTCGACGACGCCACCCGTCCGCCTCCGGTGACGCTGGAGGGCCTGACCGAAGAACAGCGCCAGCCGGGCCTGCATCTGCGGATGGTCCACGACCATTTGCGGCACAATATGGCGACCTTGGCCAAGCTGATCGAGCGCGCCAAGGCCGGCGGCGTCACGCCAGCCGAGATCACGGCGGAAACGTCCGAGCTGGCCATCGTCGCCAATTATCGCCGCTTCGGGAACCTGTGCGGCCAGCACTGCCAGATCGTCAACACGCATCATTCCATCGAGGATTACGCGATCTTCCCGGCTCTGGCCGAACAGGGCGAAGCCTTCCGCAAAATCGCCGATCGCCTGCGCGCCGAGCATGTCGTGGTGCATGAATTGCTCGTCCGTCTGGTCGACGCGCTCAACACCCTCGCCGGCGACCCGACCCCCGCCAATTTCGAGACCACGCTGACCATCTACCACGCGCTCGAACGCGTGCTGCTGTCCCATCTGGGCTATGAAGAAGACGCCATGGGCGACGCGCTGGGCTATTTCTGGCATCGGCGTTTAGGGCCAGATCACCCGCGCGGCATGCTCTTCCTCCGCCACCCAGCCGAGGGATTCCACGATCCGGCTGGCCAAAGCATCATACCAATCCTGCCGGGGATCGCCGCCGGAACAGACCAGTTCCACCCGATTGAACTGCGCAATGAATGAGCCGTCGCTGAACCAGTTTCCGTCCTCGCCCGCCTTGGCAATCGTGACGTCAATCCACGGTTGCTCCGCAACGCTGCTGAAGGACACAGGCGAGACCTGCTGCAGTTCCGGCAGCGTCTTGAGGAACGTCACCAGCTCTGCTGTATCAGCTACGGCATCCTGCTGGCGCGGGCGGATCGTTATGTACCAAGACATGCAATCGACCGCCTAAAACAAATCCAGTTGCCCGCCCGCCGCCTTCTTGCGAACCGGCTCGGGCTTTTGCACCGTGACCTCGGCGATCAAACCCGGATCATCATCCCGCGCCGAGTTGACCCGCGTCGACACCGGATGGAACTTGACCACCCCATCCTCCAGCGGCAGCGCCAATTGATAGGCGGCCTTCGCCGTAACCCCGCGCACATCGAGCCATTGCTCGATCGCATCGCCCTCGAGGATAGCCGGCATCCGGTCATGCACCACTGAAAGCTGCCCATTGGCCGGCACGGTGATGGTGGCGACGCTGTCGATTTCCTCGCCCTCGGGACCAACCCAAGTGGCATAAAGCCCGGCCAGCGCCATGGGCCGGTCATCGGTCAGGGTGATGTAATAGGGTTGCTTGGATTTATCGGGATTGGTGTGCCATTCTGTAATAGCCGCTGGCCGGAATGATGCAGCGGCCATGCTTGAGCGTGTCGCGAAAGGCTGGTTTTTCCCCCATGGTCTCGACGCGGGCATTGATCAGCAAGGGAAATTCGCGCGGATCCTTCACCCAGCGCGGCACCGAGCCCCAGCGCGCAAAGTGCCCTTGGCGCCGGCCGGACTCTTCCCAGATGGCAATGACCGGCTGGGTTGGCGCAATATTATAGCGCGGCACCGACTCGATGCTGTTGAGCAGTTTGAACAGCTCTGCCATCTGTTCGGGCGGCAAGGTCGATGCATAGCGTCCGCACATTGGAGGGGCCTCCGGAATCGATCGCCAAAGAGGTAGTCTGTGACAACGCGAATCGCAAATGGACCCATCAGTGACCGAAATCCCGAATGCCGCCAGTGTCGCCCTGATCCGCGATGGCAAGGTGCTGCTGATCAAGCGCGCCTATGCGCCCTATCAGCATCTCTGGACCCTGCCCGGCGGCCGCCTCGAGCCCGATGAAACCATCGAGCAATGCGCCGAGCGCGAAATCCACGAGGAAGTCGGCCTGTCGGTACGCAATCTCAAACCCGTCATGGTGCAGTTGCTGGGCAAGGATGAGACCTTCCGCCCGGCCGTCTTCGCCAGCACCGATTTTTCCGGCGCCTTCTTCGCCTCCGATGAAATCAGCGATCACAAATGGGTGGCCCCGGCGGCGCTAGTCGCCTTCCGCACCACCACCGGGCTCGATGACGTCCTCGCGAAGGCCTTCGCGGCGGTCGGCCAAAGCTGATACAAGCCCGCGGACAAAAGCGACGGGACGCCATGACAAGACTGTTCAAAGCGATGATCGTGATGCTGGCGCTGGGCCTCTCCGCCCCGCCCGCCATGGCCATCGACCCGCTCTATCAGCGCGAAATGGAGCGGCTGGCCGAGATCATGGGTAGCCTTTATTTCCTGCAGCCGCTCTGCAAGGCCGGCACGACCGACTGGCGCGCCCAGATGTCCGATCTGATCAGCCTCGACGAGCCCGATGAAGATCGCCGCCAGCGCCTCGCCGGGGCCTTTAATGGCGGCTACACCGCCTATGCCCGCTTCCACCGCGCCTGCACGCCGGCAGCCCATGAAGCCCTGACGCGCCTCCCCGGCCGAAGCCGAACGCACCGCGCGGGATATCCATACGCGGTTTGCCGAATAGACCATTGGTTAACGAGAAGTTAAACGGTTTACCAACTCGATAGCATTTCGCACCACCCGTTAACCTTCGGGTTACTTCTTACGCGATCTCACGCTGCGCGGTGGTAATCCAAGGCTCATGACCACGACCAAGACCATGTTTTCGCCGGCGTCCGGGCTGGGCCCCTTCGATCGCGAGCAAAGCGAGCGCCAGCTCGCGCTCGAATATCTGGCCGAAGCACGGAACCATGCCGAAGACGATGGCCTCGAAAGCGCCGCCCTCGCCCACGCCTCCCTGTTCGCGGCACTGGCCACCTTCGTCAAACTCCACGGCGACGAAGCCACCGCCGACCTCATCGCCATGCTCCCCGACCGCATCCGCTCCGGCGAATACAATCTGGACCGCGTGCTGCAGTAGCGGCCGCCCCAAGGGCCGCCCTTGGGCACCCAGCATCCCCACGCACGATGTCATTCCGGCGCAGGCCGGAATCCATGCTGCGCCCTATCCAAGCGTGCGATATCGCGGCCGTGGCTCCCTCTTCCCCTCGCCCCTTGAGGGACTTCGAGCCGCCCTGCAGGGGCAATTGCTCCGGTGGAGCGATTTGAGGGGGATCGTAATTTCTTCGTCCAGAAGAAATTACAGGGTGAGGGGTTCCGAGCCCGCCCATGCCGGAAATACGGAAAGCCACTCCAAGCCACCCAAACGTCCCCACCCACGGCGTCTCCCTCGGGCTCGACCCGAGGGCACCTCCCAATCCGGCACAAGCTGTGAGTGGCCCTCGGGTCAAGCCCGAGGGAAACGGCGGTTGTGGCCAGCGAGTGCGAACCGAATCCACTCCCCACACGCCAAACTCTTGAACCGCGTCATTCCCACGAAGAGCGGTAGCTGATGTGAGCGCGCCGCCATGTCACAGTCTTGCCGCGCACAATCGTGCCTACGGGCCAGCGGGCCAAATCCCCTCTCCATGTTCAAATCCCTCCCTTGGAACGGTCGTGCCTTGTCGGCAAGGGCGGCAGGCCGACATCCCGGCGCAGGTCGTCCGGACAGAATTGGCGCGGTTCGGAATATCGCTTGAGCTGACGCACAAACCTGCGGCCGAGCGTTTTCAGGCAAACACGGAATCGTCGAAGCAGCCTGCTGCGACCCGCGGATGGCGATATTGGTGGCTGAGGACGTTGGAACATGGCTTCATGAGCGCTTCCACGCCCGCCTCCTTTATGGGGTTGGGGCACGGAAAAACACGCTCGGTCAGGGCATTGCCCGGGACCGACGCCAAGAAAAGCGCATTGACATAGAGGGGGCAGCCATCGCTGCCCGATTTAGCCTATCGTCGCATAATCACTGTCGCTCTCTCAAAAGTGCAGACGCCGGAGCGCCGCGCTCTCGAAAGATGAAGGCCCTCGCCCATCCGGTCAAGTGCGGCGCCTACCCAGCCGGTAGCGCCTTCCAAAAACCGCAGCGGGTGCCCCGTCGACGCCGTCACCGCCATTCTGCAGCAGCTGAACGCTTAGAGCTTCCCGCTTGCGTCGGAAACCACGCCCGGCTCTGAGATGACCAGCCTCAGGATTGGACGTTCCCATCTCGCCTTCATATTTGGCGCTTTGGTTCCGACGATCGTGGCACCCATCCTTTGGTAGAACCCGACGGAGGGCGGGTGAGAGACGATCGTGATCGAAGCAATACCACGCCGCCTTGCTTCGGCAGTCATGTGCTGAAAGAGCTCGGCACCTAATCCCGTTCCCTGCGCGTGATCCGCAATGAACATAAGGTCCAGCTCCGGCTCATCGCCCAATGTCAGACTGTAGAAACCAGCGATCGCGGCATCAAGATCAGCGACGTAGAAAATGTCATTGTCTATCTGATCGGGCGTAATCGCATAGCCGTCCAGAATGCTCGCATAAGCGCCAGCATAGGCACTCGATTGATGCATCAATGTGGTGAGCGTCTGTGCATCACCGCGTTCGGCGGGTCTGATAGCAAGCAATATGGCCCCCGGAATCTGGCTCACTGCGCGTTATGGGTACCCTAACCCTGCGCCAACGCCTCCAAAAACCGCATCGGCTGCCCCGTCGACGGCGTCACCAATTCCCCCTGCCACATCACCGTCTTGCCGCGCACGATTGTGCCCACCGGCCAGCCGGTGACCGTCACCCCATCATAGGGCGTCCAGCCGGCGCGGCTCTTCACCCACTCGTTGGTGATGGTCTCGCGGCGCTTGAGATCGACGATGGTCAGATCGGCATCATAGCCCACCGCGATGCGGCCCTTATTGGCGATGCCAAAGAGCCGGTTGGGGCCGGCGCTCGACATATCGACGAACCGGGCCGAGCTCAGCTTGCCGGCATTGACGTGATCGAGCATGGTCGGCACCAGCGTTTGCACGCCCGTCATGCCGGAATGGGAATCGGGATAGGCGTGGTCCTTTTCCTCCCGCGTGTGCGGGGCGTGGTCGGAGCCCAGAATATCGGCGACGCCATTCTGCACGCCGCCCCAGATCGCCTCGCGATGCGCCTTGTCGCGCACCGGCAGGTTCATCTGGGCATAGGTGCCCAGCTTGGTATAGGCCGTCTCGTCCAGCGTCAGATGGTGCGGCGTCACCTCGACGCTGGCCACATCCTTGTGGTCGGCGAGATAGGCAATCTCCTCACCGGTCGAGATATGCAGCACATGGATACGCTTGCCGGTTTTGCGCGCCAGCTCCACCAGCCGCTTGGTGGAATTGAGAGCCACTTCGGGCGAGCGCCAGACCGGGTGGCTGGATGGATCGCCCGGCACGCGCAGATGCTTGCGCTGCTCCAGCATATATTCGTCCTCGGAGTGGAAGGCCGCGCGGCGGGAAATCGCGCGCAGAATGGCTTCAACGCCATCATCGTCCGCCACGAGGAGCGAGCCGGTCGAGGAGCCCATGAACACTTTGACGCCGGCGCAGCCGGGCAGTTTTTCCAGCTCCGCCAATTGGCCGACATTTTCATGCGTGCCGCCGATATAGAAGGCGAAGTCACAATGCATACGATTGGTGCCGGCAGCGATCTTGGCCTCGAAAGTCTCCCGGCTCGTGGTCAGCGGGTTGGTATTGGGCATTTCTGAACACGCCCGTCACCCCGCCCATCACCGCCGAGAGCGAGCCGGATTCAAGGTCTTCCTTATGTGTCAGGCCGGGTTCGCGAAAATGCACCTGCGTATCGATGACGCCGGGCAGGATATGCAGCCCCCGGCAATCGACCACTTCGTCAGCCGTGTCGCCCGCCAGCGCACCCAGAGCCGCGATCCGGCCGCCGCTGATACCGATATCGGATTGCCCTTCGCCGTCATGGTTGACCAGAGTAGCGTTCTTGAAAATCGTGTCGTAGTGCGCCATGTCTCTGGTCCCGCCGATGGTTGCTTGCGTTGGTTCTAAAAGGTCCCGGCCTTGCCTGTCCATCCCATCACCGGGCCATTCCTGCCAAAGCGGGAGCCTCTGTTTGGAGCGTCCGATGACCAGTTTTTGCGTGCTGACCGTGCCGTTTTCCGTTTCTCGGGACCGGACGCCCATAAACTGGTCAATGACGTGGTCACCGGCCACATTCCGCATGAGCCGGGCGTCGCCGCTCGGTGGGCCCTGCTCTCCGCGCAAGGCAAGGTGCTGGCCGAGGGGCTGGCCGGCTGGGCCGACGACGCGCTCTGGCTCGATGTGCATCAATCGGTGGCCGACGATTTTTTCAAGCGCATGAAAATGTATCGCCTGCGCGCCCGTGTCGTGATCGACGATATCAGGGAAACTCACCGCGTCGGTTTTTCCGAAGCGCCCGCGCCGGAGCTGATCTCCCACAAGGACGGGAACGAGCTGGGTTGGCGCATCATCGCTCCTGTTGAAGTCGCTGCCGATTGGGTGGCCGACGACAAAGCCTATCAAGCCGCCCGCATAGCCCGTGGCATCCCCCAGCTTGGTCCCGACTTCCCGACCATGGACGCCTTCGCCCATGATCTGGGCATGGATATTCTGGACGGCATCGATTTCGTCAAAGGCTGCTATGTCGGCCGGAAGTCGTGTCCCGCATGAAGCATCGCGGCACCGCAAGGTGGCGGCCGGTTATCGTTTCGGGCATTGCGGCCGCGGCGGGTACTCCGGTCGTGGCCGGTGCGCGCGAAGCCGGCAGCATCGGCGCGGTGGTTGATGGTAGGGCTGTCGCCATATTGCGGCTCGACCGCATTACCGACCCGGCGGCGGTCACGGTCGATGGCAAACCGGTCGCGGTTACCTTGCCAAGCTGGGCGACCTATCAGTTCGGCGAGACTGTCGCAGACGAGTAGCTATTGTTGGCGAATCGAGCCGTCAGGGTTAACAGTCTGCTAACTCATCTTCGCTTTTCGGGGCATCATGGCACGCGCTAGTGGACGCGCCCGGCAACGCATGTTGTCCGGGCGCCGGCTCGATATTCTCGATCCCTCGCCGATGGATGTCGAGCTCTCCGACATCGCGCACGGCCTTGCCCGTGTGGCCCGCTGGAACGGACAGACGCTGGGCGACTACCCCTTCTCCGTCGCTCAGCATTCGGTGCTGGTGCTCGAATTATTCCGCGCCCACAATCCCGATTGCGACGGTGTTGCCCAGCTCCGTGCTCTGCTGCATGACGCCCCTGAATATGTGATGGGCGACATCATCTCGCCCTTCAAGGCGGCCATGGGCGGCAATTACAAAGACGTTGAAAACCGTTTATTGTCAGCGATTTACCTGCGCTTCTCGCTGCCCTCAGCCCAGACCGCCGCACTCGCCAAACAGATCAAGAAAGCCGACCGCGAAGCCGCGTTTTTCGAGGCCATCCACCTTGCCGGCTTTGAAGATGCAGAGGCGCGAAAACTCTTCGGCGAACCCAGCATGCCCGCCTTTGATGTCGAAGCCTTCGACCGCCTGATCCGACCCCTGGCCCACCCGCGAAGCCCATGACCGCTTCGTTGACGCCTTCGAGGCCATCGCCCTCTGACCCGTGGATATTAACCCTAACAAGGAATGAATTTTGCCTCGCACCGTCCGCCGTGGTTACTGAAGCGTTAACAGAACTCTGCCGACGCTTCATTTCGGGACGGAAATCATGGATCTGCCTGATCGCCACATGTTGCTGGGCATCGCTCTCGGCGCCGTCTGCGCTTCCATTCTGGCGGCCATCGGCCCCGGTTTTGTGGTCGAAGCTTTTGGCGATGAGTTCGCCGCGCCGGGGTTCTGACCCTTCGCAACTGGTCAAGTTCGAAGGCACTAACTATCTGGTAGAGAACGAGGATTGGGTCTCCACCACCCCGCTATCGAGCACGCGGGTGAAAAAGATCGAGATGGGCAAAGTGTCCTATGTCGACATCACCACCACCGAGACCGGCACCTATTCAACCGACGCGATGTTTTCCAACCACATCCAATATCCCGGCATTTCGGTCGAGCGCGCCCTGGCCCCATAACTGAAACCGCAACCATTTCTCGTTCTGGAGCAATGGCGGCTGGTCTTCGTTCAACAGCAAACAAGGCAATTCTGGTTTTACCTGAACACCGGCGCCGTCACGCTGAGCCAGTTGGGCGATGTCATCTGCGTCGCCACGGCGTCAGTTCGGGTCTGCTGATCAGCCGAACATCCAGCCGCGCTTGAACTTGTAGAAGACGTGCAGGCCGATCTGGGTCACCTTCTGCATGCGCGGAGCCCGGGCCGGGCGCACATAAGTAGCGTGATAGTGGGTCGCGTCGCCCACCTCGGTCAGATAAAGCTCGCCATCGGTGAAGCGCTTGGCAATGTCCTCGGCCTGCGCCCGAGATTGCTGGTCGTTGACGACTTCGGGAATGCCATCGCAGGCAAACGAGAACTGGCAGGAATTGCGCCGGTGCTGGTTCTGGAACACCACCCCGCAGATGGTGCTGGGATAGCGGTGATCCTTGACGCGATTGAGCACGACACGGGCAACGGCGACCTGCCCGCGATAGGCCTCGCCGCGCGCTTCGAAGTAGATCGCAGTGGCCAAGCACCAGAGTTCCTTGGTGGACACCTGCATGACGGCGCCTTCCGAGAAACCGCCGGTGACCGGCGCATTGGCGCGGGCATAGGCCAGTTGTTCGGAGGCAAGTACAGGAATGGGGTCGCCGGGCGGGAGGGCGGCCATGGCACCACCGGCATTGGGGGCGATACCGGCAATGGCGTCGAGCGCCGCCGCAGCATTGGGATTGATGGCCGCCACGGACATGCGCGGCCCCTCTTCCACATCGCCCGTACCACGGCCGGTGACGGCAGCGAGGCGGGATTGGCCCAGATCGGTCGGATCAGGCGGCGGGGAGCGGAGCGCTGCGAGGCGCGTGCGCACTTCCTCGAAGCCACGGGACAGCGCGAGAGCATCGACCGGCGGTTTGACGCGGTCGGTTTTTTCGGCACGATTGGGGCCAGTGAAGCTGGCAGTTTGAAAGAGATGATCGACCGATCCGGTGATGACGGCATCGGGGCCGGTATAGGACAGGCTTGCTCGGGCAATCTTGACGCTGGGCAGGCCCAGATCGCCAAGGGGATCAGCAGCCGGGCCAAAGGCCCCGCCGGTAAGGCTGGTATAGCTTAAGGCGCAAAACACTCCCACAGCCGATAGTTTGGCAAGGGGATGCCCACGACGAACCGCTCTAGCCGGGCGCGCACGCACCACGGTCCGGTGTGGACTGGCCATCAAAACATTACTCAACGCTACGCAACAAACTACTGATCGGCGAAAGTGACGCTAAAATGCCGACAGAAGAAGTTATCGCTTATTAGGGTTAGCAGCGCGTAAACGAGCAATCCGAGCGCAAAAGGACTCAGCATGGCCGTTATCCGGCCAAAATGTGAAGGCTGATTTGTCGCAGGACTAGTTGCAGGCGGTGCGAACCGGGGCCACTTGCTCGATAAATCCATCCACCCGGAACCGCACCGACAGGGACCGCGAATTGACCGGCGTCACCCGCGCCGTCAGGTTGGTCGTGCCAACCGAGCCATCGAGAAACGCCACGGCATCCCGGCTATTATTGATCAGCACGGCGGTATTGTCGGCATTGACGGGCAAAGTGCGGCTGCGCGCGGCCTGCACGTCATATTGCAGCGTCAGGCCGGCATCATTGCCCGGGGCGGAAAGGTTGTTGCCCGCGAAGGCAAAGGCGACGCTGAGCAGGCCTGCGTCACAGGAAACGGTCATGATTGCAGGAGCCCGCCCACTGGGGCGCGCGGGGATCAGTTGCTCGGATTCAAGGGAAACGCTGACGCTCTGCCCGCTGGTCGTAGGGGCGCGGAACACCCCATCATAGCAGATCAGGCGTTCGACATCGCCTGCAATGGCGGCGCATTGTTCGCCGCTGGTTTGCGCGAAAGCCTGTGGCGAAGTTGCGAAAAACAGCGGCAGCAGCGCCAGAACCGGCAAAAATTTCACTTGGTCTTCGTTCCCGTCCCAAAGTGACCGGTCGATTGGCGCCGGTCTTCATTGCCCCTTATATGGGGAGTGTCGGGCGCTATTTAAGCAGAAGTCTGCGCCAGCGTCAGCCGTGCCACCGGCACACGATAGGGTGAGCAGCTGACATAGTCGACGCCGAGCCCCGCGAAGAACTTGAGCGAGGCCGGATCGCCAGCATGTTCGCCGCAAATGCCGATCTTGAGATGAGGATTGGCCGCCCTGCCCCGCTCGATGGCGATGGAGATCATTTCGCCCACGCCCTTTTCGTCGATGGTGACGAAGGGGTCACGCTCATAAATGCCCTTGCGCTGATAGGCGGCGAGGAAGGTGGGCGCATCGTCGCGGGAAATGCCGAACGTGGTCTGGGTCAGATCGTTGGTGCCGAAGGAGATAAAGTCCACCATGGTGGCGATATCCCCGGCGCGCAGGCAAGCGCGGCAGCTCGATCATGGTGCCGAAGGAGAATTTCACCCGATCCGAGCGCAACAGCCCCGAATTGGCGGCGATGGCATGGGCCCGCTCGCGCACCCGGGCGACCTCGCTGGCAGTGGAGACGAAGGGCACCATGACTTCGACAGCCACTGGCTCGCTCTGCTTTTCGCTGGCTGCCCGCACGCCAGCCATGATGGCCTGCATCTGCATTTGCAGGATTTCGGGATAGGTGATGGCCAGCCGCACGCCGCGATGGCCCAGCATGGGGTTGATTTCGGCGATCCGCTCGAGCCGCAGGCGTAGCGCGCACGGCCAGCCCCAGCGAAGCGGCGGTTTCCTCGATATCCTCAGTCGCTACGCGGCAGAAATTCGTGCAAGGGCGGATCGAACAGCCGCACGGTGACCGGCAGGCCTTTCATGGCAGAGAACAGCGCCGAATAGTCCCCGGTCTGGAAATCCACCGGGCCGTTGACAGCGCGGCTGCGGTCCTCCTCGTCTTCGGAGAGGATCATGCGGCGCAGCGCCACCATGCGCTCGGGGGAGAAGAACATGTGCTCCGAGCGGGCAAGGCCAATGCCTTCGGCGCCAAAGCTCAGTGCTGTATTGGCTGATTCCACGGTTTCCACATTGGTGCGCACCGCGATAGTGCGGCTGGCATCGGACCAACCGAGCAGCGTGCCGATAGCCCCGCCAATATGGGGCTGCGCCAGCGACAGGGTGCCCAGATAAACCGAGCCGTCACTGCCGTCGATTGTCAGCCGGTCGCCGCTGCGGAATTCGCGATCGCCGATGCGGCACACCATTTCGGCAGCATCGACGGAGAGCGTACGCACGCCGGCAACGCAGGGTTTGCCGGTAATGCGGGCGATGACGCCGGCATGGCTGGACATGCCGCCACGCGCCGTCAGAATGCCCGTAGCCGCCTTCATGCCTTCGATGTCGGCGGGGCCGGTTTCGTTGACCACCAAAATGCAGTGTTTGCCGCGCGCCCGTAGCCGCGCCGCATCTTCGGGGTTGAACACGATAATGCCGCTGGCCGCGCCCGGCGAGACGCCCAGACCCGTCGCAATGGGGGTGGCGCCCTCAGTCGAGCGGATGCGGGGATGCAGCAATTGGGCGAGCCGCGACGGATCGACGCGGGAGACCGCATTTTGCGCCGACCAGACCTTGCGATTGACACGATCGACCGCTGCTTCCAGATCCGCGGCCGCTGTCACCTGCATGGGTCGCGCAGACACGAAGGTCACCTCGGCCGCGCTTGATGGCGACCGAACACACCATATGCCGCCCGGCCTTGGCATCGAGCAAAGCCACCAGCGGCTCGATCGTGTCGGGCAATTTGGGCAGTGGACCGCCATTGATGGGCGACGCGCCCGGGGCACCAGTCACGGCATTGCGCGTCAAAAATTGCTCGATCTCGCCGTCGGCAAGCGCCTGCACCAGCACGATCTGCTTGCCGCGGTCATCGTCCTGGCAGGGGGCTGGTCCAGCCTTGGCCAAAGCCATAGCTGTCAAAGGCATTCTTGATCGCCTTGGCCAGTGGCCGTGCCGGATCGACCGAATCCTCAGGATTGGCGGGGGCCGAAATGCCCAGCTTTGCCGGCATCAGCCCGCCATTATGCGTGGCCGCCGAGGTGCGAACCACGAGGACCGGCGGATTGCCATCCTTGTCCACCAGCTTGAAGAGGCACGCGATCCAATGGGTGCGCAACTTGACGTCCCGCCGTGCCCGCTCGGATTGCAGCGCGTCCCGGGCGGCGCGGGTGATGCAGATGGTGGGCACGGTTGGAAAGCCGGCTTCGCCCACGCGGAAAATCCAGCGCGATTTACCGCTCAGCAGCTTGAGCTGGCTGGCCGACAGGTTCGCCTTCCCCATGGCCGGGGCGATCGCGAACATTTCTCGGGCCAAACTCACCGTTAAGTCCTTGCCATATTTACGGGTACATAATGCCTATGACCCAGACCGGCTGCAACAAGACTTGACTTGGCGCAGCGCCGAAAGCATCTGATCTCATATGGAAAAGCGGCCACAACTAGACATTCTGCTCTGCGCCCCACGCGGATTTTGCGCTGGCGTCGATCGCGCCATCCAAATCGTGGAACTGGCGCTGGAAAAATACAGCGCTCCCGTCTACGTGCGCCACGCCATCGTGCACAACAAATATGTGGTGGATGGGTTGCGCGACAAAGGCGCGATCTTTGTCGAAGAGCTCGACGAAATCCCCGATACCGGCGCCCCGGTGGTGTTCTCAGCCCATGGCGTGCCCAAGAGCGTGCCGGCCGATGCGCGGACGCGCAATATGTTCTTTCTCGATGCCACCTGCCCCCGGTTTCCAAAGTGCATGTGGAAGCCCAGCGGCATTTTGCCGAGGGCCACGAAATCGTGCTGATCGGCCATAAGGGCCATCCCGAAGTGGTCGGCACGATGGGGCAATTGCCCGTTGGCGCGATCACGCTGATCGAAACCATCGAGGACGCTCGTCGCTTTGAGCCGCGCGATCCGCAGACGCTGGCCTTTGTGACGCAGACGACGCTGTCGGTCGACGACACGCGCGAAATAGTCACCGCATTGCAGCAGCGCTTCCCCGCCATCAATGGCCCGCACAAGGAAGACATCTGCTACGCCACCACCAATCGGCAGGAGGCTATCAAGGCCGTGGCGCCCGAAGTGGACGCGATGATCGTGGTGGGTTCGCCCAATTCCTCGAACTCGCTTCGCCCGGTTGAAGTGGCCGAGCGCGCAGGCTGCAAGATCGCCATGCTGGTCGACCGCGCTGCCGATATCGACTGGGCGCGGTTTGAAGGCATCAAGTCGCTGGGTGTTTCGGCCGGCGCCTCGGCCCCCGAAAAGCTGGTGGATGAGGTGATCGAGGCCTTTGCGCAGCGCTATGATATCAAGGTCGAAGCGCGGGTTACTGCCAAGGAAAACATCGCCTTCAACATTCCGCGCGAACTGCGCACTATTGAAGCTGCGGTTGCGCGGTGAGCGATCGCGTCATCCTTGAGACCGAGCGATTGCGCATTGTGCCTTGGCAGGCCGACCGAGTCGATGAGCTGTTCAGCCTGCATTCCGACCCGTTGGTGGCACGGTTTTATGACATTGCGGGTGCGGCATGGTCGATGGAGAAGTGCCGCGAACGGCTTGATGGTTGGGTAGCGGATTTCGAACAGCATGGCACGGGCAAGCACCGCCTCGAAAGCCGCGCTGATGGCCGATTGCTCGGCCGCGCCGGATTTAGCCTCCATGCTCGGACGGGTGAGCCGGAACTGGGCTATGGGCTGTTTTCGCAGGCGTGGGGCAAGGGCTATGCCACCGAAATAGCCATTGGCCTGCGCGACTGGTTCTTTGCCACGCGGCCCGAGGACTACTTCATCGCTTTCGCGCATCGCGACAATATTGCGTCTCGCCGTGTTCTCGAAAAGATCGGCATGCAGCCGACCTATGCGGCGATGTTTGCCGATATGCCCCACCAATTCTATGATTTGAAACGGCCTGCCCTATGACCGATACCGTAATCATCCATACCGACGGGGCCTGCTCGGGCAATCCGGGCCCCGGCGGCTGGGGCGCTATTCTGCAATATGGCAACAAAACCAAGGAATTGAGTGGCGGCGAGCAGCTGACCACCAATAACAAGATGGAACTGACCGCCGCCATCGAAGCGCTCAACGCGCTCAAACGGCCCTGCGTGGTCGAGCTGCATACCGATAGCCAATATGTCAAAAATGGCGTGCAGAGCTGGATGCATGGCTGGAAAAAGAACGGCTGGAAGACGGCCGACAAGAAGCCGGTGAAGAATCTCGAACTCTGGCAGGCGCTGGACGAGGCGACCAAGCGCCACACGATTTCCGGCACTGGGTCAAGGGCCATGCCGGGCACGACCTCAACGAGCGCGCCGATCAGCTGGCCAATGAAGGCATGGCGCCGTTCAAACCCAAGCGCGATGGCGGGTTATCGCGGTCGAACCTTTAGGCACTAGTGCCCTGCGGCACCCTGCCGGCCGAATAGACCCCGAATACCCTTCCGGGCTGGCATGATGAGGAAGCCGGCAATCAGGAATCAGCGCGGCCCCCAGCGCCGGAGCCGCCAATGCCGTCGACCGGGGCGGTCATGAACCGGGCCGCGAAGCCGCCAATGGCCGGCAGGGCGTGCTGGCCCCATTCGGCGGCAGCCTCGACAATGTGCTCTGGCGCGCTTAGCCCAAAGCTCACCAGCCCGTGGATGACGATACCGCCACCGACCCAGATCATGGCAGCGGTGCCGATGACGCTCAGGATCTGCATGAAAATCGGCATGCCGGTGACGAGCCCCCGGCCGAACGCCCGGCCCGCGCCGGTCCGGCCATTATTGGCCAGCCACAAGCCGGCATCGTCGGCCTTCACGATCAGGGCGACCCCGCCATAGACCACCGCCGTGATGCCAAGAGCGACAACGGCCGGGATAATCGCCTCATTGAAAATATTGTCGGTTTCAATGGCCGCGAGCGCGATGGTCATGATCTCGGCCGAGAGAATGAAATCGGTCTGGATAGCACCGGCAATCTTGGACTCCTCCAGCGCCGTCGGGTTCGGCGGTGCAGCATCGACCTGCGCTTCGTGGCCATGGGCAAGGTGCGGAAACAGCGCCTGCAGCACCTTTTCGGCACCCTCATAGCAGAGATAGGCGCCACCGATCATCAATAGCGGGGTAATCAGCCGGGGCACGAAGGCGCTGAGCAGGAGGGCGGCCGGCAACAGGAAGATCAGCTTGTTCTTGATCGAGCCCAGCGCAATCTTGCCGACAATGGGCAATTCGCGATCGGCGGTGAAGCCATCGACATAACGTGGCGTCACCGCCGCATCGTCGATCACCGCGCCCGCGGCCTTGACGCCGGCCTTGGCCGCCTGCCCTGCCACATCATCCGGGGACGCCGCAGCGACCTTGACCAAGCCGGCCACATCGTCGAGCAGGGCGAGCAAACCGACACTCATTGGCGTATTTCCTTTTACAGCGGCGCCGGTTTAATTTGGCGTTGACGCCAACCGAGCGCAATATGGTCCGATGAGCAAACGATTTTTTATCAGTGCGGCGCTAGCCATGGCGCTAACGAACCCCGCTTTCGCCCAGTTCCCGCCACCCGGCGTTTATCTTTGCGTCGACATGCAGGGCGCCGCCTTCGGCACGCTGAGCCTTGCGCCAGCGGGTGACTACGATTTCCGCTCCAGCACCGCCATTGGCGGCACGGGCCAAATGGCGTCGTCGGGCAATAGCGTCAACGCCGTGAGCGGCCCGTTGGCCGATATCGGGCTGACAGGGAGCTTCAGCACCGAGGGCGGCAGGACCTCGTTCATGCTCACGACCAATATGGGCAGCGTTTTGTGCGCTACGCCGGCTTAGCTCACCACGATGCCATCCCCACGAGCAGGGACCCCTGTTTAGATAAAACAGAGGTTCCCGCTTTCGCGGGAATGACACTGTGGGATGACCGTCGTTTACCCAGCAATCTTCGAGAAATCGGCCACCAGATGCATGGTGTCGCGCAGGCGGGCCAGCAGGTTCAGGCGGTTGGCGCGGACGGCCGGATCGGTATCGTTGACCGAGACCGCGGTGAAGAAGGCATCGACCGGCGCGCGTAGCGTTGCCAGTTCGGCCATGGCGCCCTTGTAGTCGTTCTTGGCCACATGGGCCGAGACGGCGGCGTGCACCGCGTCCACGGCGAAGGCCAGCGCAGTTTCCTCGGAGAGTTGCAAGATGTCCTGATCGACAGCGCCGGCATAGGACTTGCCGTCCTTCTTTTCCTCGGCGGCGAGGATATTGGCGGCGCGCTTGTAGCCTGCCAGCAGGTTCTTGCCGTCTTCGGACGACAGCAGGGTCGAGAGAGCCTCGGCGCGCTGCGTGACAGTCAGGATATCATCGCTATCGGCGGAGATCACCGCATCGACCAGATCATGGCGGGCGCCGGCATCGCGCAGGGAAACCTTGAGCCGGTCATGGAAGAATGCCAGCAGGTCCGGCTCGACCTTGAGCGGGAACTTGAGCCCATTTTCCGAAATGATGCGGATCACGCCCAGCGCCGCGCAGCGCAGCGCGAAGGGATCGCGCGAGCCGGTGGGCTTTTCGTCGATGGCCCAGAAGCCAGTCAGCAGGTCGAGCTTGTCGGCCAAAGCCACGGCGATCGAGGTCGGTTCGGTCGGCACCTTATCGGTGGGGCCGAGCGGCTTGTAGTGCATCTCGATGGCAGTGGCGATATCGGCGGGCTCGCCCTGCGCCGCTGCATAATAGCGGCCCATCAGGCCCTGCAATTCGGGAATTCGCCGACCATCCCGGTGGTGAGGTCGGCCTTGGCGAGCATGGCGGCCCGCTTGGCGCGCTCGGGATTGGCGCCCACTTGCAGGGGCGATTTCGCCGGCGAGTTTGACCAACCGTTCGACGCGCTGGAACTGGGTGCCCAGCTTGGCGTGGAACACGGTGTCCTCGAGCTTGGGTAGGCCATGTTCGAGCGGCAGGGCCAGTCGCCCTGATAGAAGAACATCGCGTCGCTAAGACGCGCGGATCACCCGCTCATTGCCCGCCGTGATCACCGCGCCGCCATCGGTGGCGACAGTATTGGCGGTGATGATGAAATTAGGCGCCAGCTTGCCATTGGCATCGCGCAGGCAGAAGCATTTTTGATTGGCGCGAATGGTGGCGATGATCACCTCTTCGGGCAGTTTGAGGAAATCGGGATCAAACGTGCCCATCATGACGACGGGCCATTCGACCAGCCCCGCCACTTCCTCGAGCAGACCCTCGTCGGCAATCACCGTCAGCCCCTGCGCGAAGGCAAGATGCTCAGCATCGGTCTTGATGATGTCCTTGCGGCGATCAATATCGAGCACCACTTTGGCGCGCTCCAGCGCGGCCGCGTAGTCGTCAAAGCGGCGCACCTTGATAGCCTCGGGCGCCAGGAACCGGTGGCCGAACGTGGTCTGGCCCGAATTCAGCTCGTTGGAGGCGAAGGGGATGACGACCGGCTCTTCGTTTTCAGCGCCGAAGGTGGCCGTGATGGCGCGCAGCGGGCGCACCCAATTGAAGGTGCCGTTGCCCCAGCGCATCGATTTGGCCCGAGGAAAATCGGTAAGAATCTTGGGCAGAATGGCAGACAGCAGATCGACGGCATCGGCGCCGGGCTTGCTGATATGGGCGACATAGAAATCGCCCTTTTTGGGATCGCTTTCGATCTTGGCCTCTTCGATCGAGGCCAGCCCGGCAGCGCGCAGGAAGCCATCGATGGCCGGCTGCGGTGCGCCGACCTTGGGGCCCTTCTTTTCTTCGCGGGTATCCGGCGAGCGCGCGGGCAGGCCCGTCACGGTCAGCGCCGGGCGGCGGGGCGTCACGAAGGCCTTGGCGCCCTCATAGACCGAGCCCGCATCCACCAGCGCATTGGTCACGCCCTTGCGCAGGTCCTCAGCCGCACGACGCTGAAAGCGGGCGGGGATTTCCTCGGAAAAAAGTTCGAGCAGCAATTCGGGCATGGCACGCGTACCGGAAGTTAGAGGCGCGGTTTGCTTAGCTTGGGGAGCGGGTTATGTCCACTTCGTTCAAGTCACCATCCGCCGCCGCCACCTCCGCCGCCCCCGCCACCGGAGAAACCACCGCGTCCTCCCCCGCCACCGGAGCTGAAGCCGGAGGAGCTGGCTCGGACCGGCTGGGCGGCCACCATGGCGGCCGACATGCCTGTCGCGGCGACGCTGATGGCGTTGGAAATCTTGCTCGAGGAGAAGGGTGCACCGCCCGAATACCAGAGCGGGCTATAAAGCCCGCTGCCCGAAACGCCGTTGACCGCATTGCGGGCCAGTTCGCCCTCGAAATGCTCGGACCATGGTTTTTCCACGCCCAGCGCGATGGCATAGGGCAGGATGCGCTCGAAGCGGTCCACGCTCATGGGCGGCTCGCCATTGATGTTGAGCCGGTTCTTCTCGGCTGTCTCAAGATAGAGCTTGAAGCCGTCGATCTGGTCCATGACCTTGCGGCCCTGAATGGTGGGGGCGCGCATCAGCACGGCAAAAACCACCGTGGTCAGCACGATGGAAAGCGCCGCTAAAGCGGCCGTATTGACCGAGAGCCGGCTGAAGGTTTCGAGCCCGCCGGCAAAGATATTGAAGCCGACCACCACGATCCAGAACAGCACGAAGAATTTGCGGAAACCGCCGCCCTTCCAGAGCGAGCTGGCGACCGTGCCGAACACGCCGAGCAGAATGCCGCTGACCACGCCGACAAAGAGCCAGAGCGGCTCGAGCACATCGAACAGAACCAAAGCGGCGAGCGCGGCGATGGCAATGACGAAGCCGAGCACGGCATAGCCGGTATTGTGGCGGAACCAGACGGAGCGGTTTTCGCTTTCGATGGCGGCGACGAATTCGCCGCGCTTTTTCTCCAGCTCGGGGCCCGTCTGCTTATCGACCGTGACCTCGCCCTTGGATTGGAAATAGGAAAACAGCAGCTGCTCGCCGACCGGCAGCGCCGCATCGGGCTCCTTGCCGGTCGTGGTCACTGAAAGGGTTTTCTTGGGATTGTCGATTTTGACCAATCCCTTGACGCCCAGATCGAAAATCGAGGCGGTCAGCGCGGTCCAGCCGGATTTTTCAAAGCCCCATTTGTGGACGTAATGGGTCAGCGCCGGGGAGAAATCCTTGGGCGGATGGAACAGGGGGATGATCGTGCCCCCGGGCGGATCGCGGCCGACCCGGTTCCAGAGCGATCAGATTATAGGCCAGCACCAATACGACGCCCAGAATGGGCAGCACGATTTCGCGCAGGTCCGAGAGCCAAATCAGCAGCGCATCGAGCCCCGTCGGTAGCGTCAGCACGCCCTTCTGGAACTTGACGGCAAAGCTCATGCCTTCGCCCGCGCCAAGTTCGCGATTGGTGCGGAATGTGGCCGTCGAATCGGAATTGCGGGTGATGGTCACTGCCTGTTCGGTCGAGCCCACGGCGCCGGTATAGCCGACAAGATCAGAGATCACCGCGCCCGGCGGCAGGGTTACATGCGCGACCGAATTGACGATCGGGAAGATCCAGTAATTGCCGGTGGCATTCCAATAGAGCTCGTCATGATCGTCAAAGCTGCGGGCCATGCGGGTCATGGAATAGGTGATGGTGTAGCGATGCTTGCCACGGGCGATGAAGCTGTCGCTATCGCCGATCCAGATGCGGACGAAATTGCCCATGCGCTCGGTGCGGAAGGGCTCGCTCTGGCCGTCGTGGGTGACGGTTTGCACATCCAGATCGGAACGGATTTTGTTGCCGGATGCGGAGAGCATTACGGTGGGGATGTCGCGATAGATACCGCGGCGGATTTCGATGCCTTCGGCCACGACATCGACGGTTTCCACGACCTGCACCGAGCCATCGACATGCAGATTTATGTCGGAGGCGAAATTGCGGATTTCCTCGCGCGCCGAGGCCGGCAGGCACAGCATAAGTGCGAGCAGGAGCCATGTGGCCGGGCGGGCGAGGTAAGCCATTATCAAGTCAGTTGAATTTGACGGATGGCACGGCGCGGTCGGCTTCGTTTTCCAGCTCGAAATACTGCGCCTTCTTGAACCCGAAGGGGCCGGCGATAAAGTTGGAGGGCACGGATTCTGACCATCACATTGAGATTGCGCACCGCGCCATTGTAATAGCGCCGCGCCATCTGGATTTCGTCTTCCACAGTCTGCAGGGCGGCCCGGAATTCGAGGAAGGTCGTATTGGCCTTAAGGTCCGGATAGGCCTCGGCGGTGGCGATCAGCCGGCCAAGGGCGGAGGAGAGCTGGCCTTCGGCCTTGGCACGTTCTTCGGGGGAGCCAGAAGCAGCGCTGGTGGCCGCGGCGCGGGCATTGGTGACCGCTTCGAGCGTTTCGCGCTCGTGGCCCATATAGCCCTTCACCGTTTCCATCAGATTGGGGATGAGATCGGTGCGGCGCTTGAGCTGCACGTCGATCCCCGACCAGCCCTCTTCCACCATCTGCCGGTTCTTGACCAGACCGTTATAGATGGAGATGGCATAGCCCGCCACGATAACGATTACGGCCAGAATGATCCGAGTTGTCATGGGTGGAAAGCTCCTCGAACGCACCGCATTGGCGCGAACACTGGCACTGCCGCCAATCAAGCGCAATGGCTGCGCCTTGACTTGGCCGCCGGCCGCACTACTTTATGGCGATGAGCATGACTTTGACATTCCGGCTGGAATACCCCTTCGCGGGATCGCAGCCCTAAGCATGCCTGCCGCGCCGGAGCCTGCTTAGGGGCAGGCCGATCGTATCGATCGTCAGAGCTGGCGCATATCCCAACCACATTTTTATCGCCGCAACGGCATGCAAAATGCGCGACGGCGGCTGCACAGGTACACACATGAATACCCAAGACTATAACGACCTCACGCCCGAAATCATCGTTGGCGAGGCTGACCACAAGCAACTCAACATCCCGGCGATGGCCGGGCTGACCCACACACCCGACCAGTCGGACGATCTACTCTATGAGCTGGAGCGGGCCCGCATTCTGGGCGATGCCGAGGTTCCTAGCGATATCGTGCGCATGGGCTCGACGGCACGCTATCGCACCGACAACGGCCGAGAGCATATGGTGACGCTGGTTTATCCGGTCGATGCCGACATCGCGGCCGGCCGCATCTCGATCATGACGCCGGTCGGCACCGCGCTGATCGGGCTGCGCGTCGGCCAATCCATCAGCTGGCGCAGCCGGGACAACCGCAAGCATATGCTGACAGTGCTGGCCGTGCGTCAGCCGGTGGCGGCCGAGTAGTTACTCGGCCCCGCCGCCTGCGGTTTGGAGCCGAGCTTCGCCGCAGGATTTGGCGAGTTCGCGGATGCGCAGGATGTAGCTCTGCCGCTCCGTTACCGAGATCACGCCGCGCGTCGAGCAGATTGAAATTATGCGCGGCCTTGAGCACCTGCTCGTAAGCGGGGATGGCCATGGTCTGGCGATTGCCGCCGGCATAGCCCTTTTCGAGGACCGCGCGGCATTCCTTTTCGGCGTCCGCAAAGTGGCGGAACAGCATTTCGGTGTCGGCGGCTTCGAAATTGTATTTGCTGGATTCCTGCTCGTTCTGCAGGAACACATCGGCATAGCTCACCTTGGCGTCGCCCACGCCGCCATTGAAGTTAAGTTCCATAATGGAATCAACGTTCTGCAGGTAGCAGGCCAAGCGCTCCAACCCATAGGTCAGCTCGCCCGCAACGGGATTGCATTCAAAGCCGGCGACCTGCTGGAAATAGGTGAACTGGCTGACTTCCATGCCGTCGCACCACACTTCCCAGCCCAGGCCCCGAGCGCCCGTGGTGGGGTTTTCCCAATCGTCTTCGACGAAACGCAGATCGTGCAGAGCCGGATCGATGCCGATGGCATAGAGCGACTTGAGGTAGAGATCCTGAATATTGGGCGGAGAGGGCTTCAGGATCACCTGGAACTGATAATAGTGCTGCAGGCGATTGGGGTTTTCGCCATAGCGCCCGTCCTTGGGGCGGCGCGAAGGCTGCGCATAGGCAGCGTTCCACGGCTTGGGGCCGAGCGCGCAGAACAGTGGCTGTATGCGAGGTGCCGGCGCCCATGGGCATGTCATAGGGTTGCAGGATGACACAGCCCTGCTCCGCCCAGAATTGCTGCAGCGTGAGGATAAGGCCCCGGAACGAGTTCTTGGGGTCCATGTGCGCAGGGCGGTCGGTCATATCGGAAACTATCCTATTGTCGCGCCAAACCTCTAGTTTGAGCGTCCCGAGCGGTCAACGGCGTTTGTCATCGTCCTTGCCATTGGGGCGGAAAGTGCCGTCATTGTCACGCTTGAGATCGATGACGCCGGGTTGCTGGCGTTCGCGCAGGTCGCGCTCGCGGCGCAATTGCCGAGCGGCCTCGTCATCGGACTTGAACTGGCCTTTCCAGTCGCGCCAAATCTTGCGGATACCCAGATAGATAACGCCAAAGACCACGGCGAAAATCAGAATGCGGATGATAAAACCGGTCATGCGCTAAAGCCCAAATCGCGCCCAGATGGCGCGGTCCTCAATGGTGGCAGCGGCGTCGGCAGACAGGCCCGATGCCGAAAAACCGAACCGTGGCAGGCTGAGCCAGCCGCGCTTGGGTTCGATCATTTTCAGTTCGACATCCTTGCCATAACGGGTGTGCAGGATCTCGTGGATATCGCCAAGCGTGTCGATCAGGCCAAGCTCGATGCCGCGCACACCGGGCCACCATTCGCCGGTGAACAGCACGTCCTCCGCCGCCTTCAGCTTGGCGCCGCGTCGCTTTGACGACATCGATGAACACTTTGTGGATGTCCAATTCGAACTGTTTGATGCGGTCTACGTCACTCTTTTTCTCGGGCAGGAAGGGATCGAGCGTCGACTTGTTGATGCCCGCAGTATGGACGCGCCGTTCGACGCCCAGTTTTTCCAGCGCCCCGACAAAACCGAAGCCGGCCATGATGACGCCGATGGAGCCGACAATGGAGGATGGGTCGGCGATGATCTCGTCGCCGGCCACGGCGATGAAATAGCCACCCGAGGCAGCGGCATCTTCGACAAAGACCAGAACGGGCTTGTTGTGCTCATCGGCCGAGTCGCGAATGCGCTTGCCGATCAACCGGCTCTGCACGGGCGAGCCGCCGGGCGAATTGACGATGATGGCAATGGCGGGCGCTGATTTGATGGCGAAGGCACGCTTGAGCAGCGGGGCGACCGTGGCGATGTTGAGCCGGCCCCGGCGCTGTTCGGCGGCGATGACGCCTTGCAGGCGCACGACGGGAATGACGGGAGCGCGCCGCACGAGGCGGGATAGCCAGTTTGGGGTCGCCATTGGGTCTCCTCTAGAGCTTCGCGGCCAGATTTAGGATGGCTTAGACCTGATTACCAGTCGAGCCGGGCAATCCCACGAAAGATTGCGTCGAATTCGGGCCGGAAGGATCGCCCTTCGGCATCGTGCAGGGCGCGGCTGGGCCAGCATGCGCAACGGGGCGCGTGAGCCTTTGATGCCGCGCAGCAATACGCGATTGACCGGAGCGTCGGGGCGCGGGGCCAGTGGCAGGATGGTCAGGCCGCCGAATCTCTGGCTGAAGGCGGCGAGCAGCGGCGCCGAGCTTTCGACGGGGTAGATGAAAATAACTTCGCCATTGGCGGCGGCCGATGTTGCGGCGGTGCGAACCCAAAGATCGAGGGATGCTGCATCCATATGGCGGGCGGCGGCGCGGTCGTTTGTGGCGGCGAGCGTGCCGGCACTGGATTCAAAGAAGGGCGGGTTAGCGATGACGGCGTCATAGAAATTTTCGAGCAGGCCCGCCGCTTTGCGTTCGGCGCCCTTGGCGGTGACATCCGCCTCGATGATCTGCGCATGGGCGGCAAAGCCATTGGTCTCGGCATTGGCGCGGGCGAGCGCGGCGATATCGGGATTTTGCTCGACCAAAGTGGCCCGGGAGGCGGGTGCATGGGCCAAAGCCACAAAGGCGGCGGTGCCCACACCGCTGCCCAGATCGAGCAGGCGTTCGGCCCCTTCGGCAAGGGCTGCGCCGAGCAGCACACTGTCCAATCCCGCACGAAAGCCACGGCGGGGCTGCGACAGAGTGATCCTGCCACCCAAAAAGGCGTCGCGCGTTACTGTTTGGTGTTTTACAAAGTCGTGTGGCTGGTCTAGGGACATCGCACCCGAAAAGGCCGTTTGGTGCGAAGCATATATGCGCAGACGCGGCGGGCTCAACCTGATTTGCCGATTGCGGCAAACGAGGATGGAATAGTGGTGTCAGTGCTGACCCAGATGCGAGAGGCGCAAAGCGCCACGCCGATCGAGCGGCTTGTTTCTGCCACCGAGGCCGACATGGCCAAGGTCAACGAACTGATTCTGTCGCGCGCCGAATCGCATGTCGAAATGGTGCCCGAACTCGCCCGCTATCTGATCGAGAGCGGCGGCAAGCGCTTGCGCCCGATGCTGACCGTGGCAGCGGCGTCGCTATTCGGCCGGGGCAATGGCAGCGCGGTGAATTTCGCGGCGGCCGTCGAATTCATGCACAATGCCACCCTGCTGCATGACGATGTCGTCGACGATAGCGACATGCGCCGGGGCAAGCCGGCGGCCCGCATGGTGTGGGGCAACAAGGCCTCGATCCCGGTCGGCGATTTCCTGCTCGGGCAGGCTTTCATGATGATGGTGGAAACCGGCGAGATTGCTTCGCTGGGCGTGCTGTCGGCCGCGTCGGCGGTGATGGCCGAGGGCGAAGTGTTCCAGCTGGCCAAGACCGGGGACCCGGATACTACCGCGGATGATTATGCCGAGGTGATCCGCGCCAAGACCGCCGTGCTGTTCGAGGCGGCCTGCAAAGTGGGCGCCATGGCCGGCGGGGCCGATGCGGCTGGCCGGGAAGCGCTGGGCATTTATGGGCTCGAGTTGGGCAAGGCGTTCCAATTGGTGGACGATGCGCTCGACTATGGCGGGCAGAGCGGCACGCTGGGCAAGAATACCGGCGACGATCTGCGCGAAGGCAAGATGACGCTGCCGGTGATTCTGGCGCTGGCCGATGGGACCGAGGCGGAGCGCGCGGTGATCGCGGCGGCTTTGGGCAATGCCGAGGCGAGTGCCGAGGACGTGGCGGCGGTCGTGGCGATCATGGAGCGTCATGGCGCACTGGAGCGTACGCTGGAACGAGCCCGTGCCCATGCCCGCGCGGCGCAGGATGCGCTGCTGGCCTTGCCGGGATCCGACATGCGGGCACTGCTGGGCGATGTGGTCGAGTTCAGCGTGATGCGGGCGTTTTAGGTCTTTTGCCTGTCTGAACCATCGGCCCTGCAGTCTTACGGCACGATCAACGGCGCCGCCGCCACCCAATGATCAGGACTCGCCTGCCGCAAATCACTCGCGGCCCGGTGGGCTTGGGTGCTGGAGCCAAAGAGGCCGAAGACAGTTGCGCCGGAGCCGGACATGCGGGCGAGGATACAGCCGGGGGCGGCGCGCAGGCGCTGGACCAGTCCCCGATCAGCGGCACGAGCTTGATTGCCGGCGGTTCCAGATCATTGCGCGTTTCGGCCAGCCAGATGCCCAATTGGGCCGGGCGGGTGAGCGGGTTGGGTAGCGCGGGCAACGGGTAATTGTCGTGGGCGCGCAGGCGGCGGAACACGTCGGCCGTGGCCAGCGGCACCATGGGATTGACCAGCACGATATGGCAAAGCGGGAATTCGGGCAGCGGCGCCGGATTTCCCCTATGCCGCGCGCCACCAAGGGCCGGGATAAGAGGCAAGCGGGCACGTCGGCACCCAATTGGGCGGCAAGAGCTGACAGTTCAGCGATAGGGATCGGCTGCTTGGCAAGTCCCGCCATTAGCCGGAGTGCGGCGGCGGCGTCGGCGGAGCCACCACCAATGCCGGCAGCGACGGGCAGGCTTTTGTGCAGGGTCAAGGCCGAGTCCGTATCCACCGCGCCGGGCCAGCGGGCGCGGAAGGCGGCCACGGCGCGGCAGACCAGATTGGTCTCGCCATTGCTCAGCCCCCGGGCGAAGGGGCCAGTAATGGTGAGGCTATCGGCCGGCGCAGGTACGGCTTCGAGCTCATCGGCCACATCGGCAAAGACGATGAGGCTTTCGAGATCGTGATAGCCATCTTCGCGGCGGCGGGTGATGTGCAGCGCCAGATTGATCTTGGCCGGCGCTGCCCGGAAATGAGCCTGAGACATCAAGCCGTGCTAGTTCACGGAAGGCTGGGCAGTATCCGCAGATGTAGCGCCGGAATCCTCGGCGACCGGCGCGTCATCCGAATCGGAACCCTCGGTCAGCCCATTGGCCAGCTTGGGCGCGACCCGTTTCTTGACATTGCCTTCCTGATCGACCGAGGCGGCCACGTTCCACTGGAACTTGGCTTCGAGCTTACGGCCGGCCCGCCAATAAGCGTCGCCCAGATGGTCGTTGATTTCAGCATCGTTGGGACGCAGCAGCACGGCCTGTTCGAGGGTGGCCACGGCCTCTTCCATGCGGCCGAGCTTGTAGAAAGCCCAACCGAGCGAATCGACGATATAGCCATCCTGCGGCACGGCCTTGACGGCCTTCTCGATCATTTCAAGGGCTGGTTCGAGATGCATGTCCTGATCGATCCAGCTGTAACCGAGGTAATTCAGCACTCGGGGCTGATCGGGATTGAGCTTGAGGGCTTCAAGGAAATCGGCCTCGGCCTTGGGCCATTGCTTGGCGCGCTCATAGGCAATGCCGCGCACGTAATAGAAGCGCCAATCGGAAGCGTTTTCGCCGCCGGTCAGTTCCAGCGCCTTGGTATAGGCCTCGGCAGCGGGCACATATTGCTCGTCATAGCGCAGCAAATCGCCCAGCACCGAAACGGCGTCCAGATCGTCGGGGCGAGTGGCCACGATATTGCTCAGCCGGCGCAGGGCTTCAGGGCGATCGCCAATGGCATCCAGATTTTGCGCCACGCGGACCACGGCGGTGGATTTCATAACCGAGGTCGTGGGCACCGCTTCATAAATACGGTTGGCGGCAGGGTGCTGGCCGGCAGCATCGAGCAATTGGCCCAGCGCCAGCGAGATCACATCGGCCGATGGGTCGAGGTAAAGCCCCATGCGCAGGAAGACCAGCGCCAGATCGAGACTACCATCGCGCGACAGGGCCACGCCGATGCCATGGAACATTTCGGCGGCGCCGACCTGCACATTGGTGGCGAAGATGCCGGGGCGCTGGCCGGCCTCGATGGCGAGCTTGACGCGGGTGACGATGGGATGGGTCAGGCCCTGTGCTTCGAACTGAGCGATGACGTCCTTGGCCTCGTCGAACCGGCCGGCATTGGCCAGAATCCGGGCATAGACTTCAACAATGCGCGCGACGAAAGGCTCGGCATCGAACGCCTTGCCGGCCGGGGCGATGGCCTTGTCGGTTTCCCCGGCCGCCTCAGCCATCAATGCGCGATGGAAGACCAGGAAATCCTCGAGCCCATTGGCGCCGAGTTTGTCGAGCAGGGCTTCGGCTTCTGGGAAGCGGTTATCGCCCACCGTGGCCCGTGCCTGCAGAATGCCTGCGGTGATGCCGGTAAAGCTGTCCCGGCCGATAGCGCCAAGCATTTTTTCGGCAGCGTCGTAGCGGCGCTCCTTGATGGCCTCGCTGGCCACGACCAATTCACCCAATTCATTGCGCGGATCGAGCTCGAGCAGATGCTTGGCGGTGGCGGCGGCCCGGCCGATCTGGCCATCGACGGCAAAGCCGATAAAGGCACGCTCGACCAGCACCGGATTGTCCCAATCGGCCTGTGCAGCTCGGTTGAAATAGCGCGCGGCCTCTTCGGTCCGCATGTCCTTGAGCGCCTGCTGGCCGGCCATATAGGAGCCGGTGACGTTGGAGCGGAACAGGGACAGCATGTCCAGGGACTGGGTCGGCTTGGTCTGGGCGGCCGGGGGGCGGCAAACGCCGCCAGCATCAGCACCACGAAGGCGGGTCGCGCGAGACGGTTCACGAGCAATGTCACGAGGCTTATTTCTCCAAGGCCTTATCCAGCCAGTTCTGGCGGGCAAGATTGTCCGTTTTGCGACTGCGCCGCAAGTTCGGATGCAGTCACTTTCCGCTGTAGTGTATACCCGGCCCCGATATCCGCTTGGCCCGGCTGGAGCCGCTGTGACATAAGAGAGGCCATGGCTCAAGAACGATCCCTCAGTCACGACGATATGGTCGGCATGCTCGATTGGTATCGCGCCGCCGGCGTGGACATCGCCGTAGGCGAGGAACCGGTCGATCGCTTCGCGCAGCGCCCGCCGGCGCGGGCTGCCGCTGTAGCTGCGCCTGCCGTGATGGGTGACCAGCGGGCACCTGCGCCCGCCGAACGCGTTGCGGCCCCTGCCCCCGCACTGGGTGGCGACCCGGACGAGGCGCGGGCCCCGGCGGCGAGCGCGGAAACGCTCGAGCAATTGCAGGCCATTCTGGGCGCCTATGATGGGTGCGGGCTGAAATTGCGAGCGACGCAGCTGGTGTTTGCCGATGGCAATCCGCAGGCCGATATCATGCTGATCGGGGAGGCGCCGGGGGCCGAGGAGGATCGGCAGGGCAAACCGTTTGTCGGCAAATCGGGGCAATTGCTCGATCGCATGCTAGGGGCCATTGGGCTCGACCGCACCAAGGTTTATATCGCCAATACCGTGCCATGGCGGCCGCCGGGCAATCGCACGCCGACGCCCGAGGAAATGGCGCTGTGCCTGCCGTTCCTGCATCGGCAAGTTGAATTGGTTGCGCCCAAAGTCGTGATGACGCTGGGCGGACCGGCCATGCAGACGGTGTTTTCCACCACTGCAGGGATCATCAAGATGCGCGGCAAGTGGAGCCAGTGGCGATCGGGCGGCATGAGGTGGAGGCCATGCCCACGCTGCATCCGGCCTATCTCTTGCGCAATCCGGCGGCCAAGCAGCAGGCGTGGCGGGATTTGCTGAGCCTGCGGCTGCGAATTGAAGCGTTGGGGATCGTTTAAGCACTCCGCCGCTTTTTTTGCGCTCCCAATCCCGGCATGCCGCGTTATGGTCACCCTTGCGTGATTTGCAACGTTACTCCGACCACAAGAGCCGAAGAGCGTCATGGCCTCTGTCATCAAAATCTATGCCCTGTTTCTGGGTTCGGCGCTGCTCATGTTCGGCGGGGGCCTGCAGGGCCTGCTGCTATCAGTGCGCGGCGCGGAGGAAGGATTTTCCCTGCTTTCGCTGGGCCTGATCGGCACCGGCTGGTCCGTGGGGTTTGTGGCCGGCTCCATCACCGTGCCGCTGATCGTGCGCAAGGTGGGCCATATCCGCGCTTTTCGGTGATGGCGGCCATCGGCACGGTCACCATTCTGCTCAATCTGCTGCTGATCAACGATCTCAGCTGGATCCTGCTGCGGGCGCTCTCCGGCTTCTGCTTTGCCGGCGCGGCGATGATCGTCGAAAGCTGGCTCAATGAAGTGGCCGAGAACAAGAGTCGTGGCACGATCTTTTCGATCTATGTGACCATCAATATGGCCGCCTCGACGCTGGGGCAGATCGCCATGTCGGTGACCGGCACGGCGGGCTATGTGCCCTTCGTGCTCGGCGCCATCAGCTTTATCTGTGCGGTGCTGCCCACCGCATTGACCTCAAGCCCCCAGCCGCGCCCGCTAGCCTCGGCCAAGATCGACGTTCTTTTGCTGTATCGCACCTCGCCAGTGGCGGCGATTGCGGCCTTTTCGGTGGGCATGGCCAATGGCGCGTTCGGCACGCTGGCCCCGGTTTATGGTTATGAGCGGGGGCTTGATGCCAGCGGCATTGCGTTGCTGTTTGCGGTGGCCGCCATTTTGGGCGCAGTGGCGCAAATTCCGTTCGGCCGGCTGTCGGACCGGATCGACCGGCGGCTGGTGCTAATCGGGCTGGCGGGCTTTGCATCCATTGTGGGGGCGTTGACCGTACTCATCAACCCGGAAGCGGGCTGGATGATGTATGTGCTGTTTGCCGCCTATGGCTTTGCCGCCAACCCGATTTATGCGGTGGCAGTGGCCCATGCCAATGACTTTGCCAAGGACGGCGACTTCGCCAAGATTGCCGGAGGCATGCTGCTGATCCCGGGCATTGGGCTGGCCATCGGGCCGGCTGTTGCCTCGATGATCATGGGCGCCTGGTCACCGGTGGGACTGTTCGTCATCACTGCGCTGTTCCATGCGCTGCTGGCAGTCACCGCCTATCTGCGCATGCGGGTGCGCAAGAGCGTGGATGCCTCCGATCGTGCCCCCTTCCGGGCCATGGGCAATGACAAGCAGGTAACGCCAGAATCGATTGTGCTCGACCCACGGGCTGATAGTGATGATTACGAAATGCCGGTGGACGAAGCCCCGGTGCCCGAGGAATTGGCGAGCAGCGGAGAGACAGGCAATGTTCAAGACGGAAAGATTTGAAGACCGGGCGTTCAAGCCGCTTTCCATCGCCGTGATTGCCGTATCCGATACGCGGACGCTGGAGACCGATACGGGCGGGGCGTTGCTCAAATCGCTGCTGGAAGCGGATGGACACACATGCGCTGAACGCGTGGTGGTGCGCGACGATATTCAGCTGATCCGGCAGGCCGTGCAGAATTTTGTGGCCGATCCGGGAGTCGACGTGATCCTGACCACGGGCGGCACCGGTTTTTCCGGCCGCGATGTGACGCCGGAGGCGATCGAGCCGCTGTTCGACAAGCGGATGGAAGGCTTTTCGGTGCTGTTCCATCAGTATTCGGCGACGACAGTGGGGACGAGTTCGCTGCAATCGCGGGCGACGGGCGGGCTGATCGGCACGACCTTCGTGTTCTGCCTCCCCGGTTCGCGCGGCGCCTGCCGCGACGCCCGGGAAGGCATTTTGAGCCATCAGCTGGATTACCGGCATAAGCCCTGTAATTTTGTCGAGCTGATGCCCCGATTGGATGAGCGGTAGGGGGTTGGGCCCCTAACCGCCCTCCCTGCGCAGCGCCACCAATCCCTCCACGCCACAACCACTGATCAATAGCCACTCCTTGGCATTACCCAGGAGTTTGGCGGTCCAGTCGACCATGCCGCCATCGGCGAGTTGGCGCAGTTCGCCATCGGGCCAGCCGCCCAGCAGGTGAAAGCAGAAGCCGGCATAATAGCCGGAGGCGGCGAGGCGCTCGGCGTCTTCGATCAGTTCGGCATTGTGGGCTCGGGCGAGTGCGCAGCGCTTCAAGCCTTGCGTCGGGATTGCCGGGATGGAGCAGTGTATAGGAAATACCCAGCCGCAGTTTGGGACCGAAATAGCGGCGATAGGCGGTGAGCCAGCACCCGATCTGGGCGTGCAGAGCCGCGGCTTCAAAGCCGAAACTACCGCGGTCACGACCGGCGCTGACCATGGCGGAGAGGGCGAAATGGGCCAAGAGGCCCGGCTTGGCATAGGCCCGGGGACGGACCACGCGGTGGGTACTCGCCAGATGGACAATGTCTTGCGTTTTGGAATCGTGCTTGGCGGCGGCGCGGCGCAACAAGGCGGCTTCGAGCGCCAGCACATTGGTGGCGTCGGACACGACTTCGCCAGTGCGCACGGTAGGGACCGACCGAGATTGGCCGACCGGGGCAACAGCGGCGCAAGTGCCCAACGGCGCCATGGGCGAAAGGGTGAGGCATTGGCAATCGGGCGCCACGCTGGCGGCCGAGATTGCATCCCATTCGGCGGCAGCGGCCGGCGTCAGGCTCGCGGCGCCGAAAAAGCGGCCTTTTCGTAGTCGGCGAGCAGATCGGCCGGGCTGCGCGCGGACGAGCGGCGATCATAGACCTCGAGCAGCAGGGATTGCAGATCGGTCGGGCTGAGGCGAGCAGCCGGGATGTCCACCGGGTCCGGCACGCCGGAGGCAGCCACGATCCTTTCGAGCAGCGCGTTCATAATGTCCCTCCTCCAAATGAAATCCCCGCCACCAGCTTGGCTGGCGACGGGGATGTGTCAAGATCACGCTATGGCGATGCTGGTTTAGTGCCCCGGAGCGAACTCCGCCGGCATGGCGCGCGGCTCCGGCTTCTTGATGAAGAGAGCCGCTACGATTGCCCCCAGCGAGATGATGGCGCCGCACAGGAATGCCGAGCGGATGCCGCCGGTAGTGGCCGTGAGCAGGTCGGCCCCAGAATTGGTGAGGCTAGTGGCCTGCATCGTCATGATGGCGACGAAGAGAGCCGTGCCCGCCGCACCGGCGACCTGCTGGGCCGTGCCGATGACGGCGCTGCCATGCGAATAAAGGTTCGGCGGCAGCGAGCCCGAAGCTGACCGTGAAGAGCGGCGTGAACATCAGGGCGAGGCCCACGCTGAGCGTCAGGTGAGCGGCGAGCAGCAGCCAGACCGAGGTATCCTGCTGCACGAAAGTCAGGCTCCACAGAGCCACGCTGAGCAGCACGGCGCCGGGAATGACTAGCGGCACGGGACCGTATTTGTCGAACAGCGTGCCCACCTTAGGCGCACAGAGGCCCATGACCGGGCCACCGGGCAGCAGCAGCAGGCCGGTTTGCAGGGTGGAAAGGCCGAGCACATTCTGCAGATAGATCGGCAGCAGGATGAAGGCGCCGAACATGGCCATCATCAGGATGGCCATCATCGCCACCGAGATGGTGAAGACGCGCGAGGTGAGCGTGCGCAGGTCGAGCAGAGCGCGATCCTGCTTCTGCAACGACAGCTGGCGCAGCACGAAGACAGCGATGACGGCGGCGCCGACCAGTAGCGGAATCCAAGGGGAAACCGGGGCCGGCTGGTGGGCTGCTTCTGCCCAACCCGCTCAAGCCATAGACGAAACCGCCAAAGCCGATGGCCGACAGCACGACCGAGAGCACATCAATCGGTGCGTCCTTGGGCGTCGTGACATTGACGATGCGCTTGGCACCCAGCGCCAGTGCGCCCAAGGCAATGGGCAATACCAGGATGAACATCCAGCGCCAGTCGAGCACGGAGAGGATCAGGCCCGAAATGGTCGGCCCGATGGCGGGCGCCACTGAGATGACAATGGAGATATTACCCATGGTCTTGCCGCGGGATTCGGGCGGCACCGGGGTCATCACTGTGGTCATCAGCAGGGGCATCATGATGGCAGTGCCCGAGGCCTGCACGATGCGGCCGATGACCAGCACGGCAAAGCCAGGCGCGATGGCCGAAATCAGCGTGCCGGCGGAAAATAGCGACATGGCCGGGATAAAGACCGGGCGGGTATTGAGGCGCTGCAGCAGGAAGCCGGTGACCGGAATAACCACGGCCATGGTCAGCATGAAGGCGGTGGTGAGCCATTGGGCGGCGCTGGCGTTGATGTCCGTGTCGTCCATCAGATGCGGCAAGGCCACGCCCATGATCGTCTCATTGAGAATGACGACGAAAGCAGAGACGAGCAGCAGGGAAATCACCAGCTTGTTGCGGGCGGCGTGATCTTGCGGCGGCGTGGCCTGATCCGCCGAGGCGGGCAAAATATGATTGTCGGTGGTCATGATGTCTTCCCTGAACCAAATTTGGATGTCGCCATGATGACGAATGGCGGCGGCTGATTTCGACGTCACCACTAGAAAGATCGTGTGACAGGCCGTGTCAGTAGCCGCAAATAGTAAAGTCAATGCTTTAGTAATCTGCGCGCAACGCCAGTCAATACTAAATCGAACGCTTAAGTGCCATGCACGGACTGCCCATCCGAACGCAGGGTCGGCTGGTTTAGGCCAGCATGAACAGGCTGTCCACCCATATGCGTGCAAGCCAGCTATCCCGAATGCGGGCCGCGACCTCGCTTGGCCAAGTTCTTGTTTTGTTCCGGTGCAACTGCTATGTGTTACCGCACGTTAACTCAAGCGACGATCTCGACAGGTCGGCGCGCAAGGAGAGCAGTGATGGCCCTCTATCAGGCCCCGTCTTTCGAAGCCCCGGAAAAGCTGAGCCGCAGTCGCGACGCCGATCTGGCGCGGCGCGAGCTGGTCGATCCCAGCCGCAATCGCGGGCGTGGCGCGCAATCCAATCGCAGCGGGCGGTTCGAAAAGCAGGTGCGCGAAGGGTTCGATGACGGCTGGAGCAGCACCGAGCCAACGCCCGCCTTCGAGACCATCGAGCATCTGGAGCGCGCCAAGACCATCATCACGACCAATGACAGTCCCGATATCGGCTTCGAGCGCTCGATCAACGCCTATCGCGGCTGCGAGCACGGGTGTTCCTATTGCTTCGCGCGGCCCACGCATGCCTTTTTGGGGCATTCGGCGGGGATCGAATTTGAGCGCGATATCTATGTGAAGACCAATGCGGTGGAAGCGCTGCGCGCCGAGCTGGGCGCCGGAATTACAAACCCAAGCCGATTGCCATGGGCACCAATACCGACCCCTATCAGCTGTCCGAGCGCAAGCATAAGCTGACGCGGGGCATCCTCGAAGTGATGCTCGAAACCCGGCATCCGGTGATGATCACCACCAAATCGGCGCTGATCGTGCGCGACCTCGATATCCTGACCGAGCTGGCCAAGCTCAATCTGGTCAAGGTGGCCATTTCGATGACCACGATGGACCACAAGCTCAGCCGCAAGATGGAGCCGCGCGCCTCCTCCCCTGCCCGCCGGCTGGAAGCGATCCGCTTGCTCAGCGAGGCCGGCGTGCCGGTGGCGGTGTTTGCCTCCCCGATGATCCCGGCGATCAACGATATGGAACTGGAACGCATTCTGGACGCGGCGGCGGCGCAAGGCGCCAAGAGCGCCTCGATGATCCTGCTGCGGCTGCCCGGCGAAGTGCGCGACATTTTCCGCGAATGGCTGTTGCGCCATTTCCCCGACCGGGTGCGGCATGTGCTGGCACTGGTGCGCGACACGCGGCGGCAAGGATTATGACGCGCGCTGGGGCACCCGCATGACCGGCGAAGGCCCCTATGCCACGCTGTTGCGGCAGCGGCTCGACAAGGCGCGCGAACGCTATGGTCTGGACGTGAAACTGCCGGGGTTGCGCACGGACCTGTTCGTCGCGCCCAAGCTTGAAGACAAGCAGATGAGCCTGTTTTAGGCCGCGACAGCAGCGACGCGGGCTAGGATGAAATCGCGCAAGGCGGGATCGGCATAGCTGGCAGCGCTGGTGCTGGCGCCAGCGGCGATCAGCTCGTCATGGCCAAGGCTAGTGCGGACGCCCACAGTGGCGAGACCTGCCCCAGTGGCCGAAGCGATGCCGGTGCGGGAATCCTCGAAGGCGACGGAATGCTCCGGCTGGGCGCCGAGCAGGCGCAGCCCTTCGAGATAGGGCAAGGGATGGGGCTTGCCATGGGCGAGTTCCTCTCCGATCACCAGCGCCTTGAAACGGTGGCGGATGCCCAGACTATCCAGAATGAGATCGGCATTGGCGCGCAGGGCATTGGTGACAGCGGCCATGGGCAGGCCCATGGCGTCGGCGCGGTCCAATAAATCCATCAGGCCCGGCACGGCGTGAATATCGGAGCGGGCCAGCGCGCGGAATGCCGCTTCCTTGCCGCGCATCACCTCCATCCCCGCCTCGGGCGACAAATGGGGCACGAAACGTCGGGCAATGGCCTCATTGGCCGGGCCCTGCAATTCCGGGGCAAAGCGGGCCTTGTCAGAAATGCTCGCCGTAGGGCGCAAAGGTGCGGTTGAAGGCTTCCAGATGCAGCGGATCGGTATCGGCCGTGGTGCCGTCGATATCAAACAGGAGAGCGGCGGCGGGCTTGATGGTCATGGGATAATCCGAAAACTGGCTGGTGCGGGAAAGCACAGCAATTCGGCTGCTTCGTCAATCGCTTGCAGATTTGCCGGCTGGCCGGAATGTCGATTAGTCTGGAGGCTCGATTGATTTTCCGACGAGCTTGTCATGCCGATTGCCGCCGCGCTGCTTAGCTCGGATCAGTTGCGCGACATCATTGTCGCAGACCATCCCGACACAAACGGCGGACGCTTCAGCCTGCTCACCGAAGGCTGGGACAGCGTGGCGGTGGATGTCGATGACCGCCTGATCTTCAAGTTTCCGCACGAGCCGCGGGCCGAAGCGGCGCTGATGATGGAGGCCCGACTACTGGAGGTCATTCGACCGGCAGTAGACATGCCGGTGCCGGAACTGACGATCCACCACACCCCGCTGATCTATTCGCGCCATGCCAAGCTGGCGGGCGAGCATTTGCTGACCGAACATTACGGGCAACTGGGCGAAGCCGAGCGCGAGCGGTTGGCGGACATACTTGGGCTGTTTTATGCGCAGCTGCATGCCATCGATCCAGCGCGGCTGCGGGCGGCGGGTGCAGGCCCGATCGAGGCCATTGCCTCGGCCGATACGATTGCGGCAGGCGCGATGCCGTTATTGCCGGATGCTCTTCGGGCGGTGGCCGAGCGGGCATTGACGGGCTGGGCCGCGCTGACGCCGGACCCTTATGGCCAAACCTATGGGTTCTTCGACGGGCACGGCTGGAACATGGCGTTCGACCATGCCAGTGCCACGCTCAACGGACTCTATGATTTTGCCGATTCCGGATTTGGCCCGCTGCATGAGGAATTCATTTATTCAAGTTTTGTGTCGGCGGACCTGACCGAGCGGATCGTGCGCCGCTATGAGATTGAGACTGGCAAAAGGCTGGATCGGGAGCGCATCCACCTGACCACCGGGGCACATCGATTGTGGGAACTGGCGCGGGAGGCGGACAATCCCGAGATGCACGCAATGATGATCGAAGCCGTTGAGGCTTGGGCGACGGAGGTCTGAGGGTGCAATCGGTTTTTTAGTTTGCGCCGGTTCGCAGTCGGGTCTTGGCGAACGGCTCCCAGCCCGTGGTCATGGCGGCAGCGGCAATGAGGATAGCGGCGGCGCCGAGCAATTGGCTGGTGTCGAGCCGGTGGCCGAAGGCAATGAAATCCACCAGGATAGCCACGACCGGATAGATGAAGGAAAGTGCGCCGATCAGCGGCGTGGGCAATTTCTGGATGGCGCCATAGAGCAGGATATAGACCAGCCCGGTATGGATCACGCCGATGGCTGCCGGGCTCCCCCAAGTGGCGAGGCTGGTGGGCAGGCTCGAAAACCCGGCAAAGGGCGCGGCCATGAGCATGCCGACGCCGACCCGGATCAACGCGATCAGATGGGGCGGCACGCCTTTAAGCTGTTTGGTGACCAAAGCCGCGATGGCGTAGAAAAACGCCGCGCCGAGCGAGAGCAGGATACCGCCAAGATAATCGCTGCCGCCGCTGCCGGTCTTGCCATTGGCGATCAGCACGACGCCGGCAAAGGCGATGGCCAGCCAGCCCAACTTGTGGACAGTGAGCCGCTCACCTAGAAACAGTACGCCGAAAGCCACCAGCATGAAGGGCTGGGTATTGTAGACCGCCGTGGCAATAGAGATGGACGCCAGCGGATAGGCGGCAAAGAGCAGCAACCAATTGGCGACGATGGCGACGCCGCCCAGCACGGCCAGCAGGAACTGGCGCGGGGTGATGATATCGCGCCGGAACAGACCAAGCGCCGCACAAGCAATGAGCAGGGGCATGGCGCCGAACACGCAGCGCCAGAACACTACATCGATCACCGGCTGATTGGAAAACACCACGAAAGCACCAATCGTGCCCGAAATGGCCATGGCTGCTGTCATCTCTATGGTGCCGCGTGTGGTCGCCATCGTCTGCCCTCTTTGTCTGAATGGAAGATAGCGCGGCGCGGGGCAGCCATCCATAAGACTTGAAAGGCATACGCGTCTTCTGCTTTATATTATTCGGCACATTTCCTAATTTTCCTTGGAAACGAAAATGATCGACGAGATCGACCGGCATATCATCGAAGCGCTGGCCCAGGATGCGCGGCTTTCGATCAAGGAATTGGCGCAACGGGTTGAGCTGTCTTCGCCCAGTGTGTCGGAGCGGCTGAAACGGCTCGAGGAGCGTGGCGTGATCCGCGGATTCACGCTCGACCTCGACTCCAAGGCGCTTGGCTATTCGCTCCGGGCCATCGTGCGGATCAAGCCGCTGCCGGGGAAGCTCCATATCGTGCAGAAACTGATCGAGGACATTCCCCAGATCACCGAATGCGACAAGGTGACGGGCGATGACTGTTTCGTCGCGCGGCTGCAATTGCGCTCGATCGAGCAATTGGACGGGATTTTGGACGAGATTGCCGACAAAGCCGAAACCAGCACAGCGATCGTGAAGGCGCAGCCCGTGAAGCGGCGGCTGCCACCCTTGGGGCTGGTCTAATACTGCGACACCCGCCGCGCATAGCTCGACATGAAATCGAGCGAGGCCAGAACGCCGTGCAGCGACAACCGCACCTTGCGGACGGGCTCGCCAGCACTGGTGAGGGGCACGCCCAGAGTGATCGCGTTGCGCATTTTTATCTGCGCTGATTAGGGCGTCGTGGCGCGCTTCATCGGCCACAAACCATTGATTGGTAGTGTTGAAGCGGGTCTCTAGATCGGTTGCGAAATCGAAATTTTGTGGCAGGACGCCGGTGAATTCGATATAGAGCGGGCGGCTCGTATCCACTTCGGCGCCGTCTGCCGCGCCGGTAAAGGCGACATCGACGTCGCCGGTCAGCCGGTTGTGGATCAGCGTAAGTTTCCGGGCGGGCAGGCCTGCGCTATTGGGCTCCTGACTGCCCGTGCTGGCAAAGCAGGAATAGCCGTAATAGGTGGCGGCATCCTCATCGATCTTGTCGGGACACGCGGCGAGCCAGTCATTGTTATACTGCGCCATTCGCCGGAGGGGTGATGAAACGGCTCGGCGGCGGCGGGCAACACGAACAGCGCCAATGCGAGAGCCGCCGGAACGAGTGGTGACTGCATCGATATCAAGCGCAATGGCTCCTCACTCCCCTGCCCAGACGTTGACCATAGCAGAAATCCTGCCGATACTCAGACCGTATATAATTGTTGGCAAAGGAGAAATCGTGACAGCGATAAGCACTATCAAGGGTCGCGAGGTTCTTGAGCTTGCCAATGAAGGCCCGCTCTCGGGCACGGAAGCCGATGCCTTGGACATTCTGGGCGAGACCTATGGCACCGAAGCGAGCGTGATCGTCATTCCACTGGCGCGGCTCCTGCCGGATTTCTTGCAACTGCGAACCGGCATGGCAGGCGCCTTCATTCAGAAGCTGCAGAATTATGGCTGCCGGCTGGTGGTGCTGGGCGATACCTCTGCTGATATCGTGGGCAGCGAGGCGCTGGCCGCATTCGTCGTCGAAACCAATCGCATTGGCCATCACATGTTTGTGCCGAACCGGCAGGCCATGCTGGAACGCTTGTGATCGGGCAAGAGCCCGGCGATGCTGGCGCCATGTTGATCGATTCTGCCGCTTCAGATTGTTCCCGACTATTCCCACGAACGCGCCATGCAGGCGCGGGGCGCGGTTTGTTGCCGGGGTGGATGAGGCCGGGCGTGGGCCGCTGGCCGGGCCGGTGGTGGTTTCCGCCGTGGTGCTGGACCCCAAGCGCATTCCCGATGGGCTCAATGATTCCAAAAAGCTGAGTGCGGAACAGCGCGAGGCGCTGTTTGCACTCATCGTCGCTTCCGCCCATGTGGCGGTCGTGGTGGCGCCGCCCTCGATTATCTTGAGCCATAATATTCGCGGCGCGACGCTGTGGGCCATGGCGCGGGCGGTCAATAGCCCGGGTGTGGCGGTCGATCGCGTGCTGGTGGATGGGCGCGACGTGCCCATGGGTCTGCCCTGCGATGGCACGGCGCTGATCGGCGGCGACGGGCGCAGCGTGTCGATCGCAGCGGCCTCGATCGTCGCCAAGGTGACGCGGGACCGCATGTGCGCGATCATGGATTGTGACGCACCCAATTTTGGCTTTGCCGGGCACAAGGGCTATGGCACGCCCCAGCATTTGCGGGCGCTGACCGCCCATGGCCCCTGCCGGCACCACCGCGCTGAATTTGCGCCGGTGGCGGAAGCACGGTTGCGGCTCGCAGTGGCAAACTGAGGCTCTTAACGCCCTGCTAACCCATTACGAACGCTCTTTTAACTCCTGCGGCGCTACAAAGGACGCGTTAGTACTGCGTTAGGGTTAAGTGTATGTTGCGTACCGCGCGTACGGCTCCTGTAGCCGCTGCGGAGGAGGCAAAACGCCTCCCCATCGATACCATCCTTGTGGGTGATTGCATCGACCACATGAATGCCCTGCCGGCCGGCTCGGTTGACCTCATTTTTGCGGACCCCCGTATAACCTGCAGCTGGACCGGGGCCTTACCCGCCCCGACCAGTCCAAGGTGGATGCGGTGGATGATGAATGGGACAAGTTCGAGAGCTTTGCCCATTACGACCAGTTTACCCGCGCTCGGCTCAAGGCCGCGCGCCGGGTGCTCAAGCCCGATGGGGCGCTGTGGGTCATCGGCAGCTATCACAATATTTTCCGGGTCGGGACTGCCTTGCAGGACCTCGACTATTGGATGCTCAACGACGTGATCTGGCGCAAGGCCAATCCCATGCCCAATTTCCGCGGCACGCGCTTTACCAATGCGCATGAAACGCTGATCTGGGCAGCGCGCAGCCAGAAAAGCCGGGTGACCTTCAATTATGAAGCGCTCAAACTGGCCAATGACGATACGCAGATGCGCAGCGATTGGCTGTTCCCCATCTGCACTGGCGCCGAGCGCCTCAAGGACGAAGACGACGGCAAGGTGCATCCCACGCAAAAGCCGGAAGCCCTGCTGTTCCGCATTTTGAACGCCACGACCAAGCCGGGCGATATCGTGCTCGACCCATTCTTTGGCACCGGCACGACCGGCGCAGTGGCCCGCAAGTTGGGCCGGCATTTCATCGGCATCGAGCGCGAGCAGAGCTATATTAATGCCGCCCTCCAGCGCATTGCCAGTATCCGCCCCGGCGTGTTCGAGGCGCTGCAATCGGTGACGCCCAAGCGCAAGGAGACCCGCATTCCCTTCGGCTCGCTCGTCGAGCAGGGTGTGATCGAGCCGAGCGCGCAACTTTTCGACTCGGGGCGCCGTTACTCCGCCATGGTTCGTGCAGACGGCTCACTCGTCTCGGGCACGCATCAGGGCTCCATCCACAAGGTGGGGGCGCTGGTGCAAGGCGCCGAGTCCTGCAACGGGTGGACATTCTGGCACCATGACAATGACGGCCGCAGCGTGCTGATCGATGATTTGCGCAGCGACATTCGTCAAAAACTTGATTTGATTTCCGCCTGATCCTGACCTCCAATCATTCTCAGGCTCAACTCATGGCCGCCGGTTTGCCCCGGCGGCTTTTTTGTTTTTGGCGGGTGAGACCAGCTCATCACGCGGTTAGTGGTGCCACGAGCTCGTCCCTCGACAGGCTCAGGATGAGGTCTACGGAGATGGCAGTATTCTATGAGTAGACCTCATGGTGAGCTTGTCGAACCACGAGGTCGTGGCACTATTCCAACCCTGCCACCGCCAATACCTTGCGGAACAAGGTCGGCAGCGCTTCGCCCTTGAGCGCCTTGGGTTCAGCCCACCAGCCTTTGTCCAAGCCCGTTGGAGCGACCGCCGCAGACCAGATTTCGAGTTCGAGGCGGAAGTGGGTGAAGATGTGGATGACCCGGCCGCGGTGATGCCAGTCCCCCTCAACCGGATAGGCGACCATGGGCAGGTCTGCCGCCCAATCGGAGGTGGGGACTTCCGTCATTTTAGCGAGGAGTCCCTTGTCGGGACGGGTTTGGAGGTACACGTCGCCATCCGGGTCGGTCATAACGAAGGCGTGGCCCTTGCGCACGGGGCGTTCGGCTTTCGCAGCTTTGAGCGGGTAGAGCGTCGGGTCGGCGGTCTTGGTGGCGATGCAGCCGGGCTGGATGGGGCAGAGCATGCAGATGGCGGTGCGGGGCGCGCAGATTGTGGCGCCCAGATCCATCATGGCTCGGGCGAAGTCCCCTGCCCGTTTGGGCACGGACGCTCGGAGGGCTGAGCGCAATTCTTCCTTGGCCTCGCGGACAGGAACGGGCAACGTATAATAGCGGGCGAGGACGCGATCGAGATTGCCATCGAGCACGGCGACCGGCTCGTCAAAGCAGATGGCGGCAATGGCAGCGCTGGTATAGGCGCCGACACCCGGAAGGGTTTGCAGGGCCGCCGAAGTGGTGGGGAATTTGCCGCCATGCTCGTTGACCACGGCCCGGGCGCAGGCATGCAGATTTCTGGCGCGGGCGTAATAGCCAAGCCCGGCCCATTCGACGAGAACGGCATCGAGCGGAGCCGCGGCCAGATCGAAGACCGTGGGCCAGAGGCTGGTGAAGCGCAGGAAATAGGTTTTGACTGCGGCAACGGTGGTTTGTTGCAGCATGACCTCGCTGAGCCAGATCCGGTAGGGATCGGGCGCCATGCCTTTGGCCCGGTCGGCTGGGGAGACGCGCCGTGGCAGGCTGCGGGCATGGTTGTCATACCGAGCGAGAACTGCGGCAGCGTCGATGGAAGCGGGGTTTGGCAGGTGCATGGCGCAGATTTGGGGGAAGGCTGGATTTCGTGCAAGCCCGAACCTACCGCCACCCCAAGGCAAATGCTAAAGCTGAAAAGATGAGTGAAGCGCCCAAACCCAAAGCCGAGATGGAACCCGGGCGCCGCAATCGCTCGGTGACGCTGGGCGATGCGATCACGGGCGCGCTAGATCCGGTGCTGAAAAAGCGCGGCTTTGCCAGCCGGGACATCATTACCCATTGGCGGGCGATGGCGCCTCCGCCCTATGACAAGGTGGCCATTCCCGACAAGCTGGCTCGGCCGCGCGGGGAGCGGAGCGCGGAGGGCGCAACGCTTTATCTGCGCTGTGTGCCGGGCCATGCGCTAGCCATTGCCCACGAGGGACAGACCATTGCCGCGGCGGTCAATCGCTATTTCGGCTATGTGCTGGTGGGACAGATCCGGCTATCGGCCGAGCCGTTCACCCCCGGTTCAGGGGCCAAAGAGCAAAAACCCATCCAACCGAGCCAGAGCGTTGTCGCAAAGGTCGGGGCCCGGTGGCCAATATAGAAGATGACGGTCTGCGGGAAGCGTTGCGGGCTTTGGGCCTCGCGCTCTCCAGCAGATCGGAGCGAAATGGCAAATAGTGCGTTCACCCGCTAGTGATGAATGTGCCCACTTGCCGACACCTTGTGCCCGTGTAGTGTCGCGCACACCATAAAAGGAGCGCCCGAAGTGAAATTTACCCGCCGTGACACCCTAATCCTTGCCGCCGCTGCGTCGGCGCTAAGCCTTTGCGGCGTCGCCACGGCCAATGCCGCGGAAGGCGACGTGGTTGACCGAGCCAAGCTGATGGCGCCCGCCGGCGGCATGACCGACCATATCCGGGGCAGCGACACCGCTCCGGTCACTGTCATCGAATATGCTTCCCCCACCTGCCCGCATTGCGCGACTTTCGCCACGACGGTGAAGCCCGATTTCGTTGCAGCCTATGTCAATACCGGCAAGGTCAAGCTGATCACCCGCCCCTTCGTGCGCAATGTGCTGGACGCTGCCGTGTTCATGCTGGCCGAGGCCGCCGGCCCGACCAATTATGACAATGTGCTGGCGACCTATTTCAAGACCCAGAACGATTGGGCAGCTTCCGAAGCCCCGCGCGACAAGATCCTCGAAATCGCCAAGCAGCTCGGCTTTACCCGAGAAACCTTCGACGCCGCCTTGACGAATCAGGCGCTGTTCACCGGGATGGAAGCCATGCGCGATCAGGCGCTCAATGACTTCGGTCTGCAGGGCACCCCGACCTTCTATGTCAATGGCAAGACGCTCACCGGTGACAAGACGCTCGAGCAGCTCGCTGCTGAAATCGATCCGCTGGTGCCTGCCGATTTTGTGCCGACCGAGCCAAGTGCCGCAGCTCCCGCCGCCGCGCCGGCAGCAACGCCTGCGGCACCCGTCGCTCCCGCTGCAACCGACACGATGGCTCCGGCTGCTCCTGCAGCCGAGACCGCTACGCCGGTTACCCCTGCGCAGTAACGGCCTCAATCTGCGCCTCCCCCACGGGGAGGTCGCCCTGCTGTGGGCGGGACGGCCATGAAATTCTCCCGCCTCAAGCTGCATGGCTTTAAATCGTTCAGCGATGAAACCGTGCTCGTCATGGAACCGGGGCTTACCGGCATTGTCGGGCCCAATGGCTGCGGCAAATCCAATCTCGTGGAAGCCATGCGCTGGGTGATGGGCGAAAGCTCATACAAGGCCATGCGCGCCTCGGGCATGGATGACGTGATATTCTCCGGCTCGGGCAATCGACCGGCGCGCAATACGGCCGAAGTCACGCTCGTGCTCGACAATGCCGACCGCACTGCACCCGCCGCTCTCAACAATGCCGATGTGCTCGAAGTCACCCGCCGGATCGAGCGGGAGGCCGGGTCGGTCTATCGCGTCAATGGCAAGGAAGTGCGCGCCCGCGACGTGCAATTGCTGTTTGCCGATGCCTCCACCGGCGCCCATTCGCCCGCCATGGTACGGCAGGGGCAGATTGGCGAATTGATCGCCGCCAAGCCGACCGCGCGCCGGGCATTGCTCGAAGAAGCGGCCGGTATTTCGGGGCTGCATTCGCGCCGGCACGAGGCCGAGCTGCGCCTAAGGGCCGCCGAAGGCAATCTCGAGCGCGTCGATGACATCATCGGCCAGATCGACACCCAACTCGAAACGCTCAAGCGCCAGGCGCGGCTGGCCAATCGCTATCGCTCGCTCTCGGGCGATATTCGGCGGGCCGAAGCCACGCTGTTTCATATCCGCTGGGTTGCCGCCCGCTTTGCCGAGAAGGAAACCGAGGCGCAACAGGCCGTGCTGATCCGCGAATTGGCGGACGCGACCCATCTCGAATTGCAGGCGCAAAAGACGCTGGAAGCGGCCGACGCGGCGCTACAGCCCTTGCGCGACCGCGAGGCGGTGACCGGGGCGGTGTTGCAGCGCTATACGATTCTGAACGAGCAATTGGCCGAAGAAGCCCGCCGCGCCAGCAGCCGTCGCGCGGAACTGGAAGACCGTATCCGCCAGCTGGCCGCCGATGGTGAGCGCGAGCGCCTGCTGGTAGAAGAAAGCGAAGTCACGCTCGCCGCCTATCAAGACGAGCTGGAGCAGCTGTCCGAAGAGGGCGAAGCGGCACAGGCTGATTTTGATCGGGCGCGCGGCGAGGCCGAGGCGGCGAGCGCTGCTGTGAATACAGCCGAAACGCGGGCACGTGCCGCGGCTGATGCGCTGGCACAGGTCCGGGCGCGGCGGAGCCAGGCGCAGCGCAGCGCCGAAGATGCCGCCGGGCGGATTGCCCGGCTGGGCCAGCAGATGGCCGAAGTCGAGCAGGAAGCCAGCACGATTGCGGCCAAGCTCGATGCCGATGCGACGCTGACCCTGAAGCGCGCGGCGCTGGAAGAAGCGCAGGCGAGCGCTGCGACCGCCGAAGAAATGGCTGTCATTGCTGAGGAAGCAACGGCCGATGCCCAGACGCGGCTCGATGATGCGCAGCCCCGGCTAGCCGAAATCGAAGCGAGCTGACGCGGCTGGAATCGGAAGCCTCCACCCCGGGCAAGATGCTCAATGTGGGCGCAAGCCTTTGGCCCGCCATTGTTGATCAGCTCAGCGTGCAGTCCGGCTACGAAACCGCGCTGGGCGCCGCTTTGGGGGATGATCTCGAAGCATCCTCCGATGCGGGCGCGCCCATGCATTGGTCGGTAGCGATCGAGGACTATGTCGACCCCGCCCTGCCCCGGGCGGCCGAGCCTTTGTCGCGCTATGTGACCGGCAATGCGCTACTCAAGCGGCGGCTGGACCAGATCGGCATTGTCGATGCCGTGGATGGCCCGGCCCTGATGCATGCGCTCAAGCCCGGCCAGCGGCTGGTCACACTGGATGGCGCACTATGGCGCTGGGATGGTTTTGTCGCCGCCGCCGATGCGCCGAGCCCGGCCGCACAGCGCTTGGCGCAGCGCAATCGGCTGGCCGAACTCGACGCCGAAATCACCCGCGCGCGAGGCGAGCGCAATGCGGCCAAGCGCGATGTCGAGGCGCTGACCGCTGCCCTCACCACCGCCCGGCAGGACGAAAAGAACCAGCGCGAAGGCTGGCGCATGGCCCAGCATGCCATTGGCGCGGCGCAGGCCGAAGTGGACCGGGCGCAGCGCGCCATTGGCGATCTGACCACGCGCCAATCGGCGCTGGAAGAAGCCCGCACGCGTCTTGCAACCAGCCTTGCCGAAGCCGAAGCGATGCGCGAGCAGGCCGAGAGCCTCCTGGAAGAAGCAGGCGAAGAAGGCGACGCGGCCGACATGGCCGAGGATTTGCAGGCCGCGCTTGCCGTCGAACGGGAAAAGGCCGACCGAGCCCGCCTCAAGCTGGGCAGTTTTGAGACAGCTGCGCGCATGCGCGACAATCGCCTCAGCCAATTGCAGCGCGACAGCATGGCTCGGACCCGCCGCCGCGACGGCGCCATGGCGCAATTGGCGACGCTCGACCAACGCACCGCCGAAGTCAGCGCGAACTGACCAGCGTCACCGAAACCCCGGATGGTTTCATGGCGCGCCGGGCGCAGCTGGAAGATCAGATCGAGACGGCCAGCATCGAGCACAAGGCGGCGGGCGACCGGCTCAACCTGGCCCAGACCGGCTATCGCGAAGCCGACAAAGCGCTCAAGAGCGCCAGCGATATTCTGGCCAATGCGCGGATCGAGCTGACAAGGGTCGAAGAGCGCATCAAGGGCATTATCGCCCAGCGCCAGCAGATCGAGCGGCAGATCGAGGAAACCCTCGATATCCCGGCCAGCAAGACGTTGGAAGTATCGGGCATCAAGCCCGAGGACGCATTGCCGGCCGAAAGCACCACCGAACAGAGGGTGGAGCGGCTCAAGGCCGAGCGCGAGCGGTTGGGTGGCGTCAACCTGTCGGCGGAAAAGGAAGCCGAAGAGGTTCAGGAAAAGCTCGACACCATGGTTAGGGATCGGGACGATCTGATCGAGGCCATTGCCAAGCTGCGGACCGGCATCCAGTCGCTCAATCGCGAAGGCCGCGCGGCTTAATGAGGCTTTCGTCAAGGTCAACGAACATTTCCAGGAGCTGTTCACCACGCTATTTGGCGGCGGCACAGCGGAGCTGACCTTTGTCGAGAGCGACGACCCGCTCGAAGCGGGTCTCGAAATCATCGCCCGCCCGCCCGGCAAAAAGCCACAAACCATGACGCTGCTCTCGGGTGGCGAGCAGGCGCTGACGGCAATGAGCCTGATCTTTGCGGTGTTCCTCACCAATCCCGCGCCGATCTGTGTGCTCGACGAAGTGGACGCCCCGCTCGACGACGCCAATGTGGAACGCTTCTGCAACCTGCTCGATTCCATGCGCCAGCGCACCAATACGCGCTTCATGGTCATTACCCACAACCCGATCACCATGAGCCGGGTGGATCGCCTGTTCGGCGTGACCATGGCCGAGCGCGGCGTGAGCCAGCTGGTGTCGGTGGATTTGACCACGGCCGAGACGTTTCTTGAGGCGGTTTGAGGCCTCATCCCGATCGCCCCCACCACCGTGTCATTCCGGCGCAGGCCGGAATCCATGCTGAAGGCTATCCCAGCGCTGGATGGGATGGAGGGGCCACGGACTCGGATTACGGCCTGCGCCGGAATGACACGGTGGTTGATTGGAGTCTCTCGCCACTCTCATCAAGCGCTGCCGGTAACCCAAAATTGCCCAGAATCCCCCATCCTTGCCTCCACTTTGCCACGCTTGGGTGTGGACAGCATGCCGCACCCCCACTGAAAGGCAAAAAATCATTTTAAATCAACGAATTACGCCGCCACGACGAATCTTGACACTGTGTTACCCCACCACTATGTTGCGCATGACTTAAAAGGCGCCCTGGATAAACCCGGGTCAAAGCCGGGCCGAGGGGAGCGAGCGGATGGCAAAACCGCAAGGTACCAAAGGCCGGGATAACGGCGCTGATGGGGTGACGCGCGATCTCGCATCGCGTATTGCCTCTGCCAAGCGGAGCCGCGCAGCCGAGGACAACAGAGCCTTGGCGAATGGTTCCCACGACACGAGCGGTATGGCGCGCGGCATGCGCATCGGCACCGAATTCGTGGCGGCGATCGTGATAGGCAGCATTCTCGGCTATCTGATCGATCTTGGATTGGGCACCAGCCCACAGGGATTGCTCATCATGTTCATGATGGGTTTTGCCGCTGGAATACTCAATGTCACCCGAGCGGTGGCCGAACTGAATGCCGCATCGCCTCCCCTGCCCGGGCCCAAGCCTGACGCGGAAGACGACAAGCGGATTGAACACTGATGACGACGCGCAAGGGGCTCTGTTTTGGCCGGTACTGACCCGATCCACCAGTTTGTCATCGAGGACATGATCCCCATCCATGTGGGTGGCGATGGCACCGCAGGAAGCGGGCTGAACCTGTCCTTCACCAATTCGTCGCTCTTTATGGTGCTGACGGTTTTGGCGATCACCACTTTCGTGCTGCTGGCTTCGAGCCGCAAGCAGCTGGTGCCTTCAAGGCTGCAACTCACGGGCGAATTGGCCTATGAATTCGTGGCCAATATGTTGCGCAGCTCGGCTGGCACCGAAGGCATGAAGTTCTTCCCCTTCGTGTTCTCGCTGTTTGCCTTCGTGCTGACGGCAAACCTGTTCGGCATGATCCCTTACTTCTTCACCGTCACCAGCCACATCATCGTCACCGTGGCGCTGGCTTTGCTGGTGATGAGTGTGGTCGTGATCTACGGTTTCTTCCGTCACGGCTTCAAGTTCCTCAAGCTTTTCGTCCCCTCGGGCGTGCCGGCCTATGTGCTGCCGATCGTGGTGCCGATTGAAATCATCTCCTTCCTGTCGCGCCCGATCAGCCTGTCTGTCCGACTGTTCGGCAACATCTCGGCTGGCCACATCACCCTAAAAGTGTTTGCTGGCTTCATCGTGAGCCCAGGCGCCGCCGGTTTCCTTGGCTGGCTGGGTGCGATCCTGCCGCTGTTCATGACGGTGGCGCTGACAGCCCTCGAATTCCTCGTTGCAGCAGTGCAGGCCTATGTGTTTGCAGTTCTGACTTCGATGTATCTCAACGACGCGGTTCACCCTTCACACTGAGCGTTGAGTCCCTCAACAGCAGGCCCCGCCGGCAAACTACGACCCTTGAAAGGACTACAAAAATGGATGCTGAAGCCGCAAAGTTTATCGGCGCTGGTATTGCAACTCTTGGTATGGCCGGCGCTGCCCCGGGCGTGTCGAACATCTTCTCGAACTTCCTGTCGGGCGCCCTGCGCAACCCGTCGGCTGCTCCGAGCCAGACCGGTAACCTGATTTTCGGTATGGCTATGACCGAAGCTCTGGGCATCTTCTCGTTCCTGGTTGCCCTGATCCTGCTGTTCGTCGCCTAATAACGGCGCGACCGCTTGTATATTCGCAGCCGGGGGCATTCCCGGCTGCGCTTTATTGACGACCGGCTTTCCGCCGGCTGACCGGATTTAACGGGACCTCACCTGATGGTAACGCAAGCCTACGCCCAAGAGGCAGCAGCCCCGGCTGAAGAACATGTCGATGGCGCGGTCGATGCGACCCATGCCGATCCGGCACATGCCGACCCGACCGCCGATACCCATGCCACCACCGAGGCACATGGCGGCGAGCATGGTTCGGACATCTTCCCGCCATTCGACCCGGCGACCTTCCCTTCGCAATTGCTGTGGCTGGCGATCAGCTTCGCCGCGCTCTATCTGCTGATGAGCAAGGTGGCCCTGCCCCGCGTCGGCTCCATCCTGGCTGACCGCAAGGCCAAGATCGATGCAGACTCGGCAGCCGCCGATGCCAGCCGCCAGAAAACCGACGCTGCCATTGCTGCCTATGAGGCAGCCCCGGCCGACGCCAAGTCCAAGGCTCAGGGCATCGCCGCCCAGACCAGCGACGCGATCAAGACCGAACTGGCCAGCAAGCGCCGGGCCGTGGAAGCCGATCTTTCCGCCAAGGTTGCGACTGCCGAAGCCCGCATCGCCACCACCAAGGCCGAAGCCATGACCCATGTCGACGAGATTGCCGCTGAAACGGCACAGACCGTCGTCACCCAGCTCGTCGGCGATATCCCGAGCGATAGCGTCAAGGCCGCCGTGGCCAAGGCGAGCAAGGAGTAAGCATGATGGAATGGATGGACAATAGCTTCTGGGCCACTGTCGGGCTCGTTCTGTTCCCGGCGCTGATCACCTATTTCGGCGTGCCGCGGGTCATCGGCAAGATGCTCGACAAGCGCATCCAGCAGATCGTGGACGAACTCGAAGCCGCCAAGAAGCTGCGCGAAGAAGCTGCGGCCCTCTTGGTCGAATATGAGCAGAAGCGCGTCGCTGCCGAATCCGAAGCCGAGGGCATCATTGCCGCCGCCAAGGAAGAAGCCGTGCGCCTGACCGCCGAAGCCCGAGCTTCGCTGGCTGACTGGTCACCCGCCGCACCCGCGCCGTGGAAGCCAAGATCGCCTGGGCCGAGGCCCGGGCCATTGCCGAAGTGCGCGCCCGCTCTGCCGATGTCGCCATCGAAGCGGCCCGCGCCGTGCTGACCGAGGAAATGGCCAAGAAGGGCGGCCAAGTCGTCGACCGCGCCATTGCCGATGTGGGCAATAAGCTGAACTAAGGCGTTCGGGTTAGATTGAATTTGAGGGCGGGCCGCAATGTCCGCCCTTTTTCTTTGGGCGGACATTGTGATTGGGACTCGATCCAATCCCAAGCGTGGAGAGATCCCGCCCCCTATCAGGGGGAGGCTAGGAGGGGGTATCTCGAGACCATCATCCTCCACCTCCCCACAAATCACTGTGCCCATATCCACGCCCACGATTGACGCCCCTCAGAATCTCCACCATGGTGCGGCAACTGCGGGAGAGATTGGATTTTCTCCAGCGCCGAAGGAGCAACCGCCCCGAAACTCTCAGGCAAAAGGACCGCAGCACCGCTACAACTCTGGAAAGCGGACCGGCACAGCGCCAGTCCCACCGAAGGAGCAACCGGCGCTCAGCCGGGAAATCTCTCAGGTGATGAGGACAGAGGGGGCACGGAATTCGCCGCGAGGCGAGTGTAGTCGTGTCGCCTTGTTCATTTCCGGGAAGCGTTGATGGCCCAAACCTCAGCCGAAACTCTCAAGACCACGCCACTTTATGAGCAGCATATTGCCGCCGGTGGCCGCATGGTGCCGTTCGGCGGATATTCCCTGCCCGTGCAATATGCCTCCGGCATCATGGCCGAACACAAATGGACCCGCGAGCATGCGGGCCTGTTTGATGTCAGCCATATGGGGCCGAGCTTCCTCGAACTCACCGCCAAAACCGGCGATGCTGACGCCGACCACGCTGCCATCGCGGCAATCATCGAGCCGCTGATCTGCGGCGACATTGCCAGCCTCAAGCCCGGCCAGATCCGCTATACGCTGCTGCTCAATGCAGAAGGCGGCGCCATGGACGATCTGATGGTCGCCCGCTCGCCGCTGTATCCCGGCGCGCTCTATATCGTGGTCAATGCCGGCACCAAGGACGCCGATTTCGCCCACATCGCTCAGGCCGCCGGCGACCGCGCCAAGCTGACCCGCGCCGACGACAAGGCGCTGCTGGCGCTGCAGGGCCCCGAAGCCATTGACGTGCTCTCAGCGCTGCTGCCGGGCGTCGTGGAACTGGGCTTCATGCAATATGGCCCCTTCGATTGGAACGGGCAGACGCTGATCATTTCCCGCTCGGGCTATACCGGCGAGGACGGCTTTGAAATCTCGGCACCGGCCGATATCGCCACTGCCTTCTGGGACACGCTGCTGGCCGATGATCGCGTCAAGCCGGTTGGCCCGGGCGCACGCGATAGCCTGCGGCTCGAAGCCGGCTTGCCGCTTTATGGGCATGACCTCAACGAAACCATTTCGCCCACCGAGGCGGCGCTGAATTTCGCCGTATCCAAGCGCCGCCGCGAGGCTGCTGATTTCCCCGGCGCGCGCGCATTCTCAAGGAATTCTCCGGCGATCTGACCCGCATTCGCGTCGGCATTCGCTTTGAAGGTCGCCTGCCGGTGCGCGAAGGCGCCGAGCTGGTCGATGAATCGGGCTGCGCCATGGGCCACATCACCTCGGGCGGCTTTGCGCCCAGCTTGGATGCCCCCATCGCCATGGGCTATCTGCCGCCATCCGACGCCTATGAGGGCGCGCCAGTGATCGCCATGGTGCGCGGCAAGCCGGTTTCCGGCACCGTGGTCGCCATGCCCTTCGTGCCCCATCGTTATTTCCGCAAAACCAAATCCAGTTGAGGGATCGCCATGACCACCAAGTTCACCCCTGACCACGAATATATCCGCGTCGAGGGCGCCACCGGCGTTGTCGGCATCACCCAGTTTGCGCAGGAAGCCCCGGGCGACATCGTGTTTGTCGAGCTGCCCAGCGTCGGCAAAGTGCTCAAAAAGGGAGATGAAGCCGCCGTCGTTGAATCGGTCAAGGCCGCGTCCGAAATCTATGCTCCTGTCTCGGGCACGGTCACCGAGGTCAATGACGCGCTGACCGGCGAACCCGGCTTGGTCAATCAGGATCCGGCCGCAGCCGGCTGGATGTTCAAGATTGCTATTGCCGACGCCAGCGAGCTGGATGGCCTGCTCGATGACGCCGGCTATGCCGAATTGACGAAGTAAGAAAGATCCCCTCCCTCCCACAAGAGGGGAAGGGAGGGAATCTCGCCGCCCAACTGGAAGCCTGAGAGACCCCATGCGCTACCTCCCCCATTCCGACCACGAACGCGCCGAAATGCTTGGCGTCATCGGCGCGGCCAATATCGATGCCCTGTTCAGCGCCGTGCCCAAAAAGGCGCTCAAGAGCTTCGATCTCGGCCTGCCCGCCCATAGCCCCGAATTCCTCGTTGAAGCGCATATGAAGGCGCTCGCGGCCAAGAACCATGCGGGCGCCGATGGCCCATTCTTTGTCGGCGCGGGGGCCTATCGCCACCATGTTCCGGCGACCGTGGATCACCTGATCCAGCGCTCGGAATGGCTGACCGCCTACACGCCCTACCAGCCGGAAATCTCGCAGGGCACCCTGCAGATGCTGTTCGAATTCCAGACCCGGTGGCCAAGCTCACCGGCATGGATGTAGCGAACGCTTCGCTCTATGACGGCTCGACCGGCACCGCCGAGGCCGTGCTGATGGCCCGTCGGCTGACCCGCCGCAACAAGATCGTGCTCTCGGGTGGCCTCCACCCCCATTACCGCGACGTGGTCCGCGCCTATCTCAAGGACGATGCGGACCTTGAAATCCTCTCCGCCTCGCCCGAAGGCCGGGGCGATATTCTCGACCATATCGACGAGACCACCGCTGCCATCGTGGTGCAGACACCCGACTTCTATGGTCATCTGCGCAATATCAAAACCGCCGCCGACGCCGCCCATGCCAAGGGCGCCCTGCTGATCGTGGTGATCACCGAGGTTGTCTCGCTCGGCCTGCTTGAAGCCCCCGGCGCGCTCGGTGCCGATATCGTGGTGGCCGAGGGCCAGTCGATCGGCAATGCACTAAACTTCGGCGGCCCCTATCTCGGCCTGATGGCGACCCGCAAGGAATTCATCCGGCAGATGCCCGGCCGCCTCTGCGGCGAAACCGTTGATGCCGATGGCCAGCGCGGCTTTGTGCTGACGCTCTCCACCCGCGAGCAGCATATCCGCCGCGAAAAGGCGACGAGTAATATCTGCACCAATTCGGGCCTCTGTGCGCTGGCCTTCTCGATCCATATGGGTCTGCTGGGTGAAGCCGGGTTTACCCGCCTCGCCCGCCTCAACCACGCCAATGCCTGCAAGCTGGCCGATGCGCTGGCAGCCGTGCCGGGCGTCGAAGTGCTCAACAAAACCTTCTTCAACGAAATGACCATTCGCACGGCCCAGTCGGCGGCCGGCCTTGTCGAGCGTCTTGCCAAGCGCGGCATTCTGGCCGGCGTGCCGGTCAGCCGATTGGAGCCGACCGATCCGTCCGTGGCTAATCTGATCGTATTGGCCGCTACCGAACTCACCACCGACGCCGATATTGCGGCGCTGACGACCGCTCTGGCGGAGGAACTGGCATGAGCATGAACAATCAGGGCCGCCCCACCGGCGTGGGCACTTCGGGCTTTGCCTCCACTTCCGGCTCGGCACTGCTGCCCAATGAGCCGCTGCTGTTTGAAATCGGTGACACCGAGCATTCCGGCGTCGATCTTCCCGATGTGACCATTTCCACCGACCGCCTCGGCGGCTTCGAGCGCAAGAGCCCGCTTGATCTGGCTGGCCTCACCGAGCCCGAGGCGATGCGCCATTATGTGCGTCTGTCCCGCCTCAACCACTCGATCGACAGCGGCATGTATCCGCTGGGCTCGTGCACCATGAAGCACAATCCCCGCCTCAACGAGAAAATGGCCCGCCTGCCCGGCTTCTCCGACATCCACCCACTGCAGCCGGTTTCGACCGTGCAGGGCGCGCTGGAGCTGATGAACCAGCTTTCGCACTGGCTGATGACACTGACCAATACCGCCGCCGTGGCGCTGACGCCCAAGGCCGGCGCGCATGGCGAGCTGCTGGGCATGATGGCGATCAAGGCAGCGCAGGACGCGGCCGGGCAAAGCCATCGCAAGATCGTGCTGGTGCCCGAAAGCGCCCATGGCACCAATCCGGCAACGGCAGCATTCCTAGGCTACTCCGTAAAGGCCATCCCCGCCCACGACGACGGCACAGTGGATGTGCAGGCGGTCAAGGATGCGCTGTCGCCCGAAGTGGCGGCGATCATGCTGACCAATCCCAACACTTGCGGGCTGTTCGAGCCGCAGGTGATCGAGATCGCCCGGGCCATCCATGACGCCGGGGCGTTCTTCTATTGCGATGGCGCGAACTTCAACGCAATTATGGGCGTCGTCCGCCCCGGCGACCCGGGCATCGACGCCATGCATATCAACCTGCACAAAACCTTCTCGACGCCGCATGGCGGCGGCGGTCCGGGTGCTGGTCCGGTGGTGCTCTCGGAGGCATTGGCCCCATTCGCCCCGGTGCCCTTCGTGCGCAAGGGCAGCAGTGGCCTCGAGCTGGTGGAGCATGCCGAGGGCGATGCTCTGGGCCGCATCACGGCCTTCCGTGGCCAGATGGGCATGTATGTCCGCGCCCTCACCTACATGCTCAGCCATGGCGGCGATGGCCTCGCCCGAGCGGCGCAGGATGCAGTGCTCAACGCCAATTACATCAAGGCCCGCCTTGCCCATGCCTTCTCGGTGCCGTTTGGCGATTACCCGACCATGCATGAGGCGCTGTTCGATGACAGCTTCTGGCCGGCACCGGCGTCACCACGCTCGATTTCGCCAAGGCGCTGATCGACGAGGGTTTCCACCCCATGACCATGTATTTCCCACTGGTCGTGCATGGCGCCATGCTGATCGAACCCACCGAAAGCGAAAGCAAGCAGACGCTGGACCGCTTCTGCGAGGTGATGGAAGAGCTGGCGATTGATGCCAAGGCGGGCAATACGGAGCGGTTTACCGCCGCGCCGATGAAGGCCCCGCGCCGGCGGCTGGATGAGACACGGGCGGCACGGTCGCCGATTTTGAAGTGGGAACGCCCGGCGGAGACGCTGAAGGCGGCGGAATAGGCGGCATCGGAACACCCCCACCTAACCTCCCCTGATAGGGGAGGGATCTCTCCACTCTTGGAACCCGATAGTGTCCCAACCACAAGGCGGTCCCTCCCCCTATCAGGGGAGGCTAGGAGGGGGTATCCCCTCCCAACCATAACCCCTATTCCAGCTTCACCGCCCGCAACCCCAAAAACAGCGGAAACTCCCCCGCCGCTCGCCGGTCCGCTTTGCTATCCCCCTGCGCCGGCAGATCACCCACCTCCTTGATCCCCGTCAGGGCCAATCCCGCCGCCTCCAGCGCCTCGGCATAAGCCCCCAGCGGCCGATGATAGCTTCTGGTCGTACCAGCCTCATGGGACTGCATCGGCACTGCCAGCGGCGTCAGGTAGGAATCGAGGCGACGGAATTTGAGCCCCCTGCCCTCGTCCCAACCCCAGCCGCTTTGGCGCGGCACCCGGAAGCAGGGATGCAGCATGACGATGGCCAGCCGCCCACCGGGCTTGAGCAGCCGGGCGGCGCTGGTCATGGCCTCGTCCAGCGGATTGATGTCCTGAATGGACAGCAAAAAACACGCAGCGTCGAAACCGGCCTCGGGCAGATCGGCATGCTGTGGCAGCCGGGTGACGTCGCCGACGAGAAAGCGCCCGGCTCTGCCGTGGTTGCGCTGCGCGTCGGCAATCAACCGTGGCGATAGATCAACGCCAACGAAACGGGCTCCGCACTCAGCGATCGGGGGCGCCAGAATGCCGTGGCCACAGCCCGAGTCGGCAATGAGTTCGCCCCGTTTAGGCGCCAGCAATTCGAGCAGCAGCGGCACGGCAAGCGTGCGGTGATAGCGGCTACCATTGGTGCCAGTCCAGCCGGCATACCAGTGGGCGACAGCGTCCCAGCTTTGCGAGCGGGCACGGTTCAGATTCTTTTCATGGATGGTCTCAAGGTCTCGAAAAAGCTGTTCGAGAGATGAGACGGCGCCGGTTTCGGAGTTTGGGCCCACAGCCCTTCGGCCAGAACCCCGCATGCGCTCACGCCGGCCGCGCGACGGCCGGGCGTTCAATCATGGATCGGCACCGCCCTTAGGCGGTGCGGATGCGAATTGAAAAGAATCCGTTTTGGCTCATGACAGGCTCCTTAGCCGGAAAAACCGGCGGCAATCAACCCTTGGTGTCGAAGCCGACCCAGATGGTGATGTCTTCGCCGCCCAGATAGGGGATGGCGACGTTTTCGATCACCTTGACGAATTCGGCCGACTGGGCGGGCGGGGTGATAGCGACGGGGATGGTGTATTTTTCGGAGAATACGGCGGCGCCATTGCGCTCCACCGCGAAGCGGATCGGGGCGTTGACGCTGCTCTGGCTGCCGGCGGGGCCAAGCAGCACGCGGCCGACCACACCCATATTGACGGTGATCAGCCCGTTGGACACCACGCAATTGCGCGAGCTTTCGTCGATGACGCCCTGATATTGCAGGGACTTGGCGTCACCCACGCGGCCACCCCCATAGTAATACATGGCCTCGGAGCCGGCGCGCACCTTGATGGGCGGGCATTGGGTAGCGATGGCGGGCAGTGCATTGGACTGAGCCCGGGCGATGGCGGCCGGGCTTGCCGTGGCATTCTGCAGCGACTGGTTGGTCGCCGCGCTCTGGCCGCCACCAAACATGCTGCCCATGGAACAGCCGGCAAGCAGGATGGCGAGGGGAGCGGCGGCAGAAAAGCGCAGCATAGGGAGGAAATTGGTCATCGAATTGGCTCCTTGCGCCTCGGGGATCAGCCATTGGCCGTTTCTGAGCGCCATCAGCATGGCAGGGGCACCGCTGGCATTGACGCCCGGGCCATCTTCGAGAAACACCGCATCGGCCTTGCCGTTGCGGAACAGGATCGAGGCGCGGGCAAAGCGCTTGCCCATGCCCGAACCCGAGAAATCCTTGGCCGGGCCCGGGGCCTCGGCCAATTCGCCATTGCCATCGGCGATGAATTCGATCTTGCCGAGCGCGCCGGAGGCTTCCGCCCGAGCTTTCATCACGTGATGATCATTGACCGAGGCGCAGACCACCTTGTCGACGCCGGCAGCGGCGAGCTTGCCAAGATTGGCGAGATAGCCGGGGAGATGATTGACATGACAGGTGGGCGTAAAGGCGCCGGGCACCGCGAAAAAGGCGACGGTGCCGCTGCCGAGCACGGCATCGCTGGTGGTGTCACTGGCGCCCTCAGCGCCAACAAGCTTGATCCGCACCGACGGAACCGGACTGCCACGTTCGATCATAAAGGATATGCCCCATGCCTGAGCCACCCGCGGGCGGCCATTTCCCTTGATAGTCCAGTGTTTCGGATATGCGGCTTTGACGCCGCATACAAGGCCTATTGGCCTCTCCGCTCCCTCGGTCTTCTCAGTCGAGCGCACCCTTTATGGTCCGCGTGACTTCGAAAGCTCCCATATCGGTCATGAATGTGAGCTGAATGTCCCGGTTTTCCAAGTCGATTGGCTCGCTTTTGCCCGGGATCGGGATGAGGACTAGGTTGGGTTCCGGGCTTTTTGCGGCGTCCCGAACAGCGGCTCGCCGCTGGCCGTCGCGGCGATCAGCGAGACCGGGTCGAGTGCAGCATCGCCCAGCTCAATAGCGAGCATCCGATCGGCATTGTGATAGCGCACCGAACCGATGGGCGTGGTCTTGCCATCCCGGGCCATGGGCGCCATGGCAAGGGCTTGGCGGATGCGCAGCCCATTGGGCCGGTCGGGCTCGGCATCGTCCAGCGGCAAGGAAAAATGGGCCTGCGCCGGCACACAGATTTCCGAGCAGATGCCCAGCGTGGCGAAGATTTCCGCCTTGGGCGCATCGCCCGACACGGTCACGGCCATCGGCAGGACCAAGGGGCCATAATAGACATAGTCGAGGTAACCATCGGTCTCGTCCCGCTTGGGATAGGGCCAGACGATGCGGTTATCGGCTACGCCGGTTGAGCCGGTGAAATCGAGCGTGGTGGGCAGGCCGGTTTCTGCCCGGCACGCGCCAATAGGTCTTGGTGGTTTCTGGGCATGAAGATTTCAAGGCCAAGCAGCGTCTTGCCATCCGGCTTGATCAGCCCGGAGCTGATCAGCCGCAGCTTCACGCCGGGGGCCACCTCCTGCCACGGCGTTTCGCCCGCAAGGGCGGGCGTGAGCGTGGCGGCGAGAAGGGCGAGGGCGGATAGAAGCTGCATGAACACAGCCATTAGCGCACCAGAAATGAAGAAATAGCTGACGGGCAATCAGGCCTTCGTGATGGCTGCATGGGTCTCTTGCAGGCTGCCAGCCTTGTCGCATGCGGCAGGGGCGCCTACAATTAGGCTATGAATTCGCTTGAAGGCCAGTTTCTGGTGGCCATGCCAGATATGGAAGATGAACGCTTTGCCGAAAGCGTGATCCCGGTTGTTGGCCATGGCAGCGAAGGCGCGATGGGCCCGGTGGTCAATCACGAATTGGCCAATCTGCGCTTTGCCGACATTGTCGACGAGCTCGATCTGGGCGACCCCGATGCGGTGATCCGCCTGCCCGATCTGATCCGGCAAGGCGTGGTGATGCGCGGCGGGCCGGTGGAAAAGGGGCGCGGTTTCGTGCTGCATTCGGCCGATTACACCAGCGGCAATAGCTACAAGGTCGGCGACGGCATTTATCTTACCGCCACGCTCGATATCCTCAAAGCCATGGCCTTCGGCCCACGCCCGCAAGCCACGCTATTTGCGCTGGGCTGCTGTGGCTGGGGGCAGGACAGCTGGAAGACGAAATCCACGACAACGGCTGGCTGACCGTTCCCTTCTCACGCGATCTGCTGTTCGAAACCCCGGTGGAAGAGCGCTACAAGGCGGCATTGGCAAGTCTGCATATCACCCGGGCGACGCTGAGTTCCGAGGCGGGGCACGCTTAGGGCGCTCTTTCACCTCTCCCTTTGGGGGAGAAGTAAAAGAACCTACCGCGCCAGTTGCGCCGCCAACTTCTTCCCAAATTCCGCACCCGTCATTGCCGCACCGAAGGCAAAACCCTGCGCATAGCGGCAATTGAGTTGGCGCAGGCGTTCGATTTCGTCCAGCGTTTCGACGCCTTCGGCGATCACCATCAGATCGAGATCGGCCGCCAGACCAACAACCGCCTTGATGATCGGCGCCCGGGTATGGGCAATGCCATTATCGTCGCTCATCTTTACGAAGGCGGCGGGGATTTTGATGGTGTCGAACGGAAAGCGGTGCAGATAGCTCAGCGAAGAATGCCCGGTGCCGAAATCGTCGAGCGCCGTGCCCGAGCCCAGATTGCGTAGCGCCTGCAGCATATAGGCGGAATGCTCGGGGTTGGTCATTACCGGCTTTCGGTGATTTCTGAGCTTGAGGTGACGCGCCAATTCCTTGTCCGGCTGACCAGACTCCGCATGTCATTGAGCAGGGTTTCGGTGGCCAATTGGCTGGGCGATAGATTGACCGAGATGAAGAATTCCTCGGGCAGACCGAGCGAGGCCATCCAGTCTTTGGCTTGGGCTGCCGACTGCTCGAAGGCGAGACGCCCGAGCTTTTCGATCTGGCCGGAGCGTTCGGCCAGCGGCACGAATTCGTCCGGATTGACCACGCCGCGCGTCGGATGCACCCAGCGCATCAGGGCTTCGGCGCCGGCCAGCTGGCCGGTCTGGATATCCATGACGGGCTGGAACTGCACATGCAGCTCGCCCTGTTTCATGCCGCGCTCGAGGTCTTCCTCGCTGGCGCGATTATAGGCCGAGATCGAGCGGGCCGAGGCGCGATAGGCTTCGATCCGGTCGCCGCCCAGCCGCTTGGCGTAATACATGGCCAGTTCGGCATCGCGCAGCACATCGGGGGCGTCGGCGGGAGCGCTGTCATAGATGGTGACGCCGATCGAGGCCGTGAGGGTCAGGTCGCGGTCGCCGAAATTAAACGGGGCCTTGAGCGCCTTGCGGATTTGCTCGGCCGTCTCGGCGATTTTGCCGGCGGCCTGTTCAGAGGCGAGGATCACCGCGAACTGGTCGCCGGTGACGCGGGCCACAGTGTCGAGTGGCCGCATGATGCGGGCGATGCGGCGGGAAATGGCCAGCAGCACGGAATCCGCAGCAGAATGGCCGATGCGCTCCTCCAGCTCCATGAAGCGGTCGATATCGATGAGAAACACCGCCGGCTTGGTGCCGCCCGGTGTTCTGGCGCGCACCAAAGCGCGCTCCAGCCGGTCGAGGAAGAGCTGGCGATTGGGCAGACCCGTCAGGCTATCATGCACCGCATCATGCAGCAGCCGCTCGCGGGCGGCGCGATCTTCGGTGACGTCCTGCAAGGTGCCAACGATACGATTGACTCGGCCATCGCCCCCCAGCACCGGCTTTACCCGCATGCGGAAGCTGCGATAGCTGCCGTCATGGCCGGCAATGCGCATATCTGCGGAAACCTTGCCACGGCGCAGCTCGACCAGCGTGTCGAAGGCGGTGCGGAAGCGGTCGCGATCGTCGGGATGGACGCGATCAAGCCAGCGCTTGATGGCCCCGCGCAGGGCGCCGCGCTTTTCGCCCGGGCGGGTCGCCAATTCATCTGACACCGAGACGCGATCGCGCTCGATATTCCAGTCGAAGACGAAATCGCCTGAGCCGGTCAGCGCCAAAGCACGGCGCTCGACTTCGGACAGGGTGCCCACCGACACCTGCCCTTCGGAAAAGGCGTGCTGCACCGCAGTAAAGCCGAGCAGCATGACAATGAGCACCGGGCCTCCCCCACGGCGGGCTGGGCCACATCGTTGGAAACCTGCCCCGAAATCACCAGCCGAGAATAGAACAGCCAGGAGATCAGAATGATCCGGTGGGCACCAGCAGCACAGCGCGATCATAGCCGCGCAAGGCCAGCAGCAGGATGAGGAAGAAGCCGGAGAAACCCAGCATGGCCAGCACGAGCCGGGCAATGGTGGCGGCAATGGCAGGCTGGAAGAAGGCGAAGGCAAAGAGCGCCGGGAACAGCGCGGCAAGCCCAAGCGCCAGATGAATGAAGCGCAGATGCCAGCGATGCAGGTTCAGATAGATGAACAGGAATCCGGCCAAGGTGGTGGCTATGCCCGCCTCCGAGGCGGCGCAGGAACGGCTGCATGCCGCCGGCTGGAATGCCCAACAGGCGGCCTAGCACGCCGAAATCGATCAGCAAATAGACCAGCACCGCCCGAGCAGAAAGCTGCGGTCGCGGGGAACACGCCGCGCCCCTTGACCACAAACATGATGGTGAGGAATACGGCGGCCAGCGAAGCCACGCCCAGCACCACGCCGCGGAACAGGGTGAAGGAGTTCACATAGTCGCGGTAGGGATTGGGCTGCCACAGATACAGCTCGGGCAACTCGGCCGAGGAAAGTTCGGCCACGAAGGTGACCGTGGCGCCCGGATCGAGCGTGATTTCGAACACGTCGGCTTCGCTGTCGGTCAGCTTGACGGGACGGATGCCCGCGCTCGGGGTCAGCGCGGTGAGGCGGTCATTGCCCAGATCGGGATTGAACACGCCCGAATTGGGCAGGCGGAAGAACGGAGCCACCAAGAGGCGCTCGATCTGCTGGTCGCTTTCATTGCGCAGCGCGAACAGGGCAAAGTTCGGGTTGGTCCCCTGCTCGCTTGCCAGCACCTCGATGCGGCGAATAATGCCGTCTTCGCCCGGGGCGGTCGACAATTGCACGCGCCCATCCGTGCCCGGGATGATTTCCACCACGGCGGACAGATTGACGGCATTGACGTCTTCGGGGACCGAGATGACTTCAAAGGCGGCGGATGGCGCGATGGTGAGAAGCGCGAACGCAAGCCACATCGCGAGTGCAAAGAGAGGACGCATCAGGGCCGACTATATCCTGTGGTAGGCTTCTTTATGGCAACGATCCAGCGGGGCCGCGTTAACGACCCGCGCGCCGAAACGGCTTCGTCTTGGCGGGAGCCCTCTTTGGTAGCGGGGAATGATGCGGGCGACAAGGTTACCGAAGTGTTGCCGAATGGCAACTAGGTGTCGCGCTAGCAGGGAGCGATGAGCAGGGATGCGCCGGCATAGCCCGAGCCGGCCACGCTGTCGCACAACGCCGACCATTCGCAACCGGCGCAGGCGGGCCAGATCTGGCCGGTGGAAAACGCGGTGCGCAACGCTGCGAGCGTGGTTTGATCGAGATGGAAGGGCTGGGTCAGGTCGATCGAAGCGAGCAGATCGGCCACGGCAAGGCGAGCGAGGCGGTCCCGCTCGATGACGCTATCATTGTGGCAGTGCGGCTGGCCGATGCCCGATAAAGGCGTGCAGACATCGTCGGGCCCGACGACCAGCTCGATCGCCTCGCCGGCGCCGAGCCGGGTGATGATGGCATCGTAATTGGCAGTGAAGGCAGGGGTATAACCCCTGCCGACATAGGTGAGCATGCAGAGCAGGTGATGTGCCCGCAGCTTGACGGTCAATGCTTGGCCGCCACGCGCTGCAGGACGGCAAGTGCTGCCGCGCCGAGTGCCGATTTCAGAACCGCGCCGACGAGGAATGGCGCAACGCCGTGAGTGAAAGCCTGATCGGCACCGATCATCACCGCAAGCCGAGCGCCGCCCATTGCGAGACAGGCAAGGTTGCCAGCAAGGCCGGCAACGAAAGCCAACACGGGCTTGTTGCCATTCCAGCCCTGTTCGGCCAGCCAGCCAACAACGGCGCCAGCAATCGGGAAGGCAAACAGATAGCCGGCGGTGGGGCCCACGAAGTGGACCGCGCCCGCTGCGCCGCCCGACAGGACCGGCAGACCAATTGCGCCTTCAATGAGCCATGCCACGATAGTCACGCCACCGAGGCGCCAGCCATAAAGCGCGCCAACCATGGCGACGGCGAAGGTCTGCATGGTCATGGGAACGGGAACCATGGGCACTTCCACATAGGAGGAAAGCGCCAGGAACAGTGTGCCCAAAGCGACGGCAGCGACTTGCCAGAGGACAGAGCGATCAGCCAGCCCAAGCGGGCTGAAGCTGGGTCAGGTTGCAGTAGCAGGGGTGTTCATGGGCGATCCTCAGAAAATTATAGATAATTTCACGTGACAATCTATTAAACGGATTTTTGGTGTGGAGGGCAAGCGCAATCAGCTCACCCGACGATAGTGAACACCTTTCGCGTCGCGCCTGACGCAGTCCGCACCGGCTTCTGCCCAATCCAGCGAACGTGCCGCGCCAGCACCGTCACTGCCTCTTCGATATTGCCATCGCGCAAGGCCGCCAGGATGGCCAGATGATCGTGATCGGTGCGCGCCTCCTGTGCCGATTGCCGGGCGGCAAAGAGGAAACGGGCGCTGACGGCATGCAGGTCGTCAATAGCAGCCAGCAGGCGCGGCATGCCGCAAGGGGCCAGAAGCGTACGATGAAACAGCCGGTTTGCCGCTTCCCATGAGGCAACATCGGGGGAATTGTCGCCGGCATGGGTTGCCTGCTCAGCAGCGTCGAGTATGGCCGACGTCAGATGCGGGGCGGCGTGGCGCAGGGCCAGCACCTCCAACGCCGCGCGCATTTCGGCGACTTCCTTGACCTCGGCCAGATCGAAAGCCGCAACGCGGACGCCTCGGCGCGGCTCACTGATCGCCAGCCCCTGCGCTTCGAGTCGCCGGAAAGCCTCGCGCACCGGCACGTGGCTGGCGCCGAATTCGGCGGCGATATGATCCTGCCGCAGCCGGGTACCGGGCTCGAGACTGCCCGCAATGATGCGCTCGGCCAAGACCTTGCTGATCCGCACGGCGATGGTGTCGTCTTTGGGCTGTGCCATGATTTTTATAGATAGTTTATCGCGCAACGATTTGTCGAGACGCTCAAACCGAGCGTTTTGTATAGCGCGCGGTTTCGTAGCGCTCCTTGGTCAGGCCGAACAGCACATGGTCTTCCCAGCGGCCGTTGATCTGCAGGTATTTCTCGGCAAAGCCTTCTTCGACGAAGGCGTTCTTTTCCAGCACCCGGCGCGAGGCGACATTGCCCGGCAGGAAGGCGGCATGGATGCGGTGCAGGTCCAGCGTGTCGAAAACGAAGGGCAGGCTCGTGCCGACGGCCTCGCTCATCAGCCCCTGCCCCGCAAAGGGCTGGCCCATCCAATAGCCCAGATTGACGAATTGGGCGGCGCGGCGACGGATATTGGAGAGCGTGATGCCACCCACCAAGGTGGCCGCGTCGTCGGTGAAAATGAAGAAGGAATAGTCGCTCCCTTCCTCCGCTTCCTCGCGCGCCCGCCGCACCCGCGCGGCAAAGACCCGGCGGCTGAGATCAGCTTCGGTCCAGCGCGGCTCGAAGGGGCGCAGGAAATCGCGGCTCCCGCGGCGCAGCTCGTGCCGAGCCTCGTAATCGCCCATCTGCGGCAGGCGCAGCAGCACCCGCCGGCCGCGCAGGGCGATCAACGGGACCGGCGATGACCGTGGCCAGAGCATGGGAGTTACCGCTTGAGATGATCGCCGATGGCGCCGACATCGACCAGCCGGTCGACCGGCCCGATGCCCGCCAGCGTCGGCAAGCCGCTGGCGAAGATCTGTTCGGCAACCTCCTGCACGCGCTCGGGCGTGATGGCGTTAATGCGATCGACGGTTTCCTGCATCGGGATGGGACGCCCCCACAATATCTGCTGGCGCGCCAGCTGGCCGGCACGCGCCGAAGGGCTTTCGAGCGACATCAGCAGGCCCGCGCGGATCTGGTTGCGGACGCGGATGACTTCCTCGTCGGAGATCGATTGGGTCGCGCGCTTGAGTTCATCGAGCACGACGGGGACCAGATCGGCCACTTCATCCTCGCCGGTCGCCGCCGCCACGCCGAACACGCCGCTATCGGCAAAGGCCCAGTGGAAGGAATAGACCGAATAACACAGGCCGCGCTTTTGCGCACTTCTCGGAACAGGCGCGAGCTCATGCCACCGCCCAGAATGGAGGCCAGCACCTGCGCGGCATAAAACCCATCGGCATTATAGGCGCGGCCTTCAAAGCCAATGACGATATGGGCCTGTTCATGGTCGGAAATCAGCCGTTCTTCACCGCCCTGATATTCGGCGCGCTGAGGCGCGGGCGCGCCATTGGGCTTGAGATCGGCAAAACGCTGCTGGGCCACTCGGACCAGCTCATCATGATCGACATTACCGGCCGCAGCCATCACCATGTGGTCGCCCACATAATTGCGGTTCATATATTTGCGGATGGTATCGGGATTGAATTCACGCACCGAATCCACCGTGCCCAGAATGGTGCGGCCGATGGGCTGGGTGGGGAAAGCTGCGGCCCGGAACAGGTCGAAGACGTGATCGTCGGGATTGTCCCAGGCAGCGCCGATTTCCTGCACGATGACCTGCTTTTCGCGGGTCAGCTCGTCTTCCTCGAAGCGGGAATTCTGCAGGATATCGGAGAGAATATCGGCGGCCAGCACCACATCTTCCTTGAGCACGCGGGCAGAAATAGCCGGTGTGCTCGATGGAGGTTGCCGCGTTGAGATCGCCACCGACATTTTCGATGGCCTCGGCGATTTCGAGCGCCGTGCGCGTGGTGGTGCCCTTGAAGGCCATATGTTCGAGCAGGTGGGAAATGCCGTGTTCGGCCTTGCGCTCGCAGCGCGCACCGGCCTTGACCCAGACCCCGAGCGAAGCGCTCTCCAGTGCGGCATGTCGTCGGTCAGCACCACCATGCCATTATCGAGGGTCGTTGATTGTAGGCTCAAATGGGTCCTCCTGGCACGGCGCGACCTCTGAGCCGCATGTGCCCCAAAGTCGTCCTAGGCAGCGCGCATGCGCCACGATGAAGTCTTCGACCAGTGACTGGTCATTGGCAAGCACAGTCAGCCGCTCCTCGCGGCCATAAAGATCGCCCAGCCAGGCCGGCAGGGCCGGCTCAATGCCGGAGGCATCCTTGACGGCAGAAGGGAATTTGGCGGGATGGGCCGTGGCCAGCGTGACCATGGGTGTCGTGGACCGGGCCTGCGCCCGGGCCACATGCACGCCAACGGCGGTATGGGGATCGAGCAGGTAATCGGAATTTTTCAGCGTTGCGGCAATGGTCGCGCGGGTCTCGGTCTCGCCGGTGGTGCCGGCAGCAAAGTCCCGGCGGATGCTCGCCAGCGCCGTCTCGGGCAAGGCAAAGCCGCCCGATTGCTTGAGGCTATCCATCATGCGCACCACAGCAGTCGCATCGCGCCCTGCGGCCTCGAACAGCAGGCGTTCGAAATTGGACGAGATCTGGATATCCATGGATGGGCTGATCGTGGGGGATACCCCTTCCATCTCGTAGCGGCCGCTGTCCATGGCGCGGCGCAGGATGTCATTGGCATTGGTGGCAATGATCAGCCGCTCGATGGGCAGGCCCATGGCCTTGGCGCAATAGCCGGCAAAGATATCGCCGAAATTGCCGGTCGGCACGGTAAAGCTGACCTTGCGATGCGGGCTGCCCAGCGACACGGCCGCCGTAACGTAATAGACAATCTGCGCGACGATGCGGCCCCAATTGATGGAGTTGACGCCCGAGAGGCGCACCGAGTCGTGGAAGCGGTGATTATTGAACATGGCTTTGACCGAGTTCTGGCAATCGTCAAACGTGCCCTCGAGCGCAATGTTATGCACATTGGCATCGAGCACGGTGGTCATCTGCAGGCGCTGCACCGGGGAGGTGCGGCCGAGCGGATGCAGGATGAAAATATCGGTGGTGTCGCGGCCGCGGAAGGCCTCGATAGCAGCCGATCCGGTATCGCCCGACGTGGCGCCGACAATGGTGGCGCGCAGGCCGCGTTCGGCCGGGATATGGTCCATGATGCGGCTGAGGAACTGCATGGCCACGTCTTTGAACGCCAAAGTGGGGCCATGGAACAGCTCGAGCACGAAATGGTTGGGTTCCAGCTCCACCAGCGGGGTCACCGATGGGTGGCGGAAGCCGGCATAGGCCTCCTCGATGATCGCCTTGAGCTTGGCCGGCGCGATTTCTCCATCAACGAAACGGTTGATAATGTCGAAGGCCACATCGGCATAGGGCTTGCCGGCATAGGAAGCGATATCGGCGGCGCTGAGCTGGGGCCAGCTTTGCGGCACATAGAGCCCGCCATCAGCGGCAAGACCGGCCAGAACTGCATCGGAGAAACCGAGCGCCGGCGCCTCGGCCGCGCGTAGAAACAAACTGCATCGAAGGGGAAGGCCCTTTTTAGAATTGTTGCAACCTAGTCAAACGAGGCCTGAACCGCAAGTTTGATGGAGGGGTGGCACGCGTCAGGGCTTTGGCGCTTGCCGCTGCCGCCACAGCCAGAAGCCCAGCATCACCACCGCGACGATCGCAAAGCCGTACTGTGTATAGGCATAGCCAAGATGGTTGTTGGGAAACTCGACCACCGTCTCGCCGCCCTGCGGCAATTGCCCCGGCGCTCCGGCAGGCAGGTCGACATAGAAGGGCGCGACGGGGGTGAGCGCGGGATCGACCAGTTTGGCGAGGCGTTCAGGATCGCGCACCCATTCAATGCGGTCCGAGGTATTGGCCTCCGGCGTCATGAAGCCGGCCTTTTCGCCGGGGCGGAACAGGCCAGTAATGGTCACCTGCCCGGTTTCGCCTTCCGGATCGGTGACGGCGGCTTCCTCGGAACGCCTCAGGCACAAAGCCGCGATTGACGAAGACGGTGCCGCCCGCGTCGAGCACAAAGGGCGTGACCACCCAATAGCCGGGGCCCGAGGCCGGGCCGCGGGCATTGGCAAGGCTCGTGAAAACCGTGACCGTCTGGTTGTAGCGGAAGGCGCCGGTGAGCGAGACGGGCTGGAAATTGAGCGCCTCAAGATCGAGATCGGCCCGGGCTTGTGCAGCGGGTACGGGAATCGGGGCCGCAGTCAACCGCTGGTCGACGGCGGCGATGAGCGCTTCCTTTTCGGCCAGCCGGTGCATCTGCCAGTGCCGAGCCAGACGCAGACGCCAGCCAGAGCCAGCATCAGCACGGCAAAGCCCCGGGTCATCAGCGGCCCGAGGCGCTTTTGCATTGGTGCGCTCATTGGTGGCCCTCATGGGCATCGTGGCGATATTGCAGCGCGACCATGATGGCCTTGAACGGGGGCAGCAGCGCCAGCGAGAGAATCAGCGTGGCCGGTATCCACAGGATCAGGTGGACATAGGGCGGCGGATTAAAGACAGCGCCCACCACCATGGCCAGCGCGATGATCAACGGCGCCACGAGGAAAATCACAAAGATCGCCGGGCCGTCACCACTGTCGGCAAACGCCAGATCGAGGCCACAGGCCGAGCAACTCGGGGCAAGCTTGAGATAGCCCTTGAACAGCTTACCCTCCCCGCAGCGCGGGCAGCGGCAAAGCAGGCCAGCCTTGAAGGGCGAAACTTGGGTCATAATATCCCCGGAAGAAATTAGGGCGCGGCCCATAAGACCGCGCCCCAGTAAATTTCTCGTCCACTCGTTTAGTGGTTGATCACCACGCCCCGAGAGCCCCAGACATAGATCGAGGCGAAGAGGAAGAGCCACACCACGTCCACGAAGTGCCAGTACCAGGCGGCAAATTCGAAGCCCGGGTGACGCTGCGGGGTAAAGTCGCCGCGCTCGGCGCGGAGCAGGCAGACGATGAGGAAAATGGTGCCAACGGCGACGTGGAAGCCATGCAGGCCCGTCGCCATGAAGAAGGTGGCGCCATACATATTGCCGCCGAAGGAGAAGGCGGCTTCGGAATATTCTGATCACCTGCACGCAGGTGAACAGCAGGCCCAAAGCCACGGTGAGCACGAGGCCCCAGCGCAGACCCTTGCGGTCGCCCTCGAGCAGAGCATGGTGCGCCCGTGTAACGGTGGTGCCCGAGGTCAGCAGGATCAGCGTGTTGAACAAAGGCAGGTGGAAAGCGTCGAACAGCTCGATGCCTTCCGGCGGCCAATGCCCGCCCGTGGCGGCGACACGCGCATATTGCTCGACGTCGTCGAAGCGGAAGAAGCCGTCGAAATAGGCCCAGAAGAATGCCACGAACAGCATCACTTCCGAGGCGATGAACAGCATCATGCCATAGCGATGGTGCATCTGGACCACGGGGGTGTGGTCGACGCCGTTATTGGCTTCCTTCACCACGTCGGCCCACCGTGCATACATGGTGTAGAGCACGATGGCCAAGCCGATGAAGAATATCCACGGGGTCCAATTGTGCATCCAGGAAATGGCGCCAATGGCGAAAATGAGGATGCCCACCGACATGACGAAAGGCCATGGCGACGGTTCTGACCATATGGTAGTCGTGATTCTTGGCTAGTGCCGACATGGTTCAGCTTCCCCCGTTATCTGAAGCGTAGAAGGTATAAGAGAGGGTGATCTCTTTGATGGTGTCGAGCTCTTGATTATCGTCAAGCTCGGGATCGACGAAGAACACTATCGGCATGTCCACGGTCTCGCCGGGCTGCAGCGTCTGCTCGGTGAAGCAGAAGCATTCGATCTTGTTGAAATAGACGCCGGCACGTTCCGGCGAAACATTGAAAATCGCCATGCCGGTAACCGGCTTGTCGGAATGGTTGGTCGCCACGTAATTGACGGTGTCGACAGCGCCGATCCGGTCGGTGACGGACGCCGCCGGCTTGACGGTCCAATTGAGTTCCGAAGACACGTTGGAATCGAACCGCACCGACATTTCACGGGCAATGACGCCCTTCGGGTTACTCTCGGCCTTGCCGGGCGTGCCACCAAAACCGGTGATTGAGCAGAACATGGCGTAGAGCGGCACCGAGGCATAGGCGAGCCCGACCATGCCTGCAACCGAGCCCGGGCACAGCATGCCGATGCGCTTGTTGCGGCGCGCAGCATCGGCAAATGAGGAATGGGACAGATCGGCCATCACAGCGCCCGGTCGAACAGGGCCGGACCCATCTTGATGATGGTCAGCAGGTAAAAGGTCAGCGCGAAGAGCGCGAGGCCCAATCCCAGCGCGATCGAGCGGCGGCGGCGCACTTTAGCCCGCGCGGCCTCGATTTCGGGCGGCAAGATAATGACTTCGTGGATTTCGTCGGGGGCAGACATCAGGCAAACATCCCAAAACGCGCGAGCAGGTTGTCGGCCAGCAGGGCAAAGAACAGAACGAACAGATAGCTCAGCGAATAGTTGAAGACGACGCGCGCCGCCTTGCGCATCGGCACGTCCTCATTGGTGCGATAGAGGCGCCGGGCAAGGAACAGGAACGAAGCGCCGGTGATGACGGCAACGACGGAATAGATGATGCCGGCAAAGCCCAGCCAGCTGGGCAGGAGCGAAGAAACCGCCAGCAAAGCCGTATAGGCCAGTATCTGGAATTTGGTGGAGGCTTCGCCCGCCACATTGGGCATCATGGGCACGCCGGCCGCGCCATAGTCGCTCTGCTTATACAGCGCCAGCGCCCAGAAATGCGGCGGGGTCCAGAGGAAAATGATGAGGAACAGCGCGACGCTTTCCATCGAAATGGTGCCGGTGACGGCGGCCCAGCCCACCATGGGCGGGAAGGCGCCGGCCGCACCGCCGATGACAATATTCTGTGGCGTCGAGCGCTTGAGCCACATCGTATAGATGACGGCGTAGAAGAAAATGGTGAAGGCCAGAAGCCCCGCCGCGACCCAATTGGTCGCCAGCCCCAGCAGCGCCACCGAGAACACCGACAGCACGAGCCCAAAGACCAGTGCCTCGCCCCCGGTAATGCGGCCGGCCGGAATGGGGCGATTGGCGGTGCGGCTCATGATGGCGTCGATATCGGCATCGTACCACATGTTGAGCGCACCCGAGGCCCCGGCCCCGATGGCGATGCAGATAATGGCGATGACGCCGATAACCGGATTGATGCCGCCGGGGGCAACCACAAGGCCGACAATGGCGGTGAAGACGACCAGTTGCATGACGTTCGGCTTCAGCAGCGCGAGATAGTCCTCCACGCGCTTCACCTGTCATTGCAGGCACCTTCCGATTGTCATGAATATAAGCCACTGGCTCTGCCTTTATCCGGGATTGGGCCGCTTGCTGCGGCCTGGTGGTTCGTCGCGCTGACTAATGCGCGTTGGTCGATTCAATCTTGGGCAGGGTGGTGAACTGATGGAAGGGCGGAGGCGAGCTCAGCGTCCATTCCGAGGTCGTTGCACCATCGCCCTGTGGATTGTCACCAGCCGGACGCTTCTTCCGGGCGGCTTCCCACATGGCGTAGAAGAAGATCAGCATAGCCACGAAGGTGATGTAATAGCCGATCGAGGAGATGCGGTTGAAGAAGCCAAACGCATCGGGATAGTCGATATAGCGGCGCGGCATGCCCGCAAGACCCGTGAAGTGCTGCGGGAAGAAGATCAGGTTCACGCCGATGAACATAACCCAGAAATGCGCATTGGCGAGCTTCTCGCTATACATCCAGCCGAACATCTTCGGGTACCAATAGTACCGTGCCGCAAAGATCGAGAACACGGCGCCCAGCGAGAGCACATAGTGGAAGTGGGCAACCACATAATAGGTGTCGTGCAGGGCACGGTCGGCACCGGCATTGGCCAGCACCACACCCGTCACACCGCCAACGGTGAACAGGAAGATGAAGCCGATGGCCCACAGCATGGGCGTACGGAAGGTGATGGAGCCGCCCCACATGGTGGCGATCCGAGAGAATATCTTGACGCCCGTAGGCACCGCGATGACCATGGTGGCCGCCACGAAATAGCGCTGCACATCAAGGCTGAGGCCGGTGGTGTACATATGGTGCGCCCACACCACGAAGCCCACGAAGCCGATGGCCACCATGGCATAGGCCATGGCCATATAGCCGAAGATCGGCTTGCGGCTGAAGGTGGAGACGATGTGGCTGACCACGCCGAACCCCGGCAGGATCATGATATACACTTCGGGGTGGCCGAAGAACCAGAACAGATGCTGGAACAGCACCGGATCGCCGCCCTGGTCGGGCTTGAAGAAAGCGGTGCCGAAATTGCGGTCCGTCAGCAACATGGTGATAGCGCCGGCCAGCACTGGCAAGGCCAGCAGCAGAAGGAAGGCGGTTACCGGGATCGACCGGGCAAAGAGCGGCATCTTGTGCAGCGTCATGCCCGGAGCGCGCATATTGAAGATGGTGGTGATGAGGTTAATGGCGCCAAGGATCGAGGAAATACCCGAGACGTGCAGCGCCGGGATAGCGAAATCGAGCGCCGGACCTGGATGGCCGGTGGTCGAGAGCGGGGATAGATGGTCCAGCCGCCGCCAAAGCCGAGGGCACCAGCGCCAGCGCCTTCAAAGAACAGGCTCATCAGCAGCAGGATGAAGGAGGGCGGCAGCAGCCAGAAGGCGATATTGTTGATGCGCGGGAAAGCGGTATCGGGCGCGCCGATCATCAGCGGGGCAAAATAATTGCCGAAGCCGCCGAAAGTGGCCGGCATCACCACGAAGAACACCATGATCAGCGCATGCGCGGTGGTGAACACATTATACATGTGCTTGCCGGCGTCGAGGGCGGCATCGCCTTCCACGCCATAGGTCATGGCGGCAAGGCCATGGAAAATCTGGATGCCCGGCTCCTGCAGTTCCAGGCGCATGACGCCCGACAGCAGGCCGCCGACAATGCCGGCGACGATCGAGAAGATCAGGTACATCACACCAATGTCTTTGTGATTGGTGGAGTAGACCCAGCGGCGCCAGCCGGTCGGCTGGTGCGCATCATGGGCGTGGTCATGCCCCGTGGCGTGGGCTTCGAGGTGAGCTGTATCGGCCATTTTCTTATTGTCCCCTAAGCCTTACTGGAGCGCCGCGAGCGTCGCATTGGCAGCAGCGTAATCGCCGCCTTCGAAGGCCGCGATAAAGGCCGCGAACTCTTCCTTGGTAACGACGCGCACCGCGATCGGCATGAACGCATGGTCCTTGCCGCACAGTTCCGAGCACTGGCCGTAATAGACGCCGGTTTCACGCGCGTTGAACCGGGTTTCGTTGAGGCGCCCCGGCACGGCGTCGATCTTGATGCCGAAGGACGGCACGGCAAAAGCGTGGATCACGCCGGTTGGATCGGCCGTGATCTGCATGCGCACGGTGGTATCGACCGGAACGACCAGTTCATTGTCGACGGCCAGCAGGCGCGGCTGGTTTGGCTTGAGCGCCAGACGGCCGTCATCGCCATCTTCCTGCAGCATCAGCGAGGTCAGCGCGAGGCCCTGATCGACATATTCATAGTCCCAATACCATTGCTGGCCGGTGGCCTTGATGGTCAGCTCGGGCGCCGGCACATCGACTTCACCAAAGGAGAAAATGTTGGAGCCCAGATATTTGCGTTCGCCATCGGGCGTCGTCAGCTGGTCGCTGAGCACGCCGAAGGAGGGGATGGCGATGATGATCAGCACCACGATGGGCAGCACCGTCCACACCACTTCGACCAGCGTATTATGGGTGAAGCGTGCCGGGGTCGGATTGGTCTTGGCATTGAACCTGACGACGATAACGATCAGCAGCGCCAGCACGAAGAGCACGATCAGGCTGATCGTCCACATCAGGATGCCATCATGGAAAGCGGTGATGGAATCCATGATCGGGGTCACCGACCGCTGCAGATGGAACTGGCCGGGCAAAGGATGTCCCGCCGTATAGCCCGCTTCCTCCGATGCTTGTTGAGCAACGGCAAGGGCAGGCATCAGCGCCATGGCGGCGGCCGACACGGCTCCCATCCCTTTGAAGAACTGTCCGGTCACCACTTAACCCCCTAATCGACTGCCGTTGGTGCACGCGCCAAAGATTGAGGGGTAAAAACAGCGGCATAGCTACGCCGCCCCGACTCAACCTCGGAGCGCAAAAACTCTGCGCAGACCTAAATCACATCAGAATGACGGAGTCTATTGGCCCGATTGAGCCGGTCACTGCGTCATAATGTTCCCCCTTAAGGCAAAAACGCCTCACCCTTGCCGCAGTTTTGCAGCCATATTCCCAATGAATCCGGGCTTTGGTTGACTTGCACCCTCCCCTGTTGGAAACAGAGACAACCTCACGCGGGCGCCCGATTCGTTCAGGAGAAGTGATAGAGTGAAGCCGAATTTGAAGCGTCTGGCCGTTGGCGGCCTTGCCTTGCTCGCCCTTGTCGGCGCAGCAGGCAGTTCCATGGGCCGGGGTGTGGTCAAGGCTCAGTATGGCGATTGGCAGATGAGTTGCGACACGCCGCCCGGCGCCAGCTTTGAGCAATGCGCGATCATCCAGAACGTGATGGCCGAGGATCAGCCCAATGTGGGCCTCTCCGTTATCGTGCTGCGCACCGCCGATCGCGAAGCGCGCCTGTTGCGCGTGCTGGCCCCGCTCGGCGTGCTGCTGCCCAATGGATTGGGCCTCAATGTCGATGGCAAGGATATGGGCCGCGTTGCCTTCGTGCGCTGCCTGCCCAATGGCTGCGTCGCCGAAGTGGTGCTGGATGACAGCATGATCGAGACCCTGTCCAACGGCAAGGAAGCGATTTTCGTGGTGTTCAAGACCCCCGAGGAAGGCATCGGCATTCCGGTGTCGCTCAACGGCTTCAAAGACGGATTTGCTCAGCTCCCCTGATCTGGAGTTTTTGGATGACCGAAGAACAGCGTGCCGCCCTGCGCCAGCGTGTGCTCAAGGGCGGCAAGATCGTCATCAATGACGGCTTCTCGACCTTTCAATGCACCGTGCGCAATCTCTCGGCGACCGGCGCGCGGCTTAAGGTCACCAGCATTATCGGCATTCCCGACAGTTTCGTGCTGGCCATGGACGATGGCCGCAAGCATGCCTGCACGGTGGCATGGAAGACGGCGACCGAAATCGGCGTCAAGTTCGGCTGAACCAATCCCCAAAATGAAAAAAGCCGGACAAGTGCCTTGGCACTGTCCGGCAAGTCATCAGGAAACGGGACCGGTGGCAAAACCGGCCCGGGAGATGGCACGTGCACTCCAAAGGAAATGTCCGTACCAACGAGATAGCGCCGGCCGCATGGGTAGCCGACGCAAAGGGAATTTCAGGGGGTCGCAGGTTCAAACGGAATCAGAACCCAACGCCCCCATCTCCTTGTTGCCGCTCCGATTTGGTCCGAAACATGGCAACAGGTTTTATGCGATCCTAGCGCCGGGCGTTGCTGGCGCGCTGTATTGAGCGCCGGGCTTGCTGCCGGACCGTGATTGCGCACAGCATCGACAACATCCCGGCGGGTAATGCCCGGGTCATTGAGTCGGGCATGGTCCAGCTCAAGCAGGCTCGCCAGCGCAGTCCGGCGGGTTCGGGCTGCTTGCGCCTTGGCGATCCAGCGCATGAATGCGGCAAACGGACGAAAGGGCGTGGCGGCCGCGACTGACCGCTCGCCGGAAAGCGAGAGAGCCATGAAAAGTCTCCAAGATGTGGTTTTGCCGAAGGGAGGCCGGCGGGGCTGGCGCGGTGTCGTTTCGCGTCGATAATGTAGTGATAGCGCTGGACTTCCATTCGTCTAACAAATAGATTTCATCCGATCTATCAATTTGAGTGATGAGGTATCGGAATGACCGCCCCTCTCGATCTGGACCAATTGCAGAGCTTCTGCGCGATTGCCGATTGCGGCAGTTTCACCGAGGCGGCCCGCCGGGTGAACAAGACCCAGTCGGCCGTATCCATGCAGATCAAGCGCCTCGAGGAGCGGCTGGGCCAGCCGCTTTTGACGCGCGACGGCCGTTCGGTGGCGCTGACCAATCAGGGCGAGGCGCTCTATGCCCGGGCGCGGCGGATGCTGCGCACCAATGCTGAAATCCTCGACCATTTCTCCGATGGGGACCTCGCCGGCCAGATCCGCTTCGGCGTACCGGACGATTACGCGGTGCGCCTCTTGCCGGTGATCCTTTCCAGCTTCCAGCGCACCCATCCCAAGATCGCGGTGGATGTGGCCTGCATGGCCTCGGAGGATTTGCTCTCGGGCATGCGATCGGGGCGCTATGACATTATCGTCTTCACCCGGGGCACCGAGCAGAATTACGGCGAGCTGTTCCGCACCGAAAAAATGTATTGGGTGGCCAGCCATGGCGGTCGGGCACTGGCCAGCGAACCCCGGCCATTGCCTGCGGTTCGCCCGGCTGCATCTGGCGCAAGAGCGCCATGGAGGCGCTGAACCGCGACGGCACCGATTATCGCGTCGCCTATACCTCCTCCAACGCCACCGCCATTTCGAGCGCAGTGCTGTCGGACCTCGCCGTGGGCTTCCTGCCCGAAAGCGCCATGCAGCCGGGCATGCGCGTGATCAGCGAGGATATGGGCCTGCCGCGCCTCGCCGATGCCGAAATCGCCCTGATGCGCGCCAGCCACGCCTATGGCGGCATCTATGATGCCTTGGCCAACCACATCGTGCAGTCCATGGGCAATCTCGAGCCCGCCCCAGCCCATGCGGAGGCGGCTGAGTAGGTCCCTCCTCCCCACCGTTCTCCCTCGGGCTCGACCCGAGGGAGAACGGCGTGTGGAGAGCATCGCATGAGATGACGCCACCCTTGACCTCTTCGGCCAATTGCCGCACCACAGGGTCATGTCTGATGCCCTCACCAATGCTGCCGAATTTACCGTTTCCGAGATCGCCCGGGCGGTCAAACGAACGGTTGAGGATGAATTCGGGCATGTGCGGGTGCGCGGGGAAATCTCCGGCTATCGGGGACAGCATTCCTCGGGCCATGCCTATTTCACCCTCAAGGACGAAAATGCCTCGATCGACGCGGTGGTGTGGAAGGGCAATTATGCCAAGCTGACCTTCAAGCCCGAGGAAGGGCTTGAAGTCATCGCCACCGGCCGGCTGACCACTTTCCCGCGCTCGTCGAAATATCAGATCGTCATCGACAATATCGAGCCCGCCGGCGCTGGCGCCCTGATGGCGCTGCTCGAAGAGCGTCGCAAGAAGCTCTCGGCCGAAGGCCTGTTCTGCGCGCGAGCGCAAGCGCGACCTGCCCTATCTGCCGCGCGTCATTGGCGTCGTCACCTCGCCCACTGGCGCGGTGATCCGCGATATCCTGCATCGCCTCAATGACCGCTTCCCCAGTCATGTGCTGGTCTGGCCGGTGCGGGTGCAGGGCGATACCTGCGCGCCCGAAGTGGTCAACGCCATCGAGGGTTTCAACGCGCTACTGCCCAATGGCTCCATTCCGCGCCCCGATATTCTGATCGTGGCGCGTGGCGGCGGCTCCATCGAGGACCTTTGGGGTTTCAACGAAGAGGCCGTGGTGCGCGCCGTGGCGGGCAGCGCCATTCCGATCATTTCGGCAGTGGGCCACGAAACCGATACGACGCTGATCGACTATGCCTCCGACATGCGCGCCCCTACGCCCACCGCCGCGGCCGAAGCGGCCGTGCCGGTGCGGGCCGAACTGATCGGCTACGTGGACGATCTAGGCGGCCGCCAACGCCGAGCCGCACGACGGCTGACGCTGAGCGCCCGCGACCGGCTGCGGGCGGCCACCGCCGGCCTGCCCCGCCCCACTGATCTCGTCGCCACCCAACGCCAACGCCTCGATCACGCTGCGAGCAATCTGGGTGCAGCCCTGCGCCATTCGGTGCAGGCGCAGCGCGTGCAATTTTCACGCACCGAGCCGCGTCTGGTGCCGCAATTGCTGGCTCGCCGCCAACTCGAAATGGCCGAACGGCTGGGCAATCTGGCTCTGCGCGGCAATGCGGGCCTGCGCAAGACCGTCAGAACGCGCCCGGTTGACGCATGATCCCCGCGCCGAACGGCTGGCCAATGCCGCCGTGCGCCTCGTGGAGCGCAAGCGCGCCCTCCTCGACGCCATCGGCCCCAAACTTTCGCCCAATGCCCTGCAGGGCCGAATTGCGCCATTCGCGCAGCCAATTGGCGCCGCTCGCGGCAAACCTGCTCACCAGCGCCACCCGGGCCATGGCCGACCGGCGCTCCGCGCTCAACCAGTCGTCCAAGCTCCTGCTCTCGCTCAGCTATAAAAGCGTGCTGGCGCGCGGCTATGCCGTGATCAAGGACGAGGCGGGCAATCTGGTGCAAGACAAGGCCGCGCTCTCGCCCGGCGATGCGGTAGCGATCGAGTTTGCCGATGGCGCCGTGGGGGCTACAATAGCGGGCAGCCCGGTTATCAAAAAGAAACCGCGTCCGCCATCGGATGGGGGCACGCAGGAAAGCCTCTTTTGAGCCGGCGATTTGATCGCTATATCCAGAGGTAGGTTGTCAGGAATTCGGCCATGAACATTTTCGACAAAGGCTTTGCGCCCTCAGAAGCGGTGGTCCGCTATCTCGATGGAGATTATGTGGTGCTCAAGCCCGGCAGCTTTGTGCGCTGCGCCATTTCCGGCAAGCCCATTCCCGTCGATGAATTGACCTATTGGAACGTCGACCGGCAGGAGGCCTATGCCGATGCGGCCAGCGCCCATGCGGCGTTCGAGCGGTACGGCATCGGAGCCTGATCGTGGCGGAAGCGTCAGTCCGCCTCAGATATCTGTTTATTTCCAACGGGCATGGCGAGGATTGGATCTCCGCGGCCATCGTCGCGCGTTTGCCCAAATGGATCGAGGCGGAAGCCTATCCGATGATCGGCGCCGGCAATGCCTATGCCAATGTGTGCCGCATTGTCGGGCCGCGGGCGAGCCCGGCTTCGGAAGGCTGGCGCAATGTGAAGGGCTCGCTGCGGCGGGACACGGCCACGGGCGGTCTGCGCACCGTGCCCCCTGCCCTGTCCTTCCTGCGCAAGATGCGCGGCAAATATGATCGCGTCGTCGTGGTTGGCGACATGGTCGGGGTCTTGGCGTGCACGGGCACCGGCCATCGCGACCTGATTTATCTCGATGTCTACAAGACCGGCGCGGCCCGGCTGTATTCCAGCCCCGAGCGCTGGGCCATCAAGCGGGCTTGCGCCACCGTCTTCTGCCGCAGCGATAATCTAGCCCGCACGCTGGAGCATATCGGGGTCGATGCTCGCTGCGCCGGCAATATCATGATGGATACGATCCCGAGTGGCGATTATGACGCCCGCGCCCGCCGCACCAAGTCAAATGCGGTCACGCTCTTGCCGGGCAGCCGCGCGCTGACGGCCGAGAGCTTTGCGCTACAGGTCGATGGCTTGCGCACCCTGCCGCCAGACTTGCGGCCCGATATTTTCCTCGCTGTGGCCGGCAGCATCAATGTGGACGATCTAGCCAAAAAAACCAGGCTGCGCTGCACCTCGATGCTGAGTGCTGAATCCGGCGATCTGGGCGAATTATCCGATGGCACGCTCACCATTCACATGGCCAAGGGCAGCGCCATGGGCAACCTCTTGGCGGCTTCGGACTGGTACTATCACAGGCCGGCACCGCAACGGTGCAGGCACTGGGGCTGGGCAAACCCGCCATCACCGTGGTCAATCCCACGACCGCCGCTCGCGCTTTACCGATGAACAGATGTTGTTTGGGGAAGCCCGCATTGTAGTGCCGGCCGAACCGGCAGCGATCGGTCTGGCCCTGCGCCATCTGCTGCAAGATGACGGCGAACGCCGGCGCCTCGCCAATATCGGCCGCGAACGCATCGGCGGGCTCGGCGCGATCCATGCCGTGCTGGATCGGTTGATGGAGCAGTAGGTCCCTCACCGTCACGAGGAAGCTGTGCGCGCGTCACACCCACAGTGTCATTCCCTGCAAGCGGAACCCCTGTTTCGCTAAACGGAGGTTCCCGCTTTCGCGGAATGACATTGTGGAGGAATGGGCATGGTACAAACCACACCCCTCTTGCTGCCCCCTACTTCTTATCCGTCTCCGGATCGAGCAGGCAGTGCAAATGCACGATGAAATACCGCGTCTGGGCGCTGTCGACTGTCAGCTGCGCCTTCTGCCGCCACACCGCAAAGGCTGCGGCGTAATTGGGATAGACGCCGACAATATCGACCTTGTCGAGATCGGCGAAGGTCACGTCCTCAATGCTGGACAGTTCGCCGCCGATAACGAGGTGCAGAAGTTGCTTATTGGGTGCTTCTTTTTCGGCCATTTGGCGCTCCGTCAGGTCAGTGTCGTTTCCTGCGGCGTCTCGGTTTCAGTGGGACAACCATAAACCTTGATCAGTGCCGCATGCACGAGCGGTTTTAGGCTCATGTCGCCAAGCGCCGCAAGCGCCCCGTGGCGCGTATCTCGCTTGTTAAATTGTGGGAACCCGGTGCACACATCGGCAAAGCCGATGCCGGCCTCGTCAAGGATGACGGCCGCCGCCGCGATATCCCAATCTCGGCTGCCGCGCTGCGACACGGCCGCATCGAGCTTGCCGGTCGCCACCTGCACCAGCCGGTAGGCCAGCGAGGGATACATCGGACCGCGCGAATAATGCAGCCCCGATGACTGCATTTCCTGATGCACCGCGCCCGGCGCCGGGATCAGTGGCGGCGCACCGGCCCGGCGACTGCGCATGATGGGGTTGCCATTGAGCCGCGCGCCGCCACCTTTAATCGCATCATACATTTCGTCCCGCACGGGCGCATAGACCACCCCGGCCACCGGCACCCCGTTTTCGACCACCGCCAGCGACACCGTCCAGCTATCCTCGCCACGCAGGAACCCGCGCGTGCCATCGATGGGATCGACGACGAAGACGCGCTCGCAATCGAGCCGGGACGGATTGTCGGCGGTTTCCTCGCTGAGCCAGCCATAATGGGGCCGCGCAGCCAGCAATGACGCAGCCAGATAGCGGTCGACCAATATATCGGCCTCGGTTACCGGGGAGTCGTGGTCCTTGGTCCAGCTCTTTACATCGCGGCGAAAAAAGCCGCTGGCAATAATACTGGCGGCCACCGCCGAAGAGCGGAGCAATTCGAGATCATCGCTATAAATGCTGGAAACAAGGGTCATTTTCCCTGCGCTTTTAGGCTGGCCGCCGGTTTTGAACAAGGCCAGTGCGAACACATTGCTTCGAGCGCTCGGGATAAGTGCTTAGCGTGGCGGCACAATTGGCGGCCCGAGCGCTCAAAACGGGCTGGTTAACAGACCCGTTCCACAATCGGTTAATCGCCCCCTACACCGAGTCAGGTCCTGCTAACCCTCTCGGAAAACAAGATAAACTTAACCGAACCGATTAAGGAGGCAGCTAAGGGGACGCGCTAAGGTGGGGCCATAAAAGAGAGCACAAAAACAGCTCTTGAAGTTGACAGGTATAAGGCGGAACAAAAATGGTTCATGGCGTTGCGATGGAAGGTTCATCGGTCGTTCTGGCGTTCGGCAAGCCGGCAATAGCAGATCGCCGCTTCGTGGCCGCCAATGACAACGGTCCCAAGGACCCGGTCAAAACCGTTACCATTCGCAAAATGCTCGAACAGAGCGGCGTTTCCATCAAGATCAAGGTGCCCGTCACCGAATTCATCGGCGTGGCCGTCGCAACGGCCATCTCCGAGGAAGGCGTGCTGATGAGCTCGATCGAGCTGGTCCATTCCGATAGCGAGCTGAACTATCGCGTGTTCGAAGAACAGGGCAATCACAACGTCGTCGCCGAATGGCAGAACTGGGGCAAGAAACTGCGCCTGCCGCTGTTCATCAAGGCGGGCGATGGTCAATACCTGCCCTATAGCCAGCAGGTCGATGGCGTCATGCTGGGCAGCTCGGCCGGCCGCCGCAAGCTCGCCGCCGAAGCCAATCGCCGCCCCCGCTTCCTCAACCGCCGCAAGCCCGGCCAGACCGAAGCCAACTAATTTCTTTGCCTCCAAAGCAAAACAAAGGGGTTAGCCGGTGGTGCGGCTAGCCCCTTTGTTTTTGGCACAATCCTACCAAACCCACTCCGCCAGCAGCGCCAGCACCAGCGCGATACCGACATAGTGGTTGCTGTAAAACCGTATCCCCGGATTTTCCCGCACGCCCGCATCGAGCGTCCACACCTGCCGGGCCAAAATCCCCGCCGCAACCAGCGACAGCACAAAGAACACCAATCCCGCACCCACCATGGTCGCCCCCGCCAGCCACAGCAGATAGGCGCCCGCATAAAATCCAGACACGATCGGTCGCGTCTTGCTGCCAAACAGGCGCGCAGTGGATTTGACCCCGATCAGCGCGTCATCCTCGATATCCTGCAGCGCGTAGAGCGTGTCATAGCCAATGACCCATAGGATCGTGCCGAAATAGACCAGCAGGATCGCCACCGAAAAGCCGCCGGTCTGGCTGCTCCAGCCCACCAGCGCGCCATAGGAAAAGGCCAGCCCCAAAAACGCCTGCGGCCACCGGGTCACCCGCTTCATAAACGGATAGATCGCCACCAGCGCTAGCGAAGCCACCCCGGCAATGACAGTGAAGCGATTGAACTGGAACAGGACAATCGCGCCCAGCAGCGCCTGCGCCACGAGGAAAATCAGCGCTTCCTTGGCCGTAACTCGGCCCGAAGGGATGGGGCGCGAGCGGGTGCGCGCCACCTGCATGTCGATATCGCGGTCGACAATGTCGTTAAAAGTGCAGCCGGCGCCGCGCATCAGGGCTGCGCCGATAAACATCAATATGCAGGCGATCCAGTCAAAGCCGCGCGCCGGATTGGCCACCGCCGCCAGCGCCAGCCCCCGTGTGCAGGGCCAGAACAGCAGCCAGATGCCGATCGGCCGATCCCACCGCGCCAGCCGCGCATAGGGCTTGAGCCAATCGGGGGCATAGCGATCCACCCAATTGCCCGATTGGGCATCGGCGACAGTGCCGGGGGCGGGAGGGGTTTCATTGCTGTTGGTCATCGTGCTCGCCAAAAACCACAAGGCGGATAGTCCCGGCCTTGATCAAACGACAGCTTCAGTCCTAACTGCGCCGTGACAGCCAATCAACACACTTGCCCATGCCCCGCACCCACGCATCCCTACCGCGCCTGCATATCGAACCCGACCTTGCCGCCCATGCCCAACTCACCACGGGCAAGGACCAATCGCTCTATCTCGCCGCCGTTTTGCGCAAAAGCGTGGGCGATGAAGTCGTGCTGTTCAATGGCCGCGATGGTGCGTGGCTGGCCCGCCTCGCCAGCGATTCCAAAAAATCGGTGACACTCGATCTGGTCGAGCAGATCGCGCCGCAGACCCCAGTTTCCGATCTTTGGTATGGTTTTGCCCCGCTCAAGACCGAACGGCTGGATTATGTGGTGCAAAAAGCCGTCGAGATGGGCGCGGGCATTATCCAGCCCGTCCTGACCAAATTCACCCGTGTCAGCCGCCTTAGGCATGAAAAACTGCTGGCCAATGCCATCGAAGCCGCCGAACAATGCGAAGTGCTCAGCGTCCCCGGGATCGCCACCGAGATTACCACTGGACCGCCTGATCGATGGCTGGGCCGCCGAACAAGGCGAGCGCCGCCTGATCCCGGCCGATGAAAGCGCCACGTCCGCCTCCCCGCTCGAAACCCTGATCTCACTGCGCGGCCAGCCCATTGGCGTGCTGATCGGCCCCGAAGGCGGGTTTTCCGACGACGAGCGCACCAAGCTGCGCGCTCAAAACTTCGTCATTCCGGTCAGCTCGGGCCCCAGAATTCTGCGCGCCGATACCGCTGCGGTGGCCGCTTTGGCCGTGATTCAAGCGACCATCGGTGATTGGCGATAAAAGCCGATTGCTTTCGGCTTGCGCCTCGCTATGTTCGCGCCCAACAATGACCCCCTCATCGCAAGAGGACTTTAATGGCCGGCGCCGAAACATTTTCGCCCCTGATTGAATCGCGGGCCGACCTCATCGACGGCATGGCGCAGGGCAATAAGCCCGCCGAGCAATGGCGCATCGGCACCGAGCACGAAAAACACGTGTTCCACACCAATCCGCTCCGCCCGGTGGCCTATGAGGGACCGGACGGCATCCGCGCTTTGCTCGATGGCGTCGCCGAATGCACCGGCTGGGAGCCCTTTTTCGACGAAGGCAATCCCATCGGCCTGTGGGATATGGAGGCTCACGGCGGCATTTCGCTCGAGCCGGGTGGGCAGTTCGAACTGTCCGGCGCGCCGCAGCCCGACCTGCATGCCACCGCCGCCGAGACCGCCGAGCATATGCGTGTGGTCAAGGAGGTCGGCGCCCCGCTCGACATTCATTTCCTTGGCACGGGTGTCACCCCGCTCTGGAGCGTGCCCGAAATCGAAGTCATGCCCAAGTCGCGCTATGGCATCATGGCGCCCTATATGGACAAGGTCGGCACGCTCGGCACCTCGATGATGTTCCGTTCGGCCACGGTGCAGACCAATCTCGATTTTTCCAGCGAAGCGGACATGGTCAAGAAGTTCCGCGTCTCGCTGGCGCTACAGCCGGTGGCCACCGCGCTCTTTGCCAATTCGCCCTTTGCCGATGGCAAGGACACCGGCTATCTCAGCTTCCGCAGCCATATCTGGCTCAATACCGACAATTCGCGCACCGGCATGCTGCCCTTCGTGTTTGAAGAAGGGTTCGGCTTCGAGCAATATGCCGATTATGCGCTGGATGTGCCGATGTATTTCGTCCTCCGTGATGGCCACTACATCAACGTCGCCGGCGAAAGCTTCCGCGCCTTCCTCGAAGGCAAGCTGCCGCAACTGCCCGGCGAAAAGCCGACACGGCGCGACTGGAACTACCATCTGGGCACCATTTTCCCCGAAGTGCGGCTCAAGCAATTCCTTGAAATGCGCGGCGCCGATATGGGCGACGAAAAATCCGTCACCGCGCTCTCGGCCTTCTGGGTCGGGCTGCTCTATGACGATGTTTCGCTCGAAGCCGCCTATGAGCTGATCGAGCCCCTGGACCGATGAAGAGCGCGAGTATATGCGCCGCGAAGTCCCGCGCTCGGGCCTCAATACCCCCATGACCGCTCCAATCTCTACGACATCGCCGCCCGGGCCGTCGGCATTGCCGAAGCGGGCCTCGTGCGCCGCAACCGCCGCAACGCCAAGGGCCAGGACAGAAACCATCCATCTGGCCCCCTCGAAGAAACCATCCGCCTCGCCAAATCCCCCGCCGAACGGTGGCTCGAGAAATTCCACGGCGAGTGGCATGGCGACCTGACCCGGATTTTCAAAGAAGCCGAGATGTAATTTTTGCTCGTTGAAGGTGGGGAAAAGCAGGCACGGCCCTGCCCCCACCACGGCGTCATTCCGGCGCAGGCCGGAATCCATGCTGAAGACCGTCCCCAAGCCGGATGGTACGGCGCACCACGGACTGGATCCCGGCCTTCGCCGGGATGACATCGGGGGTGGAAGCGGTTTCGTCCCCACCCACAATTCTCCCTCGGGCCTGACCCGAGGGCCATTCCCCACCCGGCACAAGCGGCGAGCGGCCCTCGGATCAAGTCCGAGGGAGACGCGGTGGGTGGAATGGACTGAGGCCAAACCCCAAAAGTCTTGCCTCCCCGCTCTATCTCGTGCATCACCCGCCAATAGCGGCGGAGGCAAAAGCATGCGGGTTCTGGTCATTGGCGGCGGCAGGCGCGAACATGCCTCGGCGTGGAAAATCGCGCAGTCGCCCAAGCTTACCAAGCTGTTGATCGCGCCGGGCAATGGCGGCACTGATGCAGTGGCCGAAAATCTGCCCGTCGATATCACCGACCATGACGCCGTGATCGCCCTCTGCCACCAACATTCCATCGATTTCGTGGTCGTCGGCCCCGATGCCCGTGTCGTTGCAGGCCTCGGCGATGATCTCCGCGCCGCCGGCTTCCCCTGCTTCTGCCCCTCCAAAGCGGCCGGTCAGCTCGAAGGCTCCAAGGGCTTTACCAAGGCGCTCTGCGACGAGATGGATATTCCCACCGCCGCCTATGGCCGTTTCGACAACGAAGCCGCCGCGCTGGCCCATATCTACACGCATGGCGCGCCCATCGTGATCAAGGCCGATGGCCCGGCCGCGGGCAAGGGCGTCACCGTGGCGATGAGCGTCGAGGAAGCCGAAGAGGCCGTGATCGATTGCTTTGCCGGTGCCTTTGGCGCTTCGGGCGCCGAAGTGGTGATCGAGGAATTCATGGAGGGCGAGGAAGTCAGCCTCTTCGTGCTCTGCGACGGCACCAATATCCTGCCGCTGACCACCGCGCAGGACCACAAGCGCGCCTTTGATGGCGATAACGGCCCCAATACCGGCGGCATGGGCGCCTATTCGCCCGCCGATGTGATGACAAGCGAGCAATATGACGATGCCATGGCCCGCATCATCAGAGCCGACCGTGCGGGGGCTCACGGCACGCGGCACGCCCTATCAGGGCGTGCTCTATGCCGGGCTTATGCTCACCGCCGACGGCCCGAAGCTCGTCGAATACAATGCCCGCTTCGGCGATCCCGAAACGCAGGTGATGATGATGCGGCTCGATAGCGATCTGCTGGAGCTGCTTTTGCCACCGCCACCGGCACGCTGGCAGGGCAGAATGTGGTCTGGAAGGACCAATATGCTGTTACCGTCATCATGGCGACGAATGGCTATCCCGGCGATTACGGCAAAGGCAGCGAGATCAAAAATGCCGAGGGTCTGAACACACCGGACCTGCATGTCTTTCATGCGGGAACGCGCCACGACGGGACGCGTTTACTTGCTGCCGGCGGGCGCGTGCTGAATGTCACCGCTTTGGGCTCTACCGTGAAAGAGGCGCAGCAGCGTGCTTACGCAGGCGTGGACCAGATTGTTTGGCCAGAGGGCTTTTGCCGCCGAGATATCGGCTGGCGGCAGATTGCGCGAGAATTCACCACATCGGCGTGAACCCTTTCGCAATCCGGGCGACCTACCCTATCTTCCACCCGGGAAGACGCCTCAGCCACGCCCGCTGACCCCATTGCAAATCCGGGGCAAGGCGCTGGTGGACGGGCTTCACCCGGATGGCAAGGAGCGGGCCAGAGTGAGCACGGCAGCCGGACCACGCATCGGAGTAGCCCTTGGCGGCGGGTCGGCGCGCGGGCTGACCCATATTCCCTATATCGAGGCGATGGATGAGCTGGGGCTCAAGCCCTCGGTCATTTCGGGCACCTCGATCGGTGCGCTGATCGGAGCCGGTTGGGCCGCTGGCATGACCGGCGCGGAATTGCGCGAGCATTCCTTCAAGGTGCTGGGCACCATGAAGATCATCGCCACCAAACTGTGGGCCGCGCAGATCCGCGGCATTAGCGGCATTCTCAAGAACGGCATTTCGATGCAGCTCGACGCCACCCACGTGGTGGATGCCTTTACCCCCGCCTATTTCCCCGCGAGTTCAAGGACCTCAAGATCCCGCTCTATGTGGTGGCGACCGATTTCCAGTCCCGGCACCGAGTCGTGTTCAATTCCGGCCTGTTGCGCCCCGCCATTGCCGGCTCAATCGCTATTCCCAGCCTCTTCCGGCCGGTGGTCTATGCCAATCACATCCCGGTCGATGGCGGCGTGGTCAATCCGCTGCCGCTCGACCGAGCCGATATCGACACCGATTTCCTGATTGGCATCGACGTCAATGGCGACCCCTCCGAAGGCATTGCCAAGACCGATCACAAGCCGCTCGATATCTGGTTCGGCTCGGCCCAGATCATGATGCATTCGCTGACCGCCCATATGATGGCGGCCTATCCGCCCGACATCTATATCCGCCCCCACGTCACCAATTTCGCGCGCTGGAATTCTGGCGCGTCCACGAAATCGTCGCCAATGCCGAGCCCGAAAAAGAGCGCTTCAAGCGCCTGCTGGACACCAAGATCGAAGCCTATATCCAAGGCAAAGTGCCGGTGATCCAGAGCAATTGAGGGGGCGCCCGGCTCTCTCCGCTCTCTCCGCTCTCTCCGCTCTCACCGGCCCTCTACGCATCCACCGTTCTTTCCACACCCACCGTTCTCCCTCGGGCTTGACCCGAGGGCCACTCCCAGCCCGGCACAAGTGGCGAGAGGCCCTCGGGTCAAGCCCGAGGGAGAACGGTGGTTGGAAACGGATAGGAGGATTAAACTTCGCGCGGATCAACATCCGCTGTGTAATCCACCCCACCAAGCCCAAAGCCAAACAGCTTCAAGAACTCGGCGCGATACGTTTTCAAATCCGCCAATTCCGGCAGCGTCTCGGTCGACAACAACGGCCAGCGGCGGACCATTTCGGCCTGCACGGTCGGCGACAGCTCCCAGTCGTCGACGCGCAGGCGGTGCGCCTCGTCGACCACCGGATCGGCCAGCTTGGTGCGGAACAGGCGGTCGATCTGCTCGATCGTACCTTCGTTCAACCCCATCTCGGCCATCACCTTGAGCAGCAGCGTGCCATAGAGCGGCACCACCGGAATGGCGGAGCTGGCACGGGTCACCACGGCCTTGAGCGCCACGACATAGGCACTCGTGTCCCCGAACCGGCTGCGGATTTCCCCGGCAGCACGATCAAGATCGGCCTTGGCCACGCCCAGCGTGCCCTTGTGATAGATCGGCCGAGTCAGCTCGCTGCCCAGATAGGTGTAGTTGAGCGTGGTGAAACCATCGGCCAGCACGCCGGCGTCGGCCAGCGCCGAAATCCACAGCTGCCAATCCTCGCCACCCATCACCTTGACGGTGGCGGCGGCTTCTTCGTCCGTTGCAGGCTCGATCACCACTTCGGAGACTTCCCCGGTCGCGGTATTGAGCGTCTTGGCGGCAACGGCGGCGCCGAAGGGCTTGATAGCGGAGCGATAGGTTTCCCCGTCGCCGGATCGGTGCGCACGGGCGAGGCCGAGCTATAAACGATCAGATCGATTTGGCCGAGATTTTGACGGATCGCCTCAATGGTTTCGGCCTTGATGGCGTCCGAGAAGGCGTCGCCTTCAATGGTCAGCGCCAGCCGGCCGGCGGCCTTGGCGCGCTGCTCGAAAGCGCGGTTATTGTACCAGCCGGCGCTGGCGGTCTTGTTTTCGGCCGGTGGCTTTTCAAACGAAACGCCAACCGTGTCAGCGCCGCTGCCAAAGGTCGTGACGATCCGCGATGCCAGCCCATAGCCGGTCGAGCACCCCAGCACCAGCACCCGGCGGCGGGCCGAAGGGATCTCGCCCTTGACAACGACATGGTCGATCTGGCGCTGAACATTGGTGGCGCAACCGACGGGGTGCGCGGTGGTGCAGATGAAGCCGCGGATTTTGGGCTCGATGATCATGGGCTTGGGCTCCGAATGGTCTTGGCTTTGCCAATAGCGCGCCAAACGGCGCAGGGCTAGGGTGATGTCGGGTTTACTCGCTACGCAGTCCCCGGAAAAAGTCGCGCAACAGCGCCTCGGACCGGCTGGCGCCGATGCCGCCGATGACTTCCGGGTGATGATGGCAGGTGGGTTGCTCGAACAGCCGCACGCCATTCTCCACCGCCCCCGCCTTGATATCCTCGGCCGCGAAATAGACCCGCCGCAGCCGCACATGCGCAATCGCCCCCGCACACATGGCGCAGGGCTCCAGCGTCACATAGAGATCGCAACCATCCAGCCGCCCCGTGCCCCGCTTGGCCAAAGCCACCCGGATCGCCAGCATCTCAGCGTGGCTCGTCGGATCATTGAGCGCCTTCATCCGATTGCGCTCGGCGGCCAGCACAACGTCGCCCTCCATCACCACCGCACCAACCGGCGCTTCGCCATGCGCGGCGGCCTCCTCGGCCAAAGCAAGCGCCAGATCCATGGGTGAGCGTGAAGCGGTCATGGCTCTTCCTAGCCGTTTGCCTGCGCGCTGCCAACCGGGGCCAGAAACGCCTCGGCCGCCTTGGTGCGATAGCGCTCCTTGTGCCGCAACAGATAAAAACTGCGCCGCACAATAGGCAGATCGACCACTGTCAGCAGCCCAGCCACCACCCGCGCCCGCGCCACGGCCCGCGACACCAAAGTCGCCCCCAGCCCCGCCTCGACAACACCCAGCACCGCCTCATTACCCGGCAGCACCATGGCAATATCGAGCGCCGCCGCATTGATCCCCGCCCTCGCAATCATACCGTCAAACGCCGCCCGCGTGCCCGACCCCGCCTCGCGCAACACCCATGCCGTGCCGCCATAACCCGCCGCCTGCGCCACACCCGGCACCACCCGGGCATGCCCGGCCCCGACCACCACGATCATCTCATCCTGATCGAGCAGGTCCACGCTCAGCGCCGGCCGGTTCACCTGCCCCTCCACCAGCCCCAATTCGGCCAGCCCGCTCTCGACCCCATCGGCCACATGGTCGGTATTGCTGAACGCCATATCCAGTTCGATATGCGGATGCATCTGCCGATAGGCCACGAGCCGCCGCGGCAGCCAGTAATCCGCCACGGTCTGGCTCGCCATCACCGACAGCCGCCCCCGCAACAGCCGTGACAGATCATCCAGCGCCCCTTGCGCCGCCTTGGCCCGATCCAACACCGCCTGCGCCTCGGGCAGAAACGTCCGCCCCGCCTCATTGAGCACAATGGACCGCCCCACCCGGTCGAACAGCGTCACCCCATGCCGGCTCTCCAGCGCCGAAACCGCCGCACTCACCGCCGATTGCGTCATATGCAGCCCCTCCGCCGCCCGCGTGATGTGCTGACGCTCCACGACGGCCAGAAAAATGCGCAATTGTTCAAGGGTCATCGCCGCTCACCAATCAATCGATATTCTCGAATGATCTCACATAAATCATGCGTTGGAAACGAACATAGCTTCGGCGTTATTGCTCGACGCAGAGGTTCCCCATGTCCATCGCCGTCGCCAGCATTCGCCCATTCTCCCGCCTCGCCACCCCGGCCGATGCGGTGCGCTTTTTCACGCCCAACTGGTTCGCCGCCACCATGGGCACCGGCATTCTGGCGATCGCCCCGGGCCAATTCCCCGATCTGCCGCTGCTCTTTGCCGCCGGCACGGCGCTCTGGCTATTCAATGTCGCGCTGTTCGCCCTCTTCACCGCGCTTTATGCCACCCGCTGGATCACCCATTTTTCCGGCGCCAAGCGCATTTTGGCGCATTCGAGCATGTCCATGTCGCTGGGCTGCATTCCCATGGGCACGGCGACCATCATCAACGGCGCCGTCCTGTTCGGCATCCCTGCCTTCGGCACAGCCATCATCCCGATCGCTCATGGCCTGTGGTGGCTCGATGCGGCACTGGCGCTGGCCTGCGGCATTGGCGTGCCCTTCATGATGTTCACCCGCCAGAGCCATTCGCCCCATCAGATGACCGCGATCTGGCTGCTGCCCATCGTCGCCGCCGAGGTTACGGCCGCCAGCGGCGCCCTGCTCCTGCCCCATCTGGGCCCCGCTGATCAGCTGACCATCACCTTGCTCAGTTATTGCCTCTGGGCCTGTTCGGTCCCGCTGGCTTTGGGCATGCTTGTCGTGCTGGTGGTGCGGATGATTGTGCACAATCTGCCCGAGGCCAATATGGCCAGCTCCTGCTGGCTGGCTTTGGGCCCCATCGCCACCGGCGCGCTCGGCATGCTGCTACTGGCCGAGCATGCGCCCCAGTGCTCGAAGCCCATGGCACAGGCGCCTATGCAGGCGCCGTCGGCGGCGCAAGCTTCCTCATCGCCGTGCTGCTCTGGGGCTATAGCCTGTGGTGGCTGGGCATGGCGGGCCTGATCACCCTGCGCTATTTCCGCGGTGACGTGCCGTTCAATCTGGGCTGGTGGGCCTTCACCTTCCCGCTGGGTGTCTATGCCGTCACCACGCTGAAACTCGCCCATATATTGCCGTTTGCGCCGCTCATGGTGTTTGGCAATGTGCTGGTTGGCGCGCTGGCTTTGGTGTGGCTCATCGTGGCCGCGCGCACCGTTTCGGGAGCTCGGCGCGGCGATCTGTTCTCGGCGCCGTGCCTCGTCGATGACTGAGCCGGTGAAAACGGGGAAACCGGGTCGGAAACTCCCCCGCCATCACCTATATTCTCCCCTCAGGAGAATCGATCCTTGCCCATTCGCCAGCTTCCCGAAGATCTGATCAACCGCATCGCCGCCGGCGAGGTGGTGGAGCGGCCTGCCAGCGTGGTCAAGGAATTGGTGGAAAACGCCATCGATGCCGGCGCCAGCCGCATCGTGGTCACCACGGCCGGCGGCGGCAAAGCACTGATGCGCATCGAGGATGACGGCCATGGCATGGACCGAGCCGATCTCGTCCTCTCGGTCGAGCGCCACGCCACCTCCAAGCTCAGCGCCGACGATCTCGACGATATCCGCACCCTAGGCTTTCGCGGCGAGGCACTGGCCTCCATCGGCTCGGTTGCCGAGCTGAGCGTCTCGTCCCGTCCCGCCAATGCCGAAAGCGGCTTGCGCATCGAAGTGCGCAGTGGGGTGCGCACCGGTCCTGTACCGCAAGCAATGAACCGGGGCACCGTCGTCGAGGTCAAGAATCTCTTCGGCAATGTTCCGGCGCGGCTGAAATTTTTGAAGACCGATAGGGCCGAGGCCGGGGCCATTACCGATGTGATGAAACGCCTCGCCATGGCCAATCCGGGCGTACATTTCGTGCTCAACGGCACCGACCGCTCCCCCCAATTGGCCCGCCGTCAGCGGCACCGGCGCGCTGGAAGCCGAGCTGGCTCAGGTCATTGGCGATGATTTCGCTCAAAACGCCGTGCGGCTGGCGACCTCGCGCCATGGCGTGGTCGTAGCGGGGCTCGCGGGCCTGCCCACCTATACCCGCGCCAATTCGCTCAGCCAGTTCTACTTCGTCAATGGCCGCTCGGTGCGCGACAAGGTGTTGGTCGGCGCCATCCGCGCCGCCTATGCCGATTACACCTTCCGCGACCGCTTCCCGGTCGTCGCCCTCTATATCGCCATCGACCCGGCCGAGGTTGACGTCAATGTCCACCCAGCCAAGGCCGAACTACGCTTCCGCGATGCCGGCGCCGTGCGCAGCGCCGTCATCCGCGCCATCGGCGAGGCGCTGACTGCTGCCGGTTTCAAGGCCTCCACCAGCGTTGCCGACGATATTTTGGGGGCGTTCACAGCGCCACAATATGCAACCGCCCCTGCCGGTGCGCCCCCGCAACGCCGTGACTTTACCCGCCCGGCCATGCCCTTCGCCAGCTACGATCGCGTTTCGGGTTATGGCAGCGCCAACCCGTTCTCGCCCCAATATGGCGCCCAGCAGCAGGGCATTGAAGGCCTCAACGAGCCCAGCGCCCGCGTCGAGAGCGAAGCCGCACCGGCACTGATGGAATTTCCCCTCGGCACTGCCCGCGCGCAGATGTTCGACAATTTCATCATCGCCCAGAACAGCGAAGGCCTGTTGCTGGTCGATCAGCACGCCGCCCATGAACGCTCGGTCTATGAGCGCTTCAAGGCCCAGCTCGCCTCCGGCCCCGTGCCTAGCCGGGCCCAGCTCATCCCCCTCGTCATCGAGCTACCCGAAGAAGATTGCGCCCGCCTCGAAGACGCCGCCCCAGACCTTGAACGCTTCGGCCTTTATCTCGAACGCTTCGGCCCCCGCGCCATCGCCGTGCGCGAGACCCCGGCTCTGCTCGGCAATTCCGACATAGAGGGCTCGGTGCGTGACGTAGCCGATGGTCTGGCCGAATGGGACACCTCCAGCGCCGTTGCCGACCGCATGGACGAGATCATCGCCCGCATGGCCTGCCACGGCTCCGTCCGCTCCGGCCGCCGCCTGCGCGTCGACGAAATGAACGCCCTGCTCCGCGACATGGAAGCCACCCCCCATTCCGGCCAATGCATCCACGGCCGCCCCACCTATGTCGAGCTCAAGCAGAAAGACATCGAGCGGTTGTTCGGGCGCAGCCGGTAACATCTCAACCAACCACGGTGTCATCCCGGCGCAGGCCGGGATCCATGCTGAAGGCCATCAACCACATCCAGCTTGGGGAGAGAGCACAGCATGGATTCCGGCCTGCGCCGGAATGACATGTGCAGGTGGAATTAGATGCCGCCACACCCACCGGCCCATATACTTCGATCTCCCCACACCCACCGCATCTCCCTCGGGCTTGACCCGAGGGCCATTCCCAACCCGGCACAAGCGGCGAGTGGCCCTCGGGTCAAGCCCGAGGGAGAGCCGGTGTTTGGGATGGATCGGTGATCATTCCAAACAGCTAGATCACGCCACACCCACCGGCCCAGCACCTCCCCCTTGACGGGGAGGTTGGGAGGGGGTGCGTGGGCCCCGATGTACCGGGCTCTCATCCCCCTCCCTGACCCTCCCCGCAAGGGGAGGGTGACGACTGGCAGTTCAGCGCATCAAGCCGCCAACGGCCCAATATATTTCGACTGCGGCCGGATCAGCCGACCATGATCAATCTGCTCGCGCGCATGACCAATCCACCCCCCAACACGCCCCGCAGCAAACACGCAGGTAAACGCCTCACGCGGCAGGCCAAGCGCCTCCAGCAACAGCGCCGTATAGAACTCCACATTGGTCTCCAGCGCCCGATCAGGCTTTTTCTGCCGCAGTAGAGCCAGTGCCGAACGTTCAACGGCCTCTGCCAGTGCCAGCCGCTCCGCCGGCACCGCACCCGCCTCGGCCAGTTGCCGCAATGCAGTCTTGAGCGCATCAGCGCGCGGATCGCTTGCACGCGATAGATGCGGTGGCCAAAGCCCATCAGCCGTTCGCCGCGCGCCAGTTCGGCCACCAGCCATGGTTCAGCTTGGTCAGGCGTGCCGATAGCGTCCAGCATATCGAGTACCGGACCGAGCGCGCCACCATGCAGCGGGCCCTTGAGGGCGCTCAGAGCGGCCAAAATCGCCGAGGTCAGCCCGGCGCGGGTCGAGGCCACCACGCGGGCGGCAAAGGTTGAGGCATTGAGCCCGTGGTCGGATACCGTCACCAGATAGGTATCGAGCGCATTGACCTGCGCCTGACTCGGCGCGCTACCCGTCAGCATGGCCAGCATATCGGCCGCATGACCAAGCGTGTCGCTGGGCGCCACAACCGGCAGTCCCTGCTGCAAGCGCAGCAAAGCGGGCGTGAATACCGCCGGGGCAGCCAGCAGCCGATAGGCGGTGTCACGGTCTTCGCCATCGGGCAGCCGGGCGATCATCGCACGCAGGCCCTCGATGGGGCTCAGCGCCAGAATGGCGGCGTCGACGCCCTCGATATAGGCATGCACTTCCTTGCGGGCCGCAGCCGGTGGCGGGCGATGGTGGCCACGTCCGCTTCAAGGAAATCGCCAAGCAACAAAGCCAGCATGGCCTCATAGCTGGTGTGCCCCGCCAGCGCGTCGAGCGAATGGCCGGCGATGATCAGCCGTCCATTGAGCCCATCCACATCCGACAGCATGGTTTCGGCTGCGATTACGTCGTCCAATCCAGAGATCATCTTGTTTCTCCTCTGCTTCATGGGGTAAATGGGCTTGCTCAAGGTTGACGTCAATCTTGATGCTACTGATCAATGTGAGGTTCCATGGGCTGGATCACGGCAGAGCAGGCCTTGCAGCGTTTGGGCACCAAGCCGCAGACGCTTTACGCCAATGTCAGTCGCGGCCGGATCGCGGCCAAGCCCGACGCGGCCGATCCGCGCCGCAGTCTCTACAGCACCGAGGATATCGACCGGCTCGCCAGCCGCCAGCATGGCCGCCGCAAGGCCGAGACCGTGGCGGCGCAGTCCATTGCCCAGGGCGACCCGGTGCTGCCGACGACGATTTCGACCGTGCAGGACGGCCGGCTCTACTATCGCGGCGAGGACGCGGCGGTGTTGTCGCGCACGGCCGATCTCGAGGCCGTGGCGGGCCTGCTCTGGGGCGGCAAGCGGCCGCGCTTTCCCATCATGCCGGGCGAAGAAACCGCGGGCCTGCCGCAAGCCTTCACCGTGCTCGGGCGCCTCGCCGCCAGCGATATGCCCACGCTAGGGCGCGGCAGTGCCGTCTTGCATGCCGACGCGGCGCAGGTGATGGGCGCGGTGTCCCGCGCACTGGCCGGCTCGACGGCAACCGAATTGACCGCCCATGAGCGCCTCGCCCGCCATTGGCATCGCCCCGAGGCCGCCGACATCATAAGGCGGGCCCCGGTGCTATTGGCCGAGCATGAACTCAACGCCTCGACCTTTTGCGCCCGCGTCACCGTATCGACCGGCGCACCCCTCTCGGCGGCGGTTTTGTCGGGCCTCTGTACCCTGAGCGGCCCACTACATGGTGGTGCGGCGGCGGCGATGGATGAGCTGGTCGATGCAGCCAGCCGCCTCGGCCCGGAACAAGCCATACACCTCAGCCTGCGGCAAGGACGCGCCCTGCCCTGTTTCGGCCACCGCCTCTATCCCCATGGCGATGTCCGCGCCGCAGAATTGCTGGCCCAGTTCGAGGCCCCGCCGCTCTATCGCGAGCTAGCGGCAATTGGTGAGGCCTTAGTGGGCGAAAAGCCCAATATCGATTTCGCGCTCTCGGCCATGGCCGCCGCCTTCAACCTGCCGCCAGCGGCACCCTTGATCATCTTCACATTGGCCCGCTCGGTGGGCTGGCTGGCCCATGCGCTCGAGCAGATCGAGACCGGATCACTGATCCGGCCCCGGGCGCGTTATGTGGGCACCGCTCCGGCCTATTGAAACACACTCGCCCCGCGATCGGCGACGCCGACAAGGCTCCGGAACCCGGCAAAGAGTTCGCGGCCCATGCCATAATGCTGGCTGCGCAGGTCTTCGGTGGCGGGCGTGCGGGAGAAGAATTCCTTCTCGTCGCCCAAAAAGGTCAGCGTGCCTTCATTGGCGTCGAGTCGGATCATATCGCCATCGCGGATCTTGCTGATCGGGCCGCCATCGACGGCTTCCGGCGTCATGTGGATGGCCGCGGGCACCTTGCCCGACGCACCCGACATGCGGCCATCGGTGAGCAGTGCCACCTTGAAGCCGCGATCCTGCAACACGCCCAATGGCGGCGTCAGCTTGTGCAATTCGGGCATGCCCAGCGCCTTGGGGCCGGAGAACCGCACCACGGCGATCACGTCGCCGGTCAGCTCGCCCGCCTTGAACGCGGCCAGCAGGCCCTCCTGCCCGTGGAACACCCGGGCCGGCGCTTCGATCACGCGATGCTCTGGCTTCACCGCCGAGACCTTGATGACCGAACGGCCAAGATTGCCACTCAGCAGCTTCAGGCCCCCAGTCTCCTGGAACGGCGTCCTGGTTGATGTCAGCACTTTGGGGAGCGCCGATTCCTTGGGCGCCGCTTCAAAGGCCAGCTTGTCTTCGATCAGCTTGGCTTCCACGGTATAGTTGGACAGCCCATTGCCCCAGACGGTCTTGACGTCTTCGTGCAAATGCCCGCTTTCGAGCAGTTCCTGGATCAAAAAGCCCATGCCGCCAGCGGCGTGGAAATGGTTCACATCGGCCACGCCATTGGGATAGACGCGGGCCAATAGCGGGGTGGCATCCGAAAGATCGCTCATGTCGTCCCGGGTGACATGCAGGCCCGCCGCCGCCGCGATGGCGATCAAATGCATGGTGTGATTGGTCGAGCCGCCCGTGGCGTGCAGACCCACCGAGCCATTGACGATGGCCTTTTCGTCGATGACGTGGCCGGCCGGGGTATAATCATTGCCCTGCGCCGTCAGCGACAGCGCCCGCACCGTAGCCTCGCGCGTCAGCGCATCGCGCAAAGGCGTGCCCGGATTGACGAAGCTGGCGCCCGGCAGGTGCAGGCCCATGATTTCCATCAGCATCTGGTTGGAATTGGCCGTGCCGTAGAATGTGCAGGTGCCAGCCGAGTGGTAGGACTTGCTCTCGGCTTCGAGCAATTCGGCGCGGCCGACCTTGCCCTCCATATAGAGCTGACGCACCTTGCTCTTTTCGTCATTGGGCAGGCCCGAAGGCATCGGCCCGGCGGGCACGAACACGGCCGGCAGATGTCCGAAGGTCAATGCCCCGATCAAGAGGCCCGGCACGATCTTGTCGCAAATGCCCAGATACACCGCAGCATCGAACATATTGTGGCTGAGCGAAATGGCGGTCGACATGGCAATCACGTCGCGGCTGAACAGGCTCAGATCCATGCCCGGCTGGCCCCGGGTCACCCCATCGCACATGGCGGGCACGCCGCCGGCAACTCTGGGCCGTGGCGCCGATTTCGTGGGCCGCCTGCTTGATGATTTCGGGATAGAATTGATAGGGCTGATGGGCACTCAGCATGTCGTTATAGCTGGTGATAATGCCCGGGTTCAGCGTCTTGTTGCCCGCCAGAGCCGCCTTTTCCGAAGGGGTGCAGGCGGCAAAGCCATGGGCGAGATTGCCGCAGGAAAGGGTCGAGCGGTAGACGCCCGCCTCACGGGCCGCATCGAGCCGGTTGAGATAATCCTTGCGGCTATCGCGACTGCGCGCGGCGATGCGGTCAGTCACATCTCGGATGGCTTGGCGAACGGACATTTTGAGCTCCTAACTCAGTTGTCGCGTCCTCGCGCGGAAAAGTGGGGGACACTCCTCCGAAAAGAGAACGCTGCTGCGGAGCCGCGTAGTGGCCAAGGCAGTCGATTGGGGACCGCCGAGGGGACTATGGGCACCAGTAGACAGTTACAGGTTGGCCGGAGCGCAATACGGCGCGGATGGGGAGGTCCTCAACGGGACCATCTCCCAGAGCCGTGTCGAGAACGACGGCCTTTTCCTCCCCTTCGATGTGAAGGTATAGCCCATCCGTGTGGAGGAGACGCGGTAGGGTAAAGGTGATGCGCGGCTCGCCCGCTCCGGGCGCGCGGATCGCGATGGCGGGGCCGGCCGAGGTCAGTGCCTCGTTCAGCGTATCGCCGCCGGGAAAGAACGAAGCCGTGTGCCCATCCCCGCCCATGCCCAGCACGACGGCGGCAAATTGCTCGGGCAGATCGGCCAGCAGCGCATTGGTCTTGGCGATCTCGGTCGCGCCGGGTTCCTCGCCACCCGAATAGAGCGGGAAGAAGCGCGCCACGGCGGCCGGGCCCTGCAGCATTTTTTCGTTGACCAGCAGGGCGTTGGAGCGGTCACTGGTCTCATCGACCCAGCGCTCGTCGACCGGGGTGACGATCACCTTAGTCCATTCGATATCCTTGGTCTTGCCCAAAGCTTGGAAGAACCGCGCCGGGGTGGAGCCCCTGCTCACCGCAATCGCCGCCACGCCCCGCTCGGCAATGGCCGTGCGGATGCGATCTGCCACCGCCTCGGCCAATTCCTTGGCCGTGGTCGGCTTGTCAGCGAATGTACGGCGCTCGATGGTCATTTGGGGCCTCGTTAGAACGGCGTCCGAAGTTTCAGTCGACACCCTCCCCCTTGCGGGGAGGGATCAAGGGAGGGGGGCGGTTGGCCCGGATATCGGGCTCCCAGCACCCCTCCCAACCTCCCCCGTCAAGGGGGAGGTGCAGCCCGGTGGATGTAACGCGATACCGCCTTACACCCATTCGGGTCCAAAGCCTTAGTTATCGTCCTCATACCACGTCCGCCCGTCGCGTTCGATCAGGGCGATGGAGCCGGTGGGGCCCCGGTGCCGGCCGTATAGGGCTGGGGCGGTTCGCTCGAACGGTCCCATGCTTCGTGGATCGGGTCCACCCATTTCCACGCCGCTTCCAGCTCGTCACGGCGCATGAACAGCGTCTGATTACCGCGGACCACGTCGAGAAGCAGCCGCTCATAGGCTTCGGGCGTGCGCTCGGCAAAGGTCTGGGCAAAGCTCAGGTTGAGCGGCACTTCGCGCAGGCGCATGCCGCCCGGGCCGGGGTCCTTGATCATCATCAGCAGCTTGACGCCTTCGTCGGGCTGCAGGCGGATGATCAGCTTATTGGCCTTGGGCGCGCCTTCGGCATGATCGAAAATGGAATGCGGGATCGGCTTGAACTGAATGCAGATTTCCGACACCCGGTTGGCCATGCGCTTGCCGGTGCGGAAATAAAACGGCACGCCCGACCAGCGCCAGTTTTCCACTTCCGCCTTGAGCGCCACGAAGGTCTCGGTGCGGCTGCCCTTCTTGTCCTCGGGCAATTCATCCTGATAGCCGGCCACGGCGGTGGTTTCCGACTTCACGCCCTTATACTGGCCGCGCACCGTGTTCTTGGCCACATCGCCATTGACGATCGGCTTGAGTGCGCGCAGCACTTTGAGCTTTTCGTCGCGCAATGCATTGGCATCGTCCGAAGCTGGCGGCTCCATGGCGACGAGGCACAGCAGTTGCAACATGTGATTCTGGATCATGTCGCGCAGCTGCCGCTCTCGTCATAATAGCTGCGCGTGCCGGCACCTACCGATTCAGAAACGGTCAGCTGCACATGGTCGATATGGGCCGAGTTCCATACCGGCTCGAACAGGGCATTGGCAAAGCGCAGCGCCAACAGGTTCTGCACCGTCTCTTTGCCGAGGTAGTGATCGATGCGGTAGACCTGATCTTCCTTGAAGATCTTGGCCACGCCGTCATTGATTTCCATGGACGAGGCCAGATCGTGGCCGAGCGGCTTTTCGATCACCACGCGGGCATCGCGGCGGTAATATTTCTTCTTGCTGAGATATTCGGCGATGGGCTCGAACAGGTCGGGCGCCACGGCCAGATAGAAGGCGCGCACGATATTGGGATCGTCGCGCAATTGCTTGCCCAAATCGCCCGCATTGGCCGGGTCGCTGACATCGACCGGCACATAGGAGAAAATCTTGATGAAGCGATCGATGACCGCCTCGTCCTGATATTCCTTTTCCACGAACTGGGTGATCGCGTCGCGTGCGGCCTTCTGGAAGTCGGCATCGCTGAGCTTGGATCGCGAGACGCCGATAATGCGGCTTTGCCCGTCGAACTGGCCATCCTTGAAGCGGTGGTAAAGCGCAGGGATCAGCTTGCGCTTGGTCAGATCGCCCGTGGCGCCGAACACCACATAATCGAAAGGCTGGACAGGAATGATACGGCTGGACACTTGGCAAGTCCTTGGTTTGACGCGTCGTTAGGCAGGAAAGTTCTGGCGTGCGAGGATCACCGCGCCATTGAGCGGCTCGAATTTGGGCAGGGCGACGAAGTCGCCATAGCGCTGCTTGAGAATGGGAAACAGGCGTTCGCCAAAGCCGCCGACAATGGCCATGACCTTGGCATTGCGCGCCTTGAACCAGCGCACATAGGTGTCGATATAGCCCAGCTGGATATCGAGCATTTTCTGGGCCACCGGATCGCCCTGTTCCAGATAGTCGATAAACAGCGGCATCAGCTTGCCGAATTCGGCGGGCGCCCGGCCGATCAGGGCGTCGTCGCACCCTTCCGAGCCGTCGGCGCTGATGATCTTGAGGTCCATTTCGGTGGCAAAGGCCCGAGTCATGACAGCCCGGTTATTGCCACCCAGCCGGTCAATGACCGCCTTGGTCAGCGGGGAGGCATCCACCAGCCCATCCTCGGCCTCGACGGCATAACGCACCAGTTCCCGGCCCAGAATGGCGCCCGACATCTGGTCGCCAATGGGAAAGCCCCAGCCGCCCGATTGAAAGCGCTGGCCATCGACAATGGCGAGCGCGGCCGAGCCGGTGCCCACGATGATCACTCCGCCTTCGCCGCCACCCAGCGCGCCGGCATGGGCGATATCGATATCATCATAGACTTTGACATCGGCAAAGGGCCGGGGCCAGGCGCGGAATTCGGCGCGCACTATCCATGCGGCCGCCGGCCATGCCAAAGCAGGCATAGGTGTTGGCGGTTTCGGAAAAATCGATACCAGCCGCCTTGAATACGTCGCGAGTACCGTCGCTAATGGCTTTATAGGCCGGTTCACCGTCGTCGATCTGCAAGTTGGAGCGGCCGTTCTTGACTTCGGCGAGCGTCTTGAGATTCTCGTCGGCCAGACGCACACGGCAATTGGTGCCGCCGCCATCAACGCCAAGATAGTATCTGGGCACGCAATCGACTCCGTGGACTGACGGGATTGTAGGGGCTGATTTCGCGGCGGACCATAATGCGAAAGATGCTAAGACGAAAGTAGAATAAGGCACAAAAAGCCGATGCCCTATGCAGACTTGGCATGGCCTGATTGCACGGGTGGCGCAACCCCTTGGCCCCCAGCGCTTTGTGATCCTGAACGGGGTGGGCGGACGGCACGAAGAGGAGCCGAGATGACACGACATGTATTGGTGCTGGGCGGCGCACGCTCGGGCAAAACCGGCTTTGCCGAGCGGCTGGCGCTGCATGGCGGCATGAAACCGGTCTATCTGGCGACAGCCGAAGCGCTGGACGCCGAAATGCGCGACCGCGTCGCCAGTCACAAGGCCGTGCGCGGCGAACGCTTCGCCACGATCGAAGAACCGCTCAAGCTCCCCGATGCGCTGATTAGGGCCTCCAAGGACCACGACGTGATTCTGGTCGATTGCCTGACGCTGTGGATTACCAACCTCCTGCTCGCCAATGAGGATGTCCCGAGCGCGGTGAGCGAATTGGGCGCCACGCTGATCCAGCTCAAAAAGGCCAAGGTCATCTCGGTCAGCAACGAAGTGGGGCTGGGCATCGTGCCCGACAATGCCATGGCCCGCACCTTCCGCGACCTCGCCGGCGCGGCCCATCAACGCCTCGCCGAAATCTGCGACGACGTCTATTTCGTGGTCGCGGGTCTACCGATGACGCTCAAGGGCCAACCGCCGGAACAGACCCCGACGCGCATCCACGAGGCCTGAGGACAAAATTCCGAATCGCGTGCCCCTTAAGCCCCTAATGCTATCGTCAATGCTAACAGTCCGCTCACACCAAGCAGCACATTGAGCACCATACGATACAACGTGAGCGCACGGGTAATGTGATAGCGGCCAAGCCGCCTATCCCCGTTACCCATCATCGGCAGATCGACCAGTTCGCCATCGTAATGCCTTGGCCCGCCAAGCGAAAATCCCAGTGCGCCGGCAAAAGCGGCCTCCGGCCAGCCCGAATTGGGCGACTTATGCCTGCGCGCATCCTGCCTTGCCGCACCCCGTGCCCGGGAAGGGCTCGCATCGGGGATAAAAAAGCAGGCAATGGTCACCAAAACCGCCGAAAGCCGCGCGGGGATAAAGTTCACCACATCATCCAGCCGCGCCGCTGCCCAGCCATAGTCGCGATAGCGCTCATTGAGATGCCCGATCATGGAATCGGCGGTGTTGATCGCCTTGTAGAGCACGATGCCGGGCAGTCCGAGCAGCACCAGCCAGAACCATGGCGCCACCACACCATCCGACGTGCTCTCAGCCAAAGTCTCGATTGCGGCGCGAGAAACACCAGCCTCATCAAGGGTTTGAGGATCACGCCCGACGATCTGGCTGACCGCCTCCCGGCCCGCCACCAGCGAAATCCCCAGCGCATCCGCCACCGCCTCAACCGCCCGGCCCAGCTCCTTCTGCGCCAGAAACGGCGTCGCCAGCAGCACTTCGAGCAGCCAACCCAGCGGCATCGACCGTGTGATCTTCTGCACCAACAGAGCCGCCGCCAGCGCCACCAGCAGCAACAAAGCCAGCGAGACTACCCCCGCCAATTTACGTTGCGACGCCGTCCGGTCGGTCGTGTTAGTGCGTTGTTCCATATAGGCAATCAACCAACCGAACCACATGACCGGATGCCCGATCCGGGCGGTCAAAAACTGCGGATAGCCCACAAAACGTTCAAGCAGCAGGGCCAAAGGCGGGATCAGGGCAAACATCAGGCAAGGCTCACAGGTTCGGCCAGCGCAAGCAGCACGTCGATATCGAGATGGGTTTGCAAATGCTCCGCCAGATCATCCAACGCCCGCTCGACCCCGGCCTCATAGCCAAGGTCGGGGCTGGCAGCATTACCCAAGAACGCACGACGGAAGTCATCGGCGGCGAAGAGGCCATGCAAATAGGTGCCGGCAACCAGCCCGTCGGCGCTAACCGCGCCCTCCAAAGCCCCGGAAACCCCGGAAAAAGGCCGCTGGCGGTCCGGTCCTTCGGTTACGCCCATATGCATGTGATAGCCGTTGATCGGCAGGTTTGAGGCGGCATGAATGGCCGCCTCCACCCGCAATTGTTTGACCGGCTCCAGAATGGTTGCAAGATCGAGCAGACCCGTGCCCGGACTGATGCCCGGAGTGCCCTCGATGCCATCGGGGTCGGCAATACTCCGGCCAAGCATCTGATAACCCCCGCAAATCCCCAGAATGCGCCCGCCAGCCCGGCGGTGGGCCAGCAGGTCAATATCCCAGCCGTTGGCCCGCAAAGCCGCTAGATCGCTGCGCGTGGCCTTGGAGCCGGGCAGGATGACGAGATCGGCATCACGCGGAATGGCTTGACCGGGTTCGACCAGCACGAGGTTGACGCCCGGTTCGGCGCGCAACGGATCGAGATCGTCAGAAATTGGCAATGCGCGGCAGGCGCGGCACCGCGATGGTGAAGCCGCCAGAGGCCCGGGAAACATAGCTTTCAAGCGCCAGAACATCCTCAGCGGGCAGCTTGGCGGCGTCGGCAAACCACGGCACGGGGCCGAAACAGGGCACGCCGGTGCGCTGGGCGATGAAGTCGATACCCGCCGCAAACAGCGAAGGATCGCCCCGGAATTTGTTGACCAGAGTGGCCCGGATCAGCCCGGCATCGGCCTCGCCGATCACTGCAAAAGTGCCAACAATCGAGGCGATGACGCCGCCGCGGTGGATATCACCAATCAGCACGACGGGCAGTTCGGCGGCTCAGGCGAAGCCGAAATTGGCAATGTCATTGGCCCTCAGATTGACCTCGGAGGCACTGCCGGCGCCTTCGACAATGACATAGTCGCAGTCCTCTGCCAGCTCATGAAAAGCCGCCAGCACTTCGGGCATAAGTTTGCCGCGCTCAGCCCAATAGGCGCGGGCGGACATAGAGGCCCGGCGCTGACCGCGCACCACGACTTGCGAACCGGTTTCCTGCTCGGGCTTGAGCAAAACCGGGTTCATCGCGGTGATGGGTTCACGCCGCGCCGCGCGCCTGCAGCGCCTGCGCCCGACTGATTTCGCCGCCGTCGGCGGTGACGGCGGCATTGTTGGACATGTTCTGCGGCTTGAACGGAGCGACGCGCAATCCACGATTAGCCAGCACGCGGCAGAGCCCCGCCACCAGTAGCGACTTGCCGACATCAGACCCGGTGCCCATGAACATCAGTGACTTGGCCATGACAGGCTTATGCCGCATCAATCACATGGGCGTAAGACCCCATGACCCTGCCGATCACCGCACCCATGGGCGGCAGCGCTCGGCCGGTCGCGTCACTGGCGGCAAAGAGCGGCGTCAGGCGGGATTGTTTGGCCGAGGAATAGTGGAATTCGTGGCCATGCAACCGCCCCGGCCAAGGCAGCGCCCCAGCATGCACCAGCCGCCGGTAGCCCAGAGTGCGTTTGGGGCGGTCGATGCGGGTGGTTACAGGCAATAGGCCTGCCATAGCGTGGCTTTGGCCAGCCTTGTCCACCAGCGCTTCGCCCAGCACCATGAAGCCCCCGCATTCGCCATAGATCAGCGCATCGCGGTCGCGGGCGGTGGCGAGGCCGGCCTTGAATGTGTCGGCGGCGGCCAGAGTAGCGCCATGTAGTTCGGGATAGCCGCCGGGCAGGAAGACTGCGTCGGCATCGGCGGCGGGGGCCTCGTTGGCGAGGGGGAGAAAAAGCTGAGTTCGGCCCCCATGGCCCGCCAGCCGTCGAGCAGATGCGGATAGAGAAAGGCAAAGGCCGCGTCGTGGGCGATGGCGATGCGCTGGCCTAGTGGGGGAGGGACGGCGCGGGTTCCGTGGCCTCGGGCAAGGGGGCGGCGAGAGCGCGCAGGCGGTCGAGATCGATATAGTCGCCGATTGTTTCGGCGACGGTGTCGAGGAAGGTCTCGAAGGCGGTGACTTCGTCCGGTAGCACTGAGCCGAGATGGCGTTCGGGCAAAGCCAAAGCCGGATTGCGCGGAATGGCGCCCGGGCAGGGAATGCCGGTGGCGGCCAGCGCATCGACTAGCATGCGCTCATGCTTCATCGAGGCGACGCGATTGAGGATGACGCCGCCGACGCGCACGCCGACGCGCCAATTGGCAAAGCCGGCAACCAGCGGGGCGACTGACTGGCTTTGCCGATCGGCATCGACCACGAGGATAACGGGCAGGTCCAGCAATTCGGTGAGGTCGGCGGTGGAGCCAAAGCCATCGGCTGCCGCGTCGAACAGGCCCATGACGCCTTCGACCAGCAGGAGTTCGGCACCTGTCGCCTGCACGGACGCCGGTGTTTAAGGCGGGCGGGGCTCATCGACCGGGGATCAAGATTGACTGCCTCGCGCAAAGCGGCGCGGGTAAGAAAGGCGGGGTCGATATAGTCGGGGCCGGTTTTGGCAGGCGCGACGATGACGCCACGGCGGCGCAAGGCAGCAAGCAGGCCGAGTGTGACCAGCGTCTTGCCCGAACCCGAGCGAGGCGCGGCGATAACGAGGCCCTTAGCCAAAGACATGGCTCCGGGCGCTTTGCACATACCAATCCAGCGTCTGGCTATAGGCGCCGACGGGGCCGAGCACGATGATGGCGGGGGTGGGCACGTCGGTTAGGCTCGACGCCTCGGCCAGCGTGGTCGAGATGGAGGATTGCTGGGGCGTGGCGACATGGGAGATGATGGTCAGCCGGTCGTCCGTGGCGCGGCCAGCGGCGATCAGTTTTTCCACGATGGAGCCCAGATGCTTGACCGCCATATACATGACGATGACCGGGGCGGCATTGGCGATAGCGCCCCAATCGACGCCCTGCGGCACAGCGCCGGTATCGTCATGGCCAGTGAGGAAAACCACGGCATGGTTGGTATCGCGATGGGTGACGGGAATGCCGGCATAAGCTAGCCCGCCGAGCCCCGAGGAAATGCCGGGCACGATGCGAAACCGCACGCCGGCCCGGGCCAGCGCACCGGCCTCTTCGCCGCCACGCCCGAACATGAAAGGATCGCCGCCCTTGAGGCGCAGCACGCGTTTGCCGGCCTTGGCGAGGTCGATCAGTTGCAGCGAAATATCGGCCTGTTTGGGCGATGGCTTGCCGCCGCGCTTGCCGGCAAAGACCATCTGCGCGCGGCGGGGCGCCATGGCCAGCAGCGCATCGGAGACCAGTGCGTCATGCACGACAACGTCAGCTCCGGCCGAGGCCGTGATAGCCCAGCAAGGAGACAAGGCCGGGGCCGCCCGGGCCAGCGCCGACGAGCCAGACCGTGCCGAGGCTCCAGCGGGGGAAGTCGGCATGGTCGAGCGCAGCGAAATGGGTTTTGCGCCGGGGGCGGGTGATCCAGTCAAACATTGGAGAGCCTCGGCCGGCCGACGAGCAGACGCGCTTGAGCCCGGCTGATGAAATGGGCAGAGTGGGGCGGAAGCTGTGGGATAAACAAAAGACTATGAAAATCCTGATCCCGGGCGGAACGGCGGAGGCGCAGGAGCTGGCCGATCGGCTGGTGGCCATGGGGCATGACGTCATCACCTCGCTGGCGGGGCGAACGCAAGACCCTAAATTGCCCAAGGGCGATATTCGCATGGGCAAATTCGGCGGCATTCCCGGGCTGTGCGCCTATCTGCGCGCGGGGGATCGAGCGGCTGGTGGATGCGACCCATCCCTATGCGGGGCTGATGTCGATCAATGCGGTTTCCGCTGCGCAAACGACCGGCACCCCGCTGGTACGCTATATGCGGCCGGCACGGGAGCAGAAGCCGGGCGCCGATTGGCTGACCGTGGAAACGGCGGCCGAGGCGGCGGCGGCCCTGCCCCATAATGCCGATGTGCTGCTGACCACCGGGCATACCGGGCTTGAACACTTTCTGCAGCGCGACGATTGCCAATTCGTGGTGCGCACGATCGAGGCGCCGGCCATGGAGCTGCCGCGTTATGCCAGCCTGTTGCAATCGCGGCCGCCTTATGGGCTGACCGACGAAATGGCGCTGATGGAGCGCGAGGGCATTACTCATCTGGTCACCAAGAATTCGGGCGGCGGGCAGACATCGGCCAAGCTCGAAGCGGCGCAAAGGCTGGGGGTCAAGGTGATCATGATTGCGCGCCCCGCCTATGGCCCAGCCTGGAAGTATCGAGCGTCGATGACGCTATTGCGGCGCTCGAACTGGGGTAGAGCGCGGCGCGGCCGAACTGGGTGGGATCGAAATCGGGGCCGCAAGCGGCAAGGGCGCAGGTGGCGTGGGCCGATTTGCGTTTGCCGAGCAGCAATGGGCCAGCGGCCGCGGCGACCGCTTCGGCCACAGCGGGCAGGCCGATATGGGCGAGCACGCTTGGGGATAGCGTCGCTGGGGCCAGCTCGGCATCGCCCAGCAGGCGCAGCGGAACGCCGAAATGCGCCGATGCGGCGTATAATTGCCGAGCGTCATGCTTGCGCTGGTGTGACGCTATCGCGCGCAATGCCGATGGCGGCAGCCCGGCTTCGGCCGAGCAGGCATTGATCAAGGCGATGATCTCGCTAGAGGTCGCAGCGCTGCCGCAGCCTATGCCGGCCACGAGTTTTTGCTGGTTCGGCACGGCTATAGCGGGCTTTCGCCTCTCGCCAATCGTCATAATTGCCTCTTTGCAGCTCCGGACTTGGTCCCCGATTTGGGTCGACCGCACCAGACTGTGTTTCAGTTCCTTGCTGGGGAACGCTGCGCTGCTCCGGTTCTAGGACGGGGAAGCGCGTGGTCAATCAATGGCTTGGCCGCACTGCGCCACATCAGAATGCTTCTGAAAATGATTTGCAAATACAATAGGTTGCGCCAATCGGACGGCGGCGTTATGTGCAGAAACCAGCTGCCGCTTCGGCGCAGCGTGATCAGGGCAGAACTCAATCATGACCAATCAACGAACGCTGGCTGTGGCCGGGGCGAGTCTTGTCATCGGGTTGATTGTGCTCGGGCTCAAGCTGCTGGCTCGGCGCATGACCGGTTCGGTGGCGCTGTATTCGGATGCGCTCAGAATCCATCGTTAATGTGGTGACGGCAATTGTCGCGCTGATCGCGGTGCGGCTGGCGCAAAAGCCGGCTGATGCCGCCCTGCCCTATGGCTACCACAAGGCCGAGTATTTCTCGGCGGTGATTGTGGGCGTGATGATCATTGTTGCGGCCATCCTGATCGTGCGCGAGGCCTATTTCGGGCTGATGGCGCCGGAAATGCCTGATGCACCGGTGCAGGGTCTGATGATCAGTGGCGTAGCGACGGCGATCAATCTGGTTTGGGCCTATGTGCTGATCCGCTATGGCCGCAAGGTGCGCTCGCCAGCGCTCGAGGCCGATGGCAAGCATTTGATGACCGATGTGATTTCGACCATTGGCGTGCTGGTCGGGCTGGTGCTGGTGTTCACCACCGGCTTTGCGCCCCTCGATTCCATTCTCGCGGGCTCGGTGGCGCTCAATATTCTGTGGTCGGGCTGGGGCGTGATCCGCGACAGCGTGGGTGGACTGATGGACGTGGCGGTGCCTCCCGAGACGCAGAAGCTGATTCGCGAGGTGATCGCGGGCAATGCCGAGGGCGCCATCGAAGCCCATGACATCCGCACACGGCAGGCCGGCAAGATGACCTTTATCGATTTTCACCGGTGGTGCCGGGATTGATGAGTGTCGAGGCAGCACATGCCATTTGCGACGGGATCGAGGCCAAGCTGCGCGAGGCGGTGGAGGATGTGATGATCACAATCCATGTCGAGCCCGAAGAAAAAGCCAAGCATAACGGGATCGTGGTCGTCTAATGTGATCAGGGCTTCGGCCCATTACGCGAAAGACATCATCACATGCGAATCCTGATTGCACTGCTTGCCCTTATCGCCCTTCCAGCGACCGCCCGGGAACTGGGCTGGGGGCGCTATGACAATGCCCGCTTCGGCTATACCAGCGAAATTCCCGCCGGTTTTTCCGGCTATGGCGAAAGCGACAATGGGGATGGGCAGATTTTCGACAATGCGGGCAAGGCCCGTGTATTGTCGTTCTGGGGCGCCAATATCACGGCCAAGGATTTCGAGGCCGAAGTCATCACTCGCAGGGGCTATGCCGAGCGCGACGGCTGGAACATTGCCTATCAGGCAACGACAACATACTGGGCCAGTTTTTCGGGCGTTATGGGGCAGCGCATGTTCTATACGCGCATGATCACGCTGTGCGACGGGCTGAGCTATGCGGCGATGACCGTGCAGTATTCGGCGGCGCAGGCGGCGGATATGAAGCCGAAAGTGGAGCGGCTGGTGGCGGGGTTCCGGGATTTGGGGTGTTAGGGGCAAGCCGTAGGTAGTTGCCCTCGTGTGATTCCCGTTTGCCGCGCCCAGAGAAGTAAACATAGGTTCCGCTTTCGCGGGAATGACACTGTGGGTGGGGCGGGATCGAGTGCCCGACCTCGTGGTTCGACAAGCTCACCATGAGGTCTTCTGGGGGTAACGCGCCCTAAAACTCGATGCCCGCCTGTGCTTTCACGCCAGCCCGGAAATGGTGCTTGATCTCGGTCATTTCGGTGACGAGGTCGGCGATTTCGATCAACTCGTCCTTGGCATTGCGGCCGGTGACGATGACGTGTTTGTCGGCCGGCTTGTCCTTGAGGAAGGCCACGACTTCGTCGAGCGGCAGATAATCATAGCGCAGGCAGATATTGAGCTCGTCGAGCAGGACCAGTTTATATTCCGGGTCGGCAATCAGCAGCTTGGCCTGTTCCCGGGCGGCACGGGCGGCGGCGAGATCGCGCTGGCGATCTTGCGTATCCCGTGTGAAGCCCTCGCCCATGGCGTTGATGGTGACCAGCTCGGGGAATTTCAGCAGCACGTCGCGCTCGCCGGTGTCCCGGGCGCCTTTGACGAATTGCACCACGCCCACTTTCATGCCGTGGCCGATGGCACGGAACACCATGCCGAAAGCGGCGGTGGACTTGCCCTTACCCTTGCCGGTGTGAACGATGAGCAGGCCGCGTTCCTCGGTCTTGGTGGCGAGGATCTTGTTACGGGCTTCCTGCTTTTTCTTCATCTTTTCAGTATGATAGGCGTTGCGCTCGGCCTCGTTCATCAGGTCGGTCTTTTTGACGGGCTTGTCGTTCATGCAAGGCGCTCCGCGTGTTCGATGATGAGGCGAGCCGCCTCAGTGGGCGGCAGATGGGTCGTGTCGAGATCAAGCCGATTGGGGTGGTCTATGCGCAGAATTTCGTGGGCACGGCGCTTTTGCTCAGCGCCTTCGGCGTCGGTCTGTTTGAGCCGTTCGGCCCGATCGGGTGACGGAATGCGCTCGGCATGAGCAGCATCCGATGCCCGCAGAATAACCGGCAAGAAGTCGCTGCCACGTCGCGCGGCCAGACTCTCGACTCGGTCATAGGTGGCACGATCCCCCGGATCACTCTCCAACAAGCAATTGGTCAACACAAAGCTCGCATCCGGCGGGGTCAGTTCCTCGATTGCCAGCAGGGCCTGATCGCGAATGATGCCGATCATGTCCCAGACGCGCTCGGGCAAGGGTGTTTTGCCATCGACGCGAACCAGCGAGAAAATCACATTGTTGGCCAAATGGTTATCGAATAGCCGCGCGTCCGTCGCGGCGCAGAGCGCCTTGGCGATGGTGAGTTTGCCGACGCCATAATGACCGATCAAGTAGATGATTGTGTTGTTCATTTCTCCTCCTCGAGCAAAGCATAAGCCGAGTTGGAACGTGGGGTCCACAAGCCGCGCCGGCGCGCATCGTTGAATTTGGCGATCAGCTCATCATAGCCGTAGCGGTTGCTGGCGAGGATAAACTCGCGCGTGGCTGCGTCTTCGACGAAGGATTCGAAGGCCGGGTCGAAGTGGTGCGTCTTGACCGCGCCAGTCGTGGCGGCGAAGGCGACCATGAAATCGACGGTGGCGATGATCTCGAAGGCGCCCTTGTAGCCGTGGCGCTTGACCCCGGCGATCCATTTTGGATTGACCACGCGGGAGCGCATGACGTGGCTGATTTCTTCCTCAAGGGTGCGGATCAGCGGGCGCTCGGGGCGGGAATGATCGTTGTGATAGGCGGCCGGTTTTTGGCCCGATAAGAACTCGGCGGCGGCGGAGAGACCGCCTTCGAACTGGTAGTAATTGTCGCTGTCGAGCAGGTCGTGTTCGCGATTGTCCTGATTATGGACGATCGCATCGACGCTGGCGAGGCGGGCGGCGAAGCGGGCGCGTTCGGGAATGCCGGCGGCCCGGGCGCCGTAGGCATATTGGCCCCAATCGAGCGCGGCTTTGGCGAGATCAGCGCAGGTGGACCAGTGCCGGAATCGACCGGGGCATTCAGGCCCGCGCCGTAAGTGCCCGGTTTGGAACCAAAAATTCGATGACCAGCGGCGAGCCCTGCTTCGGCTTCGGACTGGCCTTGCGCGATCAGGCCCAGCGCATCGGTGCGCATGCGGGCGGCGATGGGGTTGTCTTCACTGGGTTCATCCAGCGCCGATGGCGCGGGCGGCGCGGTCGAACAGGGCGATCTGGGCCGGGAAGGCATCGTGGAAAAAGCCGGAAATGCGCAGGGTTACGTCGACGCGGGGACGACCCAGCTTGGCGAGCGGGATGATCTCGTAACCGGAGACGCGGAGGGAGGATGGGTCCCAGACGGGTTTAGCGCCGATCAGTGCCAGAGCACGGGCGATATCGTCGCCGCCGGTGCGCATGTTCGCCGTGCCCCAGACCGAGAGGGCGAGCGATTGCAGATAGACCCCGTGATCCTGAAAGTGGCGCAAAACCAGGCTTTCGGCGGATTTTTTACCGAGTTCCCGTGCGGTGGGCGTGGGCACGGCGCGGCTATCGACGGAGTAGAAATTGCGGCCTGTGGGCAGCACATCAAGGCGGCCGCGCGAGGGGGCGCCGGAGGGGCCGGGGCGGATGAATTTTCCATCCAGCCCATCGAGTAGCGCGGCCATTTCGGCGGGGCCAGAAGCGGCGAGGCGGGGTTGGATAAGGGTGGTGACGGTGGCGAGGACAGATTGGGTCGCGTGCCAATCCGGGGCGGGGATAAGTTTGCCCTCGACCGGGTCGGCGGCGATGATTTCGAGTGCCTCAACCACGTCGCCAATGTGCCTTGGCGCTAACAGACTGTTAGCATCGAGCACGCCGAATTGCGCAAAAACCTCGGGGCCGTGCCGGGGTCGCCGAGCCGGGCCGTCAGCGGGTCGATGCCGAGCTTGAGATCATCAGCCAAGGCGCGGATCAGCGAGTTATCCCCGGGGGCATCGCCGCGCGGTACTCTGGCCAGTGCCACGGTGAGATCACGGGCGAGATCACCCCAGGGCGATTGGCCGAAGACGTGCAGGCCATCGTGGATTTGGGCTTCCTTGAGATCGCAGAGGAAGTTGTCGATCTTGATCAGGGCCTCGATTTCGTCCTCGGGCAGGCCGATATCGCGATCGAGGCGGCTGTCGCGGGTGAAATCGAGGATGCGGCGGCGTAGATCAGCTAGCCGGCGGCGATCCATGCCGGAGGCGGCGTAATATTCGTCGAGCAGGGCTTCGAGGTCCTTGAGGGGACCATAGGTTTCCGCGCGTGAGTGGTGGCACGAGGTGATCCACGATGACCGCGCCGGTGCGCCGCTTGGCTCGGGTGCCTTCTGCCGGGGTCGTTGACGATGAAGGGATAGAGGTGGGGCAACTGGCCCCAGAGCGCGTCGGGATAGCTGGCGGCATCGAGCGCAGTGGCCTTGCCGGGGAGCCATTCGAGCGTGCCGTGCTTGCCATTGTGGATCAGCGCATGGGCGCCTAATTCGTGGCGCAGCCAGAGATAGGCGGCGATGTAGGCGTGGGGCGGGACGAGAGCCGGGTCGTGGTAGCTGGTGGTGGCATCGAGGTGATAGCCACGCGCGGGCTGGAGCAGGATGGCGACGTTGCCGAAGATGAGGGCGGGGAGGTGGAAGGTGGCTTCCCGCACGAAGGGGTCGGTCTCGGGGCACCCCAGCGGGTGGTGACCTCTTGCTGGATCTTGGCCGGGAGGGTGGCGAAGAGCTCGGCGTAGCGCGCAAGGGTGAGCGTGGCGGGGGACTTGCCGCGGGCGGGGTTGGCGTTGGTGGGGCCGGATTGGAGAGCGGTGATGAGGGCTGCGGAGTCCGAAGGGAAGGCCCCCTCACCCGGCGGCTGCGCTGCCGACCTCTCCCCCGAGGGGCGAGGTGCAAGAGTATAACCCGCCCCTCCATTGCCCGCAAAATCTCGACTGTTGATTGCGGGGCGTCATACCCCACCCCGTTGGCAATGCGGCCGTCGCGGATGGGGTAGTTGGCGAGGACGATTGCGACTTTGCGGTTGGCGCGGGGGTGGTGCGGAGGTGGGACCAGTTGGCGGCGAGGGTTACCGCGCGGGTGATGCCGGAGGGGTCGGGGGCGTAGGCGGAGAGGGGGACTTGGGTTCGCTCGTGCCAGACGGCGTCGGCTTTGTGACCGATTATGAGGCCGCCGATGCGGCCATCGACTTCGGGCATGGCGAGGAACATGGCCGAGTCTTTGGAGCTTAGGCCACGGCTGTCGGCCAGCCATTGGGCTTCGGGGCGGCCGGACTGGATCAGTTGGATGACGGGGGCATCGGTGCCGGCAAAGGGATTGGATTTGGCGTCGAGACTATCGAGGCCGAGGGCGAAGCCGGTGAGGTTGAGGATGGTGGCGGGCGGGAAGGCGGCGAGCGCGTTCTGCACGAAACGGATGCAGGGGGCTTCCTTGAGGGAGGAGACGAGCAGGGGTACGGGCGCGAGGTTTTGGCGCTCCAGCTCGGCGATGAGGGCGGCGATGGTGGCGGTGCCGGCGCCTTCTAGGGCGGCGCGGTAGAAGAGGATGGGGATGTGGGGGCGGGTTTGTGCAGGGGGCCAAGCGACCCCCACTGGGTCCCTCCCCTCAAGGGGGAGGGAAGGGAAAGAGCCGCATGAATCGAGTGCAGGCCGGCTTCGTCGGTGATGCCGGTGGTGGGGTGCCAGAGGCCGAAGCGGGCGAAGGGGGTGGGTTGGAGGTCGACAAGTAAGGCCCCCTCACCCGGCTGCTGCGCAGCCGACCTCTCCCCCAAAGGGAGAGGTGAAGACAGCAGCTTGAATGCCTTCAGGATGGTATCTGCATTGTCCGGGCCGCCGGCGATGAAGAGGGTGTGGAGGCGGGTCCAGTCTTCGGGGTGGATGGTGGAGCGGGATTGCAGGATGGGGTCAGGATTGGCGTCGCCGGGGATGAGGGCTAACGGGATGCGCCGGTTGGCGCAGAGGGCGGTGAGTTCGTCCACGCCATATTGGAAATAGGCGGCGCCGCCGATGAGGCGGAGGACGACCGAGCTTGCATGGGCGACGGTTTGTTCCAGCCAGAGATCGACCGAGAGATTGTTGGAGAGGCGCAGGGTGTTGGCGAGGCGGAGTTCGCTCTCCCCTGCCCGGTCGGCGGCGCCGGCGAGCATGGCCAATTCGCTATCGGCGGCGGAGGCGAAGATATAGGCGCCGGGGCGTTGGTTGAGGTCAATGGCCTCGCCTTCCTGCTGGATGGCGCCGGCCCGGGCGGAGAGAAGATGCATCAGGATGCGGCCTTGCGGCGCTGGGTGACGAACCGGGCAGAATAGGGCGGTGCAGCCTAGGAGCGCAACGGCGCCGGCGATGGTGGAGATGAGCTGGAGCTCCATATTGAAATATTTGTTGGCGCCGAAGGAGGAGACGAACAGCGTCATGCCGAACCAGCCGGCGGCGGCGCCGAGGGGGATGGCGGCGAGGATTTGGGCGCGCAGGTTCTGGTAGCGGTGGCTGAAGACGCCCATGGCGATGGCGCCGACCGGGGCGGGGAACAGGCCCATGCCGTAGCCGAACAGCAAGACCGGGGGCGCATCCTCGAAGACATCGGGCCACCGGTCGGGATTGTCCTGCCAATCGGCCAGCGCGCCGCCGAGCAGGAAGGTCAAAGCCCCCGGGGCCGGGCCGACGAAGAGGGTCAGCAGGAACCGGCCGAAGGCAAATGTGCTGGGGCTGGTCGGGGCCATCAGGCTTTCTTCAGGAACTCGGTGCGCAGCACGAGGCCTTTGACCTTTTCGGCATTGCATTCGATTTCGGCGGTGTCGTCGGTGAGACGGATGTTTTTGACCAGAGTGCCGCGCTTGAGCGTGACCGAGGTGCCCTTGACCTTGAGGTCCTTGATCAGTGTGACGGCGTCGCCGTCGTTGAGCTGGGTGCCGTTGGAGTCTTTGGTGATCTCGGTCATTGGGGAGTCCTTGGTGCTAGGCGGCGGGGGTCGAGCCTGCTGTTGGCGCAGCACCCCCACCCTAGCCCTCCCCACAAGGGGGAGGGAACAGATTGGGGCTAGCCCGCAAATCAGGCGGCGACGGCCGGGGCGCGTTGCAGGCTGGCGGTGATGGCGGCGTGGTCGAGGGGGCTTTCGCCGATGACGACCGGGGCCGTTTCGCGCGCTTCGCCATCTTTCCGGGGGCGATCGAAATAGGCGGTGACGCGGGGGCCGACGGCCCGGATGGCGAGGCGGGCATTGGCGCCGGGCACGGCGGCGAAGCCCTTGAGGCGCAGCACATCGTGATCGCGGATGGTGGCTTCGATGACGGCGAGCAGGTCATCCTTGCTGCCGATGGAGGGCAGGCGGATGGAGAAGCTGTCGAAATCGTCGTGCTCGTGGGTTTGCCCGCCATGTTCCAACTCGTGGTGGCTGGGGCGGTTGGCGATATCGTCTTCGCTGCCCATGCCCATGCCGAGCAGGGCTGCGATATCGACATGGCCATTGCGGGCGCGGATGAGGCCGACGCCGGGGCGCATTTCGGCGCGCAGATTGGCCTCGACAATGTCGAGCATGGCGGGATCGACCAGATCGGCCTTGTTGACGATGACGAGGTCGGCCACCGAAAGCTGGTCCTCGAACAGCTCGCCCGAGGGCGTTTCGTGATCGAGCATTTCGTCCTGGCGGCGCTGGGCGTCGACGGCGGCTTCGTCAGATGCAAAGCGGCCTTCGGCAAGAGCGGCGGCGTCAGCAACGGTGACGATGCCGTCAATGGTGACCCGGGCCTTGATTTCGGGCCAGTTGAAGGCGCGGATCAGCGGCTGGGGCAAAGCCGAGCCCGAGGTTTCGATGACGATGTGATCGAACTTTTCGGGGCGGGCCAGCAAAGCCTGCATGGTGGGGATGAACTCATCGGCCACGGTGCAGCAAATGCAGCCATTGGAGAGCTCGATCATATCTTCTTCGCGGCAGGTTTCGTCGCCGCAGCCGGCGAGGATGTCCTTATCAACACCCAGATCGCCGAACTCGTTGATGATCAGGGCGATGCGTTTGCCCTTGGGGGCATGGGCCAGAAGGTGGCGGACCGGAGTAGTTTTGCCGGCGCCGAGAAAGCCGGTGATGACGGTGGTGGGGATCTTTTCGGTCATGCGTGGGCTCCGATCGGGGTGACCGCCGAGCGGGCGGCAAAGAGGTCGTTGAGGCGGCCGAACAGCGTGCCGAGCACGGCCCAGAACACGGCCGAGGTGCCCGGGGTGATGGCGGCGAATTCGGTGGCGAGGTGGGCGGGGACGGCGCTGGGCTCATCGGGGGCCACGGGCGCGCCGAATGTGGGGGGCAGCGATCAGCGCGACGGAAACGGCAATGGCCCAGCTGGCGCGGGCCTTGGCGAGCAGCACGAAGGCGGCGCCGGTAGCTAGGGCTGTACCGGTCCACCAAAGCTGGCGGGCGAAGAGATCGGCGGCGGGCATGCCGGGGAGTTCGGGCGCCGAGCCATAGGCGGGAGCCAGCGAGAAGGTAACGAACCCGGCGGCGCCCCAGAGCAGGCCATTGGCGAAGGTGATGGGGATATTGGCGAACATGGATATGGCGCCGATGACCGTGGCAAAGCCTGCCGCGGCGAGCACGGTGGCAAGGGTGGTATAGGCGGTGCGTTCGAAGCCGTCTTGCGGGGCCCATTCTTCGGCGGCGGCGGCGTGGCTGTGTTCGGCAGTGCCGGGAGCGTGCTCGTGGTCAGCGACAGTGGCCGCTTCGCCATGGCTGTGCCCGCCTTCGCCCTCGAAGGTTTCTGGCATGCAGAATGAGCGGGGTGACGCGGAAATGCTGGATGGCAGCGGTCAATAGGCCAGCGGCCAGCGCTGCGAAGAGCGCAGCGGCAAACAGATTACGGATCATTTTTTTGGTCTCTCTTTGACTACCACCTCAGTGGCAGGGGAAGCCCATGGCGTGGCGGGTGTCGTGGGCGCCGTTATGCAGGCGGAAATCGCCGGCAAAGCCGGTGCCGACCAGCAGGGTCAGACCGAGCATGAGGGCCGGGACACCAGCGATGAGACGCTGGGACAAAGAGAGAGAGGTAAGGCCGGTTGAAACGGCAGTATTCGTATTGATATTCATGGCAGCACCCTCCGTGCGCGGAATAGATGAGCGTCGAGCTCGGTTCGTGTGCCGGCAGGTCTCCCGGCTCGCGGTGGAGATAGCGCCCTCGCCTTCCCGGCTTTCGCCAGTGGCATGAGAGGGCGCGCACCGCTTACAGTTGCGGGGGCAGCCACGGTTTTGCGCCCTGTTGGGTACGTCGCACCGTGTTCCCTTTTCCAGCCCTTCGCTCAGGCGTCATGCCTTGCGCTGCAAGCTGGGTATCCCCTTGCCGCAACGGACGCGGGGAACCAACACGAGGATTGGTTTGCCACTAAATCGGGCGGACCGCAATGTGGTTGGTCGGAAAAGCGGTGCCCGGTCAAGCGGGGTGGACTAGCTGCAGACGATTTTTCGGACCGTATCGTGGCTCGACTCACGGTAAAAAGCTCATCGAGTAGACTTCAATGGCGGCGGACCTGACCTCGTCCTTCGACAAGCTCAGGATGAGGTCTCAAATGCAAGGTGCCAGATATGAAGCCGATCAAGTTCAGCCGCGAAGAAACCAAGGCGATCGTGGCGGAAATCCAGGACTACTTCCACGAGGAACTGGACCAGCAGATCGGCTCCATTCCGGCCGAGATGCTGATGATGTTCTTTGCCGAGAAGATGGGGGCGTATTTCTACAATCGTGGGGTTTATGACGCGCAGGGACTGGTGCGCGAGCGGATGGACAATTTGACGGATGATCTGTTCGGGCTGGAGCAGCCGACCAAGCATTTGCGGTAGGCATGAGCCGGTGGCTGGTGGGGGCTTGCGCGCGCCGTGGCGGTGGTAGAAGAAGCGCCGTTGCGTTTTCAGGAGGAAGCCTTGGGCTTCAACTTTGCCACTTTTGCCCCGATCGGGCTGCTACTCGCCTCCAATGTGTTCATGACCTTTGCCCGGTACGGGCATCTCAAATGGCCGACATCGGCGCTGTGGCTGGCGGTGATGATCAGCTGGGGCATCGCGTTTTCGAATATTGGCTGGCCGTGCCGGCCAACCGGATCGGGGAAGCGGTCTATAGCCCATCCGAGCTTAAGACCATTCAGGAAGTCATCTCGCTCTCCGTGTTCGCGGTGTTCACCGTGTTCTATTTCGGCGAGAAGCTGACGCTGAACCACGGGATCGGGTTCGGGATGATCGCGCTGGGAGCGTTTTTTATCTTCAAGGGGCCGATTAAGTAGGATCGGGCATCGGAGTACCCCTCCTAACCTCCCCCTGACAGGGGGAGGGATCTCCACTCCGAGGGCGAGATCGAGTTTCAAGCACAAGGCGGTCCCTCCCCCTATCAGGGGAGGTTAGGTGGGGTATCCGCTACTTCAAGCAATCGACCAGTGAGGTGGCAAGGCCGCGCAGCAGGGTGGGGTAGAGATCGGCGCCCTCGGTCAATGCGCCGCCTTCGGGGTCGAGGACGCCGGATTTGGCGGGGCTGCCTTCGGTGATGGCCTTGATGATGGTGGGCTCGAAATTGGGCTCGGCGAAGACGCAGGTGGCGCCCAGTTCGGCGACCTTGGTCTTGAGTTCGTCAATGCGCTGGGCGCCGGGCATGACATCGGGCGTGACGGTGATGGAGCCAGCCAGCTCGAGCCCGAAGCGGGCTTCGAAATATTGATAGGCATCGTGGAAGACGATGAAGGGCTTGTCCTTGACCGGGGCGAGGGTGGCGCCGATTTCGGTTTCCAGCGTCGAGGGTGACGATTTCGGCGGCGGCATTGGCCCGGTAGGCGGCGGCATTTTCGGGATCGGCTCGGGCCGGGGTCGCAGCGATTTCAGTGACCATCAGCTTGGCATTTTCCGGATCGAGCCAGAAATGCATGTCGCCGGCTTCGTGTTCGTGGTCGTGACCTTCGTGGTCGTGGTCATGATCCTCATCGCCATGGGAATGGGGCTCAAAGGCGCCGCCCTCGCGTACCGGCAGGAGCGTGATGCCGGGGGCTTCGGCCAATCTGACGATCTTGGCGTTGGGCGCCGTGGTATCGAGCGCGTCGGCCGAGAACAGTTCCATGCCATGGCCGGTCCAGAACACGATATCGGCAGATTCAAGCGCACCGGCATCGGAGGGGCGCAGAGCATAGGTATGGGGGAGGCCGCGCCCTTGACGATCAGCGTCGGCTCGCCAACGCCCGCCATGACCGCCGCGACCGGGGAATGCACCGGCTTGATCGAGGCCACGACATTGGGCGCGGCATAGGCCGTCGTGGTCAAGAGGAGCGCGGACAGCAGGGCGAAGGGGGCGAGACGTTGCATTTGGAGGAGACCTCTTGAACGGAAGCGAGCAAGCGATATGTAATGTTATTACGCTTGTGGCGATGTTATGCTATAACGTAAAGAATGACGTCAAGGGGTGATTGACCGCTGTACCGGGTTCGTGTTCGGGCAGCAGCACCCACGCCCTCCCTCAAGCGGGAGGAATGGAGCCGATAGATTTATGGATGCCTTGGCCGAGAAAGAAACGCTGGTAACGCTGCGGGGGCTGGCGTGAGTCGGGGGCATCGCCGGCTGGTGCATGGAGTGGACCTGACGCTGCGGCGCGGCGAAATCGTGACGCTGATCGGGCCCAATGGGTCGGGTAAATCGACCACGGCCAAGATGGTGACCGGCGTCTACAAGCCCACCGAAGGCAGCGTGACGCGACGGGCTGGCATTACCATTGGCTATGTGCCGCAAAAGCTGAGCATTGACTGGACCATGCCGCTGAATGTGGAGCGGCTGATGACGCTGACCGGGCGGCATAGCGCCAGCGAAATCGACGCGGCGCTGGATGCGGTGGGCGCGACGCGGCTGCGCAAGGCGGCGGTGCAGGAGCTATCGGGCGGGGAATTCCAGCGGGTGCTGTTTGCGCGGGCGATGATCCGCAAGCCGGACCTATTGGTGCTGGACGAGCCGGTGCAGGGCGTCGATTTTTCCGGCGAAGTGGCGCTGTACGAATTGGTGCGCTCCATTCGCGACACCACGCAAAGCGGCATTCTGATGATTTCGCACGATCTGCATGTGGTGATGGCGGAGACCGATATCGTGATCTGCCTCAATGGGCATATGTGCTGCACCGGCACGCCTTCGGCGGTGAAGCGGAGCCCGGAATATCTGAAACTGTTCGGCAGAACGCGCGGCGCAGACGCTGGCGATTTATGAGCACCATCACGACCATGAGCATCACGAGGATGGCTGTGTGGTGGGGGCGGATGAGCACCATCATGAGCATGAGGGGCATCGGCATGGGTGAGGTTTTGGGATCGAGTTTGTGGGGAGATACCCCCACCCCTGTCCCCTCCCCACAAGGGGAGGGAGACCCTCGCGTGTCGCCTGCTTCATTACTGGCGTGGAGACATTCAATGTTCGGTGATTTCTTCTCGCGCGCTCATTGCCGGGGTTGGCTCGGCGTTGGTGACCGGGCCGCTGGGGTGTTTCGTCGTGTGGCGGCGGATGGCGTATTTTGGCGATACGATGGCGCATTCGGCGCTGTTGGGGGTCGCGTTGTCGATCATCCTGTCGCTCAATATGACGCTGGGCGTGTTCGCAGTGGCGGCTTTTGTGGCGGGGGCGCTGATCATTCTGCAGCGGCAGGCGACGCTGTCGACCGATGCGCTGCTGGGGATTTTGAGCCATTCGACGCTCGCCGTTGGGCTGGTGCTGGTGGGATTTCTCACTACGGTGCGGATCGACCTGATGGGGTTCCTGTTCGGGGATATTCTGGCCGTGTCCACGCAGGATATTGCCATTATCTATGGCAGGGGAATCGCGATCTCGGCCATTCTCATTCTGGGGTGGCGGCCGCTTTTGGCCTCGACCGTGAGCCCGGAACTGGCGGAGGCCGAGGGGCTGCGGCCTGAAATCAGCCGGCTGGTGCTGATGATCCTGATGGCCAGCGTCATCGCCATTGCCATGAAGCTGGTGGGGGTGTTGCTGATCACCTCGCTGCTGATCATCCCGGCGGCGACGGCACGACGGCTGAGCGCGACGCCCGAGCAGATGGCGGTAGTCTCGGCCTTGCTCGGCGCGGTGGCGGTCATTGGCGGGCTATTTGGCTCGAAACACGGGATACGGCTTCGGGCCCTTCGATTGTGGTGATGGCTTTGATAGTATTTGCAGTGTCGCTGGCGGTTCCCGCCGGGCGATTGTTCGGCAGGAGACCGATGCATGGCGCATAGTCACGACGTACCCAGCGACCTGACGCGCAATCAGGGGCTGGTGCTGGGCACGCTGAACCATTCGGCGGGACCGCTCAGCGCCTATGATATTCTGGACAAGCTGCGCGGCGACGGGCTGCGGGCGCCACTGCAGGTGTATCGAGCACTCGACAAGCTGGTGGAGCGCGGGCTGGCGCATCGGCTGGAATCGCTCAATGCGTTCGTGGCCTGTGCGGATGAGCATTGCCATCGCAAGGGATTGATTGCGTTTGCGATCTGCGAAGGCTGCGGGAAGGTGGATGAATTCGCCGACGCGGTGATCGAGGAACGGCTGGGCCATTGGGCCGGGCAGAAGGGCTTCAAGGTGGAGCGGACCACGATGGAGATTCGTGGGCGGTGTGCGGAATGTGCGGTGGCGGCTTAGGGCCGATCCCGGGGCTATCATTACCCCCTCCTAGCCTCCCCCTGATAGGGGAGGGACCGCCCGGTGGTTGGGGCGGGAATGGAACGCTTAGTCGGCCACGCTCAAAAAATGCACGGCGGCGGCGCCGTATTCTCGGCGGTCATCCGAGGTGAAGCCGGCGGGGAGGACGATATTGGCTTCGGTGCTGTCTTCGAGGACGATTGTGGCGCCGGGGGCGAGCCAGTTGTTGGCGCGGAGGCCCGCGAGGGCCTGTTCGCCCGAGCCCTTGTTGTAGGGCGGGTCAAGGAAGACCGAGTTGAACTGGCCGAAGGTGCCGGGGGTGCCCAGATCGGTGGCGTCGCGACGCAGGAGCTTAGTGATGCCCCCTGCCCCGAAGGCTTCGATGTGATCGTGGATGATGCCGCGCGCTTCGGCGCCGGTATCGACGAAGGTGACGTGGGCGGCGCCGCGCGAGAGGGCTTCGAGGCCGAGCGCGCCGGTGCCGGCGAAGAGATCGAGCACGCGGATACCATCAAAGACCGGGCCGAGGCGGCTGGCGAGGATGTTGAACATGCTTTCGCGGACGCGGTCGGCGGTGGGGCGGATGGTTTCGTCCGAGGGCGAGGTCAGCTGCTTGCCGCGAAATTTTCCGGCGACGATGCGCATGGGAATGCTCCATATTTCACCGCCCCTTCCCTTATCTCACGGTGTCATTCCCGCGAAAGCGGGAACCTCTGTTTGCGGATAGGGAAAGGAAATGGAGGTCCCCGCTTTCGCGGGGATGACATTGTGGGTGGGGCCTAATGTTTACGCCTTGGGACGGCGCGGCCCAGAAGGACGACCGGCGCCACCGGACGGGCGACCAGCGCCACCGCTGGGGCGGCCACCCGAGGCGGGACGACCACCAGCGGCAGGACGGCCACCGGGCTTGGGGCCGCGCTGGGGGGCAGCGCCGTCGCGCTTGGGATGGGGCTTGCCATCGGGGCGGGTCTTGGGCTTGCCGTAGGTCTTGGCTTCCGAGCCTAGATTGTCGCGGCCCGGACGAGCAGCGCGATCCGGGCGGGGCCCGCGATCAGGACGCGGGGCGCGGTCGGCATCCGGGCGGAAGCTGCGTGGCTTTTCCGAGAAATTGCGGCCGGGACGCTTGGGCGCGCCGGTAAAGGCTGCGCCATCGCCGCGTTCGCTATCGGGACGGACGCGTGGCGCGAAGCTGCGCTCTGGGCGCTCGCCCGCCGCAGCATCGCCGCGGCGCGGACCGCGCGGCGTGCCGGTGAAGGCACGATCCTGCGGGGGACGGCCGCCTTCGGGGCGGGGACCACGAGGACGCTCGGCAAAGCCGCGCTGGGGCGCACCGGCATCGTCGCGGCGGGGCGGACGATCACCGAAATCGCGCTTGGGGCGCTCGCTGCGGTCGGCAAAGCCGCGGGCGCCGGCAGGGCGCTCGCTGAAGCCGCGCTTGGGACGATCCTCGCCCTCGCGGCGCGGCTTGCCGAAAGCCGGCTTGTCGCCAAAGGACTTTTTGTCACCATAGGGTTTCTTGTCGCCGTAGGGCTTTTTGTCGCCGAAGGATTTCTTGTCACCAAACGGCTTCTTGTCGCCGAAGGACTTCTTCTCGCCAAAAGCGGGCTTGGCGGGGCGTTGGGGACGCTTGCCGAAGGTGCTGGCGGGTTGATCATCCGGATCGCGCCGGCGGGCTTATTGCCGCCGCGCTTGGCGACGAATTCCTCGGGCGCGCGGCCATCTTCGTCGAAATGGATGCGGCGGGGCGGCGCCATCTCTTCTTCGGCACGCGGATCGACCCGCTTGGTCGGCTTGCGGCTGTCGAAACGGCCGGGACGATCCTGGCGCGGACGCTCGGCGCGGATTTCTTCCTCGGTCTTTTCGGCGTGATCGGTGAAGCGGAAGCGCTGGCGGGCGATTTCGACGGTATTGGTGCCGCGGCCGGTGAGGCGATCACGGGTGGGCTTGCCGACGAGCTGGTTGATCTCGGGCATTTCACTGTCGAAATCGACATCGGCGGCCTCGGCCAGCTTCTTGCCGAGCTGCTCGCGCAGGGTCGAGGCCTTGACGGTTTCGATGGCGCCGACCGGGATATCGTTGAGCTGGAACGGGCCGTAGGAGACGCGGATCAGGCGATTGACCTCAAGGCCAAGCGCGCCGAGCACGTTCTTGACTTCGCGGTTCTTGCCTTCGCGCAGCGCCATGACGATCCACACATTGGAGCCCCGGTCGCGCTCCAGCGTGGCTTCGATGGAGCCGTATTTGATGCCGTCGATCTCGATGCCATCCTTGAGGCGATCGAGCGCCGCCCGGGTGACACTGCCATGGGCGCGCACGCGGTAACGGCGCAGCCAGCCGGTGGCGGGCAATTCGAGGACGCGCTTGAGGCCACCATCATTGGTGACGAGCAGCAGGCCTTCGGTGTTGATATCGAGGCGGCCGACCGAGACCACGCGCGGCAGGCCGTGTTCTTCGAGCGCCTGGAAGACGGTGGGGCGGCCTTCGGGGTCTTTCTCAGTGACCACCGGGCCCGCGGGCTTGTGATAGAGCCAGACGCGGGTGCCCCGGCGGGCAGCAAGCGGGGCGCCATCGACCATGACCTTGTCGCGGGCGGTGACGTTGAAGGCGGGAGTCAGCACCTTCTTGCCGTTGACGCTGACGCGGCCGGTGGTGATCCGGGCTTCGGCGTCGCGGCGGGAGCAGAGGCCGGAGCGGGCAATGACCTTGGCGAGGCGGTCGCCGGTGTCGGGAATGGCTGAGGTATCGGTCATTGGCGTAGTGCCTTCATGTCATGCGGGACCCGATTGGGCGGCGCTGGTGGAGCAATGGAGGTTTCCATCGCACAAAGAACGCCCCGCACAGGGCGGGGCGCATGGAAAGATGCCAGAAGGGCTGGCGATCAGTCCTTCATATCCTTGATTTCCTGATCGATGGAACCGCCGATCATGCCCGAACCGCTGGGACCCTGCACGCGCAGCGCGGCGGATTTCCTCGGGGCAGCTCGGATCGCTGAGCGACACGATCTGGCCGGCCGGGTTGCGGCAGACCATGTCGGCATTGCCGACGCGGGTGAAATATTCGTCGGGCGGCAGGTAAAGCGGGCGCTTGCCATTGATCCCGACCGCCATATTGGCGGCCTGCATGCGGGAGGTGAGCGCGCGGGCTTCGGCTTCGGTGAGCGGACGACCGGACATGGAGCGCAGGTCGACGACCTTGGCATTGCGCAGGCGGGTGATGTCGGCTTCGCTAAGGCCGGACGCATCGATCCGCACCGCATCGCTATTGGCGGGCAGCTGGGCGACGGCAGCGGCGGTGGTGGGGGCCGGCAGATTTTCGGCATTGCGCGGCAATACCAGCGGGGCACGCGCCCGGGTGGGCTCTTCCTTGGGGGTTTCGCCGGGGATCAGGCCGAAGCCGCGGGCGGTGGAGCTCATCACCTCGCGCTCGAATGTGCCCGCATCGGTGAGGGCATTGGTGCCCTCCACGGTGGTGCAGGCAGCCAGCGTGACAGCAAGCAACAGGCCCAGTGACGCCATTGAGGCCTTGCGAGCAATCGCGCGCCCGATCAATCCAATACGCATGCAACGTCCTTCACGATTTCGGCCGCGCTTATATAGCATCCTGCCGCGTAAGGCCAGATTCTGGCAGCAAAGTGTTCGCCAATGAAATCATGCCTTGGCGGAGCGCGGGCGGCCGATGCCGAACATGTCGGCAATGAGCAGAATGACGCCCAGCGTGATCGCCACATCAGCGATGTTGAAGATGTAGAACGAATATTGCTGCCAGTGGAAATGGAAGAAATCGGCCACTGCGCCATAGAGCAGACGATCGAGCGCATTGGAGAGCGCGCCGCCGATGCAGAGGGCCGGGCCCATGCGGATCAGCCGCGAATCGGCGCGCCACCACCAGACTGAGAGCAGCGCGATGGCGACCAGCATGATGGCGCCCGGGCCCCAGACCGGCAGACTATCGAACAGGCCATAGGAAATGCCGGTATTCCAGACCAGGACATAGTCGAAGAAATCGGTGACGCGCACGACCTCGCCGCCGCGCCAATTGGTCATGGAGACCGGAATATAGGAGGTGAAGACCTCGACGCAAGGTGCGGCGCCCAGCGCAATGCAATCGGCGGAGACCCGGTAGGCCTTGTGGGCGCGGTCGATGCCGAAAGCGAGGATGGCGGCGGTGAGGGAGAAGTAAGTGGCGGGGTTGGTGAGTTTGGTGATGTTCATTTTCATCGGGGCTCTCAACACCCCCTCCTTTGCCATTCGAGCGTAGCTCTCATGGCCTTCCTCGCTTAAATCGCTCCACCGGAGCGATTTATCCCTTCGGGCCACTCCGAAGTCCCCCGTCGAGGGGGAGGTGCTATTTTGTGGTTGGGGCAGCGCCGGCGGTTACAAACCCAATGCTGCGCGTTCGCGCAGGGCTTGGGCGTCGCGCAGGGAGACGTCGGGGAAGTCGGGGTCGGAGCCGACTTCGGGCAGGACTTTCCACGAGCGGGCGCAGCGATTGCCTTCGGCCAAAGCCGGGACGACCACGATGCCGGGGACGTCTTCGAGGCGGAAGCCGTCGGCGGGGCCTTCACTGGTCGCCAAGGAAATGTCCGAAGTGATGGCGATTTCGGCCGAGTCCCGGCCTTCTAGCGCCGTGAGATAACGCTCGTCGGCAATGAAGACACGGGGGCGGCTTCGAGCGAGGAGCCGATGCGCTTTTCGCGGCGCTCGACTTCAAGCGCGCCGGTCACCACGCGGCGGACGGCGCGGATGAGCTGCCACTTATTGGCGAGATCATCATCAAGCCATTCAGCCGGGACTTCGGGCAGGAGGCGCAGGTGGACCGAGGCGCCCTCCTCCGGGTGCCGCTCCAGCCAGCATTCTTCCATGGTGAAGACCGGGATGGGTGCGAGCCGAGCCGTGAGGCAATCAGAACAGGTGATGCAGCACGGTGAGCGACGCCTTGCGGCGGACCGAGGAGATCGGATCGCAATAAAGCGCATCCTTGCGGATATCGAAGTAGAAGGCAGACAATTCGATATTCATGAAATTGCCGAGCAGGGTCACGACGCGCCGGAAATCATATTCCTTGAAGGCGGTGCAGAACCCGGCCGTCGAGCTGGGCCAGACGGTGCAGCATGAGCCGTTCGAGCTCGGGCATGTCGGCAAAGGCGACGGTGTCACTGGGCTGGTAATGGGCGAGATTGCCCAGCAGCCACCGCAGCGTATTGCGCAGCTTGCGATAGCTGTCGACAGTGGTCTGGATGATTTCCTTGCCCAAGCGCAGGTCTTCCGAATAGTCGGAAGATGCCACCCAGAGGCGCAGGATATCGGCGCCATATTGTTTGATGATGTCCTGCGGGGCGACGGTATTGCCCAGCGACTTGCTCATCTTGCGGCCTTCGCCATCCATGGTGAAGCCATGGGTGAGGACGCTGTCATAGGGGGCAAAGCCGTTGGTGGCGCAGCTTTCGAGCAGGGACGAGTGGAACCAGCCGCGGTGCTGGTCGGAGCCTTCGAGATACATCGAGGCCGGGAATTTCAGATGCGGCCACTTTTGTTTATTGCGCAGCACGAAGGAGTGGGTCGAGCCTGAATCGAACCACACGTCGAGCACGTCGGTGACCATTTCATAGTCTTCGACCGGATATTGGCTGCCCAGATAATGCTGGGCCGCGCCCGGCTTGTACCGAGCATCGGCGCCCTCTTCTTCGAAGGATTGGGCGATGCGGTGATTGACCACTTCGTCGCGCAGGATTTCGCCGGTTTCCTTGTTGACGAAAACCGTGATCGGCACGCCCCGAGCGCGCTGACGGCTGAGCACCCAATCAGGGCGATCGGCGATCATCGAGCGCAGGCGGTTCTGCCCTGCAGCGGGGTAGAACTTGGTCTGGTCGATGGCGCGCAGGGCACGGGCGCGCAGGGTATCGCCACCCTCTGCGCTGATATCGCGGTCCATATAGACGAACCATTGCGGGGTATTGCGGAAGATGACCGGCTTTTTGGAGCGCCGGGAATGGGGATATTGGTGCTTGACGCGGCCACGGGCGACCATGGCGTGGCGCTCGGCCAGAGCCGTGATCACGCGCTGATTGGCGTCGCCCTTCTTGCCATTGTCATCGATGACGCGGGCGCCATCGAGGCCGGGGGCGTCCTTGGTGTAGAAGCCGTCATCGCCCACCACATAGGGGATGGCGCTGTCGATGCCCTTTTCGGCCAGCAGGCGGCCCGAATTCATCCAGATCTCGAAGTCGTCCAGACCATGGCCGGGGGCGGTGTGGACAAAGCCCGTGCCGGTATCGTCGGTGACGTGATCGCCATCGAGCAGGGGCACATCGAAGCGTAGCCGCCACCAAAGCCGCGCAGCGGATGGGCGCAGGCGGTGATGGTGCCGGGGTCGACATCGTGCAGACGCTTGGTGCCGGTGACCTTGGCCTTGGTGAAGACTTCGGCGGCCAGATTATCGGCCAGCACATAGCGCTCGCCAGTGGCCGCCCAATTGCCTTCGGGGGCCTCGGTGATTTCTGTAGAGGCCATAGCTGATCTTACTGGAAAAGCTGATGGCGCGGTTGGCCGGGATGGTCCGGGGCGTGGTGGTCCAGATGACGACCGAAGCGCCATCGAGGCCACGGATGGCGTCGGCGCTGGCAGCAAAGCCACCCTCGGCCTTGGTATCGACATTGGCCGAGGCGCCGAGGATCGGGAATTTCACCCAGATCGTGTCGCTCTCGTAATCGGCATATTCGATTTCGGCTTCGGCCAAGGCCGTGCGCTCGACGACCGACCACATGACGGGCTTACTGCCGCGATAGAGCTGGCCTGACATCGAGACCTTCATCAGCTCGCGCGCGATCTGCGCCTCGGCGTCAAAGCTCATGGTGAGATAGGGTACGTCCCACTCGCCAAGCACGCCTGAGCGCTTGAATTCCTCGCGCTGGATATCGACCCATTGCTCGGCAAAGGTGCGACATTCTCGGCGGAATTCGATGATGGGGACGTCGTTCTTGTCCTTGCCCTTGGCGCGGTACTGCTCTTCGATCTTCCATTCGATGGGCAGGCCGTGGCAGTCCCAGCCGGGGACATAGGCAGCGTTGTTGCCCGAGAATTGCTGGGACCGGCTGATCATATCTTTCAGCGTCTTATTGAGCGCATGGCCGATATGGATATTGCCATTGGCGTAGGGAGGGCCGTCATGCAGGGTGAACAGGGGGCGGTCGGCCGCCTGCTCGCGCTGCAGCTTATAAATGTCCATGTCTGCCCAGCGCTTGAGCCAGACGGGCTCGCGCTCGGGCAGGCCCGCGCGCATGGGGAAAGCGGTTTCCGGGAGGAAGAGCGTCGACGAATAATCGGTTTCAGCGGTGCCCGCAGCGGTATCGGTCATGGGGTAAGCAATCGCATGGGAAGAAGTGGGCGCCTTTTAGCAAGGCGTGGGCGATGGGGCAAAGGATGATTTTGGGGAGGTGGAGGGGCGGTGTGGGTTGAGGCATCGGAGTGCCCCCTCCTAGCCTCCCCCTGATAGGGGGAGAGACCGCCCTGTGGTTAGAACTCGATCCAGCTCCAAGAGTGGAGAGATTCCTCCCCTATCAGGGGGAGGTTAGGAAGGGGGTACAGCTTAGCCCCCAACAAACCCCAAACGCGCATCGAGCGGACTAATCGGCTTGGCCTCAGCAATCAGGGCGCGGGCCTTACGGCTGTCGCGCTCCATGGCGGCGATCAGCCCATCCAAGCCGGAAAAGACTTCCCGGCCGCGGATGTGGCCGACAAGGGCGACTTGAATAGTCTGGCCGTAAATCTCCTCGTTAAAATCGAAAATCACCGTCTCAAAGGGTGGCCGGCGATTGTCGAACATCGGCTTGCCATAACCAGCAACGCCATCAAAAGGCGTTCGCCAATGCGGGCGCGAACGGCATAGACGCCTCGGGCGAGGCCGAAGCCGGTGGGCGTGGCCATATTGGCGGTGGGATAGCCCAGTTCGCGCCCGCGCTGATCACCCTTTTCGACCACGCCTTCGAAGAACCAATGATAGCCCAGGAGGCGATTGGCGGCGGTAACGGCGCCTTCAGAGAGCGCGGCACGGATGCGCGAGGAGGAAATGGGCTCGTCGCCCTCATCCATCAGGCCAAGCGTTTCGACGGCAAAGCCAAGGCGGTCGCCTTCGGCCTTGAGGAAGGTGGGGGTGCCGCGGCGCTGGCGGCCGAAATGGAAATCGGTGCCGACGATGACGCCGGTGACGCCCAGCGCATCGACGAGGAACCGGGAAACAAAGTCTTCCGCCTCGATCTGGGAGAAGGCGCGGTCGAAATTGAGGATGGCGATGGCATCGAGCCCCAGCGCTTCGGCGAGGCGCGCCTTGGCATCGCCCCGGGTGAGGCGAAACATGAAGGGGGTGGGCGCAAAGACGTCGCGCGGATGCGGCTCGAAGGTGAGCACGACGGCGGGCACGCCGGCCCGGGCGGCGCGAGCCTTGAGCACTTCGAGCACCGATTGGTGGCCGCGATGGAAGCCGTCAAAATTGCCGATGGCGACATAGGCGCCGCGCAGGGAGGCCGGCACGTTATCCAGATCGGACAGGCGAAGAAAATTGGGCACGGCGACTACCGAGAGAGGCGCGGCAGGAAGCCGGCTAGATGGGCGCGGCTGGGGGCGACAAGATCGGCAATGGCCCGGGGATCGGGCTTGCCGAAAGCGTCTAGCTCGGCGGCATGGATGGAGCCGGTAATGAACAGCAGATCGAGGCCGAACTGGGCGGCGCCGGTGGCATCGGTGCGCACGCTATCGCCAATGGCGAGGACCCGGGACTTGTCCAACTTGCGGCCGGCGGCAACTTCAGCGAGGCGGAAGGCTTCTTCATAGATCGGCTGATAGGGCTTGCCGGCCATCAGCACCATGCCGCCCATGGCGGCGTAGAGGTCGCCCAAAGCGCCGCCGCAATAGATGATCTTGTCGCCATGCTCGACCACGCGGTCGGGATTGGCGCAGATCATGGGCAGCTTGCGCGCGAGCCAGAGCTTGGCGCGCTCGCGATACATTTCGGGGGTATCCTCATCGGTATCGAGATCGGTGACCACGACCACTTCGGCCTCTTCGGGGCCGGTGCGACGGACATTGAGGCCCTCATAGAGCGCGTCGTCTTCAGTTGCGGGGCCGACATGGTGGATGGCGCGGCCGGAATATTTGGCGATCATGACGCGGGTAGCGTCGCCCGAGGAGACGATGGCGTCATAAGCTTCGCGCACGACGCCCAATTCATCGAGCAGATCGACGATGGGGGCGGAGGGACGCGGCGCATTGGTGATGAAGACGGCCTTGCCCCCGGCCCGACGGAATTCGATCAGCGCCTCGACGGCACTGGGAAAAGCGGCGACACCGTTATGCACCACGCCCCAGACGTCGCTGAGGACGGCATCGTAACGGCCCGCCAGATCGGAAAGACCGGCGATGTTGGGAATGGTCTGGGTCATGGCTGGGGTCCGGCTCGGTGGAGGGCACGTCCTATGTGGCAGCTTGCCGGCCGGGATCAAGCAAAAAGCGGCGCGGGGCGGGTTTGCGGTGGGTGCAGGGAGGGGGCTAGACCTCGACGCGCTGGCGGGTGACCTGGCGGAGCGGTTCGGTCATGAGGTCGGGGCGAATGGGGCCCGGGCCGGCGATGTGGGGGCCCTGGACCGGGGTGATGCCGGTATCGAGCAGTTCGACGATCTGGGCCTCGCCGGCAATGCCGGTGGCCAAAAGGGTGACGTCGAAGCGGGCGAGATAATTGGCGATGTCGGCGGGGTGATAGTCGGTGAAATCCTCGGGGCGCTCGATGAAGCGGGCGGCATCGATGCGCATGGAGCGGACACCACGGGCGGCGAGTTCGGCGATATCGACGCGCAAGGAGGTGACGCCTGAGAGCGAGAAGCTGACGCCTTTTTGGCAATGGCATCGGCAATGGCGCGTTCGCCAATGGTAAGGGATTGCCACTGGGCCGCGTTGATGCGGAAGCTCAGCGCGGCGGCGATGGCGCGATTGGCCTCGAGCGTGGCCATGAGCTGGCCGAAGCCTTCGGCATTGCCCAAAGTGGCGCGGGACAATGGAATATAGAGATTGACCGGCTGGCCGCCAGTGCGGGCGCGGCGGGCGATGGTGATGGCTTCGACCGGGCCAATGGCCTCGATCTGGGTCAACACGTCGTCACCGCCCCGGCTGGGCATGAAATCGGCGCTGTCGGCCAGATCGCCATCTTCCAGCATGAGGCGGGGCATCAGATCATAGCCCTGCGGGCGGCGCTGGGGCAGCGTGACGATGGGCTGGACGTGGTAGATGAGGCGGTTTTCGGCGACCGAGCGGCGCAGCGTATCGAGCGGGATGATGGGCTCGCGTATAGTGGTCGGCTGCGGAGCGGTGCCGATGGGGCGGCGCGGGGTTGGGTCGGGCGGCGCGTTCCTCGATTTCGGCAACGGCTTCGGCGACTCGGCGGATGACGGTGCCCAAAACGGAAATATCGGCCTCGACGCCTTCGAGGCGCCCCCGGCATCCAGATCGGTCAGGGCATTGATGCGCTGGCCCGGGACGGCACCGGCCCGGGCATCGGTGGCCAGCAAGCGCGAGAGATCTTCGATGGCCTTTTCGAGCCGACGTTCGGCGCGCTGGCGCAGGCTGCGTTCGAGCAGGACCACGCAAACGCAGCCAAAGACCACGGCAGCGAGAATGGCTTCGGCGGGGGTAAAGGTCAGGCCGAAATAGGCGATGGCGCCAATGCCGACCGCTGCAAACCCGATGAATGTATAGACCAGTGCCTGCACGGGCGGACCTGAACCCTTTCCACGCGCCGGGATTCGGCTTCCCCTTCTAGCATCGCCCTCCCCCGGGCAAAAGCGGCATTGGCGGGTTACCCCCTTGTGCTCTAGGTGACCAGCAGATGCCAGCTGCGGGAGAAATAGCGGCGGTAGAGGTGGAGCTGGGCGGCGCCAGTGGCGGCGGCGGAGCTGGCCCGGACGCCCGGCTCGACGCGCGGACGCGGACGCACCAGATTGGGGATCTGGGCGAGATAATGGGTGGTCCGCTCGAGCAGACGGGCCGAGATAGCACGGGGAATCACCCCGTCGATCACGGCCTTTTCGATATCGATCATGGCGCGGGTACTGAGCACGGCGGTGGCGAGGGCCCGGCCGGCTTCGTCGATCCGGGCGGAGGCGACGGGCTCGAGCGCGTCCCAATCCCACTCCTGCGGAAAGCCGGGCGGGCGGCGCATTCCGGCCTCGGTCAGGCGGCGATCGAGCGCGTTGAGCGAGGCCACCATATGCACATAGGTGGGAACGCCATCGGCACCGGCAACGATGATACTGCCCAGATCGGCGGCATTGCCGGAGGGGTCTTCCCACAGCGCGCCATTCATAACGATGCCGGCGCCAACAAAGGTGCCGACCCGGAAATAGGCGAAGGTGGTGGGGCGCGGCAACGGCTGGGCCGAGATTTCGGCCCAGCAGGCGGCGCTACCGTCATTGAACCAATCGGTGGGCAGGCCGGTGGCGGCGGCGAGGCGCGCGGCCACATCAATGCTGCGCCAGAGCTCGACCTGTTCGGGGGCGCCCCGATGCGCACGATACTGCCGTGGATGAAGGTGGGGGCGGCGAGGCCAATACCGACCGAGCGCTCAAGGTCTCGGGGCGCCATGGCGTCGCGCATGAGCTGCACATCGGCCGCCAGATCGGCGAAAATCGTGGTCGCATCGGGATATTCGTAACTGGAACGCAGGGTGGCGAGGGTGCGCCCGGCTAGGTCGTAGAGCAGGACTTCGCGGTGGCGCCAGCCGATTTCCACGCCAATGCAATAGGCGCCGCGCGGATTGAGAAAAATGGGCGTGGCCGGCTGGCCGCGGCGGCCGCGCAGCACCTCGCCGCGCATTACCATGGAGCGGGCTTCGAGGTCGGACACGATGCGGGACGTGGTTTGCGGACCCAGCCCGGTGCGGCGGGCCAGATCGGCATTGGACAGACCGGGGAAAATGGCGACCAGCGTCAGCACTGCCCGTTCATTGGCTATGCGCACCCCGGCCCGGGCGACGCCGCGGCCGATGGGCTCGAACATGTCGATGGGGGATTGGTCTTCCATGGCGGCGACTTAATCGTGTGTACGCGCGGCGATCAAGCTCCGAAACGGCACGCTCGAATACGGTTTATTTACCCTGTTGACCAACAATCGGGGCAACACCGGAGATGGGCGCCATGCCGGCGCGCAGAAGCCGGGCGGATTTGACGTTTAAAGGACCGGCCGTATGGCGATGCACACTCGAAGCGACAGCATGTCGCAGGGCCGTTTGCTGCTGGTCGAGCGCGATGCGGTCGCCGCGCAGCTGACCGCCGAAGGCCTAGCGCAGAACCCGGTTACCGCACCGCGAATCACGCTGGCCGCCACCGGCCGACAGGCGGCCGAGGCACTGCGCGAGGGGCGTTTCGATATCGTCCCGGCCGATTTGTCGAGCTTGAGCGACCCGGATGAGCGGAGCGAAGAGGCCGTGGCACGGATGACGCGGCTGGCCAATGGCGCGCTGATGCTGGCACTATCGGATGGCGCGTCGGTTTCGGCGGCCGTGGGCGCGATGCGGGCCGGGGCGCATGATTATATGGCAAAGCCAGTGACCGGGCCGGCGCTGGCCGCCAAGATCGGCGAATTGGCCGAGCGGCATGGCAAGGGCCGTGCGCTCAGCCTTGAAGCCAATAGCGGCGAGCGCATGGCCGACTATGCCGGGTTTATCGGCGCCTCGAGCGCCATGCAGTTCGTTTATGAGCAGATCGGGCGGATCGCCACCTCATCGGCCCCGGTCTTCATCACCGGGGAGAGCGGCACGGGTAAGGAAGTGTGCGCCGAAGCGCTGCATGCCCGGGGCCGCGGGCGGGCAAACGGCTCGTGGCGATCAATTGCGCGGCTATTCCGCGCGACCTGATGGAAAGCGAATTGTTCGGCGTGGTGCGGGGCGCCTTTACCGGCGCGCATGAGGACCGCAAAGGCGCGGCCGAGCTGGCGGATGGCGGCACGCTGTTTCTCGACGAAATCGGGGAAATGGACCTGTCGCTGCAATCCAAGCTGCTGCGATTTTTGCAGACGGGGACGCTGAGCCGGGTGGGTGAATCGGGCGTGCGGCGGGTGGATGTGCGGGTGATCTGCGCCACCAATCGTAATCCGATGCAGCTGATTTCGGAGAAGAAGTTCCACGAGGACCTGTTTTACCGGCTGCATGTGCTGCCCATTCATCTGCCGCCGCTGCGGCAGCGGCCCACCGATATCCCGGTGCTGGCGCGGCATTTCCTCGAACATTACGGGCGGGAAGAACACAAGGGCTTTTCCGGCTTTTCGAGCGAAGCTGGCGCTGTGCTGGCGGCGGCGAACTGGCCGGGCAATGTGCGCCAATTGCAGAACCCGGTGCGGCGGCTGGTGGTGATGTTCGACGGCGGGGAAATCACCGCCGCCATGCTGTCGGCGGCCGATGTGGAATCGCGCGGCACCATGGCGACGGTGACGCCCGCCGTGGGGCGACGGCCGGCCATCCTGCCGATGTGGCAGCAGGAACAGCGGATAATCGAGGACGCGATTGCCAGCTTTGGCGGCAATGTCTCGCTGGCGGCGGCGGCGCTGGAGATCAGTCCATCGACGATCTATCGCAAGCGACAGGGCTGGGCGGAAATGGGCGTGGCTGGGGCGGCTTAGCGCCGTCCCTCGCGGCGAGGTCGACGCCTATTCCAGCCCTGCACCTCGCTCGCAGGGCGGCGTTGATGCGGTCTTGCCAGCCGGGGCCGTCTTCCCGGAAATGCTCCAGCACATCGCGGTCGAGACGTAGCGAGACCAGCTCCTTGCCGCTGGGCGGCGTGGCGGCTTTGGCGCGGGCGCGGCTTCGGCTGGCTTGCTGGTAACGGCCTTGAAGGCGGCTTCGGCCTGATCGAGGGCGCTGCCGCCGCGGCGCATGGGTGGTCGTGTCATGATCGGTTCCCTTTTCTCCGTTTTGCCATCGGGCGGGATCGCCGACAACGAAAAAGGCGCGGTGTTTCCACCGCGCCTCCTGCAAAGTCCGTGACTGGGAAGTAACGAGACTTCGTAGCTCAAAGGGGGCTGGATTAGAAATCCATGCCGCCCATGCCGCCCATGCCGCCGCCACCCGGCATTGCCGGTGCTGCGTCCTTGGGGGCTTCCACGATCAGGGCTTCGGTGGTGATCAGCAGCGAAGCAACCGAAGCTGCGTCCTGCAGAGCCGTGCGAACCACCTTGACCGGGTCGATAACGCCCAGAGCCACGAGATCACCATATTCGCCGGTTGCGGCATTGTAGCCGAAGGTCAGCGAGGAATTCTCGAGGATCTTGCCGACGACGACGGAGCCTTCGGCACCGGCATTGTTGGCGATCGTGCGCACGGGCTCCTGCAGAGCGCGCTTGACGATGGCGATACCAGCGGCCTGATCGGCATTGGCACCCTTGACGGTCATGGCATTCGAAGCGCGCAGCAGCGCAACGCCACCACCAGCAACGATGCCTTCTTCAACGGCAGCGCGGGTTGCGTTCAGCGCGTCGTCGACGCGGTCCTTGCGCTCCTTGACTTCGACTTCCGTCGAGCCGCCAACCTTGATCACTGCAACGCCACCGGCCAACTTCGCCAGACGTTCCTGCAGCTTTTCCTTGTCGTAGTCCGAAGTGGTTTCTTCGATCTGCGCCTTGATCTGGCCAACGCGGCCCCGGATGTCGTCCTTGGTGCCGGCGCCGTCGACGATGGTGGTGTTTTCCTTGGTGATTTCAACGCGCTTGGCAGTGCCCAGCATGTCGATGGTCACGTTCTCGAGCTTGATGCCGAGATCTTCGGAGATCACTCGGCCACCGGTCAGGATTGCGATGTCTTCGAGCATGGCCTTGCGGCGATCGCCGAAGCCAGGAGCCTTGACGGCAGCAACCTTGAGGCCGCCACGCAGACGGTTGACGACGAGGGTCGCAAGAGCCTCACCTTCAATGTCTTCGGCAATGATGAGCAGCGGGCGCTGGCTCTGCACAACCGATTCCAGGATCGGCAGGATGGCCTGCAGATTGGAGAGCTTCTTTTCGTGCAGCAGGATCACCGGGTCTTCGAGGACAGCGGTCATCTTTTCGGCATTGGTCACGAAATAGGGCGAGAGGTAGCCGCGGTCGAACTGCATGCCTTCAACGACATCAAGCTCGGTCTCGGCGGTCTTGGCTTCCTCGACGGTGATGACACCCTCGTTGCCGACCTTCTGCATGGCTTCGGCAATCATGTCGCCGATGGCGGATTCGCCGTTGGCCGAAATGGTGCCGACTCGGGCGACTTCGGACGACGACTTGATCTTGGACGAAGCGGCCTTGAGCGAAGCAACGACTTCTTCAACGGCCAGATCGATACTGCGCTTGAGATCCATCGGGTTGAAGCCGGCGGCAACAGCCTTGACGCCTTCGACAACGATGGCCTGACCCAGAACGGTCGCGGTGGTGGTGCCGTCACCGGCAATGTCATTGGTCTTGGAAGCAACCGAACGCAGGAGCTGGGCGCCTGGGTTTTCGAACTTGTCTTCAAGTTCGATTTCCTTGGCGACGGTCACGCTGTCCTTGGTGATGCGCGGTGCGCCGAACGACTTTTCGATCACGACGTTACGACCCTTGGGGCCGAGCGTTACCTTAACAGCGTTGGCAAGAATGTTGACGCCGCGCAGCATCTTGTCGCGGGCTTCAGTGGAGAATTTGACTTCTTTAGCGGCCATGTGAGGCGCTCCTTAATTCGGACAAAAGAAAGGGCAGCAGAAGGGCTTAGCCTTCGATGATGCCCATGATGTCGGATTCTTTCATGATCAGCAGGTCTTCGCCGTCGACCTTGACCTCGGTGCCGCTCCACTTGCCGAACAGCACGCGGTCGCCAGCCTTGACGTCAGGAACGACGCGAGCACCAGCGTCGTCACGGGCGCCGGGGCCCACGGAGACGATCACGCCCTCGGAGGGCTTTTCCTTGGCGGTGTCGGGGATGATGATCCCGCCTTTAGTCTTTTCTTCGCTGTCGAGGCGACGGACGACCACGCGGTCGTGCAGGGGACGGAAGCTCATGATTGCTCCTATGGCATCAATTTCAATGCAATATCGGGCCTGTTAGCACTCGATAACGTAGAGTGCTAACAGGGTGCAGCGGATATAGGAGGGGGCCCTTCCGGAGTCAAGACAAACGCACCCGTTGGCCGATGAAGTTTGCCTAGTCCGCGACGATGAATTTATCACGACAGGCGCCCCAAAGCCGGTGTCACCCCCGGCGCCGGGGTGACACTGCGCTTGTGCGAAATGCGGCCCCGCTATACCACAAGCTCCGATTTTTAGAGGCATTGCGTCATGGCCAGCACCGCTGTTTATCCCCGCTCTTCCGCCAATCCGGCGGTTTGGGCGCTTGTTCTGATCGCCATTGCGCTGGTGCTGCGGCTGTGGGGGCGACGGCCATCGGCTTTGGCACCGGGGAGGCCTATTATGTCAGCAGCGCCCGTGAGCTGCATCTGAGCTATTTCGATCAACCGCCGCTGTCGCTGTGGATCATCTGGGCGACGATGCAGCTGACCGGCTCTGAAGCGGTGTGGGTGCTGCGCCTGCCGTTCGTGCTGATGTTCGTCATCACCTCCCGGCTGGTGTACCGGCTGGGCGAGCGGGTGCATTCGGGCTGGGCGGGCTTTTATGCCGTGCTGATCCTCAATGCCTCGGCGATCTTTTCGCTTTCGGTGGGCAGCTGGCTGCAGCCCGATGCTCCGATGATGCTGTTCTGGGCCGCCACGTGCCCGGTGCTGGTCGATATTTTCTGCGGGCAAGGCGGGGAACGGCCCCGGCGCAATTGGCTGCTGGCCGGGCTATGGCTGGGGCTGACGCTGCTGTCCAAATATCATGGCGCCTTCATTGGGCTTGGCGCAGCGCTTTTCATGCTGGCCAATGGTAATGCCCGCCGCTGGTTTGCTCATCCGGCGCCTTATGTCGCAGCGCTCCTTGCGCTGGTCATCTTCCTGCCCGTGCCGATCTGGAATGCGCAGAACCATTGGGTTTCCTTCGCCTTCCGTGGCGGGCGGGCGCTGGCCGAGGAAGGCTGGAACTGGGCGCGGCTGATCCGCATGATTGTGGGCCAATTGCTCTATATCGTGCCACGGCTGGCGCTGCCGGCTATCTGGGTCGGGCTGCGCGCCATCTTTGCCGGCCCCCACGCGCAATATCCCGAGAACAGTGTGCCGGGTGCCGCGGCGCTGCTGGCCTATATCGGCGTGCCGCCGGTTTTCTTCTTCACCCTCGTTGCCCTGTGGTCGGATACCCAGTTCCATTTCCACTGGCAGGCGCCGGGCTATATGTCGCTGTTCATCATCTCGGCAGCCGCCACCGCCGTCATCGCACGCCGCCATGCCCGGCTGATCCGCTCGTGGCTGGGCGCTAGTGTTGCCATCACCGTGCTGCTGATCGGGACGCTGCTCAGCCATGCGGCGACGGGCTGGGCGCGCCGAGCTTTTCCGGGCCAATGGGAAGACCCCACCGTGCCGCAAATGGCCCGGACCGAGGTGGGCGAAGCGCTCAACCGGCTCGATGCCTTTGCCAAGCCCGACACCTTTGTGGGCAGCCTCAACTGGATCGATTGCGGGTATCTGGATGCGCAGACCGCCGGCCGTGTGCCGCTGCCCTGCATTGGCGATGATCCGCGCAATATCGCTTTCAATGTGGACTTGGCGGACTCGGCCGGGCAGAGCGGGTATTTCGTCACCCGCACCAGTGATCCGCAGGCGGCGATCGCGTATTTGTCGCCGCTATTCGACAGTGTAACGCTGGCCGAGAAGGTCGACATCCACCGCAATGGGCTGGTCGAAATCCCGGACCTGCAAATCCGGCGGCGACCAATTTCCATTTTGATGGGCCGGTACCCTGGGTTTCGGGCCGAACGATTTCGCTGCTGGAATTGCCGCGCACCACCATTATCCATGTGGAGGGGCAATTGAGCGGTTCGGGTAGTGTGGAGCTGTGGTTCGACGGCGCGCTGCTGGGGTCGGTTGTGGTTGCGGGCAGCAGTCCATTTGCCTTTGACACGCCGGGTCGCTGGGATGTCGGGGCGCGCAATGTGACGCTGGAAATTCGTGGCGGCGAAGGTGTGCAGTTTACCGGTGTTTCGATCACCCGGCAGTAGGCCGCATGCACACCCGGTGGATCGGGTGCATCTTGCGGCTGTCGCAACCCCGGCCAATATGAGGCGTTAGGATAGGGTAACAGGAGACGCCCCATGGCCCGCCAATGCCTCGACAAGGATATCAAGATCAAACCGGCGCAGGGCCGGGTGCATGTCATTTATGATGGCGCCGAGATTGCCAGTTCGCTCAATGCTCTGGAACTGGACGAGCCGGGTGCGCCGCTGCGCATCTATCTGCCGCGCGAGGATGTGCAGCCGGGGATTCTGGAGGCCTCCGAAACCAAGACCGTGTGCCCCTATAAGGGGGAAGCGTCCTATTATACGCTCAAGACTCTCACCGCGACCGGGCCCGATCAGGTTTGGTACTATCCCGACCCCTGCCCGCTGGTCGAACCGATCCGCGATTATCTGGCCTTCTGGGGCGATCGCATCGAGTATAAGCGCAGCGAGGTATAGGCATATAGCCGGCCACGATCGGCTAAATCCCCAAAAACCCTCTTCCCCCTCGCCGCCACCTGCTGCATAAGACCGCCATGACCCAATTCACCACACCCCTCGCCATCAAGCTGCGCCTCAAGGGCGGCAGCGGCCCCAATGCAAACTGGCACTGGGAGATCCACGACGCCGACGCCAAAGTTATCAAGACCGGCAGCGCCGTAGGCCCTGAGCACAAGGCTTTCGCCACCGCGCATTGCCAAGGAAAAGCTAGAGCAGACCGCCGGCTAACCGGCCAAAAGCTGCCCTCGGCAGCACGAGATCTCCGTGACCGTTCCGAAAGCCGCCAGTGCCCCTTCCGCTCACGCCGGTGGCACCCATCCAGCTGCGCGGCATCGGCCTCAAGGTCGCTTCGGTCTGCATTTTCGTCATCATGGCCACTTGCCTCAAGGCGGCCGAGGGCATTCCGGCCGGCCAGCTGGTGTTCTATCGCTCGCTCTTTGCCATTATCCCGGTAATCGGCTGGCTGATGTGGAAACGTCAGCTCGTTGCCGGCCTCAAGACCGCCAATCCGCTCGGGCATGTGCTGCGCGGCCTGATTGGCGTGGCCTCCATGGGGCTGGGCTTTTTCGGCCTGACCAAGCTACCGCTGCCCGAATCCACGGCCATCGGCTATGCCTCCCCGCTGCTGCTGGTCATTCTGGGCGCACTGCTGCTCAAGGAACGCGTTTTCATCTATCGCTGGACGGCGGTTATTGTCGGGCTGGCTGGCGTCGGCATCATGCTGTGGCCGCGGCTGACGCTCCTAACCCATCCCGAAGGCCCGGGCGCCGAGGAAACGCTGGGCGTCATCGCCGCCCCGGGCGCGGCATTTCTGAGCGCCTTTGCCATGCTGCAGGTACGCCGCCTCGTGCAGACCGAGCGCACCGAAGCCATCGTGCTCTATTTCTTCGTTACGGCGAGCCTGTTGTCGCTGCTCACCGCGCCCTTTGGCTGGGTCTGGCCCAATCCGCAGCAGGCGGCATTGCTGGTCACTGCCGGCATAGCGGGCGGTATCGCGCAAATCCTGCTGACGGCCTGCTACCGCTATGCGGACCTGTCGGTCATTGCGCCGTTCAGAATATACCTCGCTGCTGCTCAGCCTGATCATCGGCTATGTAATTTTCGGCGACATGCCCACGCTGATGATGATCATCGGCGCCTCGATCGTGGTTTGCTCGGGCATATTCGTGGTGTTGCGCGAACACTATCTCGGTCTTGACCGGATCAAGTCGCGCGAAGCCAACACGCCTTAGCGGAAAAGATCAGCTTGAGCGCCGGGGCAATCGACACCACGGCGACGACCGGACGGATGATCTTGGCGCCGTAGCGGATGCCGGTGCGGGCGCCGATATAGCCGCCGGCCAATTGGCCGATGGCCATGGCGATGGCGGCGGACCAGACCACGTCCCCGGCCGGGATGAAGATAGCCAGCGCGGCAAGGTTGGAAACCGAGTTCAGCGCCTTGGTGTGGCCCGAGGCGCGGGTCAGCCCGAGGCCGAACAGGGTGACGAAGCAAATAGTGAAGAACGAGCCGGTGCCGGGGCCGAAAATGCCATCGTAAAAGCCGATGACCGTGCCCATGAGCGGCACAGAAACGGGCAAAGGGCAGGCGCGCGGCCTTGTCGGCATCGGACAGATTTGGCGCAAAGACGAAATAGAGCGCGATGCCGATCAGCGCGACGGGCACGGCCGGGGTGAGCAGGCTGGTATCGAGTTGCTTGACCGCCGTGGCGCCGCAGAAGCTGCCGGCGAAGGTGAGCGCGATGGCGGGGATCAGCGTTTTGAACGCGATGAAGCCACGGCGCCAATAGGTGAAGGTGGCCATGGCGGTGCCGACCACGCCCTGCAGCTTGTTGGTGGCAAGGGCCGCGACCGGCGGCAGGCCGGCCGACAGAAGCGCAGGAATACCGATCATGCCGCCACCGCCGGCAATGGCATCGACAAAGCCGGCCAGCATGCCGACCGCGGCCAGCGCGAGAAGAATCAGTGGGTCGGAAATCATGTCGGGCCCGGTGGGTCGGGAGCGGCGGCGTGTTGTGGGGGCAAATCGCGGCGACGGGCAAGCCGGCTCACTCGCCGCCACCGCCTCCGCTATCGCTGCCACCGCTATCGTGGCTGGAGTGGCTATCGCCGTGGTGACGGTCGCTGCCACCGGGGCCGCTCCCATCGCCGCCATGGCTTGTGCCGAAATCGCTGGAATTGCGTGAGCGGCGGCGCCGATTGACACGGCCACCACGCATCCGGGCGATGGACCGGGCCAAGAGGCCAATCAGGGTCAACGGGAGCAGAAAGAGCCATTCCATATGCCCGCTCCGTTCAGAAGATGGCTTCGGCCGAGAGGCGCGAGAGCAGGGATTGCAGGCTGGTGCGGCGCTCGGGGGACCAATCGGCGGTACGAGAGACGATGAGGCAAGCCCGGCTTTGCAGCATGACGCCATCTTCGAGGACGCGCAGATTGTTGGCGGCCGTGGTCGAGCCGGTGGTGGTGATGTCGACCACGATATCGGCAACGCCCGAAGCGGGGGCGGCTTCGGTGGCGCCTGGGCTTTCGACCGTGCGGTATTCGGCAATGCCGGCCTTGGCGAAATGCTGGCGGGTGATGGTGATGTATTTGGTGGCGATGCGCAGCCAGCGGCCGTGCCGCGAGCGGAAATCGGACGCCACATCGGCCAGATCATGCAGATGGGTGACATCGATCCGGGCATCGGGCACGGCAACGACGACATCGGCATGGCCGAAATCGAGCGTTTTGGCGAAGGCGACCGATTGGGGGCCGGTTTCGCTGGTTTCGTGGATGAGGTCGCGCCCGGTGACGCCGATATCGATAGTGCCACGGATCAGTTCGCGGGCGATCTCGGAGGCGGGGAAGAAGCGCACGGTGACGTCGGGCAGGCCTTCAATGGCGCCCAGATAAGAGCGCGCCGCCAGGGCGGGAAATGGTGAGGCCATTACTGGCGAACCAGTCGCGGGTGAGTTCTTCAAGGCGGCCCTTGGAGGGGACGGCTAGGGTGATTTCACTCATGAGCGAGATCTCCGCTTCTAAACGATCGACCCAGACCGAGCAGCCGGAGGCGGCGATGGGGGCTGTGGCGCCGAGGCGTTCGAGCAGGCGGTCATATTGGCCGCCCGAGGCGAGGACCTCGCCATTGGGGCCGGTCATTTCGAAGACAATGCCGGTGTAATAATCAAGGCGTGGGGAAAAGCCGGCGTCAGAAGCTGACGCGGGCTTCGCCCGAGCCATTGAGATGACGACGAATGGCGCGGATGGGCGCGCCGAGCATGAGGCGGTGTTCGGCGGCGAGGGCCTCGATGCGGGTCAGCGCTTGCAGGACCGGGCCGGAAATGGCGAGATAGTCGCGCAGCAATTTGAGCGTCTTGGCGGGAACGTGGGCGGCGTCGAGCGCCTGCTGTTCGAGATAGCGGTCGGCGATTTCCTGCGGCGTGCGGCCTTCGGAGAGGGAGAGGCCGGCGGCGACCATTTGCTCGGTGACATCGGCCACCAGCGCCTCGCGGCTGGGCTGTTGTTCGCGCGGCAGATCGGGCGCCAGTTCGAGCCGGGTCAGCAGGCGATCGAGCGCCTCGGTATGGCCAAAGCGGTGGCGGATGCGCGAGCGCCATGGATCGGGCATGTCGGCCCGGGCCAAGAGGGATTCTGAACAGCCCGACCCCGCCGAGGCGAACGACAGGGCTGACGCCGAAAATGGAGAGCGCGGCGCGGGCAAAGGTCAGCACCTGATCGAGCGCCACATCGCCATCGCGCTGGGCCAGCAATTCGATGCCGCCCTGATCGAATTCGGCAGCGCCGGTTTCTGCGCTGGCGGAAAATGGGGCCGAGATAGGAGAAAGCGGCCGGTTCGCCCACGCCATTGGCGATGTAATCGGCCACGATGGGCAGGGTGAAATCGGGGCGCAGGCAATATTCGGCGCCGGAGGCATCGGTGGTGAGCAAGAGGCGCCGACCGAATTCCTCACCGGCGAGATCGAAATAGGGATCGGCCGAAAGCAGCAATGGTGGGGTGGCGCGGGTTGCGCCACGGGCTTCGACCAAGGATTCGAGATTGGCGCGGCGGAGGGCGGCGCCGGTCATGATGCTATCCCCCGATATGTCCCAACCGCCGGGTCATTCCGGCGCAGGCCGGAATCCATGCTGTGAACTCTCCACTTGCATGGTGCCGAAAAGAGACCTTCAGCATGGATCCCGGCCTGCGCCGGGATGACACTGGAGGTGGGGAGGGTATTGAGCATCATTGTTCGCTCAGCAGTTTCTGGATCGCAGCCACCAATTCACCGCGCTTGACCTCGAACTGGCCCGGCCTTGCGGCTTTCCATTCGGCGTTGTCGGTGATGGCGGCGGCGGCCTCTTTCCCGGCGATCAGATCCTTGATCTGGATAATACCCTGATCGCGTTCTCGGCTGCCTTCGATGATGACGGCGGGGGAATTGCGCTTGTCGGCGTAGGAAACCTGCTTGCCGAAATTCTTGGTATTGCCAAGGAACATTTCGGCGCGGATGCCGGCCTTGCGCAGTTCGACGACCATGGCACGGTAGCCGGCTATCTGGTCCTTGTCCATGACGAGGACGACGACGGGGCCGACCGGTTCGGTGGCGTTGAGATTGCCGGTCAGCTTAAGCGCTCGGGCGAGGCGGGAGACGCCAATCAGAGCAACCCGTAGCCGGTACCGGTTCACGGCGGAAGCGCACGATGAGGCCGTCATAGCGGCCACCGCTGCCGACGGCGCCGAACACCACATCCTGGCCCTTTTCGTTCTGGACCTTGAAGGTCAATTCGATCTCGAAGACGGGGCCGGTATAGTATTCGAGGCCGCGGACCACCGAGGGGTCGAGGATGACGCGGCCGCTGAAGCCGGCGGCGCTGATCAGGCCGAAAATGCTGGCCAGTTCCTGCAGCCCCTGCAGGCCGGCTTCCGAACCGCCGATAAGGCCGGCAAGGGTGTTGATGGTGGCGATGACGTGGGCGTTGCTGCCCTTTTCGACGCCGGGTCCGGGGACGCCGCTATCGACATAGGCGAGGATGGGTTCGATCTGCGTCGGGGTGAGACCGGCGCCCTTGGTGAAGTCGCCGCTCTCGTCCTTGCGTCCGGCGCCGAGCAGGAACTTGACGCCTTCGGGGCCAAATTTGTCGAGCTTATCAATGGCACGGAGCACGGTGAGCTTCTGCTCGTCGCTGGTGATGCCAGCGGTGTCGAGGACGCCATCGAGAACCTTGCGGTTGTTGACCTTGACGACGTACTGGCCCGCCAGCCCCAGTTCGTCCATGACGTCGGCCACCATCATATACATTTCGGCGTCGGCTTCGGGGCCACCTGCCCCGACCGTGTCGGCATCGAATTGCATGAACTGGCGGAAGCGGCCGGGGCCGGGCTTTTCGTTGCGGAAGACATAGCCACGGCGATAGGAGCGGTAAGGCTTGGGCAGGGTTTCGAAATTTTCGGCGAAATAACGGGCAAGCGGCGCGGTGAGATCGTAGCGCAGGCTCATCCACTGCTCGTCATCGTCCTGCAGGGAGAAGACGCCGGCATTGGGGCGGTCGGTATCGGGCAGGAACTTGCCCGGGGTTTCGGTCAACTCGAGGAGCGGGGTTTCGACCGGGTCAAAGCCATAACGCTCATAGACGGCCTTGATCGTATCGATCATGGCGCCAACGGCGGCGATTTCGCCGGGCGTACGATCCTCGAAGCCACGCGGCAGGCGTGGGGCGATGAGCTTGGCTTTTTCGGTCATTTTGGGCAGTCCTTTAGGAACGGGCCGTTGTTAGCGGATCGGGGATGGAGGGGCAACAGCAGAGCGGGGAATGTGCCCCCTCGCCTTCCGAAGAAAGCGAGGGGGCTGGGGCTACAAACCGGGCCTCCACAAGGGGGTGGGACACGGGGGCTGTCCCCGGGCTGCAGCCATTGGTCAAAGCCGTCAGCAGGAGGCAGGCCCACATCGGCCCGCAGACGAGCGGGCAGATCGATTACCCGAGCGATGCGGGGCCGGTTCCACCGAGGCTGCGATTGCGGCCTGCAGGACGGCGAACAGACCGCGCTGGTGCACGGCATCGGCGATGGAGAATTCAAGGCGCAGCACGACGCTGCCCTCATTGAGTGCATTGTAAGACATGGTTTTGCCCGGCAGCGCTTTTACGCGGACCGGCCTTCTGGGTTGAGGAGCATCGGTGGGGCGGAATTCGGAGTCGGAAAGACTCTGGGCTTCAACCGATTACGATGCTGGTCTGGGGGAGTGTCCACGACGGCAGAACCGGCGGCTCTAGCAACAAGGAGGCGTTAACCTCGGGCCATTGGCCACGCATGTTCGCCCAGATGGAGATCACATACAGTATTCATGTAGCGCCTCCCTCTGGTCTGGCGTTGTTGGACAATTTGCTTCTAGCTCACGCTCCCGTGAGCCGCAATACAGGGGTGTGGCGGGTTGTCGCAGAAAGTGACGGGTGTTGCGGATGGGCAACAGGGTTGGCGCCCGCTACTTCACCGGGCGCTTGAGCGCCGCCCGGGCGGCGTCGACTTCGGGGCGGCAGAAGCAGGTTTCGATGTGGTCGTTGACCATGCCCATAGACTGCATGAAGGCATAACAGGTGGTGGGACCGACGAAATTGAAGCCGCGCTTGCGCAAGTCTTTGGAGAGGGCGCGGGAGGCGTCGGTTTGGGCGACGGCGCTGAGGGCGGACCAGGAATAATCATCGGCGCGATGGCCGGGCTGGGGCTCGAAGCGCCAGATATAGGCGGCGAGCGAGCCGAATTCCTGCTGCACTTCCAGCGTGCGCTTGGCGTTGTTGATGGTGGCGGCGATCTTGCCGCGGTGGCGGATGATGCCCGCATCAAGCAGGAGGCGTTCGATATCGGCCTCATCCATGGCGGCAACCTTGGCGATATCGAAGCCATGAAAGACCTCGCGGAAGCGGTCGCGCTTGCGCAGGATGGTGATCCGGGAGAGGCCCGACTGAAAGCCTTCGAGGCAGATCTTTTCGAAGAGCCGTGTGTCCGAAATGACCGGACGGCCCCATTCGTGATCGTGATAATGGCGATAGAGCGCGTCATCGCCCGGCCGGGGCAGCGCGGCAGGCCATCTTGGGCAGAGATTTCGGGGGCATGGCGGGCTCCGCTGATCGTGCGCGATTGGCACATAGGGGTAGCGGTGCGGCGCGATTCGGGGAATTGCGTGGATGGAATTCCGTCTCGCGGAGTAGTTTTGGAGTATTGAGCGGGCGCGTAACTGACGCGGTTGTAAGCGGTGCTTGCGGCGGGGAGAAATTTTATTGATCCTCGGTGGCGTTTTAATAAGGAATATCACCGATATTCCGGCCTGCTCCGCTGTGGGGCGACAGATCCCACGGGTGCTTGCGTCATGCGTCCTTTTCTTCGGCTTGTCGCGCTGATTTGGCCGCGACGAGAGCGGTGTGTTTGCAATCATGTTCGGCCTGATGGCCGTGGTGCTGATCGCCATGGGCGGCGCCGTCGTCGACTATGTGCGACTGGAGCAGACGCGGAACCGGGCACAGATCGCGTTGGATGCGGCGGCGCTGGCTTTGCACCACGAGATTTTCGAGGGCGTTGCCGACGACGATATCAAGACACAGGCGCAAAAGCTGATGCTCGAACGCATCGCCGATGGCGCCGTGAAAGCTAGCGTCGATATCATTCGCACCAGCACGACGGATGGTTCGCTCTATCTGGAAGCGGAAATGGATATGCCGACATTGTTTGTCGGACTAGTGGGGGTGTCCCATCTGGGAGCAAGGATTGTCTCGGAAGCGACTCGGCGCAAAAGCGAACTCGAAGTGGTCATGGTGCTCGATAATTCGGGCTCGATGGATGACTATTTCGAGGGCAAGAACCAATTCCGCATGACGAGCCTCGTCAACGCCGCGCAGAACGCCGTTAATATCCTGTATGGCGACGAAGCGGCGCAGGCGCAGAAGAACGTCAAGATCGGCATCGTGCCGTTCACGCAGTTCGTCAATGTGGGCACCGCTAACGTCAACAAGTCGTGGCTCAACCGCTCTGGCAGCAACGCCATCATGCGGGACAATTTCGACAATGACGGCAATCCGGCTACGAGCTTCACAGACAGTTTCGACAGAATTTCTTTGTTTGGCCAATTGGCGGGGAAGTACAGTTGGGGCGGATGCGTGGAGGCCGAGCAAAGCCCATACGACACAAATGACACGCCGCCAACGACGCCCGATACCAAATTCGTGCCTCTGTTTGCGCCAGACGAGCCTGATGCGGATGGCTTCAGCAACAGCTATCTTAACGACACGGGTGGCACTTGCACGGCTGCACCGACGTGCACGTCGGTGCAGCAATATAGCAGTTGCAATTCTCGGTCCGGAACCTGTTCGGGGCTGCAATCGACTAAATTCAGCTTCAAAGCTGCCAATGGCACGGTGACCAACAACCCGGCCGCCTGCCCTCAGACGCCCGGCGAGCCACGGCTGGCGGCCAAGGCAGGCACGACCACGAACACCAGCGCACGCACCGTAAGCACGTCTTTCATCTTGGGGCGCGCAATGCAGGAGCGCATTTGCAAATATAATGGCGGCGTGGTGACCCAAGCGAGCCGCAGCGGCGCAACCGGGCCAAATGCCGACTGCCCCGTTCACGCCGTCTTGCCACTGACGCTCACCAAGAAAGCCGTCGTCGACACTATTGAGGCAATGAGGCCGCTGGGCAAGAACAACAACCAACCTCAGGGTGGCACCAATATCGCGCAGGGCGCGGTGTGGGGACTGCATGCCCTGACGTCAGGCGAGCCGCTAACCGAAGCTGCTCAACCCTCCGCCTATTTGCAAAAGGTGATGATCCTGATGACGGACGGCGATAATTTTCACAAGCCCAGCGGCAATATGAATGGCTCTGCCTTCTTCCCGGCCTACGGCTATCCATACAATAATACACGCATGAACGCGGGGCGGCTCGGCACGCCGGGTCAGACCGAAGTAGAACTGATGGACGAAATGAACCGGCGCACCACGGCCACCTGCGCGACGGCGAAAGCGGCACCAAACAATATCCAGATCTACACGATCGGGCTCTATTCGACCAACGCCGCCACCATCCAGATGCTCCAGAACTGCTCAAGCGGACAGGGGTATTACTACCCAGCGACCGCGACCAATCTGTCGGCCGTCTTCCAGTCGATCGCTCAAAGGCTACAGTCGCTCCGGGTGAGCCAGTGACCTGTGCCGCGGAAAGAAATGGTACCACCTCTCGGGATCGAACCGAGGACCTCTAGATCCACAATCTAGCGCTCTAACCAACTGAGCTAAGGCGGCAGGGGCCTGTCGAGGGACACCAGCAAGGGCGTCCCGAAAGCGGGCGGAACATAGGTCGAGAATTTCTCGATGACAAGCACCCATTTTGCCTCATTCCACCGCTCAGCGACGCGCATTTCCACAACAAGTGCATGACGGGCACGCAAACGTGACCATTCGTAAGGTTTTTGCACTTAACCATGGCGAGCAAAGCGCGGAAGCGTGTGCCGGCCGCTCTGGACCATGCGACACGCGCACTATATTGAAGAAACCGTAAGGACGGTGGGCACATTTGTGCCGATCTGGCACAGCGCGGCGAAGCCCGCCCCTTCTCGACGGAATTTGGCTGTATATGGATGCCGACTGGATCACATCGCCGAGCGCCCGTCGCGTGCTGCAGCATGCCGATGATGCTCGCCCGGCTCGGCTATGGTCGCGCGAGGGCGACCAGCTGATCTGGCAGAATGCCGCTGCCGGGCTGTTCCCGGCCAAAATCAAGAAACACGGGCTCAAGCGCGCCCCGCTCGCCACCCCGATCAAGGGGCAGGTGGCCCGCAATATTCGGCTCGGCTCGACCGGGCGGACGAGTCTGGCGCGGATTCAGTTTCTGGCCGGCGACAAGCCGGCCTCGAGCACCTGCGCAGCAACACCGCTGATCTGGCAGGATGGGCAGCCGGTCTTGCTGATCGTGGGGGTCGATCCGATCGATGCCGCGATTCTGGCGGCGGCCGAGGCAGAAGACGAGGCGGCGGAAATCGCTGAAGCCGCGCTGCAGGGCAATTCTGCAGCAGAGTCCGTTACGGCGAGCGGCGAGCTCGGCGAAGAGACGGTCGGTATGACCGAGCAGCGTGCAGAGCCAGCGGTAAGCGATAGCGACGCGGACGTGCCACCCGAATCTATCGCAGAGGTTCAGGGCAGCGACGCGCTGGCTGAAGAGACTGTCGCAAACGATGCGGTTGGCGATCTTATCGTGGCGGATGAGCATGCCTATGAGCGAGAATTGGCCAATTGGCATGCGGCCGAACAGGATGCTGCGCCGGCCGATGCGGCTGCGACCGAAATACCTGAGGAACCGGCAGCGTTTCAGGATGAGCCGGGCGCTGAATGGCAGGAGCCCGAGGATGATGTTGGCGCCGGATCGGTCAGCCGACTTTCGGCACTGGTCGACCGGCTGGCGGCGGATGAGGCGCTGTTTACCCCGCTGACGGCGGATGATGACGTAATGTATGCGTCGCAGGCGGACGAGCCGGAACCGGCTGAGCCGGGGCCGCTCTATCGCGTGACAGGGCGTGGGTTTGTGGCCGACGCGGGCGAGGATGACGCGCCTGCTGACGAGGTCGTGCCGGAGCTGGCAGGGACCGACCCGGAAAGCGTGGCGGCGGCGGTGGCCGAGATTGCGCCGGCCCTGCCGGAGGACCCCGAAGTCGTCGAGCGGGTGTCGCGGTATAATTTCGATGAATTGTCGCGGATTTTGAATGATCGGGTGGGTGCGGGCGAGCCCGCTCAACCAGTGGCCCCAGCTGTGCCAGAGGCGCCAATGCCAGCGCCGCAGCCGCAGCGGGCGGCCGGCGCGCTGATCAACCTCGGGCGGGGAAACGCTGGTGCTCAACCGGCTGCCGCTGGGCATTCTGGTGTTCCACGACCAACAGGTGCTGTTTGCCAACCGGGCCATTACCGAAATGGTGGGCTATGATTCGGTGGAACAATTGCGCGCGGCAGGGCTGGCTTCGGTCTTCCCATCGGCGGGGCCGGATGAGCAGGAAGCCGGGCCGGTCAATCATTTGATGCAGCGGGACGGCACACTGGTGCCGGTGACAGCGCGGCTGCAATCGATCTCCGGCAGGGGCGCCCTGCCCTGATGCTGTCGGCCAGTGCCACCGAAGTGCGCACGGGCCACGAGGCGGCGGTGCGCGCCTTTGCCGAATCATTTGCCGATCTGCGTGGCGATGGCTTTTTCGATGCCAATAGAGCCGGGGTGATCAGTCTGGCGACCCCGCGCGCTGTGGCGCTGCTGGCGGAAGCGGGCGCCGGTCTGGCCGGGCGACCGCTGAGCGGGCTGGTGGCGGAAGATGAATTGCCGGCCTTGCGCGAATTCTCGGAGCGGCCAGCCCGCTTTGCCGAGACGGCGCGCCCCTGCATCGTGCTAGTCAACGACGGCGGCAAGGCGGAAATGACGATTTTCGCGCAGGGCCGAGCCGGGATTATCACCGGCTATTTCGGCTTCGTCAAAGAGCGCGGCACGGCCCCTGCCCGGCTGCCGGGCGCGGGTGAGCCCGATCCGGCGCTGCTGGCGCGGATCAGCCGCGGGGTGCGGCGCCCGCTCAATACCATCGTCGGGTTTTCCGAGCTGATCCGTTCGGAAGCCTTCGGGGCGCTGGGTAACGAGCGCTATGAAGAATATGCGCAGGACATTGCGGCGGCGGGGCAGGAAATCGCCGCGCTGGTCGATGAGCTGGACGATTATGCGCGGCTGCGCGACGGGCGGTATATGCCGCAGCGGGCCAGTATCGAGCTGACAAGCCTGCTGGAAAGCTGCGTGATGCGCATTCGCCAGCAGGCGAGCAATGCCCGCGTCATCGTGCGCAATGCGATTTCGGAGAGCCTGCCACGGGTGACGGCGGATCGTGCCTCGCTGGCGCAGGCGGTGCTGAACCTGTTGGCCTCGGCCATTGACCAGACGCCGACCGGCGGCGCAGTGGTGATTTCGGCGCAGCGTGAGGATGATGGCGGCATTGCCATTCATGTGCGCGATAGCTCGACCGCCCCCGTGGATATGGCCGAACGGTTCGTGGTGTTCCGCGACAGGGTGAGCCGGGAGGGCCGCGCGCTGGCGCCGGTGCGTTCCAGCGTCGGGCTGGCGCTGACGCGTTCGCTGCTGGCGGTCAATGGATTTGCGCTGTCGGTGGACCCGGCGGGGGCGACGGGCATGCTGTTTACGCTGGTGATCCCAGCGGACCCAGTGGACCGTCCGGCACTGCAATCAGACCAGCCGAGCAGTTAAGCGCCTGATCGCGCAGGGCATTTATCGGCCAGATTTGAACCATTCCAATCGGTAAACTCTTGGTTTTATTGAGTTTATTGACAGGCGCGAGCTTGCGGCGCAAAACCCCTGTCCGATGCCGATGGAGAGCCGAATGATCAGGACCGCGCTTGTTGCTTCGCTGTTGATGCTGGCGGCGCCGGCTCTGGGCTCAATCTGGCGAGGTCAATGTCTATACCTATCGCGAGCCGGGGCTGATCCAGCCGCTGCTGGACCGGTTTACCGCAGAAACCGGGATCAAGACCAATGTGCTTTATGCCGCCGATGGGTTGATCGAGCGGGTGGCGGCGGAGGGGAACTCTCCCCGGCTGACGTGCTCGTCACGGTCGATATCGGCAATCTGGCCAATGCCAAGGACCTTGGCGTGTCGCAGACGATTTCGGCGGCGGCCTTGGCGCGGGTGCCGGACCAATATCATGACCCCGATGGGCAATGGGTGGCTTTGTCGCTGCGGGCGCGGGTGTTTTATGCCTCCATTGACCGGGTGACCCAGACGGCGCTGACCTATGAGGATATTGCCAAGCCGGAATGGAAGGGGCGGCTGTGCACCCGCTCGGGCCAGCATGTCTACAATATCGGGCTGATCATGACGCGCATTGCCCATTGGGGCGTGGACCGGACGCGGACTCGGCTGGGGGCGGTGCGGGATAATCTGTCGCGGTCGCCGACCGGGGCGGATCGCGACTGTGTCAAGGCCATCTTTGACGGCAGTTGTGATCTGGCGATCGGGAATACCTATTATATGGGGCTGATGCTGACCAATGAGGCCGAGCCCGAACAGAAGGCTTGGGCGGCTTCCGCGCGCATCATCTATCCCGATGCGGATGGCGAGGGCACGCAGGTCAATGTGTCGGGCGCGATCTCGGCCAAATATGCGCCCAACAAGGAGAATGCCGACAAGCTGTTCGAATTCCTGCTGTCGGATGAAGCGCAGCATCTTTATGCCAGTGGCAATTATGAATTTCCGGTGGTGGAGGGCGTGGAGCCGTCCGAGCTGGTAGCCAGCTGGGGGACGCTCAAGGCGGACCAGACGCCGCTGATCGAGATTGCTGGGCATCGCAAGGAGGCGGCGGCGCTGGTGGATGAGCTGAAGTTTGATGAGGGGCCGCAGGAGTAGGCATAGCCGGCTGGATGCTCTGCCATCGAGGGGCGGTGTTCGTTGGGACTCGTATCCACCCACGGTGTCATTCCGGCGGAGGCCGGAATCCATGCTGTGCCTTATCCCCATACTGGATGGTGCTGATGGTCTTCAGCATGGATCCCGGCCTGCGCCGGGATGACACAGCGCTTTTATGTACGTCCTGAGTAACACTTCTCCCAAAGGGAGAGGCGTCGGCCACGGATTGAGGCAGCCGCAGCACAAATGCCGCAGGGAATTAACATGAATTCCTTACTCAGCTAACGACTTGTTTTCGCATCGGATTTGGGGCCTGAATTTGAATGGTTCTAAGGTGCAAGCCTTTGTTATCATTGTATTTTATTGACATGGCGCAACTCAGCCGACACAACGCCTCCATTCGCGGGGCTTTCGTGTCCCGCCTTGGGAGACAACCATGACAAAGACGACACGCCTTGCCTTTGCCCTGCTGAGTTCAACGGTCCTGTTGGGCCTCAGCACCCCCAGCTTTGCCCAGAGCGGCGAAGTCAATATTTACAGCTATCGCGAGCAGGGCCTGTTGCAGCCGCTGCTGGACAAGTTCACCGCCGAGACCGGTATCGAGGCCAAGGTGCTCTATGCCGGCGATGGCCTGCTGGAGCGCGTGGCGGCCGAGGGCGAGCTGTCGCCTGCCGACGTGGTGCTGACCGTTGATATCGGCAATCTGGTGGGCGCCGAGGAGCAGGGCCTGACCCAGCCGATCACCAGTGCAGCGCTGACCGAACGCGTGCCTGAAGCCTTCCGCGATGACGATGCCAATTGGACCGCGCTGTCGCTGCGCGCCCGGGTGTTCTACGTGTCCAAGGACCGCGTTGAGGACACGGCGCTGACTTATGAAGATATTGCCGGGCCCGAATGGAAGGGGCGGCTGTGCACCCGTCCGGGCGACCATGCCTATAATATCGGGCTGATCGCGCAGCGCATTGCCGCGCATGGTCTGGACAATACGCGCGAATGGCTGACCAAGGTGCGTGATAACTCGGCCTATGCCCCCAATGGCGGCGATCGCGAGGGCGTCAAGAATATCTCGGCGGGCACGTGCGACCTGTCCATCACCAACACCTATTATATGGGTGTGATGCTGAATAACGAGGCTGAGCCCGAGCAGAAGGACTGGGCCAATTCGGCGCGGATCATCTATCCCGATGCCGAGGGTGAAGGCACCCGTGTCAATGTCGCCGGCGGCTTCATTGCCAAGCATGCGCCCAATGCCGAAAATGCCAATGCGCTGATCGCGTTCCTGCTGTCAGACGAAGCCCAGCAGATTTATGCCGACACCAATTACGAATTCCCGGTGGTGGCTTCGGTGGCGCCGTCTGAGCTGACCCTGTCCCGGGGTGCGCTCAAGCCCGTGGCAACCCCGCTGGTCGAGGTTGCGGCGAACCGCGCGGCGGCGGCGGCACTTGTCGATGAGCTCAAGTTCAACGAAGGTGCGCAGAACTAGGAGCTGCCCAGCTACGATGCCGCTGCAGCCTTTCAGCATGGATTCCGGCCTGCGCCGGAATGACACGGTGGTTGTTTGACGGCTCAAAAGCGAGTGACCAAAAATCAGACCGGCGGGGCGAAAGCCTTGCCGGTCATTGCGCTTGCGCTGGCCGTGGCGGCAGGTCTGCCAATCCTGTGGCTGGGCTGGGCGGCGGTGAGCAGCGGCAGCAATGGGCTGGCGGCGACCATGTTGCCGACCGCACTGCGGGAAACCGGCATCTTGATGGGGTCGGTGGGAATATTGACCGGCATTACGGGGCTGACCGCAGCGTGGCTGGTGACCCATTATGATTTTCCACTGCGCCGGGTGTTTGACTGGATGCTGGTGCTGCCGCTGGCGGTGCCGACTTATCTGGCCGCCTATGGCTATGTGGAATTCTCGGGCTTTACCGGGCCGTTGCAGACCGCCTTACGCGGGGTAACTGGCGCACGGACGCTGCAGGACTACTGGTTTCCCGATATTCGCAGCCATTGGGGCGCGGCGATTGTGCTGTCCTCGGTGCTGTATCCTTACGTCTATGTCGCGTGCCGGGGCTTTTTCCTGATGCAATCGGCCTCGCTCAATATCGTGCGCGCACGCTGGGCGCGGGCGGTATGCGGACGTTTTTTGCCATCATCCTGCCGACCTCGCGGCCGGCCCTTGTCGTGGGTGTCACGCTGGCGATGATGGAAGTGGTCAACGATCTGGGGGCGGTGCAGTATTTCGGCATCAACGCCATTACCGCCATTATCTATTCGACTCGGATCAACCGCTCGGACTTTGGCGGGGCCGCGCAATTGGCGGTGACAGTGGTTTTGGTCATCGGGCTGCTGATCGTGGCCGAGCAGCAGGCGCGGCATAATCGGGTTTATCTGGCCAATCGCGATAGCTGGTGCCGCCGGCGCGTGAGGAATTGGCTGGCGGGCGGGCTCGGGCAGCATTTGGATTTTGCCTTGTGTTGCTGGGCATGGGCTTTGGCATTCCGATGGGGGAATTGAGCTATCTGGCGTTCCGGCTGGTGCTGCCCGAAACGATCAGCATGACGTTGGGGGCACTGTGGCCGACGCTGATCCCGGCTTCGGCGGGGGCGGTGATCACCGTGATATTGGGGCTGGTGGCGACCAAAATCGGCCAGCACGCCGGAAACCTCTCGCGCGGCGCGATCCGGCTGGCGACTTTGGGCTATGCCATTCCCGGCACGGTGCTGGCGCTGGGGCTGTTGCAGCCGCTGGGACAGGCCGATCTATGGTTCAACCGCATGACCATGGCGCTGGCGGGGTGGCGCCCGGGCTTGATCCTGTCCGGCTCGATGGCCGCGCTGCTCTATGTCTATGCGATCCGGTTTTTGGCGGTGAGCCATTCCACGCTCGACGCGGCGATCAAGAAGCGGGGCGATTCCATGCTGCATGCCGGGCGGGTGCTGGGGCAGAGCGGGCTGGGGCTATTGCTGCGGGTGGATTTGCCGACGCTGATGCCGGCGATAGTGAGCGCGGCAACGCTGGTGTTTGTGGAAATCGTCAAGGAATTGCCGGCGACCTTGCTGTTGCGGCCGCTGGGCGTGGATACTCTGGCGACGCTGGTTTATGGGCGGGCCAATGCGGGGCTATTTGCGCAGGCGGCGATGCCGGCGCTGTTCATTGTGCTGGCGGGGCTGGTTCCGGTGATCCTTGCTACGCGGCTGGGCGATCGGCGGAAAGTATAACTACACTTCCTACTGCCATATCACTGCCATTACCCTATACCTTCGGGCCATGGGAGCTGGCGCCTCATGCACCAGCACGCGCGATGTTTCGGGGGACGCCGGGACCGCCGTTTTTGGAGTTACGGAATGGGCAGGATTTTCAAGAGCATCGGAACCGCTCTGGCCTTGGTTGGTGCGCTGGCTGGCGCAGCATTGGCGCAGCAGCCGACCGAAGTGCGGATCGGGGTGGCGCTGGAGCCACCAATTCTGGACCCAACGGCGGGCGCGGCCGAGGCCATCGACATCGTGGTCTACCAGAACATTTTCGAGGGCCTGACCGCCATTGACGAAAATGGCGCGGTGCAGCCGGGGCTGGCCAGCTCGTGGACCATTTCGGACGACAATCTGACCTACACGTTCAAGCTGCATGAAGGGGTGACCTTTCATGACGGCACGGCCTTTGATGCCGACGATGTCAAATTCACCTTTGACCGGATCCCGGCCGCTGACAGCGTCAATGCGCATAAGGAACTCTATACCGATATCGCTGAAGTGAAGGTGATCGACCCATTCACCGTCAGCTTCACGCTGAGCAAGCCGGTGGGCCTGTTCCTGTTCAATCTGGGCCGGGGCGATGCGGTGATCGTGGCGCCGGAAAGCGCTGACAATAATGCGACGACGCCAATCGGCACCGGGCCGTTTGCCTTTGTGCAATGGGACAAGGGCAATCGCGTCCTGCTCGAGCGCTACGAGCCCTATTGGGGCACAATGCCAGCGCTGACCAAGGCGACCTATCTGTTCATCGGCGACACGGCGGCCATGACCAGCGCCTTGCTGGCGGGCGATATCGACGGCACCAATAATTTTGCGCCGGATTCGCTGGCCGTGTTCGAGGGCAATCCGCAATTCAAGGTGCTGGTGGGCACCACCGAAGGCGAGACGATCCCGGGGACCAATAATCGCAAGCCTCCGTTCGATAATCTGAAGGTTCGGCAGGCCATGGCTCATGCGCTGGATCGCAAGGCGATCATCGATGGGGCAACCTTTGGTTATGGCACGCCCATTGGCGCGCCCTTTGCGCCGCACAATGCCTATTATGTCGATCTGACCGGCACCTATCCCTATGACCCGGCAGCGGCCAAGGCGCTGCTGGCGGAAGCGGGCTATCCCGATGGCTTCAGCGCGACGCTGAAACTGCCACCGCTGGGCTATGCGCGGCTCTCCGGGCAGATCATTGCCAGCCAGTTTGCGGCGGTCGGCATCAAACTTGAGCTGATCAATGTGGAATTCGCGCAATGGCTGCAGGACGTCTATACCAACCATGATTTCGACCTGACCATCATCAGCCATGTCGAGCCGTTCGACATTGGAAATTATGCCAATCCAGACTACTACTTCGGCTATGACAATCCCGACTTCCGGGCGCTGATCAAGACACTCAATGAGACGACTGACGACGCCAAACGCAAGGAACTGGCTATCGAGGCGCAGACCATCCCGGCCAAGGATGCGGTCAATGGCTATCTGTTCGAGCTCGCCCAGACCGGCGTATGGAACGCCAAGCTTGCCGGCATGTGGCAGAATTCGCCGATTGAGGGATTGGTGCTGCGGGGGATTCACTGGGTGGAGTGAGTTCGCTCATTCCGGGGGTGTTTTGCCCCGGATTGCAACGCCATGATCCTCTTCGCCCTGCGCCGTTTCCTCGGCTTTGCCGCCACGCTGCTGCTGGCAGCGGTGGTGATTTTTTACCTCCTCGATCTGCTGCCGGGGGACCCGGCGCGGTTTACCTCGGGCATTACCGCCACACCCGAGGCGGTGGCCAATTTGCGAGCGCAGATGGGGCTGGATGCGCCGGCGCATGAGCGGTTGCTGGGCTGGATTGCCGGCATGCTGCGCGGGGATTTTGGCATGTCCTATACGCAGCGAGCGCCGGTGGCGGCGCTACTATGGGAGCGGCTGGCGGTGACGCTGCCGCTGACGGTGATGGCCATGATCATTTCGGTGGTCATCGGGCTGCCGCTGGGGATCGTCTCAGCGCGGGCGCGCGGCAAGGCGCCGGATACGGCTATTATGGTGCTGGCGCAATTGGGTGTCGCCGTGCCCAATTTCTGGTTTGGCATGATGCTGACGCTGGTGTTTGCCGTGGCTCTGCGCTGGCTGCCGCCGGGCGGGTTTACGCCCCGGGGCGAAAACCCATGGCTGTCTTTACGCGGGCTGGTGCTGCCGAGCCCGGCGCTGGCGCTGCCGCAGGCGTCGATCCTGGCGCGGGTGATGCGCACGGCGCTGGTGGATGTGCAGGGGCAGGATTTCATCCGCACGGCGCGGGCCAAGGGGCTGACCATGGGCGAGGCCGTGTGGCGGCATGGGGTGCGCAATGCGCTGCTGCCGGTGCTGACCATTCTGGGGCTGCAATTTGCCTTTCTGATTGCCGGCACGATCATCGTCGAGAATGTGTTCTATCTGCCGGGGCTGGGGCGGCTGATTTTTACCGCGATCTCCGAGCGCGACCTGATCCTGGTGCGTGGGGCAACGGTGGTGTTGATCGTGGCGGTGACGGCGACGATGTTCGTGGTTGATCTGGCCTATGCGCTGGTCGATCCGCGCCTGCGGGAGCGCAGCACGCCATGAGTTTTTCAAGCGCCACCCCAATCTGGTCATCGGGCTCGTTGCGACCATGCTGTTTGCCTTGCTCGGCCTAATCTCGCTGGTGTGGACCCCCTACCCGATTGCGCAGATCGATATCGGCCGGCGCTTTCTGGGACCCATGGCCGCGCATTGGCTGGGCACCGATAATCTGGGCCGGGACATGGCCTCGCTGGTCATGTCGGGCACGCTGACAAGCTTTGTGGTGGCGGCTTTGGCCGTGGCGATCGGGGCAGGCATTGGTGTGCCGCTGGGGCTGGCAGCCGCCGCATGGGGCAGGCCGGTGGAATGGCTGGTGCTGCGCTTTTCAGATTTCCTCTTCGCCTTCCCCGCCATTATCGTTGCCATTCTGGTGACGGCCTTGTTCGGGCCGGGCGCGATCAATGCCGTTCTGGCGATTGGCTTGTTCAACATCCCAGTCTTCGCGCGGGTAGCGCAGGGCAGCGCGCTGAGCATTGCAACGCTGGATTTCGTGGCGACGGGACGGCTGGCGGGGCTGGGGCCGGCGGCCATCGCCTATCGGCATTTGCTGCCCAATATTATGAGCCTGATCATCGTGCAGGGGACCATCCAGCTCTCGCTGGGCATATTGGCCGAGGCGGGGCTGAGCTATGTGGGACTGGGCACCCAGCCGCCAGCCACCAGCCTTGGGCTGATGCTGCGCGATGCGCAATCGATGTTCCTGATCCATCCCCCGGCTGACGCTGGTGCCGGGGCTGTGCATCGTGCTGATCGTGATTGGTCTCAATATTGCCGGGGATGGATTGCGCGACGCCATCGATCCGCGGCTGCGGCAGGTGAATGCCAATGTCGTTGCTTGAGGTCAAAGGGCTCGTCGTGCGCTTCGGCAGCGCCGAGGCGGTCAGCGATGTGAGCTTCACGCTGGAGCGAGGGGAGCGGTTCGGCATTATCGGGGAAAGCGGGTCGGGCAAGACGCTGACGGCGCTGGCGGTGACGGGGCTGTTGCCTGAGGGCGCGGTGGTGGGCGGCAGCATCAGCATTGATGGCGTGCCCCTGCCCGCCAATGAGCGCGAGATGGCGCGGCTGCGCGGCAAGCGGATCGGCATGGTGTTTCAGGAGCCGATGACGGCGCTGAACCCGCTGATGCGGGTGACCGACCAGATCGAGGAAGCCATTATCCTCAACCGCAGCGACAGCGCGCAGCTCGACGTGCCCTATCTGCTCAAGGAAGTGGGGCTGGAACCGCGCCATGGCGAGCGGTTTCCCCATCAGCTGTCGGGCGGGCAGCGGCAACGCGTGATGATCGCCATGGCGCTGGCAAGCCAGCCGGATATTCTGATTGCGGATGAGCCGACTTCAGCGCTGGACCTGATCACGCAGAAGCGCGTGCTGGATCTGATTGCCGAGATCTGCATGCGGCGGCGCATGGCGCTGCTGTTTATCAGCCATGACCTGAAAGCCGTTGGCGTGCTGTGCAGCAGGGTGGCTGTGATGCATCGGGGGCGGCTGGTGGAAACCGGCCCGGCGGCCAGTGTGTTCTCGGCCCCGCAGCAGGATTACACGCGCCGGCTGGTGGCGGCCTCACGGTTCGACATTACACGGGAGGACCATCCGCTGGGTGGCGCACCACTGCTGGCGGTGGAGCAGGTGGTGCGCGAATATCGCCAAGGCGGGCTTTGGCCGTGGCGCGAAAAGCCGCTGCGGGCGGTAGATGGGGTGAGCTTTGCCATTGGCGAGGGCGAGTGTGTGGCGCTGGTGGGCCCTTCGGGCTGCGGCAAGACCACGCTGGCCAAGATCATTGTCGGGCTCGATAGCGCGACATCCGGCCAAATGCAGTTAGGCGGGGTGGCCTATCATGGCGCGGACCTGCCGCAGGAGATGCGGCGCGATATCTCGCTGGTGTTTCAGGACCCGTTCGGCAGCTTCAATCCGCGGCTGACCATTGCCCAATCGCTGGGTGAGCCGCTGCGGCTGGAGGCCAAGCTGGACCTTGTGGAACGGCAACGCCGGCTGGTGGAAGCCATCGAGGCGGTGGGGCTACGCAGCGAAATGCTGGCGCGGTATCCGCATGAATTTTCGGGCGGGCAGCGGCAGCGGCTGGCCATTGCGCGGGCGCTGGTGACGCGGCCCAAGCTGGTGGTGTTGGACGAGCCGGTTTCGGCGCTGGATGTGTCGGTGCGTGGCGAAGTGCTGGCGCTATTGGCGCGGCTGCAAGCGGAATTCGGGCTGACCTATCTGATCATCAGCCACGATATCGACATGGTGCGCGCCGTGGCCGACCGGGTGCTGGTGATGGAGGCGGGGCGGATCGTCGAGGAGGGGCGGCCCGAGACGATATTTGCCGAGCCGCAGCATAGGCTGACGCGCGAACTGATGGCCGCGCGCCTGCCGGATGTGGCGTGAGCCGCTACTGGATCGTCGCGCCTGAGGCTTTGACGACAGGGGCCCAGCGTTCGACTTCGGTGGCGACGTGGGTGGCCAGTTCTTCAGGGGTAGAGCCGACGACGATGGCGCCAACTTCGGCAAGCCGTTCATGGACCGCTGGGTCGTGGATGGCGGCGACGGCAGCTTCGTTGAGCTTGGCAACGACTTCGGGCGGGGTGCCGGCCGGCGCGAACAGGGCGTTCCGTGTATTGGTTTCGTAGCCGGGCACGCCGGCTTCATCCATGGTGGGCACATCGGGGAAGCTGGCGGCGCGTTCGAGCGTCGTGACAGCCAGCGGACGCAGCGTGCCGGCTTTCATGTGCTCGGTGGCCGAGGGCAGATTGTCGAAAATGATCGGCACGGCGCCGCTGAGCGCATCGACCAGAGCCGGGCCCGAGCCCTGATAGGGCACGTGGACCATATCGACACCGGCCATGGACTTGAACAATTCGCCCGACAGATGCAGCGGGGTGCCATTGCCGGAAGAGGCATAGGCATGAGCTTCCGGCTCCGCCTTGAGCAGGGTGATCAGCTCCTCGACATTGGCGGCGGGGAATTCTGGATTGACCAGCAGCACATTGGGCACGGTCACTAGAAGCGAGATCGGGGCGAAGTCGGCGGATGGATCGAAGGGCGGGGTGGCGTAAAGCGAGGCGCTGAGCGCGTGGGTGGCGATGGTGCCCATCAGGATGGTGTAGCCATCGGGATCAGCATCGGCCACGGCTGTGGCGCCGAGCACGCCGCCGGCGCCGGCCTGATTGACTACCAGAACCTGCTGGCCCAATTGGGCGCTCATGGCTTCGGCGACGATGCGGCCGACCAGATCGGTGGAGCCGCCGGCGGCGAAGGGGACGACCAGATTGATCGGCTTATTGGGAAAATCCTGCGCGATGGCAGGCTGGGACACGACAAGCGCCCCGGCCGCGATGGCCGGGGTTGATAGAAACGACTTCATTAATGGGTTCCTCCCCGGGGTGACGGGGAAGCAATTACGGCCGGATAGATTTGGTTCCATCCGGCCGGCAAAATAATTGGCCGGCCGGCAAAATAATTGGCTCAGCTCAAAATGCCGATATAGGCGCCGAAGGGTTCCAGATCGAGTTCGCCATCCATCAGGGCGGCGATGACGCCGGGGCATTCGGCATGATGGGGATCAAGTCCCGCGGGAATGGCGAATTCTGCGGCGCTGTCGCCCATATTGAAGACGCAGAGCACGCGATCTTCGCCTTCCTCGCGGGTGAAAGCGAGGATATCGCCGGTGGAGTCGAGCAGCGTGATCTTGCCCTTGGCCAGCGCCGGATGGGCTTTGCGGAAGACCAGCAGCGCGCGGTAGAATTCGAGCACCGAGCCTTCGACGCCATGCTGGGTATCGACGGCATGGGTCAGGTGTTCGGCAGGCACCGGCAGCCGAGTGCGCTCGGCGGTGGAGAAGGCGCCGTTGCGGACATGGGCCTGCCAGACCATGGGCGTGCGGCAACCGTCGCGGCCCTTGAATTCGGGCCAGAATTCAATGCCATAGGGATCGACCGAGTCGGCAAAGGAGAGTTCGGCTTCCTTGAGGCCAAGTTCCTCGCCCTGATAGAGGCAGACCGAGCCTCGCATGGCCGGGATGAGCGTGACGGCAAGGCGGGTGAAGGCGGCTTCCTGCCCGTGCACGGCCCAGCGGCTGACATGGCGCACCACGTCGTGGTTGGAGAAGGCGAGACAGATCCAGCCGTCGGGCGCTTGGCTTTCGGTGGCGGCAATCGAGGTTTTGAAGTGAGCGGCGGAGAATTCGCCGCCCAGATAATCGAAAGTATAGGCCATGTGCAGGTGGTCATCGCCCGAAGTGTATTGGGCCATGAGTTCAAGCTGGTGCTGGCTGTCGCCGATCTCGCCCACCGTGGTGGTGCCGGGATACTCGTCCATTAACTCGCGCAGGCGCGTAAGGAAGGCGAGATTTTCCGGGCGGGACTTGTCGTAGATATGTTCCTGGAAATTATAGGGATTTACCGCCGGGGCGGTCGAGGCGTTGAAATCCTCGGGGCGCACCACCGGATTGTCCTCAAAGCCCAGCGAGCAGAAGTAGAAATTGACCGTGTCGAGGCGGAAGCCATCAACGCCCCGTTCGAGCCAGAAGCGCATTTCGGCCAGCACGGCGTCCTGCACTTCGGGATTGTGGAAGTTCAGATCAGGCTGGGAGACCGAGAAATTGTGCTGATAGTATTGCATGCGCCGGCTATCCCGGGACCAAGCGGAGCCGCCGAAGATGGAGAGCCAATTGTTGGGCGGAGTGCCGTCGGGTTTGGGATCGGCCCAGACATACCAATCCGATTTGGCATTGGTGCGGGACTGGCGGCTCTCGGAAAACCGAGCGTGTTTATCCGATGAGTGGGAAATCACCTGATCGATGATGACCTTGAGGCCCAAAGAATGGGCCTTTTGCACCGAGCGATCGAAATCCTCCAGTGTGCCGAAGCTGGGATCGATATCGCGATAATTGGAGACGTCGTAGCCGAAATCCTTCATCGGCGAGGTGAAGACCGGCGAGAGCCAAATGGCGTCGACACCCAGATCGGCGACATAATCGAGCCGGCTGGTAATGCCGACCAGATCGCCCACGCCATCCCCATTCTGGTCCTGATAGGAGCGCGGATAGATCTGGTAGATCACTGCGCCCCGCCACCAATCGAGATCGCCGGTGGCTTCGTCCGGGTGCTTCTGCTCGGTCATCAGGGAAGTGGCGGTCATTGAGGGCTCCGGGACGCGCGGGTTTGCGCCGCATGTCCTAGAGTGCTGACACGGCGCTGCTAAGGCAAGAGATCGCTACCCCCGCAACGTGGGCGAGCCTTCAAGAATTTTTGTGGCGATGGCGCGGAAGGCTTGCGCTTCGAGGCCATTGGGCGCGGAGACGACGGGGGCTGGCCGGTGTCGGAGTTTTCGCGGATCGACATGACCAGCGGAACAGCGCCGAGGAAGGGCATGTCGAGCGCCTTAGCGGCGGCTTCGGCGCCACCGTTGCCGAAAATGTCGTAGCGGGCGCCGGTATCGGGGGCGATGAAATAGCTCATATTCTCGATCAGCCCGAGCAGCGGCACGCCCATGCGGCGCAGCATATCGATGGCCTTTTTGGCGTCGATCAGGGCCAGCTCCTGCGGGGTGGAGACGATGACGACGCCATCGACTTCGGACTGCTGGAACAGCGAGATGTGGATATCGCCAGTGCCGGGGGCAGGTCGACAACCAGCAGGTCGATATCGCCCCAATCCGTTTCAGCGCAGCAATTGGCGCAAAGCCGAGGTCGCCATGGGGCCGCGCCAGACCACGGCTCGGTCGGGATTGAGCATGGAGCCGATCGACATGGCCTTGAGGCCAAAAGCGCTGTGCGGCGTGAAAATACCGTCCTCGCGCACAGCGGGCTTGCCTTCGAGACCCAGCAGCTTGGGGATGGAGGGGGCCATAGAGATCGGCATCGAGAATGCCGACGCGCAGGCCTTCGGCAGCGAAGGCCGGGGCCAGATTGACGGCGGTGGTGGATTTGCCGACGCCACCTTTGCCCGAGCCGACAGCGATGATGCGCTTGACACCGGGCACGGCTTGTTTGGGTGCGGGGCCGGGGCGGCCTTGGGCTGCAGCCCGGCCGGTGGCGGGAGCTTTGCCTGAGGTCAGCGACACCATGATCTTGCGGCCGGGGGCGACGACTTGCGCGGCCTGTTGAGCGGCGTCGCGGGTGGGGCCGAAAGCGGCCTCCATGCCGGGAGCGACGGCGATGGCAAAGGCCACAGCGCTGGGCGTGACGATGATTTCCGAGAGCCCCGCATAGCCGGACAGCATGCCGCCGCCGGGGATTTCGACGGTATCGAGCGCGGATTTGATGGTGGCGGCGAGTTCGGTATCGGCCATTGGGGACCTTTGCTGTGCTTGGCCCCTGCCCTCCCCTCTCCCATTGCAGGCGAAGGTGGATCGGCCGCAGGCCGAAACGGGTGAGGGGTAGCCCCCTCACGCGATTATGTTCGAGGGAGCCCCCTATGCCCTTCGGGCCTTCTCCCACGAGGGAGAAGGGAAGAAGCGGGAGCCTCTTAGAGGATCGACTGGCCCGTGGCTTTCCAGTCCTTGAGGAAGCCTTCGATGCCCGCATTAGTCAGCGGGTGATTGGCCAGCTTGCGGATCACGTCGGGCGGGATGGTGGCGACGTCGGCACCAGCCAGCGCGACCCGGGTCACGTGGTTGGGCGAGCGGATAGAAGCCGCCAGAATCTGGGTTTCTGAACTGATAGTTGTCGTAGATCTGGCGAATGTTCTCGATCAGCTCGACGCCATCGAGGTTGATGTCATCCGGGCGCCCCAAGAAGGGCGAGATATAGGTCGCGCCGGCCTTGGCGGCGAGCAGGGCCTGGTTGGCCGAGAAGCAGAGCGTGACATTGGTTTTGACGCCGCGTTCCTTGAAGGTCTTGGTGGCCTTGAGGCCGGCCGAGGTCAGGGGGAGCTTGACCACGACATTGTCGGCCAGCTTGGCCAGCACTTCGCCCTCGGCGATCATGCCGTCATATTCAAGGCTGGCGACTTCGGCCGAGACCGGGCCGGGCACGGTGGCGCAGATTTCCTTGACCACTTCCTTGAAATCGCGGCCGGACTTGGCAATCAGCGACGGATTGGTGGTGACACCATCGAGCAGGCCGGTATCGTACAGCTCCTTGATGTCCTTGATTTCTGCAGTGTCGACGAAGAACTTCATGGTTCCCTCCTAGAGCTGGTCGGCAAAATGTGTAGCACGGCGCAGCCGGGCTGCAAGGCGAATGGATTGGCTTATTTGCTCGCCGAGAGCATGGCTTCCGCCAAATCGCCGACCCGATCCTCCGGGATGCCGGCGACATTAATGCGACTGTCACCAATCATATAAACACCATTGGCGGCTTTTAAATGTTCGACGACGTCATTGGATAGTCCAAGCAGCGAAAACATGCCGCGATGGGCGGCGATGAAGTCGAAATCCTTGGAATTTGAGCGCTGGCGGATGGCTTCGGCCAGTTTTCGCGCAGCGTGATCATGCGGCCGCGCATCTGGTTGAGCTCGGTTTCCCACTCGGCGCGCAAATCCTTGTCTTCAAGGATGACGCGGATGATCTCGGCACCATGATCGGGCGGTTGCGAATAGGCGCCACGGATGATGTTGAGGAGCTGGGAATTGGTCACGTCGGCTCGGGCCTGCATCCTTGGCAATAAGGATGGCGGCGCCGATGCGCTCACGATAGAGGCCAAAATTCTTGGAGCCCGAGAAAGCGACCAGCGCTTCGGGAACCGAGGCGATAACCTTGCGGGTGCCATAAGCGTCTTCGAGCAGGCCATCGCCGAAGCCGAGATAGGCGAGGTCGATGAAGGGCAAGGCGCCGGTACGGGCGAGGCTCGCCGCGACCTTATCCCATTGATCTGGCGTGAGATTTGCGCCGGTGGGGTTGTGGCAGCAGCCATGCAGCAGCACGACATCGTCCCTGCCCAGCCTGTCGAGCGTGGCCAGCATTTCGGCGAATTTGACGCCGCGGGTCTCGGCGTCGAAATAAGGATATTTCTCGACCTTGAGGCCGGAATTTTCGGCGATCGGATTGTGGTTAGGCCAAGTCGGATCGGAGAGCCAGACCGTGGCGCCGGGCCCGGCGCGGTTGATCAGCTGCATCAGAACCCAGAGCGAGCCAGTACCGCCGGGGGCTCGGGCGATGCGGACGCGGGAGCGGTCGACGCTATCGGCCAAAGCCAGATCGAGCACGGCAGCGCTGAAGCCCTTATTGCCCGCAATGCCCAGATAAGTCTTGGTTTTTTCGTTTTCGAGAATGCGCTGCTCGGCCTTGCGGACGGCGGACATGACGGGCGTGACGCCCTTTTCATCCTTATAGACGCCGACGCCGAGGTCGATCTTGGTGGAGCGCGGGTCGGCCGCGTATTCGCCCATGAGCGCCGGGATCTTGTCGCCGGGGGCCTTGGAGAGGGTCTCGAACATTTTGTGGAGCAGTTCCGGTGGGAAGGCGGGGTCTTTATAGGCGGCGGAGGATTTTTTGCAATTGCAATCGGCTCAGCGTTTGAGGCCGGTCTTGTCCAGTTCGGCGATCAATTGCGGAATGATTTCAAAGAGATCGCCGATCAGGGCGATGTCGGCAAGCTTGACCGGGGGCTTCGGCATCGGTGTTGATGGCGATGATTTTCTTGGCGCCCTGGATGCCGGCAAGGTGTTGCAGCGCGCCAGAAATGCCGATGGCGATGTAAAGATCGGGGGCGATGATCTTGCCGGTCTGGCCGACTTGCCAATCATTGGGGGCGTAACCGGCGTCGACTGCGGCGCGGGTGGCGCCGACGGCAGCGCCGAGCTTTTTGGCAAGGGATTCAATGAGTTGGAAGCCCTCGGCCGAGCCGACCGCAATGCCGCCGCCGACCACGATCTGGGCGGTGGCGAGATCGGGGGTGTCGCTCTGGGTGCGGTGGGCGGAAATGACCTTGGCGAGAGCGGAAATGCCAGAGGCATCAACGGGTTCGATGGGAGCGGCATTGCCTGACGCGGCGGCACGGAAGGCCGAGGCGCGCAGGGTGAGGATGTGCTTGTTCTGGTTTGAGGTGACGGTCTGGAGCGCATTGCCGGCATAGATCGGGCGCTCAGAACCGGTTGGGGCCCAGAATGGCGGTGATGTCGGTGACCGGCATGAGGTCGAGCTTGGCGGCGACGCGAGGGATGACATCCTTGCCAACCGAACCGGCACTCGCGACCACATAATGATAACGGACTGTTAACGTTGACAGTAGCGTTTCGAGACTATCGGCGGCAAAAAGACCTTGGGCGGTCAAGACCTTGGTGACGCCAGCGAGGGTGGATGCGGATTGGGCGACGGCAGCGATATCCTCGCCTGCCACCGGGATTTCGACCGGGCCCAGTTCGGCCACTGCGTGGACCACGCGGGCGGTGGCGGGCGAAAGGGCGCCGAGGTCGTGATCGGCCAGAACCAGAACGCTCATTACAGCGCCTCCATCTGCGAAATGTCGGCGGCGATGAAGGCGGCCAGTTCAGCAACGGTGCCTACGGTCTTTCCTGCCACGAGCTCGGGCGGCGGGGATATCTTTTCGACGACGAGGCGCAGGGTGAGGTCGACACCGAAATCGGCGGCGGGACGGATGGCCGGGGGCTTGGAGCGGGCCTTCATGACCTGCGGCAAAGCGGCGTTGCGCGGGGTATTGAGGCGTAGATCGGCGGTGACCACGGCGGGCAGCAGCAGCGCTGTGGTCTGGCGGCCAGAATCGATTTCGCGGGAGACTTCGAGCCCTCGGTCGGTGACTTTGATTTCGGAGGCGAAGGTGGCACGGGGGCGGCCAGTCAAAGCCGCGAGCATCTGGCCGACATGGTTGGAATCATCGTCCACAGCCTGCTTGCCGAGCAGAACCAGGTCGGGATTTTCCTCGGCGACGATCTTGGCCAGTAGCTTGGCAATGGCGAGGGTTTCGAGCTCGGCATCGGTTTCGACCAAGATGCCGCGATGGGCACCCATGGCGAGCGCGGTGAGGATGACGTCATTGGCTGATTTGGGGCCAATGGAGACGACGACGATTTCTTCGGCTCGGCCGGCTTCGGCAAGCTGGACGGCGGCTTCCACCGCGTGTTTGCAGAAGGGGTTCATCGACATGCGCACGCCATTGGTCTCGACGCCCGAACCATCGGGGCGGACGCGAATGCGGACATTGTGATCGACCACGCGCTTGACGGCGACAAGTATCTTCATGGGTTTTTGCAAGTCCCTCGAACCCGGGCTTGTCATGGCAAAGTTGGGCGAGGCGGACAAGGCTGGCAAGGGAAATTCTGACCAGCGGAGGCGGGATTTTTGGAAAAGGGTGCTGGGGGTGGTGCTCTGCTCGCGCCCACTTGAGAGGCGAAACTCTCAAATTGCCTAGCGGACTTTGCGGTTGGGCAGCCGACTTTTGGTGTGTGTGGGTTTGTTGGGTTCCGGAGCGGTCGCTAGCCAGAAAACCAAGCGTCCTAAAAGGCAAAGCAAAGTAAATAGGAGTATGACAACAAATAGTACCGCAGCGCTTTCCGAACTGCGTGTGTCCCCGCCCATAGATGGCATCTCGCCAATAGGGAAACCCTGCCGGGCAGCCTAACAAAAAGCCGCCAATGGCGATCCAAAGGGTCGGGCTATTGAGTTTCATGAGTGTCAGTCTGGGATGTAATGCGCCTATACGCAAGAGGCGCATGACACCGCGGCTTCGGGCAGTTGGGTCGGGCCAATTCAGTGCCAGCGGAGAGTGGCCCTCGGGTCGAGCCCGAGGGAGAGCGGTGGGGAGGAGGGATTGGGGCGGAACGCGATCTGGGGCGGAACGCGATATTGAGGGGCGAGAACACGATATGGTTTGCGGCAGGGGGCCTCGCCCCGGTTGACGCGGGCACTTGGGGCGGCGACATTGGGTTTAGCTTTGCCTGTTTTGGACTTGTTGATGCCCGTATTGAACCGAATTGCCGAATTTCATGACGAAATTACCGCCGGCGACGTGATTTCCATACACATCCGGAAATCCTGTTCGATGTGGAGCGGACGGCCGGAAAAGTTGCAGCGCTGCTAGCCGAATTTGGGGTCGATGAGATTGTGACCGGGCTGGGCCGGACCGGTGTGGTCGGCATCATCAACGGGCGCAGCAATGCCAGCGGCAAGACGATCGGGTTGCGGGCGGATATGGATGCCCTGCCCGTGACCGAAAAGACCGGGAAGGACTATGCCAGCAGTGTAACGGGCCGGATGCATGCCTGTGGGCATGACGGGCATACGGCCATGTTGCTGGGCGCGGCGAAATATCTGGCCGAGACGCGCAATTTCGATGGCCGCGTGGCGGTGATTTTCCAGCCGGCGGAAGAAGGCGGCGGTGGCGGCAAGGAAATGGTGCGGGACGGGCTGATGGAGCGCTTCGGCATTTCCGAGGTCTATGGCATGCACAATTGGCCGGGCATGCCGATCGGGCATTTCGGCATTCGGGTTGGCGGCATTATGGCGGCGACCGACCGGTTTTATATCGACATTACGGGCGTGGGCGGGCATGCAGCGCGGCCGCAGCAGACGGTGGACCCCATTATCGTGGCGGCGCATCTGGTGACGGCTTTGCAGACCATTGTGTCGCGCAATGTCGATCCGCTCGAAAGCGCTGTGGTGTCGGTGACGATGGTGGAGGCCGGGGAAGCGGACAATGTGATTTCGCGGACCGCCAAGATTACCGGGACGGTGCGCACGCTGGATGGCGCGGTGCAGGATTTCATCGAGGCGCGGCTGGGCGAGATGGTGCCGCAATTTGCCGCGAGTTTTGGTGCCACGGCGAGCATTCGCTATGCGCAGGGCTATCCGGTGACGGTGAACGAAGCGGGGCGGACGGCCTTTGCGGCTGAGGTGGCGAGTGAAGTCGCCGGGCCGGATCGGGTGGATGTGGATGCGCCGCCCTCGATGGGCGGGGAGGATTTTTCCTTCATGCTGGAGGAGCGGCCGGGGGCCTATATATTCTCGGGCAATGGGGACAGCTCGGAACTGCATACCGATACGTATGATTTCAATGACGCGGTTATTCCGGTGGGCGCGAGCTATTGGGTGCGGCTGGCGGAGAAGGCTATGCCGGTGGGGTAAGTGCGGTGGTGTGACCTCGTCCTTCGACAAGATCAGGATGAGGTCTACTGGGGGCCACTCCGGTTCCCCTACCACCGGGTCATTCCGGCGCAGGCCGGAATCCATGCTGTGTCCTATCCGGTGCTGGATGGTGCTGATGGCCTTCAGCATGGATCCCGGCCTGCGCCGGGATGACATTGTGGGTGAGCGGGTTCGGGGCGCAAAAACGGAGGTTCCCGCTTTCGCGGGAATGACACCGTGGATGGATGACGCGGTGAATAGCAAGAAACTCGTATTGGCAAGATGACTCCTTCTCCCGCCCGATCATTGCTGCAAGCGGCATATCCGACCCTGCTGACCCCGGCCGTTTCGGCGGCCGGGGGTGCCATTGCGACCGCGCTCGGCATGCCGGCGGGGTGGTTGATGGGTGGGGCGCTGGCGGTGACGGCGGCGGCGATGGCTGGACTGCCGATGAGCATTCCCAACCGGCTGCGCGATGTGGTGTTCGTGCTGGTGGGCATGATGATGGGGGCCAATGTGGCGCCCGACAGCCTAAGCCTGATTGCCAGCTGGCCGGTCAGCTGGCGGCGCTGGCGCTGGAATTGGTGCTGATCATTTCGCTGACCGGATGGATGCTGTCTGCGGTGTTCAAGCTGGATACCGGGACGGCCTATATGAGCTCGTTTCCGGGCCATTTGTCGTTTGTGATGGGCATTGCCTCGGCGGGGGTGGGGGAGCCGCGCCAGATCGCCATCATTCAGGTGATCCGCATTCTGATGCTGACCATTGTGGTGCCGATCGGCGCGATGTTTTTGCCGATCGATCACTTTCCGCCGCCGGTGGCGAGTGAATTCCTCAATGTGTGGCAATTGCTGGCGCTGGCGGCCGGGTGCATTGCGGTGGGGCTGGTGTTTATCTGGCTTAAAGTGCCGGCCGGGCTGGTGCTGGGCGCGATGGCGGCGGCGACGGCGGCCAAGCTGGGCGGGCTTTATACCGAGGCCATGCCGGGGCCGCTGGTGGTGCTGACCTTTATTCTGGTGGGGGCGCAGATCGGCTCGCGCTTTGCCGGAATCACGGCCAAGGAATTCATCAACGCGGCCAAGGGCGGCGTGGTGGCGACGGCGATGACGGTGGGCATCGTGACTATTATGGCGTGGATCGTCAGCCTGATCGTGGACATGCCCTATGGGCAAATCTGGCTGGGGCTATCGCCCGGCGCTGGAGGGCATGGGTGCGCTGGGGATTGCGCTGGGCTATGACACGGCGTTTATTGCGGCGCACCATGTGATCCGGCTGTTGATGCTGAGCTTTGCCATTCCGACGGTGGTGGTATTGATCCGGCGGCGGGAAAGGCCGGCGTGAGACGGCCACAATCGCCCGGCACATGAAGCGAAATGAGGAGATTTCCATGTCCAAGAGATTGATGAGCGTTTTCGCACTGGCCTTGCTGGCTGCCACGCCCGCCACGGCGGCGCCGTTTTGCACCGGGGGCGATTGGGGCTCGGGCGGGATCCGGATCAGCGGGGGCATCCGCATCGGCACGATAGATTCGGACGATCGCCACGAGATCAACCTGATGCAGGCTGCGCCGGATCGGGGTGGATGCGACGCGCCGAGGAATGGAATGGCTGTATCCGCGCCTTTGTGCGCCAGCCGGGCGGCAGGGAAATCATGCAATTCTTCGATCCGAACACGCTCGAGCAGGTCTATTAAGGCGCAAGGTTACGGGCATGTCCGAAGCGTAATGCAGGTGAACGGGCTTTAACTGGCGGCGGGACGAAAGCGGGATCAGGATCATCACATCCACAACACACGAAAGGATGTGGAAAATGATCAAGCTTTTCATAACAATAGCAGCCGCCGGCTCTGGTTCTGGGCGCTGCCCTGCCCGCGCAGGCCAATACCTTGGCCGCCAATACGGTCTCGCCCACCAGCTGCGATGCGAGCTATCCGGTGCGGCACCATGAATTTGCCATCGAACAGGGGCTCAAGCGCGAAGGCTACAATGTGTCCAGCGTGAATGACTGGAATGGCTGCGTGCAGGCCTTTGTCACCGTGGCGGATGGCAGCTCGGCCATGGCGTTTTTTGACCCGCTGACGCTCAAGCCGGTGGGGCCGAGCGCGGCGAACGGGTAGAGCTGGCGCTGCATTAGCAGTGAAAGAGACCCTCGGGGAAGCCCGGGGGCCTTTTGGTTTTGGGGCCTAGTTCAGCTTCACCTTGCCGTCGGGTAGGGCGATGAAGGCGTAGCCGTTGGGGCCGAGGGTGAGGGTGGAGTCGTTGAGGTCGGCGTGTTGGGAGATGGCTTCGGGCGCTGCGTCTGCGCCGGTTAGCATGAGCTGTTGCGGTTCGGCGGAGAGGTTGAAGACGCAGAGCATGTTGGCATCGGGGCCGGTGCGGCGGAAGGCCGGGATCGGCTCGGGGTTTTGAGGAAGTCGATGTCGCCATCGCTCAGAACAGGGTGGCTGCGGCGCAGGCGAGCGCAGCGCGGTAGAAGGCCGGGGTGGAGTTTTCGTCGGCGCTCTGGCTGGCGACGTTGAGGGCCGATTGGGGCGGTTTGACCGGAAGCCGGGGCGTGCCGGTGGTGAAGCCGTTGGGTGTTTCTGCCCTCGTCCCGGGGCATGGGGGTGCGGCAGCCGTCGCGGCCCTTGTCTTCGGGCCAGAAGCGGATGCCGCGCGGGTCGGTCAGTTCCTCGAAGATGAGATCGGTTTCGGGCAGGCCCAGCTCCTCCCCTTGATAGAGGCAGACCGAGCCCTTGAGGCTGAGCATGAGCGCGGCGGCTCGGCGGCCCGGGGCCGCGGCATCGAGGCTGTGCGGCGCCCAGCGGGTGATGTGGCGGGGCACGTCGTGATTGGAAAAGCTCCAGCAGGGCCAGCCATCCTTGCTGTGCTTGAAGAATTGCTCGATGCGGGTGCGGAAATGCTTGGCGGTGAATTGGGGGCCCGGAACTCGAAGGAATAGCACATGTGCAGCTTGTCGCCGCCCGACGTGTATTCGGCCATCAGCTCGACGGCGCGGTGGCTGTCGCCGACTTCGCCCACCGAGGTGGTGCCCGGGAATTGGTCGAGCAAGGCGCGGACGCGCTGGAGGAAGGCGACGTTTTCCGGCTGGCTCTTGGAATATTTGTGCTCCTGCATGTCATAGGGATTGACCGCATAGGGCAGATGTTCGTCGCGCTTATTGGGCGGGTTGGAGCGCAGCTTTTTGTCGTGGAAATAGTAATTGACGGTGTCCAGCCGGAAGCCGTCGACGCCGCGCTCGAGCCAGAAGCGCATGATGTCGAGGACGGCGTCCTGCACTTGCTCATTGTGGAAGTTGAGGTCGGGTTGGCTGGCGAGGAAATTGTGCAGGTAATATTGCCCGCGGGTCGGGTTCCATTCCCGAGCGCGGCCACCGAACACGGCGGGCCAGTTATTGGGCGGGGAGCCATCGGGGAGCGGGTCGGCCCAGACATACCAGTCGGCGCGGGCATTGTCGCGCGAGAGACGGGATTCTCGGAACCAGGGGTGCTGGTCGGAGGTGTGGCTGACCACCTGATCCATGATGACCTTGAGGCCAAGGGCGTGGGCGCGTTCGATCAGGCTGTCGAAATCCTCCATGGTGCCGAAGAGCGGATCGACATCGATATAGTTGGAGACATCATAGCCCATATCCTCTTGCGGGGACTGGGTGATGGGGGAGAGCCAGATGCAATCCACGCCAAGGCTGGCGATATGATCGAGGCGGCGCAGAATGCCGGGCAGATCGCCGACGCCATCGCCGTTGGTGTCCTGGAAGGAGCGCGGATACACTTGGTAGATCACCCCGCCGCGCCACCAATCAGCCATGTCGTCGTCTCCTGTTGTATTGGGGTGAGGCTAGCTGGTTGCAGCGGCCTTGGGAATCGCCCTGTAATGCAATTGGCCAATGCAAGGAAGGCACGAGCATGACGGTGACCACGGCATTGCTGATCGACCATGAAGACGCAATCGGGACCCCGGTGGCGCTGTATGAGGCGCAATGGCCGGACTGGTACAATGCGCGCAGCGCTTCGGCGCGGGCTGATCTGAGTGAGCGGCTGCAGCGCGATCGCTTGCCGCTGGGCATTGTGGCTTTGCGCGATGGGGTGGCTTTGGGAGCCTGCGCGCTGACCGCCAGTTCGGGTGGATTGGTGACGGAGCGCTCGCCCTGGATTGGGGGCTCAGTGGTTGATCCGCAGGCGCGGCGGCAGGGTGTCGCGGCGCTGCTGCTGGAGCGGGCGCGGCAGGAGGCGCGGCGGCTGGGGCATGGCCGGCTTTATGCGCTGACGGCGGATGCGGTGCAGCTGTTCGAGCGGCAGGGCTGGGTGCAGACCGACGTGATCCTGATGAGCGGCGAGCCGCACCGGATTTTTACGACGAGCCTTTGAGCGTGTCGAAACCGGCTCGGCTCGCCCGTCGTCTGATCAGACAGAGGAGACAGGCAATGCATGTATTGCGCGCGGCGGAAAGACCACCGAGCAAGAGCCGGACGATCCGGTTCGAGGGGGAGGCCTATGGCACGGGCATTTCATTTTTCTCAGTGGACAATGATCCGGGGCAAGGGCCGGGCCTGCATGTGCATCCCTATGCCGAAACCCGGATCGTCAAATCGGGACGGGCGCGGGTGGTGGCCGGGGATGAGGTGATCGAGGTGGGACCGAACGATATTGCGGTGGTGCCGGGTGGGGTGCCGCATAAATTCACCAATATCGGGCCGGGACGACTGGAGCTGGTGTGCATCCATGCGGCGGGGACGATGGTGCAGGAGAATTTGGAGTGAGGGCTGGATTTTAACGCAAGCGGGGAGTGGCCCTCGGGTCGAGCCCGAGGGAGAGCGGTGGTTGGGAAGGATCAAGTTCCGATCTGCACTTGGGAGCCTAGACGACCCGGCTGAGCAGGGGTTCGCCGGCGAAGTGGGCTTCGAGATTGGCGACGAGCATGGCGCCCATGGCGTCGCGAGTTTGCACCGTGGCGCTACCTCGGTGGGGGGACAGCACGACATTATCGAGGGTGAGGAAGGCTTGGGGGACTTGGGGCTCGTTTTCAAAGACATCGAGCGCGGCGCCGCCCGAGCCGCCATTCTGCAGCAGCTCGAGCATGGCCGGCTCGTCGACCAGCGTGCCGCGGGCGACATTGACGAGCATGCCCTTGGGACCCAGAGCGGTGAGCACGTCGCGTGACACGATCCGTTCGGTGCCTTTGCCACCGGGGGCGATGATCACCAGCCAATCACTGTCGCGGGCCATATCGACCAGATTGTCGTAGTAGATATGCGGCTCGGAAAGCTGGCGGTGGCGGCCGTGATAGACCACGCGCATCTTCATGGCACAGGCGCGGCTGGCGATTTCCTTGCCGATACGGCCGAGACCCAGAATGCCCAAGGTCTTGCCGGTGAGTTCGGAAAACAGCGGCATGCTGGCGCTGGGCCACTTGCCCCGGCGGACATACTGATCGGCCCGGGGAATGCGGCGGGCCAAGGCGATCATCAGGCCGATGGTGAGCTCTGCCACGGCGTCGTTGAGCACGTCGGGCGTGTTGGTGACGCGGATATTGCGGGCCTTGGCGGCCTTGGTGTCGATATTGTCATAGCCGACGCCGAAGCTGGCGATGATCTCCAGATTAGGCAGCGCGTCCATCAGATCGGCCTGCACGCCCGAGCCGGCATGGGCGCGGATACGCGCTGCTTTCGGCCAGCCGGGCCTTTGGGTCGGCCTGTTCGTGCAGTTTATGGACGGTGTAGCGAGTGCCGAGGGCCGCTTCGCAACTGGCGAGGAGCTTGCCGGTTTGCAGGATTTCGACGGTCATGAATGGGGCTCCTCCGGATGATGTTTGGCGACACCATAATGGGCATGGGCGGCATCGCAAGCCCTGTGGGGTGCGATCCGTCAGGTGGGGTTCATGCGATCGCATCTTGCGATTGTCGCGCTGGGCGGCTGGACGGCTGCGTACAAATGTGTAGCAATGTGAAGGCGATGGGCTAAGCCGTAACACCACGCGGAGCATAATGGCCGAAACTGCGCCGTTCGACAGAAATGTACAATGCGGACGGGTCCGTCCGCGAACCTTATCGGGCCCTGAACGCTCGGCTGGAAGAACAGCCCGACAAAGCCCTGACATTGATGCAATCGGATGCGGAGGCGATTTTCCGCAAGCTGGGCATTACCTTCGCTGTTTACGGCTCGGAGGAAGGCACCGAAAAGGTTATCCCGTTCGATGTGATCCCGCGCATTATCGTGGCGCAGGAATGGCGCAAGCTCTCCAAGGGGATCGAGCAACGCGTCAAGGCGCTCAATGCGTTTTTGTATGACATCTATCACCGCCAGAAATTTTGAAGGCGGGACGGATCCCGGAAAAGCTGATCCTGCAGAATGCCGCCTTTGCCCCCGAAATGATGGGACTGGAGCCGGCCGGGGGCGTTTATGCCCATATTATCGGGGTCGATATCGTGCGGGTGGGCCCGGACGAATATTATGTGCTGGAAGACAATCTGCGCACGCCGTCGGGGGTCAGCTATATGCTGGAAGACCGCGAGGCGATGATGCAACTGGCGCCCGACCTGTTCCACCGCTGCAAGGTGGCGCCGGTGGAAACCTACCCAGAAAACCTACGGCGGACGCTGGAAAGCGTGGCGCCGGCCAGCGCCGGGCAATCGCCCAATATCGCGGTGCTGACGCCGGGCATTTATAACTCGGCCTATTTCGAACATTCGTTCTCGGCCGACCAGATGGGCGCCCAGCTCTGCGAGGGACCGGACCTCTTCGTCGATGGCGGCAAGGTCTATATGCGGACCACGACCGGGCCGGAGCGGGTGGATGTGATCTATCGCCGGATCGACGACGATTATCTGGACCCCCTCACCTTCCGGCCCGATTCCATGTTGGGCGTGCCCGGCCTGTTCAACGCCTATCGGGCGGGCAATGTGACGCTGGTCAATGCGCCGGGCACCGGATTGCCGATGACAAGGCGGTCTATACCTATGTGCCCGAAATCGTCGAATTTTATCTCGGGGAAAAGTCACTGCTGAACAATGTGCCGACCTATAATTGCACCGATGACGAGCAGCGCAATTGGGTATTGGCCAATATCGTGGATCTGGTGGTCAAGGAAGTGCATGGCTCGGGCGGCTATGGGATGATGGTGGGACCAACCTCGACCAAGGCCATGCATGCCGAATTCCGGCGAAAAATCGAGGCGCGGCCGGACAATTACATCGTGCAGCCGACCTTGGCGCTGTCGACCTGCCCCACTTACGTCAATGCCGGGGTGGCGCCGCGCCATGTGGATTTGCGACCCTATGTGCTGGTGGGCGACCGGGTACGGATTACCCCGGGCGGGCTGACACGGGTGGCGCTGAAGAAGGGGTCGCTCGTGGTCAATTCGAGCCGGGGCGGGGGACCAAGGATACGTGGGTGCTGGAAGATTGATGATGAGCCCCATGTTTTGCGTATTTGATGAGACCACCCCCACCCTAGCCCTCCCCACAAGGGGGAGGGAACCGCACCCTGCCTGCCTGAGTCGCAATGCCCTCTTCTCCCTCCCCCTTGTGGGGAGGGCCGGGGTGGGGGTGCGGCCATGATGCTCGGACGGACGGCGCAAAATCTGTTCTGGTTGAGCCGCTATGTGGAGCGGGCCGAGAATATGGCGCGGCTGCTGGAGGTGGGCTACCGGATGAGTCTCACCAGCCGGCGCGAGGGTGGATCGAGCGAGCATTTGATGTCGATGATGCAGGCGGCCGAGGTCGATGAGGCTTTTGCGGCCAAGCACAAGACGGCCGATGTGGATACGGTCGCCCATTTCATGATGTTCGACCCGGATAATTCGAGCTCGGTCTATTCGTGCCTGCAATCGGCGCGGACCAATGCCCGCTCGGTGCGCACCGCCATTACCACCGATATGTGGGAGAGCATGAACGGGGCGTGGCTGGAATATTCCCAGATCAAGCCGCGCGATGTGCGGGGCGCCAAGCTCTTGGGCCTGTTGCAATGGGTGAAGCAGCGCAGCCACGAATTTCGCGGGGCGCTGCTGGGCACGATTTTGCGCGATGATGGGTTTGCGTTTTTGCAGGCGGGCAATTTCGTGGAGCGGGCGGACAATACCGCGCGCATCCTCGACATGAAATATTATGTGCTGTTGCCGCGCTACGCAGGTGGGGGGCGATCTCGATATCCAGCAGTGGACGCTGATCCTGCGGGCAGCATCGGCCCATCGCAGCTATCGCCATGTCTATCACGATCGCTACAAGGCGCAGAACATCACCGATTTTCTGATCCTGCGGCCGGAAATGCCGCGCTCGCTGAATTTTTGTGCGCAATTCGTGCAGCAAAATCTGGATCTGCTGGCCGATTTTTACGGGCGCCAACAGGCATGCCAAGAGGCGGCGAGCCAATTGCTGGCCATGGTGGAAAATACCAGCATGGAAAAAATCTTCAGCCATGGGCTGCATGAATTCCTCACCGAATTCATTGCCCGGAACAATCGGGTGACCGATGCGCTGTCGGAGAGCTACAACTTTTACTAACCAGGTCTGGTATTGATGCGCATTGCCATACGCCACCAGCTTAGCGTGACGCCGCCAGCGGGCACGGCCAATGCCGTGCTGCAATTGCTGCTGACGCCGCAGGGCGGGCCCACGCAAAGCGTGGAAAGCTGGAGTGTCGAGATGGCGGGGATCGGCAATGCCGGCCGCTTTATCGATGCCTATGGCAATATCGCCCATCTGGTGAACCAGAGCCGGCCCGAGGGCGAACTGCTGGTGACGGTCAAGGGCGTGATCGAGACGACCGACCGGCATGGTGTGCTGGGACGGGTCGGGGGCGAGCCGGTGCCGGCGCTCTATCGAAGGGTGACGCCGCTGACCAAGGCGCCCGTGACGCTTTATGGCAAATATCGCAATGCCAAGGAGACGCGGCTCGATGTGTTGCACGGGCTGATGGCGCGGGTGGGCGAGGCGCTGGGCACGGACGAGGTCCCGGCACCGAGCCAGATGCAGGCCGGTGGCGGGCAGAGTCAAAGCCGGGGCGGGGTGGAAAAGCCCCTGCCCCCGGCCAGCGATTATGCCCATAGCTTTGTCGGGGGCGCGCGAGCGCTCGATATTCCGGCGCGCTATGTGACGGGTTATCTGGTCGGGGCGGAGGATGGCGTTGCCGCCTTCCATGCCCGGGCGGAAGCCTTTGACGATGCGCTGGGCTGGATCGGGTTTGATCCGCGGCTGCAGATGTGTCCCACCGACCGGCATGTGCGGCTGGCGGCGGGGCTGGATTGGCTCTCGACGCAACCACTCCGGCTGGTGCCGGCAGGGGATGGGGTCAGGGAGATCGAGGTCAGCGTGGCAGCGGCCTAGGACGCGTAGTAAAGCTCAAGATGTCGCGCTGCCGCCGCGGCGATTTCAGGGTCAGTGTTCTTGGCGAGAATTTCCGAGCCGCGGCTGCATGCCTTCGATGGGGCCGTGCATTTCGGTTGCCGTCATCAAGGCCAGCTCGATGAAGCCGCCAGCCAGCATGCGGTCGACCATGGCGGGCGAGGTGCTGCAGAGTTCGTGCAGGAAGAACTCGATATCGTTGCTGGGCATGTCCTCGAACGAGGGCGGCGGGCCGTTGCGGCGTTCCAGCAAATCCATCATCCAGGGGGTGACCGTAGCGGCCCATGCGGCATCGGCCCAATCGCCGCCGGCATGGGATGGCGACCAGAATGGTCCGGCAATGCCGGGCCGGGCGATTTCCTTTTCGCCGATAAGGGCGAAGAGATCGGCCCGGTTGGGGGCGGTATCGTCCTCGGACCAATTGCCGAGCATCATGGCAGCGCAGCCGCGCACCCAGTTGGAAGGGTGATCGAGCAGGGCGATCCGGGCGGCAGCCTGTTCGGACCAATCCGGTGCAGGTGGCGTGAGCAGGATGCGCGTGCCGAGCACCAGATTGATGTCGAGACCGGCGGGAGGCTGGTGTTCGAGTCGATCGAGCCGAGCCAGCACGCGCGGCAATTGCTGGCGCGAGGGGGTATGATAGCGCAGGTGCCGAATGAATGAGGGCAGTATATCGGGATGGCGCTGATTGGCGCTTTCGATTGTGGCCAGCAGCCAATCCACGCGCTCGACATAGTGCGAGGGTGGGGGAGCGTCAGACCCCTCTCCCCAGTGGCGTTCCCACAGGACGGCGGTGGCGAGACGCTCGGCGGCGTCGTCGCGAATCCGGGGCTCGTCATGACCCAGCCAGTCGGCGACTGCCGAGCAGAAGGCTATCGTCTCAGCCGGGGATAGCTCATACAGCGGGGTCTGGCGCAGATCGAGATAGGCTTGAGGGGTGGCCGGCAATCGGTGTCTCCCGGGCTACAGACTCAAAAGATAGAGCCAGCCCGAAATGGTTATAGCCGAGGCCACGGTGGTGATCAGCACCGTATTGGTGGCGACGCTGACGCTGCGATTGTAATAGGTGGCGAAGATATAGGCGTTGACGCCGACCGGCATGGCGGCCAGCAGGATGCCGTAGCGGGCGATGGCCATGTCGACATGGAACACCCAGATCATCAGCACATAGGCGATGGCGGGGTGCAGGATCAGCTTGATGGAGGAGGCCACCATGGCGTGCTTCCAGCTGTCGCTGAGCTTGTATTCGTTGAGCGCGCCGCCGACGCCAAACAGGGCGGCCGGGACCACGGCCCGGCTCATCATGACGAAGAAGGCTTCGGCCGGCTCGATCAGGGTGAGGCCGGCGAAAGAGGCGATCATGCCGGCGGCAATGCCCCAGATCAGCGGATTGGAGCCGACGCGCTTGGCGGCGACGATGAGGGTTTTGCCCGGGGACTGGCCATCGCGGCGCACCAGTTCCATGGTGACCATGCCGATGGTGAGCAGGATCGCGCCATGGAGGCCAATGATGGAGAGCGTGACCGGGAGCGCTTCGGGGCCATAGGCGCGCTGGATGATGGGCAGGCCGACCAGCACGGTATTGGTGAAAGTGCCGGAAAAGGCGGCGGAGACGCCTTCGCCCGGGCGGGTGCGGAAGAATTTGATGGCGATGAAAATGCCGAGGGCAAAGCAGACCAGCGCCCGGCATAGAAGGGCACGATGATGGCGAGGTTGAAGGCCGAGCGGAAATCGCTGGTGAGCAGGGAATGGAACAGCAGGCACGGCGTCGCGAAATTGTTCACGAAGGCGATTAGGCTCTTGATGCCATCGGCGGGGAACAGGCGGAAGCGCACGGCGCCATAGCCGAGCGCCATCAGGGCAAAAACCGGGGCAATAACAGTGATAATGGCAAGCATGGCCGGGACCCGGGGCCGAAAGACACCCCTGCCCTAACCCGTTGCGTCCAAGGGGTCAACTTGCACTTGTATGGAAGATTGGCAGCGTGACAGCGGGCTTTCAAAACGAAATCATTTCGCGTACAAACGAAAGCATAGCGAAAGAGGCTGCAGCGATGACCGAGCAAGTCGATGTCTTTGTGATTGGCGGGGGCATTAATGGCGCCAGCGTTGCCCACGACGCGGTGGGACGCGGCTATTCGGTGATGCTGGCCGAGATGCATGATCTGGCATCGGGCACCTCATCGGCGGCGACCAAGCTGGTGCATGGCGGGCTGCGCTATCTCGAACATTATGAATTCCGGCTGGTGCATGAGGCGCTGGCGGAGCGCGAAGTGCTGTGGGCCAATGCGCCCCATATCATCAAGCCGCTGCGGTTTGTGCTGCCGCATCACAAGGGGCTGCGGCCGGCAATGGTGCTGCGGGCGGGGCTAGCCATGTATGATTATATGGGCGGACGGCGGCTATTGCCGCCGACCAAGACGCTGGACCTGACGCGGAACGAAGTGGGCAAGCCGCTGAAACCCGGCTATCGGCTGGGGTTTGAATATTCCGATTGCTGGGTGGACGATGCGCGCTTTGTGGTGCTGAACGCGCGACGCGGCGGATCGCGGCGCCATTGTGCATGTGCGAACCAAGGTGACGAGCGCGCGGCGGGATGCCGGCGGCTGGACCATCGAGCTGGATGGCGAAGGCGGTCGCCAGAGTGTGCGGGCCAAGCTGCTCGTCAACGCGGCGGGGCCATGGGTGGATAGCGTCATCAACGGCACGATGGGCAAGAACGGCGCGCATAATGTGCGGCTGGTCAAAGGCAGCCATATCGTGGTGAACAAGCTTTATGACCATGACCGTTGCTATATTTTCCAGAATGGCGATGGGCGGATCATTTTCGCCATTCCCTACGAGGGCGATTTCACGCTGATCGGCACGACCGACGAGGATTATAAAGGCGAGCCCAAGGACGTGGCGATCTCGGACCGGGAAACGGATTATCTCTGCGCGGCGGCGAGCGAGTATTTCGCCAAGCCGGTGACGCGCGAGGATATCGTCTGGACCTATTCGGGGTGCGGCCGCTGTTCGACGATGGGGCGAGCGCGGCGCAGGAAGCGACGCGCGATTATGTGCTCAAGGTGGATGGCGATGCCCAGAGTGGCGCGGCGGTCAATGTGTTTGGCGGCAAGCTGACCACGTCGCGGCGACTGGCCGAGTCGGTGCTGGACAAGATCGATGGCGTGCTGGGCAAGAAGGGTCCGGCCCTGGACCAAGGTGAGCAAGCTGCCCGGCGGGGAATTCGAGCCGCTGGCCTTCGAGGCCGAGGTACGGCGGCTGCGCAAGGATTATGCGGGAATGCCCGATGGGCTGGTGCGGCGGCTGATGCGGCTTTATGGCACCAAGGCGCGGGTTATTTTGGGCGTGGCGGGTGACGTCGGCGGGCTGGGGCGGCATTTCGGGGCGGATTTGTATCAGGCCGAGGTGGACTATCTGATGGCCCATGAATGGGCGCGGGTGGGCCAGGATGTGCTGTGGCGGCGGACCAAGTTGGGACTGCGGGTGAGTGCGGATGAGGCGGTGGAATTGGATGGGTATATGGCGGGGCGTGTGAGCCACTGACATTGGGGTGGAGCTGCGGACGCGGTGGCCAGAACCACCCCACCCCTGTCCCCTCCCCACAAGGGGGAGGAGACGATGGAGCCGCGGGATTTGTGTGGGGTTGTTGCCGCAAGCATCCAAGCATGGGATGGCGCAGAACCCCTCACCCTGTAATTTCTTCTGAACGAAGAAATTACTGTCCCTCTCCCTCAAGGGGCGAGGGGAAGAACAGTTGGAGGAATGATGAGCGGATATATTCTGGCGATCGATCAGGGGACGACGTCGAGCCGGGCGATTGTGTTTGGTCGGGATCGGACCATCGCCGGGTCGGGGCAGAAGGAATTCACCCAGATTTTTCCGCGGGATGGCTGGGTGGAGCATGACCCCGAGGAAATCTGGGAAAGCGTGGTCTGGGCGGTCAAGGAGGCGCTGAAGGCGGCCAAGATTACGGCCAGCGATGTGTCGGCGATTGGCATTACCAATCAGCGTGAAACGACGCTGATCTGGGACCGCAAGAGTGGCAAGCCCATTCACAATGCCATCGTGTGGCAGGACCGGCGCACGGCGGCGTTTTGCGCCAAGCTCAAGGCGGCGGGCCATGAAAAGGCCATCACCAAAAAGACCGGGCTGCTGCTCGACCCCTATTTTTCCGGCACGAAAGTGCGCTGGCTGCTTGACAATGTGAAGGGCGCCTGCAAGCGCGCCGAAAAGGGCGAGCTGGCCTTTGGCACGGTGGATAGCTTTCTGATCTGGCGTCTGACCGGCGGCAAACGGCATGTGACCGACGCGACCAATGCGGGGCGCACGCTGCTGTTCGATATCGGCAAAAACCGCTGGGACAAGGGCCTGCTGGAGCTGTTCGAAGTGCCGGCAGCTGCTGCCGGAGGTCGAGGATTGTGCGGCTGATTTCAGGGTGACCGAGGCCGAATTGTTTGGCGCTGAAATCCCTATTCTGGGGGTGGCGGGCGACCAGCATGCAGCGACCATTGGGCAGGCCTGCTTTGAGCCGGGCATGCTGAAATCGACCTATGGCACGGGATGTTTTGCGCTGCTCAATACCGGCAAGGATATGGTGGCGAGCAAGAACCGGCTGCTGACGACCATCGCCTATCGGCTGGATGGGCAGACCACTTATGCGCTGGAAGGCTCGATCTTTATCGCCGGGGCGGCGGTGCAGTGGATCCGCGATGGGCTGAAGCTCGTCAAGCATGCCAGCGAGACCGGGCCGCTGGCCGAGAGCGCCGACCCCAGCCAGCATGTCTATATGGTGCCCGCCTTTGTGGGGCTGGGTGCGCCCCGGTGGGATGCGGAGGCGCGCGGGGCGATTTATGGGCTGACGCGCACTTCGGGGCCGGCGGAAATCGCCCGGGCGGCGCTGGAGGCGGTTTGCTACCAGACGCTGGACCTGCTGGCGGCGATGCGCAAGGACTGGAAGGGCGGGCAGGACACGGTGTTGCGGGTGGATGGTGGCATGGTGGCGTCGGACTGGACCATGCAGTTTCTGGCCGATGTGCTGGACGCGCCGGTGGACCGGCCGACTATTCTGGAGACCACGGCGCTGGGCGCGGCGTGGCTGGCCGGATCGCGGGCGGGTGTGTGGCCGGGCATGAAGGAATTCGCGGCGAGCTGGGCGCGCGACCGCCGGTTTGAGCCCAAGATGGATGCGGCGGAGCGCAAGGGCAAGATCAAAGGCTGGGATGCGGCGGTGCGGCGGACGCTGAGTTCGTAACCCCCGGAGGAGGGTGCGTATGGAACAGGTCAGCGGCGGGTGTCTATGCGGCAAGGTGCGGTTTGTGGCGGGGGACGACCCTATCGGGTGGGGCTTTGCCATTGCCTTGATTGCCGCAAACATCATGGGGCGCTGTTTCACGCCTCGGCGATATTTCCGGAGGATGCGGTGGTGATCGAAGGCGAGGTCCGCGATTATGCCGGCCGAGTTTTTCTGTCCCCATTGCGGCTCGTCGGTTTTCTCGCGCAGCGGGATGAGATTGAGATCAATCTGGGGGCGCTGGATGAGATTGATCAGTTCAGGCCCACATATGAGCTGTGGACTATTCGGCGCGAGGGCTGGTTGCCGGTGTTTCCGCTGGTGAGGCGATATGAGCGGGATCGGGAGGGTGCGGGACGGTCTGAGGATTAGGCATAAACCCGCCGGGCATCAAAACTGCCGCCGGCGATCAGGGCCCAGTAGAGGCGGCCGGCTGAGGTGCGGGTGACGGCAAGGCCGAATTCGGTGAATTTGGGGCTGAGCAGGGTGCCGCGATGGCCGGCGGAGTTCATCCAGCCTTGGAGGGCCGCTTCGAGCGAGGTGTGGCCACGGGCCGGGTTCTCCCCCGACCGCACCGATATAGCCGGCGGCGGTGACGCGTTCGCGCAGGGTGACGCCCAGATCGTGGCTGAGCGTATCGCGCTGCGCCATGAGACGAGCCCGGGAGCGGGCGGCGTTTTCGAGCAGCGGGCTATAGCTCCGTGGGGTGGCGCCATTGGCCTTGCGCACCGCATTGACCGCACTCATGATCTGATCGTCGGTGAGGGTTTCGGGCGTGGGCGCGGCGGCCGCAGGGGCCAAAGCCGGCATGGTGGAGGCGCAGGCCGAAAGCGTCAGGGCCGCGCCCAGCAGGAGCAGGCCGCGGCGCGAGGTCGTGAGCAACGTCATCGATGATTCCATGGGCTAGACGGCCCGGTCGTAGGCGCTGAGCAGGTTGGGCAGGCAGGCGAGCTGGCCAGTTATGGCATTGCCATCGGCCAGATCCCAGCAGGCCGAAAGGGCGGCATGCGCCGCCGCCCAGCCCAGAATGCGCTTGCGCGGATAGGCCAAGCGCTGCGCCAGGATATCGGCGCGGGCGGCGATACGGCGCGGATCGGCGGCCACGGCATCGGCACGCTCGGGATTAATGAAGACATTGGCGACGTCATAGACTGGATCGCCCAGCAGCCCCTTGGGATCGATGGCCAGCCAGCCGCGATCGGAGGAGATGACATTATCGTGGTGCAGATCGCCATGCAGGGGAATTTGCGCCGTGGGCCGGTCGAACAGCCTGAGCGCTATGCCGCTGGCCCGGGCATAGAGATCGCGCGAGGTGTGGGGCCAGAGGCGGACATCGGTGTCGAACAGGGTCTGGAAGCGGTCGCGCAGCGGCTGCAGGCCCTCGGGCGCGCCATCGTGGGGCGGTGCAAATTGGCGACGACGGTGGCAATGGCGATGGTGCCCTCATCATCGTGGCCAGCGCGGACGGCGTCGCCCAGCGTCTTGCCATCGAGCCATTCCATGAAAATGGTATTGCCGTGAATATCGAAGACGGTGGCGGCGCCCTCCCCGCCATACCAGTTCATCAACTGGGCGCCACGGCTCTCTTCCTCGAGGGCCAGCGGTTTGAGGATTTTGAGGGCGGCGAAGTTGCGGCCGTTCTGCTCGACGCGGAAAATCCAGCTGGTGGCGGTTTCCGCCACGGGCGTCGACTTGGTCAGGGACCAGCGGATCATGGCGCGGCTCAGCGCGGTTTCGGCGGGAGACTGATTCATGTCAGCCATTAAATCAGAAGGCGTGCTTGCTTTCGACATTAACTGCGCTTGGCAAAAGAACTTGATCGAAATGCGGCGCGGTAGGCATTTGGTAAGCAAGATATTTGGCACAATGGCAACCTTAACGCCAGCAAACCGGCCTGCTGCAAGTTTTGATAAAGTTGGCCGGAGTTAGACTGATCGCGACGCAGAAGACAGCGCCCAATCGCAAGAGGGAACTGGACCATGACGTATTCGAGCGCAAAGGGGCATGACCCCAAAGGACTTTCCGATATCCCGGCGGCCGATGAGGCCATGCCCAGCCCGGGGCGGCAGGTGTTCAACGGGCTGACCGGGACACTGGTGTTGCTGGTGACGGGGATTTTGGTATTGCTGGTGGTGCTGTGGAAGTCGCCGTGAGGGCGACGGGCTTCTGGCAGACACCATTTCTTTCTCCACCACACTACCTTGCTTCCCTCGGGCCAAGCCCGAGGGAGAGCGGTGGGTGGGACGGATTGAGGCTTAGCTGATTTTGTAAGCGTCTTTCGCCGCTTGATAGCTCAAATGCTTGGCCAGTTCCTCGGCGGTGCTCTTGCTGAGGCGGTTTTCGGCGACCCGGTGGCAAGGAAACCGCAGACTTCGCGGCGCCAGACGTCGTGGCGGGCGGGGATGGAGAGCAAAGCGCGGGTGTCGTCGTTGAAACCGGCGAGATTGTAGAAGCCGGCGGTCTCAACCACTTGATCGAGATACCGGCGGATGCCCTGCGGGCTATCGTGGAACCACCAGTGGCGGGCCGATCATCAGGGAAGGCCAATAGCCGGCCATAGGGGCCAGCTCGCGGGCATAGGTGGTTTCATCGAGCACGAACATGATCAGCCGCAGGTTGGGCTCATTGCCGCAGCGGGCGAGCAAAGCGCGCATGCCGTTGACGTAGTCGGTGGTGCCGGGGATGTCGGCGCCCAGATCGGGGCCGCGGGTGGCGAAGAGCAACGGATCGGTATTGCGACGTGAACCGGCATGGAGTTGCATGACCATGCTGTCTTCGACCGAGAGCAAAGCCATTTCGGTCATCATCTGGGCGCGGAACAGTTCGGCATCGGCGGCGTCATGCTTGCCGGACAGGATTTTGTCGAGCAGAGCCTGCTTTTCGATCAGCGGTAGGTCGGCTGTGTTGGCGGAGGGGACGCCATGGTCGGTGGCGACGGCGCCGAAGCGGCGGAAATATTCGCGGCGGGCGCGGTGGGCATTGATCAGCCCGGCCCAATTGGTGACGTCCTCGCCGGTCAGTTCGGCAAACTTCTTGAGATTGTCGACGATCGCGGGGCGGCTGGGGTCGGTCACGTCATCGGGGCGATAGGTGGTGCGGACGCGGCCCAGAATGCCAGTCTCGGCCATCTTCTGGTGATGGACCGGGGATCGAGCGCGAATTCGGTGGTGGTGATGACTTCGACCTTGGCACGATCGAGCAGCGCCAGCGGCAACAGGTCGGGCGTGGCGAGGGCGGCGTCGATTGTGTCGTAGATGGCGTCGGCCGTGCTGGGCGACAGCTCATCGGTGATGCCGAAGGCCCAGTGCAGGGAATGGTCGGTCCAGGTCTTGGACGGGGTGCCGGCGAACAGGTGATAATTGGCGGCAAAGAGACGCCGAGCGGTGCGGCCATCGGCAACGGGCTTGCCATCCCGGCGCGGTACGCCCAGCGCATCATAATCAAGCCCGCGGCTGCGCAGCATGCGCAGGACATAATGGTCGGGCGTGAGGAAGAGCGCGGCCGGATCGGAGAAGCGCCCATTATTGGCAAACCAGGACGGATCGGTATGGCCGTGCGGGCAAATCAGCGGCAGGTCAGCCACGGCGGGATAAAGCTCGCGCGCAATCGACTGGGCCGGTTGGGAGGCAGGGAACAAACGATCGGGGTGGAGATGGGCTGAATGGGTCATGGGCAATGTTCTGCCACGGCGCGCGGCGGGATCAAGCATCTACCATACAAGATTAGGATAGATCGGATTTTATGTAAATTAACCGCTTTGGCAGGGAGCCTTTCAGCGCAAACGGGGTGGCGGGGTTAGCTTTTTCTCGTGGGTGAGAAGAGCTTAAAAGCGACGACCCTTGGCAATGACTGGCGCAGTGGCCGGCGATAATTAGGGGCGGCAAATGACCCATCTGGATACATCCGACATCAAGGCGAGCCGGCTGGCGGCGCATCGCTCGAGCGCAGATGCAGCGCACGCAGACCATGCTGATGGCAGCGGGGCTGGCGGCGCTGGGTATTGTGGCGGTGGCGGCGTCGATGATGGCGGTGTTTTAGCGGGTTTATGTGCCACGACCTCGTGGTTCGACAGGATCACCATGAGGTCTACTGGGCCGAGGGTTGAGCCCCGTGGCTCGCAAGCATAGGGTGCTGGCGGGGAGACCATCGGCGCCTATGCGAATATTGCTTGTCGAAGACAATGAAGATCTGGGCGAGGCCATCGAGAAACGGCTGCGCACGGCCGGGCACTCGGTGGAATGGGTGCGGGACGGCAATGATGTGGTGTCGGCCGCCGAGGGCGATGCGTTCGATGCGGTGGCGCTTGATTTGATGCTGCCCAATCGCGACGGGATCGGACTGATCGCCGAATTGCGCAAGCGCAAGTTCAATGCACCGATCCCGGTGATCACGGCGCGCTCGGAAATCGATGACAAGGTGAGCCTGCTCGATCTGGGGGCGGATGATTATCTGGTCAAGCCGTTCGATCTGCGGGAGCTGGAAGCGCGGTTGCGGGCGCTGATGCGGCGCACCGGTGGGCAAACCACGAGCACGCTGGGCGTGGGCAATCTCGCACTGGATATGGCGGGGCTCAATGCCTCGATTGACGGCAAATCGCTGGAATTGGGGCGGCGCGAATTCCGGCTGCTGGAAATTCTGGTGACCAATGCGGGCAAGGTGGTGCCCAAGGAGCGGCTGATGAACCAGCTGTTCAATTTCGACGAGGCGGTGTCGGTCAATGCGCTGGAGCTGCATATCTCGCGGCTGCGCAAGAAGCTGGAAGCGGCGAGTATCGAAATCGGCACGGTGCGCGGCGTGGGCTATGTGCTGCGTGCGCCCAATGGGTAGGGGGCCGATGCCGGCTAATTCCTTTTCCATCCGGCGGCGGATTTTGGCACTGGCAGTGGCGCTGCTGCTGGGGGCAGCCGTCGTATTGGTGGTGTTTATCCGCGATTATGCGGAGCGGGCGGCGGATCGGGCGTTTGACCGGTTGCTGGCGGCGTCGGCGCTGACCATTGCCGGGGCGGTGCAGGTGGAAAATGATGCGGTGATCGTGGAATTGCCGTTTGCCTCGTTTGGCATGTTTTCGGGCCGGGACCGGGTGTTTTATGCGGTGGAAGACCCGCGTGGGCGGGCGGTGACCGGGTATGATGATCTATCGGCCAATCTTGAGGAAATGCAGTCGGCGGGGCCGGTCTTTCAGGACGCGATGTATCGCGGCGAGCTGGTGCGGGTGGCGAGTGTCGGGCGGCTGACTTCGTCGGCCAGCGAAACCGATTGGGTGACTATCCATGTGGCCGAGACGCAGAATGAGCGCGAGGCGCTGGCCAATGAGATATTGGGCAATGCCATCGTGCCGGTGGTGGCGCTGACCCTATTGGCGGTGGCGCTGGTGTGGTTTGGCATTGGGCGGATGTTTGCCCCGCTCTATCAGCTGGAGCAGGCTTTGCGCGGGCGCACGCCCGATGATCTGTCGCCGCTGGATGTGCCGGTGCCGGTGGAGGTGAGCCAGCTGGTGGGGGCGCTCAATGCCTTTATGGCGCGACTGGGCAGCAGCATGGAGCGGCTGAGCGGGCTGGTGGCCGAAGCGGCCCATGAAGTGCGCACGCCGCTGGCCTCGCTGCGGGCGCAGGCCGAAGTGGCGATGGATGAACAGGATCCCGATGCAGCTGCGGCGGCGGGTGGGGCGCATTCATCAGGGGGCGATCCATGCCAGCCAATTGGTGTCGCAATTGCTGATGGACGCGACCATTTCCCATCGCCTCGAAAACCGGGAGAGCGACACGACGCCGTTCGGGGCGGTGATCGAGGATGTGCGGCAGCGGCTGGATGGCGACCAATCGGCGCGGCTCAATCTGGATATTCCCGAGGCGGTGGCAGCAGCGCAAATTCGGGGCGACCGGGTGGCTTTGCGCGAGATGGTCCGCAATGTGGTTGATAATGCCATGGTCTATTCGGAGGGCTCGGTTTCCATTTCTGGAGTGGTGCAGGACGGGTTGCTGACCATGGTGGTGACCGATAGCGGGCCGGGCATTCCCGATGGGGAAAAGGGCGTGGTACTGGAGCGGTTCAAGCGGGGCAGCAGCGCTAGCGCCAAGGTGGGGTCGGGGTTGGGACTATCCATCGTCAAGCGGGTGGTGGAGGCGCATCGCGGGGCACTGCGATTGAAAGACCGGGCGGGCGGCGGGCTGGCGGTGGAGATCGAATTGCCGCTGGTGGGTCGCAATGCCGAGCTTGAGCAGTTGCGCAAGGCACTGGGGAGCGTGGCCATGCTGGCGCTGTGCCTGTTGCTGGTGCAGCCGCAGGAGGCAAAGGCGGTTGAGTCTCGGTATCCGGCGCCCGATGGCAGCAGCGAGCAGGTGCTGACCATATTGGGGGTGACCGATACGCCGCTGTTTGCCCAGTTCGTGGCTGGGTTTCAGCTGCGCTGGCCGGGGGTGACGGTCATTTATGAAGAGACGGATTCGGTGCCGCTCTATGACAGATTTTTGGCAGGGGACACCAATCCCAAGCCGGACCCGGTGATCAGCTCGGCTTCGGATCTGCAGGTCAAGCTCGCCAATGACGGCTATGCGCTGGCCTATGACAGCCCCCATCTGGCGCAGCTGCCCGAATGGGCGCATTGGCGCAATGAGCTGTTCGGCTTCACGTTCGAGCCGGCAGTGATCATCTACAATCCCGACCTGATCGGGGCCGATGAAGTGCCGCGCACGCATCTGACGCTGGCCGAATTGCTGGAAAACCAGACTTCGCGGTTCCGCGGCAAGATCGCGACCTATCATATCGGGGTTTCGGGCGTGGGTTATCTGCTGGCAGCGCAGGACCAGACCATTTCCTCCAATTTCTGGCGGCTGGCGGCGGCCTTTGGCCGGGTGAATGCGCAATTCAGCGGATCGAGCCCGGCGATTCTGAATGGCGTAGCCGATGGCACATTGGCGCTGGGCTATAATGTGCTGGGCTCCTATGCCTTTGCGCGCAAGGCGGCGGGCGCCAATATCGAAATCGTGGTGCCTGACGACTACGTGCTGGTGCTGACGCGCTCTGATGATGATCCCGCGCGATGCGCCCTACCCTGAGCTGGGCAAGGCGTTTGTCGATTTTGCCCTGTCGGCGGAGGGTCAGGCCATTGCGGCAGGGCAGACGGCGCTGGGCTCGGTGGTGCCGGGCGGGGTGGGTGAATGGAGCAGCGAGGCCATTGCGGCGCGAGGGCGCGGGGTGATCCAGCCGATACTGCTGGGGCCGGCATTGCTGGTGTCGCTCGACCAGCAGCGCAAGCGGCGGTTTTTGGATACGTGGCAGGAGATTGTTTCGCCAAAGCCATAAAATCCCATGCGTCCAGCGCATAGCAGTGGGTGGGTGTTTGGAATATCGGCCAAAAATGGGCGTTTGCGGGCGATCATTCGCGTCAGGCGCATAGCTGGAATGATGGAATTGCCCTATCGGGCGGGGGCAGATGAGCCCATTTACACACTCATGAAAGCGAGCGGCGATCTGGCCGGGCTTTGAGAGGAAAATGGCAATGAGCACTCATCGGAACAATCGTTTCTTTGCAGCCCTTGGCACCTTCGTGGAAGTGTTCGGCAGTGCTGCTGCCGTGTCCAACGCGGTGGAAGCCGGGCGGATGCCCAAAACCAAGCACCTCAAGTCCCTCGGCATCGATGCCGACGCTTTCCGTTCGATCGGCAGGTAAGTCTCCCAGCTCGAAGCGGGGCGCTGGCCCCTCCCTGTGCGACCCGTATCGAGTTGCCGATCAACGTGAAAAAGCCCGGATGCGCTGCAAAGCGCGTCCGGGCTTTTTGCTTTTTAGTCTTCGTTGGCGGCCAAAGAACTGAGTACCGCCCCCTGCCCCGCAGGCGCATGATCAGCGGCAGCACGATGGCGACGATGGCCACGGCATACATCACCACCGCAATCGGGGAATGCACCGAGATGATCGGATCGCCCCGGCTGATGGCCAGCGCGCAGCGCAATTGCTGCTCGGCCATGGGGCCAAGGATGAGGCCCACGACGACCGGCGCGATGGGGTAATCGAAGCGGCGCAGGATGTAACCCAGGAACCCGAAGACCAGCAACATGCCCAGTTCGAACGAGAACGGGATGGGGCCCAGCCGTCTGGACATGGCGCCATTGGCGCCGATCGTGCCTGTGGTGGCGAACACCAGAATGCCGCCATAGAGCCGGGGTTTGGGAATGGTCAGCAGGCGGACCCAGAGACCAATCAGCGGCAGGTTGAGCACCAGCAGCATGAAATTGGCGACGAGGAGGCTAGCGATCAGCGACCAGACCAGCGGGGCATTGTTGGCGAACAGCAATGGGCCGGGCTGCAGCCCGAATTGCTGGAAGCCGGCCAGCATGATGGCGGCGGTCGCCGAAGTGGGCAGGCCCGGGGTTAGGAGGGGCACGAGTGTACCGGCGGCCGAGGCATTGTTGGCGGCTTCGGGTCCCGCGACGCCTTCAATGGCGCCCCGGCCGAATTCCTCGGGATGCTTGGTGAGGCGGCGTTCGGTGGCATAGGAGAAGAAGGTGCCGATTTCGGCGCCGCCCGCGGGCATGGCGCCGATGGGGAAGCCGATCAGCGTGCCGCGCAGCCAGGGCGCCCAGGAGCGCTTCCAATCCTCAAGCGTCATCCAGACCGAGCCTTTGACCGCCAGCACTTCTTCCTTGATCTGGTTGGGATTGGCGGCAATAGCTGGGGTTTCGCCGATGGCAAAGAGCGCCACGGCCGGGGTGGTCACCTCGATGCCGTCGAGCAGGTCGGGAATGCCGAAGGCGAGGCGCGACTGGCCGGTTTGCAGGTCGATGCCGATGACACCAAGCCCCGTGCCGATGAACAGGGCCGTGATGCCGCGCAGGGCGCTATTGCCGAAGGCGGCCGAGACGGTGATGAAGGCCAAGACCATTAGAGCGAAATAATCGGCGGGGCCGAAGGACAGGGCCACCTTGACCACCCGGGGGCGATGAAGGCGAGCGCCGGGGTGGCGATGAGGCCGGCGATGAAGGAGCCGATGGCGGCGGTGGCAAGCGCAGGGCCGCCACGACCCTTGCGGGCCATTTTATTGCCCTCGAGCGCGGTGACGATGGAGGCGCTCTCGCCAGAGTGTTGAGCAGGATGGAGGTGGTCGAGCCGCCATACATGCCGCCGTAATAAATGCCGGCAAACATGATCAGCGAGCCGGTGGGATCGAGCCGATAGGTGACGGGCAGCAGCAAAGCCACGGTCAGCGCCGGGCCAATGCCGGGCAGCACGCCGACGGCGGTGCCCGTGGTGACGCCGATCAGGCCATAGATGAGGTTTTGCCACTGCAGGGCGGCAACGAGCCCCCGGGCGAGCAGACCGAAGGTATCCATATCAGCGCCTTCCGATCAGGGAACGAGACGTTCGAGCGGACCCGTGGGCAGGGAGAGCTGCAGGCCGCGCGAGAAAATGAACCAGACGATGAAGGCAAAGACCACGCCGAGGGGGATCGTCTGCCAAAGCGGGCCGCGGCCAAAGCCCTTGGCCGTGAAGGCAAAGAGAATGCCGGTGGCGATCGAGAAACCGGCCCAGCTCAGCAGCAGCAATTGGGCGACGAGGCCGCCGACAATCCACAACATGGGGCCGTAATTATCGCGTTCGCGCTGGAAACTTGCCGCGGAAGGCTGCCAGCGCCGTGCCGATGGAGAGCAGGATCAGCCCGCCCGCGATGACATAAGGGAAAACCGTGGGGCCCACGCGCGCTGAATGGGGGCACGCGCATCAGCGAGGTCTGCCAGATGATGACGGCCCCAATGACCGCCAGCACGGCCGCTATGACAAGCGCCGCCCCATCGGGGCGGCGCGCAGATTGGATTGCCCGGTTGTCATTGCACCGGGCCAATGTCTTTCAGGATGGCGGTGGTGGCTTCGGTGTCAGCGGCGAGCTGGGTGTCGAAGTCGGCGCCGGCCGTGTACATGTCGGCCCAGCCCTTGGTGGCGAGGGCGGTCTTCCGAGCTTCCGAATTCACCATCTTGTCGATATCGGCGATGATGGCGGCCTTCTGCTCATCGGTAATGCCCGGGGCAGCGGCGACCATGCGCCAGTTTTCGACGACGAGGTCGACGCCCGATTCGCTCAGGGTGGGGATAGCTGAACCTTCGAGACGCTCTGCACCCGTCGAGGCCGGGGCACGCAGGTCGCCCGACTGGATCTGGGCGTCGAATTCGCCAAGGCCCGAAATGCCGACGGTGACCTGACCGCCGAGCACGGCTGCAAGGGCTTCGCCACCGCCTGAATAGGCGATGTAATTGACGGTGGTGGGATCGACGCCAACAGTCTTGGCGAAGAGGCCGGCCGCGATATGATCGACACCACCGGCCGAACCGCCGGCCCGAGACACCGAACCCGGATCAGCCTTGAGCTTGGCGACGAGGTCTTCGACCGTCTTGAGCTCGGAAGCGGCAGGCACCACGATCACGTCGGATTCTGCCGGTGAGGCGGGCGATCGGGGTGACATTGGCCAGCGAGACGGGAGAGGCATTGGTCAGGATGGCGCCCACCATGACATAGCCGCCCACGATCAGCGCATTGGGATTGGCGTTGTACTGGTTGACGAACTGGGCGAGGCCAATGGTGCCACCGGCGCCGGGAACATTGGTGACCTGGACATTGCCCGAAATGCCTTCGGCCTGCAGGGCCTCCTGCATGGTGCGGGCGGTCTGGTCCCAACCGCCGCCGGGGGCAGCAGGCGCCATGATGGTATAGTCAGCCGCGTAAGCGGGGACCGCGAGTGCGCCGGAAACCAGCGCAGCCAGAAGCAGCTTGTTCATAGATCCTCCCATGTAAAAATCCAGACGTCGTTCCGTCCGGCAGGAGTGCCATACTAGGGCCGCTCCCTGTCACCGTCCTGTCACGCCAGTTTTGACCAGTCGCGATGTTGAACGGAGGATTTTTCTGAGGCGAAGACTGCGCCTGGGGCGGGCAAAAGGCAATAAGCGGCTGGAAAGCGTGTCGAGCGCTGAACCATAAGAAAAGGCGCCCAGAGGCGCCTTCTTTATTCGTTTCTATTGGCTGGCACTAGAACTCCGACCAGTCCTTGGCGATGGCTGCGCTGCCTTGGCTCAAATAGGACTGCGAGGCGGAGCGGACGCGTTCGATGGTGCTTTGCGGGGCGGCGCGGCGGGGTTTGGCTTGGGCCGGTTCAACGCTGCTGGGTTCGAGGGTGAAGACGTCGACGGCCATGTCGAGCTGGCTGGCTCGGTTTTCGCTCTGCTCGATGGCGGCGTTCATTTCTTCGACCGGGGCGGCATTGTGCTGGGTCATTTCGTCGAGCGTGCGGACGGCGACATTGACTCGGCCGATTGCGGCGGCTTGTTCCGAGCTCGATTTGGCAATCGCCTGCATCAAGCGGGCATTTTCATCGACCGCTGCCAGCATGGACGCCAATTGCTCGGCAGCATTGGAGACCAGCTTGGTGCCGCCGCGCACCTCGCTGGCGCTTTGCTCGACCAGATGCTTGACATCGGCCGAGGCGCTGGCCGCCGATTGGGCCGAGCGCCGGACTTCGACCGCCACCACGGCAAAACCCTTGCCCGCATCGCCGGCGCGGGCGGCTTCGACGGAAGCGTTGAGGGCCAGAAGATTGGTCTGGAAGGCGATGTCGTCGATCATGCCGATAATGTTGGAGATTTTGGCCGAGGCCTCGGTGATCCGCTCCATGGCGGCATTGGCTCGGTCCATGGTGGCCCCGCTTTGCGCGGCGCTGGTTGAGACGGTCTGCGCCTTGCCGCTGGCCGCTTCGGCCATTTTGGCGTTCTCGGCGACGGTAGATGCCAGCTGTTCCATGGCGGCCGAGGTTTCCTCGATGGTCGCCGCCTGCTTGGTGGTGCGTTCGGACAGATCATTGGCCCCCGACAGGATTTCGCTGGTGGCGGCACGCAATGTGCCCGAGATCGCCTTGGCGCCACCCACGATTTCGGTGAGCCTGTCGGTCACGGCATTAGTGTCGTCGCGCAGCTTGGCGAAGGCGCCGCTATAATTGCCCTGCATGCGGCGGGTGAGATCGGTATCGGCCATGGCAGCAAGCACGGCGCCGGTTTCACCCGTGCCATGATCGACGGTTTCCACCAGCGCATTGACGCTGCTGGCGAGGGCATTGAGTTCGGCATCGGGGAATTGGGCGTGGACGCGCTTGGAGAAATCGCCGGCGACGGCCGCATCGACCACTTCGCCAAAGGCGGCCTGCAGTGCCACCATCATATCGGTGCGCTCGACGCGGCGCTGGATCACCGCGGCGCGTTCTTCCTCGGTCATCTGGCTGATCTTGAGGCCGTTATCGTGGAAGATTTCCACGGCGCGGGCCAGCGTGCCGATTTCGTCGGCGCGCTCAATGCCCTTGATTTCGCTGTGATAATCGCCGCCGGCGACCGCATCAACGGTGGCGCCGAGCGTGCCGAGAGGCTTGCCGATCATGGTGCGGATCAGGGCGAACATTACAAGGCAGGCGATGACAACGCAGGCGGCAGCCAGCCCGATAATGGTGAATTGGGTTTCGGTCTGTGTCGCGGTGAGGGTGGCGAGCGGCACATTGGAGACCACGACCCAGCGGTCAAGCGTGCCACCCACGGCGAACGGAACGGCGACGCCGCGCAGGGCAGTGCCATCGGGGGCGGACATATCCGCCTCGGCGGCGCCATTGGCCAGCGCAGCGGCGACCGAGCCGGTCAGCGGGTCGGAAGCAGGCAGGGTCTGCCCGATCAGGGTCGCATCGGGATGGGCGACCACCATGCCGGCGGCAGTCAGCACGCTTACCGTGCCGGTGCCCATGGGCTTGATTTCGGCGAGGCGGCCATTGAGCTCGGCGAGTGACAGATCGACACCACCCGTGCCCATATAGGTGCCGCCCACCATGATCGGCGCGCCAAAGGACATGATCAACACGTCCTTGCCGCCCACCGCATAGAGATAGGGATCGATTGCGACCATACGGCCTTCGGCCTTGGGGCGCTGATAATAGGCCCCGGCGACCGGATCGTCATAGCCGGTCAGGGGCTCGTTGGCGATTTCAGCCGCTGCCGCGGTTCCAATAGGGGATATAGCGGCCGGTGGCGTCATGGCCGGGGCGATTGGCGGAATCGATGTCGCGGCCGTCCAGCGCGTTGGGCTCCCAGCCCGACCACACGCCAAGCAGCGACGGGTTGCGTTCAAGCGTGTGCTTGAGCAGTGCGCCATAGACCGCGCGGCTGCTGGTGCGCGCTTCCTTGAGGGATTCTGAGCGCCGTCACCACCCCATCGGCGGTCGCGGCCGCAGCGGAGAGGCTGGCGGCCACCTCATCAGCGACGCTGGCTGTGCTGGCGGCCTGATAGGCGCGGGTCTGCCGATCGATGGTCTGGCCCACCTGCTGCACCAGCACGAAAATGCCGATGGCAAAGACGATGGCGAGCGCCAATCCGCTCAGAATGGCAGTCTTGACCGACAGGGAGCGAAAATTCATGGCGTGAGGTTTTCCCAATGCAACTCGTAGCGGACCGCGCGATCCGTGCAGCTCGAGGCAAACTTAGGGGAAAGCCGTTAAGGCATCGTTCGCCGCAAAATGGCCGCAATGGTGAATGGGCGCGATAGGGCGCGGCGATTTTTGCAAATCTGGGAAGGAATGGTGCCCGGGACCGGAATCGAACCAGTGACACGCGGATTTTCAATCCGCTGCTCTACCAACTGAGCTACCCGGGCAACAGGGCGGGAGAACCGCCCGGCGTCAAGCCATGGGCCTTATAGGGGAAGGGTTTTTGGCGCGCAAGCGGAAAAGGGGGTGTGGAAAAGGAGTTTGGGAATGGGGGGCGGTGGGGTCGTGCGATTTGTTCTCCACCATGCGTCACCCTCGGGCTTGAGCCGAGGGCCCGCATTCGAAGAGGCGAAATTCTGTGTGGGGGATGGTGGCCCTCGGGTCGGGCCCGAGGGAGATGCGGTGGGTGTTGGAGCTTGGTGCTTTGGGCCGGGTTGACGCGGGTGGGGGCCGGCGTTGGCATCCGGGTTGGGGATGGTCTTCAGCATGGATTCCGGCCCGGGCCGGAATGACGTTGTGAGTGGCTGGGTTGGCGGTTCTGTCGGCCGTAGAGTCGCGTCGTGCCCTAGATGTTGTCGTCTTCGTTGTCGCCGGGAAGGGCATTGTCTTGCTGGGGCTCGTCGTCGCGGGCGGGGATGACGTAGCTGCCGGTGAACCAGCGGTTGAGGTCGACATCGGCGCAGCGGGCCGAGCAGAAGGGGCGGTATTTTTCGACCGCGGGCTTGCCGCAAATGGGGCAGGTTTTGGTTGGGACCTTGGCCATCAGACGCCGGACAGCGCGGATTGGTTGAGCCAATTGAAATGGACCGGATAGCCCTCGCCGGCCAGAAGTGAAGCGGTTTCCATCAGCGGCAGGCCGACAACGCCGGTATAGGAGCCGACGAGCTTGACCACGAAGGCCCCGGCAATGCCCCGGATGGCGTAGCCGCCGGCCTTGTCGCGCCACTCGGCGGACGCCAGATAGGCTTCCATTTCGCGCGTGGAGAGGCGCTTGAAGCGGATGCGGCTTTCGACGAGGCGCTGGCGCTTGGCGCCTGAAGGCGTCAGCACGGTCAGCGCGGTATAAACCCGATGCGCCCGGCCCGAGAGCAGGGCGAGGCATTGGGATGCCTCTTCCATGGTCTCGGCCTTGGGCAGAATGCGGCGGCCGACGGCAACCACCGTATCGGCGGCCAGTACGAGGGCCCCGGCCCCATAGCCGGCGGAACGCGCCTTGTGTTGAGCGGTCAGCGCCTTCAGATCGGCCAAGCGCTGGGCCAGCTTGCGCGGCAATTCACCCTTTTCGGGGGTTTCATCGACGTGGGCGGGCACCAGATGCTCAGGCTCGATACCGATCTGGTTGAGCAGAGCAAGACGCCGCGGCGAGGCGGAAGCCAGGATGAGTTCCGGACGGCTGGCCATCGGCGCGGTGCCTTACTTAAATCGGTAGGTGATGCGACCCTTGGTCAGGTCATAGGGCGTCATTTCGCACAGGACCTTGTCGCCAGCCAGCACACGGATGCGATTCTTGCGCATGCGGCCAGCGGTGTGAGCAATGATTTCATGCTCGTTTTCCAACTTGACCCGGAAGGTCGCGTTGGGAAGCAATTCAGTTACCACGCCCGGAAATTCGAGCACTTCTTCCTTCGCCATACTGTCTCCTGAAAGGACCCACGGGGCATCGATTTGCCGCCCGGGGGTCGGAAATTGGGCGCAACCTATAGGAATTCAAAGGATTTGTGAACCTCTTGCGCCACGTCCGCTTTGCGGCGGCACAAGTCCCTGTTAGTCGCCCTTCCGAACCGCAAAAGTGGCGTCCACTTTTGCTGGAAGCGCTCCTGAAACCAGTGGTTCCAAGCGGGTGCGCACACGCTTGCGCAGGCTATCGCGCAGATCGCGATAAGCCTGCAAAATCAGCTCGCGGCTGCCCTCCACGAGGGATGGATCGGCCACCTGCCATTGCTCAACCGCGCTGGCCTCGAGGCCCTTGCGGGCCACGGCGCCGGGAGCGTCGTCAGAAAGGGTGATGACAAGATCGAAGCGGTTGGCAACCAGCTCATCCAAGATATGGGGCGTGTGCACGCTCATATCAATGCCGATCTCTTCCATGACCTCATAGACGAACTGATCGGCCTTGCCGCCATTGACGCCCACCGAGCGGGCGATGATGCGGCCGGGAAAAGCCTGGCGTGCCGGGGCCGCCGCGATGGGCGAGCGCACCGAATTCATCGAGCAGACAAAGAGCACGCTGGGCAATTCGCTTTTGCTCTCGTCGATCCGACTGGCATAGGGCTGAACCGCGCAGATGAGGGTGAAGAGGCGGCGGGCGGTATTGAGATCGATGATGATCTTGTTGGTGAGGCGGGTGCGCAGCAGTTCGGCCGCATCATTATGCAGGCCGCGCCGGGCCATATCGACGGTTTCTGATCTGGAAGGGCTGGGCCGAGCGGATCGCCTCGTAATAGGCGTCGCGGATGCGGAAATAGTCGTGGATCAGCCGGCGGAACGGGGTGAGTGAGAGATAATGCGCGGCGATTGGCTGGAAGGTTTCAGGATGGCGCACATCGAGCACGATGAAATTGCCGACGATCGACATGTGCAGCGCAAACGGCCCCTTGGCGGCAACGCGGGCGGGCCGGAAGCTGTTGTTTTCGAGCAGGTCATAAATGGCGATGCGCCATTCATGCACCTCGTCAGGATTGATCGAGGTAATGGTATTGGGGTCGAGCGTGACGGTCACCGGGCGATCGGTCGTTGCGATTGCGCCTTCTGTTCCCATCGTGATGCTCAATGATTGAGCCGGATGGAAATGGACCGCCCATGACCATCAAGGGCTTCCACCTCGGCAATGGTGACGGCGGCCTCGCGCAAGGCGGCGAGCGAAGTGGGATCGCAGCGCAGGATCGAAGTGCGCTTCATGAAATCGAGCACGCCGAGGCCCGAAGCGAATCGCGCGGAGCGGGCGGTGGGCAGCACGTGGTTGGAGCCGCCGACATAGTCCCCGATGGCCTCGGGCGTGTGGTGACCGAGGAAGATCGCGCCGGCGTGGCGGATGGCGGGCAGGATCATTTCGGGATCATCAAGCGCCAGCTCGACATGTTCGGAGGCGATGCGATTGGCCGAGTCCGCGGCTTCATCGAGCGAGCCGACCGTGATGACGGCGCCGAATTCTGTCCCAGCCCCGGCGGGCAATAGTCTGCTTGGGCAAGAGGGAGAGTTGACGATCGACCTCGGCTTCGACGGCGTCGGCCGGGCCCTTTTCGGTGGTGACGAGAATCGATTGCGCCCCTGCCCCGTGTTCGGCCTCGGGCGATCAGATCGGCGGCAACCCGGGCGGGATTGGCTGAGCCATCGGCGATGACCAACACTTCGGAGGGGCCGGCGATCATGTCGATACCGACTCGGCCGAAGACCTGTCGCTTAGCGGTGGCGACGAAGGCATTGCCGGGGCCAACGACCTTGTCGACGCGGGGAATGGACGCTGTGCCATAGGCGAGAGCTGCCACGGCCTGCGCGCCGCCGATGCGGTAAATCTCGGTGACGCCGGCAATCTTTGCGGCGGCGAGAATGGCAGCGGCGAGCTGACCATTAGGCGTGGGCACGACCATGGCGATGCGCTCGACGCCGGCGACTTTGGCCGGCACGGCGTTCATCAGCACCGAGGAAGGATAGGAGGCCAGCCCACTCGGCACATAGATGCCGACGGCGTCGATGGCCGTCCAGCGGGTGCCCAAGGTGACGCCCAGATCATCGGTATAGATGTGGTCTTCCGGCCGCTGCTTTTCGTGGTGGGACCAGATGCGGTCATGGGCGAATTGGAGCGCGCTCATCACGTCGGGGGTGACGCGGGCCGTGGCGGCGTCGATCTCGTCCCGGCTGAATTTGAGCGTGTCCGGGGTGACGCCGGCATGGTCGAACTTATTGGTCAATTCCGCTAGGGCGACGTCGCCGCGCGCACGTCGGCGATGATGGCAGCGACAATGTCGCCCACTTCCTGGCTGCTTTCACGCTTGCCGCCGAGCAGGGCAATGAAGGCTTGCTCGAAATCGGGGCTGGCGCTGTCGAGGCGGATCGGCATGAAATTCCTGTCGGTCTAAGGATTGGTCAGTCGAGCGTGTGGGCGGGCTTGGCGGTGGCGGCCCGGTGGCGCCCAGATCGGAGAGGCGGGCTTCGAGGCATTCGACGCCGAGCCGCACGGTGCCGCCGCCGGCAAAGCTGAGCTCAACCATGCCGGCCGGGCCATCGATGGGGATGAAGGTAATGGCGAGCAGGTTCAGCACGCCATCATGGGCGTTGGGATCGAACCCGGCGGTCACCACCGACTGGACGGCATCGAAATGCAGTGCAGCGCGCTTGCGCACGCCCTTGCCGCGCGGCTTGTCGCTTTCCCAATCATAGCGGTTCATCAGCAGCGCAAAGCGGCGGTCGCCGCGGGCATAGCCCATGTCGGCGACCCGCACCACGGCATCCTGCACATGGGCGGACAGCACATCGAGATCTTCGGTATCAAGCGCCAGAAGCTTGAGATCGGTCATGGTATTGGCGGCCTTTTGTGTGTCGAGACGACCCTATCTGGTCACGCAATACCCGATCTACAAGTTTGCCGGCATGGGGGCAATGCGGGTGGGGAAAAAAGGGGCGGTGGGAACGCCACCCGATATGGGGGTGGAGGGATGGGGTCCGAACCGTCAATCAACCACGGCGTCATTCCGGCGCAGGCCGGAATCCATGTCCGGGCGACCCGCACCCCCAGCGCTGGGATAATCTTCAGCGTGGATTCCGGCCTGCGCCGGAATGACACCGTGGGGGGTGGGAATTGGGGTGACTGGAGCTCCTGATCAACCTCTTGCCTGCCGCCATCTCCCCGACCCAAAACATCACTCTTGCAAATGACTGACCAGTCAGTTATTTTGTGGGGACGAATTGGAGCTCGGCCATGTCTGAACCACAAAAGAAATTTCGCCGGCAGGAGGAGGCGCGGCCGGATGAGGTGCTGGATGCGGCGCTGGCGGTGTTTGTGGAGAAGGGCTATGCGGCGGCCAAGGTGGATGAGGTGGCGCGGCGGGCGGGCGTGTCCAAGGGTACGGTCTACCTCTATTTTCCGTCCAAGGAAGCGCTGATCGAGGGGATTGTACGGCGGGCGGTGGCGCCGATTGCGCTGCGGGCGCTTCCGGACCTCGAAACCTATGAGGGCGACCCGCGCGTGCCCATCACCATGCTGCTGAATGTGCTGATCCAGCAATTGGCGCGGCCCGAGGCCATTGCGGTGCCCAAGCTGATCCTTCGGGAGGTGCTGAGCTTTCCCTTCATCGCGACGTTCTATCGCAATGAAGTGCTCGACAAGGTGATGCCGGCGCTGATCGGGCTGATCCGGCGCAGGGTGGACAACGGCACGTTGCGCCGAGTCGACCCCGAATTGACGGTGCGCTCGATCATCGGCCCGCTGCTGGCCCATGTAGCGCTGGGCGAATTGTTCGGAATCATGCCGGCGGACGGGGATCTGGCGCTCGAGCGGTTCATCGCCAACCATCTCGATATCCTGTTTCACGGCATCAGCGTGCAACCGGCGGAGGCTCGGCCATGAGCGATTTTCTGACAGGCATTTTCGCGGCGATCATGGCCTTGCTGCCCGGCGGGGCAGCGGATGAGGTCGGCTATCTGGGGTATCTCGAAGCCGACTATGTCTATGTGGCTCCGCTGGGCGCGGGGCGCATTGCCGACATAGCCGTGGCAGAAGGCGAGCCAGTCGCCATGGGTGACATGCTGTTCGCCCAGGACGATGCGCAGCAGCAGGCGCTACTGACGGCAGCGCTGGCGCGCCGGCAATCGGCAGAAGCCAATCTGGACAATCTGACGACCGGCAGCCGGGCGCTGGAAATCGATGTGATCCGTGCCTCGCTTGCCAAGGCACAATCGGATCTGGCGCTGGCGCAATCGAACCTAGCTCGGAGCGAGAAATTGCTGGCGGCGGGCACGGTGACGCAAGCGCGGGTCGAGCAGGAGCGGGCGGCGCGGGCTTCGGCGCAGGCGCAGGTGGCCCAGCTCACCGCGCAAGTGGGCGTGGCCGAATTGCCGGCGCGCAATGCCCAGCAAGTGGGAGCCGAGGCCGAGCTGGAGGCTGCGGCGGCCGATGCCAATCGGGCGCAGCTTGACCTGAGGGATCGCCAGACCATGGCGCCGGTGGCCGGCACGGTGGATCGGCTGTTCTATTCGGCCGGGGAGATTGCGGCGGCGGGCACGCCGGTGGTTTCCATCCTGCCGGAGGGGGCGCTCAAGGCGCGGTTCTTCGTGCCGGAGGCCGACCGTTCGGCACTGGCCGTGGGCGGCGTGGTGCAGGTGGGATGCGATGGCTGTGCGACCATATCAGCCAGGATCACCTATTTTGCCAGCGAGCCGCAGACCACCCCGCCGGTGATCTATTCAAAGGAGGAGCGCGGGCGGCTGGTTTATCTGGTGGAAGCCCGGCTCGAAGCGCCCGGAGAATTGCGGCCGGGCCAGCCGGTGACGGTGACGCGGTGAGCGAGGCAAATGTCATCGACGTTACCGGGCTCACCAAGAGCTTTGGCGACAAGCTGGTGGTCGACCATTTCGACATCCAAGTACCGCGCGGCGCCATTTATGGATTTCTGGGGCCGAACGGTTCGGGCAAGACCACCACGATCCGTTTGCTGTGCGGGCTGCTGCTGGCCGATGCGGGGCAAGGGACGTGCACGGGGTTCTGACGTGCGCAACGAGGCCGCCGCGATCAAGACGCAGGTCGGCTATATGACACAGAAATTCAGCCTCTATGAGGACCTGACCATTCGCGAAAATCTCGATTTCGTGGCGCGGATGTATGGAATTGCCGACCGGGACAAGCGGGTCAGCGCCGCGCTGGCCGATCTGGGGCTGGCGGATCGCTCGGGACAATTGGCGGGCACCCTGTCGGGCGGCTGGAAGCAGCGGCTGGCGCTGGCGGCCTGCCTGATCCACGATCCGCAATTGCTGCTGCTGGACGAACCCACGGCGGGCGTCGACCCCAAGGCGCGGCGCGATTTCTGGGATGAAATCCGGCGGCTGAGCAAGGCCGGCGTCACGGTGCTGGTCTCGACCCATTACATGGACGAGGCGGTACAGTGCGATTTCATCACCTATATCGCCTATGGCAAAAACTGATCGACGGGCCGGCCGCCGACATTCCCAAAATGGTGGGGCTGACCACGTGGCGGGCGGAGGGACCGGACCTCGCAGCGCTGGAGGCCGAGCTTACCGGACAGCCCGGCGTGCTGCAGATCGCGCGGTTTGGCTCGACCCTGCATGTCTCGGGCACCGATGCTGCGGCGCTGGAAAGCACCGTGCGGAGCCACGAGGCCAAGGGCCGCTATCGCTGGAGCCTGCAGGCGGCCGGGCTTGAAGAGGCGTTCATTTATCTCATGACGGGGGCACGCGATAATTTCGCGCGGGATGCGGCATGAACCGGTTCTTCTCGTTGTCGCGCTTTGGCGCCGTGCTGCTCAAGGAATTCATCCAGATGCGGCGCGACCGCGTCACCTTTGCCATGATGATCGGCCTGCCCATCATACAATTGCTGTTGTTCGGCTTTGCTATCAATGCCGACCTGCGCCATCTGCCGACGCTGGTCGAGGTCAATGATGACGGCCCGATCGTGCGTGCGGTGCTGGCGGGCATGCAGACTTCGGGCTATTTCTGATTTTGCGGGCGTGGTGCATGGGCCGAGCGAGGGCGAGGATGCGCTGCGGCGCGGCATTGCCAATTTCGTCGTGGTCATCCCCGCCGATTTCGAGCGCGATGTGATCCGGGGGCGGCAGCCCGATATTCTGGTGACGGCCGATGCGGCGGACCCATCGGCGGTTGGCAGCGCGGCGGCGGCGCTGAGCGGGATCGTCGCGGGCGCGGTGAGCCAGACGCTGACCGGGCCGCTGGCCCGGTGGCGGGCGCCCCTGCCCCGTTCGGCGTCATCGTGCACCGGGCCTATAATCCGGAGGGCAAGACCTCGACCAATATCGTGCCGAGCCTATTGGCCATCATCCTGTCCATGACCATGGTGATGATCACTGCAGTGGCCATCGTCAAGGAGCGCGAGCGCGGCACGATGGAAATGCTGATCTCGACGCCAGTGCGGCCGTTCGAGGTGATGCTGGGCAAGATCCTGCCCTATGTGCTGGTGGGCTATGTGCAGACGGCGGTGTTCCCGGTGGCCGCGTTTGCCCTGTTCGGCGTGCCGTTCGAGGGCACGTTCATGGCCTTCTTCATCGGCTTCAACCTGTTCATCCCGGGCAATCTGGCGCTGGGCTTTCTGATCTCGACGCTGGCGCGCAACCAGATGCAGGCGATGCAGCTGAGCTTCTTCACCATCCTGCCCTCGATCCTGCTTTCGGGCTTCATGTTCCCCTTTGCCGGCATGCCCAACTGGGCCCAGAGCATCGGGGTGGCGGTGCCGGCGACCCATTTCATCCGGCTGGTGCGCATGGTGATGCTGAAGGGGGCCGATAGCTGGGATCTGGGCGGCGAGTTTTTCGCGCTGGCAGTGATCGTCGGCGTGATCTCGGTGGTGGCGATGATGCGGTATCGGCAGACGCTGGATTAGCAGCGCCTGCCAATATTGGGTGGGCCTAGCCCGCGAGCCGTTCGATTTCGGCGCCGCAGCGGCTCAGCTTGTCTTCGAGACGCTCGAAGCCGCGATCGAGGTGATAGATGCGGTTGACTACGGTTTCGCCCTTGGCGGCGAGGCCCGCACTAACCAGCGAGACCGAGGCGCGCAGATCGGTCGCCATCACCCGGGCCCCCTTGAGCTGGGACTTGCCGGTGACCGTCGCGACCCGGCCATCAACGGTGATATCGGCGCCGAAGCGGGCAAGTTCGGCCACATGCATGTAGCGATTTTCGAAGATGGTTTCGTGGATTTGGCTAGTGCCCGAGCTCATGGTCATCAACGCCATGAACTGGGCCTGCAGATCGGTGGGGAAACCGGGGAAGGGATCGGTTTCGATATCGACCGGCTGGATGCCATTGCCATTGCGGTAAACGCGCAGGCCATCGGCTTCGGGGGTGATCACCGTGCCAGTCCTGCCCAAAACATCGAGGGCGGCTTCCAGATGCTGGGCGCGGGCGCCCTTGAGCAGCACATTGCCGCCGGTCATGGCCGTGGCCATGGCGAAAGTGCCGGTCTCGATACGGTCGGGGATGACGTCCACCGTGGCGCCATGCAGCTTGTCGACGCCTTCAATGGTCAGCGTGCGCGTGCCGATGCCGGAAATCTTGGCGCCCATGGCGACGAGGCATTCCACGACATTGGTGATTTCGGGTTCTGGGCGGCATTCTCGATGATGGTGGTGCCCTTGGCCGGGGTCGCCGCCATCATGATGGTGTGGGTGGCGCCGACCGACACTTTCGGGAAAACGATGTGGGCGCCCTTGAGGCCGCCCTTGGGCGCCTTGACCACGACATAGCCTTCGTCGATGTCGATTTCGGCGCCCAGTTCCTTGAGGCCGAACAGGAACAGATCGACGGGTCGTGTGCCAATGGCGCAGCCGCCGGGCAGGGAAACGCGCATTGTGTTCGCGGGCCAACAGCGGGCCGATGACCCAGAAGCTGGCGCGCATCTTGGAGACCAGATCATAAGGAGCAGTGGTGTCGACGATATCGGCGGCATGAAAGGTCATGCGCTGACCCACGCCCTCATCCTCGCCACGACGGCGGCCATGCACGGCAATATCGACGCCGTGATTTTCAAGGATGCGCTCGAGCTGTTTGACATCGGCCGGGCGCGGCACATTTTGCAGCACCAGCGGCTCATCGGTCAAAAGCGAGGCGATCATCAGCGGCAGCGCGGCATTCTTGGCGCCAGAGATGACAATCTCCCCGCGCAGTTCATTGCCGCCGACCAAACGAATGCGATCCATCCGGGATATCCTTAAGCGGAGCGGAAAACGCCCCTGAAGTGAGAGTTGGCCTCAATAGCCAGATCGTACCCCGCCAACAAGGCGGGCGGCGCGGCTCAGGCCCAGAGCGCGGCAGATTGAGCTGGAATCACAATCTGTCGCTCCATGGTCTTAAATGTCTGCCGGATTTGTCGAAAACATGGTGGCGTTTTCGGCCCGGCGGCGAGAGGATCAATTCAGCCCGAAAATGGTTTACGGTTTATTGCCCGTTTGCTCCTCGGCGGCCGCGTCGATCTGCGGGGAAGCAATCTCAGGCGAGCGCGTATCGGCATCGGCACGCGCCTTGAGCTGGCCTTTGCGGCGTTTGAGATTTTCGCGCAGCTTGGCGGCTAATCTTTGCTCGCGCTGCGCTGCCTGTTCGGATTTGCTCATCAGTCCGTCGTTAGTCCCGTTCTTACAAGGTTTGTCATGAAAAGCCGGCTCACGGCTTTTCGCCCCTTGATCTTAGGTTGGCACTTGCAGGGTGATAAGCGCTTTTTGGCCTTGCGTCGAGGTTTGGCCTATGGCACTAGAGCGCCCGTCGCCGCACCGGGCCCCGCCCGCCGCGCAGATGCTGCCGTAGCTCAGTGGTAGAGCACTCCCTTGGTAAGGGAGAGGCCGACAGTTCAATCCTGTCCGGCAGCACCATTCAGATTTTTCCCTGATATTGACTGCTGCCGCGTTGGCTCAATGGCGCAAACCGGCGCCCCCGGGGACGCCGGCTGTGCATGGCCTCGTTCTGGCGAGGTTAGATCCAGTAGGGCGCTACGCCGTAATAGTCGTAAACGCGACGACCGTTTTCGGCGGTCCAGTAATCGTCATCTTCGGTGTCGTATTTGGGGGCACCTTCAAGCTGGTCCTTGGTGACATCGACCCGGTAGCCGCCCAGACTTTCGTCATAGTTCAGCTTGCTCCGGGGAGCGGGTAGTGATCGTGGCCCATGCCGAGGAAACCGCCGAAGCTGAGGACGGCGTAGGACACCTTGCCGCTGCGCTTTTCCACCAGAATGCGTTCGATGGAGCCGATGTGCTCGCCGCTTGGGTCGTAGACCTTGGTGCCCTCGACTTTATCGGAGGCGATCAGATCGTGGGTTTCCTTGACGTCGGGGTCGCGGTTGCGAATGTCGTCGTAAGCCATTTCTGAACTCCTCTTCGTTTGGATGTTAGGGCAACGCGAATCTTTTCCCGTTGGGTTCCGAGATAGAAAAAGCGTGATTGAAACCCCGGTATCCGCTCGGCAACGGGAACCGCTGCCGCCAACGGGCATTGAATCGGCAGAACAGGGAGGAAGACATGGCCAATGCACCCAAGACTCTGACGCCGACTGTCGCCAATGTGGACAATCTGATCGACGAGAATGGTGCGCGCATCGACTTGCCGGACGGCACGCCGATCAAGGTGGCAGGCGAGCATGAGGAAACCGTGGGGGCGACGGGGCCGACCAATTGGTGGCTTTATGGCGTGGTGGGGCTGGCGATCGTCATCGCCGTGCTGCTGATCCTGCAGCTGTTCAATGGCGCGCCGGGAACCGATGTGCAGCCCGCGACACCGACATCGGCCCCGGTGGTGCAGCCAGTCGCGCCGGCGCAATAAAAAGCGCGGCACCGAGGCCGCGCTTTTCATTTGGATGGTGGTCCGATCAGCCGTTGATGGGCGAGATCTGGATTTCGACGCGGCGGTTCTGGGCGCGGCCCTGTTCGGTGGCGTTGGAGCCGATCGGGCTCGATTCGCCCTTGCCTTCGATGAAGAAGCGGCGCTGATCGATGCCCTGATTGGCCGGGATCGTAGCGACCGAAACGGCGCGGCGCTGGGACAGCGACAGATTGTAATTGTCGTCGCCCCGGCTATCGGTGTGGCCATAGACATCAACAATGGTCTTGTCGAACTTCTTGAGCACCAGCGCGACCGAGACCAGTGGTCTGGTTGAACTGGGGCTGCACATTGGACTGGTCGGTGGCGAAGGTGATGTTGGAGGGCATGTTGAGGATAATCTGCTGGCCGACGCGGGTCACCGAAACGCCGGTACCCTGCAGCTGGGCACGCAATTCGGCTTCCTGCTGGTCCATATAGCTGCCAATGGCCGCGCCGGTGAGGCCGCCCACGCCGGCGCCGATCAGGGCACCAACACGCGGATCGCCACCCACGGCTGCGCCCACCAGAGCACCGGCAATGGCGCCGCCGCCCGTGCCGATCAGCGCACCGCCAGCGGTGTTGGAGAGCTGGGATTCACCGGTATAGGGATTGGTGGTGCAGGCGGTCAGCGCCAGTGTCGCGGCAAGCGCCACAAGAATCTTGGATTTCATCGATTGTCCCCCTGAAGGATTAAGTGCCCGTTTTGCGGATGGAATGCGGCAGGAAGGTGATGAATCAAATATGCTGAACAAGTGATGAACGGAAAGACGTTCAAGCATGGGCCCAGCCGCCATCGACCACGAATTGCTGGGCTGAAATCATCGCGCTGTCGTCAGCGGCAAGGAACAGGGCCATGCGGGCGATGTCGTCGGGATAGACCCGGCCGGTCAATACCGGTTCTGATCGATCAGCTTCTCGCCTTCGGCATCGAGCCAATGGGTCAATTGCCGCTCGGTCATGACCCAGCCGGGGACCGAGGAATTGACGCGAATGCCCGAGCCGCCCAGTTCGCGCGCCATGGCGCGGGTGAGCCCATGGGTGGCGGCCTTGGCGGTTTCGTAGATCGGGATGCGGGAGGACATGATCATCCAGCTGATCGAGCCGGTATTGATGATAGAGCCACGCCCGGCGCGCCATGCCCGGCGCCACGGCCTGAATGGCGAAGAAGGCGTGCTTGAGATTGACCGCCATGCGATCGTCCCAATAGGCGGGGGTGACGTCGGCCCAGTCGTGACGCTGGTCATGGGCTGCGTTGTTGACCAGCGCCAATGCATCGCCATGGGCGGCAGCAAAGCCGGCAATGGCGGCTTGGTAGATTTCGGTCTCGGTGACATCGCAGGGGGTGAACAGCACATCCTGCCCCTGCCCGACCAGCTCGGCGGCGAGCTTTTCGCCGGCATCGAGCGCAATATCGACGAAGCCGACCTTGGCGCCCCGGGCGGCAAAATTACGCACCGAGCTTTCTCCGATGCCAGAGGCGCCGCCGGATATGACGACCGGCATGCCGGTCAGGCTGGGATAGTGGGCAAATCGGGTCATGGCAGCTCCTCCGCCGGAGTGGTAGCGTGAGGCGGAGGGGCGTGCAAGACGGCTTGCCAAAAGTCTATGCAAAGCATTGGCAGCAGGGCCTTTGCACTTTAGAATGAGTCTGAAAATTGCTCGACCGCCCCATCAGGACGGACCCTGCAAGCCGCGCGGCGAATTGACCTATGTCAATGCCTGACCGCCGGGACTAGGTACTCTTCTATTCTGCCAGACCGGCAAAGGATCGGCCGCGGCAGGGCACAAAGGGACGTTCGAATGGACTATCGTGGTATCTTCGAAGACGCAGTGGATACGCTGCGGGCAGAAAAACGCTATCGCGTTTTCGCCGATCTCGAACGGGTGGCCGGGCATTTCCCCAAAGCCATCTATCGCGACGATGCCGACAACGCTCGCGAGATCACCATCTGGTGCTCCAATGATTATCTAGGCATGGGTCAGCACCAAAAGGTGGTCGCGGCCATGCAGGAGACTGCCGGCAAGCTCGGCGTTGGCGCCGGCGGCACGCGCAATATTTCGGGCACCAACCGTCCGCTGGTGGAGCTGGAACGCTCGCTGGCCGATCTGCACCGCAAGGAAGCAGCGCTGGTGTTCACCTCGGGCTTTGTGTCCAACGAAGCGGCGATTTCGACGATTGCGCGGCTCTTGCCCGATTGCGTGATCTTTTCCGACCAGCTCAACCATGCCTCGATGATCCGGGGCGTGCGCCAATCGGGCATGCAGAAGGTGATCTTCCGGCACAATGACGTGGCGCATTTGCGCGAATTGCTGGCCCAGATGGATCGCAAGCGGCCCAAGCTGATCTGCTTTGAATCGATCTATTCGATGGATGGCGATATCGCGCCGATCAAGGAAATCTGCGACCCGGCCGAGGAATTCGGCGCCCTGACCTATATCGATGAAGTCCATGCCGTGGGCATGTATGGCCCATGCGGCGGCGGCATTGCCGAGCGCGAAGGGCTGATGGAACGCATCGACATCATCGAGGGTACGCTGGCCAAGGGCTTTGGCACGATGGGCGGCTATATCGCGGCCAATCGGGCAATCGTGGATGCCGTGCGCTCCTATGCGCCCGAATTCATCTTCACCACCGCCCTGCCCCCGCTTTATGTGCAGCGGCGCGCCTCGATCGAGCATCTCAAGGGCAATGGGCAGGAGCGCATGCTGCACCAGCGCCAAGCCCGTTTGACCAAGGCGATCTGGCCGATGCGGGCCTGCCGGTGATGGAAACCGAGACCCATATCGTGCCGCTGATCGTGGGCGATGCGCGCCAGTGCAAGGCAGCCAGCGACATGCTGCTCGACAAGCACAATATCTATATCCAGCCGATCAATTACCCCACCGTGCCCAAGGGCACCGAGCGGCTGCGCATTACCCCGACCCCGCTGCATACCGACGAGATGATCTTCGAGCTGCGCCATGCGCTGGTGAGTGTGTGGACGAGCCTCGAGCTGCCACGCGAGCGGGCCGATGCGGCGATCACGGCGCGGAAATTGACTTCGGGCGATCTGACGCTGCCGACGACGGGCGGCTAGTTCTGCATAGCAAGTGGCGATGAATTGATCCCCGGGCATGTCCCGGGATTTTGTTTGGTGGGTTGGCTGTGGCTTGTGCCGGACCTCGTGGTTCGACAAGCTCACCATGAGGTCTACTGAGTGTGATGCGGGGCACAATTTCATCACCACCATGATGTCATCCCCGCGAAAGCGGGGACCTCCGTTTGCTGCACTAAGGAAGGAAACAGAGGTTCCGCTTTCGTGGAATGACACTGTGGGTGGCAGAGGCCATGGCTTGGGCGAGATGCCCAGCTCTTCCGAGATCCTATCCTCCCGAATGCCCGGACCTCCAGAGAAGCCTCAGCTCGTCAGCACGATCCGCATCAGATCGGCCGTATTCCGCGCGCCCAGTTTTTCCATGACGCGGGCGCGATGCACTTCGATGGTGCGAGGGGAAATGCCCAGTTCGCGGCCAGCTTCCTTGTTGGATTGGCCATTGGTGATCAGCTGCAGCACTTCGCGTTCCCGCGGCGTCAGCTGGGAGAACCCACGCACCTCGACGGGGCGGCGGCCGCCCTGCATGGCGCCCAGATGCACATCCCGGCGCAGGGCATCGCGCACAACGCCGAGGAAATGCTCGGTGTCGATGGGTTTGCCGATAACGTCGGAGGCACCCAGCTTCATGGCGGTTACGGCCGCTTCGAGCTGGGGGCATCCGACAGCATGAAACCGGCGTGCCGGTCCGCATGGCCTTGATGCGGCGCAGTAATGCCGAGCCGCTTTCCTCGCCAAGCCGCAGATTGATCACCACCACGTCGGGGCGACGGCGATCGAGACTGGCCAGAAAATGACTGGCATCGAGAGAAAAGCTCGTCTGAAAACCCTCGAGCCTGAACAGGATGCTCAGTGCCTCGCAGGTGGATGGATCGGCATCGACAATATGGATCAGCCGGTCACGGTTGAGAAACGAATGATAATAGCTCTGGTCGCTCATTTTGCCCTCTCTGCCCAGTTGGCAAGTTTCGCTTAAATCAAAAAATTCACCCGCAGCTTGATCTCAAATATCAGCGCTGCCACTCGCTACCGCCGGTCTTTGAGACAAAACGGAATCTGTGCAGTGAAAATCGCCCCTGTATTTTGCACTAGGTGTTCCTGCCCTCCCATCGGAACAACACGTAGGAGTCACTACCTAGATGATAGGTATATTTACCTTTCACGACATCGTCAACAGACTTTCGTCCTATGACTATGGCAAGAAAAAGGCCGGAATGATTCCGGCCCTCTCTGGATTTTCAGCGCGGATTGGCGCGCAATGTGTCGTGAATTTCGGTGAGCAGCACCTCTTCCTTGGTCGGTCCCGCAGGAACTTCCGGTTCGGCTGCTGCCTTGCGCTTGAGCAGAATTGATGGCCTTGACCACCATGAACAGCACGAAGGCGATGATGGTGAATTTCACAATCGCATTGATGAACAGGCCGATGTTCAGCGTGGATACGCCGGCGGCCTTGGCGGCAGCGAGCGAGGGCACGGGAACATTGGTCGGGTTGGACAGCACGACGAACAGATTGGAGAAATCGATACCGCCGATGATCAGGCCGATAAGCGGCATGAACACGTCGTCGACAAGCGATGAAACAATGGCGCCGAACGCAGCACCGATGATCACGCCGATAGCCGGGTCGATCATGTTGCCCTTGATGGCGAAGTCACGAAATTCCTTTAGCATGAGAGCCCTCTCCGTTATTTGACCCGCCACTCCCCATCGGCGGCTGCCGCATCCGTGGCGGGTTAAGGATTTATTACTAGCGGCAACAAGGCAATGGGTCGAGAGTCGATCTTGCGCGGCTTGGCAGAGGGGCGGATAGTCGCGCCACAACGGAGCATCAGGTTTTCCCATGCCGGCCCAGCGCGACATCATGCCAGCGAACCCGGCCCGGACGATGGATCACATCCCGCAAGGCGTGGCCGTGTTCGATAGCGGGCTGCGGCTGGTGACCTCCAACAAACGCTACAACACGCTTTTGGCGCTGCCTGAAGAACTGATCCGGCCGGGCACGCCGCTATTCTGACATCGCGCTCTATCTGGGGGATCGCGGAGATCTGGGGCGGGGCGATGCGGCGCGGCTGGCCATCGAGCGCATCAATCTGTTGACCGCCCTGCCCTCGACCGTGACCCAGCGGCTGGGCAATACCGGCCAGACGCTGGAATTTCATTCCTCGCGCCTGCCCGATGGCGGGCTGGTCATCAGCTTTTCGGATGTTACCGCCCGGGTGCGTGCCGAACGCGAACTGGAGCGGATGAACCAGTCGCTGGAAGGGCGCGTGGAGGAACGGACGGCGGCACTGACCCGGGTCAATACCGAACTGGAAAATGCGCGGGCCAAGGCCGATGCCGCCAATCACGACAAGACGCGGTTTCTGGCGGCGGCGAGCCACGATCTGCTGCAACCGCTCAATGCGGCGCGGCTCTATACCTCGACGCTGATCGAACAGGCCAAATCAACCGCCTTTGCCGAATTGGCCAATTCCATCGAGGCCTCGTTGACGGCGGTGGAAGACATCATGTCGGCGCTGCTCGATATTTCGCGCATCGATAGCGGCGCGGTGCGGCCGGCGCCGACAGCGGTGAGCGCGCGCGACCTGCTTAAGCGCATCGAGGTGGAATTCGCGCCTATGGCGCGGGAGCGGTCGATTTCGCTGCGCATCGTCAATACCTGTGCCGTGGTGCTGGCCGACCGCATGCTGGTGGGGCGCATCGTGCAGAACCCGGTGTCCAACGCGATCAAATACACGCCCAGCGGCGGCAAGGTGCTGGTGGGCGCGCGGCGGCGCGGCAATCGTATCCGGATCGATGTGATCGATACCGGCATCGGCTTCAACAAGGATCAGCACAAGCTGGTCTTTGCCGAATTTTCGCGGCTCGACCGGGGCGCCCGCATGGCGCAGGGGCTGGGGCTGGGGCTGTCCATCGTGCAGCGTCTCGTGGCAACGCTGGGGCTGACGCTGGAACTGGACAGCCAGGAGGGCATCGGCTCGCGCTTTTCGCTGTTCCTGCCGGCGACGCGCTCGACCCGAGCCAGTGTCGAGAGCGGGCTTGAGCCCAGTGAGACCAATGTGGGCGTGCTCGACGTCAAGGTGCTGTGCGTCGACAATGAACGGGCTATCCTTGAGGCCATGGAGGGGCTGCTGACCCATTGGGGATGCGATGTGCGCACGGCACTTTCGCTCAAGCAGATCGACCGCGAACGGCTCCTGGAAGGCTGGTACCCCGATATGGTGCTGATGGATTACCACCTCGAGCAAACCTCGGGACTCGATGCCATCGAATGGCTGCGGCATAATCTGGGTGGGCATTTGCCGGCGGCCTTGGTGACAGCCGACCGCAGCCCGGCAGTGCGGGCGTTGGCCGAGGATCGCGGCATTGCGGTGGTGACCAAGCCGGTCAAGCCGGCCGCGTTGCGCGCCGCGATTAGCGGGCTCGCCAATCAGAGCGGGCGGGCGGCCAAGCGGGCGGTTTGAGCCTCAAGCCTTTTCGCCACCAGTCGAGAACAAGGCCTCGAACTGGCCTTCCTCGATACGGGCGGCGGCAATGACGGCCCGGGTGCGGCTATCGACGTCGAGCTTTTGCAGGATGGCCGAGACGTGTGCCTTGACGGTCGCCTCGGAAATGGTGAGCTCGTAGGCGATCTGCTTGTTCATCAGCCCGTCGCTGAGCATCATCAGCACGCGGACCTGCTGGGGCGTGAGGGTGGAGAGGCGCCGCATCAGGGCGGTCTGATTGTCTTCGCCGCCCGGGGTCATGCCGTCGGGCACAAAGACCTCGCCGGACAAGACGGTTTCGATGGCGCGGCGGATTTCGGTGGGACCGACCGATTTGTGCAGATAGCCGGCGGCGCCAAGCTCGAAGGCGCGGCGCACCACGGTGCCGTCCTCAACCGCCGAGATGATCATGACCGGAATATCGGGATATTGCGCGCGCAAGAGCAGCAAGCCCGAAAAGCCGCGCACGCCGGGCATATTGAGATCGAGCAGGACCAGATCGCAATCGCGATCGGTCCCGAGCGAAGCGCTCAGGCCATTGAGGTCGCCGGCCTCTTCCACGCTGACCGTTGCGTCGCCCCCGGCCGTGGTTTGCCGCAGGGCCGCACGAAACAAAGGGTGGTCATCGACAATGATGATGCGGCGACGGGTCATATATCGGGCTCTCTCCGTGGCAGTCCCAAGTCAGCAATACTGCGGATTCGGATGGGCAACAGCCCTAAAAATCGGCGCAAATCGCTTCTTGGCCTTGCATATTGCAGCAATGCTTAACGGGTTCTTTACCATGTTTTCCCAAGAGTGACCGTCATACCTTCGTGTTGAATCGCGAGGGTTACGTCGATTCATGACAGGGACTGACCATGGCCCGCGCTTACCAGACTTCGGATATCACCGACCCTGACAATGAGCCCCGCGCGGGTGATTGGCAGGCGCTGCGTGGCGAAGTGGTGGCGCTGCTGGATCAGGTGGAAGGGCGCTACGCGACCGAGCGGGTCGACCCGGCCCTGAGCGGATTGAGCCAACGGGTGCGCAATTTACGCGACCGGTGGAACGCCCCGAACCAACGATACGGCGGCAGGAGGCCCTGCGCACCGTCAAGCGCGCGGTGGACCGCTTCAGCGATCGTGGCATGGAGCCGGACGATGATCGCGATCCGCTGAGTTCGGCCATCGCCGAAATTCGCGGGCGGCAGATGTCCGGAACGGCGGCGGCTTTGGGCCGGCGTCCGGCGGATATGCCCGAATTCCGGGAATTGAGTGCCCTCGTGGGCGGGCTTTCGGGGCGGCTGGAACGGCTCGAGGATGAATTGCATGCCCAGCGCGCCGCCGATGGCGATGTGCGCGAAGTGGCGAGCCAAGTCGAGCAATTGGCCCATGTGGTGGAATTGCTGGCGGGCGCTGTGGGCGAAACGGGCCAGTCAAGCGGCTCGAAGTGCAGATCGCAGCGCTCGGCGCGATGATCGAGGAAGCCCCGCGGGTCGACCTCAGCACCATCAACAAGCGGTTGGACGATGTTTCGGGCACGGTGGCCAAGCTGGCCGAGCTACAGGCCCAGCAGATGGAGCGCGAAGTCATCCGCGAGGATCGCGCTGCGAGCGAATTGGTAGACGGCGCCGGTGCCCCGGCGCCCGCCATGCATGCCATCGAAAAAAGCGTGCGCAATGTCTATGACCGGATCGATGCGATCGAAAAGAACGTCGCCTTGTCGTCGGGGGATTTCGAAAAGCTGACTTCGGGAATGGCCGGGTTTACCCGGGCCATGCAGGCCGGCACGGCACAGCCCGAACTGCTGGTGGGCAAGGTCGATGCTCTCGCCAGTCAGATCGGTGGGCTCAAAGCAGCCAATGGCGACGTTGCGGGGCTCAAGAAGGATATTGCGGAGCTGCGCGACGCGGTGCTGGCGGGCATGGAACCGCGCTTTGCCAGGATAGAGACCCAGATCGAGGCGCTGACCAAGCGCGCCGATGAGGGACAGGTCGAGGACCAGCTCAAGCTGTTGATGCAGCGCATGGATGAGACCGGCGCCCAGCTCGACGGTCTGGCCAAACTCTATAGCCAGCAGCAGGATGTTTCGGGGCTCGAAGCGCTGGCCACCATGGTTGCCGAGCGCACCAGCGACGCGATGACCCGCAAGGCTCCGGCGCCGGTGGCCATGTTCGGCGCCGATAGCCTCAAGAGTGTTGAAAGCCAGATTACCGGCCTGCTCAAAAGCGCCAGCAAGGCGCCCGATTACGACAAGCTGGCCGACATGATCGCCGAGCGCGCTGCCAAGGCGGCGCCCGCTGGCGCTATGGGCGGGATCGACCCCCAGAATATGTCGGTGCTCGAAGAGCGGATGGCGGCTCTGCTCAACACGGCGGGCAAGGATACGGCCGAACGCTTGACCCGGCTGGAAGCAGCGCTGGCCAATCGCCGGGAGACAAGGCCTTTGGCCGCGTTCCGGGCCGATCTCAAGCCGGTGGGCGGGGATAGCCTGAGCGAAGTGAAGGCCGCGCTTGCCGCCATCAAGCCCGCCAAAGATGCCGATATCATGCCGGCCAATCCGTCAGTGGATGCGCCGCTGACCGATCCGGGCTTTGCCAATGCCGGGCCGGTGCGCAGCGCGCTCGAGGCCAAGGTCAGCGGTCGTGTTGCGCCCGAGCCGCTGGCAGCGGAAGCGCCCATAATGCCGCGGCCGATGTTCGACCCGGACAAGGTGGAACGCCCGCCGCAGCCGCAATCGAGCTTTGCGACCAGCACCAGCACAGACCCATTTGTCGCCGAGCCGGTGGAAGCACCGGCGCCGGCGGCGGAAGCGCCAATTGCCCAGAGCAGCACCAGCACATTCGTTGCCGCGGCCCGCCGCGCCCAGCTTGCGCGCCGGGAAGCATCTGGTGGCGCGCCATCGACCAATTCGCTGATCGGCCGCGCCCTCGCCCGGGTCAAGCCGACCGCAAATGCCGAACCGACTTCGAGCGAAGCCGCAATACCTGCCGAAAAGGCGGAGAAGCCGGCCAAGCCGGTGAAGGAAAAGAAGGCCAAAAAGGCCGAGGCGGCAGCGGCATTGCCCGATACCGGCTTGCCGGGCGAAGAAAGCGCGCCGCGCCAAAGTTTCCTGATCCGTCATCGCCGCCCGCTGCTGCTGGCGGCGACGCTGGTGGCTGTGTCGATGCTGGCGCTGAACTCGGTCATGCAGCGCATGAATGCGGCGCGCGCTACGGTCAATCCGGCGCCGGTCGAAAGCACCATGATCGACCCGACGCCAACGGCCGACCAGCCGGTGGGTGATGTTTCGACGGCAACGCCGCGGGTGATCGACATGATCGACACTACGCAGGTGGGCTCGATCAATTCGGGCACGCCGATGAGCTTCAGCAAGCCCGCTGCCGACCCGATCCCGGCGGCTTTGACGACGCCAGTGGCCGATGAGGCCGAAATCGTGCCGGAAAGCGTGGCCGCGACACCGGCGGCGGCGACCGCCGACCGTATTCCCGACATTGCCGAGGCGGCGCCGGAGAGTTTTGAGCTGCCGCCCGAGGCCATTGGTCCCGTGGAATTGCGGCAGGCTGCCGCCGATGGCGATGCGCGGGCACAATTTGAGATCGGCGCGATCTATACCGAGGGCCGTGCGGTCGAGCAGGATTATGCCGAAGCCGCGAAATGGTACGAGCGCTCGGCGGCGCAGGGGTTCGTTCCGGCGCAATACCGGCTGGGCAATCTCTACGAGGCCGGCACGGGCGTCGAGAAGGATATCGAAGTCGCCAAGCTCTGGTATCAGCGCGGCGCCGAGGCGGGCAATCGCATGGCCATGCACAATCTGGCCGCGCTTTACGCCAGCGGGCAATTGGGCGACCAGAATTCGAGACTGCAGCCGAGTGGTTCACCAAGGCGGCAAAGCTGGGCATGACCGACAGCCAGTTCAATCTGGGCATGCTTTATGCCCGTGGCTCGGGCGTCGAGCAGGATTTCGAGCAATCCTACAAGTGGTTCTCGCTGGCGGCGCAGCGGGGATGCCGATGCCGGCAAGGCGCGCGACGACATTGCCAAGTCGCTGACCGCTGACGCGATCAAACGCCTGAGCAGTGAAATAACGGGGTGGACGGCTGAGCCGATCGATCTGACCGCCAATTTTGCGCCGCTGGGCACTCGGGCCAAGGATTTCGATCCCGGCCGGGCCATCAGCACCAAGGATGTGGTGTCCAAGGTGCAGCAGGCGCTGGTCAAGCTGGGCTTCGATGTCGGCACGCCCGATGGCCTTGCGGGCCCCAAGACGGCCGAGGCCATCAAGTCCTTCGAGACCGGCACCGGCATGGCCCCCAGCGGCAAGATCAATCCGCGGCTCCTCGGCCGTATTGGGCAGCCAGCCCGTCTAACGGATAAAATTCCGCCTTCGGCCCTTTTTCAAAAGGGTTTAGGCGCTGCTAACCCGACCGGCCATATTGTTGTCGTCGCTCGCCCTCACAAAAGAGGTGCGGGCGACGAGTCTATTGAACGGAACCCACGGTCTTGCAGGTCTATCTGCCGATCGCCGAGCTATCGATGAACCTCTTCTTCCTTGTGGGGATCGGGGGGCAGTCGGATTCCTGTCGGGTCTGTTCGGTGTGGGCGGGGGTTCCTGCTGACGCCGCTGCTGATTTTTTCCGGCGTACCAGCGCCGGTTGCGGTGGCTTCTGGTCACCGGGCAAGTGGTGGCCGCTTCTGACCTCAGGGGCGCTCAGTCACTACCGACGCGGCGGCATTGATCTGCATCTGGCCATGTATCTAGTGTTGTCGGGTGTGCTGGGCGCATTTGGCGGTGTGGCAACCTTTGCCGTGCTGCGCGACGCTGGGCAGCTGGACCTGTTCATTTCCGTCGGTTTCTTGGTTTTGCTGGGCTTTGTGGGCACGCTGATGCTCAACGAGGCGATCCGGGCCATCATCAAGCAGCGCCGTGGCGTGGTGGTGCGCGAGCGGCTGCCCAACCAACACAACTGGATGCACCGCCTGCCCATGCGCGTGCGGTTCAAGAAATCGCGCCTCTATATCAGTGTGTTGCCGGTGCTGATCATTGGGCTGTTTATCGGCTTTGTCGGCTCACTCCCAGGTATTGGCGGCGGCTTCATCATGGTGCCGGCGCTGGTTTATCTGCTGCAGGTGCCGGGCAATGTGGTGATCGGCACCTCGCTGGCGCAGGTGGTGGCCATGATGGCGGCGACCACCATCCTGCATGCGGTGCAGAGCCAAAGCGTTGATATCATGCTGGCTTTCTGCCTGATGGTGGGTGGCACTGCGGGGGCGCAGTTCGGCGCCTCGGCCGGCAAGCACTTGCGCGGCGAGCAATTGCGCGGGCTCTTGGCCATATTGGTATTGGCCGTGGCCATCCGCTTCGGGCTGTCGCTGATATTGGCGCCGGCCGATCCGTTCAGCATGGCCGTGCTGGGTGGTGCGCGATGAAGTGGTGGCTGGCCCTCATGCTGGCTTTTTCGTTGGCCGGCACGGCGCGGGCCGAGCGGCTGGTGTCGCAATTGTCCAACGATAGCGTCGAGATCACCTCGAGCTTTGATGGCGAGCGCATGAATTTTTTCGGCACGATCATGCCGGATGCGGGTTCGGAGCAGAAATTCGTCACCGGACCATTCCATGTGGTGGTTGTCGTTTTGGGGCCGACGCAGAACCGGGTGGCGCGGCAGATGACCAATAATTTTGGCGTTTGGCTCAATACAGACCGAGTCGAATTCGACAATTTCCCGAGCTATTTCCAGTGTTATCGAGCGCCAGGTTGCGCGACATCACCGACATCACGACGCTGACCACCGAATATATTTTGCCCGAGGCCCATACGCTGGTGGCCAATGATGCGGGCTGGTGGAAGACCGCGGTGTTCGGGCGCGAGCTGGTGCGGCTGATGACCGAGCAGGGGCTGTTCGGCGTCAATGAAGGCGGCGTCAACTTCTTGTCGGAGAACTTTTATTCGGCCCGGCTGACCCTGCCCAGCAATGCGCCGCCGGGGCCCTATATTGCTTTGACCTATGTGTTCAAGGACGGCCGGTGATTGCGCGCAAGTCGGAAGGCTTTGCGGTGCGCAAGATCGGGTTTGAGCGGTTTCTGGCGCTTTCGGCAGTGCAGCAGCCGCTGCTTTATGGGCTGGTCTGCGTGGCGCTGGCGCTGTTTACCGGCTGGCTGGGCGGCGTTTTATTCAAGCGCTAGAATAGCTTAGCCGCGCACCGAGCGCTTGGGGCTGATTGGGTAGGTGCGGTCTTTTCCCAACATGGTCACTTCAAGTGAAGGCCAGTGTAGCAGCCCGACAAAGGGCGGGGATAAAATGTTGATCGAGCCGGTGGAGCTGCCATAAGCGGGCAGGATCAGCAGGCGATTGTCGTGCACGAAGCAGGGGCGGCGGGTGGAGCGGCCGGCCATGTAGATGTGGGCGGCGGGGTGTAAGTGCCCAGAAATCAAGCCGGAAATGCCGCGCTGCGGCTCGTGCGACAGGGTCAGACCGGACAGCTCCAAGCTGGGCAGGCAGCTTCCGCCCAGCGCATGGGGGCCGGATCGTGATTGCCGGAAAGCCGGTGAAATCGACCAGATCGGTGAGTGCATCGAGGTGCATCCGGTCGGAATTGGTTAACAGACTGCTAGCATCGACGCGATGAAAACTGTCTCCGAGTGAAATCAGCCGCTGGGCGCCGGTGCGGCGCAAATCTGCCTCCAGCCGGCGCAGGGTGAGGCCGGTATCGTAGGGCGGCAAAAGCTGGCCGGCGCGGGCGAAGCTACCCATCTTTTCGAGATGCAGATCGGCGACGAGCAGGCTCGCCTCGGCGCGCCAATAGAGGGCGCCGGAGGGGAGCGGTTCGAAATTGTGTCCGGCAAAGCGCAGCAACGGAGTCTCCGTTATGTCGCTTTGATATAATGCCCGGCTCACGATTGGCCGAGGGCCTCGCGCATCAATTCATCTGCAGCATCCGCCATAGCTGATTCGCGGCCTTCCCCGAAAATCGGTTCGCGGCCGATATCGAGCATGACCGGGACGGCGAGCGGGGAAATGCGATCGAGTGGCTGGTGCACGATGTGGCTGCGGATGCGCCTGAGCATGTCGCCCAGCCGTTCGATATCGAGCAGACCACGGGCGGCATCGCGGCGGGTGGCTCGGATCAAGATGTGGTCCGGCTCGTGCTGGTAGAGCACGTCATAGATCAGGTCCGAACTCATGGTGATCTGGCGGCCGGTCTTTTCCTTGCCGGGGTGACGGCGCTCGATCAGCCCGGCGATGATGGCGCAGTTGCGGAAGGTGCGTTTCATCAGGGCCGATTCATCGAGCCAGTCTTCCAGATCATCCCCCAGCATGTCTTGGGAGAAGAGCTCATCGAGCGAGAGACGGCCGGTTTTGATCAGGGCGGAGAGATCTCCCGTGCCCCAGATGGCGAGGGCATATTCGCTAGCGACAAAGCCGAGGGGGCGAGCACGGGCGCGTTCGAGCCGGCGGGTGAGCAGCATGCCAAGGGTCTGGTGCGCCAACCGCCCCTCGAAGGGGTAGCAGACCATGAAATTCTGCGTGCCGCGCGGGAAGGTTTCGACCAGCAGGCTATCGCGGCGGGGCAGTACAGAGATGTCGCGTTGCAGGCGCAGCCAGTCGCTGACCTGATCGGGCAGCACGCCCCAGCTTTGTGGGCTATCGAGCATGCGGCGGACGCGGTCGGCCAGATAGGTCGAGAGCGGGAATTTGCCCCCATATAGGAGGGGATTTTGGGATTGGCCGCTCGGGCGCGGCTGACGAAAGCCTCATTGTCCTTCATGCCCTCGAAGGCGACGATTTCGCCGCCGAACATGAAGGTATCGCCAACGAGCAGCGTGCCGAAGAAATATTCCTCCATTTCGCCCAGCACACGGCCACCCGCGCCGATGGGGCTATTGGTCTGCCCCTTCTTGAAGCCCCTGCCCCGCACGAGGCGCACCCGCACCATGGGCTCTTCGATAATGGTGCCGATATTGAGCCGGTATTGCTGGGCGACCTGCGGATTGGCGATGCGCCATAGACCATCCTCGGTGCGTTTGAGGCGAGCATAGCGCTCGTAAGCGCGCAGGGCATAGCCGCCGGTGGCGACGAAATCGAGGATGCGATCGAATTGGGGGCGCGGCAGATCGCGGTAGGGCCGAGCGTGGCTGATTTCGGCAAAGAGGTCGTCGGCTGCAAAGGGGGCGGCGCAGGCCATGCCCAGAATGTGCTGGGCAAGCACGTCATAGCCACCCGAAACCGGGTCTTCGCTATCCTGATGGCTTTCGGCGACGGCTTCGACGGCGGCTTCGCATTCGAGCACTTCGAAGCGGTTGGAGGGCACCAGCACAGCCTTCGAGGGTTCATCGAGCCGGTGATTGGCGCGGCCGATGCGTTGCAGCATGCGCGAGCTGCCCTTGGGCGCGCCGACCTGAACGACGAGATCAACATCGCCCCAGTCGATGCCCAGATCGAGGGTGGAGGTACAGACCACCGCCTTGAGCGCGCCGGCGACCATGGCGCTTTCCACCTTGCGGCGCTGCTCGACGGACAGTGAGCCGTGGTGCAGGGCAATGGGGAGCAGGTCATCATTGATGGCCCAGAGGCCCTGAAACAGCATTTCGGCCCGGCTGCGCGTATTGACGAAGAGCAGCGTGGTTTTGTGCTGTTTGATGGTCTCGTAGAGATCGCGATGGGCGTAATTGGCGGAATGGCCGGCCCGGGGCAGGCGTTGTTCGGTTTGGAGGATCGAGAGAACCGGAGGGGCGCCGCCGGTGGCGGTGAGCAGGTGGGTGTCGGAATTTTGCAGCGGTTGGGCGATCCAGTCGCGCAGCAGATCGGGCCGGGCCACGGTGGCGCTGAGGGCGGTGATGCGCAGGTCTGGCGCCAGCTTGGTGATGCGGGCCAGAGCGAGGGAGAGGAGTTCGCCGCGCTTAGAGGTGACCAGAGCGTGGAGTTCATCGAGCACGATGCGGCGGAGCGAGCCGAACAGCAGTTCGGCATGGGGATGGCTGATCAGCAGGGCCAATTGCTCGGGCGTGGTCAGCAGAATATGGGGCGGATTGGAGCGCTGGCGGGCGCGGCGGGATGCGGGGGTGTCGCCGGTGCGGGTCTCAACCTTGATGTTGAGGCCCATCTCCGCAATGGGGGTGGACAGGTTCCGCTGCACGTCGACGGCCAGCGCCTTGAGCGGGGAGACATAGAGGGTGTGGAGGCCCTCGAACTTTCCATCCACCAGATCGGTCAGGGTGGGCAGGAACCCGGCCAGCGTCTTGCCGGCGCCGGTGGGGGCGATGAGCAGCGCGGAGGCATTGGCGTTCCAACTGGCGAGGACGTCGAGCTGGTGGGCGCGGGGGACCAGCCCTTGGTGGTGAACCAGTTGGCGATGATGGGCGGCAGATCAACCAAGTTTGGCTCCGGCAGAAGCGCAACCCCTTCTGCAAATCATAAAAGAGCCTATATGATCGCCAACTAACTCAACAGAGCATGTGAGGGTTCACCGATGAGCGAGCAATCCGAAAGCCAACCGCGCCAGCGCAGCGGTGTGGAACGCCTGTTGGGCGAGCGGCCGGGCGGGCTGGTTATTCGGCTGGTAGTGTTGTCGCTGATCGTGGGCTTTGTCATGGCGGTGCTGGGCTTTGATGCCCGCGATGTCGTGCAGGGTGCGGTGCGCTCGGTGGAAGACGCCTTGCGGGATGGCACCGGCGTGCTGGCCAATATGGTCAGCTATACGCTGGCCGGCGCGGCACTGGTGGTGCCGATCTGGATCGTGATGCGCCTGCTCAAGAGGCGCTGATGGCTCCGGGCCGGCTCAAGCTTACCCCGCAGCAGGCGCTATCGCGGCTGGTGCCGCATATTCTGGAAATGGAAAGCTCGGCCCATAAGCGCATCGCCATCGGGCTGGCAGGCGGGCCGGGCACGGGCAAATCGACATTGGCGGCGGAACTGGTGACCATGCTCAATGCGACCCATCCTGGAGCGCCGCATTGGTGCCGATGGATGGTTTCCATATGCGCCATGCCAAGCTCGAGGCCATGGGCCAGACCGATTACAAGGGCGCGCCGCACACGTTTGAGGGCGCGGCATTCGTTGATTTTCTGCATCACCTCAAGAGCGCGACGGGCGTGGTCAGCGGGCCGGGCTATTCGCGCAAGATCGAGGATGTGGTGGAGAATGCCTTTGCCGTGCAGCCCGAAGTGCGGGTGCTGGTGATTGAGGGCAATTATCTGCTGTTGAGCGAGGGGCCGTTTGCGGGTGTCAGGCCGCTGCTCGATTATGCCGTGTTTATCGATGTGCCGCGCGAGCTGGTGCGCCAGCGGCTGATGCAGCGGCATGGCGAGGAGGGCTTGTTTACGCCTGAACGCAATGCGGCGCATATCGAGCGCAATGATTTGCCGAATTATGATCTGGTGAGCGCGAGCCAGATCGGGCGGATGTGGTGATCGAGCTGGTGGTGGAGCGGTGAGCATGGGCAAGACGCTGGTTCTGGCGCTGGCGATTGTGCTGGGTGCTGTGGTGGTGGCCGGCGCGGTTGCGCTGCGGCCGACGGGGTTTCAGCAGTGCGTGAGCATTGTCAGCGCTGAGATTGAGCGCAAGGCTAGTCCGGGCGCGACGCTTGATCCACTTGATGTGGAGACGGAGGCGGCAAGGGTTTGTGCGGGGGCGGGGTAGCCCTTAAAGCTTGACCTTGCCCTTGGCCCAATCCGCCGTCTTGCTACCAACCAGCTGGCTGATATTGGTTTTGCCCTCGGCGCGGATGGCGGCAACCGTGCCCCGCTTGATGCGGTCGAGCAGGTCCAGACCACCAAACACCATGGCCGAATAGAGCTGGATGGCGTCGGCGCCGGCTTCGAACTTGGCCGGGGCCGATTGCGGCGAGTGAATGCCGCCCACGCCAATGATGGGCAGTGTGCCGACGCGCTGGCGCATCTGGGCGAGGCGCTGGGTGGAGAGTTCTGAACAGCGGCTTGCCGGAGAGGCCGCCGGTTTGCTCAGCGTTTTCGAGGCCGGCAATCGTGTCGCGCGTGATGGTGGTGTTGGAGACGATCAGGCCATCGAGATCAGTTGAAAGCACGACCTTGGCGATGGCGTCGAGTTCCTTCTTGTCCAGATCGGGCGCGATCTTGAGGAAGACCGGCACGCGGGTTTTGGCCTTGGCGCGGGCATCCAGCACTTCGCCGAGCAGGCGGCGCAGGGCCTCGTCGGATTGTAGATTGCGCAGGCCGGGCGTGTTGGGCGAGGAAACATTGACCGTCAGATAATCGGCCAGATCGGCGAAGCGTTTGACGCCCAGCACATAGTCGGCGACGAAATCGGCGCTGTCCTTGTTGGCCCCGATATTGACCCCGAGCGCAGCGGGCACGCGCAGGCCTTTGAGGCGGGCAAAGGCGGCGTCATGGCCTTCATTGTTGAAGCCCATGCGGTTGATGACGCCATCGGCCCCCGGTACGCGGAACAGGCGCGGCTTGGGATTGCCCGATTGCGGGCGCAGGGTGACCGTGCCGATTTCTGACCATGCCGAAGCCCAACAAGGCCGGGGGACGGGGCACTTCGGCATTCTTGTCGAAGCCGGCGGCCATGCCGATGGGGTTTTTCAGCTCGATACCGCACAGCGTCGTCGCCAGTTCGGGCGCTTCGGCATGGGCCTGTTCGGGGGCAAGGCCCAGGCGCAGCGCGGTGATGGTGGCGCGATGGGCGGTTTCGGCGTCCATCTTGAGCAGGGTCTGCTGGGTGAGGCCCGAGACGGCGGGCAGGCGCAGCAGGGGCGAGAGGGCAGAAAAGATCATCGAACGGCCTCGGGCAGAATGCAGGAGCCGTCGGCGGCGACATCGACACTCGCCTCCCGTGCAATGGCGGAGGCGGGCAGCGGGCCGCCATAAAGATGGGGAAACAGCGCGCCACCGCGCGAGGCTTCCCAGACCAATTTCTCGCCCAGATCGGCGGCGCGCACGCCAAGGATAACCGAGCCCGACTGGCCGGCAAAGTGCAGGCGCAGGGTTTCGGCCAATTGGGCGGCGGTAGAGAAATGCAGATAGCCGTCGGCGGCGTCGATCGGCATGCCGGCAAAGGAGGTCGCGTGGCGCGCAGGGGCGTAGGCGGCCTCGGTGGCGATTTTGTAGATCAAATCTGGCGGGGTCATGGGCCACGACCCTAATGGCGGAGCTTGCGGCGGGCAAGCCGGATTGGCGCAAGATTTGCGCGGCTGCGGCGGGTTTGACGGCCCCTTTACAAGGGGGGAACAGAGGATTAGGTATAGGACTAATTTCCACCGATAAGACATATTTCCTGAAGCAGGACGCTGCCATGCTTTCACACAGGGCCATCTGGGACGGCATTGACGCTGGCGCGCCGGCACGGGCATTCGGTGTCGGCATTGGCCAAGCTTGCCGGGCTCGATGCCACGGCCTTCAATGTCTCCAAGCGCATCAGCAAGGATGGTCGCGAGCGCTGGCCGTCCACCGAGAGCATTTCCAAAATTCTGGAAGCGACGGGGGAAGGCTTTGACAGCTTTCTCAGCGGCACCGGCGCGTTTTTCCAGGGGGCAGCCAGCGGGCAATTCAACCGTGCCGCTGCTGGGCTCGGCGCAGGCGGGTTCAGGCGGGTTTTTCGACAGTGCGGGGTTTCCGGCGGGGCAAGGGTGGGACGAAATCGCCCTGCCCTCTTCGGGCGAAGCGGGCATTTATGCGCTTGAAGTGCAGGGCGATTCTGATGGAGCCGCTGTATCGGGAGGGCGACCGTATCGTGGTTTCGCCCACCGAGCAGGTGCGGCGCGGCGACCGCGTGGTGGTGCGACGCGCGATGGCGAGGTCATGGCAAAAATTCTGGCGCGGCAGACCGCCAAGCAGATCGAGCTGCATTCGCTCAACCCGGCTTATGAGCCGCGTTTGATCGATATGGGGGATGTGGAATGGATCGCCGGGATTATCTGGGCGAGCCAATGAAGATCGCTGCCGCAACGCAGGCGGACAGCGCTGATTGGGCAGAGCTGCGCGGGGCGCTTTGGCCGACCAACCAGACCGGTGCACATGAGGCCGATATCGCTGCGTTTCTGGCTGCGCCTGGGGACACAATCAACCTGATCGCCCGCTTGCCGGATGGCCGGGCGGTGGGGCTGGCTGAGGCCGCGCTGCGGCACGACTATGTCGAGGGGTGCAAAACCTCGCCGGTGGCGTTTCTTGAAGGCATCTATGTGGCCCCGGACTGTCGCCGCCCGGGTATTGCCCGTGGGCTGGTAGCGGCGGTGGAGGATTGGGCGCGCGCAAGGCTGCAGTGAATTTGCATCGGACGCGGCGCTCGATAATCTGGAAAGCCAGCAGATGCATGGCGCGCTGGGCTTTAGCGAAACCCGGCGCGTGGTCTATTTTCGCAAGGTGCTGGGGCCATGACGGACGGGGCAATCGACGCCAAACGGATCGCGAGTGTGGCGCGGTGTTTTGATGCCAGCGGGCGCCTGCAACGCTGGCCGAGCAAGCGGGCGGATCAATTGCTGGTGCTGGCTGTGGTCTGGTCGTATCTGCCGGACGATCTACAGATGAGCGAGCCCGAGGTCAGCTCCATGCTACGCGACTGGCATGATTATGAAGACTTTGCGCTGCTGCGGCGGGAGCTGTGCGATCTGGGCATGCTGCGGCGCACGCCCAATGGGCGGGTTTATCGCAAGGTTGCGGGGAGCTGCCGGCGGAGGCAAAGGTGCTGGTGGAGCGGTTCACGCCAACCGCCGCGCCATAGTGGGCGCGACGGCGGGTGAGCATATCAGCGGCAGCCGGCGTTTGAACATGTCGGCGATGATGATCGGGGTGGCCGGAGTTTCGGTCCATTTATCGTGGTCGGGTACTGCCGCCGCAACCGCAGCAAGAGCGGTATTTTCGTCCGTGTTGAAGGCCCGGCTGCATTGCACCGACGCGCCGCGCTGCTTCGCCTCTCCCACCATGAGGTCGGTGGCTTCACCCACGCCCGCCAGATAGGCGATCATGGTCATGCGGGCATTGGGGTCAGCCCCGGCGCGCGAGGACAGTTCGACCACCGGGCGACCGATATCTGGCCGGTGCTGGTCGTGGGCGCGGCCCGGGCAATGAGCGGGGTGGTAATCAGCAGCAGGCCGGCAAAGGCGAGTGGAGACAGACGCATTTTGTAGTTCCTTATCGCTTTACGATATACTCATATTCTTTTTCAGCGATTTATTATTGTAAAACGATAATTTTTGGGTTAGCCATTGTGCATAGCGGAGAACCCAGATGATCGACACCAAAGCCAACCCGCTGCTTGCCGGGCACCATGCCGCCAGCATTCCTGTTGCTGTCCGCACCGCGCGGCTCTTCAACCTGCTGGCCGTCGCGTCAGTCGCCATTGCCGCCCTGCTGCCATTGGCGGTGGTGCTGTATTGGACCATGGCGGACCGGGCAGAGGTGCTGCGCTCGAGCGGGCTGACGCCTGATATCATGCGTGAGTTTGGCGCGACCCAGCGTTTCAGCGCGGCCTTTGTCACTGTGCTAACCGTATTGCCGCTGTCCCGGGCGTTGGTGCGGCTGCGTGTATGCTTCACCGAATTTGCCGGCGGGCGGCCCTTCGCTGCGCGCGGCATAGCCGGGCTGCGCGACTTTGCCGCCGGGATGGCACTCGCCGCCATTGCCAAGCTGGTCGGCTTTACCCTGCTGATGCTGGTGCTGACTGGAACGCCCTGCCGGGCATGCGTCAGCTCGCCATTCAGATCAATAGCGATATGCTGATCATGGCGCTGTTTGCGGCCATTGTAGCGTCGCTGGGCTGGGCGATGGAAAAGGCCGCCGCCATTGCCGAAGAAAACAGTCAGTTCGTGTGACCGGCATGGCCATCAAGATCAATCTGGCGGTGATGCTGGCGCGGCGAAATGCCAAGTCCAAGGACCTCGCCGAATATATCGGCATTACCGAGGCCAATCTGAGCCTGCTCAAACAGGGCAAGGTCAAGGGCATCCGCTTCGACACGCTGGACGCCATCTGCCGGTATCTGGACTGCCAGCCGGGCGACATTCTCGAACATGATGCGGCGGCTGTGGAAGCCGCCGATTAGGCATCCTGCCGGCGCCGGCAGGGTATTGATGCGGCGCGTGATCCCGTAGTCCACGCGCCGCATTTTGGCTTTTGGCTGGGCGCCTTTGCCCCAGCCGCTTGTGCCGTGTTGCGAGCGGCCCTCGGGTCGAGCCCGAGGGAGATGCGGTGGTTGGGGAGAGATTGGGCTCTGCCCGCCGGCCGCTACCCCTTGAGCATTTTCCCCGCCGGGGCGTCTTCGATGAGCTTGCGGGTTTCGGTGACGCCGAACAGGGCGATGAAGGAGCCGAAACGGGGCCCTGATCTTCGCCGAGCAGCACCTGATAGATGGCCTTGAACCAGTCACGCAGCGGCTCGAACTTGTGTTCGTTGCCGATGGCGTAGACCAGATCCTGCAAGGCGCCGCCATCGGTGGAGCCTTCGTATCCGGCAAGCTGGTCGTGCAGGTCCTGCAGGGCTGCGCGTTCCTGATCGGTGGGGGCGCGATAGACCTTGTTCGGCTTTACCTTGTCGTTGAAGTAACGCACGGCATAGGTGGCGAGGCGATCGATCTCGGGGTGGCTCTCGGCCGTGGCGCCATGCAGATAGCGCGAGATGAAGCCCCAGAGCACCTTGGTCTCGGTGGCATTGGCCGTGGCGACGAGGTTGAGCAGCAGCGCGAAGCTGAGCGGCACTTCGGGATTGGGCACATTGCCGTAATGGACGTGGAAGGCCGGGTTTTCGATGCGCGCCGCCACGTCCCGGCCCTGATAGGCGGACAGGAAGCTATAATATTCGTCGACGGCACGCGGAATGACATCGAAATGCAGCCGCTTGGCCGTGCGCGGCTTCTGGAACATGTAGAGCCCCGAGCTGTCATTGCTGGCATAGGTCAGCCATTCGTCGATGGTCAGCCCATTGCCCTTGGACTTGGAGATCTTCTGCCCTTCGGAATCGAGGAAGAGCTCGAACACATAGTGCTCAGGCGCCTTGCCGCCGAGGATTTCGCAAATCTTGTCGTAGACATGGGCGTTGGTCTGGTGGTCCTTGCCGAACATTTCTGAAATCAATGCCAAGGGCGGCCCAGCGCATGCCGAAATCGGGCTTCCACTGCATTTTCACATGGCCGCCGGTGACCGGAACGGTCGTGTCGTGGCCATCTTCGTCGGCAAAGGTGACGGTGCCATTGACTGCATCGACTTCCTTCATCGGCACATAGAGTACGCGGCCTGAAATCGGGGAGATCGGCAGGAAAGGCGAATAGGTCGCCTGCCGCTCGGCGCCCAAAGTGGGGAGCATGACGGCCATGATGTCGTCATAGCGCTCGGCGGCGCGGCGCAGCACGGCGTCGAACTTGCCGGAGCGGTAATAATCGGTGGCGCTGGCGAATTCGTAGTCGAAGCCGAAGGTATCGAGGAACCGGCGCAGCATGGCATTATTGTGGTCGCCGAAGCTGGCATATTCATTGGTCCAGGGATCGGGCACGGCGCTGAGCGGCTTTTGCAGATGCGGCTCCATGGCCTCTTTCGAGGGCACATTGTCCGGAATCTTGCGCATGCCATCGAGGTCATCGGAGAAGCAGATGAGCCGGGTCGGAATCTGGTCGTGGGTCAGCAGGCGAAAGGCCGTGCGCACCATGGTGGTGCGGGCCACTTCGCCAAAGGTGCCGATATGGGGCAGGCCCGAGGGGCCATAGCCGGTTTCTGAACACGGCCTCGCCCTTGCCGGTTTTCTCCAGCCGGGCCACCAGTTTTTGGCTTCCTCAAACGGCCGTGCACGGGCTGTTTGAGCAGCGTCGAAAAACGCAGGATCGAGTGGGGGCAAAGGAGCGGGCGACAAGGAACCAGCCTTTCGGTACTTTATGGGAGGCGGGGAGGTGTGTTGCATTCCCGCACGCTTGCGTCAATGTCGGTGGTGCTCTGCTTGCCAAGAGCGGGGCGCCTGCCTAGCTATCGGCAACAACAAGCCAGATTGGAAAAACGCGATGACCCTTGCCGCCCATGACGCCCTGATCCACCTGATGCTCGTTGCCGCCTCATCCGATAGCGCCATGACTGAAAAGGAACTGGTGCGTATCCGAGCCCCGGTCGGCAGGCTGCCGGTGTTTGACGGGTTCGACAAGGCAAGGCTGACCGCCGTGGCCAATGCCTGTGCCGATACGCTGAACGGGCCGGGCGGGCTGGACAAGGTGCTGGACGATGCCGTGGCGGCGCTGCCGCACAAGCTGCAGGACACGGCCTATGCCGTTGCCGTGGAAGTGACGGCGGTCGACCTGCATCTGGAGCAGGAGGAATTGCGGTTTCTCGAAATGCTGCGGGACAGGCTGGATCTGGATCGGTTGACCACGGCGGCGATTGAGGCGGCGGCGCGGGCGCGGCACCGGCGGATGCCTGTGTGACAATTCCGTCATTGAGCGGCTAGATCAAATATGACACTCTTGTCATCTTTGATAAAATCCAATTTTGTGCGCTCGCTCGATGACCAAATCTACTTCCGCTCACGGGGCCGCTGCGGCATATCTGCAGCGTTTTCCCGATATCAATATGCGCCTCCATCCCGAGCGCATTGCCGACCATGAGGTCAGCATCGAGCGGCGGCACTTTAGCTCGCCTGCCGAACTGGGGGATTTCTATACTGCATTCCGGGCCACGCATCATCGTGTCGAGGCGGCACTGGCCAATCCTTTCGCCCGCCCGCTGAAAGTCAAAGACACGGTGGCGCGGATCGACGAGCATTGTGACATCGTTCGTACCTCGTTCCTTTCGATGCGCGATTACTTCATCGCCGAGGGCAAGCATCAGCGCATCGAGGTACCGGCCTATGACACGGGCCCCAACGGCTATCTGCTGCTGGACGGCAATCACCGCACGACAGGCCTTTATATGGCCGGGGTGCCCTTCACGCTGACGCTTACCGTGCTGAAGGCGCCAGTTGACCGGCGCAACCTGATCGACCTGAAATACTGGGATGGCGGGCTAAACCGCTTCTTCAATAGAATCCGACGGGGAACCAGCGAAGATATAGTTCGTCGAGCGTGCCGTTTTCCTTGAGGCGGATCAGGGCCCAGTCGATGGCGTGACGCACGGCGTCATTGCCGGCGGGGACGGCGATGGAGAGGCCTTCGCCGAACTGGGCGGGGCGGAAATAGGCGTCGCCAGCGAAGCCGCAGCAATCCAGATTTTCATTGAGCCAGAACGAGGCGCGCATGGCGTCGCCGAAAAGAGGTCAGCGGCGCGGCTTTGCACGGCGGCCGGGGCTTCGACTTCGGTGGCGAAGGCCACGATATTGGCACCGGGCAGGTAGCGTTTGACGAAGGCCTCATGCACGCTGCCACCGCGAACGGCGATGTTTTTGCCGACAAGGGCTGTGGCATCGAACGTGGCGATGTCGGCCGAGCGGGTGACGAAGCGGCCGGGTAGCGCCAGATAGGTCGCGGAAAAATCAAAGCGCTTGCCGTTTTCATCGGACATGTCGAGCCCGGCGATCAGGGCATCACCCCGGCTATCGGCCAGTGCATCGGCGGCCTGTTCCCGGGGCCGGGCCCGGATGGTGCAGGCAACATTGACCTCCGTGCAGATGCGGCGGGCCAGATCGACATTGAAGCCGATCAGTTCGCCGCCGGGATCGTGGAAATTGAAGGGCGGAAAATCGGTGGTGGTGAGGAAGCGGATGGCTGGCACGGGCGAGAGGCTGGGCAGGATTTCGCGGGCGCTGGGGTCGCTGTGATAGGGTAGGGATTGGGCGAAGGCCGGGGTGGCGAGGAGCAGTGATGCGATTACGCATTGCAGCGCACGACTCCACCCCCTCCCAACCATCAAGGGGGAGGTGCCGTTCCGTGAGTGTGACCGCATCCAGCCCAAAATCACACGCTTCAGCAATGGTAGCTCGGAGGGCATCGCGGCACGACCTCGTGGTTCGACGGGCTCACCATGAGGTCTAGTCGTGAACATTTTAGACCTGATCAAGACCGTAGAGCAGATCGGCAATCAGATCGTCGCTGGATTCGAGGCCCACCGAGAGGCGCACCGAGCCCGGGGTGACGCCGGTTTCGAGGCGGACTTCCTCGGTCAGGCGCGCATGGGTGGTGGTGCGCGGGTGGGTGATCAGTGACTTGGCATCGCCCAGATTGTTGGAAATCAGGATCACCGCCAGACTGTCGCAGAAGGCGAAGGCGGCGTCTCGGCCGCCCTTGACGTCGATGGCGAGCAGGGTCGAGCCGCGTGCCATCTGGCGCTTGGCGAGCTCATATTGCGGGTGGCTCGGGTGATGCGGATAGATGACGCGTTCGACCTTGGGATGGCTGGCCGGGGCGGCCGCAACCTTTTCGGCGCTGTTGGTCATGCGCTCGACGCGCAGGGCATAGGTTTCAAGGCCCTTGAGCAGGACCCGGGCGTTGAAAGCACTCAGCGTCGCGCCGGTCTGGCGCAGGAAGGTGTGGACGTCGCCTTCGATCAGTTCCTTGGAACCCAGCACGATGCCGCCCAGCACCCGGCCCCGGCCATCAATATGCTTGGTGGCCGAATAGGTGACGAGATCCGCCCCCAGTTCGAGCGGCTTCTGGTAGAGCGCGGTGGAAAAGACATTGTCGACGATGAGCTTGGCGCCATGGGCGTGGGCGATCTCGGCGACGGCCTTGATGTCGACCAGTTCCGGGGTCGGATTGGTCGGGGTTTCGATGAACACGACCTTGGTATTGGGCTGCATGGCGCGGGCGAAATTTTGCGGGTCGCGGCCATCGACCGAGGTCGATGTGATGCCAAAGCGCGGCGCATAGTCTTCCACCACATAGCGGCAGCCGCCGAACAGGGCTTGGGCAGCCACGATATGGTCCCCTGCCCGCAACTGGCTCATCACCGCATTGGTGACCGCGGCCATGCCCGAGGCGAAGGCGCGACCGGCTTGGGCGCCTTCGAGCAGCGCCATGCGCTCTCGGAACATATCGACGGTCGGATTGGCGAAGCGCGAATAATTGTGGCCGCCGGGGATCTTGCCTCGGAACAGGCGCTCGGCATGTTCGGAGCTGGGGTAGGAATAGCCCGAATTGAGGAAAATGGCTTCGCTGGTTTCGTTGAAGTCGGTGCGCATGCCGCCGCCATGGACCAGCTGGGTTTCGGGCGACAGGCGGGTCGGATCGAACAGCGGATTGTTGGTCTTGGACATGACGGCACTTTCAACAAAAAACCGGCGCACGAAGGTGGCCGGTTGAAAACGGTCTTTAGCAATTTTTTAAAGTGGCTGCAACCGACCGGCCAAATCACCACTGGGCTGTGATCTAAGGCCAATTGCCTGTTGGCGTCAATTGCAGGGATTGGTAGGGACTAAGCCCTCGATACGCATGCGAAGGTAACATGGACAAGCAGCAGGCCCGGCCGCAGGGCGTGTTTCCGGCGCGATTGATCGAAAAGCTGGCGCATGAGGGCGCAATCATCTCGGCGCGCCCCTTCGATCACGATCAGGTGCAGCCGGCGAGTCTCGACCTGCGACTGGGCGATGTCGCCTATCGCGTGCGCTCCAGCTTCCTGCCCGGCCCCAGCCATTCGGTGGCCGAACGCATCGAAGCGCTCAAGCTGCATGAGATCGATCTCAAGAACGGCGCCGTGCTGGAGCGCGGCTGCGTGTATCTGGTGCCGCTGCAGGAGAGCTCGGACCTGCCCGACGCGGTCAGCGCCTCGGCCAATCCCAAAAGCTCGACGGGGCGGCTCGATGTGTTTACCCGCGTCATTGGCGATCGCGCGCGGGTTCGACCAGATGCCCGAGGGCTATAAGGGCCCGCTTTATCTCGAAGTCAGCCCGCGCACCTTCCCGGTGCTGGTGCGGACCGGATCGCGGCTGAGCCAGATGCGGTTCCGCTCGGGCGATACAAGGCTGTCCATCGCCGAACACCGGGCGCTGCATGACTCGGACACTCTGGTATTTGGCGGCCGTTATCCGGTCGGGGAAGGCATTGCGCTGTCTATCGACCTCAAGGGCGATGGCCGCAACGGGCTGATCGGGTTCCGCTCCAAGCGGCATACGGCGGTGGTCGATGTCGACAAGAAGGCAGCGCTCGATGTGCTGGATTTCTGGGAGCCGCTGACCAATCGCGGGCGGGAAGAGCTGATCCTCGACCCCGACGAATTCTACATTCTGGTCAGCGACGAGGCGGTGCATGTGCCGCCTTCGCATGCTGCTGAAATGGTGCCGTTCGATCCGCTGGTGGGCGAATTCCGCGTGCACTATGCCGGCTTTTTCGACCCCGGCTTCGGGCATTCGCCGGCAGGCGGCAGCGGTAGCCGGGCGGTGCTCGAAGTGCGCAGCCGCGAAGTGCCGTTCCTCTTGGGGCATGGCCAGACCATTGGCCGGCTGATCTATGAAACGCTCGCCGAGGCGCCGGACCGGCTTTACGGCACGGCTTTGGGCTCCAATTATCAGGCCCAGACCCTCAAGCTTTCCAAGCATTTCAGGCCGTATACGCCCTAAGCCAGCACACCCACCGGGTCTCTCTCGGGCTTGGCCCGAGAGCCATTCTCAACTTGGCGCTGGCGGGGAGAGGTCCTCGGGTCAAGCCCGAGGAAAATGCGGTGGGGAGGAGGCTGCAGGGAAAGGGACATCCCAATCCTGATTGCAAAGGAGCCATGCCGAAATGGGGCATGGACAGAAGGCGGGTTGAGGCTTACATCGCCAATATAAGTAGCATGCTACATTGTATTGGTCTACATAATGGCTTCGAACTCTAATCTGCTGCGCATCATTGGCCGGGTCGGCCGGGAATTGAGCACGGGCTTTGATGCCCAGCTCAAGGGCTCAGGGCTGACCTCGGCGCGCCCGCGTGCTGTTGCAATTGGTGCGCAGCCCCGAAGGGGTGAGCCGAGGCAGCAGTGACCGAATTTCTGGGTGTCAGAACACCCCACTGCCGTGCGGATATTGGATGGGCTGGAGAGCTCGGGCCATATCCGTCGCCAGCCGGCGCCGTATGATCGCCGCGCCAAGCTGATCATGCTGACCGACGCCGGACGGCCGCTGGCCGAACAGGTTGGCGTGCTGACCGACGGGCTCAATGCGCAGCTGATGGATGGACTGAGCGCCGTTGATATTGCGACCACCAGCCGGATTCTGACGACGCTGCTGGAGCGCATCGAAGCGCTGAAGCCGCCGGTCAGCGACGAGCTTGGGGAGCGCGTGTCATGAACGAGCACGCCCCCATTGCCGTGGCGGCACCGGCCCCTACCCCTGCTGGCCCGCCGGGCATGGCCCCCTTTGTGGCCAAGTCGCCGCTGTGGAACATGGTCTATGTGATCAGCTCAATCGTGCTGGGCATTACCCGGGGGCTGGGGCTTAATCTGGTCACCGCCAATTTGACGGGGCTGCAGGCCTCGTTCGGCGCGACCGCCACCGAAATGGCTTGGCTGCCGACCGTTTATTTTGCCACCAATATGACCGGCACGATCGTCATGTTCAAAATCCGCAGCCAGTTCGGCATGCGGCGTTTTGCCGAGCTGGGCATTATTGTCTATGCGCTGATCGTTTTGGCGCATCTGTTCGCCCATGATCTGCAATCGGCCATCTGGGTGCGGGCGATCATGGGGATTGCCGCTGCCCCGCTGAGCACGCTGGCGTTTTTCTACATGCTCGAATGGCTACCGCCGGCCAAGAAGCTGACCATCGGGCTGTGCTTCGGCATGCTGGGCAGCAGCCTGTCACTGCCACTGGCCCGCGTCATCTCGCCGGATCTGCTGGCCATGGGCGATTGGCAGGGGCTCTATATGGTCGAGGCGGGGCTGGCTTTGGTGAGTCTGGCCATCGTGTTCCTCGTGCCGCTGGTGCCGCTGCCGCGTGCAAAAGTGTTCGACAAGGATGACATTGTCAGCCTGCCGCTGATGGCAACGGGCTTTGCCTGCATGGCCATCGTGCTGGGCATGGGCCGCGTCTATTGGTGGCTCGAAGCGCCGTGGATCGGCGTGTTGCTAGCCGTGGGCATTGGTTCGCTGGTGCTGTTTTGCTCGGTCGAACTGCACCGCAAGAACCCCATTATCGACCTGCGCTGGCTGTTCAGCCGCGATATGCTGATCTTTGCCGGCTCCTTGATCGTCATCCGCCTGTTGCTATCCGAGCAATCGGTGGGGGTATTTGGCTTGTTCACCGTGCTCAACCTGCAGAATGATCAATTGATCGGCTTGTTCAGCATTGTCAGCGTGGCCACATTCGCGGCCACGGCGGGGTTGAGCATGGTGATGAAGCCTGCGCGCACGCCGCTGTTCCACCTGACCGCGCTGGTGCTGATCGCCATTGCCGCCCGGATGGACTCCCAAAGCACGGTGCTCAGTCGCCCCGAGCAATTCTTTGTCAGCCGGGCGCTGATCGGGATGGCGACGGGCCTGTTCCTGCCACCGGCCATGCTGCATGGCTTTTTGCGGGCGCTGGCGCAGGGGCCGCAATATATCCTGTCGTTCCTCACCGTGTTCCTGACCAGCCAAACCCCGGGGGTCTGTTGGGGTCGGCCATATTCGGCAGCTTTGTGACCCTGCGCGAGCAGTTCCATTCCAATGTGATCGCGCAAGGCATTACCCTGCTCGATCCGCTGGTGGTGCAACGCGTGCAGGCCTATGGCGGCGCCTATGCCCGCGTATTGACCGACCCGGCGCAGCGTGACGCCAAGGGGCTGGCCCTGCTGGGCCAATCGGCCACCCAGCAGGCCAATGTGCTGGCCTATAATGATTTGTTCCTGCTGATTTTCGCGGCAACGCTGGCAACCATCGCCGTACTGCTCACCCATATGGCGCTTGCTGCTTTGAGCAAGCCTGCCACCCCGCCCCGAGCGCAACCCGCCTGATACCGACCTGAAAGACCAAACTATGCGCATCAAAGAACTTGTTCTGTCCAAGGCCACAATCCCTGCCGTGCTGGCCGGCCTCATCGGCATTGGCGCAGTGCTCTATGCACGGCAATTGCCGCCCTTCACCACCAGCGTGCAGAGCACCAATAATGCCTATGTCAAAGGCCGCGTGACGCTAATTGCGCCGCAGCTGGCGGGCTATGTCGTGGCCGTGCCGGTGACCGATTATAAGAGTGTGCACAAGGGCGATGTGCTGGTGCAGCTGGATGACCGCATCTATGTCCAGCAATTGGCGCAGGCAGAGGCGGCCTTGCTGCAGCAGCAGAATGCGCTGGCCAATTACGACCAGAATTATGCCTCCAAGCAAGCCAGCGTCGATCTGGCCAAGGCGCAGCTGACGGCTGCGCAGGCCGCCTTGAGCAAGGCGCAGGCGGATGCGGCGCGCACGGATTCCCTCCTCGCTTCGGGCCTGTCGCCGCAATCGACGGTCGATCAGGTGCATTCGGCATTGGCGCAGGCGCAGTCGAGCGTCGACCGTGCCACGGCCTCGGTCAGCATTGCCGAGCAGAACCTGTCGCTGGTCGAAGGCGGCAAGCCGGCGCTGGAAGGCGCGGTCAAGGGCGCCGAAGCCAGTGTGGAGCTGGCGCGGATCAATATTTCCAACACCCGGGTCGTAGCGCCGGTCGATGGCGTGCTGGGCGAAGTCACCGCGCGCTCGGGCCAATATGTGTCGATCGGCACGCAGCTGACCTCGGTGACGCCGCCCCAGACCCGGGTGATCGCCAATTTCAAGGAAACCCAGCTGGCGGGGATCAGCGTGGGGCAAGAGGCTAATATCAAGGTCGACGCGCTCGGCTATGGTGCGCTGACCGGCCACATCTCGGAGATTTCCCCGGCCGCGGGCTCGGAATTCAGCGTGCTCAAGCCCGACAATGCCACCGGCAATTTTACCAAGATCGCCCAGCGCATTCCGGTGCGGATCGAGCTGGACGCGGGCCGAGACTCGGCAGCGCGGCTATTGCCGGGCATGTCGGTAGAAGTCTCCGTGGACACGGCAACGACGCTTTAGGCCTGCCCTTAAAGCGGGGGCTTGCGATCTCTTTACGATCGCAGGCCTTCGCAGCGGGACCGGCTTGACGGCGGCAGCGATTTCCCGCATCTAGAACGCCGTTGCGGGTGTAGCTCAATGGTAGAGCAGAAGCTTCCCAAGCTTACGACGAGGGTTCTGATTCCCTTCACCCGCTCCAGCCCATCCAGCCGATGCTATTTCCGGTGCAGGGCGATCCCTGATTTGTTGAAAATGACGGCGCGGTCGGGTGCGAAGGCGAGTGGCAGGCTTTGGCCGATGCGCAGCTCGTGGTCCCCATCGAGTACGGCGAGCCGGGCGGCGCCGGAGGGCAGGCGCAGGCTGACATTGGTTTCGTTGCCGAGCCGTTCGACGAGGCTGACTTCACCCACCAGATTGCCCGAGGATTGATCGGTGAGGTCATGCGGGCGGATGCCCGGGGTGACCGTGTCGCCCGGCTTGAGGCTGGTGGGGTCGGCCGGAACGGTGGTGGGGCCGATATCCTTGCCGGAGACTGTGACACTGTCGGGGCCGAGTTTTTCGACGGTCAACTCGACAAAGTTCATCTTGGGGCTGCCGATAAAGCCGGCGACGAAGAGATTGGCGGGGCGCTGGTAGAGCTCGATCGGGCTGCCCACCTGTTGCACGACGCCGGCATTGAGCACGACGATCTTGTCGGCCGTGGTCATGGCTTCGACTCGGTCGTGGGTGACGTAGATCATGGTGGCGCCTGTGTCATGATGCAGCTTGGACAGTTCCATGCGCATATCGACGCGCAGGGCAGCGTCGAGATTGCTCAGCGGCTCATCGAATAGGAAGACTTCGGGCTGGCGCACAATGGCGCGGCCGATGGCGACGCGCTGGCGCTGGCCGCCCGAGAGCTGGCTGGGCTTCCGATCGAGCAGGTGTTCCATCTGCAGGATTCGCGCGGCCTCGCGGACCTTCCTGTCGCGCACGTCCGTAGGAGCCCCGGCCAGTTTGAGGCCGAAGCCGACATTGTCGTAGACGCTCATGTGCGGATAGAGCGCGTAGCTCTGGAACACCATAGCGATGCCACGGTCGCGCGGCTCGACATCGTTGCAAAGCTTGTCGCCAATGAAGAGATCGCCGCCGGTGATCTCTTCGAGGCCCGCGATCATGCGCAGCAAAGTGGATTTACCGCAGCCCGAGGGGCCGACGAAAACGACGAATTCACCGTGTTCGACATTAAGATCGACGCCCTTGATGACCTCGACCTCGCCATAGCTCTTGCGGAGCGATTTTAGTTCCAGTCCAGCCATGGTGATTATCCTTTGACGGCGCCAGCAGTCATCCCCGCTACGATGTGCCGGTTGAAGAACAGGAAGACCAGCAGGGGCGGGATGGTGATCAGCAGAATATTGGTGAAGAGCAGATTGTAGGACGTGTTGAACTGGCTCTGGAAATTATAGAGCGTCAGCTGCACCGTCGCATTGGCATTGCCCGGCAGGTAGTAGAGCGGGTTGGTGAAGTCGTTGAACACGCCCACCGATTGCACCACGATATTGGTGACGGTGACCGGCCAGAGCAGCGGCAGGATGATGCGGAAGAACACATCGAACGGACGAGCGCCGTCGATGATGGCGGCTTCATCCAGCTCGCGCGGAATGGTGGCGATGAAGGCGCGGTAGAGGATGATCGAGAACGGCAGGCCATAGGCCACTTCGATCAGCACCGGGCCATGCAGCTTACCGAACAGGCCAATGCCCTGCAGCAGCCAGATGGTGGGAACCACGGCGGGCGGGATCATCAGGCCCGCCAGGATCAGGAATTCGATCAGCCCATTCCAGCGCGTCTTGCGGCGGGCCAGCACGAAACCGACCATGGCCGCGAAGATGACCGGGAGGGTCACGCTGGCCACGGTGAGGATGGTGGAATTGATGAAGGCGGTGAGCAGCATCCAATTGCGGGTGGTGACCACCTCGACAATGTTGTTCCACAGATGGAAACCGTCGGGCCAGGAGAAATCGAGCAGGGTGGCCTGCTGCTTGTTCTTGAACGCGGTCAGGATGATGAAGGCGAAGGGCACAAGGAAGACCAATGCCGAGACCGGGATGGCGATGATGCCGAGAAAGATCGATGGCCGGGATTTCATTCGTGACCCTGCTTGCGGTTGAGGAACATGGTCAGCGGCACGACCAGATGCCGATCAGCACGAAGAGCACGACATTGCCGGCGGTGGACAGGCCATAAAAGCCGGCTCGGTATTGCTTGTAGATCACCGAGGCGATGGTGTCGGAGGCAAAGCCCGGGCCGCCTCGGGTCATGGCCCAGATCAGATCGAAGGTGCGCAAGCCCCCGATAAAGCTCAGGATAATGACGGTGGCGGTGGCGGGGCGGCTCAAGGGCAGCGTCACGTAGAGGAAGTTCTGCCACTTGGTGGCGCCGTCGATGCGGGCGGCTTCGTAATAATCCTTAGGAATGGCGACGATGCCGGCAATGTAGATGACGGTGGCCGGGCCCACGCCCTTCCACACATCGACCAAAGCCACCGAGAACAAAGCCAGCCGCGGATCGACCAGCCAGCCCGGCCCCTTGATGCCGAACAGGGCCGGGGTATCGTTGATCATGCCCCGGGTGGGATGCATCAGGACGGTGAAGGTGATGCCGACGCCGACGGTGGAGACCAGAACGGGGAAGAACACCACCGAGCGCAGATAGCCGCGCCCCATGATTGCCGAGGTCAGCAGCAGCGCCAGCAGCATGCCGAGCACGACCTTGAGCCCGGAAGTCACCGCGGCATAGAGCACGGTATTGACCGGGCCTTGCACGAGGAACGGTTCGCGGAAGAACTGCGCGAAATTGTCCAGCCCTATGAAGGTGGAGTTGAACAGCGTCCAGCGGGTGAGGCTGAAATAGAGCGAGGCGAAGGTGGGCGCCAGGAACAGCACGCCATAGATCAGCGCCGCCGGCAGGAAAAACCAGCCCGGATAGGGCGAACGGCGGATCGCCCTGCTACCGCCATGCGATAGGGCAGAACCCGCTTCAGACAATACGGTCATCACCGTTCCTCCTCGAACAGAGCGCGGCCCGGAGCGCAGAAACTCCGGGCCGCCCGATCACAAGCGCTTACCAACCGGGCAGGCCGAGCTGCTGAGCCTGCTTGCGAACATCCTCGTCATAGAGCGCGGCGCCGTCAGCGGCAGGGCGGAAGCCCGAGCCGACCTCCACGGTGATCTGTTCGAGCGCCGGACCCTTGATGGGCGAGAGGAATTCCAGCGCCGGGGCGTTCTGGCCGCCTTCGGCGAAGTAGGGCAGCATGTCGGTCACGGCCGGCGGCACGTCGGCGGGCAGCGTGCAACCATTGATCAGGTAGGGCCCGGAGGCACCACCCGCGAGGGTCTGAGCTTCGCAACCCGGGACGCTGGCGATGAAGGCGACGAATTTCTTGGCCGCATCCAGATTGGGCGTGGTCTGGGGAATATAGACGCCATCGGGCATCCAGACGGTGAGACCATTGAGCTCGGCTTCGTCACCCGGCTGGGCGAAGAAACCCACATCCCGGATATTGTCGGGATAGGCCTGTGCCAATGCGGTGGTCGCAAAGCTCAGCATTGGATAATGGGCGCCCTCACCCAGAGCGATCATGCGGATGCCGTCGTCATATTTGGCGGCGCCGAAATCCTCGTTGAAGAAGCCGGCATCGTGGGCTTCCTGCAGTTTTTCAAAGCCGCGCAAGGCTGCCGGATCGGTGGCGAACTTGGCTTCGTTGGCCGTATAGCGGCTGGCGAATTGCGGGTCCTTGGCTTGGACGTTGAAAAAGTCGGCCAGCACGAACAGCTGGCTGGTCCAGTGTCGCCATAGGTCTGGATCACGGCGACCTTGCCGGCGGCCTTGATCTTTTCGTTATTGGCCATGAACTCGGCCCGAGTCGTGGGGACGGACAGGCCCAGTTCTTCGTAGATTTTCTTGTTGTAATAGATGCCGCCAGCCATGGCCGCCTGCGCAGGCGCGCCGCGAATGGTGCCGTCAGGCGCGGTCACGACCGGCTTGAAGCTGGCCTGCACATCGGCCTGCCGTGGCTCATTGGTGAGATCGACCGAGAATTGCTGGGGATTGATCGCTCGGAAAAGCGAGCCGGAATTATAGAGGAACACATCGGCCATGGCGCCGGTAGCCAGCCGCGTCTTGATCAGGTTATCGCCTTCCGAGCCGCCGGGCCGGGTCTCGATATCGACATTGATATCGGGATTGGCGGCCTCGAAGGCCTTGACCACTTCGTCGGCAATGACTCGGTTTTCCGGCCCGCTGGGGATCAGATAGGTGAGATTGATGCTTTGCGCGAAGGCGGCGCCCGATAGGGCAGTCACCGTCAACAGGCTGGCGGCCGGGCCGGTCAGCATTCTGGTGGTCTTGTTCAACATAGTTTCCTCCCATGTTTATCTGGCCCGAAGCGGGCAGAATTCTCCTCCGCGCCGCCTATGGCGTGCGCATTGACTCTGGATTTGGCGAAGGCCTGATGTTCAGGCGCTTGGTAGGTGAAGGTGACGCGGTGGGAACCGGCCGCCAGTTCGCGGTCTGCGCCGCTTTGGTGGGGCTGGCCATCGACAGTCACATCACGATATTCGGCCGGTAGTCGCAGCACGCCGCATGCCGGCCGGCACTTCGATGTCATAGCGGACCCGGTTACCATCCGGGGTCCAGGCGGCGCGGATGATACCTTGGGCGCTGTCATGGCTGGCCGCGACAGGCGAGAGTTCGGCAATGATGGTCGGCGCGAAGACCACTGTGGCAAAGCCGGGATCGTTGGCATCGGGCTGGAAGCCGGCGACGCCTTCTGAACAGCCATTGGCACACCGCGCCATAGGCATAGTGATTGTAGGAATTCATCTGCGGATTGTAGATCGAGCCATCGGCTCGGATGGCGTCCCAGCGTTCCCAGATCGTGGTGGCGCCTTTTGACTCGGTAGAGCCAGCCGGGCACTTCTTCCCGGAGGAACACGGCGGCGGCGAGCCCGGGTTCGCCGATTTTGACCAAAGCGGGCAGCAAAGCCGGGGTGCCGATAAAGCCGGTGCCGATGCGGCCTTCGGCGCGGGCAATGGTCGATTTGAAATAGTGCTTGGCGGCTTCGATATGCTCGTCCGGGATCAGATCGTGCAGGAAGGCCAGGGCATAGGAGGTCTGGTCGTCGTAGCAGAGGCGGCCCGAGGCGGTGATGAATTCGCGGGCAAAGGCGGCCTTCACTTCGGCAGCCATTTTCGTCATGCGGGCGGCCAGAGCGGTGTCGCCGGTGACGGTGGCGATGCGGCCGACCAGACTGCTGGTGATGAACAGATAAATGGTCGCTGCGGCATCGTCGCCAATGGTGGGCAACGGCTTGGCCGAGGGGCCCTTGGGCTGCAGCCAATCCCCGAACGAGAAGCCGCGACCGCCCCAGAAGCGGGGTGGATTGACGATGGGGCCATCGCTGATCGACCAGACGAAGTCGACCCATTTGGTCATGGCGGGCAGCGCCTCGCGCAGAATATTGGCGTCGCCATAATGTAGATAGAGCTGCCGGGGCACGATGGCGATGGCGTCGCCCCAGCCGGTGCTGCCGAAGAAACCGGGATAGTGCTCGGGCTGCTGCCGGGTGGGATCGGGCACGACATGAGGCACGGCGCCATCGGGGCGCTGTTCGACGATGACGTCGTGGATCCACTTGGTGAGGAAGTCGTGGCTGTCGCCGAGATAGCAGGCCGTGCCAGCAAAGACCTGCGCATCGCCGGTCCAGCCCAGACGTTCGTCGCGCTGCGGGCAATCCGTGGGCACTTCGATGAAATTGGCGCGCTGGCTCCAGAGGGTGTTGAGTACCAGCCGGTCGACCAAAGGATTGCCGGAGGTGAAGCTGGCTTTGGCTTCGGTCACCGAGCTGATCGGCACGGCCTCAATAGCGGTAATGCGGGCATTGCCGGAAATGGTGATCCGGGCATAGCGGAAGCCCCGGAAGGTGAAATGGGGCCGATACTGCTCTTCGCCCGTGCCGACCAAGGTGTAGTCGATGCGGGCGGCGGCGGTGCGGTAATTGCCATTGTAGAACGCGCCGTCCTGATCGAGCACTTCGGCATGTTCGACGCTAACGGTGGCGCCGGCTTCGCCGATGACCGTGAAGGCGACATAGCCACCCATGTTCTGGCCGAAATCGTAGACCATGCGGCCTGCGTCATCGGCCCATGACTTGATCACCGGCAGCGGCGATAGCTCGCGCACCGGGGTAGTTTCGTGCGGAATGAGAATGGCGGGATCGAAGGGCAAGGCCTCTGTACCGGCAGACACTTTGGGCGCGATGCGGGCATCGAAGACTTCGCCAAAATAGATGCCGGACTTGCGGATCGGCAGTTCGCCGCTCTGCCAGCTGGCGTCGGTGACGAGCAAGGGATCAGCACCGCCGCTGCGCAGCTCGGCAATAGCGGCGATCTTGTCGCCCTAGTGTTGAAGATGGGATGCTCGCCCCACATCATCTGCGAGCGCAGCCAGCCATCGGCCAGCCAGATTTCGATGTGGTTTTTGCCCGCCACCAGCAGATCGGCCACGGCATAGGTCTGGTAGCTCAGGCGGGCATCATAGCTGGTCCAGCCCGGGGTCAGCAGGTCATTGCCGACGCGCTTGCCATTGATGAAGCAGCGATAAAGGCCCAGCGCGCTGATGCGCAGCACCTCGTCGCCCGCCACGGCGGACAGCTCGAAATCCTTGCTGATGAAGGAGGCGGGGGTTTCCACGCCCCGGTCGGCCGGGGGTGGACCATCTGCGCGACCCAGCTGGCATGGGCCCGGTTCGGCGCGTGCTTGTCCCGGATATCGTGCATGGCATTCTCCCCTCTGGCTCGGTAGTTTCCGAGTGTGTACTGTTCTACGTATAGCGTTCTACATTTTCATTTGTTTGGCAATAGGCGTTTGCAGCGAATAATGACACAAGGTGAAATGGCCCGATTTGAAAGGGCCGAAAGGCATTTGAATGGCTGAAGCAAAACCCGAAAAGAAGAATGACCGCGTGACGATCCGGGAGGTGGCAGAGGATGCCGGCGTCTCGGTTGCGGCCGTTTCCAAGGTGCTGCGGGAGGCCTATGGGGTCAGCGAGTCGCTGCGCAACAGGGTGCGCGCCTCGATGAACAAGCTGAACTACCGGCCCCCGGCCTCAGCACGGGGCATGCGCGGGCAGACCTATACGCTGGGCCCGGTGCTGCCCGACATTCGCAACCCATTCTTTGCCGACATTCTGGCGGGGGTAAATTCGGCGCTGGAGCGCACGCAATACCAGCTGATGATGGGAACCAGCCATTCGCAGGGACCGGCGGAGGAGGCACTGGTCGAGGCAATGATCGACCGGCAGATGGACGGCATCATCATGATCGGCACCACCGAATATATGGACCGGCTGGGTAACATCGCCAAGCAGAAGCCGCTGGTGACGATCGGACATCATGCCGAGACCAGTCAGCTGTTCGACACGGTCAACAATGACGATCAGCTGGGCGCGCGTCTCGTGGTCAAGCACCTGCTGGCCAATGGTTTTCGCAACATTGCCATGCTCAGCTCGGCGTCCACCACCTCGACCATTCTGGCCGAGCGGGAGCTGGGCTATCGCCGCGAAATGATCGAGAACGGGGTGGGGGAGAATATCAATATCATCCGCGCGCCGCAGACTCTGCGCTGAAGTGCAGATCGCCACGCGACGGCTACTGGAGGGCCCGAGCAAGCCCGAGGCGCTGTTCTGCTGGACGGATTTCATCGCGCTTGAAGTCATCAGCGTGGCGACCGAACTGGGCCTGCGCATTCCGCAGGATCTGGCGATCGTGGGCTATGACAATACGATGTATTGCGACTTTGCGCAGAACGGGCTGACCAGTGTCGATCAATCCGGGGAATTGCTGGGGCTGCAGTCAGCCCGCCCGGTAATCGAGCGCATTCGCGGAAGGGCGGAAGCCGAGCATTTCGTCGTCACCCCGCGGGTGGTCGCCCGCAACAGCTCCAAGCGCCGCGCGGTGTAGCGCGTCGCCAACGGCGAAAATGGTCGGGGCGCTGAGCGGGAAATCACTAACGGCGGCGATGGCCCGGCCGATTGTGCCGCGCCAGATTTGTTCGTCGGCACGACCGACATTTCCCGCGATGATGGCGGGGGTCGACATGGCCATGCCCTGCCCTTCTAGCTGGGCGACAATGGCCGGCAGGGTGCGGCGAGACATGTAATAGACGCTGGTGGTGGCGGGGTCGGACAGGGCCTGCCAATTGAGGGTGTCGGGCAGCACGCCCCGGCGCGAATGGCCGGTGACGAAGCGCACGGACTGGGCGTGATCGCGATGGGTCAGCGAGACGCCGAGACGGGATGCAAGGGCCAGTGCGGCGGTGATGCCGGGGACCACGGAAACGGCGATGCCGTGACGTTCCAGCATCTCGATTTCCTCGCCGGCGCGGCCGAAAACCATTGGATCACCGGATTTTAGCCGGACGACATGCTTGCCACGGCGGGCCAGCGACAACATCATGGCATTGATGTCTTCCTGGCGGCAGCTCTCGCGCGCAGCGCTTGCCGACCAGCATGCGCTTGGCCTCGCGGCGGGCGAGTTCGAGGACTTCGGCAGAGACCAGATCGTCGAACAGGATGACATCGGCAGATTGGAGAGCGCGGACCGCCTTGATGGTCAGCAGGTCTGCATCGCTCGGGCCCGCGCCGACGAGGGTCACGCGGCCTGCGCTGGGCGCGGCGGCAATTGCATCGATTTCGCTATCTGTCTCACCGAGCGCAGAACCGCCAAAAGCGCGGTCGGCCAGACGCTCCCAGAAGGCACGGCGCTGCGGACCGGGTTCGAGTGCTGCCATAACCTTGCCGCGGACATCCTGCGCAAGTTGCGCCCAGCCGGACAGGGTTTGCGGCAGCAGCGTTTCGATGCGGCGGCGCACGGCCTGCCCCAGAATGGGGGCGGCGCCGGCAGTGGAGATGCCGACCACGACGGGCGAGCGATTGACGATGGAGCCGAACTGGAACTGGCAGAATTCGGGCCGGTCGATGACATTATAGGGCACGCCGGCGGCGCGGGCGGCTTCGGTAAAGGCGAGAGCCTCTGCGTCATCTTCGATATCGGCGACGGCAAGGGCTGCGCCGGACAGATCGGACGGCGCCCAGTGGCAATCGACCGGGCTGATCGTGCCTGCCGAAGCGCCGGTTTCGGCCAGCGCGATCAGCTCGTCGCACCATGCGTCGATAGGCGCCAGCACCTGCACATGGGCACCGGCGGCGGCCAGCAATTCTGATTTTCCAGTGGCGGGTTCGGAACCGCCAATGGCAATCACGCGCTTGCCTTGCAGGCTGAAGAATACCGGCAGCACGGCGAGTGGGGCCATGCGGTCGGGGCGCGACTTACTCGGCGGCGGCGAGACGATGTGCATCGATAATCCCCCTGATTTCGGCCCGGCAGGAGCCGCAATTGGTACCAGCCTTGGTGCAGGCGCCGACCGCTTCGACGGTGGTGCAACCCTGTCCCGTGACGGCGGCGGCGATGGTGTTGATGCCCACGGAAAAGCATGAGCAGACGATGGCGCCGCTATCGGGCATGTCGAGCGCCGGGGCGGCCGGCAAGGACGGCCGAACCATCGAGCTGGGTGGCGGTGAGCAAGCCCACGGCCCATTGACGGGAGACGAGGACCGGATCGGGCGCGGTGTAAAGCGCGGCGATGAGCTTGCCGGCGTCCATGACGGCGAAGCTGCGGCGGCCCGAGCGGGTGTCGAGGGCGGAAAGCACGCGGATGGTGTCCGGCAGAGCGAAGGACCAGCGGAGCCGAGCTTCCCAATCCTTGGGTTCGTCAAACCGAGCCAGCTCGCCGCGCATGCCGCCGGGGGCTTCGGCAATGGCCCAATAATCGGCTTTGTCCAGCGCGGGCCGATTGGCGGCGACGAAGAAGCCATAGAGGCGCACGGCGACGGGCTCGGCATGGACGAGCGCCATTTTGAGTGCGGGCTGGGCGGAGACCGGATCGACCTTGGCGGTGACCGGGGCATCGATGCGGCCATGGGAGGCGAATTGATCGGTCCAGTGCATGGGCACGAAAATCTGGCCGCGGCGCTGCCGGTCGGTGACCAGAGCGCGGACGATGGCCGTGCCGTGAGTGTTGCTGAGCCGAACCGGGGTGGCGCGGCGAATGTTGAGCGCCTCGGCGTCCCGGGGGTGGATTTCCGCAAAGGGCTCGGCGTAATGCGCGGAGAGGCGGGCAGCTTTGCCGGTGCGGGTCATGGTGTGCCAGTGATCGCGCACGCGGCCGGTATTGAGGATGAAGCTGCCCGGCGCGGGAGCGAAGGGCGGGGGCGGCAGGACGGGCACGAAGCGGGCTCTGCCATCAGCCGTGTAGAAGGCACCATTGCCGAACATGCGGGCGGCGGGTTTGGCCCGGACGGGCCATTGGGTGGGGGCGAGGCTGTCATAGTCGGCGCCGATCAGGCCGGTCAGATCGAAGTCGCGGGCGCCGTCATTTTCGAAGGCCGAGAGCGCGGTGTGTTCGGCAAAGATGTCGGCGGGGCCGGCATAGGCGAAGGCGGGGCCGAAACCCATGCGCTGGGCGACCCGGCTGACAATCCACCAATCGGGGCGAGCTTCGCCGGGCAATGGCAGGAAGGGGCGTTGGCGGGAAATGCGGCGTTCGGAATTGGTGACGGTGCCGTTCTTTTCGCCCCAGCCGGCAGCGGGCAGGCGGACATGGGCCACGACGCCCGTATCGGTGCGAGCCGACATGTCGGAGACGGCCACGAAGGGGCAGGCGGCGAGCGCGGCGTGGACGGCGTCGGCCTCGGGCATGGAATCGACGGGGTTGGTGGCCATGATCCAGACGGCCTTGATCTCGCCGCGCGCCATGGCAGCGAAGAGATCGACGGCCTTGAGGCCGGGTTGGGTAGCTACGGTTTGGCTGTTCCAGAAACGCCCTACCCGCTCGATCGTCTCGGGCGTGAAATCCATGTGTGCGGCGAGCATGTTGGCGAGGCCGCCGACTTCGCGCCCGCCCATGGCATTGGGCTGGCCGGTGACCGAGAAGGGGCCCATGCCGGGCCGGCCGATGCGACCGGTCAACAGGTGGCAATTGATGATGGCGTTGACCTTGTCGGTCCCCGAGGCCGATTGATTGACGCCCCGGGAATAGACGGTGACGGTTTTTTCGGTGCGGGCGAACCAGTCGTAGAAGAGGGTTATGGCGTGTTCGGAGATGCCTGCGGCAGCGGCGACGCGGGCGATGGGCCAATCTTCGGCCACCAGCAGCGCAGCTTCGGCGCCAGAAGTGTGGTCGGCCACGAAGTCGGGCGCGGTGATGCCGTTGCAGGAGAGGTGGGCGAGCAGGCCAACGAAGAGCGCGCTATCGCCATCGGATTGCACGGGCAGGTGCAGATCGGCAATGTCGGCGGTGACGGTGCGGCGGGGATCGATCAATACCACGCGCATACCGGGGCGGGCGGCCTTGGCGGCGACGATGCGCTGGTAGAGTACGGGGTGGCACCAGCCGAGGTTGGAACCGACCAGAACGATGAGGTCGGCCAGTTCGAGATCCTGATAATTGCCGGGGACGGTATCGGAGCCGAAGGCGCGCTTGTGGCCGGCAACGGAGGAGGCCATGCAGAGGCGCGAATTGGTGTCGATATTGCCCGAGCCGATAAAGCCCTTCATCAGCTTGTTGGCGACGTAATAATCCTCCGTGAGCAGCTGGCCGGAGCCGTAAATGGCAACGGAATTGGGGCCGTGTTCGGCGATGGTGTTCTGGAAGGTGGTAGCGACGAGGTTCAGCGCCTCGTCCCAGCTGGCGCGGGCGCCGCTGATTTCGGGGTGCAGCAGGCGGCCCTCGAGCGAGAGGGTTTCGCCCGGGGCGGAGCCCTTGGAGCAGAGCCGGCCGAAATTGGCCGGGTGCTCGGGATCGCCGGCAATGGTGACACTATTGTCGGACTGCGGGGTGGCGAGCACGCCGCAGCCGACGCCGCAATAGGGGCAGGTGGTGCGCGTGGTGGTCATGCCCTGCCCTATTCCGCTGCCACCAGTGCAGCTTCGGCGGCCATGAAGATGCGGCCGTCGATGACGTCGATGGGATAGGTGCGGACCGAGCCTTCGTCGGCGCTCCGGGCTCGGCCGGTGGCCGGTCAAAGACCCAATTGTGCAGCGGGCAGGTGACCGAGGCGCCGTGGACAATGCCTTCGCTGAGCGGGCCGTGCTTGTGGGGGCAGCGGTTCTCGATAGCGAATATCTGGTCTTCCTGAGTGCGGAAGACCGCGATCTTGCCGTTTGGCGTGTTGACGCAGCGGGCGCCGCGGCGCGGGATGGCGTTGATATCGCCGATTTCGATCCAGTCGGTCATATCAGTTACTCCGCTGCTACTGGCATGCCGAATTCGGCCATGGCGGCGAATTCGTGGGCGTCCTTGCCGTTGACGCGTTCTTCCCGAGGGTCGATCTGCGCAAAGGTCTGCGCATAGACGAAGCGCTCGTAATAGGCGCGGCGCTTGTCGCGGTCTGTGACCACATTGGCCAGGATCGATGGGGTGCCGACGCGTTTGGCCCATTTGTAGATGCGCTCGAGATAGCGGGCCTGCTCGCGATAGAGCTGGGTCAGCGCGACGATGATTTCGAGCGCTTCATCCTCACTGTCGGCATGGCAGAGCAATTCGGTGCCCTTGATATCGAGACCCGCGGCGCCGGCAAAGTGGATGTCGTATCCACTGTCGACGCAGACGACGCCGATATCCTTGCAGGTGGCTTCGGCGCAATTGCGCGGGCAGCCGGAGACGGCGAGCTTGACTTTGGCCGGGGTCCAGGCGCCCCACATGAATTTTTCGAGGCGAATGCCCGGGCCCGTCGAATCCCGGGTGCCGAAGCGGCACCAATCGGAGCCGACGCAGGTTTTGACGGTGCGCAGACCCTTGGCGTAGGCGGCGCCCGAAACCATGCCGGCGGCATTGAGATCGGCCCAGACGGCGGGAAGATCTTCCTTTTTGACGCCGAGCAGATCGATGCGCTGGCCGCCGGTGACCTTGACGGCTGGGATGTGGAACTTGTCGGCCACGTCGGCAATGGCGCGCAATTCCTTGGGATTGGTCATGCCGCCCCACATGCGCGGAACCACCGAATAAGTGCCGTCTTTCTGGATATTGGCGTGGACACGTTCATTGATGAAGCGGGACTGGCCATCATCCTCGTATTCGCCCGGCCAATCAGCCACGAGGTAGTAATTGAGCGCCGGGCGGCACTTGGCGCAGCCGCAAGAGGTTTTCCATTCCAGCTCCTGCATAACCGCGGGAATGGATTTCAGACCCTTGGCGATGATCAGGCGACGCACATCGTCATGACCATATTCAGTGCATGGACACATGGGCTGCACGGCGGCAGGATTATAGGCATCGCCCAAAGTGGCGTGGAGCAATTGCTCGACCAGCCCGGTGCACGAGCCGCAGGAGGCGGAAGCCTTGGTATGGGCGCGCACGCCATCGAGCGTGGTCAGGCCCTTGGCCGTGATGGCCCCGGTGATCTTGCCTTTGCAAATGCCGTTACAGCCACAGATCTCTGCCTCATCCGGCAAGGCTGCAACGGCCGCCATAGGGTCCGGGGGTGCCCCCTGATAGGCTCGGCCGAAGATAAGCGTGTCGCGCATGTCGCGTGTGTCGGTCTTGTTCTTGAGCATGTCGAAGAACCGAGGGCCGTCGGCGGTTTCGCCATAGAGCACGGCGCCGATGATCTTGTCGTCCTTGAGGATCAGGCGCTTGTAGACGCCAGCATTGGCGTCGCGCAGCACGATTTCCTCGCGGTCCTCGCCCTCGCCGAAATCTCCGGCCGAGTAGAGATCGATGCCGGTGACCTTGAGACGGGTGGCGGTATATTGCGGCACGAAGGCCGCGCCGTGATCGCCGCCCAGATGCGCGGCCACGATATTGGCCTGCTGGTAAAGCGGGGCGACGAGGCCATAACACATGCCGCCGACTTCAGCGCATTCGCCCAGCGCGTAGATGGCGGGGTCGGAAGTCTGCATCTGGTCGTTGACGACGATGCCGCGATTGACGGCGAGGCCGGCTTCCTTGCCCGAGCCCGAATTGGGGCGGATGCCGACGGCCATGACCACGATATCGGCCTTGATGATAGTGCCGTCATCCAGATGCACCGCTTCAACGCGGTCGGTACCGGTGATTTCCTTGGTATTGGCCTTGGTGATGACTCGGATACCACGGCGCTCCAGTTCCTTTTGCAGCAGATAGCCGGCGGCCGGATCGAGCTGGCGCTCCATCAGCGTGGGGGCGATGTGCAGCACGGTGACGCTCATGCCTCGGTTGATGAGGCCGGCGGCGGCTTCGAGCCCGAGCAGCCCTCCGCCGATGACCACGGCATGGCCGCGCGCCTTGGCGGCCAGCATCATGGCATGGACGTCATCGAGATCGCGATAGCTCAGCACGCCGGGCAGCTTGTGGCCGGGCACGGGAATGATGAAGGGCACAGAGCCGGTGGCGATGATCAGCTTGTCATATTCGGCCGAAGCGCCCTGTTCGGAGCGAACGATGCGGTTTTCATGATCGATCTCGACGACCTTGTGCCCCTTGTAGAGCATGATCTGGTTTTCGATGTACCAGTGATCGCCATGGATGATGATGTCCTCGAAGGACTTTTCACCCGACAGGACCGGCGAGAGCATGATGCGATCATAATTGACGCGCGGTTCGGCGTTGAAAATGGTGACGCTGTAGCGGCCCGGATCGGTCTCGAAGAGTTTCTCGAGGAGCCCGGCCGGGGGCCATGCCATTGCCGATGATAACAAGTTTTTCGGTCATTTATGCGGCTTCCACAAAACGGTGGCGTTCGTAGAGGAATTTGAGCACCGCTTCGCGGCACTTGAGATAGGTGCGATCGCCCGCCAGCTCGATACGGTTGCGGGGGCGCTCCAGCGGCACGGGGAGCACTTCCCCGATGCGGGCGGAGGGGCCATTGGTCATCATGACGATGCGGTCCGAGAGCAACACGGCCTCGTCCACATCATGGGTGATCATGATCATGGTGGAGCCCAGACGCTTCTGGATATCCATGACGGCATCCTGCAGATGGGCGCGGGTCAGGGCGTCCAGTGCGCCGAAGGGTTCGTCCAGCAGCAGGATCTTGGGCTGCATGGCCAGCGCCCGGGCAATGCCGACGCGCTGCTTCATGCCGCCCGAAATCTCGGTGGGGCGCTTGTCCTTGGCGTGGCTCATCTGCACCAGATCAAGGTTCTGCATGATCCAGTCATGGCGCTCGGCGCCAGTCTTGGTTTTGCCAAAGACCTTGGCGACGGCCGGGTTGACGTTTTCATAGACAGTGAGCCGGGGCAGCAGGGAATGGTTCTGGAACACCACGGCGCGTTCGGGGCCGGGGCCGTTGACCTCGCGGCCCTCGGAGCTGGATGCCGCCGGAGGAGACTTCGGCGAGGCCCGCAATGAGATTGAGCAGGGTGGACTTGCCGCAGCCGGAATGGCCGATGATCGAGATCACCTCGCCCCGGGCGATATCGAGGCTGACATCCTTGAGGACTTCGGAGCGGACCCCGCCACGGTCGAAATGCTTGTCGACGTTTTCAATGCTGAGATAGGTCATGAAGGGGCTCCTCAGTTCGCGGCCGTGCCGCGGGTGACGAAGGCGCCGACGGCCGCTACCAGCCGGTCGAGGATGAACCCCACGACCCCGATATAGACCAGCGCCACGATGATGTCGGAGAGGCGCGAGCTGTTCCACGCATCCCAGATGAAGAAACCGATGCCGACGCCCCCGGTCAGCATTTCGGCGGCGACGATGGCGAGCCAGGACAGGCCCACCCCGATGCGCAACCCGGTGAAAATGTAGGGGGCGGCGGCCGGGATCATGATCTTGAAAAAGAATTCGGCTCGGTTGAGCTGCAGGATGCGCGCCACATTGCGGTAATCCTGCGGAATATTGCGCACGCCCACGGCGGTGTTGATGATCACCGGCCAGACCGAGGTGATGAAGATCACGAAGATGGCCGAGGGGGCGGAGTCCATGAAGGCGGCAAGCGAGAGCGGCAGCCGGGCCAGAGGCGGCACGGTACGCAGGATCTGGAAGATGGGATCGAGCCCGCGCATGGCCCAGATGGATTGGCCGATGACGGCGCCCACCGTGACGCCGACCAGCGCCGCAATGCCGAAGCCGATGGCGACGCGCTGCAGCGAAGTCAGCACGCGCAGGCCCAGCCCGATATCGCCCCGGCCGTAATCGAAGAACGGGCTGACGATGAGCTCGCCCGCTTCGGCCCAGACCCGGCTGGGCGCGGGCAGCGAAGCGCCCGGGGTGGCGCAGAGGATTTGCCAGACCACCGGGATCAGCGCGATGACCACCAGCGGGGGCACGACATTGGCGGCGATGCTGGCAAGCGTCTTGGACCAGGAGCCGGGGCGGGCAGCGGGCATGGGCAGGGCGAAAACTTCGGCTGCGGCCTTGGCATCGGAGGTAGCGACCGGGGCGAGGCGCTGGACATTAGCGGACATGGACGAGATCCTTTCGGGGCAATGCCGGGAAAGGGTGCGGGGACTGGCCCCGCACCATAAGTTGGGGTCAGACCATTGCCTTGATGGCGAGGCTGTCGAGATAGGCCGACGGATTGGCCGGGTCGAAGACCTTGCCGTCGAAGAAGGTTTCTGACACCACGCGAGGTGCCTTCGGGAATGTCGGCGGCGGCGATGCCCGGGGCTTCGGCGGCGGAACGCCAGATATCTTCGCGGTTGACCGCATCGACCGAGGCAGTGATGTCGGTGGTGCCGGGCAGATAGCCCCAGCGGATATTTTCGGTGAGGAACCGGGCGTCGTGGCTCTTGAAGGGATAGGAGGCGTGGTCCTTCCAGAACTTCATTTCGAGACCGGTGGCGGTTTCGACGCGCCCATTGCCGTAATTGATATCGCCCTTGAGGCGGCCAGCGACGTCGGCGGCGGGAATGTTGAACCGGGGGCGCTTGCCCGAGATTTGCGCCAGCTCTTCCTTGTTTTCGGTGGCGTCGGCCCATTGGGCGGCTTCCATCACGGCCATCAGGATGGCCCGGGTCGTCACCGGATTGGCCTCGATGAAATCATTGCGCAGGCTGAGCGCCTTTTCGGGATGGTGCTTCCAGATTTCGCCCGTCGTGGTGGCGGTGAAGCCGATATTCTGGTTGACCAGCTGTTCGTTCCACGGCTCGCCGACGCAGAAGGCGTCCATGGTGCCAACCTTCATATTGGCGACCATTTGCGGAGGCGGCACGGTGATCAGCGAGACTTCCTTGGTGGGATCGATGCCGCCGGCCGCGAGCCAATAGCGCATCCACAGATCGTGAGTGCCGCCGGGGAAGGTCATGGCGACATTGACTTCCTCGCCCGCCGCCTTGCGCTCGGCAAAGATCGCCTTGAGGGGCGATGAATCGAGGCCCGCGCCGGCATCCTTGTAGTCTCGGCTGACCGAAATGGCCTGCGCATCAAGGTTGAGCCGGGCGATGATCGACATGGGCAGCGGCGTACTGCCGGTGACGGTGCCCGCGCTCATCAGATAGGGCATGGGGGTGAGGATATGGGCGCCATCAATGCCATTGGCGGCGCCGCCAAGCACCAGATTGTCGCGCGTGGCGCCCCGAGAGGCCTGCTTGAGCACTTGCACATCGGGCACGCCATGCTTGGCAAAGAGGCCCTTTTCGCTGGCGATGATCAACGGGGAGGAATCGGTGAGCGCGATGAAGCCCAGCTTGGCCCCGGTGACTTCAGGACCGGGGCCCTGCGCAAAAGCCCCGGAGGGGAACAGGGCCTTGGCCGCGAGCAGGGTGGCGGCGGTGGCCGTTGCCCCTTTGAGAAAGCTGCGGCGGGTGGTCGTTAGCGTCATCGAATTCTCCAGCTGCAAGAGAAAAACAAAAAAGCTGCCAACGGGCGACGCACCGGTCGGAGGGGGACCGGAAACGAACCTGTTGGCAGCTTTGCTCGGACGCCCGTCATTGGACGCCATTTTTTTGAGAGCGCGAACGCCTCTTCGCAGTAGACATTGCAGGAAGCGTGCCAAGTCGGATTTTTGGCACTTTTTCTTGTGACTTCAGATTGTTAGGATTTCGACGCTCTTGGGCCACGACGGGGCCTGCAGTTTGGAACGGGTCAAATCTGCGCCATTCCGCCTAAAATACGCGCATCGACATGCGCTGATTAAAATAGAGTCAGCGCGTGATCGACTGGCTGGCGATGTAGCCATCGAGCGCCTCGGGGTCGAAGACCGGCCATCGAAGAAGCGGTCGGCACCCAAGAGCAGCGGACCGTTTTCGGCGGGGATGTCGTAGGGCTGGGGGTGGGTGCCGTCGGTCTTGAAATCGGCCAGTGGCAGAGCCGCACCCAGCGGAGCAAGCGCGGCGCGATAGAGATCGGGCCGGAAACAGGCGGCGGCGACCTCTGCATTGCCGGGGCTGGCGGCGACCTCGCCCCAGCGCACCATTTGGGAATAATACCACAGGGCATGGCTCTTCCAGGGGAAGTTGGCCGCGCTGGCATGGGGAATGTAATAATCGGGCACCTGCTGCAACACGCCGCCGCCGATATCGAACATGCCGGTCAGCGCGCTCGACAATGCCGGGAGCGTTGTTGAGATAGCTGGTGCCAGCCATGATGCTCGCAGCTTCATGGCGATTGGCCGGATCGGCGCACCAGAGGCCGGCGCGATAGACGGCGCGGATGATGGCGGCGACGAGTTCGGGATGCTCGGCAGCCCAGGTTGCGCGCATGCCGACGACCTTGTCGGGGCTTGATTGCCAGATCAGGGCCTTGACGGTGGCGATGTGCCCGCCCTTGGTGGCAACGCCGACGCTGTTCCGGGGCTCGCCCACGCAATAGCCATCAATACCGCCACTGCCCGGGGCGTCGGGTAGCAGAGGCGGTGGCAGG
>CP104975.1 GCA_025452255.1 Devosia sp. A8/3-2
CGGCATGCGACCTTCTATGTCACGCCCATGGGCCTCGCCTCCTCGCCCATTCCCGACGGGCCGAGCATCGAGATCCTGTTCGACCTCAAGAACCATGCTGTGGTCGGGACCTGCGGCAATGGCCACAAAGTGTCCTTTGCGCTCGAGGCACTGACCGTTGCTGAGTTCCACGGCAAGTTCGTGCAGCTGGTCACCGAGCTGGGCGGCACGCCGACCTTCAATGGCGAGCCCAATGAAGTGCCCAATCCGGTGCCCTTCGTGGAGGATCATCGCGACCGCCCGTACGACCGGGATTCTGTCGAGCGTTTCCATAAGGCACTGGTCGCCATGGACCGGGTCATGGGACGTTTCAGGACGGCTTTCCTCGGCAAATCCAGCCCGGTGCACCTGTTCTGGGGCAGTTTCGATCTGGCTGTCACCCGCTTCTCCGGGCGCCGTGCGCCGCTTCACCCCGGCGGCGTGCCGGCGCTGCCGCTCGAAGTCGCCCGAGAAGCCTATGATCGCGAAGTTGCGTCGGTTGGCTTCTGGCCCGGTGGCGGCGGCCTCGACTACCCAGCCTTCTATGCCTACGCCTATCCTTCGCCAAAAGGCTTCAAGTCGGCGGCTGTGCAACCCGAGGAGGCCTTCTGGCACGATACGCTGGGCGAATTCATCCTGCCCTATGCGGCGGTCCAGTCGGCAGCCGATCCGAACGCGGCTCTGACGGCCTTCCTCAATTCGACCTATGACGCCGCCGCCGATCTTGGTCACTGGGATCGCGACCTGCTCGAATGCGGGCCGGGCCACCCGCGACAGGTGCGTCCGCACGATGCCGGCCAGCATGACGCTCTCCCCGCCACGGAGGATGGCACTGTCGAGCGGCAGGATGGCCCGACAAAGGGGCGCTATCGCCTCGTTATCGACGGTGTTGAAGCGGAGATGACATATAGCCGGATCAGTCCGGAACTCATCATCCTCGACCATACCGGCGTGCCCGAGGCCCTTCGCGGCCGCAAGGTCGGCGAGCGCCCGGTGCGGCTGGCAGTGGAGGATGCGCGGCGGGACGGCGTTGCCATCCTGCCGATCTGCCCCTTCGCCAAGGCGCAGATCAACCGGCATCCGGAATGGCAGGACGTGCTGCAACGGTCACGGGCGTGAAGACGGCTATGTACGAGGATACCGAGAAATTCGTCGATCTCGATTTCGAGCAGCGCGTGCGCCGACGGGCTTATGACCTGTGGGAGAAAGACGGAAGGCAGGAAGGGCGCGAGACGGACTATTGGTTCGCGGCGCTGCGGCTGGAGCTGGATACGCGGGACCACCCCGAGGCCGGACTATAGGGTTTTCTGATGAGCATTGAGTTTGGAATAGATTCCTTCGGCGATCTGCCGCGGGACGACCGTGGCGCGATCGTATCCCATGCACAGGCCATACGCGCCACGGTCGAAGAAGCGGTGCTGGCCGATCAGGTCGGCATAGACGTGGTGTCGCTCGGTGAGCATCATCGGCCCGAATATGCGATCTCGAGCCCGGAAACGGTTCTGGCGGGCATAGCGACGCGCACCTCGCGCATTCGCCTTGCTTCCGGCGTCACGGTGCTCAGCTCCGACGATCCGGTGCGGGTGTTCCAGCGCTTCGCCACGGTCGATGCCCTGTCCAATGGACGGGCCGAAGTCATACTCGGCCGCGGCTCGTTCACGGAATCCTTCCCGCTGTTCGGGTTCGACCTCAAGGATTATGACATCCTGTTCGAGGAGAAGATCGACCTGTTCAACCGGCTCCTTGAGGAGAAGCCGGTCTCCTGGACGGGAACGACCTAGGCGCCGCTGCAGGATGCAGAGGTGTTTCCCAAGACCGAGTCCGGGCGGCTGATGACTCGGGTGGGGGTTGGCGGTTCGCCACAATCGGTGATCCGGACGGCGAAATATGGCTTTGGACTGATGCTGGCCATTATCGGCGGGCAGCCGGCCTGCTTCGCGCCCTATGTGGACCTCTATCGGCGCGCCAGCGAGCAATCTGGCACCACCGCTTTGCCGGTGGGCATGCACTCGCTCGGTTTCATTGCCGAGACGGATGAAGAGGCCCGCGCGCTGTTCTATCCCGGCTATCGGGAAATACGCAATCGCATCGGTGCCCTGCGCGGATGGCCGCCGCTGCGCAAAGACGAGTTCGATGCCGATGTGGAGAGCGGCTCGCTTTATGTCGGCTCGCCCGAAACCGTGGCGCGCAAGATGGCCAAAGCTATCGAGTCGCTGGATGTCGGCCGGTTCGACCTTATCTATTCGGCCGCCGGGGCTGTTTCGGCAGAACGCCCGCCTCAAGGCGGTGGAACTTTTTGGCACTGTGGTCGTGCTGCGCGTGCGGGACATTCTGGCTGAGCGAAAAGCGGCGGCGCAGAACTAGATGACCGACAGGACAGTGAAGACGGTCGGCATATTGGGTGCGGGCAAGGTAGGGGTCGTCCTGGCCCGGGTTGCTGTCGCTGCCGGCTACAAGGTTCTCATCGCTGGGTCGGGCGATCCCGACAGGATCGCGCTGACCGTGGATGTGCTCGCGCTCGGCGCCGTGCCTGTCTGGTCTGCGGACGCGGCGCGACGAGCGGACCTCGTTATTCTGGCTTTGCCGCTCGGCAAATACGAGAGCCTGCCGGTTGCGGAACTCGGTGGCAAACTGGTCATCGACGCCATGAACTATTGGTGGGAGACCGATGGCCAAAGGGCCGATCTGATCGATCCCCGCCGGTCTACAAGCGAGATCGTGCAGGAATTCCTGCCTAACGCGCGGGTGGTGAAGGGCCTTAATCATATGGGCTACCACGACCTCGACGAACAGGCCCGGCCTAGGGGAGAAGCAGACAGGAAGGCCATTGCCGTGGCGGGCGATAATCCACGGGATGTCGCGATCGTCGTTGAGTTCATCGACGCGATCGGCTTTGACGCCGTGCGAGCGGGCCCGCTGCGCCACGGGATCAGGCTGCAGCCGGGTACGGCCGCGTTTGGTGCCAATGTTGCTTCATCCCAGCTTGAGGACCTGCTCAGGCGGGCCGCTGAGCTCGCGTGCCCACCGAAAAAGATTGCAAGGACCCATCATGAAAATCGGCATTCATAGCTTCGCCGCCCTGTTTCCTGACCCCAGACTGGAGAAACACCATCGGCTGCCGATCGGATGGCCGGTGTGCTGGACGAGATCGAACTGGCAGAGGAGGTGGGCCTCGACTTCTTCGGCATTGGCGAGCACCATCGACCCGAATTCCTCGATTCCGCGCCGGCGATGATCCCGGCGGCCGCCGCAGCGCGGACCAGCCGGATCGGATTGACCAGCGCGGTGACGGTGCTGAGCGCCGACGACCCGGTGCGGGTGTTTCAGAATTTTGCGACGCTTGACCTGATCTCCCGCGGCCGGGCGGAAATCGTCGCCGGGCGCGGCTCGTCGGTGGAGGCGTTTCCGCTGTTTGGCCTCCCCATGACCGATTACGACGACCTGTTTGCCGAAAAACTCGACCTGCTGCTGCTGTTGAGCGGCACGGCCAATCCGACGTGGAAAGGCCGTTTCCGTCCCGCGCTGACGGGACAGGGCGTGTTCCCGCGACCGCATCAGGAGCGGATGCCGATCTGGGCGGGCGTCGGGGGACGCCGCAGTCCTTTGCCCGTGCCGGTACGCTCGGCCTGCCGCTGATGATCGCGATCATTGGTGGAAGCTTCGAGCGGTTCCGTCCGCTGGTCGAGCTCTATCGCAAGGCCGGGGAACAAGCGGGGCATGACCCGGCCAGAGCTGCAAGTTGCGGTGCACGCCATGGGTTTCGTCGCCAACAGCGATGCGGCGGCGCGTGACAGCTTCTATCCGGGTTGGGCGCAGATGATCGGCAAATATGCCTATGAGCGCGGCTGGCCCCAGCCCGATCGCGCCCAGTTCGACCAGATGACCGGCCCAAATGGCGCCTTCCTCGTGGGAAGTCCGGAGACGGTCGTGGCAAAGATCCGACACGCCGATGACGTTCTCGGCGGCCTTTCGCGCGTGGCTTTCCAGATGACCTCCGCAGCCTTCGAGACAGAAGCCATGCTTCGCTCGATCGAGCTGCTCGGTACGGAGGTGGCCCCTGCCGTGCAGTCGGTCCAGTTGGTCGCATGACGCCAATGGTGAGGCAAGAGCAATACGTCCGAGAAGATTTCCCGGAGGCGCAAGGTCTGCTTTTGGCCCACGGCCGAGAGGCCGTCAGCGGCCGCAATGGGGTCGGGAGCAGCCGATCCGCTTGCGAGCCCGCCAGCGTTACAGACCGCATATCTTGCGAACCCCAGGGCACCCGGTTGGGGCCCCATTCAGACGCTAACAACCAACCGCTGCTCCTCAGAAGCAGACGTTGCAAGTGATCTAGGCCCTAGTTGGCTATCGCGCGAATTACCCGGCAGGGGTTGCCGACGGCGAGGCTGTCTGGCGGGATCGAGCGGTTCACCACGCTGCCGGCTCCGATCACCGACCGTGCCCCGATAGTTACGCCGGGCAGCACGATCACGCCGGCTCCGATCCAGACCTCGTCTTCTACAATGATCGGCGCCGAAGTGCAAACCGCTCCGAGAATACGATTGCCGTCCTGGTCGAAGCGGGTGCGCTCCACCGCTCGAAGCGGATGACCACTGGTGATGAACTGAGCCTTGGGCCCAACGGCGACCCGGGTCCCGAAGGTGATCCGGGCATTGTCGAGGAATAGGCAATCCCAGCTGAAAAAGCACCCTTGCCCGATGTCGAGATGGCCGAATTGCCACCTGACGGGAGACAGCATCATGCCCGGCTCGTAGCGGATCAGCGCCCGCTTCAGGATGCCGATGCGCTGCGCCATCTGCGACATCGGCGTGGCGTTGAACGCATCGAGCAGAGTTGCGGCGCGTTGCGCGACCGCGTTACATTCATCGTCCGGCGCAAGGAAAATCCCGCTGGCCAGCATTTCTTGCAGTTCGCTCCTGCGCATCTGTGCCATTGCAACGCCCTCTCCGATGTCGCTGAAGAAGAGATTCCCGTGCTGGGTCGCAGTCAAGGGGTGGTACTGGGCCGGCACCGCTGCGTGTCGCCAATCCCGACGTTGTGTTAGCCGCCGTATCTTTCGGTTCGTACCGTACCGGCCGGGATGCCAGCAGCAAGGACGCTGTCGGCGGCCACATCGACGAAGCGGTGCGAGCCGCAGATGTAAGTGCAGTCCGGTCGTCGACCGAGCCGGTCCAGTACCGCCTCGGATCATCTTTTGGTCCACGCGTCGGCCGAAGTCAGCGGCGCGCTCCGGACGCTCCCGCGTGAAGGTAGCTGTGAACGAAAAGCCCGGAGTTTCGGTATCCATCTCGACAAGCTCGTCGAAGAATGGAGCTTCCGCCCTACTGCGGGCCGAGAGCAGCAGCCCTATGGGCTCGCCTCCAAGCTCAGTCCTGCGCTGGCGTGCCATCGACATCAGTGGAACGACACCGGATCCGCCGCCGATCAAAAGGGATGCCCCCGGCTCTTCAGCAGACCAAATGAAATGGCCGCCCAACGGGCCGCGCAGCTCTATTAAATCGCCAACTTCGACAACGTCGTGAAAGAAGAGGGAGACTTCGCCATCTGCAAGTTTCTCGATGGCCAGTTCAATAACGCCATCGGCCGTGGGCGCCGAGGCAATGGAATAGCTCCGCATCACGCTGTAGCCGCCCGGATCCGTGAGCCTGACCACCATGTGCTGCCCGGCAACATGCCGAAAGTGCGACCCCACTTCGAAAAAGAAGCTTTTGATCGAAGGCGTCCGGTTAAGGATCGAGGCCACGCGGGCCTCCATCCACACACTGGCCTTAGGAGAGTCCGCGGCGTCAATCACCGGTGTATCTTTGCTCAAGCCGGGGATCGCCATAGATGTGATAGCCGCGCAACTCCCAAAAACCCGCCTCGTCCCTTTCGGTGAACTGCAAGCCGTTCACCCATTTCGTGGACTTCCAGAAATAGAGGTGCGGCACCAGCAGACGGGCCGGACCGCCATGATCTGTCCCGAGGGGCTGTCCTCCGAATTTCAGCGCGACCATGGCCTTGCCGCCGACCGAGTCGGCTACCGGTACATTGGTGGAATAGCCATCAAAAGAATGCGCCAGCATGAAGCCGGTCGGTGGCTCTATGCCTGCATCAGCGAGGATTTCGTCGACCATCACGCCTTCCCAATGGGTGTCCAGCTTGGACCACGTTGTCACGCAATGGATGTCGCGCACGACCCCGGTCATCGGCAGGGCGTTGAACTCCCGCCAAGTCCACTTCTTCACCGGCCGCGGACCGATCTTGAGCGTGAACACCCAGTCCTCCGTGGCGACCCGGGGCGTGGGGCCGGCGGTCAGCACGGGGAAATCGTTCACCGGGTGCTGCCCGGGCGGGACGCGTTCAGTGGGATCCCGGGGGCCCTGTTCCCGTTTCTTCCCTACAAATCCTCGGGTCACCATTTTGTCTATCCTGATTCTAGATTGCACAAGAATACGAATATGCGCGTTTGGGTACACTATGGCCGCTCGAGGTGGTCAAATGCGACACTCTTTCCCGCATTGCTTCCATGCTCGTTCCCTTCAAGTCCGTGCACGTGTTCGAGTCCCGAACACCGCGATGAGACCTGCAAGCACTGCAACCAGCAGTGCGTATGAGACGAAGGCCTGCCGAGCGGCCCCGGGCAGGCCGACAAGGAGGAGGGTGTCGTTCCCGCCGGGGATAAGTACGGCGCCCAAGCCCATCAGCATCCCTCCCGCGAGGTGCCTCATGACGCCCTGCCACGTGGGCCACTTGATCATGAAGCGGTGTTCTCGCAGAGCCGCTGAAGCGATGCTGCCCAAAGACATGCTGGCGATGGTCACTGCGCCCGCTACCGGTACCGAGATGATGGTCTCGATCGATGCTGTTATCGAGAATAGGGGTGTGAATGTCACGAGCAGGGCAAAAGTTAGGCCGACCGCAGCCATGGTAACACTGAGAAGCCCGAAGTTCCTTTTTCACGATGCGTGACGGCCGGGCGCGCCAGCATGAGCAGGGCCAGGATGCCGGCCAAGGGCAGTGCTCCGCCCGGCAGAGGCATACTCAGCGGAGGTTGAGCCGGGAGCCAGTTAGTGAGTGGCTCGATGTACTTCACGATGAAGATGCCAACGAAAACCAAAGCGAACTCTATATCGCCGTTACCGAAGTGGCCGACGGATCCGAAAACGCAAGCGCCATTCACGTAGCTGCCCACTGCGAACAGCACCGTTCCCACGACTAGATATCCGAAAGGCAACCATCCCTCGGGCATGAAGGGCGATATATTGAGAAGTGCATAGACCAAGCCGGCCCAAAGTGCGGACTCCAACAGCGCGATCGACCTTGCCGGTCGTCTGCGCGCCACCGTGTCGGCGGTGGCTATCACTGTGCAGATCGAGCCCCGATTGAGAGCAAATCCAAGTGCGAAGCTCAACAGCGCGATCAAACCTATCCCGAGCCAATCCGCCCCGAACGCGTCCGTGAAAGTCAGGTCGGGAATTAAGTCCGAAAGAGCATTCATACCGTTGTTTGCTCGCTGGTTGTGGAACGCATCATTTGTATCGGCATCATCCCACTCCCGCCACCGCCCCGTCCGCCGTCACCATTGCGGCAAGCAACTGTTCCACATCCCGATCGAAGGCCACGAAAACCACGTGCCTTTGCGCGCATCGATGATGGTGAACCACGGCGTCCCGCCGCGGTGGTAATCCTCCATAAAGCTCGGCACGCCCTCGCCCGGGCTCCGGCACGTCATCCCCGACGGGATTGGAAGGTCGTACGAGGCGGGCAGTCGGTCTCCTGGAAGCAGTCTACTTGCTCATTGGAGGTCCAGTCAGGCGACACCGCTTTCGAGATTTGATAGTCCAACTGTGAACGGCCGCAATGGGTGGGTCGCAAGCGGCCGATCTGCAGTGCGACCGTCAGGGCTCCAGACCGCATATTATGCGAGTCCATGCAGCGGGCTGCGGTTCAAAGCAGGAACGATTCTCGCATTAAAGCATTTCCGCAGTCCGAGATCACGCGCGTCAACCGGACGTGGCGGCAAGGGAAACAGTGCGATTTTTCCGGTTTCTCGCACTGGCCAACGAAACGGCACACGAGTCCATATCCCGCCCGCGCTGGTCTCGCCAAAGCATCCCCCCATGAAAGGCACTTCCCACCGTTGCAATCGATGGGCTTCGGCGCGACGGGAGCTGTAGGGCAAAGAGATCGCGATCGCGCTGACTCCTCTGGTGTATCGGCGCACACTCACATGCCTGTCGCGGCGGTTCCGGCCGCTTCAAGAGTTGAGCCGGTCGGCAGCCACGGCAAGGCGTATTGCTAGACCTTCAGGTTTCCAATCTCTAGAAATTTCGCCGCCCAGTTGGCTCTGGACGGTAGCCCTTGCCAGCAGCGTACCAAAGCCGTCTCCATCATGCTGCTGCTCAACTCTGGGGCCGCCCTGCTCCGTCCATACCAGCACGAACTTTTCGCCATCCTCAATGCAGGATACGTGGATGCGGCCTCCTGAGGTCGAAAGCGCGCCGTATTTGGCGGCGTTGGTGGCAAATTCATGCAGCAGCAAGGCAAAGCTGGTCACCGCGGTTCCCGATATTTCGATATCCGGTCCAGCAACCAGGGCACGCGACTGTCCATTATCGTCCCCTTCAAAGGGGGCGATAGTCGTTCTAATCAGCGTGTGCAGCGTAGTTGCCTGCTCTATGCGCCCTGTCGCGCCGGAAATCCTCGGCACTGTCAAGCTGTGTGCCCGGGAGAGTGCACTCAAGCGCGACGATACGGCGGATGCGAGATCGGATGCCGTCGGCGCCGAGGCGCGCTGAGCGACACCGAGCTGCCTGCGAGGGTGAAAAGGTTTTTGACCCGGTGATCCATCTCCCGGATCAGCATGTATTGCTGTTCCTCGGCGCGGCGGCGCTCGGTGATGTCTCGAGCAATCTTGGAGGCCCCAATGATGCGACCATCGCGGCTGCGGATCGGCGAGACCGAAATCGAAATTTCAACGAGGCTGCCGTCCTTGCGCCGGCGGATGGTTTCATAATGCTCGATGCGTTCGCCGCCACGAATGCGGGACAGGATTTCTGGTTCCTCATTTTCCCGGTCCTTCGGGATAAGCATCACAATCGGTCTACCGACGGCCTCTTCCGCCGTGTAACCGAAGAGACGTTCGGCGCCCGCGTTCCAGCTAACGATCGTTCCGTTGATATCCTTGGCGAGGATCGCATCGTCCGACGACTGGACAATTGCCGCATAGCGTTGGGCCGCCTCATCGACCACCATTCGATCGACGATATCTACCAACATGTTGACGGCTCCTATCAGTTTTCCTTCAGCACCAAAGATCGGCGTCGGAAACGCCATAAATGGAATGCGGGTCCCATCGGGTCGCTCGGCAATTGCCGAGAGCCCCCTGACAACGCGCTTTTCACTCAGCGCTACTGCCATTGGACATTCATTGTGAGGCAGCGGCGTGCCATCGGGCCAATAGAGCTTCCACGATCCACAGAACTCGCTTTTGCCGATCTCAGGCTCCACGCCCCACATATCTGCGGCGGCAGAATTGTAGAACGTAATTCGGCCGGCGGCATCTGTAGTATAGACCGCTTCTGGCAGCGCCTCGAGGAATGCCTCTAGTCTCAAACCGGCGGGTGGCGTGCCGTGGCCATCCGCAATCTTCGGGGTTTGTTTGGAATCCTCCCCGCCTATAATCCCGGACATTGATAGATCGGCCATTTGACGCTCTCACGGTGTGGCCGCCAACCGTTTTCCGTCGGCACGGGACAACCAATGCGAGGTGAATTGTTGGCGACGACAATACAATATCGCTTCTTCGATCCAGAACAAAGGGCGGAGACACACGCGAAATGCCGCAAACCCTTCCTTCCCGTCGCTCGAACGTAGATCGTTTAGATCAGAGGCCAATGGCCCCGGCCTCTCGACGGACATGCGGCCGTTCGGGCAGCTTTCGCAACCGCAGGAAACGGCGCAGCTGTTCGCGCGTTGTAAGGGCGTGCTCCGGAGTAGCCCACGTGTCCCATTCAGATCAATCATCGCCGCAATTCCATGGCGACGAGCCCACTGCCGCCTCGACCCGGGCATACTTCGACCGTAAGGAGTTGGCGTCAGTCGCCTTCGAGCGGACACGCATGCCCATGCTGATGACGGACGCCCAGCACCCCGACCTCCCGATCGTTTTTGTCAACAAGGCCTTCTTGGACCTTACCGGATATCAGGCCCAAGAAGTCATGGGCCGAAATTGCCGGTTTCTGCAGGGAGAGGGCACTCTGTCGGCTGCGGTGGCTGAAATTCGCCGAGGATTGTCCCAGCAACAAGAGGTCAATGTTGAGCTGCTGAATTACCGCAAGGACGGTTCCGCATTCTGGAACAAGCTTCATATCAGCCCAATCCACGATGACGATGGAAAGCTGATTTACCATTTTGCATCCCAGATCGATGTCACAGAGTACCGGAAAGTTCAGAGCCCGGAGGCTTCGGAGCACCGATTGCTAATGGAAGTGGATCACCGGGCTAAAAACGTGCTCGCGGTGGTCGACGGCATCGTACGGCTCTCGAAATCTGATGACGCGGCGCTATACGCAGCTGCTGTCCAGCAGCGCGTGCAGGCCCTTGCGGCTGCACACGCTCTGATGGCGGAGCGGGGCTGGCACGAGGTTTCCACGGAGCAAGTCGTAAAAGGCCAATTGCGGCAGTTTTCGTCCGATCGCATCTCTCTCTCGGGGTCTGAGGTTATGGTCTCGGCCATCGAAATCCAACCGTTGGCATTGGCTCTGCATGAACTGATTGTCAACGCGGCGGTGCACGGGGCGTTGTCCGACGAGGGCGGGCAAGTGGCAGTCAACTGGACGCCGAAGCCTCAATATGGCGGCTTCGATCTCCACTGGCTGGAAACCGGAACAAAGGTACCAGAAAAACGAGAGCCCGGCTTTGGTACCATTATGGTGGACGCGATGATCCGACAGCAGCTCGGAGGCAGCATAGGCCGTCAATGGAAAGAGGATGGCCTGACGATCCACATCAGCCTACCCGGTCCGTTGGCCAATCCTCGCTAGGTTCCGATAGGGCTTCGTAAGAACTCGGACCTACAGCTTTGCTGGGCTTGGTCTAAATCAGATGAGATCCTACCGGTCCCGCCAAGAGCGGTAATTTCTGGGTGTAATTGGTGAGGCGCTACGCGGGTGGGATAAAGGGCTCGGCTGCCACTTCTTTGGCCGACAGGAAACCGGAAAGACCGCAATGCTCCCTATGGCACTAGGTCCAGCTGACGCGTGCGGCGCCTCTTCTTGCTCACGGCCGAGGCGGGACCCCGGGGTTCCCTCCCTTACCCCCGACAGCGAGGGCCGAAGGCTTCGATAAACGGCACCTGGTTACGACCGACGCAGTGGAGATAAACGTGGTCTGCACCCAGCTCCACCAGTTCCCGGATCCAAGCCGAGTGCCGGCCGATGTCGGAGGATATCTTGACGCACTGAGAGATCTCCTCCTTGCCAACGGTACGACCGATGCGGTCGAAATCAGCTTGGCCGCCTTAGATCCCAGTTGACCTCCCCTCCGGCCGCAACAGGACCCCACTGATCAATGGCCTGATGAAACGCTTCCTCTTCGGTCGCTGCCCAACTTAAAGCATGCTGCAGATAAATGGGCTTGCCATCGCCGGCGACCTCCCGGAATGCGGCGATGACTCGGCGCGTGGTTTCGAGGTCACCGCCAGCCGTCGTAAGCAGACCATCAGCCCAACGGCCTACGAATGCCGCGGTCGCCGGCGTGACTGCCGCGCCGATGATTGGAACGCTGGTGTTCGGTCGTGAGTAAAGTCTGGCCTCGACGACAGTTACGCGCCCTCGATGGGTCACAGTCTCTCCCGCAAAGAGCGATCTTATTAACTCGACGCACTCGCCGAGCCGGGCGTTGCGTTCGGCCTTCTCCGGCCAGGCTTCACCGGTTATGGCCTCGTTGATAGCCTCGCCGCTGCCCAAGGCAAGCCAAAGTCGATCCGGGAACATTTCTCCACAGGTCGCCGCCGCTTGTGCAAGCACTGCCGGATGATAGCGATAGCCGGGTGCGGAAATTATGCCGAACGGCAAGGAGGTCGCCTGCATGGTTGCCCCGAGCCGGGACCACGCGAAGCCCGATTGCCCCCGGCGTTCGCTCCATGGGTGGAAATGGTCGCAGGATTTTGCCGCCACGAAGCCCGCCTGCTCCGCGAGAATGACGAGATCGCGAAGTTCGCCGGGGGCGAACTGCTCGTGCGAGGCGTGGTATCCGATCAAGGTCATGGGCTAGGGCTTCCAATCCTCGAGGAGTTCCTCGGTGGTGCAGGTTACCAATTGAAGTGCGAAGCGACTCTGGAAGATCCGGAGCATCGCATCGTGCGTCTCGTCCGCCGAGCCAAAGACCGCGTCGATGGGGAGTACGACTTGCAGGCCGTGGTCGATCGCGCCCATGACCGTCGCTGCCACGCAGACGTCCGTTTCGCCTCCGGTCACGACAATGGTGTCGGCATTGGCTGCCCTAAGGCTTCTGATGAGGTGCGGCTGGAACCGGGGAGAATAGACTGTCTTGTCCACCACGGCGGCGGGCGGGATGTAACGTGCAAGACTAGGGACTAGGTCCAATAGCTCGGGAGCCATTTGTGCTCGCGTCATCCCCGCCCATTTTTGATAGTAGCTTTTCCAGGCGCCAACCGCTTCGTCCTCTGAATATGGTGGCAGGAAGCGCGTGAAAATCGTCCGCGCAGGACGGATGTCGACCAGCGCCTCGACAGCAGGAAGCACGCCAGTTAGCCAAGATGCGTGCCATGGTGTGGACTCGGCAGAACATGCGCTGCATATCGATGCACACGTGGACGGTTCTGTCGGTCGTCAGCTCACCCATAATCTCACTCGCCGATACTCATACGGTTATCGTCCAAAGAACGGTCCACGGTCCGAGACGCCTCTCCTCGGCAAAACCTTGAAGATAAATTGTGCGACCGATCAGGGCCGGGAGGCCTGTCTGGGCGTCGTTATCCGAGTTGGCGTAGAGACGAAGTACGGACCCGTCTCCCATATTCCAGCTCACCAGAACAGCCTTTGGGCCCAATACCTCGTGATGCGACGCAAAACCTTCCTGACCGAACAGCCGGGGTATGATTTCCATCGTACGAACGTCGATCAGGGACCGATAGTGCTCCAGCCAGTGGGTATGCGGCTCATGCTTAAGGTTCTCCCAGTCTAACTTGGCCGACCTAAATGTTTTGACGCTGGTCGGATCGACCGCTTCTTCCACGTTGGGCTTGGTGGGGTCCTCGTGCTCGGGAGTGCTCTTCAGCTCCTCCCGGCGCCCCTTGCGCACGACATCGCGCATTTCGGCCGGAACGTCGGAGAAAAAGGGGAAAGGCTTTCTGCTGGACCACTCCTCGCCCATGAACAGCATGGGTATTTGCGGGGACAGCAAATAGACGGCCGTCAGGGCTTTCACTGCGTCCTCGTTGGCCAGTTTGGCAATGCGATCGCCCTTGACCCGGTTACCGACCTGATCGTGATCCTGCATGTAGACGACGAATGAAGTCGCCGGCAGGCCGACGCTCGGTTCGCCCCGCTTCATCCCTTCATGCGGCTTGACCTCTCCCCGGTAAGCGAACCCCTCGGCAAGTGCCCTAGCCAGCTTGTCCGAACGCTCCTCGAGGTTGTCGAAGTCGGCGTAGTAGCCGGTGTTCTCGCCGGTGGCGGCGGCATGCAGCAGATGATGGACGTCATCATTCCATTGCGCTGTGTAGTGGACGGGCTCTGCCCCGCTGTTCCGCCGAAGCCAGATTTCCTGGTTCTCCGAGTTTTCGACGATGAGGTGCGTGTACCGGTGCGGCCGTGCAGCTCGAAGGCGCGCGGCGAGCACTTCCAGAATATGGGTGGTGCTGTCGTCCGCAATGGCGTGCACCGCGTCGAAGCGGAGACCATCGAAGTTGAACTCGGTGATCCAGTAGAGGGCACTCTCGATGACGAGCTCCCTGACCACGGCGGCACCCGGGCCGTCGAAGTTGATGGCCTCGCCCCGGGGGCTCGTGTGCTTCTTGGTGAAAATCGGCGCAATGGCGGGGAGATAATTCCCATGCGGACCGAAGTGGTTGTAGACGACGTCGAGAAAGACCATTAGCGACCGGCGATGAGCCGCATCGATGAATGCCTTAAGGTCTTCGGGCCGGCCATAGCTTGAATCGGGCGCGAACCACATGGCGCCGTCATAGCCCCAGTTGAACTTTCCATAGAACTGGGCAAGCGGCATGATTTGGATCGCCGTAATGCCCGAGCGCGCCAAATGGTCCAGCTTGGCGATGGCTGCTCTGAACGTGCCCTCTTCGGTGAAGGTGCCGATATGGAGCTCATAGATCACGGCCTCTTCCCGGGGCCGCCCCCTCCAGTCGGGGTCGGTCCGGGCATAGTCGCGTGGCTCTATGACCTCGCTGAAACCATGAATGCCTTCGGGCTGGTGACGCGAAGCCGGATCGGGAATTTCCGAGCCATCGGGGAGCACATATTTATAAAGGCTGCCGGCTTTGACGTTGTCGACGTCAAGCCGGTGCCAACTGTCGCCTATGGCATCGAGTTCCAACAGCGTGCGACGGCCCTTCACCTTGAGGCGCATCGTCTTGCATTTCGGCGCCCAGATCTTGAAGCGGGTTCCGCCATTTCGCGGCTCGGCGCCGAAGCGCATCTTGTGACTGCGGGCGAGTGTATTAGGCTTGGAACGCAGCATAACTCTAATGTCCGGTTTTAGAATGGATCCGCGACGGGCTTGGATTCCGGCGATCCGCGCTGGCGCAGGACGATGGAGAGCACGACGAGAACGGCCGTCGACAGGAATTCCGACTGCCAGTTTTGAAAGCTCTCGAACCAGAGCTGCGGATCGACCAGATATTGCCAGACGCTCTGCGTGGCCTCGCCATGCAAGATGGCGTCCTCGTTGGCGGCCCCGGCACTGGGCAGCCAGTGCAGAACGAAGGAGCCGACGAAGAGCAACAGCAGGCCGATGCCCAATGAATAGGAAATAGAGGAATGACCAAATCCCGCCCGCCTTCACCGGCCGGGGCGTATCCCTTTCCCCACGTTTCTCATTTGGGTCGGCATCTTCGGGATTGGCATTATCGGGGTCTTTCGACTCCGCCGACCCTCGCTGGAACAGCATGACAGTCATGATGACATAGGCCGACATCTGCAAAATTCGCTCTCCCAATTCTCAAATAGGGTGGACTGGAAGGACGAGCTGAAGAAATAATCGATGAGGCCGACAGGGCCTTGCCCGTGCGCCTGCAGCATGGAATTTTCGTCGATCCAGCCGGACCAAAGCATGCCGATGAGGCAAAGAGCGAACAGGCTCATCAAGCCGATTGTCAGCCCGTTATCTCGGAGGTACCGCGCCGCTTTCTTCACGATCTATCCTTCCCGACGGCGATCTCGTCGCTGGCTAAGAATGATCGATTGGCGCAACTGTTCCCTGCGATTTCAATGGTCGAATCTACGGCAGAGCCGAATCGTTGCACGGTCGCACGCGAAGGATCTCCAGTCGGCCGGGATGTCGTTACACTCCGCGAAGGGGAGACCGGCCGAGCTTAAACATCGCGCTCGGCACAGGGTTAGGTAGGGCCAGATGCTGGCGACCCGTTTTGCACGGCCTCGAGCAATATCGACGCGATCTGACGCTCGTCGGCAGGCTTGGAAAAACGCCTGATGTCGCTGTATCGCGCCGGCACGATGCTGTCGTCATATCCTGTAGAGAAGACGTAAGGGACGTTCCGGCGGCTAAGCTCGTCCGCCAATGGAAAGACCATCCGCCCCTGAACGCTGACGTCGAGCACCGCGCCCGCGATGTCGGGGAGCTTGTCCAAGCGCTCCGGGGCTTTCTCTATGTTTTCGATAGGCCCGACGACGTCCGCACCCATGGAGTGCAGCATATCGACAAGATCGGCCACGACCAGCAGGTCATCCTCAACCACCAGAATGCGACGGCCGCCAAAGCTGTTGTCAGTTGCCATAAGAACCTCCGAAGTGAGGAACATAGAACCATGTCGCTGGTTCCACACCGGCGCTTTCGACTTGGGCTCTCAAGGGAGCTGGCTATCCTGGGCAAGCAGCCTTGAGATCTGATGCGCTCTCTTACAGGCAACTCTCGTCTCGCCTTACCGTTAGGCGAATTCCAAAACGGAGAGTTTCAATGACCACCACTTCCCATGACCTGTTCGTCACTGGCCTTAAGAACGCCCACGCGATGGAAAACCAGTGCGTTGTCAATCATGAAGCCACAGGCCAGCCGCATCGAAAACTATCCAGATGTCGAGGCACAACTGAAAAGACACATCGCCGAAACCGAAGGGCAGATTAGCCGACTGGAGCGGATCCTCGATAGCCTCGACGAGGACAAGTCCTCGCTCAAGGATCTTGCTCTCTCGGTGGCCGGTACCTTCGCAGCCGTCGGGCACACCGTCGCCCCTGATGAAATCCTCAAGAACTCCATGGCAAACTTCGCCTTCGAGAACTTCGAAATCGCGGCCTACAAGTCGCTCATTGCCCCGGCTGAGGCTAGCGGTAACGATGGGGCTATCGCAGATCTCGAAGCCAACCTCAACGAAGAGCTGGCCATGGCCGAATGGCTGGACCAGAATATTGAGGGGGTGACACTGAAGTTTGCCTCCCTCAAAGAGGCTGGCGAAACCGCCAAGAAGTGAGCTGATGCAGGGCGCGCCCAGCGCCCCGCTTTAACTTGGTGCCAGTACCATTTGCCCGCTTACGGTTTGCTTGGCGTCTAAACAATAGTCCCCTGAGATCTAGTCACGAAGGCGCTCTTCCGCGCGGGCTTTCGCTCAACTGCTTCTCAGCCCCACTCCATGCGGCGCTGGCTAACCCGCGTCCTCGCATGGACTGGAGTAACCGGCCCGTTTCATGACCAACACCATCGCCCGCTCCACATTGGCATTATGCGATTTCGAAGACCGGATTACGCACTTCCAACCTCATCACCGCTCTTCGACCATCCAAGGCCCGGCGCCGTTACTGAGCGGTTCTAGAGTGCTGACTCGCAGAGACCTCTGCCTTCCCACTTCGCTCAGACTTTCGCAATTTGCACATGGCTTCGCGACTGATCGGTCGTGGGCGCATTATTCACTAAACCAACTGAGATGGAGATAAGTTATGGCCGACTACGAACTTCTCTACTGGTCTGCTCCCTTCCGCGGCCAGTTTGTCCGGGCGGTGCTGGCCTTTGCTGGCAAAACCCGGACAGAGGGGGTGACGCGAAAATCTCGAAGCTAATGGAGGGCCCGGTGGGAGAGATGCCCGTACCCTTTATGGGGCCGCCTGTGCTGATCGACCACAAGGCCGATGTGGCCCTCGCCGAAATGCCGGCCATCATCCTCTATCTGGGTGAAACATTAGACCTAATGCCGGATACCGCTGCCCTGCGCGCCATGACAATCAAAATCGTCAATGACGCCAACGACGTCATCGATGAAATCACGCTTAACGGCGGTGACCATATGTGGACCGAAAAGCGTTGGGAGGACTTCATGCCGCGGCTCGCAAAGTGGATGAGCCTTTGGGAGGACACTGGCCGTCGCTATGGGCTGGAGAAGGACGCCGGCTTTATCTTGGGTGGTCGCACGCCGGCATTGCCGACGTAATCACCGCTACGCTTTGGTCCACTATGACGGACCGTTTCAGCAAAATCAGCGATCTGTTTGAGAAAAGCGCGCCCCTGACGGCGGCGCTTTGCCAGCGCGTCTCTACGTTACCACCCCTTGTCAAGTTGGCGGAAACGGCGCGTAGGGACTTTGGACAAGCCTATGCTGGCGGGCAAATTGGCGCCTCCATGGCCAAGATACTCAACGACTAGCTATAACTCCGCCTGCCCCTCTGGCGTGGTTAGCGAATGGTCTGCTTTCAGAAGAGTCTGTAAGGAAAGCAGCCCTCAAATGCTCTCAGCAATGATCTCGAATGATCGCATCCTTGCGTCATGATCGAACACATCCGAGACGATCATCACTTCGTCCGCCGCGGTTTGGGTGATCAGTTCCTTGAGACGCGATTGCACGGTCTCCGGCGCCCCGTAAATTGAGAATGCCAGCATGTGAGCCGCCTGTTCTTTTTCGGCCGGGGTCCAGTAGTCCTCGATATCGTCGATGGGCGGTTGGGTCAGCCCGCGGCTTCCATGAAAAATATTGGCGAAGGACATTTGCTGGCTTGTTGCCAATCGGCGCGCTTCTGCGTCGGTCTCGGCGGCGATTATGTTGACGCCAATCATGGCATGCGGCGCTGCCAACTGCTCTGACGGTTTGAACCTGCTGCGATAGATTTCAAGAGCCGGCATGAGCATATCCGGCGCGAAATGCGACGCGAATGCATAGGGCAGGCCGAGTTCGGCCGCCAGCTGCGCGCCAAAGGTGCTGGAGCCGAGAATCCAGAGTGGCACTTCTGTGCCCGCCGCAGGAACCGCTTGCAGGCGCTGGCCGAGTTCGGCAGGGGCAGAAATAGGCCCGGAGTTCGAGCACGTCCTGCGGAAAGTTTTCGGCATTGGCCGGCGAACGCCGCAGTGCCCGCACTGTCATCTGGTCAGTCCCGGGCGCGCGGCCTAGCCCCAGATCGATGCGGCCCGGATGCAAATGAGCCAAGGTGCCGAACTGTTCGGCGATGATATAGGGTGCGTGGTTAGGCAGCATGACGCCGCCGGCTCCAACGCGGATTGTTTTCGTGCCTGCAGCGATATGCGCTACCGCTAACGCAGTGGCCGCACTGGCAATGCCCGGCGCGTTGTGATGCTCGGCAACCCAATAGCGCGTGTAGCCGAGTTCCTCGGCTCGACCGGCTGCGTCGCGCGCGATCGAGCGCCTCACGTGGACCCGAGCCTTCATTGACCCGCACCAGATCGAGTATTGAGAGGGATGCCATGGTAACTCCTAATCATCGTAATATGCCGATATAGGGAGGGGATGGGTTAATTGCGAGACACAAGTCGACCATTGGCTGCTCTCAAGACCGCGGGACGCCGTGGGGGCGCGTCATGTTGCAGGCTTGCCCGAACGCCTCTTTCATCTCACTGTGGAGTGTCTGCTTGATGGTTAAGCCGAGCCGCCAAAGATGAACTTGCAAAGCGTGAAAATCGCTCTGCGGCGTGAATCGGAGCCATCCCAATGTCCGCTTATGGGGGACCGTCAAACTCACGATGGCAACATCGGATCGGGGAGCGGCCGATCCGCTTGCGGCCGTGCCGGGTTCCAAACCGCATATTATGCAGATCCAAAATCAGCCCGCGGCAGTTCGCTTCGCGGCATGTCTGGACGTCGAGAAATACCATCATCGCGAGGCGATCCCGATACATCCATCGAGAGACACATATCCCGCGGTTGAAGGCGATGCCATTGGGTCGCTGGCGAACTCCTCGCCAACCGCGCAATCTTGCTAAGAGCCCTCTATCTGGCTATATTACTGGAAATACTCTGGAGGTCATCATGGGAAACTCGCAGAAGCGCGCCATCCAAAATTATCGATCTCGCCTTGGCGAGCGCGGCTTGGCGCGCTTTGAAGTGCTCGGTCGGGACGCCGACCGCGACCTCATCCGATCGCTAGCCCGGCGCCTGTCGGAGGACACGCCCGCGGCTTCAGAGCTTCGCGCGACCGTAAGTAAGTCAATCGCTGGCGAGCCCACCAAGCTCGGCGGAATCCTCGCGGCATTGCGTCGTTCGCCGCTAGTAGGCATCGATCTTAACCTTTCCCGACCCCGCGAAGAAGGACGCAAGGTCGACCTGTGACGCGCTACCTCCCGGATACCAATATCATCAGCAATGTCGTCAAACCACAGCCATCGGAATCGCTGCTGGCATGGATGTCGACACAGCGAGACGAGGATTTGTTCATCGCTTCGCTGACCGTTGCGGAAATCTGCCGCGGAATTTTAGAGATGCCGCTCGGTAAAAAGCGCGACGCGCTCGACACGTGGTTCTCTGGGTCGGAGGGGCCGCAGGCATTGTTCGTGGACCGCATCCTATCGTTTGACGACAATGCCGGGCTGATTTGGGCGCGGCTGATGGCAGAAGGCAAAGCGGTCGGTCGGCCGCGTAGCGGGCTCGACATGATTGTCGCGGCTGTTGCTGCTGCGAACCAGTGCGTGGTGGTGACTGACAACGAAAAGGACTTTGCCGGACTTCCGATTGTTAATCCCATACGCGGAGCGGTCTGATGCAACGGCGGGTCAAAGAATGCTCGGGAGGGCGGCTGCTTCCAACAATGCAATCAGCCGGCCCAACCACCGATATGGGAGCAAATCCGCTATCGGCCGATGGCAGCTTTTGGGAGGCTGCGAAGCAGTAGCGCAAGGCCTTAGATGGGGTGGGTTTCAGACTGTCAGCTTCCAAATGAAGTGCGGTGGAAAGCAGACATCACCCGTGTGGGCATTCTCCAGCACAAATCTGGGGTCACCAATTCGCGTTCCGCACGGAAGCGACCGGCCCAACTGACCAGACCTTCTGGTCCATGGGCTGCTGCGTTGTCCCGGAACCGTTTCGGCGAGATCCCGGTCGCGCGCTTGAACGCGTTGCTAAAGGCGCTTTCGGATGAATAGCCAACTTCGTGCGCCACTTGAGACACTGGAACGTCATCTTGGCGCAAGCTGCGCTCGGCAAGGCGCATCCTCCAATTGAACAGGTAAGTGAGCGGAGCAACGCCGGCCACTGGCGGAATCTGACAGCAAAAGCTGTACGAGACATCGCGACGCCCCGGGCCAACTCTACGAGTGTCCAATTTCGTGCTGGATCGGCATGGATCATCTGAAGCGCGGGAGCGAGTCGCGCATCACCCAATGCCCGAAGCCAGCCATGAGACTGCGGCGCCCCGACCGATAGCGTCGCCCGCAGAGACTGGACGAAAAGCAATTGGGCTAGCAGTCCGGCTGTGGCCGCCGAGCCAGACTGTGGGACCCGGCTCTCAAGCACAACCTGATCTAGCAACCACCCCAGAACAGTTGCTTGGGGAGCGGTCGCTGCTACGTGAACGAGCGGCGGCAAAACACCTAGCAATAGGTCTTGTCGCGTGTGATCGATCGCCACATGCCCGCCGATAATCACTACGTCGCTCTCCTGTCGATAGGGCGCAATGTCCGCTACGACCTCGGATATCGCCATGGGTTGTTTGGGACGCCGCATGAGCCGGATCGCTAGCCAAGGTCAAGGGATGTCTACCGTTGACCAAGATAACGTCACCGGCCGCCAAGTGAAGCGGGAGTGGCAAGCTTTCCATAACCAGCCAACACTGTCACGATTGCCATGATCTTGAGCGCATTGGGCTGCGGGAACCGTCGCACCCAGTCACCCTTGGCAATCATCCCGCCGGTCAGGACACAACGGGCGTCGAGAAGATCCAGAATTTGAGAAAGAGGGTCGGAAAGCATTCTGAACGATCGCGCAATTCTTGCGGATGTTCAAGCATTCAGAGTTCTTCCAATGCAGAATAGATCAGGAGCCCAACAACAAGGAGACTACAATGTCGCAAACGCAAACTCCGCTCGATTCAGGCTTTGGAGCTGCCAGTACGGCTATGGAAGCGATTGCGGGGATCGACCCGACGGGCAAGACCGCTCTCGTCACAGGTGGGTCCAGCGGCATGGGGCTGGAGATCACCTGCGCACTGGTTTCGGCTGGTGCCAAGGTCGTCGTTCCGGCCCGCAATCTTGAGAAGGCGCGAGCGGCGCTGATTGCTATCGAGCATGTGGAACTGGTTCCTCTCGATCTTATGGACCCGGCTTCGATCAAGTCTCTCGCCGATAGCTTCCCGGCCTCCCATCGCTCCCTCGACATCCTCATCAATAATGCAGGGACGATGCTCAATCCTCTTACTCGCGATAGCCGAGGCTATGAATCCCAACTTTCAACCAATCACCCGGGCCATTTCGAACTTGCGGTCCGCCTGTGGCCAGCCCTTGGCGAGGGCTGATGGCGCACGAGTGATTTCCATCTCGTCGCGGGGGCATCAGTACGGGCACTTCGACTTCGAGGACCCAAATTTCCTGCACCAGCCTTATGACGCTTCGCTGGCCTATGGCCGCTCGAAAACAGCAAATGCGCTATTCGCAGTAGCGCTTGACCAGCGTGGACAAGAGGACGGTATCCGCGCGTTTTCGCTTCATCCGAGTGGGGTGATCACCGAGCTTGCAAAGTTCATTTCCGCAGAGAATCTCCGGGCAGCCGGCTACGTCGGGAGCGACGGCAAGCCAATCATCGATCCGGAACGGAATATGAAGACGGCGGCTCAAGGTGCGGCAACAGCGGTGTGGTGTGCAACCAGCCCTGCGCTCAACGGTATGGGCGGCCTCTACTGTGAAAACTGCGATATTGCCCCGCTCTACCCTGACAATTCCAAGGAACTGCTCGGCGTACGCTCTTGGGCAATAGATCCTCAGGCGGCCGATCATTTGTGGACCCTAAGCGAGGAATTCACCGCCGAAGAAATTCTCCTTCGACTTCGGCCGATATGTCCAGAGATTTAGAAACCGTCCGACATACAATGAACTCGTGCCACTGTGATTCACCGCTTGGCCGTGCATTGTACCTATTTGAACAGCCTCAGCGCTTTCTCATAGCGCTCCCGACCAACCCATTGGCTCAGATAATCGCGGCTCACGATCATCGCATCCTTCGTCAGCAGTTTTGGAACCAAGGGCAACAGGTCGTCCCTCTCAAAAAGATCTTCAACGAAGCCGACGGTCACGATGGTCATGGCGTCGTCGGTCGCACTTTTGCCCCGCGGCTGGTCAAGCGCCCAATCGTAGAAGGCGCGCACACGCGAGGCGACCTCCGGCGAAACGGCCGGCTTCGCGACCGTGGACAGCCAACGGACAATCGCCCCGACAACGAGATAGGGCAATTCCTCGTCGCCTTCGCACAGGAACGGCTTGACCTCGGGAAACCGTTTCAGAACTTCTCGATGAATAATTTGCGTCGTTGTCATCATTCTACACAGCATATTCGGCAACTTTGGCGATTAACTTTTGCGAGTAACAGGCTTTAGGATTTTTCACGACAACGCTATTCGCCGAGCCATGCCTTCAACACACGCACGCCTTCCGGTTCAGATCCGGGCCAGAGCTGCACCACGTATTGATCATCTCCCTCGAGACCATCTTCGCTGAGCGTGTCGAGACCGGACAGGCTGGCGCGCACGCCTAGCGGACCTGCTTTCACCGAAAGTCGCGAGGCGGTGGGATCGTAATCCGTCAAGCCAGCTAGTACGAGCTGGCCCGAAGGGCAATCGAAACGGGCTTCGACAACGTGCTGGTAGGCGCCGAGATCGAGAGCGGGCCGTTGGTCGTGCCATTCAACGCGGATCGGCACGGTCATATTGCGTGCTGTGTGGAGAATGTTCGCATGCGGCCCGGCCATGAGACGTTTGGAGATCGCTTCACTGGTGTAGTCATCGGGTAAATCGGCGTGGGCTTCGTCGCGTAAGTATATTTTGAAATAATCGGCAAGAAGATTGCCTTGATACAGAACCTTCAACATAGCTGCCTCAGCGGATATCGGGTGTGTCATTGTAAGAGCTCCCACTGCGAGCAAGGTCGTCCGTTCAAAAGCATACTTCGTCTTTCTGCAATTCGTTTCCGGGCAAATGCTCCACGTCGATTTCCTCCATTTGGGTTGTCGCAAATTTCCGAAACCTGCGACAGATATGATCCAAGACCGCAGCGACGTACAAGGTCCGCTTCAAGCGTCCTTGCATCCTGCTCCGAACGGCAGAGATGGGGTCGATATCGGCCCTGCCCTTACGTGAGTGAGCGCTGGCTCTCTGATCGATCGCGAAATCCTGTCGTAAATCGCATCGCGTTCTCCTACTGCCCGCGGTACTGAACGTCACCCCGCTGCCGGCCCCACTGTTGACGTCGGGCGTAGGCGGGAATTAGTTGATTGATTCCATCGAGCCCGGAAACCGTTGTTTTGAAGAAGACCCTGATCCTGACCGCCCGAGAGACCGGGTTGGCCAAGCGCCTTGTCGAGCGCGGCTACACGCTTCCTGGATTGGCCAAGTCGGGACCTGTGATAAAGGTCCGCGATCTGGCGCGCGGCCTTAACGACACCGGAGGCACGCTCCGTCTCGCAGAAAGCGAAGCCCAAGCGCTCGCCAGCCTGATGGCGGCGCCGATGGCGAAATACTCCCGCGACTTCAGCCCGACCGAGATCGATGCGATCGAGCAGCTCTTCGTGCGAGTCGAGGTAACGTTCAGGGTGAGGCTACGGTTGTGATCGATGAATCGAAAGGCGCGACGCCTTGCGGCATATTCCTACTGGCCGATGACTACCCGATACGATCGGCCGGCCGGTTCGCCTGCAATTGAGACGGCGGTATTAGGGTGGACGGGAATGAGTTCGGCTGGTCCGTAGTGGGGTCGCGAACCGACGGTCCGCTTCGGTCAATCATTTCTGTAGTTCCGTGCCGCATATTATGCGAATTCAGCGACTGCTTCGCGCCCCTTTTTGCCACTGCGGATTGCGGGGCGGCACTAAAAAGCACCGTACAGTCGCATCAGCGTTTGTGACCGGGATGGTGTGGATACTTGCCTGACTGCTCTACAGAGGTCATGCTTGGACAGCTGATCTCAGGTACGAGAATTTGCATGGCGGCTGTTTCTGCTCCGAAAAGCTACCCTCGCAGACGCCGCAGCACTCGGCGCGCTGCATGTCATCTCATGGCGCGAGACGTATACCGGCCTCGTTCCCGCCGAAATGTTGGAGGGGTTATCGATCGACGCTAGGACAGCGATGTGGAGCAGAATCCTTGCTGCCCCCGGTGAGTTCGGCTGTGCTGCGGTCATTGTCGCCGAAGACAATGAGAGCTTTGTAGGTTTCGGCTCCTGTGGACGACAGCGGGATGATGCCTTAATGGCGAATGGGTTCAGTGGCGAGTTTAGCGCGATCTATATGCTCCGGTCGTATCACGGGCGTGGCGTCGGACGATCGATAATGAGCATAATATCGAGCGAGCTATCTGCCACTGGGCATACCGCAGCAAGTCTGTGGGTTTTGCGCGAGAACGCCCCCGCGCGAGCCTTCTATGAAAAGCTCGGCGGCATTATCGTGGGTGAGAAGATTGACGAGAGGCCCGACGCAGGCCTCGTCGAAGACGCCTACGGGTGGCTCGATCTTTCGTCATTAGGCAGCATCTAACGGGAGATGCCGCAAACGCATCCTATGTCGTTTATGGATCAGTGTGGCCCGACGTTCGAACACTCCGATGGCCATCGGGTCACCATCCAGAACTCAGGACAATGTCGGCTTTCGGCGCGGCACAACCACCGAACGCCTGAAATGGGGTGGTTTCGGACTGTCAGCTTTTGGGCAGAATTCGTCAAAAGCGGTCGTGGGACGATGCGGCTGTCGGTCTTTGCTTTTCCATAAAACGGCCGCGTTCAGAGAGCCGATACCCGCTATGCAGGCTTTCTGTCAGGCCAAGTTCCTTGAGCTGCCGGATTTTCCGTTTCATCCTGGGCTTTTCGATCCCGAGACGTTCGGCAATCTCGTCGGCGGTTCTGCCGTCGCGCTCACCGATCAAACAGAGTACTTCGGTGGTCCACGGTCCCGAACGACTGTTCTTGTCGAGCGCGGCGAGCTGATCGAGCAGGCCGGCGAGGTCGTCGGCGTCAAGCCGGTCGTTCTGGCGCAGGGCCTCGCGCGGGTCTGGCCCCGTCACATGGAACCTGATCCGATACAAGGTGCCGTCACGGCCCATTCGCAGATCAGCAAGCAGCGCCTCGCGGGTATGGAATCCGGCGCACCATGCATCCTCCCGCGAAATATCATCCGGGCCGATCGCCTCGACGCCCTCGATGGCGAGGACGCCTATCGGCGTCCTCAATGTGCCGCCAGTGCGCACCGTGGGCTTGGTCCAGCACCGAAAGGCAAGCGTTATCCTACCTGCCTCGATGCCCTCGAGAACCCAGCTCTTGAACAGCATACTACCTCCGTGTGTCGGCGTGATCGGCCTCGGCCGTCGTTATTGCTGGCTTTTCCGTGCTCTCGGGCGATGGTTGCTTCGTATGGCTGAACTTCACGGGTGGTAAATTTGCCATCCCAAATTATCCCTCAAGCAGCACCCTCATCTCGCCGAGGGCTGATTGATGTGGACAAGCGCTATCTGCGATCAATCCAGTCAAGGACCATCATGGGGAAAGTGGTTCCTTCGCCGTCTTTTCCTATCTTTTCGAAGCCTCCTCCGAACTCTCTTTCAACGGCCTGCCGACACTCCCTCCGGGCTTCAGCATAACGGCCGATAGTGCAAAGCAATGCGATGCGAGTGTCAAAATACCCGTCGCCCTTGCTCGTCAGAAGGTCGAGATAAGATTCGTGGTCCGCTCGCATCAGCGCCTGCGTCATTTGTGCATTGACCCATGCGAGTATGTTTCCTGCAATTGCTTCCGGCGAACCGTCGTCTTCCTTAATACTGGTCTTAGCTATGGTGGGCGATCCGCACACCCATGCGCCGAAGGCTCGAAATGAAAGCGGCATCCCCGAGTTCTCCGGAAAGCCAACGATCTCCCAGAACGTTGGATCGACTGCCATAGGTTTGAATTTTAAATGAGCATCGGTCTTGCGCTCCCACGGCGAAATGTCCGTCCAGACCTCGATGAACCAGCCATTATGTTCCCTGAACAGACTACCACGAGCAACTTTCCATTTATGAGGCCGCGCGATTTTCTTCAGCACCGATATGGTAGCTTTCGCCAGCGCCCTGCGTTCCTTTCTTTCTACGAGCGTTAGATTTGCCATTGGCCCTCCCGCTCCTCTTGTTTGAAAACACACAGCGGCGGGCGAGGAATGCCGTTGTCACTCATCGTGATGCCTTCGATCCACCCGGCGCCCATGGCAATGAAGCGCACTTCGGTAGACGTCCGTGCATTGCTGCTATCGAAGGTCTCGATTTCCTCGTAGAGTTGGGGCGCCTTCCAGCTTGGGGCGCCATCGCTCTCGCAAATGCCGTTTGCCATGTCGATGCGGATCAGCTGGTCGAAATTGTCAATCAAGCTCTCATGACTCCGCCTTATCTCGACCATCTCCGGCACGTTTGCGCAGTCGCCACTTGTCAGTTGCAAACCGACCGGCGTGCCGAGCGGATCGCGGCTATAAAAGGTCAAAGCACCTGAGACGAGATTTTCGGCGAGGAAGCGAAGATATTCACTATGCGCCTTGTCCGGCGACCAGCCTCGGGTGGCCAACAGCTCCTCATAGAGCTTGTCCGCATGAAGGAAGCAGCCGGGCTCATCCTTGTGCTCGTCGATGGCGGTGATGCGCGACTGGATCTCGAGATCGCTCAGGCGAAGCTCGCTTCGGACTTGAGGCGGGCGGATTTTGCACAAGGCCGATGACATCACCAGCCAGCCGCCAGTCTCTATGCTGTCTGGATTGGCACGCGCCGTTTCGATCAATGCATCTATCGAGGCTTGGTCGAAGCCTTCCGCTGTTGCCAGCGAGCGTGTTGTCGGGCCGATTGCACAGCCCTGCTTGGCGAAAAATTCTATCAGCTGCGGCTCCGCAGCGCTCGCTGCAGCCGTTGACAACGCCAGCAGTACCAAAGCGCTGGGCAGTATGCGCCTCCTGTTCAACCAGCCAGCAGCACCACACAAGCCATCGCGACTGTGAACATCCCTACCCTGATCCATAAATCCTGTTCTCAACCTTCCGGCACGGTCCGCAACCACCGCTGGAACGGATCCAGTGCCACCAAAGTCCCCATTTGCATGACATTTCCGGCCAGATTGCCCAGTACCATCTTTCTCCGAGACCTGCAGCCCATATGGGTTTCTGCATTCCGCGGTCGAGGAAGAGACGACTCGAGCCGTGCGCATGCCCGCACCCGCGGTTTTCGGGATTAATGACAAAGACGCCAATGCGGCAACAAACGTTCGGCCGGCAACGCGTAACCGGTCGTCTGCTCCCAACCGGAGATTCTCACTGACCGTCCCAAGACCTTCAGGGCGCTTCTATAAGCTTGTCGGACGGCTGCCTTCCAGTTCTGATCCTCCCAAGAGCAGCGGGGGCGATCGAGGTTGCAGCCAAACAGCTCCTATTGCCCATCGTGGTCGTGACTCGTATTGCTGCTCATCAAATGCCTTTTGTCAAAGGTCATCGTCATGCTGGATAGTCGATACGACATCGTGCAGCGCGGCGCGCAATGGCGGGCTGTGTTTGGGCGCGATCAGTTCGTCCCATTTGGCACCAGTCGTGAAGCCGTCGACGCGGCAGAGGCCCATGCTGAACGCGCTTACGAGCGTCTGTGATAGCCAAGCCTGTTGGCGCGTACTCAAGCACAGCGCGCCAAACTGCTATGGCACCGCAGGGTAAACGAGCATTTAAGCGCTCCCACTTCCCTATGCGCCTCGCCAGCCTCTTATCGGGCTAGGCGGCCAAGGAGGCCTGATCGCGCAATGCTTTTCGTGCACCGGCGGCGGCTCTTCGGATGATGGCAAGGCGCCGCTCATCTTCATCGGCTGACCACATGGCGTCCACTTTGGGTTCTTTGTCGTTCTCGGTACTGTGCTTACTCATGGTGTGCTCCTCGCTGGTGCACATCTCCTGCGCCGTTATGGTTAGCGGGGTCTTAACACGTCGATCACAACGCTGGTTCAGAGACGAGCCGGGGATGGAAGTGGCAAATCTTCAACAGCCAGAAGCTCCGAATGACTACCAGTGGTCGCTTCCGCTCACTGCGCTTTTGTATTTCGATCCGGATCAACGCTCGCTTGCGCTGCCGACGGTTAATCGCGGCCGGCCGGCGTGCCGGGCGTGCGGATTTTTTGTACAGGTCGGCTGATACCACCACCGGCTTCCCAGCGGCTGTCGACCGTCCTCAAAGGTGCCGGAGAAGCAAGCTACGACAACTATCCTGCCAAGTCGTTTAGGGCAGGAAGACATGCGCCAATATTGTGAATATCCAGCGAGCTAACTGGCCTATGGTCGGCTAGGTATTTAAGACATGTTTCACCCGGACCACGGGTGCGCCGTGGCTCGCGTTTAGACATGTTGACTGCCTGCATCAGGTGGGCAGCAGTCCGGCGAGATCGGGTGCTGCGTCTTTGGTCTCTTCGACCGCCACGATCACAGTACCGTCACGGTTCATCTGCAGGTTGCCGCAATATCCACCTTCTTGAGGACAAGGCGTTGCAGATCATTCGTTTGCTACCTGTACTTCGGGTTTTGCTGGTCATCGCCGCTTTAGCCGCTCTCGTCGGGCTCGGCCATGCTCAGACACCCGAAACGATCTCACGGATCATCGAGGAACTCGAATTCAGCGACGGCTATGAAGCGCGTCGATGCGCTGATCGAGCAATTCCAAAGCAAACCGGCGGTCTGGCGAAACGATGCCGATCCAGCCGAGGTGCGTGCGGAGGCGCTGGCGCTGCAACCGCAGGTAGAAACGCGGTTGCGTGAGGTTTTGGCCATCAAGTTCTATGAAGACGAGTTGCAGGGGGTGCTGGATGAAGTGGCCGGGACGGGCGAGGTCGACTTCACGCAGGAGGGGATGTTCTACGCTTTGAACTTTGAATTCGACAGCGCCATTTCGGATTTCGTCCTACCGATGATCGGCTGGTAAGCCGCCGGAGTGCTTTTTACAGTTCTGGACGGTCGACCAATCGGGGCCCATAGGGGCGGGGTCCAGACGATCGGGTTCCGAGGCAGATTGGGCTGAAGCAGAGGATCCACCAAGCAGGAGGCAGAAAATGTCACCCACCCAGTTCGATACACCGAAGGCGCTTCCGCAAGTTGTAATCTCGCACTGGCGGAGGTTGCTTTTTGCCCGGACCGCAACCCTTCTGGTCATATCGATGGCTTTGGCGTCAGGTCCGGCTCGGGCTGATATTATCGATGCTGCGGCGACGTGCGATCCCGCTCAGCTTCGCGCTGAACTCGCCGCCGGGAGTGATGCGAACGCAGTCGATGAGGACGGCAATACCGTGCTGCACTGGGCCGCGCGCAACTCCGGTGATGCATGCGTCGAAATCCTCAACGAGCATGTCTTGGATCTCGATGCACGCAACAACGACGGCGAAACGGCGCTGATGAAGGCCGCGATCAGCAGTGTGTCCGAGCAAGGTGCCCTGCGTTCCGTTCAACTGTTGATCGATGCGGGAGCCGATCCCTCAATTCCAAATCGGTTCGGCTACTCTCCGCTGTTCGCCCCGGTCGTCTATGGCAGCGGTATGATGCTGATGATCCCTCCATCGGAGCTGCAACTCGATCCGGAAACAGGCATCCCGCCCTTCAAGGACATCGAATATGAGATGGCGAAACTGCTGCTGGACAATGGCGCGAACCCCAACGAATTCGACACCCATGGTCAGCCCCTGATCCAGTTCGCGGTGGAGCAAAGAACCCCTGCCCTCATCGATCTGCTGGTGTCCCGTGGCGCCGACCTGACAGTTCTTGCGCCGCCCAAGGATCATTCCATGCTGCATATCGCCGCTCTTCGCGACCGGGCGATCAACATCCCCTATCTGCTCAAACAGGGGCTGGACATTGACGGCAGGAACGCCTTGGGCGCCACGCCGCTAATGCTTGCGGCTGCCAACAGCTCAATGAAGTCAATGTCGGCTTTGCTTGAAGCGGGCGCCGATACTGATGTTGCGGACAACGAGGGCATCACCCCCTACTCTATGTCACCCGCGAGCAAAACCGCGAGGCCGTGCAAGCCCTGCTCGAAAATGGCGCTAACCCTGATGCCGCTGCGCCTGCAACCGGCAACACGGCCTTACAGTTTGCCGCCTACCTAGGCTGGTCGGACGGCGTTCAATTGCTTCTCGCCAACGGCGCTGATCCCCAGCTTCCCAACAATGAGGGCCTGTTGCCGCGAGACGCCGCCAAACTACAGCGGCACCGCCAGATTGTGGACCTCCTTAATGGCAACCAAGCACAGGCCAGATGAGCCGAAGCCTAGCCTGCTGCTTTTGATCGGGACGAATACCGACGGTCATCGCTTGAACATCATACCGCCTTGTGCCCTTGCCTGCGCAACGCATCGAACAGGATATCGTCCATGGCCTCTTCTCACCTCGCCTACGTCCTTGAACCGGGCGAGCCGACGTCGGCGACATTCTTCCGCGGAGAGCCTCACTGGTCTGCCCCGCCCCAAGCCGACGCGGCGTTGAGACAGCTTGCGCTGATCCAGGTCCACTTGTCCTTCCCCATTTCGAGCAGATCGAGCTGGTCACCACCTCGAACGACGCAGCGTACGACTGGTCTGCGGCGACACTCGATATCGATCTGGCTCTGCTGCCGGGACGGCTGGAGACGACGGTCATCAGGACACAGGATATCGGGTACTTCGTCGGCGATATCTCCGACATCTTCGGCGCTCCCTTGGAGAAGGGCGACGGCTCGGTGCGGATCGTAGAGCCGTCGCAGTTCGCATCGTGGCTTCTCGATGCAGAGTCGCGGTCATGCTGAGTGTTCCCGATCGTGACAGGCCTGTTCACTCCATGGCTGCCGCACCGAGCTCGTCGGACGGCAAGCGATGCCGATCAAGCGCCGGTGTCACCCCGGCATGTATGGCGATGGTGTTTTCGCCTGTTGCTGCAACCGCCGAAGATACGCAGCTGATCGAGTTTTTCGCCGGCGAAGGCTGCGCCATCGGTCCAACGACGCGAACTCTTTCAATGGAAGAAGGTTTTCCGAAAGAAGCGATAGAGGTGCTAGCCAAAACTGCGCGCCGACCCCGAAAAACCGGTGCCCGGCGGGTGGAAAACGGAGGGTCAGCTTGCGGTAGGGCGAGGAGCAACATCGCTCTGCAAGCTCGAGCCTGAGATTGAATAATTGCAAAAGCGCTCGGTAGACCTGATCGCCGAAGAACGGCAAGCGCCCCGAGCGGATCAAAGAGCGAAAGGCCCTGCTTACGGACCGACAACTTTTGGCGGGTCGACAATTTCCCGTGCGAGCGCCACGGAAATAAGGTCGTAGGCCGTCAGCCCGGGAAGACGTGAATAGAAAATACTGCTGTCGCCGGTTGGCGCCCATGCCGACCAGAGGCTGAAGGCATAAAGGCGGCCATCGTGCCAGATCAGGGTGGCAAGGATATCACCCATATCCTCCTCCGATGTGCTTGTAACGGAGAAGCGGAAGCTGCGCGCCGCGACGCCTGCGTTGGTGAATTCGGACTCTTCTCCGCTCGTCAACATAACCGGAGGTTTAGCGTTGGGCAGTTGCTGGACGAAATAATCACGGATCAAGGCCTGCCCCGCTTCTTCAAGGTCCGGTTGTTCCTTTCTGTCCTGCACGAAAAGCCAGATCCTGCCGGTGCTCTTGCCCTCGCTGTTTTGCCGCAAGAGGTGTAGTTCAGCCGGCAGCGGACCACGGAAATCATTGATCGCTACGTTCCACAACGCCGGTATGCTCAGCATCAATTCCTCCGTGCCGATCGTCACCGATACGGCCTTCATTCCATCTCCATAGCCGACGGGTTTGCCATCGGCGAATGTGATGTTCGAGAGGATCTTGTTGGCGTAATCCTGCGCCTTTGCAACAAGCACGTCCGCCGCCTCGACGTTCTCTGCGCTGCTCACGTCGAATATGAAATGCAGCGCCAGCATCTTGTTGCCGCGCGCAAGACACCGACTGAAAGCCCCTTCCATCAAGCGGGAACCATTCGACTTGGTGGCGAAGATGCGCGTCGGACAGGTCCGTCGCAGAGTTCAGGGAGCGCGGTGTGTAGCCTGCACTTTCGATCTCGTATCCGCAAACGCGGGAAGCGGAAGCTGGGGCGGCGAGATCGAAAGCCTTGATCGTGACTTCCACGGGACTATAACCGATTGCCGGATGAATCTTGCCGACGATCTTGACCTTGCCAATTGTTCCCGGATCAGGAGAACCAAGCACCGTCGTCTCCACCTTGGCATCGGGCGGGACGATCGTCTCAAAATTGATGTCCTCCGACCCGAAGTCGAATGTCTTGCGGACCCAGCCCTTGTCGTTGGGCTGAGCTATCGCGACGGAAGTGCCAGCATTCGCCGATATCAGCAGGACAATGAAGAGGATCGGCAACAAGATTTTGTTCATCGTCGCTCTTCTCTATGGCACCGCATCATTGCAGGTTTTCGATTGCCTTGGCCATCAGTCGAATCCGCTCACGAGCCCCATGGCGGTATATGTCAATCTTCATGCTCACCGGCAAGGCTAGATGCATCAGTGCCCAACTGGTCACAGCCTCGGGCTCGTCGAGAGCGGCCAAGCGCTCTTCTTCGAACGCCGATGGCTTGCTCTGCGCCGTCTGGAGCGCTTTCATGACCAGCGTCTTAAACGTTTCAACCTCCGCGGTGCTGGCCTGCATGTCAGGCTTGGCGATCAAATCGAAGGCTACCTGTCCATCGGCGGACGTGCCGTTCACCGTCACTGGCATCTCGACCGAGAATTCGATGCGTCCGCCTCGCTTCGGCATGAATGAGGCACCCGTGATTTGCGCCAACACGCCGACCGGTTGACCCGTGAACGTCAACACGCGGAACGCTCCCATCGCTTCGCGATAGGCTTCGTATTCGGTCTCGGTAGTTTCAAGCCGGTAGGTTTGGCCCGGAACCGCGTCGCCATCCGCTGACAGGCCGGGCAGCGAGCGGGTACCGGGTTCGGCGTTGCTCCACAACCCGAAGCCGGCATCCTGCGATTCACTGGGCTTTGCTTGCCAGCCCGGGGCCTGCCGTAGATCTGGCAGGTTTTCGGCGACCACGATCTCCACGATCTCGGCGACCGACCTGAAGCTTACCACGTAGTCGGGAAGATTCTCCGGAGCCCCGGGCGCGATCTGACGATCGCGTGCACATCTACGCGATAGGAGGCATTTGGTAGAGAAAACCATCGCTCGGGGAAATCGCCGAGATTGTCCATCTTTTCTTCGCCGGGCAGCCCGTCGGCATTGTCGAGGTAGACTTGGCCGTGTCTAACGATCAGCGGATAGCTCCAGCGCGCCGGCGAACTTGACCTCGGTGGCGGTCGGTTGACCCATGGTCAGCCTGACCAGAAACCACCATCCGAGCCCGTCCCAAAACCGACGAGGCATCCGGCTGCGGACTCTTTCATATAAGCGAAGCTATAGGCGTACCGAGCGATTGGGTCCGCCGCCCTGTGGGCCAGATCGTCCGGATGGAAGATGAGGAAACCGGCGACATCGGTGCCGATTTCAACCGTCTGATCGGCTGCGGCGATGGTTGGCGCGACGAACAACACTGATGTGATGGCGCGGATCAGTTTGCGCATGACGGTCTCCTTGCATCGATGTTAGCGTCTGCCCGGCGACGTGTGACGTAGCGAGCTTTAGGAATTGCACGACACGAGATTTCATGAGAACGGCTCATGCATCATCTAGCCATTCCAAATATAGGCCGACTTTTCCTTCAATCCCGCCAGATGCGGCCCTGTTGGAAACGTCCTCAAAAACTACTTTTAACTCCTCACTCGCAAGAGTGGCGCGCAGTTCGTTCTCGGGTCCTAAAATTCCAATCCGCGTTCCCACAAAAAGCACATAGTATTCACCAGTTCCCCCGAAATTACCCCAGAATGACGTAAGTCCCACCCGCCGAGCAGACAGTTGACGGGGGTCTTTCCGCTGCTCAAGCGCTCTATCGGGGTCACTTCGAAGCGAACGCCAACGTATGCGACGCAAGCTGGAGCACTCATGACTTTCTCCTTGTCGCGAAATTCCCGAAACCTGTGACAGATATGAGCCAAGACCACAGCGACGTGCAATGTCCGCTTCAAACGTCCTTGCATCCTGCCACGAACGGCAGAGATGGGGTCGCAAGCAGCCGATCCGCATGTCGGCCGACACCAGCGTTCCAAGCCGCATATTATGCGAATCCGACCCAAGTCTCTATGCGTGAGTGTCGTCACGCTGCCATCGCATTGGCAGAATCTTGCCTCTATGCCACGCTGGGTGCATGGAGTTCAGTGATTTTATTGTCTACGTCGACGAGAGCGGCGACCACGGGCTTGTGACCATAAACCCGCAGAACCCGGTGTTTGTGCTCACCTTCTGCATCTTCGAGAAAGAGGCCTACCGAACGGCAATGGTGCCGCTTGTACAGGCCCTCAAGTTCGAGTTCTGGGGTCATGACGGCGTTGTTCTACATAGCCGCGAGATTCGGAAATCGTCCGGTGACTTTTCCATCCTGCTCAATCAGGCCGTGCGCGACCGTTTCATGGCAACTGTGAACTATGTCGTCGAACAGGCGCCGGTCACGCTCATTGCGGCTGCAATCGATAAGCAGCGTCATGTCCAGAAGTACCATGATCCCGACAATCCATACAAAATTGCGCTGACTTTCTGCATGGAGCGCCTGCAGCGGTTTTTGGTTGAACGAGGGCAAGATCACCGCAAGACCCGGATGCTGGTCGAACAGCGGGGCCGGAAAGAGGATGATGATCTCGAACTCGAGTTCAGGCGTATCGCCGCTGGCGGCAATCACGTTGGACCCATGCCAAACCTCGACATCCGCTTCATGGACAAGAAGCATAATTCGGCGGGGCTGCAGATGGCCGACCTTTTGGCCTACCCCGTCGCCCGGCACATCATCGCTCCTGACCAGCCAAACCGGGCCTACGAGCTTGCAGAACAGAAGTTCCGCAGGAGTGCGGCCGGGAAAATACGCGGCTACGGGCTAAAGATCTTCCCGTGAGAAAAGCGAAGGGCCCCGAGGTATTCCCCGAGGCCCGACGCCGAACGAGCATTCCCGTTCCATTTGATTGTAAAATGGGTCTAGCTAAGTGACCTGTCAACCCATTGCTGAGGCAACACAGTGTCTACGCTTGCCGCAGACCCCTCTTCCGTCCGCAACGCGCGAGGCTGTCGTCCGGCGAGATCGGGGGCTGCGTCTGTGGTCTATTCGACCGCACGATCACAGTACGCCGGCGTTTCCTGCAACACACCGACAACTAGCGTCGCACGAGATTCGTACGTGAACAGTAGTCCTCGACGACCTGCTATTCCGATTGGTTCGAATCCGTTACCCGCAGTGAGCTTCATACTCGAACGAACGTTGCACTTGCCCCCGTCGTCGGCGATATCTGCTCCCCTCGACGAGGAAAGGGAGGGGCAGATGCGCTTTTTGTCACCGCGCGGTTGGGCTACATTCGCGTGGCAGTCTGATTATGGGCAATTCTATCTCTTTGACGATCAGGGGGAGTTCACCGCTCCAGTTGAGATTACACCCGAAATGGAGCGGCGAAGCTTTGTCGTCATTTCGGCCAGCCTTGTCGTCTATACGGCGAGCTGCCTGCAACAGCACATCCGGATCCAGATCTACGATGCGGAGCCTGACCATCCCCCGGTCGAGCAGATGAGCGGCAATCCGTGGACGCGGGTGGAAACGACCGACGTGAGCTTTCCCTCCCGGAAGTTCACCATTTCTAGCCCGTCGATTCGCCGCTGCCTGCGGGCCCGGTATTTCTTCTCGATACAGAAAGGATGGTGGCACGCATCAGCTGGATGGAGTTCCAAGGTACCCGGGACGACAGTCTGCCAGTCGAACCCGATGTCATTGCGATCACGTTGTGGCCGAGCTAGCCATCTACTCTCCAACTGCTTAACCGCGGCGAACTGGTGTGGGGATGTCCTCACAGGAGAGCAGCCGGGAGATGCGTCATCGGCATTTGGAGGTATAGGTGGGAAATCGGATCACATACCGGGCTCGGCCAGATATTCCTGACATCAAGATGTCGAATGGACTAACGGCCGTTTTATCGATGTCGTTGCTCTCGCTGCGTCTACGCTGGCATCAACAGCGCGAGAGCATGAACTCGAAGCTTGGATCGTGGCCCACAATGACGAAGTCTTCGGTCTTGGGGGTGAAGGTTCGATATAGCCGATATGCCATGGCAGGACGTGAGCTTGATTGACGATCGAGCTTTTCTGCTTCGTACAATCGCTGCAGCTAGAGCAAGGGTGAATTGGGGAAAACTGGACTACACACCGGACGAAGACATCCTTATGCCGTGCTTAGATAAATTCCACAGGCTGCAGGTCCATGGCCGTCCTCTTCACTCGGTCGTTCTCGAGTCAAATATATCACTTGTTGAGTCTGTCTGGAAAATCCTGTCATCTGCGACAAACCCGGTGTCCAAAAACCGGCAGCAGGCCAATATGTTGGTTCTGCGAGGTGGCCCGAAAATCGCAGCTTCATGCCCTGTGTGACCTTACTGAGGCGGTTCAGCACTAGGCCGATCGCTATACACTGTGCTTCGCCGCGCCGAGTGAAGCTGCCGTCGAAATAGGAACGAAGGTATTGCTTACATGGGAAAGTGCATGATCGTTCCTCACGAGCTGCGAAGTAGACTTCGTCATCCTGTCTTTGCGATAGGGTCGCCCGAGAGGTTTTCTTTCCAAGCCAATCCGGGGCTGCATTGAAAACGAGATAGTCCTCATATTTGCCTTCCGGTTCGCGTGGACCTACAGCCTTGGTCGGCATGGTGGCGCCAATATCTCCGTCAGGACGGGGAAGTTTATAGCTCGTCCATTGTTCCGGGCCCGGGCTTATGCGCAAGATCGTCTCGCCACAACGACCATCCTCAGTGACCAAGATGCCACAATAGTCGCCTTCGCAAGTGACAATATCCAACATGGGGATGCTCGGCAGAATGCCGCTTGATTTGCCAGTAGGATCCTCGGTCCAGCGACCGAGAATGGATTTGCTTGGAAAGCCATCTGCGCAAGCAGGCAGAACCACACCGCAGAGTGCCGCTATGCAAATCAACAGGGAAGACAGGACGCGAAGCAGGAATCCCGGCCCCTCATGCTCGCAATCTCTATTCACCATCGTCATCGCTCCCACCACGCCATGTCGGCCCGAGCGTGCGATTTAGGCCATCCTGCGGATCATACAAAGAAGGTGGTGCGGCGGCCAGCACTGACTCAATATCGAATCCATTCCTCGTCGCCTGTGAAACGGAAAACGGCCGTTTTTGCCACGCCGCTGATGCTAATTATTCGTGATCCGTCGAATGTGAACCGTTCCATGGACGCGGGAAGCATAAAGTATCGTGGTTCGTGAAGATTTATGACAACCGCAACGCGATCGAAGCGGTCAGGCATCCGAGTACCGGCGAAGAAACTTGAGTCTGGCGTGAAAGCGAAGAATGTTCCCCAAAAATGGCCGGGGAACACTCGGCTATCCACCATGGCGGTGTGGTAACTGTCCCCATGCGGCAGTTCGTAGACATAGCGGATGACGACCTCGTGCCGGCGATCAGGCGACACGAGCGTATAGTCGCCCATTCCGGCCCACTGCGCTTGACCATCGTCGCAAAATTCGATCCGCTGCATCTCTATTCCCCACTCTCCTGCTACCATGCAAACATCCGCTTCAAAACAAAGCGCGATTTCCGGGCCGATCCGACGGGCAAGCTAAATGTGGATCTCAGCAAGTCGGCACGGGCCGGCAAGCCAGTGGCGCCGGTGGAAGTTTATCTTGCAGATGCCGACCCTTTAGTTGGTGAGCAAGCCCAGTCGAGGTGACGTCTCGAGGTACCTAGAGTGCCGGGCGATCTATGTCTGCTTGTGAGACCTCAAACGTTTACTGCTAAGGACTGCAATGGGTCGGGAGCAGCTGTCACGGATATCATTTGCGAAAGGAGGCGGCCATCCCGACCCGCTATGCCCCGGTGTCCGCGCTTTCAGAGCACCGTCAACAGGGAATAAATCTGCCTTTCCCATCGTGCCTGATGTCATCAATGCCCCACAGAGTTTCTTTGCTTGATAAGCATACCGTCGTTCCTAAAATTTCCCGACAAGGCAGCAAGTAGCGATGAATCTACCGCCATACGACCGAGACAGCGCGCGAGCGCTCATCAAGGAAAAACCCGGTGTGCCGTTCTCGGCATTTGACACTGCCACCCGTGCGCACCGAAGGAGCGAGCTCAACCGAGAGGATGAGGCCGCGCTGCTGTTCTGCCCGGCAGCGGAACGCGCGGACGCCGAGTATGCCGCAGACGGATCCAAGCCAAATCAAGCGATGAACCACGTCGTGCGCGCAGGCATCGCGTTCAATCGTGCGGGAGAGATCGCCACCGCTGAACCGCTTCTGCGCCGGGCCATCGCCTTCGATTGGGTTGCGCAGGGACTGCCGCAAGATAAGCACATGATTGAATGGGCGTTCTATCACCTGCTGCTCAATGCCAAAGGCGAAGCGGACCGTTTCGTAAGCCTGTTCGATGAAGCTGTTTCTGCGCTCGGCGGAAGTCGGCCGGGACTTTACGACGATCCACCCCCATCAGGAACATCTGCTCGATATTGCCATCGAGATGGGGCAGCGCCCCATCGTCCAGAGGTTGGCCGGCAAGATCGCGGGTCGCCGCCCGGCTAAGAAAGCCATCAAGGACTTGCTGAAGCGCGCCGAGGCCTTCCTTTCAGATCGGGCATACTCCCCGCGGTCCTGACCTTCATCCCAGCATTTCGGCACGGGCAATACCCAGCTCGACTTCAAGGACACGAAATTCGACTGGGCGCAGCAGCGACTCAAGGGCTGCTACTGCGCAGTGTGGATAGCCCCAATGTTTGCCGATAGCCTTGAGGCGACGTTTATGATCCGCAGTCTTTCATATTGGGGTAGCGCACGCCCGAATGACCGCTTTCAGGCGCTCTGGTGATCGCGACCAATGACTGGAATGGGGTCGGGAGCTGCCATTCCAGAGCGCATACTATGCGACTTCCATGGCTTCGCGCCTCATGTGATCGTGCCGGAACTGGAGACAAGCACCTGAGCGGGCATGCCGCGTCGACCCGGTTTGTGACTTGCCTAGACTACCAAAAGCCCGGCCGCTTTGGCCTTTTCTATGAAGCCTCGACTAATCGGTAACCGCGTACCATTGCGCATTTCTACCATGGGCCTGCCCTCGCTGCGCGTGACCTTGGCCACCGCGTCGAGCGCCACCCAATGGGAGCGGTGAATCTGCACGCCTTTGACCGGAGCGGTTTCGCGCATCGCGTCGCCAAGGCGCATCAGCACAAGCGTGGTACCCTTGTCTGTCACCACATCCACGTAATGGTCACTGACCGAAATATGGCTCAACTGGCCGCGTTGCGGATGCGGCAGGCGTTCAAGGATTGCAGGTGCACTGGGCTCGGCAGGTGCCGCGACCGGCTCGGTGCGGGCCATCACAACCAGCATGGCAACGATGGCAAGAGCGATAGCGAGGCAATAGAACCAGAGCCGCACCGGATCGACATCGGGATGTCCCCCGGTCACCACCAGCGTCGTCAGCCATACAACGAGCCATGATGGGACTGAGCTGACCAGCGTAGCAATGGCAATGCGGGCAGGGAGGGCGCTGACGCGTCCGGCCAGCAGCGCCAAAGCCAGCGTCGCCATGCCTTGGCTTAGCACATAGGTCAATACCACGATCACCAGCCAATAGAGTAGGCGGTGCGGTGTATCGAATTGGCTCAACGTATTGAATGGCCCCGAAATGGTCAGGACGACCACGGCCGCCGCCATGCCGGTCAGCGCACGTGGCGCGGTCAGGTGATGCTGCATTTCACGAAGCGCGAGTTGCAACGGGGTGCCGTTCACGTAGCCAGCCTTTGTTTTGCGCAGGAGCGTTTGTTCCAAGTCGACCATAGCGTCACACCCGGCTTCGACAAGCCCGCCGCGATCGGTGGGCACAGCAAACGGAGCTCAACATGACCACTCTCGCAACGCTCGCCGATATTCTTGCCAATACCCCATATTGGGTCTGGCTGATCTCGGCCGTCTCGGTTTGGCGCGGCCTGTCCCGCACCCAGCCGCGTGAGGTCGGCATCGGCGGCCTTACGCTCATGCCGATCGTTCTAGTCGGGCTCTCGCTGCATAATCTGCTGGGCGATGGGCTCACCAGCGCCATATTGGCTGGCACGGGCATGGGCGGCCTTCTGGGGCTGGCTGCGGGCTTTCAGCTCGAAAGCCAGTTCGTGCCGCAAAAGCTGGACAATGGTCGCCTGCGGCTGCCCGGCGAATGGACCTCGTTGATCATGGCGCTGGTAATCTTTGGCACCCGCTACATCAAGATCGTTACCGGCATCGTCAACCCGACCACGGCCCATGCCGATGCCTTCCGGGGCGGCATGGCGATCATATCGGCCTTCTTCCTCACCATGTTGCTTACCCGGACCGTGCTCAGGCTCCGTATGGCGCTGGCTTGAAGCTTAGATGCTGTGTCGCACGCTATCAGACTGGTGTGCCCGCCAAGGCCGCCCGACCGAACACCACGCTGCGTTCTCATGACTCTGCATAGGCCATGAGGGTCCACAGCTTTCGCTTCCTCGTCGTGGGTCGTGCGGGGTGCCGGGGGAGAGTGATGGCTTTGGGAGTGCGCTTTTCGATCACGAATGCCCGATAAGGGTTGCAAGCAGCCATCCCGGCCATCGTTCCAGACATGATATTATGCAGATCGGCGACAGCTTTGCGCCCCCATTTCGGTCATCCCGAGCCCTTCAGGGATTTCCTAAAAGCTGCCGTCTCCTCAATGAGGCGGCGGGCAACTGAAATGGGGTGGGAAGCGAAGGGGAAGCTTTTGGTGGTTCACTGGTAGAAACCAGATACTCGGACCGAGGCGCGCCGATCGGATATCTGCGGCCGAAGGGCGCCTGAAAGGCTTTCAATCGCGAGACTTGTGATCGTACGTTTTGACGAAGCCGGCGCTGCCTGACGTCTACTCAAGATCAAACAGCGTACCTCCAATGAACCGGTCCCGGTCCATTCCAAAGTTGTAATAGTACACCGTCAGCACCTTCCCATCGGGCCGCACGACTGTGCGCGGATATCCCAGATCCGACATGCCGCCGTCATCGCGGAGGATGATGTCCTCGCCCCAGCTCACCCCCGCATCGGCGCTGACGCGGGCCCGCATGCCAAAGGGCGCATCGCGGAAGCCGTAGACCATGACCGGGCGCCCGTCGGGCAGACGGCTGAGTGTAGGCGGGTTGCCGCCGAAACCGGTATTGACCACCGGGCGCCCAGCATAAGCCCGAGTCGCGCCATCGTCCCCGGACACATACTGGTCGATCCAGGCCTTGCGACCGTGCCCCTTGCCCGGCGTTGAACCTCGAAGCAGGGTCAGAATACTTCCGTCATCGAGCCGGATCGAAGCCGGCATGATGCCAAAGCCTTCGGGCTCTTCGCCGACAAAGCCCTCGCGCGTGAAGTCGCGGCCGCCATCTCGGGTCCGTGCCGCAAAGACATGCCCTTCCTTGCCGTTGGCTTTGACCGCCGTGAGCATAAACAGCGCATCGTGTTTGCTCAGTGGCACGATATCGGTGCGGGCGGAAACGCCGGGCAGACCGAAATCGCCAATCTTATATGGTCCCTGCCACGAGTGCGCTCGATCGCGGCTGACGTAAAACCAGCTGATCAGAACCGGCGTCGAGCCCGGTGCGCGCACATCACAAGTGTTTCCGGATCGGTAAAATCGATGGGCTCATCCAGCGCGGGTAGGTCACGCTCAGGAACAATGTTGGGCTGGCTTCGCAGCGGCTCGATCACGTGCTCATCTCCGGATAGCGAGTTGCCGCCGGGAATTTTGCCGGTGAACGGTTCGTCAGACCAAGTCAGGCCGCCGTCCAGGCTCCGCGCCTGCTTGCCAATGAAATCTCGCGTCTTGTCGCGGGCATGAAGGTTTTCTTGGCCCCCGATAGCCCTGCGAAAACACGGCCACAACCTCATCGCCCCAGATCCAAAGCCCATAATTGGCAGGCCGGGCGGCAAACTCGCCATCCCTTGCATAGACTTCCACGTGCTGGATCATCAGGCAAAACTCCGCTTCGAACTGATCGTATTGAGGGGCTAAAAAGTCAGCCTTTGACGCCGCTGGTGACAGCGCCATCGATGACGTAGCGCTGGGCAAACAGAAACACGATGATGATGGGCATGGTGATGAGTGTGGCCATCGCCATCACCACGTTCCAGCGCGCATCGGGCCCGCTCTGCAGCAATTGCAGGCCAATCTGGAGCGTTGCCATCTCGCGCTGCGAGGTGAGGATCAGTGGCCAGATGAAGTCGTTCCACGCCGCCTGAAAGCTCAGGATTCCGAGCACGGCCATAGCCGGACGCGCCAGCGGCAACAGGATCCGCCAGAAGATTGTGAAAGGCTCGGCGCCATCGAGCCGCGCAGATTCCTCGTATTCGATCGGAATGCGACTAAAAAACTGCCGCATCATGAAGATGCCAAACGGCGTCGCCGCTGTCGGCAGGATCATGCCCCAATAGGTATTGAGCAAGCCCGTGCCGCCATTGCCCAGCCAGTCATTCCCGCCGGCAAACGGGATTTTCTGCACGATCAGGAACACCGGCACGATCTGGCTTTGCGCCGGCACCATCAGCAAACCGACCACTAGTGCGAAGATCAGGTTGCGTCCCTTGAACTGCATGCGCGCCAGCGTAGCCAGCCAGGGCACAAAACACCATGTTCGAGGCTGTCGATCCCAGCGCATAGACAAGGCTATTGATCAACTGGCGGGGCGTATCGGGGCCGGCGATGGCGTCGATATAGTTCTGCCAGACCAAGCTACTTGGTATGAAATTGGGGGAAACTGGAAGGTTTCGACGTCGGTTTTGAACGAGGTCGACACCATCCAGAGGAACGGCGTGATGGTCGCCAGCGCCGCAAAGATCAGCAGGCCATAGCCAATGAATTTCTCGGCCGCGGGCCAGAAGCGGCTATGCACCTGCAGATGCGGTTCGGAGCGCAAGGCGGTGGACGACATGGTTTCGGTCATGATTGCCCCCGGCGCATGATCTTAGTGCCGACAATTGAAAACAGCAGGATGGTGACAAAGAGAATGGTCGACATTGCAGCCGCATAGCCGAACTCGGTGTAGCCGAACGCCGTCTGATACATCTGGAACACGATGGTTTCGGTGGAACCCAGCGGCCCGCCATTGGTCATGACATAGATGGCACCGAACACTGGAAGGTCTGCACGATCAGGATGATCATCAGGTAGAAGCTGACCGAGCTTAGCATCGGCACAGTGATGCGCAGGAAAATGTCCTTGGTCTTGGCGCCATCAAGGCGCGCCGCCTCGTAAACATCCTTGGGAATGTCCTGCAAACCAGCAAGATAGATGATCATCGCGGTGCCGAAATCGCGCCAGATCGCCATGATGATCAGCGAGGTCATGGCGAGGTCCGGACTTTGCAGCCATGGCTGCGGCGGCAGGCCCATTTGCGCCAAGGCACCGTTGATCGGCCCCGAATATGGCTCGTAGACATACATCCATACCACGGCCGCCGCGATCAACGAGGTCAGCACTGGCAGGTAGAAAATTGTACGAAAGACGATGCGCCCTCGAAACTTGCCATTGAGCGCTGTCGCCGCCAGCAGACCCAGCACCATAGTGGGGAAGGTTACCCCGACGGTGTAGTAGGCTGTGTTCCCGACTGCTTGGCGAAAGCGGCCGTCCGAAAACAGCTTTATATAGTTTTCCAACCACACGAAATTGGTTGGCCGCAGAAAGGAAATGTCCGTAAGGCTCATGACCAGCGTCGTGGCGGCAGGCAGCAACAGCGACAGGAACAGGATGATCAGCGCGGGGGCCGGGAAGGCGTAGGCGCTCCAATTCTGCGTGAAGCTCTGCGGTCGGGCAGCGGCCACCGGGCTCGATTGAAGCGCCATTTTCTTATCTCCTAGCGGCTAAGGACTGCCAGAACTTCGGCTTCGGCGGCCTTGAGCGCCTCTTCGGCCGTGACGCGTTTGAACAGGGTTTCCTGCACTGCACGGGCGATGATGGTGACCATGCGCGAAAAGGCGGGGATCGCCGCCGCGGTAGCCGGTGCATAGCTCGCCGTCTTGACGAATTTGGCGAGATACGGATCGGCTTGTACCGCCGGGTCCTGTTGTGCAGATTTCAGCACCGGCACGTTCTTGGACGCCAGCGCGAATGCCACCTGTTGTTCGGCGGACAGGGCAAACTCTACGAACGTCGCCGCCTGCTTCTGGTTCGGTGATGCCTTGGTGATGGCAAAGCTGAACGGATCGACGATCGAGGTGAAGCCGCCATTTTCCATCGGGATCGGTAGCACGTCGAATTCGACACCAGCCTTGAGCGCATTGTTGGTCGAATAATTGCCCGCAATGATCATTGCGGCGCGGCTCTGATTGATCGGGCTGGCCGAACCGCCCGGTCCAAGACCAAAACCGAGATCGGTGACTTTGTCGGTGTGCAGCAGTTCATAGAGAAAGTTCAACGCCTTCAGCCCCTCGGGGCCGGCAAAAGTCGGTGCTGTAAGATCGGCGTTGAACAGCGTGCCACCCGCGCCCTGCAGGAAGAGCGTGAAGATTTCCCGGGTTTCGAGATCGTTATGGAAGAGGCTGAACCCGGCCACCTCAAGCATGCCGCTTTCGGCGCGCTTGGTTAGTGCGATGGCCCATTGGCGCAACTCGGCCCAGTCCTGAGGTCCTTTGTCGGGGTCAAGACCAGCCTCGACCACAAACTTGCGGTTGATACCCGAGCCGCGCGACGTGCCGTATAGCGGGACCGATACCTGCTGCCCGCCGATCTCGCCATAGGCCAGAAGACCTGGGTCGAGATCGTCGAAATTGACATTGGTCAGCAGTGTTTTGAGATCCGCCAGCTTGTCGCCGGTAGAATAGGTGAGCGTATAATCCCAATGTTGAATGTAGAGATCGGGGGCTGTGTTGCCGTTGATCGAGGTCAAAATCTTTTCGTTGAGCTGACTCGGTTCGGCATAAAGGCTCGAGCTGAAATTGATCTCGGGATGGGCTGTCTTGAACGCAGCCTCCAGCGCTTCACCGGCGGCCTTCTTGCTGCCCGCGAGTTGCGACCAGAACACAAGTTGTTGATCCTGCGCAAAGACGCGGCCGACACCACCGGCTGCGGCTGCCACAGCAATACCGCTGGCCGCGGCGCCGAGCAGAAAATGTCGACGATTGGGGCTCGTGCCCCTAGACTTGGCGAGTGTGAGTGCAGACAAGATTTCCTCCCTTGCTTGACGCTATGTGTCGAACTGACTCAGGCGTTGCGCCTGAGCCCTTCGCTGTCGAACAGGTGCAATTGGCCAACAGCGGCATAGAGATCGAGTGGTTGGTTCACTTCGATGACAGGATCGCCATTGAGCAAGGCCGTGATGGCGTGCCCCGCCACCGCCGCATGAATGATGGTGTGCAGCCCCAGACGCTCGACGGCGTGCGGGATAGCGGTGAGCTTGATCGTGTCCGGCCCCGGCGTTGCGCTGAAAAATTCAGGCCGGATGCCGACCGTGACAGACGAGCCGGCGGGCAAGGCACTGCCATCTTGAGCTAGTGTCAACGGCTCCAGCCCCTCGGCCGCCACCCGCACGGAAAGCCCATCGGCGCCAACCACCTCGGCCGCGAGCATGTTCATCGGCGGGCTACCGATAAAGCTGGCGACGAACTTGTTGACCGGCCGGTGATAGATATCCATGGGCCGCCCCACCTGCTCGACACTGCCCCTATTGAGCACCACGATCCGGTCCGCCATGGTCATGGCTTCGAGCTGGTCGTGCGTCACATAGACCATGGTCGCGCCCAGCTGCTTATGCAGCCGCGTCAGCTCGGTGCGCATTTCCATGCGGAGGGCTGCGTCCGGGTTCGACAGCGGCTCGTCCATCAGAAACAAAGCAGGCTTGCGCACGATGGCTCGGGCAATGGCGACGCGTTGACGCTGCCCACCAGATAGCTTGGCCGGCTTGTCGCCCAAGCGAGTGCCAAGCTGCACCGTGGCTGCGGCCTTCTCTACCTGCTGGCGAATGTCCTCCTTGGAACGCTTCTCCATCTGCAGCGGGAAGGCGATATTGTCGAAGACACTCATATGCGGATAGAGCGCATAGGACTGAAACACCATGGCGACGCTGCGCGTGCCGGCTGGACAGGCGGTGACGTCGTCCTTGCCGATGCGGATCGCACCCTCGGAAACCGGATCCAGCCCGGCAATCAATCGCAGCAACGTCGATTTCCCGCAGCCGGACGGTCCGACGAAGACGGCGAACTCGCCCTCCTCAATGGTTAGCGACACATCCTTGACTGCTTCGAAAGCCCCATAGGTCTTCGAAACGCGAGCTAGGTCCAAACCGGCCAAGAGCCATCCTCCTCCTCTACATGCGATCGACCTGTCGGACCACTAAAGGGTCCTGACACGTCGGCGGCGGATGGACCTTGCAACAAAAAGCCAACCATGTAAATAGATTGATTGTACGACTTCTTGATCAGGTGATTGTATCAGTGACACAAGCTCTCGCAATGGGTAGCTCGACCCGAGATTTACCTCGCTCCAACAAAGCGTTAGGTGGCATTATCGCAGCCTCGCTGACCCCGATCTCGGCCGACGGGAACGTCGATATCAGCGCGTATGAAACGCCATTTTGACTGGCTGCTTGCGAGCGGCTGCAGCTTCATTTCCCCCTTCGGGTCCACCGGCGAAGGCCCTTCTTTTCCGTCACTGAAAAGCATGCCGCATTGGTCGAGTTACAGGCGCTGGGCGTTGATATGGGGCGCATCATTCCCGCTGCCATGAGCGCTGCGGTCGATGATACTATTGCCTCAATCCGCACCGCCCGGGCGCTTGGCTGCCGCGCCATCCTTATCGTGCCGCCCTACTATTACGGCTCGGCCAACCGAGACGGCATCGCCGATTTCTTCGCCGCGACCGCCGCGCCCTTTGGCGGCAATTTCCCGCTCGACGTCGTGCTCTACCACATCCCGCAGATGAGCAAGATCGCCTTCGGCCGCGAACTGATCGAGGCGCTTATCACACGCTTTCCTGACCGCATCGTGGGTATCAAGGATTCCACCGGCAACCGTGATCACAGCGTCATGCTGGCGCGTAGTTTCCCACATTTGCGCATCTTCACCGGCGACGACCGCGTGCTTCCCGACCTGCTTGACGCAGGGGGCGCCGGCATGATCGGTGGCTTGCCTAATATCGTCGCGCCCGATCTTTGCGCTTTTTTTGCCGACCCTAAGGGTGCTCGATCAGCCGCGATCATGGAGCAAGCCTCCGGGCGCATCGTCGCGATCGACGACTTTGGTGGGATTGCCGCGCTCAAGGCGATCAAGGCCGAGACCTACAAAGACCACGAATGGACGCGGCACAAGGCGCCGCTCCGACCCATCGATGCGCAAACGTACGCAAAACTGCGCGCGGTGTTCGACGCCACTGCGTTCGAGTTCTAGATTTCCTTTGGCCGGCAAGTCTGATTGAAATGCTGGTCGAATAACCCCGGCGAGAAAGCCGATGGCGAGCGATCAAACGATAGAGACCAGGCGCGGCAGAACTGCTGACGCGCCCGCTGGTGATACACTGAACCGTCAGGTCGCCTATCGCCGCATGCAGCACCTGTTATTATCGGGCGCAATCGAGCCCGGACAAAATCTATCCCAACGCGATCTTGTCACTCTGCTGGGTATATCGCTTGGCGCCTTGCGTGAATTGCTGCCGCGCTTCGAGGCTGAGGGCCTGCTGGCTATCCTGCCGCAACGCGGCATCCAGATCACTACGGTCGACTTGCGCATGATCCGCGAATCCTACCAGATTCGGATCGCCTATGAGCGTGAGGCGACGATCCACGCCGTCGCTCACGTGTCCGACGAAGCGCTCAACGCCCAGCGCAAATTGCACACCGACCTGTTCGAGCGCGCCGGCGTGCAGATCACCGGCAGCCTGCTCGATGAAGCCCAAAAGGTCGATTCTGACTTCCACGATTTCCTGATCGGCGCCACCGGCAACGAGAGCCTCATGCAGGCCTATTCAATTAACGCCATCCGCGTCCGCATGATCCAGCTCGACCGTATCCGTCTCAATCCGGTCGTGCTCGCCCCGCATTGGCCGATCACATCGAAATTATCGACGCCATCCTCGCCCGCGACCGCAACTCCGCTATAACCGCCATCGAAAACCACATCACCAACGCTCGCAATCGCGCCGTCAGCTTTTGAATTGTCAGAGGCCTAGACAGTTCGGTTTGGCGCCCCATTTCAGATGAGGTGGATGGCTCCCGCTCCCGGCATCTGAGTGCCAAAGTGGGTTTGCCATCAGGCAACCTGAGCAAAGGAGCCATCCGCCATGCACGGCCTTCGCGGCTGCCACCGGATATCTTTTCGGAGCGGACGATCTCGCAGCCTTCGGCCCGGAGCTTGGCGATTCGGATATCGAAATCTTGGTCGATGCTGCTAACGCGGGCGTAGCCAATGCGGGCCATATGTCACCTCAAGGTTGGGCCTGAGGTTTCGCACGTCGCGAATAGTTGGTGTCAATTCCCACGAATGCAGTCCGGTGCCAGCCGGAGGACGCGTCATGTCGTTGGGCCACTCTGACTAGGTGGAGGATCGGACAGGATCGGTGTCGTGGGCATCAGCGCGTATCTGCTGTCAGAGCGGTGACGGCAAAAAACGCTGCGCCGATAACAGGCACAACCGCCCAATAAGCGAAGCGGATGCCAATGTGCTCGGCGATGAATCCCAGTAGCGGCGGGCCAATGAAAAAAACGACGAACGTGGTCTGGCCGAGAGCCGCCACATTAACCGCCGCTGGCCGGTCGGTCCGCTGGGCGGCTGCGGAGATGGCAAGCGGATAAACTGAAGAGCAGCCGATACCCACAAGACTGAAGCCAAGAAGGGCCACGTAAGGGTGCGGAGCTATTGCGACGGCCACCAAGCCAATAGCCGCGATGGCGAGTAGCACGCCTGCCACCCAGCGAGGACTAAACCGGTCAACGACGGGGTCCGAGCTAAGTCTGGCAATCGCGATCAGCAGCGAGAATATGGTCACGCTGAGCCCACCAATGAACGGTTCAGCAGCGAAAACGTCGCGCATATAGATCGCCGACCAGTCCACGCTTGCACCCTCTGCAAAGAGGGGTGCGGCACCAAGCAGGCAAAGCGGCAGCATGCCCACAGCGGGGCTATGCCCGCCCACGCGCTTTGGCGCATTCTCGATCTTAGAAAAAACAATCCAGCCGGAGGCGACAACGACCAGCAGCGCCATGAATGTGTGCAGTTCGATGGAGACCTCTGCCTGCCGCAAACCAGCAGCCACAAAGGCCGTCACGAAGAACCCCATGCTCCACATACCGTGAGCGCGGCTCATGATGCGGTATCCCAGGAGCGCTTCGTGGCGGTCGGCCTCAAGATTAGCATTGACCTCAAATGTGCCCACGAGCACGCCTGCACAAAAGAACAACGGCGCGGCAAACAAAGCAGAGGGCATCCGAGCTATTGCTGCGCAAAGACGCTCCGAAGACAGAGACCATCGTGGTCATACGTGCTTCCAGTATCTCCACGATCCGCATTGAGACCGTGGTGCCTAACAAAACACCCGCCGACATCGTGAGCAGCAGCAAGCCCAGCTGTCCTTCTGTAAGCGCAAATTTGAGCTGAAGGTCAGGAAGCCGCGAAAGCAGAGCGCCCAGCGACAGCGCAAAGATAAACTGCATGCAGAAGATGCGATGATGCGGCTTCATGTCTGGCTCGGCTCTATAGACGGACTGGAATGGCCTGCTGAGCCTCATAACAATTCATGCTGCCATGGCGTGTCAGCAGACAGCCAAGGGAGTAGCGTTCTCAGCGCCCCGCAGCAGATCATGTCACCTCAGGGTTTAGGCGCGAGGCTGGCGTGTCACAAATGGTTGGGTTCTACCCAGAGGTTACGAGTATTCGGCACTCGCCGTTACGTCACTGCAGGGTGTGCCCTGACGTGACGCCCTCGCCGACCTAGACGGCAGCTTAGCGGCGACCGGTTGAACCCACCGGCCCATTCCGGTCGTTCGGGCAGCGTCGGCCGTATCCTAAAAGCGATCATTGGATGAGAGGCAGGCAATGGCGATAACGGGGTGGGTTTCGGACATTCTGCTTTCAGGAGAGCTCGCCAAGAAGCGGACATCAACGCGACTTAGGATCTTTTGCCCCTCCCTGTTATGAGGACAGCTAATGAACCTCAACGAACTGCAATCACAATATGAGACGGAGCGACTTCTGCTCCGCCCTTTCGTTCGCGGTGATCATGCCGACTATGCTGCGTACCATTCCAGATCTGATGTCTATCGGTATCTCCTTTCCGCACCCCCGACTGAGCGCGAACTGGAAGAGAAGTTCCAGAGGGTCCTAGACGCAAAATTTGAGACAGATGGCGACGTCCTCCGGTTGGCTGTGATCGCCCAAAATGGCCACTTCCTAATCGGCGAAGTCATGATCGAATTGGTCAACCGATCGGCGGGCCGAGGTGAGATCGGCTACATTTTCAACCCTGAACACGGGGGTCAGGGTTTCGCCACGGAAGCCATGAACGAGATTCTTCGTATCGGTTTCGAGATACTGCACTTCCACCGGCTGTTCGCACGTCTTGATGCGGCAAACGGAGGTTCGGTACGACTTCTGGAGCGTCTTGGCCTTAGGCGGGAAGCTCACTTGGTGCAGGCCCATAAGTTCAATGAAACCTGGATTGACGAATACATCTACGCCTTGCTGCGAGCGGAGTGGTGTGTGCAAAACTCCGTCCGTTTTGGGGCACCGGCAGGCGGCTGAAATGGGGTGGCTTGCGGACTGACGGTTTGCGTCTCGCTTACGACAAAAGCAGAAATGTCAGAAACGAGGCTCATTGACTTTTGAGCCGTCGAAATTGATGTTGCCCGCATGGATGAGAAAGCACTTGCTCAGAGCATTATTCGCACTGCCTTCGGGTGGTGTCGTTGTGCTGAGCAGTAGTTAATCCTCTCACCAACGCCCCGCCAAGTTGCGGGGTTCTATAGCCGGTTCCTCGCACAAATCACCGAGGAGGAATTCAATGGCATTAGAGAAAACAGTTTCATTCAAATCTAGCGAGCATACGATCTTTGGAACAGTTCGTGATGCGAAAGACCCCGAAAACGCGACGTTTTTGCTCCTTCACGGTTTTGCCGGCACACGAGATGAACTTGTCATCCCCTCTGTAGGGATAGGGATATTCGAATACGCCGCGGCCGGGTTGGCTGGCCACTCTTCGCTTCGAATAGACTTTCGTGGCTGGGGCGACAGTGATGGCGCCATCGAAGAAACAAGCTATTCCACGCAGATTGATGACTGTTTGGCTGCGATGGATTTTATCGCCACCCAACCCAATCTTGGAAATGGCGAGGTCATCTTGCTCGGCTGGAGCCAAGGCGGACTGGTTGCCTCTTCCGCTGCGGGCCGAACCAATCGGCCATCAGGGGTCGCACTTTGGGCTGCGGTGGGAGAACCTAAGGCGTCTTTCCCCGTTTGGTCGGCCAAACTGCTTATCTGCAAGGCCTGAACAGTAAGGCACCAACGACACTGACCTTACCTTGGGGCGCGTCCGTGACCTTGGGGTACCAATTCTTCTCAGAGGTCTCGCGTTTCGATCCTCTGACGGAACTGTCTCAGTGTGCTGGGCCCGCTTTTATTGCAGAGGGCACGGTTGACGATGCCATACCTCCGGGCACCGCGAAAAAGTTCGCCGCAGCTCATCGAGGCGAGAATACTGTTTGGGAGGCTGACATGGATCATGCATTCAATACTGCATCTGGTGTGGAAACGTTGGACAGCCTGATCGAGGCCACCGTCAGCTATCTCAGACACCCTGACAAGCCGTAGTTACGCGTGCGCTGCTGGACGCCAATGTCAGCTTTTGGTGTTCAGAGGCCCGAGTCCAAATGACTGAATGGGGTCGGTAGCTGCCATTTCAGACCGCATATTATGCGAATCCGCTGACATCCGCGTCGACAACGTAGGCAAATGTTCCCAACGACAGCATAGAGAAAGGCCCGTCGAGCTTTGACTCCCAGCACATTGTGAGGATTTCCATGTGTTTGCTCGGAGCGAGACGCTTAAGCATTGCCAACTATCCAAACACAATCAATGTTTGGCTGGGGGCTAGATGGCTAAACGGAAATCATCTTTCGGAGGGTGGCTCGTGATTGGGTTTCTCATCCTAGGCATTTCACAAATTGTGAAAACACCAGAGAATTCTGTACCCGCAAGGACGACCCCACAGCCTCAACCCGCGGCGTCTATCCCACCGAACCCGTCATCGCCCGCACCGCGAACGGTCGAAATCCGATATGTATCGGCCACTTCATTGAATATGCGCCGCGAGCCCAGCACCTCGGCGGCGATAATCTCGGCTCTTCCTCGAGGTACCAGTGTGAACGTTATTGACCGTCGTAACGGATGGCTGCTGGTAAGCCTTAGCCCGGCCATTCATGGGTGGGTTTCCGAGCAATACACAGCCGCGACCAAACCACAGCCACTCTATGTTCCGCCTCCTCCCACTTCTCAACCAACCCAAAGCGCCTCGGGCCTTTCATGCAGCCCGCGTCGAACATGTAGTCAGATTGGGAGCTGCCGTGCGGCTGCAATGGTATCTCAAGAACTGTTCTCGGGGCGGCCGATTAGACCACGACAACGATAATCGTGCCTGCGAAACACTTTGCTAGACATCCGTCTAGATGTGGCGAGATGTGAGTGCGAGCCAGAAGGCGGAGTTGAGCCTTGAGACCCGAGCGTCATTTGGCGGCAACCAACAGGGCCAGACCGTGCAAGCCAAGTGATATGGCGATCGCTGCCGCAACAGTTGGGAAGACTGCGCTCGCCGCCGCCAGTGGACCAATGGCCCCCCACGAGTACGGCAAGAGCCATCCCATTCAAAAACTGGGCAGCTGTGCGTTTCACTTCGCGGCTCATAGCGGCTCCTTCTGCTGTCCAACAAGAATAAGGTCGTTGGCGTTGCGGGGAATTTCGGGGATAAATCCACAGAAGGAGCGCCCATGAAAGCTACAGTTGACCGCCTAAGCAACGAGCTGACAAGCCGCTACGTCCACTACCTTGAGACCTTTCTGGTCGATCTTTGGAGTGACGCTGGCCAGATCGAGTTCCGGTGTGGCTTTACCCTGCGCACCGACCACCAGCTCCGCCAATTCACCCTCAAGGTACCTGCCCTAGCCGGTGACACCGACGGTGAGCGCGACTTGCTGATCGTGGTCGTCTTCGAGCAAATCGAAGACATGATCGATGCAGCCATTGCCGAACGGCGCGTGGCTGCGAACTAACTAAGTACCCGAGCTATCTGCCCGGCGCGGGGCTCGTGCGCTAATTGAGCGAAAATCCCATAGGCCGTGTGCGGGTCTCCTCAAATGCTGGGCGGAGGAATGCGTTTTCGCCGACATTGGTCTGTGGATCCGCTATTCGCGCCCCACTTTCATCTCCGGAATCACCACAGGTTTCGCGGCGGCTTCCTCTCCATAGATCCGGGACAAGCCCTTGATACGCATCGCGATCGCGTCGACGAGGCGACCAACGATCTCATGAGTGATCCCCTCGTGACGGAGCTCCTGAGCACACTCCGAGGCTACATCGGGCATCACCGCTAGCTGATGGCAGAATCGTCCGCGTCGTGTACTCGCCACCGACCTTGGCCGAAGTTGCACAGCGCTCCCAGTGGCGCGGCATAACCTCGTCGATCGGGTACACCCTGTCGATCTTCATCGCCAGCTTGAGGTCGCGCATTTCAGCTTGGATCTCTCCCTCGCCGAGGTGCGGCAGAATGGAGGAGATGTCATAGAGCGGAGCAAGGCGGGCCTCGCCCTGCGCACCGAGCAGCATCGAGTAGTTCTTTGCATGCGCGTCCGTGCCGGCGATGATCCAGTTGAAGACGTTCGCGGCCATGAATGTCTGACGGTCCCGAACTGGGTCCAGGGAGGCCGGCAGCACCTTGTTGGAGATCGTGGTAATACCCGGCCCACCCCGGTTCTCGTACTTGAGCGTCGGCATCACCGACAGGGCTTGGCACATGTCCTCCTGATGGATGCGGATGGTCTTGCCGTCGATGTTGCGGCGGTCGTAGCGCTCGAGAACGATCGCCTTTTCGCCTGCAAAGTCGATAACCTGGCTATGTGCGGCGTCCATGCCGAGCTTGCGTGCAAGCTGCAGGCAGAAATGCTCGTTCTCGGTATGCCCGTGCAAGTGTAGCATAGGCGGCTTTAAGATGTGGGTTGTCGGCGTGTCGCCTAAGGGGATCCCCCACTGGCCGCTGCTCTTGTCGAAATGGAACGCCGTCTTGGCCTGCGCCCCGGCGAGGCTAAACTGTCCAGGATCGCCAATGCGCCGGGTCGCGGCCCCATCCTTCCGCAGATCACGCAGGCGGTCGCCGATTTGTGTATCGGTGAGCAACTCCACGTTTTCGCCGCAGGAAACCCGGTCGCCACGCGGAAGGAACTGGACAGCGCCAGCGCAGTCGCGGCCGACATGCTTGAGGAGGGCAAACGGATTTCGGGCGGAAACCCGGAATCTCTGCGCCCATCTAGCGAGTGTTTGCTCGTTGTCCGGCAGCAGACCCCAGAGAAATGCCTCGATTATCTTGCCCTCGTAGGTCCCGGTGATCGTCGGCATTGATAGCGAGAGCGGGATGGCTACCCGCCCATCCATCCATGCCTCGTGATAGGAGAACGAAAGCTTGCCACCCTGCAGGTGGTGGAGTTCCCCGACCAGCCGACCGGCGATGTAGACGTCGAGAGTGTCGATCGGCTTCACCATCATGGTCATTGTCGCCTAGAGCTTGTAGGGAATATCATCGTCTTGATCGTCGGCATGCCGATCATCGGCGCCATGATGGTGATCATCATCATGATCAGCCGACCTCGGCGCAGTCGGAATTTGGAAGTCCATTTCTACACCGAGCGTGGTCAGCGCCAGCAGTACGTTGCCGATCTCGGCGCTAGACTTGCCGTTCTCGATCCAGGACACCCACGTCTGCGTAGTGTTGATCTTCTTGGCCAAGGCGGCCTGTGACAGGCCGCGCCGGGTGCGGGCCTCTTTGATCATAATACCGATGTCGTGAGCTGTTCTGATTTTCATGGCATATACGATTTTGCATGGCCTAGCCTGATATAGGTTCGTATATGGCGGATGTCAATATACGTTCTTATATCATGCCTCTGCATATAGGTTCCTATATTACTAGCAATCATATATGAACCTATATTAACTCCTTCCAACTCACGCAAATCGCCGTGGCCGACCTGACGCGGTTGCAGACCGCATATTATACGGATTCAACGGCCGCTTCGCGCCCCATTCCCGGCGTTTGGGTTGCCGTTGGGATCCCAAAAGCAAACGTTGGCAATGCCCGTTCAGTTACAATGTCCCTTGCTTTGGGGTATGCACTGACTCGCCCAAACTTGTTCGGCTGCAGAGGTTAACGTTCAAGTATGCAAGCCGGAACCCGTTCACGCTTAACGCTGGCCTGTATTCTGGTCACTATTTTGCTCGACATGATCGGCGTAGGCATCATTGTGCCGGTGCTGCCCGAGCTGCTGGAAGAGCTGACTGGCGGTAGCGTCGCCAATGCCGCGGTCATCGGTGGCTACCTCGTCTTCACCTATGCCTTTATGCAATTCGTGTTTTCACCAGTTTTGGGTAATCTGTCCGATCGGTTTGGCCGTCGACCCGTTCTACTCTGCTCGCTTTTGGGCCTAACTTTTGACTATCTCATGATGTCAGTCGCGCCGGCGGTCTGGTATTTGTTCATCGGCCGCATCATAGCCGGCGTGGCCGGTGCGGCAGTTGGTACGGCCAGCGCATATATGGCTGACATCACTCCGCCACATAAACGCACGCATCGCTTCGGCCTAATCGGCGCTGCTTTCGGCCCGGGCATGGTCATTGGACCGGTTATCGGTGGCGAACTGGGAGAATTTGGCCCCCGGGTACCATTTTACGTGGCAGCCGGTTTGGCATTCGCCAATTTTCTTCTCGGCCTGCTGGTGCTGCCTGAGAGCATGCCCAAGCACGCGCCGCAAATTCGACATCCGCCGTGCCAATCCGTTTGGTGCTATTATTGCACTACGGCAATATCCGGTTGTGCTCTGGCTATTGACAGTACTGTTCGCCTTTTCATTGTCCGCGCAAGTACTGTATGCCGTGTTTAGTTATTTCACCGCCATGGTGTTCCAGTTCTCACCCGCCAGTATTGGGCGTGCTTTAGGAGCATTCGGAATTGGGTTTGCCATCTGCCAAGCCCTTCTGGTAGCGCCTCTAGCCAGGCGCATTGGCAGAACCTGCGGTTGCGATGTTAGGCCTTCTGGCGGCCGTGATTGCTTTCGCAGGCGTGGCATTTACCGATCAGGTTTTCTATCTTTATTTCTTCATCATGATTGGTGCCATTGGCGGCTTCGGCGGTTGCGGCCATAAATGGCCTACTGTCCCGTCAAGTCCCGGACAATGCGCAGGGTGAGTTACAGGGTGCAGTAAATGCGGCTAATTCATTGGCCACCACCATCGGGCCGATAGCCACGACGCAGATTTTTTTCTATTTCACTACAGCCCCCAACTCGCCCGGCTATTTCCCCGGCGCGCCGTTCCTGGCGGCAGCGATATGCGTGGCTCTCGCTTTCATTATTTTCGCCACTGCCGCTTGGCGGTTTGAATTGAGCCGACGCCCCTCGATTGCCAACAGACCGATCGTGCCCGACCTAGCCCCACCCGGCCAAATTCGCATCCCTCCCATCGACGAAGATGCCGACGACCCGCGCCGTTGACCCATCGCCGTTTAGGCCGGTCGGCTTCCTGCCGCGTGCCCGACCTAGAAGATAGCTCCCTCTACCTCGGCTCATCGCCATGAGATTTGTTCCAAGATATGCTCAACGCTGGCAGCTTGTCGCTCCGCTATTGATCTTGCTTTCCGGCTACTTGCTTTGGACTATCGTTCAATCTTCTAACGGGACACGGAGCGGCTCCACGATTGCTTTGGCCACGACAATGGCACCCGTCGCCGCCTTCCGCTTCTCCCCCCAAAACCGAGCAGAACCAGAGTCTCGGCATCAAAAGCGGTCAGTCCGCTGTCGGCCCGTGGCCGCCGTCCCGTATCCGATATTATGCGAATCCGGCGACCGGTCGCGCCCCCTTTGGCGACTGCTGATTGCACGACTGCTCCCCAAAGCCGCCGTACAGTCGAATGTTGGTGGCCGGGATGGGGTGGGAAGGCGACGGGCCGCTTTCGGCGAGGGTGCACCAAACCGGACATTACCTCTGCGCCAAATCTACCGAACGCACCTACCCCTAAGTTCTGCGCGGGCGTGCTCGCCTGCCGTCCGCTATGGGCCCTGCGGAACGTCTAACCCTTCAAGGACCTCGATTGAGTGGCCTTTTGATAATCGCAAATGCGGGTGATCTTCGAACATAGATGCTGCTGCGGTATGATCGACCGACTGGACTATGCAGTAGGCAACAATCCAATTTTTTGAATCAGTAATACCTGCGGCACTGACGCGTTTGGTCGAGCCTAGCGGCAAACCTTGATCGACAATCGAGGCTTGATTTGCCTGCGCCCATTTTCCCCATTCCTGCATGAGAGTATTGCTCTCATCTATGGAGATTTCCTGATGTTCGTTTTCGGAGGCACCGAACAAAAGAGCCATGTATTTAGGCATAGTGGTTTCCTCCTCCAATTTGGTTTGCAGGAAGTGCTACTAAGACCATTGTAGTCACACGCTTTATCACCAAGCAAGGAGGTGCCAAGTATCTTAAGCCGCAGAGCTTGCGCTTGGCACGGAGGCTTTCGTGATTGCTGGCCGCAGACATGGAAGGCAGCGATGGGGTTGGTGTCGGACAGGCACCTTCGGGGTGGAAAACGGACAGTCCGATTAATGTTCCGTCTGCCGTCGAAGCGGACATGGTCTCCCGAGTGGGCGCCGTGTAGCCTGTAGTTGGAACGCCAATTGGAATTCTGATTCAAACCGAGCGTTCAACACAAGAAAGCCGATCCATCTCGGACCGGCCTCCTTGCGTGATACCAATCTGCGGACGAACGGCTGGCAGCTTTACTTTCCGATCTGCTGAAACATTTCGAGCAGGCCTTCGACCTTTTCGAACCGCTCCTGCTGCATGGCTGCGAGTCGTGCGGCCGCCGCAGCAGGATCGTCGGTTTCAACGACGTCGAGCAGTTCCATACTCTTCGCCAGCGGCAGGGCCATCTTATCAATCTCGATATGGAGGGGGTCGAACAGGTAAGCGTGATAACCGTCATATCCCTCGAGAATGTAGGTGATGCTGATCTCGTACTCACCCGACATGTCTGCGCCGACGATGAAGTCCTCCACATCTTCGGAGGTGCTTCCGAGATGCCGCACCTTGGCAAGAACCTCCTCGACCTTGGCGGGATCGGCGTCGTCGCGCGGCGTCATGCGGATGGTGTGGAAAATCCTGGGTTCGTCGTCTTGTGCGTAAGTGACGGCGGTCGTCGTAGCGACGGCGGCAAGCAGGATGACGAGTGAAGCGATGACGGCGGCGGCAGTGGAACGGAACGACATGATCGTCTCCTTGGCGAATGGGTCAAAGAAGGGAGTTGGAGTCGTGCAGGCAGACAAGCGCCGCACTGCGCTGGATAGCGCAGGCTATCGTGCGAGTATGACCTGCTCGGCGATACGGCTATTCCAGACGCCCAGCGAATGGATGAGGAAGTCGGGGCCAGCTTTCACCGTTGGCGGCAGCCACTTCGGTGATCAAAGAGGGCAAGGTCGGCAAACAGCCGAGGCGGATCAACGTGGCTCGAACGGCAGCATCAAGGCTCGTGCGGGGTTCGGGACCGATGATGTCGACGAGCCGACGATTGTCCAACCTCATGGGATGACGCCAGTACTGTGCGATCTCGGACGCCTCCCGGGGAAGCCGCCGAAAGGGCTGAGCATATGCATCAGCCACCGGGGAAAGTTGAGGTCGTAGGCTTTGTCGGTACGAGAGACAGCACCGTGTCGACCATGCCGCTTCCTGAAGCGTCGTAGTATCCTTCGAACTGGATATCTTCAAACGGCAACAAGGTATGCTGAACGTCCATCAGACGGGCGGCCGCTTCCGCCAGATCGGGGAGATAGGCCCAGCTATGACCATCACCTCTGCTCATTCTGACAACACGACTGACGGGTTTTCCGGGCGCAACCATGGCTTGGGAGAACCAGCTCGATCGGGCGCCGGGACCAAAGAAATCTCCGGCCCGCAAGACGATCGACTGCACTTGTGGCGCTGCAACGCGCAATCTCTGCTCGAGCGCCACGCGAATGGCGCCTTTGCGGCTGCGAGGGCGCTGCGGCGACCCCGCCGAAATCAGTGGCGCGGTCGAAGGATCGAAATTGTAGATAGTGCCCGGCAACAGGATGCGAGCCCCCGAAATCTCGGCAGCCTCGATCGTGTTGTCGATCATCGGTAGGACGACCTTGTCCCAATTCTGGTAGTTGGGCGGATTGACCGCGTGTACGATCAAGGACACACCGTCCGAAGCCTCGGCGACATCGTCGCGCTTGAGCGCATCGCCTTCGAGCCAATCGGAACCGCGGCTCCTGCGCCCGAGCGCTCGCAGCATCCCTCGCCATGCCCCGGACGTTCCAACCGTGGTTCCAAAGAGCCGCTGCTATAGCACTACCGACCCCACCTGTAGCGCCCAGCATCAGCGCCAACTTTTCCGTAGCCATCGTGATTCCTCTGCACTTTGTTGCGTTTCGATGGCGGGAAGATGCAGCAGTGGCGCCTCATATGAAATTGCAAGCATCCCGACAGAGGGTTGCAAAAAGTTATTAGGCAAAATTGGCGTTTCGAAAGAGCAAAGAGCCGCCGCGGCCCGAGGAAGCCATGGCGACTTTGATGATTGCAGGCGATACTACTATTGCCAGACGAGACGGTTACGAAGCACTGAAAACTTCGGTGTCGTCATTGCGACAGCCTTCCAGCCCGGACCGTTTCGGCTCTTGAGTGGTAAGCGAACCCTAGGGTGGCAAGCGACGCGACGACGATGCATGCCGCCATCGCCGGGTGCAGCAGAGAGGCAAGACTGGCTTCCGCGTTGGCACGGAACAACCAATCGACAAATGGACCAAAGAACAACCCTACGATCAGCGCTATCATGGGTCGCAGACGATCTTACCTTACCCAAGCACCACAAAGGAATTGCCAGCAATCGTGCACTTGCTGTAGCTTTTCTTATGAACTCAAACGTCTCCCGGGATGACCAGCGCATCTTTCTCGCCGTGCTTCAAGCAGGCAGTCTGTCCAGCGCCGCGCGTGCCCTCGGACTTTCTCATCCAACGGTTCGGGCCCGGATCGATGGGTTGGAGCAGGCGCTGGGAACCGTGCTGTTCACCCGCTCGGTTAACGGCCTCATGCCGACCGAAACCGCCGAATCCTTGCGCGAAGCTGCCCGCACCATGGCCCCGGCTTCGGACCTGTTCGTTCGCGTTGCATCCGCCCCGTCCAGTGAAGTCGCAGGGGCGGTCCGCATCAGCGTTCCGGATGTGATGGGGATCGAAGTGATGCCCGCCATTCTCAAATCCCTTCGGGACAAGCATCCTGGCCTGCGGGTCGAACTGTCGCTGAGCAATGGGCAGGCTGATATCTTGGCCCATGAAGTCGATCTCGCGGTGAGGAATGTTCCGCCCAAGCAGGAGGCTCTTGTCGCTCGCAAGGTGCCGACCATCCCCCGGGCCTATACGCGTCTCCTGGTTATCTGGCCGACCGCGGCTCACCGCAGTCCATCGAGGAGTTGAACGACCATGATCTTATCGGTCCCGACCGCAGCCGACCCGACTCGGCTTTAGCTGAAAGCTCGGGCCCGATCTTCGCGCAAAGCCGTTTCGTCCTGCGAACCGACAGTCATCCGGCTCAACTGGCGGCGGCCGGGGCCGGTGTGGGCATCGCCGTATGCCGAGTTCCGGTGGGCGAGCGAGATTCTGAGCCTCAGAAGGGTTCTGCCGCAATTTGCGGTCCACGATCTTGAAACGTGGATCGTCACCCATGAAAATCTCGCCCGTGTTCCCCGTGTCAGAGCTGTATTCGACCACTTGGTGGAGGCCTATTCCACCCCGCGGTGAAAGGCGTCCCGGGATTGTGCAGGCAGGATTACAACTAAAAGCGCCGACGCTGGTCCTGCTGACAGCAGGCCGTGACAAGCGACGCCTGAATTGGGCGCCGCCCACGTTGCGGTAATGGCATACGTTTGGACCGTCTCCGGGCGGGCTATTGCCCGCGCTAGACTTTTGGTTTCAACAACTCTGAAAACCCGATCCGTTCAAGGAATTGCTCACGCACGCGGTCCAAAACGGCGAAGGTCACTGCCGCACCATCCTGAGCCGGATCGACATGTACCCGCAGGGGGCGTTTGCCGAGCGTTGTCGCAACGATGTCGACAACGGCGCGTCCCACCGCAGACGGGTCGGCATCTTCGGGAACTGCTCCGGCCGGGGCCTCGCGAATACGGTCCGCGAAGCCCGCTGGCCGTGCACCGGCATAGGCATTGGCCACGTCCTGATCGTCGGGTTCACCAGCATGGGCGAAGTGATTTGTGCCGCTGGTAAAGGCGCCGGGCACGACGATCGATGTTTCGATGCCAAGGGGCGCCAGTTCCTTGGCATAGCAGACTGCCAGTGCGTCCATGCCTGCCTTCGCCGCGAAGTAGGGGCCAAGCAATGGAGGCACGCCACCGGCGACACTGCTGCTCGAGATCCACACGATGAGCCCCGAGCCAGCCTCGGCGCATATGCGGCAGGATTGCCCGGTTCACACGATGAGTGCCAAGAACATTGACGTCATACTGCTGGGCCAGTTGTTCGGGCGTGAAGGCCTCCAATGCGCCATAGACCATGTGCCCGGCATTCTGGACCAGCACGTCGAGCCGGCCATGCTCGGCGATGATCTGCTGGGTGGCCGAAGCGATCGAAGCCTCATCCCGGACGTCGAGTTCGATCGACCGTAGGTCAACGCCGTGCTCGCGGGCATGGGCGGCGTTTTCGCTGACCTGTTCGGCATTCTTGCCGGTAGTGCCACGCATGGAGGCATAGGCTACATGGCCTGCAGCTGCGAGGTCGCGTGCGATCATCTGGCCGAAGCCGCTCGATGCACCGGTGACGAGAGTAATAAGGCTCATAGTCATGTCTCCTTAAACGAGGCCGCCATTGGCGCGAATGATCTGTCCACTGATCCAATGGCTGTCAGGACCGAGCAGCATGGAGACCGCGGCGGCGATATCCTCCGGTTCGCCCAACCGTCCCATCGGGATCATCTTGGTTATCTGCGCGACCTGTTCGTCGCTCTTGTCATCGAGGAAGAGCTTGGTGGCGACCGGGCCGAGCGCAATGGCGTTCACCGTGATGCCCTTACTACCCAGTTCCTTGGCGAGAATATGCGTAAGAGCTTCGACCCCGGCCTTGGTGGCTGCATAAACGCCATAGGTGGGCTGGTACAAACCGGCCACGCTCGAGGAGAAGCTCACGATACGACCGCCTTGGCGCACACGGCGCGCCGCCTCGCGCAGGCAGTTGAAACTGCCCTTGAGATTGACCGCGACATGGCTGTCGAACAGATCGTCGTCGCTTTGGGCGATCGGCGCGAGCTTCATGATGCCGGCATTGTTGACTAAGGCATCGACGCCACCGAATGCCTGTTCGGTCGCATCAAACAGCGAGACGACTGCAGCCGGCTCGCTGACGTCGGCCCTGGACCGCAATGGCTTGCCCACCCGACCCCTTGATCTTGTCAGCGAGAGCAATGGCCCGGGCTTCATTGCCCGAGTAGTTGATGGTGATGGCGAAGCCGTCGGCAGCCAGAGCGCTCGGCGATAGCGGCGCCTATGCCCTGCGAGGACCCCGTTACGATTGCAACTTTCAATGCAGTCATCTGTCGTCTCCTGATTAGGGTTGATCGGATTCACCGCGACGGAAAAGATCATGCCGCCGTGGTGCAGCTCATCGTCGCTGACAAACACGCCGTCAGCGGTGAAGCCGGTATCGTCCCAATAGAAGATCGTGTTGCCGTCGATCTCATAGCGGCCCTGATAGGCGCTCTGCCGGGTTCCGCGCGCTTCGTCGTAGCGGCCGTTGGGGAGCAATTCTCGGCGGATCTGCCCGTCAGCCGTGACCCACATGCCCACATAAGGGTGCTGCTGCATGGCTTGTTGTTCCTGCGATGAACCGTTAGCGGCTGGCGCGGGCGCTTGGGCCATGACCCCCGGAGAGGTGAAGGCGGCTGCCACAAGGGCGAGCGCAGATGCGTATCTTGTCATGGTTTTCTCCTTTGCCCGGGCGCGGTGTGGCCGATTGGGTCAGAGTTTTCCCGGCTCGAACTTGGCCAGAAGGGCGTGGACCTCTTCGAGCGGCACGACGCGGCAGGATGTATGTTCGCGGATGATGGTCCATTGGCCGTCCTTGAGGCCCCAGACATGGGAGGTACGACACACGGCGCCGGTGACCTTGCCGTCCCCAGCCTCCAGCCGGGCGCAGAATTCGAAGGTCGCCGAGGCGATGTCACCGCTCACCAGCACGTCCGGTTCATCGGTCACGGCGTGCAGTGCGCTGTTCATGGCGGCGAAAGACGGCTCGAACGCTTCTGCCCACTCCATCGGGCTGCGCGACGCGTAATTGAGGATCAAACGTGTCGTGAAGTGAGGTGGCCGGGTTGTCCCAGTCGTAGAAATGGCCGACCTTGTTGTTGAAGACCCAGCTTTCGCCCGACTGCTTTTCCCAGCCTTCGAGAATCCAGCGCCGCTGCAACTGGCCTACGGTCTGTTCCCGGGAGTTGGCTGAATCGATTGTCATGGACGTCTCCTTTCCTGTCTGCCAGCGTGGTTGGCAGGCTTGAACGAAATCTAGCTATGGGTTGCCAGCTGGACAATTCGCTATAATCTTACGTCCGTGGAAAGCGGAGCTAACCAATGGCCGTGGATGTCAATGCGTTCGAACTGTTCCTGTCGGTGGCACAGGCCAAGAGTTTTCGGGCGGCAGCGGATCGTGCCGGCGTTACCGTGTCGGCCGTCAGCCGAGCTATCGCGCGGCTTGAGGCGGAGCTCGGCATTGCGCTGTTCGTGCGGACGACGCGGAGCGTGAACCTCACCGAGGCGGGGCAGCTTCTGTTCGACCGCGTCGCGCCGGCCATGGCGGACCTGTCGGCTGCGATAACCAGCACCCGAGAACTGGCCGGACGGCCCAGTGGCCTTCTCCGCCTCGCCGTGTCGTCGATTGCTGAACGGTTCATCGCCGGACCGCTGCTGGCCAGTTTCGTCGAGGCCTATCCGGAAATAGAACTGGACGTCCTCATCACCGATGAAGAGTTCGACATCATCGCCGAAGGCTATGATGCCGGCGTCCGCCCGGGCGAAATCATCGAGCAGGACATGATCGCCATTCCGGTTTCTGATGACCAGCGGCAGGCAGCCGTAGCATCCCCGGCTTATCTCGCGCGACATGGACGCCCGCTGCATCCGAAAGACCTGACGGGGCACCGCTGCGTCGGGTGGCGTCCCGCACCTTCCGTGGCTCCCTATCGGTGGGAATTCGAGGAAGGCGGTCGCGCTTTTGATGTCGCGGTGGCGCCGCAGGTGACGACCAATGACATGGGTCTGATGCTCCGCATGGCACTTTCCGGAAGTGGCATCACCTTCGGAATGGAAGAAACCTTCCGCCCGCATGTCGAGCGCGGCGAGCTCGTACTGCTGCTCCGAGAATACCTGCCCGATTTTGCAGGCTTCTTCCTCTACTTTCCCAGCCGCAGAAATCTCGCGCCCAAACTGCGGGCCCTTGTCGACCACGTGCAGGTGAGCCGAAAGCGGTGATCGGGAGATTGATGGGTCAAGATAGCTGCCTCTGACCATCGGTCCTGACCTCGCTATTGACCGATCTGCTGGAGAAGTTCGGCAAGACCTTCGACAGTCTCAAAGCGCTCTGGTGGATGGCAGCCAGCCGGGCTGCTGCCTCCTGCGGATTGGGCGTGTCCACGATGTCGAGAAGCTCGAGGTTCTTTGCCAGTGGAATGCCGGCCATATCGACCGCGATATGCAAAGGATCGAACAGGTATGTGCGGAAGTCGTCATAGCCTCGGACGATGAAGGTGGCACTGACGTCAAACTCTCCCGACAAATCGGCGCCGACGATATAGTCTTCCACCACGTCGATGGTTTCACCCATCTGCTTCATCATCCCCACCACACGCGCCACTTCAGTTGGGTCGGCATCGTCGCGTGCTTCAAGCCGTATAGTGTGAAAGATGCGAGGTTCGTCGTCTTGGGCCGCGACCGGTCCAGACGCCAGCGCAGCCGCAGCAAGAACGGGGAACAGGCGAAGGGCAAGTTTGGTGGCGTGCAATTGGAGCTCCAGTCCTATCGAAAACGAGCTCAAGGTCCAACAAGCGGGGCTCAAAGAGAATTGCAAATAGGCTTACAGCTGCTGTAGGAAAAATTATGAGCGCGCCTTCGGGGGACGACTACCGAACTTTCCTCGCCGTACTCGAAACCGGCAGCCTGCCCGCAGCAGGTCGCAGGCTTGGACTCTCGCACCCAACGGTCCCGGGGTGAGTCCGAGACCTTGTATCAGGCATCTGCTTCACCGATCGAATGTCTGCTCGGCGCTTAAGCAGTCGATATGAGAGCGAAGCGCAGACGGCTGGAAGGGATCGACCGTCAGATCCCGTCCCGGGTGGGCGGGCGCGCCTAACGTCAATACCGATGCTGTCGACCCGCACCGCTCACGTTGCTGGCATCTTCAACACTTCGCTGATCTCCGCCGAATTGGACGCCGAGAAGACCGCGTAGTGTCGGTGGTTCTTAAAAATAGCTGCGGCTTCTTCATGGCTGCCGGCTTCGCCTGCGATGCAGCCGGCCGTCCGCTCTCGGGAACTCGCCAAAGGTGAAGGAACGGCCGAAATGGGGTCGGGAGCTGCCATTCCAGACCGCATATTATGCGAATCCGTTTCCCGCCGAGATCATGGAGAGACTGCCCAATTCGTAGCCGAAGCTGGAGGCTATACCTTCCGCGCGCCCTCCCACCAGTGTTCGTGCGGGAACACAAAGATGCCGGGTCCTTGGGGGTGACGCTACCGCCGAATGAGGACGACGCCCCCGATCAGCAGCGCCACGCCGAGAAGGCGGGGAAGGTCGATAGGCCTCTGTTCCAGCCCCATCCAACCGTAGTGATCGAAGGCAATCGAAGCGAGCATCTGCCCGGTGATCAACAACGCGATGAAGGTGGCCGAGCCGAGCTGCGGCACAAGCAGGATCGATAGGGCGATGAAGACTGCGCCGAAGAAACCACCGCTCCGAGCCCACCATGGCACCCGCGCCATCAGGCTCGCACTCGGAAGCGGATCGCGTAGCACAGCAGCGAAAGAACCATGGCCAAAAGGCCTACGAAATAGCTGGCAAAGCCGGACCATGCCGCCGAATTGATACCAGTGCGGAGATTGGCGTTCAAAACCTGTTGAATGACGACGCTTACGCCTGCACCTGCGGCAAGCAGCATCGGGATGACAAGGTTCATTGGCGAGGGCCTGTCGGGATCATGCTTGCGACGGTCCGATCCGTTTCGCGCTCGCTCTCCGCTAGGCCGAGTTGCCACCCCCTCGCGGTTCTGCTCGGGTTGGTTCTGGCTCATCTTGCGCTTTCCCTCGATGCGGGTGATCGGCAGGCGCAAGCCAACGATTCCCTTGAGTTGGGAGCGGATATAGCTGTCCGGTGCATCAGTGACCGCCCATGGACGGTTCCGTGGTTTCTCGTAAAGGTTGGTAAGCCGGGTGACGGCATCGTGCAGGCGCTGCTCGTCCTCGAAGAACTCGACCGGCCCGTAAGCATGGACCGCCGAGTAGTTCCAAGTCGGCACGACCTTCCCGTGTTCCTGCTTGGTCGCGTACCAGCTCGGCGTGATGTACGCGTCCGGTCCGGAGAAGATCACAAGGGCCTCGCCCCCGGGCTGCGTCTTCCACTGCGTGTTCGCTTTGGCCAGTGGCCGTATAGCACGCCATGCGGACCTTCGCTTTCTTGGAGGATCAGCGGCAAGGGCGTGGCCATCAGTCCCTCGTCCGTGGCGGTCACCAAGGTTGAGAGCCGGGCCTCGCGAATGATCTGGCTGAGGACGACCGGATCGTCCTCGCGGAAGGCCGGAGGTGTGTACATGCTGCGCTTCTACTATGGGCTGGCAATCTAGACAAATTCAATTCTGTGATGTCAGCTATCAATGCGCTGGCTAAGAAGCGATATCATCTTCGAACGAGCACACACTTCGGCGATGTTGAAGACGACCGCGGGAGCCTTTAGCCCAGTTTCAGGATCGTAGCTTCAGTTGCACCCCATCTCATCCGGCGGGGTGTCGCGCCCTGCCCTCCTTGTCAAAGACGACGGCGGATTGCGGCTCAAACGTCATTTGCAACGTCTGCCCGATATCGAGTTGATGATCTCCATCAAGAACTGCGAGCCAAGATAGCCCCGACGGCAAACCGAGACTTACATTGGTCTCATTCCCTAGGCGCTCGACCAGTTGAACCTTGCCAATTAGCCCGCCGGAAGCGGCAGCTTTAATGGCTTGAGGCCGGACACCCAAGGCCATGACATCGCCCTGCAAAATCCCGTCATTGTTCGCCGGGACCGTCGTTGCGTGCACGTCTTTCCCGGACACTGTGACCGTACCCTCGCCAAGCGCTTCGACAGTCACCGTGACAAAATTCATCTTGGGCGAGCCGATGAAGCCGGCGACAAAGAGATTGGCGGGGCGCTGGTAGAGCTCGATCGGGCTGCCGACCTGCTGCACGACGCCGGCATTGAGCACGACGATCTTGTCGGCCAGCGTCATGGCCTCGACCTGATCGTGGGTAACGTAGATCATGGTGGCGCCTGTGTCATGGTGGAGCTTGGACAGTTCCATGCGCATGTCGACGCGCAGGGCGGCGTCGAGATTGGATAGCGGCTCGTCGAAGAGGAAGACTTCGGGCTGGCGCACGATGGCGCGGCCGATGGCGACGCGCTGGCGCTGGCCGCCAGAGAGTTGGCTGGGCTTGCGATCGAGCAGATGTTCCATCTGCAGGATCCGTGCGGCCTCGCGGACCTTCTGGTCACGCACCTCCTTGGGGGCCCTCGCCAATTTGAGACCGAAACCGACATTGTCGTAGACCGTCATATGCGGGTAAAGCGCGTAGCTTTGGAATACCATGGCGATGCCGCGGTCGCGCGGCTCGACATCGTTGCAGCGCTTGTCGCCGATGATCAGATCGCCGCCGGTGATTTCTTCGAGGCCGGCAATCATGCGCAGCAAGGTGGACTTGCCGCAGCCGGAGGGGCCGACAAAGACCACGAATTCACCGTGTTGGACATCGAGATCGACGCCCTTGATAACCTCGACCTCGCCATAGCTCTTGCGGAGCGATTTCAGTTCCAGTCCAGCCATGGTGATTATCCTTTGACGGCGCCGGCAGTCATGCCTGCAACAATCTGGCGATTGAAGAACAGGAAGACGATCAAGGGCGGGATAGTAATGATGAGGATGTTCGTAAACAGCAGATTGTAGGACGTGCTGAACTGGCTCTGGAAGTTGTAGAGCGTCATCTGCACCGTCGCATTGGCATTGCCCGGCAGGTAGTAGAGTGGGTTGGTAAAGTCGTTGAAGATCGTCACGGTCTGCACAACGATGATCGTGACCGTGACCGGCCAAAGCAGCGGCAGGATGATGCGGAAGAACACATCGAGCGGCCGCGCGCCGTCGATGATTGCCGCCTCATCCAGCTCACGCGGAATGGTGGCGATGAAAGCCCGATACAGCAGGACGCAGAACGAGAGATGGTAAGCCACCTCGATCAGAATTAGTCCGTGCAGCGTACCAAAGAGCTTCAACCCTTGTAGCAGTGAGATGGTTGGCACCACAGCTGGGGGGACCATGAGTCCGGCCAGAATAAGAAACTCAATCACCCTATTCCAGCGGCTCCTGCGGCGCTGCAACACAAAGCCAACCATGGCCGAAAGCACGACCAGCAGGGTAACCCCGCACAGCGTCAATATGGTTGAATTGACGAAGGCAGCGACGAGCATCCAATTGCGCGTTGTGACGACCTCGACCACGTTCGTCCAAAGATGATTGCCCTGCGGCCGGGAGAAGTCGAGCAGGGATGCCTGTGTCTGATCCTTGAAGGCGGTCAAAAGAATGAAGGCAAAGGGAATGAGGAAGACGATACCGCTGACGAATATTGCGCCCAAGGTAAGGCCAAGTTTGTTCAGCCGGTTCATTGGTGTCCCTCCCGCCGGTTGAGAAACCAAGTCAACGGAACAACCAGTATGGAGATCAGCAGGAACAGCACGACATTGCCCGCCGTGGAGAGGCCATAGAACCCCGCTCGGTATTGCTTGTAGATTACCGAACCGATCAGGTCCGAGGAGAAGCCCGGCCCGCCCTTTGTGGTCGCCCAGATCAGCTCGAACGTTCTGAGCCCGCCGATAAAGCTCAGAGTGATGACGGTTGCCGTCGCCGGCCGGCAGAGCGGCAGCGTCACGTAGCGAAAATTTTGCCACCGGTCGCGCCATCAATGCGCGCGGCCTCGAAATAGTCCTTGGGAATGGCGGCAATGCCGGCGATGAAGATCACCGTTGCCAACCCGACCCCTTTCCAGACATCGATAAGCGCTACTGAAGTCAGCGCCGGGCGTGGATCGGTAAGCCACCCCGGCCCTGCAATGCCAGCTAACGCAAGGGTTTCGTTGATGGCCCCGCGCGTGGGATGCATCAACACCGTGAATGTTATCCTGATCCCCACTGTGGAAACCACGACCGGGAAGAAAATGACCGAGCGCAAATAGCTTCGAGCATAGATATCGGCGGTCAGCAGCACCGCGCAACCGAGCCCGATTAATACCTTGAGGCTGGTTGTGAGGATGGCGAAATAGATCGTATTGATGAGCCCCTGCACCAAGAACGGCTCGTGGAAAAACTGCACGAAATTGTCGAGCCCGATAAAAGTCGCGTCAAACAACGTCCAGCGCGTCAAGCTGAAATAGAGTGAGGAAAAGGTGGGGGCGAGGAACAGAACCACATAGATGGCTGCGGCCGGCGCGTAGAGCCAATAGGGGTAGCGCTTGTCTATCCTCGACAGGCCGTGTGCTGGCATTGCTGTCGCCGTCTTGGTCATATCGTAACCTGCATTCATGAAATGACCCCGATCCTCATCGGGTCGGGGCCTCCGACTATGCGGGACTTTACCAGCCAGCGATGCCGAGCTGCTGCGCCTGCTTGCGCACGTCTTCATCATACAGCTTCGCGCCTTCCACAGCGCTCATGATGCCGGAGCCTACCGAAACTGTAATCTGTTCCGGGGCCGGCCCCTTAATGGGCGAGAGGAATTCGAGCGCCGGTGACACCTTGTTGCTGGCAAAGAACGGCAACATGTCCGTGACGGCGGCCGGGGGATTGTAAAGCTCGCAGCCTTGCACCAGATACGGACCACTGCCGCCACTGACCCGATTGAGCGCAGCGCAGCCAGCAGGGCTTGCGACGAAAGCTACGAATTTCTTGGCGGCCTCCACATTCGCCGAGGTATTGGCGATGTAAACGGCCTGTGGCATCCGGGCGGTCAAGCCATTGCTGTCAGCATTGTCGCCTGGGGTCGGAAAAAACCCGACATCCTGCAGCTTGTCGGGATAATTGACCGAAATTGCCTGCAATGCGCCGCTGGTGATTGGGAAATGCACGCCCTCGCCATTGGCCAGCATGCGCAGCCCCTCATCATAGCTCGCCGCGGCATAGTCCTTGTTGAGCATTCCCGCATCATACACTTCTTGCAGTTTCTCGAAGCTGCGCAAGGCTCCCGGGTCAGTTGCGAACTTGGCAGTGCCGGCAGTGTACTGCGCGGGGAACTCGGGGTTTGCTGCCCGGACGTTGTAAAAGTCCGACAAGACGATGAGCTGGCTTGTCCAGCTGTTGCCATAGGTCTGGATGACCGGCGTGGCTGTCCCATCCTTCAGGATCGCTTCGGTTGTTGGCCATGAATTCAGCCCGGGTTTTGGAATGGTCAGGCCGAGCCCGGCATAGGCGGGCTTGTTGTAGAGAATGCCACCGGCCGATGCGGTGCTGAATGGCGCACCGCGAACGGCACCATCCCCGCTCGTCACCACCTGCTTGAAGGCCTCCTGTACGCTTGCCTGCCAAGGCTCGCCGCTCAGGTCCACCAGAATTTGTCCGGATTGATCGCCCGGAACAGCGAGCCGGAATTGTAGACGAACAGATCCGTCATCGTTCCGGTTGCCAGCCGCGTCTTGACGAGGTTGTCCCCCTCGGTCCCACCCGGCTTGGTCTCGATTTCGATGGAGATGTCCGGATTGGCCGCCTCGAATTCCTCCACCAGTACTTCGGCACGGGCCAGAACTTCCGGCGAGACATCCGTCAGCATGGTCAGCGTAACACCCTGCGCAACCGCGTCACCGCTCATTGCGACAATGGCCGCGAAACTCACGCCTGCCAGTCGTTGCTTAATTTAATCATGGCAATCCTCCCTTGCCGTGTGTTGATCCAGATACGTCTGCCAAGAGCCGGCGGCAACCTCTTGCCGCTTATCCAGACTGGAGCATCTGGACGGGACATTGGCATGTTTATATACTTCGTGCAAGGTTGCACATTCAACGTTGCACGAAGCCGTTGGCCGTTATAGGCCTCCTTACGGCATGCCTGCGGCAAGCACGGAATCCGCGCCAATCTGGCGGGCCGGCATCTTATAGTTGAACAAAACCCGGTGCTCTGCCTGGCCCCACCGCATGCTCTATTCCGGGCAGCAGAGACACTCCGTTCATTGTAACGTCGGAATAGTCTTGGCTGAGCTTGAGCCTGCCGCGTGCGCCTTCGGGTACGGTGAAATGGTAGCGTACAGCATCTCCATCCACAGACCAGGTGGCCCTGACGACGCCATTTTTCGAAGCATATTCAGCAGAAACCGGCGAGAGCCCATCGATGATGGTTGGTGAGAAGATGATGCTCTTAAAACCGTGCTCAGCCTCGTCGGGCCTGAAGCCCGCAACCGATTCCAGCAACCATTGGCACACCGCGCCAAAAGCGTAGTGATTGAAGGAATTCATCTGCGGGTTGTAGATCGTACCGTCTTCCTGCACGGCGTCCCAACGCTCCCAGATCGTGGTCGCACCGCGTTTGACCCGGTAGAGCCAGCCCGGCACTTCCTCCCGGAGAAAGACTTCGCCCGCCAAGGCACCCTCCCCGACGCTGTCGAGCGCCGGCAATAGTGCGGGCGTACCGATGAAGCCGGTCCCCAGCCGGCCGCCGGTCCGGTGGATGGCCGTCTTAAAATAGTTGATCGCCGCGTCTTTGCGACCTTCAGGGACCAAACCATGCAGCAGGGCCGGGGCATAGGAGGTCTGATCGTCATAGGTCAGCCGCCCTGAGGGCGCGACAAATTCATGCGCGAACGCCGTCTTGACCTGATCAAGCATTTGCTTGAGGCGGCGCGCGTCCTCATCCTTCCCGATGATCCGGGCGACGCGCACACCTATATCCAGTGCTGATGAACAGATAAAATGTTGCCGCTGCGTCATCGCCGATCGTCGGCAGCGGCTTGGAGCTCGGGCCCTTTGGCTGCAGCCAGTCGCCCAGACAATAGCCACGCGCACCCGGCGTAGTCGGCGGCCGTACGATGCCGTCCACGGTTAGTGACCAAACGAAATCGATCCATTTAATCATGGCAGGGAAAGCTTCAGCCAAAATCGCCCTGTCGCCATATTGTAGATAGAGTCGCCGTGGAATGACGGTGATCGCGTCGCCCCAACCGGTGGAGCCGGCTTGTCGCCGCTTGCCCGGTTTCACCCGGACGACATGAGGCGAAATGTGGGAAATCGCGCCGTCCTCGGCCTGATCAACCATCAACTCGCGGACATACTTCACCAGAAAATCTTGGCTGTCGGCGAGATAGCAGGCCGTCCCAGCAAATACCTGCGCATCGCCGCTGAAACCAAGCCGTTCGTCGCGCTGCGGGCAATCTGTCGGGACGTCGACGAAATTTGAGCGATGTGACCAGACCGCGTTCTCAAAGAGCCGGTTTACCAAGGGATTGCCGGTCCTGAAGCTGGCCGTCGAATTCGGAACGGACGAGATTGGAACAGACTGGATACGGCCGATGCCCACCCCTTCGGATGCGGTAACTCGCACATAGCGGAAACCTTGATAGGTGAAATGAGGGCTGTAGTCTGTCAGCCCGCGGGCATCCGAGCTCACACGGATAATGGCTTCAGCGCTGCGATAGTTGCCATTGTAGAACATGCCGTCCTGATCAAGAATCTCGGCGTGCTCGACAAGAATGTTGCCATCGGTTTCGGCAGTGGCGGAAAGGCGCACATAGCCGGCCGTGTTCTGGCCGAAGTCGTAAATACTGCGCCCCTGCTCGTCCTGCCAGTGAGCAACAGGGTCCAAAGCCGGCAGTTCCTGGACAGCCCCACATTCATGTGCAATGAGCTTGTTGCGGTCAAAATCAACCATAGCAACGCCTTGTTCGAAGCGCAGCGCAAAGCGGGCGTCATAGATTTCGCCAAAGTAGATTTGTGACTTGCGCACCGGTGTCTCGCCGCTCAACCAGCTATCGTCGGTAGCCACAAGAATATCGTCGTGCCCGCTTCCGCCCCGAATCTCGGCAATGGCGGCGACCCGGGTGCCCCAAACATTGACGCGGCGCTCTTCAATCCACATCAACGGCGAGCGGAACCAGCCATCGCCCACCCAAATGGTGATCTCGTTTTCGCCGACCCGCAGCAGATCAGCAACGTCATAGGTTTGAAATGACAGGCGGACATCGTAATTGGTCCAACCGGGCGTGAGCACATCATTGCCGACGCGATGGCCATTGATGAAGATGCGGTAGAGCCCGAGTGCTGATATCCTCAGGATTTCATTCCCCAAGATTTTGGAGACCGCAAATAGCCGTTTCAACCCGCTGGCAGGAGTGCCCTCGCCCTTGTCCGATAGCGGCCTGACCATTTTGCCGGCCCACGCAAATCCGTCAGTATCCGCCCTGCCCATCTTCATACTGGCCTCTCTAAGCAATTTCGTGCAACCTTGCACATACAAGGTTGCACACTCCTAATGTCTTTTCAGCTGGGTGACAACTGCCCGGAACGAGGCATTTGGATGGGGTTGGAATTCGCCAGCCCTGCCGTATGTTAGCGCAACCGGCTGCGGACAAAACCGAAAGCGAATTCTCGCGTGAAAACCAAGACCAAACGGGTCACAATACTCGAAGTCGCCAAAGATGCCGGCGTTTCGTTTTCGGCCGTATCCAAGGTGCTACGGAACGCCTATGGCGTCAGCGACGCCTTAAGGGAGCGCGTCAACACATCCATTAAAAAGCTGGGCTACTCTCCCAACATGGCGGCCCGCGGCCTTCGTGGGCGCTCCTTTGTCATCGGTGTCGTCTTCCCTGACATGCGCAACCCTTTTCTGGCAGACATCTTTACCGGCATCAGTTCCGCGCTGCAGCGAACGCCCTATCAGGCCGTCCGGGGGATCGCCGGCCATTCCAGTGAAACCGACCTGACGCAGGCGATGATCGACATGCAGATGGATGGGATCATTTTAGTGTCTAGCGGTCTTTCCCATGAGCAACTGACCGACTCAGGCGCTCGAATACCCCTTGTGATTATTGGCAATCGTCCACCGGCGCCAACAACCTTCGACACGGTCAACAACAATGACGAACAGAGCGGCCGCCTCGTCATAGCTCATTTGGCCAAGCAGGGCGCCAAGCGCATTGCCATGCTGAGCCTTGAATCCCCCACTGCCATGCGTATGCGCGAGCGGGGCTATACAATGGGCATGGAAGAGAATGGCTCGGCCCATTTCGGAACCATCATGCGGGCACCGAAACTATCGCGCGGCCTCTATAGCGGCATCGAGGCACTACTTGAGAAACGACCCGAGGCCGTTTTTTGCTGGTGCGATGAAGTCGCCTTTGAAACGATCAGCCATGCCCGTGCCAATGGCTTAAGAATTCCTGAGGACGTAGCGATTGTCGGCCACGACAACACTGCCTACTGCGCTCTGGATCAGAACAGCCTAACCAGCGTGGACCAATCAGGCGAGCAGATCGGGCTCAATGCCACAAAACTGCTGATCGAAAGGCTGGAAGGTCGGAGGGAATGCGAACAAATTCTCCTGCAACCACGGCTTGTCGTGAGGCGGAGCAGCACTATTCACGCATGAGCCCTTGTAGCAATCTGCTGATATTGCGGCCGCTGGTCACTTGGCTTGCAGCAGTCAGCGACCGGGCCACGGCGCCGAGCCGCTGGCCGAGCCGCAAGCGCCGTCAGGATGTCCATGTGCATTGCCCGAGCTGGATTTTTCCTCGCCCCCTCTTATATCCCACGCCCCCGAGGGAAGCTCGCTCCTTTCAGGTTAGCTTGTCCGGCCGCCAGATATACTGCACATCCATCCTCCGTCGACGGAGGGTGCGGAACCGTGACCTACCGTACGTTATCTGAGCGGAGATAAGCGGCAGTTCAACCACCTCCTCGGGACTTACAAATAGCCGGGGGCGCCGTTGCGACGACCTGCGAGAGCCAAATTCGGATTGGCTCGAAACGGTTCGTCCAACCATCAGCCGATCGCTGCATATTCGCCGTCAGCGACGGTTGGCAGATCGTAGGGAGCGCCCCCGGCTCGGTCGTCTCTTCCTCTACTGCGGAGTGCAGAAATATCGTGGAAGGAAGGCTTTGAGACCGTCTCTCGGCAAGAGCATCACCCCACGTTTGTGCAGCCACACTGGTCTCGGCCATCACCCGAATACATGCAGGCCACTCGTAATCCTGATCGCTGGGCTCCGCGCCCGGATCGCGAAACCAAGCCGTGTAAATGAAGCTCTTCATCCGCTCTCGTATTGTCAATCACTGCCGCATATGGCCTGCAGGTCTCGGTGAGATATAGTGCTGTGCAATCTGAAACCAGCACGGCGGGTCTACTCGCAAAACTCAACGGACCGTCTCAGAAGCCTTTTGGAATCGCTCCGAGGGTCTTGGGACAGGCAATGAGATTTCTACGGTCAATCCAAAACCCGGATGCTGAGTGCGCTTCAACTTCTCTCTGCGTGGCGTATACCAATAGTCATAGCCGTTTTTCTCATCGTCATCGAAAAGCGTGGCGATGAACGCACTAAAGGAAGACGCCTGAGGGCATAGATAGCTATTTTCGGCGCTTCCCCAACTCGACCAATTTCGCACCCAGCTATAGGTTGCCCCAAAGTCTTCGGCGCGTAATGAGAGAACGATTTCGATTAGGCCGGGATCAGCCCCGATGGCAAGGAACCCAGCGGGTAACCGGTTACCGAGTTCATGGCTCCAGCCCACAACCCGATTCCGTGCATAGAAGGGATCGACAAAATGCTCCGTCGGATTGTCACTCCCCTCGTCAACGGCCAACGCGCTATGTCGAAACATATTGGGATATGGTCGGCCACCATTGTAGGCGATCAAGAAGACTCGATAGTCCGCCGGCAACGCGTAACCAGTAGTCTGTTCCCAACCGGAGATCGCTGACGCCGTGGCGTCTCCTGTCTCCCATTCCTCATCGACTGGGCTGATCAATCGATTCACTGAAGCGCTCCTTTTCGCAAACGTCCGCAAACTCTTTCAAAACGTTGAGGCCGACTACGGCCCCAATCCCCGAAACGGAAACCCGTTATTGATCTGCAGCAATCTGTCAGAGGCATGCTGCTCATTATGAACCCTGCTCAAGAAAGGGAGCCCAGTACCGTTCGAGAGAACGACGCACAATGATCTCGTCCTCTCGGTCAAGTTTGACCAACTCTGGCAGCAGGATCAAAAACGAGCGACTACGCGTTTTTGCGTATGGTTCAGGAGCGAAAAACGGTGGGCCGCAAGATCGGGAGGGTAATCCGGGTCTGGGAGCAACCCGTGCAGCGTACCGATGGTCCTCATCGATGACGGATCATAGTGATCGAGCAGGCTGAGCATCAATGCTGGCAGATAGTAGCGCAGGCCCGCGGGATCGAAATGCGCAATGTTATCGCGTTCCAGCTCCTCCAGCGTCACCTGCGTCCAGTCGTCAACGATGTCATTAGCAGTCATCGCGCGGTACTGTTCGTCGCTGATCGGGGTGCCGTCCGGGTTTTTACCCCAGCTGTCGATGAACTCGGCGTGACCTATGCTGACGCCATCGCCCAAAACGACGCCGGCGAAAGCACGCCTGATTTCATTTTCGAGGTCACGTCTTGCGGCATGAACATCCATCACTCGGCCTTCTGCCTCGGGCTTGTACACGGTCCGGCGGACCAGAGAGGTCGCGCCGATCACCAAGAGCTTCCTCAGATACCGATCACCCATCTTGGTGATGCGACGGAGGCGGTCATTCAGCGACTTACGGAATTGTGGCCGCCTCCCGGCCCCCGAAACGAAGCACCGTGTCGTCGGCTGCGGCAACCAGACGCGCCACGTCCTTATCGGTGAAGGTGCGCGGATCGTAGTCGAGCAGTACCGTGGCCCCGACGCATTCTCCATCCGGTAGGATCAGTGGGGCGCCTGCATAGAGGTCGATGCCGTTGGTCTGAAGATAGGCATTCTCGCCAACCAGCGGATGGGGTGCACCGGACAACACAACCAGCGGCTGGCGGGTTTCCGCCACGATACTGGTGAGGCCATAGGCGTCAACGTCTTCGAGGTGCCGCTCGTCGGTCAACAGGTTTATGGCCGCGACTGGGATGTCGAAATCGTCGGCGATCTGCTGGATGGCTCGACCCAACTCATCGTTGCCGCGACCCGCGCCGAGGAACGGCATCCTCTTGTGCACCCGGGCGCGATCGACCTGCTGCTCGCGCATGTCACGAAGCAGCGCGCCCTCTACCACGTCCTCCACAGTACGGAAAATGGCATCGACATGCAGCGTCTCGTGCGACTCGCCGCCGCTTGCTTCATTGAGCGCGCAGACCAGAATGCGGACATCGGGCGCCATGCGGCCCAGTGCGACGTGACACGTATCGTGCCTGAGCGCGGATGTCGGTGCCCATGAAGACCAGCACTATGACCTCTACCCCATCTGTGTCGAGGCGGCCGATGGCTTCCTGACGAATGGCAAGGGGCGGAAGGACACGACATTGCAGTTCCTCCTCGGCCAGCCGGTGCGCCACCAGCATTGCGGCGCACTCATCGATTTCGGTGCGACCACCGATCAGCAGCAGCTTGCTCTGTTCGGGCCATTTGATGGGGGCGACCTCATTGATCACGGCCTCGAAGGACTGCACCAACTGGCGGCGCTGGGGCAAGGCTTCGGCCCGGTCCGACAATTCGCTGTGGGCCAACGAAAGCGACGGCATCATTACCTCGTTCAGGAAACGGCCGGCGCCATGGTCCTCGACATAGTCCTCGGCAATGTCGATGGCACCCTCCGCATCACCCTTCATCATTCGCTGGTAGAGGCGCTCGGCGGAGGTGAGGACAGGCTCGCTGCCCAAGAGGGTTTCAAAGAACTGGAACTGCGGTAGGTGACGCCCAATGACCACGAGGCACACCGTCATCGGGGTGGCTAGGATCAGTCCGACCGGCCCCCATAGCGTAGCCCAGAACATAGCTGAGAGCAGGATGGCGATGGGTGATACGCCGGTGCTTGATCCATAGAGGCGCGGTTCGATGACATTGGCGGTAGTCAGATCGAGCAGCAAAAACAGCCCGACGGATAACAGCAGCATATTCCAGCCGAGATCAACGGCAAAGGCCGGAGGAACGGCACCACTGCAATGATCAATGCGCCGACAAAGGGAATGTAGCGGAAAAGGATGATCAAAAGTCCCCAGAGCACCGCGCTGGGAACCCCTATCAGCCACAGGCCGACGCCGAATATGATGCCGTAGGTAATGTTGACGCCAAGTTGGATCAGCAGGTAGCGCCCGACCCGATGGCTGGCATCGGCAATGGCAATATTAGTCTTGGAATACCGGCCGGCGCTGACCAAGCGGATAAAGCGTTCCTGCAGGTCGCCCCGGCCCAAGAGCAGGAAGATCAGGAATACTACAACAATGGCGACGGTCGCCACCGGCCCGACGATCGAACCAAGTACGGAGCCGATGATTCCTGACCGGGCCGATCTGGTTGGAAATGGTCACCGGAATAGGCTCGCCGGGCCGACGTGGCGCGTCGGCGTCATTGCCTGAGGTCTGCTCGGCGACGCTGGAAATGACGCTATTGATCTGCTCGAAAAGGGTGTTTTCACCAAACTGGGCCCGGAGACCTGCGACCTTGGTCAAGATGATCTGCTGGTAACCGGGCAGTTCCTGCGTGAGATTGACGATCTGGGTACCGGCGACATAGGCGAAGAACCCCAGTACCGCGAGCGCGAGCGCCACAGCGACAATGACCGCAAGTGGATCGGGCAGGTGCAGCCGGCGATTAAGCGAAGTGACGAGGGGTGTCAGGGCAAAAGCCAGCAGTGTGGCAAGCACCAAAGGCACAAGTATCCCAGCGCCTAAGTAGAGCAGCGACGCGATCAGGGCAAAGGTGGCAACCCCCGGAAGACCGATATCTTCGCACTGGCGGTGCCCGCGTCGTGCTGTTGATCTGACAATGTTGATACTCCATCGTGGCAACGCCCCGCTCCACGATACGTTCCAGCCACGCAGTGCAGACACTAAACACGGGGCAGGCCACAAATGCACTTCAGGGACTCAACGATGTCCGGGATTGGTCATTGCCAACAGGCCAAGGCCCGGACCAACGACGTTCAGATCAGCGGCGCCCAAGGGAGGCGCTCTCTTGTAACCGCCCGACGCCGGGGTAGTGCCGACACCTGCGGTTTGATATCCTTCCCTTTTCAGAAGGGCTAAGTACAGGATGTCACTTTTTGCAGTGAGCTTCGTGCTTGAAGACGGTGCCGACTATGCCGCCCGCCACGCCGCACTGGTAGTAGCGATCGAGACCGCGGCAGTCGGTGAGGTGTGGTGCGAAACCACGTCGTTCTACCTGTTAACCTCAACATTGAATTCACCGGGGCTCAGAGAGGCAATAGCCGGAGGGGCCGACCTTCAGAAGGGCGACACCTTGGTGGTCTTGAACATTAGCCAGACGCGGGGACATGCATCCGGGGGCGTTGCTGACAAGGCTCTATTCAAGAGGTTGATGGATCAAAGGCACTAGTCCGACCCTTGTTGTCTTGTACCAGCGGCGCAATGGTTGCTGATCTTGTCGTCAGCGGAGGCACAGCGCCATGATAGTCGTCCATATGGTAGAGGACCACGCCGGCAACGAACTGAGCTGCGAAGAACTCACTGTCGCGGCTAATAACGAACGACAGTTCGAGGCATGGCTCGACGATGCTCGCGCCGGCTTTGCCGCGTCCGGAGTGGATCTGCCTCACAAGGAGCGGTACTGGGCCCGTACGGCCCAGTGCCACAGCTCACCCACTATTGGTGGGCAGCTAGCCCATTCGATCAATGGACATGACGAGGGGTTTGGAGGGCGGCGTGGCCGGCCCGAAGTATCCTTGACTTCGACGATACTCGAACTGGATAGATCGGTGCCGGGCAGTGTGGCAGCTCGGCAGGCCTGACCTTCGCCAGCTAACGTCGGAGGCGGCCCTTAGGTCGCCACTAGCGTTTGATGTTCAAGCTTACTGAGCTGCCGGAGCCGCCGCCCGGTCTGGTGCTCTACTGCTTGGCTGCTTGGTCGGTTGTGCGCTTGGGTTGGCATTAGCGGCGTCGGAATATCCGTAGGGGAGTCGACACCTGCCGTGCAGAAACGCGCCCCATTTCGGCTGTTTGACGAACGTTCGCACTTCCTCAATCCGGACATCAGGGTTCGACACACGAGTAGTTGGGGGGAACGGAAAGGCTGCTTTCCGGTCGGTTGGCTGGAAAGCGGCCCTTTATTCGCCGAGCCATGCCTTCAACACACGCACGCCTTCCGATCCAGACCCGGGCCAGAGCTGAACTACGTATTGATCATCTCCTTCAAGACCATCTTCACTAAGCGTGTCGAGACCGGAAAAGCTGGCACGCACGCCAAGCGGCCCTGCTTTCACTGAAAGTCGTGGAGCGGTGGGATCGTAGTCCGTCAGGCCAGCCAGCACGAGTTGGCCCGAGGGACAATCGAAATGAGCCTCGACAATGTGTTGGTAAGCATTGAGATCGAGAGCGGGTCGTATGTCGTGCCATTCAACGCGGATCGGCACGGTCATATTGCGCGCTGTGTGGAGAATGACCACATACGGCCCGGCCATGAGACGTCGGGCGATCGCGTCATCGGTGTAGTCGTCGGGTAATTCAGGATGGGCTTCGTCAGCGCAGGTATATTTGGAAATAGTCGGCCAAGAGATTGCCGTCATACAGAACTTTAAACATAGCTGCCCGAGCAGCCAGAGGAGCTGTCATCCCAAGGACTCCCATCGCGAGCAAGGTGCGTCGGTTCAAAAGCATGCTTCGTCTCGCGTCAATTTGATTTCTGCCAAACGCTCCATGAGTAGGTTGTCGCAAATTCCCGAAATCAGCGACAGGTATGATCCAAGACCGCACCGGCATACAAGGTCAGCTTCAAGCGTCCTTGCATCCTGCCACGAACGGCAGAGATGGGGTCGAGTGCGGCCGGAGTGGGATGGATTGCAGTCCGTTTGCCTTCCAGAATTGTCCCGGCAATTGTTCCGGATGAGAACGGCTAAGCGTCATGACCTACTCACCTATCATCCTACTTCATGCGCCGCTTCACACCTCTCCGAAGTTGGCCAACTTTGTTGCGGATTGCATCAGCAGTAACGTGCGGCTGATCTGCGTACTGGGGCCGGACTGCGAGCGAGTTCACGACGTCATAGACGAGACTATTGTTTGGCGATGGCTCCGGCGCAGAAGGTCAAGACATTACGACCACTTGGCATACCGATGAGACGGTTACGGAGGTCAGAGAATTCGCACGTCAGTTCGCAGCAGGGAACAGATTTCCAAACGCGGTCCAAGAGGTAACCCTATAACTTGATCTAGCTGCGGCGGCTTTCAGGTGGTTTCATGAGACGTTTGAATTACCGCAATGGGGTCGTCACCGAACCGGTCATATCCTGGCATGAAGACGACGTGCCAGATGGCACGCCGCCTATTGCTAATCGAGCTGTCAGGGTCGGAGCCGTTTGGGCGTGCGGCTGAGCAGGGTAACTTCCCTAATGCTTGCGGCATTGAGCAGGCGCATAAGGACGCGGCCTAACCCCACTCCCATCTACCGCTGTGGCGGGCAACCGAAGCGAAAGAAATCGAGATAGTCGGCAAGAGACTCTAGCCGCATTCCGCGTTCTTCAGCCCGGGCCACAAGGCGGTCGTGGCGATGTTCAGCTGCGCGCCGGTAGTGATCTCCAGCCCGCGCCAGAGCAAGTCGAAGCCTTTGGTGAGGTTTGGCCGATCCTCGTGACGCATGTGGTAGAAGGCGCGGCCGCTGGCCGGATAGTCGGTGATGAAGACGAACTCGTGGCCCGTCTCAGTGGCAATGTGTTCGCACAGCATACGCTCGCCTTCCGCATCCAAGTCATCTTCACGGGTGGAGACATGGCCGAGCCGAGCGAGGATTTCGCTGGTCTCGGCAAATGTGACCCGCGGGAAGGGCAGCATCGGCGGAGTGATCTTTATGCCAAAAAGCGCCTCGATCTCTGCACCATGAACTTCAGCCACCACGCCGATAGCATGAGCCAGCCATCGCTCCTCGAACTCCATCAATTGATGATGGTCCTTGATCCAGCCGATTTCCATGTCGATGGAGGTGAACTCGGTTTCATGTCGCGAGGTGAACGACGGCTCGGCGCGGAACACCGGTCCTATCTCAAACACCTTCTCCGTGCCGCCCGCGATGGCCATCTGCTTATAGAATTGGGGCGACTGAGCCAGGAAGGCCGTTGTATCGAAGTAGCTGACTGCGAAAACCTCCGAGCCTGACTCGCTAGCCGTCCCCATCAGCTTGGGTGAGTGGATTTCATGAAAGCCGTGCTGCTTCCAGAATGCACGCATCGCCTCTTCCAGCGTGGTTTGAACTGCAAAGACCAGTTGCTGCTCGGGGTAACGCAGACTTACCTGCCGGTGGTCGATCCACTTATCGAGACCTGAATCGCGCGTGATCGGCAGAGGGGCATCGGCCAGTGCGCAGATGTCGACGCTTTCGAGCACGACCTCCAGACCACCAAGCTTGACGGCGGGAGCTGCAACGACCGTGCCGGTCACGATCAGGGCACTTTCGGGGGTCAAGGCATCCAGTGCCGCCGTGAGCACCGCGTGGTCCTTGCTCTGGGTGAGCTGAACCCTGCCGGTCGGGTCGCGCAGTATGATGAAGCGCATGCGCTTCTGGTCGCGAATGGCTTCGGCGAACCCATAGAGTGTGACGCGCTGCCCGATGCAAAGGGGCAAATCGGAAACGAAAGAGCGGCTTGAAGGAAAAGTATCAGACATGACTTTCTCCGGGAACAAAAGCCGGAACGAAAAAGCCAAATCCTGCAGCCCTTCCGAAAACCGGCAGGGCTGTGGTGATCAATGAGCTACGCTAGAACGCGCACACCACATCCACGACCCCAGAGGGGCCGTTATTATTTACGGCGGTGTGACGCTGCGTGCTCATGGTGCGATCTAGTCGCAACGCCGGTGCAATGTAAACTGCCAACCACAATGCGTGGCTGCTTTTGGGAGTTTAGCCGCGGCCCTGATGAACTGCAAAGGTGTCCGACTGCCGCCGGTCTAGCTGGGGTGGACAGGCGACAGCCTGCTTCATGATGATCTCACTAGTAACGGACTTCCACTTCTCGATACGCGTTGAATTCCATACAATGCTCGCCTTCAACGCACGCAAGCTAGGCAGTCTGCATGTCCGAGCCCGCACTGGAAAATGCTGAACTTCTGGCGCTTGTTGCGGCTAGGGAAGAGCGCCTAACACACGCCGCTGCGATGCTGTCTGCCGAACCGCATGTGCTCGGGGTTTTTCTCGGTGGGTCGCTCGCGGCAGGGAGCGGCGATGCTTTCTCGGACATCGATCTTCGCGTGGTGGTTGAAAGTGAACATCACTCTGACTTCGTCGAGCGCCGTTTGGATATTCCGCGCAACTGGCCGGGCTTTGTTTTCAACGAATGGATGCCGGGCACACAACATTGCGTGTCGCACTTCGAGCCCTTCGGGAAGGTGGATATTTTCTATCTCGATGCGGCGCGGATGAGCGCGTCACCTTGGTACGGACTACCGAACCGTGTCCTTCATGACCCCAAAGGCTTCCTCAAAAGCTTGTTCTGATCAGTCGAAAGCGCTGAAATTCGACGTCGCGGCGGACGATGTCAGTCAGTCCATCAGCAAGGGTTTGGCGGCGCTGCATGAAACACTGCGACGTGCGAAACGGGGAGAGCTGATCTACGCCCAGACGCTCCTCGATGAGCTTCGACACCACATAATGAAAGCAGACGATTGGCTATTCGATCGAACACCAACCACAGCGATCTATGCAAAATTCGATGCCAGAGGTAGCAAGGAGGTTCTCGACGCGTTGCGCGCGTCCTACGGTCAGCTTGAGGCAGAGACCATCATCCGAGCGGCTGCAGGTTTACGGGAGATCTATCAGCGGCAGGTAAGTCAATTGCATGAAAGCTTCTGACCTGCAAAGACCTCTTTCGAACGACAACAAGGCGTTTGAAATGGCCGAAGCGGCGCAAAGCTTGCCAGCGGCGAAATAACCGCTTCTGGGGACCATTGGGTTCCGATCGCACGTCAGAAATGGGGGTCGTCTGCTGTCATTCCAGACCGCTTATTATGCGATTCCGGCGACCGTTCGCGCCCCCTTTGGTGACTGCTGATTGCGCGACTGCTCCCCAAAGCCGCCAGACAGTCGAATGTTGGTGGCCGGGGTGGGGTGGAAAGCGGTCAGGCAGCTCTTCAACCGGCGAACAAGAAAACAGCCATTGAGTGTCGTGGAAGCCCTTACGATGACACAGGTTTTTGCGCCCGACTTTTCCTCTAGTCGAAAGAAAAAGTCACGAACTGGTCTAGTTCGTCTGCTGGTCGGTAAGGTTCACGGCGTAGCGTTATGGAACGGTCGCGGAAATCTGGGCCTGCCTCAGAGATCGCGTGAACCTCGCCCTGTGATGACGTAGTGCTGAAGCGGTAGAGCGAAACCGCGATATTGTCGAAAGCCGCCTCATCAGAGCGATATCGGCCCGGAGCCCCGTTCGCGCGTTCTGAACAGTTTCAGCGCTTCCAGAGCACTGAGTGTAAAAACAAGTTTGCTCTCGAAATTTGCCTCCCTGTGTCGGGCCTCAACGGTGACACCATCAAGACGACCATCCCGGTATTCGAGCAAGATCGGTGTTTGCCCCATGATCAAGTTCTGCGTTGCAAAATTCGCTAGCTCCTGCGCCGTGCGCCTTATGGCGTCTATCGTTTCCGCAGACATGGTTGCGCCGGACTGGGCTATCACCGCCTCCACATCAGACGCAACACCAGCATGAGATTTCAGCGGACTTGGCTTTCCATAAAGGGATGCCACGGACGCGACCGCGGCCGGCGACAGCCCGAAAGTAAGACGTCCGATCCCGTTATGCGGAGCAATCAGCCAATCGGCGTTCATATTATCACCATGGGGAATCTATCGGGTATGATCAGCTTCAGGAATCGTTTGGGGGGTTAGGCCGTTTTCCGTGTTTTCGTGGTATCCGTGTTTTCATGATAGATGATTGTAGTGTGAGACATGCAGCACCAATGACAAATCATCGAGAGACCGTTCAGTCTTCTCCCCCTCCAGAGGGAGGTGACACCGAGGAGCTATTCCAGCGTATGTTGGTCGAGTTCAAGGTCGAAGACGACTCGACCTTGAACTGGCGGCGCCTACCTAGTCCTGTTGATGTTCGCCGCGAGAAGAGGCGTTTGAAACAACCAGTTACGCGTGTCGAAGTAGGCACCATTTTTACATGGCATCTGAACCAGCATACGGTGATCGAGTCCGAAACGGATCCTGAGCTCATAAAGCAACGCGTCTGGCAAAGACGGGTTGGCGTAAAGGAGAGCGGGCGCCTGACCGAGGCACAGATCGCGACGCAGGAAAAGCGGCTGGGAATTCGCCTGCCAATGCCATGGCGCGATGTCTACAAACATTTCAACGGCGGCTGGGTGGATACCCTTTATTGGGGGGACATGAACAACCCTCAGAGCAATGATATTGTGCCCATTCCCCAATCAAGCCATCAATATCTCGCGCTGGAGGATGTTGCACCTCTGCGCGATCTTCTGCCCGTAGAATGGAAGGATCTCGGTCACGGCAGCTCGGATTGCAGCAACCTTGATCCAAGGTTGATCGCTATCGCCCTTGCGGAAAACCGTGCAGTTCTGCTGGATTACCGGGAACGTGACGAACCCCGCGTCGGTCTCGCGTATTTCAGTAAGTACGACGATGATCCGCTGGATGCTTGGGAAACGAACAAACTCACCCACTGGTGGCCGAATATGAAGGTATTCTTCCGGGGACTTTATTTGCAAAACCGGATTATATGATCAAAAATATTGATGGGTTTTCAAGCGATCTGCCCGAAACTTGCGACAGATATGACCGCAGGCACCTGTAGGTCAGCTTTAAGCGTCATCGCCTTCTGCCATGAACGGCTGAGATAGTGTCCGGAGCGGCCGATCCGCTTGCGACCCTGCCGGCGTTCCAAACCGCATATTATGCGAGTCGTTGACGCCCCGCTTGTGCCTTGGTCACGCGGTCGCGAGTACGCCGATATAGCCAGATGCTGTCGTTCACTCAGACCACTGACCTCACTGCGATCGCGATGCTGTTAAGGGCTGTGACAAGCTCATCGTCGCTTATCGTCATCGGCGGAGAGAAGCCCAGCGCATCCCTACCCTTGGTGGTGGTGGAGATGCCGTGCTCGAGCAACGCCTGCAGCAGCGTAGCTTCAGTAACGCCAGCCAGAGCCTGCTGGTCGAGTTCGATAGCAAGGAGCAAACCCTTCCCACGCACCGAACGGATCGTCGGCATACTCCGGGCCAGTTCCGCGACGCGTTCGCGGACCACCTGCTCCAGCCGTGCCGCACGTGCCGGCAACTGGTCGCGCAGGATGATGCGAAGGCAGGTCAGCGCTGCCCGTGTGGTGAGCGGATTTTTCTCGTGCGTATAATGGCCCAGAGCCAGCTCAGGGGCGATGTCAAAACGGGCGTCGGCGAGCACAGCAGCGATAGGCAATATGCCACCGCCCAGCGCCTTGCCCAGCACGACCATATCGGGCCGTGCACCAAAGTGCTCGAAGGCGAAGAAGAGGCCGGTCTTGCCCAGACCCGACGGAATCTCGTCAAAGATCAGCAGCGTGCCGGCGGCGTCGCAGAGCCGTCGAACCTCGGGCCATAGCTCGAGGGAAGGGACGTGGCAATTGGACCGTATCGGTTCGGCGATTATCGCGGCGACGCCACCCGGCGTCTCGCGCAGCGCCCGCTCAATATCCTCAATCATCGCCGCAGTGCCGTACTTCCAATAGGAGCGGACATGCACACGGTCTGGCAGGAAACTCCCCAGACGCCTGTCCGGTTCAGCACACGATAGGCCAAAGGCGCCTAGGCCGTGGCCGTGATAGCAGCCCTCGAGCGAGACTGTCGCGCTGCGCCCCGTCACCACCTGCGCCAATTTCATCGCCAATTCGATGGCGTCAGATCCGCCGGTGGTGAACAGAACCTTGGCCGGTCCGTCGGGCCATTGCGCCGTCAACAGTTCCGCGAGTTCGGTCGCCGGCTCGTTGGCATAACGGCGCGGCGAGAAGGTCAGCTCGTCGAGTTGCGCCTTGAGCGCGGCAACCAGTTCCGGATGCGCGTGGCCGATATGGTGGGCGGTATTGCCGTGGAGGTCGAGATAGCGCCGGCCATCCATATCCTCGATCCAGCTGCCCGACACTTGTCGGAGCGCAGCCGTGCAGGGGCTCGACCCGTCTTGATGAAAAAAACACGGCGGCGTCGCGGTCAACGAGGGCGGCACTGGCGGTGCCGGGCACATCACGTTCGATCATCAGAAAGTGGCTCCTGCGCCGACGACGCTCAGTTGCTGCTGTTGCTTTGATCCGCTGCCCAGCCCCTGCGCCCGCCGCGTGCTGAGCTCGACCCAGACGACGATGGCCATGGCCGGGGCCGAAACCACCAGCAGTCCAACGCTTTTGGCAGCGGCGTAGCCGTAGTTGGACGAGCTGGCGGCATTGAAGATGGCGACCGATGCCGAGTCGGTGCTGCCGCTGACGAGGAAGATGATCGAAGAGAGCGTGGTCAAACCGTCAATGAACACATAGAGCACGCCCAGCAGCGCCGCGATGCGGAGCATGGGAAGGGTGACTTCCCAAAATCGGCGGATCATGCCCGCCCCCGGGCTTTCGGCCGCCTCGTCCACCGACTGGTCGATCCGCTGCAACGCGGCCCGCGCTGCCAGCACGCCGACATAGAGATTACCGAACATGATGTTGATGACGATGATCGCCTCAGTACCCGTCAGCGACAATTGCTTGATGCCGAAGGGCGCGTTGAAGGCGATGATATAGCCGACGCCGAAGATGATGCCGGGCAGGATAGCCGGGATCAGCGCCCGGAACCCGATGATGTCGCCTAGCGGTGGCTTCAGCCGTTCGGCGACATAGCCGATCGCAAGCGCCGGAGACCACCGATCGGCGCCGCGATGGCCGCGACCCGGACACTGTTCCAGACCTCGCCGAGACCCCTGTCGCGCGAGCCATAGCCGGTTCCCTCCATGCCGGCGCCGAGACCCTCAGGACTGAAATAGGCTAGCGTAAAGGTCCAGTCGACGCCCCAGATGCGAGTTACCGACCCCGGGATCATGACAAGATAGATAGCGACGATTAACACACAGAAGAACCCGGCCAATCCCGTCAACCCGACACGGACGGCAAGCGGCTGCTTGTGCTCGGCCGGCGTGCCCGCATCGTTGCTGACATAGCGTTTGCGCCGCCCAAACTGCTCGAGCGCCGTGTAGAGCAGCAGCGACGGCACGATCAGCCACAGGCAGATAGCCGAGGCCAGCGGCGTGTTCTGGAAGCCGGTGATCTCGTTGTAAATTACGCCGGCCAATACGGGCGTATCGCGGCCCGAGATCATGGGATTGCCGAAATCGGTGAGGCTCTGGATGAACACCAGCACCACGGCGCGTTTCAGCCCGGGCCAGCTCAGTGGCAGTGTCACGTTGCCGAATAGCGCCAAGCGCCCTGCCCCCAGCATCAGCGCTGCTTCCTCCAGCCGCCCGTCCTGCCGGCGCATGGCGTTATCGAGCACGATCAGCGTGGTGGGCAGGAAGGACAGGGTCTGCGCAATGACGATACCCAGTGGCCCATAGACATTGAACGTATCGGCACTGCTGATACCCAGTGTCTGCTCGAACAGCGTATAGGTGACGAGGCCGTGCCGGCCAAACAGCATGGTAGTCGCCGTCGCCACCGGGATGGGCGGCGCCACCAGCGGCAGCAGCAGGATATTGCGCGTCAGCGTCGGATTGGCGATGCCACCGCGATTAAGACCATAGACGATAGCATATGCGATGCTGACAGTGGTCAGGACCGAGATCAGGGCCAGCGTGACGCTGTTGACCGCGGCCTTGCGCAGATAGGAGTCGGCGATGACGGCGACGTAATTGGCAAACCCGTAGCGCTCGTCGGTGGCGGCGCGGAGCCGGCCGAAATCGTCCGTCGAGAGCTTGTCGCGTACCGCAAAAGCCAGCGCGATCCGCTTGTGCAGCATGATGTGTGCTATGGGGAAGGCCACGTCTATAGCCTGCCGTTCGGCCGCAGGCAGCGCTGCTAACGCCGTATCGATGGCCACCTGTTGGTGCTCGAAAGGATCAGATGTGTTCCGGTGGGCTCGAACCCGGCCAGTTCATAGGCCACCGCGGTCGCCTTGACCCGTTCGGACAGCGTGGACTCCCTCACCCACCGCTTGATCGAAGTCGTACGGTCGGCCTCGGGCAACAGGTCCAACGCCTCTCGGGTAATCGCAGCGAGACGCCAGTGCGGCAGCGGCCCGCTATTGTCGAAACTCTTGATCAGCACCGAGCCAACCGGCACGACGATGAAGACGAGCAGCAGCAGCGACACCAGCGATGCGGCGACAATGCCGGGCAGTCTGCGGATGATAGAGCTCACCACGCTGCCTCGCGGTCTAGCGCCACCACATGGGCATAATCGGGGCGCACATGAACCCGACCGTCTCTAGCTCGGTTTCCGGCGGTGGCCGTCGATGGTTCCTCGACTAGGATATGCAAGCCATCGTCGCAGCGGATAGTAAGGCGCCGGGTCGCGCCGAGGAAGGTGGCGGAGATCACCGTGCCGGCGATGGAGCCGAGCTGGCCACCCGGTTCGATGGCTAGGTGCTCGGGACGTACCGAGACCGTGACCAGATCTCCGGTTTTAGCGCCGTCGACACTCACCGGCCAGAGCAAGTCATTGATACGCAGGCCGCCGGTCTCGACTGTGCCCGTCATCAGATTCTGATGTCCCGATAAATTCGGCGACGAAGCGCGAGCGCGGCCGGTGGTAGATCTCGCCCGGCGTGCCGACCTGCTCGATGCGCCCTGCCCGCATCACCGCGACGCGGTCGGACAGCGCCAGTGCCTCTTCCTGATCGTGCGTCACATAGAGTGCCGTCATGCCCAATCGATCCACCAATCCCCGCAACTCACTGCGCAGCTTGGCGCGGATGCGCGCATCGAGCGCCGACATGGGTTCGTCGAGCAGCAGGATTTCCGGCTCCGCAGCCAGCGCCCGCGCCAAAGCGACGCGCTGCTGCTGGCCGCCGCTTAATTCATGCGGGTAGCGATCGAGCAGACGATCAATCTCGACCAATGTCGCCCATTGCTCCACGCGTTGCGCTACTTCAGCGCGGCGTTTACCTGCCATGCGCGGGGCGAAGGCGATGTTTTGCGCGGCAGTCTTGGTGGGAAACAGCGCATAGGACTGGAATACGAAACCCATGCGCCGGTCCGCCGGCGGCATATGGGTTACATCGGCGTCCTGTCGCCAGATGCGGCCAGTATCGGGCGATGTGAAGCCGGCAATCATGCGGAGCAGTGTGGTCTTGCCGCAGCCGGAATCGCCCAACAGCGTCACGAACTCGCCCTTGGCGATGCTGAGCTCAACGGCATCGACAGCGCGTGTCGCCAAAACTCTTGCTGAGTTTTTCGACGCGAAGATGCGGCCCGCCCTTTTGGGTGGGCCGCGCTTCGAGCTTGTGTTCGACTTGATCGAGCATCAGTTGTTGACGAACTTTTCGGCCCACTGGCGGCGGAATGCCTCGATATCGACCGGACGGCGCATGTTCCGGTGGTGACTTCGTCGAGATTGACGAGGCCATAGCCCGGGACGGCGGTGGCGCCAACCGAGTCGCCGAGGATTTCGGCAGCGCCCTTGCTGGCCAGCCAATCAAGGAAGATCTTCGCCTCTTCCGGATGCTGCGCGCTGGCAACCGGGCCGCCACCCTCGCTGGTGTTAGGGGTGATGCGGCCGAAAACCACGTCAACCGGGCGACCCGAAGACTGAGTGGCATAACAGGTGGTGTCGTAGGAGAGGCCAATTGTGACTTCGCCCGTTCCGGCGAGCTGCGCGCCGCCCGAACCACCATCCGAATACTGATAGACGTTTTCGTGCAGGTTCTCGACGAAGGGCCAACCAAAGGCGTCGACGAACGTCGTGAGAATGGTGGTGCCGGTACCGGACTGCATCGGCGAGGGCATAGCGATTTCGTTCTTGTAGGCTGGCTTGATCAGATCTTCCCGGGTTGCAGGCATGGGCAGCCCCTTGTCGGCCAGAGCGATCACGGTTGACCACCATGCACATAGTGGTAGCGAAGTAGCGGGTGTAGAAGCCGTCCGGGTCGTGGAATTCATCACGTATGTCGGTGCCGGCCGGGGCATAGGGTTCGAACACTCCGGCATTCTTGAGCTGCTCAAGCGCGACGTTGTTGACCAGATAGACCACGTCGGCCTGCGGATTGCCCATCTCTGCAATAGCGCGCTCGGTGATTGGGCCGGTGGAGCCGGATACGACCTGAAGCTTGATTTCGGGATGAGCGGCGCTGAAAGCAGCGCTCAGCGCTGCGCCGACGTCTTCAGACGCATCATAGACCACCAGATCCTTGGCACGGGCACTTGCGGCGAGCAGCAAGCCGATGGCTGCGGCTGTGGTGAAAAGAACTGGACGCATCACTGTCTCCTTGGATTTCCTGCCTCGGCAGTTGCGCAACCGTTATAAGTTTGCTGTATGGAGAGCATGTACGATTTAAGTGACACTTATTTGACGATGAGACCGGAATGAACTTCGTCCAGTTGCGTGCCTTCCACGCCGTCGCCCAATACGGCACCTTTTCAGCCGCTGCGCAGGCGCTGAGCGTTAGCCAGCCAGCCGTGACCCAACATGTAAGGGCGCTCGAGGAAGCCATCGGCGGTCGGCTGTTTCACAGACGCGGCACCGGCGTCGAGCTAACGGCCGATGGCAATGACCTGCTGCCGCACGTGCACCAGATCATCAAAGGATTCTGAGGATGTCTACGCGCCCGGAAGACGGCAAACAGCTCCGCGTCGGGCACCTTGCCATCGGCCTGTGCGGACCGCATGTGGCCATGCCGTTGATCCGCCAATTTCGTGCCACCCATCCCGGGGTGCGGATCGATACGCGCATGCACAATAGCAGTCAGCTTCTGGAACTAGTGGCCCAGTTGCGCGTCGACTCGGCGGTGGTAACCCTGACTGTCCTGGTCAACGACCTCGTCTGCCACAAACTGGCTGACCAGGATGTGCTGCTGCTGGTGCCGGCGGATCACGAATGGGCTAAACGGGACGCCATCGATATCGCCGAGCTTGAAGGCCGGCCCTTTGTGCTTCGCGAGCATGGGTCGATGACGCAGCGGATTTTCGACACCGCGCTCGCGGCCAGCGGCGTCGGCATACGGCGTGAGCTCGAACTGTCGAGCCGGGAGGCCGTCAAGGAGGCCGTCGCTGCGGGGCTAGGCCTTGGTGTCGTGCTCGACAAGGAATTGGGATACGATAGCCGGCTGGCTGGAGTAAAATTAACAGGTGCCGACCTCTCGGCCGCGGAGTATCTCGTTGCCCATCCTGAAGTGAGCGAATTAGGCGCGGTAAGGGAATTCATCGCAACAAGCTTTTCGGCGGCCGGGACCGAGGTATTGTAAACCCTGCGCAGCGCGCGATGACTCATCCCTTCCGAAGGCGACTCTCGCGCAGCATGCCGGCCTCCTCGAGGATCGGCGCTGCCACGGACATTAGGTGGCCATTGATGCGCTTGAGGTCGCGCAGCACGTCCACGTGGAGAGACGTCGTCTGCAATGTATCGGGCCGCTGATCCTGCAGCTCGGACATGTGCCGCTCAACCGAGGCGCGCTCCTTGCGTCGGATCGTGACTTTGCCCTCCATGAGCCGCCGCACGATCTGGGCGTCGTGGTTGATAAACACCCGCTGTGCGAGCTGGAGATTGTCGATGGTGTCGTGAAACAGATCTTCAATCTCGCTCATGCCTTCGGGCGAATATTGAAGCTGCTTCTCGATTTTCTTGACAGTCAGCCGCGAGAGGCTGCGCTCGGTGATGTCGCCCGCATGCTCGAGGTTGATGGCGTAATCGAGGATGTTGCTGGACTGCCGGCGAGCTGCCTCGTCCATACCCGTTCTTTCGATGCGAGCGAGATAGAGTTTGATGGCTTGATGGACCGCGTCCACCTCGTCGTCGAGCTGTGACACGCTCCGGCAGAGATGCTCGTCATTGGTTCTGAGTGCGACGAGGCTGATCTCCAGCATTTTTTCGATGAGATCTCCGACACGCAGGGTCTCGCGCATCGCTGCGGCCAACGCGGATGGCGGGTCGGATATGAGCGCCTCGTCAAGATGGCGAGGGCCGGTGTCCTTTGCTGTTGGCTTGTCGGGAAAGAGCCGAGTGAGCAGTCGCGACGCCGGACCGATGACGGGAAGAAAGACCAGCGCCAGCCCAACGCTGAAGGCCAGATGCGCCTCGATGGTCAATTGAGCCGAGTTCACGGAAGCTGGCAGATGATCAGTCAGCCACCCGGCTATCAACAGCAGAACCATCGCACCTGCTCCTCTGACTGCCGAGTTGCTGATGACAACACGCCGGGCCGCCGTGCCTTCGGATGCGGTGGCAAATACTGGGGCAGCGCGCCGCCCACATTGGCGCCGGCGACTAGAAGCAGACAGAGTTCGGGACCGATGCTGCCAGCGGCAGCTAGCGACATGATGAAAAGAACCACGGCGAGGCTGGAAGCGGATACGGCCGCAAGCGCCGCAGACAACCCAATCGCGATAACCGGAGCATCGCTGAGCAGGGCAAAGAACGCCACAAGCGCTTCCGACTCTCGCATCGGCTCTGTCGCTTCCGACATCAGCCGGAGCGAAAGCAGCATCAGTCCGATACCGATGCCGATCTCACCTAGTCCCCGCCTACGGCGCGATTTTCGTGAGTCAACGATCACGCCCAGCAGGATCGTGATTGGCGCGAGCCAATGAATATCGAAGGAGAGTATCTGGGCTACAACGGCTGTCCCGACATTGGCGCCCAACATAACGGCCTGCGCCATAGCGGGCGCGACGAGCCCTTGCGCTACGAATGAGCTGACGATGACAGCCATGGCGGTGCTGCTCTGGAGGGCGAGCGTCGTCAGTAGACCGGCTCCGAGCGCTGTGAGGCGATTTCGCGTGCTGGAAGCAAGGAACTGGCGCAGGCGGGCACCAAGCGCAGTGCTCACGCCGGACTTGAGCAGGCGCAAGCCCAATAGGAGCAGGGCGGCCGCCCCCAATAGATCAATTAGAACAAGTGTTGAGGCCAACAGACACTCCGCCGATCGAGGGGACGCGCTTGAGTGACACGCTCCTGATGGAGGTGCCGGTGGGCAAACCGGGAGGTTTACTGCCCACCGGCTTCCCGTCCGCCTCACAAAGTGGCCGGGATGGCGAATTCACGGCGGGATGGGCGTCCACCGGCATCGGCTCGGCGCGCAGGGGCTAGACCACCGGGCCCGGTCACGTGGTGGGATCGAGCCGGGCGACGGTGAGGCCGCTGTTGACGACAAAATCGACGGCCCAACCGACATCGTCGCAGACCAGCATGTCGATCAACCCGCCGCGCAGATAGACGCCGAGCTTTTCGAGATAGTCAGTGCCATAGCCGCGCTGCAATGCGAAGAATTCGGGCCGCGGCACGAAATGGCTCACCCCAATACCGGCGCCATGAAGGCTCTCGGCGAGATCAGGCGCAAACTGCGGATAGTCGGTATTCATGACATCCATCGTTGCCGAGCGGGCGCTGGCCGCCGGCTCAACGAGGCGATGGTAGTTGATGCCCATGGTACGGATGCCGGGGGCAAGACGCTTGATGTCACGCAGCACCACATAGTCGAATGAGCTGATAAGCACCCGTTCGAACATTCCTGCCGCCCTGAGCAGTGCGACCACCTGCTCGAGATAGGCTGCGTCCTCGACCTTGTCCTTAATCTCCACGATCAGCCCAAGTCCGAGGTCGTGGCAGAAGGCGAGCACGTTTTCGAAGAGGTCGATCGGCTGTCCCTCAATTGGCATGCCATTGCGTGCCTTGGTGCGGAACTGGGCGATTTGCCCATAATCCAATTGCGAGATAAGGCCGGCGCCGGTCGAGGCGTCGTCGAGGATATCGTCGTGGAACACCACGAGCCGCCCATCGCGGGTCAAACGCAGGTCAATTTCACATAGCGAGGCGCCAAGCCCGGCGGCGTGGCGGAAGGCCGGACGGGTGTTTTCGTGGCCGTCGACGACATGGCCACGATGGCCGCAGACGAGAATGTGTCGAGAGCGCGAGGGTGAAAGATCAAACATAGGAATTCCTGTTGGAGACAGGCAATTGTCGACGGTTGAGATTGCGTGTCATAGCTATTATTCCCTGTCGCAGGGCACTGTCCGCGACGCCGCTGGCGCCACGCGAACAGATTTGTAGCTGGAGTACTGAAACGCCCGGAAAGCGTGGGTACCAATAGTGGACATCGCTTCCCTGTAGGGCCAATTTTAGGCTAAGCGACGGGGAAGAGACCAATGCTTAGTGCACGGAGTTCTATGCCCCATGGCTATAAACGTCACGCATCTAAGATCATTCTATCACGTTGCTCGGCTGGGCAGTTTCACCCGGGCGGCGAAGGCACTTGGCGTTTCCCAGCCCACGCTGACGCGGCAATTACTGACGCTTGAAGGTGATTTCGACGTCAAGTTGCTGCGCCGTAGCACACGCAAACTCGAACTAACCGAGGAGGGCCGGCGGTTGCTGGAGATCTGCGAGCCGATCTTTGCAGGTCTCGAAGAAGCCGAGAGCTATCTCAGGACCGAGCATGAAAAGTTGGTGCGAGTGGACTCGGTATACACATCGCGCATGACAGACTTTCTGGCCTTCGGTCATCGCAACTTTAAGAGTTGCCGGTTCTGATGTGCGCATGAGGCGCAGCAACGAGGTTTACTGCTCGCTGCTCGATGGCGATTGCGATATCGGCATGCTGACCCTGCCACAGGACAGTACCGAGTTTGACCACTTCACCGTCGGCACCTATCCATTAATTGCCCTCGTGGGGAATGATCATCCTTGGCGCAGCAGAAAAACGGTCTCGGTATTCGAGCTAGTGGGACAGCCGGTCGTCGCGACATCTCATCTCAGCCAATCGCGCCACGCTCTCGACCGGGCGCTTCAATCCCGCAATCTCAATATAGATATCGTACAGGTGCTCGATTCTAACGAAGTCATCCTCGATGTCATCCGCAACTCGGCAAGCGTCGGCCTTATGGGCTATACCGGCCTGATCGAGCGCGGCGTCGACCATTATGTTACCTTTGATGAGCCCGACATGTCGGTCGCTCTCCATTTCGCTTGTTCCCATACCGGTAGTAGCCGCGGCGTCACCCGAGCGATCTTCAACCTTTGGAAACGTGAACTGCGCGCGGGCGCGCATCCTGCTCTGCCAAGCGCAGTACGCTGAGGCACACCACTGGGTTGGCGGTAGAACATCGGCCGGCAACGCTCACTTGCGATGGCTCAAACGGCCGCTTAATAGCCGAAAGCCTTGATGCCCCGAACAAATCACCCCTTCGGGCGGCGTGGCAGAAATAATCTCAGATGCATGACGCTTATAGCCCGGAGGCATAGAACTCCGCGCACTAAGCATTGGCCTCAGCCCCTTCAGCCGGCCTAAAAATACCTGCAGAGGAGACAACGCCCATCCCCAATACCCTCGCTTTCCGGGCGTTTCACAATTCCCTCTATGACCTGTTTTTGCGTTGCCCTCGCCGCACCATGGACGGTGTTCGAGGGCGGGGAATAATAGCTATGACACGCAGCCCAGACCGCCGGATGATCCTCCCGAGAGACTGTTCTCCCGGGAGCTGGCGTCACGTCACCGGATGGCTCTGTATCTTTGTGAGCCCATCAACAGCATCGACACAGAGCAGGGAGGAATCAAATGCTCAGAACTGATCGTAGGAACTTTTTGATTGGCGCGAGTGCCGCGGCCTTGCTGGCATCGACATCGGGCGTCAATCTGGCGTTTGCGCAGGAGCGGCGCGAGCTGCGGTTGGGAGTTAATGGGCTCCCCAACTCGCTGGAACCGGTGAATGCCATCAGCAATACCGGCGTTCGCATTGTTACCCAAATTTTCGACACGCTTATCGCACGTGACTGGTTTCACGACGGTGCCCCCGGCAACGGCAGCGAGTTGGTGCCGGCTCTGGCCGAGAGCTGGGAGCGCATCGACGACAAGTCGGTCCGCTTCAAGCTGCGTCAGAACGTCTTGTTCCACAACGGGGTGGAGATGACGGCGGACGACGTGGCCTACACATTCTCATCGGATCGGCTGTGGGGCGACGAGGCGATCAAAACGATCCCCAATGGCCGCAACTTCTCGCCCAACTGGGACGAGCCGGTCGTGGAAGACAAGTATACCGTGGTCCTGCGTACCAAAACGCCGTCTTACCTGATCGAAAAGATCGTGGCGTCGTGGGTTGGTCGCATCGTTCCCAAGGAATATTATCAGGGTCTTGGGGCGGTCGAGTTCGGCAACAAGCCCATTGGCACCGGCCCTTACAAGTTTGTCGAGTTCATTGCCGGAGACCGTGTGGTTCTTGACGCCAATGACAGCTATTGGGGTGAAAAGCCGTCTGCCTCGAAAATCACCTACCGTGTGGTGGCTGAACCGGCCACCCGCGTCCGTGGGCTGATCAGCGGCGAATACGATATTGTTACGACGCTGACCCCGGACGACGTGGCACTCGTCGATAGCTATCCGGATCTCGAAACCCGTGGAACTCTGATCGAGAACTTCCACATGTTCACCTTCAACATGAACCAGCCAGTCTTCAAGTCGAAGACGCTTGGCGCGCCATGGCTCTCGCCGTCAACCGCCCGTTGATCGTCGAGGCGCTGTGGAAGAACCCGGCGGTGATCCCCAATGGCCTCAACTTCCCGCATTTCGGCGCGACCTATGATCCGGATCGCCGTCCTCTGGAGTATGACGTCGTGGAGGCCAAGCGGCTGGTGGCAGAAAGCGGCTACGACGGCACGGCGATTACCTACCGCACTATGGGCAACTACTACGCCAACGCTATCCCGGCATTGCTGATGATGATCGAGATGTGGAAGGAGATCGAGCGTCAATGTCGTGCCGGAGATTTATGCTCCCGGCACGACGGCCAAGGACGAAGATATCTGGATCAGGAACTGGTCCAACGGCCTCTCTCTGACCGATGCCCTGAACACCATCGTCTCCGAGTTCGGACCGGGCCGCGGCGTTCAAACGCGCTGGGGCTGGGAGGCGCCAGCCGAGTTCAACGAACTGGCGATGAAGGTGCAGGAGCTGCCGGACGGTCCGGAGCGTTTCGACGCTTTCAACCGCATGCGCGACATCTTCGAGGAAGAGGCGCCAGCCGTCATCCTCTACCAGCCGTTCGACGTTTATGGTGCACGCAAGGACGTGAACTGGAAGCCGGTAAGCTTCGAAACGATGGAATTGCGGGCGCACAATCTCAGCTTCAACTGAGAGGCGTTGGACGAGTTGGCAGCGCGCATCCCGGTGCGCCGCCCGGGGAGGAACATTCATTGTCAAATCTACTAACGGTTCTGAAACCCGGTCGTTCAGGTGCCGGCGCGGTCAACCAAAATCATTGATGGCATCAGCTTCTCGCTTGATGCCGGCCAGACGCTCGGCTCCGGTCGGCGAGTCTGGCTGTGGCAAGAGCATGACTTGCTACGCCATCGCTGAGGCGTTGCCGCGTGGCATAGCGCAAACGGGCGGCTCCATAGTGCTGGCCAAAGATACTGACGGCACCGGCAAGCCGGACGACCCGACGATCGCCATGATCTTTCAGGATCCCACAAGCAGCCTCAATCCAGTTCATACGATTGGGTATTATCTGGAATCGAGCCTCTATCGGCATCAGGGCCTCAAGGGCGCCGACCGCGCATGGAGGCGATGCGGCTGCTGGAACGCGTGGGCATCGACCGGGCCAAGAGCCGGCTGCGGTCATATCCCCACCAGTTCTCGGGCGGCATGAACCAGCGCGTGATGATCGCGCACGCTCTGGCCGCCAAACCCAAATTGCTCATCGCCGATGAACCCACAACGGCATTGGACGTCACGACGCAAGCCCAGATCCTCTACCTGCTGGAGGAACTGCGAGCGGAAACTGGCATGGCCCTTTTGATCGTGTCGCATGACTCGGGCGTGATCGCCCGCCCGGCAGATCGGGCCGCCGTCATGTATTGCGGCAAGATCGTCGAGACAGCGCCCGTTGGTGAGCTGCTGGAACGGGCCGCGCATCCATATGCCCGCGCTTTGATCGACTGCATGCCCACTATTGACCCCGACGACCTTGCGCCGCCAATCCCCATTCCCGGATCGGTTCCGCTGCTCGAGAACCTTCCGGCGGGCTGCTATTTCCATCCGCGCTGCCCTCGCGCGACCGAACGTTGCACCGTCAGTTTCCCCGATCCGACGAATGTCGGCCCTCTCCATGAGGCCTCCTGCTATCATCCGGTGGCCGCATGAGCCCCCTCTCCTCCAAGCTAGCAATCTGACCAAGACCTTCCGGTTGCGATCCGGGCTGTTTGCAAGAAAAGCCAGCCATGTAGCGGTCAACGCAATCGACCCGGAGCTCGCGCCTCAAGAACGCATCGGCGTGGTAGGCGAGTCCGGCAGCGGAAAGTCGACGCTGGGCCGCCTCCTACTCGGCCTGACCCAGCCGACGCTAGGTGAAGTCAGGTTCGAAGGCGTGGAACACAGGGACCGACGACCGCAGGACTGGTCCAGATTTCGCATGCAGACGTCCCCGGTGCAGCAAAATCCACTCTCGGCCCTCAACCCGCAAATGACCATTGGAGAGCAGGTGGCGGAGGCCGTGTGGGTGCATCGGGTGGCCGATCGCAACGGTGCCCGCGAACGAGCGGCCGCCATGCTCGAAAGGGTTGGCCTGTCGAGTGCGATGATGAGCCGTTTCCCCCATCAGATGTCTGGCGGCCAGCGACAGCGCGTTGTCATCGCGCGCTTTGATCCTGCAACCCAAGCTGGTTGTGTTCGACGAGGCCGTTTCGGCTCTGGACGTATCGGTGCAGGCGCAAGTGGTTTCGATCCTGAGGTCGCTCTGGCAGGAGTTGGACTCGGCCTATGTCTTTATCACGCATGACCTACGCATCGTCCGGCACCTGGTTGACCGCATCGCTGTCATGTATCTCGGCCGTGTTGTCGAGACAGGGGACATTCGGTCCGTCTATGCGTGGCCGCGTCACCCCTACACCAGAGCCCTCCGGCCTCGGTACCGACGATGGACCCGCTGGTCAGAAACGTGGCGCCGCCCATCCAGGGGTGAACTGGACATCAGCAAGCTATCACAGGGATGCGCGTTCCGGTCCCGATGCCCATTCGCCATCGAGCGATGCACGACGGAGGTCCTGGCACTTCGCCCGGTTGAACACCGGGATGTGGCCTGTCATCGAGCTGAGGAATTCCCACGGCCGGGTGCGACCCGGATGGAGGTCGCGCAATGATTTCCTTCATCCTCGCACGCCTTTTTCGGGCCCTGGTTGTCCTCTTTCTCACTGTGACATTCGTCTTCATCGTGCTTCGGATGAGCGGCGATCCGGCCGAACAGATGCTGGGCGATCTCGCTTCGCCCGAAGCGCTGGAGGCATTCCGTAGCAATTGGGGCCTCAACCGATCGATCCCCGAGCAGTTCTTCATCTATGTGACCAACGCGCTGCGTGGCGATTTCGGTGTGTCATCCGCCGATGGTAGGCAGGTGTTCGCGGTCATTGCCGAACGTGTTCCCAAGACGCTGTTGGTGACCGTTTCGGCCTTCGTCCTGATTATGCTCTTCGGGATTCCGGCCGGAATTCTCGCAGCGGTGCGTCGTGAGAGTCCCGCCGACAAAGCCGTCATGGCGGGTGCGGTGATTGGATACAGCGTTCCCAACTTCCTGCTCGGCGTTGCCCTGATCTTCGTATTTGCCGTCTGGTTGCGTGTGCTGCCCAGCTCGGGCAGTTCCACCGGGCAACATGCGATCCTGCCGACAGTTACCTTTGCCATGGCAGGCGCGGCAGCAATTTCCCGTTTTACCCGCTCCACAATGATCGACGTGCTTGGCCAGCCCTATATCGTCGCGGCCCGTGCAGATGGCGTGCCCGAATGGGAGGTCATCCTTCGGCACGCCCTTCCCAATGCCGCGATCCCCATGGTGACGATGCTGGGCTTTAGCGCCGGAGGGTTGTTGGGAGGCGCGGTGCTCGTCGAGACCGTGTTTGCGTGGCCCGGTCTGGGCAGCGGCTTCGTTCGCGCCGTCAATACCGGCGATCTCAACGTCGTGCAGGCCATGATCATCACCTTCACCACGTTCATGGTCACGATCAACCTTACCGTCGACATTTTATACGCTGTCCTCAATCCGAAAATCAGGTTGCAGAACAATGACGCAAGCTAGGACGCTGCCGAGATGGCAATTCTGGACGTCCGCCTCCCGCCTGCCGGCGAGTATCTGGCTGTGCACTATCTGGGTGGCAGTGGTCGTGGTCGTGGGCGCAACGGCACAATGGATTTCGCCTTACGACTATCTGCAGCAGGCTCCGCTTTCAGCTTCGCTGCCAGGCGCGCTGCCGGGTCATCTACTGGGCACCGATTATCTTGGCCGCGATTTGCTCAGCAACATACTGGTCGCGACCCAGACATCATTGATGATCGCGCTTGCCGGCTCGGCGATCTGCGCACTTATTGGTACAAGCCTCGGCTTCCTTGCCGCCCATTTTGGCGGCTGGATCGACAATCTCATCATGGGCTTTGCCGACGCCATGGCGTCAGTGCCCTTCATCATCTTTGCGCTGGGCGTACTGGCCTTTTTCGGTTCGAGTCCGCTACTTTTTGTCTTCCTCGTCGGGGTGGCCTCCCGGGAACGCTATGCGCGCCTGACCCGTGGCCTCGTACTGAGTGCCAACCAGGACGGCTATGCAGAGGCGGCTCGCATCGTGGGCGTTCCATCCCTGCGCATCTACCTGCGCCACATTCTTCCCAATATTGCTGGCCCTCTTATCGTCCAGCTCACGGTGAACTTTCCCGAGATCATTTTGCTCGAGAGCGGATTGAGCTTTCTGGGCTCGGGTATTCAGCCGCCCACGACGAGCCTTGGCCTCATGGTCGCCGACGGCAGGAATTACGTTGCAATCGCTCGGTGGCTTACCGCCCTGCCCGGCCTGATCATAGTGCTCACCACTTTAGCCATAAGCCTGCTCGGCGACTATTTGCGCGATCGTTTTGACGCGCGCCTACGCTAGAAAAATAGGAGAAACAATGAACCCGCTGCTCATGACGCCGGAGACGATAAGGATCGCCGGACATCGCGGCCATAGCGCCGGTGCGCCGGAGAACACCATCGCCGCGTTCCGGAAAGCTCGCGAGTTTGGCGGCCATGGCATCACCTGCGAGACCGACCTCGCGCTGACCAGCGATGGCGAGTTCGTCTTGATTCATGACGAGACCGTGGACCGCACCACCGATGGTCATGGTCTTGTCCACGACATGAGCTATGCCGATCTCGCCAAGCTAGACGCAGGCCGATGGTTTGGTGAAGCCTTCGCGGGAGAACGCGTCCCGCGTCTCACGGACGCCCTACAACTGGCGCGCGAACTGGGGATCATCTACCAGCTCGAGCTCAAGATATATGACCGGGACGACGTCATCCTTCCCAAGCTAAGGGCGCTGATCGACAGAATTGGGCTGCGCCGACCTATTGCAGTTCTCTTCCTTCGATTTCGTTCAACTGAGGGCGCTCAAGAGGGCTATCCCTGAGGTTCCCACGGTCGGTCTGTCGCATTCCCGCCTGATCGATCCTGCCGCCATTGCGCGGGAAGCAAATGTGGATGCGATCAATCTCGAAATCCAGCACTTCCCAAGCGGCGAAGCGCATCAGCTCCACGATGCCGGCTTCGCGGTCTTCTTGCATGTTCCGCGCCTGGAGCGGCTTGAGAAGCTCAAATCATATGGCGTGGACGTGGAGGTTCAGGCCGTCCGTTGGGTACGGGAGGGTCAATTGGATCAGATCATCAGTGACGACGTCGTGCAGATGGCCAGGATCAGGAATGAAGCTCGTGGCTGATTTGAACGGATCGACATTGCCTGAACGCGCCACCGAAGCCGTTATCGAGGAAATCGCACGTAGCGCAGGTGAAATTGCCCTGCGGCACTTTCGGTCATTGGCCAGCATACCCGTTGAGAAGAAAGGCCATCTTGATCTCGTCACCAAGGCCGACAGAGAGGTCGAGGAATTCCTGATTGCTAGCCTGCGTCAGGTGTTCCCAAACGACGGTGTCTATGGCGAAGAGGGCGGCAACATCGCGGGCACTTCGGGGCGGATATGGGTGATCGACCCGATTGATGGGACGTTCAATTTCGTGCGGGGCGGGCAGAACTGGGCGATTTCGATAGGCCTCTATGAAAATCGGCGTCCGACATTCGGGGTAATCTACGTCCCCGTCCGTGACCTCATGTTGAGCGGGGGTGGGTCTGTCGAAACCCGGCTGAACGGCAAGCCGATGCGATCTTTGCCTGTGCTCGATCTATCGCAGGCCTCTATGGGGATCGGTCTACATCCTTCGGTCGCCACGCAGGACCGTCTTGAAGTATTGCGCTATATTTCCGACGAACTGCGCATCGCGTTCCGCTGTTGCGGGTCTTCGACCCTCTCTCTCATCGAGGTGGCCATGGGTGAGACCGATGGTTACGTGGCGCTCGGCGATTCGACACGGGATGTGATGGCCGGGCTGCCCATCCTCAGCAATCTGGGGGTGTCTCACACGATCGATTGGGATCGCACGGATCTCGGCGCAAAGCTGCGCTTCGCCTGTGGAAGCGAGGCGTTTCTGGCAAAGGTGCGCCCTCTACTGGAGAGCGTCGGCGGCAACCCCATGTCAGGCGCTGCCAGCCATGGATAGCGGCGTCCCCTCAAACGTTTGCCCGGGTCGTGACATGTCGGCTGCAGGAATTGCGCCGGCGCACCGTGGACGGCAGGGGCGTCGCCGACATTCGGATGTTACAGGTTGAGGATGGTCCGGGGCGTGGACAGCGGCTGCTTGTCGTTCGCAACGCGGCGGGCATTGGCTTTGAGATCGCGGTGGACCGGGGCTTTGATATTTCCAGCGTGACTGGCGCAGCGTAAATATTGGCTGGAATAGCGCAAACGGTATGCCCCGGCCGCCCAACTCGGTCGATGCTGAAGAGGGCGTTGGTTTCTACAGGAACTTCGATGGCTTCCTCGTCACCTGTGGCTCGGACCATATCGGTGGCGCCCGCCGAAGTGACGCGGACCGCTATATCCACAAACATCGGAAGGAGGTTTTCCACCCCCTGCATGGCAGGATTTCCAGCCAGCGCTACCCTTTCGGGCTATGGCGTCGACTGGAGCACTGACATTCCGATCATCTGGGCCGAGGGCGTTGTCAGGCAGAGTTCGGTGTTCGGGGAGAACCTTGTGCTGCGCCGTCGCATAGTTGTGGATGTTTTCGGCCGAGCAATCCGTATAGACGACGCCGTCGAAAATCGAGGATTCCGCCCCACGCCGCATGCGATCCTCTACCACATAAACTTCGGTTATCCGTTTCTTGATCAGGTAACCCGGATTTCAGGCGACCTGACCCACGATATCGTCTCGGCATTCAACAGCGAGGACAAGCGCCCACGGGATGACTTCGTCGACTATTACCGGAGACGCCGGTCATTTCTGATCTGCCGACGGCTTCGGTCGAACTGCATAATAGCGCTCTGCTCGGAGGATTAGGCGTCCAGTTGTCGTTTCCTCGTAAAGCACTGCCGACTTTCGGAATCTGGAGAGCTTTTCAGTCCGGTATCTACGCATTCGCACTGGAGCCGGCCCACCGATTTAGCCACGACGGGGCCGATGACTCAATTACTCTGGGGGCCGGAGAAACCGCCGCCTACCAGATCGCGATAGCGCTGCGCACCACCAGCGAATAGAGAATGCCTAGTTGCTATATGTCCGGATCGACAAGACGGCCACCGTAGTGCAAACCGCATTTGGCGCCGACTATGAAGCTGAGATATTTCAGCGAGGTTTTGCTGACCAATAATTCGGTATGAATTCTGGTCAGTTGATTGATGCTACGCTTACGCACAAAGCCGCTCTGTCAGGGAGTTGAACGTTGCAAGGCATCTCTCAAGCCGTTCTCCTCAGCCAACCGCAGTGGAGTTGTGTGTCGACTCCGGTTGGGCATAGTTCACAAGCCGAAATGCTCGCGAACGTGAAAGGAGCCTCTCCACAGTGAAGATCAGCCTCGATCACCTTCCCGAAAGCAAGCAGCGGAATATCGCGCGCATCGTCGAGATCATCCACGAGGAATTCGAGGACGCGCTCAAGGAAGCCAAGTCGGAGGCCAAGCGCCGCGGGCGCATCTTAAAGATCATTCTGTTCGGATCTTACGCCAAGGGCACTGGGTCGATGAGCCTCATACGATGAAGGGCTACCGCTCTGACTTCGACATTCTGGTGATCGTCAATGAGAGCCGCTTTGCAGGATTTGAATACTGGGATCGGGCCACAGACCGGCTAAATCACGAGCCCACGATCGGCGTGCCGGTAGGCCTGATCGTGCACTCGGGTCGCGAAGTGAACAATGCCTTGCGCAACGCGCAGTACTTCTTCACCGACATTCGTAAAGAAGGCATCCTGCTCTACGAGATGGATGATCGAGAACTCGCCGAGCCGGGCGTTCTTACGCCGCAGCAGGCATTGGATGTTGCTCATGAGCAGTACACTCAACGTTTTGAAGCCGCGCTCAATTTTCTAAAACTAGCGAAATATTCGATGTCGGATGGCATGCTTAACCCAGCGGCCTTTCTACTTCATCAATCACTCGAGCAAGCTTACTCCGCCGTGCTGTTGGTGCTGACGAACTACAGCCCGCCCTCGCATAACCTGAAATTCCTGCGCATGCTCGCCGAGGATCGCGATCGTCGCCTGATTGACGCTTGGCCACGTGACCAGCACCGTCACAACGCCCGGTTCAACGTTCTCAATGAAGCCTACGTCAAGGCCCGCTATTCCAAGCACTATGAGATCAGCGAAGAAGCTCTGAAATGGCTCATGGATCACACCGAACTCCTGCACGCGCTTGTGCGGACGGTGTGTGAAGAACGTCTGGAAAGCTTAGAACAGGTTGCGATAGCCGAGCGCTAGTCGCGTGATCCTAGAAGCTGACTTAGCCTTGGCCCATAGGGGGATGGGGTCAAACCACCGGTGAATGCCATTCCAGACCGCATATTATGCGAATCCATTCAGCGTTGGTTTGCCCCGGATGCTAGCCAATCTCGACGCAACGGAAGCTCTGATCGCCAACGGGTCTGCCACGTTAGCTAGGTAACGCAAGCCGGGCTCACGATGCACGACCCGAAAACAGCCCAAGGAGAATCCCCAACGGGTCGCTTTCCTGCGTCGCATTTTAGATCGCACGGACTAAAACGCCGGCAACAACGGGGTGGAGGCTGCATGAGAACGCTCAGATGCGGCACCTATTCCTCTTTCAGGGCGCGGTTGAACTGTTCCTGGACCGGATGGAGAATATAGGACAACACCGTCCTGTCACCGATTTGCACGAAAGACTCCACGGGCATGCTCGGGACGAGCGCCACACCCTTCGGCAACTCGGCGAGTTCTGCATCGGGGATGGATATCCGGGCAGCGTAGTATTGGTGTCCCGTCGTGGATCTTGTGTAGCGTCCGGCGCCACCCACGATACGGTCGCAAAGAGCTCTGGCGTCGTGCGCGGATTGAGGCCGGAAAAGCGGAGCACAGCCTCCTGCCCAACGGCAACTTTATCGATATCGATCGGCTCAATTCGCACATTGACCGGGAGGGGATCCTCGGACGGCACAATAAGCATGAGGGTTTCGCCAGCGGCAGCAACTCCGCCAACGGTATGCAGAATAGATTCATGGACAACGCCCGTTTGCGGCGCGCGGATTTCTGTCCGGGTCAGGCGGTCCTGATCCGCGATCCGCCGCTGACCTGCTTCGGCAATTATGCGGCGCGCCTCTTGAAGCTCAGCCAACGCATCGGTCAGATACTCATCCTCAACCTGCTCGATTTGCAGGGCGCGCTCCGCAGCGATGGCTTGGGATTCAGCCAATGTGGCAACCAGCCTGCCCAATTCGCCTTCCGCGGAAGCGAGCTCCTTATCAAGGCTCGTACCGCGGCTCGCGGCGATCAAGCGCTTGTCATAGAGATTGTCGAAGTCCACGATTTCCAGCCTGACGACGGCGACCTGACGCTCGATCGCGGCCTTCTGCAGCGAAAGCCCCTCGCGCTGCCGTTCAAGCTGGACGATCTGCTCGCGCAATTGGGCAATTCGGCCTGCTTTGGTCTGCTGGCGTGCGGTAAGCACCCGCTGCTCCAGATCCAGCAACGCTGCCAACTCATCACTTTCGAAGATCTGCAGAGCGGCCCCGGAAAGCACCACTGAACTCCGGCCTTCGATCTCGGCCAAAAGACGAGCTTCCTTGGCATAAGCCTCGCGAAGCTGCGCCTCCGAAATCGCCAATGCCGCCGCGATCGCGGTCTGGTCCAGGGCCGCCAGCAATTGCCCTTGCTCAACCCGATCCTCGTTACGCACCAGCAGTTGCGCGACAATCCCGCCTTCTGGATGCTGGACCCGCTTGGCGCTATCCTCAACCACCAGCATGCCCGGCGCGATGATCGCGCCTGAAATCTCCGTAAGGGACGCCCATGCGACCAATCCGCCAAACAGGCCAACAATAGCAAAAAGCCCGACCCAGCCGTGGCGCCGCAGGCTACGGATGTCTGTCGAGGACGGGGAACCGAGCGCCGTCACGAGGTAGGCGCCTTAATGGGATGAACATTCGAGCCCGATTGCGTAATCTTTTGCAGGACCTCATTTTTGGGTCCGTAGACCGCCTGACGTCCGCCTTGCATATACAACAGGCTATCGACGGCCGCGATCGCGCTGGGGCGATGCGCGATGACAATGACAACCGAACCACGGTTCCGCGCCTGATGGATTGCGTCGGTGAGTGCGACGTCGCCCTCGGCATCGAGATTGGAATTGGGTTCATCGAGAACGATCAGAAATGGATCGCCATAGAGCGCCTGAGCCGAGCCAATGCGTTGCCTTTGGCCGGCCGACAGCAGATCGCCCTGTTCACCCACCCGGCTATTGTAGCCATCCGGTAAAGCGCTAATCAGGTCATGCACGCCGGCGGCCGTTGCCGCCATGATGATGGCCTCGCTGGAAGCATCTGCCCGAAAGCGAGAGATGTTGTCGGCTACCGTCCCGTCAAAGAGTTCGACCCGCTGGGGCAAATAGCCGATCATCGAGCCGACCTGGTCGGCCGTATAGTGCGCCAGCACCGCACCATCGAACCGGATCTCACCGGCCAGACTTGGCCAAACCCCGACCCGGGGCTCGCGCGAGTGACGACTTTCCCGATCCCGAGGGCCCGAGAATACCCACCCCCTCCCCTGCCGGGACTTCGAACTGCACCCCGGTCACCACCGGAGTTTTGTGGCCTTGCGGAGCTGTCGCCAGTCCTCTCACGCTCAGCGAACGTCTGGGAAGCGGAAGGCTAACCACTCGAGCAGCGGCTTCCTTGACCGAAAGCACCTTCCTGATGCGTGACCAAGCCTGCACGGCGCTGACAAAGCTGCGCCATTGACCAACGAGCTGTTCTGACTGGCGCGAGCGCATGAGCGGTAACGACCGACGCGGCGATCATCAATCCGCCGGTCATTTCGCCACGGATAACCAAATAGGCGCCAAGAGCCAGAACAGCCGACTGGAGAAAGAAACGCAGGCCCTTGGTCGTGGCTGAGAAAAAGGTCGCCCGATCGCCGCCTGTCCGTTGCGCCAGCAGCATCTTGTCAGTTTGGGCGACCCAACGTTCCTGCAGATCTTGGAGCATCCCCATAGCGACGACTGTCTCGGCATTCAGCCGAACATCGTCGGTTTGCTTTTGACGCAGGGCCTGCTCCGTGTTGGCCTGCTGAGCCGGTTTTTGCGACATGGCCTCGTTGACGATCATGAGCGCGGTAATGATGACGCAACCGGCGACGGCCAACCAACCCAGCCAATAATGAAAGAGGAACACAACGGCCAGATAGACGGGAACCCAAGGCAGATCGAGCAGCGCGAGCGGAGCCGATCCAGCAAGAAACTGGCGGAGCATATCGCCATCACGCAGCGGGTCCGCGGTCTTGGGGGCATTGGCGACAAGCTTGAAATGGACGGCCGCCGCAAATAGCCGACCGGATATGCGTGCATCAAGCACATTGGCAAAGCGGGCGGCCATCCGGCTGCGCAAGGCGTCCAAAAAGGCGTAGAACGCGAAAACAGCGAGAACCAGCCCGGTTAACACGAGCAAAGTCGGCACCGAACGGCTGGCGAGCACGCGATCGTAGACCTGCAGCATGAAAAGCGGACCAGTCAGCATCAGCAGGTTAGAGACGAAGCTAACGGCTCCAAGGGAAACCGAGGGCCCTGTCAGAGAGGCGTTTGGTGCAGCGGGCTCGGAGCCCCGCTGCACTGAGGATGAAGTCATATCCATGATGTTCTGTTACACGAACCTGAAATCGGACGCGGTGAGTTCATCCATAGCGACACCATGAAGGATGATCCGCTGACCGTTGTCCAAATGCAGCCACGTATTGCCACCCCATTCCTCAGCGTCGGCCAGCAGGCTGGCGAAGTCGAGCGCGTCGCCGCTGTGAATTTCGAGCGTGTCGACCCCGACGGTGAAGTCATCGATTTCGTCCCGGCCAAGGCCCGGGCTGAATGAGAACGTATCCGCCCCTTCCCCACCGACCAGCCAGTCATCGCCGCTACCCCCTTCGAGCAGGTCGTCCCCAGCACCGCCAAACAGCGAGTCGTCACTGGCACCGCCAATGAGGACATCGTTGCCGTTGCCGCCATGGAATTCGTCACTCTGGGCAGTCCCTATCAGGGTGTCGCTGCCGGCCGTGCCGGTCATGGTCAGACCACCGGAGCTGTTGCCGTAAAGGAACATGAAGATGTCGGCCTTGGACCAAACATTGCCGGCACTGTCCATGATGGTTTCTGACACCATAATTGCCGTCCATGCGAAGGTAGTCCTTGATCAGGATCGAGCCACCGTCGCCCGCGCCTGACGAGGTGGGATTGATGGTGATCAGCAAGTCCTGACCGGATGCGGAGATGACGGTTTGCGTCAGACCATTAACGCCTTGCACCTGCAGTATGTCCGCAGTGCCACCGGCGCTCCCTTCATGACAATCACATCATTGCCGCCGCCGTGGTGTAGACATAGGTGTCGTTGCCAGTACCGCCAGACAGCGCGTTGTTGCCGACATTCCCCGGATCACATTGCCAAGCGCATTACCGGCACCGCTGGTATTGCCGGTTCCGGTAAGCACCGGGTTTTCGACGTGGGCGCCCAAAGCATACGATATCGATGAGCGCACCCAATCCGTGCCCTCGCCGGATAGCTCGGTGACGACGTCGCCGGCGTTGTCGACGATGAAGGTGTCGCTGCCGATGCCGCCGACCAGAGTGTCGGCGCCTATTCCGCCATCGAGCGTATCATTGCCGGCACCGCCATTCAGCACATTGTCGAGCTCGCTGCCGGTGATGATGTTGTTTAGGCCATTGCCCGTCCCGCTGACGGCCGATGCTCCAACCGGGGTTAGGTTCTCGACGTTGCTGCCCAATGTAGTGCTAATGGACGAGACGACGAGATCGACCCCTTCGCCACTGGCTTCAACAATGACGTCTCCGGCAGCATCGACATAATAGGTGTCGTTGCCCAAGCCGCCGCTCATGATATCGGCACCGGCCCCACCGTCGAGCGTGTCATGACCAGCACCACCACTCAGGATATTGTTGGCGGCATTGCCGATAATGTCATTGTCGAGCCCGTTGCCAGTCCCATTGATCGCAGCAGAACCCGTCAAGGTGAGATTCTCGGTGTCCGAGGTCAGCGAATAGGTGATCGCAGAGCGAACATGGTCGATGCCTTGCCCGGAACTCTCGGCAACCACGTCCCCAACATCATCCACGATGTAGGTGTCGTCACCAGAGCCACCGGTCAAATAGTCGGCTCCTGCCCCACCATCCAACCAGTCGGCTCCGCCGCTGCCGAACAGGCTATCGTCGCCGGTGCCGCCGTAGAAGTGGTCGTCTCCGGAATGACCGTAAAGCTTGTCATTCCCATCCTCGCCCGAGATCTCAGCTCGGTTGCCGACCACCGTCAGCGTATCGTTGCCGGCGCCACCATGCAGACGACCATTGTCGCTTACCGGGATCAATTCGTCGGCAAAGCCACTGCCACGCAGGCCTTCGATCGAGCTATAGGTGTCGCCTGCAGCCTCACCGGTATTAGACGACGGAGCGCCCGTATGTGCATAAATACCAGCGGTTGCAGCGGCATAGGACGCGTAGTCAAATCCAGCCCTGCCGTTGTGGGCATCCGCACCTGCTCCACCGACCAATGTATCGTCGCCATCGCCGCCAAAGAGTGTGTCGTCACCCAGTCCGCCGGTAAGGGCATTGTCGGCGGTATTGCCGGAGATGGTGTTGTTGAAAGCGTTGCCAGTACCGTTGATAGCTTCGGCGCCGGTGAGCGTCAGATGCTCGACATACGCTCCGAGCACATAATCGATGGATGAGCGAATGAGGTCAGCGCCTTCGCCTGTGCCCTCGGTCACCGTGTCGCCGATATCGTCAACGACATAGATATCGTCGCCAATGCCACCAATCAGAATGTCGGCGCCAATGCCGCCATCCAACGTATCGTTGCCGGCGCCACCCACCAGAATGTTGGATGCAGAATTACCGACAAGCACATTATCGAGCCCGTTGCCGGTGCCGTTGATGGCTTGGTTTCCGGTCAGGGTCAGGTTTTCGACGTAAGCTCCCAATGAATAGGAGATCGACGAGTGCACCGTGTCTGTGCCGCCGCCTGAAGCCTCAACCACCGTGTCCCCGGCGTCATCGACGACATAGCTGTCATCGCCTGCCCCACCAACCATCCAATCGGCGCCTAAGCCCCCGTTCAGCAGGTCGTTGCCGCTATTGCCGTGCAAGGTATCCTTGCCGTCGCCCCCGTAGAGAAGGTCATCACTGCATGCCCGTGCAACGCATCGTCGCCCGCCTCGCCATGCAGCTCAGCATTGCTACCCACAGCGGTAAGGACGTCATTCCCCGCCCCGCCATAGATGCGACTGTTGTTCCCCACCGGGACCAGCTGGTCGGCAAATGCGCTGCCGCGAAGTCCCTCGATGGAACTATAAGTGTCGCCCGCCGCCTCTCCGCTATTAGCGCCGGCATTTCCGGTATGGGCATACACACCGCTCGTTGCATGCTCATAGGAGGCGATATCAAAGCCCGAACCGCCATTGAGAACATCGGCACCGCCGCCGCCCCTCAGGACGTCGTTGCCGTCGCCGCCCATGAGAACATTGGCCGCCTCGTTGCCGACCAACTCATTGTCCAGAGCATTGCCGGTACCGTTGATCCCAGCAGTTCCCGTCAGCGTGAGGTTCTCGACGTGAGCACCCGGGATGTAGGTGAGGGATGAGCGGACCAGGTCAGTGCCTTCACCGGCCAATTCCGTCACCACATCGCCGGCGGCATCGATGATATAGGTATCGTCCCCTGCTCCGCCGGCTAGCGTGTCGTTGCCCGACCCGCCATCGAGTGTATTGGCAGCTGTATTGCCGGTGATGACGTTGTCGAGTTCATTGCCGGTTCCATTGATCGCCTCAGTACCAATAAGGGTCAAATTCTCGACATTAGCGCCCAAGGCATAGCTGGCCGATGATCTGACAAGGTCAGTACCCTCGCCCGCGGCCTCGACAACGACATCGCCGCCATTGTCGACGACATAGATATCGTTACCGGTCCCGCCGACCATGTGGTCGGCGCCTGCGGCGCCATCCAGTGGTGTCGTTGCCGCCATTGCCAACTAGCACGTCGTTCCAGCGGCCGCCGATCAGGACATCATCGCCCTCGGTACCGACGATATTAAGCGTTTGACCATTGGCATGTGAGGTGACAACCGAGACAATCTCGAAATTGCCACTGGCGTTCCCGGTGGAGACCGTCTTGACCGCGCTGCCATCGACACGCACGACGACCTGTTCGCGGTAATCCACGGTGCCATCATTGTTCGAGTCTCGATCCAATGTGGTAATCAGTCCATCGGAGCTGATAGACATTACCCCGCTGGCGACGATAGCGCCGGCCGCGTCCTTGTCGGTAATCAGGCCGCGTTGAGAACCATCGATGCGCGAGGTCCAAACCTCCTCGTGCTCGAATGTCCCGTTGCCGTCATAATCCGCCAGAACAACCTTCGTCAGTGAATCGGCACTCACCGTCACAGTCGTAGCGGCGGCCGTTGTGGCATTCGCCGAGATCGCCGATACCCATTTGACCTCGCCGGCCAGAACGGGCTCGCTTCGCGCAAGCGGTCCATCGGTCACCGTTGTTACGGTCAGAACCATCGAGACGCCGAACAGTCACCACCTCCTCGTCGATCGTTCCGTCGCCAAAAATATCAATAGTGGACCGCTCGGTTTTGCCATCGGCACTCACTGTCACGACAGCGACCTGCTGAAGAACTGGTGAGATGGCCGTCACTGTACTGTCGCTGGCTCTGTTGCTGATCTGATAGAGTTCGATCCGCTCCTCGGTGGAACCATCAGCATAGTCGCGCTAGTGTGGACCGTGCTGCGGTCGTAGATGCCATCACCGTCGAGATCCTGCTGAGCAGTGCTCGAGCGGCCATCGGCGCTCTTGGTCGTCACCGTGCGACTGGTGATGCCGCCAGAGGGATTAAAGTCACGGACGTCGATCGTCGTGCTGCCATCGACGTGCTGCACCATGTCCTTGACTCGGTCGACAACGCCGTCGCCATTCGCGTCTCGGCTAAGTTTTACAATTCGACCGTCGGCACTGGTCTCATTGACGGTCCGCTCCCGCAGAACGGTTCCGGCCCCATCCAACTTCAGAAACAGTCACAATGGTGGAGCCGTCGGCCAATGTCAGCGTCTCGGTCGTCGTGGTTTTGTCGAAGCCTCCAATGCCATCCGGATCCTCCTGAACAGTTACCGTGCGACCGTCGGCGCTGCTGGTGGTGACCGTTTGCGACAGCGGAGCCCCACCAAAGGTGGTGTTGGTCACGGTTTCAGTGGTGGTGCCATTGGCATTCTTGGAAATGACCTTGGTCGAAACCTCATCGAACGTTCCAAGTCCGTCGGTATTCCAGCGCGTGGTTTCCGTCTGGCCATCGCCCGACGTCGTCACTTCGAACTGGGACGTGAGTGTGCTCCCGGAGAAGTAGCTCGTCGTTTGAGTGGTCGAGCCGTCGGCCCCAAACGTCGTGGCATCTTCGCGGCTTGCGGTGAACACTCCCGAGCCTGTCAAATCCCATTGCGCCGTGACAACACGGCCATTGGCCGAAGTCGTGATGACAGCTCTGTCCAGCACCGTCACGGTGTAGCTTGGGTTTTCCGCAGCGGGATCACCGCCGGCAAGATCTGCATTGGTGACGGTTTGGACCTTACTGCCGTCGGCGTTCAAAACCGTGACGTCCTCAGTCTGCGTTTCCGCTGGGCCATCACCATTGGCATCGAAGCGAACAGTGGTCGTGAGCCCGTTGGCGCTTGTAGTAACGTACTTTCCGCCGCTTGTGCCAAACTCGCGCGTGCCGGCCAGAGCGACGGCGCCGTCCATCGACGACACCCTTCTGGTCCCGTCCGCCGTGGTCTGCTGAACGACAGTCTCATCGATGACGCCGTCGCCGTTTATGTCGTCCGTGACCCGGGCAACCGAGCCATCGGCGCTTGCGACAACAATCGTTCGATCATTGAGCTGTCCGGATGCATTCAGATTCTGAAACAGTTTTCGTGGTCGATCCATCGGCGTTGACGACGACGGTTTCCGTGCGCGACCGGGTAACGCCCTGTCCTAAAGCCTCCCAGACAGTGAGGATCGTAAGTCCGTCGCCACTCGTTGTCGTGGTGGTCTTCCCCTCGACTGTGCTTGGCCCTTTATACGTGGTGACCGTTCGCGTCCCGGAACCGTCGGCGTTGAGAATCGTCACATCGGTGGACCGGCGATCGATAGTTCCGTCCCCGTTGAGGTCACTATCGATGGTCGTCGACAACCCATTTCCGCTGACAACAGCTGTACTGGTGGACTGCAACGTGCCCGTTGCGGCGACATATGTACTGGTCGTGGTCTGCACAGAACCATTGGCCAATGTGACCGTATTGGCGCTCACATCCACGTCGGCATCGCCATCAAGATCGACGGCCTTGGCGGCGCTCAGGCCATCGCCGCTGCGCGTCACCACGCTGCGGGAAATAAGGCCATTATCGGCGTTGCGCGTTTCTGAGGTCACCGTAGTGGAACCATCTGCCCCCAGAACGGTGGTTTCCGTCTGAACCAGTCCGCGGTCGAGTCAGCGCCAAAGAAAGTGCTGACCGCTTTGGTCAATCCATCGTCGCTGACCACCCCGATGGTTTTGCCCAATTGCAGACTTCCGTCGGCACTGCTGTTGGTAATTGTGCGTGTGCGCGACCCGTCCGCTCCCAGTGTGGTCACATCCAGGGGTACGGCTATCCGTGCTGCCATCACCGTTCACATCGCTAAGCGTGGTGATCGATAGGCCATTCCCGCTGGTGGTAACGGTCGTCGTGGCAACGCGGTTCGCCAAAGACAGCGCTGTTCCAGAGTAGCTGGTACTGGAAAGCGTGGTCGAACCGTCGGCGTTGAGAGCCAGTGCCGACTCTTGCGAGCCGTCATAGTCGGCATCGCCGTCGGCATCTGACCGGATAGTGGTAACCAGCCCATCGGCGCTGATCGTTTTCACCGAACGCCCAAGCAGAATGGCTCCATCCGGGCTATAGCCCCAACTGGTCTGGACCTTGCTGCCATCGGCATTGCTTACCGTGGTGGTAACGGTCTCGGGCGACGGATTCGCGCCCACATAGGTGCTCGTCGTAACCGTCAGCCGATCGGCGCTAATCAACGTGATTGCCCCGGCGGACTGGGTCAGGTTAGCGCCCGAGAGCGTAATGGTTGTCTCGGTGACGGAACCATCGCCATTGAGAACCTTGGTAGTCTGCGCCACCGTGTGGGGAGCCGTTTCTTCGCCACGGAAGCTTTGGGTCGTCACCGACAAGCCATTCGCGCTGGTGGTGGTTACGACCTTCTGAATGGTCGTGGATCCTGCGCCGTTGAGCAAGGTCTCGGTCACCACCGAAGAACCATCGGGGTTGACGACCTTGGTGATGTTCTGGGTAGCGTCATTAACGCCATCACCATTGGCGTCGATCTGAACGGATTTGCTCAAGCCATCGCTGGTGGTCGTCGCGATAGTCTTTGAAAGCAGAGTGGAGCCGTTGGGCGAATAGATCGAACTCGTTTCAATCGCGTTGCTGCCCGACAGGGTTACGGTTTGCACCCGGTCATGCACACCATCCCCATTGACGTCGATATTGGTGGTGCGGGTTTTTCCGTCGGCGCTCCGAGTCGAAGTCGATGTGTTGAGAACTGTGCCGTTCCCGCTTCTGGTCTCGATTGTTTGTGTCGTGCTGCCATCGGCGGCGAAGGTTTTGACATCGCTAACGACCATATCGTTATCGCCGTCACCGTCGACATCCGAGCGCGTCGTCTTGCTATGGCCATCGCCGCTGAGATCGGTAACCAGCTCGGCGCGCAGCGACAGATCGCCATTCGATCGGCTGATCGTCGTGGTGGTGCTGCCGTCTGCGTTGCGCACGATAACGCTGTTGATGCTGACGTCCGTCGTCCCATCACCGTCGGCATCGCTGACGATGGATTTGGCGCTGCCATCGGCCGAACTCGTCGTCACGGTCTTCTCGACCCGGTGGGCACTTGTGGTACCACTGCCCGCATATTTGGTGACGGTTTCGGTCCTTGCCCCACTGCCCGCCACCGACGTCGTTTCCACGCGTGTCGCGTTAATCAGCGCCGCTGCCGGTCAATTCGACCTGAACTGTCTTGCTGAGTCCGTCGGCCGTCGTGGTAGTGGAGATCTCATCACGGGCGCTACCGTCCGGATTGGTATTTTGGATCGTCACCGTCTGGCTGCCATCGCTGGCGGTCACGCGGGTCTCGACACGGTCAAAGATCGTGCCAGATCCGGTGGAGTCCGAGCTTACCGTTGTCGTCTTGCCATCGGCGCTTGTCGTAGTGACCTGCCGGCGAGCAAGAATACCGCTATCGCCATCATAATCGAGGATCGTTTCGGTGACGACACCGCTGCCGTCGACCACCCGGGTCTCCGTCTGCCGGCGGTCGGTGACACCATCGCCGTCGCTGTCGAACTCGGTCGTACGCGACAGACCGCTGGAACTGATCGTCGACGTCGTACGATGCGCAAGACTCCCGTCGGGTCGAGCCGCATTATTGACGATCGTTGTGGAACCATCACCATTCAAGGTCACGGTCTTGGTGACGACGTAGCCCTCGCTTTCGTAGACTAGTCGCACATCACCGGCACGGCCGGTGCTGCCGTCGCTCTTGGTGAAGGTACTTGTTCCAGCTATGCGAGATCCGTCGGCCAGCACAATCTCCTGATTGTTGCTGATCAGATCGATGGACGTAATACCGAGTTCAGTAAGGGTCTTGAGGCTGGTCGTGCCGTCGGGGTTCGTCACCATAACCTTAAACAACGACCAGTCTGCGTCGCCGGCATCGAGTTTGCCGTCATGGTCGGTGTCAAAGACGTTCAGAAGCGCCTGCAGATCGGATTTGGCGGTTGGATCCCAAGAGGTAAAATCAATCTCAGTGCGCAGATTGATAATGCCGTCATTGCCCGCATCCCGAACCAGGACGCCATCGCCTGCCCCAGCCCACGCGGTGCGATGAAGTTTGCCGTCACCGGCCATGTCGAAGAACATATTGGACGACGACAACGGATCGACGTCGATGCCGTCGCCATTGAGGTCCGGGACGATCGGGCTCGCGATAGAACTTGAGTTGCTGTCGAAAGGGCTATCCCATCCGGTGTCGGTATTGTAGCTGCCGATCTGCTGGCCACTTCTTGACCCCCAGTTGCTACCGGGAGAATTGACGGTTTGACCAGTAACCCGGTTGGTCATGGAGCCATCAGCATTAATCTTGTAGGTTGATCCATCGGGCGAAGAATAAATCTTGCCGACTTCGGCTCGCGTGCCGGACGCCAAATAAACAGTCCGACCACCATCCGGTGAGGCGCCCGGCGGTCCTTTGGACGGCGCGGGGAGATCATCGGGATCGCCGGATGAGAACATAGACGAGTCAAGTATCTTGCCGGTGTCGGGGTCCTTTGTGACAATTTGACCCTTGGCATTGCGGTACTGCACCACCCACTGGGTGGAGCCGTCCGCCATGGTGGCCTGACGCAATAGGTCGGTTCTGCCAGTGCTTCGGCTGCTGGGAGTGTATTTCGCTTGTCGAGCCGGCGTTAAAAACTGCCTGAGGAAATACTCTCCTGTGACTGAAACGACACTCCCATCGCTCAGCACAATTCGACTATCGGAGGCAAGAATGTCGGCTATTGACCGGAATTGACCGAAAGCATCAAGGAAATGGTGACTCGGTGTAACAGTTAGCCCAGTCGATAAAACGATCCACGTATCGGTTATGTTACTAAACGTAGCCACTACTTTTCTTGGTACCAAGGATTCGTCCACACCCTCAAAGGAAAGGACCACATCTCCAACTTTGACCAGTTCAATCTCTACTTCCTCACCGGAAGAAAGCAATATACGCGTTCCAGCAGCGAAGCATAAGTGCTCGTCAAGCGAGTCAACAATTCTTCCTGCCTGTTCGAGCAGCTCCAACCCCTCTGGTCCCAATTTCGGAAAATACCCACCGGGATTCGCCGCCATCCCGGCCATAACTTTATCAAGACCAAGATTATAGAACTGAACGACAAGCCCTGCTTGTTCCGCCCTAGTGAGACTATCGAAATACCCGGGGACGGCATTGCTGCGGAAGAAATCAGTCGCTTGGCGCGCCATCACAGCGGCCAACTTTATGCTGATATCGCTGTTTTCATTAAGTAGATCTTGAACCAGCCTTTTCGGATCATCGTGGTATATTGCGGTAAGGTCCAGTGGATCGCTGTATCCAGGATACACAGATTGGTAGTATTCTATCAGATCAAGGGCGGTTCCTATCTCGATATTTCCAGGACCCAGTCCGAGCCGATCAACAAGCCCACTTTCAATATCGAAGCGACCGAGGTTACTTGCAACAATATCCCCCAGCAACTCCCTTGCCCACGATGAAGGCTGTGCGCGGTCGCTGATCTCCTCTCCTATTGATCCTGCGACCGCTAAAGGATCTACTCCCATTATAGAAGAATAGTAGCTGATCGAGTTACGATGCGAATATATATACTCGAAGGCGTAGTCACTATATGGACGTCGATCCATTTCATCACCCATCGAATTTAATTATCCAAATACTGAAGCCGTGTAGTAAACGGAAATAAAACTTACTAGCGATATTATGGAGAAAGCCATATATACCCGGCCTTCCTGAGCATATGTGCGACCGTGGTACCGCTCGATTTGCAAGACCCCATAAAATAGATACGAAATAACAAGGGGTAAGAAGACGATTGTTGAATAAATAATCGTGACTGGATGCAGTGGCGCAAATTGCAAACTCCGGCCAGAATCGGCTGGAATAAAGAAATACAAAAGAAGAAATGCAACGCTGAGGACGGCCGATATTATATGACGACCGTTACGACGCAGAACAATTTTCCGGTTTGAAGCTAGTAATACTGCCCCACAAAATATTCCGACCAATATATAGGCGTATACAAAGTACAATTGCTATCCACCCGGAAATACTAAGCGCCAGTTAGCAGCATAGTTCGAAATGTACTATCTTTGGCTTGTATCGCTGTTCCAAATATTGCAATGCAACGACACAGGTCCGCAGCGACTCGCAGCGCGCCAAAAGGCGCCAACCATTCCACCGACCACGGTAGTAGGCGCAACCGCCCTCAATGAAACGCTAGTTTAATTGAAAGATGACCCGCTAAGTGTTTTGGCGCGCCCCTCCACTCGCAAATCTTGAGAGAACAAAGCATGGTTCCACCGCGGCGACAATGGGGCAAAACTATGACAGTAAAAATAAATGTGTCACGAAATCTGAGGAGTTTGATCCACCTCTAGCACATAGCTGCGGCAGGAAGGCGTCAAATATGCTCAATGCGTTCATTCGTCCGCCAACGAAACCTGCAGAGAACAAAGCAAGGTTCGCGCGTGGCCGCGGCTAGTCGTGGCGGATGCTGTTCCATGCGCCGTAAAGCGTCGAATGCAAAAGCTGAAACCGCTCTCCCGCGCGATAAACGACGAGGTTCTTTTCCGGCATAATGTAAAGGATCTGCCCGTTCTGGCCCATGAAATAGGTGAAGGGACCCTGCAAATCCTCGCCTTTGCGGTCAAGCACGTTCTGCAGTGTGTGGTTGCCATAGTGATCGTTCAGCCGCATGCTCAGGGGAACATCGAGGCCCAGAAATTCCCGCCACAGGCTATTCGGTAGGAAGGGCTCTGCCACCGATCCGTTGGATCCAAAGAACATGCCGATGCGCAGCCAGTCACGTGCCGTCGCGTATATGCAGCAATAGGCCGAGACACCGCTTTCGACTGAGGGTTTGCGCCAAACAGCATCTTGTGCGCCGGCGGGCAACCAGATCTTTTCAGATAGCAGCGTCTCAAGCGGCTGACCGTACAGGCGCTCAAGCACTGCGCCAAGCAGCGCAGTGTTGACGTTCTGGTAGTTGAACGTGTCGGACGGCGCCGCGTCCATTGTCAGGCCGCCAACAACAGCGTCCAATCCACGGAAGTAAAGACGAGCGACGGGGCCAAAGGGATTGGGAAAGGTGTCGCTGTCCTTATAGCTACCCCGGGCGCCGAAGCTTGTCGACCTGCTATCGAAATGAACGCCGGAACGCATAGTGAGGACTTTGCGGAGGGTCATGTCGCTCAAGCCGGGCGCCGCAGGCAAGAGCTCGCCAAGGGTCTGATCCGGGCTCGCGATCTTCTCCTCGGCGAGCGCCTTGAAGATCAGTGCACCAACGAGGCTCTTAGCAATCGAAAATGAATTGAGGCGCATTTCAGAGGTTGCGCCCGGGGCATAGTGTTCAAGCACAAGCTCACCGTTTCGAGCGGCCGAGAGGGCACTTCCGCCGCTTTCGGCGAAAATCGCGTTAAGCTTCGGCTCAAGCTCAGTGATAGAAGCGCTTCCAATGAAACCCGGTTGCTGCGCCCCATTCACACGGGCGTATTGGCCCACTTCTCGCCAGACTAGAGTTGGAGTGCCTTCTACAAGGAGCGCCGTCAGGTAGGGAAAATAGGCGTACAGACCAACCATCCCACCCAACACGAGAACAGTCATCAAACTGAGAAATCGGCGCATATGCCACCTGAGAGTTAACAACGACGCAATCCACGATACACCATCCTTAGGAGCTGGATTTGTGTAGGCGGACGCTGGATACTGGCCGATGACATTGCGGAAAGTCCCCATGTAGCGGCAGGTTCGATGAAAAAAAACTACGAAGTTATACCCGCAGCACTGTTGGCCCTTGGTTTCGCAATTGTTGTGGCCGTCGAATTTTTCAATACTGGTCCGCAGTCAAATGCCAGCTCAATGACACGCACACTGCTGGGGAATGTTTTCCTAGTGTTTGGATCGTTGTTCTTGCTGTTGGTTGTCTTAGGGCCTTTAGTCTAGGCCCTGCGTTACTTCTTGAAGATTGCCCCTTGGATGACCGACGCACAACGTGTCCACGTGGGCCTTTGGTCCAAATATCTCGCTTTCGGAACGGCAACGGCTTGTGCAACTTTGGTGCTTGTCTGGGCGCAGTCAGGGTTCGGCCAGACGCCTTATCTCGGCCCATTCCAAAGTTTGCCTGAAACAACCGCTGATATCCCCGCGGCAGTTCAGAGGCTGGTCGCCGACGCTTTTCCGGTTGGCACACCTGAGACGGAGCTGATCGCTACCGTTTCCCAATGGGGCTTTGTTTTTCATGCTACCGGAGACCAACTTCGCGCGGAATACACTGCGGATCGTTTTGTTTGCTCGAACCATCTGTCGATCACGTGGAAATCCGACGAGCATAGGCGGGTGTCTGAAGTTTTTGGCAGTTCATACCTCGCCTGCCTGTGAGGGCTCCTTATGCCCGTTGGCCCGATTTCGGACTAACAGCCCTCAATGATCAGCGGCTCCCAAATTTCTTTCTCGTCGCGACTAAACCGAAATTGAAACTGCCAACCGGCATCGAAGAGCGGTCGATAGCCCAATCCGCCAACTTCTTCAGACGCGCAAAGGCGCTGGCGGGCAACAAGATCAAGTTGATCTTTGAATTGTTCGCCGAATTGCGACGCATATTCGGTCAGCCCCACATGCCCAATCAATCGCTTTTCAACACAATCTGCCTCGGCAAAGCCGGTCTCAACGAAAACACCCTTTGGAACTGCAAGGCCGGTTTTCAGAAGCAGTTCGGCCCATTTGCAGTTCATTTCCGTTCCGCTGGTCGACACTATGTCCCGGCCATAAGTGCCGGCGTTCATGAAAACCAACAAAAAAGTAGCCGCCAGTGGAATGTTCATGATTGATCCCTCTTAGGCAACGCAAAGCTCAACTATGAGCCACTCTGCCCTAGGACTTTGAATCGAAACGCCCAGTGACAACAGAATGTACAAACCTGATAAGAAATCCGCAAATACCTAAAAACCCAGCAGAAATTATCAAAGCTATATACTTGGACATTCTATCATTAAAAAATGCCGAGTAAATCAGGATAGCAATAACACCAACAACAAGCTCTGGAAGATGGTACCGAAGAGCCCCTCTTACACTTGATCGGGTTACTTTCTTATTCCACATGGCCATCAACCGTTACTGCGACCCACGATAACGTTCGCCCGCCGGAGATCTCCTCCAGATTGTAAAGTTGGCAGCACCGCGGCATATCATCAGGCCTTTAGCCCCTCACTGTTTTCACCGCTACATTTGTCTATAGCGAGCGGTGAAATGCCTCGTTCAAGGCACCCGCGGCCAGACCCGATGCAGTCAGGAGCCTGTCTTATGCGCTGTTCTCAGTTGAGGTCACGCTACCACCATCGCCCCGAATTTCTGAAATCAGTGATGACGACGGCAATCGAGAAGCCGATCCATATGAGCAACCCTCCAGCATAAAGAACAGAAAAATCGTCTGGACTGCCGCTCTGGAACTGCTCGAAAATGGTGGGGCGTTGTACGCGGTAGCGCCCGTTATAGATAAAGAAATAGAAGGCCGACGCCAGCAGGCTGAGGATCAACTGAATAATGCCGCGCGGCAGTGGACCGTCAAAAAGCCTATACATGGCACTATCCTCCGCCCGGGCAGTAGCAAATCTTCCACGATTGGCAATGTTTTTGCTGAAATGCCGGTTAACGATCACTGCCATAGCGGCGTCAACAATGGGGCCGGAACCCGCTGGCAGCTACGGCCAACCGACCGTCGTGTCCACGGCGAGCCCGGAGCAGTTCAGTTGCTCGCCCAATCAGCTCTTCGCTTCTAATTGCGCATTGCTGCTTAGAGGGATTTCAAGGACCGAGCGCGGTACAGCAGTTGCATTAGTCATGTCCACGTATCTCTCGAGGATAAATCCGGCGGCAGCGTAGAAGTCCAGCGCCAGTGGATTGGCCATCACGACCATCCTCCTTCCGCCCCTCCGAGAAACTAGGGCGACCAGTGTGTCGACAAGGGCCTTCCCAACGCCAGTGCGCCAACAATCAGGATCTACGAACAAGGCTGTCATTTCCCCCTCATCACCCCCGGACCGCTCCAACACCGCGAAGCCGACAATGCGCTGTTCCCGAGTCGCCACCTGAACGTGATCATCGGCGAACCATTGTGGTCGGAAGCTCCCATAGATGAGCTCAGGCCGGGACCCCAGAAGCGTGCGCATTGGTTCTGGGTAGCCCTTGAGGGAAGCGCGTCGCTGGATGTCGACGAGCAGGGGCAAGTCTTCGATCACACCTGATCGGATCAGTGTTTGAATGCAAGCACGGTCTTTCACGTTCCTTACCTGAGCTTTTGCACTACGGGCTCCTTGGAAGTGGAGGCCTTCATCAACTCGGCTTGCCAAGCCGACCTCAACGCGGCGCGTCACTCATTGGCGGCGCCACATTTCTTCGATAATCGGCCAGACCTCGCGTTGGAAGGCATCGCGGCCGGTTGTTCCGTAGGTGATCGAGGCAAGCGAGACGGATTGAAAAGCCTGAAAACGCGATAGCGTCACCGACCATTGACTACTGCCATCGTTGCCCTCTGCGGCGACGGTGCTCCCACCCTTGATGGGATTTAGTTCTACGTTCCATCCCCGAGTTTGTGCACTATTTAGGAGGCAGTCAGCGACTACGCTATGCCGACCAGCAACCACGATTTCGTACGCGCTTGGGGTCGACATTGCCGCAGTAATTAAGAAGATCGCTGTGACCAAATCTTGATCCCTCATCTGCTAGAGTTCGATAGTGGCAACTTGAGCTTTTGCACCAATGCAGCTCCACGACGAAATCACCGTCAGAACGTGCTTGGCAGCTAGAGCCAAGGCGCTTGCTTCAGCCAGCGTTGCCCCTCTGGTGTATGGCCAAGGACCAGCCTAAAACCACCTGTGTCGGAAAGTCCTTCCAATACTGAGAACAACTGTTCGCACTCGTCATCAGTGAGGTGCAGGAGAGACAGGCGCGCGGCAAACCCGCGCCGCTTGTGGATGACCAATTGATGCTGAACCGACCCGATTGCGCCCCCAGTGTGTCCCGTTACATACGCGACGGTGCGGACTTCAGACCAAGGAAGATACGTCGTGCCCCACATTCCGGGTCCAACGATGCCATCGCGATCCATGCCCACGGGATAGATCAACCAGTTTCCTCGCGTAGAACGTCGGACATAAAATAGAGCAGCCGAAACAAGAACAACAATGGCCAAAAACCTAGGCCATAGGTTAAGACTGGGCCGCGCTCAATGATCCAAGCGGCGATTACGAAGGCACCGAAAATGGCGGTCACGATCGATATGCTTCGGACTGAGAAATGATATTCTCGCCACGGCAATAGTGCGGTGAGCCCGGTGACATTGAATTCCGGTTTCAGCGACATGTGGGCACTGTGCCTCCACCGGTTAGCGAGTGATCGACCGAAAACAATCTTATCTCAATATTCCCGCTAAGGCAGACGCGCTACAACGTCTGCTCAACGAAAGACTTGGCATGGGGCGGTTTTCGGTCACTTCGTTGCGGACCTGTAGCGTTCAGCTACGAGTACTAACAGCGGACATAAATAGGCTCACGCGAACTCATTGCCGAGCCCGGACGCAGCGCGGTTGCAGATGCAGTGCTCTCGCCACATTAGAGCTGACAGGCACGAAGTTCATCCTCATGTGGGACCAGTTATACAGTTCGCTCTCGACGACCAATACTGCATGAAATGTCCATTGCGGGTCATTTGAACCTCCTGCGCTCTCGAAAGGAACGCGCATCGCAAAGGCAGTAAGGTCGAACCAACTTGTAACCGGACGGTAGTCGAACTGATCGCCCGTAACTCGGATGCAGGAAGGACGGTCGCCAGCAATCGAGACAACCCGGGCATTCACGACAACGGGCAGAACCATGGTCCCAGACAAAGATTGCTAAGGCACTTACCAAAGGCACAAAGAGCACCAGCGTCGACCCAAATACCTTGCTCACGAAAAACCGCCATAAACATCCTTGCCTTGGCACCGTATCTACAGCGGCCAATGGATGCGACTGCTTTGGGTACCGCTGACTGGCAGAGAGGCCTTCCACGATGGGGTCGATTGCCGTCTTAAACGGGGTGGGTTGCGGACTGGCTGCTTTCGCTGAACACGAAAGCTAAAGTGGACCTCTGACACCCGTGGCACTGCCTGCTTGCAAGCGGCCACTTCGAGAGATTGACCTGACCCAAAAATTCCAAATAGCGATATTCGCATCCCTTGTCCGTCGAGAATCGCCAATGTTCCTTTTCGCGCAAACCCGTCTGTCTGCCAACTTACCCATTCTCTTGTCAGTGGCAGTTCTCCTTTCGGGGTGTGATTTTGCCGAAGAACAGCTTCAGGATTCCCTCCCGCGTGGCGTCGCAACTACTGGGGTCCTTTATTCCAATGACGAGATGTTCGAATGCGCCGTGGTCATCCTCACGCTTGAGGAAAGTTTCGCAGCTGCGGTGCGGGATGGGGGTTCTGACTATCTGAGGCGAACAACAGGCGACACTGGCATTCGGCCACCCAATGGCAACTCGGAGCCGGATGGAAGGTGGATAGTGGATCTTGATTTGAGCATACGATGCATTGATGAAGCCGATCTGCATGATCTCTTCAGAAGCATCCGAAACGGGGGAGGAGGCTACTTCCTTGTGCAGGACACAAACTCGACGTCGATAATTGCTCCGGAGAGAGGTTTGTTGATGGTCGGCGGATATGAATAGACAACCCCCATTGCAGCGCTGGCAGCGTCCATTGCCGAGAATTTGCGTTCAAGTCCGGCAGCTTTTAGGCGTTGGAATTTAAGCGATCTATGTCCGCCATGGGGCGCTTACCGACAGGCTGATCGAAGTGGCAAAGCTGCCGCTTGAGCACGTGGAAACGAGCGGCTTCTATGTGTTCCAAGCTGCTGCATATCCCGCGTTGATTAGGTGTGCTTTTAGGCCAGCGGGGTAGAGCTGAGGCTGCCCTGTTCCGTCTAGCCTATTCAAGGCAAACCATTCCGCAAAGCATTCCGCTCCACTGTCCTCGTTGAACGCGATACGGCTCTGTCCGGAAAAAGCATCAGGGGGAAACGTCACTTCGAAGATTGCCAATATCTCATGGCCAAGCTCGCCTTCATGGATGTAGATGTTCTCCATGAAAGTCGGCTCACCAACGATCCTTACCGTTATCCCAAGTTCCTCCCGGAACTCTCGGATGACAGCCGCCTCTGCCGTTTCACCAAACTCGACGGTGCCACCAAGCGGACGAACGCCCTTTAGCCGTCCAGCGTCGTCATAAACTTCGGATGCAAGGAGGCGATCGCTTCGCCATTGCAGGCCCAAGGCTTTGAAACGGATGCTAGATGCGGGGCGCCAAGTGTTCATCCGAATGGGATTACGCTGGAGCTTGATCGTCCGCAATGGGGTCGGCGGGCGCAAGTGTGTCATTGGACGATCATCACGCCGTGCCATAGCCTAACGTCAGGAGGCTGAGCCGATGCATGAATTCTATTCGCCACCGTCCCCGGGCATCGTGTCTCTCATTTCAAAGGGTATAGCGCAGGAAAACGAACTGTCGTCGATCGCGAAGTACGATTTCGCGATTGTAGAGCGTGAAGGCGCCGCGATTGTTGGCGGAGTGACAGCGTCGATCTCATTTGACGTTCTGTTTATAAACAATATCTGGGTTGATGGTCACGCTAGGGGGCGAGGTTTTGGCAGGGCCTTGATAGCCGCAGCCGAAGCCGAAGGGCTCCGGCATGGAGCGAAGACCGGTTGCGTAGACACCCTATCCACGCAGGCGCCGAGATTTTACCTAAGCCTCGGATACTCGGAGTTCGGTCGTCTGGAAGGCTGGGTGGGCGGGCGCGCCGTGGATAGAATCTGGTTCAAGCGTCAGCTGCAAAGCCAAACTTGACGTTCAAGTCGCTATGGCGGCTTTCCGGTGCTGCTTCGGCAGTAGCCTACCGCGGTAACGGGGTCGTCTGCTGCCATGCCATACCGCATATTATGCGAATCTGACGCTTTCGCCTCCTCCGATGGCTGCGGCCGCCCAGCATCGACCGCATATGGGATGGACGGTTCCTGACGCCCCCGCGTTTGGTGTGATTGTCCGGTCGCCGTAAGTCCCCCGTAAGCGAATGGCTCCAAAGCCTGTTGATCAGGCTCGGACTCGGCGGTGTCGATTGCGACACCGATCCCGGAACCTGCTTACGAAAGGAAACATCATGAAGAAGATCATCGCGATCGCAGCGGTAGCCGTCGCCCTTGCCGGTTGTTCGCAGTCTGCGGGAGGTGGCGCAGCGATCGGCGCCGCGTCCGGCGCTCTCATCGGCGGATTGACCACTAATTCCCGGGAAGGGGCCGCAATCGGCGCAGCCGTGGGCGGCGCGTCCGGAGCCGTCATCGGCAAGGCGACCGAACCGGGCAAATGCGTCTACCGCGACCGCCATGGCCGCCAGTACATAGACGTCTGCTGATCGGCCCCAAAATACCGTCAACCACCCATCCGGAAAATGGAGCAAGACGATGTGGACTCGGTCACAACCTTTTATCGGCTCAGCGCAGGCGGCGTCGATACAGAACGTGGTCGCGACCGGCATTCCAGCCGGCTTTCTGTTCTGCAAACCCCGTGCTGATCTCAACCGTGGTTCTGCACTCGGTTTACCATCACCCGCACCTCAACTATTCCGTCATACCGTAGTGGAGCTCAATAACGCTCGCCTGTGTCATATCTTGACCTTCTGACGGTGCTTCTTCAATCAGAACACTTGAGCGGCGAAACGACCTCCAATTCCGGTGTGCACCGTAGTCAACGCACCGGGGCGCTGCAAAAGTGAAGGGATGTCGCAACCACGCGACATCCCTTGCCCAATCGGCCTACCACAAACCAGACTACGCTTTGAAAATCTTGGCAACAATCGCAACAGCGCTGCTGGTCATGCTTTCGGCCTCGATTGCCAATGGGCAAGACGCACCTGCGCGCGATGCCCGCACCGAGGCCATCGATCGTCTTATTCTCGTGCTCGATGACGACGCTGTCCGTGCGGACCTCTTGGAACAGTTGCGCAAGATGTCGGCCACGCCACCGCCCGCCGGCAATCAGAGCGGCGACGACGAGACTCCGACCACAGAGCCCCAGCCGAGAGAAGACATCGCCGCTCCCGGGCTCATCGACGTACTGTCGGAATGGTCCACGACTATTGTCGAGCAATTGCCGACCACCACGTTCGGCATCCCGATCGATCAGAAAGCGCAGCAGGCACAGACCCAACTGGCGACGCGAATAGAAGCCGGGGTGGCAAGTGGCGAACTGACGCGCTTTTTCATGTGGGCCCTTCCCGGCTTCATGATCGTCGTTGCTGGCGGTCTTTTTCTGCGCCGGGTCGGACGTGGTCTTACTGCCCCAACCCAGCCTGTGCGCAAACGCCTGCTGGCAGTCGGAGTGAGCCTCAAGATCATCGCCAACGTCGCATTCTTCCTCCCGGCCGCACTGGTATTGTCCCTGATGCTTCCGCAGGATCTGGGCACGCGGATATTTCTGACCCTGTCGGCCGGCCTCCTACTGTCCATCCTGATGACCGATCTGGCGATGGCATGCCTTTCGGCACTTGGCGGGATGCGCGGCGTCCGCGTCGTCCACTTTGCCCAAAGGCGCCTCTTCAAATGGGCGCTGCCGATCGGGATGCTGTCGACCTTCGCTGCGCTCCTGCGCGATGCCGAACTGCGCCGCGTCGTCGGCTGGTCCGCGGCCGATATCGCATCCTTTACGCTGAACATGTCGGCCGCCGCCATAACCCCGGCGCTGGTCATCCGGCATCGCATGGTCATTGGCCGTTTGATTTTGGTCGCGCCGCGCACAGTCCCGGGTCAAAAATGCCATTCGAAATGCCACGCGCCGCCTTGCCGTGTACTGGCACCTGCTGGCTTACGCCTTCATCGGCTTGAGTGCCGTCAGCCTGTTTGCCGGACAGCGCGATAACGACGTCTTCACCCGTGTCTTCTGGTCGTTCGGCACCGTGCTTGTCGGCCCGGTCGCCGTTGCCCTTCTACATCGCCTCTACGATGGCGTACTCAACCGCCGGCGCAGGCTGCATGGCGCGGTGCGGCACGCACTGATTGCCGGTATGCTCCGTGTCACGCGATTGGCGACCGACATAGCGATCGCTCTTTTTGCTATCGTCGTCATCGCCCGCATATGGGGCTTTGACCTCTGGAGCTGGTTGCAAGCGGATGGCCGCCAGCTGAGCCAACCGCTGGCCGCCGCAGCCATATGTGCCGTGATCACTCGGCTCATCTGGGTGGCGCTGGATGCCCGGATCGCCAGCGCCCTCACCCCCACCGACGCGTTCGGGCGGCCACGCCAACGCTCCAACCGGGCACAAACGCTTCTGCCGCTGCTGCGTAACAGCCTGATGATGCTATTGGTTCTGCTGGCGGGTATCGCGATCCTGGCCAATATCGGCGTCGACGTGACGCCGCTGCTTGCCGGTGCCGGTGTCTTTGGCCCGGCGATCAGCTTTGGCTCCCAGCAACTGGTTCAAGACGTCATCACCGGTGTGTTCATTCTGGCCGAGGATACCTCGGCCATAGGGGACACCATCAACACGGGCGATCGAAGCGGCGTGGTGGAGGGCATTTCCCTGCGCACGGTGCGCCTGCGCGATGCAGATGGAGCGCTGCATTCGATACCGTTCTCTACCATCAAGGCGCTGAAGAACAGTTCGCGCAATTTCGGGGTCTTCCGTCCCCGTTACTCGGTGCCATCGAGCGTCGATCCGGAACAGGTTCTGGACGCGATGCGCGAGGCTAGCGCCACACTCAAGGCCAATCCGCGCTACACCTCCGCCTTCATGGGCGACTTGCAGAACCTTGGTATCGAGGAAATCAACGCCGGCTCCGTCATCGTCAGCGGTTCGCTGCGAACTGCCCCACTCCGCCGAGCCGACCTGACCAGAGCCTTCAACGGCACTTTCCGCGCTTCTTGCGGAGAGAGGGATCGAGTTGTGAGTCTTCTCGGGTGTGGTCGTGAGCCGCCCGTAAAGTCGATCTTGAGGGCACTCACGAACCGGTTCTAGCGGGACGTCGCGTTCTCGTTCCAGTTCCCATGGAAGCCCGGCGGGATACGATGCGGCAGGCGAACACTGGCAATCGGAGCTTCGTCGAAGCGACGGGTCGAGAATCACCAGATCCGTCGACTGATCACGCACCGCTCGCCGTAATCCGAGCGTAAGGGGCCTGCTTCAGGGTCAGCGGCAACTCGGCGCCCGAACGCATGGCATCGGCTTTGCTGCCGCCTCAACGCCGCCATTCGAAAGAGAACATAATGCACGCCACCTCCTCTGAAAACGAGATTAGACCCGGCTGGCTCGAGGTCGCGGTCGGACTGGCCGTCTACCTCGCCCTCATCGTGGTCATCGGCGTATCAATGCTCCAAATGCCGGACGAGCAGGCCGCAATACGCGGCATCTTTGGCATGGCTGCCAATGGCGTGGCCGGCAGCCCGAGCGCTGCTGGCAGCCCGGATTGTACGCATACGAAATTTCCGTGCTTTCGGTTTCTGTGCCGTCGAGCAGAAGTGGCTGGCAGCCGGCATTGGTCTGGGCCTGCTGGCGTTTGGCCTGAGCTTTGCTATCGAGGGCATCTACTTCATGTTCGTGACCGAGCCGAATACCCGTGCCGATTTTCAGGCAGCTGCAACGGCGGGTCCGGTATCCCTGATCGTGCTGGTGGTGACGGGTGCGCTTTTCACCCCTTTCGGCGAGGAAGTCCTGTTCCGGGGTGTTATCGCCAATGCTCTCAATCGATATGGTCCCCGGGCGGGAATCGTGGGAAGCGCGGCCATTTTTGGAGTCGTTCACGGTCCCAGCGTTATCCTGCTGGACGCATTCATGGTGGGTGTTCTGACCGGTTACCTGTTCAGAAAAACCAACTCGCTATGGCCAGCAATCGTCGTGCACGTCATCTACAACGGCGCTCACCTGCTGTACTACGCCACGCTGTAGGCGATCCTGTGCGTCAGAACCACCGGGCCCGGGACCGTAAGGTCTTCGCGCGTGGAATTGAGAGTAGCCCAGCCAAACTCCAAGGCATGGGGTCAGTCTGCAGATCGATCCGCAAGCTGAACGACCATCTCAATCTCAAGCAGAAATTCCGGAGATGCCAAAGCGCTTACGCCAATACCTGTCAGGCTCGGCTTTGCGCCGGAGAGGAATTCGCCCATTTTTCCCATCACGGTCTCCACCTCGACCGGGGTCATATCAACGACGTAAATTCGAATCTGCGCGATGTCATGGGGCGATGCCTCAAGGGCCTTCAAGGCTTCGGTCAGGTTTGCGATGATCAAATCTGTTTGCGACGCAATGTCCGCAGGGGTTAACCCGCCGTCCGCCGGGATCGCCACCGGCCCGAAACGAAGGCGAGGCGGCCCGTGGTGATCGAAATCTGCGAATAGCCGATGGCCTCACTGTTGGGAAGTGTTGGTGGGTTAAGTCGGTTCGGTGCGGTCATCCAATAGTTCTTTCGATAGCTGGGGACGCGTGACGGCGCCCATCGCTGATAGTATGAAACAAACTACTGACGAAGTGACGGCGTCAGTCTGCCGAAACTCAAGCTACGGTGCTATCGATGGATGGGGGCGATGTTGACGACATTCAGATGTTTATGGCTGTCGTCGACGCGAATGGCTTTGCGGCGGGTGGCCGTACGCTGGGCCTGTCGCGGTCTGCCGCAGGCAAGGCCATCGCGCGGCTGGAGGCCAAGTTTGGCACCCGATTATTGAACCGCAATACGCGCTCAATGGCGCTGACCGATGAAGGTCACAGTCTTTATCAGCAGGGTTTGGCCATCGCGGTTGCACTGGATCATGCGGAGGCGAGCCTTGCGCAACACTCTTCTGAACCGCAGGGCACGCTGCGGCTGACGGTGCCCGATGCATACGGACGGAAGTTCGTGCTCCCCGTGGTGGCCAACTATCTGGATCGATGGCCCCACGTGCAGGTGGAGGTTAGCTTCTCTGACGCGGTCGTCAGCATGGTCGAGCAAGGGTTTGATCTTGCGATCCGGATTGGCGTGACCAGCCCAAATCCCGGCCTGATCATGCGCGTCCTGCGCGAGGAGCCGGTGGTCCTATGCGCAGCCCCCGCCTATTTCGACCGGCACGGCATACCCGAACGCATCGACCAACTCGATAGTCACAACCTTCTGTTCCACGCGCACCTCAATGAACGTCAGAGCTGGAGCCTTCGCGAAGACGACGGCAGCGTCACCATTGCGCGCGGGCGTAGTCGGTTGAGGCTCGACAGCGGTGCAGCATTGCAGGCTGCCGCAATTGCCGGTGGAGGCATCGCCTACCTTCCCTATTCCTTGGTCGAGGACGATCTTTCCACTGGACGACTGCTCCGCGTGCTTGCTGAAGCCACGAGGGATGGTGTGCCCATTGTCGCCCTATATCCACATCGACGGCACCTTGAAGGCAAGGTGCGACACTTTATCGATGCGCTTGCGACGGCACTGAGGTCCACGGCCTGATCTAGGGCTGCTTTCTCCGAGTTTGTTTCTCGCGCTCCCCTTGAATGATACGGGACCTACAATCTCACGTCGTCGTAAGCGCGGCGGTGCTCTCTGATGGTGTGCAGATTATCCCGGACCCAGAAGTTGAACACCTCAAGGGCGCGCAAAGCTCCGATACCCATTTCGGTCAGTTCATATTCGACACGCGGTGGCACTTCAGGGAAATAGTGGCGAGCAACCAGCCCGTCGCGCTCAAGGTTACGGAGGGTGAGCGTCAGCATTCGCTGAGTGACACCGTCAACTTCCTTTTGAGCGTTGAGAAGCGGAGCCGAGTTTCCTCCGCGAGTGAAAGCCGCCAAAGGACCGGGACAGTCCACTTGTCGCTCAGCAGGGTGCAGACCCCGTTTGATGGAACAGGTCTGAACGCTCGACCATCCCCTGATCCTTGTGGTGCGTTAGCATGCATTTGTTTGTCCAAGGGTACCATACTTGTGCCCGATGCAGAAAAATGTGCCGTCTTCCGGCGGGTTTATATCGGTATATATGGAGAACCCTTATTCCATGCGAGGGTATCCAATGACTAATGACAAAAGACCCATTCTGGTTTTCAGCGCCACCGGGCGGCAGGGAGGATCTGTCATGAAAGCATTGCTGAGGGCGGGATGGTCCGTTCGCGCACTTGTACTAGACGCCGCCGACACTTCATCTTTGAAGTTACGGAATTCAGGCGTTGAGCTTGTGGAAGGCTCTTTCGAGGACACGGATGTCATCCGCTCGGCCATGAAAGATGCCTATGGTGTATTCAGTGTTCTGCCGGCCAACCTGACTGCTGAAGACGAAGTTCGCCATGGGCTCGCGATTGCGGATATCGCAGCCGAAACCGGTATTGAGCATTTCGTATATTCTTCGGGGGCCAGTTCCGGGGATGTTCTGACAGGTGTCCTGCGCTTCGACGCCAAGCCGCGTATCGAAGCGCACCTCCGCAAACTTCCCATCATGACCACCATCATTCGGCCGATGATCTTCATGGAGATGCTGGTGCGGCCGGGCTTCGGCTCGGATCGGGGCCGGTTGGTGTCGCTGATCCGACCGGTTCACTCGATTCACCTTACTGCCGTGGAAGACATCGGCAAGTTTGCTGCTGCCGTGTTTGCCGACAAGGCCCGTTTTGGCGGTAAGACCGTGAAGATTGCCAGCGACCGGGTGACAGGGCGTGAGCTTGAGGCCGCCTTCACTGAAGCTGCCGGACGTCCGATCACCTATGAACGCTTTCCTGATGATGTTCTCGCAGCAAATGCGGACCTCGCGCATATGGCAAAGAGCCCGGAAGACGGCCCACTCGCAGAGTGGGTCGACCTCAATGCCATGCGTGAGATCAACCCGGAGCTGCTCAGCCTCCGTTCGTGGCTCGCGGGCAGCGGGCGCGGAGCGCTTGAGGAAGCCTTGGGGACAGCGGATCCACTGAAATGACCCCAGCCTCGGTGGCGGAATAATCTGCTTCATGTGGCGGGTAGGAACCCATTCAAAGACGTTACCCGTCCTATTCGCCACCGACAGCCGCCGCTATGGTGGTCACGATTGAGGAATGACAGCAACATCGCGTAAGGAACGCCAAGGCATCGGAAGTTCGCTCGAAGGAAACGATCGCCCTGATGATCTTTGCTACCCGTCAGACGGGCATTCGGCCATTGGCGCCAGCAGTTGCGCCTGCAGGCGGCGCTTGAACAGCTTGCCGCCGGGGCGAGTGTCGCGTCGTCGCATTTTGCGGCGAGGTTAACACCGTTACGGCCCTAGCCGTCGAGGCCCCAAATATCTGTGTTTCGTCTGAAATATTCTGCCAGCATATCGGTGAGCACCCGAACCTTCCGCGCCGGATGACCCGGAGGGCGAACGACGTAGGCAGCCCCTGAAGGACCGGATAGCGCGTCATGATCGGAACCAGCGTGCCGCAGGCTACGTATTGGTGTGTGATGTAATCGGGGAGACGGGCAATGCCGAGCCCTGCTGCTGCCGCCGCAACAAGGGCTGCGGCGCTATCGGCCTTGAACCTGCCATGCGGCTGGACCGTGACAATCTTGTCGCCATCCATAAACTGCCAGACTTCCGTTCCCTGCAACAGGGCTTGATGGGTAACAAGTTCGCCCGGCGTGCCCGGTGACCCGTTTGCTTCGATATAGTGCGGGCTGGCGACGAGCTTGCCGTGGATCGGCCCGACGCGCTTCGCGTTCAGATCGGAATCCTGAAGATAAGCCCTGCGGATCGCGCAATCGAAACCTTCGCCGATCAGATCGACGAAACGATCACTATAGGAAGTGTGGATGTGAAGCTGCGGGTACAGATACGCCATTTCTGCAAGCACGGGAGCAAAGTGCGTCGGGCCGAAGGTAAGCGGCATGGCAACTCTCAGGCGGCCGCGTAGCTCACCGGCAGGTAGGATCGCCTCCTTGGCGGTATCGATCTCGGCGCTGGCTCGCGCTGCATGGTCCCTGAACGTCATGCCCGCTTCTGTCAGCGCAGCACCACGGGTCGTTCGGGCAAGCAGTTGAACGCCAAGTTCCGCTTCAACCTGGACCAACCGCCGACTGACGATTGACTTGGAGACACCGAGTCGACGCGCGGCGGCCGATATACCCCCGGCATCAGCCACCGCAACGAATGTCTGTAAATCTTCAATATCCATTCCAGCGTTCCTTGTTTCATGACACTGCTTATCAAAGTGTGGCGCTACCGCATCGTCAAAAGGAACGACAAACTGCTGGCAGCCAACGGACTGGCTCGTGCCACAAATATGTTCGTCCTATCTGTGGCGATGAGCCGCGCCATCAAGCAAGTGATGCACAGTGAGAGAACCATGAAAGCAGCGGTCTATGATTACCCCGGCACTCCAGACGTCCTGTGCTACACAGATATCCCCGATCCGGTCTACCCAATCGACGGCGTTCTGATCCGCGTCGAGGCTGCCGCGATCGAGGGAGGTGACCTGATCAACCGCTCGTCCACCCCTCCACCCCATCCGGCCTTCGTCGTCGGCTATGCTGCCGCGGGCGAAATCATCGCTGTCGGAGAGAACGTGAAGAACCGCCATGTCGGCCAAAGGGTCACGAGCTTCGATCTCGCCGGGTCGCATGCCGAATTGCGTGCGGTTCCCGCCAGCCGAACGTGGCTCGTGCCGGAAGAACTCGATATGGCCTCGGCTGCAGCGCTGCCGATCCCTTTCGGGACTGCTCATCACTGCCTCTTCGCTCGAGGTGGTTTGAAGCGTGGCGAAACTGTCTTGGTCCGTGCAGGTGCCGGTGGGGTCGGGCTAGCCGCCATCCAGCTCGCGCACCGGGCAGGCGCCACCGTGCTTGCAACGGTTTCTGGAGCCGAGAGGGCCGATTATCTCGTCGGGCTTGGCCTTGATCATCCAATCGATCATCGGTCGGTTGATGTCGTCGATACGGTCATGCGTCTGACAAAGGGGCGTGGCGTCGATCTCGTCGTGGACCCTGTGGGAACCACCTTGCAAAGCTCGCTGGCGGCACTGCGATCGGAGGGACGTCTTGTGTTCGTCGGCAACGCCGGGGGTGCGCCGCTCAGCATTGATCTTTGGCCGGCGCTACAGTCAGAATCAGTCGCTGCTGGGCGTTTTCATGGGAACGCAATTCGAAAAGCCAGACGTCTATGGTACGGTGGTCCAGATGCTGAAGTCGGCCACGACTGGCGATCTTAGGGTGATAGTAGACAAAACCTTTCCACTTGCGGCCGCTGCCGAAGCCCATTCCTATGCCGAAGGCAATTCCATCCTCGGACGTGTAATAATCACTCCGGCTCGCCAATGAGTGTTGCAGTGCTTTCTCGCGCTCCCTATCGCAACGCCGCCGCACAGTACTGTTGATGCCTATTGCAATGATTGGCCGCTGTCCACGAGATGTCATTTTACCCTCGGATCACAGGTATGCGGATCGCAGAAGTGGACCTGTAGATCGGCAGTAACGAGTACATTGAGCAAGCACAAGAACGATACGACGCAGGCAATATTGCCTAGATGCGGGCGCGGAAAGACACGACAGACTTTAAAATCCAGTTCCGAGAGCAGTGCCGATCGACCCCGGCCCCCGCACCACTCTTCAACTAGGCCGTCGGCTTCTTGTATCGGGCTGGCTTTGCGAGGGTACGTCTCAGCATGCATTTTGGCCCGAGCCTCGGAATTATTATGCTCATCTGAAGCAAGAAAATCGATCCCCGGGCATTCTCGATGCGTGAGGCTTCCGATGCCATCAGTGGAGTGGGCTCGCGCGCCAGCCTGCAATGGGAGCGCGCTGCTGATCTGAACGCATAAACGGGGCGTGCAAGTATCGGAATAAGATCAAGCGAACAGTTAGCTTTGGGGGCGATTGGCTCTGATCTTGGCCGTACACAGCATGATGTTATGGCCGCCGACAAGGCCTTTTGAGTACTCCGCGTAACTTTGCCGTAAGTCAACTGACGCAGAACCGCATTATCCGCAGTCAGGCGAGATGTCGCCTCGGCGCGGGATTGTTGTGTTCGCCCGGATCACGTGATCGGGCACCGCGGAGTGCAGAATGAAAACCTCAACCTTGGCCATGCGATCGACCCTTGCCATTCTCATTGCCAGCGTCGGTCTATCGGGTGCCTATGCCCAAAGTTACAATTCCTATGGCGGCGACACATGGTCGGGTGCTTATGTCGGTGTCACTGGTGGCCTCTCCAAAGATGACGACCTCAACATCTTCCGCGATGCCACCCTCATTGGCGGCGCCCAGTTTGGCTATCGGGTGCAGGTTGGCCCCGGTGTCGTTGGCGGGGAGCTGCAGGGCAACTACTCGAACGGGGAGTCCTACGCCACCGGCGGTGGCGGCGTGCTGGAGCAATACTGGTCGGGTGCGGCCAAGCTCAAAGCCGGTGTAGCTCTGGGCTCGACCATGGTGTTTGGCACCGGCGGCTATGGTTTCGCTAATCTGGAATCTGGTTCCGGCAGCACGGAAGACGCGGGCTGGGCCGGCGGCTGGATTCTTGGCGGTGGCGTCGAGCAGAAGCTCGGCGACGCTCTCTCGGTGAGCCTCGAATATAACCAGATGCGCCTCGATGACGTCAGCACGGTTACCAATGGCGTGAGCTTTTCCGACAACCTGACCAATCACAGTGTCAAGGCTGGCCTTAACCTCCAATTCTAGACGCTGCTCCCGGCTGCACTTACAACTCGCGGCGTATCGTGGCGTATGTCGTGGCCGGCCAGGATGGCGGGTAGCTATTGAACGGGTGCCCGCCAATGTAACTTGGCAGAAACCGCTGACACTTGCCTCGGCGGCACGCTTCTTCAATCCGGCGGCACATGCTGCCAGATTTTGTCATTTTATCTTGCACCAGCGTGAAGGGAGAAACTCCATGCGACTGCTCTTGGTTGAAGACGAACCGGACATGGCGGAAGCGCTTGGCGCCGCACTCTCGCGACATGCCATCGCCGTCGACTATGCCGGGACGCTGGCCATGGCCCGCGAGGCGTTGGCCAGCAAGGTTCACGACATCGTCCTGATCGATCGGCAACTGCCCGATGGTGACGGCGTATCGTTGATCGCCACCCTGCGTCTCAGTCCCAGACCCATCGCCACTATTGTCATCTCCGCGCTTGGCACGTCGGGCGACCGGATAAAGGGCTTGAATCTGGGCGCAGACGACTATCTTCCTAAGCCCTTTGAGGTGGAGGAGCTGCTTGCCCGGATTGCAGCCGTTCGCCGTCGCGCGGGCGAATTGTCGGAACAGCAGACCGTCTTGGCGGAACTCTGCTATGACAGTCAGTCGCGCGAGGCCTTGGTCCGCGGCATCCGCGTTGAGCTGACCCGGCGCGAATTACTGATTTTGGAGAGCCTGCTTCGGCGGCTCGGGCGGACCGTCACAAAGACCTTCCTTGAAGACGCCGTCTACACATTTGACGACGAGATCCAATCCAACTCGCTCGAGGCCAATGTCTCGCGCCTCCGCAAGAAACTGGTCGATATCGATGCTGGCGTGGAGATCCACAATATCCGTGGTGTTGGCTACCTGATCCGGCCGGCAGCATGATACGGCCCCGGCAATTGTCGCTTCGCTGGCGGCTGACCATCGGCCTGCTGATCTTTCAGGTCTTGGCCCTTGTCGTCTCCTCGCTTCTTACGTTCGCTCTAGCATTTCAAAGCGCCCCACTGGGCGTGATCGCCTCCTTGCACTTGAACGAGGCGGTCGGCCAGTCAATCACGCGCAACGCCTCCGGGACGCTCGACATCACCCCCAGCCCGCAGCTGGAAGAACTGATTGTTTCTGACGCCCGGCCTGTGGGCGGTCGCCGTTTCTGAAAGCGGCGAGCGGGTAACGCTCGGCGTACCCCCGCCTCCATGCTGGCGGTCGCCGACATGGCCGACAGATTGACTTCCGCCACGTTTGAGGGGCAACCAGAAAGTCCTGAAGTTACCGCCCGTTTCTGACCGAGCAACCACACCTGTGGGAACTTTCGCTATCCTATCTGGTGGCGGCGGCTTTTTGTCCTTGTTCCATGCCGTCCTGCTGTTCGGCCATATTGCAACCATCGTTCCCGGCATAGCGCTGACCGTTCTTACCCTGATCGGTGTTCCTTTGGTCATCAGGTTTTGCCTCAGATCAGTCCGGGATCTGACCGAGCAGATTGATCGGATTGATTTCGCAGCTCGTGGCACTCGGCTCACCGATAGCCGGGTACCGCGCGAGATTCTTCCTGTCGTCGCCGGCGTCAACGAGGCTCTTCAGCGTATAGATGCCGGCTTCGAGGTTACTCAGCGCTTTTTCATGAATGCAGCACATGAGCTGCGGACCCCCATTGCGATCCTCCGGGTTCAGCTCGATGCCTTTCCGACGGACATCGCGCACGAGAAGCTGAGGGCGGTGGTTCGGCGCCTAACAGTTGTCGTCAATCAGATCCTCGACATCGAACGCTTCCGCCAGAATCCAATGGAGAAAAAGCTCCTTGATCTCAGAACTACAGTGTCAACGGTAGTTGCTGATCTGGCGCCCTATGCCATCGCCGAGGGGTACTCGATCGAGCTTGACCAGCCCCAGACCTCGGTCTGGGTTCATGGCGACGCGCAGGCTCTGGACAGATTAGTGATCAATCTGGTGCAGAATGCGGTCCAGCACGGAGGAAAGTGGGGTACTCTGAAGGTAAGCTTGTCGGCGGATGGAACAATTGCCGTTCAGGACGAAGGTCCCGGTATTCCCCCTGATCGGCACGAGCAGATTTTCGAGCCCTTCTATCGGGTCAACCCGCATGGCGCCGGCTCGGGCTCGGGCCTGAAAATGGTGCGTGATATTGCACATTTTCACAGTGGTGAAGCCATTCTCGTGGAGAGTTCGCCTTCGGGAAGCCGCTTCGTCGTAAGGCTTCCCATCATTTCACCCAGCGATGTTCATGCAGGCATTCGGGACGGACGGTTCCTTACGCCTGCAAACTAGTTGTGAGGGCCGCGTAAGGCTCATGTAAGTGAACGGCTCCAAGCCTGCCAGGCCGGTCCGTAACGGGTGTCGCGTACGACGCCGGGACCGGACTGCTCACGAAAGGAGCCACTATGAAAGAATACTCGCGATCGTTATGGACGCCAGTATATCGATATCTGCTGAGGCTGGGCCGGTTCCCGAACTTCCGCCCATTGCTGCCTCGCGTGCGGCTTAAAAATCGAGCTCATTGCGACATTCAGAACGGAGCAAGGCCCCTGCGGGACTCCGTCCCCAACGCCCATGTGCTCGCCTTAGTCGCTGCACCAACATCTCCACGGCCGGAATGAAGACTGAGAGGACGTACGACCGTGTCGATTGATGGTCGCGCGCTGACGCAGGCGTCGACGTGGACGCCATCAAACCCGAGGTATTCAAATGATCCCACGCCTAGCACTTGCCACAGTTCTGCTGGCAATCGTGGCCAACCCGGTCTTGGCTCAATCAGATCAGGAAAGACTGATGCCCGATATCCAATATCCCGAGACCAAACGTATCGATGTGATTGAGAACCATTTCGGTCATGAGATCGTCGACCCCTATCGCTGGCTCGAAGCCGATCCCACTCATAATGCTGACGTCGCAGAGTGGATTGCAGCGCAGAACGCCGTGACCGACAACTACCTCGAGCGCCTGCCCGGGCGTGACATCCTTCGTGAAAGGATGACCGAACTGCTGAGTTACGAACGCTATAGCGAACCGCCCATCAAGCGTGGAAGCCGCTATTTCTTCACGCGCAATGATGGCGTGGCTAACCGTGCCTCGCTCTTCGTCCGTGAGGAAGGGACCGACTTCGACCGGCTTCTGATCGATCCCAATCTCTGGTCGGACGACAATGCCGACGCTCTCGGAGAATGGGGTATTTCAGATGACGGCAAACTGTTGGCCTATGGGGTCCAGACCGGTGGCACGGACTGGCGGACGATCAAGGTCCTCGATGTGGAGACTGGTAAGGTTCTCGAAGATACCGTGCAATGGGCCCGCTACACGCGACTGGCTCGGGCACCGGACGGATCGGGCTTCTTCTATTCCCGTAGCCCCGAACCAGAAGCCGGGGGGCAACGAGTGCCAATGTCACAAACCATGCTGTGTATTTTCACGCCTTGGGAACTGCTCAGGAAAAGGACCGCCTAATCTATTCGACCCCGGAAACCCACGGGTACTTGCACATTGCAGAACGGGTCAAGGACGGACGATACCTGACAATTTACTCTACGCCCGGGACCAATGAGAACGCCCTGACGGTGGTGGATCTGGAAGACCGTGACTGGACACCGCGCCCTGTCGTGACTGATTGGGCTGCCCAATGGACGGTGTTCGCGAACGACGGTACCAAGTTGATGCTGATCACAACCGATGGTGCCGAACGCCGCCGCGTCGTCTCGCTCGATCTTGCCGAAGACAAGCCAGAACCCTTCGAGATTGTGGGTGAAGCGGATGGTAGCGCCGTTCTCAACGACATCGCGCTTCTCGGCGACAAGCTCCTGATCACTTACCTTGTTGATGCCAAGTCTGAAATCCGCCGTTTCAAAGCTGATGGCACGCCGGATGGAGCGGTTGAACTGCCGGGCATCGGCACCGCAGGTGGCCTCTTCGGAAGCGCCAATGAGGATGAAGCGTTCTTCGTCTTCAACAGCTTCAACGCGCCGCTCACCGTTTACCGCTATGACGCCAACGACGATACTGTGAAGATCTGGGCCGAGCCCGACGTCCCGGTAGACCTCAGCCGCTTTGTGGTCGAGCAGCGGTTCTTCCGATCCAAGGATGGCACCCAAGTTCCTATGTTCATCGTTCGCCGCCGTGACGTGACCGAAGCCGCTCCGACATTGCTCTATGGCTACGGCGGGTTTGGAATCAGCGTGCTGCCCCAGTACAACTCTCTTCGGCTTGCCCGGGTCGAGCAGGGTGGCGTCTTCGCTGTGGCTAATATCAGGGGCGGGGGCGAATACGGTCGGCCCCGGCACACCGCCGGACTGCGCCTGGACAAGCAGAATGTCTTTGACGACTTCATCGCTGCCGGAGAATTCCTGAAGAATGAAGGCATAGCGACAAGGAACGGTTTGGCCATTCAGGGTGAGTCAGGCGGCGGACTGCTTGTCGGTGCCGTCACCAACCAACGCCCCGATCTGTTTGATGCCGTTCTGCACGGTGTCGGGGTGATGGATATGCTCCGTTATCACAAGTTCACCGGTGGCGCCCTCTGGTCGGCCGAGTATGGAAGCCCCGACGACAAAGGCCAGTTCAGCAACCTTCTCGCCTATTCGCCCTATCATGCGATCAAAGACGGCACCGACTACCCGGCCATTCTGGTGACCACGGCCGACGCCGATGACCGCGTGGTACCAGCACACAGCTTCAAATATATCGCGGCCCTACAAGCAGCCGACCTTGGTTTAACACCGCATCTTGCTCGCATCGAGACGCGTGCAGGTCATGGCGGTGGCATGCCCCTGGACAAGCTGATCGATCAGCACGCGGACATGTGGGCCTTCGCCGCTCGCTGGACGGGGCTTGAGATCAGGCCCCTTGATTGAGCCGTCAATCAAGTACGCCGCGCAGAAGAAGGCTCTTCTGCGCGGCACGATACGAATATTTCGGCGAATTTCCGCGTCAGCTCGTCGGCCTGCTTACTGGAAATCCCACAACCGATATTATGCGAATCCGCTCCGGGATACGTTGAGGCTGACGTGTTAATCCTGCCAGAGTTCCCGGTCGCGCAATCCCTCAGCGTATGTCTCAATAGCTTCCTCGAGCGCATCAGTTCCAGTGCCCTGCCCTTCGAGCATCATGGTGTGATTGACGCTCATTACTGCGACCCGGGCGATGGATTTGGCTTTATTTTCGACCATACTCTCCAGAGTCGCATTGGGAACAATCGCGTAGACGAGGGTGGCGTCCAGAGCGGCAGCCACGCGCCGCAGGGTATTTAGACTGGTTGTTCCCGAAACTTCAGATTGTTCCGGGCCGGTGACCGCCTGAGGACTCACGCCCATCCTTCTCGCAAGCTGTGAACTGGACATTCCGAGTGCGTCCCGAATTGCACGCACCCACCCAGTTGATGGAACCGAACCTGCCTCATTTTCTCTGAAATGAGACAAGCGCGCGTCCAGTCGCCGTCGGGCAAGTTTTCGGGTCATTGACATCATTGAGCTGTCTCACACAAGATATAACTTGTTATTCAGCAGAACATCCAAAGCTATAGCTTGTTTCTATTGACGTGACAACGAGTGTCACTTGAGGCTCTCTGGATTACCAGCGAGCTCACCATGGAGGGGTGTCTTCATCGTGCATAGCCTGTCAGACGCAGCGCGCACGGTAAGTCGGGGCCCTCAACGAAGATCAGGGGTCGCGGTCTCAAAGGAGCCTCGCGAATGCATAGACACAGTTGCTGATTGAACTCGACCTTACATTGGAGCTGTCAATCAGCAAACCGACGTCCCTTTGCATCTGGCGGAAGCGCAGCGAACAGCCGCATCCTGCTCCGTTATCCTGACAATGCCGCTGTCCCTGAAACCCGTGCCTGCGGAGATGCGGCTTAGTAAGATGCACCCCGGCATTCAGCTCCCGAGTGCAGCTTCACGGGCTGATATGTGCCCCAGCAGCTGTGTCTGACGAACCACTCGGTCAGTGCCGAAATGATGCTCGCGATGACAGGCGGGACAGATAGCTGCGACATTGAGGAGCGTATCGGTGCCGCCTTGAGAAAGGGGAACGATGTGGTGCACCTCGAGGTAGCGTGATCCGGTGTCCCTCAGGAACAGGCCATGCGTGCACCCGGGAACCTCACACTTCCCGTCTGCCCTTTTGAGCGCAGCCACGACCACGAATGGATTTCGTACATAGTCGATTACCGTCCTCTTGATTTTTTTCGGCTGCTTTTTTGCGGCTTGAGCCCTCTTTCTGATGTCGACTTCCGACGCCGTGGCCGCGATCAATTGCGCGACCTCGGGCCGTGGAATTTCGTCGATCTTGGCGATGTAGATATCGCTGCCGATGTTACCGATCAGGATGCGATCCCCTTCGACCATCCAGCGCACTGCGGCCCGACCGATGCGGGGCTCAGGAAGACGCTTTTTCTTACGGATTGCCTTGTAGTAAGACGCCTCGATGGTGCCAGCACCCTCGCCCGAAAGCACCAGGAAGTTCAATTCTGTTGAGGATTTGCCGCCGCCCTCGCTGGGCTGGAGGCCCGCAGCTGCAAGCGCGGTTCTGGTCAGCATCTGGGACGTATGCCGACTTCGATTTGTCAGTGTCGGTAACGGTTTTTACGCCGAAATTGTCGAAAATAATACTGTAGTCCATTACATGTCGCCCCATCCAAGCGGAATACTTGCCGCTTTGCCCAGCTTCGATCAGCGGTCTTTAAGAAAGACTCGGGGCTGGACCACGATCACGACCGTTACGCCAGCTGTCTACCCAAGCGGGTGCCCGGTTGCGGAAAGCTGGATGGCCCGGAGGCGCGCACTACGCCTCCTGTCTATCGACGCCGTACTTCACCTTCCCGGTAACTCGTGCGAGGGTGCTTCTTCTATGGTGATTCTTACCTCTCCTCGACCGCCTGCTGACAATTGATGAAGTCTTGCCCCGTTGCGCAAAGGCATTTCGCCGCTGCTGCCTGCGGGTCAGGATACTGGCGGCGGTCGCTTCGAGATACGTGGTCGCTGTCACCTGCCGCACATGGTCGGCAAGTCAAGCTTGTTGCTTTGGCTCAGAGCCTGAGGAGCCGCATATCGCCGATGAAGCTCTCAAGCGTCTGAAGGTGGGGCTGGACGCTCTCGGGGAACTTTTCGACGATGGGCTTCGGCACGACCAGCGTCACCTTTGCTTCTATCATTTCCCGGAACTGCGCTTCGGATAGCCCTTCCTGCAGAGTGAGCAGATGCTTGTGCTCAACCCGATGGGCCTCGTTTAAAATCTGGCGCCACCGATCTTTCATGGTGGTCTTCACAGCTAGCATCCGTAGCCGCTCTTTGGGGAACGACCCGTCTTTGTAGGCAGCCTCGGAGGGGAACAAAAAGTCCGGGGACTTGCCGGGCTCGCTCTCTGGCTGGTGCGAGAAATCGGTTCCCTCGACCAGCTTTTCCTCCATGAATATTTCACGCGCATGCAACTCGAGAGAACGACCAGCTCTCGACTTTCGGCGCTGCAAAATCGTCTGCGCGCGGGCGATGAAGCCATCAATGTCTGTGAAGCCCTCTTTGATCAGGGGCAGCTCGATCGCCTCCTCGACGCTGCGGAAAATCTCATACTCGCAAGCGCGGCGCTTCATCAGCCTCAGATCCGGCATCAGGCCGCCGTGTGATTGAAGCTCTGCCGCTTTGGCGATGATCTCGGCGCCGGAAGGGAATTTTGCCAGCCATGTCGCTGGCATTTCGGCCGGCGTCAGCCAGCAATTTGCCCGAACCGTAGCCGTGAATAAGTCAGGCTGGATGGTGCCGCCGATCGGCTGGATGAAGGATTTGCCCGGCTCGACGGGACCGATGCGGTCCTCAATGAGGTCCTCTTCCGTTTCATGCCTGCAGACCCACACATGGCACTGAGGTGTCTCGCCGGGCTGCCGATCGAAGGCAAAAATAGTCAGCGCGCCGGTGCTTTCGGGATCGAGCAGCGCCGATTCATTTCCACCCCAGTTCGTTAAACGGGTTTCGTCACGGCCGTTCTTCTGCCGCCTGTGACGCTTGCTATTGTAATAGACCGATCGGATCTGGCGGTAGTCCGCATGGCTGTCAATGTAGACGTCGAACCAACGATCTGGATTCTCGACGTCAATGCGCTCCAGCCCGGGGATCACATCGAAAAGAAGCTCTTTAGGGATGTATGGACCGGCCTGATGTGCCTTGTTGGCGAGCGTATCATTGCCACTCAAACGCTTGACGTACCACGTGTATCGCTCGCCGCTGTACTCGTTCAGCCAGTCACCAAGCTCCATCATTCAGACTGTCCCCCGTATCTGCCCCCGATCTTCGTTGCTTCTCAGCCATTCAGCTGCGCGTTCGAGGGTCTGTTCGAGACCGATACGGCCCGGCCCTCGGAAAGCGCATTCCCAGATCTCCAGTCTGCGAATTGCATCGGCGGCCAGCAGGTCCTCGACGACAGAATCCCGCCGTCGATTCGCATCAATCTTTTGCTGCCAGAAGTCTTGCCGTGTGCCGGGCAATTTGAAAAGCGAACAGTCATGTCCATGCCAGAAACAACCATGGACGAATATGGCCGCTCTATATTTCGGAAGCCACAGATCCGGTTTTCCGGGGATTTTTCGGGGATGCAGCCGATACCTGAAGCCCAACGCATGGAGGCCCAGTCGCACTTGGAGCTCGGGCCCGGTGTTCTTACCGCGTATGCCCGACATCATCCGGCTGCGTGTTGCGGCATCGACGACGTCAGCCACGTTGACTGCCTCCTGCTGGCTGTCGCATGGTCGGCACATGGAATGGCTTGTGGAATTCGAGGGGCAAAGACTGCCCATGGACCGTGTGTGGAGCGACGATTTCGCGCAAATCGTCGGCCCGCTTGTGGAAACGCTCAAGGCGACGCTCGCTGGCGCCGACGGCATCGATGACCTGAAGGTCATCATCCATGCGGAAGACGACGGGGAGGACATGTCGTGGGGCTTCAAATTCGAAGGCCCACCGCTGTCGGTGAACCGCGCAGTCGACCTCCTCGGTCCAGAGGCGGCTATCACCAGCACCAGACATTAGGCTGACAGCTTCATTGGCTCCCGGCTTCGGCCGTCGCCAGAGCCTGCTCGATGAACGGCGCCATATAGCTCGCGACGGCCTTTACCACGGGCACGACGACGGAATTGCCGAACTGTCGATAGGCCTGAGTATCGCTGACCGGGATCACAAAGTCGGCGCCATTCGGCTCATCAGAATCCCATCAGGCGAGCGCACTCGCGCGGCGTGAGCCTGCGTGGGACTTTCCGGGACCACGATCGATCAGGATCTCGCTGCCGTCTTTGTAGTAGCGGGCGCTGAGCGTGCGAGCGACGTCATCTGGGCCCACGAGGCCGAAACCAAAGCCATTGCCTGCGGCCTTGTGCTTGGCTGCATAATTTTGCAGGTATTGCCACAAGTGGTCGGTCAGGACATAGCGGTCGGAGACGGAACCGAAATTGTTGATGGTGTAGTGCTTATCAGGACCCTCCGAGCCGTCCTCAGGATGGAGAATCGTCTTAAGCTTGGGCCCGTTAAACGGGTCTGCCATGTCGAAGTCGTTGAAGGAAAACTTCACGCCCAGATCGCGTCTGAAGCCGACGATGAAGATTCTCTCACGATGCTGGGGCACATAGCCCTTGGCGTCGATCACCTTGGCGACGACATCGTATTCCAGCTTGTTCCGCAGCGTATCCATGATGACTTCGAACGTGTGGCCTTTGTCGTGGTTGACCGGGTTTTTACGTTCTCGAGCAGGAAGGCCTTCGGGCGGTGATGGTCGATGATGCGCGCGACGTCGAAGAACAACGTGCCCTGCGTTTCATCCGCAAAGCCATGCGCGCGGCCGAGCGAGTTCTTCTTGCTGACGCCGGCGATGCTGAAGGGCTGGCAAGGGAAACCGGCGAGCAGGATGTCGTGAGGCGGGATGTCTTCGGCCACGACTTTCGTGATGTCGCCGGTTACGTCATGGTCGTCGCCTCGAAAGTTAGCCTTGTAGGTGGCCCGGCTGTACTTGTCCCACTCAGACGTGAAAACACACTTGCCACCAATACTATCGAAGCCGCGACGTAGCCCGCCGATGCCGGCGAAGAGGTCGATGAACGTGAATTCCGGGTTCTCGTTGACGACTGGCGCACGTGCGCCCAACAAACCCTGCAGCACCACCATTGCCGCGGTTCGAGGCTCCTGCTCGCCACGTTCCCATCGATATACCGTGGAAAGCGAGAAACCAACAATGGGGGCCAGCTCTTCAAGGCTAATGCCGACCTGCTGGCGCAGTCACGAAAAGTCGGTCGTCAGAATCAGCCATGAAAACCTCGCTGGGTATTTTTTTGCCATCGTGCCGAGTTTCCGCCCAGTCCGCAAGAACAGAACATGCACAAAATAGGTCATTCAGCGGTTAGGCCGACAGCGACTGGCAGTGAGCCACGATTCAACCACGGATAAATTGCAGGCACCGGCGCGTGGCGCGCCATTTTGGGGCTGGCCCCAGTGAAGCCTTTGGAGCCTACCAATGTTGCGGCGGCGAAGGTTGCCGCAATGACGCCCCACCAGTTGATTTGACCAACATTGAGCGCCTGTTTCTCCATAGATGGATGGCCAGCCCCTGCTGTTGACCGGGCTGCCGTATGAGCGACCTGAAGGTCGAGAACCCGAGTCACGCCGAAGGTGTCCTTGAGCATGCAATAAAGCGGAGAGAAGCCGGCTGGTCGTTCGGCCGGATGACGGTGGCGCGTTCGGAAAGCTCGCCCCATAGCCCTTGAGCACATCGGCAAATCACCACGACCGAAACGAAGACGGGGTTCACGCCCCGATTCCACGGCTGCGCAGCCGGGACGTCACGGGCCATGACGAGGAAGCCATCTGCAAAGACATTCGAACCGCGGTCCGTCGCCGTGACTGACGGCTTGCTAGCGCTGAAACGAAGGGGTTGCGCGCCACAAACCTCTGCAGTCATCGCCATGCATGCCGAACCATCCGCCCCGCGTATACGAAGCCTTGCGCCAAAAGCCCGAGCGCGGGGACTCAGGCCGGCCAGCCGGGCTATTGGATCCATCACGACCGGGATCTGGATGGCATTCCTGCGAGCCCCGGCGGCGATAGCAGAACCGAGCGGAAATGGCGGGGGCGATCAGGCCTGTTCAAAGACCGAAATTGCGACAGCTCCCATTGAACCCGCCCTTACTGCCGTTGCCCATGTCGGCATTGCACCTTGCCGGGCACTGTCCCAACGGAGCTCCTCGACTTGCCGGCCGGCATAATATCTGTCGCCAGTGCCCGCTGCCGGGTTGCAGTCAACGAACATCTGATTGTGAAAGGCGCGGTAGAGCGCCGAGTCCGATTTGCACAGGGGCACCAAAGGTCCATGGCAAAATGCAATGAGGTATCCCCAGCTCAATCGGTGGGGGTTATTTAGCCGCTCATAGTCAGCCGAGATTTGGCCAGCGTCGAAACGTGGATCGGACTTTGTTCTCGGCAGTCGAACCGCCTTGTATTCCATCGCTCCACCTTCGGCTGGAAAGTAGGAGTCCAGAAATCCGCTTGTACGCCACGGGTATGCCGTCTTAAGCCCCACGGAAGTCAATGGCACCTCACACCTGAAGCTGTCGCCATGCTTCTCGAATTGGTCGTGAAGCACCATGGAGAAGCTCTTCTCGATCCCCGTGGTCCTGCCTTCCGCCGTCACACTTTGAATGTGTTCCTCAATCGAAGTCTGGTTCTCGGCGAGCGCGATTTTTAGACGCCTGCGCAAATCTGCAATCTTTATGTAATTGTCAATCTTATGGAACAAATCTCTGTCGGCAAATAATATTGAAGCGTATACTTCATCTATCGGCCTTATAAACGCAAAGGTGAAAGTTTTGGCGCACGAAGCTGACGGATTTGATCTCACTTATACTAGCAGAACAAGCTGGAAAGTTGAACGCCGCCATCTCGGGCTGCTAATCGACGTTATTCCGGTGGCTCGGGCAGATGGCCGCCGAAAAATCCGGAGACAGGCAAGCTTTTGCAGGACGTCTGGTATCGCGACAAGGAGGAAGCGGAAGCCGTTGCGGCTAGCCCTAATTCCCATTTCATCGCCGGTGCGCATGCAAAGACCCTGCGGCCACACCCCGATCCTTTGACCGCTTTTTGGAATCTTCGAGGTTCGACCTACCGGCAATCTGGTCGCGCCAAATTGTGTAGAGACTGAGATCGTTCGGCGCGCCAAGCCGCCGTCTGCTCGCGTGCGAGTTGAGAGTTGACCCATGCTCTATGGCTCACTGGAATTCGCCTATGCCGAACCATTCGCCAATGCGTTGAGCACGGCTCCAATCTTTCGGACCCGGGTGCTGTCGCAAACGAAATTCGCCGCGCAGGCGCATGGCGCGCGCCTGCTGGATCAAGAAATGATGGCCAAGCGGAGCAAAGGAACCGCCACATGGTGGAGGTCACATCACAACAGAATCCTGCCGCTGCCCCGGCTGCAGCGGCCGAGAGACGGACTTGCTGGCAATATTCGAAACAGCTGCCGGCCAGCGCTTCGCCCTCCACTTCGAGGTTAAGCAACCCACCGACAAGTTTTCCAAGCACAAGGAGCAGGCGGCCAATTACGCCCTGCGCGCGGCCTGTTGGGCGCGCTCTGCGCCGGTAAGGGTACTTCCCCATACCGATACCGCCACGGTGCTGCTGTGCAGCTCTGCAAAGCTCCCCGAATATGCGCCACACCTCGAAAAATTTGGCTCGGTGATAACGTTCGAGGCCATCAGAGAAGCGTTCCCCCAAGCGACCGTTAACGTCCGAAAAGAGACTGCGACTGATGAAAAAGCGCAACTTAATGCGGACGGCCTCGACAGTGCCATTTCAGACGCGGGTTCAATGTGGCGCCAATCCGGTACAGCGCTCTCCGCTGCACAATTCAATGCCATCGCGCTTGAATACGGCATTGGCGGAAAGGCCTTGCGCCTTCACTTCGATCGCCGGTACCCGGGAGGGAAAATCGGCGCCCTCTGCCTTCAGAGGCAGAAAATAGAGAACGTCAGTTGGCCGAGAAATTGAGGCGCACACTTGATGCGTATGGGCGAGTTAGCTCAGTCGATGGCCGGCAGATATTGCTCGAAGGGCGCAAATACACAGTGATCGTTGAACGAAGCGCCAAGGGTAAAACGCTGCTCTTTGACCATGCCACAATGCTGGAAATCGAGGGGCCCTTTGTGGAGTGGCAAGCTCACTTTAACGCCGGGCGCTCGGTGCCCGCGCCAACGCCGGTTGTGCGATAATGTGGCTAAATAGAAACGAGGATCGCGTCCAACGGCGCAAAGCGAGAAACCGCGCTGGGGCTGCTGAGCAGGTCGAAGTAGATCGGATTTGGAAAGAAGAGAAAATCCGGGCCGAAGCGAGAAAAGTATTTTCGTACGTCCGAGCAGGGCATTCGCAGAGATGAGCGTATTCGCGAAGAGGAGCGGGAGCGGATTGCCAGCGGGAAGGTGGCAGTAGACGAGCACGCGCGAGGTCATCGCGCGCCGAAAGGCGGCTCTCGAAAAGTACGGCTTTAGGCGACTCCGAATACGGCGGGTTGTCACCTTTGCAATCCTGGGTGCCGCGTGCGGGCTTATAAGCGGAGGATCAGGCGAGAGCGGTGGCAGCTTTGCAGCGGCACTTATCTGGGCGAGCATTCTTGCAGGCTCGGCCTATTTTTACGTCGGGAGAGTATATGGTCCGCTTGTTGACAAATGAGGGCGCTCCGTCCGCTGCCATTAGACCGGCCATCCTGCTAACGCCCCTAGTACTGGCACTGTCGGGACTTTTGATTTTTGCGCAACCCGGCGCCGCGCAAATGGGTGGAAACCCGGCATTTACGGAGTCGACCCACACATATCCAAGCTGGGTGGAAGACCCCGATAAGTTGTACGGAGACAATTGGGAGGACCGGGAAGGCCTAGCCTATGAGCTTGTGATGCATGCCCGGCGTGCGGGATTTCTATGTTCGACTGTCTCGCAGACGGGTCCCGTGGTGATGGCAGAAGGCTGGAACTTGTACTGTGACGACTTTTCCAAAGCGTACGTGTTCGAGCTGGCAGGACGGGAGTGGACGGTGCGCCCTCGATAGGGAGTCAGCAACTCAGCGTGACGCAGGAAGATAAGCATCGCCTGCCCGAGTCGGAGGGCTGGGGGGTGCGCCCCAACGTGGTGGTTAAATGCGCGCCATATCCAGTATTGCGTAGCCGAGCGAATAACGTTCAACTAGACACAAAATAATTCTATGTGAAAGTACATGAGCAAATCTGTAGGGGGTCGATCAGCCGACGCAACGCCAAACGCGGCGTCGTTGATCGAGGGTCTTCACGATATCGGGTATTCACTCGAAACCGCACTGGCTGACATAATTGACAATTCGATCACCGCAAACGCCGGGAAGGTGGAGATCCTCACTGAAACGGCCGCTGACGACCCCGCTATCGGCATACTCGATGACGGTGAGGGCATGACGGAGGCGGAACTGATCTCCGCGATGCGGCCGGGCAGTCAGAACCCATTGTCCGCTCGCCCGAGTTTTGACCTCGGGCGCTTTGGTCTGGGCATGAAAAGTGCGAGCTTTTCCCAGTGCCGGCGGCTCACTGTGGTGACGAGGAAGGATGGCGTGACGTCATCTGCCGCATGGGATCTGGACAGGGTTGCGAAAACCAATCGCTGGGAGATCGAGCTCGCCGATGACCCCATGAAACAGCTCTGGGCAGAGAAGATCGGAGGGTCGGGGACCCCGGTGCTCTGGCAAAAGCTGGATCGGGTTTCCAGCGGATTCGCAAGCGATGCTGCCAAACGGGCCGAGCAGATCAATCGTCGAATGGCCTCCGCGGAACGCCATCTTCGACTCGTGTTTCATCGTTTCATGGGGACTTCAGCGTCGTCTCTCAAACTCCTGCTGAACGGACGACTGCTCAAGCCGATTGATCCGTTTGCGCTCGATCACCCAGCCACAATCAGGGATCCCGAAGACCTGCTGCATCTGCAGAACGGTGATGTCACCATACAAAGCGTAACCTTGCCCCATCACAGGCAGATGACGCAGACGGAGTGGGATGAGATCGGCGGACCTGAGGGCCATCTCAAATCACAGGGTTTCTACCTATACCGCGGCCGGCGGTTGATCCTGCACGGTACCGGTTCGGCCTTTCCCGTCAGTCGGAGCTGACAAAGCTCTGCCGTGTGCGCGTGGACATTCCGAACAGCATGGATTCGGACTGGAACATCGACGTGAAGAAGTCGTCGGCGCAACTCCCGCCAGTCGTCAGAGATCGGCTGAAAAAGGTGCTCGCGCGGATTTCCGATGGCTCTCGCCGCACCTATAGGCGTCGAGGGCAGAAGCTTGTCGATGAGAACAGAATGCCGCTGTGGCACCGCGTACTTGTGGGAGATACTATTCGATATCGCCCAAACCCTGAACACCCGGCCTTTACCGAGTTCGTGGACAGCCTTCCGGTCGATTTAAGAGCCGGTTTTTTTAACTGCGTGGCCCTCGGTCGGAGCTTCATTGCCAATCGATGCATTGCATGCAGACATGGCCGGCTCGGCGGAACAGATCGCCACCGACGAAGTGGATGAGAACGCACTGGCCCAAGCGGTCAACGCCACTCTGAATCGCTTGCTTCAACGAGGCATCGATGCAGAAACCATTTCCAGCATGCTCAAGGACATAGAGCCGTTCCGGTCATCCCGGGTGGCTACAAAGAATATTATCGACAAGGCGTTGGGGGCGTCGCACGAGAATGAATCCAGATCTGCAGAAGCTTGAGGACATCGTCTCTGCCCAGTTGGCAGGCGAGATCCGCCCCACTGCCCACACCATTCGCGAGATCATTGCCGAGTTCAGCCAGATGCGGATGTACGCAGGTAAGGTCAGTGACACAGAAGCTGAGCAGCTTGCACGGCTCTCGGAGGAGAAACACGGCATATCCATGGGGCTCGGCGCCATTGTCGATGCCTCCGACTTCAAACCATGGCTTCATGACGCGAAGATTGGTGGTCTGATCGACCCATATTACTGGGATCGGTACCGCCAGTTGCTGGGTAAGAACGGGCTTCCTCCCGGCGTTGTAAGATCAACTGACGAGGTCACAGACAAGATCCTGGATCGGCTCGGCGATCCGAGGGACCTGAGCAGCTGGAGCAGACGGGGCATGGTGGTCGGTCATGTCCAGAGTGGGAAAACCGCAAACTACACCGGCCCGGTCTGCAAGGCCGCAGATGCTGGATATCGGCTCATTATCGTCATTGCCGGCATCCACAATAACCTGCGCAATCAGACGCAGGCCGAGGTTGGATGAGGGTTTCATAGGTCGTGACACTGCGCGCCTTGCCTCCGTCGACAAGGGTAAGAGGCAGAAGATCATTGGCGTGGGCAACTTCGACCAACGCCACTTTCCGGTCTCGCTGACCAACAGCATCAAGGATTTCAACAAGGCTACCGCGACCACCAACACCAGCCAGATCGGTTCATATAACGTGCCGGTTATTCTTGTGATCAAGAAGAATGCCAGCACCCTCAAGAACTCGGTTGAATGGTTGAGCGAACACTCAACCTCGTCGGGATCAGAGATGGTTGAACAGCCGATGCTGCTGATCGACGACGAAGCGGACAACGCCTCAATCAACATCAAGCACGGGAAGGACGAGGTGGCGCGTATCAACGGTCAGATCCGTGAACTGCTCGGTCTGTTCCGTCGCAGCTGCTACGTGGGATACACGGCGACTCCGTTCGCTAACATTTTTATCGACCCCGACCGGGAAGATGAGGTGTTCAAGCAGGACCTCTTCCCACGCCATTTCATCATAGGTCTCGACGCGCCCACCAACTATTTCGGCGCGCACAAGGTCTTCGTGGAAAACCGGGATCAGCACGTTCGTCACATCACAGACAACCTCGACACGCTGCCGATCGGACACAGGATCGATCATCAACTGGAAGAGCTGCCCGCGAGTCTCGTGGCGGCCGTCAGGACCTTCCTGATCGCAAGGGCCATTCGAAATATCAGGGGCCAACAGGGTCAGCACGCCTCGATGCTGGTCAACGCATCCCGCTTCACCGGCATACAGGGGAAGTTGCGGAGCCGCATCGCAGACCTTGTGGACACCATCAGGAGCGCCGTCGTCGTCGATGCCGGCAAGGGTGCGGGCGCACTCAACAATCCGGAAATCGCAGCACTTCGGGACGCGTGGGAACTCGAGTTTGCGCCACTCGGTCATCCAACCCGGCCAGAGATACAGGACCGCCTGCATGAGGTCCTTGCTGCGGCCCGGTGGTGGAGGTGAACAGCAGCAGATCCTCAAGCGCCCTGAACTACGACAACAGCGGCGAGTTTGGCGTGACGGTCATTGCCGTTGGCGGGTTCTCGCTGTCTCGCGGCCTTACGTTGGAGGGCCTCACCGTCTCGTACTTCCTGCGCAATTCGATGATGTACGACACGCTGATGCAGATGGGCAGGTGGTTCGGCTATCGTAGCGGATACGAGGACCTGTGCCGCATCTGGATGCCCACCGAAGGCGTGGGTTGGTACGCTCATATCTCTGAGGCCATGGATGAGCTGCAGCTAGATCTCAAACGCATGGAACTGGCCAAGGCGACGCCAGAGGACTTCGGCCTCGCCGTGCGGAGTCATCCAGAGACACTGATCGTGACCGCCAGAAACAAGATGGGCTCCGGTCAGCTCATCCCGATGAAGGTTGGACTTGCAAACAGGCTGGTCGAAACGACACGCCTTTCTTCCGAAGGGGAGACACTCACCCATAACCGGAAGGTCAGCGCGAACATTCGTCGATGAGCTGCGCGCCGCAGGCTTCGCTGCAGATGCATCAACCGGGGTTCCTCGTGGCTATCTCTTCCGCAAGGTCCCCGTATCGTTGGTCCGAGAATTCCTCATACGATTCCGGAATGACCGGGTAGACCCCCTCACAGATCCAGTGCTTGTCGGGCGCTATATCGACGAGCGTCTCGACGGCGAACTCAAGGACTGGGACGTCCTGCTGGCCAGTGTGAACGACGAGGACGAGCAACTACGCTCAACTCTCATTGGTCCACCTCTGGGCCAAGCCATTCGCAACGTCGCTCTCGGGGACTCGGCAAAGGACATACTGTCCATTAGCGGATCAAGTCGACGGCTCGGATCTCCCGGGGATGAGAAGGTGGGGGTCGACCCGGGAAGGCCGCTATGGCCCTCGAAACCTTCAAGAACGGACTACAGGCTGCGGGTCAGCCGATTCCGAAGACCATTCCCGATCGCATATATCGCGAAGTCCGGGACTTTCCCCTTCTGATCCTTCGTCTCATCAAGATCGGCCCGGAAGAGGGGGCCCGAAAGCGAGAGTCCCCACCGAGCCCGTTGTCGCCTGGAGCATCAGTTTTCCCGGCTCAGAGCTGAATGGGGGCCGTGTTGAATACGTGGTAAACACCATAAAGATGAGGGAGTTGTTCGGCGCTGACGAGGACGAGGAGGAGGCAGTCGGTGATGCGGCCTGAGCCCCCTGGACTGGTCTCGGCAGGAACGGAATCGACTCCCGGCAGGTAAATCAGTTCGGCAAATGGGATTTCTTCTGGGCCATTATGCCGAGGGAGGACCCCGCGCTGGCACTGGTCCTCTCCACAACTCCAGCAGAAGCGCCGAAGCTGCCGACATTGCGGAGCCTCGAAACCGGATTTGCCGCGCTGACCGCTGGCCCCACCTTCTACCTCCGCCTGAAGGACTCGGATCAGCTGGATCTCTTCGAGACACTTTGCCGTGACGTCATGCATTTTGCCGACGGCGCTGGAAGCGAGGGGGAGGCGCTCGATCGGCTCATCGAACGAACTAACCGGTGGCACTATCTGCTACGCGGCGGGCGCGCTGATCTGCTCACGGAAGAGGAACAGAAAGGCTTGATCGGGGAGCTGACGGTGCTGAGCCGCCTCGCCGGACTGATGGGCCCAAGAGCGGCAATCGCGGCCTGGATGGGGCCTATGGGTTCGCCGAAGGACTTCGAGATGCACGGTCATTGCATTGAGGTGAAAAGCCGCCGTGTGGCCGCCCAGCCCTTCGTGCAGATATCGAGCGAGTTTCAGCTGTCCGATGTGGAGGGGCGCTGTCTCTGGCTCTGCGTGCTCGCAGTAGACAAGGTGATCAGTCCCTTCGGCGAGACGCTCAACGACGTGGTAGCGAGGATCGGCTCCCTGCTGCATCAGGCCGATCCTTCGATCGCTGCGGACTGGGATCAATGTCTGACCGCCGCCGGATTTCGGCAAGAGGACGACTACACTGATCAATGGGTAGTCAGCGCGCCGACTCGGTACCGAGTCGCAGAGGGGTTTCCACGAGTCGATTTACCTCTACAGCCGGGTGTGGTCGACCTCAGGTACAGGATAGCGCTCGCCGCCTGCGAACCCTTTGCGGTTGAGACGGGCGCGGCGGAATCCACGCTTTCGGAAGGATACTCGAATGTCTGACCTCACTACCTATTACCGAGAGCTGATGGCCGAAGTCCGCTTTGACGCAGACGTATCCGGCATCCTCACAGTGGAGGCCTTCTTCGACAAGGTGAAGGAGCGGCTGACGGAGGCAGGCGAGCTCAGAAACGACCGACCGGGCCTTCTACGAAAGTGGCGAGAAGGCAAATCGACTTCGCATCGACGGCTACGGCGGCGATCCACGCGACTCTGATGGAGTGTTGGGTCTCGTGGTCTGCGACTTCAGAGACACCGAGCAGTTCGAGACAATTGGCAGAACGGACCTCCCACCCCTGTTCAACCCGCTTGTTCGTTTCCTCAAGGAGGCCCGGAAGAAGGAATTCCGGGACGGCCTCAATGAGGTCAGTCCCGGCTTCCGTGTATCCGACCTGATCATCACCACCGGTCGCAGGTCACGAAGGTCAAGCTGATCCTGCTCTCCAATCGACACTATGTCGGCAAGGTTGATGCCATGCCCGCCGGGGATCTGGGTGGAATCCCTGTCACCTATAACGTCTGGGATCTAGCTCGTTTTGAGAGATACGATCGCTCAGGACAGGCACGGGAGGACATGGTGATCGACTTTGAAGGCGAGTTCGGCGGAGCTCTGCCAGCCCTAAAGGCTTCCCAACGAAGCTCGGACCTCGACAGCTACCTTCTGGTGATTCCGGCCCCGCAGCTTGCGGCAATCTACGACCGATGGGGCGCAAGATTGCTGGAGGCGAACGTCCGAAGCTTCCTGCAGGCACGGGCCTCCACCAACAAGGGTATCCAGCGGACCATCCGCGAAACGCCGAGCCTTTTCTTCTCGTACAACAACGGAATCTCCGCCACGGCGGACGCACTGGAGGCCGTTCGGGGGAAGCGGGCCTGCAGGTGACGCAGATCACCAATCTTCAGATCGTCAACGGAGGTCAGACGACGGGGTCCGTCCACGCCGCGCTCCGAACTATGAAGGACAATCTTCAGGACGTGTTCGTTCAGATGAAACTGACCGTGGTGCCATCGGATCGATCCGAGGAGATCGTTCCGAAGATCTCCGAATACGCCAACACCCAGAACAAGGTAAATGCCGCCGACTTCTTTGCCAATCATCCATTCCATGTGCGGATGGAACAATTCTCCAGATCGACGCTCGCTCCCCGAACCGAAGGTAGCCACCGGAGACCAAGTGGTTCTACGAACGTGCGCGGGGTCAGTACCTTGATGCCCGGTCCAAGCTCACGGAGGCCGGCCGAAGGAAATTCGAGCTGGAGTTCCCAAAGTCGCAGCTGCTGACCAAGACGGACTCGGCCAAGTACGAGTTCTCGGCAATTGGTGAGCCGCATATCGTGTCCACGGGCGCGCAGAAGAACTTCGGCAAGTTCGCGCAGCAGATCGGGGAAGCTCGGGCAAAGAGTGACGCTAGGTTTGACGAGGTCTGGTTCAAGCGGTTGATCGCCAAGGCGATAATGTTCCGCTCCCTTGAGGCGAGCGTCCCAAAGCAATCCCGGTACGAGGGTGGCTACCGCGCCAACATCGTGACCTATGGCTTGGCCAAGGTATTCCATGATGCGATGCAATCCGAAAAGCACGTCATCGACCTTGATGCTGTCTGGCGCAGGCAGGCTGCGCCGGAACCCCTGATGCGGGCCTTGCTGATCGCTGCAGAAGCTTCGGCGAAGGTCGTAGTGTCCCCTCCCACCGGTGTGCGGAACATGAGTGAATGGGCCAAGAAGCAGGCCTGCTGGGCAGAAGTTCGTGGCTTAAAGCTGGACTATGACAGCGACTTCGAGAGCTGCTTGATAGATCCGGATGATGCGCGGTCCGAAGTGCGTCAAGCCCGCAGCGCTCGGTTGATGACATCAGGCGTAGAAGCACAGATCCGAGTCACCACGGCCGGCGGCGCGTTCTGGGCGCACCTTCTGGAGTGGGGTCGCGCAAAACGGAAGCTGTCGCCCAGCGAGGCTAAGGCACTCGAAACCTGTGCGACCTACCCGCGACGCATCCCGACTGACCTCCAGTGTCAGCAAGCTGTGGCCCTCCTTCAAAGGTTGAAGGAAGATGGCTACCCGGAGCCAGCCTAATACCCCTTCGCCCCGACGAACGATCGTCCCGCCTCACATACAGGTCGATGCTCTGTTGTCGACTAGCGCCATCTGCGCGTTTTGACTATACGAACGGCGGCGCGGCGAGAATGTTCTGGCCCTGAACGATGATGTTGCACCAACGCTTCGCCCGAGTTACCGCGTTGTAGAACAATCGACGCTTGTGCTCGACATCCCCACCGACTCGGTACGGCCAAATGACTACGACGCCGTCAAACTCACGATTCTTTGCCTGTTGTACTGTCATCGCGGTGAGAGGATGAGCGGCTCCACCACCATGCTGCCGGCGCAGCGTCACGTTTCGTGAGATCGTCGCCTCGATCTCCACACGGGTAAATTCTGCGCGCCCACCAGCATGGATTTGATTCTCGACCCATAAGATTGCGGCTCGGGCTGGTCCTGAGGGCGGTAGCGAACGCAACGCCGCGGACGTTGCATCAGCTGGCGCGATGGCGGCCATTTCAAGCCCGGCGAGTATGAGTTGGGCCTCTTCTCGGTCAGTGCCCTCCCAATGGATCGAGTATGGTCCGTTCTGATGCTGTCCAATGGGACCCTGTCTAACGCGCTACCACCGACTGCGCAAATCCCCCTTGCAGCGCAGGTGTTATCACTGCGACGTCGCCGCCTTGACGCCACGCGATCGCGTTGGCGAGTAAGGCCGCTGCCAAAGGCACGCTCACGCCCGGCTGCAAAATGCGGAAACCCTGTCCATTTACGGGCGCCTGACCATTTCGGATCGCGGCCGCAGCCGCCAGAAGGCCAGCGATATTTGTCCGGCGCACTGGACAAGCGTCTCAGGTCCGCCGACGGTCTGCAGCCAAGTCACGAGTGGATTCGGCCGTAACATCTGGTCAAGACATTGGAACTCATCCGCCGCGATCAACGTGTGGGTAACGCCGGAAAGCGCTACTAACATCCTCAGCCGCTGCGGCCTCAGATCCTGCCCCTCATCCACCAGCACGATTGGAAAGCTCGCGGCGGTCCACGCTCGGACCTGCGGCTGCTCAAGAAGCAGCCCAGCTGCATCGCACACCGCATCGAAGTCCACATCTGTGACAAGCGCGATGCCGAGCGCCCCCTGCAAGACCGCGCCAACGCCGGTAGATGCGCCATGCGAAGGCGTCAACTGTGCTGCATTCCACCCGACCCACGAGACCGCCAACCATCCGAAGGCGGTCCGACAAGCGACGCCTTGCTCCATGCATGAAGGTCAGGGCAAGAACTCTCTGTCCTTCGACTAGAGGATGCGCGGCTAGGGTTTCTGAAAGCAGCTCCATAAGGCGGTAAGTCTTTCCGCACCCGGCCGCACCCTCGACTGCTCGAACACTCACGGTTGAAATACCTTGATCGTGGGATTGGTTGCGTCATCGGCAAACAGGGGATTGCTCTCTCCCTTCACCACGTCGGTGATTGCGTTGAGTAATGACCGCGCCCGTGCGCAACAGCCTTCGGTAGCGCCAATCGCTCCCGCGATGGCCTCGTAGCTTGAGGTGTCCTTCTTCAGTCCCCCAATGGCACGATCGTCGCTCTTTAGGCGCACGACAAGGTCAGCTACGTTGGCTGGCGGCTGGTCAACTCTGGATCGCGAGAAGACAGGCGTTCGCATCCGCATCGAGAATCCAGCCTATGGTGTCCTCAAGCATCTCGCCCTCTGCCCATCGAATGATCACGCCCGAGTTGGGAGATCCGCCGGCGACAAGCGCTGCGGCGTATCCGACGCCCTCTGCGTCCCCATCCACCATGGCCACGATGCGCGGATGCAACGGGGCCATGGCCTCGGCTGTCCTCACGACCGCACCATCATGCGTCGGGACCACACCGACAAAGGCGGCAAACCGGCACTCATCAGCCGCCGCCCAGCTCTGATGCAGATCGACTGCGCGAACCAACAGCCCGAGCCACTCGTAGTCTGTCCGGCCTTCGGGAACTAAGACAAACTCATGCATGGCGGCAGCGATCGTCTCAACGCGGTTGACTCGGAATAACTTTCTCACACTGTTTGGCGTATCAGCGGCAAGTGTAGACGTCAGTAGTGGAACCGCAGTCAGCACACCTTCGACATTCCGGAGCACCAAGACGCCTGTCGGGTCAGCGAGCGCTGCTACCATAGGCGAGTGTGTCGAGACGAAGGTCTGACGGGAAAGCGCCTGTATTCTATGAACCAGTCGACGTTGCAAGGAAGGAGGCACGTGAAGCTCCGGCTCTTCCAAGGCCATCCAAAAGCCTTCTCGGGCTTCGGCGCGCATCCGGCCGAACTGTAACAGCAGAAGGAGGTGCTGGAGCGAAAGAAGTCCACTCCCATGTCGCCTCGCTGGCAAGGGAAGACCGCCTCCCTCATGCGCATAGTGCGAGACGACAGATTCTAGCAGGCCATTGCTGTCGGTAGCGGTCACCCGCAAATGGAGAGTGGGGGCAGTACGGAAAAAGCCGCGCAGTTCCTGATTCAGACGGTCGACGATCGGGGCCGGGCTCGTGTCCTCCTCAAGGCGAGCATGCGGCTCGCGCAGTCGGTCACGCTCGCTCAGGACGGACTCTGAGGGCTGGCCTCCGCCCGCTGCAATGACCCTCCGAAACAACTCGGATCCGAACGACACGGTCCGGTCCCACGTGCGCGGCCGGCACGAAAAGAATCCAATGTCGTGGATTAGACGAGTGGAGAATGTGACTGCACTCTCATCCGCAAAAACATCGCCGACCGCGTCGTCATCGTGGAAATATCGGAGGGTCTCCACTTCGAGCGACGGACGGTCAAATCGAGCGGCAAAAGCGACTCGGCACGCGAGCTTGCAGGATTGATCGGCGCGCCGGCGCCACCGTGCCATCGATCGGATTCCACCATTTGACGATCCCCCGATCGTCCCGAAACCAGTCCATGTGCTGAGCTGGATCGTCGCCATCAAAACCGATAATCGTGGCGATCAGGCGAATACGGTCCACTGGTTGAGGATTGCTGCCGTAGAAGTCATGTTCTGTCAGCTGGCGCACCATCCGGTCCCGGCGTCCAACAGTGAGATCCAGTGGGGCGCACGCCGCGCGTGGCCGCTAGACAGAAACAATCGACTGGACGATCGTAGACGCGTCGGTGATGTTGCTGCCAAAAATGCAGGGGCAGCAATGAGCTCGATTGGGCAAGTTACGGCGGTGACGGTCAAGGGCGCGATCGAGATGGTGCCGCAAGAAGAACCGAGCTGGCAGCGTTGTTGCGGCCCTCTGCTTGGCAGAGGAGAACGCAGATTGAAGAAGACGCTAGGGCTTGGAAAAACCGGAGGGTGACGGGTCACCACACATGCCCACCATTTGCGGCGCCCGCGGTCAGAACGACTGTCAGAGGAACTAAGGCATGAACGAGAGTGCTTTATATTTTGGAGAATGGGGCAACCTGCCCGTGGATGGTGACGTCCGTCCATTCAGCATGATCAACCCAATCCACGCGGATACCGACCGCAAAAACCGCAAGCATCATTTCGTCTCGGTCGTCTACATGGAGGGCTTCACTGACGCCAACGGACGCGTTCTCGTCTATCGATCGGAGGATCCCGAGCATCCGCACCCAACGCAACCCTCGGCGATCGGCTATGAGAATTATTATTACTCTCAGAAGCTGCACGGAGGCGGACAGGAGAACCATCGCTTCGAGGATTTATGGAATTCGATAGAGAGTGTCTGGCCTGAAACGATCCGAGCACTGGAAACAAGGCGGCTTTCTCCGACTATCTCTTTCAATGTGTTAGGCATGCAGACAATTATGTACGCACGCGTGCCTGCGGCCCACGATCGTCATGCGTTGATGCTCGAAGTGAAGCTAAGGAGCCAAGTCCGGGTCCTTGAGGAGCTGGGCGCTCTGCCGGACGAGCTTGACCGATATGCCGGTCAACTTGACAACATACCGATCGCGATCAATCCCCATGAGACGCTATTAGCGATGGGGGATGACTTTAAGGCGTTTGGTGATTTGTGCTTTTGCCTCGGCTTTGAGGTGCTGCACAATAAGACGGGCACACCATTCCTCACTTCGGACAATCCTGTCTGCACTTATGACCCGCGGCATCCTCTCCACACGCGTATACCCCACGACCACTCTGGGGAGATTGAACTCATTTTTCCCTTGACCGCACGAATGCTCGTTCGGGGCTCAACTAGCCTCGGTCCGTTCAACGCAGTATCCCGTCATCGAGACGTCACCGACAGGCGTACGGTTCGCAGCTTTAATAGGACGATTGCCCAGTTTGCTTATCGAATGGCCTTGAGTCAGGATCGGTCCAGCGACGATATTGTGTGCGCCCACGCGGGATCGGTTCCTACCGTAGCAACTGAAGTCCGACGTAGCAGCGACGAAATTCAGATCCTGTGGAGACACGTCTTTGGTCCCCGACCGACACTCTCTCAGTATATCGACACGCCCGAAAAAAGCGGCGCGCCTCGAAGTGAAATTGGCAAATCCTGTCAGTCAGCAGAAAGGCGGCTAATTAGCTTGCGCCGCCGCATGGGCCGGGCCGCGGTCCGCTCGCGACCTACGCTACGGAAAGCCACATCTGATGCGTCGTGCTGAGGTACCCGACGGAACCGGGAGGCGCAAGAGCTTGCTTTTGGAAGGAGCTATCACCGTCGTCACCACGCGCAGCGCGCAAATATGCCACCGAATGGTGGGCCCTAGACCCCGTCAATGGAGTGGTCGCGCACCGCGATCTCTGCGGACAACAGCCCGGATTCCTCTAATGCCTCAATATCTGGCAGGTCACGAACAGTCTCGAGGCCCGAAATGCTCCAAGAATCCCTTGGTCGTCACATAGGTGAACGGCGCCCCCGCCGTCGGGCTGCGCGGCCCCGCGGTGATCATGTTCTTGTCCCGCAGTGCCCCAATGACGTCGCGCGACACCTCGCGCCCCGAGATTTCCGACACCCCTGCCCGCGTCACCGGCTGATGATAGGCAATCGACACCAGCACCATGGCCTCGTTCTGGGTCAGATCAACCGCCCGGTCCGGCACCGCAGCAGACGTGGCAATCGCATCGGCATAGGCCGTCCGGGTGCGGAACGCCCAGCCCCCGGCGATACTGACCACGTCATAGGGCTTGCCGCGCAGCCCTTCACGAATGTCGTCGATTAACAGGTCAATGCTGGCGTCGCGACCGATCACCCGCGCCGGGGCCTCGCGCTCCACCGGTTTTGGCGCCGCGAACAGCACGGCTTCGATCCGGTTCATCCATTCGCGCCAGCGCAGGTCAGCCGGCATGTCAGCCAACTCGGCATCAAAAATCGGCGGCTCGGCAGCTGTACGCTTTTTCCCGGCCATGCTCGCCCTCACAAGCCGTAGAGCCGGAACGTCGGCCGACCACTGAGCTCGCGCACGGCGCCCAACTCACCCAGCCGATCAAACAGCCGCCGAGCACCCCGCGCCGACAGCTTTGGACTGGACCACGATCCCGGCACCGCATCGTCCGAGAGCAGCAGTTTCACCACGTCGCCAGAACCCTTGGCGCGCAACTTCGGCGCCACCGCAGTCAGTGTTGCCGCGCGCTGCCAGCTCTATCCCAAGATCGCAGGCGTCTGCCGCCGCTGTCGCATAAGCCAAAAACACCGCCCTGCCCCAGCCTTCGCCGCCCGGCCGGACGCGCTTGCGGTGTTCGCCCGATTTGAAGGCCGATGAGGCCGCCTGCCCCATCAGCAGCGGCACCGGAACAGGCCATCTGAACCTCTGGGCGAGCAGCATGTCGGCGAGCCAAAAGCCCAACAATTCGGCATCGGGCCGCGCCCGATAGACAGCGGCAGCGATTTCGGCCGCCAGCACTGGCGCCGGTCGCGACGAAACCATCATGTCCGCCGCATTGGTCACCACCTCGGTGAGCGCGTCATCCCAGTGTAGGCCAAAATGCTGTTCGGCGACCGGTCGCACAGTTTCCGCGTCGCATCCGGTGGTCCGGCTGGCCAAGCGGCGCCGAGCCATCAGCAGGTGCCCTGCGGGGCCAGGATCGTCGCCGGCACTGCGCAGGAAATGGGTGTCGCGCAACGCGGATTCATCCTCCCGCCGGCCGGTCAGATTCACCGCCGCCGCCGCGTTGCGCAGCGCCAGCCGCTGGCGCCATGCGCCCGCCCAAGGCAGGTCTTGGCGCACTAGATTATCCGAGGAATTCAAGGCTGCGCCGGCCGCATAAGCCGCATCCGCATCGTGCAACACCAGCCCGCGGGGCCGCGCCCACACCGGTACTTTTGGTACCGAAGAAGGATGGACAAGGGGCAAATCAGCGCGACTTCATGCCAGCAGGCTACCACCTGACGGCGCTTAACACCACCATATTGTCAAATATCCGCCCCACCTGTCGGTACATTATAATGACTGATAATCTTGCATTATCATTCGTTTTGGTCACTATAGAGAGAATGCCTCGAAAACGCGACGAAATTGCCGAAAACCACCCTCTGCACGGCTCTGCTCCCCCTAGAGCCCGCCGGCAGGTGTCGGATTTCTGTGTCGGCAGACCGGCTTTCGTGAGACTCGGCCGCCGTGGTCCCGGTGCTGGGGGTCGGGCGACAGACCGCACGAGCGGAGTCTCATAATTTCCGCTTCACATTGTGCCACGCGCCCCGTGAGATGTTTTGGCGGGCGATATCAGAACCGAACGGGAGGATGCGGGAAAATTTGATCCCTTCAGGAGCCCGTGGAGGCGGATTTCGACCCATCGATGAGCAGCGGGTCGGAAAACAAGGAACGGCCGCCTACGAGGCTCTGACTGGCCCTAGCAGCGTTTTGGCTTTTTTGAAGCCAAACCACCCCCGGCGCCTCGAATGGCGTGATTAATCGCGTCTGGGTCGCCTGTGGTCTTCGTTTGATCAGCGCCATCACATTTTTTCGGCCCCTAGAAATTTGCTCTAACCCGCGCTATCTATAATTTTCTCTGTTCTTGTATAGAAAGGAATGTATGGACATGTCCTTCTCGGTAAAGGATGAAGCCACTGATGCTGCCGTACGCCGGTTGGCCGGGCTCAAGAACAAGACCCTCACCGATACGATCCGGGAGGCCGTCGAACAGGAGTATCAGCGCAGCCGAGCTGCGGTTCCGCTGGTCGAACGGCTCAAACCGCTCGCGGAGCGTTATCGCGCCTTTCCCCAAAGCCGACTACAAGCGGACAAGGCCTTCTTTGACGAACTCTCTGGAGATGCCTGATGTTTGTCGACGCTTCGGCCATTATTGCCATCATCGGAGACGAAGATGACGCCCTGTCCTTGGCCGCTCGCCTCGGCCAAGCCAGCAAGACCTATGTATCGCCGATGGCTGTCTACGAGGCCGTAGCCGGCCCGGCGCGGAAGCGCTTGCCCCATAGAGGATGCAGATCAACTGGTCGATCTGTTTGTCGAAGAGATACAGGCTCAAACCATTCCCATCACCGCAGCCATCGGCCGAATAGCAATTGGTGCCTTTAATCAATATGGCAAGGGTCGGCACAAAGCTGATCTGAACATGGCAGATTGCTTTGCCTATGCCTGCGCCAAGGCATATCGTGTGCCGCTGCTGTTCAAGGGCAATGACTTTGTGCACACCGACGTCGAAATTGCCTAGGCAAACGTTCGTGCAGCAACAGCACGAACGCCATTGAACGCCAAATTGGGCTAGTATTCCGCTGAACCTCGCCAATTCTGCTCAGCAGGATGAGCAAATATTGTACAGGACAATGACATGCCGTCCGCTCATCCAGGAAAACCGATAGCCCGAAAACTCGACGAGAACGCCGAAAACCAGCCTCAGCACGGCTCTACTCGACCACAGAGCACGCCGGCGCCTGTTGGATTTTCGCACGATGAAACGGCGGCCCACGCCAGCGACGATTTTGGCCATTGGTCGGCCGAGACAGCGATCGACGCACCCTCCCCTGCCCCGCCGGCGGCCACCCTGCCGGCGCATCTGGAACAACTCGCCGATCGCGCCCGCGAATATGTCGCGGCAGCCAGCTCGCCCAATACCCGCCGGGCCTATGATAGCGACTGGAAACACTTCTGTTCTCGGTGCCGGCGGCAGGGCCCTCGAGCATCTCCCACCCGACCCGCAGATCGTCGGGCTGTACATCACGGCCTGCGCGTCCGGCGCTGCGACCGCCAATCGCCAGCCCGCCGCCGTCTCCAGCATCGAGCGCCGGCTCTCTGCCCTCTCCTGGCACTATCTCCAGCTTGGTGAGCGGCTCGATCGCGGCGATCGCCACATTGCCACGGTGCTTGACGGCATCCGCCACACCCACGGCCGGCCGCCCGTACAGAAGGAGGCCGTGCTGCCCGAGGATCTAATCGCCATGCTCGGGACCCTCGACCGCGGCACGCTACGCGGCCTACGCGATCGGGCCATGCTGCTAATGGGGTTCGCTGGCGGCCTGCGGCGCTCGGAAATTGTCGGTCTCGACGTTGGCCCCAAGCAAACTGAGGATTCCTCGGGCTGGGTTGAGATCCTCGAACGCGGCATGGTTTTGACCCTCCGTGGCAAAAACGGCTGGCGAGAGGTAGAGATCGGCCGCGGCTCCTCCGACGGTACCTGCCCCGTGGTCGCATTGGAAACATGGCTCAAGCTGGGCCGCATCGCCCATGGACCGCTGTTTCGGCGGGTCACGGGGCAAGGCAAAACCGTTGGGTCCGAGCGGCTGCGCTGATCAGGAGGTTGCCCGCCTCGTCAAACGCACCGCCCTTGCTGCAGGGGTGCGTGGGGAGCTTTCGGAGAATGAACGAGAGCAAAAATTTGCCGGACATTCGCTGCGCGCCGGCCTAGCCTCCTCGGCTGAGGTCGATGAGCGCTATGTGCAGAAGCAGCTCGGGCATGCCTCGGCCGAAATGACCCGCCGTTATCAACGCCGAAGGGACCGTTTCCGGGTCAATCTCACCAAGGCCGCGGGATTGTAGAGCCCCCTCCCCTACTGCAGTTCCGGCAGCGCTGAATGGATCAGCTACCTTGACGCCCAGCGGCCCGAAATGCCGGAGATTTCGGGTCAGCACACCGAGACCGTGCACATGGGCTGTCGCGGCGATCGCGATGTCCTCATGCCTCCCGATGGCGGCATTGCCGTGCACATCAACCAAAATGATCAGAGATGCCCGTCGAACGCGCCGAATATGGCATCCGAATTGGAAATTAGTCACGATTTCGGCCCGCGCTTATCGAGGTTTTGCCGCAAGGCATCGCTAATCTCGAGGCGCTTCTCCGTTCGAACGACCCTGCCAGCGGTCTCCAACTCATTTGCGGCTTCTGCCACCCCGCTATTGGCCACCTTCGCCGCATCAAGCTTGGCACGAACCGGGGCCATGACCATCGGCCAGACGGAAAATTTGCCGTCCTTCGCCCGGTCGGTCAGATTCCGCAGATAACCGCCGGCACTTTTAATCTGGTCCTGCCGCTGGTAGATCGCCGCAATGGTGATCGCTGCCTGCTGTTCGCCCATCGCGGTGCGTGCATCCTCCCGAGCGCTGGGGCTAATCCCCAAACTCGGCCGGGCTACCTCGGCGGCCGCAAGGAACTCGCGCCAGTTGCGAATGCCGCTGCCGCCCTTCACCAACCAAAGCAGGTTCGGGCAGGCATCCAGAACAATTCCCAATGGCAGTTCGCGCTTCGGCAGGCTCCGAACATTGTCGGGGTCCGCGGCGCTGCCGCTCGCTTCTTCCATTTTTCCTAAGCGATGTTCAGATTCATTTTTAAAGTCTGGTTTTGAATTCTGTATGTGACGCTCAATTTGAGACTCATTGGCGTTCAGATTCTTTGTTTTCACAAAGGATTCCAATACGTCACGCACTTCAGACCAAAGGTCCTCAAGGTCCGTAGCGATCGCCTCGAGGACTTGCCGCGGTGCCGTCCGCAGGAATCTGGCTGACGATGGCCTGATAGGCTTGCTGCACCCTACCCCAGTTGGCTGGCACGCCCTCTTCAATACCAGCTTCGATCATCTTGACGATGTCACGGCGGCATATGGTTAGCCGTTCCTTAACAAGGCGGTGCGCCTTCTTGTCGGCGCGAACTGCGTCAGCCATCTCCTTGAACTCGGCCGCGCGGGCAACAATTGGAGAAATGTCGAAGCCATAGGCCTGCTCGATCTCGCCATCATAGCCTTTACGGGCGAAGCGTTTGCCATTGGGGCTGTCCCGGCGGATGACCGGGCCGCAATCGACCAAGTTTGCCAGATGGCGCCGAAGTGTCGCCGGCGACATGCCATTGGCCCGGCCGATCAACTGCTCGTTGGACGGCCAGACAATGAGTTCGCTATTGCCATAGAGGGCGGTTTCCGGATGAAAGGATAATAGGGCATCCAGAATTGCTAAAGCCCGGTCCGTCGCGCCTGGGGAATCCCGGCTTCCTTAATATTCTGAAAGACGTGCCATTTGTGAACGGTCGCGTCCTTTGGCATTGCCTTAGAGGCCACCTGACTTGAGATCATGCCAAGCGATAGCGCTCGCCGCCCAAAGGGCGTCGTTGAGGTGTACGTCTGCATTGTCTTTCACCTTGCGTAAGGCAAAAGAAATACGGCCGCCAAAGCGGTGTAGGCCGATGAGGGCCTTGACTGCGATTCCGAGAAGTGCGATTCTCGCGTTACCACACTACGAGAGAGGCTTCCGGAACGTTGTTTTCGGGGGCCTTTTTCTTTTGCGGACTACTCTCCGTTGTTTTGTTGGTCGGTTTGCTGCCGGAATTCCTCGTAAAAACGGTCGAGATGCTCCGTCAGGTAGTCTCCGAACGCTCGCGCATCCGGTCCCCTCGCCTTGAGGGCAAGGGTGAATTTCTTTCCATCAGTGATCGCTTCCGCTGCCAGACGACCGTCGGCCGGCGCCCAGCTTGCTCGGGCGGGGCTTGCTTTTGGACGCGCATTCACTTTTTGGTTTTGAGATGCGAGACCAGCGCATCGAACCTAGCGTCACTTGGCAAGCTGGCGATTGCTGGTGACCCCATGAAGCTAAGCGCTTCCTCGAGATTGCTGGGCTTATCCAGGAGCAATTTAAGATCGTACCAGCGATCTCGACCAATACAGCTTAGCGCGACCGATCGCCTTCAGTAGCGGCGTCGGAAGCCCAGCGACAGCGAGCATTTTTGACAGCGTCGACTTATCGGCGCCGAGGGCCGCCATCACAGTGGAGTTGTCGTCGTCAAAATTCCGGTTGGTGATCTCAGCGGCAAAGACAGCTTTCTCAATAAAGGACGTATTGGCTCGACCGTTGTTTTCTTGGCCCTGCGCTATGACGTGATCCCGATCAGTCATCGGCTTGATCACGGCGCGAACCTTACGGCCGAGTTCAACTGCAGCTCGCCGCCTCAGGTGGCCAAAGACGAGCATATAGCGGCCAGTCTGGCTCGGATGCGGACGAGCGAGCACTGGGGAATCTTGTCCTCGCTCGCGCACCGCTTCCAACACCCGCTGGAACTCTTCCCTATAGTCATCGTCATCGAGGTCAGAAGCGATCTCTGGCAGAAAGAATCGTCGATGGTGGCAGGATCGAGCTCGACGATCGTCTCGCCTTCGAGCAGCTTGTCTGCCTGCGAGGCCATTTCGTCGATCGAGCTCAGCAGGGAACGCGTAGCGCCCTTCGTAGCATAATCGAGCGCACGGTTATCCGTCGCCACCTCTTCATGGCTTAGCAAATTGGCAAAAGGGTTTCTTCGCGCCATCTAACACCTGCCTCGGCTAGTTAGACGATTGATTTCACGTCTCTTTTTGCCGGTTTTTACGGCCGTCAACTTCATGACCTTCCCCAAGCGTGGTGGACAAGTCCTTGAATCTCAAAATTCACCGCATCGAGGCTCTCGATGGCGCGGTCATAGGTATCTCGATTGAAGTTGGCACGCTCAACTTCGTAAAGAGACTGCTTGGTGAGACCCGCGTCAGAGATAGCCGTCGACTTGAGCATCTGGTGTTGTAAGATGTCCTCGGCAAGCATGGACTGCATGAACCCAAGCATCTGGGCCTGTGGAACGTCCATCGGTTCGTAGCGCGTGATGAGGTAGCGCAGCCAGTCGAGGTGAAAGTCTGCACCCGCCTTCTTAATCGTCTTAGCAATGTTCCCGAGCATTAGCAGAAACTGACTCATCGACATAAGATCGAGCATTTGCGGATGGACCGTGATCAGAACCGATGTCGCTGCGCTAAGTGCGGTCAGAGTCAGGTAGCCGAGCTGCGGCGGGCAATCGATGACAACGACGTCAAAACGGTCGTCTACCGTTTCAAGAGACTTCCCAGAGCGAGTGAAGAAGCGCTTCCCATCCTGTGAAGTCTGCATAGCCAGAGGTGTCTCGTACTCGTATTCTTGCAGCTCAAGATTTGCAGGAATAATGTCGAGTAGGGGGAAATTGGTTGGTCGAATAACCTCAGCCGGGGGACGTGGATTGTCATAGCGGATGGAATCGTAAAGCGAGGAGTTCTTATCGAGTTCGGGTTGGAAACCATGCAACGCCGACAACGAGGCCTGCGGGTCAAGATCAACCGCAAGGACTCGATGACCAGTCAGTGCTAGGTGCTGGGCGAGGTGGGTCGCAGTCGTCGTTTTGCCCGAGCCACCCTTAAAGTTAACTACAGCGATGACCTGAAGCTTTTCACCGGGCTTGCGGCCCGGGACATAGTTCTTGGCGTCAGATCGTCCATTTTTGTCGAGATAATGCCTGAGCTCGATCATCTGCTCGGCCGTGTAGAAGCGCCGGCCACCACTAGCAATTTGTGGGACTGGTCCCTTACCCTCGAGATGGAGCCGTTTCAAATTATTGGGGCTAACACCGAGGTAATGGGCAACTTCGGCCATGCCGAACAGCCGAAGGGTCTTCTGCGCATTTGGCGGAAATTTCTCCATGCGAAGCTGGTCAAGCTTGCAGGAGATTTCGGCACCCTGAGCCAAAATCTTGTCGTCGAACTCAAAGGGTGCCAGCGAGATCATCTCGTATCCGTCTCAAGAGAAAATAGCGCTAACTTGCGATATTGTTTTGATTTAGCGCCAGTATGTTCGATTCCTCCGGAGTCGCAAGGGAATTTAGGTTAAGGGCGGGTAAAACCAAGGGTCACCCCGCTGAAAAATTGTGGACTTGTAACCGGAATTTGTTCATCCCTTCAATAGCTTAGCTAAATAGATCGCATTGTAGGGAAGGCACTCTGCTCCTCGGTAGAAAGCGGGGGACTAGCGTGCGTGACCATGGCACGGAGCTCAAATTGCGCTCAGAAGCCGCGTTGGCTGCCGACTCAGGCCAAGTGAGTCCGCCATTTGGCTCTAATGGTCCTCATAGGCTCACCGGTCGACCACGGAACGCAAAGAACTGCCTGAGGGTAGTGGCCCGGACATGCAGCTGGCCCTCCAACTTTAACCGTTTCGTGTCGATCCGCCCAACTCAACCTACCAAATCTGGTGGTCTGACTCGAACAATCGCCTGTGCTCTGTTGACTGCGCAAACAGATTACCCGAGCCACAGCATGACCGCCTTCGGAACAACACGCCTGCGCTGTCCCAAACAAGAAACGCCACGGCGCGGCACGGCGTTAGCAGTGTAACGTCATGGCCAGCACTGTTTCTCAGTCTCGGCAGCGTCTAATACGCAAGCTCGGCGACGCGCTCGGCGTGGAAATCCAGTCCGCGCTCGACGATCCGGCAGTCATCGAGATCATGCTCAATCCGGATTGTCGGATTTTCATCGAGCGGGTAGGGCAGGGGGTGTCCTCCTGCGGTGAGCTCACTTCCGAAGCGGCCGAAACCATAATCGGCATTGTCGCGCACATGCTCGACTCCGAAGCCAATCACGATCATCCCATCGTATCAGGCGAGCTTCCAATTGCTGGCTGCCGTTTCGAGGGATTGTTGCCACCGCTGGTGCTCGCGCCGACTTTTGCGATCCGCAAGCCCGCCTCAGTGGTCATGCCGCTCTCCGAGTATGTGGACAACAAAATTATGACTGCCGAGGATGCCGAGGTCATTCTGCACTGCCGTGGCGTCGCGACTTAACATCGTCATTGCAGGTGGCACCGGCAGCGGCAAGACAACTTTGGTTAATGCCATCATTGCCGAGATAGTCGCTACTGCGCCGGATCACCGCCTGGTCATTCTTGAAGATACGGCCGAGATCCAGTGCGCGGCGCAGAACGCGGTCGCGCTTCATACCTCAGATGCCGCCGACATGGCGCGCCTGCTCAAATCAACCATGCGCTTGCGTCCCGACCGCATCATCGTGGGGGAAGTACGAGATGGCGCCGCGCTGACTTTGCTCAAGGCCCGGAACACGGGGCACCCGGGTGGTGTCGCCACCATTCATGCCAATAGTGCGGTTTCGGCCCTGACGCGTCTCGAGCAACTCGCTGCGGAGGTTAGTGCCATGCCGATGCGCGAGGTGATCGGGGAAGCTGTCGACCTCATCGTGGCGATTGCCCGAACACCAACAGGACGCCGCGTCACAGAAATCCTGCATGTCGAGAACTATCGCTGTGGCAGCTACCAGTTCGAGATTTGTTCGTCAGACAAGGAGAATGCGAATGTGGCGTAGGGCCCTCGCCGTGGGCGCCAGCGTGGCGATGAATGCGGGCGTGATGGTTCGACCGACCTTGGCCAGCGGGGGAGGGGGTTACCACGGGAGGGTCCGCTCCAACAAATTCAGCAATCCATTACCGGGCCGGTGGCCGGCGCGATTGCCTTGGCCGCCGTCGCGGTCGCCGGCGGCATGCTGATCTTCGGTGGTGAGCTCAACGATTTCGCCCGGCGACTGATGTACATCGTGCTCGTCGCTGGGGTCCTGCTCGGCGCCACGCAGATCGTTGCGCTGTTCGGTTCGACCGGGGCCTCCATTGGCGAGGCGGCACAGTTCACTTCAGTCGGAGCAATCGGAGCGCTCCATGACTGAGATTGGCAGCCGCTTGCAGCGCGTCAGGATCCATCGGGCGCTCTCGCGGCCTAACCTATTGTTGGGGGCCGACCGCGAACTGGTTCTGGCCACCGGCCTCGCTACCATCATTTTGATCTTCGTGGTGCTCACGCCAACGTCCGCTGTGGTGGGCATCACCATCTGGATCGCAATCGTGGGTCTGCTGCGCATGATGGGCAAGGCCGACCCCCTGATGCGCCGGGTCTATCTACGGCACATCCGCTACCGGCCGTTCTACCGGCCAACCGCTTCGCCGTGGCGCAAATACTAAAGGATCGAGCATGGTTGCGCTTAAGCAGTTTCGCCGCACCGGGCCGGGCTTTTCGGACTTGCTGCCCTATGCCGGGCTTGTGGACAACGGGGTGCTCCTGCTCAAGGACGGCTCACTAATGGCCGGCTGGTACTTTGCGGGCCCTGACAGCGAAAGCGCCACCGATGTCGAGCGCAATGAAGTGTCCCGTCAGATCAACGCCATCCTCGCCCGATTGGGGAGCGGCTGGATGATCCGAGTCGAAGCCTTGCGGCTGCCCACCACCAGCTACCCGACCCGCGAGCAATCTTATTTCCCTGACCGAGTTAGTGTGTTGATCGATGACGAGCGACGCCAGCATTTTGAGGCGGCAAATGGGCATTTCGAGAGCCAGCACGCCATCATCCTCACTTATCGTCCACCCCAGCCGGGGCGAACGAGGCTTACGCGCTATGTCTATGCGGATAGGGCCTCGCGGGCGGAGCGGTTTGGTGACACCGCGCTTGCCGCCTTCAAAACGGCGATCCGTGAATTTGAACAATATATGACCAATGTAGTGTCCATCCGGCGCATGGTCACCCACGAAACACCCGATCGTGGTGGCGCCAGAAGCGCCCATTATGACGAATTGCTGCAGTTCGTGCGCTTCTGCGTTGTTGGGGAGAACCACCCAGTCCGCCTACCCGATATTCCACTGTATTTAGATTTCTGGTAACGGCCGAGTTTCATCACGGCCTGTCCCCGTTGGTCGACAATCGGTATTTGTCTGTGGTCGCCATTGACGGTTTTCCGGGCGAAAGCTGGCCCGGGATCCTCAACACCACGGACTCGATGCCACTAAGCTATCGCTGGTCGAGCCGGTTCATGTTCCTCGATCCGATCGAGGCACGGCAAAAGCTCGAGCGCACACGAAAAAAGTGGCTGCAGAAAGTCCGGCCTTTCATGGATCAGCTATTCCAGACCGGGTCGGGCGCCGTCGACCGGGACGCCGCTCTGATGGTGAGCGAGGCCGAAGACGCCATTGCTGAGGCCAATTCGCAACTGGTGGCCTATGGCTACTATACCCCAGTCATTGTTCTCTTTGGAGACAATGACAAAAAGCTGCGCGAACAGGCCGAGAGCGTTCGCCGGATCGTCCGAGCCGAAGGCTTTGGTGCCCGCATTGAAGGGCTGAATGCGACCGAGGCCTATCTGGGCAGCCTGCCGGGCAATTGGTACGCAAACATCCACGAGCCGCTGCTCAATACCCGCAACCTAGCTGATCTTATCCCGCTTAACGCGGTATGGTCCGGAAGCCGCGTCTGTCCTTGCCCATTCTATCCAGAAAATTCCCCGCCCTTGATGCAGGTGGTCAGTGGTTCAACCCCGTTCCGGCTTAACCTACATTCTGGCGATGTGGGGCACACGTTGGTCTTTGGCCCCACCGGCTCAGGTAAGTCGACATTGCTGGCGTTGATCGCTGCACAGTTTCGTCGCTACGAAAACGCTCAGTTGTTTGCCTTCGATAAGGGCAAGTCGATGCTGCCGCTCGCGCTAGGCGTTGGCGGCGATCACTATGATGTCGGGGCAGGCGAGGCCCCGGCGTTTTGCCCATTAAGCGAGCTGACATCTGACAGCGATCGAGCTTGGGCGGCCCAATGGCTCGAGACACTGGTCGTCCTGCAGGGCGTCCGGGTAACACCTGACCATCGCAATGCCATTTCCCGGCAATTGGGATTGATGACTACCTCGGGCGCCGCTCGCTCTCCGACTTCATTTCGGGCGTGCAACTGCGCGAAATCAAGGAGGCGCTGCATCATTACAGCGTCGATGGTCCGATGGGTCATCTGCTCGATGCCGAACGTGATGAACTGACATTGTCCAGCTTCCAGACCTTCGAGATCGAAGAGCTGATGAATATGGGTGAGCGCAATCTGGTACCGGTGCTGCTCTATCTGTTTCGGCGCATTGAGAAGCGACTAACTGGCGCGCCCAGCCTGATTATTTTGGATGAAGCGTGGCTGATGCTTGGCCATCCGGCTTTTCGCGACAAGATCCGCGAGTGGCTCAAGGTGTTGCGCAAGGCCAATTGCGCTGTCGTTCTAGCAACCCAATCGATTTCGGACGCGGAGAACTCCGGCATTATCGATGTCCTCAAGGAATCCTGCCCGACCAAAATCTGTCTGCCAAACGGGACGGCAAGGGAGACGGGAACACGCGAGTTCTACGAGCGGATCGGTTTTAATGACCGGCAAATTGAGATCATAGCCACCGCCATGCCAAAGCGAGAATATTACGTCGTTTCGCCCGAGGGCAGACGGCTCTTCAACATGGCGCTGGGCCCGGCGACATTGAGCTTTGTCGGTGCCAGTAGTCGCGAGGATATTGCTCGCGTCACCGAGCTTTATCAGCAATTCGGGACAGGCTGGCCAACGCATTGGCTTGCCGAAAGAGGGGTGTTCCATGGGTCAGCATCGTCTGTTTGAGGCCGCAGCGGCCCTTCTGATTGCGGCGTCTCCCATTCCGGCTTCAGCGGCTGGGCAACTGGTTGGCGCGACAGAGTTCACCCAGATACTCAACAATGCCGAGCTTGTCGGCTCGGTGGGGCAGTCTGGGGTGCAGATCGACAACCAGATCACTCAGATCGGCCATCAACTCGAGCAGATCCAAAACCAACTCAGAATCTACGAAAACATGATGCAGAACACCCTGACATTACCCGATCAGGTGTGGGGCCAAGTCGAGAGCGATTTTGACCGACTACGAACCATTGTTGGGGAGGGGCAAGGGATGGCCTTCTCTATGGGAAATATCGATGACGTGCTCAAGCAGCGGTTCCAAAGCTATTCCGAGTTCTTGGCCAATCCTCTACGCGGCGAGGACTTCTCGGCGGCGTATCAGAGCTGGTCCGATACCAACCGCGACACCATTGCCGGGACGCTTAAGGCGGCAAACCTGACTGCCGAGCAATTCAGCTCGGAGGAGGCGACCATGGCCCAGTTGCGAAACATGTCACAAACCTCGGTCGGCCAAATGCAGGCTCTGCAGGTGGGCCACCAAATTGCGACCCAGCAGGTGGCTCAGACCCAAAAGCTTCGGGGTCTTATCTCGCAACAGATGACTATGATGGGCACTTGGTACCAATCCGAGCAGGCGGCGAAGGATCTGGCACAGTCGCGTCGCGAAGAATTTTTCAACGCCACCCGCCCACCAACATCAGGCGGCCAACAAATGGAACCTCGTTGGTGAAATCGATCCTTCCGACTGCAATTGTTGTTTTTGGTCTCAGCGCCGTCGCTGCGCTTTCCGTCATCCGGGCCAACTCCGTCACGGAGGCGGCCAGAGCACGGACGCTTTTTGATTCCAAGCGCCCAGCGGCTCGCGGAGGACAAGAAACGCGACCTCGGTGGAACGATTGATGGGCTCCACTCCATTGCATCCCGCCTACGTCCTCATCGTCGCAATTTGGGTTATTGGCATCGGTACCGCCCATGGCCAAGACGGTGGCGTGCTCGCCAATTTGGAGAACGGCATTGCCAATGCGGCAGCAGGATGGGAAGCCACTATTATGCAAGCTGCGCGGTCGCTGTTCTGGATTCTCGCAGGCATCGAAGTAGGGATTGCTGCCGTATGGTTGGCCATTCAAGGGGCCTCGCTCGACAATTGGTTTGGCGAGTTGGTTCGTCAGAATCCTCTTTATCGGCTTTTTTGTTTTCGTGCTGGAGCAGGGACCGGGGTTTGGTCGCGCCGTTGTAGATAGCCTGTTCCAAATCGGATCCAGCGGTGGCTCGGCATCGCCCATCGATGTCTTCAACGCCGGCATAGCCGTGGCGTCAGACATGTCACAGGACGTCCGATTTGGTCTCTTTGAGGACAATGCTCTCGCCATAGCGGCGGTCTTCGCCATGATCGTCGTCGTGATCTGTTTCGCCCCGGTCGCAGCGATCTTCGTTGCGGTGATGGTCGAAATGTATGTCGGCCTTCTTGCCGGCATGATCATGCTCGGTCTAGGTGGCTCCAGCTTCACTAAGGATTTCGCCGTCCGCTATCTGATCTACGCGTTTAGTGTCGGTATGAAGCTCATGGCCCTTGTCATGATCGGCGCATAGGCTCGGAAGTCCTCATTGATATGGCCGATGCCAGCGCGAGCGGCGACAAGTTTCTGACTTCGCTCGCCATTGCCGGCATTGCCGTCGTCGTCTTCATGATCGCGATCTATGTGCCCGCTATTATCCGGGGCGTGATCCAAGGCGTTTCGGTGACCAATGGTGGTGAGACCCTACGGCCAACATTTGCTAACGCACAATTCGGCGCCGGCGTTGCTGCTATGGCCGCGACCACCGCCGGGGCAGGGGGCAGGCTGCCGCCGGCGCTTTTGAACGAGGCGGCTTCACGGGTGCAACAGCAGCGGGTTCGGCTGCAATGGCATCAACAGCCATACGCGGCCTTGCAGCGACGGGATCAGCGGTCAAGGACCGAGCTATCGGCGCTCCCGGCAGTTTCGGAACGAGCACTATGGGCCCGGCCAACTCTAAACTGGCCGCCAGCACGGGGGCAGGGCGGTCGCCCGGCTAGCTCCACCAAACCTTCTGTCCCTTCCGGCAAGATCGACAAGCCGTAAGGAGCATAGTCTATGTCCACTTCGCCTCCCCCGACAATCCCTATCTCGCCGCGCTTCGAATGGAACGAACGCTATGGGGGTACATCCGCGCCGCCAACGCCCGGCGAGCGGTCGCTGTAATTTCGCTGACGCTTGCGGTGATCGGCGTCAGTTATGCGCTTTACCAAAGTACACAGGTCAAGCTGGTTCCTTATATCGTTGAGGTCGATAAACTTGGCGCGCCTGCGCTGGTCGGCTTTCCCGAGCAAATCGAATACGCCGATCCGCGCGTGGTACGGGCTTTGCTGGGTGGCTTTGTCGCCGATCTCAAGTCCATCACGCCCGACGCTGTCGTGCAGAAACGATACATCGATCGCACTTATGCGATGCTGCGCACCACCGACCCAGCAACTGAGAAGATCAACGCTCTGGTTTCGCGGTGCTAACCCATTTGAACGCGCCCGCACGGCCACCGTGTCGATCGAGGTCAACAATGTGGTTGCCCTGTCCGGCCAGTCCTATCAGATCGACTGGACCGAGTATGAACGCGACCGCCAAGGCAAGCAGCTCGCCACACGCAGGTTCCGCGGTATCGCCACCGTCACACTGACCCCACCGCAAGATGAAGCCATCATCCGTCTCAATCCCATCGGCCTCTATATCCGCGACTTCGATTGGACGGCCCAGTTGTGAGGTTAACAATTCCCATGCAGAAACAATCCGCTCACACGAGCGCCTTTGTTTGGTTAGCCGCCATTGGCCTGTCGATCTTCTCGACGGGCTGGGCCATGGCCCAGGATCTGTCCGGGAAGGAGAACCGGGCGACCCACCTCTCCGACCAATGGCAACAGGGACAGGGCGTGGTTTCCCGAGGACCCGATGGCAAAGTCATATTCCTCTATGGCGAAGTGCAGCCCGCGGTGATCTGTTCGCCATTGCAGGTTTGCGACATAGAGTTGCAGGCTGGCGAAGTGCTGCGTGACGTGCTGGTCGGCGATACTGTGCGTTGGAAGGTAGAACCGGCCACGTCAGGCCCAGCAGGGGGCCAGTCCATCCACCTCATCGTCAAGCCGTCCGAAAGCGGACTCAGAAACCTCCATGGTGGTGACCACGTCTCGGCGCACGTACCACATCAAGCTCAGATCCCATGCCTCCAGCTACATGGCCGGGGTTGGATTTGAGTATCAGGAAGACGTGGCAATGCGGCTGGATGAAATCAACGCGCGTGCAGGCCAACACCATTGCCGGGGCCGGGGTGCCGGCGGAGAACCCGGATTTTGACTTTCATCTGGAGGGTTCAGCGCGTTGGAAACCGACCCGGATCTATACCGATGGCGTCAAGACCTACATTCAGTTTCCGAATGCCCTTTCTGGCGGCGACGCACCTGTATTGTTCGTCATTTCGGGCGGACGGAACCGTATCGTCAATTATCGACTGAACGACACCATGATGGTGGTCGACTACCTCATTGACCATGCGGTGCTCGTGTCTGGCGTCGGTGGGCAGCAGCAAAAAATCACCATCAGGCGACGGGGCTGACCATGCTCGACCGGTTTATCCCGCTGCGCGCCAGTAGCGCGCTCTTTCTAGCCACTATGCTGGCAGGATGTGCTACATTCAGCGCGGCTCGCACAGCGGCATTGGTGAGTACTGATGCGGCACAGGTTTCAGCCCCGACGGCCCAGATCATTGCTGAAGATCTTGTTGGCCGTTTGGCCGAGGCAGTGGGCCCGGGCACTGGCACCATCACGTTGCTGCCGGACACTTCCGCATTCGCCATCGCACTAGAGAACTCGCTCCGAAAATGGGGCTATGCTGTCGCCGCCGGTGACAAGGCAGAGATCGCGAACCCAATCCCGCTTACCTACATTCTTGATACCCTTGATGACTCGGTATTGGCGCGGCTGTCCACGCCCGCGGTCGATCTAGGACGTGCCTATGCGCTGACCGCAGCCGGAGCGGAGCCATTAAGCCCCCTGTCGGTCATGTTGCGCTCATAGGGGGCACGGGAACAATGGCTACAGTCGATATCACGCCAGAGCTACCCAAGAGCGATACACCCAAGGTCCGACGGCTCAATCGCCTGCCGGTCATCTTTGCGATAACCTTGGTGGTCGTCGTTGTGGTGGTAGTTGTCTTTGGACTGTCGACACGCGGGTACCTTGGACCGGAGGAGCGGGGACCAGACCGATCTACAGGAGCGCCGGCACGCAGCTTCGGGGATCGGCTTAAAGATGGAGTTCCCGATGGGATAATCGAGCCGCCCATTGTCCCGGCGATCATACAGCCACAGCCACTTCCGCCTTCGCCTGCTGTGAATCCGTTCCAGCCGGCGCCGACAACCCCACCAACCGAAACGACAATCGCCAGCACGTTGGAGGACTGGCGGGTCGGGCTGCAGCGCGAGCAAGAAGAACAGTATCTGCGCGAATTGCATCGTCAGCGAATGTTGAGCCTGCAGGCCGATCAGGCAGCGCTCGATTCACCGATCGCGGTGGAGGTCCATCGGCTGAGCCCCCAACAGGCCGCTCAGGGCCCCACCCAAGCATCTGCGGGTAGCATGCGACCGGATCTCTCAAATCTCTATGCCGCTTTGGGAGGCGGCGGACAAACCACTGACCCCAACAACCAAGAAGCTAAGGAGAATTTCTTCAAACAGAACCTGCAGGACTTGGGCTACCTAGCCAACGGGGTAGTTCCAGCGACGTCGCCCTATGAGCTGAAGCGTGGCTCCGTCATTCCCACGACGTTGATCACGGGGATCAACTCCGATTTGCCGGGCCGCATCATCGCCCGTGTCAGCCAGAATGTCTTTGACAGTGTGAGCGGACATTACTTGTTGATACCGCAGGGTTCACGCCTGTTCGGGCGTTATGACTCCAAGGTCACGTTTGGCCAACGACGTGCCCTTGTCATCTGGACCGATATCGTCTTTCCCAATGGCGCTACCCTGCAAGTTGCCGGGATGGCGGGCACGGACGCCTGTGGTTATGGCGGTTTCGCGGATCAGGTAGATAACCACTATTTCGAGGTGTTCGGCTCGGCCATCCTCATCGCCGCGATTGGTGCCGGAATCGATATGGCACTGCCTCAGGATCGCAACTTGTCCCACATTGACGGAACCGATGCGGCGCGGCGCTCCTTCGCTGAAACATTCGGCCGTGTTGCGGACCGCACGATCGACAAGAACATGGACGTTCAGCCCACGATCGAGATCCGGCCGTGGTACATTTTCAATATTCTCGTCGACCGAGACATGGTGTTCCCCAACGCATTCTAGCGCACGCGGACAGCTGACTACTTATCCGTCGCCCAATAACCAAGTTTTGACCGGCGGCGTAGAGTTTTTAGGAGGGTGTTTCTTTACAAGCCCGTCTTGATCGCCAAAAAATTCAAAGGACATTTTTTATTACTGACAATGACTTAGGGGAGGGGGTCCCGACAATGAGAATGGAACCTGACTGGTTGATTGAGTTCCTTGAGCGTTTAGAAATCGTGCAGAAGCAGGCCGATCTATCTGCTTCACTTAAGGCGCTAGCCGGTAATCTCGGGTTCGACCATTTTAGTTACATCGACTCCTACGGCAGTGACATTCGCGGTCTGTCGAATTATCCCAAAGACTGGCAGAACATCTATCTAGCCCACGAGCTCGTGGTGCTGGACCCAGTGGCCAAATCAGCTCAGGCTATTCGCAGGCCGTTCAACTGGGACCAAAACACTGTGCCGCTACCTATGTCCCAAAGACAGGTGGCATTCATGGAAGAAGCGGCCGAAAACGGTATCGCTGCCGGCGTGACCATACCCATTCCAGCCGGTTATCGGCATAATGTCATGCTAACCACGGCGTCGCCGTTTGGCGCGGCGGATAAGCTCAGTGATCCTGAGCTCTCCTTCTTGCGCGACGCCGCGAATTCTCTGCATGGTCACATCCGGGGGCGACTACGGCATCTGCTTGATGGCCCAGACTATCGTCTCACCCCCGGCGAGTGTCGGGTCCTGATCTGGGTGCGCCACGGCTTTCCGGCTAATGAGATAGCATCGATTTTGGACGTCAAATACGACTCTGTTCAATTCCACCTGCGCAGTATTCGCCGCAAATTGGGAGCCATGAACATCCAGCACGCAGTTGGTATCGCGACCTCACATGGGCTCATATAGCAGTTTCAAGCTGCTGAGTTACGAGGGCAACAACATACATTTGTCCTCTTGCATAGGCCCATTCGCAGAGGGGCTGTCGAGGGCGGGAAGCCGCAGATGCCTCGGAGGTAACCCGGATATGTTGGAGCACATCATCAGAATCACATCTGTCCACCTTCGTTTCCCTAAAGCATCGTGAACTGGTCGGAACTGCAAAAGCGGCAGCAATCTGATGTCGTGCTCAGAACGCATAGCGCGGTCTAGTACGGTCGCAGAGGCTCTGCGGACGATGCGCGATCATTATGGCCTGTCGCACGTCACTTACCATCTGGCGCAAACAGTCGTTGGAAAGGTAGATTCACCTTTCGTACGAACGACCTACCCCGACTCTCGGGTGGCGCGATATCTACTAAAAGGCTATATTCACATCGATCCGATCACTCGGGAAGGTTTCTGCTCGGTCGTTGCCTTTCGACTGGGATGAGGTTGAGACCACCTCTTCGGAGGAACCCTTTTTGATAGATGCTGCCAAACATGGTGTTGGCAGCCGGGGCTACTCTATTCCAATCACTGACAAGGCCGGGCGGAGGGCGCTTGTTTCGGTGAATTCGATACTTCCAGAAGTCGGTTGGCGGAACCTCACGGCGCGCTTTCTCAATGAGTGGGTCGAGCTGGGCCTACTCATCCATCGAATTGCGATCGCCGAGCTCTACGGGGCGCGTGATCCTGTGCCAGCACTCACGCGCCGAGAGATCGAATGCTTGCATTGGACTGCGCTTGGAAAGGACCACAGGGATATTGCGGTCATTTTGAGCATATCAGAGCACACAGCGCGGGATTATACGAAGTCGGCTCGATTAAAACTGGGATGCGCCACACTATCTGCGGCAGTTACACGAGCAAACCACTTGCGCATCATAAGCCCATGGCCTTCCGGACCCCCATGAATCGAGGGGTCGATTTGCGGGGATTTCTGATTAAATCCGTAGCGCGCATCTTTTCCGCAATAGTTTTAAGCGGAGAGAACAACGTTGATTGTTTCGATACAAACATTCGAGCATCGGAAGTACTCAGATGTGATGTTGCAAATGTTCCAAGCACGAAAGAGGGTGTTTTTTGACGCGCTGCATTGGGACGTCTCTGTCCGTGGGGAATGTGAACGGGACCATTATGACGACATGGATCCGGTGTACCTCGTTTGGTGCGATCAACGCCGCTCCCGTCACTACGGCAGCATGAGACTGATGCCGACGACAGGGCCGACACTTCTTTACGATGTCTTCAGATGTACCTTCCCTGACACCGCGAATCTGGTCGCCCCCGGCATCTGGGAAGGCACACGCATGTGCCTCGATGAGCAAGCACTGGCGGCGGACTACCCCCAAGTCCCTCCGGGTCGGGCGTTCAGTCTTCTCTCGGTGGCACTATGCGAGTTTGCACTGGATCACGGTGTTCATACGCTGGTTTCAAACTACGAACCACACGTCAAACGCCTCTATCACAGAGCGGGCGCCCGTGTTCATGAGCTGGGGCGCGCAGAGGGCTTTGGGCGATCTCCGGTGTGTTGCGGCGCCTTTGAAGTTTCACTGGATGTGCTGAGGACAATGCGCACCAAACTGGGTCTTTCGGAAGCAATCTATCGAAGGCCAAGAAAAGCTTCCGCCGCTGTGTCGACGTTCTGCGCCGCTTAAGCGGGCTTGGTGCTGGGGATATGACATCGATCGTCATCGCTTCCACCGACGTAGATTACTACCTGCTGCTCTCGCACATCCTATCGGAGGCGGGGTTTGCGGTGCGGCTGGCGTCAAGCGTGGAGGAGACTATCCATCTCAGCAATGAGGCGAACCCCTTCGCAATTCTTCTCGACTGTCGTTCGGGCGACCGTCTGGCTATCGAAGCTTGTCTTGATCTCAAGCGTGATGCCACGACTTTCGGAATTCCGACGGTTGCGTTGATCGGCCCCGGGGCCGAGCAGCAATATCTAAGCTTGATGAATGCGGGGGTGGATGAGAGCTTTGTGCGTCCAATTACTCCAAGCAAGCTCATAGGCTTTCTCGAGAGGCTCGCTGGACTGCCGATCACCGGTCGCACATATCCGGACGGCAGGGCGAGGCTCATCTACGCGGACATTGATATCGATCTCGATGCACATCGTGTCTCACGTAACGGTCGGCCAATTCATCTTGGCCCAATCGAATTTCGGATGCTTCGACACCTGATCGAGCACACGGGACAAGTTTGCTCACGTGATGCGCTGGTAGAGGCGGCTCGGCGACAGGGGCAATATGTCGATCGAAGGACGGTCAATGTGCATGTCGGCCGGCTTCGACAGGCGCTGGGCGAGAGCGGCGGTAACATCATTCGCACGGTGCGCTCCGCCGGCTACATTCTCGATGCGCCTGCCCAGCCATCGCGCGACTAGCACCAGCTGGAAAGGCATCGAATTGGATTTGATTGTCACTAACACCGCGATCATCACAGGCGACGGAACCACAATCCATCCGAACGGCCACATCGGTATTGCCGACGGCAAAATCGCAGCGATATCTGTCGGGCAAGAGCAGTTGTCGATGTCCGGCATACCCCGGCTTGATGCAAGAGGCGCGACCAGCTTTCAGGTATCATCAACGGCCACGCTCACGGGTGTGTACACGGACCGGCGATGCCCAGTGGCTCCAAGCCGCTGAATCCTTCCGACGTCAAATACTTTCGCAATCGACATCTGCTTGGTGGAACCACGACCCTTTTGAACGTTTGCGGTCTATCGTTGCCGCATGAGGTCGATAGCAGCCTTCATGGGCCGCATCCTCTTCGAACATTCGTCACAACTGCACATACAGCTAGCTCCGTCAGTGCGGCTCTCGAGGTGGATGGCAGCGGACTGCGAAGCCGCCACCTAAGGGCAACTGTAGAGGAGGCCGTTGCGAGCGGTGCTGTCGCGCTTGGGGAAGGCGGAGGGGGCCAGACCCCGGGAGGAGGCGCACAGGACTATGGGTTCTTGCCACAAGTCATTCTAGAGACAACCGGCATTTTGGTCGAAGCCCGCGATGCAAGACGCCTCAAGGAGCTTCTGCTTGGTCGCACCCTTAAAGACCCGGCCTTCCCGCTAAATGCGCAGTTCATTGCGTTGTGTGATGAGTTGGATCTTCTCAGCCGGTCGACGTCCGAAACCGTGGCAAAGGCTATTGCTGGGTCGGTCATGAAACCCGTAAAAAACGCGCTCCTTGGTCTTGCAGAATTGGCAGAGACGTCCGCGAGGACTGGCCTGCCGGCAATCCTTCACAGCGCCGCGCCCTCCGCAGAGCACATCCTGGATTTGGCGCGAGCTATGCCATCTGCACGTCTGATCGCTGCACATTGCAATCACCCCTCGTTTACGCCGGAGGAGGCAGTTGCGACGGCAAGGTTGTTGCACGACACCGGGGTTTTGATCGATGTCAGCACCCTCGATTGCATTTCCACTCATTGGCGCAATACCGCTGAAAACTTGGACGCATTGATCGGCGAAGGTCTGGTCGATACGCTTTCAACCGATTTTGCCGGCGGCCACTGGGATGGAATTTTGGAGGCGGTGCACCGTATGATCGTTTCGCGGCAATTGTCGGCACCAAGGGCCATCGCATTGGCGACGGGCAATGTGGCTTCCGCGTTCGGGGCGTTCCATGATGCGGGACGCCTAGAAGTGGGAAAGCGAGCCGACATCACGATCGCCGATAGTCTTAATCTAAGCCGGGTGCGTCATGTGATCATAGGTGGCAAACACGTGGTTAGAGACGGTGCTATCAATGACGCTGGGCAGGACAACGACTAGGTTCTTCGATGTTGCGACAACGGTCCAAGCCGAGCCCGATTGCGACGTCGAAAGGTCAGATATTTAAGTATCGCTCGATGGGCACAGCCATCATTGCAGTTGTTATCGGTGGCTCCTTCAGCCGAAAGGCACCGAACGGTACGGACTGTTCACATCGTCCACCAACAATGCGTTGGTGCGCAGCAGATTTTCTTCGCGCGCCTCCGAGGCATTCCAGATCAGACCTCCGGCGATATAAGCCGCGCTTACCTGAGTCCACGTAGTGTAGGCCTTGCGAACCTGTGGCATCAAGGCCCCGGCAAAGTTTGCGAATTCCGTGCGGTCGATGAAACCCAACTGCACCGCCCAGCGCGACAGGCTGGCTAGGCGCACGGCATCCCACGCCACCAGATTCGGGATCTGCGCCGGCTGAACATGAAGCCGCCGACGGATGCCCTCAGAGCCATCCCCGGCTACCAATCAGCAATTGCGGCAGGTTTATCCCCAGCGTACGAGCCTGCGATGCCAAGGTTGCGATAGTCGAAATTGTTGCGAGCCTTGATCTGAAAAAGGCCGGAAACCAAGCTTCCATGGCCGCCTTAAGCAGCGGGTGCGTCGAATGAACCGCTTCGTCTGTCGCGGTAATGGCTACCCACACGGGCTGATAGGCAGATCGTTGCCCTTCGTCGGCTAGCCAATGGGCGACCTCTTCGAAACTGGCCCGATCATGCACATTCCAGACTTGTGCCACGCCCTCGCGCAACGTGTCGTCACCTTTGCCGGTGGCCGGGCTGTTGACGAAGTCGCCATTGAATGCCGACAGTGGCGCGCTCAGGGTGACCAGCTTTTGTTCTTCTCGTGATAGCGATGCGGCGTGGTCGAAATGAAGGGCGTCATTGTCCATCAACGTGTGGCCAATCGCGTCCACGATGCCCATGCGAATTCTCCGAGAGTAAAGATGCCGGATTCGCGGATTGGGACTCATCCGCTAGCGGCAGGGATTGATGATCTAGTCCCAAAGCACTTTAATCGTCGACAAGCCGGACATATCGAGCTTGGTACCGCTCTCACTCCTTAAAGCGTAGTCCCCCGACGTTCGATGCGGCGTTACCCGACTCAGCTAAAGCAAGTTGGTCGCAGTTAAACCTAGACGAATGTGATGGCCGAGATCGACCTCTATCTCGCATTAAAGGCCTTCATGGAAAGCGCCGGCTATACGCTCAAGGGCGAGGTCCCGGCTCGGACCGTAACCGAGCCGGGACCTGTCCCTAAGCCGCTGAGAGCGCTGCTTCTCCCGACAGGACTGGCGTTGGGCGAGGTGCTTTGGCGGCCGACGGGCATGGTGGCGGGTCATCATCATCGTCGTGGCCACGCCGCCGTGTGACTAAGCTGCGCAAAGTGCGGGCGAATGTCCTTCGGTGTCGAAGCCGTTCTCGTCGGCCGCTAGCTTGGGCTCGTGGGGAGGCGGCGGTCCCACCACCGAGCTGTTTTAGCGCGCAAGAATCTGGTCGATATGGAGCACGGTGCCATCCTCTAACTGCCGAAGAGCTGGCCTGTCGCGCACCGCCCGGGCATCGGACGCCCGAGATGCCGGGATAGCCCGCTTTTGCTCAATTGTGAGGGATGGGTCGAAAACCACCTCATGTGGGTCGGAACGCCCTTTAGCGGTGGCCCAATTGTCCGTTTCATATTCATCGGATGGATAGAAATCGTTCCACATCTCAATCCTCCGCGACAGCAGGCGCTTTCGTCTTACCGAGGAGAGACAGCTCATTATCGCTCGTCCAGCGGCTGAGGCCCTTGGCTTTGGGTTTCAACGAATAGTCCGATGGGCCCTGCGCCGAGGACCGTTTCGGCTTCAGGTCGGGCGGCTTGCGCCACCGCATTACACGGCCATAGGTTCTCGCCTGCGAGGGCTGTGCGCAACTCAAGCCAAGAGCTGCTGGCCTGTTTACCCACGTTGGGGAGGACCGGAGTTGCTAGGCTTGGTGAAAGGGCCAAAGCGCAAGCAATCGCGGCAGCAGACAGTGAAATCGTTCGCATTTTGATACTCCTTTCATATGTTCGGATTGGAAAACTGTGATCCGGCGGTCGACGCAGCGGGTGGTCGCGGCGCCTCGGCAAATATCTCCTCGACTGGGAAGGCAGTTTGTTCCAGCGTGGATTTGGGTTCCTTGTGCCGCTCTGACAACCTCGAGGGTTTTGAGAGCCAGCACGGTCTCGGTGCGAAGCCGCTTGAGATGGCGGATCGTTGCCTCCACTGGCTCGCCTCGGCCTTGCCGACTTGCCATGGCGAGGAGTTCGGCATCGACCAACTGGATGACGCATTCCGCTTCGATACGTGTCCAGGGGTCCGGTATGTCGGTCCGGAAGGCTTCCCGCGCAAGCCGCGAGATTCTGTCTATATCAACGGTCCACTCCGAGAGCAGGTCTGGCTCCGGGCTTGTCGAGGCCGGTCTCTCGTTGATGAATGCGTGCATTTCTCCTCTCTCGCAGTTAGATGGCGGCGCCCGGGTTTTCCCGGGCGCCACTGACCTTAGAAGTCCATGCCGGCGCCGGCGGGCAGGGCGGCAGGCGCTTCCTTCTTGGGTTTTTCGGCGACCAGCGCCTCGGTGGTAATCAGCAGGGCCGCGACCGAAGCGGCATCCTGCAGCGCGGTGCGTACCACCTTGGCGGGATCGATCACGCCATTACCCACCATGTCCCGGTAGATGCCGGTGGCCGCATTATAGCCCCAAGCATAGTCGTCCTTTTCCAGCAGCTTGCCCACGATCACCGAGCCGTCTTCGCCCGCGTTGAGCGCGATCTGCTTGGCCGGCACCTGGATGGCGCGGCGGACGATGTCGACGCCGGCCTTCTGGTCGGCATTGTCGGGGGACACCTGCTCCAGCGCCTTGAGGGCACGCAGTAGTGCAATGCCGCCGCCGGGCAGAATGCCTTCCTCTACCGCGGCGCGGGTGGCGTGCAAGGCGTCGTCGACCCGATCCTTCTTTTCTTTGACTTCGACCTCGGTCGCCCCGCCGACGCGAATAACCGCAACCCCGCCGGCCAGCTTGGCCGAGCGCTCCTGCAGTTTTTCGCGGTCATAGTCGGACGTGGTTTCCTCGATCTGCTGGCGGATCTGGGCGACGCGGCCGTCAATATCGGACCGCGCGCCGGCGCCATCCACGATGGTGGTGTTTTCCTTTTCGATTACCACCTTCTTGGCTGTGCCAAGCATATTGAAGGTGACGTTCTCGAGCTTGATGCCGATATCTTCGGACACGACATTGCCGCCAGTCAGAATGGCGATGTCTTCGAGCATGGCCTTGCGACGATCGCCGAAGCCCGGCGCCTTGACAGCCGCGATCTTGAGTCCGCCACGCAGCTTGTTGACCACGAGCGTCGCCAGTGCCTCGCCCTCAACATCCTCGGCAATGATCAGCAGCGGCTTGCCCGATTGCACGACGCTTTCCAGCAGCGGCAGCATGGGTTGCAGCCCGGACAGTTTCTTCTCGTGGATCAGAATATAGGGGTCCTCCAGTTCCACCCGCATCTTGTCTTGGTTGGTCACGAAATAGGGCGAGACATAGCCGCGGTCGAACTGCATGCCTTCGACCACTTCCAGCTCGGTCTCGGCGGTCTTGGCCTCTTCGACCGTGATCACACCCTCATTACCGACTTTTTCCATGGCTTCGGCTAGGAACTTGCCGATCTCAGCATCGCCATTGGCCGAAATGGTGCCCACTCGGGCAATCTCCCCATTGGAGGTGACTTTGCGGGCATGGCTCTTGAGGTCAGCCACCACGGCATCGACGGCTAGGTCTATGCCGCGCTTAAGATCCATCGGGTTCATACCGGCGGCCACGGCCTTGGCGCCTTCCTTGACGATGGCCTGCGCCGAGACGGTTGCCGTTGTGGTCCCGTCGCCGGCGAGGTCGTTGGTCTTGGAGGCGACTTCGCGCACCATCTGCGCGCCCATATTCTCAAACTTGTCTTCAAGCTCGATTTCTTTGGCGACCGTTACGCCGTCCTTGGTAATACGCGGCGCGCCTAACGATTTTTCGATCACCACATTGCGGCCCTTCGGGCCCGGGGTGACCTTGACGGCGTTGGCCGAGATGTCGACGCCGCGCAGCATCTTTTCGCGGGCGTCGGCTGAGAACTTGACTTCCTTTGCAGCCATTTTCGTTTCTGCTCCTTCAGATGATAAGCGCGTTAAGCGGCTTTGCGGGCCGGCTCGGTGCTTTCGATTACACCCAGAATGTCGGATTCCTTCATGATGATGAGGTCTTCACCATCGATGCGCACTTCGGTGCCGCTCCATTTGCCGAACAGCACGCGATCGCCGCTCTTGAGGTCGGGCACAACCAGTTCGCGCTCATTGCGCGCCCGGCCCCACGGCGATCACTTCGCCCTCGGAGGGTTTTTCCTTGGCTGTATCGGGGATGATAATGCCGCCAGAAGTCTTTTCATCGGCTTCGATGCGGCGAACGAGCACACGGTCGTGCAGGGGACGGAAGGCCATCCATTCCTCCATTATCAACATTGATGTCAGAGCGCGTCCTCCGGCATCCCGAGAGGAAGCAGAAAATGAATTAGGAGCGGCACGATGGGCTTCAAGAGGGGGCAAGAAAAATTTTAGCACTCGCCTACGCAGAGTGCTGATTTGCACCCAACCCGCTGGCAGCGTTACTTTAATTATAGAAGCATCTTGCGTGAAAGGAGAGCGGATCCATGACCGATACCAGCTTCATCAAACAGCTCGATGGCTACGGCTTGACCACTGCCCAGATCCATTATCGCCTGCCGGACCAGCCTTCGCTGCTGCAACTCTACATATGGCAGGAATACGATCTCGCCCCCGAGTTTCCTACCCTTCAGGAGTTTCTGAATTTCTGGCGGCGCGAGATTGAGGGCGCATTGCACTCAGTCTGCATTGCGCATCAGCGGCTGATCCAGCCCAGCGAATTTCGGGCCGTCAATGGCATCATTACGGTTCATTGAATGGCCCTGCTCCGGGGAGCGGGTGACGCTCTCGGGCAGGGCCGCAGATATCCGGCGGGCCGGTGCGATCGTTAGTGCACCGGACCCTGTCCATTAATGGCGATGCGTTTGACCTTGGACTGCGCAGTGGCCGACTTGGGTAGGGTCACCGTCAGCACGCCATTTTTGAACGAGGCGGCTACCTTATCGTCCTCCACCTCCGAGCCGAGCGGAATGCGCCGTTCGAAACGGCCATAGAAGCGCTCGGAGAAATGCCGGTCCTTGTCCTCACTCTCGGAGCGTTTCTCGCCTCGAAGCGTCAGCACGCCGTCGTCGAGCAGGAGTTCGATATCCTTTTCGTCCATACCGGCAATCTCGGCGGTCACCTTGAGTTCGTTGTCGGTTTCCGAGATTTCAACATTGGGCCACACGGCGCCTGCCGAAAGCGAACCAAATGCCGGCAATCGCGTATCAAAGCCGCGGAACGCGTCGTCGAACACGCGGTTGATCTCCCGATGTAGTGACAGGAACGGGTTCTGCTCGCTGTCGCGATAGAGGGACGGAGCCTGATTGTCGTTGTTCCGGCCCCGGGGAATGAGATCACGTACACTCATCTGGCCTTCTCCTTTCAATGCCATGGATTGACTGGATCGAAGCCCGGACGCTGGCGTCCGGTTTCACGATAAACCTCGGTTATGCAGCCTGTCGGTTCGCTTCGATCTGCTGCAGTTCCGCCGGCGTCCGCGCGGCCGTGCCGATCTCGATGCGCCGTGGCTTCATTGTCTCGGGCAGCTCGCGCTTGAGGTTGATCGTCAATAGGCCATCGGTCAGGTTCGCGTCGGCGACCTTGACGTGGTCGGCCAGCTCGAACCGTCGCTCAGAACGCCCGGTAGGAAATGCCACGATGCAGATATTGAGCATTGTCCTCACCGGTCTTTTGGCCGCTCACCACAAGCAGGTTGGCCTCGTGGGTGATGGCCGAGTCCGTCTGGGGGAAGCCGGCCACCGCCATGGTGATCTGATAGTCATCCTCGCCCGTCTCGACGATATCGTAGGGCGGCCAGCTATCGATCGCCTGCACGCGGCTGGCGTTTTCCAGCAGGGTGAACATCCGATCGAAACCGATGCTCGACCGGTACAGGGGTGCGAAACCAAGACTAGTCCTCATAGCCATATCCTCCTTGAGCAACATGGATACGAGAGGCGCCCAAGAGGAACGCCTCCCAGACCTGCCGGGCAAAAGCCCCGGCGACAATTGATTTTGGAATGCCAAATCGGTTTTCAAGAACCTGAGAAGAAATTTCCCGAGCTAATTTAACCGTCATCACCCTCACGGGACCGTTGTAGTCCGACACGTAAACGACCGCTTTATGCCCGGCCGTCTGAGTGTGATATGGCCCATTCGTCGCCAATCGTCAGTCGATGCAGGATCACGTGATCAAGAAAGTCGGGGAGCACCGGTTCGTTGAAGGTAATGCGCAATGTGGCCGGATCAAAACCCAGTCGGCGCAACCGCCCAGACTTGGGGAATGCAGGCCACGGGTAAAAGTGGAATCCTGTCGCCGCCATGGCACCCGCACACCAGAAATACCAAAAGCAACCACTCGCCCAGACCGAGCTGATTTACTCAGGCGCAGAAAATAGAAAATACGCTAGTCCAAGTTGAGTATGCGATCTTGGAGCCGATAGAATAAATATCGATTGTATTGTAAACTACACATGCTTAGGCCATCATTTGGCAGGGCCATGATGCCCACAGGAGAGCGGCCGTCGCCGCCGTACCTCGGCTGCTCTCCTACTCTCCCGGGCTTCGCCACCTCCCCGAATTCATCTATGGCTAGCCCCTCCGGCCTGATGCTCAGTCAATTGAGCTCGTTTGGGCGAGGACGCGTTGCAGCTTACCCAGATCGCAATGATCGGGGTCAACGGCATCCAGCAATCGTTGGCACTGAACCTCGGAAATTCGACCCTTGGCTAAGTCAAGAAACTTGCACCGAACGTCTTGCCGCGAAAGAACGGTCGGCCCTATAGGGCTCAGATTTTCCGAGACATCTCCAGTCTTGAAGGTGATGCGCACCTTAGCAAGCGTCTCACGCGGAAAGCGCTGATCAATCGTTGGGCAAACGTTCAAATTAATCCGCGTGGCTAACGCTGGGACACGGTCGTCGTGCAATAGATCCTCAGTAATCGGGGACAGGGCCGCGGGGCCACGGAGCACCAACGCCGCCGAGCAGAATGGCAGGCTGTATTGCACCTCGACGAGATTGTTGGGTGTGAGCTTATTGGCAAGGCGCAGCGCCTGAGCAAAGGTCGCAACTTCGATCCTAGCAATACTATCAACCTCCACGGCGACGTCTTCGACCAGAGAGCAATAGGCGTCGAGTGCAGGGTGGACATAGCGACAACATGCATATCGCTTGAAATAGGTTTCTAGGATCAGGGTGGGCTCCAGCGCATCGCCGATCGGCGGGCAATAGGCATAATGGGATGTGTGGTCCAGCAGATCTTTTGGCCCGGTGAATCTGTCACGCGATAGGTCGATAGCCATCAGGGCCTGCACTGTGCTGATTGGAATCCCCTCTTTTGCCCAATTGCCGGTTTGCCGCGCATAGCCTGAGCTGCCGTTGGCTTGCAGGTTAGGCGCCCAAACACCTGCAATAGCGAGAGCGTTCGAAAGTTGGTCGCTATCGAGCCCAACCAAACGACCACACGCCGCAACCACGCCAAGACCCGCCCATCGCCCGGACTGATAGGTTTGAGCTTTCTCAAATCGCTGGGCGGCGGCGGACCGGATCACGACTTCGTATCCAATGGCAATGGCCGCAAGGATTTGAGACGTTGACGACCGGACTCGTGAAGCTTGCGCCAGCACTGCTGGAACGATCGCAGAACCGGGATGCCCGCGCGCTAGGCGGTGTCCGTCGTCAAAATCGAGTGAGGAGGCAGCCATGGCATTGCACCAGCTAGCGCCGGCGACGCTCAATCGGCGTTGAGTAAACCAGATCGGCGCGTCACCATTTGCAAAGACCGAATATGCCGCCTGTCGTGCTGATATGGCGGGCCGTGCGGAAACGCCGGCAAGACAAGACGCTACACTATCGAGCACACAGTCGATCGCCTTATGCGCGACGGCAGCGGATAGAGCCTCGGTAGGGTATTGGAGGATTTGGGCTGCCAAGCGCTCTGTAACACATTGAGATTCATTCATGGGTGGTTGCGCTATTGCCGGGGAAATCGTGCATCGAAGTTCGCTGCGACATAGGTCTCGTAGATGTATTCCGCTACGTAGAGGTCGAGACTAGGTAATCCAACGCAGGTGATGTGGGTTGGGCCTCGGCCCGGTGCACGCCCGACCACATGGCCGGCAAAATCACGCACACCGAGCGCCTGTCCTTCAGCTTCCAACGTCGAACCGCGCCGGGAGAAGTAGAGCGCAAGCGACTGCGAGTTGCGGGCGCTGACCATGGCAAGGTCGTCGCAGACAAGAGTACCATTCTGCATGACATAGGTCAGGTACTCGGCGGGTGTTTCGTCACCGGCGAGATGGAGAACAACAGAATCTGGAGCCACTTCATGCGCCGCGAAAACCGGGGATTTTGCGTTCGAAGCAGTTATGATGAGGTCAGCCTGAGTTAGGTTGGTGTTATCGGTCACGGGAACGATCTGAGCCATGCTCGGCTGCAACGAACTCGCAAACGCCTCGGCCGTCTGACGAGATCGCGTTCGGACCCATAATTTTTCGAGGCAAACGCCCAGTACGGCTCCAAGTGCCACACCGATGCTGCGCGCAATCGGGCCGCCGCCAAAGAGAAAGACGTTGATCGTTTTGCGTTCGGCGAGTACGGACTCGGCAGCCGGGGTTGCATAGGTTGCCGTGCGCGCTGCCGAGATGTCGGTGCCTTCGAGAAGGCAAATTGGACGCAGGGTGAACTTGTCCAAAAGCAGGATCGTCGAGAAGGAACGCGCGAGGCCGAAATGCCGGTTTGCGGCATTGGCACCGACGATTTTGACGCTCGCCAGCTTGGGACCGATTGCTGAAAGAGCGGAGAGCTTCCAGCCAAGGCGCTCCTCCCCGAATTGATCGTGGAGCGTGGCATAGGTGGCTGACGCCCATAGCTCGGCTTCGGGCGGAAGAAGAACCGACTTTTGCCTATACTCAAGCCGGCGCCGAGGTCCCTCCACATCTGGGAGGCCCGATCATGAAGTACCCTTGGGTCAAGCGCGATTCCAGCTTGCACGAGATCAGCTGAGGATATCAGTAGCGGCGGGAAGACGGATCGATCGCGGTCCAAGGCTTTGGCTCCTCGCAGGTTCTCACCTGTCGAGGATGCATCGACCAGCCGGTAGGAAAAAGCCAAGCTTTGGATAAATCGAGGGAGACGGTGGTGGCTGCTTTTTCACTCACTGTTCGGTTTTTTGTCCTGACGTCGTCGCTCGCTCAGTAGAGATTGCGAAATACTCCCAATCATGTGTCGTCTGCAATGAAATCGACGCTTTGCGAGACAGGGGCAATTTTCTGAGCGTGGGGCTCACGATGGCGAAAGCAAAGACGTTTCGGCGCGATGACAGCCGCCACAGCTGGAAAGCAGCTGGCGATGAGACGCCATCGGAATAAGATTTCGAACTCTCTCGATCTCGGCGGTCTCTAGATCGGTGAAGGTGTACCCGGCGCCGTCCGAAGCTCTTGTGATCACCCGTCCCCGGGGGTCGCAAACAAGGGAATTGCCGAAGCAGCTCCGCGGCGTCCCGTCCGCGGATGGATAGGAACCCCATTGGCCGCACGCGACGAAATAAGTCTGAAATTCGATCGCACGTGAGCGGCAGAGTACGTCCCAGTGGTCCCGGCCGGTTTCCACAGTAAAGGCCGCCGGCAAGATCACCACGTCGACGCGGCGGTGCGCAAGTTCCCAGAACAGGTTCGAGAAGCGCAGATCGTAACAAATCGCGCATCCGATCCGCAGACCGCAATGCTCATAAACGAGAAGACCTGAACCGGGCCTGACCGTGTCGGACTCTCCATATACGCGGCCCGAAGGTGTGGTGATGTCGAAGAGGTGGATTTTTCGATAGCGCCCAACTTCCATGCCAAACGCATCGAATACGACCGTCGTATTATAGATTTTCTCCTCGCCGAGAATGCGCTCCAGCATGCTCCCGGCGTGGACCCAGACGCGGTGCTCGGCCGCAAATTCGGCGATCGTGCGATACGCCTCCCCTTGCAGCAGATTGTCTGCCGCCAGAAGTTTTTGCTCGACGGTGCCCCCGGACCAATCAAAATGCTCCGGTAGGACGATTAGATCTGGCTGCTCCGCGGCCACCGCCTGCTGCATCAGCTCAGTGGCCTGACGAAGATTGTGGGCGCGATCAGGTTGGGAATTCATCTGGATCATTGCCAGTTTCATGGACTATTCTCGCGATCAAAGTCGAAAATGGAATGACCGGACAGCAGATGTTGTCGTACGGCCATTGATCGCTGCTGGCGCGATTTTGCTTGGACGGCAACTTCGCGCATGCGAGCGGGATCGGCAATGTAGATGCCACTGTCATCGGCGAGTACGCAGTACCACGGCAGGACTACAGTTCCTCCGCAGGAGACCGGGAAATTGATCTCGCCTCCAAGTTGGGTGTGACGTGAAGTCGTTTTGGCAGAAACGCCACGACACCAAACGGGCAGGCCGTTGCTGGCAATCTCCGTCGGATCCGTGCAGGAACCATCGACGATGATGGCCGCAGCACCCTTTGCCTTGGCCGCCGCTGTAACGCCACCTCCGACGCAGGCCGAGTCGTCACCGTCAATTCTGGAAATGACCAACACGTCTCCGGGTTCGAGCGTGTCGATCGCCATATAGATGACACGCCCGTCCCGACTCGGGGCGGCCACGGTGATGGCTCTGCCCATAGCCCGTGCAGGAAATACCGGGCGGACGTCCGCCGCAATGAAGCCAGAGGACTCGAAGTGACCAATGGTGGCTGTTTCGACATCCGCAAGCAGAGCAATGAGGTCTTGGTCCAGCGGTCCAGGAGGAAGCGCCGTCCGGTACAGTGTTGGCATTTTGAATGTTCCGCTCGGTTAAGGGCTTAGACTGGCCGTTCGCCGGCGGTCGTGGTGCGGTGCATGATCCGAATCGAGTTCGGATCGAAGGCGTCACGCCGGTGCATCGTGCAGCGATTGTCCCACATCATGATGTCGCCGGCATTCCACTGCTGCACAAACACGTCGTCGGTTGTGGTCGTATGCTCCCAAAGCTGGGCGATGAGATCGGTGCTCTCGTCGAGGGGCATTCCGACGATCCGGGCACCTTCTGCAGTGCCACCGAGATAGAGCGCATCACGTCCCGTTTCGCCATGCTTGCGGACCAGCGGATGCACCATGCCGACCCATTCCCGGAAATCTTCGGAGGTCGGCTTGGTCTTGCCCAGCGCAACTTACCTGTCTTGTCGTAAGCGCTCTGGAAGAAAATCTGCCGTTTGGCCACTGCGTCGCGCAGATGGTTGGGCAGCGTTTCATAGGCTTGGTAGGTAGAGAGGAAGTAGGTGTCTCCGCCGGTTTCCGGCACCTGTACCGCCCGCAGAATGGCACCGGCCGGCGGCTTCTCGTAGAACCGGGTATCGGTATGCCAAGTGGCTTCGCTGTTACCCATTGCACCGCTAGGCCGACCGTCCTTCATCGCATTGCTGATGACGAGGATTTCGGGATGCGTGGGATGGCCACCTTCCTGAAGTTGCTTGGGGTGAATGACAAACTCGCCAAAGTGGGCTGAAAACTCGACCTGCTGCTGATCGGTGATATTCGCGTCACTGAAACCTGATGACTCCATGTTGCAGCCAAAAATCGTGGACGGTGGCAATATCGTCTGCAGTATAATCATTGAAATCGAAGCCTTGGATGTCGGCACAGACATTGCTGTCGTGCTGAACGGCCGTAATTTTGTTTCTTGTCAGCATCTTTTTTTCCTCCACTAGGATCGCTGATTTCGACAGTCACAACTTAGATTTGGTGGACTCGACACGTCCAATATCAATTTGAAGTCATTGATAGATTTTAGATATCAATCAGTGCGTGAGGAGTTTTATGGCGGCAGGCTCCACGGTGAGTTCGATGGACACATCCGTGGCCAATTGGGCGCCACGCGCAGCGCTAATGAGTGCTTTAAAGGTCGTATTACTTTGGTGACGACACCACACCTCGAGATAGGCACCCAGATTGACGATCTTGACGATCTTGACCGGTAACACGTTGATCGGGCGCTCGGCTGGCGTCTGTCCTTCGATCCAACGCAGGGCTTCAGGCCGAATGCTGCAGAACGCGATATTTGAGGCAGCCGGGGCAGGGGAGCTGGCCAATAGCTCAAGTCCGCTTTCGGCGATCCGGACGCGTTGGATGCCGCCGCCATCGGCGATCGGGGTCACTGCAAAAATGTTCGACTTGCCGATGAAATCGGCGACGAAGGTCGATTGTGGCGCGCGGTAAAGCTCTGAGGGCGATCCAACCTGAGCAATGACGCCCTCATGCATGACCACGATCCGGTCGGACATGGCCATGGCTTCCTCCTGATCATGGGTCACATAAACGAAGGTGATACCCAGTTCACGTTGGACATCCTTAAGCTCGATACGCATGGTTTCGCGCAGCTTGAGGTCTAGGTTCGAGAGAGGCTCGTCCAACAGCAGAAGCGATGGACGAGGGGCGATAGCCCGGGCCGTGGCGGTGCGTTGCTGCTGGCCGCCTGAGAGCGCTTTGGGATAGCGGTCTTCGAAGCCTTCAAGACGGACGCTTTGAAGCGCCTTTTGACTTGAGCATCGACCTCATCCCGCCTCTTGCCCTGCATCTTGAGGCCAGAAACCCACATTTTCGGCGACGGTCATATGAGGAAACAGGGCATAGTTCTGAAACACCAGACCGACTGGCGTTTTTCGGGAGGCACGCCGGACTGTTCGACACCTCGTATCCTGATCTGTCCGCTTGAGGGCGAAATAAATCCGGCGATCATGTTCAGGGTAGTGGTTTTGCCGCATCCCGAGGGTCCCGGGATGCTGACGAACTCGCCATGGGGCACGATCAGGTCGATTTCACGCACGATCTGGCTGGTGCCAAAGTTTTTGCTCAGATTGATCAGTTCGATATCGCTGGTGCTCATTTGCTTCCTCCATGGATCTGGGCTGAGAACCCGCCGATTTTTTCAAAGACAAAGATCACCGCCAGCACGAAAAGCAGCGAGGCGACATTGACCGCAGCCAGCACCGGATCGAGGCTGTATTCGAGATAGTTAATGACGGTGATGGGCAGGGTGGTTTCCCGGGCCGGACCAGAAAGACCGACAGCGGGATGTTGTTGAAGGAGATGATGAAGGCAAAGGTCATGCCGGAGAAAACGCCCGGCTTGATGATGGGGAGCAGTAGGTGCCGGATGCGCTGGGCTTTTGTTGCACCCGTGCTCTGGCCGGCCCGGTCAAGGTTCTTGTCGAAATTGAACATAGCGGTGGCGATCATCCGCACAGCAAATGGCAGGGTCAGGATGATATGCGCAGCGACCAGACCTGGCGTGCCGACCCATCGATAGAGCCCGGCCGAAGACAGGAACAACACGATCGCCACGCCTTTGACGATCTGGGGGACAGCTAATGGGGAGAGCAGAAAAGACATGATCGTGGCGTGACCGGGGCACTTTTCAAAGGCCACGACGTAGGCTGCAAGCAGGCCAAGTACCCCACTGATCAAGGACACGAGTATGGCGATTTGGGCGCTGAGGATGAAGGGATCAATCCATCGACGCGCCATTAGGTCGCCATACCACCGCACAGTCCACTCCCATGGAACAAGGGTCACCCGGGAGCTGGGACTGAGTGAAGCCGCCATCACCACGATGAGGGGCAGGGTGATGAACGCCATGACGAGAGCGATGGAGACCCAGAACAGGCCGGAGACAATTCGGTTCATATCGATCACCCGGGTTCTAGAAATGGAGCTTCTTGTGCAGGCGCATTTCGAGACGTGAGCCGACAAAGGCGATGATCAGCATCATCACCAGCAGCACGTTCGCCATGACCGCGGCAAAGGACCAGTCGATGTAAAAAGGACCTGCTCGTAGACCATGGTGGCGAGAACCTTGAAGCCGGCGCCGCCTAGGATGGCTGGGGTGGCATACGCGCTGGCGGACATGGTGAAGGCGAGCAACATCGAGCTGACAATGCCGGGAACGGTCAGTGGCAGAACAATATGGCGAAGCACGGAGACGCGTGATGCGCCCAAAATCTGCGCTGATTTTTCGAGGTTTTGATCGACGCCCTGCAAGCTCGTCAGCAACGACAGGATGCCGAACGGCAAGATCACATGGGTCAGTCCAACGACAACGCCGAACATGTTTTTGGCCGGGGGCAGGGGTTCCGAGATAAGACCGAGCCACATCAATCCACTGTTTATGAAACCGTGATCTTCCAAAATGATCAGCCAGCCATAGGTGCGCAACACCACGCCGGCGAGCTCTGGGGCGATTGCCGGGGCAAAGACCACCGCCCGCCAACGGGAGCGAGACCGCGCCGAGAAATAGGCTACGGGATAGGCCATGAGTGTGACGCAGATCGCGACAAGCCCGGACATGAGCACTGTTCTGCCCAAACCCGCCAAGGAGAAGTCGTCGGTAAAGAAACGCTCATAGCTGGCAAGAGACGCGGTCGATCCTCCCTGCGGATGGAAACTGAGGCCCACCATCATGCCCATGGGAATGGCGAAGAACACCAGAAGCAATAAGGTCGGGGGCAGGAGGGGCAGGTATTGGCGAGCCCGGGACATCCAAACAGGACGTCCCCCTTCGGCAGTGAGCGCGATACTGGACATGGACATTACCGAGCGGCCGGAACGACTTCGCGTTCCCAGCGCTGGCCCCATGTCGAGAGGTTGACGGCAAGCGCGGTCAAGTCGGGAAGCAGGAGCGCGTCAAGATCAGCTTGCGTGGTGATCTTGCGGGTCCGAGCTTCTTCGCTGACTTCGATGTCGGCACGAGCGGAGCCGACTTTGTAACCCTCAACCCAGCGTTCTCGGCTGGTCTTTTCGAGGAAGAAGTCGACGAACTTGAGTGCGAGCTCCTTGTTGTCGGCGCCCACAGGCACGTTGAGCGTAGCAATCAGCGGTATCGAGCCTTCCCGGGGAAGGACATAGTCAACAGGCGCGCCGCTATCAACGAGCAGTTGAGCCCGACCGTCCCAGAACGGCATTGCCCAGACCCGGCCATCCTGAATGTAGCTTTCGAGAATAGCGGACGCCTGCTCGAAACCGATTGACTGAGCGGCGAGGCGGGCCATGGCCTCAAAGCCGGGATCGATGTTGTCATCGATATCACCCCCATGCACCGAGGACATGAGCTGGGTGAGGAAGGCCGCCATGATATTGGCGAAGGTGGGCAGAACGATCCGGTTGTCGAGGCGCTCGTCGAAAAGATCGGTCCAGGATACGGGGGCTTCTTCAAGCATGTCGGTGCGGTAAAGCAGGGCAAGATATTGCAACTCATGAACCGCTCCGCACTCGCCGGCGACCGCACTGATGGCTGCATTGAGGTAAGCGAGGTTGGGGACAGTTTCGACACTCAAAGGCTCCAATAGGCCTTCGCGACATCCTTCGAGCGACTGGGACGCGGTCATAACCACGACATCGAAGCCGGGGCGCCCGTTGGTAGCTTTGATTTTGGCGTAATCCTGCTGCGAGGACCCCACCGCATCATAGATCACCGAAACGCCGTACTGCTCTTCAAACGGCTTGATGATGGCGTCCTGAATGATCTGCTCGTATGGGCCGCCATAGCTATTGACGATCAATTCCTGACCGTGAGCGATTGTTGTGGCGCCTAACAGCAGAGCAGCAGACGCTACTAGATATGCTGACTTCATGATGTTCCCCTCTTAAACTTGCGCTGGGCAAAGTGGCGAGGAACGGATCAGACTTCCAATATTAAGCTTCGCTCATTAATATCGCAACGTTATCAATAGCGTTACTCTGCGCCCCATGATCCGTTCCTGATGATATCAGGGTCGGACCCTGAGGTCGGATGCCTTGAGATGTTTGAAAGTCGATAGCCACAATTGGTAGCCAGACTCGTCGCCGTCTTGACGAGCATGGATTGCGCACCGTGCAGCGATGGATGTGGCTCTCGTTCCGAAGATGCTGGTAACCGTGCTCGCGGCCGCAGCCGGACAGGCCGCGAGATTTTTGACCTCAGCGATCAAACCCCGGGGCAGGGGGTGGATGGTGACTTTGTTTCTGACATGGCGGTGCTCCATAGAGAAGAGCCCAGCACGTTGGTGGCCGGACGTTTCTAGGGCAGGCAACTGGCCTGCATCGTCCGGAAGCACCATCAATCAGTCAGAAGTCGATGTAGCTGAATCCTAGCAACAACAGGTCGAGACACAATGATAAATTTCTGTGCGCACGAATATGTTAGCGATTTTGCCGCAGTCCTCGTGGTTGGAAACAGTATCCGCACCATGTGAAAGCAGCCCGTCGGAAACCGACCCCGTTCCGGTCGTCTGAGACCAAAGACACTCGGCCGGAAAGCAGTCACCCATATAGGCTGGGCTCTTGCCCCATCGAACTATTTTCCCCATGATCCTCCGGGCTGAAATGCGGGATGGAGAAATAGTCGTTGGACAAGCTTGTTCAATTTTCTGGACCAGTCTGGCGATTGCTACCGGCCACTCTCGCCTCCACGCCAGCCGTGCTGGCAGGGGCTGCCGAGGGGCGATTTCACCACTCAGGGCAAGCCGCAGCGTATGCCTCATTGAGCGCCGAGGGAGCTGCTGTGGCTATCCAGCGATATCTAGTCGACGGTGTGCCGCGAGTTTTGGTGCCAATGTGGTTGAACGCCAGCGCTGTCGCAGATGAGAGAGGAAATCCGGTAGCATCGATAATTTGGCAAGATTTACGTTCGTCTGGCGAGATCGCCCCGACTTGGGCTGTTTCTGATCATGCGCGCGAAAGCGGCGCCCTTGCCATGCTGTACTCATCGCGATCAAGGCCAGACCTTTCGCATGTGGTGGTCTTTGATCCAGCTTGCCTGACCTATGTAGGGCCGACCACCGCCTTTGAAGCATAGCGCCATCCCATCCTATGGCAGCTAGTTGGATGAGCGTGGTAAAAGCCGCCTGTCCGCTTCCCACCCACCCCTTAGGTGCCGTTCGGCATCAAGCCAAAAAATTCAGCGTCCTCTGTCCTCCCGCCGAGCCGCTCGCTGTTAACCGCAATCGCGATGCACGCAAGCACGATTGGCTTCATTGCTTTACGAAGGAAAAGGATACAAACAACGCAGTGAAGCGTGGTCAATTTCAGCAACTTCGTAATGCTTGCGCCCAAGCACTTGCGCTTCGCCTACGGGACGGTCGCATTGACCTATTTCGGGTTGCGCCTGACGATGGCTATCGTGGAACGTCAAGGTATCATGCAGATGCCGCCCTATGCGGCAGATGCGGCGATGGTGGGGGCGATCTTTCTTGGCGCGTTAGTGGGTATTAGGATGTACCTGCACAAAGACACAGATCCAGCCTCGGACTAATGGATTTCGGCTCGCACTGGCAAAGTCGCGCATGTATACGCTAATGACCTGCCCACCAGCTCTCAGATCGCGGCCCCGGCCGCATTCGTGCCAGCCACCGAGAATTTCTGCGCGTAAGCTGCCGAGCCGATAACACCCCAACGGCCATAAGCCATACTAGACATTTGTAGACACAACATGCTGGTGCACGGGCCGTCCGGAACGCGGCAAGGATTCCCATATCAATCCATCACTGGATTGGCAGGAACCGACCCCAAGGCGGTCATCGGCGCCCAACACCATCCTTGTCGACTTTTGGACTAAATCCGACCTCACTATTGCCATGGGGTGAGAGGGCTACGGCTCGCTGATCGCTGCTGCGATCTGTCTAGCGGCCTCGCCAGATCCAATCTGCGATACATCAGAGCTTTCTCGTTGAAAGCCTAGAAAATTGCGGCAGCCGCGCAATGCTGCGGTCGATCGCTCCGGCGTCGCGTATGCCCGCGGCAACGTCGCGCGCCAGTCGCTTTGACAGGGTCTCAGGAGTGGCAGTGAGGGTGAACCGGTACGTCTCGAACTCTACCCCTTCGAGTTCGGTGGCGATCGAGCTCCAGATCGCGTCCTCATGCAGCACCCAACAAAATACCACGTAGGGGCGGTCGCTCAAAAGAAAGCTGCGCAGCAGATGGGCGATATTATCTAGCACCATGCGCTTGTCCGCCTCGGTGGGGTTGAATGGCGACATGCTCCAGCACCAGTCGCCATCAAGGAAAAAGCTCGGTTGCAAGAGGTCGCAGAGCGCTCGGGCTGTGGTGGATTTGCCCACGCCCATCACTCCATTGATGACGATGAGTCGCTTCATCGAACTCTCCACCCACGTGGGGCAAAGACTACCCTCGCCCCGTTGTCGTGGCAAATGATGATGGGGTAGAGTTCCGCTTTTGACGCAGAAGTCTCATGAAACCACCTGAAAGCCGCCGCAGCTAGATCAAGTTATAGGGTTACCTCTTGGACCGCGTTTGGAAATCTGCTCCCTGCTGCGAACTGACGTGCGAATTCTCTGACCTCCGCAACCGTCTCATCGGTATGCCAAGTGGTCGTAATGTCTTGACCTTCTGCGCCGGAGCCATCGCCAACAATAGTCTCGTCTATGACGTCGTGAACTCGCTCGCAGTCCGGCCCAGTACGCAGATCAGCCGCACGTTACTGCTGATGCAATCCGCAACAAAGTTGGCCAACTTCGGAGAGGTGTGAAGCGGCGCATGAAGTAGGATGATAGGTGAGTAGGTCATGACGCTTAGCCGTTCTCATCCAGAACAATTACCGGGATAATTCTGGAAAAGTAGACGGACTGCAATCCCCCCTCCAGCCGCACTCGACCCTATTTCGGTCGCTCGAACTTGGACTGCGAACCCCATGCCGGTTATTGAGCGCCTTTAGGATTGCACCCCAAAACCGGACGCAACCCGGCGTTTCTTTAACGTCTGGTCACCGAAGGCGGGTAAGGGGTTATTGAGCGGTCACAATGCAGGCAAGCCAATGCGCCACATAGCCCAAATCACTGTTCTAGTAGTGTTGTCGTTGCTTTCCACTGCGGCGTCTGCCCGCGATAGCCTCTCCGTGCCGACGCCATCCGGAGAAATCACCGTCGAGCGTATTGGTGATTGTTCCCAAGCTCTTTGTCCCGCTGTGATGATATTGAGCGGCAGCAGGGGATTCGGAGCGCCAGTATATGACGAGATCGGGCAGACGTTCCGTACCGCGGGCTTGAACACTTATCTCGTCCATGTCCTCAACCCAACCGACCTCGACGTCATCGCTAACACAAGTGGGGCAAGCACACGCATCGCCTACTATGCCGACCGGCTTGAGGGTTGGATATCCGATGTCGATGCCGTGGCTGCCTATCTCAAGGAGCAACCTCAGCACGGTGGCAGGGTGGGCCTGCTGGGGATCTCTCTTGGGGCACAAATCGCTTCCGCTGCTTCTGTAAGCCGAACTGACATCGACGCGCTCGTATTGGTGGATGGCGGCTTCCCCAGCGGTTATTCTCGGCACGTCGACATTCTGCCGCCGCTTCTGCTGATCTGGGGAAGCGACGACCACACATTTCCACTGTCGGTCGGCATGGCGTTGGAGGGAATCGCGCAACAAATCGGGGTGCCCGTAACCCTTGATGTCTATGAGGGAGGAGCGCACGACTTCTTCCTGAGATCAGGGACCGAAAACGCATCGGCTGCACACCAAAGCGCCGCCAATTATCTCCTGAGATGGCTGCAATAGTGTGTATCGGTTGATCGCGCGCCGAAGCTGACCGTCCCTTCTCATCCCAAAGTAGTCAAATCCCGTCAGTCAGCAGCTCATGTTCCAAAGGCCCATGATAAGGTCATCGTGCCACCGGTTGTCGAAAAACGCAGTCTCGCGCTCCTGCCCTTCAATTTTGAAGCCGCACTTCTGATAGGACCGTATTGCCCGTTCGTTTATCGCGAGCACGCGAAGCGACACCCTGTGGAGTTTCAGCTGCGAAAAGGCATATTCAGGACAGTCCTTGAGGCCTCTGTGCCAATGCCTTTTCCGAGATTGTGAGACTGCAAAAGGCCAATGGCGAAAGAAGCCCGTCGGTCGGTGAGGTCAACACGATCCAGCCGCGCCGAGCCCAACAAGGCCCCGTTTTCGATGATCCACGCATAGGGTGATCCATTAGAGACCGTACCCACAACTCCGCATGTTGCGGCGAAAAGGGAGGGGCTGATGTGGGCTCGACGCCGTAGAGCCTGAGGTTTTCATCAGACTCCGGGCCAAGCTGGAGCCGACGATCAACATCAGCAGGATGGGCTGGTCACAAAGTCAGGTTGCGAGATTGGAGTGTAGGCAGTGGCAATGAACGAGCTTCTCTCTGGCGGCGTCCGCTTTCGCGGTATGATGGCCCAGAAGCCGCCCCTCTGCTAACCACCCCATTTCGGCCGCTCCCGGTTATGGAACCGCGGCTAGGTCAGGGTCTAGATTACGCGACTAGGGCTCATCTCTCGCGATTTGTTTCAGACTTTCCAAGCGTTCCTCACACAGCGTCCGGACCAGCGCGTGCAGATGCTCGGTGCGATCCATGAGCCACTTCAGGGCTTCTTCGCTGATCTCATAATGTTTGGAATAGCGCGCCTTGACATAGGCTTCATTGAGAACGTTGAACCGGGCATTGTGACGGTGCTGGTCACGTGGCCGAGCGTCAATCAGGCGACGATCGCGATCCTCCGCAAGCATGCGCAGAAATTTCAGATTATGCGAAGGCGGGCTGTAATTTGTCAGCACCAACAGCACGGTAGCATAAGCTTGCTCTATCGATTGGTGCAGTTGGAATGCCGATCGCTTTACGAAATTCCGCTCCAGCGCAATTAAGGCCAATTCCAAAAACTCCACAGCCGCTTCAAAACGCTCATCGAAATGTGCCTTTGCGACGTCGACTTCCTGCTGTGGGGTGAGCACTCCGGGTTCCGCCAGCTCCCGATCATCCGTCTCATAGAGAACGACACCCTCTTTACGGATGTCGGTGAAGAAGTACTGCGCATTGCGCAAGGCATTGTTCACCTCGCGACCCGAGTGCACGATCAGGCCTACCGGCACGCCAATCGTCGGCTCGCGATTTAGCCGATCCGTGGCCCGATCCCAATATTCAAACCCCGCGAAACGGCTTTCGTTGACGATCACCAGAATGTCGAAATCCGAGCGATACCCCTTCATCGTATGAGGCTCATCGACCCAGTGCCCTTGGCGTAAGATCCGAACAGAATGATCTTTAAGATCCGCCCGCGGCGCTTGGCCTCCGACTTGGCTTCCTTGAGCGCGTCCTCGAATTCCTCGTGGATGATCTCGACGATACGCGCGACGTTGCGCTGCTTGCTTTCGGGAAGGTGATCGAGGCTGATCTTCATTGTGGGACGCCCCTTCAGGTTCGCGAACAGTTCGGCCTGTGAACTATGCCCAACCGGGAGTCCCGTGACAACATTGTTGGCGATTGATTTATGAATAGGTCGCTTACATAATTACGGGAGAACGCAGTGCGCTAACTTGAGCCACAGACCGCAATGGAATTTCGTCAGCTTTCTCTGTTCGTTGCTCTTGCCGAAGAGCTCCATTTCGGCCGGACCGCAGCGCGTTTTAATATAGCCCAGCCGGCATTGACCATTCATATCCAGAACCTTGAGCGCGACCTTGGTGTTCAATTGCTGATCCGCTCTGACGCGGCGCGTTCAGTTGACCAAGGCGGGCGCGGTTTTTATGAGCGAAGCCGGAGGATCTTGGGCGATCTCGAAAACTCGCGCTTAGTCGCCCGTGCCATTGCAGGGAAAGACCTAAAGAAGCTCACGATTGGCACCATTTATCCTGCCACCTTCGGAGTGCTGCCAGCTTTCTTGTCCAAGATCGGCCGTCGCTTTCCTGACGTAAAAATACATGTCCGGACCGGCACCAGTGAAACGATCATCCGTGAGATCGAAGCGGGCAATGTAAATGTTGGCTTCATCCGGCCATTGGAGAATCTGGGTTCACTGCGATGTTTAGGCATCGGCCATGAGCGGTATGTACTCGCGATGGCGTCGGACTCAGCGCTCGCGCGACTGCCGAAACTCACGATCGACGATCTACGACCTCAAAAGATTATCGCGTTTGCGAGATCGAACCTCTCTTACACTGAGGATTATTTCTACCAGATGTTCCGGGAGCAGGATTTGCTCGATAGCATCGCTTACACTTGTGACGACACCCTGTCGCTTTTCTCGCTGGTTGCGTCAGGCCTAGGGGTCGGTTTTGTACCCGAGTGGATGCAAGAGTTGCCCAACCGAGACGTCGTTTTCCGAAATGTGGAGCGGGTCGACTTTAGTGTCGGCCTTTCCATTGCCCGGAACAAGGAAGATCCAACGGCAAATCGAGACGAGATAATAGAGATGGCACGGTCCCTGAGGTAGAATGAGGCCTACTGAAAGCGGCCGTGGGCCGGCTGCAGAAGGATCGCGGGCGCCACAAAATTTCGTATCGGCCGATGCTTAGCGCGACGCATGCGGAGCATGCTGGATAATACCGGGACGGTGCGTTGCGACACCTATCGCGTGTCGCTCTTGAACGCCGGTCTTAAATATCACGGCAATATCAATTGGTTAGATTAGTTCCATAAGATACATTATGCGAACGGAGAATGTAGCGGCAATTTTTCGACGACGCCTATGGGCTGACGGAGTTGCCATGTCTTTGATCACCATGTCGCAGGATGGCTGAACCGCCTCGAGGCCATTCAGAAGATCCGGGCACACCGATTGAGTGTTATCCGGGCCGCGGAGTTGCTTCGCATCAGCCGCAGTCAGGTCCACAGGCCTATGATCGCGCCAGCGCCGATGGTCTTGTGTCCAAGAAGCGCGGCCGACCGAGCAATCGACGCCACACTGACGATTTTCGCAATCATGTGCTCGATCTGGTGCGCGCGCACCCTCGAGAGCCATCGCGCTATATCACTGCTCCAGCGTCGCATATTGCCGTCGTGTCCAGCCGGTCCCAGCGTACGGCAAGTCCACCCAATTTTTCAGGTGTTGAAGGCGAAAACGACCGGCACGTTGAACAACTTGGCCCAGAGCGACCGTGCTGGCCTGTTGGATCGATACAATGGTGGTGCTCTCGGTCCACCAGCCATTGCCGGTGGCAACGATGATATCGGGCGCAAACAGCATGGATTGTAGGATTGGCCATATGATGAGCTGCTCGTAACAGATCAGTGGCGCAATATTGCGGCCGCCGAACTCTACAGCCGGGTTAGCGAAAAAATGCGCCCGCGCACTGCCCGTCCCGCCGGTCAAGCCCGCCCAAGGCTGCCACATCGAGACAGGCACCGGCATCCTTTCACGATAGACAATGTCCGCCCCGTGCCCTGCCACACTGAGCAGGACATTGTCGTAGCCAGCGGGATCAATGACAACCGCGCCAGCGATCACGATTGTGTCCGTGCCCCCAAGGCGTCACGCCAGAGCCGCTCAACCGTAGGCGTCCAAATGCCGAGCGCGTTTTCCGGTAAAATGACGATCCGGGCTCCCTTGCTCGCCGCGGTCTTCACCAGACCAATAGTGTCGCGCTGTTGCACGTAACCGGCATATTGGCCATCTGCGCCGTGAAACCGTGTATCGACTCCGGCCCATCCGTCGGGCATTATTGGCTGTGTCCACGTTGCGGCGGACCAGATCCAGAGACCTCCAAGACTCAGGATAGCGATCGGCCAGAATCTCGTCGTCATAAAAAGCAGGCCGATCGCAGCCGCGCTGAGTCCGGGCCAATGCCATGCCGGGAACAGCACACCAGCCGCTGTAATAGGGTGCGCCCAACCGACAATTCCAAAGGGCGGCACGCTCATAGCGATAGCTGCCACACCGTAGCGCAGCGCCCTGCCCCGGCTCGGGCACGAGGTCCAGAGCAATGTGTGGATCAGCACGAAACCGAGCGATGCACCGGCCCATAGTCCGATCCCGGGTAGCGCATCGGAACCATAAAAGTTCATCACGCCCTGCGGTAGACCACGCGAAGCCTCGAGAAAATATGCTGCGGCGGTTAGGCTGGCGATGGCCCTTGATGGTGCAAACGCCCAAAGAGCCGGAAACACCATGGCCGGGGGCAAGGCCAGCACATGGCCGCTCCATGCAACGGCTCCAACGGTTGCAGCTGCAGCGATGATCCCGATCCCGCGCTTGCGATCACGGGCCATGGGTGAACACCGGTCGCGCCAGTCCGAGCAGACCAGTCGCCGGTACGAACCCAAAATACCGGGAGTCGAATGAGCCAGCAAAATCGGAATGGAGATAAAGCCACCCCGCCGGCACGATGCCGCCGGCAAAGTCCGGTAGCGCCCTGCCGTCTGGGTCGACGCCGCGGACCCTAGAATGGGCCGGGGGCCAACCATCGATCGTCACCGACCCACCAATATCGACCTGTTGCCCGCCGACGGCCGGGATGGTCTTGATCAACGGCCCGATGCCGCGGGGGCAAATGCCGGGGCGGATATAGCCCCGCTCGAGGGCCGACACGAATGGCGCTGTGTCAGGCGGGCAAATGAACACGAGGTCACCCACAGCCACAGTCCGGCCGAGTGGTTCAATACGCCATAGGCCAAGCGGGTAACTGGGCGTCAGATTGATCCGCAGACCACCCCAATGGCCAGCGCCGAACAGCATCCCGATGATACTAAAACTGGCAATAACAAGTCCCCCTACCCGACGACGCGATCTCATTTGAGCACCGGGTGCTGGCGCTGCGACAAACGCGTGACCTCGCTTTGCTTGAGCGTCTCTACCGAACGCCGATGGGCCGCAAGCTGTTGGGCCGCTCGCATCGTGAACCGAGCCATGGCTAACTTCTCGCGTTCCGACGGCTTGAGCCCTTGGGCCGCCTTCTCGAATGCCGGACCGTTCGGTTCACGGGCCGAATTTGCCAACAAAGCGCGGTCCCCGAAGCGTTCGGCAATGGCTTTGTTGAACCCGTCAATCTCGGCCTTGACCATGCGGTCGGTCAGTACAAGGCCGAGTGCCGCTGGCAGATCATTGCGCTCAATCGCGTCGCGAACCTTGCTCAGAACCAGATGGGCCGTCGGCGAAAGGGCGGGGATGTCGATCGCGGCGCGCTGCCGGAGCCTTGTTTCCTCGACCTCAAGCTTTTGGACCCTCACCTCCCGCGACCGCAGATAGCGCTCAACGTCGAGCTTCAACGCCGACACATTACGCTCGGCCAATCGGCGAGCGTCTCTGTCGGCCTTGCCGGCCAATAATCCGATCCGACCCCGCAATGGCCCGAAGGATTGAGGTTTGCGCTCAAGACGTTCGAGCGTTTCGGCGGCTGTGTCCTTATCTTTCAGCACCGCATCGAAATTCACGGACCGGAACGCAGATTGAGGATCAGCGAATACCCGGCCGAAGCGGCTGGAGACGTCCTTCCATAGTTTGCTTAGGACGAGATCCGCCAGCAGCTTTTCTTCCACGGCGTCGCTTAGCGAGCTGGGGAACACCCTGATGCCTCCGACCATGGGGGCTGCCTCTTCAATGCCGTGGCCATTGGCAACTGACTGATCCCGCATAAGGGTGAGCCGGGCACCGAGCGCCCACAGCTTCTGGCCGAGATCGGCGAGGCGCTGCTTCTGCTGCAGTGCCCATTCGAGCCGATCATGCACAAGCGTGCGGGCGACCCGGACAAGATGCAGGCCTCGATTTTCGGCGAAACGCAGTGCCTGCCGATAGAGCGTGCCGCGCTCATAATCGAGCGTGGTCTGCTTGACATTATGTTTGGACAGAATCGGGATCAATCCACCGGCCATGGCGAAAGAACGTTGGCCATAATAGAGCGCGACATCTTCGCGATGTCGGGTCATCGCCACATAAGTCAGATGCCGATCCAGCGAGAGCGTCGCCGGGAGCTTAACTCGATCGACAGTAGCGCCCTGCGACTTATGGATCGTTGTGGCATAGCCATGATCGAGATTGCGGTAAAAGCGCTGCTCCACCGCCACGCGTTTGGTGTCCGTTCCGGAACCAATTTCGACCACTAAACGCCCGGCCTGCGCTTTGATCACTTTGCCGATCATGCCGTTTTTGACGCCCAGCCCCCGGTCATTTTTGAGAAATACAATCTGGTCGCCACCCGCAAATCGACGCTGGCCATCTCTGGTCCGGAATGACTCGCCCGGCGCGATCAGACCACGCTCGACGAGCTTGGCTCGCGCTAGCTCATTCAGCATTCGGACGTCGCGTCGCAGATGCGCCAGAATCAGGGAGGTTCTTTGAGGATCATAATCGCGGTTCCAGTCCTCGATCAGGTGGGCAATGGCACGGGTTTTGAGATCGGAGCCAAATACCTTGTTCTTGCCGGCATAGGCCGACAGCGCCCGCTTGATCCGGCCCCGGGCCGAGTCCAAGGACGCCAGCCGCATCCAATGTTCTTTTTGGCGATAGATCGTTTCCAGTTCGGCATAACCGATGCGATCGGCAATGGCACGAAAGGCGGCGCCCGCTTCGATCGGCTGCAACTGCTCGGGATCGCCCACAAGAACAAGTTTGGCGCCCGCCCGTGAGACGGCCTCGACGAATGTTGCCATCTGACGGGAGGCAACCATGCCGGCTTCGTCCAGTACGAGCACTGTCTTGGCGTCGAGCATATCCCTCCCCTGTTTCCAGCGGATCTCCCGAGATGACAGGGTCCTCGATGTGATGCCGGCTTCCTTTTCAAGGCCTTCGGCCGCCTTGCCGGCCAGAGCTCCGCCGACGACGCGGTAACCAGCGCTCTCCCAGACCTCATGCGCCGCTTTCATCATGGTCGTCTTGCCGGCGCCGGCGCGGCCAACCACGGCCGCTATCCTTCCCCGGGAAACGACGTGCTCGATGGCCACGCGTTGCTCCAGCGAGAGCTGCGCATGGCGCTTGAATATGCCCGCCAGCACATCCGCGCGAACACCAAAGCAGGTGGCTCTAGCGAGTTTCATCGCGCCGTCGGCCATTCCCACCTCAATACGGATCAGCTCGCGGGTAGTGAATTTGGCGCGAATGGCCTCGCCGGTTGCGAAGTCGATGGTTTCTCGCTCTAGCCGCAGCGCGCTCGGGCTCTGCAAGACTCGCGCCATCAGGTGCTGGAAGGTTTCGGGGTCATCTACATAGCGATGCAACAACTTGGCGACGTCGCGCTCGTCAAACACACTCTTCTCGGACGTAATCAACTCAAGCACGATCTCTGGCCGCTGCTGTATCCGTCGCGCATTCTCCTCTCGTTGGGCCTCGAACAGCTTTAGCCGCCCCAACTCCGCCGAGCGGCCCGTTCCATCGGCTTTTCGTTGCATGGCTTTGGCCACAACGCCGATATGGCTGGTGGGTACCAGCTCAATCTCCCGCGCGGTATATGAACGCCCGTCGACCCGAATATCGAGACCCGCCAATGCCGAGTGTTGGTTCTGCAGGTCCAGCCACCCCTGCCGTTGCGCCAGGAACTCCGCCTTCTCACCCGACCATAGCTTGTAGATAATTTTGCCAGCTTTGTTGCGCGCCACCTCGCCACCATCAGCGATCAGGGCCACTTTCTTTGGTCCAAATCCGCTCTCGCTGAGTGGGCGCAAACTCGTCATCAGATGCACATGCGGATTGCCCGGCTCATCATGATAGACCCAGTCGGCCACCTGTCCACGTGCCGACACGTGCTCAAGCACGAACTGCCGCACTAGGGCAATATTCTGAACAACCGTGAGCTCAACCGGCAGCGCGACAATGAACTCCTTGGCGAACTGAGCGTCCCGGCGTTTTTCAAACGCTTCCACCTTATTCCAGAACACCTCAGCCGCACCTGCCACCGACCGATCTGCGACCGGGTCGCGTATCCGAGCCGGCGCGTTGGGTGGCAACATAAACTCCTCGTGGATCATGCCGCCTTTGTTGGAATAGTCCACGATCCGCGCCTCGGCGTCATACTCCATTCGAGCGCAATGGCGGTATGCGGCAGCCAATACAGCGCTACGGCCTGAGCCGCGCCCAATGAGCTGGGGCGTGAAATGGGTAATAGCCACGGCGAAACTGATCCCGACAAAGACAAGCGGCAGTGTTCGTCGGGATGGCCAAGCAGGTCGGGCCGCAAAGGGAACGTCGCCCTTGCGACGTATTACTGCGCCCTTGGACCATTCCTTCGGAACGGCGGGATAATCTCAAGAAGCGTCGGCGCTGCCGACCTACCAGATTTGGTAGGGTGCGCTACGCGTAACTCGGTGTTTTTGTCCATAGCAAACAGCCATGCGACGAGAAAGACAGCTGCAATGAAGAAGCCAGCTTCAAAGATCCGGGAAGAAATCACCGGGCTCCAGGACCAGCTCAAGGCTGCCGAAACCAAGGAAGCCGAACGCATCGGGCGGCTCGCCTTGAAAGCAGGACTGGGCGACATCGATATCGACGATGCCAGCCTTTTGGCGGCGTTCGGCGACCCGGCCACCACGTTTCGCAAGAGTAAGGCCGACAAAATGGCGACGATCGAGGGTCGGGCGCCTACGAGGTCTAGTGGTTAGGTTTAAGCGCATGCAAAAGGCCAGCCAAACTGCCGACAGAAAGAAAGACACGCGCGAAAAGATCCAACTTGGTGGCCTAATCGCCAAGGCGGGTCTGCGCTACGAGAAACGGGCCCTGCTGCTCGGGCTGCTTATTGATGGAGGCGACCGGATCAAGAATAACCCGTCGGAGCGGGAGCGCCTGCTGGCCCTCGGCATACAAGCCTTCGGCAATGACCCCGAATAGACTGCTGCTGATGGTCGCGCCCATCGCCTTGATGGTGGGCACTTGTCTCGGGCTAAGCGGCATTGAAACGGAGCTATCTACCTTCGGCACATCGGCGGCTGCCACAATAATGTTAGGTCGAATTGGAATTGCCCTGCCCTACATGGCTGGAGGCATCATTGGCGTGGTTTTTCTGTTTGCCGCCAAGGGCGCAATAGCGATCCGCAGCGCGGCATATGGCGTCGTCATCGGCACAATGATCGTTACGGCAATAGCGGTGTGGCGGGAGTCCTCGAGATTGTTGTCGTTTGCCCATCAGATTGCCCCGTGCCGGGGCGTCCCGGACTTTACCGATCCTGCGACCCTGCTCGGCGGCATGACCTCAGCATTGTGCGGCATATTTGCGATGCGGGTCGCGCTCTGCGGGAATGCTGCATTCGCAGCAGCTACGCCGAGGCGCGTCCAGGGTAGACGTGCGATATATGGCGAAGCCTCCTGGATGAGCACCGGCCAAGCGGCTCGGCTGTTTCCGTGTACTGGTGGCATCGTCATTGGCGAGCGCTACCGTGTCGACCAAGACAGCATTGCCGAGCGTGCATTTCGCACCGATGACAAGCGGAGCTGGGGCAAGGGCGGTGCAACCCCCCTGCTCTGTTTTGATGGGTCGTTCGGCTCCTCGCACGGTATCGTCTTTGCGGGTTCCGGCGGCTTCAAAACCACGTCGGTCACGGTGCCCACGGCGCTGAAATGGAGGGGTAGCCTTGTCGTGCTCGATCCGTCCAATGAAGTTGGACCGATGGTGTCTGATCACAGACAGGCAGCCGGCCGCAGCCTTTTCATGATCGATTCTAAGTCGCCTGAAATTGGGTTCAACGTGCTGGACTGGGTGGGCCAGTTTGGTGGCACTAAGGAAGAGGACATCGTCGCAATCGCCGCCCGGATCGTTACCGACAATCCGCGCCGTGGTTCTGCCCACGACGACTTCTTTCGCGCTTCGGCGCTGCAATTGGTGACTGCGCTGCTGGCCGATGTATGTCTGTCCGGCCATACTCAAAAATCAGACCAGCATTTGCGCCGAGTTCTGCGCCAATCTGGCGGAGCCGGAGCCAAAATTGCGCGAGCGGTTGCAAGCCATCTACGACAGGTCGGCATCTGAGTTTGTGAAGGAGAACGTGGCGCCCTTTATCGCCATGACGCCCGAAACCTTCTCCGGCGTTTATGCCAATGCGGTAAAGGAAACCCATTGGCTATCCTACCCCAATTATGCCGCTCTGGTGTCAGGGGACAGCTTCACCACGGACGAGTTGGCCGATGGAAACATCGACATCTTTGTCAACCTTGACCTCAAAACGCTCAGAAACCCATCCCGGTCTGGCCCGCGTTATCATTGGCGCATTGATGAATGCTCTCTACAATCGCCATGGCCCCGTGCAGGGGCGGACCCTGTTCCTGCTCGATGAAGTCGCGCGACTTGGCTATCTGCGCATTCTTGAAACGGCACGCGACGCCGGCCGCAAATACGGCATCACACTCCTATTGCTGTTCCAGTCGATTGGGCAGATGCGTGAGGCTTATGGCGGGCGGGACGCGGCCAGCAAATGGTTCGAAAGCGCCTCTTGGATTTCCTTTGCCGCGATCAATGATCCCGAAACAGCTGACTATATTTCCGGGCGCTGTGGTGACACTACAGTGGAGGTCGACCAGTTGAGCCGGAGTGCACAGATGTCAGGCTCATCACGGACTCGATCCAAGCAATTAACGCGCCGTCCCTTGATCTTGCCTCATGAGGTTCTGCGAATGCGCGCGGACGAGCAGATCGTTTTCACGGCGGGCAACCCGCCATTGCGGTGCGGTCGCTCCATCTGGTTCCGCCGCGCCGACATGAGAGACAGTGTTAGAACAAGCAGCTTCGAGACCGACAAGTAGGCTCACACTGCTCTGCCACCCGTTTCCTGCAAGCCTTCGGCCATGTCTCCAGCGCTACATGGAGCGCTCCGGTCTACACCATGCTGCGCGCCCTCGGAGGAGCTGCTGCGGCCCTGTAGGCCGGAAAACGGACGACCTTGGTCATCACCAAAATGAATCGATGGTCCCCTAACGATTCAAAACTCTGATTGGACAGGATTCTTCCGTTCAAAGAGACTCAAGGTCATGAGCCAAGAGCCCGCTGAGACTTATCTAAGCCGTGTCGATCCAAGCCAAAACATGGCGCGGTTCTATGTCCTGTCCATTCAGCCAAATCTGTTCGGCGGAAGCTCTCTCGTTCGGGAATGGGGCCGCATTGGCACTCGAGGTCAGCAAAAGATCGTCCTGTGTGACGATATTGAGACGGCACATCGGGCTAAGGCCCGCCTCGAACGTAGCAAACGGCGACGAGGATACCAGACGGCATCCTGAACTCGAGACAGGATTGCTCAGGGTGGTTATTTGCCCGTGATATGGTGCAAAGCGGATTTCCCACCTTTAACAGCGGCAGCCGACAATTTGCGATCGAACGTGGCCAATTGCTCATTCGGCCGGTAGTCCCAAACCAAGTAGGTGTGCGTCATCATGCGTCACATGGGCGGAATATATGAGTGCAATAAGAACATTGACGTCCGGCAGAAATGTCTCTGCAACTCATCTCGCAGTTCATTGACTATCTCAAGGGTTACCGGAGGCGTATTCGGTCGCGGCGAAAGGAGTGGGATTCCATTGCGTTCACCGCCGAACTCGGCACGGCGCATCGCGTGCCCGGCAATTTTGGAGACTACCTCCCCAACACTCTTCCCCTGCTGCCAACGCTTTTGCCGTAATGAGGATATCGATAGCTAGCGTCGTTCTCATGGCGCACCTCCGCGCACCAATCATCAATCGTCATACCAGTATGGTCAGATTTTCAGAGTTGCAGCTCTGAAGGCTGACCCCGCATTGTTGCAGGATCAGCGTGGTCAACTTAGTTGACCGGGTTCCAGATGATGACCTTCTTGGTGTTGTCATCGCCGGGAGCATTGGCGATATTGCCGTAGATGGTCCCGAACTCGGGGGCACTCAGCGAAACCGAGACATATTCGGCGCCTGTGTTCTGACTGATCCGGTTCCAACCGGCACCCACCTCGTAGCCATTCTTACGCGAAATGATGCGGAAGTCGGGTTCGTTGTCCTTGGCCTTGCGGTCATTCGGTACGATGGCGATCGGAGCGGTGATATTGAGGGTGGCAAGCGTGCCTTCGAGCGAGCCATCGGACTTCTGGGTCAAATTTGCAATCGTAGCCATTTTTAAATCTCCGTATTTGAGGTTGCTGGGGGACACCCCCGATGCGGCCCAAAGGAGGAGCGCGAGGCCGGCGTCACCGCAGCGCAGCGAAGGGCGAACCCTGCATGGGGTTGACGCAGGGACCGCGCGACGGACAAAGGCGGCATGAATTGGGGTGATCACAAAGCAACCGCTCCGACGGAGTAGCAAGTGCGTAAGCCCAAAGGCCTGACAGAAGACGAACGGCGTGGCGGGGCTTCGTTCTCAGAGTTCTCCGCATTTGGATGCACTTAGTGGCCACGCACAGTAAGTGTGGAAAACGCATGAGTTCGCCAATGGTCGTAGCTTCAGCGAGGTGCTCAGCATTGTGCCGGCTCAGGCCCACGAAAAGGCATGATCATCTTGATCGTCGTCCCCGATCTCAACCAAGCGTTACACTTGCTGAGGCTCAAGTGCCTCCAGCAACTTGCCTTTCTTGGTCCTACCCCGAGCGCTGAGAACGGCTGTTCGGGATCCCGGGCAGTCGGGGCTAGTGAACCAGACGCTGCCGGTATGTCTCCAACTGGACCATTTTGCCTGTTGAGGCGGATAGCTGCTGGGCAAATCGAAGGAGCAATTCGGTCGTGGCATCGCGCCCCGCCGCCTTGGAGAAATGGTACCCTTGGCCCAGTATGCAGCCCAATGTGCGAAGGCGGCGCACCTGATCGGGCGTCTCCACGCCCTCCGCGACAACTCGAATACCCAGATCGCCCGCAATGCCGAGGACGCCCTTTATGATAGCGGTGCCTCCGCCGCCCTCGGCGATTCCATCGACAAAGGACTTATCGATTTTGATGATGTCGATGGGCACATTGAGCAGATGAGTCAGAGACGCAAAGCCGGTACCAAAATCGTCCAGCGCCACTAAAAGCCCTTTTGACCGCAATGTACGAATTTCGTCAGCGATGGCCGTATAACGTTGCCCAAGGTAAACGGACTCTGTGACCTCCAAAACGATGTGCCTGAGAGGCACATTCATGCCGCCGAAGGTTTTTGTCAGACGGTCCCCGAGATCACCTTTGTGAAAGTCGCTCGATGAAACATTGATGCCGACATGTTGGACTGGGATGCCCGAGTCGAGCCAGTAGCGCAAATCTTTTGCGACATTGCTCATCATGGTCTGTGTAATGCGAGACCCCAGCCGCACGTCTGTGGTCGCATCGTGAAAGTCTCCCGCTGGCACGACACTACCTGAGCTCATCCTCATCCGACACAGAGCCTCCAGACCCACGATCTCGCTGGTATCGAGGCGCACTATAGGCTGGTAAAAGGTCTCGATCCTCCCTTCGTCGAGAGCGGCTCCGACGTTGTGGATCGCCTCAAATCGGTGAGATATCGTGGTTTTTAGGATCGGGGTGTGTAGGACAGAACCGGCCTCTCCCGTTCTCCTTGGCATGGTAGAGCGCGAAATCTGCCCGGTGCCGCATAAGCTCACAATCTCGATCAGTTCCGAGCAGCGCTCCCCCGATCGTCACCGACGGCATGATGGAGTGACCGTCGCACAGGGCTGCCTCTGTAACCGCTGCCATGATATTTTTTGCCAAGGTGGCGACGTCGTTGTGCTCAACCGAGACGGCGAATTCGTCTCCGCTTAGCCAGAAATGACCGATGCGGCATGGCGGTCGCGGCGATCCTGGATGCCACAATTTGAATGAGAGCGTCGCCTGCACGATGGCCAAAGGTGTCATTGAACGCTTTGAGATTATCGATGTCGAAGAGGAGCAGCCCCCGTAGACCCTCTTGCCTGCTCGCTTCTTCCAACAAACTAAGATCGAATTTTGCGCGATTAGGAAGGCCGGTCAGCGAGTCGGAATACGCCATTCGTTCACGTTCGAGGACGCGTTCATGGCGCTCGAGAGCGATTGTGCAAAGATGGGCACAGGTGGCAACGATCGCCTCCTCGAATTCGCTGGGGCCGCGATGCTCGCGGTAGTAGAACGCAAACGTGCCGATAACTCGACCTTCGCTATTGAAGATGGGACTCGACCAGCAGGCCTTTAATCCAAGCGGCAGGGCCGAGGCCCGGAATGCCGTCCAAAGTGGATCTGTCTCTATGTCGGTCACCGTGACGGAGGCGCCCCGATAGGCGGCTGTACCGCACGACCCAACGGCTGGCCCGATCGCCAAACCATCAAATGCATCCGAGTAATTCTGCGGTAAAGCAGGGCAAGATAGCGGATGCAGATAGCCCCCTCTATCCACGGCTAGCACAGAGCAAACTGTACCAGGAGCGATAGCCTCAACTTCGGTGCAGAGGCGATCGGTGGTAGCCTTGAGCGACTCACCTTTGCGACCATCTCTAGAATTACATTCTGTAGACGCAAGAGCATTAGAGCGCATGTCCATAGGGCGGGTTACCTAAATAGGCCCTTAGACTAAGCGACTCATGTTCAATCTTGTTACAATTTTAGTAATTTTGACTGCAGTGCCGGACAAACAAACTGGGCGACTCGGTGAGCGGTAGCCGGGATTTATAAGCCGTTCACGCTAAGCCGGATGGGGTCAAAGTGGCAAAACGCACGACGAACTCAGCCGCGACTTTCGGTGTGTAGCTTTCGCCAGCGGGTGAGACGGTCTGCATCAGAGCGTACCGGCCGCTACTGCCGCCGGGACAGCGCAGCCTGGTTCGTGGTCATGAGTGCAATTACGGAACTTGCAGGAAGGGGCAAGTTCGGTGATCTCGGCGAATAGCACATCCAATCCTTGCCCCAAGTCCTTCATGTGCAAGCTTCTGACGCCGGGGGTGTCAATCACCCAGCCGCCACCGGCCATGGCGTGAAGCGATCGGGCGGTGGTTGTGTGGCGGCCCTTTGAATCGCTCGCGCGGACATTTCCTGTCTGTTGCGGCAGCCTAGATCCGCTGGCCACTAGACTATTAACCAGCGTCGACTTGCCGACGCCAGATGAGCCGACAATGGCTATAGTCGATCCCGGACCACACCAAGGCCCTAGGGCCGTGGCCGCATCAGCCGAGCGGGCGTTAATTGCTATTACGGCCACTCCACGCTGCAATGTGGCGGCTTGCTGCGCAAAATTTTGTGCGTCATCGGCCACATCGGCCTTGGTCAGAACGATGACGGGATTAGTTCCTGCATCGTTGGCAAAAGCAAGATAGCGTTCGAGCCGCGCTAGATTGAAGTCCGCGTTACAGGAAGCGACGATAAAGAGCGTGTCGACATTGGCGGCCACAAGCTGGGTTGGCCTTTTACCCTCTGCGGCACGCTGCAAAAGCGTCCTTCTGTCCGGGCGGCGATGCAGCATCCTAGTAAGAGGCTCTACCAGTGCCCAATCGCCTACCGCGAAGTCAGCAGTATCAGCGCGCAGGCAGAACAATTTCGACCTGCTCGGCTTCCATGAGGCCTGTCAGCCGCCCGCGATGGACCGCATCAATGCGCAAGCGCCAAAGTTCTGCTTCGCTGTTCGTAAGCTGGTTCTCGAAAAAGCTGTCCCAGCCGAGTTGCACGTCCGCGCGGCGAACCATCACGGTTTCGACCGTAGATCAGCATCTGGGAACCGTTTGCCCACGACCATTTACGGCTTGCCTGCTGTCGGAGTTGGATTGTCACTCTGGCTTTGCGTCGTTGATTTGAGCTTGGCCTCGGCACGCTCAGCGCCCTTCAGCTTTTTGAGCCGCTCACGTTCTTTTCGTTCAAAGTCATAGTTGGGTTGGTGGGCCATTGGAGTACTTTCTAAAAGAGTAGTACCTGACCCTTCCCCGACCAAAACACAAGCTAACCATACCATAAGCCGCCAATGGCGTCGCTAAACCCTTATCTCACGACGCAGTCCTGCGTCGGCAACGCCCTCCCAACCCTTCGGCTGAACCGCAGATCTCCACTCCTAAGAGCGGACTTCCCAAAGAACATCTGCCGGAGTGTCTGATTTAGTGTCGGGTGCTGCTGCCAGCACTCACACCCTCATTTCTCTCGGGGTGTCACACGCAGGTTGATGCCTGTGTCGGGACGCACAGTCATCAGCATAGTCGGAGAAGGCAGGGCATGCGGACCGGGGGCGAAGCAGAAGCGGGACAGCAGGGTTCCTAGAATTATCTGGGCTTGCATCATCGCAAAGTTGGCGCCGACACAGACGCGCGGGCCTGCTCCAAAGGGCAGATAGGCATACCGATCCCGCGCCTTGACCTGCTCGGGTAGGAAGCGGTCGGGGTTGAACGTGTTAGGGTCTTCCCACAGCAGGGCATGGCGATGCAGCGCGTAGAGCGGAAGGAAGATCACATCGTTGGCGTGAATATCGCGACCGCCCAAACGGTCGCTGGCCAGCACTTCGCGCGCCAGCATTCCCACCGGTGGATAGAGCCGCATGGATTCCTCTAGGATGCGGCGGCCGAGCGGCATGGCCTCAAGATGTTCAAGCTTGGCAGACTGATTGCCGAGAACGCTACGGGCCTCGACATAGGCTTCTTCTTGGATCTCAGGAGAAATGGCCAGCAATTGCAGGGCCCAGCTGAGCGCGAGGGCGGTGGTTTCGTGACCCACGACGATGAAGAACTGCATGTTGTGCAGTACATCGTGGGGCGACATTGTGCGCCCGGTCTCTGGATCATTGGCCTTAAGCATGAAGTCCAGTAAGTCATCGGCTTGGCCGGTGGCTTGTGCGCGACGGGCCTCGATAGCTTTGGCCACCATGTCGTGCATGGTGTGGACGGCGCTATAACCGAGCAATTCTCCGGGGCGTGGAAACCAGCTGGGGACGCGCAGAAAGTCGAGAAGCGACGCCTTTCCGGCAGTTTCAAAATATCGAATGATGGCAGCGCCATAAACCTTGGCATCGAAATGCTCACGGCCTGACAGGGCAACCTCGCAGATAACGTCGAAGGTAGCGGTCAGCATCTCCCCTACCATTTCGGCAGCGGGTCCGGCCGCGTGCAGCCGCTGGGTGGCCCGTTCTGCGGTTGCCGTCATCACAGGCGCGAGTGCTGCAACATTGCGCTGGGCAAAAACCGGCGCGACGGCACGCCGCTGCCAGCGCCAGTCGGCGCCTTCCGCGGTGAACAGGCTATTGCCGATGGCCGGCCGAAGCATCCGTAGCATGACCTCGGACTTGGGGTAGTTGGCCGCGTTGTCGAGATAAATCCGCCGCAGAGCGGTCGGATCCTGCACCATGTGCCAGCGAGCAGCGCCCATGCGACCCGACACTATTGGTTGCTGATAGGCAATGGCCGGAATGATTTCGAGCACGTTGCGGCGGGCAGCTCGCACCGACTGGAGGATAGATAAGGGTTTGCGATGAGGCTCAACATGGGGCGGCAGTATATGCCGGTCGGTCTGGGGCAACACCTTTGCTCCTCGTTCGACATTGTCCACTCCTATCGCATCATATTACTCGCCCAAAGCCACATGTGGGTGATTGTTGCGCCGCCATGGAAACCGGTGTTGGCGTGGAGGAAGCACAGCTGCTTGCCATGGGCGTGACCGACAGCTCTTTGTCGGTCTCGCTTACAAGGGGGCGGACAGCGAAGGGTCTACTCTACGCGTAGAAGCGAACATTGGATCTAGTGGGGTTCTCAGCGCGGATTGGATCGTTAGATTACACTCCAGTGCGAGGAGCTCCCCATATGTCCGTCAATCGTCGCGTGGTTCTGTGCGGAATTTGGGCGCTTGCGTTAACACGTCCTGGTTTTGCTGCAACCGAGCCTAGCATAATGCCCTATCGCTACCCAGAACCCTACGAGCTGACATCGCACGATATCGCCTCGGTTCCGAAGCTGCCGGTCATTGTGGATCGACTCTGAAGCCGGCGCGCCGGGCATTTTCGGCCCCGGTTTGAAGCCGGAAACGATGCTGAGCGTATCCAGTGAGGTCTACAACAACTTCGAGGGGCGCATGGAGCCGATCCAGTGCGCCTTTTTCTCCATGCCCGGTTCAGGCCGGGACGGTATGCGCTTTCCGGAGGCGAAGCGGATACGCCGGCGTTTGTCGAGGTTACGGAAACTGACATCACGCTGCTGCAGCATACCAGCTGGCGGGCTTTTACCATTGATGGGAAGCGACCCTATGGAAACCTCAACAATTACCCCGTTGAAATGGCTCAAGCTCTGGGCTTGCCGGTAACCGTAGACCATCAAGGCTATGCCAGGATTGCCCCCGAACTCGATCAAGAACTCACGGCACTTCATCGAAAGTCGCAATTCGTCCTACAGGCCTATATTGAACATGCGGAACTGGGCTCGGGCCGGTGGCTCGTCCCACTCAACGGCTGGGACGCAATCATATCGCCGCGCTGCCGGCCTGTCGGACAGAAAGCCATTGAGCGATATAAAGCCGAGATGGTCGTACTGGCTGAGCGCGCCAAAAACGAGACCGCAGTCGAGCTAGTGGTGCCGCTGATCAATACCTCAGCGGCCCTATTTGCATCGCCCTAGCGGTACTCGGCGTTGCCAAACGCCCGCTGAGATCATCCATCAAATCGTCCGGCATACCGTTGTCCGTATCAGGACGCGCTCCGGGAAAATTCACGTTCCAGCCGCTGCCGGTAATCGCTCCACCACTGCTCATCGAGTTGGTCGACCATGACCTCGACCACGACAATGCGGTCTCGCTCGATAGTTGTCGCCCGCTTCCACAAACCAAGAGCGGGCTCGCGGGTATAGGCGGTAGCACCGCCGAAGCGATCGCTTAGACCAGCGACCAACCCTTCTATCGCCTCAAGCGGTATCGGCTCACCGCGGCCGGTGTCGAGTGGTAGGAAAACTTCGACGACGTTCATAGGCCCTCGCCCGTTTCAAATCCGCATTGTTGCGCAGGTTCACGATCCGCTTCCAGATAGCTTCAGCGCGATCTTCCTCCCGTTGGAACCTAACCAGCACCTCATTCTGAGCATCCCAACGTTCCGCTAGCCGCAAAGCAGCGGCCGCACGGCCGTAGGCAAGATGCAGCTCTGAGTAGAGCTCGAACAACTTGTCTCGCTGGGGGGATGGAACGGGATTGCGCATGTCAGTCCATCCCCGACTTCTTACTACCTAACCCCCGGCCATCTTCGCCAGTCAAAATTCCTTCCGTCATCCTCTCAAAACCGGCTAATGCTTATTCAAGGTCGAATGTGCCGGTGACTGATTGCCAGCCAGTGGCCCATCCGCTGAGAAGCTAGCCACGACCCAGTCCAGAAAAACCCTTAGGCGGGCGTGGCATGGCGGTTCTTTGGATAGAAGGCTGACTGGGGTATCCTCGGGGGCGGAAAATCCGAGGATTTCGACGAGCGCCGCACTATCGGATGCCGCTCTCTCTCAGGCGGTGGACAGAATTTTCGATAGCATCATCGCGTTCTTGATAGCGTAGCCATCAAAGTCATTATTAAAGTAAATCCACGCACGCTCGGCACCCGCGTTTCGGATACGCTCTGCCCAGACTAAAAGTTCTTCTTCGCTGTAATCATGGCGGTACCACCGCTCGATCCCGTGGAAGCGGATGTAAATATCGCCGGCGGTCTTTATCAGTTCGTCGGGCAAGCGCGGCCCACTGCAGGAACAAAAAATTGCCCCCGCTTTCTCGAAGGCCGCATAGACGTCATCACGCCACCAGCTCGTGTGACGAAATTCGATGACGTTGCGGCGAGCCGGATCCATTTGCTCCAAAATTTGTTGCAAACGGTCTGCCGAATATTGATAGCTCGGCGGTAGCTGAAACAAGAAGCAGCCCATCATTGGTCCGAGCAGGTCAGCGATATAGCCGAAGTCCCGTACCAATGTTCCTGTATCTTCGAACTTGCGGACATGGGTAATTAGGTCCGACACCTTGACCGTATAAATCATATCCCGGCCTTCGGCCTGTTTGCGCCATGAACGCACCGTCCCCAGTGTGGGCCACGAATAAAAGGGAGCATTGAGCTCAACCGTGTGAAAGTGGTCAGCGTAGTGAGAGAACCAGTCCTTGGTCGGCATCTGGGTCGGATAGAAGGTGCCCTTCAAATGCCAGTAGAACCAACCCGAGCATCCAATATTCAGAGCAGGTGGCAAGGTAGTCGGTCGAGGCGCGCCTTCGGCTAGCAACCGCGCCTTGTGCATTTTGCTAGCTCGCAAGAGGGTGCTCTCGCGCTGCTTAATCCGCTTTTGAGCCTTTTTGGCGCGGCGCTCGTCAGGCGTGAGGGAAGGTGTTCCAGCCATGCGGTCAAAACTATTTGGCACGCGAATTGTTCAGGCGGTCTGTCATTTTATTGCGGTGGCCTCATATGCCTTGCGGAGGAACAGAGTGGGCGTGCCGGCGTTGTGAGCTGGACCTTTCACAATTGCCGGAGCTTGCAATATGGCCGAAAAAAACCTGAACGATCTTTTCCTCGATACCCTCAAGGACATCTATTTCGCCGAAAAGCAGATTGTGAAGACGCTGCCAAAAATGGCGAAGGCTGCCGTGTCACCTACGCTGAAAGCCGGGTTTGAAAAGCATCTGGAGGAAACCGAGGTGCATGTCGAACGTTTGGAGCAGGTTTTCGAGTTCATCGGCAAACCTGCCCGCGGCAAGAGCTGCGACGCGATCCCGGGGATCATTGAAGAAGGTAAGTCCATCATCGATGAATACAAGGACACTGCCGCGCTCGACGCCGGTCTAGTAGCTGCCGCTCAGGCAGTTGAGCACTATGAAATCGCCCGCTACGGCACGTTGAAGACTCGGGCAGAAACAACTAGGGCTGACCGATGCTGCCGCGCTGTTCGAGGCGACATTGCAGGAAGAAATCGCCACAGACCAGAAGCTGTCGAAGGTCGGCGAGGCAGAAGCCAACGTCAAGGCTGCCTAATCCATTCATAGTATGCGCGGCTTCGATCAACTGATCGGAGCCGCGGACCTCGCTTCGCCGCACGCAAATTCCAGAGCACCGATGGTGGAAGGGGTACCGCCTTGATCTTCCCATTCTGGGTAGATCGCTGGAATGAACCGGAAGCTTACGGCCAGATGCCGCTTCGCGCAGAACAGATCTGTCCATTAGCGGCCATGAACCAAGACCAACGGCGCGCCGTAAGAGAACGAAATTGCTAGAAAGCTAAACCGCCTGCGCAGGGCAGCGACGCATGCTGCCGAAGGCCTCGTATCCGCCTTAGCCAGCAATGGCGCGCCCAAAGGGAACCAGCAATGATATGTTATGGTCACCGCCGGGACGCTGGAGTTAACGGAAGCCGGCCCTCAGGGTCGACGATCTTGAGGGCTGGGGCGCCTGTTTGGTTCCAACGCCAGAGCGCGATGCAGGTGCCGCCGGGAGACATAAAAGAGGGATAGATAACCCCATCGACCTTGGCGTCGACAAGCTGGTGATAAGCTGCGTGTGTTGCGGCGACGCGTCCCTTGTCTAATTCGGACCGCCACTCGGTCTTGTGAATGTCCTCGCCGAACTTCCATTCGTCGAGCACCGAAGGATCTGTCGTGTCGACGAGGCGGGCACCGGTCAGCTCTGAGCTGAGCGATCAGCGCAGGATGCTGCACGAACCCCTGATTGTATTCAGCCCAAGCTGTCGATAATTCACGAGCCGCATATATCGTAGGGACACCAACTGGGTTCCAGCGGCCTCCAAAGCGAGCGGCGCCCTCGCCCGACAGCGGTAGGTATGCCCAACGAGGAACGTAAGCCCGCCACAATATGATCGGCTTAGAGTTCGCCAACTCAGGCATAGACGCCCGAGCGCACAGCCTCCAGATAGATAAGGACCTGATCGGCCTTGCCGTCTCCCACCAAATCGTAAGCGGTCTTGCCCGCCCATCCGGGAATTGGTTGATGCTTGAACCAGATCACCGCACGATTTTCGTCGCCAGCCATCTCCGCAGCCATAGCCAAAATGCGCACGATCGGGCTCAGCGCCGCGTCCACCTTGCGAGTAGCCGTTTTAGCGGTAAGGGTATTACGGGCTATCCCAACAAGTTTGGCCAGCTCTGACTGTGTCACGCCAAGCTGTTCGGACAGCCGCGGCGCCGACAGAAAGGGCGAGCTGAGCTCGCCGAACCGAGCTGCACCAATTTCGAGACCACGGGATCGCATAGCGCCAATCAAATTTTGAGCACGTTTCACGCAATATGCGCTCAAAAAACGTTCATTTCAAGTTGTGACTTCGGCCACAACTAGGCGTGCGGGCCCATTTATCGATGCTTATCCTGACTACTCAGCCTTACCAGCCTGCCATGTCGGCACTTCATGGAACGAATGTACCATCGGCGGGTTGGGTGCGGTTAGGGTCAGCTGTAGGTCAAGGGGCAAACAAGGGCATTGGATGAACAAAGTTGAGGTAACAAGCGGTGGTCTTCAAACCCCTTGGCCCGGAAAATCTTCAGAAGACTACGAAGACTTTTTGAGAATGGTGCTCTCGCCCTGCATTTGGTTGGAGCAGATGGGTCCATTCTGCGCGCTAACCGAGCGGAGTTGGATCTGCTGGGTTACACGGCGGAAGAGTACATTGGTCGACAGATTTCCGAATTTCATGCGGATGCCGGGACCATAGCCGAAATTCTGACACGGCTCGCAGCCGGGGAAAAGCTGGTCCGTTTTCCGGCCCGCTTACGCGCCGGGGACGGCTCGATCAAGCACGTGGAGGTGACCTCCAGCGCGCAGTTTCGTAACGGCCAATTCCTCCACACGCGGTGCTTCACCAGCGACGTTACCGAGATTGTGGAGGTTCGGCGACAGCTGCTCCGTAAGGAAGAGGAAATGCACCAAATTCTGGAGGCACTTCCTGCAGCCGTCTACACCACAGACGCACAGGGCAAGATCGCCTACTATAACCGGGCGGCCGCCGAACTTGCCGGCAGGGAACCCGTTATTGGTGTGGATGAATGGTGCGTCACCTTTCGGCTGTTTACCGCCGACGGGCAACCGCTCCCCCACGATGAATGCCCAATGGCAATCGCTTTGAAAGAAAACCGGCCGGTACGCGACGTCGAAGCCATGGCGCAGCGTCCGGACGGAGCCATGTTCCCGTTCCTACCCTTTCCAACACCAATGCATAACAAGGACGGTGAACTTGTGGGGGCGGTGAATATGCTGGTGAACATCAGCGACCGGAAACTGGCCGAAGCTAACCAGAAGCTTTTGCTCGACGAGCTCAATCATCGGGTTAAAAACAATATGGCGATGCTCTATGCCTTGATCCGCTCCTCCGAACGGGAAAGCAAGAGTACCGAGGCTCGTGGCGTTTTGGGAAATGCGGCTCAGCGTGTGGGGGCCATGGCCGCCGCGCAACAGACCCTCTACACCGAGCACAGTCGATCCGGAGTTGACGCTCGTGATTTCGTTGATGCCGTATGTAAGAGCACCAACCGAGCTTTTTCTGAAGGCGTTACGCTTCACATCGACGTTGAGCCGCAATTCTTGCCGAACGAGGTAACCATGCCTTTGGCATTGGTGATCAACGAGCTATTAACCAACGCGGCGAAGCACGGCTGCGACGCTGCCGGAAACTGCCAGATCTGGATTTCACTTGTTCGGGCAGATGGCGACTTTGTGCTCACTGTTCGCGATGATGGTCCCGGCTTCAATTTCGCGGATACAGGAAAGCGCTCGTCAGGTACGGGCCTGATCTCGGGGCTTGTGCGGCAACTCCGCGGAACTTTCTCAGAAATGCACCGTCAGATTTGCAAACCAACAGCCGGACTGAAAGTGTGACTTGATGACTTGGCTAGCAATTCCAGAGAACAAATCTGCCCGCATTGGTCCAGAAGCTGCCAAGAGCCAAGAACACAGACTGCGCATCCTCATTGTCGAGAATGAGTTTCTAATCGCCCTTGAGCTGGAAAACCGTCTGCTCGACGCGGGGTTTAACGTCGTCGGAATCGCGGCCACAGCCGAGGAAGCCATATCCCCGGCAGCATCGGAAAGTCCGGATCTCGCCATTACAGATATCAGGCTCGCAGGTCGCAAGGATGGCGTGGATACCACTATAGAACTCCTCGCCACGCTCGGCTTGCGTTCAATCTTCTCCTCTGCCCATGCCGGCGATGCTGACACCCAAAATCGAGCCAAACCAGCTCGGCCCATTGGATGGTTGCAGAAGCCGTACCCGGCTAGTGCTTTGATAGGGCTGATCAGAACCTACTTAGCGGGATAGCGAGCCCATCATTGGCGTGGAAGCCGGTTGATGCTGCCAACAATGACGAGAAGAAGGGTGACAAGATTAAGTGCTTCCATGGAAGCGTCCTTTTAGGTGCTTCCTAAACTGCGCTCCCACCGTCCCGGTGGCAGCATCATTTTGAGGCGGGTTCGGTTGGAGCCGGGCTGGGTGGCGCGTGGTCTAGTCCAGTAAATAGCCTCAAACGGTGTGAAGCCCGTTCAGTCATCGCAGCGCAGGGCGATAACACTGGGCACCAATTAGCCTGCGTTCAATCACGGATCACTTCAAGGCGCCTTGGATTTCCATCCGAAGGAGGCATACATGGGCCACGTTTTGATCATGACTGCCATCGTTAGGGAATAGTCATTGCGTTAGTCACCGTCAGGTCATCCCGGCTAGCGATCGTCATTCGTGGCTCCAAGCCGTCTCGGTTGGCCTATTTGGTCTTGGTTGGCTTAGTTTTGCCAGAGTTGCTCCTGCAGCGAGCCGTCCTGCTTACGGCCTAGGTCGTCTATATTGTCGTCCTGTTGCTTGCCGTGCTCGGTTTCAAGCGGAGCGGGCTTGTTGTCTTTTTCGCCATTCTAGCCTCCAAAATTGGGAAGCCCGGCACTTGGCCGGGCTTCACCTTTAGTGATGGTGCTCAGGCATTTCCTTGAGCTGATCCTTTGTCCACGCCGTAACGGCATGCACCTCGCCATCTCCATCCTTCATGAATTCGAGATCACTCAGCGGAACGGCAACGGGTTTTGCTCCGATACCAAGAAAGCCGCCGACATCGATGATGGCGACACTGGAAGGTCCGGAGCCGTGAACATGGTCAACCTTGCCCACCTTGTGGTCATCGGCACCATAAATGCTCGCTCCTTCAAGAATCGAAGGCGTGAGTTCAGCACTCGATAGGCGAACGTGATTGCTGTGATCCATCTTATGGTTCTCCGTTGTGGTTGAACTAACCCAACCCCCGGGCGTGCCGGTCGTTCCGTGCATCCCGATCACTTCGGAGATGGCGAAGCTCGCGCCAAGGGTCAGCTAGAAAATGGCCAAGTACTTCAGCAGCGAAATGATACCGATCACGATGATCACGATCTGCAAGATCTGGCGGATGCGCTTCGATGGGCAGGCGCTGAACCAGCCAGAGAATGAGGACGATCACCAAGAAGGTGATCAGGATGCTGATTAGAACGGAAGTGCCCACAGTAGTCTCCAAAGCGCCTATCGCGCATCACTCAACGTGGGCCACCGATCTTCGTTGCCGGTGGCAAGCAGAATCCAATTCGTTAGCTGCAATGCTCAGACTAGACGACCGGGCGCATGGGCCAGATTTTAAGTACGAGACTGCGGATGCCCTGCAGGGCGCATGTGTTGAGTATGGGGGGACGCCAAAGACCGAACGGGATCAGAGTGGAATCGATAGCAAAACTAATGCTGGCGCTGCTCTGAACCCTGCCGCTGACCGGATGCACACGGTCCGGCACCCAAAAGACGGGCTCGCTCTGCACCGTTGGCCCTTTTCGACCAAATGCCGAGCGCTTCCGAGCGCTGGACAGCTAGCGAAACGGACCAGCTCATTGTTTTGAATGAGAGCGGCGAGCGCATCTGCGGCTGGCGGCCGCAACCATCTCGGGCGGCTTCCGTCGCCCGTTTTTCTAATCGTGGGGCTCGACTCCATTGACGACAGAAACGGATTGGCAGCCGACTAGCAGATTTGGGGTGGAGGGTGTCCCTGCGCGCGCGGCGAGGTCCTCGGCCGTGACGCCGAGCCGCCCGTGTCGGTCGCGGTCAGCAGTTGGTGATCGGTCGAGCAGCAGTGAGGCAGGCAAAGGCTGCGGTCTTGGATAGGTTTCAATGTCTAATTCGGTAGCTTGCTGTAGAGCGCGGTGATCTTCTCTACCCCTGAACTGCTCGTGTGCTTCACTCGTGCGCGGAGCCGGGTTACATCGCCGATCGTGTGTAAATCCTCATTGAGCACCTTCATGGCTGCGGCTTGAGGGGGTGGTAGCGACCATCTTGCATATGTCAGACTGTTGGGGCCGGCCTTCTGGATCGGTATTATAGGACTCGACAATATATTCGCGTTCAGGCGCTGTGCTCATGGGAACTCCTGATGTCACCGTAGCACGGTTGATCGGCAGTGCGATGAGTTGTGCACCAATCGGCGAGCAGTGCTACCGCCGGGCTTGAGCACAGTTCCCCGTTCCAGCACAAGCCACCGTGCATACGAGAGCGCGATCCCGGCCGAGAGGCATTGCGCGGAATCGGCACCTGTCGCGGCCGGGTGCCGCCGTGCTGACCGTTTCGGGGCTGGCCTTCCTGCCATGAGGGGCCTTTCGGCCTATTGCTTCAAACACTCTGGGTCATGCAGCGCACCCAACTGGCATGATCGGCGAATTCTGGGTCAAGCCGATCGCCCCCGGGTGCCTCGGCGTCCTTAATGATGCATTAAACTCTGCGGTGCAGTTTGGATTATCTCCTCCTTCTCCTCCCGGGAAGAAACTAGGGCGCTCCAGATCGGAGCGCCTTTTCTTCTCGAGCTACCGTACACACTGCCCTCCTCCGCACCGGCGTAGGGCCACAATGTGAAGGCCAAGAGCGCGTAGCCCACGAGCCAAGCCTACTCTGCGACTATCTCCCCCGAGCCATCTCGAGTGAGCCGAGCCGAAAGCTGCTTTATATCATTCTCCCGAACATCCTGACCTCGTGGAGTCCGCTATAAATCCCGCCGTCTTTGACCCATATGAACTACCCGGTCGTCAGCGACTACTGGATTGCCGGACACAAAACAGCGGTCGGACACGATCTAATCGGCAGGAGCCATTATTTCGTTCGTCCCGAGGTCACGGATGAGCACGAGCGCGAGCATCAAAGCGTTCTAGCTGGTCATACGCTGCGAAGTCCGCGTGCGTACATGAAAGACAGCTTCGGGAAATCGGTGCCCCAGCTTTGTGCTATGTGCCCTTGGCACAGGATCAATGGCAGCATCGGTGGCATATGATGATGCTCGGCGCGCCTCGGATTCACCGATCGCACGCCCTGTAGCTCAGTCGGGACGGCCAACGCGGAAAGAACTGCTCGATATATTGAAGGACCTGCACTGCAGCTAAGCCCCCGCTTCCTGCTTTCCCGTATCTCTAGCTGGCCATCACGCCTGCTGGCGGGCCATTCCCATTTTCGGTATTGAATCCGCAGGCCCTTTCCCAAGGGCTTAGGGAGGGTGGCGACAACGAGCCCTCGTCTTTGCCCTCCCGCTCAATATCGCTGTGCAGCGTCCAGATTGTGAAGGACTCATAAACTATAGCCATTCTGCCTTGTGGATGACTGGCATGTCATACCCCACAGGCTCCGGGGCGAGCGCTATGCAGCTCCACCCCTGCGCAACCCAAGGTGCTGCAGGCGGTAGAGCGGGCAGCGTCCATGCGGCGGAGGATGCTGCCCCTCGCTCTCCGGTTAAGATGAGGATCCATCCGCGGAATAAAAGCCCCCGGCTCTGCTGGGGCGGACGCTTAGTATTGCCGGGTCGGTTTTCTCGACAACGGGCGGCCGGGAGGAACCGGCTGGCGCGACGCGAGGGCACCTGCGCGGCGATCTATGTGGGAGTTGTGGAGTCACACCGGGATTTTTGACAGCGCCGCGGCAATCGCCCAGCAGCGCCAAATCAAGGTAGGGCTTTCCCCTCTTGCCCATCGACATCGAAGTCGAGCCGGGACATCGTTTGGCGCCCCCTCGTCCACCACTTAACTTGACATACCAGATCATAAAATCTAGTCCGAAAGCTTGCGAAGGAACGTCGCGGCGGGCTGGCACATGGATATCCGGGATCAGGCAATGGCGGAGGACAAGCGGCTCGAAGCCATCGAGCTGAGCGCCGGCTATGACACCATCCCTATTCTCGATGGCCTCGATTTTGCGGTGGCCAATGGCGCTTTGACCGTTCTGGTGGGCGCCAATGGGTGCGGCAAATCCACCCTGCTCAAGACGCTAGCGCGCATCCTCATGCCAAGCCGGGGCTACGTGCTGCTGGATGGCAAGGACATCCACAAAGCCGCCACGCGCGACGTCGCGCGCAAGCTCGGCCTCCTGCCACAGGGGCCCGTGGCGCCTGAAGGGCTGACCGTGCGCGAGCTGGTGGCGCAGGGACGGTTTCCACATCAATCACTACTCCGGCAATGGAGTTCGGGGGACGAGGCGGCCGTTAATGACGCCATGATCACCGCCCGAGTCAGTGACTTTGCCGATCGGCCGGTGGATTCCCTCTCGGGCGGACAGCGCCAGCGCTGCTGGATCGCCATGGCTTTGGCGCAGGAAACTGATCTGATCCTGCTCGACGAACCGACCACCTTTCTCGATCTCAAGGTGCAGGTGGATGTGATGACCCTGCTACACGATCTGGCGCACAAGACCGGCCGCACGCTGGTCGTGGTGCTGCACGAGCTTAGCCTCGCTGCTGCCTATGCCGATACCTTGGTGATGATGCAGGCTGGCCGCATCGTTTGCTCCGGCCCGCCCGAAACGGTTTTTACGGCGCAAAATATCAAGGCGGTCTTCGATCTCGACGCCAATGTGCTGCGCGATCCGACATCGGGCCGTCTATTCTGCATGCCGACCCGGGGGAGCCCGCAAGCACTCATATCCTTCCCGCTCTGGCCACGGCATGAACAGCGTCGCGGTAGTCTCACCCGTCGTACGCACCAGCCGCTGGCTCGGCTTGCCACCGGCGCTTGGCGTCGTCGCGGCGATCTTTTGCCTCCATATCGCGCTGGGCGCCAAGCTGGTTCCGCTCGACGTCGTCTTTGAGGCGCTGACTGCGCGCGACCCTATCAATTTCAACCACACCATCATCTGGGATTTGCGACTGCCGCGCGCTGGTGGGCATCATCGTTGGAGCATCGCTCTCGGTTGCCGGCGCATTGATGCAAGGTGTTACCCGCAACCCACTCGCTGAGCCGGGCATTCTGGGTCTCATGGCGGGCGCTGCTTTCGCCGTCGTCTTCGGCATCGGCATGCTGGGTCTGGTGGACAATACCGCCATTCCACTGATGGCCGCCGGCGGAGCGCTCGGGGCGGCATGCCTCGTCTATCTCATCGCTCGTTGGGTGCCCGGCGGCACGACACCGCTGACCTTAACGCTGGCGGGGGCGGTGGTCACCGCATTCCTAGGCGCACTAACTTCTGTGGCCTTTTTGCTGCGCGAAAACGCCTTTGACTCCTATCGCGTCTGGCTCTCCGGCTCGCTGGCAGGCCGCGACGTGTCCATGCTGCTGACGGCTGGGCCCGTGCTCCTCATTGCCCTGCTGTTGTCCCTTGCTTTGGCGCGCCAAATAACGGCCCTCGCCATGGGCGAGCAAGTGGCACAGGCGCTGGGCGTGCGCACGGGCTGGCTTAAGGCGCAATTGCTGATCTGTGTGGTGGCGCTGACGGCGGGCTCCGTGGCTTTGGCCGGCCCGCTGGGTTTTGTCGGTCTAGTCATCCCCCATGTAGTGCGGCTCTTTACCGGCTCGGATTATCGCTGGATCGTGCCCTATTCCGCCGTGCTCGGCGCCGGCTATCTGCTGGCTGTCGATGTCGCAGCACGCATGTTGTTCCGCCCTGCCGAAATTTCCACCGGCATCGTCACGGCGCTGATCGGCGCGCCGATCTTCATCTATCTCATTCGCCAGCGGGCCCGCTGATGAGCACGATCGTCGCGTCCCGCTGGTATGTGCTGCGCCTGTTCGGCGAGCGCGTCGCCCTGCGCCTGCCGATCGCGGCCCTTGTCTGGCTCGCCGCATCCCTGCTGCTGCTCGCCGCCATCATCGCCTATAGCCTGACCATCGGCAGCCAGCCGACCAGCCTCTCCGAAGTCTGGCGCACGCTGAGCGGCGAAAGCGTCAGCAAGACCATCGACAATGTCGTCTGGGAATTCCGCTTTCCGCGCGCCCCGGCCGCCGCTTTGGTCGGCGCCATGTTCGCGCTTTCAGGCGCGGCGCTGCAAAACGTCACCCGCAACGGCCTCGGCTGATCCTTCACTGGTCGGCGTATCGCAGGGGGCCGGGCTCGCCGTAGTGGCGCTGACCGTGTTGTGGCCCAGCGGATTGGCAACGCTGCGGCCCCGGGTGGCGTTTGGCGGCTCCATGCTGGTGGCCATTCTGATCCAGAGCCTGACCTGGACGGCGCGCGGCGCCAGTTCGGTTCGTTTCATCCTGATGGGGGTCGGTGTCGCCGCGCTGATTTCGGCCGGCACTTCGGTGCTGATGACCTATGGCGATATCGACCGGGTGCTCTCGGTGCTGACTCGGCTCAATGGCTCGATCAATGCCGCCAATTGGGGCGATGTGCAGATGCTCGCCGCCCGGTCGGCGGTGCTGCTGCCCGCCCTGCTGCTGCTCTCGCGCTCTACCGCCGCCCTGCGCTCGGGCGACGCCACCGCCATCGCCCTTGGCGCCCCGGTGCGCTGGGTGCGCTATGGTCTGATCACCACCGCCGTCGGCTTTGCCGCAATCGGCACCGCCGTTGTCGGCCCGCTGGGCTTTGTCGGGCTGATCGCCCCACACGCCGCGCGCCGCCTCGCCCCATCGGGCGTGGCTCTGCATCTCTTGCTGACGGCCACGCTGGGCGCGGCTCTGGTCTGCGCCGCCGACTCGGTGGGCCGCACGCTGATGGCCCCAGTCCAGATTCCGGCAGGCCTCGTCACCGATCTGATCGGCGTGCCGATCTTTCTCATTCTGCTCCGCCGTGCCGCGCGCTGCACCGCCCTTTAAGGAACACCAGACCCATGAAACTGCTTCTCGCCGCTGTAGCTATTCTGGGCGGATTGCTCACCCCACCGGCTTGGGCGCAGGGCACGCGCCCCTTCGAGGCCGCCAATGGCACAATCGATATTCCAGTCGCCCCGCTGCGCATCGTCTCGCTGCATGATCTGAGCATCACCCTGCCGCTGATCGAATTTGGTGCGACCAGCCATGTCGTGGGCAGCCATGGGCGGCTCGAAGAAGACAATATTCCCTATATCCGGGGCGCCAAGGAACTCTACGAAACCAGCTTCGAGAATACCGACATCAAGTTCCTCGGCGTCTTCAATGAGATCGACCTCGAACTGATCGCCGGGCTCGAACCCGACCTGATCATCGGCCGCTCCGGCAATGACGATGCCCTGCTCGCCAATCTCGAAAAACTGGCGCCCACCATCCTGATCGACCAGCGCGGACTGGGCTTTTTCGGCGCTTTGCAGGCCGTGGCTGACGCCGCACGCGTGCTGCCCGAATATGAGCGCCTGCGCGCCCGCTATGATGCCCGTGTCGCCGAATTCAAGCGGCTGGTGCCCAATGCCGCCGATATCTCAGTGGCGATCCTGCAGCCCCGGCCTGATGATGGCTATATCGCCGCTAGCAAGGACTATTACGCCCTCTCGCAATTGCTCGACGATGTCGGCTTTGCCAAGCCCGCCATCATTGCCGAGCTGGACAAAAGCTCGCTCGACCTCAGCCCCGAATTCCTACCTGAGGTCGATGCCGATTTCATCATCTCGACCTATGAGGCCCTCTATCCCGATGAGCGCAGCCCCGCCGAAATCCGCACCGCCTTCGAAAAGATCGTGCCCGGCTACTGCCGAGCCCTGCATGCCTGCCGCACCAACCAGCACATCTTCCTGCACCGCACGCCGATCTATTCGTCCTCGTTCAAATCGCTCGAGACAGCCTATCTGCAGCTGCTGACCCATATTGCCGGCCGCGCCGTCGTGCCGTTGGCCAAGTAGAGACCTGACTCATGAAAGCCATCGCCTTTGCCCTCTGCCTTGTTTTGCTGGCCATCGCCCCAGCCCACGCCCGGGACACCCGCTCCTTCACCGACGATCTGGGCCGCGTGGTCGAAATTCCAGCCCAGCCACACCGCATCGCTGCGCTGGATGACCTGCGGCTGAGCGTGCCGCTAATCGAGCTGGGCGCCACACCCATTGCCTCGCATGGGCGCACCAATGATGAGGACCAGCACTATATTCGCTCCGGCCTGATCCTTACCGGTGTCGACTTCGCCACCGCCGACATCGCTTTTCTGGGCAATGAGCCCATCGATATCGAAGCACTGGCCGCCACCGCGCCCGACCTGATCGTCACTCTGGTCTCCGCGACGTGCCGCTCGACCAGCTCGAACGGATCGCGCCCACCGTAGTGTTCGACGAGGCGATCAGCGACCGTTTCGAAATCTATGCCCGCCCGGCCGACCTGACCGGCACCGGGCCCATGCTGGCTCGCCTCGACGCGCTATCAGGCGCAATTGGCTCAATTGCAGCGGCTGGTCAATGCGCCGGGCATCACCGTCTCGGTGATGGAAGGCTCGGGCGGCGCGATTTCCGTGCAGCACAGCTATGGCAGCCTCGGCAAAGTACTACGCGATGCCGGCTTCCGCTTCCCCGCGCTCATCGACGCCATCCCCGAAGGCGGCGAGCAGGAACTGAGCGCCGAATTGCTGCCCGACCTCGATGCCGATGTCATTTTCGACACCTTCCGCGGCGACCGCGGCGAGACGCCTGCCGACGCCGATGAGCGCATGCAGGAAGCGCTCCCCGACTACTGTGCCCAGCTCTGGGCCTGCCGGAACGAGCAATATTTCCGCCTGCCGCGCGACGAGGCCTATGCCATTTCCTACCAAAGTCTGAGCAGCATCACCACGATGCTCGTAGCGCTGATGAACAGCCAGACTCTTCTCACAAGGGATCAATAGGAGATCGGCCATCCCAACGCAGGACCGCTGCCGCCCGTCGATAGCCGTTGATTGACAAGCACCGGCGCCAAATCACACCAAAGGCGCCGACTACTCGCCGTAGGCGCTCAGCGTTTGGGGATGCCAAATCCGGCGCCTAACTGGCGCTCAGGCGACTTCAACAAGCCCGGAACAAGCTTTATCATCAAGCGGCTGCTCTACTCGACCAAAGGGACGAAGCCACGGCCGGCGATATGGCTTTCGACCAGCTCCAGCGCAAGTTCGAGCGAGGTCATCGAACTGCCAAAGCTCGGACCGGGCAGCAGAACGAACTGGTTGTTGCGACAGGCGGCGAGGGCTCGGCACCAGCCAGGCGAGAATTTCTCATAGGCGGCGCGGATGGTGGCCGGGGTGGCATCGGGCTGCTGGCGGTAGAACCCGAATACGAAATCGGCGTCGAGCTCCTGGATCAATTCAGGGCTGAATCTCGCTTGTGGTTCAGCGAGATCGGCGATTGCCGTGGGCTTGGCAAAGCCAAGGTCCTCGATCACTCGGGTGATCGCCCCGAGGTTGGCCTTGTAGACCCATAGTTCTTCGGCAGCGGGAAACATGAACGTTGTCGCGACCGAGATATCGCCGGTATTGCCGATGAAGGAGCGGGCGCGCTGGACATTGTCGAGATAGCGTTGGTACCGGGCTTCGAAGCGACCGCTCTGGCCGGTGATGTCGGCCAGCGTTCGCAGCGTGTCGATGAATCCCAGATCAGCGTTGTCGATCGCCGTGGTCGGCGCGATCGACTGAAGCTGTTCGATTACTTTGGCGTCAGTGTAAAGTCCCCCGATAATCAGGTCGGGTTCCGGGGCGGCGATAGCCTCCACGTCCAGTTGATTGAAGCCGCCGACATAAGTGATGTCGGTATTGGAATAGTCTATCCCCAGCGTATCCATGCCGCCGCGCAGGAAGTGGGTGCCATCCTCGGCAGTACGGCCGGCGCTGCCTACGAGCGGCGCGCCTAGTTCGTAGAGCGGTAGCGTCACGATCTGATCGTTGAGAGACACGATGCGCTGCGGCGTGGTCGGGATTTCGAATGTTCCATTGGCGACGGTGACGCTGCGGGTTTCCTGAGCAACGGTCGGCGCCACACCAATGGCAAACGCAAGGACCGGGGCAATGAACGTTTTCATCAATATGCTTTCTTGAGCTTGGTTATTCGGTCGTTGGCCCGGGCTACGTGTATGTACCCGACCCTTGCGACGTCAGCGCGCAAGTCTTCGCACTAGATTTTATGATATAGCCTGTCAAGTTTATGCATGGATGGACAGCAGCTCGCCAATCATGCCGCCCACCAATCTCGCGTATGACTTTCTGTCTACCCCGCCCTACCTGCCTGACGATGACACCAATGAGAACCCGGTGACGTGCAGCCCAAACCGCTGACGCGCCATTGCGTTGTCCAAAACGCCGAGGAAGTAGAGGGAGAATTTCGGCCAGTGGTTCGGTTCAACCATCCTCCGCGGCTGTCGAATCGATCAGACCTCTAGTCAACGTCTGCTTCTGGCAGCGCGGCAGACGGTTCCAACGCCGTCAATGCGCGATTGATATCTGCTGAAAGGGCATCCGTTCCATCCGCTAGGACTGCGCAACTGATGCGATCAGTCCAGCGACGTGTTGAGGACGCAATCCAAGGTCAGGTACTGCTCAATCACTGAAGCGCTTAGACGACGATTGCGCCAAATGTGATGCACAGGCATGTTGTCGGTCTTCAATGCCCGAGCTCAAGGCGCCATGAAATTACCCGATCAATCGGCAAAGCAAATTAAGCCCATTGTGCTGCTCTCCCAATATCGTGACGCCGGGTATATTTTGATAAGTCACTGCTCGTTGTGGCCCGCTCACCAGCATATTGTCGTCTATGATACACTGCTGAAAAGACTAGGCGACGTTGAGGTGAACTACGCGTTCAAGGCCGCAATGACTTGCCCCGAATGCGGTGGGCCCGGCGGCGGAATGACCCTCCTACCGCCCGGTGCTAAGCCGCTCTAGCCTATCATATTGGCAAATAGCCGTCTTTGGGACTTTGTCCTCTAATGCAGCGCGGTCCCTTTTTGGCAAGTGGCAGACCTCTGCTGTGGGCGCGTTTAATCTGCGGCCTTCAAGGCTCACCACGCGGACACAAACAACGCAAGACCATGTAAGCCGACCGAAATAGCGATGGCAACAATGACCGACGGCAATGTTGCGTTGGCCACTGCCACCGGACCAATTGCGCCGGCGGCCAAAATGGCAAGAGCTACTCCATTCAAGAATTGGGCAATCGTTCGTTTCACATCTCGGCTCATTGCGTCTTCCTCCTGTTGTCCAAACAAGAATAGCCTGATTGGCGAGGCGGAGGATTTCGGGGATAAGTTCACCAACGAGGGATTGATGAAAGCCACAGTTAACCGCTTAAGCGCCGAGCTGACGACCCGCTATGTCCATTATCTGGAGACATTCCTGGTGGACCTTTGGAGCGACGTGGGCCAGATCGAGTTTCGATGCGGCTTTACCCTCCGCGTTGACCATCAGCTCCGCCAGTTTACGCTCAAGCTACCCGCGCTGGACGGTGACACCGACGAGGAGCGCGACATGATGATCGTGATTATCTTTGAGCAAATCGAAGACATGATCGATGACGCCATTGCTGAGAGGCGCGCGGATGCGAACTGATGCTCCGCGTACGTCGCTTACGATTCCACTCGCGGGCCACCGCTGTTAGAAGGTCTCAGCAGACCACCGCATGATCGTGTAGCGATTGTGATCGCCAAACAATCCGAACCTCACGGCTAGCTTTCTTCGTCAAAACGCAAAAGCCCTGACCCGAGGGTCAGGACTTTACGCGTCACACGAGCGTCACGAGCGACGCGATGGACACTAAACCTCGCTGGCGCCAGATTCGTTCCACGACGTGAAGCAGTCTAGCGCCTCCACTAGAGCTTCACACCTAGCCCGATGGTGCCCTTGCCGGCATAGCTTTCGCCAAAATCAGCGCAGGGTGGCATTGACCAATGTTTCGCCATGGAGCGGATATTTGCCGTCGCCCCGATTGTAGTATCCGCCGACCCCAACGCCGCCCCAGAGCGGATCGTTCTCGCTGACCCCTGCGACCTCGGGAGCTGCCCAGCATCGCAGATTGGCAATGCCGTAGAGCTTGGAGCTGGCCGCTTGTCCAGCCTCGTCCTGTCATTCGCTGCCGGACCAGTCGCAAAGCTCTCGACCCTATGGCAGCAAAAAGCCCCAGCACGGATGCCGGGGCTCTCTTTGACTACAAATTCGGAACCTAGAACTTGAAGTTCACACCTGCACGAACGATGTGCGAGGTGAGGTTAACGTCGACGCCAGTATCGAAGTCGGCGGCACCGAAATCGGCATAGAGATATTCGCCTTTTACGGTGACATTGTCGGTCACGGCATATTCAACGCCGCCGCCGACAGTCCAGCCGACAAAGTTGTCCGTGACCTCATCCGAAAAGCTCGGCCCGGAAACGGAGACCGAACCCCGAGCCCATGCGACACCGCCCGTGACATAAGGCATGAAGCGGTCAACGGCCACACCAGCGCGGACGCGCAGAGTACCGAAGTAGTCGATGCCGAGTTCACCCGTCGCTCCGCCGCCCAGATCTTCCGTGTACTTGACATCGGACATCTGAATGTCGCCTTCGAGGCCGAGCACGAAGCCGCCTAGATCGTAGTTGTAGCCGACCCGGACGCCGCCCAGAACGCCCTCAATCTCGTCAAATGTAAAGCCGCCCTGCTCAATCTCGGCCCAACCATAACCGAGATTGGCGCCAGCATAGAAGCCGGACCAGTCGAATGCACCGGAGGTATAAGCGGCCGGCGCGGGTTGCTGCACGACACCAAGATCAGCAGCGAAAGCAGTCGACGTCGAAAGCGCGCCAACGAAGGCAATAAGAGCAATATTCTTCATGATTCCCCCAACAGGTAATGCGAAACGTGTAGGTCTAAATTACTGAAAACACCAGCTTTTCGACCGGTCTGCCACATTCTTGCCTAAAATTGTGGCATTTGCGCCACGCCTGACTACGGAGCCACTCATCGTCCAATGGGAACGGCTCCTTCCCTACCTCGTTTCACCACGATTGGAGGATGAAATGGCCGCTCGTGCGATCTGGACCGGAGCAATCAAAATTGCCGAAGTCGTCTGCCCGGTAAAGATGTACACTGCCGCAACCACGTCAGAGCGCATTGCCCTGCACATGGTCAACCGAAAGACCGGCCATCGTCTCCGCCGGGTCTATGTTGATGAAAAGACCGACAAACCGGTGGAACGGGAGGATCAGGTCAAAGGCTATGAAACCCACGAAGGGTCCTATGTCGTGCTCGAGCCAGAAGAAATCGCGGCTGCGGTCCCCGATAGCGACAAGGTACTCTCGGTCGACAGATTCATAGCCTGCGGTCAGATCGACCAGACCTATTTCGATCGCCCCTATTATCTACTGCCGGCGAACGATGCGACGGAGGAGACCTTCGTTTTAATCCGCGAAGGCCCGCAACCGGAAGGCCGCCGCCATAGCGCATACGGTATTGTTTCGCCGCCTACGACCAGTTCTGATCCGCGCCCATCATAAAGGTCTGATCGCGACCACCCTGAACTTCGACTACGAAGTACGCTCGTCACGCGAGGCTTTCAGCGACATCCCCAAGCGGAAAATCGATCCGGAGATGCTCGAGCTCGCGCAACACATACTCAAAACCAAGGCCGGAAAATTCAGAACCGGAGAAATTCGACGATCGTTATGAGGAAGCCTTGGCAGAGATGGTGCGCGCCAAAATCGAGGGCAGAAAGATCATCCCTTTCCGTACACCTGAGCCAACCAAGGCAAATGATTTGCTCGAAGCACTCCGCCTGAGCGCGGGTGGCAAAGAGCAGCAGGATCACAAGAAAGCGCCCAAGAAGGCGGCTTCATCAAAGAGGTCTAGCAGCACAGCATCAGAAACGGGCACCAGCGCGCAGAAAGGCGAGTTAACCGTCAGACCTACGGTTCGGCTTGCTGGGCTTTCCCTCCAAGCTCTTTTTCAGAGCTGCCATCAGGTCAATCACATTGTCCTTGGGATCGGTGGTTTGCTCGGCCTCCTTCTTGGGCATGGCCTTGCGCTTAGAAGACTTTTTGGACTTGATGATTTCGAGAAGCCGGTCTTGAACCGGATCCTTCACCATGGATTCTGACCAAGCCACCGTCCGCTGGTCGATAATTTCCTCAACCATCGACAGCAATTTGTTTTCGGGCTTTTGTGCACGGACGCTTTTGAAATACTCGTCTTCGTCGCGCACTTCATCGCCATAGCGCAGTGTCCAAAGGACAATTCCCTTGTCCCAAGGCTGCAGCATGACCGCGCGCTCACGCCCACCCAATACTAGCCGGGAAATCCCCACGACCTTACTGTCGGACATTGCCTCGCGAATTACAGTGAAGGCCTCTTCGCCCACCTCGTCGGCCGGCACAACAAAATAGGGACTATCAAAATAGACCCATTCGATCGTGTCCTCCTCCACGAACTCATCGATGTCGATCGTGCGGGCACTCTCGAGCTGAACGGCGTCCAGATCCTCTTCCTCGAGGATCACGTAGTCGTCTTCGCCCTTCTCATACGCTTTGGCCTGATCATCTTCGTCGACGGTCTTTCCTGAGACGGCATCGATGTAGCGCGTATAGATGCGATCACCAGTCTTGCGGTTGAGCGTGTGAAACCGGACTTTCTCTCCCTCGGTGATCGCTGGTGACAAAGTCACTGCGCAGGTTACCAGCGACAGTTTCAGATAGCCTCTCCAATAGGGTCGAGGTGCCATGATCGCCTCCTTTAGACCCGAGGCAAACGCCAATATAGGCTGGCGTGTTCCCGCTGAGGACGCAGTGTTCGATGCTGCTACAACCCTGAGCGCCGATGGCAAGCCGTCAGACTATGTGCTCTGCGGGCGTCAGGCAGCGCGAGCGTTCGTAATGGCGAACTTTCGCTATTCTCCAGTACGCGCGGTGCACAATGCTTACTAGGCCTCCCAGAACGCCCGCGCTTCAGGTGGCAAGCGCGCCAAGCACCTAGCGAACTCTGTCTGATCAACGTGTTTTCGCAGTGCTGCTGCGACATTCTGAATTGCCGTATCCGGCGAAAAGTTATGATGAACACGCAGTTGCTGTACCTCTCGGGACAAAGCCGACGGGTTCCAGTTTGAGGACAATGCGTCGGCGGGGTCCCAATTCTCAATGAAGAGCGCTCGAGGTAAGGGAGGTAGTACTTGTGCAGAAATTGATCGCGTCCTGAACTTTCAGCCGTCGTCTAAAAACCTGAAGGACGCCGTGGAGCATGGTGTAAGCTTGGTTGCGCGTTTCCAAGCCGGCTTCGACCGCCGCATCCTTTAGCAAATCGTCGAATTGCTCCGACGCGCGGCGGTAGTCCTTCGGAACCGTCATTGGGCCCTCGCCGAAAAACACCAAAATGGCTCGCCGTGTGATCTAAAGCGGCCTGCCAGCCCTCGATCCGATACGTCAAGCATTTGGACCTTTTGCTTACGCTTTGGATTGAGCTTTGCTTACTCAGCGTCCAACCGCCAGAACGCATCTACGTTTGCTTACGATAGCAAGCCTAGGCATCTGACCCAGATTGCAAGTTGGACCAGCACGACCTCAGCACCAGCCTAGAACTCGCTCCACTCTTCTTTGACAGCCGTATTTCCACGGCTCAGATAAGTACGTGTGGCACTCTGCGCGGTCTGCCGCAGCACTGCGTTGCCGGCGGGTTGTACTGCCGCGCGTGCGTTAGCTGCCGTTTCTGCGGGCGCACTCACACGGAATATCGCCACGGCCTGATCAAGCTCGTTTGCCTGCGCCTCGGTCTGCTCGATAGCGGCGTTGGTTTGTTCAACAAGCGCTGCATTATGCTGAGTCATTTCGTCCATATGGCGGATGGCCGAAGTGACCTCCCCGATGGCCGAAGTCTGTTCGGTGCTTGCGCTTGAAACAGCCTTCATTAGCTCATTGTTTTCCCGGACTGCTCGCAGGATCGCATCAAGCTTTTCGGCTGCCAGTGAAACCAGCTTTGTTCCGCCGCTCACCTCTGACGTGCTCTGCTCAATCAAATGCTTCACGTCAGAGGACGCTTGAGCTGCAGATTGTGCCAATCGACGTACTTCAATGGCAACGACTGCAAACCCCTTGCCGGCCTCTCCGGCCCGTGCGGCCTCTACGGACGCGTTCAGCGCAAGCAAGTTGGTCTGGAAGGCGATGTCGTCAATTAGCCCGATGATGTCGGAGATTTTGCTAGAAGAGCTGGTGATGCGCTCCATGGCCTGATTGGCTTGGCCCATGACTTGGCCACCCTCTTCGGCAAGCTGGGCTGCTGACTTAGTGCGACCTGCAGCTTGCTCGATCTTTTGAGCATTCTCCTTGACCGTTCCGGCCAACTGCTCCATGGCAGCCGACGTTTGCTCGATTGCCGCAGCCTGCTTTGTCGTGCGTTCCGCAAGATCGTTGGCGCCAGTCAATATCTCGCCCGTCGCTGCTTTGAGCGAACTGGATGTGCCACGCAGCGAGATAACCATTTCTGTAAGCCGTTCGCTGACGGCATTAGTGTCACCTTTCAAAGCGGCAAAGGCACCCAGATATTGCCCCTCCATTTTTTGCGTTAGGTCAGTCCGCGCTAGCGCAGAAAGTACCTTGCCGGCCTCAGCCAGTGCAGACTCGGTGGTTTGCAGCATTTTGTTCATGTTACCAGCCACCGGTCGAGAGCAGCGTCGCCGAAGTCCTCGTTAATGCGGCTACTGAAATCACCTCCAACAGCGGCCTGAATGGTTTGCGCAAACGATGTCTGGAAGCGCTCCATTGTCGTTGCCCGCAATTCGGCCTCCTGAATGCGCTGAGCGCGTTCGGCGTCGGATAATTGCACCGCCAAACCGTTCTGCTGAAAGACCTTCAAGGCCTTGGCCATCCGACCAAGCTCATGGTCTTGCTCGGCATTATTTATTGCCACTTGATAGTTTCCGTGTGCCAGCTCCCCCATAAGCTGGGTCATGTCTTTGAGAGCACGGGATAGCCAACGACCGGTAAAAAACGCCAAGGCTAGACCGACCACGATGCCAAAGATCGAACTGATAACGACCACGGCTTCTGTAAAATCAATCCACGACAGAGCCTGTGGGCCAAGAGTGTTCTGAGCATCCTTGGCGTGCTCGAATACTGTTTTGAGATTTTGTGACATGCTATCTGCGAGAACATCGAGCTGAGCCAAGTCGGATGTGCGGTCACCATCCCTACCTGCAGCAATAGTCTCAAATGCGGACTGATACGCCTTGGCTGTTTCTACCAGTTTGGCAAGCTCACTAAGAGCGAACGCGTCCCCTTCGAACTCGGCATAGCCGTCGGCGTCGATAGTGCCGACGTCCTCGATCTTGGCAACGATTTCGTCATCGGAAAACGATCCCGGCTCACGAAAAATGCGTCGGCAGAGAGCCGCAAATCAATCAAGTCGTTGGTGTAATCACTCAGCTCAAGTGTCTCACGCGCCGCGTGCCGATAGCTTTCAAAGGTTCCGGCGATGCTGGATACCCCGTAATATCCCACCAAGCCGATACCAGAAAGAATGAGGATAAGCGCACCAAAAGCAGCAAAGATGCGGGTGGCAACGGAGATACGGGAGAACATGGCGACCTCTGATCACTGATACACCGGATTCAAAGAAGGACGGCGTCGCTATATTCATAGGTACTTTCGGTTAACTAACCTTCCTGACAAATAGCTTACAGGACCAAGACGATATCGGTGCCAGTCCTAATTTTGGCCCGACTCGGACACGCCTGCTACGCTGCAGAACAGTGACGGCTCAATCAAGCTTCCGAACCGTGGCCAACTAGTCGGGGCTCGACCGACGCGGCAATGACTGTATTTCGCCAGCCGCTTTGGCTGCATAGAGGTTAGCGTCTGCCTGCCGAAAAGCAGGCTGCAAAGAGGAGATCAGGGATCCCTAAATCCCGCAACGCGCAGCTCTACCGCGTCCCGACTTGTGCCAGCCGGAAAGACGAGCGTGATCCTTTTAGTTGATTCCGCGGGTGCGTAGTCGAGTGTGGCATGCGCAAGGACCGGTTTGCCTGACGCAGTCCTGACCTCGCCCTCGATTTCTACGTCGGCGGCAGTGCCACTGCCGGAATTGGAGACCTCTACTTCAAGATAAACTGGTCCGTTTCCGTTCATCTCGCCGCGCTGCAGCTCGATCCACGGTCTGCGGTCTCCCGCAGCAAAGGCGTCGTATACCAGATAGCCAAAAAGGGTGAGTACGGTAAGCGCCGCAGCGCTAGCCAGAGCCCATTCAATCCGGTCACCTGTGACCGCCTTATCGCTGGATTTACGTGGCGTTGGTTTCTTGGTCATCCGGACCTCTACAGTATCAGTCTGGCAGCTGCCGCTCCGATGGCCGCAGGCAAGCCTAAAACCACGACCACCCGCAGCCCATTGCTGGCGCTTACCCCGTCCAGTGCCCGAACGTCCATAAGAGGTACAAAGCCACCAACAGCGAGACAGCATATCCTACCAGCGTAAACCGCAGGAAGGCGCTCCACCATGGCGTATTGGGTGTCAGCTCGGTGCTGCTTGAGAATTCGGTTGCATAGACGAAAACATGCATGATGAGCAGCGTGGCGGGGATAAGTGCGAGTGTGTGAATGCTCGTCATCCGATATGAAATGAGCACCATCTCTTCGGTTGGAGCCACGTTCAATGCAAGAAACAACGCACCAATCGTCATGATTCCCACCTCCCCGAAGAAGGTTTGTTCGCGCTGGCTGTCTTTTGCTTCCTTACCGAATTGGCTGCGACCCAATAGAGCCCCCAATGCTCCGGGTATGGACTGCAATCCGACTTTGCCGGCGACTTCCGAGACGCTCATTCCCACTCCAATAATGCCAAGCAGACCCAGCACGAATGCGCTTGTTAGTAGACCGACGCCATATGCGATGGCGACGTCACGGGCATCCGGCGCCAATCCCAAGTTCGCTCGAAGCCGGAGTAATGCGACAGGAACATCAGCATGGGCAGGCTTGCGGCCAGCAACAGGACGGCTTTCCACCGTTCCATGGCGAAACCCAGATCCCACATTTCCATGGTCATCAGCATGGGCAGTGAAAACACCAATGCGCCACCGAATGCTCTACCGAGTCCGGTGCGCAGCTGGTTAGAAGCACCGGCCATTAGCAAAGCTTCTCCCCAGCGGGGGAAGAGGGCTCAATTACTTCCACTCTGGTGGCGCGGCAAACGGCCATCATGCCCGACCCAAACGTCCCGCTTAAACCAAACACTGAAAGCCGAACATCGGTTCGCAACACATGAACTCCAACCAAAAGCGAGGGGACTACGCTGCACGGTAACGCTGGCTCCCGCGGCCCAGTTCCGCTCGCTCACGTCAGCCGCGCTGGGGCAGACTTCATATCCCCCACACCAATATGAGCATAGGGACTGACACCAAAACGACGAGGAGCGACAACGGCAACCCCAGCCGCCAATAGTCGCCAAATCGATAGCCGCCGGGGGCCATCACAAGGGTGTTGCATTGATGCCCGATGGGCGTGAGGAAGTCCGACCCCGCCCCTATCGCGACTGCCATTAGAAAAGCTTGCGGCTGAAACCCTAGGCTTGTTGCGAAAGTGGCCGCGATCGGCGCCATCACCAGCACAGTCGCCGCATTGTTCAAAAACGGCGTGACCGCCATTGCGGCAACCATAATGAGCGCCAAGGCGCCATATGGCGGTAGCACACTAGCGGTTTCCGATAGCCAGTTGGCGATAAGATCGGTGGCACCCGTGGTACGCAAGGAGTCGCTAACCGGGATGAGTGCAGCCAGCATGATGAGGATGGGAGCGTCCGAGTAGGTGTAGATCTCTCGCAGAGGAACGGTGCGAGAGATCACCATCAAGAAGGCCGCAGCAAAGAAAGCGAGCGGGACTGAGACGAGGCCAAGTGCGGTGCTGCCCATTGCCAACGCCAGAATGACAAGAGGCGCCAGTCCGTTACGTGCACTGCCAAGCTTCAGGTTGCGTTGGACGAGCGGCAGACAACCCCACTGGCGCAGCAGTTCGGGCAACTCCTGCAGATTTCCCTGAAGAACGATGACATCGCCGTTCTGAAACCGTATCTCTCCCAAGCGCTCAGTAAACCGCTTATCGCGCCGGCTAACGGCCGGGAGGTTAAGGCCTGTGATGTCGAACAGTGTCAACTCGCGCGCTGCGACCTATCAGGCTCGAATGCTCACCAATGACGGCCTCGACGACGCCAGTTTCTGCAGATGCAACCTCGGCATCGCGGCGCTCGGAAAATGCTAACTTGCCCTGTGCGACCATTTTGTCGAGAGCCTCAGGCTCCCCTTCCAGCAAGAGCAGATCGCCTCCCTGCACGATAGAGTCTGGCAAGGGTGAGCGCCGCTTACCAGTGGCCGAAATGATGCCAATGATCATTGCTTGCCCACCGCTAAGGGCTTGAATCGCACTTACCGTCTGCCCGACGCTTGGAGACTCCTGAGGTACTTGTGCCTCCGTTGTATAATTCTTGATCTCAATCGCCTGATCCATGGAAAGGCTCTCGCGCGTCCGCTCCGGTAGCAGCTTATAGCAGACGGACAAGAACACGACGCCAACCACGGCCAAGGTTGCGCCGACCGGCGTAAAATCAAACATGCTGAAGGGGGTGCCGGTGAGTTCCTCGTGAACACGGGAAACGATGATGTTAGGCGAGGTTCCAATCTGGGTCATAAGCCCGCCCAGCAGCGACCCGAATGACATCGGCATTAAAAAGAGTGAAGGCGAAACACCCGAACTGCGGGCCATTTGGAAGGCGATCGGGATCATGATCGCTAAGGCGCCGATGTTTTTGATGAACGCCGAAAGAATGGTGACGACTAAAACCAACAGGATCAGTTGCGCTCGAGGTGTGCTGACATTGGGCGCAAACCGCCTGACGGCCACCTCCATAATCCCCGAGCGCGCCACTGCAGCGCTGACGATCAGCGCGCTACCCACGATCACAACAATGTCGTCCGACAGCCCCGAAAAGGCGGCGCCGGGAGCAACCACTCCCACAGCGACGGCGAGGAGCAGTGCGCCGGCGGCGACAAGGTCATAACGCCAGCGCCCCCAGACGAAAGCAACCATCATGAGCAAGATGATGCCGAAGGCAAGAATCTGAGAAGTGGTCATTAGCGGCGCTCCATAAGCCACTGTCAACGTGGAACATCTTGATTTTGTATAGGCCGACCAAAGAATATTTTTCGCCGCCTATTCGGTCCGTGGTGCAACCTTTGGGAGAAGCCACTCTTCCGTTCAGACGTATGGGCCGGCGCGACACGTGCCGACCGGAACCGAGGTGTAAGCAATGCACGAACCCGCATCCATAGTGGCACCCACACTTCCGACCAGCTCGTCAGAAGCCGCAACAGTGATGACACACTATTATCGAGCCGAGATGACGCGGATGAACGCGTGGCGGGCTCGGCTCGACCTCACCAGCAACTGGTCGATCACCGTCGTTGCGGCGCTCCTATCGGTTTCGCTCTCGACGCCGTCTGCCCATCATGGGCTCGCTTTGTTCGGAATGGTTATTATCCTGTTGCTGCTGTTCGTTGAAGCACGTCGATACCGCTTTTACGATGTTTACCGAATGCGGATTCGGCAGTTTGAACGCCACTATTTCGGGCAGTTTTTTGCCGCCGATACTCAAGGTGGTCCAGAGCCATGGCTGGTCATGCTGGCGCAGGATCTCCGCCACCCCAAGTTCAGGATTACCCTGATGCTGGCGCTCCGCCGCCGCTTACGCCGTAACTACATCTGGATGTTTTTGATTTTGCTTTGCGCCTGGATTGTCAAAATTGCATCGCCCGACCTGCAGGCAGGAGCGCATCTTGATCCTACGCGACCTCTGGCGGCCATGCTTGGGCACGCTGCGATAGGACCGTTGTCCGGATGGCTGGTCGTTGCGTCCGTACTGATTTGCTATGCGGCGCTTTGCATCGCCTGCCTGCGGGGCAAGGATCGCGGCGGAGACGAGGTTCACGTCTAAGTCCGAACGAAATTTTAAAGCGTGGCAATGCCAAGCGCCATCTTGCGTCAGAACCGGGACAGGCGGCTGATTTTACCCGAACTGCCTATTGGGGGTCCACTGGAGCAAGAGGGGCCCGCTTCTGAAAGCGGGCCCCTGACAAGCTCGATTTTGGATTAGGTGGCCGCTAGTTAAGGAAGAATATGATGATGATGATCAACCAGATCGGCACGCCTAAAAGCCATAGGCCAATTCCTCGTAGCATAGGTTTTTCCTTTTTTAGAACCGACGGAAGACTTCGGCGAAGAGAGTGCCTTCATCGCGGTGATTGCCACCTTTTTGTGCTGCCCAGTAGGCCCCGATTGCGGACACAAGAAGAGAGGCGGCGAGCAGGAATGCCGCGATGATGCCTGTGTTTCTTGCGATACGCGCGGCCTCCAGAGCCTGCTGGCGAGCGGTCTCGATTGAGGCGATAACTTGATCGACGCGTGCCGTAGCTTCCTCAGGGGTCAGGCCTGTATTCGCTGCAACAATATTGGCTAGGTAAGTGCGGTCGCCGTCAGTCAGCGTGCCATCACCCAGCGCGGCTTGTGCAAAAATGCGACCTGCTTCGTCTCGTGCTACATTTGCCTCTACCGGTTGATCCGATCGGAACAGGGTGTCGACGAAGTATGCATTGGGATCCACACTGCCTTCGGCAGCATTGGAGGCCGCTTCCGTGACTGTCGAAGCGGCGGAGCCCAATGCGCCGCCGGCAGCTCCAATTCCGCCAATGGCGATAACCGCTCCCGGGACTGCCGCGCCTGCCCAGACAAGCAATCCATGCGCTCCGTCCCGTAGGTCACTTTCTGCCTCGGTAGCATCAAAATAACGGCGGCGCAGACGGCCGGTCAAATAGCCGCCCGCCATGAAGCTCGAAATTTGCACCCAAAGAAACCGAGTCGTGGCAGCAATTCCGATGAAAATCGGAGACGCGCCCTCGCGGGCATTGAAGTCGAGAAAATTGAGCCCTACTGCCGAGCCGAAACTAATAAGAACGATGGAGATGGCAGAAGCCGGGAGAATGCCGGCAATGATGGCCGGCCAGTCGACATAAGACGACTGGTCCCCGGTGGCTTCTGCATTTTCGACGACGGTGACTCCGCCGGTGCATCAAGTGCCATTTGTGTCTTCCTCCGTGTTGTTTATTCGAAACGTTCAAGCGAGGCCGATAAACGAGAGGATTGCCATTACGATCACGACGAGGCCGACGAGATAGATGATCGAGTTCATTTGCCTGTCCAATTTTTGTGAGTGGTGCCAATCAACCAGCGTTGGGGTGATTTTGTTCCGTGATTAAGAAGCGGTATTCTTAATTGCTCCAACCAGTCCCCCAATCGAGAGGGTTCCGGCCGGGGAGAGCGGGCGGGCAAGCAACGAGAGTCGATTACTATCCCTCGATGGGATTGCAGAGGGCTGAACAGCGCTTAAAGTCCGTCCGCTCCGACTATGGTCGAGATCGGGCGCCTCTCGAAACCAATTTTCGGCTGCTTTGCGTCGCTCTGCGGCCGACGGAAAGTACCGTCAACTTTCTATGTCAGACTTCGCACGCCCGATCGAGAGCTCCTTCCCTAAGGGCCTCGGTCGCCTCAGGCGTTACAAGAAGAATTGTAATCTTCGTGCTACATATTCAGCCAATCTGTAGTGCGAAGGTGGCAAATGCCTACTCCCCATATCCCTCCGGCAGCCGTGCGCCGCGCCCTGCGGAAGCTCGGCGCGGATATCCACGACGCCCGCTGGCGCAGGCCCGCGCGATCATCAAAGAGGTCGCGACCGTGACCGCGACATGGCGCGAGACCTCGAAGGCCGTCGGCGCCCGGTCGGCCGAGATCAACCGCATGGCCAGCGCCTTCGAGCATGACGATCTCACGCGGGCACTGGCGCTATGACCGAGACCTTTTAAGGCTGCGTGCGAGATCGCCCCAGCAGGCACACGAATTATGAAGGGTTAGGGCTTACGCTCTGAGGCTAGTTTCCTGCCGAGCGTTGAATGCCCTCGCTATCAAAGCAAATTACCTCCCTCTCATTCGTCCTCGCTGCCGCGTTGGTCATCGTGCTTGGCTCCTTCGGATGGTGGGCGGCATCGCGCATAGATGACCGTTCGATAGCCCGGGAAACACGGGCCGTGCAGACAGGGCTTGGTGAAATTGCCGAACGCATACCAGTGGAACAGGACAGTTCCGCCATCTGGGACGATGCCGTTACAAATTTGCGCTCCAACGATGGAGCATGGATCGTGGAGAATTTGGCCGAGTGGATGAGCGAATACTTCGGCCACAACCGTGTTTACATCCTTAATTCAGATAACCGCCTCGTTCGTGCTGTTGCGGATGGCAAACTTGTCAGCCCAGTAATGTTCGAGACGGACCAAGCCGCAATCGCTCCTCTGGTCGGCGCTCTGAGGGACCAAATGGCCTTGGCCTCGGAGGGATTAGGGAATTCAACTAGAGCTGTGACCGGGATGGGCGAGGAAGATTTCGCGGTGCTGGGCGATGGTACGCCCGCGATTGTGAGCGTCCGACCCATCGTTCCTAGTAGCGACGCGGTATCGCAAACCCCGGGGACAGAGTACCTGCACATTTCGATCCGCTTCATTGACGGCTCGGTGACCACGGCAATTAGTGAAAAATTCGAGGTGAACGAACTCGCCTTTGAGCGTGTGGCCCAGTCTGACGGAGATCGTATCGCCTCGCCCGTTCTATCGGCGGACGGGCGCATTGTTGGCTTTTTTACATGGACCCCGGATGAACCTGCCTACCAGCTAATCAGAGAAACGGGACCCGCAGTCGCGGGTGGCGTGACTATAGCCACGTTAGCGGTTTTCCTCTTACTGCGGCGGCTCCAACGCACTTCAGTTCAACTTGAGAATAGTAAAGCGCATGCGTCGTTTCTGGCCTTTCACGACGCACTTACCAAGATACCCAATCGTGCATTGTTCGAGGACCGGCTCGACCGGGCACTAGCCAACATGCGTAAAAACGGCTCCAAACTAGCACTTCATTTCATTGATCTGGACCGGTTTAAGCACGTCAATGACACTTTGGGACATCCTGCCGGCGACGAGCTAATCCGCAAAGCGGCATCACGCCTAACAGAGCTGGTGGATGATATAGATACCGTTGCACGGCTGGGAGGCGACGAGTTTGCGATTATCCAGTTCGCGGTGGCCGATACGTCTGAAGCTCTCGCTCTAAGTCAGAAAATTATCGATTCGCTGGCGTTGGCATTCGACCTGAACGGAAGCCGGGTGGGTGTCAGCGCCAGTGTTGGTGTCGTTGTTACCTCGAACATTGCGACGCAAGCCGAAGACCTGATGCGCCATGCCGATATAGCCTTGTATGAGGCTAAGGCCGGAGGGCAGGGCAAGTTCGAGCTTTTTGCGGACAATCTCGGTGAGGCAATGCGCGACAAGCGGTCGCTTGAGATGGACCTGCGTGAAGCCCTGAACACTGGTGAAGGCTTGCATCTAGTTTATCAACCGCTCCTCAACGCCGGCTCGGGCGAAATCGCTGGCGTAGAGGCGTTGGTCCGTTGGCATCACCCAAGCCGCGGCAGGATGTCTCCAGTAGAGTTCATCGAGCTGGCAGAAGAACGCGGACTGATCGATCAGTTGGGTATGTGGGTAATGCGGGAAGCCTGTCGCTTCGCCGCGTCGTCCCCAGTTCCATGGGTCGCCGTCAATGTTTCACCCATACAGTTCCGTGACGAGCATTTTGCCAGAAAAGTTTTCAATCTCCTTGTTGAAACGGGTCTGTCCCCAAAAAGGCTGGAAATTGAGATCACCGAGGGTCTGCTGCTTCAGAACTCGTCCGTAGTCCAATCCACGTTGATGCTCTTACGTGCTAAGGGCATCAGAGTGGCGCTAGACGACTTTGGGACGGGCTATTCTTCAATTACCTATTTGCGCAATCACGGAGTAGATAAGCTCAAAATTGACCGGTCCTTCACAGCGCAACTCGGCCAAAATGAAGAGATCGGCAGCATCTTGCGCTCAATTATTGATCTGGGTCGTGCAATGCAGATCGTGGTGGCCGCGGAGGGGGTCGAAACCGAAGAGCAGCGCGAGCTCCTGAGCAAAATGGGGTGTAGCCAGTTGCAGGGTTTCCTGTTGTCGCATCCGCTCACACCTGAAAAACTTGAGCTTATGCTCCAGCGTTGGTTACCGTCTAAGGCACGACAGGCCTAACGCCGCAAAGATTGGTCGGCAGCCGCTTTGCCGGCGCTTATCTCCTCCGAAACGAGCAAATAGCCAGGAGTGGAGCGCTTTGCTGTGATGAACAAAGCGGTCCGGCCACTTCAGCGGCAGCCGACATCCGGTGGCATTTTGGCGGCCGGGCAGCTTATGGAACTTCTATTCGTAGTAGATGCCGATGCGGCGCTGGCCGATCAGTTCGACTCGTACCGGAGTCTGGTAGATGGCGGTGAGCACATCACTGGTAATGATGGTTTCCGGCGGGCCTTCGTGGGCGATCTTGCCGTCCTTCATGCAGACGATGTGGTCCGAATAGACTGAGGCGAAATTGATATCGTGCAGCACGATCACGATGGTCTTCTTCAACTCGCGAGCGGCGCGACGAAGCTGCTGCATCATGCTCACGGCATGCTTCAGGTCGAGATTGTTGAGCGGCTCATCGAGTAACACATAGTCGGTGTCCCGGCAGAGCACCATGGCAACGAAGCGCGCTGGCGCTGGCCACCCGACAGCTCGTCAAGGAAGCGATCGGAAAGTTCGGTTAGATTGAGATAGCCGATGGCTGCCTCGATATGGGTCCTGTCCTCATGCGTCAGCCGGCCCTTGGTGTACGGATAGCGGCCGAAACTCACCAGGTCGCGAACAGTGAGGCGCGCGGTCATGTGATTGTCCTGCCTCAGGATCGAGAGCCTGCGCGCCAGCACGTCGCTCGCAGTGGTAGTGACATCGAGCCCTTCCACCCTCACGGTGCCTCGATCCATGCTCATCAGGCGGCTGATCATTGAGAGAAGGGTCGATTTGCCTGCCCCGTTCGGCCCGATGATCGAGGTGATGCCGCTCTCGGGCAATGTGAGCGTGACCCCATCGACGACGCTGGTGCTGCCGTATTTTTTGGTGACGTCATCGGCGACGATCATCGGGCGGCCCTTCGCAGAACGAGAATGATAAAAACGATGCCCCCAAGGAACTCAATGATGATCGAGAGTGCGGTGTCGAAGGCGAAGATGCGTTCCGAGATGGTCTGACCACCGACAAGGCACGTGATGGCCAGCAGCGCTGCTGCCGGCAGCACATAGCGGTGGCGGCTATTGCCCACCGGGGAGTGGGCCAGTGTCGCGACCAGCAGGCCGAAAAAGGTGATCGGCCCAACCAATGCGGTCGATACGGCAACCAGCACGGAAACCAGCATCAGGACGATGACGACCGTGCGCCGGTAATCGATCCCCAGATTGATGGCATGGGACCGGCCCAGCGCCAGCACGTCGAAGGTGTGTGCGAGCCGCAGGGCGATCAGACTCACCAACCCCACTATGCCGCTGGCGACGAACAGCAGCGTGGTGTCGACAGTTGCGAAGCTCGCAAAGAAGGAATCCTGCAGCACACGGAAGGCGTTCGGATCGAGCATCCGTTGCATGAACTGGCTGAGGCTACGGAACAGGATGCCGAAGACAATGCCGACCAGCACCAACAGGGTCAGGTTGCGCTCCTCGCCAAGAAACAGCCAGCGGAACAGCAGGCCGGAGAACACCACCATCGCGACGATCTCGATGCCGAACCGCAGTTGGGGATCAATGCCGGTCAGCGCACCGACGCCGAGAAAGAACACAATTGCGGTGTTCAGCAAAACATAAAGCGCATCAAATCCCATGATTGACGGAGTGAGGATGCGATTGTTGGTGACGGTCTGAAACAGCACCGTCGATATCGCTACGGAATAGGCGACAAGGCACAGCGCCAACAGCTTCCGCCCTCGGAACGGGATGACAAAGCTCCAGCTGCCCTTGGCTCCGAGCACCATGAAACAACCGATTGAGATCAGTGTCAGCGCGCCAAGGACAAGCAGCACGAAGGCAGGACGCGAAAGCCCCCCGATACGACGCAGACCAGGTGCGGGGACGAGAGTGGTGGCGGCCTCAGGCATGGCGGCGCGTCCTCAACAGGAGGTAGAGGAACACCGCGCTGCCAATAACGCCGACTACGACGCTGATCGGGATTTCATAGGGAAACCGTATGACGCGGCCAAGGATGTCACAGGCAAGCACGAAGCCTGCACCCATCACGACGACCCGGGGCACCGTTCGGCGCATATTGTCGCCTACCATCAGGCTGACGAGGTTGGGAATGATCAAACCCAGAAAGGGGATTGAGCCGGCGGTGACCAGCACGGTGGCGCTGACTAGCGAGACGATCACCAGCCCCAGTACCATGACCCGTTGGTAGTTGAGGCCAAGATTGGTGGTGAAGTCCCGCCCCATGCCGGCGACGGTAAAGCGATCCGCAGCAATATAGGCGAGGACGGCGCACCCAAACCCAATCCATAACAGCTCATAGCGTCCGCGCAAAATGCCTGAGAAATCACCCATGTTCCGGGCGAGCAAGGACGGCAGCAGCTCGAAGCGGTAGGCGATGAAGCTCGCCACGGCACCGACAATGCCGCCCAGCATGATGCCAACCAACGGCACCAGCATCACGTCCCGCAGCGGCACGGCGCGCAGGATGCGCAGGAACAAGGCCGTGCCAGCGAGCGCAAATACTGCAGAGATCAGCATTTTGCCCATTAGTGGCCAGCCCGGCACGATAAGGGTGGCCACAAGAAAGCCGAGGCTCGCCGACTCGGTTGTACCGGCAGTCGAGGGTTCAACGAAGCGGTTGCGCACGATCATCTGCATGACAAGCCCCGCCACCGCCATGGCGCTGCCCGACAGCACAATCGCCAGCGTACGAGGAATCCGGCTGATCAGCAGCACCTGCATTGGCCGATCTTGCGGACTGGCCGAGAGCAAGCCCGGCAGCGAGATATTACTCACGCCGATGAAGAGGCTTACGATAGCAAGCGCGATTGTCACCGCGATGGCGAGGCTGAGCATGCGCACCGGCCGGCCTTCCATATTGTGCTTTGCCCCGGCCCGCTATGCGTGGCCGGGGCGGAACAGGGTCGGGAACTAGCCGTTGAGCCCGGCGAGCACTTGATCGAGCATCAGCATCACGCCGGTATAGCCGTGCATGGTGATATAGGCTGCCTGTGGATCAAGATATATGATGTGACCGGCCTTCGCGGCCTTGGTCTGGTTGATCAATTCGTTGTCGAGCAGAGCTGCCGCGGCCCTGCTCGATTCCCCGGTACCCGCATCACGGTCGACGACGAACAACCAGTCTGGGTTGGTCTCAAGCACGAACTCAAACGAAACGCCATCGCCACCATGATCGCCATCCTCGACGTCGGGCATTGCCGAGGGAATGCCGAGCTGATTGTGAATCCGAGCGACGCGGCTATCAGGTCCATAGACGCCGAGATTGCCGGCATTGGTCACCAGCACCAGCGCATTGCCCTTGCCTTCGGCCGCGGACTTTACCTCGGCGACTTTTGCATCGAGCGCTTCATTGAGTTCTGCGGCCTTGTCCTGCAGCCCGAAGATCTCGCCAAGCTTGGTGAGGTTGCCCTTGATCCCGCCAATGATGTCGGCATTGTCCGCCAGCGACATGTCGATCGTGGGCAGGATGTCTTTTGCGGTCCCGTAGGCTTCGGCCGAACGGGCGGCGACGAAATACACTTCAGCTTCGGCGGCAGCGATACCTTCGAAATCGGGCTCGAACAGCGAACCTATCCGCAGGGCGTCGGCAGGAACGGCCGTCTGCAAGTAACCCGGGGCATTCGAGGCGGGCACACCGGCAGCGACCACGCCCAAAGCGTGCAGATTGTCGAAGGTCGCCCAATCCTGAACCAATACCTTGGTGGGAACACCCGTCAGGGTGGTCTCGCCCCGGGCGTGCGCAACCACGATGTCTCGGCCAACGGCCGCCGGCGCCATGAGCACGGCAGCGGCGAGGGCGGCGAGCAAAACTGATTTCATGAGCCGTTCTCCTTTTGAATGGAAAGGGCTTTATCTAATATGACAATGATGATCAATTTTAAAGGCCGCGACATTTGGGCTCAATGACACGCCCCGGTTTTCTCAATCAATCGAATGGCAAACGGACTGACGTCGCGTCAGCCCGGGCAGGGACGGTGATCTTTCTAACCGCCGATCACGGAGTAAGTTGGTCTATGCGGCCAAGGGCAGCGGTAAAGCCAGAGAGAGAAACTGAGAACTCAGCGGGCTCCGCGGGGGCGGACGCACTTCTCGCCGCTATGACCAACATTGTTCCTTTCTTGAGCGCCTCGAGTTCGTTTGGCGGAAAAACCACCGGAACAACGCACCCGCCCGGCATGCAGGTTGTGAATTTCGATCCCGATCCCAGCGCTTGCTCATCAATTTTAAGCGTGACCGGGGACTGGATATCCAAGCCAAAGGGTAGGATCAGGACGCCGTTGCGGACACCCTGCTGCGACGCATAAAGCTCAATTGCAAAGACCTGCTGGCCCGTCTGACTGTTGCCCTGAGCTTGGCTTGTCGCGCAGACTTTCTGATCGTTCTGTATCGCGCAGTTTACGGTCCAATCACCAAATGTCTCGGTGATCGAGGATGCACCATTCGGCAAAGTAGCTGCAGAAGCACTCTGGCCCGCTTGAGCGACCTGCAGCGCTTCGCCGAGCCTGTCGCTACCCTGCGTGGCCTGAGCGACTACCTCGTGGCTTTGAGTCAGTAGGTGATTGAGATTGTTCGGGTCTTCTCGGCCGGCCACCACTCGGATAGGCACCCACAGAAGCGCTACGCAAACGGCAGCTAGGCGGGCGTTTACTCCAACGTACATCTGCTCACTCCAATCACGATTTTAAGCTGGGCAACCAGATGCCTGCGTCAAACAGGCGCCTTGAACTAGACTTGACTCAAATTGTCAAGTTTGTGATTGATCTGAATATTGGTCGATATGGGGGATCGCAAATGTTGTTTTTGTTCCGCGGTGGAAGCCGTCTGACTTTCGTCGCTCTGTCACTGCTCACATCGACCTCTGTCTCAACGGTCGCGCAGGAAACGGCGCAAAGAAGTGTTCCTGCGCCATCAGGAATAACAATGCTCAGAGCCGCTCGTAATTGGAGTGGCAGCGGAACAGGCCCCTGCAACAGGTACGATTGGCCAGCCAATAGCTCCTTACGCGGGAGGCCAAGTTGCGTCCGGTACCACTTTGGGGATGATGGGCAATCGCCCCGCTCTCAACACACCTTTCAGCGTCACCGGCTATACCAGTGAGTTGATCCGCGATCAGCAGGCGCGATCGGTTGGCGACGTGACGCTGAACGACCCATCCGTGCGCAACGACGCCTCGCCCTTCAGCAGAGCGCGACGCCTTCTTCATCCGCGGTTTTTCGGTCACCAACCTCGATACCGCCTTTGACGGGCTATTTTATATCGCCAACCCTCGACGGAGCTTTCTCGAGGGAATCAGAGCAGGTTGAAATCCTCAAGGGCCCGACGGCATTGGTAAATGGTGGTATTGGTCGGGTGGGTGGAACGATCAACCTCATTCCCAAACGAGCCACGACCGAACCGCTGACGCGCATTACCACGACATTTACCAGTGACGCCCAGCTATGGTCACATCTCGACTTTGGCCGCCGCTTTGGTACCGAAGGCGAGTGGGGCGTCCACGTGAATGGATCGTACCGCAATGGCAATACGCCCTACGACAACAACTCGGTCGAAGTCGGCGTAGCCTCGTTGGGCCTCGACTATCGCGGCGAACGCTTTCGCGCATCGCTTGATCTCAATCATTCCACGCAGAACATCGACGCGCCGACGTCGTTATTCAATTCGGCAGCGCGGGGAATTGTTATCCCTAATGCTCCGAACGGCCGCATCAATCTGTCCAGCCCGTTCGAATACCACGACAGCACCTACAACATGATCGCTGGTCGGGTTGAATTCGACGTGCTGCCGAATACCACGATCTATGCTGCCGGCGGCGCCAGCCGTTACCGGGAGGACTTCCTGTCCTCGTCCCACCGCATCATTGACGCAAGTGGCGCTGCAGAGGCCACCCTTGCCATTCAACCCCAGCAAATTCAGGGCTTTTCAGGTGAGATCGGTCTGCGTTCGGCATTCGACACCGGTCCTGTCGGCCACCAGTTCAACGTTTCGTTAGCGCGGGCGCTCAATGAAAACTATCGTGGCGGCTTTGCTCCGGCCACCATTATCCTTCCCGGAACATATCCCACAAATATCTACGCGCCGGTCTATCTCCCCGACGGTTCGGTGGATACAAGCAGCTTTCCGCGTTCAGAACAATTTGCCACTGTTCGCAAACTTGTTGGCCACCAGTGTAGCCGTTAGCGACACTCTATCTTTTGCTGACGATCGGTTCCATCTCACGCTTGGCGGACGTTACCAGAAATGCGGTCGGAGAGCTTCAATACGAGGCCGGACCGTGGTCCGCTTGGAACAAGCACATATCTCTACGAGGGCGGCCGATTCAGCCCAGCCCTCGCGGCCTCGGTGGGCATCACCGACAATTTCTCCGTTTATGGAAACTATGTAGAGGGTTTGACCGAGGGCCTGATTGCGCCGGCCGCTGCGACCAATAGCGGCGAAATGTTCCCGCCTGTCGTCAACACGCAACGGGAGATTGGCGTCAAGTACGATACAGGGTCGGTTCTGCTGACGGCTTCGCTATTCGAGATCGAACAACCCAATGGCTTCACGGCTCCGGGCGGAGCCTTTGGCCTTGATGGCCTGCAGGTTAATCGTGGCATTGAATTATCGGCCTATGGCGAACCCTTTGAGGGGCTTCGCCTGCTCGGCGGCGTAACATTCATGGACGCCCAACTGGCACGGACCCGGGGAGGACTTTACGATGGCAACCGAGTGACGGGTGTGCCTCAGGTAGCCCTCAGTCTCTACGGCGAGTATGACGTGCCACTGGATTACGCTCGGCCTAACCCTAACCGGCAGAGTGATCTATAGCGGGAGCGCGTTCTATGACCGAGCAAACACCCAAGAAGTGTCAGATTGGACGCGCTTCGATGTCGGCATGCGTTACGAGGTCGAAGGACCGTACGGACAACCGGTAGAACTGAAAGCGGCTATCGAGAATGTCTTCGACCAGAACTATTGGGCCTCGTCAGCCCGTGGTTTTCTCGCGGCGGGTGCACCCCGTACATTCAAGGTGTCTGCTTCGCTCAGCTTCTAGAGGCCCCTGCGACTCCAGATTGCAGCCATTAGGCAAAATCAAAATGGCCGCACCGGCATGGTGCGGCTATGGTCAACTCAGACGTGTGATGGAGTATTGTGCTGCCTACAAAGTTCCGCACGCCGGCATGTCAAGTTTGCGTGGTTTCGCAGATCACATAGTGCGGACAACAGCTGGCCGGGGACGGCGCCGATCGATCTGTGGGCCACCGCCGGAGCTGGGCTGTTCACAGCAACCGCCTTATTTCCATTTCTTGGACAATCGATCCTGTCAGTAAGCCGGAGGCAAATGTGCCCACCCCTGTCGCCTAGGGGGCAATACTGTCCAAATCCGCAAGGATGGTCGAGGAATCGCAATGGAGCTTTACGACTTCGGTGTCCTTTGTGCTGCTGGTGAAGTCGTCCGTCGAAGAATAAACTCGGACCTCCGCATCTCGCACACCGTCGGCTTCACGGCTGTCCTCGGTGATGACAAATGCATAGATCCAATTGTCTCGCGCATAACCCATCGACATAGTCAGATCCGTCGGGTGGTCAATGTCCGTGTCCTTGGTCGAGAACCAGATTGAATCGGTTTCGAAATAAAGCTCAGTTGGCTCCGTTCCGACAGAGTAAGTATAGTAGCCTTCCTTTTTATTCGGGTTAGCCTTGGTGTCAGCGATGCGACAGAATTCAGCTCGTGCATCCTGCTCGGGAATGCTGCAGGCAAAATGCGTCTTCCACGGCGGAATGCAGTTGGCCATCGCTGGTAGTGGTGACAAAGCTGCCAATGCCAGCGAGATGTAGATTCTCATAGCGACGTCCTTAGGCCCAATACAAACCTGTACCGGATCGCAAACCCCTGCGAATGTGTCAATGCAGCAAGGAGCCTTGGCTTCGGCCGGTCGTGTGTGACCGCGATCAGGCGGAAACCACTGACGCCGGTGTCACTACTTGAAGCGTCGATGCCCACATTGCCCGCAGCAGGTTGGTGGCATAGCGTCCCTGCGGCGGCTCGGGGCCCAAGCATGCCACCCGCTGCCGTTCTATTGTGGCAAAATCAAAGGATAGCCCGAAATGGACGTGAAGCCTGTACGGAACTCACTTCTTGCTTTGACCCTCGTCCTCATGGGAGGGGCGCCGATTGCGGCGGACGACAACGACGTCAACCAGACCATTGATCAACAGCTAGGCGACCATACGAAATATCAGGCGGTGATTGAGGCTCTGCAAACAGCTGTTGCAGCCCGGGATGCCAAGGGTGTTGCCGCACTGGTGGATTATCCCATCGGCGTCGCAGTCGGTGGCAAAGAGATGAACATTAAGACTGCAAAGGCGTTCGAGGAGAACTACGCGGAGATCATCACGCCGACTATCGCCAAGGTGATCACAGAGCAAAAGTATGCCGACTTGTTCGTCAACTACAAAGGCATCATGTTCGGTGATGGGCAGGTTTGGATTTCCGGCATTTGCAATGATGATGAATGCAAGAGCTTCGACGTAAAGATCGAAACCATACAGGACGGCCCCTAGTCGCCCATAGCCTACCAACCCTGCGCAGGGCACAACCGTTCTGCGCCGGGCGTCTTTGAAGCCGAGAACAAGATCCGTGGCAAGCTGTCGACGCTGATCTGGTTGAGCATATGATTTCGGCCCTATGATTCAATAGGGCGCGGAATCGCTTCTGTTCCTCATCCTGTACAAGCACCTTGCGGAAATCACCGGCGCTTGATTCAACATTGCGAGGTCTAGCCTTCGGTTCGAGGTTATATATGCCACAAAATTTTGCGTCAGCGATCATCCGCTGGCGAGATCATCTGGACAACCAGCCGGGCGGTCTTTCCGCGTTCGATCAATCCTATACAGTCTCGACAATGCTCTTTGGGTGCCATCGATACTTGGAAGCACACGGCGCGCATGCGACCCTTGAAAAAGAGCGGATCGAGGCGATCAAGGGTGAACTTGAGGCATGGATGCGTGAGCGAGGCTGTGTGTACAATCCATAGTTTCCCCCAAGCATCGGGGATATGAGGCAGGGGCCGGCTGGAAAACCTTCGGTCGGGCGCTTGTTATAGAGCTCTAGTCACCTGACAGGCGCCCTTTCTCCCAATTGGTCGGCCCGCCAGCCATCGGCAAAGCTGTAAGTCACTTGAGCCACGACAGGCGAGGTGAGAGGGCCAAGCTGGGACATCGCAAGTCCAGCCTGCATCATGCTCTCACGCTCCCCGAAAATTGGACACCAGCAGGAATATGACCAGTACCGGGACGAACAGCCCCCATACGATCAAATCGTAGCGTGCCGTCTTCCTCACTGTTGCAAAATACGAGCGCAAAAAGGCCTCACGTCAGCCTTCCCGACCACTGCCTAACCCCGCGGATCCTAGAAAGGCTCGTCTAAGCCTAGCTGTACTGGCTTCAAACATAGCCCCCTCTTTCTTACTGGAGCTCGCCTTTTCTAAAGTCGAGCTACCGAGATCGTCGTCCCCGCCAGCGCCCACTTTCGCGAATAGGTGCCGTCAAATGTCACGTTCATCCCACCGCACATGTAGTTGTCGGAGACCTCAAGCGTCTGGCCAGACTGCGCGATGTTGACGACACAATCGTACTCATCCGCATCATCGATCCGCAGCGGTCCGTTTTCTCCGACGCCGAAGGAAACCTTGCCCTGCTCGATCCAATCTGCCGGCACCAGCACGGAGAAGTCTCCGACATTTATCGCTCCGATGGCCGCCTTCTCCGGATCTTCGGCGCCATAGGTGGCATTTCCCTCAATAAGCAGGGCGGCACCGTCTGCCTTGATAGTAATGAACTGTTCGGGTCCAGCGGCCCATTCGCCTATCCGAGGTGCCAAATCGGTTTTCTCCTGTGCCCATGCGGGCGAGGCAGTGGCGATAACCATCAGTGCGAACTTAAAACAACGCTTCATAAAAGCTCTCCATTACAACACCCGTTACCACACAGCCCCCTTCAAGGTAACCGTCGCCACTGCTGTTCGAAGTCCCCTTGATCCCCGCCCGCGGCACTTCCAAAATGCTGCAAAGCACTCTCGCTCGCTCGGTGATGGCCTCGCGCGACTATGGAGCGGAAACAGGCCACGATTCAATTTCCTTCGTTGAACCCTGCTCATTAACCGGACTTCATCGCTGCCGACGACCACCCTTCCGGCTGGAGCCGTAATAATTCTTCACCCGTTAACGCAATGGCACCTACGATACTGCCGGTTGCTGAAGCTGTTATGGAAGACCAGAAAATGATGCCGATCATCAACATGATCGAAAGTGGCTCGGTCGTCATCCCGGCCGTACTTTTCATTGCTTTCCTTGGTGACCGTCTTGATCGTTCCTTCTGGGCCAAAAGCATCGTTTTTGGGATCGTGTTCGGAGCCACGGGACTGGTCAGCATGGCCTCGCCGGTGGAACTCGCCCCCGGCTTCTTCGCCGATGGACGCAACGTCGTGGTGGCGTTCTCTGGCGTCATTGGCGGACCGATAAGCGCCATGATTACGGCCGCGGTGCTTTCCGCCATGCGGATGACTATGGGGGCGCAGGTCTCCCCTCCGCGTTTGCCGGCATCTGGTTGGTCGCCGCTGCTTCATCTGTGCTTTGGGGGTGGCTCCACATCAACGGGCAGCGCCTCGCCCCAAAGCATATCCTCATTCTGGCGATATTAGCTGCGTTTCTTCCACCAATTGGTCTATGGATAGTGCATGCGGCGCCAAATAGCGAAGTGTTCGGCAAGCTCATAATATTGATCGTCCCGACAAATTTCGTCGGTGTTCTCCTTCTCGGTTTTCTGATCATCAACGAACAGCAGCGGCGTTGGGCGCTAATGGCTTATTCTGAAAGCCGGGCCCAGTTGCAGGCGATTGCCAACAACGCGCCGGGTGTTCTGTTTCAACTTTCTACCGGCGGCGATCGGATTGGTCGCTTCTCGTACGTGTCCGGAGGCGCTGAGCGCGTTCTGGGCGTCCCCGCCGAGGACATTGTCGGCAACCCCGGCACCATCCCCCGCATGATTTCGCAAGAGGCCACGGCCACAATTGAGCGCCATCTCAAGCAGTCGGCTGAAACGCACCGTGCTCGGTCGCATGAGGTTGAATTCACTAAGCCTGACGGCGTGAAAGTTTGGATGCGCGCTGCAGCAGAACCACGGATCGATATTCATGGCGACCTCGTATGGGACGGCTCACTTTTTGACATTACAGAGCGGAAACGCAGCGAGCAGATGAAGAATGACTTCATCTCGACGGTGAGCCACGAACTCAGAACACCGCTAACCTCGATCCGCGGGTCACTGGGATTGGTTGCCGCAGGTGCAGCCGGTGAACTTCCGCCGAAAGTCGCCGGGCTGATCAAGATCGCCCACTCCAACAGCGAACGCTCGGTCCGGCTCATCAACGACATTCTTGATATTGAGAAGATCAGAATCTGGCCACATGCCGTTCGATCCCCGGCCAATGGCACTCAGACCGCTCATCGAGCAGTCGATCGATGGCAGCCGCGACTATCTCACCGAAAGCAATGTCCGGATTGTACTCGACGACAAGGCTCCAGGCGCGACGGCTTCGGTCGATCCGGATCGGCTGCATCAAGTGATGGTCAACCTGCTCTCCAATGCGATCAAGTACTCGCCACAAAACAGCGAGGTGACTGTGCAGAACCGAACGGGATGGAGGCATGATCCGAATTTCCGTGATTGATCAGGGCCCCGGCATCCCCGACGCGTTCAGGTCGAGGATTTTTGGAAAATTCGAACAGGCGGACGCGTCCGATTCTCGGCAAAGGGGCGGAACGGGACTGGGCTTGAGCATTGCCAAGGCGATCGTGGATAGGCTGGGCGGCGCAATCTCCTTCGATACCGGGGCAGACAGAGGGACGGTGTTCCATGTGGATCTTCCAGAAATTGTGGAAGACCGGTCCTTGATCACCCAGGAGGTGGGCCCGCTCGGCGACGGGACGGCGCACCAGCGCGTGCTGATTGTGGAGGACGAACGAGACATTGCCGCCATCATCGCCGTTGCCCTCCTTCAGGAGGGACTTCAGAGCGACATCGCCCCTGATGTTGAAACGGCGAAAAACATGCTCGCTAGCAAACGCTACGTCGCAATGACGCTCGACCTGAAACTCCCGGGTCAGTCAGGAGTCGCCCTTTATGAACACCTGCGTGCCACCGCCAACGGTCTGGATTTGCCCGTTATTGTGATTTCCGCCTTCATCGACGAGGCTCGCAATTCCCTGAACGGATCGGCGCTCGGCATCGTCGACTGGCTGGAGAAACCAATAGACATTGGTCGATTGCGCGCCGCGATCGAGAAAATCAGGGACGGAGCATACAATCGGATGCCCACGGTGCTTCACGTCGAGGACGACGAAGACATGCTAACGGTAATGTCGGCGGGTCTCGGACAAGAGATCGCGATCACCTTCGCTCGCAATGTGCAGGAGGCACGGTTCGAACTCCAGCAGAAGCGCTTCGACCTTGTCATACTGGATTTGACCCTTCCGGACGGGTCCGGAGCGGACCTGCTGAAGGTTATCCCAAGCGGAACCGTGGTGATCATATTGTCAGCATCGGAAGTTGATGAGCATTTGGCCGCTGCGGTTACTGCGGCGGTAACGAAAACCAAGACGTCGGAGATCGCGATAGCCGAACTCGTCCGAAGACTGACCATGAAACACGCTGGCGTTGAGATCCCTGCCCTGCCAAAGCAAAAAGGATAGGCAGATGAAGACATTTCGCGTGCTCTATGTCGATGACGAGGCGGACATTCGAGAGGTCGCCACGATGTCGCTTGCGCTCGATCCTGCCCTCGAGATCCGGGATTGTGCCTCGGGCCAACAGGCGCTGAGTGTTGCCGCCCTCTGGCAGCCTCACCTCATTCTTCTCGACGTCATGATGCCTGAAATGGACGGCCCGCAAACCCCGGCGCAATTGAGATCTGCTGAGCAAACGAGAGACATTCCGGTCGTATTTATCACTGCCAGAACGCAGGCCTATGAGATCGAACGTTTCCTGTCATTGGGGGCAATTGGCGTTATTGCGAAACCCTTCGATCCGATGGAGCTCGCAGCACACACGCGACGCTATCTGGACGGGCGAACCAGTGAGCGGTGAGAGCCATGAGAAGTCGCAGGATTGGGCTGCCCATCTTGTTCACCGCGCTGGCGGTGGCTTCGGGCAGTGCCTTTGAAACGCCCGCCGAAGCGCCTTTCGAAATGAAACACGAACCATCAGCGCTTTGGAGCCGATCTGTAGCGATGCCGACGCCCTCACCGTCAAGCATCACCATAGAAGGCGTCGAGGTCGACGGCCGCTTTGTGCCACAGGCCGTCAACATCGATTATGACGGGGCGGGACCGGGCCAAGCCCCCAAGACTGCGCTGCCGCTTGGCGAGAACCTTATTGGCCGCCTTCCAACCACGGCCTTTCGGCCGGGAGGAACGCGTGGAAGCCGTGTGGTCGGGGGAGCGTCTGGCAGTTCATTGCAGGGCGGGGACCGCCCCGCTGGCGTTGTTCTCGAAACCGGGACCGCCCATTTTCCGCGCGAGGCGAGCTTGACGCTCGTCGTCGCAGGCCTCGACCCCACCAAACCGGTTGGGCTGTCGGTGGTCCAGCGGGGCGCCGATGCGCCTACGCCCTCGCAGGCGCAGATTGGTGCCGATGGCAGGCTCAATCTCCAGTTTTCTCCGAGCCTTGACCAAGCAGACGCTTTTCGCGGTGTCGTAATCAGCTGCCCGCCCGGGGAGGGCAGCTTTCGGCTGGACTCCATCAGCTTGGAGCCTGACCGGCCGGCCAGCCGAGCCTCGCGTGTCGGAACATGGCTCTGGACGGCCGAGACATGGCTTGCTCAGCCGGGGCAGATCGAAAGTTGGGCCGTGTCTGCGCAACTTGACCGCGTGTTTCTGCAACTGAAGATCGCCAATGGCGAGGTATCAGATGGCACTGCCCTCGCGAACTCGGTCCGCCGTCTCCGCAAGCGGGGTATCTCGGTTCATGCGGTTGAGGGAGATCCGGCGATGATAACGGCTGAGGGGCTCGACAATGCGCTTCGGCGCGTCGCCGCGATCCGCCATTATCAAGTTTCCGCTCAGCCAGATACTCGCCTCGGCGGTCTGCAATTCGACATCGAGCCGTATCTTCTGGCCGATTTCGCGCGCGACCCCGCAGCAACTCGGAGTCAGTGGGCGGAAGCGATCCACTCGCTTTCCTCAGCGTGGGGCGAGCCGGTTTCCGTGGTCGTCCCGTTCTGGATGCTGAATTCCGAAGCCGGAACAGCGGCGGCAGCGGCGGCGCATCCGGTGATGTCCGACCTTACGGTGATGGCATACCGAACCCAGATCGGTGAAGTGAGTATAGTGAGCGAGCCATGGCTCGCTTGGGGAACGCTCAACGGTGTTCCGGTCAGGATCGCCATCGAAAACGGTCCTCTCGGCGTCGAAGTCCACCGCACCTTTATTCGCGCGGAAACCGGGATCGTGCTGCTGAAAATGGAGGGCCGGGTGGCAACGATCTCTTTGTTTTCGGAACCAGTCGAAGCCAGCCAAGATGCTCTAGCATACGCATTTCACCGGGAAACGCGTATTAATCCGGGCCGAATCAGCTTTATGAATGATGGTGCCAAACTAGCGGTGGCGCGAGCTGAACTCGCCCGCCTACTTGTTGCTCGGCCATCCTTTGATGGCCTCATGATCCATGCGCTGCATGAATCGGATCACGATCTTGGGCGCGCACCCCCGATACCGGAGGCCAGAGCCAATGAACCCCAAGCACCGGATACTGATTTGTGATGATGATCCACTATTGATCGAGCTGATGAGTTTTCGCCTTAAGGCAAAAGGGTTCGACGTGCTCACGGCCATGGACGGCGTGGAAGCCCTTGCCAAGGTTGCGAGCGAACAGCCGTCCACGGTCGTGCTCGACGCGATGATGCCCCGCTTGGACGGCTTCGAAGTGCTTTCGCGGATGAAGGGTGATGCCGCCGTATCACACATCCCCGTTATCATGCTCACCGCGCGCAAGGGGGAAAAGGACATTGTTTCGGCGCTGGAACGGGGCGCAGACGACTACCGGTCAAACCGTTCATCCCCGAGGAACTGCTTGCCCGTCTTTCCAAGCTTCTCGCACGGCAGGCCCCGAGGCAATTATGAAGATAGGGCGCTGCCTGAACCTTGCCTTTCTCGCCGGATTTCTCACCATCGCCGACGGTGGGAAGGTTTTCGCCCAGACAGCAGACGAGCTTTATAGCGATGGGCAGCGCGCGCATGGAACAGCGTTTTGACGATGCTGTTTCGCTTCTGGAGCGCGCCAGGATTCTTGATCCGGGCAATGCAGATGTACTGGTGCAACTAGGCTTTGCCCAACTGGGCCTTGGCAACAGAACCGGCGCCCGCCGAGCGTTCGAGCAGGCCCCGGCGATTGCCCCCTCCTATCAGGACGCCCGGTTCGGGTTGGCGCAGATAGCGTTCAGAAGCGGCAATCTTGCAGAAGCGCGCAGGCTGACCGAAATCGTGCTTGAAGCCCAGCCTGATAATGGCGAGGCCAAGCAATTGCTCACCTCGATAATGGCTGGGGAAACGAGCGAGACGAAACCACCCGCACAATCCGACGCCCCAAGCCAACCAGTCGAAGAGACCAAGCCCGCCCCAAGCCGGCTGGGGACCACGCTTGCGCAGGCGCAGAAGTTGCGCGGAGAGGCTCGATTTGCCGAAGCCGAGGCGCTCTACCGGACCGCGCTAACGCTATCCCCGGGCAATGCCGACGTCCTCGTCGCACTCGGCCAGTCGCCGGATTTCAGCAGAGATTCAACGAGGCCGAGGAGTTCTTCAAGGCGGCACTCGAGCGCGCCGGATTACCTTGATGCAAGTCTCGGGCTTGCTCGCCCGGCGCTGCAGCGTGGCGATTTGGCCGGAGCCAGGACACTCGTTGATGCGATTGCGGCCGAACGCCCCGACAAAACCGAGGTCTTTATTCTCGCCGCGCGCATCAGTCTGCAGGGCGGAGAAGTGCTGAGGGCCAAGGAGCAGTTTGAGGCCGTTTTGGAGCGTGAGCCAGACAACGCCGAGGCGCTGGTCGGCCTCGGCGACACATATCGTGCCAGTGGGGACGATGTCGCGGCCCGAACTCGTTATGACGCCGCGCTCGCGCTTGAACCGGGTTCGGCCGATATCCAGCAACGCTCGGACCAGCCACCGCCAAGGAAATGGCGGGTCGACATCGGCACAGAGGTCAGCGATCTCACGGGGGAAGGTTGCCGTGGACGGACAGCTCGATCGGGCTTTCCTATGCCCTGCAGCCCGCAACTACGATCGGCGGGCGCCTGCGCATCGGCACGCGGTATGGCGAAACCGACATGCAGATCGAGGGGCGTGTTGACCATGCATTTTCGGGAGACTTTTCTGCATACGGCATAGTGGCCGCCACGCCAGACGCCGATTTCTGGCACGCTTTTCGTTCGGCGGCGGGGCATCCTGGCGAGCCCACGCGCTCGGTACTCCCCTCGGGCCGCTACTTTTTACACTCGACGGACGGCACGACGTGTTCCACGATACGTCGGTGACCACAATTTCTCCGGCGGTGCAGTACTTCTTCCTGGACGAACGGCTGGGATTACAGGTCCGCTGGATACACTCGGTCGATGAAGAAGGTAATTCGGCAAACGGCTTCGCACTTCGCGCCGAATTAGCCACGACGGACAAGCTGCGCTTGCTTGCCGGATACAGCGACGCTCCAGAAATTTCCGACGGCTCACAGATCGCCACCAAGACGGTGTTCACAGGAATTTCCTACGACCTTTCGGATTCCATGACCCTTCGGGCGAACTACGCTTACGAACACCGCGAGACATTCGACAGAAGCAGTGTCAGCGTCGGTCTAGGGGTCCGATTCTGATATGCTCTTCTATATTTGGACATTGTCGATCGTGATGGGACTGAGCGCGCTGGCGATCATGGTCGTGCTGATCATCCTCAGAATAGTTCACGAGAGACGCCACGCGCAACGAGATCCTCAGCCGGAAATTGACGGCGTCCCTGATCCGCTTCAGCGAGGATGGGGAGCGGCAGGCCCTAGCCTTGGTGCTCGAGGAAATACCCCCAGCTATCGTGATCGATTCTGGGTTCGAATTCCTGTCGCTGCTGCGGGGAGATGAGCGCCGCAGGATCGAGGACGTTTTCGGTGCAACCGACTTGCCAGATTTCGTTCGCAAGAGACTGCGCAAGGGCAATGAAGCCGAGCGCATCCATAGCGCCGAAATCCTCACCGCGTTTCCGGGAACCAGCAGTACAAACGCTCTGCTTGAAGCACTCGCCGACCGCTCACCGGAAGTACGCATCGCCGCAGCAATTTCCTTAAACGCGCTTGGCGCACTTCCGCCGCTGCAAAAGGTGTTCGGGTTGATAGGTTCGAGGAGCCTGCGGTCCCGGCGCCTGATCGATTTGTTCGAAAGCCTACCCACGGATCGCAGAAGCGAGCTTCTCGTCACTGCGTTGAAGCAGGACGACTCGCCCTTTGCCAGAGCCGCGGCCATAGAGGCGCTCTCGCGCTCGGGTGACTACAGCTTCGTGCGTGAGTTGGAAGACTCGGCCCACGATCCATCGCCTGAGGTCGCCGCGAGCGCCCTTCGCGCGCTTGGCCGATCCGCTCACCCGGCGGCTGCGGAAACGGTGCTCGCAAGCTTGGAAAACCCCGACTGGGAGGTGCGCCGGGAGGCAGCCGAAGCGGCCGGCCGCATCGGCATCCCTGCGGCAGTGGAGCCACTGACGTCGCTACTTGGAGATAGCGAGTGGGCCGTTCGCTATGCAGCGGGGAATGCCCTCAAGGAGATCGGAGCGGCCGGCATGGAAGCTCTTCAACGAACGGCGATGGAGGAGGCGTCGCGCAGCCAGCGTACCGCCTCGCTCATTTTGTCCGAAGGACTGGCAGCATGACCGGCATCTGGCATGATCTGCTGCTCGGCACGGCCGGTGTGATCGCGTGGGTGGTAATCGTATTCGGTCTGATCCAGACGATTGTATACCTTCTACAACTCGTGATTGCCGCTTACGCCCTCTCCAAGCGCCCGCCCGTCGCTCGATCGAGCCTGCTGTGGCATCGTTATAGCGATATTGCGCCACCGATTTCACTGATCGTGCCTGCCTACAACGAGCAGATAAACATCGTCGAGAGCGTCCATTCCATGCTGGCGCTCGAATATCCCGCTTACGAGGTCATTGTCGTCAATGATGGGTCCAAAGACGAGACGCTGAAGCGAATGATCGAGGCCTTTGAACTGGTACCTGTCCAGCGGTCGTACGAGGAGACGCTTAAGCATGAACCGATCAGAGGAATCTACGCCTCGTCGCGGTCTGATCGGCTGTTTGTGGTGGACAAATCCAATGGCGGCAAGGCAGACGCCCAGAACGCCGGCATCAACGTTTGCCGGGCGCCGATCTTTTGCGTCATCGACGGGGATTCTATCCTAGAGCCCGACGCTTTGCTGCGTGCGGTGCAGCCTTTCATCGAAGACCCTGAACGCACGATCGCGGTCGGCGGCACGATCCGCATCGCGAACAACTCGACGATAGAAAGCGGTCGTGTAAAGACGATCCGCCTTCCAAACAAGCTTCTACCGCTTTTTCAGGTGGTCGAGTATCTGCGCGCATTTCTGATGGCGCGGCTCGCCTGGAGCCAGTCAACACGCTCATGCTCGTTTCCGGAGCGTTCGGTGTTTTCCGGCGGCGGGAGGCTGTGGCGGTAGGCGGCTTCACCAAAGGTTCAATGGGGGAAGACCTCGATTTTGTGATCAAGCTTCACCGGCACATGTTGGACAACAAAAAGAATACCGCATCGAATTCATCCCGGAACCTGTTTGCTGGACCGAGGCACCGGAGACACTGGCCGTGCTGGCCCGCCAGCGGTCACGCTGGCAGCGGGGGCGCTGGAAGCTTTCTTCCGCTATCGGGGCATGTTGTTCAATCCCCGATACGGCCGTGTCGGCTTCGTGGGTTTTGGGCATATTCTGATCGTGGATGTGCTGGGCCCAATCATGGAGGTGCTCGGCTACGTCCTCATGCCCCTCTTCTGGTTCACTGGGGTGCTTTCGGGCGAAAGCCTCCTTGCTTATACGGCACTGGTGTTCGTTTACGGCGTCTTCGTCAGCGTTGCTTCATTAATTCTGGAGGAACTCGAACTGAAGCGCTTTCCACGTCCGCGGGATCTTGCCATCTTAACCACGGCTGCCGTTGCGGAGAATTTCGGCTACCGGCAGATCAACAATTTCTGGCGCGTCAAGGGATACTGGCAATATCTGCGGGCCGACACCAGTTGGGGCAGAAATGACCCGAACGGGATTTTCAAAGCAAGATTGACATCGGCTATTTAGGCCCGTCGGAAACCACCGCCAATGCGCCGATCAACCGGTCCAGCGCGGCGGTAGCCTGATCATCGATCTTGCCCTCGATCAGCATCGTCTCGACTTCAAATGCGGTACTGCTGATTTCCGGGAAGCCGAGCGTTCCGCCGGTGCCTGCAAGCGAATGCGCAATCCCCAATAACGACGACATTGCTTCCGCATCGCCGCGATATGCTCCAGATGCTCTTAGCGCGGTTAAGCGGCCGAGATCACTGCGGCACCTTTCAGCAAAGCGTTTTCGGATCTGGTCCAGGGGTCGATCACCGGCGGACTCCATAAATCGCGGTTCTCATCTTACGAACATGGCAATAGCCCGTTTTTAGGGCGACGTCATACCGCCGCGTGTTTCGGTGATCGAGAAGGTCCCGCGGTTCACCCTGTACAACAGTCCATTGGGCCTCAGGGTTTCGCTTCCTCAAGCTAACCGTTTCAGTTTGGTCGTGGGACTTGAAATTAGCATCGAGCAATTGCCAACGGTCACCGGCTGCCTTATGACATATGTCTTATGTCATAAGTGGAGGCTAGGTAGCTTGTCTGATCTGTTTAGTGTCGAAGGAAGGATTGCCGTCGTTACCGGGGGATTGGGTCAGTTGGGCAGGGAGTTCGCCAGCTCGCTTGCCCACGCCGGCGCCAAGGTCGCTATTTTTAGCCGCCGGCCGGTCACTCAGGAGAAGCTCGACGAATTGTTCCCGGGGCTGCAGGATTCCATCTGCGTCTATGAAGCGAGTGTTTCCGACAAGGCGGCGTTGGAGGCCGCAACCAACAAGCTGATCGCCGATTGGGGGTGCCGCATATTCTGGTCAACAATGCCGGCATCGATTCCAAACCCGATGGAGGCGCCGAACAGAACGGCCCCTTCGAGACTTACCCGCAGAAATTTTGGGACGACATCATTGATGTGAACCTGACCGGCGTGATGCTGTGCAGCCGAGTCATTGGCGCCAAGATGGCTGAGGCGGGCCGTGGCAGCATCATCAATGTCGGTTCGATCTACGGCATCGTGTCGCCCAATCAGGCGCTCTACGCCTATCGCGAGAAGCACGACGGCGTACCGTTCATCAAGGCGGTGTCCTATGCCGCGTCTAAGTCAGGACTAGTGAACCTGACGCGCTACGTCGCCACCTATTGGGCGGAAAAGAACGTACGCTGTAACCTTATCTCGTTTGGGGGTCAAGACCGGCAGCTTTGACAAGGAGTTCGTCGACAATTTTCTTGAGCGGGTGCCGATGCGCCGCCAGGGCAGAAAGAGTGAATATAACGGGGTCATCCAGTTCCTCGCCTCTGATGCCTCCTCCTACATGACCGGCTCCAACGTGGTGGTCGATGGGGGCTTTACCGCGTGGTGACTCCGTCCGCATCCGATCGCGATCGGCTTTATGTCTCGGTGGTCTCGGCTATCGAGGCGCAGATTCTGTCGGGCGAACTCAAAGTCGGCGCGCGGCTGCCATCGGAAGCCGAAATCGCTCGGCAGTTCGCCATCTCAACGCGATCGGTGCGCGAGGGCCTGCAGATCCTTGAAACCAAGGGGCTGGTGCGCCGCCGTCATGGCGAACGTGCCGAGGTGGTGCGCGATGATGTCGGACAATTCCTCGGCTCGCTTGCCACCACCGTGCGCAGCCTTTTTGCCAAGGATGCGGACTATCTGGTGCAACTGATGGACGTGCGCCGCATGTTCGAGTTGGAAGCGGTGGGGCGGCTGGCGGCGGGTGAAGGCGCACTGTCGGACGATGTCACCGGGGCATTGACCGATCTCGCCGCTGCCAAGGACTTTGCTCAATACGCTCAATCCGATGCGGATTTCCATCGGGCGCTGGTGCAATCGCTGGGCAATGAAATCCTCTCGACGGTCTATGGCAATCTCTATGCCCTCATCACCGACGTGATCCGGCTGACTAGCCGGCAAGCCAGCAAAACCCGGGCCGAGGGTGTCGCCGAACATGAGGCGATCCATGCCGCTATTGTCAGGGGCGATGTCGAGGCCAGCCGCGCCTTGATGCGTGAGCACATCGATAATTCCACCATTTATCTCCAACAGGCGATCAGCGCCGCAAAGCAGCAGGGACGGAACAGCTAAATGGCCGCATATGACTACAACCAGACCGATTGGGCGGCGATCAAGCGCCTGTCGAAATGGTATTCGGGCGACATCCACGACGTACTCGATGGCCGCGGGCCCTATGGCTATCTCAAGGGCATCAGCCAGTTCGGCGTACTACACCCGGGACAGGTGATCTGTGGCCCGATTTCCACCGTGCGTTACGAACCCAGCACGCGCACCGGCCAGCCGCAGGATATCTATCACGGGGCCATCGACGCCGTGACCAAGGGCGGCATTCTGCTGGTGGATTCTTCCTGCGCCGAGGGGTCAGGCACGGGCGAATTGATGTCGAGCGGCGCCAAGACCAAAGGTGCAGCAGCAACTGTGGTCAATGGAACGGTGCGCGACTCGGCCGAAGTACGCAAGCTCGATTACCCGCTCTTTGCCAAGGGTATGAGCCCGGTGGGCGTGTCGGGCCGCATGGAACCGGCACATTACCGAGTCGAGCTGGATATCGACGGCGTCAAAGTACGACCCGGCGATGTGATCTTTGCCGACGTTACCGGCGTGGTGGTTATTCCAGCCGATCTGGTGAGCGTCATTGCCGACGCGGCGGACGCTAATGGGGAAGCGGAAATCCGCTGTCGCAGGCGCATCCTGGCTGGCGAGAACCTGCGCGACATCTGGCCAATGGGAGCTACCGGTCCCGCCTGACGACAAAGCCGATCCCCCAAGGGTCGGCTCACACCATCCAGCCACTCGAGGAGGAGCGGGCCGATGCTGCAATCAGCGTATATAGCCCAGCCTCTGGGAAATAAGGTTGGCGTGGTAGATTACCACCTTGTTGAGTTCATCCACTTCGGTCATGGGCAATTGCCACGCCGGAGCACTGACGCTGATGCCGGCAAAAGTTGCGCCGAACTGGTTTCTGATTGGCGCACCGACACAACGCAGGCCCGGCTGGTGTTCGCCATTGTCGATCGCAAAGCCGCGCTCGTGTACAGTCTCGAGCTCGGCCTCGAGGTGCGACGGCATCGGTGATGGTGGTTTCGGTGAAACGCTGCAGCCCAGCATCGATGACGCGCTGGACGATTTCTGGCGGCTGAAAGGCGAGGATGGCCTTTCCGACGCTCGTGCAATAGGCCGGAGAATTCTCCACCATAGTATTGGACAACATCGGCTCAGCCTCGGTGCGCTGGATAACGACGGCGCTCAGGCCGTCGAACACCGCCAGATGCACGGGTTTGCCCGTCAACCGGTGCAGCGCATCGACAATGGCGCGGCCCTCGCGATGCAGTTCCAGATTTGCCAGCACGACATTGCCCAGTTCAGAACAGACGCAGCCCGAGACGATAAAAGTCCCGTTCACGGTCCTGCTCGATGAACCCGACCTCGCGCATGGCGGCCAAAAGGCGATGCGTAGTGGAGCGCGGATAACCGGTCTTGGTGCAGATTTCCGCCGGGCTCAGCGAGCGGCGGCTGGTTGTGAAGCAGTCCAAAACACGCGACACCTTGGTCAGCGATTTGAGGCTTTCGTCGCTGCGTACGGATTTGGCCGGAGCAGCAGCGTCGACAGGATCGGTCATTGCTTGGGCCTCAGAACTTTAGTGGAACCGCCGGCGCTGCCTGCGACAGGTTATTCATCCCATAATTCACTTGTCCGCTCACCTCAAGCGAGCGCGGTGCCGGCATGACGCGCATCATCAGGCCCAATCACTGCCCAGACCAGTTCGGCCAGCGCCAGCATGCCCGGATCATCGAGGCCTCGGCTCTTGTCGGCGAAGATTCGGGCGCGGCCCATGGTGCAGGGACGCGGGCGGAAATCTTCAAGCACAGCCCGCATAGTCCGGCCGGCGACGTGGGCTACGATGGCAGGATCCTCTTCAGCAGCAAGGGCCTTCGCCAAGGCGTCGAGCCCGTCGACAATGGTCTTGGCACCGAGTTCGGCCTTGCCGCGTGCCATGGCGGCGTCGCGGATGGCAGCCAGCAGCGGGCCCAGCCGGCCCCAACTCAGCGTCGATTGGCCGGCACTAGCCTTGCCGGCCGTCATCATCGCCGTGATGACCAGCGTGCCCGAGCTCGATCCCGTGGATGCGGCTCCGGCCTTGGCCAAAGCCATGAAAGCGCTGCCAAGATCTGGTGTCGCGCGCACGTCCACAGCCGCGAATGTTGCAATGAGGCGTGCCAGCATGGTGCCGGTATCGCCGTCACCCAATTGGGCATCTGCGGCATTGAGCACGTCGGCGAGCGTGTCCATGCGGGAATCAGCGCGTTCAAGAGCCGTCGCCGGGGTTTCCTGCGTAATCGCCATGGTTCAATCCACCCGCCAAAAGGGACAATCGGCCGGGGCGGCCAGCAAGATTTCTATCTCGTCATCGAGGAAACAGAGGCTGATGGAAGCGCCGCCCATTTCCATCGAGGTGACGTAGGGACCGATCAGCGGCCGCACTACAGCCAGACCCATAGCATCCAATTGCCGGGCTGCGCGGCGGTAGAGGATAAAGAGCTCCTCGAAGGGGGTAGAGCCAAGACTATTGACCAAGATGGATACGCGGTTGGCGCCTCGGGGTCTCTCCGCCAACAGCATGGCGATCATTTCGTCCACGAGTTCGTCAGCCGGACGGACTTTCTTGCGCCAGATGCCGGGCTCTCCATGAATGCCCATACCCATTTCGATCTCATCATCGGCAATGGTGAAATTGGGGCCTGCAGCGCTCGGAATCTGGCAGGACGACAGTGCCACGCCAATAGTCCTAGTGCGATCGACGGTCTTCTGCGCGATGGCCGCAACGGCGTTGAGATCAGCGCCCTGTTCGGCCAAAGCACCGGCGGTTTTGTAGGCAAAGATCAGGCCGGCAACGCCGCGGCGCTTGTGCGCTTCCTGCGGCCGGGCGCTGGCAATGTCGTCGGTGCCCAGCACAGTGCGGGTTTCGATATTATCCATGGCAGCGAATTCGCTGGCCATCTCGAAATTCATCCTGTCGCCACCATAATTGCCGAACAGGCAGAGTACGCCCGCACCGCCATTGGCGGCCACGATGGCGTCTGGCAGGAATTGATGGTAGGCCCCTCAAACACATTGCCGATGGCGCAGGCGTCGAGCAGCCCCTCTCCGACATAGCCGGTAAACAAAGGCAGGTGGCCCGAACCGCCGCCCGACACCACGCCGACCTTACCACGGCGAATGGCGGTATTCCGCACGATAGCGCGGCGATCACTGCCAACGCGAACCAGCCACGGATGGGCCGGGCACAACCCGTCCAGCATTTCCTCGACATAGTTGGCGGGGTCGTTGATCAGCTTTTTCAGTTCGTTCTCCCATGGCGTTCTACAGGGCAAGACCGGCCGCGTTTGACTCCGCGGCCGGTAGATGCAGACCTAGGCGGCCGAACGGGCGCGTACGGTGACCAATTCGAGAACCGGGCCGAGGGCAGCGTCGATCTTTTCTTCTGCTCGTCGCTGACGCGCTCCATGGGGGCGCGCGGATGGAACATGGGCAGGCCCTGACGGTGCTGCACATATTTCACGCAAGCCGGCAGATTGTCATGACGCATGGCATTCCACAGCGCGTTGAGACGGAAGTGGATATCCTTGGCGCTCTCGTAATCCTTGGCCTCTACGGCATTGTAGAGCTTGACCGTTACACCGGGCACGGCACAGGTCACGCGCTGATGGCGCCGTGGGCACCCAGCGAGAACGCTGGATAGAGCAGAGCGTCGATGCCCGACAGAATGAGGTTTTCTGGCTTGGCGCGCAGGATCAGGTCGGAGACCGACTTGAGATCGCCCGACGACTGCTTCATGCCGACAACGCCCGGCACGGCATCCATGATCGCCAGCATGTCGTCGACGCTGAGATAATTCCAGGGAATGACGTTGTAGATCAGGACCGGAACCTTGGTTTCTTCGTAGATGGCGCGGAAGTGCTCAATTGTGGCTTCCGGGCTCGGCTTGAACAGATAGTGGACCGGGGTCACCTGCAGTGCGGCGATCTTCATATCGCCCAGCGCCTTAACCCGGTCGATGGCTTCGCGCGTCGATTGCACGATCAGGCCGGCAACGAAAGGCACGCGGCCGGCGGTGGCCTCATAGGCTTCCGTCATGGCTTCCACGAATTCGCTGCGGGAAAGCGTGTGCCCCTCACCGGTCGAGCCGCCAACGACAACGGCTCGCACGCCCGATTCTGATCATGAAGTCGACCTGCGCCTTCAGGGCGCCTTTGACCAGATTGCCATTTTCGTCAAAGGGCATCGACAGCGGGGGCAGGATGCCGGTGAGCGTCTGGCGCACCTGTTGGGCGATCGGATTCGTCATGTCTTTCCTCCAGTGATGGGCCGCTCGGTTGTGGGAAAGCGGACCCGAAAATCGGTTTATCTGCATTCAGGCGCCGCTCATCAATACGGCGATCACGTGAGCAGCAATTCCGTATTGTGGAATATCATTCCTGTTACGTTTTATGTGCGCGTCCAGCGGGATGTCAATGCACTTGCTGGACACACGGAACATTTTGCGCTTTTGCTACCGTCAGGGCACTGTTGCAACGGCAGTTGCCTCGTACCCTGCTCCGTGGTAATTCCACATTGTGGTATATTATCTTGCTATATGGGTTGATCGCTTAAACTGCCGGCGAACTAGCTGGCCTCAAGGGAGGACGTTAATGAAGACAATCAAAACGCTCGCGGCGGCATTTGCTGCAACGCTGGTGATGGCCGGCTCGGCCATGGCGCAATATCCGGATCGCCCGATCAGAGCTGATCATTCCATGGGCCGCTGGCAGCGGCACTGACGCAACAGGGCGCATCATCGCCACCATGCTGGAGGAAAAGCTGGGCCAGCCGATCACCGTCAACAATCGCACGGGGGGCGGCGGCATTGTCGGCCACGAAGCGATCAAGGCAGCCAATCCAGACGGCTATACGCTGGGTATCATCACCACCGAATTGTCCATGTATAAGGCCGTTGGCTCGGCTGACATGACCTATGAGGACTTCACCCTGATCGGCCTGTTCAACGCCGATCCGTCCGCCGTCTTCGTGCGTGCAGACTCGCCTTACCAGAGCATGCAGGAGCTGGCCGAAGCTGTGAAAGCGGACCCCGCAGCCGTCAAGGCAAGCGGTGCCAATTTCGGCGGCCTCAATCACTTGTCGTGGGTGAGCCTAGTGCAACTGCTTGGCGCCCCCGCCGATAAGGCGTTCTGGGTGCCCACCGATGGGGCCACACCCTCACTACAATTGCTGGCCTCCGGCGCCATCGACGTTGCCGTCTCACAGCTTCCAGAGGCGCAATCACTGGTCGATGCGGGTGAAATCCGTCCGCTCGGGTTTCTGGGCAATGAAGTCAATCCCAAGCAGCCTAATGTTCCGCCGATCACCGACGCGCTTGGCCTTGAATTCTCGATCGCCGGCTGGCGCGGCTCGGGCGGACCCAAGGGCATGCCGGAAGACGTCGTGGCAAAGCTCTCGACCGCCCTCGACGAGATCGTGAACAGCGAAGAGTTCGCGACCTTCATGGATGGCCGCAACTACGGTGTCGTCTGGGAGGGTGGCGCCGATTTCGAGAACTATCTCAAGACCCGCGGCGAGGCCTTCGCCACGGCCATCTCGACCGCCGGTATCACCGCACAATAATCGCCTACCCCCGGCCGGTGGCCGGGGGACTACCTCATGGAGGAGGGTCCGTTGAAAGCAAGAAACTATCCCGACATTGCCACAGGCGCCGTCTTCACTCTTGGCGGACTATTCATTCTGAGCCGGGCGCTATCCATTCACTCCATGCCCGGTCTGCCTGTGGGCCCCGGCCTGTTTCCCACTGTTACCGGTGGTGCCATGGCCTTTTTGGCCTGGTTCTGACCGTCCGGGGCTGGCTTTTGGCGCCCGACGAGGATGTGCCGCTGCTGCCCGAAGAGTCGTCAGGCGAACAGGCGGTGCTCTATGCGCCGCCCAATTTCTTCAGCCCCTTCGTTTTGGGCACTCTGGGATGCGTGCTGGCTAGCATTCTCTTGATGCCGTTGCTGGGCTTCCTCATTACCGGCCTTCTCTTCACCTTTGCGATTGTGCTGTTGAGCGGCGGCAAGCTGCGCTCGGCGCTGATCTTCAGCCCTCTGGCCGCAATCGCGATCTATGCCATGTTTGCGTATGGCTTCCGGGTGCCTTTGCCCCGTGGAATTTTGGGGTAGTTATGGACGCCTTCCTGCAAGCCTTCGGGCTAGTTTTCACTGCCGAGACCTTACTTGTCATTACCGGCTCGGCCATTTTCGGTCTCTTCGTCGGCGCCCTGCCCGGCCTGACCGCCACCATGGCGACAGCTCTGCTGGTGCCTGTCACCTTCTACATGGCGCCCATTCCGGCCATTGCCACGATCATTTCCTGCACCGCCATGGCGATCACTGCTGGCGACTTACAGTACCCTGCTGCGCATTCTCGGCACGCCGGCTTCGGCCGCCTATGTGGAAGACAGTTACCGCATGGCGCAAAAGGGCCAGGCGGGCCTTGCCATCGGCATTGGCGTCATCGGTTCGGTACTGGGCGGGCTTTTCGGCTTCGTTTTCCTAATGTTCACCGCGCCAGCCCCGGCCAAGTTCGCGTTGGGCTTCTCAAGTTTTGAATATTTCTGGCTGGCAGTGCTTGGCCTGTCTTGCGCCGCGCTCATCTCCTCGGGTGGCATGGCCAAGGGCGCGCTGTCGCTACTGCTCGGCCTATTCATCGCCCGGTGGGGCTGGATCCGTTGATGGGGTCGCAGCGCTTCACTTTTGGGCTGACCGAGTTGGCCGGCGGTATCAGTTTCATCCCGGCGATGATCGGAATGTTCGCGCTGGCCGAGATCATGCGAGCGGGCCGCACTGGCGCACCGGCCATTATCCAGGATAATTCCCGCAACCCATTCAAGGGCACGCTCAAGGTGCTCTGGAAATATCGCAAGAACCAGATCCGCGGCTCAATCATCGGCAGCCTGATCGGCGCCCTGCCCGGCGTGGGCGGCGATCTGGCCACTGGGTCACCTATACGCTGGCCAAAAAGACCTCCAAGACACCCGAACTCTTTGGCAAGGGCCATCCCGAAGGGCTTGTGGAAGCTGGCGCGACTAATAACGCAGCACTAAGCGCCTCGTGGATTCCGGCCATGGTCTTCGGCATTCCAGGCGATGCGGTGACAGCCATCGCTGTTGGCGTGCTGGTGATGAAGGGACTGGATCCCGGTCCACAATTGCTCACCGTGCATCCGGAGAACTTCTATGCCGTGATGCTGGTCTTCGTCATCGCCAATATCCTTATGCTGCCGCTTGGCTACGTGGCCGCCCGAACCGCGCTGGATCTTCGAAGTGCCGAGAGCGCTTCTGAATGCGGCTATCCTGCTCTTTTGTATCGTTGGCTCATTCTCCGTCAACAATACCATGTTTGGCGTCGGCATCATGTTGGTGCTGGGCATTGTCGCCTATGTCCTCGAGCGGCGACAGTTCGCCATCGCGCCGATTATTCTGGGGATCGTGTTGGGACCATTGGTCGAGACAAACTTTACGACATCTATGATCATTACCAGCGGCAACTTTGCTGGCTTCTTCGGCCGCCCGATCGCCGGTGTGCTGGGCGCAGCAACGATCATTATCTGGGGCTCGGCGATCTTTGCTACGATACGCCGCACAATGATCGAGCGATCACAGGCGCTGCCTGTAGCACACTAGGTAGCGCCCGAACCGCTTGGCCGCGCTGATCCGTGGCCGAGTTTCTTATCCGGTCGGCCATTGAGAATGCGCACTGAGTATCCGGGGATGTATGGTGAGCGTTGTGGAGTAGGACGTCACTCCGGCGATGCCCCGCTTATGCGCGGCCCGAATTCAGCAGTTGGTCGGCAGCATTATCGCTCCTGCTCATCGCTCCAGCCCTTTGCCCATAGCAGGCCAATGATCCCGCCCTTTGAGGACGGAAGTATCATGAGGGGTACGACAACGGATAACGGCACAAGAACATACAGATAGATCAAGGGGCTACCGTGACCGCTGAGCTCCATCTCCAGCATCACGAAGCCGATGACATGAACCATGACAGTTATCACGATGAGCGGCAAAAAGAGCCCGACCTTGTATGCCGCTAACGGTTCATTGCAGACTGCACAATTATCCACCTGCTCTATGTAGTGGTGGAAAAGCCAACCCTTGCCGCATCGTGGACACTGGCATTTGATGCCCCGCCAGATGGACGGCCGGGCAGGATTTGACGATTGCAGATCGTTGCTCATGACGGATGCTCCATTGCCCACTTAACGTAGCGCGTCGCCGTAAGGCTGCAGGTTTGCCTGAGCAAACAGCTTGCCCTCCCCGTCGGCCGGACCGCATCGGCTCGGACAGAACGCAGCGCCGACTGCGTGAGATGACGGAGATCGTCAATAAGGTCGAGCCTCGCTTCGGCTCGGCGCTGATGGCCTACGCTTGGTACCGCTCCGAGCCCCTGCCCGGCTTTTCTGGTCAGACTGCAATGCAATTGGTCCGCGATGGACGTGCCGGCGACGTGCTCGACTATATCGACGCGGTTGACGCCGGCGTTCACGCTTAGGTCGGTCGGCGCGCTTCCAAGGCAGAACTCTACCGGGCGCTGAACCCGATCTATGCTCGTGAGCCAATGTCGGGAGGTGGAGCTGAGCTCTACGGCGGTCGCTTTAATCGGAAGGGAACGCCCGCCCTCTATATGTCTTTGTCGGTCATGGCAGCGTTGCGGGAAGCAAACCGAGGCCGGCAGCCTGCAACCGACGATGCCGGTATCCTACGATGCGGATATCACGAGTGTTTTCGACAGTCGGAATAAAGCAGCCTTGCAGGCGGAGAATATGGACATGGCCCTTCTCGCCGATCCGACTCGGCGAGATCAGATGAAAACGGCCGGGAATCCACAACACAAGCCTTTACTCGAAAGCTCGCCGCGGCCGCTATCATGGATTGCTCGTCAGGAGCTTCGCTCCCGGCGTAAGCCGTGATGATCTCAACCTCGTCCTCTGGAAATGGAGCGAGATGGCGCCCTGCCGGCTCACGCTGATAGATGACGAAAACCGCCTGTTCCCATAGCGGCAAACAGTACTGGTCCTCAACGCCAGCAAGAGGGAAAGTCTGGTCTGCGTATCCCATCCTGAAGGACTGACTGCGCCCCGTCGAAATCTTGTCGCAAGACGAGCGAGCCGTTTAGCCAATCTTCCAAGGGGTCAACCGCAGCTCGCGCGGACCAAGTTACCGGATGCATCCGTTTCGAGATTCAAGCGATCTTCGCTGTAGTTTTGGATCACTGCTTGACCGGGGGCAATGACTCGCACGTCCCCTTTCGACCTTACGGCAACGCCACCGACCGTGGCGTCGGATGCCGAAGTTCCCCTCACTGGCTGGCCGAGCTGATTTTGAAGTTCGGACGCCCCACAATCCGCTGGCGGTGGCAGCTGAGCGGCAGGCGGGGTAGTGTTGGAGCATCCTGCAAGAATTGTGGCGATTGCAGAGCGCTACGCTTGTTTGAAGTCGGAAAGACATCGACACCTCCTGTTTAGCGAGCCACACCATCGGCAGATAAAGGCCAATTTGCGGCCTGCGGCGTTAGGGCACTCACGGTTCGGCCAACAGAGCACGCATGGCCGCGGCTTCCTTCTTTTCGAGACGGGGCAGGAGCACGCGGATGGTCTCCCCGCCCACTATCTTGCCGTCACGATAATAGAGCCAGTCCGAAATGATCTCGGGATCAACTGCAACACGCTCGCCATAGGAGACAGTGTGGACATTGACCGGCTCGTTAGAGATGACGCAGGTAGCGGCCTTGGCATTGCCCTCGATCTCGCCACACCAGAAATGTTCGGTGCTGGCATTGTCGGAAATGCCGAGCTTGAGGGAAAAATCCCCCTCATTGGGGGCGGGGTCAGCAAAACGCGCCCAGAAGTCGGGCAACGCAGCGCGCCTTATCCATGGCGGCATTCATCTGCGCATCGTCCCTGTAAACATCGACAACCTGATCCTCGGCTAAAGCTGGGGCGGCAAGGGCCAGAGCGAATACGAGCGCGGCGATGGGTTTGGCGAGCATGAGCAATCCTCCTTGAGCGAGAAACAGGAGCAGCAGATTATTCCAAAAATACGACAGCCGGACGCCCGCGGGTTCGGAACAAACGAGCGGCCGCTCTGGTGCCGGTGGGCATTTCAGAGCTTAAGGGGGTCAGGAAATGTATATGCCCGTAAGGCTGCGCATTTGCGCTGGAAACTCCTGCTTGAGCTGGCAGACATCGTGGCCCTCGACGACCTTGATCACCTGACCAGCCAGTGTCAGCATGAAGTCATCGTCGGATTTGCCATCCGCAAAATCATAGCGGAAGTGCTCCATGACGAGCGTGCACTTGCCGGCTTCTTCCGCATAGGTTTTGCCGTCACCTACGGGAAGGAAGGTCAGGCAGTCCTCACCGTCCTTGGTGCAGATTGTGATGTTCTCGCTCCGGGGAAATGTACTGAGCCGAAATCCCAGAGCTTTGTTCTCGTAGGAAGGCCCCACCGCGTAGCTGGCGCTGGCGAGGGCAACATAAACGGCAATCACGCAGAGCACTCGGTTCACGACACGCCTTTCTGAATAGAACATTCGGGGCATAGCATTGCGTCTGGCCAAGGTGAAGGATCAATCCGCTATATGGCCTGACTGAGACTGCACACCTTTGAGGCCTCCCCAGCCGCCGCTGGTGGGCCTTCCCTATTTCCACTACGAACCTAAAAGCCCGCACAAAGGGCCTAGAGAGAGTGCCAGAGCCCTCTGGCCCTCCCGTTGAGCGTCGGTGGGGGTACAGGCGTCCAAACCGCCCCGTCGACGCCTAATTTAACGTCCGACCAACGGGCTTTTTATTGCCGGAATCCTGGGGCCTTTATTGCTTAGGTCCGCTGGCTCAACTGGAGGACTCAGGGAGGGCAACGAGCCCCCAAAATCCTTGTCCTCCCGATTCCTCTCAGGGATGAGGTTGATGCGCTGTGACTCCTCAAGGAGGCGCTAACCAATGCCCTCAAATCCAGCTGGTGCCATTCCCGGTGGAACATCCGTACGGCGGTACGGCGCCAGCAAAATTGGATTGCAGCTTGTCGCACCCCCATTTGCGAATGGGCTCCGGCATGCGGCTGTTGAGCTCAATTCCGACTTCTTGGTAAGGACTCTCTGTGTTGGTGACGTAGCGGTACCAAAAGCCACCAAGCACAACGAAAAACACAACCACGACAATGACGGCCGGGCGAAGCAGTTTGCTCATTTGGTTCCCTTCGGCTGCACGGTGCTGCAGCGGCACTGCCGGTTACTTCGCATGGCGTTGTAAATCCAGTCCCATGTTTGCGACTGGCCAGAGTGTCCGGCCGCTGCTGCTCGGGGGATGAACACCCGCCCTGCCTCCGGTCCGAATGTGGATGCTGACGGCTTTCATGGTGATCCCTCGCCCACTTAAGACGCTGAACCCGGCGCCGCAGCGGCTGGCCCCTCCTCTTATTTTGGCAATGAGACCTTCCCCGCCAATTCCGCATTGTGTCGGCTAAGCCTTGTCAGACGGAGCCCTATGGTAGATGACCTAGAAGCGAAATTGGTCGCCCGAGAGCGGGCTGCAGGAGATACCGTCCAAGGCGCAAACTGCTCGTGCCGAGGCCGGTCGCCACGCCGCCGCTATGGACAGAACCCGCACGGGACTCATCGCTTGTTGCGGGGAAAATAGGCGGAGGTTTTGGACCTTGCTCTTCGCTCTCCCGTAAAAACGCAAAAAGCCACGGAACCGGTCAACCCGGTTGCCCGGTTCGATGCGGCTCATCGCGTAGTCGCCCCACATTAGGCCGTCGTCGTGTCGGCCGGGGGTGTATGGGACAGTCTGGAGTTCCTCGCCGGTCGCTCCATCGAACACGGTGAGGTACTCCGGGCCGTCGAGGATGAAGCCCTCAAAGTTCCGCAATACGAAGGACGATGTCCAGATAGGTGCGTACTATCGGCCAGATGCCAGCATAAGCCATGTCTCATATTCAGTGCCGATGAAATCGACGCTGGCCAAGAACTGTTGATAATCCGAATGCTAAACTGCCAGCACTGGCACACAAGCACGCTTGAACTCCATCATATGTGCGCCACGGGTCGAGCTACACAAGGTAGCTGCAATGTGAGATCGTGCGAAGGGTTCCACGAACCTCTCAGCCGTCGGCAATTCGGCCCTCAATTCTCACTGTCGATTCTCTCCGCCAGTCGCGTCATGAGGTCCATGCGCTCATGAAAAATCGCCACGATCAACGCGGGCGCACTCTCACGCGGCAAGCAAAAGACGTAGTGGTGTTCGCAATGTGCCATCCGCAGCGCAGGATAGAGTTTGCTCAAGTTCTTGAACGCGCCCTGTCCGGCTGCAAGGGTGACAATGCCCTGTTCCAGCTTGGCGACATAGCAGCGCACCTGCGCATCGTCCCATTGTTTGCGTGTGTAGCGGATGATGTCGCGCATATCGGCTTCTGCCTCGGCCATAAGGATATAGGCCGTCAAGCACGATCCCCAGCGAGCTCTTCATCAAGGATTTCGCCGATGCTCTTGGAGGACACATTTCCTGCAAGTCCATTTTTAATGCGACTTCCCAGCAGGTCATTCAGCTCCCGCCATGCCTGATCCGCATCGCCGGGGAACAAGCGTTCAAGGGCGTATTGTTTGATGGTCTTGCCCTGCAAGGCGGCTAGCGCCTTAAGGCTTTGATGCTGCTGGTCCGTTATGTCGATTGTCAGGCGGCTCATAGGATATTCTCCGTAGATTACACAAACCCACATTAGCACATATGTGGGCGCAACACTACCCAGCGATCATTGCGGTGTTCTCATCACTCCTCGTGGACGACTTCCGGCACCAGAAGTTCTATTTCGTCACGATCCACCGGGTCTCCCAGCAGCGTGAGGAGCGGCAGGTTGCGATAGTCCTTGGCAAGGTCGAGCCACACGCTCGTATCGATCAGGAGTTTGAGCATCGCGTTCCTCCTTCTAGGTGAGGGATTCAAGGCGCTCTTTGACGAGCGCGCGCATGGCCGCCCCGCGTCCGCCGCGGGCGAGGCCGGCTCCACCAGCGGCACGGGGCCCGGGCCGCCTAGCGCGTGCGAGTGCGGATGCCAGTTCATCAATGGCCGCGTCCGCGTCGGCAGCCCTGAGGCCGGCGGTGGCGGCGAGGGCCTTGAAGTCGGCGCGGCGCAGGCGGTCATCCTTGCCGTTGAGCTTCAGGGCCATGCGGTCGCGCGCAAGGCGCGGGAAGACGCGGGTGGTCACAGCGTCATAGAGCGGCGCGACGCGCACGCTCGCGAACGTATCGCTGCCGGGCTCCACGATCTTCAGGAGAGCCGGGTTCTTGAGGTGCATGTCGCCGTCGGCAATCAGCCAGGGCGAACAGCGCGCTTCAGTATGAGGAGCAGGTCAGCATCGGGATCTGTTGAAAGAGGCCGCACGGCGCGGGCGACGCGCTCGATCGTGCCGTCATACTTGGCAGAGGTCGGCACCCCCAGCACCGATGCGAAATCCTCAAGCGCGAGGAACCGCATATCATTGTCACCCCGGCGGATGTCGAAGCGCTCGACCAGCAAGGCGGGCGGCATGCCGTCGGGCATCGCGACGAGCGCCATGGCGGGCACCTCAAAGCCCGCCGCCGCGCCCAGCGTCAGCGCCTGCCATTCGATGATGGGCAGCATGTCAAAGCCGCTGGTGCCGGCGGGCTTGAGGATATGCGTGAAGGGACGGCCCTCGCTCGGAATGAGCGCGCCATCGTGTGCCGGAACATCGGGGCCTTGATCTGTATCCCCGAAAGGCGCAGGGTATCGCTGCGCGCAAAAATCGCGGCGAGGTTGGCTTCAAAGCTTTCCTCGATGGTGGTGCGGCCGGGTCCTTCATAGCGGCCGGTGAATACACCGCCGTTCCTATAAGCGGACAGGCGCGTACTGAGAATGTCAGCGGGCAGGGACGCCAGTTCCTTTTGCGTCTCGACGATCGTGATGTTCGACATGTAGCGCCGGCCCGCGCGCAGCTGCGCGCGCTCGTCGCGCTCTGCCGAGAACCGATTCCAGCCAGCCTTCAGGCAGCAGGGAGACGATGAAGGGCGGCAGCTGGCCGGGCACGGTCTGGCGCACGAGCGGCGGACCTTTTTGGTCGGAAGGTTTCCAACGCCACTCAAAGCCGTCGTGGGTGAGATTGCCGATCGGTTTCTGATGCCGGGCGACGATCAGGTCCAGAGCGGCTTCGTTCCGCGCGGGTGCGGCGGCAGGGCGGCGTAGAAGGAGACGCTCGGCCTGTTCGCCTTCGCGGTACCACTCATTCTCGCGGGCGAGCGTCCACACCGCGTCGGCGGCTTTCTGGGCGCTGCCATATTCCTCGATGAGGCGCTGCACGATCGTCTCACGCATGGCTTCGTCAAGAGACTGCGCGTGCTCGCTGCGAATACGGAATGCTTCGAGAAAGCGTTGACGCAATGCGGAGACCGTGACGGTGAACTCGCCCATCCCGTCATCGACGACGGCGGAGGCGACGGAAGGGTGTGCGGGCGCTGCGTTCTGTATGATCTCGAGGGCCCGCAGCCGTGTACGTTGAATCCGCCGCCCGCTGATGAACAGACGACCGTCGCGTGTCGGTCCGAGCAGGACGGCAGTGGCGGCAGACAGGTAAGCCTGCGGATAGAGGTAGCGCGCGATCCGGACCGCATGCTTCATCACCATCGCGTCGACATCATCGCCCGCATCAACGTAAACGCCCCGCATCAGCTGGACGAGCTTCCCGGTCTCGGCCTGATAGTGGCTGCGGGTCTTGTCTATGTTCTCGCCGACGAGGAAAAGGGCCATTAGTCTAACTTTCGCGTATATCAGATACGAGAAAGTTAGGTTTTAGGCCTCCAAATGTCAACTTTCGCGTGTTTGAAATACGAGAAAGTTAGAAATTGCGGTATCAGTTTCCGCCGCCGAGCCGCAATCGGCCGCAGAGTCGTCGTTGCTGCACCAAGACCGCTCTTGGCGCAACGCTGCAACCTCGGCCTATTCGCACGGAAGTCCGCTTTTGGAATTCTGCTACGACCGGCACAAACACCGCGTCGGCGAAACGCTCCATTGTAGCCGTTTGGCGTGTCTCGCTAAATTCCCGAAAGCGGACATAATTGTTTTGCGCAGTTGGCGACCTGTTTGAGGTGGTTTGCAGACAGTCTGCTGTTCCACCAGATGTTGAGTGAGCTACGGATGTGGACGCGCCATTTAGTCAGCCCTGACAAAGGTGTTGGCTGCATTACCAAGTTGATCTAGCCTCCAGTTAAGGGAGGGCTCATGACAGATAAAATCTATTCAAAGGTCGAAGCAGAAGCCGAGTTATCCGTAATAAATCGGGTGTTGTCTGCATTCACCGAAGCTGTCGCTGCGACGGACGGTCTTGATGACGTATCCAAGCGACTTGCTGAGACTCTGATCGCCAAAAAGACCTCAGCGAAGCGGCCCTTCATCGCGCGCTCTTTGAGGCAGACCAACCATGATCCGAGTCGAGACGCTCACGATTTCAGAGTTCCGCGGAATTCGAAGCCTGACGCTCAACCTCAATCGTAGAAACTTCGCGGTATGCGGATCGAACGGCACGGGAAAAAGCGGTGTCGTTGATGCTTTGGAGTTCGTCATGACGGGCTCTGATTTCCCGACTTTCTGGAAAGGGGCGTGGCGACCTGTCGCTGAAGGAGCATGGCCCCCACGTCGACAGCAGGAAGTCGCCAGAGAAGGCGTACGTCGAAGCTTCTGTGTGGATACCATCGCTCAAAAAGTCAGTGAAGGTCCGCCGATCGGTCAAAGCCCCTGCCGTGCTGGAGGCGTCACCGGACAGCCCCCAAGTTCAGGCGGTCTTCCGTCAGCTTGAAGCGCACCCGGAAATCGCTTTGTCGAGACGCGAAATCATCCGGTTCGTCCTAACGGAACCGAGGCAACGCGCCAAGGACGTGCAGGCCTTGCTCAAGCTGGACGATCTTGAAACCATTCGTGCCCGCCTCCTCAAAATTTCCAACGCTGCGCAGGCAGTTTCGAAATCGGCATCAGCAATGCGGGATGGGGCGAAGGCCGAGTTTACGCGCGCTCTGGTCATTGATGACGCGACATCCGCTGAGATTCTCAACGCCGCAAACCAGCGGCGGGAGTTGATTGGCTCGGAACCGCTTATCACGCTGGGGCCGGACGGATCGCTTCGCGATGGCCTAGCGACGCAGGCTGGAGGCGCGATCGAGGTTATAAACAAGGCTGTTGCGAAAGCCGATACGGACGCTCTCCAAGCTTCGCTCGTTCGCCGACAGGAAGCCGACTTCCGGCTGCAAATCGCAGCTGCCAAGGAAGCAATAGAAGCGCTGCTGGCGGATGAGGCGCTTCTGAAGAACGTCGTGCGCGACGACTTCCTGAAGACCGCCCTTGAACTCTACGACGGAGAGATTTGCCCGGTCTGCGACACGCCAAAGTCGCTCGACGAACTTAGCGCGATCATCCGGGGAAACGCGAGAAGCTGGTAGCCGTGAAGGCATTGCGCACTACTGCCGAGCAGGCGGTGTCCGTAATCAAAGATGCCATTGATGCCGAGGCCGCACTTGCGCGGCTCGTCTATGTCGTGGGCAAAAAGCTTCTAAGCGACGCCGAGTTGGTTGGCCTCACCAGCCACGGAAAATCGCTTGCCCATACGAGCGCCACATTCGCAGCCTTCCTGCCCCTAACCGAAACCCCGGCCGGCTTCGATCAAGTCGAGCCGTCGCAGGTAATCACCGATACACTCGCCACGCTCCAACAGAAGATTGGCGCGCTTCCTGATCCGTCGGACCGAGACGCCGCGCGAATACCTTATCACCGGGCAAGTGCGACTTGAGGCTCTCCGAAAGGCAAACGCTGCCGCTAAGACAGCGGAGGCGAAAGCTGCGAGAGCGAAGCGAGTTTTCGATATCTACGCGCAGACGTCCAACGACGCGCTGGAGAAGGTCTACGAGGATGTACAGACGCACTTCGTGGACCTCTATCGCCGGATCAATGCCGACGATGAGAGTACGTTTGAAGCGAAGCTAAAGCCCTCGCTCGGCAAGCTCGGGTTCGGCGTCGATTTCTACAAGCGAGGGTTCTTTCCTCCGGGCGCCTATCACAGCGAAGGCCATCAGGACAGCATGGGGCTGTGCTTATACCTCGCCCTGATGAAGTACCTGTTGGGGTCTGGATTTACGTTCTCCGTTCTCGACGATGTGCTGATGTCGGTCGATGCAGGCCATCGACGCGAGGTCTCCAAGCTTCTCAAGGCTGAGTTCCCTGACACGCAGTTTGTCCTGACGACGCACGATCAGGCCCGGCTCAAATTCATGAGTACAACCGGCCTCGTCGCAGCTAAGGATAAGGTCCTGTTTCGCAAATGGACGGTCGATGAAGGCCCTACGACGTGGGGCAAGGGCGACGTATGGGACGAAATCCGGGAAAAGGCCGCGAACGATGACGTGCCCGGGGCAGCGTCAGCCCTCCGGCGATGCACGGAGCACCTGTCGGCCGAGGCCTGCCGGGCGCTTCGAGCCAAGGTCGAGTTCAGTGTCGATGGTCACCACGACCTCGGCGACCTTCTGGACCCTGCGCTCGGACAGATGAAATCGCTCCTGAAGGACGCGCGGCTGGCAGCCGACACTTGGTCCGATACCGAGCGTGTGGCGTCGATCACAGCGATGGAAAAGCAATTTGCCGACGCCGTCGCCGCCGCGAAGGTTGAACAGTGGCAGATCAACCCGGCTGTCCATCACAACGAATGGGCCAACCTTCAGAAACCCGAGATACTTGCCGTTATCGACGCCTTTCAAAAGCTCTTTGCGTTGTTCAACTGCACCCAATGCGGCGTGTTGATCGAAGTGAGCCCCGGACGTGGCAGCAGGGAGTTTCTCCAGTGCAACTGCGGAAAGGTGAAGCTGTCTTTCATGCACCAGCCAAAGGATCAAACGTTCGCCTGACCTTGGCGCCTGAAGGCGGGAAGGCCTGCCTGCGCAAGGGCTGCTTTCCATGATGCCGCGACCCAAACCCGCCATTCCGCTTACGGCCCCATTTTTGCCGTTGCCCGGATCCTGATGAATGGTGGAAAGGGGGCCGCTTGCCGACGGTCAGGTTTAGGCGGCAGAGTCACGACAGCTGACATGCAAGTTTCCGCCTGTTAGCTCTATCCATGGCCATGCGGCCTTATGGAGAATCGCTTGAGCCGTCAGTTGATCAACGAATACCGCGCCGAGCTCGATCGGTTGCGTGCCGTCTCGGGCAGCCGCCGCGAAAGCGTGCTGCGGGAAGCCTTTAAGGATCTGCTGAAGCGCTGGGGCCGCGCTCACGACCTGCAATTCGTTTCCGAACATGACATCGTCACCACGCAGAAGAACCGCATCTATCTCGACGGCGCGCTGCTCCATGCCCTGCGCGTGCCGTTCGGCTATTGGGAAGCCAAGGACCTCGACGACGATCTCGACGCGGAGATCGCGGCCAAAACACGCAAAGGCTATCCGCGCGACAATATCATTTATTCCGACGATCACACTGCTGTCCTGATCCAAGACGGGCAGGAAGTCGAGCGCGTAGCGATGGACGATACTGACGCACTCTATGCGCTGCTTGCTCGGTTCTTCGCACATGAGCGCAGAGAGATCGCCGACTTCAACCGGGCGGTGCGCCAATTCAGTCACGACCTCCCCGCCGTGCTTGAGGCGCTGCGTGACCTGATCGCCAAGAAGCGCAAGGTCTCGAAGCCCTTCGTCTCTGCCGAAAAGGCGTTCCTTAAGCACGCACAGGAAGCGATCAACCCGGCGGTCACCCAAGGTGACGTGCAGGAAATGCTGATCCAGCACATCCTAACCGAGGACATCTTCGCTAAGGTGTTCGACAATCCCGATTTTCACCGCCAGAACAACGTCGCCTCCGAACTCTACAAGTTAGAGGAAAAGCTATTCGCCCGCGGTGAGAAATCTACGCTTCTGCGCGCACTGTCCCCCTACTATTCCGGCATCGCGCGCACCGCCGCGGTCATCCAGAGCCATTCGGAAAAGCAGGGCTTCCTCAAGGGACTCTACGAGAATTTCTACAAGGTCTACAACGCCAAGGCCGCCGACCGGCTCGGCGTGGTCTATACGCCCGGCGAGATCGTCCGCTTCATGATCCGATCGGCTGATTGGCTATGCGAGAAGCACTTCGACAAGAATCTCATCGATCGAGGCGTCGAGATCCTCGATCCTGCAACCGGTACAGGCACCTTCATTGTCGAACTGCTCGAGCACTTCCGTGGCGACGGCGAAAAGCTACGCCACAAATACAAGGAGGAGTTGCACGCCAACGAAGTTGCGATCCTGCCTTATTACGTCGCCAATCTGAACATTGAGGCTACCTATCAAGCGATCACGGGTAAATTCGCGGAATTTGAGAATCTTTGCTTCGTCGACACGCTCGACAATGTCGACGCGCTAGGCATCCATTCCGGCCACCAGTACGACCTGCTCGGTAGCCTGACCGACGAAAATATCGAGCGCATCAAGCGCCAAAACCGCCGCAAGATCAGCGTTATCATTGGAAACCCGCCCTATAACGCCAATCAGCAAAGTGAGAACGACAACAATAAGAACCGGGCCTATGCGCACATCGATAAGCGCATCAAGGAGACGTATATCAAGGCAAGCACAGCGCAGAAGACCAAGCTTTACGATATGTACGTTCGCTTCCTACGTTGGGCGAGCGATCGACTAGGTGATGACGGCATTCTAGCCTTCGTGAGCAACTCGTCGTTCCTCCACAAGAATAGCTTCGATGGGGTTCGGGCCGTGCTCGAACGCGATTTCAATGAGCTCTGGGCAATCGATCTTAAGGGAGACGCCCGTTCTTCGGGAGAAGCCCGACGTCGACAAGGCGGAAACGTGTTTGGCGACCAAATCAAGGTTGGCGTCGCAGTTTATATTCTCGTCAAGAAGAAAGGTGCCAAGGGTTTCAAGCTCCATTATGATTCGATTGAAGATTACCGAGGTGCCGACGATAAGATTGCGTTCTTAAGCAAGCCTCTCGGCTCCCGCCCGATGACAACAGCGAAGCCTGATGCGGCACACACATGGCTCAATCAAGCTACTGAAGGTTCCTTCGGGCTCCCCCTCGCAGATAAGCAGACGAAGGGTTCTCCTGGCAGCACGCGTGACCGCGCGATTTTCAAGATTTACTCTCTCGGGGTGTCCACCAACCGGGACGATTGGCTTTATGGCCGCTCCGCCGACGATGTTGCTGCCAAAGCGACTGAGCTAATTTCGACGTACGACAAATTTCCGCCAAAGCCGATCGAATTTCCTAGTAGCATTAAGTGGTCTCAGAATCTTAAACGGAGACTCGCACAAGGTCGCCGGGAGGCGTTCGACGCTAAACGAATCGTAAGTGCGAGCTATCGTCCTTTCAGTCCAAGGTGGCTCTACCAGTCCTCATTGTTTGTCGATGAGCCGGGAATGGCCGCCAGTCTCTTCCCTGAGGGTTCAACAAATCTTGGAATCTGCTTCAGCGATATCGGGTCGCGCACAAACTACTGCGTTCTTGCGATAAGCGGCATCGCTGACCTCCACTTTGGAGCCGCTGTCGACGCCTATCAACAGGTCACCCGCTATCGCTACACGAAATCCGGCGAGCAGATCGACAACGTCACCGACTGGGCACTCAACAAGTTCGTCAAGGAATACGGCAGGAGAGGCGTCACTAAAGATACGATATTTCACTATGTGTACGCCGTCCTCCACGATCCGATTTATCGTGAGACCTATGCGCTAAACCTCAGGCGTGAATTTCCACGCATCCCCTTCTATCCTGATTTCGCCCGCTGGGCGGGGTGGGGCAAATCGCTGATGGCGCTGCACATCGACTATCAAGACGTCGCGCCTCGGCCGATAAAGCGGATCGAGACGCCTTCGAGACGCGCCGCTGGCACACACCCTAAGCCTGTCCTCAAGTCACAACCGAAGCTGGGTGTGGTGGCGATCGATTCTGACACGCAGCTGGCCGACATCCCGCTTGAGGCTTGGACTTATGTGCTTGGCAACCGTTCGGCGATTGACTGGGTACTAGACCAGCACAAGGACAGGCGTCCGCGCTGATCCAACTGTCGCTGCGAAGTTCAACTACTATCGCTTTGCCGATCATAAAGAGAGTATCATCGAGTTACTGGCAAAAGTAACGCGAGTAAGTGTCGAGACAACCACGATCACCGCCGCGATGGCAGGCCTTGATCGCTCAGCGTGGCCTGTTACCACCACCTAAAGTGGCGTCTTTCGAACACCGGCGACTGGTGGATTTGCTGACCGCGCTTGTCAGGACTGAGAAGTCAGGATTCTGCCCCCCACGTGAGCGAAGGCACAGGCGCCGTCTACCTTAGGTGCGCATAGCCACGCGCATAATTTGGAATTGATTTCCGGAAAATTGTCAGGCATCATGTTTAAGATCACATGGAGTCGCGTTTCCCATGCCTACCCCGCACCAAGCTACAGTCCGCCAGCTTCTGAAAGAGCAGGGTAGGGACGCAATTATCCGTCAGGCTGTCGAGGATGCATGGGCGACCGTAAAAGCCATGCCGGGTCGTGCTCGGTGGCGCTGTAAGACGACCACGGCCGAGTTGGTGTGGGAGCACATGATTGAAAACGTCATTGCCGGGCTTGCTGACGATAAGGATGTGCGGGTGGTGACCCATCACGACACCGTATCGTTCATTATCGGCGATACCGTACTGATGCGGATGAAAAGGCCGACCTGCAGCTCCGGACCAAAAACTATCCTACGGCTCAGGCGACCCTGTTCCACGCCCATGAATCCGACCTGTTCGGGTATTCTGGCCTGCAGCGGGTCGAAGCTACCTACGTGCTGAACCGCTTTGCCACGGACATTGACTGGATCGGCATAGTTGCCCGAGAACAGAACAACGTCCTGTGGCAATTTGAGCTTGGCGCAGACGCAGAAGGCGACGTTGTGGCATTCCCTGTTGCGCCGCCAGCTGGCCCAGCGGCCGATCGCGTGTTGAAAGTTAAAGATACCGGAGCCGGCGATGAGGCCGCTCAGAAGAAAGGCGAATGACCACGCAATTCAATCCAGGGGTTGCTACTGCTTGCGCGGCAGTACCGACGCACGAGTCAGACGGAGCTTGCGCGCGCCGCTGAGGTCAATCAGGGCCACTATTCCCGCATCGAAAATGGCCTGACGGCGGAAGACCCTGCAGCTGATGTGGTCGAGCGCCTTGCCCGTGCACTTCGGTTTCCGGCTGCCTTCTTTTATCAGCAAGACGGCCTGACCGGCCTGCCGTTGAGCGTACATCCTATGAACCGCAAGAAGGCAAGCGTGGCCGAAGGCGCGCTTCGACAGGTGCACGCAGAGCTGAATATCCGCCTGATCCATCTGCGCCGTTATATGCGGGCCATCGAGATCGAGCCCGAGCTGCCATTGCCGCATATCGATGTGGAAGACGGTGGCGGGCCGCAGGAAATTGCACGCAAGATCAGGCGCGCTCGGTCAATTCCCGACGGCCCGATCGACAATCTCACCAACTACTGCGAACGCGCCGGCATCCTTGTGATCGAGTGCGAATTTGATGCGCCGATCGATGGTGTAACCATGATGGTCAGGGACCTACCGCCGGCGATTTTCCTGAACCGAAAAGTGCCGGCCGATCGTGCCCGCTTTTCGCTTGCTCACGAACTTGGTCATGTCGTCATGCACCGGGTGCCGACCGACAGCATCGAGGAAGAGGCTCATGCTTTCGCCGGCGAGCTGCTCGTGCCGGAAAAGTCATACCGCAGATCATTGATAGGTCAGCGCCTCACGCTCGAATGGCTGGCACGGCAGAAGGCATTCTGGCGCGTGTCGATGCAGTTTTTACTGTACCGTGCCGGCGCCCTTGACTTGGTTACCCGCCACCAGACCGAGTATCTCTGGAAGAGGATATCTGCGCTTGGCTGGCGGACGCGCGAGCCAGAGGAAACGGATATTCCGCCAGAACGCCCTACAGTATTTCCCCGGCTGGTGCGCCATCACGCCGAAACCTTGGGATACGGCATCGACGAGCTGAAAACGCTGCTCAATGTCGACCCTGACGATATTCGCCAGCTCTATGGCGCGCACTTGAGCAAGCATCGCCTTTATGCAGTGAAATAGTCAGGAGGACCATTTGACCCACGATCACACGGATCATGGCAAATGGTCCGAAGCCGGCGTTCCTAAAAAGGGTTGGAACTGCATCGGGATCGACGATCTGGAAGAACCTTCCCAGACCTGCGAAATGTGCGGCACTGCGGAAATCCGGTACGTGCATTACATGCAGCACCCTGATTACCCGGAGGAGCTTGCCGTCGGGTGCATTTGCGCCGAGAACATGGAACAGGACTATGTCCGGCCACGTGAGCGGGAGAAGCGCCTGCGTACACTTGCCAGCCGGCGCAAGACTTGGGGGCTCAGGCAGTGGAAGGTATCAAGCAAGGGGAACCCATACCTCAATGTTGAGGGTTTCAACTTGGTCTTGACCCATAGTGACCGCGGTTGGCGTGTGATCGTTTCCAACCGCAGTTCAGGCGCTTCGCAAACAGGCCGTACCCACTATGAGTTAGAAGCCGATGCAAAGCAGGCGGCGCTTACTGCGCTACTGTGGGCGAAGGATCATTTGAATCAGGGTTAACCGGTGCCCGTCACTGTCTCTCTAAGCGATCGGTATTGCTATTGCTATCCTGCACAGCTCCGAGGGCGTGTCATTGGCTAGCACCAGAACTCATTGCCGTCGGGCCATCTTCGAGCCAATCCTTCATTAATCAAGATATCCCCGACATCCGTACCGCGGATCCTAATCGTCATGAGCACGCGGCCATATCGATCCTCGCCACCAGTCGCGACTGTGAAGGTATTGCCGTTCAACAACTGAAGTAGACGAGCACTAGCCTGCTTCGCCAAAGCAACCTCAGCTTGGCCACCGCATATATCGTTATAGGGCTCGGGCGTATCATAGCTTTCGAGCCTGAGGTTGACGCCCTGCAGCCAGATCGTGTCGCCATCGACGACGCAGGTGACCCTTTCGCGGCCGCACATGGCGAAGCGGACGTTCCACTCTTGTGCCTGAGCAGGCGTCATCTCTAGCGTAGCGACGAACATGATGATGGCGGCAGTAATACGGTTGTGGATCATTTGCGGTAGGTAACACAAAGTTCTGCGCTGCTCACCACTCCGGTCGCCGAGCCGCCTCGATCGGATCTGCATAATATGCGGTCTGGAATTGCTACCGGTATGGCCGTTCCCTGACCCCATGGCTGCCCTCCCATGACTTGTTGCTAAACTTGCAAAGCCGCCGCTACATATCGTGAGCTTGACCGGTTGCATGGCCGCAGGGGCGGACGACCGAAATGAGGCGCAAGGCACTCATCGCGCGACGACCGGATCCGTCAAGCCATTCAACCTGATCTGGTTCAACTCGGCGGTGGAGAAGACGCCGGCCTTGTGGAGCTGGATATATTCCTCGGAAACACTGGAGCCAAACACGAGGACGTCATCGGTGTTGACCGTGACGATGACGCCGGCGTCGTAAAGTGTCCTAATTGGATGGTTCACGATCCTATCGACCCGGCCAAGCATGACGTTGGACGTCGGACAGATGTTGAGCCGAATTTGATGGTCCGCGAGGAAGCGCATGACCGCGGGCGATTCCGCTGCTGCAATCCCATGCTGCACTTCATCGAGCTCCAATTCTTCGACCGCCTGCCAAACGTCGTCCGCGGTTCCCCACTCTCCCACATGAGCCTTGAGCCGAAGGCCTTTTGCGCGGGCGGCTCTATAGATGGGCTTGAACACACCGATGGGCTGAGCCAATTCGTCTGCGTAGAGGTCGATACTTCGATAGGAGCCTGCCTCCAGCAACGGCTCAGTCCAACTCATGAGGGCGTCGACCGGGCAATGCCGAGATAGTCCCAGTTGGGCGATCCATTCGATTTCAGGTGCCACGCGTTCGTGGATTTCCTGCATGGCCTGAGTGAGTGCCGTGGCGTTCCCATTCCAAAGGGTTAGTGCCCAAACATCTTCCCCGGCTTCAAGGCGCGTAACGCCGTCATCTTTGGCCTGCACGAATGTTGCTTCGAGTGCCAGCATTCTGTCCGGCGGCGCCAGAAAGGCCTCGCCGATCCGGTTGGCATTTACCCATTCGTGCATCTCGTCCATGGAGGCCAAAACGCGATCGAGGGGAACAATGTCGATGCCCGTCCTCTCACGGACAAAGCTGCGGCTTCCACCGAGGGTTGCATGCGTATGAAGTTCGCTTTTGGGACACGCAATAAGAGCTTCGTGGTCGTGATTGGCGAGTGCGGCTTCAAATGTCATGGTTGTCCCCGCTGGTGCCGGGCGAGAACAACATCGTGGAAGCCGACACGTCAATGACTGCTTTTTGGCGTGTTCCAAGTCCGGGGCAAACAACCGCATTGGGGAGTAGTGCTGCGGCGACGATGCGTGACTATGGCAGTTCCCGACCCCATTGCGGTCGTCTGAGGCCAAAGACACTCGGCCGGAAAGCAGTCACCCATATAGGCTGGGCTCTTGCTCCATCGAACTATTTTCCCCATGATCCTCCCGGCTGAAATGCGGGATGGAGAAATAGTCGTTGGACAAGCTTGTTCAATTTTCTGGACCAGTCTGGCGATTGCTAGCGGCCGCTCTCGCCTCCACACCAGCCGCGCTGGCAGGGGCTGCCGAGGGGCGATTTCACCACTCAGGGCAAGCCGCAGCGTATGCCTCATTGAGCGCCGAGGGAGCTGCTGTGGCTATCCAGCGATATCTAGTCGACGGTGTGCCGCGAGTTTTGGTGCCAATGTGGTTGAACGCCAGCGCTGTCGCAGATGAGAGAGGAAATCCGGTAGCATCGATAATTTGGCAAGATTTACGTTCGTCTGGCGAGATCGCCCTGACTTGGGCTGTTTCTGATCATGCGCGAAAGCGGCGCCCTTGCCATGCTGTACTCATCGCGATCAAGGCCAGACCTTTCGCATGTGGTGGTCTTTGATCCAGCTTGCCTGACCTATGTAGGGCCGACCACCGCCTTTGAAGCATAGCGCCATCCCATCCTATGGCAGCTAGTTGGATGAGCGTGGTAAAAGCCGCCTGTCCGCTTCCCACCCACCCCTTAGGTGCCGTTCGGCATCAAGCCAAAAAATTCAGCGTCCTCTGTCCTCCCGCCGAGCCGCTCGCTGTTAACCGCAATCGCGATGCACGCAAGCACGATTGGCTTCATTGCTTTACGAAGGAAAAGGATACAAACAACGCAGTGAAGCATGGTCAATTTCAGCAACTTCGTAATGCTTGCGCCCAAGCACTTGCGCTTCGCCTACGGGACGGTCGCATTGACCTATTTCGGGTTGCGCCTGACGATGGCTATCGTGGAACATCAAGGCATCATGCAGATGCCGCCCTATGCGGCAGATGCGGCGATGGTGGGGACGATCTTTCTTGGCGCGTTAGTGGGTATTAGGATGTACCTGCACAAAGACACAGATTCAGCCTCGGACTAATGGATTTCGGCTCGCACTGGCAAAGTCGCGCATGTATACGCTAATGACCTGCCCACCAGCTCTCAGATTGAGAGGGCTACGGCTCGCTGATTGCTGCTGCGATCTGTCTGGCGGCCTCGCCAGATCCAATCTGCGATACATCGAGCTTTCTCGTTGAAAGCCTAGAAAATTGCGGCAGCCGCGCAATGCTGCGGTCGATCGCTCTGGCGTCGCGTATGCCCGCGGCAACGTCGCGCGCCAGTCGCTTTGACAAGGTCTCAGGAGTGGCAGTGAGGGTGAACCGGTACGTCTCGAACTCTACCCCTTCGAGTTCGGTGGCGATCGAGCTCCAGATCGCGTCCTCATGCAGCACCCAACAAAATACCACGTAGGGGCGGTCGCTCAAAAGAAAGCTGCGCAGCAGATGGGCGATATTATCTAGCACCATGCGCTTGTCTGCCTCGGTGGGGTTAAATGGCGACATGCTCCAGCACCAGTCGCCATCAAGGAAAAAGCTCGGTTGCAAGAGGTCGCAGAGCGCTCGGGCTGTGGTGGATTTGCCCACGCCCATCACTCCATTGATGACGATGAGTCGCTTCATCGAACTCTCCACCCACGTGGGGCAAAGACTACCCTCGCCCCGTTGTCGCGGCAAATGATGATGGGGGTAGAGTTCCGCTTTTGACGCAGAAGTGGACGCTGGCCGCTCTATATCGGGCTGTCGGCAACCCACTGCCACCCGCCATTAGCTATATTAGTCTTTTATAAACATAACATGCTCGTGCATGGGCCGTCCGGAACGCGGCAGGGATTCCAATATCAATCCATCACCGGAGCGGCAGCAACCGACCCTTCTAGGTCGTTCAGCATCTGGAAAAGTGGCTCCAGAAGCGGACGTTCACGTCATGCCTCGATCGCCGTGACCGCATCAGCCGCTTGGGATCAGCCCCCTCCAGTCCACGCTGAACTTGCCGGGTCACATCGGCTCGCCGTTGACTTTCCTCTTGCCCTGCGGCCCCAGCATCATTTACGGGAAATGATACAGCATGATATACGGGTTATAGCGCAACCTAGGAGCGAGACCGCGCTCAAATACCGTGTGCACAAGCTCCCAGACGGTGGCCACGCCGCCATAGTTGAAGACGAGCTGCCCCGGGGTGCGCGTGAGCAACCCGGCGACAACAGGTTCCGTCTTCCCCGGCAGCCATACTCAGACATATGACCGGTTTGACGCTTCGTTTGCTTAGAAATCATCGTCCACCTTGCCAGTGGAAGTGCGCACCGCCTGCGGCAGCAAGGTGTTGAGGACCGGGCTTCATTGACCTTAAGCGTCATGTCGCGCGTCCTGATCGAACACGGGCAGCCCACGACGGATGCGACTTCGAACGCCGCGCCGACGGATGCGCCAAGATCCCCCTTTTCGATGCGGTGAATGAGCCCACGCGACATGCCCGCCCGTTCGGCCACTTCTTCGGCTGTCATCTGGTGCTCGATACGCGCGCCGGATCAAAAGACCCAGCAGCTCGGTCGCCTCTTTGGCGTAACGGAAAGTCAGCGCGGTTTGTTGGTTTTGCCATGTTTGCTCCATAAATAGACCACGAGGCTAGCTTGCGTGCCATTTATCGAGAAGCTAATTAGCCGGCCCCCACAGCCAACAATCGTTCTATAGCCAGTCGCCCTACCTTCCTTAACAGCCCAGTTTACTTTATTTTTGTTCCCTGTATGTTCTATGGGGCGCAAGTGCTACGCACCATTGAACGAACTACTGAGCTACACCAAGGTGACCTTATGATCAAAGATGAGTCGCCGGTGTTCGGCCAGAAGCTATCTGGTGCATATTTTACGCCGCGTGATGTCGCCGGCTCTCTCGTGAGTTGGGCACTACGCAAGACCTCAGATCGGCTTCTCGATCCGGCATGCGGCGATGGCCAGTTTCTTTCCGTCCATCCCAATTCCGTCGGCGTCGAGCAGAACCCCCATTCTGCCGAGGCAGCCATCTCGGCAGCACCTTGGGCTCTTGTTCATAAAGGTGATTTTTTTACTCTGGCCGCCGAAACGCGCGAACGCTTTGAATGTGCCGCGGGCAATCCCCCGTTTATTCGCTATCAGAGTTTCAAAGGCGAAGTTCGGCGCCGCGCCCTAGAGCTCTGCGCGCAGCATGGTGTGCAATTTACGGGCCCGGCATCGTCTTGGGCGCCATTTCTTGTTGCAACCGCTGCCTTGCTCCAGCCGAGCGGCCGCATGGCCTTCGTCGTACCTGCGGAAATCGGCCACGCACCGTACGCGGCGCCTCTGCTGGAATACCTCGTGAGTTCGTTTTCCGAGGTGCACGTCATTGCCATTCAGAACAAGCTGTTTCCATCGCTCTCTGAAGATTGCTGGTTGCTCTACGCGGATGGTCACGGCGGTTCAACGTCGCGGATTGGCTTCACAGAGTGCCGTGACTTCAAGCCCGGCAGGCAGCGCCCGAAGCCAACGACGCATATTGCGGTCGAAGAATGGAGAACCATTTGGTCGCGTCGGCTGCGCGCCTATCTTCTCCCTGTGGAAATTCGCGACATCTATGCGGCCGCCGCGAGCGATTCCATGAGCAAGCGGCTTGGCGATATTGCCAGCGTGGGTATCGGCTATGTCAGTGGCGATAATGACTTCTTTCACCTGCGACCTTCCGAGGCTCGGAGGCTGAAGATCCCAGCAAAATTTCTTCACCCCAGTCTGCGCAATGGGCGGGCGATGCCAAGCAAGCAGATCACGGGAGAGACGGTGGAGTCGTGGACCAGAAACGACGACAAGGTCTTGCTGCTTCGTCTCACGCGGGAGCAGGAACTACCGGCCAGCGTGCGGCGATATCTCGACAGCACCGCCGGACAGGAAGCGCGTCTGGGTTATAAATGCAGGAATCGTGCCCCCGGTACGCCGTGCCAGACGTCCAGTGCCGGACTTCATATTGAGCTATATGTCGGGCCGTTCGGCAAATCTGGTCCGAAACCTTGCCGGTGTAACCTGCACGAACAGCGTCCATTCAGTTCGTGTGCGTGACGTAGCCCCGGCTACCAAGTTGCTTCCGCTCTGGTCCACCCCGTTCGTTCGGTTGAGCTGTGAGCTCGAAGGGCATGCGCTGGGCGGCGGCATGCTGAAACTGGAGCCACGGGAGGCCACCCGGATCCTATTTCCAGCTGAAGGCGTGCTTGCCCGAGTGGATGGCGAGGCGCTGGAGAGCGCAATCACGACACTCCAACGCTGGAGGCACTATGCCGACTAACTCAGAGGCAAAAACCTGCCAGTGGACCAATCAGGCTGGGGCTCTGGCCGCTTTCGCTGAATTCACCGGCAAGACTCAGAGTGCCAGTCACATAAAGCCTTTGCACTGGTTTGTGGCGTGCAGATTGGTGATCGAGGGTGGTTTTGACCCCGCCGATATCGTGCCGCGTCCGCCTTTCAGGCTGGAGCGCCGGGCAGGCCGGGCGCCGGTACTTCATTATGAGCCCGCTCTAGCAGGCGGTGGAGAGCGAACCGTTCTGGGCGGGTTAAAGACAAAGAACGTCGACGTTGTCGTGACGCGGGAAGGAATTGGTCCGGTTCTGGCCGTCTCCTGCAAGGGCGTGACGGGCGCTTTCCGAAACCTCACCAACCGCATGGAAGAAACGATCGGCGAGTGTACCAATCTGCATATTACATATCCCGCGCTCGCGCTTGGCTATCTTGTGTTGCTCCGGGCCAACCGTCTGGTCGAAGCAGCGCTCGATGACGCCGCTGATGTCGCGACCGAGATGGAGGGTGCGGCCGAGGGCGCCAAGACACTGGCCGCCAACGATATCGCCATGACGGAGGGCGGCGAACCTGTGGCGGGCATCGTCCGATTTCACAACGCATTACGCGAATTGGTGGGCCGCCGCGGTATCCGCAACGATGTAAGCCGATATGAAGCTATCGGCTTTGGTCTGGTTGAAATGCACGGACCGCAGCGAAGCGCGCTGCTCGACAGTTTCCCTTTTTCCGACAGTCCGCTCAAATTGAGCGACTTCTTTGACACGCTCTATGCCCGTTATGACGAGCGTTTCGTGGTGAGCGCACCTGATCTGTCACGGGTGACACGACGGTTGGAATGGGACTCTACCTCGCCGGCCTTTCAGCTCCCAAATCTGGATTATTCCCCGCGGACCAGCGGGTAGCTCCTAACCTCAACGCTTGGGCATGCTCGCCGTAGAAGGCCGTAGCTACATACTCCGACAGTTATCTAAGCGCCCAATTCATAAATCAGCCGCCAGCAATGTTGTCACAGGAGTCCCGGCTAGGCATAGTTCACAAGCCGAACTGTTCGCGAACCTGAAGGGGGCGTCCCACAATGAAGATCAGCCTCGATCACCTTCCCGAAAGCAAACAGCGCAACGTCGCGCGCATCGTCGAGATCATCCACGAGGAATTCGAGGACGCGCTCAAGGAAGCCAAGTCGGAGGCCAAGCGCCGCGGGCGTATTCTAAAAATCATTCTGTTCGGATCTTACGCCAAGGGCACTGGGTCGATGAGCCTCATACGATGAAGGGCTATCGTTCGGACTTCGACATTCTGGTGATCGTCAACGAGAGCCGTTTCGTGGGATTTGAGTATTGGGATCGAGCCACGGACCGGCTAAATCGCGAGCCGACGATCGGCGTACCAGTGGGCCTGATCGTGCATTCGGGCCGCGAGGTGAACAATGCCTTGCGTAATGCACAGTACTTTTTCACCGACATCCGCAAAGAAGGCGTCCTTCTTTATGAAATGGATGATCGAGAACTAGCTGAACCGGGGATTCTTTCACCGCAACAGGCATTGGAAATCGGTAGAGAGCAGTTTGGACAACGCTTTCCCTCGGCAATCAATTTTTTGGATACAGCTCGATACGAGATGTCGAAGAGCATGCTGAACCATGCTGCTTTCCAACTCCATCAATCGATAGAGCAGACCTATTCCACCGTGCTATTGATCCTGACGAATTACAGCCCGCCCTCGCACAATCTGAAATTCCTTCGCATGCTCGCTGAGGATCGTGACCGTCGCCTGATTGACGCCCGGCCACGTGACCAGCACCGTCACAACTCCCGGTTCAACGTTCTCAACGAAGCCTATGTAAAGGCTCGCTATTCCAAGCACTATGAGATCAGCGACGAAGCTTTGAAATGGCTCATAGATCGCACCGAGCACCTGCACGCGCTTGTCCGGACGGTGTGCGAAGAACGCTCGGAAAGCCCGGAACAGGTCGCGATGGCTAAGCGCTAGTCGTGAAATCGTCGTAGCTGAGGGCGGGAGATTTCGTGAGCATGCAAAGACCAGAACTGGTCACAAGTCCGCCGGGCCGATCCGACTCTCTTCATGCAGAAGCGAGGTTCGTCGCTCACGATCGCAAAGCACCGGGATAGGCAGTCATACGAACTCAGCATTATGTTGGTTTCACTGTTGAGGACTGGAGTTGTTAAACTTGTTCCACGGCGATCCTGCCTCAGGAGGCTCATGCAATAAAACTTGCATGAAAATCCCCTATTGCGCGCAAACTTGCATTACCCTAATCTCCTTTCATGGAGGAACAATGTCGGTACTAGAGCGCGTCAAGGAAGTTGCAGAGGCGCTGACGCCTGCTGAACAGTTGTTGATCAAACAGGTCATTTCCAGCCCGCGCGATATTGCCTCGGGTACTGCGAGTGAGTTTGCACAACGCATCGGCGTCCACGAGGCGACCGCATCGCGGCTAGCCAAGAAACTGGGCTATCCCAACTATGCCGGATTTCGCGCGGCGATCCGAGAAGAATTCATCGTCCGCACCGACCCGGCGACCCGCATCCGCAACACCTTGCAGCAGGCTAGCGATGCCGGACTAGTCAGCGATCTGGTCGGTCGCGAGATGGAGGCGCTTGCCGGGCTGCAGCGCTATGTTGATGATGCACAGGTGTTGGCCGCGGCACGAGCCCTGATCAAAGCGCGGCGCATCTACATATTTGCGCGCGGCAATGCCGAAGCACTCGCCGTGCTGATCGATCGTCGTCTCCGCCGCATGGGCTGTGACACCGTGATGCTGCATGGCGAGGGCCGCGACCTTGCCGAGCAAGTACTGGGCATGTCATCGGCCGACGCCATCGTTGGATTCGCCTTTCGGCGGCAACCTACACACTATTCCGCCTTGGTGAACCATGCCTGTGCCATGGGCGCCGCTTCGATTGTCATTTCCGGCAGCGTTGGCCCATCCCCGGTGCCGGCCGCAGATCACCTGTTGTTCGCCCCCGGACCGGATCGCAGGAGGCGTTCCAAACGCTTACCGTACCGATGGCCATTTGCAATGCGCTCGTGCTGAGCATGGCTAAGGAAGACCCCAAGTCCTCGCTACAGCACCTCGAAGCCCTAGGGCAGCTGATCGACGCCTTCGACTAAGGACCGTGCGACCGAGGAGGAGATTTTCGCACGTCCTATTTATGCAAGTTCACATGCATGTTGCAAACATAATGCAACAACATGTGCATCCAACAGGACGCATGACGCGTCCGTTCCTGAGGAGGAAATAGATGGACCACAAGACGCTACTGCTCTCGACCGCCTTCATGGCGCTCGCCCTTCCCGCTTCCGCTCAGCCCCCGGCCGCGCTTGACGCGATGACGCCGGAAGAACTCTTGCCGCTCGCGCAGGCTGAGGGCACGGTGACAGTTTACGCCTTCACGAGCCGCATCGCCGCTGTGGAAACCGCTTTCGAAGCCGCCTATCCCGGCATCGACATGATCAGCCACGACATGTCCTCGACCGAGCAGATCACCTGTATTAAGGCCGAAGCCAGCGCCGGCATCGCCAGTGTCGACGTCGTTTACATTTCTGATGCACCCGTTGTGTTCACGGAGCTTCTTGGGCCAGTCTTGTTACCCAATATGTCCCACCGCGCGTCGTCTCACTGCTTGACGACAGCGAGAAGAACCCATTGCTGGCCCAACGGCTGTCGACCAAGGTGCTGATGTACAACGAGGAGGCCAATCCAGATGGCTCCCCGGTCAATAACCTTTGGCAACTCACCACACCCGATTGGACCGGTCGTGTCATCATGGTGGATCCACTACAGCGCGGCGACTATCTCGACCTGATGACCGAAATTGTGTTGCGCGCCGACGAGATGGCGACAGCCTATGAAGCAGAGTTCGGTCGGCCCATCACACTCGATGAGGGGGTCGAGAATGCTGGCCAGCAATTCATCGTCGATCTGTTCGAGAACGACCTTATTCTCGTCTCCTCAACCGACGACGTGAACGCGGCTATTGGCCTAAAAGGTCAGGACAATCCCCCAGTCGGCTTCACCTCTTATTCGGACCGCCGTGACAATGAAGACGAGGGTTGGGCCTTGCAGGTGGCCAATGACGTAGTGCCGGCCAATGGCATCATCTTCCCTGCGGTGCTTGCCGTATCCACGACCGCGACCCATCCGGCCGCCGCATGACTTGCCATCGACTTTTTGATGGGCGACGCGAGTGAAACCGGTGGCGATGGTTTCAAGCCCTTCTACGTGGCCGGCGACTACGCCACCCGCAGCGACATTGTCAGCCATCCCGATGCCGTGCCGCTGGCAGACTTCGCGGCCCGGTCGATCAATCCGGCGGCCACAGCCCAGATTCGCCGAGACGTTGGCGATCTAGTTCTGTCGCTGCAGTAAACCTCGCAACGGCTCCCGGCCCTTGCCGGGAGCCCATAGGGCCATTCCATCATGTCCATCGCTCCGGCCCGCCCTATCGCGCGCCCTTTCCCGATCAATGGGCGCTTGGCGCTCAAACTCTTTGTGCTGGCCATTCTCGCGGTGCTCGTCGCCGCGCCGCTATTGCGCATCCTCGCTGACACACTGGGCCCTAACGCCATTGTCGCATGGAGCGATGTCACCAGCGGGAGGCTATCGCGCAACCTGCTCTGGCTGCCGCTCAGCAATACGCTCATTCTGGGCGTCGGCGTCGCCTGTGGTTGCGTGCTGATTGGCGGCTTCCTCGCCCGGCTCGTGGTGATGACCGACATGCCATTCCGACGCAGCATCGGGCTTATGTCCACCTTACCCTTCATGATCCCCAGTTTCGCTACCTCGCTAGCTCGGGGCTCCCTGTTCCGTAACTCACGGGTTGGCGGCCGGGCGGGGTTTCTTGAAGGGCTGGGCCTCACCATTCCGGATTGGCTGGCCCGGGGCATGGTGCCAACGCTGATCGTGCTGATCGCCCATTATTATTCATTGGCGTTCACGGTCATTGCTGCGGCGCTGGCCACGATCAATTCCGACTTGGTTGAGGCCGCCCAAATGGCCGGGGCAAAGCGCGGCCGTATCTTGCTCGGTATCGTGCTTCCCGTTGCCTTGCCGGCGGTCGTGGCCGGCGCCTCGCTGACCTTCGCCGGCGCCGTGTCCAATTTCGCCGCCCCAGCTTTACTTGGTCTACCGGTGCGCATGCAGACCATGGCGACACGCCTTTATGGCCTCATTGAAGTCGGCCAGACGGCGCGAGGCTATGTCATCGCCATCCTGCTGATCGTGGTCTCCGCATTATTCTTATGGCTAGGCAACAAGGTCATTTCCAGGCGCCGATCCTATGCCACTATTACGGGCAAAGGCGGCCGGGCTAAGCGGTTCGAGTTGCGCTGCGCGCCTACCGTTGCTGGCGATCGCCGGACTGATCTGCCTTGCTACCACCATCGTCCCCGTCGTGATCCTCATCGCCTCGTCACTTGCACCGGCCTCGTCCGCCTTGTTTTCGAACTGGACGCTGCACTACTGGGGCGGTCTCTCCAACCCCTCGATTGCACAGGGTCAAGCCGGTATCTGGTCCAACCCGTTCATCATCTCCGCAACGGGACTAACGATCGGGCTGGGCATAGCTGTGGCGGTCACGACCACTGTCATCGGGCTCATCGTCGCTTTCGTGCTGGCGCGCGATGGCAAGGGCCCGTTGGCCGGGATCATAAACCAGATCAGCTTCCTGCCACTGCTCGTGCCGGGCATAGCCTTTGGTGCAGCCTATATCGCACTGTTTGGCGCTCCGATGGGCCCCTTCCCTGCCCTCTACGGCACGTTCCCACTCCTGCTTCTTGCAGGCACGGCCTACCTCTTGCCCTTCTCGGTACAGACCGGTCGTGCCGTGATCCAGCAAGTTTCCGGCGACCTAGATGAAAGCGCCCGCATGACCGGCGCCGGCTTCCTTAGGCGTCTGACGGCCATAACTGTACCATTGGCCAGCCGCGGTCTGGCGGCGGGTGGATTGATTGTCTTTGTCAAAATCATGCGCGACCTGTCGCTCGTGGTCCTGCTGTTCACGCCGACCACGCCGCTCCTGTCCGTTCTGGCCTACCGTTACGCCTCCGAAGGCTTCACCCAACTCGCCAATGCCATAACCGTCGTGATCCTCGTGATCTCGATCGCGGCGACCCTGCTGGCCAATCATTTGCAGGCCAAGTCGCAGCCCCGGCTCAAATCGTAAGACCCCACCATGATCCGCATCGAAAATCTGACCAAATCCTTCAGTACCTTCCGGGCCGTCGACCGCATCTCCCTCGAAGTGCCGCAGGGCTCATTCCTTGTACTGGTCGGCCCCTCGGGCTGCGGCAAATCCACCATGCTGCGCATGCTGGCTGGGCTTGAGCTACCCAGCAGCGGACAGGTCCACTTCGGCGACGACATCGTGTCCGATGGTGACCGCGGCTGGATGATTGATCCAACCGAGCGCAATGCGGGCCCGGTGTTCCAATCTTATGCGCTGTGGCTGCACATGACCGTGGCCGGCAATGTCGACTGGCCACTCAAGATCGCTGGTATGACCAAGCCTGATCGGCTGGCACGCATCAGCGAAGTGCTGAGCATGTTGGGCATCGAAGCACTCGCCGCTCGCTACCCCAATGAAATCTCGGGCGGCCAGCAGCACGCGTCGCCATCGCTCGGATGATCGCCCCACGACCAGCCATTCTGCTCTTCGACGAGCCCCTGTCCAATCTCGACGCCAAGCTCCGTGTTGAGATGCGCACGGAATTGTTGCGCGTGCACCGCGCCACCGGTGCAACCTCTGTCTATGTCACCCATGACCGTGTGGAGGCCATGACCATGGCTACCCATGTCGCGGTGCTCAACGGCGGAAGAGTCGAACAATTCGGCTCACCCGAGGATCTGGTGCGTAACCCCGCTACCGCCTTTGTCGCTACCTTTGTGGGCACGCCACCGGCCAATCTCGTGCCGGTCTCGTCGCTGCCGCGTGAACGCGCCGTGGACCTGCCTGTGGATGCCCCGGCGATGTATCGCCCCGAAGACCTGAGTGCCAGCGCGGAGCCCTCGGCAGTTAGCATGGCGTTCGACTTTGCGGAGGCTAGTCCCGTTGCCGGACGCACTATGCTGACTGGCACGCAGGGAGCACTTCGGCTCACGGCCGTAGTCGATGCCGCACCACGTCGGCAGATCGGAGACAAGGTTCATTTCACCGTGCCGAAGATCCCTGCTGCGCTATTCGCGCAGAATGGGGAGCGACTGTCGTGAAACGCTTGCTGCTGGTGCGCCATGGCGAGTCCGAATGGAACGCCGCTCGCCGATTACAAGGACAGGCCGATATCGGGCTGTCCGAAAGGGGTGAGGCGCAGGCCATATCGCTCGCGCCGACCATCGCACAACTGGCCCCTGACCGGGTCATTACCTCCGACCTGCGCCGCGCGAAAGACCGCAGATTTGTTGGGCTTTCCTCAAGCCTTAAGCGAACCGAGCCTGCGCTGAAGTCGATGTGGGTGTATGGACAGGCCGCGAGATCGAAGCGATCGCCGCCGAAGAGCCAGCGCCTATCGTGCTCGGCGCGCCGGCACCTTCGCACCAGACGGGGGGAAGACTGGGAAAGCTTCGCAACGCGCACAGCTACAGCGACCAAAGCCGCTTTCGAGACCGCGAACCGATTGCTCGTCGTGTGCCACGGCGGTGTTATCCGCGCTTTGCTGCAGACGCTCCCGGAACTGCCCCCAGACGGATCATTCCTGTTGGGCCGGCTAGCCTCACCATCCTTGCCACCAAACCGAATGAAGGCGAGATGCGTCTGGAAGTTTTCAACTTTACTCCCGGCGGCGTAGTTCTCGACGCGCCTGACTAAAGGGCGCAAGCGACAAACTTCCGGCACTTTAGGGGAGGTAGAACGACCGCCATAGGGTCGGCATGGGTCATCGAAGCAGCTGATCCCGCCCGTTGGCCGGCTCTTAGTATGCAGGCTGAGAGCGATATATGATAGCGTATCAACTAACCATTTCGATCACTATCCGATATCAGTCGTGAAATCAGTATGTGACTCCTGATAGCGCATTCTGTATCAAACAACTGTACGGATATAGGATAATGCATCATGGGGTACAAAAGTGAGCATCTGGTGAGCCAAGTCCGAGAAGTGCGGGAAGCATCCGGACTAAGCCAGCGTGCGCTAAGCGAGCGGACCGGCCAGACACAGAGCCACATTTCTCAGATTGAAAGCGGCAAGATGGAGCCGTGGCTGTCGAGCTTCATCGATATGGCCCGCGCGCTCGACCTCGAACTTGTTCTGGTGCCGAAAAAGCTGGTGCCGAGCGTGGCAGCCCTTATGAGGTCGCAGGCTACACCCGAGATGCATGTTCATGCTGGTCATCCTAACGACAAGCGCTTGGCGCGCCGAGCGCCTTGTGAAGAAGCTCAAGCAAGTCTATGGCAGCTCGGCCGACCTCGACCGCATCGAGGAGTACCTGCGTTTCCTGCGCCGCATAAACCTAAGCGATCAGGAGATGCAGTTGGTGCGTGGCGAGATGGACCGCCTCGAACGCTACCGGGGAGCCCGCAGGCTGATCCGGTCGTTCATGATATCGCGCAGACCCTGCAACGGCTACGCAACTCGGTCGCCCCCGGCGTACCCAGCGAGCCGCGCCCTGCCTATGCGCTTGATGACGGTGACGAAAATGCCTGACGTCTCGATTCTCGATGTCCGGCTAAACGGGCGGGCCATTGGCACCCTCACCCACCTGCAGGGCGACCGCACCATCTTCGCGTTCAACGAGGACTATGTTGAGGACGCCAGTCGCCCGACTTTGAGCCTGTCGTACAAAGACAATCTTGGCGGCCTGATTACAAACTCACGGCCCACGCAACGCGTGGTGCCTCCGTTCTTTTCCAACCTCCTGCCCGAAGGCCAATTGCGCCGCTATCTCGCCGAGCGCGCCGGAGTGAATCCACAGCGCGAGTTTTTCCTGCTCTGGATGCTGGGCCAGGATCTGCCCGGCGCTTTGTCTATCCACCCGGTTGAGGGCGACGCATTGCCACCGGGCGTCACCCGAGAACTGCCCGCAGAAGCGCGGCCCAACGCCTATCGCTTCTCCCCGGCGGGTGTTCAACTCAAATTCTCGGCGCTGGAAAATGGCCGCAAGGGCGGCGGCCTCACCATCCCGGCCGAGGGCGTCGGTGGCTCCTGGATTGTCAAATTTCCTTCACAACAATTCGCGGGCGTACCCGAGAATGAATTCTCGATGATGCGGCTGGCCTCCATGATTGGCATGGACGTGCCTTCCATCGAACTTATCGACATAGATGCTATCTCCGGGATGCCGGAAGGCATTGGAGAGCTGAAAGGCCGTGCGCTCGCCGTCAGGCGCTTCTGACCGCACGGCGGATGGCCCCGTGCACACGGAGGACTTTGTTCAGGTGTTCGGTGTCTTCCCTGACGACAAATACAAGCGGGCGAGCTACGCGAATATCGGCCGCGTCATCGGTACGGAAACCGGCGACGCCGGCACGGCTGAGTACATTCGCAGACTGGTTTTCAGTGCGCTGATCGGCAACGGCGACATGCATCTCAAGAACTGGTCGCTGATCTATCCCGACGGGCGTACCCCGGCTTTGTCCCCCGCCTATGACCTCGTCTCCACCACCCCCTATATCGAGGGCGAGGACACGTCCGCCCTCAACTATTCGCGCACCAAGAAGATGAGCGAGCTCACTGCAGACGAACTCCGCTACATGGCGGCCAAAGCGCTCCTGCCAGAAAAGCTCGTCATCGACACTGCGACCGAGACAGTGCGACGTTTCCGTGAGGCGTGGGAGGCCGAGAAGAAAAACCTGCCTCTTGCAAGAAAAGTCGCAACGGCGATCGACGCACACGCCCTGAAAGTGCCTCTGTATCGCGAGTTGGCATAGCGCCGATGTACCAGAACGTGCTTGGGACGACACTGCACCCTTTCCAACGGCCGGGGCTATCGGATCATACCGGACGCAGATTATGTCGAAACGCCTTTCTTGACTTCCCAGTCCAAAATGACTAGTTGAGTGGCATGGCTAGAAGCAAGGAATTCGATCATGACGTAGCCTTGGCCGGAGCACTGGAGGTGTTCTGGACCAAGGGCTACGAAGGTGCGTCAACGGACGATCTGCTCAAGAGCATGAAGATCGGCCGCCAGTCGATGTACGACACCTTCGGCGACAAACAAGCTTTGTTCCTCGAAAGCCTGCGCTGCTACCACAAGCTCGACAACAAGAACTTCTTCGATCACCCGGGGGACAATCCTTCCCCGCTTGACGTGCTTCAGGGTTTTCTCGCCATCTTCACTCGACGCAGTGCCGAGGAGAATGCGCGCGGCTGCATGGGCATCAATGCCACCACAGCCTTCCGCAACGCCCAGCCGGAGGTCACCGCCTTGGCGCGCGGCACGGCGACCAGCGTCCAAACCATGCTGGCCGGACTGGTTGAGGCGGCCAAGGAACGGGGCGACCTCGCCAAGTCGGTGAACGCGACCGCGGCGGCTAGCTTTCTCTATGCCACGCTGCAGGGCCTAACCGTCCGGGCCCGGGCCGGCGCCAGCCGTGATGAGTTAGCAGTTGTCGCCGACTTCGCCATCAAGGCGCTCAAAGCCATGTAACCCTCGAACAAGTTCGCCATCTCCCAGCACGGCCAATTCCGGACTGACCAGTCCAGAATTTATCTCACCTTGCCTGACGAAAGGAACTATCATGTCAGCCTATCTTCCGCTTCTCAACAAACGCGCCGTGGTCACCGGCGGCTCACGCGGCATCAGGGCCGCCATTGTCCGCAGGCTTGCTGCGGAAGGCGCCTCCGTCGTCTTTACCTATTCGGCCAGCCCAGATGCCGCCATGACCCTAGTCCAGGAGATCATCACCGCAGGCGGCAGAGCATTCGCCCTGCAGGCAGACAGCGCTGACCCCGCAGCTCTACAGGCCGCAATCCGCCGGGCCGTCGAGCGGCTGGGTGGGCTGGATATTTTGGTCAACAATGCCGGCACACTGGTGCATGCGCTTATCGACGACTTCAGCCAAGCCGACTTCGACCGGACACTGGCCATCAATGTGCGTGCCCCCTTCTTTGCCATGCAGGAAGCTGCGCGGCACATGAAGGCAGGCGGGCGCATCATCAATGTCTCCAGCAATGTCGCGGTCAGCGCCGCCGTGCCCGGCGCCAGCGTCTATGGGCTGTCGAAATCGGCTCTGACAGCCATGACACGCGCACTGGCACACGAATTTGCTCCTAGGGGCATCACCGTCAACGCCATTCAGCCCGGACCGACGAGCACCGACATGACTGCGGGTATGGAAGACTATATCATCGGCAGGGTGCCGGCCGGACGCATGGCCGATGCTTCAGAACCCGCTGCGCTCGTTGCCTATCTTGCTGGCCCCGACGCCAGCTTTATCAACGGCGCAGCCATCACCATCGACGGCGCAATGACCGCCTAGTCCGCTCGCCGCTGCCTTGCCGCTTTTGGATGCTGCAGAGCTGCGCCCGCGTGGAAACGATCAGCGTCTTGGCAAGGTCCCGCTCAATCTCATGCACCGATGCACGCCACTCAGGCGGCACTGAAATTATGACGCCACGTGGGCGGTAGAGGCGTCGTAAACGTCGCCTCTACGCCGGCCTCGGATACGAGGCCTATGGGTCTCCCGAATGCCGCGGCAAAGGCAAGGCTCGTCCGGTTCACCAGTTGCTTTTGCCAACCAGAGTTCGGTTCGGGTTAGACGGGTTCTGTCGTCGTGAAATGTACAGCGGCCGCCAGGCAGCCTTTTCGTATCTTCGCGTATGTGAATACGCGAAAGTTGGAATTCTTGTCATTCCCAACTTTCGGTACTCCGTTATTCGCTTTGCCGAACTGGGAACGGTCGGTCTGGAAACGCCCCTTGCCACCATTCATCAGGATCCGGGCAGCGGCAAACACGGGGCCAGGAGCCCACTGTTGGCTTTTGTAGTGGTTCAACTGATATCGGGGAAGCCGATGCAGTAGTTTTGGATCGTTTTGGCGCTCAGAGCACAATACAAGTTCCTAGGCGGCCAACCGTTGGGCGCTCATTTTCACAGAGACGATGATGCCACCCTCGGACCATTCCGTTTCTATCGAGCCTCGCAATTGCCCCGTTATGATCCTGTTGAGAAGCTTGCTTCCATACCCTGCCTCCGCCTGCGGCTTCACCGTCGGACCGCTGCGCTCAGTCCATACAAGACACACTTCATCGTCCGTGGCGGACCCAGAAATGTCCAGCATGCCTGACTCGGCGGAAAGCGCCCCATATTTTAGGGAGTTGGTCGCCAATTCGTGGATGACCAGTGCCGGGGTTGTCGTGGCCTGTTCACCGATTCCCATGCGGGGAACGGCCACACGAATTCGCCCGCTGAAGGCCCCGGCATCGTCGTAAGGCGCCAGAGTACGGAAATTAGATCGCCTAACAGTGCGGCACGCCCTTGCTCGTCCGGAAGAGGCCTAACAAGATTATGTGCTCTGCCCAATGCAGTTAGCCGACTGGTCAGTTCCTTGGCCATCTCTTCAACAGATGTCGCCGAGCGGGAAGTCAGATTGGTGAGACCTGCCGCAATCGCCAGAAGGTTCTTGACCCGGTGGCTCATCTCGCCAGCAAGGAGTTCGTGACCTTCCTCTGCCTGCTTGCGGCCGGTAACATCGAGAAAAACGCCCGACATTTGCCCCTTATGCAACCCCTCATCGTTACCCAGTCCGCGGGCTGATATCCACCTAATTTCTTCGCCGAGAAGGATACGGAAATCGATCTCATAGGCGCCAACGAGGGCGCGTTGCAGTGAATGCCGCCCGAACCCGATCTCGGTCAGCGGGGTGGATGCGTGAGGAGAGGTCCTCAAACCTCACTGAGCCTTCTGCCGGCAATCCCCAGAGCTCGAAGGCCCGCTCGTCCATAGCGAAATCGTCGGTCTCAACCGTCCACGACCACAGAGCTACCCCGGCTGCATGCAGCGCCCGCTTAAGATTTTTCACTTCCCAAAGGGGATGGCTTTCGTCGAACAGCGGCATGTGGCCTCCTAGCCACCGTTTGAGCAGGTTACGAAGGTTCACGCCATCCTCTGTGTAAGATGTCAACCATCTACGCACTTTAGGGGCTATGCAGTCGCCCGAGCAGGCAACGCTCGTGCCCGACTAAACCTACAATCCGGCAGTCAACGTCCAGCAGGGCAACAACACCGAGGTTCTCACAATCCCGCACGGCCAAATGGGCCTGTGGACTCCATGTGGATTGCAGCCGTGGGCGCGAACTCAAGACTTAGACGCGGGCTCAGTGCCGATCTGCAGATTCCGCCCAGCCCCTAAGGCAAGGAATGCCAACACTGCGCAGAGGGCGATGCACGCGATAAGGGCTGGTTGCCAGCTCCCAAGCTTGTCGCGCAATGCTCCAATCAAAACCGGTGCTGTGGCTGACATCAGATAGCCGATAGACTGCGTCATGCCCGAAAGGCTTGCGGTTTGCTGTGCGGTCCGGGCGCGTAGACCGATGAAGGCCGGGGCCAGAATGAAAGCGCCGCCGATGCCAAAGCCGAAGAGCGCCACCCAAAGGAGCGCAAAAGTAGGCATCAAGAGCAGTCCGCCCGGGGCGACTAGACCCGATGCTGCAAGAACAATAGCGAGACCGCGCTGATCCTTTGCTCGCTGGACAATGGGCACAATCACAATTGCTGGGAAAGCCGTAGCCAGTTGCATGATCCCATGCAGTGAACCTGCCTCGGTCGATGAAAAGCCCCGGGCGACCAGCATAGAGGGAAGCCGAGCAGTGATAGCGTAGTAGACGAAGGAATTGACACCAAAGAATAATGTGACCTGCCGAGCCAAGGGGGAACGCCAAACCGCGCCGCCATGGGGAGGCGTGGCGGTCCCGGCCGACACACGCGAGTGCCTGCAAAGCTGAGGTAGCCAGAATAAGACGCTGGCAGCAGGTAGGACGACAAAGGCCGCTAACGAAATCTGCCAGTTGAAGTTGTGGGCCAGCGGTACGACCACTGCAGAGCCCACGGCAGAGGCAACGCCCATGGCAATGGAGTAGATCGCGGTGACTTTCGTGAGTTGGTCAGGAAAATCTCGCTTGATCAGGCTGGGCAACAGAGTGTTGCCTAGTGCTATGCCGGCACCCAGAAGGCAGGTGCCAAGGAACAATCCCCACGAGGGCCCTGCCGATCTTACCAGGATCCCACCGATCATGACGAGCAGTGCCAGAAGCAACGCACGCTCAAGGCCGTATTCGCGGGCCAGCAGCGCGGCGAACGGTGACACTATGCAGAAGACCAGCAACGGTAGGGTGATGAGAAGGCCTGCCTCGCCCGCGCCCATACCGAAGGTGTGCCTTAGCACGTCGAGCAAGGGACCAACGGCTGTGAAGGTGCCGCGCAGAGTGGTGGAGAAGACGAGGATACCGGCGATAACCCAAAGAGGGTTCAGGGGATAGGCGCGAGATGACATTTTGCTCAAAACCGACATGAGAGATCACGTTCAAATAGAGCTATTGCCGACTACCGAATTTAGCTATTATGCCATTTAGTATCCAAAAGAGGCCAATCGCATATGGACTCCCTTCACGCGTGCCTCGCATCGTTTGATCCCGACTTATCCTTGGAACCCGCCTTTGCGGTTTCAGTGGGTGTAAAGGAGCATGAAGCCGAGCTTCCCATGCATCAGCACAGCAAGGGTCAATTGGTGATCGCGCTTCAGGGCGGTGTCATGTGTCGGGCGCAGGGTGGTCTTTGGATGGTTCCATCAGGGAGCGGCGTTTGGATTCCCGGCAACGTCCCACATTCCAATCACGTGGGGGCGAATGGCCGCATTTGCCTGCTCTTCGTTGATCCGGCCGCAGCCGCCCTGCCCGCGCAATGTTGCACGCTGTCGCTGACGCCCATGCTGATCGAGATGATCAAGCACATGGCCGCCGCTTCTGCAGGCAGCCCTGCCGGTGCCGATCCACATCGCGACATGATTGCGCGGGTGGTCCTCGAGGAGCTTCGCCGCATGGAAGTTGCCGCCCTGCACCTGCCTATTCCAGAAGATCCGACAATGATCGAGATTGCGAATGCCCTGATCGGCGATCCGGGGGACCGTAGCACTCTCGCGCAGTGGGCGGAGCGCGTTGCCATGAGCGAGCGATCGCTTGCTCGGCTTGTGAACCGAAAGACGTCGATGAGTTTTGGTCGCTGGCGCCAGCAACTGTATATCATCATTGCCCTGCAGAGATTGTCTGCCGGAGCAACGGTGCAAAATGTCTCCGACGATCTCGGTTATGAATCGGTCAGCGCGTTCATCACCATGTTCAAGAGCGCACTCGGCAAGCCTCCGGGCCGATTCATAGCCGAAAGGATGGCCAGATAAATCCGGCGTATCCCTATAGCACCGATGCCGCCAACGTTATCGGGATCGCCCCCTTAACGCCTGGCACGCTATGATTTTTCTTACTTCCCCTTCGGCTCGGAGCCTTCCCGAGAAACACAAGAACGGGTAATCTTGCCGTCCTAGAGCGGGGAGTAAGGAGATAATCGACTATGACTACAGAGCGCGAGGCGGACTTATTTATTGCCAATTATCGCGCTGCTAAAGCAGTGGGGCATGGTGGTGGCAGGAGCGGCAGAGGGCGACAGCGATGGTCTGTATCGCCAGCTCGATGAAGGTCAGGATACCTTGGCCACCATTGCGACACTGTTCCCCGACAAGGCCTATTCCATCGACGTGCTGATCAATGCTCGATCCACAACGCCCTATGATCGCGACATGAGCGGAGACGGCGCAAATTGAATGCTCATGGCGTTCCCATGACCAAGGAAGATTTTAAAGCCTGGCGCGAGCATATGGGGTTCACCCGAACGCAGGCTTGTGACGCGCTGGGCCTTGGGCGAGATACTCCCCAGCGCTACGAGGACGGCAAGGCAAACATCCCGCTGTATGTCGCTTTGGCCTGCGCCGCCTCGGCACATGGCCTTTCGCCTTGGGTAAGGGATGATGATGGGCGGGCCGGAAAGTCCGATCGGGAGACCGTCACGCTAAGCGTGACGCACCCTACCGTCGCCCGTTTTAAAGCTCTAGGCGATAACTGGCGCCCCATTATGGCCGATGTGCTGGAGCATGCCGACAATAAATAGAGCTTGGAAGGCCGGGCGCTGCTTGGATGACCAAGTTCGAACAGGCCAAGCGCTCAGCAAAGAGCAGCTGAAACGAGAGGCGTAACCTCCGCCGGGACAATGCCAGTCGGACTATCGTTCTATCGCGATGCTATTTTGGCGCGAAAGCGAGCTGGCAACTCTGAAGATGGTCGATCTAACTGTGGTCATGAAAAACCTCACTATCGCTGTCCCGGGTCTGACTGCGTCGGATTCGTGGTTGCAAGCGTAAGTGTGGATCGCCGTTGGCGGGGCCTTGCCAGCAGATGCTTTGTGCCTTGCGCCAATCACCGTCGGAGAAACGGGCCGAGCACCGAAGTGCCCGGCCATTGCCGTTATGCGGCGGTTTGTTGCGAAGAAGTGACCTGTCGAGTCCCTATCATGGCTTCCAATTCGTCCAGTGCCACCAAGGCTTCGCGAATTTCGGCAACCGTCGTGGTCGTCCGACCCGAGCTCCGTAGGCTAGGCGCGCTCGGCAATGCATTCGCATCGGATAGCCAAAAGGCCAGCATTTCCCGGCGGCGCTGTATCGAGACCGAGTTGTCGGATACGATTTCGCGGGGGTGGAAGTAAGCGATTAGGTCGCCACGACCAACAGGCAGATCGTCATCATAAGAGAGACCGATATTCGTCCTCATCTACATCCTCATTGAGCAACATAAATGTGGTGAACCAAAGGCTCGCCGGCTCTATCGGAGCCGGTGCTATCGATTTTGGTTTGGGCGATAGTCCTGTCAAGAGGGATACAAACGGCACACACACGTTTGAGGCCGAACCAACTCAAACGAGAAGGATCGCCGAAGCGAGCCCTCAGATCATTCAGTGGCAGTGATAGCCGCCAGTTTTTGTCTCGTTGTGGCACCCGTCTTTATTAAGACCGCCACCGTGAGCAAAAACTGCGCTTGAGATAGAAATACAAAGCAAAGCGGCCAAAAACACCGAGACGATATTCTTCATAGAAACCCCCAATATACAATTTAATCACTATGAGCATTGCCTCACAATAAGCAACATCTACATATGCCGCCAAAGAGAGTGCTTCCAGATAATTAAGGCCCGCCGCAGCGAGCCCGATTTGCGCTACACCTTAAACAAGGTGTCGTCACCGCGCCAAGTCGGCTCTCACTTTTTGGGGTCGGTTTATCGAGGCTCCTTACAACATGCACGCTACCCCGAAGACCGTTGGTTAGGTGTACTTGATACCTCTCTGGTCGGCTGGCTAGCAGGTTGAACATCGTCGAACACGGTGCGTCCGCCAAACTGACGCGCGCCCGTTCGTTGGCAATATAGGACTTGAGCGACGGACCATGAGCCGTGCTTTCCAATGTCCGGGCCTGCGCGTCCGAGCGCTTGAGGGCAGCGAGTTGCTCGTCCCGGCCAAGGCGCGACCGTCCGACGGCGTTCTTCAGTACTTGGATGGTCTGGTCATAGACGGTTAGCGGAACCGGGAAAGGATGCCCATCCTTGCCGCCATGCGCCATGGCGAAACGGGCGGGATCGGAAAAACGGTGCTGCGCGCCGTGAACGACCTCGGCGACCATGGCCAGCGACTCCACCGTGCGAGCCCCCACGCCGGGCACCAGCAGCAGTTGAGCGAAGTCCGTCGGCCCGCGATCGGTCGCCGCGGCGAGGCTTCCGTGCAGGCGCCGCAGCATGACATCGGGTGGCCTTATGTCATGATGCTCCGGCATCACCGAGTGCGGCAGCAGCGGCTCATCGTCGAGCGGTTCCGCCCTGCCCCGCAAGCGAGCGACCTCGCGGACGATTGCATCTGGGCCTAGCGAGGTCAGCAAATCAACGCTGCCGGCCCGCGCCCTATCAGCGCGCTTGTCGGTCAGGTTGATGATCTGTCCCCGGCCCTTGCCCTCGATGGCAGCGTGCGGATGCTCGACAAAACTGCCCGAGCCCTGCGAGGTCCAGTGGTATCGGCGGGCATAGCCTGCATCGCCCTTCATACCCTGTTGCACTACCACCCACTTGCCGTCGTCGGCTACGATGAAGCCGTGCAGGTAGAGATCAGAAACCGTCCTGGACCGCTGCGCTATCGACCTTGGCAACCAGTCGGCTTGCTGTCGCCAGCGCGGCACCGTCGAAACCCACCCGGTCGCCGATGGCTATCAGCTCGGTGGGCGTGTTACGCGAATATTTGCCTCTACCGCCACAGACATGGAGGCCGAGCTCCTTTTCCAGCGGCCCCAGCCCGCGCTTCAAGGCACCGATGACGCTGGTGGTGATGCCTGACGAATGCCAGTCCATCCCCATAACGGCACCAAAAGACTGGAACCAGAAGGGATGAGCCAGTCGCTGCAACAACTCGTCGCGTCCGTATTCGATGACGACCGCCTCGCAGATCAACGCTCCGAGTTTGGCCATGCGCTCGCTCAGCCAGCGCGGCACGCGGCCACCATGAAGCGGAAGGTCAGCACTGCCGGAACGACTGGTCACTCTTATCCTCATATCGTGGCGCTCAGTCTATCACAGAACAAAGCATAAACGAATAGGCAGGCTTTAAAGGTGCCGGCAACTTTTCCAGAGGTAATGAATTGGAACCCAGAGGGAACCGCCATGCCGTCCAGCTTGATCGAGAAGAGTGACTATAATCCCGACACTCGCGTGTTGTCGGTCTGGCTTGTGACGAACGGAAATCGCTACGACTATCAAAACGTGTCGCCCGAAACCTATGGCGCGTTCCGCGCCACTGTACCCAAGGCCGTTTTTTCAATCGGCGAATCCGGCCCAATTTTGGTGGCCGAGAAGGCAGGCCCGCTCTTGCCCGACACCCCGGCCGGGACATGAGCCCGTTCGAGGGTTTCCGTCTGGACGTCGTGACGGTTTCTAACGCCACCTTGCGCGTAAGGCATGGCGGCAGCGGTCCGCCGGTGCTGCTGCTGCACGGTCTTCCGCGCTCCCATATGACCTGGAGCAAAGTCGCGCCTATTCTTGCCGGTTCCCATACGGTGGTCTGCCCGGATCTACCCGGTTTCGGCAAATCCAGCAAACCGGCCGATACGCCCGATCATGCTGGTTCATCCAAGCGAGCCAAAGCGCAGGACTGCGTTGAGCTGATGCGGTCGCTGGGGCACGAGACTTTCGCTGTGGCCGGCCACGACCGGGGCAGCTACGTAGCCTTCCGTATGGCGATGGACCACCCGGCCGGGGTGAGCAAGCTAGCCGTACTGGACGGGGTACCGATTGCCGATGCATTGGCACGATGTGATGCGCGGTTCGCGGAACTGTGGTGGCACTGGTTCTTCTTTGCTCAACCGACTAAGCCGGAACGCGCGATCCCGGCCGATCCGGACGCTTGGTATAACGTCTCCCCTCAGTATATGGGGCGCGAGGCGTATGAGGACCTACAGCAAGCCCTGCACGACCCTGAAACCGTGCACGCCATGGTGGAGGATTATCGCGCCGGTCTCGGCATCGACCGCCGGCATGACGAGGAAGACCGGTCGGCGGGCAGAACGGTACAATGTCCAACCCTTTGTCTCTGGTCCAGCCGCGACGACATGGAACTGCTTTACGGCGACCCCACGGCCATCTGGCGGAAATGGGCACCGTCCATTACAGGGCACGCGATCGAGAGCGGGCATCATATGGCCGAAGAGGCGCCCGTCGAGCTCGCCGAAGCGATCAAGCAATTCCTGAAGTCCTGACTCCTATCGAATGCGCCCAGACGCCTATGAGGAGGATTGGATGACTGGCGCCATGGCTCAGTGCAGGTATGAGGTCAACGGCGAGCGTTTTAGGCCGGGCCTCTGCCGCTGAGAAACGGCGGGACCATTGGCTATGGCCGCTTGCAAAGCAGCAGGACGCCGACAGGATAGCCGCTGAGAGCCAAGCCCAGCGCCATCCGTCCAGAGCCGGCGGCCTCCTGCATGTCGGAAGTCGAGGATACCAACTGCCTAGCATGAGGGCGCAGGCGAAAAGGACGGGTGGGAGCGGATAGGAGGTCGCATAGGTCACTGAGTGCTTCGTCCGACGCGATCAACCCGGTCCACTACACACCGGTTCCCAGCCAAAACTCGAGACGGTTCCCCTTAGCCGAACCCGGGCCGATAGGGTGGGTTCTGCTACCGACAAGTGCAGGACCCAGTCCGCCGGGGGCCGGCAGGTGCGTAGCTGTCGGCCGCAGAGTTGCACTCGATCAAAGGGCAGGACCTAGTCCGCTTGTTCCACCGGGTTTTCAGGAGTGACGAGGATTTCTCCGTAGTCCTCGGCGTCCCCGGTGGAGAGATTAAAGAGGAGACCGTCAGCTGTTTCTCGGAAGTCGCAGTAGTCACCGGTAGCTGCATACCCACCTCCACCGGGAAGGATTTCGAGCAGAGTATCGCTGCGGTAGTGGTGAAGCTGGCTCACCGTATGGCTGTTGATTTCGACATCAAGGCAGAGCGAGCCGCGGTGATCGAACGGACGGATCACCATCCTGACTTCCCCTTCCGAGGTGCCTTCCACCGATTTGCCGTTTTCGCTTAGCGCGATATCCCGCTGATAGGGCGTGCTGAACGTCTGCTCGACGGTTGTTGTGCGGTCCATCACGCCAACCCAAGTCGCGGCCGTTACCAGCGCCTTCTTGGAGTAGATCGAAGCTCGTATGCGATAGGCCGTCTCCGCCTCTTGGGCCAGACTTGAGGTGGCGGTCGCAGCAGTCAAGGCAAGAGCAAAAAGGGTGCGGCTAGAAATAATCATGTCTCTCCCTTGTCACAGAAGGCCGCGGGCACAGCATTGTCTGATTCTTGGTAGACTCTTGAACGCCAAATGTCTCCGTGCTTACGGCACAGCTACGTGCTCCTTCAACATCGAAGTGATCTGCTCTTCGTTGAACCTGCTACCCATCCGATCGTCCCTTCACGAAAGTCAAATCGGGCGAAGGTCTAGGGGTTCAAGTCCCTCGTCTTGAAGCGGGCCTTGGTGCGCCACAAGTTTGCCCAGAACAGCGGGAACAGAAGATCCTCATTTGGGAGACACATAAAATGTTGAAATCTTTAGTCGTCGTGCTGGCTCTACTTCTTCCCGCCTCCACCTTCGCCCGGGAGAGCAGCTACGATATCGCTGGCGGACAGGTTAGTATCCCCCTTGGGCTGACAGTGCAGGTGAAAAGTGTAACGGTTGGCGAGGACGCCACCAAAGTCCGGCTGCTCGCCAGCTTTGACAGTGGTCAGACGAATTTTATCAACCTGAACGACGAAGAAGACGCTTATCTCGCTCGGGGCGAGAGCGAGCAGGAGCGCATTTTCATGCGTCAGATCGCCGACAACAAATGGATGCGCATCTCCAATGGCCAGAGCATGGAAGGTGACCTCGTCTTTCCCGGTATTATCCCCGCCGACGCCGCCGAACTCACCCTCGTCTTCAATCCCGGGAACGACGCCGACGATACAAGCGCGCCCGGCGTGACAATCCCGCTGGAGATCGCCCAGTGATCAGAGGCCTCGTCGTTGGACTATTCCTCGCAATGCCGACCACGGCCCGGGCCTATACGGTGACGGTAGGTGCAGGCTCTCTAGAAGACCAGCCATCCGAGTTTGCCGAAGTCGATCTTGGCCGCTCCAGCTTCACAGAGCGCCCAACCGACAGCGTCGCCTCAACCGCATCGGAAGGTTCTTCTTTCGGTCTGGTGAACATGGATTCTGAAACCCGCCTTGCGACGGAGAAATCTCTGACCGCGCTCGGCATGAAGAAAGAGGGCAACAAAATCGTCGTTACCCTTCCCGGCGATGTCCTATTCGACTTCGACAAATACGACATCCACGAGGATGCGCGGCCGGTACTGTCACAACTAGCCGAGGTGCTTTCGGCCATGCCCGATGCTTCGGTCACGATTGTCGGCCACACCGATTCCATGGGCAGCGATGATTACAATCAGAGCCTGTCGGAAGATCGCGCGAAGTCGGTCCAAGCGTGGCTGGCCGATGTCGACGTTCCCTCCCCCATGACCACCCGGGGCAGAAGGGGAAACATCGCCGGTTGCCCCTAACGAACAGGCCGATGGCAGTGACAGCCCCGGTGGCCGGCAGCAAAACCGTCGGGTCGAATTCGTAATAGGAGGACAGCAATGACGTTGATGAATTGCCCCGATTGTCAGGGCAAACTATCTGACAAGGCCTTTACCTGCCCACATTGCGGCTTCCCTCTGGTGCAGCAGAAGGGCAGGAGCGCCTGGCCGGGTGTCATTGGTGGCGTGGCTGGCACCTATATCTCAAGTCAGGCACTGATCGCGATAGTCTTGGGATCCGTGATGTTCATCGCTTTTGCGACCATCATGATCGCTGCGATAATGCGATAGCGTGGCTTTCGGTCATCTGTTCGGTACCAACAGTCAGGCGGGCGGTATCAGATCGATAATTTCTGCCCGCCTATGAGATCACTGGTTGTCGACCATTGCATCAGTCACCTCGCGGCCCGTGTGCTGCGGGGTGATCAGGCCGGCCAAGTCAGAAGCCTTGAGCGCGGGCTTCATCCAGATATTCCCGCAAAATCGTATCGGAGAGGCGGGGCTCGCGCGATAAAACCCAGAGGTTTTTGTGGTCTGGCGTGCCCACAAGTGCGACTCTGTAGTCTGGGTCGAGCTTAAGGACCCAATAGTCCCCATGGGTAAACGGGATCCAGCGCATATATTCGGGAAGGAATGTGACCTTCAAGCGGGCGTTGGTCTCATCGATCGGCCTTGCCTCTCCAATCGCTTGCGACGGCTTCCCCTCGGCATCAGAAACAACGATTATGGACCCGGAGCTTTCCATCATTGAGCGAATAGTTGGCAGTGATGTCGGTTGCCGTCTCGTCCTCCCACTTTAGGGGAAGGCGGCAGATTTCATACCAGCGCCCCAGATAGCGGGTGAGATCAACATTCGGAACAGTGGTTACTTCGGTCATCCCGGGTCTCCGTTGAGCCGTCGAAACGCGACCCCGATGCCGAAGTTCCTGTAGGAGAGCCACTTGGCCGGATACGATACCGACGAGGCCTCGTCAGCCCGGCCGAGCACATCGACGGGTGCGGCCGACAACGGGGCTCACGCAAAGCCGAAGGCGGTGCAATGCGAGAATCGCAGCCATGCCCTTCGGGGCCCTTGGCTATTGCCACCGGTCTAAGGCGCCCTGCTGAGTTCCATTCTTCATCGCTTTTAGATTGTACAATTAGGCCAAAAAGTCAATATTTCACAACGACTTAAGATACCGTGGCTAGCAAGGTTCCCGCTGCGCTTCGGCCAATACGGTACCAATCTCATGTCTGCGGTTTGCAAGGGAAATGCGTGGGTTGGGATACGGTGCTCCTTGCAAGTGATCCAGACCGAGCTCGATGTAGATCGGTCGGCCAAACCCACCCACACACCTCGGCCCGGACACGGGTCTTTCCGCGTTCGGGGATTTGTGGCGGTGCCATAGTCAACCAGCAGGTGGAATATTGAGGGTGCCACCGAATAGGTTCTGCGGGTCGTAATTGCTCTTGATCTGACGCAGACGCCGGAATGTCTCATTGGCGTAGGCATCCGGCACGCGCCGCCCCCTCGTCGGCGGTGATAAAGTTGATATAGGTCGAGCCGGATGTAAAAGGCCTCGTCGCGGCGACCGAGTTGCGGGCCCGAGCGATGTGTCTCGCGTCCTCACTCGGCTCCGTCCAGTGCTTTGGAAAACAAGGCCATATTGTGCTTCTCGGATACCAACCGCGGTGTCGCCAAGGGGCACGCGCTGGTGCGCCGCCCATATGCATGCAAAGGATCGCCGAGAAGGGCGAGGTGATGGCCTGCGCCGCATTGCGCAGCTCTATCGCCAGTCCAGCATCGATCCTCTTGGCATCGTCGGACTTCCAGTAGTAGCGCCGCCCGAACGGCTGCCCCCATCCAGAAAGCTCTGGAAGCTAACGAAGCTCTTGGGCATGATGGTATCCGCCACGGGCTTACCGAAGTCCTTGAGCCGCTGCATCGTTGCGGCTCCCGCTTCTGGGCTGCCTGTCCAGTGCGCGACGATACCCACAATCGGTAGGCCGTGGTATGCCTCCGGTATCCACGGCGCGGGCGGCGCCTTCCTGAGTACCAGAAGGCAGGTCAGCTCGTCGGGCGCCTCGCTGGTAAGCCGCACATAGAACTCCATAACCTCCCTTGCCGCTTCGAGGGGGTACACGACCATTCCGGCCAGCACCTCGGGGCCGTGCCGGTGGCCGCGGAAGGTGAATTCAGTCACTACAGCGAAATTCACGCCACCGCCACGAAGCGCCCAGTAGAGGTCGGCATTCTCGGTCGCGCTGGCGGTGTGCGCCTGCCCATCGGCAGTGATCACCCGCGCCGACAGCATATTGTCTGCAGTGAAGCCGAACCGTCTCGATGTCCAGCCGAAGCCGCCGCCCAGCGTCAGCCCGGCTACACCAGTGGCCGAAATAATACCGGAGGGCACTACTATGCCATGCGGCTGGGTCGCAGCATCCACATCTTTCCATGTGGCGCCGGCTTCGACGCGCACCAGCATAGCATCGGCATCCACTGTGACGGTCCGGCGCTGGCTCATGTCGATGGTGATACCGCCATCACTGAGCGCCGCGCCGGCCACATTGTGCCCCCCACCGCGCACAGATAATGGCAGGTTGTTGTCCTTGGCGAAGGCGGTAGCAGACGATACGTCCGCCTCGCTGGCGGGCCGTACCACCAAAGCAGGCCGTTTCTCAATCATGCCGTTCCAGATAGCGCAGCATGATTCATAAGCCGGCTCCCCCGGCAGGTGGCAGGTGCCGGTGAGCCGACCTGCCGAGTCGCTGACAGCGGATGAAGAGACGAGGCCGTTTATAGTGTGAGGTGCAGACATTTCATACTCCCAAAACAGGAATTTGTTGTCCTCTCCTTGGCCGGATGACGCTAGTTCAGGAAATGAAGCAATCCAGCTACTGAATCTGTACTGGTGACGAAGCTCGCTCGGCAGTATTCTGTATTCGAAAAACGCGGAGGAACGGCCGATGACTGAAGGGAGTTACAAGCAGTTCTGTCCAGTCGCCATGGCATCGGAGGTGCTTTGTAGTCGCTGGACTATGATCGTCGTGCGCGAACTGGTGTGCGGCTCGACACGGTTCAACGATCTCAAACGTGGCGTTCCCCGCATGTCGCCAGCGCTTCTTTCCAAACGCCTGAAAGACCTCGAGGCTCGCCGGTGTAGTGCAGCGAGTGGCCAGCAGCGCTAAAGGAGGCAGCTACGAATATCGCCTAACTTCTGCCGGCCGGGATCTTGAACCGATCGTTAAAGCGATGGGGTTCTGGGGTCAAAGCTGGGTCGAAACCGCTCCCACGCTGCAGAATCTCGATCCCGAGTTGTTGATGTGGGATATGCGCCGGAGCGTCAACGTCGCCGCCATGCCGCGCCAGCGCACGGTTGTTCAGTTCACCTATACCGATCGGCCAGAGAAAAAGCGTAGTTATTGGCTGGTTGTGGAGGCGAACGGGACGGTTGACGTCTGCTCCATTGATCCGGGTTTTGACGTCGACCTCTATGTCACCACGGACCTTCGCACCATGACTGCCATCTGGCTCGGTTTGACGACCATTCACGCAGAAACCCAAAGCGGGCGGCTTACGGTCGTGGGTGACACCGCGCTTAAGCGAACTATGCCTAATTGGCTGGGACTGAGCTCTTTCGCAGCTACGCGAAAACTGGCGCTCGCATGAGGCCGCCCCAGCATCGCTTACGTCTTGCTCGTCGACGCGGAGTATCGCCCCTACAGTTCTCAGAGCGCTCCCTTCGGAAGCAAATGGGAGCAGCCCGCCGCCACTCACGCGGCAACTGCAAATACTCGCCACCCAAACGTTTTTATGGCAAGGCAGCCCGACTATCGGCGCGTATCGTGCCCGAACCGCTGATGACTAGATATGGCAAGGGCAGAGCGGCATAAGGCGTCGAGGTATTTTCGGCCGGCACCGGCCTTGCAGCTAGGCACTGTCCATCTTCTGAAGACTTCCAGTGAGCACCTTCGTCCGAGGGGGACCACTATAGGTGCCGTTGAGGCGTTCCAGCAGCATTTTAGTTGCCAAGTTGGCCTGCAGAGCTGGCTGCACCCCGGCACGGGTAAGGTGCGGGCGGATATAGTTCATCTGCGGCTGGTCGCCATAAACAGCGACAGCAAGGTCTTCGGGAACCTGAACGCCGTGATCGAATAGCCGAGCGATGCCGCCGAGTGTCATCAGATGATTGCCGAAGAACAGCGCCGTGGGCATGTCCTGCTTGTGCTTCTCAAGCAGCCAGTCGACCCCTTCAATTCCAGATGGCGCGAGGAAAGTACCCTCCCACTCCAGAATGTCATCCGCCGCCGAGCCACTGTCCAGCAGGCCATTGCGCAGACCGCGTGCGCGGTCCATCGCTTCGCTGAAGAAGTTCGGGCCGGTGATCTGGGCCACGCGGCGGTGACCGCGTTCTGCTAGATACTTGCCCATTTCATAGCACGCGCTCTCATCGTCGACCCGCAGGCTATCGACGGCCTGATTGGGGAGCTTACCGATAAACACCGTCGGAATGTCGATGCTCAGCAAGGCGTCGTGCACGCCATGCAGGGCAAAATCGCCGATGATCAGGCCATCGACCCGCTTGTTGCGAATTTGCCGAAGGTATTCGTAGACGTGCTCCGGCTATGGCCGCCGGGGACATCGGTGTTGAAGATCAGTGTGTCTAGGCCAACCGCCTCCGAGTCCGTCTGTACTGTTTTGACCAGCTCCGGATAGAAGGGGTTGCGGATGTCGGGGATGAGCATGGCGACCATATTGGTGCGGCCAGTCCGTAGGCTCTGCGCCTGCAGATTTGGAAAATAGCCCAGTTCCGCCACTGCCTGCATCACGCGTTCGCGCAGATGCGGGGACACGCGGTCTGCATGATTGAGCACATGCGACACAGTGGTCCGGGATACGCCGGCACGTTCAGCAACCTTGGAGATCGTTGTCATAGGTTATTTCGCTAGCACCCATGCGCTGTGTTTGCAAATCGGTTTGTGAATGCATTTGCAAACCGATTTTTTGGTGCTACGGTTTGCTCGTCGGGAACCAATTCCCGGCGGCAGATTGGCTAAACTGACATGAGTGCAGTGCCGAATCGCCTTCAGGGAGAACGATGCATGAGCCTTTTCGACAGCGCTTAGCGGCGGTTCCACGACCGTAATCATTCATTGGCGACAGTCTCTCTCGACGTTTTTGCAAGCGTCGGTGGCTCCCGTCCTTTCACCCATGTGCCAGCACTTCGCTGGCCCGTGCTCGCCCTCGCTTTGACCCATTCACTCTGGCAATATCATGAACGCACTCTTTTCCGGCCTCGACCTCAATCTCGGCAATCTCTACCGACTATCCGATGCCAGAACTCGCTCGATCTCCCCGAGAACTTCACCGGAGAGAAGGGCAAGGGAGGTATGGCAACGGAGGGTACCGGTGCCAGTTGTGCGCGGGGGTTGGGACGGGGCTGGAAGGTTTCGCCATCCATTCGGATCGAGCCCGGTGAAACCCGGGTGCTTGCCGATATTGAAGGTCCCGGCTCCATCCAGCAGATCTGGCTGACCACCGCAAATCTGCGCTGGCGCGACCTTATCCTGCGCATCTACTGGGACGACCGAGAGCATCCGTCCGTCGAGGCGCCAGTAGGGGATTTTTTCTGCTCGGGCTGGAACCGCTTCGCGCAGGTGACGTCCCCGGCGGTCTGCGTCAATCCAGGGCGCGCCTTCAATTGCTACTGGCAGATGCCGTTCCGCCAGCGCGCCCGCATCACGATCGAAAACCGCGATCCTGATGAACATGGCGTCATTTACTATCAAGTGAACTATGCGCTGACCGACGTGCCCGAGGACGCCGCCTATTTTCATGCGCAGTTCCGCCGCACCAACCCGCTGCCGTTCAAGCAGGACTACACCATCCTCGATGGCGTGCAGGGAAAGGGCCATTATGTGGGCACCTACATGGCACGGGGCACCAATAATTCGGGCTGGTGGGGCGAAGGCGAGATCAAGTTCTTCATGGATGGGGACACGCAATTCCCCACCATTTGCGGCACCGGTACCGAGGATTATTTCTGCGGCGCCTACAATTTCGACGGCGGCGTGGTCGATGAGACCATGGAGAGCGCCTACCGCGAATTCACCACGCCTTATGCCGGGCTGCCGCAGGTATTGCGGCCCGATGGTGTTTACCAGAGCCAGATGCGCTTCGGCATGTATCGCTGGCATATCCATGACCCGATCCGCTTCGACACCGACCTGCGGGTCACCATGCAGGCGCTGGGCTGGCGCACAGAGAAGAAGGACCGGCGCTACCTGCCGCTGCAGGACGACATCGCCTCGGTCGCCTTTTGGTACCGGGTGTTGCCCACCGCGCCATTCTCGCAGCTTCCCGACCGCGACTATCTCGAAGTCATCTAGGCCATGAACCTCCTCCGCTACATTGCCGGGCGGCTCGTGGTCTATGTATTGGTGATCGTCTTTGCGCTCACCGTACTGTTCTTCGTGCCGCGGCTTGGCCCGACCGATCCGGTCGAAGCCATGCTGGCCAAGGTCGCCTCCCGGGGCGCTTACATGGATGCCGCGCAGGTGGACATGCTGCGCCAGTCTCTTGCCGACACGTTCGGGCTCGATGGCTCGCTGCTGGATCAGTATTGGGCCTTCATCAAGCGCATCGTCTTCACCGCCGATTTCGGCCCATCGCTATCGATGTATCCGACCCCGGTGATGGAACTGATCTGGAATGCGCTGCCACTGGACTTTCGGGCTGCTGCTGGTCTCTACGCTGATCGCTTCGGGTGCTGGGGAATTTCGTCGGCCTGCTCTCCGGCTGGCGCCCGACCAGCACCAGTTCGCGGGTGATGGAGGGCATTGCGATCTGCCTCTATCCGATCCCCTATTACATCCTAGCGCTCGTGCTCTCGATCCTGTTTTCCTATGTGTGGAAGATCTTTCCGCTGACCACCACCATTCGCGGGGCGCCGTGGAGTTGGGACCTCATCGCCAGCATTGCACGGAATTCGTTCCTGCCTGCCATGTCCATCGTCATCGTGGTGTTCGGCTGGTGGGTGATCTCGGTGAAGGCGCAGACCACAGCGCTGCGGGAAGAAGAATTCGTGCGCTATGCCCGGCTCAAGGGGCTCAGTGACGGAAGGATCCTCACCCGCTACGTGCTGCCCAACGCCATCCTGCCGCAGATTACGTTCCCGGCGCTGCAAATCGGGCTGATGTTCAACGGATCGCTGATCACCGAGATCCTGTTCGATTATCCGGGCCTCGGGCTGCTGATCTACTCGGCAGTGCTGCAGGGCGACTTCAACCTCCTGATGGGCACGATCAGCCTTTCGGTCATCGCGGTCGCCACAGCGACCATGGTGATCGACCTGATCTACCCGCTCATCGATCCCCGTATCAGGCACAGATAGACCATGCGCAGCTTTTTCACTCATGCGCCGTTTCGACTGTATCTCGGCCTCGTTCTTGTCGCCGTGTTCGTGGTCATGGGCGTGATCTTGCCCCGGTTCGCACCATCGGACCCCCGGTCTGGTACACGGCACCCTGCAACCAGAACCCCAGCGCCGAATATCTGCTGGGTACCACGAGCCTTGGACAGGACGTGTTCTGGCTTTTGACCCATGCGCTGCGTAATTCGCTGCTGCTGGGGCTGATCGTGGCCGGGCTTTCTACCGTCATCGGCGTGTTCCTCGGCCTTGCGGCGGGCTATGCCGGAGGATGGCTCGACAAGGTGCTGTCGTTCTTCATGGATGCTTTGTTGTGCATTCCCTCGTTGCCGATCCTGATCCTGATGGCGGCGCTGTTCGGCAGGCAATTGGCGCTGCCGATCATCGGTCTCATCCCGGTGCTCTTCAACTGGCCGTATCCGGCACGCCAGTGCGGGCCGTTGCGCTGACGATGCGCGAGCGCGAGTTCATCAACGTCGCTCGGTTCAGCGGGGAATCCAGCGTCCGCATCCTGGTGCGTCACATCTTCCCCTATATTGCGGGGTGGTCGGCGGCCAACTTCATCAACACCGTGCTGGTGGGCATCTCGACCGAAAGCGCCGTCGCGGTGATCGGGCTCTCCAGCGCCCAGCAGGCGACGCTGGGCACCATGATCTACTGGGCCATCAACTATCAGGCGCTGCTGGCCGGCAAGTTTGTCTGGGTCGGCTCGCCGGTGGTGTCCATCGTCCTCTTGTTCATCGGCCTTTTCCTCGTGTCCTCGGGCCTGTCCATGCAGTCCGCAACCCGGAGGATGAGCGTATGATCACCATAGACAACGTCACGGTGGGCTACGGCACGTCCGGTTTCGTTACCGCTGTCGACGGGGTGAGCCTCACCATCAACGACAACGAAATTCTGGGTATTGCCGGGGAATCCGGTTCGGGCAAGTCGACGCTCATGCGGGCCGCTTATGGTGATTTTTCCACCGGACTGCGCATCAAGAGCGGCACCGTTCGCGGGCGGTTCGAGGATGCACGGACCGGGCAGGTAATCGACGCGCCCTCGAGCGCATTCGGCAAGCTCTGGTGGGACCAGATTAGCTACATCCCGCAGGGCTCGATGAGTGTGCTTAACCCTCTGATGAAAATCGAGAAGCAGGTGATAGACGGACTGCCCGACCGCGAGCGGCAGGGTGGCAGCAGGGCGCTCAGGCAGCGGATCGTGGATTTCCTTGCCGGCTTCGGGCTTGAGGAAAACGTGCTCAACGCCTATCCGCACCAACTTTCCGGCGGCATGCGCCAGCGGGTGTTGGTGGCCATTGCCGCTTTCGTCAATCCCCGTCTCATCCTTGCCGACGAGCCCACCACGGCTCTCGACGTTGTGGTGCAAAAGAAGATCCTGCTGATGATGGTCGAAATCCAGCGCCGCCAGCGTAATACCACGGTGCTGGTCTCCCATGACATGGGCGTGCACTACCAGATCACCGATCGGTTGGCGATCATGTACAAAGGCAAGATCGTAGAGGCCGGGCCAACGGCCGAGATCTTTGCCAACCCGCAGCACGACTATACCAGGAACCTCATCGCCTCCCTGCCGCGCCTGCATGGCAGGCGTTCGGCCGATATGGTGGGAGAACATGCATGAGCGGCGTCCCCATTCTCGAGGTGAATAGCGTCAGCCGCGAGTACCGCAAGGGCGGATTCTTCTCCGGCAACGCGTTCAAGGCGGTGGACAATGTCTCCTTCTCCTTGCCGGGGGCACCGCAGGTCTTCTCCATCGTTGGGGAGTCTGGATCGGGCAAGACGACCCCGGCCCGCATGGTGTTGCGTCTCGTCGAGCCCAGCTCGGGCAGCATCCGCCTGCTTGGCCGCCCATTGACCGGACGACACAAGGATCGCATCGACGATCTCGAATTTCGCCGGCTAGTCCAGCCGATATTCCAGAACCCATTCGAGGCGTTCAGTGCCTATCTGACGATCGAGGATTATCTGCGCAGGACGGCGATCAATCTTAAAATTGCCCATACCAACGCGGAGGTGGACCGAGTTTGCGATCGCGCCCTGCGCTCGGTGGGGCTCAGCCCGGAGCAGAATCCGCGGCAAGTATATCCGCCAGTTTTCCGGCGGCGAACTGCAGCGCATCAGCGTTGCGCGCGCCCTAATTCCGCGGCCAAAGCTAATCGTTGCGGACGAGCCGGTGTCCATGGTCGACGCGTCGCTGCGCATGAGCATCGTCAACCTCTTCCGCCAGATCGTGGAAGAGCAGGGCGTCTCTTTCATCTACATCACCCACGACCTCTCGACCGCCTATTACCTCTCCGACCGGGTCGCGATCATGAATAGCGGCCGGGTGGTGGAGAGCGGTGTGCCGACCGACATCCCGGACCATCCCACGCATAATTATACCCGCGAATTGATGGCTGCCATTCCGACCGTCGAGGAACGCTGGAGCGAGTTCGCGGCTATCGACGCCAAATATCGAACCAACCCGACCGGGCAGGCAGGTGCGCCAACGCACCGAACTGACCGTCACGCTTAACCAAGCAAGAGGAGGAGATCTTGTTGAAATATTCCCTACGAAACGGCGCCAGAAGCAAACTATTTGCCCTCGGACTCGCGGTTGCCCTTGGCGGCACCATGCTCACAAGTTCGGCCCTGCCGGCCCGGGCGCAGCAGATGACCGATGTGGGCACTCCGCGCGAACAGACGCTCGTCGTGGACATGCTCAATGCTCGTGTCGGCAACCCAACCAATATGAACATGTACCAGCAGGGCGTGACCATCAATCAGGGTTATCACCAGTTGGCCGGCGCGCAGCTCTACGACATCGACACCGCCAAGGGAGTGCAAATTCCCGACCTCGCCGCCGAAATGCCGGTGCCGAATGAGGACTTCACTGTGTTCCGGTGAAGCTGCGCCGTGGCCTGACTCGGAGCGACGGCCAACCCTTCTCGGCCGACGACGTGGTCTTCACCGACCAGATGATCCGCAACACATCGGCGCTCGCCTATAGCGCCGCGTACAGCGACCAAATCGCATCGATCACCAAAGTCGACGACAACAACGTCGAGATCACCACCACACGGCCAACCCCGCGCCTGTCAGTGGTTTTGGGCTCGGTGATCTACGGGAATTCCTTCCACGTCGTGCCCAAGCATATCTGGGAGAAGCAGGATCCGGCGACATTCCAGAATTTCCCGCCGGTTTCTATCAGTGCCTACAAATATAAAGACCATGACCCAAATGGAACCTGGTTCCTGTGGGAGAAGCGCAAGACTGGCAGAACTCCGATGTCGGGCAGATCATCGGCGAGCCCAAGGCGCAATATGTGCTGTTCCGCAGTTTCGGCACAGAAGAGCGCCGAGTGCTGGCCATGGCCGCCAACGATATCGACATCCTCACCGACATTTCGCCGGAAAGCCCGGATATCCTGCGCGGGCAAAACGATAAGGTGCGCGCTGGTTTACCGACTTCCCCTATGCCAATTTGGATGACCCGTGCGAGCGCGGGATGCATTTCAACACATCCAAGGCGCCATATGATGATGCCAAGACCCGTTGGGCGCTAGCGCTGGCGATCAACCTCGAGCAGGCCAGCATCGCCACCTTCTCGGGCATGCTGCGGGCTTCTCCGCTCGCCATCCCGCCGACCACCGTGCTCATGGACACCTATCACCAGCCCATGAGCCAGTGGCTCAGCGAGTTCACGCTGGAGGACGGCTACAAGCCGTTTGATGCCGACTATGCCCTGCGTCTGGGCGAACGGCTCCGCTCGGAAGGGGTGGAGAATATTCCCGAAGACCCCGAGGCTTTGCGTGAGCTACTAGGTGTCGGCTGGTGGAAGCACGATCCGGCACAGGCCACCAAATTGCTCGAGGAGGCCGGCTTCACCAAGAACGGCAACCAATGGATGAAGCCCGACGGCACGCCGTTCACCATCAACATACTGGCGCCCGCCGATTTCGAAGTTCAGTCACAGCGTCTCGCCTTCGCGGTCGCCAATGAGTGGACCCAGTTCGGCATCCCGGCCCGAGTGCAGCAGATGCAGGCGGGCGCTTTCTTCACCGCGGAGAACACTGGCGATTACGAGGTTGGCTCGTATTGGGGCTCGTCCTGCGCCATCACGCCCGACCTGTTCGTGCGGATGGAAGGCTGGCACAAGGACTATGTCCGCGAGAACGGCGTGCCGACGTCCTCCAACCGGGGCCGCTATGTCGATGAGGAACTAAGTGTACTGATCGACGGGCTCCGCGCCATGCCCGCCGATAATCCCAAGATCGTCGAGACCGGCACGGAAATTCTCAAAGAGCTGGTTGAAGGCCTGCCGGTGATCGAGATGTTCGGTACCTCCAAGTTCGTGCCAGTCAACGAGACCTATTGGACCAACTATCCTGCTGCCGACAATTACTATGAAGGTCCCCGGTGGTGGTGGAGCAACTTCAAGTTCATTGCTGCCCAGCTGGAACCAGCCGCGGCCAGCCAGTGAACCAATCTCCAACGGCGGGCGGATGCCCGCCGTTGGAACCAGCCCGTGCCTCGAAATGGGCGCTATTTCTCGGTGTTGGCGCGCATCCAGTCTGTTGCCCATCCTGCTGTCCAGCCGCAGCGCCGTTGGGTGTCGAACACCACGGCGATATGGAGGCCGGCATCCGGTTAACCGATCATCGGGCAAGTTAATGGCCCCGGCAGGTACGATGGCTTCCGCTCCGCCGATCGAGCTCTATTATGGCCGTAACGCCTGCTCTGTTTGGGGATCGAAGATATGGACCTTATCCATATCAATACTCAGCTTCGCCTGCTGGTTAGGCGACGGTGCGGTATCCGGGTCTACCCTAGCGCACACCACGTCGTTACCGACGCTGAAATAAAGCAAGGTTTCCAGTCCCAACGGCTCGACGATCTCGACATTGGCTAGGATCGGGGCAGCGCGCGGTCGGCCATTGGGTTGGGTGATCACTTCCGGCCGAATTCCCACAATGACCTTGCGCCCCGCCAAAGGCCCCGCGCTTGCCCGCATTGACGGTGGCACCGGAAGGCTCGTGCCGTCTGCCAGCACCAGTGTCAGTTCATCCCCAGCGGCAGCAACGCTCGCTGGCAGCAGGTTCATTGCTGGCGAACCGATAAAGCCGGCCACAAATAGGCTCGACGGGCGATGATAGAGCTCTTGTGGCGGTCCGACCTGCTCGATGCGGCCCTTGTTCATTACCACGACGCGATCGGCCATGGTCATGGCTTCGATCTGGTCATGTGTCACGTAAACTGTGGTCGTCGGCAGGGTCTGGTGCAAGCGCTTGATTTCGGTGCGCATCTGTACGCGCAGCTTGGCGTCAAGATTGGAAAGTGGCTCGTCAAATAGAAACACTTTTGGATTGCGCACGATTGCCCGGCCCATGGCCACGCGCTGCCGCTGGCCACCCGAAAGCTGGCCGGGGCGCCGGTCTAGGAGTTCGGTAATGTGTAGGGTCTGCGCCGCCGCCACGATCCGTTGCTGAATGTCTGCTTTTGGCATTTTCTGCTGCTGCAGGCAAAAAGCGATGTTCTCACGCACGCTCATATGGGGATAGAGCGCGTAATTCTGGAACACCATGGCAATATCGCGTTCACCCGGTCCTAGATTGTTGACCACCCGGTCACCGATGGCGATCTCGCCGCCGCTGATATGCTCGAGCCCGGCGATCATGCGTAGTGTCGTCGACTTGCCGCAGCCTGAAGGCCCGACCAACACTACGAATTCATTGTCGGCGACTTCAAGGTTGATGCCCCGCACCACCTGATGCTCGTTATAGGCCTTGACCACGTTCCGAAGAGAAAGCTGAGCCATGCTGGTTTCCTATTTCTCGCGCAACCAAACGAGCATGCCGCCGGCTTGTCGGTTGGCCCATAGGTGATAGGGGATCGCATTGAGTGAAGTTGCTTCGGTTTTCGGTTGTTCGCGGCGATAAAGTTGCCCGGCCCAGTCCGCGTCGCTGGTTTTAGTAGCCAATGCCGAAAGCCGCACTGCGCCGCCGAGCAAGCCGGGGTCAAATGCCGCTGCGATTTCTGCGTCGGCCGGTAGCGCCAGCAATTGGGGCGCAAACCCCAGATCGGCCTCTTCCGCGCAATAGACCACTGGCCCACGCTTCAACGCCACCCGCCCGGCATCCTCGCTGGCCAACGGATGAGCATAAAGTCGCTCGACCGGCATGTCGAAGCCGATCCGCACCACGTCGCCGGCCGCCCATTGGCGAGCAATGGCCAGATAACCCTTTTCAGCGGCAGCAGTATCTATCCCCTCTCCGTTCACGGTCACGCTGGCCTTGTTACACCAGCCCGGCATACGCAGACGTAGCGTGAAAGGCATCGGCGCCGCAGGTGCAAGGGTCAGCGCGATATCGCCATCCCAAGGATAAGACGTTTCTTGTGATATCCGTACAATCTGTCCACCGATCTCGGCTTCGGCCGTGTTGGCGCCGTACAGATGGACCGCCAATTCATCTGACTTGATCGTGTAAAAATAGCTGCCCAGCGAGGCGATCAGGCGGGCGATATTGGTGGGGCAGCACGGACAATAATGCCATTTCCAGCGCCGGTGCTGGCCATGGCTTTCCAGCACATTCTCATAAAAATAGTGCTCGCCATCGCGCGCAATGCCGGACAGCGCGCCGTTGAAAATTGCCAGTTCAACATGGTCGGTGAAGCGCGAGTCCAGCTCGATCTGGGCCATGCGATGCCCCCAGAAGGCCAGGGCCACCGCCGCGCAGGTCTCGGCATAGGCAGTCTCATTTGGCAGGTCGTATTCGTGGGTAAACCCTTCATTGGCGCCCGAGGGCCCCAGCCCGCCTGTGACGTAAAGCTGCCGTCCGGTGAGGTTGTCGAAGAGCCTGTCACAGGCGGCCGAGGAGCGTTAGATCGCTAGTTTCGTAGGCGAGGTCCGCCATGGCCGAGAACAGATACATGGCCCGCACCGCGTGGCCCACCACCCGGTTCTGCTCGCGTACCGGCATATGGGCCCGGCTGTAGGCATAGGTCTGGTAGTGGTAATTGGCAGGATCATCACCCCGCCGCCGCGCTTCCTCGTCGTAATAGGAGGGCATCTGGCCGCGCTCATCGACGAAATACTGTGCAAGCTTGAGATGCTTGGGATCCTTGGTCACGCGATAGAGCTTGATCAGCGCCAGCTCGATCTCCTCATGCGCGTCGTAGCCGCGCAATTTACCCGGCTCGCGGCCGAAGGTGGCATCGATATGATCGACCGCTTTGATCATCACATCCAAAAAAGCCCGCTTACCGGTAGCTTCGAAATAGGCCACCGCTCCTTCGAGCAAATGCCCCATGGAGTACATTTCATGCAGGTCGCGCAGATTGGTCCAGCGCTTGTCCGGTTCACGGCGAATGAACCAGGAATTAAGGTAGCCGTCCGCCATCTGCCCTTGGGCGAGTTTTTTGACGATGTCATCGATCTTTGCTTCCAGCGCCGGATTGGGATGGGCCTTTAGCGTATAGCTCGCTGCCTCGATCCACTTGCCGAAATCGCTGTCGAAGAAGTGCTGCATCGAAAGCCCACTGGGTTGGATCGGCCGGGCCAATGGCCACGGTGGCTGGTCGAAATTGAGCACCTCGAGAAAGCGCTCTTCATCGAGCCGTCTGTGCTGGCTGGGCACCGTCACCTCGCGCACCGTTTGGCTCCAGCTTTCCCAGAAGCCGCCGGCGAAATCGACCTTGGCATGATCGACGGGAACATAGCGCTCAATGCGCGGGGGATTGGACAGATCGGTCATCGGATTGCTTTCGAAACCGGGTGGATCATTTGACGGCGCCAGCCGTCATGCCGCGCACGTAATAGCGTTGCAGCAACAGGAAGAGGACGAGGCAGGGGATCATGGTGACCGTGACGCCGGCCTGCAGAGCGCCCCAGTCGATAATGCCGTAGATGCCGGATGAGACATTCACCAGCATGATGGGCAGAGTGAACTTGTTCTGGTCGGAGAGGAAAATCAGCGCCGCCAGAATTCGTTCCAAGAATTGAGAAAGGCAAAGAGTGCCACCGTGGCTACCCCGGCAGGGCAATAGGCACCATGATGCGGCGCAGAATGGTCCATTGGGAGGCCCCATCGATCCGCGCCGCCTCGATCAGTGCCTTAGGCACGGCATCGAAGGCATTGCGCATCATGAAGATCGAAAAGGCAACTGGAACGTGGTGTAGATCAGCACCAGCCCCAACAGGTTGTTCTGCAGCTTGAGCAAGTTGAGGATCAGGAATAACGGCGTCAGAATGGACTGGAACGGAATCATCATTGTTGCCATCAAGGCGACGAATAGGATTGTCTGACCGGGAAAGCGAAACTTGGAAAAGCCATAGCCGGCCGGCACCGCGATCAGCACGGTCAGCAGGACCGTCCCCAACGCGATCATCACCGAATTGCCGGCATAGACATACCAGCCCGCTCCCACCCCTTCGAGGCGACGGTAATTGTCGAGCGAAAAAGCTCTGCTGAACAGGGCAAGCGGATTGGCCAACGCCTCGGCGGGCGGCTTGAAGGAATTGGCAACCGACCAGATCATAGGCATCAGGAACAGCACGGCTAAAATACTGGCCACGACATAAAAGGCTGCCAGACCCAACCGCTCCCGGCGCGAGGGACCATTGCTAATCAGATCGCTCATCAGCTTTCCTCCGGGCGGACTTTAAGAAAGGTCAGTTGGATCGAGCTGATGGCTACCAGCACCACGAGCAGTACCAGCGACAGCGCTGAGCCATAGCCCAGCCGGTAGGAACTGAACGAGGCCAGATAAATCTGAAACACTGCGGTGATGGTCGAGTTCTGCGGCCCGCCCCAGGTGATCACGAAGAACTGGTCGAAGGCCAGCATTGAGGAGGTGACGTTAAGCACCAGCGCCAGCAGCAGCGAATTGCGCATCAGCGGCAGGGTAATGTTGCGGAACCGGCTCCGGGCATTGGCACCGTCGATCTTGGCAGCCTCGATCACCTCGGCGGGCACGCTTTGCAGACCCGTGAGCAGGATCACCATGGTGAAGCCCGCGCTCTTCCACACCACCATCAGGATGATAACGCCCAGCGCCGGCCAAAAGCTCTCAATCGGGCGCGGCGCGGCCGTTACTAGATGTAAGCTCTTGAGCAATTGCGCAAAAACCCCGCTATCGGGATTGAGCAGCCACATCCAAAGGGTCGAAGCCGCGCCGAACCCGATTACCACCGGCATGAAGAAGATGGTGCGGAAAAAGCCTGCAGCCCTCAGTGGCCGGTCGATTAAGATCGCCAGCGGAAAGGCCACAGCGAAGAGGGCCAGCGTCACCGGGACAGTATAGAGCATGGTGAAACCCACGCTGTTCCAGAGCTGACGGTCCCCAGCGATCTCAATGAAATTATCGAGCCCGATAAAGCTCGATTGGCCCAGCAACGGCCAGTCATGCAAGCTCATCCACACTGTCATGATGAGCGGCACGAAGAAGAAGAGTCCGATCATGATCAGGCTCGGCACGATGAAGGCGGCGCCCAGCCATTGATGCGGCTCTTGCCGGATTGCCGGTTGTTCGATGGACACGGTCACGGCGCGCTCCCTTTGCTGATCGAAAATCGGCGGACGGAACAGATCCCGTCCGCCACGCTCCGGGAGGAGTTACTTGGGGTTGGTGCGTTCCGGGATCTTGGTGAACCCTTCTTGCGCCGCGCTAATCGCGCCGTCGATATCGCCGTCGAAAATGGCGGTTTGCAGCAGATTGACCCAAGGGCCAGTGCGGGCCACGAACAATTCGTCGGAAGCGAAAGTGTAGGGCGTGCGTGCGCTAGCCAAGATATCGTAGGCAATTAGATTGCGCGGATCGAAATCGGCATAGGCCTCGTCGGCTAAGTCGGTGCGTGGCGGCATGCCGGATTCAGCGGTGATCAGGATCTGCTGCTCGGGCTGCATGTAGAAGTCGATGAAGCTCTCGGCCACCGCCTTCTTTTCGGGGCTGATGCCCTTCATCAGGGCCAGCGTATCGCCACCGGCAAAGCTCGACGCGCCGCCTTCGGGACCGGGAATGGGTGCGACGCCAAAATTCACGTCCGGATACTGGCTGGTAAGCAGATTCACGATGTAGGACCCTGTCATCAGAATACCGACCTTGCCCGAGGCAAAAGCCGCCACCGCATCGTTGCCCACGCCCGAGCGGGACGTGGGATGTATGGAGCCTGACGTCCACATATCGTTATAGGCGGCTAGCGTCGCTCGCATGGCCGGCGTGTCGATGGTTGCAGTGCGCCCGTCTTCGGAGAGCACATCGGCTCCGGCCGCCCAAATATGAGGCGTGAAATCATAGACCAACCAACTGCCCGAGCTTGCGACGAAGAACAGGCCATAAGTGTCATTGCCCAGCGCAGTAATCTTCTTTGCGTCTTCAGCAATTTCGGCCAGCGAGGCCGGTGCCTTTTCTGGATCGAGCCCGGCCGCTGTGAACAGATCCTTGTTATAGGCGATGATCGAGGCGTCAGGCAGCGCCGGCACGCCATAGACCTTGCCCTCATAGGTGGCCGAGCGAATATGGGAGGGGCTGAGGGCATCCGCGTAAGGCAGGCCCTTGATGAAATCGGTCATATCCTCGAGGCTGTCGGTCGCCGCGAAGGTGGGCAGATAGATCAAATCCAGCACTGCGCCATCGGGCGCTGCGCCCGCCGCGATCGAGGTGCCAAGCTTGGGCACCATCTGTTCGGCGGTGATCGGCGTCACCACGACCTTGTCGTCATGGCTGGCATTGTAGAGATCGACGAGCTTTTCCAAGACGCCCGCCGAGGATGTCCGCACCCACAGGTTCAGCTCTTCGGCACGCGCCGACGACATGGCCATAAGGCCCGTCGCGGCAATCGCCGTGGTCATTAGCATCCACTTTTTCATGATGTTTCCCTTCCCGTTTCCCTCATCCGGCAACGGACCCGTCACCAGATTGACATGAGGATTAACAGCAGGAATTCAGTTTGTCGACAATATTTGCGAAAGCGCTTTCTCATCGGTAATTTGTAACATAATGGCCGGCCTTATTTGGATTGCAGCGCCCACGGTTTTCGAGTTCTGCGAAAACATGCGAAATCCGAACACGTCGCAGGGCTTTCGGCTCGCAACAATCCCTGTTAGGCAAACCGGCATGAACGAGACAATCCCACCGCGTGACGCTCAAGACCCGGCCTGCGACGCTGGACGATGTGGCGCGCCGTGCTGGTGTGTCTCTCGCCACCGCATCCAAGGCGCTCAATGGCCGTGACCGGGTCAGTGATGCGACGCGCTCGGGTGGAAGACGTCGCACGAGCGCTCGCCTATGTCGGCAACCCCGGCGCGCGGGCTCTCGCAGGGGCTTTCCGGTACAGTGGGTCTGCTCACCTCCGATCTTGAAGGACGCTTCAGCCTACCTATTCTGATGGGGGCGGAGGACAGGTTCGGGGCCGGACAGGTCTCGGTTTTTCTGTGCGACGCGCGAGGCGATGCAATACGCGAGCAGCATTACATTTCCGCACTTCTGGCTCGCCGCGTCGATGCCATCATGGTGGTGGGCAGCAAGACCGACCATCGCCCCCCATCGGCCGCGACCTACCCGTGCCGGTAATCTATGTCTATACCCCCTCCCAAGACCCGCGCGATCTCTCGCTGACCCCCGATAATGTCGCGGGCGGCCGAATGGCAATCGAGCATCTACTAGCCTCGGGCCGCTGTCGCATTGCGCATTTGACCGGGCCGCGTCACGAGCGCGCCGCAGCCGACCGCGCAAGGGGCGTTGCCCGTGTTCTTGCCGAAAGTGGAACCCAATTGGTGTTCAGAAACCGCTTACGGCGAATGGTCTGAGCGTTGGGGCCGTTCATCCTGCGCCATGATGCTGGAACGGGGCACTAAGGTCGATGCCATCCTCTGCGATTCCGACCAGATCGCCCGCGGCGCCCTCGATGCTCTGCGTGAGCGCGCCATCCGCGTACCCGATGATGTCGCCGTTATCGGCTTCGACAATTGGGACATTATCGTGGAAGGCACACATCCACCCCTCACCAGTATCGACATGAATCTAGGCATGCTCGGCCGCCACGCCGCCGAACGCCTGTTCCGTGCAATTGGCGGCGAGCCATTGGCCAGTGGCATCGAGATGTCCGATTGCCGCCCGGTGGTCCGCGGTTCTGACTGTATTGACGATTTAGCTGGAGATCGGCTGAGCGCTGCGCTCCAGAAAAGCGGCGGCACGGGGCGACAGGCGCCCCGCCAATGCCTTGTGAACCCGTGCGTGATAGGCGTTGAGAAAGCCAATCTCCACACTGGTCAACGCTTCTATATCGACCATGGCCAGATCGATGGGCACCAGCGTCAGCGTCTCGAACCGTAGAAAGCCCGCAACGCCCGTGACCACTTCGACTCGGTTCTCCACCCGCAACCCGAAGGCGCCTTCCCGATAATAGCTCGGCTCGATGGTCATCACCACGCCGGGCTCAAAACCATGCGCATTCACCGCCTTGCCGAAACGGTGCGGGTGCTCGTGCACAGACAAAAATGCCCCACCCCGTGTCCCGTGCCATGATCATAGTCTAGCCCGAGATCCCAAAGTGGCCGTCGCGCCGGGGCATCGAGATGATGGCCCTGAGCGGTGGGGGAAACTGCGCCGTCATCAGCGCCACAAAACCTTTGAGCACGGCCGTATAAGTCTGCCGCACATCCGCGCTGGCCGGACCGAAATTCATAGTCCGCGTGGCGTCCGTCGTGCCACCCCAATATTGCCCGCCTGAATCAATTAGATACGGCAGCTCGCCCGTCAGCGGGGCGTTGGTTTGCGCCTTGGAGGCATAATGGCACATGGCGGCGTTACTGCCTGAGGCCGAGATTGCTGCGAAGCTATCTTCGACAAAATCGGCGCCACGGCGTCGGAAGTCGAGCAATCGCGACTGTGCCTCAAGCTCGGTGATGGCATTGCCCACAGCCAGCCGCGCCAGCACTTCTGCGTCGAGCCGGGCCAGAAATTCCGTCCGAGCGACGCCATCTTGGATGTGGGCTTGCCGAAATCCTTCCAATTCGACTTCGTTCTTGATCGCCTTGGCGAGTGTCACCGGGCTGAACTGCAGCAGCGGCGCACCCCCGCGGCCTCAACGGCTAGGCGTACCGCCACCGGCGCAAAGCCCGGATCGACCAATACCGTCTTATCCGCCGCCCGCTCTCGCACCGTCGCGATTAGCCCATTAGCAGGCTGGATCACCAGCCCTTCGGTCTCGATGCCGCTGCGGTCATTGGGAAGCTTGCGCTCATCCACGAACCAATCCACCCGGCCGTCGCGGCCGACGATGGCCGCCGAATGGGCGATCGGCGTATGGGCGATGTCACCACCCCTGATATTGAGCAACCATGCAATATTATCCGGCTGGGTCTCGACCAAGAAATCCGCTCCAGCCTGCTCCAGCCTAGCTCCAATACGTCCGCGTTTGCTGGCGCTGGCCTCCCCTGCCCAGCGCAGCGGGAAGGCTTGGATCGGCGCAAGTGGCGCCGGCGGCTGATCGGGCCAGATGGCGTCGATGAGATCTGTTTCCAAAAGGACCAATTCGCCCCCGGTCCGGCTCATGGCTGCTGCCAGCTTTGCGTAAAGCGCTCGGCACCAGCATGGGATTGATGCCGATGCAGCTGCCCGCAGGGCATTTTCTGTTCGAGCCGAGTCTCGATTGGAAAGTCGAAGAAATGTGCGATCTCAAACACATTGGTATCCACCTCCGCCCGCACTTGCACCTGATAGCGCCCGTCTACGAAAAGCACGGCGTGATCGGCCGTCACCGCCGCGATCCCGGCAGAGCCGCTAAAGCCGGTGAGGAAGGCCAGCCGCTCGTCATGGGGCGCCACGACCTCACCCTGATAGGGATCGAACCTAGGTATCACCACACCATAAAGGCCCGCTTGGGTCAGTTTTTCTCGGAGTTGGCGCAGCATGGCATCAGTTCGGCTCGTTGCATTAGGCATATCGGCAGCTCCTCATTTCCCCGTCGCGGCAGTGTTCTAAGTCGGTGTATTTAGTTTGTCGACAAATTCGTTGACTTAGGCGATCGCATCTGGTGTCCTTTATAACTTCCGCCGGGAACCAGAGGGGTCTGGTCCGGCAAATAAAAGCTCGGAGGGAGCTCATGCACCACATGACCGGTATTACTCGATTGGCCTTGGCGGGCCTTATGGCAACGACCGGCATCCTCGCCCTGCCCCATGGGCTCGCGGCGCAGGAAGGTCAGCCCGGCGGCACGCTGCGTATTCTGGGTACCGAGGATCTCGACCACTTCGATCCCACGTCCGCAGCACTTGTCACGACCAACAATTTCCTGCGCGCGACAACACGGCAGCTTATTTCCTATGCGGCCTCCACGGACGAGTTGGTACGCGTAACGCCCGCCGGCGATCTGGCCACCGAAGTCCCCCAGCCCACCGATGACGGGCTGACCTATACGTTCAAGCTGCGCCGGGGCGCACAGTGGAACGCGCCCTCTGGCGCCCGCCAGATCACCTCGGCGGACTTCGAACGCGGGGTGAAGCGCATGTGCAACCCGGCGCTGGGCTCGGCCGCATTGACCTATTACACCGATCTCATCACCGGTCTTGCAGCCTTCTGCAGAAGGCTTCGCCGCCGTGGAGCCGACGGTCGAGGCCATGAAGGCCTATGTCAGAAAGCAACGACATTACCGGCATAGAGACCCCAGATGACGAAACCATCGTTATCAAGCTGACCCAGCGCGCAGGCGACTTCATCTTCATGCTGTCGCTGCCGACATCAGCACCGGCACCGGTCGAGGTGCTCGACTATCTACCCGATAGCCCCGACTACCGCACCAACTTCATCGCCAGCGGACCCTATACACCGGCCGCCTATACGCCTGACAGTTCGCTGCAGCTCGTCCGCAACCCGGCATGGTCGGCGGAGACCGATCCGCTACGCAAAGCCTATGTCGATGAAATCCAGCTGACATTCGGCCTGCCGGTCGACGCCATCATGCAGCAATTGCAGTCCGGCGACGGCGACATGACTTATGACGTGACCATCCCGCCCGCCGTGTTGCAGTTGCTCAAGGCACAAGGGGACGAGAAACTGGTGACCGTGTCATCGGGCAATACCAACTTCATCTTCATCAACACCGTCTCGGAGAACAATAATGGCGCGCTGCAGGATATCCGCGTTCGCCGGGCGCTGAACTATGCCGTCGACAAGGCGGCCGTGGTGCAGCAGCAGGGCGGGCCCGAGGTCGCCCAGCCGATCCACGGCATCTTCGGGGTCGGCGTGCTTGGCTATCACGAGTTCAACCTCTACCCGTCGGAAGGCGACAAGGGTAACATCGAGAAGGCCAAGGCGCTGCTTGCCGAAGCCGGCTATCCCGATGGTATTACTCTCAAGATGCCGTATCGCAACAAAGGCATCGAACCAACCATCGCCCAGACCATTCAGGCCTCGATGGCAGCGGCCGGGATTACGCTGGAACTGACCCCGGTGGCACCCGCCGACTATTATTCCAAGTTCATGACCAACCCGGTGAACACCAAGGAAGGCACACAGGACATCGCGCCGGTTGGCTGGACGCCCGACTGGGCCGGCGGCGCCGCGCGCTCGGTATTCCAGCCGCAATTCACTTTCAACGGTACGCACCAGACCTACAACTACACCGACTACAACAATGAAAAGGCCAATGAGCTGGCCGACCAAGCCATCAACGCCCCGACGGCCGAAGAAGTCGGCAATCTTTGGGGGCAGGTCGATGAACTGGTGATGGCCGATGCACCGGTGGTACCGCTGATCGCCAATCTGATCGTGCTCTATCACGGCGCCGCCGTGCAGAACTTCCAGCCCTACTCCATTGGTGTCCGGGGCGACTGGACTAATGTCTGGCTGCAGCGCTAGCCGATAAGCACCCGCGGCCCGAACCAGCACTGGTCCGGGCCGTTTTCATTTGCCTCTGTTAGAAAGCGGTGCGGGTTTTGCCAGTGCTCGAAGCGCGTCATCTCAACGTCTCCATTCCTACCGAAGACGGGACGATCCACGCTGTCCGGGACGTATCGTTCAGGGTCGAGGCGGGCGATCTGTTCGGCGTTGCCGGCAGAATCCGGATCGGGCAAGAGCGTGATGATGCAGGCCATTTTGGGCCTGCTGCCCTTTGCCGATGTCACCGGCGAGGTGATGTTCGAAGGCCGCAACCTGCTGACCCTGCCACCAAAGCAATTGCAGAAACTGCGCGGCGCCCGCATCGGCATGATTTTCCAGGATCCTCTGTCAAGTCTCCACCCCTATTACAGCATCGGCGCCCAGATCACCGAGGCGATCCACGCCCACGAAAAGGTCAGCCCACAGGCGGCACGCAGCCGCGCCGTGGATATGCTGACCAAAGTCGGCATCGCTAATGCCGCCGAGCGCTTCGACAGTTTTCCGCACCAATATTCCGGCGGCATGCGCCAGCGCGTGATGATTGCCATGGCGCTGGTGCTCAACCCGCCGCTCATCATCGCCGACGAACCGACCACTGCCCTCGACGTCACCGTGCAGGCCCAAATCGTCGCCCTGCTCGACCAGATGCGTAAGGAATTGGGCAGCACCGTCATCATGATCACCCATGATCTGGGGCTGCTCTCCAGCGTCGCCGACCGGGTGATGGTGATGTATGCCGGCAATCGCATGGAATTCGGCCCCAGCGAGCCGGTATTCAAGGCTCCGAGCCATCCCTATACGGCGGGGCTGCTGGCCTCCTCGCCCTCGAACTACGCGGCGGGCGAGGAGCTGATCGCCATTCCCGGCCGCCCGCCCAGCCTGCTGCACAAGCCGACCGGCTGCGCCTTTGCGCCTCGTTGCAGTTATGCCCTGCCGAAGTGCGCGACCGAGCGCCCGCCAATGCGGCGCTACAGCGACAAGGTGGAGGCCCTGTGCTGGCTCGAAGAGCCACTCGATCCGCGCCACAACGAGCGCGTGGCACCCACTGGCCGCAATGCCGATGCTGCTGCGCCGTCGTGCTCAAGGTCGACAATGTCGAACTAAGCTTCGCCACCGGTGGTCTCTTCGGCAAGGCGGGCCGCTTCGAGGTCCTCAAGGGCATCGATATCGAATTGCGGCGCGGAGAGACTTTGGGCCCGGTCGGCGAAAGCGGCTGCGGCAAGTCGACCACGGCCCGCGTCATCGCCGGCTCCGGTCCCGGCCAGCGGCGGCACCGTGCTGCTCGACGGCAAGGATATGTCGACACTCGATCGTGCCGGCTGGAAAGAGATGCGCAAGCGCGTACAGCTGGTGTTCCGAGACCCGTTCGGCTCGCTCAATCCCCGCCGCCGCGTCGGCGCCATTATCGGCGATCCGTTTCGCCTGCATCACGTCGCCAGCGGCGCCGATCGCAAGCGGCGGGTGCAGGAATTGATGGAAATCGTCGGGCTCAACCCCGAGCATTATAACCGGTTTCCCTCTGAATTCTCCGGCGGGCAGCGACAGCGCATCGGCATTGCCCGCGCTTTGGCGCTCAATCCGGCGCTGATCATTTTCGATGAGCCGGTTTCCGCGCTCGATGTGTCGATCCGGGCGCAGGTGCTCAACCTGATGCGTTCGCTGCAGCAGGAACTGGGCCTGACCTATCTGTTCATTTCCCACGACCTCGCCGTGGTTCGGCAGGTTTGCGACCGCATCGCGGTGATGAACAAGGGGCGCATCGTCGAACTGGCGGAGGCAGAGACTGTCTACAACAACCCGCAAGACGACTATACCCGCACCCTGCTCGCCGCCTCGGTGGTTCCGCCGCCGCAGCGGGGCGGCAGCATGCGCGAGCTGGTCAGAAACAACTCGGAGAGATCAGGCATGAGCGCGCCAGCCACCACCCCGCCCACCGTTGTTCAGCGCGGCTCGTTCGACCTTACCCTACGCCGACTGATCCGCGACCGGGCGACCCTCGTGGCCTTCATCTTCATCGTGCTGCTGGTGATTTTCGCCGCCCTCGCCCCGCTTGTAGAGGCGTGGATCGGTCATTCCCCGATCGAGCAATTCCGCGAAACCGGCCTGTCGCCCGCTGGCCTGCCGGTCGCGCCCAATGGCGAGTTCATTTTCGGCACCGACCAATTGGGCCGCGACGTGCTGGTGCGGCTGGCCTATGGCGCACGCGTCTCGCTGCTGGTAGGCGTCGTCGCCTCGCTGCTGGCGGCGCTAATCGGCATCACCGTCGGCATGCTAGCGGGGTTCTTCGGCGGCTGGGTTGATACGGTCCTAAGCCGCGCGATGGACCTGATTATGAGCGTGCCCTTCCTGCTCTGTGCACTGGCACTGGTCTCGGTCTCGGGGCCCAGCCTGTCGCTCAGCATCGGCGTCATCGTGTTCTTCAGCTGGACCACGATGGGCCGCGTCATCCGCGGTCAGGTCAAATCGCTACGCGAGCGCGAATTTGTCCGGGCCAGCCGCTCGCTGGGGGCGGGATCGCTGTCGATAATGATCATCGATATCCTGCCCAATCTCAGCGTGCCGATCATCGTCTACACTACTATGATGATCCCCGGCTCGATCGTCTTCGAAGCCACTCTGTCCTTCCTCGGCCTCGGCATCGTGCCGCCAGCGCCGAGCTGGGGCGGCATGCTTGCCGATGCTGGCGCCAATTCGATCTACCTCGTCGCTTGGTGGCTGGTGCTGTTCCCCGGCCCGGCGCTGCTGTTCACCACACTATCGTTTAATATCCTCGGCGACGGGTTGCGCGATGCGCTCGATCCCAAAGCGCGACCGATCCGCCGCCGCAAGCCGTAAGGAGCCAAGCCATGATCCGCTTTCTCGCCGGCCGCCCGGGCTTTGCCGCGCTAATCCTATTGGTGCTCAGCACCTTCGTCTTCTTCCTGTTTTTCGTCGCGCCGAGGATCCGGCACGCATGGTGGCCGGCGACAAAGCCACCGAGGCACAGTTGATCCAGATTCGCAGCAATCTGGGCCTCGACCGGCCGATCCATGAGCAATACCTGAGTTTTATCGCCAAGGCCGTACAGGGCGACACGGGTTTTTCCTATCGCAACCAGCAACCCGTCATCTCGCTGATCGCCAATCGTCTACCCGCGACACTGTCGCTGGTCGCCGGTGGCGTAATCCTATGGCTGGCCGTCGGCATTCCCATCGGCATCATGTCGGCGCGCCATCCCGGCGGGTTCCGTGACCGGCTGGGCCGTGGCTTCATCCTGATCGGGCTGAGCTTTCCCACCTTCGTGCTAGGCATGATGTCGCTCTACATCTTCTATTTTTTGCCGCGCCAGTCCGGGTTCACGCTGTTTCCGCCGGCGGCTTCAAACCCCTCCTGCCCAACCCGGCGATCTGGGCTCGGCACATGGCACTGCCTCAGGCGACGCTGGCGCTAACTACGGCTGCGGTCTATGCGCGGCTGACGCGCGGCCAGATGCTGGAGGTGATGGGCGAGGACTATATCCGCACCGCTCGCGCCAAGGGCCTGTCCGAACGGCAGGTCGTGTTCAAGCACGGCCTGCGGGCGACCCTGACGCCGCTGGTGACCCAGCTGGGCGCCGATATCGCCCTGCTGTTGGGCGGCGCCATCGTCATCGAGCAGGTCTATGGCCTGCAGGGCGTCAGCGCGCTGGCGGTGCAGGCGGTCAATAATCAAGACCGACCGATCATCATCGGTGTGGTGCTGCTGGGCGGCTTCTTTATCGTCCTGTCCAACATCATTGTCGATATCTTGTACGTGCTGCTTGATCCGCGCGTGCGCTAGGAAAACCAGATGCTCATCTCGCAATACACCATTCCCGGCCGGCATATTCGCGACCACCTGATCGATGTGCCGCTGGACTGGTTCGCCAGCCGGGGCGGTCCGACCATCAAGCTGTTCGCCCGTGAGGTGGTAGATCCGACCAAGAAGGACGAGAAGTTACCCCTGCTCGTGTTCCTGCAAGGCGGGCCGGGCGGTAAGTCGCCGCGGCCGACGGCGACCAGCCCGGCCTCGGTTGAACGAAGCACTCAAGACGCACCGCGTCATCCTGCCCGACCAGCGCGGCACCGGCCGCAGCAGCTCGATTAACGCCGCTACCATGGCCGGCTTCAACGACCGGCAGGCAGCCGGCGACTATCTCGCCCATTTCCGGGCCGATTCCATCGTGGCCGATTTCGAGCATTTGCGGAAAACCGTGTTTGGCGGCATCAAATGGCAATCGCTCGGCCAAAGCTATGGCGGTTTCCTGACGCTGACTTATCTGAGCCAAGCGCCCGAAGGCCTCTCAGCCTGCTACGTTGCAGGTGGGCTCGCCAGCCTCACCCCATCCGCCGAAGAAGTCTATCGTCGCACCTATCCCCGCGTCGAAGCCAAGACCACCCGCCATTATAAGCGCTATCCCGATGATCGTGACACGATCGGCGCCCCGGCCGATTTCATCACAAGCAACGATGTCCGCCTGCCCGATGGCGACCAACTCACGGTGCGCCGGTTACAGAGCATAGGCATCGACTTTGGCATGGCCCCGGGCTTTGAAAACATCCATTGGCTAATCGACGAGGCTTTCGTCACGCCCGAGCGCAACCGCCTTTCTGACCAGTTTCTTGCCGATGTGATGCGCATGACCAGCTATGACGGCAACCCGCTCTTTGCCGTGCTGCAGGAATCCATCTATGGCCATGGACCCGGCGCCACCGGCTGGGCCGCTCAGAAAGTGCGCGACGGCTTACCGCAATTTGCCGAGAATCGGCGCCCGCTGTTATTCACCGGCGAAATGATGTTTCCCTGGATGTTCGAGGAGATCCGCTCGCTGCGCCCCTTCCGGGCTGGAGCCGAAGCGCTCGCGCGGCGTATGGACCATAGTCCACTCTACAATCGTGAGCGGTTGGCGGCCAATACGGTCCCTGTCTCGGCCATCATCTATCACGACGACATGTATGTTGACGCAGCGCTCTCACTCGAAACGAGCACCTCGGTCGGCAACCTCGAACATTGGGTCACTAATGAGTTCGAGCATGACGGCATCCGCCAAAACGGCAATGTTTTCAAACGCCCGGTCAGGATGACCCAAGATCGTGGCGGCCCGTTGAGCTAGTTCGGCTCCGCAGCTGGTGGAGGCCAGCAAGGGGCGTCCAATGCCCCGACGACCGGAAAGCTGGAACCCAGTTCACAGCCAGCTGGGGCTATCGGTTGATGACATTCAAGTGGTGAACGAATAGTCGTTCGCGCCGCCGAGGATGGGAGATGCCCTTCCCCGCAATTGCGGATAGGGCAACCCTAACATTTGGAGTGCTATTGATAGCTAGTTTGACCGGGCTCTAGCGGCGCATCTGGGATAGCGCCCGGGCCAGAAAACGTAGTCTGACCCGGTTCCAGCGGAGCATCATCATGTGTGGGAGAGGTGCTACTGCAACCAGCGAGTACCGGGGCAGAAATTGCCGCGAAAGTAAGCAGGCGAAGGTTCTTTTGCATTGAAATAGGCCTCTTTTGGAAATTATGCGGTACCCTGCTAGTCGTTCAAATAAATGTGTCAACTGAGGGGCCTCACGCCCTTCAGTCGGGGTTTTATGAGCTGAGAACTGGGCCTCTCCCAAGAGACGCTATGACTATTCGTCGTCTTCATCGCTGGCAGCGAGGCTAGCAAAGCAGGCAGAGAGGTCAGCGGGTGCGCCCAGCGTTTCAGCCCATTTTGCAGTTTCTGGCTGTTCTGAAACAGTGGCGAAACCGCCCCAAACATCTTTGAATTCCTTCTTGCCACCTGCCTTTTCGAAGAACATATAGCCGGGTTCCATCTCTGGTGGAGTGACATAGGCCACGCTCCGGGCACCACTTTGCAAAATGGTGTCCACCTCGATTTGGTCAGGGGTTCCACCCCCATCTAAGGCAGCGGCCGCCAGACCGGCATATTCCTGCTTAAGAGCATCGGTCAAAGGCTGTTCAATGTTCGCGCAAACGTCTTGCGCCGCGGCTGCACCCATGGCGAGGAGAAGGGACCCTATTGCTAGACCGACACGCGATCGGCGGAAAACATTAGAAGTGAGCATGGCTGTTTCTCCCGATTTTCGCCCCTCAGTCGGGGCAGGTAAAATCTATGCTCTTTGGGCGTCCTTACAAACCCGTAGTTTTCGAGTGGTGAAAGAAGCCCTGCTACCGACATGCGATTCCGCATTTGGATCAGGTTTTCGCGTTATCGCGAGGACCTGCGTTAACAGGTCTTTTTGCCTAACCTCAACGGCATATGTGACGTTTTCGAATTCTGTCGACAAACAGAATACAGAAAATGTATGTTGGACAAAAGCGCAGCGGGCGGTCGATCGACCGTGCTGTTTATGGACAAGGATACAATGAACACTGAGATCTTTACCGGCGTAATCCCGGCCCTGATGACCCCATGCAAGCTCGATCGTTCGCCCGACTTCGATGAACTGGTGCGCAAGGCTCAGGAGCTGATCGCAGCCGGCATGTCAGCCGTGGTCTATTGCGGCTCGATGGGGGACTGGCCATTGCTGACCGATGCCCAGCGGCAGGAAGGCGTCGAACGTCTGGTACAGGCTGGCCTGCCGGTAATCGTGGGCACAGGCGCCGTCAATTCCGCGTCGGCCGTGGCTCTTGCCACCCATGCCCAGAAAATTGGCGCCGCTGGTCTGATGGTCATCCCGCGCGTCCTCTCACGCGGCAATTCTGCGACCGCGCAACGGCACCATTTTGAGGCCATCCTGGCAGCGGCACCGGACTTGCCGGCCGTGATCTATAACAGTCCCCATTATGGCTTCGAGACCAAGGCCGACCTATTCTTTGCCCTGCGCGCCAAATACAGGAACTCGGTGGGCTTCAAGGAATTCGGTGGCCCGGCCACGATGACCTATGCTGCCGAGCACATTACCAGCGGCGATGACACCGTCATCCTGATGGCTGGTGTCGATACCGGCGTCTATCACGGCTATGTCAAGGCAGGCGCGACCGGCACGATCACCGGCATAGGCAATGCCCTGCCCAATGAAATCCTCCATCTGGTGGCCTTGTCCAAGGCCGCCGCTGCCAGCGATACCGATGCGCGGACCCGCGCCCGGGAATTGGGCGAGGCACTCGATGTGCTGTCGAGCTGGGACGAAGGCACCGACACGGTGCTCTATTACAAGTATATGCTCGAGCTGAAAGGCGAGGCTGCCTACAAGCTGCATTTCAATGCGACCGACGAACTGTCGGCTAGCCAACGCGCCTCGGGCCAAGACGCAGTTCGAGCAGTTCAATACACGGTACGCCGCACTGGAGCCAGTTACCCGGCGCCGTCCAGACCACTAAGCCGTAGCCTCCCTCCCTGACCTGCGGCGAAAGGCCCTCCCATACCGGAGGGCCTTTTCTTTGCCTGTGTCAGTCGATTGCCGCCAGCCCGAGCGCCGCCAGGGCAATCGAGATGCTGCAGCTCGGCTTCCGTCAGCACGATGCCATCGGTCTGGGCCTTGCGCCGCGCCGCGAACCGGCGGTGCGACGGCAGTCGGGCGCCCTGCCCTGCAATGGCTTCGAACAGTGTTTCAGCGCGGGCAAACGGGGCCCCGGGGCGATCGGCGGCGAAACGCTCCGGAGAGAACGCGATGATCAGCTCGCCATGGGCGGGCGATAGTGTTGTTGTCCCAAGCGCCTCGAGCGCACCGGCACTGGTCAGATCACCGATCATCACGCCGGCGAGAAGCTCGATCATCGTGCTCATCGCCGATCCCTTGTGTCCGCCAAACGGCAGCATGGCGCCGGCAAGGGCCGCTTCGGGCGAGGTGGTGGGCTCGCCCTGTGCGTCGATGGCCCATCCCTCCGGGAGCGGCTTCCCGGCGCGGCGATACAGCTCGATTTCACCGCGCGCCGCAACCGACGTCGCAAAGTCGAAGACATAGGGCTCGGCCCGTTGCCGAGGCCAGCCAAAGGCAAAGGGATTGGTGCCGAACAACGGCTCGCTGCCGCCCTGAGGGTGCGACGGTGGCATAGCTGGGGCACATGACCATGGCCGCCAAACCGTGGGCCGTCACGGCTTCCACTTCCGGCCACAGCGCTGAAAAATGCGTGCAATCGTTGATCACCATCGCGGCAAGGCCGAGCGTCTTGGCCCGTTGGACCAGCAGCGGGAGGCCTAGTTCGAAGGCGGGGCTGGAAAAGCCGTGCTGTCCATCAATCCGGACAATGGCGCCGTCTCCGAGATCGGCAATCGTCGGCCGGACATCGCCCCGGACTTTGCCCGCCTTGAGCGTGCGCAACACGCCTTCGATGCGAAAAATGCCATGCGACTTGCAGGCATCTCGTTCGCCGGCGGCAATAACCCGGCTCACGGCATCGGCCCGGACATCACTCATGCCGGCGCCAATAAAGATTGCGGAGATGCGGTCATGCAAGTCGGCAAAGGCAATCGCGGTGCCGCTCATGCAACGCTCTCCCCGGCAAGATAATCGACCGGCATGCGCAGGCCGAAGCCGCGCTCGATTTGGGCGGCCGATGTGACGAAGCTGCCAAGGCTACCCGGGTTCAGGATCTTGGTCACGGTGCCCGCTGCGCCGGAGGCTCCGGATGCCCCAAAATTACGTCCATCTGTTCCTCACGCATCACGATATCGAGCTCATCGCATAAGTATGCACAATGTCGACAGTGGATTAAAGGCCATGCTAGATGTCTTTTGGAGGTTGCACAGCAAACAGTCACATCGGAATGCTGAGACAAAAACGATGCATAGCTACTTGTCGACAATTTGGATACGAGCTAGCATCCGGCCGAAATGAGGGCATAGCGTGATTAGTATAGGCCTTATCGACGAGTTCATGGCGAGCGTTCGCCGCCCCGGCGTGACTGCCTTCGACCTGATCGGCGGCGTCGGCAGGATGCTGCATGAGACGATCGGCACTAGGCTCCTAACGGCGTCGGTCTATGACATGGAGGCCGGCCAGTCCAAGCGCGTCTATTCAGAAAATCTCGACGCCTATCCACTGGCCGGGCTCAAGCCCATCCTGGAGAACCGCTATACGGAGATCGTGTTGCGCCGGCACCAGATCTTCCACACTATGCGCATCGAAGAGATCGCCGAAGTCTTCGCCGACTGGCCGCTGATTCAGTCGCTGGGCAACGAATCCAATGCCAATATTCCTGTTGTCGTCGATGGCAAGGTCATCGGCACCCTGAACCTGCTGCATAAGGCCGGCTACTATACCGCCGAGCGTCTCGCGCCGGCCGCCGCGCTGTTGCCCTACGCCACCATCGCCTTCCAGCACTCGGCAAAGTCGCTCCACGAGGCGAGCGATTGATGCTGTCCACGTCCGCCTAAAGCAAAGGACTGGCACCCCGCCGGCCTCAATCAGGAGAATGTCGGTGGGAATTGGGAACCGCCGATCCAACAAGGGAAAGAACCATGAAACTACGTGCTGCATTGCTGACCAGCGTTGCATTTGCCGGTGTCGCGGCCGTCCTGCCTGCCGCGGCGCAGGATCCGTTCCACATCGCCTATCTCGCCTCCTCCAGCCAGAACGGCTACAATCAGGCCATCTTCGCCGGCATCCGAGAAGCGGCGGCCGAAAAAGGCGTCGAAGTCGAGATCTTTGACGGCGCGTTTGACTCCACAGTGCAGTTTTCGCAGGTCGAAGACGTGGTGGCCGGCGGCCGTTTCTGACGCCTTCATCGTCACCCCCAACGACACTGTGGGCATTGCCCCAGCGCTGGAAGACGCCACCGCTGCAGGAATCACGGTCGCCACGACCCTGTTCCCGGTCGGCCCCGACCTCACCAATATGGAACCGCAGGTTCCGAGTCTCACTACCACGGTTGCCGCCAACCCTGCCGACGGCGCGTGCCCGAGGCCGAGGCGGTTGCCGAATACTGCGCCGACAAGGACCCTTGCCGGGTTGCAGTCATCATCGGCCAGCTAATCTATCCGTTCGACAACCTGCGCAACGAAACCTTCAAGGAAGTGCTGGCGCAGCACTCGAACATCCAGATCGTTGCGACCGGCGAGGGAAATTACGATCCTGACGCGTCGCTGACCGCCATGCAGGACATCCTGCAGGCCAATCCCGAAATCGATGCCGTGCTGTCCAACGCCGACCAGCACCTGATCGGCGCCGAAATCGCGCTCAGCGACTTCGGCTACGAGCCCGGTTCGGTCTACATGATCGGCGGCGGCCTCAACCAGATCACGGTCGACGCCATCCGCGCCGGCACCGTTTCGGCCACGCTGGCCGAAGTGCCGCACAGCATGGGCAAGGCTGCGCTTGAAGCGGTGGTTACCACGCTAGAAGGCGGCACCGCGCCGACGTGGATCAACCCCAATGATCTGGTCGAAACGCCGGTGATCGTCACCAAGGAATGGCTCGACGCCCATCCGGATTTCGTCGCCGAATGGCAGGGCTGACCGCCTTTGCAACAGTCGGGCGGGACCACGTGGCCCCTCCCATTCTCCACCCTAGCGGAGGTTCGTTGCCATGGTAACAAACGGGACGACGACGTCGGTGCGGCTGTCGGGTGTCGAGAAGAGCTTCGGCTCCAGCAAGATACTGCATGACATCACGCTCGATTTCCGGGCCGGCGAAGTGCATGCTCTGATCGGCGAGAACGGCGCGGGCAAATCCAGCGTTGGCAAGATCATCGGCGGCTATTATTCGGCCGACCGCGGCGAGGTCGAAATCTCGGGCACCCCGCTCGACCAGTCGACACCGCGCCGCGCGCTGCAACTGGGCGTGGCTATGATCCACCGGGAATTGCAGCTCGTGCCGCAACTGTCCGTGGCTGAGAATGTGTTTCTCGGCCTCGAAGCCAATGTCGCCGGGCTGCTGAACGGCTCTGACAACAAGCGCTTCGCCGTGCTGGAAGAACGGTGTCGCTTCGGTCTCGATCCGCGCCGCAAGGCCGAGGACCTCTCCATTGCCGACCGACAGAAGGTCGAGATCATGCGCGCCATTGCGCGCGATGCCCGCATCATCATCATGGACGAGCCGACCTCATCGCTGACGGCCGACGAAGCCGAGCGACTGCACCGGGTCATCGCCGATCTTCGGGCGCAGGGGCGCACCATCATCTACGTCACCCATTTCCTTGACCACGTGCTAGCCGCCTGCGACCGCGTCACCATCATGCGCGACGGCCGCGTGGTGCGCACCGGCGATATTGCGGGCGAGACTAAGCAAAGTCTCGTGGAGGCCATGCTCGGCAAGAGCGCCGAGGTCGCCTATCCCGACCTGCCGGCGCGGCCCGATGCATCGGCTGCCCCGCGCATCGCCATGAGCGGCGTCAGCACCCATGCCGGCATTCGCGATATCAACATCGCCATCCGTCCGGGCGAGGTCGTGGGCCTCGTGGGCTCGGTCGGTTCGGGCCGCAGCGAAGTTGCCCGCGCCCTGTTCGGTGCGGACAAGACGCTGACCGGCACGATCACCCCGGACGGCGAGGACCTGCCCAAGCTGACCCCTAAGGAAGCGGTGCGGCGCGGCATCGCCTTCATTCCAGAAGACCGCCGCAAGCAGGGCCTCAACTCGGTACAGCGCACAAGACCCAATATGAGCCTACCCCATCTCGGCCAGATCAGCCGCTTCGGCTTTCTCGACATGGGCGAGGAACGCCGCCGCACCAAGGCGATGATCGAGCATTTCGGCATCTCCCCGCCGGCATCGATGGCGAAGTGGCCTATTATTCAGGCGGCAACCAGCAAAAGGTGCTGCTGTCCAAATGGGCCTATGGCAAGCCGCGCGTCGTCATCCTCGACGAGCCCAGCCGCGGAGTCGATATCGGTGCCCGCCGCCGTATCCACGATTTCATCGTCGAACTCGCACAGACCGGCGCAGCCGTGCTGCTGATCTCCTCCGAACTGGAGGAGGTGCTGAACCTGTCGCATCGCGCTTATCTGATGAGCCGGGGCGAGATCATCGGCGAGGTCGAGAGTGACGCTATCAGTGTTGAAGATGCGCTGTTCCGCCTCTTCAACGTCCAGAAGGCACAAGAGCAAGCTGCGCTTCTGCCCGAACAAGGTTGAAACCCATGGCCGAACCCCAAGTCACCGCCCCAGCCGCGCCGACCCGCAGCACTTTCGTGCTCAGCGACTTCCTGCGCGAATATGGCATTCTCATCATCATCGCGCTACTGATGATCGGCCTGACCCCGGTCAGCCCGTCCTTCCTCTCGTCGCGCAACCTGCTCAACATCCTCAACCAGAGTGCGCCGCTGGCCCTGATTGCCGCGGCACTGACCCCGGTAATCATCAGCGGCGGCTTCGATCTGTCGACGGGCGCCATATTCGGAGTGGCCAGCGTCTCTGCCGCCCGGCTTGCGGTCAACGTCGACCCCACCCCGGGCATGATCGCCGGACCGCTGCTCGGCATGATGCTCGGCGTGATCAATGGCCTCATCATAACCGGCTTCAACGTTCACTCGTTTCTGGCCACCCCGGCATCGAGCATGGTCTATCGCGGCATCGCGGTCCTGATCACCGGCGGTGCGCTGATCCCGGTGCGCATGGAGGAATTCACTCGGCTGGGCCGTGGCCGCGTGGGCGTGGTCAACGTCGCCGTGCTCATTCTGCTGGTCTTCACCGTAGCCATGATGGTCCTGCTCAACCGCACCACGTTCGGTCGCCGTGTCATCGCCGTGGGCGGCAACGAGGAAGCCGCGATCTTGTCCGGTGTGCGGACCAAGCTGGTGCGGATCGCCTGCTTCGGCCTCACCGGCTTTGCCGCCGGCCCGGCAGGCATCATTGCGGTGTCGCGCATTTCCATGGGCCAGCCCCAAGCCGGCGTCGGCCTCGAACTCGAGGCCATCGCCGCCGTCATTCTGGGCGGCACTAGCATTTATGGTGGCGCCGGCGCGGTCTGGCGGTCCATTGCCGGCGTGCTGCTGCTGGCCCTGATCGGCAACGGCTTCAACATCCTCAACGTCAACCCGTTCTTCAAAGACCTGACCACTGGCGTCATTATCGTGGTTGCTGTTGCCCTGAGCGCAGGTAAAAAGCGCAGATAGGCGGACGCACGGCCATGCCGGGGGAAATATGAAGGCGAAGGATGACGAAAACGGCTCCGTGAAGGGCCGAGTACGGGGGCAAGGCGCTCGCACCGTCTATGACACGTTGCGCACGGCCATTCTCGATCTCAGCCTCGAACCGGGCAGCCCGCTCGACGAAATGACGCTGTCCGAGCGCTTCGACATGTCCTGTACCCCGATCCGCGAGGCCCTCGTGCGGCTGGTGGCCGAGGGGCTGGCCAAGACCCTGCCCAATCGCAATACGGTGGTGGCCACCATCGATTTCGATCAATTGCCGGTCTATTTCGAAGCGCTGACTCTAATGTATCGCGTGACCACGCGTTCGGCAGCGGTGCATTGGCGCGACGAGCATATGCACGACATCCGCCAGCATGCGGCCAGTTATGCCGAGACGGTCCGGCAACATGACGCGCTGGGCATGATCCAGACCAACCGCGATTTCCACATGGCCATCGCCACGGCAGGCGGAAATTCTTATTTCACCGCACTGTTCGGGCGCCTGCTCGACGAAGGTCGCCGTATCCTCAGGCTCTACTACCGCTCCTTCGACGACAACCTGCCCCGTCGCTATGTCAATGAGCATGAGGAGATGCTCCTCGCCATCGAAAGCCGCGATGCCGAGCGGGCCGATACGCTGGCTGCCGAACATGCCGCCCAGATCGTCAAGCAGATCCAGAGCTATATCGCTCGCGCGACGGTCACGGGCATCTCCCTCGAAACGGATCGGATCTGATGGTGAGGATAGCAGTCGTCGGCGCAGGCATTGTCGGCGCCACCATCGCCGCGCGCCGGTCAACGATGGTCACGCGGTCACGGTCTATGAGCCCGAGATCGACGGCCTGCCCACCTCATCGGGTAATGCGGCGCTGATCGCCCTACCCGAGATTGCCCCGATCGCCAGCCCGGGCATTCTGACCGCGGTGCCCAAGTGGCTGCTGGATCCGCTCGGGCCGCTGACCGTGCGCTGGACCGACGTGCCGGCCTTGCTGCCCCGGTTGCTCGCCTTCCTCGCCTCCGCGACTCCGGCCAAGGGCGCCAAGGCCCGCGCTGCGCTAACACTGCTGATGCGCACGGCCCTGCAGGACCATCAGGCGCTGGGACAGAGCATCGGCCTCACCGACCATCTGCGCCAGACCGGCTACATCGCCCTGCACGACAACGAGGGCTCGCTCGCATCAGGGCTGGGCGAAGCGGCAGCGGTAAGGTCGCTGCTCGGCTACGACTATGAGCGCCTGTCGGCCGACGCCGCGCGCAAGCTCGTGCCGCAGCTCGAGGGGATGTTCGCGGGCGCGATCTACCAGCCCTACTATTGGGCGGTGACCAACCCGCTGACTGTGTTGCGCGCCTATCAGAGCTATCTCCGCGACCGGGCAATTCTGGTCACAGAGAAGGTCTCGCGGCTGTCAGCGCGATACCGAAGGTATCCTGGTTCACACGCCCAGAGGCCAGTCGCGGTTCTGACAAGGTCGTCGTGGCGGCAGGGGTGTGGTCACGCGACTCGGTGCGCAGCCTCGGCGCCCGGGTGCTGCTCGAGACCGAGCGCGGCTACAATACGACCTATACTGACCTCGACTGGAATTTCGCCATGCCGGTCGGCTTTGCCGATCACGGCTTCATCGCCACCCCCCGGTCGATGGCCTGAGGGTCGGAGGCGCGGTCGAGCTCGCCAAACCCGATACCGGTCCCAATTTCGGCCGCGCCAAGGCCATGCGGACCAAGATGCGCCGCTATGTCCCCAGCCTGCCCGAAGGTGGCAAGGAATGGATGGGACGTCGCCCATCGACGCCGGATTCGCTGCCGGTGATCAGCACGCATCCCGGCGACGAGCGCATCATCTATGCCTTCGGCCACGGCCATCTGGGCCTGACGTTGAGCGCGGTGACCGCGCGGCTGGTTGCGGAATTGGCAGGCGAAGGACCCGCCAATCCCGATGTGGCGCCCTTCAGTATCGGGCGCTTCCAGTAACGATCAGGCACAAACCGCAGTGACCTGAATCTCGACGAAAATGTCAGGCGCGGCCATGCGTGATTCAACGCAGGCGTGTGCCGGCGTCTCGCGCGGCAACCCCACCTGTCCCAGACAGAATTCATCGCATCGAAATCAGCGATATAGCGCAGCCAGATCGTGGCTTTGATCAGCCGCGACTTGTCCGAGCCGGCTTAAGGCGAGCAAATGATCGATGCGCGCGAGGACCTGAGACGTCTGGTCGGCGACGGAGGTGCCGCGCGGCTCTCGGCGACAATGCCGGCCGGGTAAGCGACAGAGCGATATACCACGGTCGGGCTCATGCGCGGACCGCTGTCTATGCTGAAGGGGCATTTCTAGCCTCGTTCTTTGTGCAACGCGGATGGCCATAGCGGCTGGCGCCCGTGACCAAGACTAGGTCGCAGTGGAATAGTTCTCACCGCACGGGCCATCGTGCATTACCCTGAATTCCTTGTCGACAATTTGGATATTCCATAGGATGATGGCTAGCAACCACCCGCCGGGGTGGAGGGAACGACGCAAACCGGATTATTGCATGACCAAGCGCGACACGATCACCCGGATCGCCACTGACGTGGGCGGTACGTTTACCGACCTCGTCTATTTCAGAAACGGACAGGGCCACCGGCCGCCAGACCGTACGGACCGAAAAGTCCGACACGACGCCTCCCAATTTCGAACAGGGCGTGCTCAACGTCATCAAGAAGGCCGGGCTCAGCGTCGCCGAAGCCGACTTCTTCGCCCATGGCACGACGGTGGTGATCAATGCGCTGACCGAGCGTAAGGGGGCCAAAGTGGGCCTGATCACCACTGACGGTTTCCACGATATCCTCGAGATCGCGCGTGGCAACCGTCCCGATTTTTTCAATCTCTCCTACGAAAAGCCGACGCCATTCGTGGAGCGCTACCTGCGCCGAGTCGTGCCCGGCCGCATGAACTACAGCGGCGAAGAGGTCGCCCCGCTCGACCTGAGCGGCCTGCCCGCCATCCCGGAGGCCTTCCGAGCCGACGGCGTCCGGAGCCGTGGCCATCTGCCTGATCCACGCCTATGCCAATCCGGCGCATGAAAAGGCCGTGCAGGCCGAGATCGCACGCCTATGGCCCGAGGTCGCGACCGTCGCCTCGCACCAGATCACGCGCGAATGGCGTGAATACGAGCGCACTAGCACCACCGTGCTCTCGGCCTATGTGCAGCCCACCGCGCAGCGCTATCTGGAACGCCTCGAAGCCGGCCTGCAACAGGAAGGCTACGAGGGTCGCCTCTACATCATGCAGTCCAATTGCGGCGTCGACTCGCTGGCCTCGACCAAGGCCATTCCGATCACCATGGTGGAATCGGGTCCCGCCTCCGGCTTCTGGGGCGCAGCGGAACTGGGGCGCATCATCGGCGAACCCAATGTGCTGGCGCTCGATATCGGCGGCACGACCGCGAAATGCTCGCTGATCCAGAACGGCCGAGTCACCATCAAGACCGACTACTGGATCGAGCGCGACCGCCGGAGCGCCGGCTATCCCATCATGGTGCCGGTCGTGGACCCGGTGGAAATCGGCAATGGCGGTGGTTCGATCGCTCGGGTCGATGATTTCAGCAAGCTGCATGTCGGCCCGCAATCGGCCGGCGCCATGCCCGGCCCGGCCGCCTATGGCCGCGGCGGCGCCAATGCCACCACGACCGACGCCAATCTGGTGCTGGGGCGGATCAACCGCGACTATTTCTGTGGTGGCTCGGTCACCGCCGACATGGCGTCGGTCGACAGCGCCCTCGGCACCCTAGCGGACAAGCTGGGCGTCAGCCAGCAGGAAGCGGCGCGCGGCATCGTGCGCATCGCCAATGCTAACATGGTCAATGCGCTCAAGCTCGTCTCGCTCAACCGCGGCCACGACCCACGCGACTTTACGCTGGTGGTGTTCGGCGGCGGCGGCGCCATGCATGGCGTGGCGCTCGGTCAGGAACTGGGCGTCAAGAAGGTCGTTGTGCCGCGCGGCGCACCGGTTTTCTCGGCCCGGGGCATGATGATGAGCGACCTGCGCCACGACTATTTCGTCACTCGCCTGATGGACGGCACCGACCGTTCCGGTCTGCAGGCACTGGTGAGCGAGATCGCCGGCCATGCCACCGAACAGTTCGGCAAGGAGGAGGTCGCGCCCGACGCGGTCAAGATCCAGCCCCTGGTCAAGATGCGTTACCGCAATCAGGAGCATTCGGTCGAGGTCCCGCTGCGGACCGACCTGCTCGACGACGCCAGCATGGCGATCCTGATCGAGGATTTCCACGCCATCTATGAGCGCGAATACACCTATCGCCTCGATGTCGCCGTCGAGATCGTGGGCATCCACGTCATCGCCTCGGCCGAGGTCGGCAAGCTCGAAATGGTGGCCCAGCAGCGCACTAGCGCCGGGCTCGAAGACGCCATCAAGGGCAGGCGCGAGGTGGATTATGCCACCGAGGGCGTGTGCGAAGCGACAATCTACAATGCCGAACTGCTGGAACCGGGCATGAGCTTTACCGGCCCGGCCATTATCGAAGACCCCGGCACCACCATCGTCATCCATCCCGGTAACCGGGTCGAGATCGACGATTTCGGCAACACCCAAATCCATCTGCGGAGCTGATCGATGAGCACGATCTCCCACGATCCCGTTACCTTCGACATCATCCAGAACGGCCTTGAAGCTGTCGCCGACGAGATGTTCGCGGCCCAGCGCAAGACCTCGATGAGCGCCATCATCTATGAAGTGCTCGATTTGGGCACCGGCATCTGCGACGCCTGGGGCGAGATCGCCGCCTCCGGCGCCGGCATCCCGGCCTTTGTCGGCGTGCTCGACAAGGCCGTCAAACGCATGATCGAGAAACACCCGGTCGAAACCATCAAGCCCGGCGACCTGTTTGCCTCCAACGACCCCTATTGGGGCGGCGTGACCCACCTCAACGACATGATCCCGGCCATGCCAGTATTTGCCGATGGCAAGATCGTCGCTCGGACGGCCAATATCGCGCACTGGAACGATGTGGGCGGCAATGTTCCCGGCTCGATGTCATCGGAAGCCACCGAAATCTACCGAGAGGGCATCCGTATCCCGGCGGTCAAGCTGATCGATGCCGGCGTCCCCAACCGAGCCGTGTTCGACATTCTCTACGTCAATACCCGTCTGCCCGACTTCCTGCGGGGCGACCTGTGGGCCGGCATTGCCGGCGTGCGGATCGGGGAAAAGCGCATTCTCGAAATGATCGAGAAATACGGCTCGGAAACCTTTACCGCCGCCATCGCCGATTTCATGGATTTGGGGGAGCGCCGCGCCTGCGCGGCCCTCGCCACCATCAAGAAGGGCGTTTATCCATTCGAGGAAGAACAGGACAATGGCGACATTCACAAGATCGTCGTCGAAATCACCGATGACGCCTTCATCATCGATCTGCGCGACAATCCCGACCAGAAAGGCTCGAGCAATTCGAGCCGCGAAGGCATCGAGATTTCCGCCCAGCTCGCCTTCAAGGCCTTCACCGACACTCAGGCGCCGGGCAATGGCGGCTTCTTCCGTCCGCTGCAACTGCTGACCCGCCCGGGTTCGGTATTCCATGTCGTCGAGCCGGGGGCGCTCGGCTATTACTCGGAAGTCGAGATCCGCGTCTTCGATCTAATCCTGCGCTGCCTCGCCCATCACTTTCCCGGCGTGCTGCCGGCCGGCAACTTCGCCTCGATCTGCGGTACGGTCATCGGCGGCAAGCATCCCGATACCGGTCGCCACTACACCATCGTCGAGCCGCAGCTCGGCGGCTGGGGGCCAGCAGGGTCGCGACGGCAACAGCGCGATCTTCTCGGGCTTCCACGGCGACACGTTCAACTGTCCCGCCGAGGTCGCCGAGGCACGCTATGGTCTGACCGTGGACGAGCTCGCCCTCAACACCGACAAGGGCGGCGACGGCGCCTGGCGGGGTGGCAAGGGTATTTCGGTGCGCTATCGCGTGCGGGCCGACGATAACTTCCTCAGCGTCGGCTATACTCGCTCGCGCATTCCGCCGTGGGGTCAGGATGGCGGCAATGACGGCTCGCCTAACTATGTTGAGGTGCTGCGCCCCGGCAAGGAGGTGGAACGATATGCCTTTGCCACCAATGTGCCGCTCTCAAAGGACGATGTGGTGCATGTGGTGACGGGCGTGGGTGGCGGCTTCGGCCGGCCGGCCGATCGCAGCGAAGCAGCGGTGCGCCGCGACGTCAAGAACGGCTATATTGACGCCGAAACGGCAGCACGGATCTATAACGTCACAATCTGATCTCTGGCGGGGCGTTCATTCGCCCCGCTTTCGGTTCTGTACTGGGAAGGATACGGCCATGCGTTGGTCGAAAACTGTCACGCTGGTCGAGGCACATGCCGAAGGCGAAGTGGGCCGCATCGTCACGGGCGGCGTCATCGACGTTCCCGGTGCCACGATCGCCGACAAACTGCGCTACCTCAACGAAGTGGACGACAGCCTGCGCCGCTTCCTCGGTCTTTGAGCCGCGCGCCTCGGCCCAAATGAGCACGTGCCTCATTTTCTCGCCGACCCGGCCCGACGCCGATATCGGCTTCATTATCCTACAGGGCGACAAGGCGCATGCCATGTCGGGGTCCAATTCGATCTGCCTCGTCACCAGCGTTCTTGAAACCGGCATGCTGCCGATGACTGAACCCGAAACCGTGGTGCGCATCGATACGGCGTCCGGCATCGTCACGGCCCGTGCTACCTGCAAGAACGGCAAAGTCGAGCGCGTAACGCTGACCATGAACCCGTCCTATGCGCACGCGCTCGACGCGGTCGTCGATGTGGCGGGGTTTGGTAACATAAAGGTCGACATTGCCTATGGCGGCATCTTCTACGCGTTGATCGACCCGGCCCAGTTCAGCCTTGAAATCCGCCCGGACCGAGCGCGGAAGCTGGTGGAAGCCGGCAGCGCCGTGCACCGCGCCGTCAATGCCCAGCTGGACATCGCGCATCCCGAGCTGGCCGGCATGAAAGGCATTTCCTACACCATGTTCGTCAGCCACAACGCGGCGGGCGAACTCAAGGGCGCGACCATCATGCCGCCCGGGCGCATCGACCGCTCGCCCTGCGGCACCGGCAATTCGGCGCGCCTCGCCGTTGCGGCAGCGCGCGGCCACGCCAAGCCGGGCGATCGCTTCACAGCGCGCTCGATCATCGATTCCACGTTTGAGGTGCACTATGCCGGTGATACCACTGTGGCCGGCCGTCCCGCCGTGCAGCCGATCATTTCAGGCCGGGGATGGATCCACGGCATCCACCAGATCGGCGTCGACCCGACGGATCCCTATCCCCAAGGCTTTTCAGTCTCCGACACCGGGGCGATGCTTTTGACCTGATGAACTAGTCGAGGAACGGGCTTAGCAGCCGAGAAATGCAGCTTCGGACGAAAGCGTTCGGGCAGGTTCGGTCTCCGGCAGCTGAATAAAAAGATCCGCCATCAGGCGGACGCCGGAGTTTCTGGACAAAGCAGGACTGCGGACTATCCCCATGTTCGACTTCTACGATGAACCGGCGGGCATGATCTCATGTCCGCGACAAGAGAGGATTGCCATGATTGCACCACTCTATGTCATCACCGGCGCGATGGCCGCTGGTAAGTCTACCATAGCCAAAGCCCCGGTTCAGCGATTCGAAAAGTCGGCGCATGTCGGCGGTGACGCGTTCCTGCGCATGATCACCAAGGGCGGAGCGGTGATGGGGCCAGTGCTCGGCAGTGAGGCGATTGAGCAGCTCCACCTTCGGCAAGACATCGCAATGTATGCGGTCCGACGGTTCGTCGGTGCCGGATTTACCACGGTATACCGGGACATCCTGATCGGTGCGGATTTTGTCCGCGTCAAGCAGGCGCTTGCCGATCTTAGCCCGCGTATAGTTGTGCTCAACCCCGACGTGGAGACGCTCGCCCGACGTGATGCCGAGCGGCACAAGACGGGCTATGGAGAACACTTCCCTCCTAACGTCCTAGCTGAGGCTCTGCAGAAAGACACGCCCCGTGAAGGGCTGTGGTTGGATACCTCCACGATGAGTATCGAAACCGTGGTCGAGCAGATCATCAGGACTCGGCGATGACCCCTCTGGGGTCGGTCGCGAGCAGTGGCTTATCGCCCTGTCTCGTGTGAAGCCTCTTTTCTGGGCAATGATGGGTGGCGAGCTCCGTCAGATCCAGTCTGGGCCATGTGGGCGGCGTAGCGCGCACCGAAAGTGCCATCCGGCAGGATGCATCCGGTACGGACTAGGTCATCGGCCGATAGCGTCACGTCCGCGGGGCCAAGTTTTCCTCACCCCACGATGCTCCCCAGAGCCCGGCCAGACTTCGATGCAAGGGCCGAGGGCGCCCCCGATGCACCGCTGGGGCGGATCAGAACACACTCCAATAATTCCTGCCAATAATGGGTGCCCGCCCTGCAAGCCCGGAAGGGGCATCCTCTATCTTTGCAGCACCGGCGTCCGGGCGATGCTCGCCACACTGGCAACAGAAGCTCCATGATCGCACCTTCCACCGTTGCGGCCATTGAAGTACGCTCCCGGCCATGGCCGATAAGTTCTTGAACGACAGCGAGGTCTGGGACCGCCTGCACGCAGCGCTAGAAGCGCTGGGCGAGGACGACGAAGCCGCCACCTATGCCGGCGGAATAGCGCTCCGGTCTGCCCGGCGCACGCTGATCTTGCTGCAGCTGGCTGTGTTGAAATCTCAGGAGGATCAGCAGGAGCCGTTTAAAGGCCCAATCGAGATCTGACCTCCGCCGCCTTCTCATTCACGATTTTGCCGCCAGCGCTTCGCCACCATTGCGTCCCGCGGACGCCCAAATCGATCTGCTGCTCGACCGGGACACGAGCCGATACTGAAAGGCAGCCTCGGAGCGGTTGGTGGCCATCGATCGCACCTCCGCACTGTGGAAAACTTGATCGTCAGTCCCGCGTTAAATAACTGGAGGCTGCGATGAGAACGACTTTGGAAAGGCGCCGGCGCCGAACCAGGATCTGCTCGGAAAAGCGGCGCGGGTCGGCTTTTCGGGTCTGCATCGCGCAATCAGCGTAGAGGCCCGTTGCGCTCGAATTCTTCCCAGCCGAGCAGTTTCGGACCCTCGGCCGTATCCCGATTGCGGTTGGGCTCTGCCGTCTCGCCACCCGTCTGTGAGCGGGTCAGTTTCGCTTTCCGGGCAGCTCGCCGCCTATTTTCAGCCGCTGTTTCCGCGTCCTCTTCTCTCCAAGCCGCGACCGGGTCCCGGTCGAGGATATCTTCGACCTTGCGCGGGTCAAACACGTGGAAAGTTATCTTCTTCGCACGTCCACGCAGTTTCACCGTGCGTGTTCCGGCGCTTGGCAAGCGGCCATCCTTAAGCCACCGGTGGCGCTCGGTGGTGGTGATTGCAAGAATGTCCTCGATTTCGCGCGGTATCACTGGCCGGCTTTCGATGTCCTCTAGCGTCCTCGACACAATCACTGAAGCAGTCAGGAACTCGTCATCGGAGCCTTCAGACATTCTCAAGGCCAGTACGCCGGCCTCAATATCAAGCGATCTTTTCACAGCGGAAGCAAGACGAGCGCGTATCTCCAGAAGAATGCCTTTGGCTCGCACAGACGAACCGAGCGTTGCGGCGGCCGGCAGGGTCCATTCCTTAATCAGCTTCGGATCGAGGATCTTTTTGGCTTGGAAGGCATCGGTTTTAGATAGGGTCGTCCATCGTCAGCTTCAACAAATGTGTACTCCCCCTCAGGCATTGCCACGCCGCGTTGAGATTTACGCGACACGGACATGAAGAACCACCACATTGGCCGTATAGGATAGTTGATGTTCTCGACGCCGCCCTCACCGCACTACTTCAGCGCGTCCGGGCCGGCGAGTCGAGAGCGTTGCGGCGAGCTCCATTGCCTACGCTCGGGAGCCGGGCGGTGCGTCAGCGGGCATCGAGGCGTCGTGGAACCGTGAGAACAGCAGAACTGTGCCCGTCCCCACCATTGTCGTGCCCGCAATCGCCAGAGCCACCCGATCGCCGAACTGCAGCGCCAGCCAGCCACCTAGCGGCGCCGCTAGCGCGATCAGGCCCCAGTTTATTGAGCGGATCGTCGTGTTCATTCGTCCCCTCAAGCTCGAGGGCGTCACCGCGTTGCGGAAACTCATCTCAAGGGGACGTCGCAAGCCGAGCCCTATGCCATAGACGAACTGCGCAGCGCAGAGTGCATAGAGCACGAGGCCCGTCTGCGGCGTCACCGCCACCATCAGCCGAGCTAACCCCGTCAGAAAGTCGCAGAAGAGGATGGCCTTGCCCGTTCCGAGCATCCGCGCCGTTCGTTCCGCCAATCCCGCCCCGACCGGGCCGACCGCTCCCAGCGTCAACCCTACGGCACCCCCATCGAGACCTAGGCTCGTCGCATGGAAGATGTAAACTGTTCCGACGATAGCGTTGCCGATGAACCAAGCATGCAGGCAAAGAGCATAGGGGGTGAGGAACGGATGCCGGTAGACCCGAGCGATCCCTTCCCTTAGATCGGCACCGATCGACGATGGAGTCCGGCGCTCCGGTGGCTGCCTGCAGGGCACCCCGCCAGCACCACCGCAGAGGCGGCGTAGGTAGCAGCATTGATCAGCATCGTGACCGGCGCTCCAAGGATACCTGCCAGCACCCCTCCCAGCAATGGCCCCAATGTCTGCGCTGCGGTATAGGTCTGGGTCAACGCCACGTTACCCGAAGCAAGAAGGCTTGGAGGTAGCAGGTCGGCGGTGAACGATTGATGCGCTCCACCCTGCAACACCGCAACGATGCCGAGTAGGAATACCAGCACGGCCACCCCAAGCGGCGAGAGCATCCCGAACAAGCCCATTCCGGCAATCGCCAGCAGCAGCACACAACTCGCAATATCGGTGGCGATCAGCAGTTTCTTCCGCTGCACGCGATCGACGACCACTCCCGCCACAAGCCCGAACAACAGTGAGGGCAGCCACTGCGCGGACCGCACCCAGCCGATCTCCAACTGGTCGGCATTGAGCACGTGGATCAGTAAGAGCTGCAGCGACAGCCCAACAAAGAATATCCCGAAATTCGAGAGACCATCAGCTACCCATAACCGCACGAACCCCGGATACCGCAGCAACTGCCCAAATGAAGCCCGCTCAACTTTGGTCACCGTGCAGCGGCTGAACTCGGCGCAGGCGAGTACACCGCGTGGGTTGCTCGGAAGACGAAGGCGCTGATACGCTTCGAAATTACGACGTGCTGACACCGCAGACACGTTTATCTGGGCATGTCCGACAAACTGGTTTTGAGCCATCGGAGCGGCTCTGCTAATATTTGAGAGTTCTAATGGTTTTGTTTCGTCGACGCTCCGGCACCCCTGATCGGGTTGTTGTTAAGCGTCGTTTTATTGGCTTTTTCAGTTGGCCGTGGAGTGGCTCAGGGTCCGGATGACGCCGGGAGACCAGCCGATGGGCGTTCGGCCCCCTTGAATATCGGTGTCTATGTCAGCCCGCCTTTTGTGGTGGCGAACGGTGACCATTATGCGGGCATGGCAATTGATTTATGGGAGAAACTTGCAGACGACCTGAATTTGCAGTTCGGCTATTCCGAATTCGATACGTTCGATGATCTGGTTGCCGCGGCCGCGACCGGACAGGTGGATGTTGCGGTCGCTAATCTTACTATCACAAGAGGTCGCGCCCAGCACGTTGAATTCACCCACCCTTGGTTCGACGCCGGTCTCCGCATCATGGTGCACGACGACGCGGGTGCAGATTTTTGGGACGTATTAAGAGGGCTAGGCGACACAGGCCACTTGCGAGCCTATGCCCGGATCGGCGCGATCATTCTATTAGCAACAGTTTTGCTGACCTTGTTCGATCGGCGGTTCGACAAGAGCTTTCCGAGGGGATGGCTCGATGGCATAGCGGAAAGCTTTTATATCGTCATGTCGGTTGCCACCTCTGGTAAGTCACCGTCGCGCAAAAATCTCTTCGGGTGGGTAGGTCGAATTTGGCAGGCCCTTTGGCTTGTGTGCGGAATTGCGGTGCTCGCATACGTCACCTCCTCTGTCACCAGCGTGATGACCACGCTTGCTCTAGATAGTCGGATCCATAGCTTCGAAGATCTTCCTGGGAAATCGGTCGGCGTAGCAAAGGGCAGCATCGCCGAACAGATTGCGCGCCAAGCGGGGTTGGACGTAGTGACCTTCCCACATTTTCGGGAAGTCGTGCAGGCTCTAGCGGAGCAACGCATAGCGGCAATCGTCGACGATGCGCCGGTCCTCGAATATTACGCCTTCACTAACCCTCGGCAGCCCCTGAGTGTGGTTGGTGCAATCTTCGAACCGGACAAGTATGGGTTCGGATTGCCCATAGGTAGCCCACTGACGCGCCCCATCACGATCGAGCTGATTGGTATCCATGAAAGTGGCCTGCTCGAAGAACTCAGAACCCGATATTTTGGCGCTAACCAATAAATGTTGTCGTCAGACGGACACCAACGGGTACGTTTCGTGAGCGACTTGGCATTCAAAAACGGACCGCTCTTTCAAAATCACCATAACCGGTTCGGCAATTGACTGTCCCCTTAAGGCGTCTCAGGCATTCATGGCTTGGAGAGACGGATAAATGAACCTAACTCGGATTATGCGACGGTCTTCCAGCGTTAGAGCAATTGCTGCGGTGACATTGCCGTGTCGCTTGCTGCAGATACTGGCTTCGAAGGCGTCGACACCCAGCTTACACAGGCCCGAGGGGCCCATCGGTGACGGTGAGGTCTGGTTCTCGGACGTAGGAGCCCAGAACATCGTCAAGACCGCCGCCATCAATGACTAGGCTACGGCCATGATGGCGGCAGGCCTCGAGCAAGGCAATGCCATTGTGAACAAAGGCTCCCGAGGACGCGGCAGGAGCTCCATGCCGATGACGAATTCCATCAGTCCCGCGCCGCACGGATCAATGTCGAGGCGCGCCGCCATCTTCATGTCCACGCTACTCGATGGGCGTCAAACCTGATCGCTAATGTTCAACCATATTGCCGTGATCGTCATGTGACCCAGAATACCTTGCGGTCCTTCCGCGCACGATCATAGTCAAGCGGGGCCGTCGTATGTGTGGCACGGGCTTTGGCTGGTCGAATGAACGAGACCATTGCAACATAGTCTGATCTGGCTCTAGCGGTGCATCCGGAGATGCAACACCACGGACGCCATGGCTATCTTGAGCCATTGCGTGATACCTAACCACGCCGCGGCAGCCGGCGCCTCTGACCGATTGGGTGCGGTCGGGCAGGACTGCCCCTGCCCTGTTTCATTGGCGGTCTGCCAGTTCGGTGAGGTTTTTGTTGCCAGAATTCTGCGGCCCACGGCCTAAGGCCGGCAAAACTACATTACTGGCTTAAGAAGGGCAACGAGCCCCCAAAATTCTTGCTCTCCCGATCCTTCCTGTCCAAAGCAAGACCACAGAGTGGGCTTATTGGGGCATATGCCCCTTCCTGAACACATTCTCGTGTTCGCATCGAGACCGTACCTAGCCACTTTTCAAAAGGTCTGCTTTCGATGCAAAACAATCTCCGCCTTCTGGCACTGGTAGCCGCCTCTGCCGTTATGCTCGCCGGCTGCAACAGTACAAATTCGAACTATGACGCCCCACTGGAGCCGAGTCAGACCACTTTCTCCGGCCCTAGAACAACCTACGATGCTCCCCCAGAGCCCGGCCAGACTTCGATGCAAGGGCCGGGGGCAACCCCTGATGCGCCGCTGGAGCCGGGTCAGACCACGCTCCAATAATCCTGCCAGAACAGGGTTTGCCCTCTTCGCCAAGTATGGGAAAGGGCATCCCATCTGTGGACGCCCCGTAAGACGCAAGCGGTATTTTGAAGGTTATAGCTGGTAGTCGGATGCTGCCATCTGTCCGGCCTCTGATGCAGCACCAGAGGCTGCGGGCCCGTATGGGAGTTCGTGGATCGGATCCATATCACCCACGGCGTGCTCTTGGCACAGTGGAATGCCACTGGTTTGCCGGCCCCGTCTCGCCGACTGTTGTGCCATACCTTCCTTCGACCGACTCCGTCTCCGACGACCTCTGGTTCGCTTTGGCTTACGCCGTAGCAGCGACCGGAGCTTTGTATTCCTCTTGCTTGATGAGCAGCGCCCAGACGATCCGCGCCGTCTTGTTGGCCGGGGCTACGGTGACCAGCATCCGCGGTTTCCGGGCCATCATCTGCTCGAGCCGAGATCCTGCCGGCGCGCCTCGCTTGCTCGCCTGCAGGACGACCGCACTGCAGCCAATGATTAGAAGACGCCGCAACGTTCGCTCGCCCATCTTCGTGATCGAGCCTAGCCTTTGCTTACCTCCCGTCGAGAGCTGCCTTGGCGCCGAGCCCAACCAGGCTGCAAAGTCTCGTCCTCTGGTGAACGTCTCGGCCGGCGGAGCCAGGGCGGCAATCGCAGTGGCCGTGATCGGACCCACGCCGGTATGGTCATGAGCCGCCCGGCGATCACATCTTCGCGGGCGCGCCGTGCGATCTCCTTGTCCGAGTCGCCGATCTTGGTGTTCAACGCCTCTAGCAGATCGACCATCGTGCGGAACATGGGCCCGGCTGCCTCTGGAAGCGACGAGCCCATTGCGCCCTCGAGCAGGTCGCTGAGCCTTGCCACATGCGAGGGACCTTTTGGTGCGACCCAGCCATACTCCGTCAGATGCCCGCGGATGGCGTTGATCAACTGGGTGCGCTGTCGCACCAGCAGGTCCCGGGTTCGGAACACCGTGGCTGATGCCTGCTGCTCCTCGCTCTTGATCGCCACGAACCGCATATTCGGGCGCTGGGCAGCTTCGCAGATGGCCTCGGCATCGACCGCATCGTTCTTGTTCCGCTTCACAAAGGGCTTCACGTAGGCGGGCGGGATCAGCTTCACTTCGTGACCCATCTGCGTGAGTTCACGCGCCCAGTGGTGCGCACCTCCGCAGGCCTCCAACGCCACCGGGCACCGTGGCTGCCGGGCGAAGAACTCGAGCAACTTCGTGCGGCTGATCTTCCGGCTGAACAGCGCTCGACCGCTCGCGTCTGCGCCGTGCGCGTGGAAAACGTTCTTCGCAATATCCAGACCGATTGTGCTAACTTCCGACATGGGCGCCTCCTCAAGTGGTGTGTTCAACACCTCCACTTTGGCACATCGATGCCGTCGGGGGCGTCCACCCCATCACCCTATCGGGTAAGACTGACCCCTTGCGCTAAATCCTTCGCGCTGCCGACTTGGTGAATGGGCTTGTGGTTGCCGAAATTCTGCGGCCAAACTGCTCAGGCTCACAAACCGACATGGGCTCAGGGAGGCACAAGCCGAGCCTCTGCCCTCCCGAAGACTAAAGACCGGCTCGACCGCGGCAAGGTGTGAACGCCAACCTCTGATCACAGTACAGTGCGTGGGACGATTCTCCGTGCATCGAGACCAAGCCACGCCCAACAATCACGGTCCCGCAATCCTGAAATGGCGAGAGGACATTGACCGCCATGAGGCGTCCCTGCGGCCTTCTACCGTTTCGACCATGCTGTTTGGGTGAGACCAATGGATCGAGCACACCGGGTCAAACTCGAGATCTGGCTTGCCGAACGTGGGCTAACCTTTCCGGCTTGGGCAGACTGTGACGACTATTGCGGCTGATGTAGATTAACTGCAGGCAACGCTTGCGCGTATATCTGCCACAATCGCGCTAGGGCCAATCAAGCCAGCGGTCACCGGTTTGTCTTGAATCTCAACGAGTCCCCGTCGCAGCCCAGCGGCCCTCGATAGCCCTCGCCTTCGCCACCGGTTATGCGCCACGCGTTGAAGCAGACACCCGTTTGGTCGCCTCAATGGCGATTTCGCCAATCCGCTCGGGCCCTCTCTGTTGAGAGGTCATACGATGCAACTGTCAGCCCCAAAATCTCGGAGTTGTCCAACACCGCTTCCAGACAGTCCATCAGGTCCTTACCCATTAAGCCGCCTTGCTCGGCATAGTCGTTGGCCCAGCTGCTGGCCATGCGCCAGAATGGCAACACCGTTATAGGATTTTGACCGTGCCAGATCGCGCCGTAGCCAGCGTCCTGCAAGGCGGTGATGGGAAACGTCTCGTCGGAGGTTTTGATTTCCTGCAGGCAGACGATATCGGGGCGGTTTCAGCCAGCCTTCGCAGCAGCACAGGCAACCGGCCGTTGACGCCATTCACGTTGTAAGTGGCGATCCGCATGTTCAGTGTCCCTGTGCAAGGCTACGGAATGTCAGCGAGTAGCGCGTTTCCGACACCGGCGGGATGCTGTGTTCCCACTCCGATCGCACCGCCCCGCTGAACAGATAGACTGAACGCGGTATGAGCGCCGTCGAAACCCTTTGCCATTTGTCTTCGAACCGGCGCCGCAACCGCAGTGTACAGGCGGCGCCGACCGAGACGCCGACTATCTCGCCAAAGACCGCCTTGTCCTTGTGCCAACCAATGCCGGCGCCCGGGCCATATTCGGTTACTAGGACCTGCTGGAAATTCTCGGCGCTCCGGCCGACAGCGGCGGCCGCACGGTCGTGGATGGGAACAAGAAACTCCGGAACGGCATCGACCTGTCGAAGCGTCGCCGCCGCGAAGTCATATTTCCAGCCAAACGACACCACGCGGCGTTTGCCGAGAAACCCATGGAAGTCGAATTCTCGGAAGGGAAGGTTTTTGAGATCGCTCAACAACACATCCTCCTCGACAGCGGTGAGCACATCCGCCTCGTAGGCGAAGCCTTCTGGAAATGGCGACGCGCCGAAGAGATCAAGTGTCATGATGGACGAACGTTCCTAACGCTGCCGGGTTCGCCACGACTTCGACCTGTAGACAGAACCGTCAGCCACTCTGCCGAATGGTTTGCGGAACAGGAGAACTGCCAAGCTGGCGGCCATCACCACGGTGCCGGAGGCAAACGCAAGCCGAATACCGAATAGTTCAACCAGTCCGCCGAGCACGATCGGCGTGGCGATCGCCGACAGAAAAGCCAATTGCGACAGCGAAGCCACGTTCACCGCCGAGGGTCGGTCCGTCAGCCGGGCCGCTGCGGAAATGGCCATTGGGAACAGGGCGCTGGTGCCGAACCCCATAAGCACCAAACCAAACATGGCAAGTCCTGCGTAAGCGGATAAGATCACCAGAGCCAGTCCTGCCAAAGCGATACACGCCATGCCCAAGGCTAGCCGTGTCTCGCCGACGCGGCGCTCGATGACCGGGTAAGATAACCTGCCGAAGGCTCGGCCCACTGCCCAGACGGTTACAGCCACCGTGGCAGCAACTGCGTTCAAGGCATAGCCGTCCCTCAGCAGGATAACGGACCAGTCGGACGCAGCGTTGTCGAGATAGAGCGAGGCGCCACCAGCGATAAACAGCATCACGATGGCGAGCGTTGGACGGACCACTCTGGCGTCCGAGCCAATCGCTTCGTCCCATCGGGCGGGGACGGTCTGCATCCTTTGGGTAGCGATGATCGCCATTGCCGTGGCCACTGGCAGCATGATCGTCAGGTGAAGCCATGGCGCTAGTCCCAAGGCTCGAAAGCCGATCCCGGCGGTTCCCGCGAGGACGGTGCCAAGACTATAAAATCCATGCGCACGAACCAGAATTTTTTGGCCGAGCGCCGTCTCCATCCGGTCCGCTTCGACATTGCCGGTGATGGCCAGTATGCCCTGCAGGGCCCCGGCTATTAGCAAAGCCGCAAAGAGCACAGGCACCGCTGTAGAAAGCGTCGCGATAACTAGGGCAGCCCCTGGGCGGGGACTACCAACCGAAAACTGCGTTGAAAACTCAGCCCGGCAGCAAACCGCGTGCCGAAGGTGAACATCAACAGGATACCCACAGGATAGCCGCTCAGGCTCTGCCCAAGCGCCCATCCGTCCATGCCCGCTTGCGACTGAACGTCAGCAATGCGGGGATACCAGCTCCCCAACATGAGGGAGCAAGCGAAAAAGGCCAAGTAGAGCCGGGCGGACAAACTCATGGCGAAGCTAGGCGATGCCCTTGCCGCCAGTCACGCCGTAGACTTCGCCATTGATGAAGCTGGCTTCCCGGCTGGCTAGCAGCACATAGACGGGAGCCAGCTCGACCGGCTGGCTCGGCCTGCCGAAATCGCTGTCCTTACCGAACTGCTCGACCTTCTCATCAGGCTGGCCGCCGCTGGGCTGCAGCACGGTCCAGAACGGACCGGGAGCAACGACATTGGCGCGGATGCCCTTCTTGATCACTTGCTTGGCCAGCGCCTTAGTATACGCGACAATGCCGGCCTTGGTGGTAGCGTAATCTAACAAGATTGGTGATGGCTCGTACGCTTGGATCGACGCCGTAGTGATAATTGCTGCGCCAGTGGCAAATGCGGCACGGCCGCTCGGGCGATCCAATGCAGCGCATAAAGATTGGTCTTGATGGTCTGGTCGAAATCATCGGTACTGACTTCGGCCACTGACTCATGAAATTGCTGGCGGGCGGCATTGACGACTAGGATGTCGATCCCTTGCAGGCCCTCGACCGTCCGCTGCACCATCTGCTTGCACCAGCTTTCGTCCTTGACGTCTCCGGCCAGCCCGAGCGCTTTGCGGCCTTCCGCCTCGATTAGGGCGATGACCTGCTTGGCATCAGCCTCCTCTTCGGGCAGATAGCCGATCGCGACATCCGCGCCCTCACGCGCATAGGCGATAGCGGCCGCACGGCCGATGCCAGAGTCGCCGCCGGTAATGAGGGCCTTCCGACCCGCTAAGCGCCCTGACCCCCTGTAGCTTTCTTCGCCATGATCGGGTTTCGGAACCATCTCTTGCGCCAAGCCGGGCGCCGGCTGTGGCTGCTTGGGAAAGGGCGGGCGCGGAAACTGCTTGCGTGGGTCCTGCATCTTCAGGCGGTCGGTCATGGCATCCTCGCTGTGTGTGGTTACAGGCAGCAATGACATTGCGAGCGCAGGGTTCCGCGTGGCGGTCGCCACCCGCGCTCAATTTCAGGAATTCACTGGCCGGGAGGCAGAGCCGTTTTGTCGTCTGCCTCGTTTGAACGTCATAAGCTAACTACTGAAGCCTGCCGATCGCAGGGGCGTCGAACTCTATTCGGAGCTGCACTGGGCTTGCGGCCGGGCGGCGGCGATCCTGCGGCTCGGTGAACAAAGGAACGCCCCGGAGGAGGACTGCTGGCGCGGTTTCAAGTTGAGAGGACCGCGCCGCGGCAATTTGGGCGGATAGTGGCGCTACGCGACGAGTTGACAGACTAGGGCTTGGCAAGCGCCTGCCCGGGGGTTCAACTCACACCTTGTCCCCAAAATGTTGAATCGCCCGATCATACCTTTTGCGGTCACTTTCCGCCGTGGAACTAATGGTCGACGCTCCCTACACACTTGAATTGTAACGAGAACAAAGATGTCCAAGAAATATGCGTCAGCAGTCCTGCGCTGGTGGCAATATGCCGGCCCGGCGGACACGTGGTCCAGCGCTACGGTCTCCACAATATTGCTCGGCTGCCAACGGTGGATAGAAAAGATTGGTCCAGCCTCCGACCCGGCCATGCGTGAACCGGTTTTGACCATCGTCGGTTAGTAGCCAGCCAACGGGAGGAAAAGCGCAAAAGTTCCGCTACGGTTTCGGTCGGATATCCCGGCAGAGACCTTATATCGACCGGCCGTCGGAACGTTTTTGTTCGAAAGGTCTTAGAGTCCCCAGCAGCGAACCGGGGAGAGAACAATGGCCAAGCGTTCCAAGACCAACGGACTTGAAACGGCAGTTTACGGGGATCAAACCGTCAATCGGGCGGCCGGCGGAGAGACCCATCAAACCGCTGAACAGGGCTACGAGATCCTTACGACCCAGCAGGGGACGCCGGTGGCGGACGACCAGAATACGCTGCGCCAAGGTGAACGCGGCCCTGCCTTGATCGAGGATACCCATTTTCGCGAGAAGATTTTTCATTTCGATCACGAGCGTATCCCGGAGCGGGTCGTGCATGCGCGCGGCTATGGCGCCCATGGCTTTTTTGAGACCTACAAGCCGCTGACCAAGATCACCCGCGCCGATATCTTCCAGCGGGCCGGAGAGCAGACGCCTGTCTTCGTTCGGTTCTCCACCGTGGCCGGCAGCAAGGGATCGTTCTGACTCGGCGCAGGACGTGCGTGGCTTCGCCGTTAAGTTCTATACCCGGGAGGGTAACTGGGATTTGGTGGGCAACAATATCCCGGTCTTCTTCATCCGAGACGCCATCAAGTTTCCCGACGTGATCCACTCGGTCAAACCAGAGCCGGATAAGGAGTTCCCGCAGGCGCAAAGCGCCCACGACAATTTCTGGGATTTCATCTCGCTGACCCCGGAATCCATGCACATGATCATGTGGGTGATGTCGGATCGAGCCATTCCGCGGTCGTTCCGGTTCATGCAGGGCTTTGGTGTGCACACCTTCCGATTGGTCAATGCCAAGGGCGAGTCCAGCTTCGTCAAATTTCACTGGAAGCCTAAGCTCGGCCTTCAGTCGGTATTGTGGAACGAGGCCGTGAAGATCAATGGGGCCGATCCCGATTTCCACCGACGCGATCTGTGGAATGCCATCCAAAGTGGCGCATTCCCCGAATGGGAACTCTGCCTGCAGGTGTTCGACCGAGATTTCGCTGACAGCTTCGATTTTGACGTGCTCGATCCCACCAAGATTATTCCCGAGGAAATTCTGCCGGCGGAGCCAGTGGGTCGGCTGGTGCTCAACCGCATGCCGGAGAACTTCTTCGCTGAGACCGAGCAGGTGGCGTTCATGACGCAGAACATCGTGCCCGGCATCGAGTTCTCCAACGATCCGCTGCTGCAAGGGCGCAATTTTTCCTATCTCGATACCCAGCTTAAGCGCCTTGGGTCGCCCAATTTCGTCCAGTTGCCAATCAATGCGCCAAAATGCCCCTTCCATCACTTCCAGCAGGATGGGCACATGGCATTCCAGAATCCGCGTGGCCGCGCTAACTACGAACCCAATTCGTGGGGTCCGGAAATTGGCGGGCCGCGGGAAACGGCCGAGCGGGGTTTTCACACCTTCCCGGAAGAGGCCGAAGGCCCAAAGGTCCGGCTGCGCCCGGAGAGCTTTGCCGATCATTATAGCCGAGCCCGGCAATTCTATATCAGCCAGACTTTGATCGAGCAGCGTCACATCGCCGACGCCCCGGTATTCGAACTCAGCAAGTGCGAATTCCCGCCCATCCGGGAGCGTATGGTTGGCCATCTTCTTAATATCGACGCTGACCTCGCCCAAACCGTTGCCGACGGTTTGGGTCTGACTGCCTTGCCCACGCCGGCATCTGCTGCGGTGACGCCGCGGACGGACCTGCCGGCCTCCGATATGCTCAGCATCCTGAAAAACCCGCCGCCGTCGCTCGAGGGGCGCAAGATTGGGGTGCTGGTCACCGAAGGCGCCGATATAGAAATGCTCAAGGCTTTGCAGGACGCTATCGTCGCCGAGGGCGCCGTCATCGAAATCATAGCGCCGACAATCGGCGGTGTGACACTGAGTGACGGAACGCTACAACCCGCTCACCACAAGCTCGACGGCGGACCCTCCGTCCTGTTCGATGCCGTCGCGCTGCTGATCACCGACGAGGGGGTCCTTTCCCTCATGAAGCTGCCGCCGGCCCACGACTTCGTTAGTGATGCCTATGCGCATTACAAATTTCTCGGCTTCACCGAACCTGCAGCCAAACTGTTCAAAAAGATCGGACTCCCCGACGACCTCGACGATGGGTTCATCGCCCTGAACCAGCCCGGCGATATGGAGGGGTTTATCACGGCGAGTCGTGCCCTCCGGTTTTGGGATCGTCCAGACGGCGCATAACCGCACGAAACGGGCGGCGACCGGAAGTGCACGGTCACACCATAAGCGTCTTCGTCGGGCCGCAGCAGTACGAGGTTTTCTAGGTCCGCGGCGCCGCGGCCATGGCACCGCCGACCAGTGTGGCAAGGCTCCAGAATCCGTGTCCGCCGTTCTTGCACGTCTGTGATGCGGGGATACCAGCGATGTCCGCAATGACGATGCGGTCATCGCCGTGGCTCGCGAAGATTTCCTTCGGCGTCACATTGGGAACGCCGTGCGTATCGACCGTCGCCAACCAGCAGAGCACGGAGTTTGAATGTCGGTTCTCACCGCGTCGTTGATCTTCATACCGTAGGTGTCCGCTTCGTTCACAGCTTCTCAGAAATGAGGCGAAGGCCAAAAGCAGCGAGCACCGTCCCAATAGTGCGTTCAATCCAGAAACCGAACCTTTCGTAGGCCACTCGCGCCGGCCGTGAGGACAGAAGGACGATCACGAACCCGTACCACAAAATCTCCAACGCAAATCCCCCGGCGAGGATCACGAGCTTCGCCCATAGCGCCGTATCGAGTGGAACGGCGACAGCAAAAGGCCGATGAAGAAGGCGACGCCTTTCGGGTTCGATAGATTGACGATCAGGCCCATCCGCAGGCCACGTAAGGTGCCCGCAGGTGCAACGCCAAAACCTTGGGCGGTGGTGGCGGGCTTGGTGGCGAGCCAAGCCATCACCCCAAGGTAGACGAGGTAACACCCGCCGGCGATCTGTATGAGGCTCGTGAGCCATCCGATCCGGGTCAACATCAGAGCCAGCCCGGTCATCGTCAGGATCGCATAGAGCGTTGCCGCAATTGCAAGTCCAAATGTCGCCCCAACTGCCGCAGGGCGAGCACCTGAAATGGAAAGCCTTCGATCAAGGCGAAGTTCGGACCAGGGGCTCACAACCACCGCAGCATACAGCCCCAGCGCGGCAATTCCGAACTCATACTATGCTCCATTAGACGTTTGCCCGACGTACTGTGACTCATGCGGGACGCGTCTGCAATGTCCGCTTCCAAGGATGTCGCACACGCTAAGGAACGACTTAGAAGGGTCGGTAGCTGTCGTTCCAGACCGCCTTTTTGCGAATCCTACGACAGCTTTGCTCGGGACCACGGGGGCATGGCATGAAACTACACAGGCACTGGCGTATTGTATTTTGCAATACGACCAGCTATGTTGTCGTCCTGAACAATGGAGGTATTGCCATGCCCAATATCATCGGGCGCAAGGATCATCCCCTCTCGATGCGACTGCCGTCAGCAGACATTGCCATGATCGACCGTGCCGCCAGCCTGCGGGGCCGCTCAAGAACCGATTTCGTACGCGACGCGGCGGTGCGGGAAGCGGAGAATGTCGTCATGGAAGCTATGCCCATTCGTATGAGCGCGGAGGGGTTCAGGACCTTCATGGACGCCTTGGCCCAGCCGGGCCGGCCTGTGCCAGAAATGGTCGAGGTCATGCGGCGTCCAGCGCCATGGGAGACGAGCGGCGGGGACTGATCCGTGACCCTATCTTCGCCTGAGCCGCTTGCGTCACATCATGATGTTTCCACGTTCTCCTGCGGCAAGCCGGCCCTCGACCACTGGCTACAAAACCGGGCACTTTCCAATCAGACCAAGGGCTTTACCGCCGTGATGGTGGTGCATGAGGCCGGGCGTGTCGTCGGGTTCTACGGTCTCGCACCGACCGCCATCGTTGCGGCAACTATGCCGCGCTCCATTCGAACTGGGCAGCCGCCAGACCCTGTGCCGTGTCTACTGTTGGGGCAGTTAGCGACGGACACCGCGTGGACTGGACGTGGGATCGGTACCGGCCTCGTCAAGCACGCCCTGACGCGTTGCGTCGAGGCCTCTCGCCTGATCGGCGGTCGTGCCCTCGTGGTCAATGCCCTCGATCCGGAGGCCGCTGCTTTTTGGACCCGAAGGGGTTTCATACCCTCGCGTGACGATGCATTGGTGCTGTTTCGGTCTATCGCCGATATCGCGGCGTCCATCGCCGCCATCGGCGAAGTGGGCTGACCGGGTACGGCTGTACCGCCCTACCCTCCGCTGCGGCTGTTTTTACCGGCTGCTAGTCTGCGGTATTATTGATATTGCCGCCGCTCGTACTCGTCTGTGCTGAAATCAGAAACTGGGGCGTCAGGTCATACTACGACCCGTCGATAAAATCGGTTTTCTTCGACATGTTGTCAGGATGTGTCGCTCTCATCGACAAATGACGACCATGAGCCTCCGGCGTGTCATTCGTGCTTCCTCGCCACTGAAAAGTCCCGCATCCTGTAACGCTTCGAGATCCGGCAAGTCGCGGAGTGTGTCCAGATCGAAGTCCAAGGCGCCCCTGCCGTCGGGCTGCGAGGCCGACAGAGATCATGTCCTTGTCCCGAAGCTGCGCAATGATATTTCGCGACACCTCACAGCCCGAGATTTCCGGTACCCCTGCCCGCGTCACCGGTCCGTATTGCGACCTCCAGCGTTCCGGACCGCGTAATTATGCGAATTCGGTTGACCGAGGATGAGTAAACTTGCGCAATCGAAATACGATCGATCCCCCCGGAACGGCAACCCAGTACCTGTCTTTACACCTTTGTTCAGGTGACGTTCATGTCCACCGCTCGAAATACCTGTGATTGTCTCCGGGGGTTCCCCATGAAGCTCATAGCCGCCGCGATCTTTGCCATCATCGCCCTGCCAGTGTCAGCAGCCGAGCTCACAAGCGAGTACACTCGCAACGACCCTCAGCGAGATTGTGAGCTTGTGGACCGAGCGGCGCCCGGGGAAGGAGACTGGTCCGACATCGTGTGTCCCGGCATTGCTGGTTATTCCTATTTTATCAGCGGTACAGACGGTCGGGAGGCCGTTACCTACGGCTTTGCGCAACGCTCAGGGATGCCGACCTTCGGCGCTTTTAACTATGCGCACTCAACAGTGGAATGGCGCATGGGGCGGAATAAGGGGACGACCTTACCCGTAGCCGCCATCCAGCGCTTCTACCGGCCGACCAAAACGGCGACTGGAAGACGCAGATCCTAGTGGTGTCCAAAGTGGGTCAGCCTGACGGCGGCGGAGCCTGCGTCGTTGGCTATGTCTCTGCCAACGAAGGTGCTTCAGCCAATCTGCGGGCGCGTACACTATCGAATTCGGCACCATCTTTTCAGTGCGGACGGGACAAGCCGATCATCGAGGCCGCTATCCGCCAACACATTCCTCAGTTCTAGCCCCCCACTGCGTCGTTATGGGGTCTTAACACGTCGACCGCAACGCTGCTTCAGAGGCGAGCCGGGAGAAGGAAGTAGCAGATCTTCAACAGCGAGAAGCTCGAGTGGTCGCTACCGCTCGCGACAGCGACTGTTTCCGGACTTGGCGGAGCCCAGAGCACCGCCTCCGGGAACTCTAGCACTCGGCGTCCTGCCCTCGCGGAAGAGGTCGAGAGCAGTCTTGTCGTTCCACTCCCCGATGGGCTGGTGTTTGAACTAGGCGACCGCTCGGCCCCGCCCAGCTAGATGCTGGGTGACCAAAAGCTACTGTACGGGTGCAAACGACAGACTGCCTGTACGAAGCCACCGTACGGGATCATTTAGTGGAAGAGATGCGTAGGCAGAACGCCGAAAGAAAAGCCTGCATAGACGATCTCTGGGGTAGTCCATTCGCCGTGGCCACTCCTCGCTCGCGTAGTTCAGCGAAACCGATCCGGCGGGCGGCATGTCTTGTCGCGGGCCATTGGCGTAGACCATCCAGCCGGGCAGCTTATGATTTCGGCAATGCACCTACCCGTTACTCTCCAGCGTCTCTCGGGCTTGCTCATCTGTCCACTCGGCTGGGATCCAAACTGCGACCTTGGTACCGTTGCGCTCCACCAGCGCGTGGCGCATTGCAGGTTGCGCCCTCGGCACCGGGGCTTTCGTCGTGGTGGTATTCGGCCAACTCGTGGCTGAACTCTTTCCCGTGCCAATCGCCATGGTGTAGCCATCGACCGGTGAATATTTCTTCAGGTGCGCTCATTGTGGACCTCCTGGTTAGCTCGACAACGCGGACCCGGTGAAGGACGATCCATTAAAAAGCCCGCCTCGGAATCCCGGGCGGGCTGCTACCAGGGTCGTTAGCCGCCGCGGGCTAGCGATGGAGCTCTTGGGCGCTCGGACCCTTGGATTGAGCAACGAGACCCTACATCACTGCTGAAAATCGGTAATGCCTCATTGGCGCCGATTTGCTCAGTAGGCTGCCCATCTCACAAAGGGGGACTGTCGATGCATCGGCTCATGTGGGTTTATGCCGCCGTGTTGGCGACGTCGCCGGTCGCTGCCCGGGAGCTGGATAGTAGCGATACCAAGAAGGCTCGGAGCTATACGGCCTTTCAGACCGACAAAACTGGCGGCGTCGAGTTGCAGTTCTTTTGCGACCATAATTATCCCGGCGATATCCAGATGCTGGTGTTTACCGATGTGGATGCCGAGGAGGGTGACAAGGAGCGCCCGAGCTCGGCGGTGAGCATTGTTGTCAATGGAACAAGTTTCGACGATCTCAATGGCTATTACGACGCTGTGGAGGGCGAGCGTATTGTGGTCGTCGACACGCTGGAGGAAAGTCGTCTGCGGCAGGTCCTTGCGACGGCGCGCGGCGCCACCCAGCCGCTCCAGATTCTTTACGACGGACGGTCTCAGCGTTTCGGGATCGACGGCATTGTCGAGACCTTGGACAGCTTCGTAGGGGGCTGCGAGCGCAGCTAGACGATCAACGCCCTGCGCCTTGGTTACCTAAAGCGTGGGCGTGGGCCGGCGCGCTCTATCGTAGTCCGGCGTTGCTGACCCTTGACGAGGCGACAGCCAACCTCAATGCCGATGCGGAGCAACAGATACTTGCCAGCCTCAAAGCGCTTTCCATAATCGTCATCTTCGCCTCTCACTCGCGGTGGTCCACGAGGTGGCGGACCAGACTCGGAGTGTCGGGAACTGACGACCCGCAGCCTATTCGCTCTGGGGGCGTAAGACGCCATCGCCCAGCCCCGTCGACGCTAAGGCGCGCAAACCATAAACCAACCGCACGGCGAGGAAGGCACCGATCGCCACGACGCCTGCATGGATGGACGGGTAAAAAGTATACAGCGCAAGGCAGACCGCAACGGCCGTAAGAGTGGCAGCGGCGGCCCAAAAGGCGATGGATAACCAAACACGAGTTTGAGACATGATCTGATCCTCGCAGGCAATGGTTGAGCGCTTATTTAGTGTCTACGCTAACTGGCAAATCAGGCGAAAAGCTAGACATCCAGCTTGCTAGCCGTGGGAAAGGAAGCCCGTTGCCATGACTACGTTCCGTCTACCGTAGATTTTAATCGGCTTGGGTGGAAGGCGCCGGACACTCGAGGACCGAGAAAAGTGCACGGCGACTTGGCAATGCCTTCGGGAGCAAGGTCACATACCGCATATTGTGCTAATGGAACTGGCGATACCTTGGGGGCTCGAAGTTGCCATGGTGACCGGGACCATGCCTGAGATCCCTGCGCGGAGCTGAGTTTGGCGTTTGCATCGTCTCGACGGATGGTGCAGATCGTGTTCCTACGGGCCGAGCTTGCGGCTGAACCCCAGTCGATTTGAAGCCCTTCAAGCTGGCGGCATCGTCACCCTAATGCTCTAGCGAACTTTGCAGTACCAAGCACGATGAGCCAAGTCATTGACATCCGGGCCTATGCTGACAGCCTTACTTGAGGTACCGATCCCAGCATGAATGGGGGCGCGCTGGCCTCCTGGGGACCGACTGGCACCGTGACACTGACCCCACACCCCTCACTCAAGAGACTGGCGGAGGAATGCCGCGAGTGGTTGGAGAACGCCCACCAGAAAGGCCATACGGAGCGCTATACATCTGCGGTTCAGGATTTCTTGAGCATGCCCGGCAAGTTGGACCAAAAGGCAGGACTGCAACTTAGAAGCCTTGCGCTTTATTATGACGTGGCGAGCTGCGACGCTTTTCTGCGTTCCGACATCCAAGAACTCACGCGCTTTGTTCAAAACGCTGTCCACTTGCGTTCTTTGATCTTCCGCTGGGATGGCATGTATAGCCAAATGCGCCAAGACCTAGGCAATTGGCCGACTGAGTTCTCTGACGGCATGAAGGCCGCTGGTCCATGTATGCTTTCGTGGTGGGATAAAGCTGGGACTTGCGCCCAGCTTTTCATCGAAATGGCTGAGAAGGACCGAGCCATCAACACGACGCCTGGAATGCGCAGAATCAAGCACGGGACCTCTGACGCCTACCTTCTGAGTATTTTCTCGGCGGAGTTTAAAATCCCTACGAACTTCGTCCCCCGTCAATGCTTATCCCTCAATATCGAGCTGTACTCGACGCATGGAATACCGATGACGAGGCACGGTTCCAAGCCGTCATGCAAACGGCAGCTGAGGTCCACATCTCATGAAGCAGGGACAATACGGACAGGACCGGGTTCGAGTTCGACGCCACAATCGACCGTGTCTTTCCAGCAGAGCTTCTTGCCATCCAAGCTCTACGGCGCAGGCACAAACTCCCTGAATTCGACGCTGATCATGCTCTGATTGATGAGCCTTGGAAGGTCTTGCGCAATATCAAATCCGTTGAGCCTCACGAGTTGGCCAAAGCCGTTGAAGACAGATTGATCCACGACTATCCGCAGTTTCGCTAATTCTCCCAATATGTCGAAGTTTTTCCATGTTCAGAGTCGCCTTCGTTTCTGCGTTACCGATCGTTATGCTGCGGCTTTTGCGGCGGATACTGGCGATCCTCTGAGCGAGGGTGATCTAGCAGATTAACGACAAATATGGTCGTAAGCGGTCCCCTGCCTCAGTTCGCTATTAAGAGTGGGCAACGGCCCTTGCCTCGCTACGACTTCGGGGTGGACCGCGGAAAGCCCGCTTCTGGGTCAGGCGGTCGGAAATCAGACATCCAGCAATTGGCGAACCCGGTCGTAGCCGATTGGCACAGTCGTGATCGATCGTCGATTACCACGTAACGAGCGGCGAACGGTGCAGCCAGTGTCACTTTTGATCTGGTCAATGACGAAGCTGGCAACATCGTCGCGTCCGATGGTTCCGCCGTGAAAGCTCGAAAGGTCTTCTAACGCCCGCGGCGAACCACGTCCCGGTTTGTCGTTGAGGATGGAAGGACGCACGAGCACCCAATCCAGACCGCTGTCCCGGATGATCGATTCCTGTCGGTTCTTGTCGGCATAAACGTTGCGCAGCAGCAGCGGATAGATCAGGTGATCGAAGAGGAAGCCGCCATGTCCGAGGCTGTCCCCGGCGCCAATGCCGGTGATCGCCACCAACCGGGAAACCTGCTCGGCCTTCATGGCGCTGACCAGAGCCCGGGTGGCCGTGGACAGCAGAGTGACTTCTTTGGCAGGGCTCGCCGGCGTGCCCAAGGAACTGATCACCGCGTCCTGTCCCTTAAGCGCCTGACGCAGGGCGACCTCGTCGCGGGCATCGCCGATCGCCGGGGTTGCGCCGTTCAGTTCGCGGCCTTTCTCAGCAGACCGCACCGGGGCGGTGACCGCGTATCCCTGAGCGATTGCTTTGTTGACGACCAGCTTGCCGGTGCCGCCAGAGGCGCCAAGTACCGGGATTTTCATCGGGCGGTTTTGGATTTCGATTGCAGAGGTGCTCATGATTGTTCTCCAGAAGCGGGACGCGGCCCTTGCGGCAATCCCGTGATTGCGCTGGGTTTATCGGTAAGAACTGGCGACCGTCACGCCGCAGCGGCGGTCTCGGTGGCGAAGTCGCGGTAGGAGCGGAGCGGGCGGCCGAGCAGGCTGGTCAGGCGGTCGACGTCGCCAGCCTCCGGCAACATGCCGTCGGTCAGGAAACGCTCGCTCATCAGGCGCATGTCATAGGCCATCCGAGTGGGCATGAAGCTGCGCAGGTTCTGCTCGAAGCCGGCGGTGTCGTCGCCGCCATAGACAATCGGACGTGCCAGCACGTCGGCCCAGATGGCCGCGACATTGGCCCCGGTCAGGGTTTCAGGGCCGACCGAGTTGATCCGGTCGATGGGCAGGGACAAATCGCTATCCTCGCGGCGGACGAGTTCGATTGCGGCGACTTCGCCGATATCACGCGCATCGATCATGGCGAGCCCCTTGCTGCCGATCGGCATCGGATAGACGCTATGGCTGAACACCACGTCCTTGATCGTCAGATCGTTGTTGATGAAATAGGCCGGGCGCAGAATGGTGGCCGCAAAGCCCATCTGCTCGATCATGCGCTCGACACCGAACTTGCCGGCGAAATGGGGCACATTCACATAGAGATCGCTGTGGATCACCGACAGGTAGACTAGCTTGTTGACCCCAGCGGTGCGGGCCGCATTGAGCGCAATCAGCGCTTGGGTGAATTCGTCGGGGGCCACGGCATTGAGCAGGAACAGTGTCGAGACGCCAGCGAAAGCGCTGCGCAGGGAGTCGATGTCGAGCAGGTCGCCCTGAACGACGGCAACGCCGTCTGGAAAGGCAGCGCTGGCAGGATCGCGGACCGGGGCACGCACATCGGCGCCACGCTGGACAAGTTGCTCGACGACCTGGCGGCCGACAGTACCATTGGCACCTGTTACGAGGATAGTCATGGGGATCACTCCGGTTGATGAGAAGATGTCCTCAATTTAATGATCCACACGAAGTCCAATAGACGCTATATCTGGACTCAATGTCTCACAGGTGGAACACATGGATCTGCTCGCCCTCGCCGACTTCAACTCGGTTGCCCGCCATGGCGGCTTCGGCAAAGCGGCACGAGCGGCCGGGCGACCCAAGGCGACCCTGTCCCGCCGGGTAAGCGAGCTGGAAGCCAGCCTGCAGCTGCGGCTATTCGAACGGGGCGGTAGGGCGCTAAAGCTGACCGAAGAAGGGCGCGCACTGTTCGAGCGAACCGGCACCCTGCTGACGGAGCTCGACGAGGCGGCGGCGGCCATTGCCTCGGGCGGGGAAAATCCGCGCGGCCGGCTGCGGATCAGCGCGCCGCTGCTGTTCTCGCAGACGGCGATGGGCAAGCTCGCCGCCGAATTTGCGATGAAATATCCGCAAATCCAGCTGGAGGTGACGAGCGAGGATCGCAGCGTCGACATGATCGAGGAGGCCTATGACACGGTGATCCGCGTCAACCCAAGCCCCGATGAGAGCCTTGTCGGGCGCGCCTTCCTGCGCGATCGGCTGGTGGCTGTTGCCGGCCCGAGCCCGGCGCGACCTTTGAACGGCACGCCGGTGCCAGTGGTGGTCCGGGCGTCCGGCAATCGGGTAACGGAATGGAGCCTGCGATCGGCCACTGGCCCGACTAGCATGGCGGTGGAGCCGATTCTCCGCCTCTCGTCGCTGCCCATGGTGCGCGATGCGGTCCGGGCGGGGGTCGGCGCCGGGCAACTGCCGATATCGCTGGTCAGCCATGATCTGGCTGCAGGCCGGTTGGTGCATTGGGGCGACATCGACGCCCCCGATATCAGCCTTTGGGCGCTCTATCCGTCACGCCGCCTGCTGAGCGCCCGCGTGTCAGCCTTCCTTGAGCATTTGCGGCTGGCCTTCCCGAGAGGCACGCCGGACGAATTGGCGGCTTATGTTGCATGGTGAGCGAGACCGGGCGCGTTGCAGTCATGGCAAAGCGGCCGTTGTACGAGGCATCGACCGCTTGGGTATTTCTGGCTGCGCGACCTGCTCTAACCACGCGGGGGCAGAAACTCGCTGTGGAAGCGGGCGGCATTGGCCATCATAATGCTGCGGCGCTCGGCCACCACTTCGGGCGTGGGTGGCGTCGGCGGCGTGGTGCGAGTGGGCAGCACTTCACCGACGAGCTTGAAGAATTCCTCCTGACCCGCCGGCAGGCAGATGCAGAGGAAGCGGGCCGGCGTGGCGGACACCACGCGGAAGCCATGCGGGGCATTGGCTGGGATATTGACGGTCTGGCCCGGTCCGACGTGATGGACCTCGTCGTGGAAAGCGATTTCCAGCTCGCCTTCAAGGATGTGAAAGATCTCCTCGAAATCATGCCGGTGCGGCGGCAGGCCGCCGGCGGGTACGAGCATATCGATCATCGTATAGCGACCGCCGGTCTGCTCCCCGGAGATCAGGATTGTGTAGGTTCCCGCGCCGATGCCGAGGTGCGTAAGGCCGGTGTCATCGGCATGGACGACGGTGGCGGTACGGCTGAGGTCATCTGCTGGCAGTGCAGCGTCGGTCATTTGGTTGTTGCTCATGTCGTTTCTCCTGAGGACATGAACAAATTAGGTGGTTGCGTTGATGGACGGCAGACTAAGAATTTGGACAAAGCGTCTCGTAGGTGGAACCCCCGGACTATGAATGCGTCGCTCGTTTCGACTTTACTCCATCGGATTTCCCCGGAAGGCGGAATGGCAACTTTGGGAATCGCACCTAGTTCTGAAAGCAGATCGCAAGCAGCCGATCCACATTGCGACTGCCAGCGTTCCAGACCGCACATTGCGCCCATCGGCTGCGCATCAACTGGATCGGCTAAATAATGACTGTCGGTCTCTGTGGAGGCCCGGGACGGCGGCGGCGGTGTGTGATCCCATGCGCCCAAGCCGTGCTCAGGCTTGAGGGCCGATTTTGACCACGTTGTCGTCGGGGGCAATAACGCTGAGCCGGTGGGTGATGGCGATGATGGTGACCTCGTCCCGGAGAAGGCGCAACTGGTCCATGATCTCTTTTCGGTTTCAGCATCAAGGGCCGAGCTGGCTTCATCTAGAAGCACGATGGCCGGATCGGCGTAGAGGGCACGGGCAATGGCGATGCGCTGACGTTCGCCGCCAGAGAGTTTGAGGCCACGCTCTCCCACAACCGCTTCAAAGCCCGCCTCGAGGCCGTCGATGAAGGTGAGGATCGCGGCGCGATCTGCAGCGCGACGGAGGCGAGCCCGGTCGAAAGGGCGGCCCAGCACGATGTTGGTCGCCAGCGTATCGTTCAAAAGCACGATGTCCTGCGGAACCGAGGCGACATGGGCGAACCAGTCGGTCCGGGCGACTGCACTGAGATCGGTGCCATCAACTGTTATGCTGCCGGTGGTAACGGGCATGGCCTTTAATAGTAGCTTGAACAGGGTGGATTTGCCGGCGCCGGTATCGCCTGTGATGTAAGTGATGGTGCCCCGGCGGGCAGTGAAGTTGGCATCGGAAACGCCACGGCCATTGGGGTAGAGGTAGGAGACGTTGTCGAACGTGATGACGCCTTCGTTTACGACGAAGGGGCGGATGGTTTCAGGATCGTCATGGGCTTCGGCCTGCCACATGCGGGCAAAGGGCAGGAAGTTGGAGTAGGATTGAGCAAATTGCTGGATGGCTTGGCCCATCATCTGGAAGGGGATGTTGAGTTGGAGAAGGAGAGTGTTGAACAAGACGAGATCGCCTACCGTCAATTCGCCGGAAACGACGCGCGGAACGAGCAGCCAAAGGGTGATCGCGAACTGCGCGGCGAGCGCAAGGCCGAAGACGAAGGCATAGCGCACTGGGTCATCGCGTAGCGGCCGAAGGCTTCGAGAACCGTACGCTCTCGATTGGTGAACTGGCCGATCATCCAGCGGTCTGACTGGAACTGGCGCAAGGTGTCCATCGAAGAAATGGCGTTGCCGACGAAACGAGAGCTGGCTCGGGATTGCTCGATGGCTTCGTCGAGGTGGGGGCGGGTCACCGAAGCAGCGCGGCTGACGAGCGCCACATAGACGACACCATAGCCGAAAACAATGAGCGCAATATCGATGTCGACCACGGTACTGAGCAGGCCCGGGGCGAGGGTCAGCTGTGCGATGCTGGGCAGGACGGCGGCGAGCGCAAACTGCACGACGATATTGAGGGCGCTGGAGCCCTTCTGCTGCGCGCTCGATTTCGGTCGGGTTGTGATCAAGGAAAAAGGAAGAGGTCTTTTCCACCAGCCGGGCAAAGAACGAGGTGGAGGTGACGAAGTTGAGACTTTCCGACGTCATGAAGGTGAGAAAGCTCGACATACGCTGGAGCGCGTAGGCGGCGCCCATGAGGGCCGCATAGACCATGAAGGCCCAGATGAGGTCGGTGGCGCGCGATGCGGGGGCGAGCTGGTCGATGAGGCGGGAAAAGAGGAAGGGCGCGCCAATCGACGCGAGCGTGCCCAAAAGGGTAATGACCAGCACGGCAAAGAGCACCAGCCGAGCGGTCTTGAGGTAATTCGAGAGGATCGTCCTCAGCGGCGGGGAAATCAGGGCGAAGTCAAACTTCATGGTCGTTTCCTCTCGCCGTTGGGACGGGAACCCTAAGCGATTCGGAAGACGAGAACGAAGAGTGGGGGCGGGAACCGTCGGGATGCGTAAGCTCAGCACGGACCCTTCGATCAGTCAACGACTACCGCAAGGGGTCGAAACAGTCTTGAATGGGGTGGAGAGGGGAAGGTCCGCTTCTGACCCAAGGTAGCACAAAGCAGATGAGGTGGATGGCTCCCGCTCCCGGCATCTGAGTGCCAAAGTGGGTTTGCTATCAGGCAACCCGAGCAAAGGAGCCATCCGCCATGCAGATTACCACCGTGGGCCTTGATCTGGCCAAGCGTATTTTTCAAGTTCATGCCGTTGACGCATCTGGAGACGTTGTGGTGCGCAAGGCCCTGCGGCGATCGCAGGTTCTGCCGTTCTTACGACCGTGCTGTGCAGAGCCTCAGGACTTGAGCCTGCTATCGATTCCAGTATCGTGTCGCCCCGTGTGATTGCTGCTGACCTGCCGAACACCAAACTGAGTTCGATGGGCTATGTCGCGGCAGGCACGGTGCTAGAACTACCAAGGATTGATCATGGCCACCAAAGGCGTCGTTAAGTTTTTCAACACCACCAAAGGCTTCGGCTTTATCTCCCCGGAAGGGGGCGGCAAGGACGCATTCGTACATATTTCGGCGGTGCAGCGCTCCGGATTGGAAAGCCTTTATGAGAACGACAAGGTCGAATACGAGCTGGAGACCGGTCGTGACGGCAAGGAATCGGCGACGAACCTAAAGCTTCTCGACTAAGAGCACGGGCGCTGCGGGTCACCGCCGCGCCCGTCCATCTCCATTGCTCCTGCGCTGCAGGGCTGTATTTATCCAGCAGACTGAGGGCCCCGGCAGCATTCCGGCTACCGAAGGGCCTTCCTCATGACCGGCATCACCGGGCCCAAAGGCGTTTTCTCCTCGCCGATGATCTCGAAGCCGACGGCCTTGTAGAAATCGACAGCGCTCATACCCGCGACCACCCGGATGGCCGTCGCCTGCCGGCCGGAGAGCTCACGTTCAACAGCTCGGAACATGAGCTTTCCGAGACCTCTGCGCCAGAACTCTGGCTGAACAAACATCCCGTCAAGTTCTGCCTCATCACTGCCGCCGACAAGGTAACTCGCGAACCCGGCCGGTTCACCCTCCACCGTGGCGACGACAACCTCGCCACGTTCGAGAAAGCCTATGTCGATCTCCAGATGCTGGGGCTCTGCGAGGAGAAGGCGAAGCACTTCGCCAGACTCGACGGCAAGGGACGCCCTGCGCATCACCGCATTGAGGGCCCGGTGATCGCTTGGGACACCTCGGCGAATTTGGATGGTCGGGTCCGGCATGCTCTGAGCTTGCAGACACATAGGGGCCGGGTCAAGCCACAAATGGGCCAACGCGAGCACTCCGATAGCGCCTATTCCCATTCTGATATGTAGCGCCAAAGGGGCTTGCTTCAAGGCCCCGCTCTGACGTAGAAAGCCTGCCTCGACCAATCAGAAGGGGTGCGCAGATGCGTGTACTGTTGTCGACTTACGGATCGCGCGGGGATGTGGAGCCGCTGGTGGGGCTTGCGGTGGCTCTGAAGGCGCTCGGCGTCGAGGCGGTGGTGTCGGCGCCGGCCGATGAGGAGTTCGTTGCGCTGCTTACGCGTGCCGACGTCGAACTGGCACCGGCCTTCATGCCGGTACGCGACTGGATCGCCATGGCCCGGCGATCGCCCATGGACATTCCCGGCTGCAGGGCAAAAATGATCGGCGCTCAGCATGAGGTCATCAATGCCGCAGCGGAGGGCTGCGACGCGATTGTAGCCACCGGCCTCATGCCGTCGGTCGGAGCCGCACAATGCGTCGCCGAGAAGCGTGGTTTGCTTTATGAGCACGTGGCCTTTTGTCCACTCTTTCTGCCGTCACACCATCACCGGCCGTTTCCCTATCCGGGCCACGCAGCGCCGTCGGAGATGACCGATCCACGTGCATTGTGGGGCCACAACACTGGCGCCATGAATGCGCTGTTCGGGCACGTCATCAACCGGCAGCGGACCGAAATTGGCCTGCCGCCGGTAGACAACATTCGCGACCATGTCTTTACCCGGACGCCCCTGCTGGCGTCGGATCCGATCCTGTGGCCATGGGAGCCCACCGACCTCCACGACCCGGTCCAGACGGGCGCCTGGATCCTCAAGGATGAGCGATCTCTGCCGGATGATCTCGAGACTTTTCTCGATGCCGGCACTCCCCGGTCTATCTCGGATTTGGCAGCATCGCTGTTCAACATGCGGAAGAAACCGCTGCAGCATCGATCCGCGCCATTCGGGCCAATGGCCAGCGCGCGGTGCTGGCACGCGGATGGGCCGGCTTGGCGCTGATAGATGATCAGGATGACTGCTTTCTCATTGGCGAGATCAACCAGCAGGCTCTGTTCAAACGGGTATCGGTCATCATCCACCATGGCGGAGCCGGGACGACCACCACGGCCACCATGGCAGGAGCGCCACAAGTCATCGTTCCCCAAATCGTCGATCAACCCTATTGGGCGGCCTGCGTAGCCGCACTGGGCGTCGGTGTTGCCCATGACGGGCCAAAGCCGACCTTCGAGTCACTTTCAGCATCGCTAAAAAGACCCTTGCGCCAGCGATGGCGGAACGAGCTACGGCAGTGTCAAGCAGCCTGCCAAGGGATGGGGCAACGGTGGCGGCTAAGCTGTTGATCAGAAATGATCGAAGACGCCGCGCCTTGGGATGAAGCGAGCGGCCCCCTCCTGACGAAATAGTGTGGGAGATTTCGGATGCCGCACCAAGCATGTCGGAACCGCTGAGAGGCTGGTCGAGTTGCCTTCTCAAACGCTTTACAGGAGAGAACCATGGCAGACAGCAACAACGAGCAGGGCGAATTCCCGGAACAGCCCCAGTCACCGCCGGGCGTCACCGACAAGATGGAACCCGTGCCCGATCATGGCGAGGAGAGCTATGTCGGCAGTGGAAAGCTGACTAGCAAAGTCGCGCTCATCACCGGGGCTGACAGTGGTATTGGCCGGGCCGTGGCGATCGCATTTGCTCGCGAGGGGGCGGATATCGTCCTGTCCTACCTCAACGAGCATGAAGACGCGCGCTCCACTGCCGCGCTCATCGAACAGGCCGGACGAAAGTGCGTAGTAGCCGCCGGCGACATTACGAGCGAGGACCACTGCAAGGCCTTGGTGCAGCAGACCGTCGAAGAGCTGGGCGGCATCGACATCCTGGTCAACAATGCCGCTTTCCAGCGGACTTATGCCGAGCTGACCGAAATCTCGACCGCGGAGTGGGACACCACGATGCGGACCAATATCTACGCTCCGTTTTTCCTCTCGCGGGCCGCCGCATGCATATGAAGCCGAGCAGTTCGATCATCAATACGACCTCGATCCAATCGAAGTCACCGTCGCCGGAACTGTTGGCCTATGCGACGACCAAGGGTGCCATCTCCAACTTCACCGCCGGTTTGGCAGCCATGCTGGCCAGTAAGGGTATCCGGGTCAATGCAGTGGCCCTCGGGCCAATCTGGACGCCTTTGATTCCGTCGACCATGGACTCCGAAAAGGTCAGCACTTTCGGTCAGGACACGCCGCTTGGCCGCGTCGGTCAGCCGGCTGAACTGGCCGGCGCCTACGTTTTGCTGGCATCCGAGCAAGGCAGTTACATGACGGGGGCCGTCATTCCTGTCACCGGCGGCGAGCCGATGCTCTAGTCAGGCGGGGTTGGCGCGTGCTTACGCATCCGACATGACCCGGGCACTCATGCTGAAGTGGATACCGATGCTGGATGGACAATTTTTGGCGAGACCGGCACGGCTTTCCGCGCGCTCGGCAGATAGCACGTTAGATCGTGCAAGAGGCTGGGGCTGGTTTGTTGGATGGGCAGAAAATGGAAGCCACAGCTTGTGTTTGCGCGTCTTGATCAGGACGAGACCACAAACACGGGCGTTAGAACCGAGGGCGGCATTCTGAATGAATGGGATCAGCTGGCGCCGGCGAGGTAGGACGTTGGGTCAGCTCAGACCAAGCTCAACCTGTCTCGTGACCTTGACGACATCAAGAAAAGTGGCAATCCGATGACAAAACTCGCGTCATCCTGACCAGACGGCACTCTGACGGGCATAAGCGCCGCATTCTCAATCACCGGCTGAGGTCGCCCTTTCAGGGAACCTGCCCGTACGGGGAGCCACCTGTTCGACTTCGACTCTGGCGTGGATCCGCCCCGGCCGCTAGTCGCCTTTGGGCGTTCCTACGGCACGGTAAATTCGGAGCATTCCGGCTCCGGCGTGTCAGGCACATAGACACCGCTTGCCGTGTCAGAACCGATAAGTCCGCTGATAAGTGCAGGTCTCGTTTTCAACCTTGACCGGGTCGGCTTCCGTCAAAGCGGGTGCGGTTGTCGAGTCCGCGCTGCGAGAAACCCGGCCCGGGAAGGATGTGGCTACGGTCGCATAGAGCAGGTCCGGCATGTCGCCGGGGGCGCCCTTGGCAAGCTCCGGGCTGCCGGTGAAGTCATATTGGTCGTGACAGGCCGATATTCTCTTTTGAACGTCCTCCTCGTCAAAGCAGGCCCTGATCTCTATGCCGCTCGACATAGGGACGTGAAGGACTTCCTTGGCTTCAAGCTCATCGAGTGCCACAAAACTATAAAGCGACAGCCAGTCTGCGCTGCCGCCACCCCCGAATAGGAGGCCGTCTGAGTCACCATGACCCCGATCAGAATCTGGTCGGGGCCAACTTCGTAAATCTGCGGCCAGAGCTCGACATCGTTGATTTCATAGTGGTCGGTGTCAACAAGGATGGTCTCCGGCCGCGTCCAACTGCTGCGCTCGACCGTCATAGAGGGGCCGCCTTTTGCGCTGGTTTCCACCGAAGCGCACCGGGTATTTTCCGCACTGCAAAAGCGGGTAGCGCGTTCGCTTTCGGGGGAGGATTGCGGGCTCAGCGGCATCCATTCCGCCGCGTAGGACGATCCGCATAAGAGCAAGACTGCCGCTACCGGAACCCAGCCTTTGAAACCGAACGCTGTTTTCTGCATCGATGAGATCACCAGTTTGTATCTTGACCGCAGCGAGGCTTCCGCCCCCGTCTGACTGAATCTATTATTGGACATTGTGTCGCGTCCAAGGCATGTATGTTCTTGCCAGCGGCGGGATTTTCGGTGTCCCATGCCCTCGATCGTGATCGTCCATTCCACCGCCATCGCTCTCTCTCCGAACAAAGCGACGCTGATGGACTACGCGAGCCTAACAACCCGTATCGACCCCAGAGAAATTACCGGTCTCCGTGTCGAGGCAGGCGGGGGCTGGCCGGGGCCTATACCGCCAGTCGGCGATGTTGTTGTGGTGCAATATGTAACCGACTTAGGCAGTGCTTCGAATGGTGAACATAAATTCGAATGGTGAACATAAACATGAATCACGGTACCCGCGGACGGCACCGGTTCTTCCGGAGCTTTGTCATTATCGTCTTTGGTCCGCTAGTCGGTGCTCTGGTGGTTCTTGCCTATGTTGTCCTGGCCAGCTTTATCGACGGTTCCCCGCCACCTGCCGATGATCTTGGCTACGTCATCGGCGTGGGTTTCGCTCTGGTAATCTCCTTTGGTTGGGTCGCCGGGCTTCTCCCAGCTATTCTGTCAGCCATCCTCTGGCATTTTATTGCGCCCCGCTTCATGGGATGGCTTCATGTCCTTGTCGCCCTCGCGATCGGTGCATTAACCAGTATGGCAGCGGGCTGGCCAATCCTCGCAGTCTACTTTCAGGCTGCCCAGATCACGCCGCAGGGGCTAGCGATGCTCGCATTTGTCGGCTCGCTGGCGATGGCAGCGACTGCGTTGCCGTGTAAGAAGTCGGCTTGATGCTCCCACGGGAGCCAAGTTTGGGCTGTCCGGACAGTTTTAGCGTTTTGGGCTGTTTGCAACGCATGTAGAGATGGCTGCGTAGACCATGCGACATCACTGGTCCGAGTAAACTTGCACCTCGTGGGAACTGAATTGAAACCTCACCGCAAGTGCAGGTATGCAACAATTTCTAGTCGCTGGGGCTCTCGCTCTCGGTACGCTGGCCGAGAACGGCAAGGTGCGGGTGGATAACCGTTGCTTTGACGAAAAGGACAAGGCCGCTCGGACGATCGGTGAGGCATCTCCGGTGGACGACACCAACGCACGCTTGAAGGTGACTTTCGTACCCCGGGCCGTCCGTTGGATCCCCTTCACCAGTGGCGACTATTGGGTGCTGAAGATTGACCCCGAATATGAAGTTGCTCTGGTGGGTTCGCCCAACCAGAAGTACCTTTGGGTTCTGGCGCGGCGGCCGAGCATCCAAAAGAAACGCTCGACGCGTATCTGGCCGAGGCGCGTCGTCAGGGGTTCGATTTAAGCACACTAATTACTCCGCCACACACCGGCCGCGAGGTAACTGACGGCATGGTGGAGGACAAATAAGCTGACCGTTCGCGCGTTTGCCTTGCAGCGCATGAGCGATGGAACCCCTCGTTTTGGGTCAGTCCTCGTGCAGGGCCGACCTTCTCTTTCATAAAATGTCGGTTTGCAGCATCTTATATTGTAGTAGCCTGTTCGCACTACATTCCAATTTCATTGGGAAGACCATTCCAGATGGACAATGAGGTTCTGCCAGACCGCCTGTCGGTTAGGCTGCGCTCTCGGGCAGAGAGCCTGTCGCCCAAGCTTCGCCGAGCCGCGGAGTTCTTCGATCAAAATCGCCGGGATGTTTTAGGCTGCAGCGCGCTGCAAATGGCGGCCATGATCGGCACATCCGATGCAACTGTGGTGCGAGCGGCAAGAGCCCTTGGCTTTTCTGGTCTATCCGAGCTGAAGAAAACTGTCGCCAATGCGATAGGGGCCAGTCCCAGCCATGCTCGCAATCTGCAGCGCGCTAGCTTCGGTAGAGCAGGATATGGAAGGGGCGATAGATTTAGTTCTCAGCCACGAAGCACGGCTAATCGCCAACCTCAGCGCCGGTAAGGTCCGCATGGCAATCTCGGACGCCGTCGAGCATCTGCACCGCGCCGACCGGGTCGTCGTCTTTGGCACCGGGTCGTCTTCGCTCATCGTGGCCTACGCCTCCCGCATGCTGGCGAGGCATGGCAAGGCCGTACTATTGCTCGATTCCACAGGATTTGATTTGGCCGAACAGATGCTGACGCTGGATCGCGGGGATGCTGTGTTAATGCTATTCTTCGGACGTGCCTACGCTGAGGCGGAGGTGCTAATTACTGAGGCGGCGGACCGAAAGCTGCCGATCGTTATGGTGACTGAATCGGCCGGCAAGCCGCTGGCCAGCGCCGCTCAGGTTATCCTTGAAATTCGGCGAGACGGTCCAGAGGGCGCTCCACTACATGGAGCAACGCTGACCTGTATCGAAGGCGTGGTCATGGGGCTGGCGGCCTTGGAGCGGGACCGTGCGCTCGATGGGCTGGAGCGCCTGCAAACTCTACGCGCCCGCATCGTCCGACGCCGCTCCAGTGGACGCCAATCGCCCTAATCCTGTATTTTGACTACTACATTCATATTATTTAGCTGACCTCTCAAGCGATATCACTATTCACGTTGCGAGGTTTCATGCGCAGTCCTAGCTTCATCTTTCCGGCAGCAATCGCTATCGGGCTCGCCTTTCTCACGGTGCTCCCGAGCCGGGCACGCGATGTTCAACACGCCATGGGCATCACGACCGTGCCGGATGTGCCCAAACGCATTGTGATCCTGACCAATGAAGGTACGGAGGCCCTGCTCGATTTGGGAATCGTCCCCATTGCAGCTGTCCGCTCAACGGTCGGCGAGCCACAGTATCCTCACATTGCCGTCGCCATGGCGGGTGTCGATGAAGTCGGCAGCGAGGATGCACCGAATTTGGAGGTCATCGCCGCGCTTCAGCCCGATCTCATCATCGGCATCAAGGCACGCCACGAGGCTATCTACGAACAGCTTTCGGCCATGGCACCGACGGTGATGTCGAGCGTCTTCGATGACCAATGGCTGCAGAACTACCAGCTTTATGCGAAGGCGCTTGGACTGGAAGACAAAGGCCGGGCACGTGTAGCAGCTTTTGAAGAGCGCATTGCTACCCTGCGGCGCGGTCTCGGAGACAGGGTTAGCGACGAAATTTCACTGGTCCGCTTTCGTGCTGGCGGGCGAACCAGCCTGCGCGCGCCTGCAACCTTTGCCGGTGATATCCTGCGTCGCATCGGCTTCGCTAGGCCTGCCGTGCAGGCTGCGCTCACAGACAGCCCCGAAATCACCAAAGAGCGTATCCCGGAGATGGACGGCGATGCAATTTTCTACTTCACGCGCAGAAAGCGGTGACGGCGAAGGCCGCGCTGTAGAAGCGGATTGGACCAACGATCCGCTGTGGCTCAACCTTTCAGCAGTTAAGTCAGGGCAAACGTATCGGGTTGACGATGCTGTGTGGAATATAGCCGGTGGAATGCTCGCCGCTCACCTCGTCCTCGACGATCTCGCCGCGGCCTACCAAGTCGATCTTCCGCATTGATCGGTCAACAGAGTATAGTCGGAACGGCCACGGTTCCTTTGACGCCAAGACCGAGACGGAGCCCTCTTCAATTGAGCCTACGAGCTGGCTGAGCCAAAGTTCCGCAAGAGCTCGTCAGGAAGGTACGCGGCTACGGGCTGAAAATCTCTCCGTAAGAAAAGCGAAGGGCCCGAGGTATTCCCCGAGGCCCCGACGCCGAATGAGCATTCCCGTTCCAATTGATTTACAAGATGGTCTAGCTAGGCGACCTGTCACCCATTGCTGCCGCCAACCTAACGACCAATGCCTGCGCCCCGAGCTGTCCCACTCTCTCCGTCTGCAGTGCGCCCCCGGGCACCTATCTCTGCCGCGTCGAGCAGGAAGTCTTTGCAGCGGTGTTCATGCATCGGCCGGGCATCTCAGCTTGATATGACGACGATGTTTGCCGACCGGTAGGGGTGCAAAACGGAAAGGCCGCTTTCCAGTCGGCTGGCTGGAAAGCTGCCCTTTATTCGCCGAGCAATGCCTTCAACACACGCACGCCCCCGGGTTCAGATCCGGGCCAGAGCTGCACCACGTATTGATCATCTCCTTCAAGACCATTTTCACTGAGCGTGTGGAGATCGGAAAAGTACGCACGCACACCAATTGGCCCCGCTTTCACCGAAAGTCGTGGAAATACCTACGCTGACGAAGCCCACGCCGATTTACCCGACGACTACACCAGTGAAGCGAAACGTAACGGCGAGAGCCTTGGATAGTCCGTGTAGCCCTCAGGACCTTCACCGTAGAACGTATCCTTGTTCGGTGTGTTCAGAAGCAGGCCCTGCTGAAGGCGCTCTGCGACGGGGGGCGATGTAGTTCCGCCCATAGAGGCGTATGGTATACCGGTGAGTCCGAGTGACCTGCACCGTCACGCCTGCATTCTGGGAGGCCGGCCCGACCGACCTGTTTCTGGCGCTTTGTCGATGAGAAAAATCGCATCCTGTCTTTTGACCCACCGGCCACGCATCAAGCCAACGACAGTGAGGTCGTCATTGCAATGGCCGTAGCCGGCTTCGGCTTGTGTCAAATGCCGCAGTCACTGGTCCGGGCCAGTGTCGAGCGGAATGAACTGGTCGTCGTGCTGCCGGATCGCTGCCGAGTGCGATCCCCGTTCAACGCAGTTTGGCCCGCAACCCGCACCATGCTCCCCGGGGTCCGTATAGGGGTGGACGAACTCGTCCGGCGCGCCGGCGTGGGAGCACTGTAGCGCGCGGCGCCACCGCCAATTGGAGTTGGTTCAAGATCAGCTGGCGACGAGCCCCGAACGTCTCAAACGGAAGTCGGCAGACCACCGGCAGCTTACCGTCCCACCCATCCCGTGCACGGAAACAGGCTCTGACCATCCAAGCCGTTCCAGTCCGCATATCAAGCAGAATCCGGCGGCCATTTCTTGTGCCCCTTTAGCCACTGCGCCGTACAGTCGCATCAGCGTTTGTAACCCGGGATGGGCGGATTGCAGACTGACGGCTTTTTAGGTGACTGCACCAGATTGCTGCCGGGCGGTGACGTCACCGCCCGGCAAATCCTTAGGCAATCAGACGCAAACGCGTTTTCGTAGGGATAACCTTCATCGTCAACCGAGCGTCGAGAAAGCTCCTGAAAGCCTAGTGATCTGTAGAAGCCCATCGCCTGCAGGTTCTGAGTGTAGACCTCAAGCGAAAGCTCACCCTTGATGGTCAGGGCGTGCGAGACTAGACGGCTTCCAATTCCCAGCCCTTGCCGGTCCGGACAAATAAACAGTCCACCAATGAAGGTCTCGAGCAAACTGATGAAGCCGGCCGGCTGATCATTCACAGTTGCGACCCATGTTTCAGCGCTTGGTAGATATTGCTCTTCGATGAGTGGCTGTTGATCCATCAAACGGCGCTCACCAATAAACGGGTGAGCAAGCAAAGAGGCTTCGAGCCAGATCTTCGAGAGTTTAAGGGTATCCGTTGCCTCGAAAGGCCGGATCAAAACGTCCTCGTTGTTCATGACAACTCCACAGAAAAGATATGCAAAGAGGTTCGGCGACCATCTTACGGTGCCGGCGATACCGCTATTTGCGGTTGGGATCACAAGCCTCTGCGCATAAATCTCCTTCTGCTATGGGTCGACTTTTAGGACGCCAAAGATAACTGGTCAACGTCAGCAACGAAGTCGCCCGCCGACCGGCGGGTGCGGGGGAATGCGGTCAGGCAGCTTCCGTCAAATTGCAACGGATAACAGACCTACGCACGCTTTGTTGTGGCCAGCATTGCAGCCGCACCCAGCATGAGCGCGCCGATAATCTTGTTCATTAAGATCAGCTTCCGGGCAGAAGGCCTCAATGAACGGATAGCTGCGCCGGATACGGCCCATACAATAGCGGCGAAAAATTCGATGACTATGTAGATCAGCCCCAGCACAATGAGCTGTGCCGTGAACGATGATCCGTTGGGGTCTACGTCAGATCGGTTGCGGAGATGGTTGACTACGGCATCAGAATCCTCAACGGCTCGCTCGAAGCCTGCAATCGCGATGTCAACGTCGCAGGAATAGCCGGATCCGTCGGGAGCAAGACCTACACCATATGCTCCGCCAGATTTCCCCCGTCCTCGCCGTTGAGGGAACAGTACCATCCATCCCCTTTCGACAAAGTAGTTTGCTACGCCCGCAGGAGCCACCGTTCTGGAATAGAGGGATTTGTTTTGTCCCCTTCCAGTTGAGCCGTGGTTGAACACAACAGTTGGATACGACCTTCGTCCTTGGGCTTTGCGGCAACGATCTCCAATCGATCGCCGGGCTCAGAGGAGGGTATGAAGAACTTTTCAATTTTCATTGAGTCTGCCGCCGGATGCGTCTGCTTACGCCGCAGTTATCACTGCCATCGATCGTCCGAAATGCGGTCGTCTGCTGCCATTTCATACCGCATATATTATGCAGATCCAGTTGCGACTTCCCATTGGTGGCATAGCGCGGATTGTCTCGTTGGACCTCCTGACGCTAAGCTCCCGAGCTGTGAAGGCGGGCTTTTGAATGACGCCCACGTCGGAACAGAACCTATGTTAGCGCAGGCTCGACCATCGAGACGCCGCCGCCACCAAGCTCGCCGGCCAAGGAAGCCGGTGCGGCGACCATTGCCATCACCAAGTTCAGCCGCTCGCCGCTTTTTGACCATACCGTGCTGCAGGCTCGGCCCGCGAAATCCAGTTCCGCACCGAGACCGTGACAGCGCATCGTCCAGTTGGCCGTCATTCACCATCTTAATGGGCCGCCACACAGTGCTCAACGCAACGAAGCGGGAGTTGAAAATAGCTTGGTAGCGGGTATGCGGCTGAAATCGACGCCAATTCTATCGAAGAGCGTCTCCCTCCCCGGGATTAGCTAATGGCGCGGCTGATTCAATCGAGGTCCCAAGACAGGGTCAAAAGCGACCCTGTGGAATGCAGGTAGGTCTCGAGTGCCTTCCGGCGACTAGTTCTCGAACAGGGCTTTCTTGACCTTCTCCCAGCTCTGCCGATCCGGGGCTGTCAGTAGAAAACCTTCGGTCAGCGTCGGGCGATAAGGCTCGCCGCTCACCAGCGCCGCATGGCCGCCGGCTTCGGCATGGATCAGCACACCGGCCGCGTGATCCCGGGGCATGATACCGGCATTGAGGCAGAAGCTCATCGTGCCGGTCACCAGCATCCGATATTCCCGGGCGGAACACCGCCACGTCGTCGTCCGCGAAAAGCGCAAAACGCGTGGGGCCAGTTCGGCCTGTAATTCGCTGCGCGAACATATGGAGCGGCACGAAGCCGTGCATTTCCGAAATCGGCCCGGGCTCGGCTACCGAAAGGCGGTTCATCGCGCCGTCGGGCGAGACGTGCCAAGCGCCCTTCCCCGGCCGGGCGACGAGAAAATCGTCCGGGACTGGATAGTGGATGATGCCAGCAATGGTTTTACCATTGGCGACAATAGCGAGGATCGAGCCGAAGGTCGGTACGCCATGGGCGAAGTTCCAGTGCCGTCGACGGGGTCGATGATAGCCACCAACTCGGCCGCACCAATACGATCGAGGATGGACCAGTCATCGGACACCGCCTCTTCGCCGACCACCACGATCCACGGTAGTCGCTGGGCCAAGAGCCGGTTCAGCGCGTGCTCGGCGCCGATATCGGCATCGGTCACCACATCATCGGGGGCGGTCTTGGCGCGCATGGTGTCCGAGGTGATCGCCTGAAAGCGGGGCAGGATTTCCTGTTTTGCCACCGCCCGCATATCGACCATCAGGGCTTTGAGCAGGTCGTCGCTGATTTCGTTCATGCACGGTTCTCGAGATAGGCCTTGAGAGCGGCCGGCTGGTCGGTCTGGATGGCGCTGATGCCGGCGTCGATGAGACGACCCCAGATCTTGTCCGGGTCCGTCAGGGCCACCGTGTCGGTCCATCCGCCGCTATTAGCCATGTCGAGCGTGTTCTTCCAGAGCGCCATTCCAGCAGTCTCGAAGGCGGAGCGATTGGCCGCGATGGTGTCGATGTGGTCGAAACGGATTTCGCTCATGAACGGCTTTAGTTCGGAGAGAACGGAAAGGGTCTGGCCGATCCCACCTTCTGTAAAGCTCGCCATGGCCATGAAGGGTACGCCGCCGATATCCTGCGCCTTCACCCACGCTACGTGTTCCGGCGTCATTACCGTGGTCTTGAGGTCGACATAGGGCGCCGCATTCATTTCGCGCGCAGGCGGCAACTTCGGAGAAGAGATCGCGATCCTTGAGGTCGAGGTCGGCGAAGATGCGGCCGCGGATGATTTCCAGCGCCTGCTTCAGGGTCGGGACGCGCTGGTCGGTGAGGTCGCGCCCTTCCCCGCCATCGTCGGCGCGTAGGGCAATGGCCTGCAGTTCGGCCATGGTGAAGGTTTCGGCGTCGCGGTCGATGCCGGCCATGCGCAGCAGGGTGTCGTCATGCATCAGGAAGAGTTCGCCATCGAGGCTTTTGCGCACGTCAAGCTCGACGATGTCGACGCCGATGGCGATGGCCTGCTCGATCGCCGCAGGGCTGTTCTCAGGCGCGCCATGCCGGGCACCACGATGAGCAACGACAGCGCAGCGGCGTGCAGGATCGGCGATGTAGTCCTTGTAGGTCATTGTTCTTGCTTTCGTTAAATTAGCGGCGAGTGGCGAGGTAGGTTTTTAGGGCAGCCGCTTCGTCGGTTTGGATGGCGCAGACGCCGGCATCGAGCAGTCGACCCCAGACAGCATGGGGATTCTTGAGCGCGGCACTGTCGGTTAGGCCGGCACACGAGACATCATTGAGCGTGTTGACCCAGAGGTGGATACCCGCTTCGGCGAAGCGGTGCTTGTGTGCGGCAAGCTGTTCGATGGAGTCGAAATAGATTTCACAGATCAGAGGCTTGAGGCGGAACACCAGTTCGGTCTGGAGTTCAGCGCCCGGCACGTTGAGACGAGTCTTGGCGATGAAGGGCACGCCGTGGGCCATGACATTGCTACTGATCCGAGCAAAGTCATCCTCGTCGCGCAAGGCGCTCCAGAAGTCGACCTGTTGATCGACGCTCGCAGCTCGGGCCGCGGCGATGACTTCTGGGATCAGGGCTCGGTCCTTGACGTCGAGATGGATGAAGATGCGATCGCTGGGTGAGATCGAAAACGTCGCTCAACCGCGAGAGTTTTTGGTCTGTCAGCGGATGTTCCGCACCACCATCGCGATTGCGCAAAGGCAGCGCGGCGAGTTCGCTTGCCTGAAGGCTTTCTACCGCCGCGTTGCGTCCGGTCATGCGCTCCAGAGTGTCGTCGTGGCAAAGAAAGAGCTCACCATCGGCGCTGCGGCAGAACGTCGATTTCGACGACGTCATGGCCGCCGGCAATGGCTGCCTCTATGGCGAGAAGGCTGTTTTCCGGCGCGTCCCGCCAGATGCCACGATGAGCAATGACGGCGCAGTTCCGTCCGGGAGCGGACATGAAATCCCTGTAGTTCATGGACGAGCTTTCATTGGGTAAAGGCGCCGGGGACGACGCGGCCAGTCTCGGCGTCGAAAAGGTGGAGGCGCGCGGACGGGAAAGTGAGCGAGAGATTGGCTTCCGTGCCGATATCGGCGCCGAACGGGGTGGCGATGCGGAGAAGATTGCCACCGAGGTCTGCGGCCGGGATGGCGTGGGAGCCCAAGTCTTCGCGATAGCGAAGGTTGGCCTTGATCGGGCCTTCGCCGAGGAGAATATCTTCGGGGCGAATTCCGAGTTGGTACGCACCGAAGACCGGACATTCGGCCAGCACCTGCCCGTCGGCGAGGCGCAGCACTTTGCCGTCGCCCGTGACGGGTACTATGTTCATGGGCGGGGCGCCGATGAATTTGGCGACAAAGATCGAGGCGGGCTGGTGATAGATGGTCTTGGGCAGATCAGAACTGCTCGATCCGGCCCTTGTTGAGTATGAGAATGCGATCGGCGAGGGTCATCGCCTCGACACGGTCGTGGGTGACAAAAACCGTGGTCGCCCCGATGCGGCGATGGAGCTCGGCCAATTCCATGCGCATGTCGTGGCGCAATTGCGCGTCGAGATTGGATAGCGGCTCATCAAAGAGCAGCACGCCGGGCTCGCGTACGATAGCCCGGCCGATGGCAACGCGCTGGCGCTGACCGCCGGACAATTGCCCCGGCTTTCGGGCGAGGAGATCGAAGAGCCCGAGCATTTTCGCCACCGCTTCGACCCGCTCGACGCGTTCGGGTTTCGGCATGCCGGCAACCTTGAGGCTATAGGCGATGTTGTCAAAAACGCTCATATGTGGATAGAGCGCATAATTCTGGAACACCATGGCGCAACCGCGCTGTTTGGGTTCAAGATCCTGCACCTGTCGGGTGCCAAAACTGATAGTGCCGCCGGACACACGCTCCGGGCCGGCGATCATCTGCATCAGGGTGGACTTGCCGCAGCCCGAGGGGCCGAGGACGACGGTGAATTCGCCGGCGCGCAATTCCGCATCGAGCGGAGGAATGACCTCGGTCGTGCCATCGTAGGATTTGCTGACTTTGTCGAGCATGATGGCCGAAGCCGCTTCACGAATGGCGGTGTCGATTGCGTTCATCTTACTTCTCCGAAAGCACGAGCCCGCGCACGAGATAGCGTTGCAGCACGGCGATCATGACGAGGGGGATTATCGAGACGACGACAGCGCCGGCCATAATCAGTGGAAAGTCGGGCATCACGCCTTCTGTGTCGGGCGCGAGACGCGCGAGGCCGACGACGGCGGTCTGCATATTGGGGGTAGAGCTGGCGACGAGCGGCCAGAGATATTGGGTCCAGCCGCCGAGAAAGGTCAGCACGAAGAGCGCCGCAAAACTCGGTCGCGACAGCGGCAGCAGGATATCGAAAAGGAAGCGGATCGGCCCCGCCCCATCCATGCGCGCCGCCTTGACCAGATCTCTGGGCAGGACAAGGAAGAACTGGCGGAAGAGGAACGTGCCGGTGCCATGCGCAACGAGCGGCGCGATCAGCCCGAAATGGGTATTGAGCACGCTCCATTCGAGCATGACCGGCGCGCCGAAGACTTGCGCGATGAGTCCGTTGACACCGGTGATATCGAGCAGCGCGTTGATGGGCGAGAGAACATTGGATGCCACCTGATAGGTGGTGATGACACGAATATCGAGCGGCAGCATGATTGTGGCCGGGATCAGCGCAAAGACGACGCTGCCCCAGCGGACCGGAAAGAAGACCAGCGCATAGGCTGAAATGAACGACAGCACGCAGGTGACCAACGCATCGCCCACCGCAACCACCAGCGAGTTGGCCATTTGCTGGGGAATGAGCGTCTCGCTGAAAATGCGAACCACGTTGGTGAGGAACTGATCGCCTGGATACCGGGCGAGGCCCATTGCGCAGCATGAACTCGTAGGACTGCGTGGCCGTGGTCAGCGTCAGGTAGAGCGGCCCGAGAATGTAGAGCATGCCGAGGAACAGCACCGTGCCGGCGACGAAATTGAGGGAGCGGGCGTTTTCGACCATTTTAGCGCTCGTAATTGATGCGTCGGCCGAGCAAGGCGAATTGCGCACCGGTGAGAAGGACAACGAAGACCATGAGAATGGCGGTCTGGGTGGCGGCGCCGGAAAGATCGTAGCCGTTAAAACCGTCGACATAGATTTTGTAGACGAGCAGATTGGTCGAGCCGCCGAGTCCGCCCTTAGTCATGGTGTCGACAAGGGCAAAGGCCGATGTGATGCTTTCGGTGAATTCGAGAACCGGGGTGAGAAAGACCTGCGGCATGATCAGTGGCAGTTGCACATCGAAGATGCGCCGCCGAGCCCCTGCTCCATCCATTGCAGCGGCTTGATGCATGGTGCGCGGCAGCGATTGCAGGCCGGCCAGCAGAATGACAAAGTTGAACGGAATGCCGCTCCAGACATGGGCGGCGATCAGCATGATGAAGGCGTCGGTGCCATCGATGCCCGGCGCCCAGATGCCGGGAAACCACTGGTTGAGCGGGGAGAGAATGCCGACAAAGGGATTGAAGATGAAGGCGAAGATCACGCCGATCGACGCCCCGGCAACACCCTTGGGCCAGACCAGCACGTTTCGCGCGGGCTGCGACAGGCGCACTTGACGGTCGGCAGCCACGGCCGGGATCAGCGGCACCAGCACGGCAAGGCTGGAGCCGATCACCATGAAGATGACGGTACGCTTGCCCGCCTCCCAGAATTGCGGATCGGACAGGACGCGAGCGAAGTTGGCCCAGCCCACGAAAATCGAGCCGCCGCCAAAGGGACGTTCTAGAAAGAACGACCAGTAGAAGGCTTGAAAGATCGGCACATAGAAGAAGATGACGATCAGCAGCGCCAGCGGCGTGACCAGCAGAACCGGAAGCCAACGATTGGCAAACAGTGCTTGGGGTGGCGAGGACATGGTTCGGGCCCGACATGAAAGGGTTCGGCACGGCGCGAGAGCGCTCCGTGCCGGGCATTGGGGATCAGGGGAGCTTTACGCCCTGATAGGTCTGCTCAAAGCGGCGCAGCAGTTCGTCACCACGCGTCTTGGCATTGTCGAGGGCGACCTGCATGGTCTGCTCCCCGTTCCGAGCTTTTTGGGTTTCTTCCATGAAGACTTCGCGGAACTGGACATAGAAGCCGAGACGGACACCGCGGCTGTCTTCGGTGCGCGGCTGGTTCATGGATTCGATGCCGATGGCAGCGGTCGCGTACTTGGCAGCGTCAGCTTCGCCGCTGGCTTCGATCGCACCGAGAACATCCTTGGTCACTGGGACATAGCCGGTGGCAGCGGTGAAGGCCATTTGTTGTTCGGGCTGACGCAGGAAGTCTAGGAAGGCCTTTGCGGCGGCAACTTCGGCGTCGGAATGACCCTTCATCACATAGATCGAAGCGCCGCCGACCAGCGTATTATGGCGCTCATAGCCTTCATACATCGGGGCCATGCCGACTGTGACTTGGTACTTGCCCTCGAAAGCCTTGGCCGAAGCGGCGTAGGAGCCCGAGGAGCCTTCCATCATGGCGCATTCGCCGGCATTGAAGGCGTCGGCATATTTGCCGGCCTTGGTATCGACGCCGAGACGCACGAGGCCTTCATTGCGCCATTCGACGAGATTGGTCAGGTGCTGGACCGCGAAGGTGGTGTTAAGGACATATTCGGCGTTGAGGCCATCATAACCATTGTGGTTGGACGCGATCGGCAAGCCGTGGCGAGCCGAGAACTGTTCCAGGACGCGCCGAGTGTCGCCATCGGTGACGAAGGGACAGGCATGGCCGGCGGCCTTAAGCTTTTCGGCGGCAGCCTTGATCTCTTCCCGGGTCTTGGGGGTCTCGGTGATGCCGGCTTCTTCGAGCTGGGTCTTGTTGGTGTAGAATAGCAGCGTGGACGCATTATAGGGCTGCGAATAGAGACGCCCATCAGAGGTTTCGTAATAGGCGCGAGCGCCGTCGATATAATTGGCCCAATCGACGTCCGGCAGAATGTCCTGCACCGGCACCACGGCGTCCGACAGCATCAAATCGAGCGTGCCAGCGTCGAAGAACTGAATCAGTACCGGAGCATTGTCCGAGCGATAGGCGGCAATAGCCTTTTGCATCGAGACTTCGTAGCTGCCACGGCCGACGCAGGCGACCTTGTCCTGCGACTGGGCGGCATTGAAGGCATCGCACTGGGCGAGAATGGCAGTCTCGACGCTGCCGGTATTGCCGTACCAGAATTCGAAATCGGTGGCCTGCGCCGCACCGGCACCAGCCATCAGGGCAGCCGTCGTGGCTGCCAGAGTGAACATTTTCATCATTGCCTCGCCTGTCAGGAAAACGGTCGCGGCAAAAGCCCCGGTCGACCGATGTGAGTATTACTACACTTTACGTGTAACGAATCCGTGACAGTGTCGGCGGAGATTGCGACTGACCTCCCCTTCGAGGAGAATTTGACCGCGGGGATAGTCCCTTCGTCGTTGAAATATTACACTCTTTTGGTAATGAAGCTGGGTGGAGAAAATAGATGACCTATTCGCCTGAAGCGCTCATATCGCCGCGTTTTTCCCGTGCCGCGGACCACGGCGTCGTCTCACCCAATGAGCGGGCGCTGTTGCGCCTGATCTGGCGCAATCCAGGTATGGCGCGGTCCGAGATCACGCCCCATATCGACCTGACGCAACAGTCCATCTATCGTATCATCGACCAACTGGCCGAGCGGGGCATCGTCGCGCTGGGCGCCCCGAAGCCCGGAGTGGGTCGCGGCCAGCCGAGCCCGACGCTGCGTCTTGATGGCAGACACGCCTATAGCTGCGGCATCTCGGTCAATACCGACGTGATCGGCATCTGCCTGATGGACCTCGCCGGACGTATCTTGGGCGAAACCAGCGTTCCCCTGCGCAGAATCCACTATGGCCGAGGCACTAGACCTCGTGGCGGAGGATCTGGCTGGCCTGCAGAGAACCAACGCGCTTTCAGAGGACTGCTTCTTTGGCATCGGCTTTGCCATTGCCGGCTATCACGTCGGGGGACCCGCTACAACGCGCCCTTGCCTCTTCACGAATGGTCGCTGATCGAACTGGGCCCGCTAATGGCCGATTTCTTCGGCCGGCCGGTCTGGGTGCATAATGGCGCCAATACCGCTACCATTGCCGAGTCCATGTTCGGCGTCGGCCGGTACATCAAGCATTTCGCCTACCTCAGCTTCAACTACGGCTTTGGCGGGGGTCTGATCAGCGATGGCGAACTGCTGCTCGGGGGCAATGGCAATGCCGGCAGAATTCTCGGGTATTTACGACGCGGAAGAATCCAAGCGCCGCCCGGCGCTGCAATATCTGATCGAGCGGCTCAACCATAACGGAGTCGAAGTCCCCTCGATCAGCTACATGCGAAAGTACTTTGATCCGGGCTGGCCCGGCGTCGCCGAATGGGTGGACGAGGTGACGCCGGCCTATAATCGGATGATCAACGCCATCCGCGCCGTCATCGATCCGCAAGCCATTGTATTCGGAGGTCAGGCCCCCTCGGACTGGCACAAATGTTGATCGACAAGACGCATATCTTCGATCGCCTGCGCTACGGCGTAAATCGCCTGGGCCCCAAGTTGATCGTCTCGGAGATCGCCACGGATGCCTCAGCCATGGGTGCCGCCGTTACCCCATTCAGGGCCGCATTCTACTAGATTGAGCTCGACCGCAAGGTGCTCGCCCCTCAGTTCGACGCATCCAAATGGCGCGGGATAATCCTGCTCACGCTATCGATAGCTTCGTATCCATGCTGCTGGCGGCGAGCCGCTCTTGCAGGTCGAGAAAACGGAGGAAGAGTTTCGATCAGCGCTCGTCACAATCACCTTGCGGAAATCACCGGCGCTTGATTCAACGTCGTCCAGTCTCGCCTTGCGCGCGAGGTAATATATGCCCCAAAATTTGCGTCAGCGATCATCCACTGGCGGGATCACTCGGACAGCCAGCCGGGCGGGCTTTCCGCGTTCGATCAATCCTATACAGTCTCGACAATGCTCTTTGGGTGCCACCGATACTTGGAAGCACACGGCGCAGATGCGCCCCTTGAAAAGACCGGATCGAGGCGATCAAGGGTGAACTGAGGCATGGATGCGTGAACGTGGCTACATTTTACAGTTTCATAGGTCGGCCCTAACCAGCAACGCCGCCGGTGACTAGTTTATGACAATCAAGGGTGCTTCAAAGACCAAATGGCAAACCTGGAAGTGCCGAATGTCAAAGCAAGAAACCTTGGAAACGACCACGGCCAAGCTCGCAAAAGAGCGAGGCTCCCCCAAAACGATTATGGAAGAAGTCCGAAGGCTTTACCCGAGGGCATCCAAAAAACAAATTATCCAGGCGGCTTTCGCTCAGATGATCGAGCGCGCCGAAGAAGATCTTGACGCGAGTAGACGACTTCAGGACTTGGCCATCGCCGAGCGATCTTCAGCTGACAAATAAAGAAAATCATGCACTAGAAATTACTAACGCAGGCTTGAGTTCAAGTTTGAAACGGGCAGCCCGTCACTACCAGTTTACTTAATACTCTGACACGACGACGACACGCGATGCTCCGTTACTCGCACGCGGCTCGGGTTCGAAGGTATCATCCAGCGTTACTAGTCAGACTGACAGGTTGTAGATGACAGCGGCAAACCCTTAGCCAATCAGGCGCAAACGCGTTTTCGTAGGGATAACCTTCATCGTCAACCGAGCGTCGCCGTCACCTATAGCTCGCGGCAAAGCCCTTTTCGAACCACTGAGCGGCGGGCACCGAGACTCGGCTCCCCGAGTTTGTGAAGATTGCCAGCATCCACTCTGCGACGGTTTCTTCCTCTGTAGGTAGCCGAACGCCGAAACGCTGAGCGATTGTCTGGCTAGCCTCCGATGGACTATCTTGTCCCTCGATCCACGACAGGAATTCCCCCAAGGGCTTGCCGTCATCGATGCTTTTGCCGTCGAGTACTGCGGCAATGCCACCGGCAAAGAAGCCGGCTTGCTCGGCTTGCGGAAACCAAACCGAACCATCCTGATATTGGGTTGCGTTCAGTGCTTCCGCAAGATTGCCCGAGGACACGCCACCATGCATGACTGCATGCAACTGATCGACGAGCGGGACCAGATTACCATCTTCAATCATAGCCTGTGCATATGCGCGCAGCGCGCTTTCCGCCGCCGCTCCTTTCCGAGTCGTCGCTTATATCCACTGGATCTTCAAGAAGGGCTGCGCCGAGCAGAGCAAGCTTCGGCGCCCTTTGAGCGGTAGGCATATCCAGTATGGATCCAGGGGACGACGTGAATGCTTGCCAAGTCTCGACAGAAGAGTGTTGAAGCACCGCTTGTCGCGCCAAAGCTGGGTGGGCCAAAAAGGCCATGGCGATCAATATGAAACTGCGATGGATCATTGGCTGGATCTCCTGTGCTGAAGGGTGCTGGCACAGCCCTTGACGAATGCGCCGAGGGCCACGGAGCAATTTATCATTTCAACGTCCCTTGCAGCCCATCAACTCTGTCAAAAAAGATGCCTGCGCCGGAGGTCAGTGGCGCAGGCAAGCTAGGATTTGGGGTCAGCTCAGAGCGAGATCAATCTGCCTCGTGACCTTGACGACATCAAGACAGGTCACAGTCTGATGCAAATTCGCGCTCCACTGTCGGAGACATGGCCACCTGCCTGTTCGGCTCAACTCTGGCTTGGATCCGCCCGGCGGCCAGTCGCCCTTCGGGCGTCCCGAGACGGGCATAATTCATCTTGAACCGACCTTCCTGCACTCACTCCACAGTTACGGCAAAGCCATTCTATACTAATCTACGGATGAATCGCCGACGCACTGACCTAGGGGCCGTGAGCGAGAGGAGCGAATGAGCGTACTTAGATATTTTCTCGCGCTGCAGATACTGATTTGTACAGCAGGGGCCGGCCAAGCGCAGGACAGCGTCTTGTCCGATCCGGTCAAGCGAAACCACTTCTGCTATGAACATTTTGCTGCCCTCGATCAATGGCAGCAATGTCACGACATGTGGCCCTATAAAGAAGGCGGCGCAACAAGCTCAGACAGCGAGTGGATAGGGTGCGAGCAATCCAGCACAAGCGCTGGACGCCTCAATGAGTCAAAGATGGCTGAGTGCCTGTCACGAAATATGGATACCTGAGCTCTCGGAAGGCTTCCATGGACAGATTTCTGCGGAACACATGAGCTTCGATGCCAGCAAGATGCCGCTTTTCGAACCCCGCAACCGCAGCCCAGAGCGACAGCGAACTTTTGACGCCGTCACCGCTCTCAACCACCGTTCAGCGATTGGAGACTGTATGCGCAGACTGACCCCGGCCCTCATCGGTGTGTTTGTGACAGTCCTGCCGACATTTGCACAGGACTATGCCCGGCAGAACTTTGCTGCTCAGGACGCCATGAACACGCTGCACACTCAGCTACTGCGGCAAACCATAGAGGGTTCACAGTCGCCGGCTGGTTCCGCGCCCAAGCCCGCTCCCTCCAAAACCGTGACCACCTATTCCGCATCGCGCCAAGTCAGCGCCAAAGCGCAACGACAATTCCTCGACTTTATTAAGGAGCGCTCCGGGGACGAGGCAGAACGCGCTGTGGCGGGCATTTTCGCGCAGCGCGCCGCAGGATATGTGGGCCGAGCTTGTCTCCGCCGACGGACTGGCGCCGGGCGATGCTGTGGATGCGATGGTGTCCTACTTCGCCCTGAACTGGGTTATCGCCAATCAGCAGCCGGACGCAGAATTCTCGCTTGCCGGCGTGCAACGGCAGGTCCGCGCCGCCATGCAGGGCGACCCGGCTTTCCGGGCGCTCGACGAAGCGGGACGACAGGAATTTGCCGAAGTGCTGATGATGAATTTCCTGCTCCAGCAGGCGGCGCTGTCTGATGCCTATGTCCGTGGTGATGCGCAGATGATGCAGCAACTGGCAGATGCCGCAGTTGCACGCTTCAAGGGGGAAATGGGTATTGAACTCCGTGCGCTCAAGCCAACATCGGCCGGCCTTGTGCCCAACGCCCCATGAACGCATCACCCTCAAGGCGTGACTGACAACTGTTTTACAGCCAGTCCACGCTGGCCTGAACGACTGCTTCGACGGCAATCACCACGTAGGTCGATTGGCCACAGGCAACTGCGGGGTGGGGGCTAACTGGAACAGGGTATGCAGGTTGCGATACCAGACCGGGTTCTGTTTCCGTTCACGCGAGGGCTGCACGGCGTGACGCCGAGGCCCACTAAAGCCTTGCAACTTGGCGGGACGCCCGTCGTTAGCCACCCATTTGGGAAAGGTGAAGTGACATGAGCGATGACCAATATATGGTTGTGAAGCGCAGCGGAAAATGGTGGATTCTGATCGACGGAGGCAGGCAGGGGCCTTTTGAAACGCATGATGCCGCCATTGCGTGGGCTGTGGAGCAAGCGAAAATCGAGGAACGCCGCGGGGCGAGTGCTCAAGTGTCCTGGGATGACCCGGAAGACGGATTTCCAACGGTCTACAAGTCGCGAGCCTGACCACCTTAATAATGGTACGGCATCGAGGTCGTAAACCTGAAAGGTGGATGGTCTAGCCAGTCGGGCGCCACAAGGCTAGTGAAAGAAGGTCACTCCGTAGGAGCCCACAACCAAGCCAGTTTGCCACGAAGTCCACACTTTTTGACCACCACGACCGATAATGCGATGATGGATGTCGACATTGATTGCAAACACGCATGGCGCGTTGCGCTCTCCGGATGCCGTGATCAGTCGTGCCCTTGGGACGGCCTCTCGTTGACGCGTCCTCGTCGCCCATCAGAACGTCAGGCAGAGCAAACCCTGCATCGCTTCGACCTCAATGCTCCCGATGTAGAGAGCTGTCTCGCGCAGCTCCACGTGGTTTTCTCCCGATACCGTCCGAGATGGGATTGGTGCCGCCAATGTTTCACGCCCGAGGAGGAGGCAGAAACGCGAAACGCGGGCGATCCGCGTCTCGCCCCGCTCGAAAGCTTCGGGAGGATCTACTTCGAGCATCCGAACTGCTCCGGTGGCCGCGACACATTCCTGCACTGGCTGCCCTGCGGTTTTGAACTAACATTCCTGAACTTCGATCGTGACTACTTTCCCATGGAAGGCGCCATGCGACTTGGGCTCTGGCGCTGGCCGAAAGAGGAACAGGTTGCCCTGCGCGCCTTGTTCTGCCGCGTCGCAGTGAATTGGTTCGATGGCGGCGATCCCGTGCCATTCGAACGTGTGATGCGCAAGACCGGTAGGGACATGGATACCTATGTGTCCGAATGCATCGTCGAAGCGCTGCTGATGCTCAGGGTCGACCCATTTGATCTGTTTGCTCGGCTGGCACGAGCAGAACACAACACGAGCGCGGGACGTTCTGGTTGGCTTCACGACCCGAGGGCATCTCGTGGATGAAAGCGTCTACTATGTTCTGGACGATGCAACCTACGAACCAGTGCTACGCGACGGCATTCGAGCTTTAGACCGGCTGGCGTTGGACGCTCTTTATCGGATCGCCACCGACGAGTGGCTGGTACGCCTATGGGAATGGGCTGAACGGGAAGATCGAGTGTTAGCCCGCGCTATCGAGGATACGGAACCGTTGCGGACGACACGTGCCTTTCGCTTGATGGCAACGGAGCGCCAGAGGGATCGTGCAACCGTAAAAGCCGCTCTGGCCTGACGCCGCACCCAACCAGCTGGTGTGCCGCTGCCCAGATATACGCGTACGACACTGTCAAAGTGTATGATGGCTAATCGCGCAAGCCGATTGCCATCTGGACGGTCGGGCTGCTCTGGGGCTGCGTTGGTGGCTGGCGCCAAGGTCTTAAGCGGGGTGGAAAACGGAAAGCAGCTTTCCAATTAGCTGGCCGGAAAGCAGCCCTTTGGGTGTCGCAAGCCCCGCTCCTCGAGCACCTCGTAGAGCTGCGCAAGCGGCTGATCTATTCGGCGGTCACAATCATCGCGCTGATGGTCATCTGCTTCATCTTTGCGCGCAACATGCGCCGTCGGAGTTCTTTTCTGAAACCACAATCGGCGCCGCGTCCTGCGCCATAGTGGGGCCGGTCGCCGCCACGGTCAGACATAGGCATGCAGCCAAAACGATTTTCATCGGTACCCCCCAGTTACAGCGACGATGCTGCCTGAGAGTTGCAACCAAATTTAGGCTCATCAAGGGCCATCGCAACCTTTATCATTCTAGCACGGGATGGCGTCTTCTAGGACCTCTCGCTACAGCTACCGCTCAACTAAACGCGATCCAAAAACTCAAGCACTCGTTTGGTGAGGAGCGCCGTGGCGCTTGCATCATACGATGGGAGGGAGCTGTCGGCAAAGTAATGCTGATCACCCGGGTATAAGAAAAGCTCGGCATCATCCACCTTGTTCACGATCTCGCGGGCGGCCTCGATGTCGCCCTCACCAACAAAGATCGGGTCATCGTCCATACCGTGAATCTGGACCGCGACGCCCGCCGGCCAAGGCCCAAAGGCCCACTCACCCGTGATCGGCAGGCACGAGTGGAACAGGAGGGCTCCTCGGGCTCCCGGTCGGGTCTGCGCCAGTTTCTGCGCCGGCAGAACACCGAAAGAAAAGCCTGCATAGACGAGCTCTGGGGATAGTCCATACGCCATGGCCACCCCTCGCTCGCGTAGTTCGGCGAAACCGATCTCATCGATGTAGGCGAGGCCCTCAGCGATACTCGGAAACGTGCGACCGTCGAACAGGTCCGGCGTGTGGACGGTGTGACCCGCAGCCCGCAGCTCTTCGGCAAACGCCCGTACACCCGGGGTCAACCCCTGCGCGTGGTGGAACAACAAGACCTCAACCATAGAGCCCTCCGGCCAAGAGCATGTGTCAGTCCGGGCGGCGATGCAAGACCAGCGGAACAGACCACTTGAACGTAGTCCCGAAGCGACTTGTAGTTGTGGCGTATTCCGCCTGCCGCGGCACTGCGCGTTGCTTTGGCGGTCGCTAATCCGCCTAATACTCTAGCACGTCGACAAAAAGCTGCACTACCACTGGGTCGGGTGCGGAGAGTCGCAGCAGCTGGTAGGGCCCCCTCCCAAACGCTTCACCAGCCGGCGATTAGCGATCGCAAGCCCGTCCTGTGCGGCAGTACAATCACGTTCGCCCCTTGCTATGTCCTCGGACCGTGGAATGTGGCGGGGTTTCGCTGGTCACAAATCGTAGAAAAAGTCGCAAACCAGCTCTGCGATCCTGATTGCCTCCGGCTCGCTCATGTACGCGGCGGTCTCCAGAGCCACCGTTTCCAGATCGTCCTGATCGCTGGCGAGGAGGTCCAGAATTTTGGCGAAACGAACTTTCATCTCAACGTCGCCGTCGAATTCGTCAATCGTGATTTGGACGATGTTGGAGGTCGCGGCGATGAGCCTTTTATCGAGGGGATCAGCCGAGGCAGCCGAGGAGCGCAATGCCGGGAAAAAATGTTCACGAGCATTCGCATATTTTTCGTCCATGAGGGTTCACCTATGTTGTGCGTAAGGGCTTTGGACGTGAAGCGCAGGATGTGACTTGGTCCACGCTTGGCCATTGAGGGCCAATGGTATCTGCCGTCCGACAAGGGGATTGCCGTTGAATTCGAGCGACACCTCGTCAGAACGCAAGGCGCGCAGGCGACGCATTTGGCGCAGCGGCAATCTAGCCCTCCTCGGATCTGGTCAATGATGCGATTAGAGCCCCAAGCGCCTGTTTTTGTGCGGAATGGCGCTTCTCGATCAGGAAGGCTCCCAGTTGTAGGTTTGCTCTCGCCCCCGGAACCGGCATTAGCCATGAGCCTTACCGACACGATGTTCTCTCCCGAAAGAACCAGCCACCGATCCCCGTTCTCACTCGTGTAGAAGACTCGTTCGCCATTGCATCTGACGTCCTCAGGGCGAAGCCTCTGCATCAACGCTCCGGAGCGAGGCATTGGAAACATCGCTACGGTCGGTATCGGCAACAGCTTTAAGCGAAGAGTCGATTGGCACATAGCAGCGTTCTTTCAAATAACTTGGATCGATACCCACCTCCCGGCGTTGCTGTCAGCCATCGAGAGGCGAATGGGACAATGCAACATGACCAACCGGGTAGCCGTACTAGTCGTCGAGGACGAGGTCCTTATCCGGTTAGACGTTGCTGACCAGCTTCGCGACGCGGGATACGAAGTCCTTGAGGCTTCGAATGCCGATGAGGCGATCGAAATTCTCAATGTCACACCGAGCATTAGGCTGCTGTTCACGGACGTAGACATGCCCGGCAGCATGGATGGCCTGAAGCTGGCTGCCGCAGTGCGAGATCGCTGGCCGCCCGTCAAAATCATAGTCACGTCCGGGCATCGGATCGTGGACATTACCGAAATGCCGGATGGCAGCATGTTTTTCAGCAAGCCCTACCCCCATCTGGCTGTCCTCAAGTCAATGCGTGAGCTGCTGTCTGACTGATTGCCAGCTGCCTCGCGTTTTCCCAACCCACCTCAGGAGAACTCACATGATGCTACCCAAGGGCACGACCATTGCCGTCTCAGACGGCGAGAAGCTGAACCTGTTTCGCAATTCTGGTGACGAGGCAAAACTGAAACTAACGCCTGCCAATCATGCCGAGGTCGACAGCGACGGCCGAGGTAGCGGCTCGCGTCAGAACAGCTCGGGCAATCCCGACTCGAGCCAATCCAACGAGGACGGCTTTTCTGCTGGCATCGTCGCGATGCTGAACAAGAGTGTCCTGGATGGCGCTGTAGACGGCCTTGTCGTCATCGCGGCACCGCGAGCCCTCGGCGAAATGCGCAAGCATTACCATAAGGCCCTGACCGCCAAGCTTCTTGGTGAGATCGCCAAGGATCTGACCGGCCACTCCATCGGCGATGTCGAAGCCGCTATCGAGGCAGCCTGACATTTCTGACGCTAGAGGAATGTGACCGTCACCCCGAGTCTCACCATGGCGGCCAATTCTTCAGCGTCCCAATTGGTCAGGCGAATGCAGCCATGAGAGCCGGTCTTGTCGATCAGGGCCGGCTCTGGGGTTCCATGAATGCCGTAGGTAGGCTTGGAAAGCGCTATCCACATTGAGCCGACGGGTCCATTTGGTCCGGGCGGGATCGTCAGGACCTCGGTGTTTTCGCCCTGCTGGAAGTTGATTGCCGGATTGTAGGTGTAGTTAGGCATCGGCGTTGCCTGTTCGACTGTGTACACCCCTGTGGGGGATGGGTTGTCTTCGCTGCCGATTGTTGCCGGATAGGCTGCGAGCAATCGTCCAGCCTCGTCATAGGCCCGCACTGGCGCAAAGTCTTGTCCGCCACGACTTGGGCTGCCTGCCCCACTCGGTTGGTACCGGTCATCGCGATGAAAACCGTCTCCCCTGCGCGAAACGTAGCGGAGGGGTTTAACGCAGCCAGAAAATCCATATCCATGTGAAAACGTTCGGCGACCGCCTCCTGAACGCTTTCGTAGCCAAGAAAGGTCAGTGTTGCCATTTCGGCATAGTCCGAGGGTATGGCAGGCACCACCGCAGCCTCATCGTCCGCTGTTACCTGATAGGTGCCGGTGACCTGTGCGCCTGTCTCAAGCACCGCCAGCACTTCTGGATTGAGATTGCCGTCGATCGCAAGGCCGTACATGAACTGGAATGCCATGATGGCCTTGCGAACATTGTCGCTGTCGAAGCCATCAATGACGCCGGGTGAGATACCATGCTGATCCAGCAATATCTGCAAACGGGCGACTGAAGCACTAGGGAGGATGGGCGCGGCTTCGGTGCCATCCACGATTTCTGGCGTTGTCTCGATGAAAAGACGCCTTTGTAGCCCCACGTCCAAGCCCAGCTGCGCTCCATTGATGGCGTCAGCAGTGAGCTGCGCAGGTGCAGGCATGCTCTGCGCCATAGCCGTCGGCTGAAGCAAAGCCAGCAGGGTAAGCACGATTTTCAGATGCTGGGTCATTCTGGCTCCAAGCCATGGAAAGGTGATTATATGGCAGAACCCATAAAAACTTCCCTGACGGGTCGGGGAAGTTAGTGGAAGGTAGTCCGTTGACGTGCGATAGCGCCGTCGTCAGGAGGCGGGAGTAACGTCCGGCAGGCGGCTGAACGAGAGAGTTTGGCACAGGACCACCACCCGGCAACCCTCAATCTCGATCGTGTCCGCTGCCACCTGAGTAATGGTGCTCTCCGCCTCGCTGCCGTCGAACATGACGGTGCCCTTCCATTCGTTGGCGGCTGTTTGGTCCGCCTGCATGATCTGCTTGTTCACAAAGGCTAGATTGCCCTCCGTGCGCGACTCGCCCTGAACCTCAAGAAGGGTTGCGCAGAGCTGCGTGCCTTCGCCGCAAAGGGAAAACTCCGTGGTAGTGCCAAATGAGTCGCGCCAGTGCCGTTCGGCGTGAATTCTTGGGCAAGGGCGGCTGACGAAAGCAAAGTGAAGGCAGAAAGAGCAAGAAGGGCGCGCATTCGTCACCTTTAAAAGGGCAGCAAAAGCCCGGCCAACGGACTGCTGGCCGGGTTGCTAATGGATGACCAACGTCGTTGGGCGCCAACGGTTGCTTCGGCTCACCGCCTTAATTGCAGGCCGCGGCAGGGTGTACCCGTTTTCGGTCAGCCATGCAGTGAACCCTGCGTCGTCTCGGTATCCGGACATTTAGGTATTTCGGACGGCTTCCCTAGCGGGGGTCCTGAATGATATAGCGACCATTCTCGTCCAGCTCGTCAGAGTCTACGAAGACAACCGAGCATTGGCCGGTACCGGACACGTGAACAAATGAATATGGATTCGCGGTTGCATCATTCACAAGGAGCAAAGACGTACCAAGGGCCCGAGCCAATTGAGAAGCAGACTCAGCAACGTCTGAGCTTGGCAAAGGTTCGTGGATATACAGAGTCACACGTTGCGAGTAACTGTCTGCGGACGGAGCGTCAACGACGCACGTAGCGAGGACATCTTTGATCTCACTGATGCTGTGGACAATGTCCACGGTCTCGCTGGGGGTGTTGAGCACGGTTGCTATGGAACGCTGCAGGAGATCGTCGTCCGCGGGGCTTTCCAAAGCGGCATCGAACCAGATCATTGTCCGCGTCCCTAAATATCAGCAAACTTCTAGTAGCTATTCGGTCGCCACCCTACAACGGCGTCAGTGAACTACGCTTTCAGCGAATGATGTCCGCTCTTAATGAGAGACGCCTTGCGTCGCAAAGTCCGCAATGGGGTCGCAAGCGGCGGCTTGGGTTCGAGGACTTATTCCACTGCTCGCCGAATTGAGCGACGAGCCAGCAAAGGCCGCGCTACCCGCCGGCCGATGGTGTCGCCGGCTTTCGAGATGCCGCCATCGTAGTCGATCTCACCCGGCTGGTGACGACGAGGCGTCAGCCCGACATGGGCACCCACCGCCCCGGAATGAACAAAGCGCTGCGGCTGGTCGACAGTCGCGCGGTAGGTCAACGCAACAACAGCGCCGACACCCGGCGCCGTCATCAACCGCCGGCAGACGGGATCATGCCGCACGACGTCGAGCAGCGTCCTGTGCAACTCGGTGAACTCCGGCGCATGACGCGACGGGTGGTCAGCATCGGCTCGATGATGGCGGCAAGCTCGGGCAAACCTTCGACCAGCTCACGGATACGCGTCTCGAATCCAGCTTGCCCGACGACGCCGACCTTCTGCCCGAAGTTGCGCAAGGTGCCACGCAGATCGGCATCGACGTCGAGCATCTTGCGTTGAACCAACTGGCGCGCAGTCAGCAGCATCCGCTTCTCCTGACTTGCTAGTGTCTTCACATGCACCGGCTTGAACAGGCCGACACGCATCATCTAGGCAATGCCGGGCGCGTCGTGCCGGTCGGACTTGTTGATCTGCTGCGCCTTCAGCAGCGACTTCATGTGACGGGTCTCGACGCAGATCACGGGCAGACCGACTTCCACCATGCCGTTGACCAGTCACTGCAACAGTGGCCCAGCCTCGATCCCAACGCGGCCATAATCGACACCGATCGACGTTAGCAGCGTGATGATGTCGTCCGCCTCGGACGGAACCTTCTGCTCGCATATTATCCTGCCGGCCTCATCGACGACGCACACCGCCGTCTCCAACACCGACACGTCCAGTCCTACAAAATAGGCCATCGCCGTTGCTCCTTCCCTCAATGCCGAGGTCAGGTGCGACCTCGCCAGCATCGTACATGAAGGGACGGCAGCCTCCCGATCTCCGATCACGCCGCAGGCGCCGCGATACACCATCTTTTGGCAAGCGACGGGCTGAACCGGACATTTACCTACACCGATTTGCTCAGAATCATGCACTAGCCGAGTGCGGTGCTACCCGCCGCGCCTCACGATTTATTGGATGCTTCTCCCGTCGTCGATTTTGCGGCAAGGTCGGCATAGTGAGCCATCTCCGCTGCACACCAGCGCTCAAACTCGTCGACCAGCCCTTTCGCGACGAGGACATTGCCTCGATCACTAGCAGGGACGACCGCCCCCATCTGACGCAGGTGGCCAAGGACATTGCCGACATGCGATTCCGAAATCTGGAAGCGTTTCGCCAAAGCACTGTGCGTCAGCGAGAACACCTCTTTGCCTGATCTGAGCCGATAGTGAGTCAGGATCAGGGCCACCAGCATGGGATATCCGCAGTCATAACCGGATAGCGCCAGAACGCTCGGAAACACCGCAATCAGCGTTCCAGCGCTGCGCACATGCACCGCCGAGAGATGGATCATCTCACCGAGTACGTCCGCGTCTTGCGCCACAGGACACGCCGGGGCGCTGCGCGCAACGGCGTCGTAAGCCGTGACAAACGCGGCGCATGACCGTCCGACCTCGTGAATGAGACTGTCCGAAGGCCTGAGGATTTTCTGTCGCCTGTCGGTCGCCAACCTCTCAATGAACACAAGCTTACGGGTGCGCAGTGTCAAACAGTAGCTCGCGGTCTGGCGCAGGCTTTGCCCGGAGATAGCACGGAGTCGCGACAAGTTGGGCACTGGAGCGCCATGGTTGCGCCACCCGTAATACTGCCCGATCAGCATATAGGCCGAATAATACCGCTCCAGTTGATTGAGCAGCTTGCGGACAGGCCAACCCGCCGGTGCAGGCGCGATCATCGTCTCACAATAGTCGACCACAGCCTGCTGAAAGCGACCATTGGCCCTGAGCGTCAGAGCGTCCATGCCATTCCCGGTGCCGCCCAGAAGCATAGTCCTCATCGATGAAACAGGCAAAGTTTGGGGTAGCTGCACTTTAGCCTTCCGGTCAGAACAATCAAGCAGGAGGGACTTGCCCTCATCGACGTTACGAGATCAGGCAAGCGATTGACGACCTCAGCAAACCCAAGGGCACAAGCCGAGGCATCGGGCCGTCAGCAATCGGGTGACCGGGCAGTGCCTTGCGGATTTTCGCGGTTGGGCGGCGGTGCTTTTGCCCTCGCCCGAGGCGTCCTTATCCGTCTCGTCAGCCTGTTCCTTGCCGCGTCGCTCTTGATCGCCCCTGCCCGGGCGCAGATTACTCTGGCGCCCTTCAGCCTTCCCGACGCGGCCGTTGGCGCCTCCTATTCTCAGTCATTTTTTATCCCGGGCGGAACCGCGCCCTATCACGTCTCTCTTGCCGGCCGCCTCCCAGCAGGAATGACCTTTGCCAACGAGATGATCACCGGGACGCCAACCGAAAGCGGTACCTTCAGTTTCAGCGTATTTGCCGACGACTCGGTGGGCGCCTCGGACACGCGGGGCTACACGCTGAGCGTTAGGCCACCCGCCATTTTCGCGTCCCCCGGCAGCCTTCCGGATGGCACCGTGGGTTCGGCCTATTCGCGGAGCCTTTCGGCCTTCGGTGGCACCGTACCCTACAGCTTTTCGGTTTCCGGCACCTTGCCGCCCGGCATCACCATGGAGCCGACCGGATTGCTGTCGGGTACACCTTCGTCGCCGTGGTCCTACACGTTCTCGGTAGTTGTCACGGACTCGACGACCGGTGATGGCCCCTACGTGGCATCATTTCCGTACTCTCTGACGATCGCCCCAGCCAGCCTGAGCCTCCCTCCGACCGTGCCAGATGCAATCTCGGGGCAGCCATACGCGCATGCCCTGTCGGCGACCGGCGGGACCGCGCCCTACACATTCACGCTCCTCTATGGCGCGCTGCCCGAGGGGTTATCGCTCGGGCCGGATGGATTGATCTCGGGAACGCCCCGTGAGGAGGGCATGCTCCACTTCGTGGTTTTTGCGCAGGATTCCACCAGCGGCACTCCCATCAATGGATCCCGGACCTACAGCATGTCCGTCGCCCCACCCACGATCACCCTGACGCCGGCCGGCCTCCCAAACGCTCAAGTCGGAGCTGCCTACTCCACGCTTATAACGGCTTCGGGGGCACAGCGCCCTACACCTATTCAGCGTTCGGATTGCCACCGGGCCTCACCCTCGACGTCGCTAGTGGCGCGATTTCGGGCACGCCTTCGATTGCAGGTTCGTTCAATGTTGTTGCCACCGCCACCGATGCTTATCAGAGCACCGGATCGAACACCTTCGTTATGCACGTAGCTGAGGCGCTTGCGATCTCTCCACCCCCCGGCGCAGTGGCAAGCGCCACGGTTGGCACGCCCTATAGCCTGACCATCAGCGGGTCAGGCGGCGCTGCCCCCTACAGCTATGGCATCTCCTCTGGTGCCTTGCCGGATGGGCTTGGCCTTGATCCGACAACCGGCGCAATCGTGGGCACCCCGACAACCTCTGGTGTCTACCACTTCGATGTCACCCTGACCGATGCAAGTAATGGTGCGGTTACGGCCGCCTACGTCCTCGCCGTTAGGCAGATTGGTGCATCATTGGGCGTTGATCCGCCGTCCGGCGCGCTGTCCGGCGGCCGGTGGGCATCGCCTACAGCCAGTCTTTCAGCGCCTCGGGCGGCAGCGGCAATTACACCTATGCGCTGTCAGGCGATATGCCTGCTGGCCTGAGCCCGGACCCCGTCACCGGTATTCTCTCGGGCAGGCCGACTGTCCCTTCCTCCTTCACCTTCACGATCACCGCCACCGACACCGACACCGTGGACCCGGCCAATACCGCGTCGGCCAACTATACGCTGGTGATCGCCGCTGGCGGCCTGAGCCTCTCCCCAGCTGTGCCGGGAGCCACATTCGGGCAGCCATATGCGCATACGCTGTCGGCAACCGGTGGGACCGCACCCTACACGTTCACGCTCCTCCATGGCGCGCTGCCCGCAGGGTTGTCGCTCGGGCCGGATGGCTTGATCTCGGGAACGCCCCGAGAAGAAGGCATGCTCCACTTCGTGGTTTTTGCGCAGGATTCCACCGGCGGTACCCCGATCAACGGATCCCGGACCTATAGCATGTCTGTGGCGCCACCCACGATCACCCTGACGCCGGCCAGTCTTCCAAACGCTCAAGTCGGAGCTGCCTATTCCATGCTCATAACGGCTTCGGGGGGCACAGCGCCCTATACCTATTCGGCGACCGGGCTGCCGCCGGGCCTGACGCTTGCGGCCGACGGCAGGCTGTCGGGTACCTCGCACGCGGTCGGCATCGCCAACTTCGCTGTTACCGCCAAAGACGCCAACGACGCGACGGGCTCAGCGGCCTATTCGCTGACCGTCATCGATGCCGTCGCGCCGACCGTGCTCTCAACCGCCGTTGCAGGTAGTCCCGGCCCAGATGCCACGTCGGTGACATTCGAAGTGGTTTTCTCGGAGCCTGTCACCGGCTTCTCCACGTCGGACTTAGCCCTGACCACGACCGGCTCCGCGACCGGGACGATCTCGGGCCTCTCCACCGATGACAACATCACCTACAGGGCGTCGGTCACCGCGATATCAGGCATCGGCTCGCTGCGCCTCGATGTCGGCGCTGGGGGCAGCATCAGCGACGGAAGTGGGAACAGCCTTGCCGCCGCCTTCACTTCCGGGGCCGCCTGGACGCGCGGCGGCTCGACCAACGCCCAACTTTCGGGGCTGGCGCCGAGCACCGGCGCGCTGTCGCCGGCCTTCAGCGCAGGCACGCGCGCCTATATGCTGGCGGTCCCCAACAGCGTGGAGACGTTCGCCCTGACGCCAACGGCCGCAGATCCGTCAGCGACGATCACTGTCAGTGGTCAAACCGTCGCCTCAGGCACCGCCAGTCCGGCGATCACGCTCAACATCGGCACCACGGCCATTGTCGTGGTGGTTACCGCCCCGGACGGCTCGACCACCCAGACCTACACCGTCACGGTCGACCGCCCCGCTCCGACTGTCATTGACCTCACGCCCGCCGCCGGGGCGCTGCCCGGGGCCACCATGGGCGCCGACTATAGTCAGACGCTCGCAGCGAGCGGGGGCGCATCGCCCTACAGCTATGCGGTCACGGCCGGGGCGCTTCCCGCCGGATTGACGCTTGCGGCTGACGGCACGCTGAGGGGCTCGCCGACGGCTGCCGGCGCCGCCAGCTTCACCGTCACCGCCACCGATGCCAACGGCGCCGCCGGCTCGGCTGCCTACACGCTCGACATCCGGACTGCGCCGGCTTCCAGCAATGCCGATCTGGCGGGCCTCCTGCCGGGTTCCGGCTCTCTGCAACCGGGCTTCAATGCAGGCATGCTGGACTACGCTGTCAGCGTCGGCAATGAGGTGGAGACGATTGCCGTGACGCCAACGGCTGCCGATGCCAATGCCTCAATCACCGTCAATAGTCAGCCGGTCGCCTCCGGCACCGTCAGCCGGCCAATTGCCCTCTCGGTTGGTTCCAATCCGGTGCAGATTGTTGTAACCGCCGAAGATGGAACGACCACCCGCGCCTATACGGTGACGGTGACGCGTGCGGTCATTACCCGGCCCGATCCTTCGCAGGATCCAGAAGTGATCGGTCTGCTCAATGCCCGAGCGGACACCGCCCGGCGCTTTGCGCAGGACCAGATAATCAATTTCCAGCGGCGTCTGGAGCAGTTGCACGATGAAGGTGAGCGCCGCGCCTCCAGTATGGACCTCCACCTCGGGTTGAACCCCTCGAACACAGCCGCTCAACAGATCGACCAGATGATCGCGTCCAGCCATGGCGCGGCACTCAATGCGCGTGCGAGCCAACCCGGCGCAGCGGCCTCAATGCCGGGCGTCCTCGCCTATAGCCCGGACGGGACCCTGCCCGCTGCTAGCGGCACGGAGGGACTGGGCGCTTCACCGGACTCGTCCTTCGCCGGCCCGGACCTCGGCCGCTTGGCGATCTGGTCGGGCGGTTTTGTCAACTTCGGCGCCCGCGACAATGGTGGCTCGGATCTCGACCACACCATGGTCGGAGTCTCGGGCGGCCTCGACTATCGCTTCTCTCAACAGCTCATCGGCGGTTTCGGTGTCGGCTACGGACGTGATCGCACCGACATCGGCCAGAACGGCACCGCAAGCGGCGCCGATGCCTATAGTGTCGCGATCTATGGCAGCTACAAGCCGATCGACAATCTGTTCATCGATGCTCTGATCGGCGGAAGCTGGATGGACTTCGATTCCACCCGCTATGCCACGGCCAATGGCGACTTCGCAACCGGCAGCCGTGACGGCACGCAACTCTTCGGCGCACTGACGGCAGCCTATGAGTTCGGCGATGAGGTCTGGCTGATCTCGCCCTATGGCCGAGTTGCGTTCTCGCGGTCCTGGCTCGACGGCTTCTCAGAGACCGGTGGCGGAAGCGATGGTCTCACCTATGGCGAGCAGACGATCGATTCTCTGTCGGGAGTGCTCGGCATCCGGGCCAACTACGCCTTCCAGATGGATTGGGGCACGCTGATGCCGGGGGTTCGAGCCGAGTACACTTACGACTTCGAGGGCTCCTCGCAAGCCAGCCTTGGCTACACCGACTCGGGCGGAACCCCCTATTCGATCAACCTTGACCCTACGGCGCGCGATCACCTGACGTTGGGTCTGTCGCTCGACTTCCAGTTCGACAGCGACTGGAACCTCGGCCTCGACTACCGCACCAGCATCGGCGGCTCAAATAACCAGGATCACGCGCTTGGCGCTAAGCTTGGGGTGCGATTCTGACAATGGGAGGGCACGGTCGAGACGGCCGGGGAGCGTAATGCGACATCGGGATCTATTCCATATCTGGGCTCTACGATGACGGTTCCTCCGATCACCGAGATTGCGTTGGCCTCGTCATGGGCTACGCCGCTCTCGAGCCTAAGCTGATCGAATGTAGGCCAGCTGTTGGCAGATGTTATCGACGGGCTACGATCCCGTCGTCGAGTCAGGATAGTCTGCTGCTATCCGATACGGCATATTATGCGAATTGACTGATATGCAGACGCGCGATTTGGCAGTGAAGCGGCCCACCCGTTCCCAAGCAGATGTTGATGGATGTCGTACAATTGGACGACCGGTCCGACGTTCTCTCAACCACCCATAGCTTCTACGCGTAGTCGTAGGCAGGGAAGGACGGCGCTCAGCTATAGCGGATACGCGGATCAAGCCATGCCAGCAGTAAATCGGATAGCAGCGTGCCGACTACTGTGAGCACGCTTAGCATCATAATGAAGCTGCCCGCCAGATACATGTCCTGGCTGATCAACGCCTGCAGCAGCAACGGTCCGGTCATCGGAAGGTTTAGCACAACGGCGGTGATCGTTGCGCCTGAGACCAACGTCGGCAGCACCCAGCCCACGGTCAGAAATAAACGGGTTGAGCGCGATGCGCACCGGGTATTTCATCAGCAGCCGGTTCTCCGACAAACCATACGCCCGCGCGGTCACCACGTATGGCTTGCCAAGCTCGTCGAGCAGGTTGGCACGGAGGATACGGATCAAGGATGCCGTCCCGCTCGTGCCTAGAACGATGGTGGGAATAATGAGATGGGTGCCCAGATCCACCAGCTTGCCCCAGCTCCGGGGTGCATTCTCGTACTCGGGTGAGAATAGACCGCCGATGCCGGTGTTGAAGTAGCTGAACGAGACATACATCAGCACGAGGGCGAAGAGGAAATTGGGTATGGCGAGGCCGAGCACGCCGATAAAGGTGGCGATATAGTCGCCCACCGTGTTCTTGCGGACGGCGGTATAGATACCGATGGGCAGCGAGATGGCCCAGATGAAGAGCAGTGTGATCAGCGCCAGCACGAAGGTGAGGCCGAGGCGGTTCCACAGCAGGTCCGACACGGGGCGACGCCATTCCAGCGAATAGCCGAAATCGCCGGCGAAGACGATGTTGGATATCCACTTCCAGTACTGCACATGCAGTGGATCATCGAGCCCGTAGCGGGCGCGCATTGCCGCCATGTCGGCGGGATCCACCGTGGTGCCCTGCAGGTTCAGCTGAGCCACCATAGCCGTCACGTAGTCGCCGGGCGGTAGCTGGATGATGACGAATGTCATGACCGAGATCGCGGCAATGGTCACCAGCATATAGAAAAAGCGGCGGGCGATGAATGCGGTCATGGATCTGCTCCTTGGAGATGCCACCCGGCCCGCAAGCCGGATGGCCGATCGAGAAAGGCTACTCGGCGGTATAGTAGAACTGCTCGGGATTGGCCGCGCCCGGATGAGCGTATTCGCTACTGGCGAGCAGGACGGCGGGGAAGTTGGCCATCAGCTTGTTGACCACGCCGTAGTCGGAGGTCGGCTGCATGACGCCGATGGTGTAAAACTCCTCCTTGGAGATCGCGAGCAGTTCCTTCATCAGGGCCGGGCGCTTAGGGATGTCGATCTCGGCAAACACCTGCTGGTAGAGATCCATCTGGCGCTTGGGCGCCTCCGGGGGCTCTTCCGGCAGCGTATCCCTGGTAAACCACTGGCCCCGTGTGGTGGCGTAGAAGGCGGCCCAAGACGAAGGGAAGTAGTATTTGGGGTCGAACAGCGAGTCCGTGCCGCCGGAGGCTGACCAGACGGCTGCGTCGTGCTCGTTGCTTTCGACGCGCTGGTTGAGGGCGGTGGTGTCCGAGGTGTTGATCAGGAGATCGACACCGATCTGTTTCCAGTACCCCTTGATCAACTCTGCACTATCGATCCGGGGCTGGCGGATCACCGATATATCGATGGTGAATTGCAGCGGTCGACCGTCAGACATCAGGCGGATGCCATTGCCATCCTTTTCGGTCAGCCCCAGTCCATCAAGCATTTCATTGGCCTTGGCGATATCGAACTGGGTGAACTGGGTCGCCATTTCCTCGTCGAACAGCGGCGATTCAGGCCGTTCTACTGTTTGATAAGGCAGCCCTGGCCCAGCCAGACCAGTTCGATGACCTCTTCGCGGTTGATGGCGGTCGACAGCGCCCGGCGGAAGGTCTTGTTGCCGAACAGCTCGTGGAACACGGGATCCTTGTGGGTCATGTTGAGCGAGATGATCATCAGGTTGGCGCGGTTTGGCAGCACCTCGTAGAACTCGTAGCCACCGGCCTCCCGGTTGTCGAAGAAGGTGCCGCGGTTTTCCGGGGTGGCGACGAAGCCGACATAGGAGTCGAGCATGTCGAAATCGCCATTGGCCGCCTTGAGCAAGGTGACCTGCGCATCGGTGATGATGTCCACCGTCACGCGATCGAAGTAGGGAAGCTGGTTACCCTCGGTATCGACCTTGAAGTAGTAGGGGTTGCGCTCGGCAACCACACAGGCGCCGCTCCCCTCGCCGATGCCTTGGGTGATGATCCGGGGATGCAGGCGCGGCAGCTCGGCATTGCGCCACATGTCGGCCTTCGCATGGAAGTTCTGCACCCATTCGGCGCCCGCGGCGTCCGGATTATAGGTGGGGTGGAACTGCTCGAGATAGTGGCGCGGATATGCGAAGGGCTGGTTCTGTTCGGCGTCGTTGGATGGCGTCGCCATGTACTGCAACAGGAGGCCATTGGGACCACCGAAGACGAATTTCACCGTCGTCTCGTCGATCTTCTCGACCACCAGCGGCACACCGTCGCGAACGGACCATGTGGGTTTTGACGGGAACAGTTCGGTGTTTGAATAGACATCCGTATACCAGAACATCACGTCATTGGCGGTGTAGGGCTCGCCGTCGCTCCACTTGTGGCCCTCGCGCAGGTGGAAGGTGTATTCCGAGCCGTCCTCGTTGATGTCGACGCTCTCGGCGACATTCATGATGACTTCGGGCACAATATCGGCCTGCTCGATGTCGGGCTGCCGAGTGACCGAACGGACGAAATTCTCGTAGCCAATGGTGCGGGCCAAGGTACTGATATCGCTGGGCGAGCTCATCACCAGCCGCCATGTGCCGCCATATTGGCCGACGCTCTCAAACGGCGTGACGACCATAGGATTGATGGGCAGTCGTTCGGCCAGCGGTGGTAGGCTGCCGGCGGCGACCTGCTCGGACAGCATCGGGGCTTCTTTATATTCTCGGGCAAAGGCGACCGGGATCGGCAGTAGCAATGCCGCAAGGCCCAGTGCCGACAACCGCCGGGGCGATTTCAAAATGTGCATGGCTCTCTCCTCCATTCTTTGGGTTCGTACTCCGCTGGCGGAGTGGGCCTCCGCTCTTCCGGTCAACCGGATTTGGAACCGGCGGCACCATGCCGCCGGCAATCGTCATTGCGCCGTGAACTGGATCGCCTCGAAAGCTGCAACCGGGGGCAGCGCGTACCAGAGGTAGCCTTGCTTGTCGGCTTTGCCCTCGGGGGCCACGGTGTTGCCGGCGACCAGCGCGGTGCCGCTACCGGTCACGTCCTTGACGCCTAGGCGAATGCCGTGGAGCGGTGGCGCGTCCTCGTAGAGATTGTTGCGCTGACCGCCGTAATTGATGAGGTGGACCAGCAGCTTCCCGGCTTTCGGCTGAGACTGTACGGTCACCTCGAGCGAGCCTAGGCCCTCGACCTTGACCGGTGCCGCCGGAATATTGCGCACCACCAGATCGGTGAGGAAAGTCCGCGTATGCGGCAGGCTGTCACGATAATAGAGCGCGTCGGCGTGCCACGGCACATAGATGGCCCTGCCCTTGCCGTGTGCGCCGATAATGGCGCCGGGCATCTCGCTCTCATAGTCCGGGAAGCAGAGCTCGGGCGGACCAAAGCGCTGCGGCGGCAACAGGGTCAGGATCGTTTCGGCGTCCGCCTTGGCCTCGGCCACGTAATAGGCGTGATCCATCATCAAGAGCTTCACGTCGCCAATCGGCAACTCGCCCGGAGCGACGCGGAAATAGGCGCCTTTCATGTTCTGGCGGGCCATCGGCTTGCCGATAATGGGGAGGCTAGCGAGCGCGGGCTTGTCGCGCGGAGCGCCCTTCTCGTCGTAGAGCCCGGTCTCGCCGGTTGCGAGCAGCACGCCACCAGCCTTCACCCGGGCATCGATCGCCTTGGCCTCGGCATCGGACATGCAGGTGACGTTGGGCAGTACCAATGCGTCGTACTGGCCCAGCACCTTGGCGCCGTCCCTGCCGACAACGATTTCATCGACCACCAGATCAAACGGCAGCCGCGCCTCGACCAGCGCGCGGTAGGCGCCGCGGAAAGAGGCCTCGGCATATTGGCCGCTGGCCGGACGCCTGGCGTATCCGCCGGCACCATGGCCGGGGACCACGGCGTGCGAATGGTAGAGCGCGATCTTGGATGCCGGCTTGAGCCCGGTATAGTTGGCCTCGTTGGCCTTGTGCCAGTGGAACAGCTTTGAAGTATCGGCGAAAGCCGACTTGTCGTCCTGGTCCATCACGCCGAGCAGGTAGAAGTCGAGCGTGGCGCCGCTGGCCAGTTGCTGGGCGCCGCGCGCGAGTTGGTACGCCCCGGTTTCCGACACGAAGCGCCGGGCAGAAGTCGATGAAATTGGCCGAGGTCGACGACACCGTCTTGCCCTGACCATAGGCCCGGCCCCAACGGGCCTGTTCGCCGGCTTGGTAGGGCCATTCCGGTTGCGGCCGGTCGACGGCGCGCTGGGTTTCCATGCGGATCAGGTCGCTGTCGCCCCGATGGCCGGTCATTGCGACCTTGGGCGCCACCTGCTTGATATGCTTGTAGACCTTGGCGCGCAGTTCGAGCGACGTGCGGTCCTTGAATTCAAGGTAGTCCGCATAGGAGGGATCGGAGAAATCCTCCTTTGCCGGCAGCGGCTTGCCGTACATGTCTTGGAAGCGTCGCCTGCAGTTATCGCAGACGCAGGTGCCGAAATAGTGCCCCGAATAGGTGAAGTTGGTGTAGCCGAACATGTTGAAGAACACGCCGTCGACATCGTATTTTCCCAAAGATTCGCTAATGATCTGCAGCGAATAATCCCGGTACCAACCGCCGTTGACGCAGGCTCGGTAGGTGCCGTTGTATTCGAGCGCCTCGCCTTTGGCATTGTGCACGAACCAGTCCGGGTGCGCCTCGTAGCCCGGGCGGGTGGCTTTGGACATGTCAGAACCGACCGACCAGCGCGATGCCTTCGGCATGCGCAGCTTCGATTGCGTCGCCCAGCGCATCACCCTTCATCATCGGGTTTATGGCCTGCAGCGGCAGTTTGGTGGGATAGAAGGCGTAGATGCCGCCGATATTGTAGAGCAGCACGTCGGCGCCGAATTCCTTAACCTCGCGCGCCAGCTTCCTCTGGTCGTAGAGCGCGTCTGGCTGGCGCAAATTGGTTTGCACCATGCGATAAGGCCGCTGCCACCAAGTTTTGGTGTCAGTGCCCGCAGCCGAGCGTTGTTCATGTTCATGCAGCATCGGCGTTCACTCCCTTGAGGTCCGGGCTTTCAGCGAAATGGCAGGCAACCATGCTGGCGCCCACGGCTCGCAATTGCGGGTCCTCGGTGCGACAGCGATCGGTGGCAAAGGGGCAGCGAGGATGGAACGCGCAGCCCGATGGGCGATTGGCGGGGTCGGCGACTTCGCCCTTGAGCCGCATCTGCTGGCGCTTGCAGGCGCGGCGCGGATCGGGCCGCGGCACGGCGGCCAACAAGGCGGCGGTATAGGGATGGCGCGGCTGGGCGAACAGCGGCTCAGTGTCGCTGAGCTCGACAATGCGGCCGGCATACATGACCGCGACGCGATCGGAGATGTATTCGACCACACTCAGGTCGTGGCTGATGAACACATAGGTGAGGGCGAACTCTTCCTGCAGGTCCTGCATCAGGTTCAGGGTCTGCGCCCGGATCGACACGTCGAGCGCAGACACACATTCGTCCGCCACCACCAGCCGTGGATGCACGGCCAGCGCCCGGGCGATGCCGATGCGCTGACGCTCGCCACCCGAAAATGCATAAGGGTAGCGCGCCATGTATTCGGGGCGCAGACCCACCTTGCGCAGCAGTTCGGCGACGCGGCTTTCCACCTCGCGCTCGTCGGTGACGCCGAAATTGCGTAGGGACTCGCCGATGATGTCGATCACGCGGCGGCGCGGATTGAGCGAGGCAGAACGGGTCCCTGGAAGATCATACGGATGTCGGAGCGATACGGCCGCAGCTCGGTCTCGCTGAGATGGGCGATGTCGGTCGCCTGAGCGCCGTGCTTTGCATATTCGATGCGGCCCGCGGTCGGCTCCGGGACGCGCACCAGCGCCTGTCCGAGTGTGGTCTTGCCGCAACCGCTCTCACCCACGACGCTGAGAGTTTCGCCGGCCCGGATATCGAGCGTGATGCCATCGACGGCCTTCACATACCCGATGACGCGCTTGAGCACACCACGTCGGATAGGGAAATGCACCTTCAGATCTTCGGCCCGCATAAGCAGTTCGGATGATGGCGTCAGAGCGATGTCCTGATGGATCATGCCGTCACCTCGTTTTCGGCCTTCAGCACGGCCGGGTCGCGCATGTGGCAGGCGACGAAATGGTTGGGCTCGAGCTCAAGCGTCCGCGGATCGACGACCTCGCACAGGCCAGCTCGCGCCTCAGGGCAGCGGGTGTTGAACGGGCAACCCACCGGCCGGTTGAGTGGGTGCGGCACCATGCCTTCAATGGCGTGGAGCCGCTGTCCCCAGGCCCGCCGCGCGCCCAGCTTGGGAATCGAGGACAGCAAAGCCGGGGTATAGGGATGCTGCGCATTGTAGAAAATGTCGTCGACGCTGCCGCGCTCGACCACGCGGCCCAGATAGACCACCGCCACCTCGTCCGCGATCTCGGCAACCACGCCCGGGTCGTGGGTGATGAAAATCACCCCCATGCCAAACTCGTTCTGCAGTCCGGCGATCAGGTCGAGAATGTTGGCCCGGGTTGTGACATCGAGCGCCGTGGTCGGCTCGTCGGCGATGAGCAAAGCCGGCTGGCAGGCTAGCGCCATAGCAATCATCACCCGTTGCCGCATGCCGCCGCTGAGCTCAGAACGGATAGTTGGCCGAGGCGCTCACGCGGGTTGGGAATACCGACCTTGTCCGGGGCGTCCACTGCCCGCGCAATGGCCGCCTTCTGCCCGATCTTGTGGTGCAGTAGTATCTTTTCGACCAATTGATCGCCCACGCTATGCACCGGCGACAGCGAGTTCATCGGCTCCTGGAAGATCATGGCGATGTCGCGCCCGCGAATGGCTCAGAATCGGCTTGCCCGTTGGATCGAGCTTGGCAATATCCACCGGCTCTGGCCCGGCCGACAGAACACGATCTCGCCATCGGTGACACGTCCGGGCCGCGACACAATCTGCAGGATCGAGCGCGCGAGCATCGACTTGCCCGAGCCGCTTTCGCCCACGATGCAGAGGGTCTTGCCGGCATGCGCATCGACATCGACGCCATCGACGGCACGAACCGAGCCTTCGCGCACAGCGAACTGAACCTTGAGGTTGCGGATGCTGAGAAGGGGCTGGTTGGTCATGAATAGGGATCCGCAGCGTCGCGCAGGCCATCACCAAGAAAGTTGAGGGCAAGAACTGTGATGATCACGAGAAGACCTGGAGTAAGCAGCCAAGGTGCTTCAGCCAGCGAACGCACGTTCTGGGCCTCCCGGAGCAGCACGCCCCAGCTCACAACCGGTGGCCTCAGCCCGATGCCGAGGAACGACAGTGATGTCTCGGCGATGATCATCGCCGGGATCGCTAGCGTCACCGAGGCGATGATGTGAGAAACGAAACCGGGCACCAGATGCCGCCGGATGATGGTCATCTGGCTGGTGCCGTCGAGCCGCGCGGCAACGACGAACGGTTCGTTGCGCCACGACATGAAGCGGCCGCGCACCTCGCGCGCCAACGAAGTCCAGCCGATCAGTGAAATGATCATCGTGATGATGAGATAGACCAGCACCGGCGACCGGGTGACGGGAATGGCGGCGGCAAGGCCCATCCACAGCGGGATGGTTGGGACCGACATGATGAACTCGATGATGCGCTGGATGAAGTTGTCGATCCAGCCGCCGAAATAGCCTGAGATGCCACCGAGGATGACGCCGAGCACCGGGCTGATGGCAACGCCGATCAGCCCGATCGAGGTAGAAATGCGCGTGCCGTAGATGACGCGACTCAACACGTCGCGACCCAGACGATCGGAGCCGAGCAGATAAAACGGCTGGGTGACGTCGACCGGCCCGATCAGGTGGATATCGGCAGGAATGAAACCCCACATCATGTAGGGCTGGCCCTTGACGAACAAGCCCACCGGAACACGTATTGATTCATCGAGCGTAAACACCCGGCGCAGCGTATTGGGGTCACGCTGCGACGAGAACCCGTTCACATGCATGCCAAACTGGGTCGCTCCGCCTTCGTCGGTGTAGAAGAATTTCAGTGGCTGCAGCGCAAGCATGGTGTAGGCGGAGTCGTAGTGGTCAGGCGTGCGCGGCGCGACGAACTCACAGAAGGCACCGACCGGGTAGATCAACGCGATGACGACAAGGCTCGCTACGGCCAGTTTGTGTTCGGTGAACTTCATCCATACCAGTTGGCGCTGGCTGGCCATGCCTACCGCAGCGGCATCACGCTGCCGCACCACCTGCGGTTCTTCGAGCGCCGCAGTCATAGCGGGTTGGCAGGCGCAAGCTTACAAGGCAAAACACGGAGCTTCATTGGCCGACCTCCCCACATGCGGCTCCTTGTTTGGAGCATTTTTGCATTAAGTTAGCCAAACATGATCACGTGATTTGGCAATCGTCAAGCGGCTTTGTGAACGCGGTCCGGCACAAAACACCAACGACCGCATCTAAAATCAGGCAACAATACGCCGAATTGCTGGGAATTTTAGCGTTCTGCTCTGTGTTACTGACCCACAAAATGTAAAAAACAGAACCGCCTCAACAGCCGATCAGTTGACAAGCGATGCAAATGGGACCTAACAATGAAAAAACAAGATAACAAACAAGCAGGTCGGGAGGATCGTGCCGTCGGCACTGTTATGGCGCGTGTCACCATCCAGAATATTGCCGATCATCTCGGCATCTCGAAGTTCGCGGTTTCTCGCGCCCTGAGCGGAAAGGCCGGAGTAAGCGAGCCGACGCGCAGGCTTATCGAGCAGGCGGCGGCGTCGCTGGGCTACGATGCGCGGAGCCGTGCGCGCAAAACGATGACGGTCGATGTGATCTTCAGGAACCGGGCGACCGCAAGCCGCGAGCTTTGGGTCGACGTGCAGAATGGCATCGATCAGGAAGCGGCTGCGCGGGGCCATGGCGTTTCCGTCCGTTTGCTGGAGGACGTCGATGAGTTAGGACGGGCGGGGAGTGATTCCGTCGGCTACATCTCGGTTGGGCCCCATCCCGCGTCCACGCTGGATGCCGCGTTGAAAAGCGCCCTGCCCGCGGTTGTCGTCAACCACATCGTGCCGCCCCTTTGGCCCAAGGACCAGATCAGCGCGGCAGACGTCGAGGCCGGCGTCTTCGTTGCGCATTACACGGAATCGCTTGGCCATCGCAGGGTGGTCTACACGCATGGTCGATTGGGCTATCCAGGGCGCTCGGCGCGGCTGGCTGGCTTCGCGGACGCGATCGCCGAGGCGAAGGATATGGAATTGCGGGAGGTCGCGTTTTCGGACGATCAGGCCGCGGGCGACCTGCGCGAAGCGGTGATTGCCATGGCTGCCACAGGGTTCGAGCCAACCGCGTTCTTCTGCGGCAGTGACACGGTTGCCGTCACGGTGGTTTCCGAGTTGATGCGCATGGGGCTGCGCATCCCCGAGGACGTGTCGGTGGTTGGGCATGCCGATTATGCGATAGCCACCCGCATATCCCCACAATTGACCACAGTGCACATGCCGCACCGAGAAATGGGTATTGCCGCCGTCAGGGTGTTGCTGGCGCGAGCCGGCCAGTCGCCATTCATGGACGGCCTGCCACCGCAGCGGATCAACCTTGTGCCCAATCTGGTCGAGCGGCAGTCAAGCGGTCCCGCCACGAGCGAGTCCCGGCGGCACCGGCTGCGCGACCTGACTATACCGACATGAGGGCTTCAGATGCATGATGATGGTGAAGCGGCAGAGCCTCACGAGAGCATCGAGGCAGCTCCGACAGGATCTTTCGCGTCGGAAGCCGCGCATCTGCTGCTGGAGGCGCGCCGAACGGGAACCACGTTGGCGCATCTCCCTCCTCACCTGCGGCCCAGCTCGCAGGCTGATGCGCACCGCATCCGGGATGCCATCATCGCTCAACTGGGGACGGTGGGCGGCTGGAAGATTTTCGCGGGCGATGATGCAGCGCCATTCCTCTCGCCCTTGCCCACGCCCCTGATCTTCGAGCAAGGCCACGTCGCGACCGGTGGACCGTTGCCGATCGTTCTCGTCGAACTCGAAATTGCCCTGACGCTTGGCCGCGACCTGCCGGCGCAGAAAAGCCCATACGATTCGGCCTCGGTCCGTGACGCCGTTGCCAGCTTTCACCCGCTCATCGAACTCATCACCTTCAGCTGGACGGATAGGGAGCAGGTCGATCGGCTGACGCAGTTGAGCGACCTGCAGAACAGTGCCGGCTTCGTTGTGGGCAATGGTCTGACCGATTGGGAAACGCTCGATACGGCCGATGCCAAATCCAGAGTTGATCTTCGATGACGTCAGAACAGGCCAGTGCGTCCACCGGTGCCGACATGGCAGCGATCCTGCGAACGCTGGCCCTGTTGGCAAACCATGCCCCGGCTCGCGGCATGCCGCTGCGCCGCGGCCAGTCGTCACGACCGGCGCACGGCTCGTCGCGCCCACCGGCGCCGCCAGAACCATTCGCGGCGAAATTGCGGGCTCGGGCGTGGTCGAGACGGCGCTCGGCTAGCCAATTCAAGAATGCGGAGGACGGAATGCAAGTAGGGTTTATCGGCTCGGGAGTTATGGGTTCGCCGATGGCGGGACAGCTGATTGCTGGAGGGCATGAGGTCCATCTCTATAGGGTGAAGGCCCGCCATGACGACCTGCTGGATCGCGGTGGAAAACGCTGCGACAGCGCCGCCCAGGTTGCCGAGCGCTCCGAAATCGTCATTCTTATGCTGCCCGATACCGACGATGTCGAATCCGTGCTGTTCGGCGAGGAAGGCATTGCCGATCACCCGGCACCGAGCAAACTCGTCATCGACATGAGCTCGATTTCACCTGTCGCGACCAAACAGTTCGCCGAACGCCCGGCCGCCAAGGGCGTGGGCTATGTCGATGCCCCAGTGTCGGGTGGCGAGGTCGGTGCCAAGGCTGGGACCCTATCGATCATGGCAGGAGGCAGTGAGGCGGATTTTGCCCGCGCCCTGCCCCTGTTCGAGAAGATGGGCAAGAATATCACGCGCGTCGGTGGTGTGGGTGACGGCCAGACGGCAAAGGTTGCCAACCAGATCATTGTCGGTCTGACCATCGAGGCGATCGCCGAAGCGCTGACCTTCGCCAAAGCGGCCGGCGCCGAGCCGGCCAAGGTGCGCGAGGCGCTCATGGGCGGCTTTGCTTCATCGCGTATTCTCGAGGTGCATGGGGACCGCATGGTCAAGCGCACCTTCGACCCCGGCTTCCGCATCCGCCTGCACCGCAAGGATCTGAGCTCGGCCATCGACGCTGCGCGCCAACTCGATCTTAGCTTGCCCAATACGGCTGCGACGCAGCAGTTGATGAACGGCGCCGTCGCCATTGGCCCGGGAGATCGGGATCACTCCGCACTGATCCAGATGATCGAGCACCTGTCCGCAATTAAACACGACGCCTAGGCCGCGCCGGTGAGCACGGCCGTCGCTGGGGCACACTCTGGTGTTACGGAACGCCGGTGCCTGCCAATTCCAGCTGGTCAGCATAGTGGCATGCGGCCGACTGGCCTTTGCCGAGCGACCGCAATGGTGGCGACTCTGCCCGGCAGAGATCGGTGGCGTAACGGCAGCGCGGGTGAAATGCACAGCCGGTTGGCAGGTTGGTAACGTCAGCGACTTCGCCGGGCAGCCGGATGCGATCTCCTTTCCGACGCAAGCGCGGATCGGGCCGCGGCACGGCCGAAAGCAGCGCTTCGGTATAGGGGTGCTTGGGCGCATCGAAGAGCGTTTGGGTCGGCCCGATCTCCGCCAGCTTGCCGGCATACATCACGGCCACCCGGTCGCAAATGTGCTGGATCACCGCCGTGTCATGGCCGACGAACAGGTAGGTCAGATTGAACTCGCGCTTGAGTTCTGCGCAGCAGCCGCAGGATCTGCGCCTGCACAGACACGTCGAGCGCCGAGACCGCCTCATCGCAGACGACGAAGGCCGGATTGAGCGCCAGCGCACGCGCAATGCCGATGCGCTGCCGTTCACCACCCGAAAAGGCATGCGGATAGCGCTTGATATATTCTGGCCGCAGCCCGACGCGGCGCAGCAACGTCGCCACCCGCTCATCTGTCTCGGCTTTGGCGACGCCGTTATATTCAAGGCTCTGACCGATGATCTCGCCAACTGGCAGACGCGGGTTGAGCGAGGCATTGGGATCCCGGAACACCATACGCATGTCGCAGCGCAGCCGCTTGAGTTCGGCATTGTCGGCCGCAACGACATCGACCTCGCGTCCATCCGATTGGCGGAACTGTATCGTGCCGGCCGTTGGCTCAACGATGCGCAATAGTGCGCGCCCGGTGGTGGTTTTGCCGCAGCCGCTCTCCCCGACGAGGCCAAGAACTTCACCCCGGCGCACCTCGAAGGACACGCCATCGACGGCCTTCACCGGCCGACCGTACGACGCAGCAGGCCGCGTGTGATCGGGAAGTGCACCTTGAGATCGTTCACGCGCAGCAGCACGGGCGATTTATCCACCGTACCTATCGGGGTCATGTCGGTCATTTCCTGCCTCCGGCGAGATGGACCACGGACGGCACTTGCTCATGCAGCAGGCAACGTACCTGCGAGCCGTCAGGCAGATCGGTCCGCCTAGGATCGAACTTGTCGCAAAGGCCAGCCACTGCTTCGCGGCAGCGTGGATGGAAGCTGCAGCCACCCGGACGATTGAGCGGATTGGGCACCATGCCCTCGATGGTGTCGAGATCCTCACCCACATGGATGCCAAGCCGCGGGATGGAACGCAGCAGGCCGCGGGTGTATGGATGCTTTGGGTCGTGGAAAATGCCGTCGACATCGGAGCGCTCGACCACCCGGCCCAGATACATCACCGCGACATTGTCGGCGATTTCGGCCACCACACCGAGATCATGGGTGATGAACAAGACAGCCATGCCGGATTCGGCCTGCAGCTCCTTGATCAGGTCGAGAATGACAGCCTGCGTGGTCACATCGAGCGCCGTGGTCGGCTCGTCGGCGATCAGCAGCCGGGGATTGCATGACAGGGCCGGGGCGATCATGGCGCGCTGGCGCATGCCGCCGGACAACTGGAACGGATAGGCGTTGAGCCGTTCTTCCGGCCGAGGCATGCCGACGCGGCGCAGGATCTCGACGGCGCGGTCGCGGGCTTCTCGTTTGCCGACTTTGCGGTGTAGACGGATGGCATCCATGATCTGGGAGCCGATGGTCTGCACCGGCCCCAACGAGGTCATCGGCTCTCGGAAGATCATGGCGATCTCATTGCCACGGACGCTGCGAATTTCCTCGCCGGTGGGATCGAGGCTCGCGAGGTCCACCATGGTGCCATCCGACCTGCGGAAGTTCATCACCCCGCCGACCACGTTGCCGGGGCGGGAGACAATGCGCAGAATCGAGCGTGCCAGCATCGACTTGCCGCAGCCGGATTCACCGACCACGCACACCGTCTCGCCGTCGCCGATGGTGAGGTCTACTCCGTCGACAGCCCGGATGGGGTTGCCGGTGCCGAAATAGGTCTTGAGGCCACTGATCTCGAGCAGAGGCGTGGTGTTACTGGCCATAAGGGTCCGCCGCGTCGATCAGGCCATCGCCAAGGAAGTTCATCGAAAGCACCGCCACCACGATTGCGGCACCGGGCAGGAAGAGCCATGGCGCCGACGCTACCGAACGAATGTTCTGGGCCTCCTGCAACAGCACGCCCCAGCTCACCACCGGCGGCTTGAGACCGATGCCGATGAAGCTGAGCGCTGTTTCCGCCGAGATCATCGCTGGAATGGCCAAGGTGACCGAGGCCACGATGTGACTGAGGAAAGACGGCACCAGATGCTTGCGGATGATGGCCATCTCCCCCAAGCCATCGAGGCGCGCCGCGACGACGAAATCCTCGTGCTTGAGCGCCATGAACTTGCCACGCACTTCACGCGCCAGCCCGGTCCAGCCGATCAGCGAGAGAATGATGGTGATGGCAAAATAGACCTGCAGCGCCGACCAGCTTTGCGGAATGGCCGCCGCCGAGCCCATCCACAGTGGGATGGTCGGAATGGATTGCAGGAACTCGATGGAGCGCTGGATCAGGTTGTCAACCGTGCCGCCCATGAAGCCCGATATGCCACCCAGGATGATGCCGAGCACAAGGCTGACGGTAACGCCGATCAGGCCGATCGACATGGACACGCGGGTGCCATGGATGGTGCGGCTCAACACGTCACGCCCCAGCCGGTCCGCTCCGAACAGGTACATCGGATCGCGCGCATTGACGGGCGTGATGAAGTGGATATCGGCCGGTATGAACCCGAACATGAGGTAGGGCTCGCCCTTGCCGAAGAAGGCGACCGGCACCGGCTTGTCCGGATCGGGCGCGAAAGTCCGCCTGAACGAGACCGGGTCGACCGAGCTCGAATAGCCGTTCACGTGAGGGGCAAAACGCCAGCCATTTTCATCTGCCATGAAGAAGTTGAGCTGCTGGGGCTGTGCATAGGCGTAGCGACCCTCGTAATAGTCCGGCGAAAATGGCGCCGAGAACTCTGCAAAGATCGCAACCGGTAGATCCCCAGCACCACGGCACCGCTCAGTAGCGCGATCTTGTTGCGGCGGAAGCGCCACCAGATCAGTTGCCACTGGCCGGCAACCTGTTCCTTGTATTCCGGCTCGGCCGGGGTGGCGATCGGTGGTGCGGACGCGATTGTCTGGTCGGTCATTGCGCCCTCCTCAACTGTAGCGAATGCGCGGATCGAGCCACGCGAGCAGAATGTCGGAAATCAGCGTGCCGATGACCGTCAGGGTCGACAGCAACAGGATGAAACTGCCGGCCAGATACATGTCCCGGGTTAGTAGGGACCGCAGCAGCATGGGCCCCGAGGTCGGCAGATTGAGCACGATGGCGGTGATGGTCGCCCCGGAAACCAACCCGGGGAGAACCCAACCGACCGTCGATACGAAGGGGTTGAGCGCGACGCGAACCGGATATTTCAGCAGCAGTACATGTTCGGGGTGACCCATGGCCCCGGCCGTCACCACGTAGGGCTTGTTCAGCTCGTCCAGCAGGTTGGCGCGCATGATGCGGATGAGGCTGGCGGTGCCCGCCATGCCCAGCACGATGACGGGTATCCACAGGTGGCTGATCAGATCACCCACCTTGGCCGGGCTCCACGGCAGGTTCTCAAACTCCGGCGAGAACAGGCCGCCAACCGACTGTCCGAGATAGCGGAAGGACAGATACATGAAGACCAGCGCGATGAGGAAGTTGGGGATAGCCGGGCCGATAAAGCCGACGAACGTCGCCAGATGCGCGCCGATCGAATGGCGGCGGATGGCGGAATAGATGCCGATGGGAAAGGCCACGGCCCAGATGAACAGCAGCGTCGAAACCGACAACACGATGGTCAACCCCATGCGCTCATAGATAAGGGTCGCAACAGGGCGGTTCCACTCGAACGACTGGCCGAAATCGCCGTAGAACAGAATATTGGAAATCCACTTCCAGTATTGCACGTAGAAGGGCTCACCCGGGCCGTAGCGCTCGCGCATGCCTTCTACGAAGGCTCGGTTGACCTGGACGCCCTCCGCACTGAGACCGGCCACCATCGAACTCAGGTAGTCCCCCGGCGGCAGCTGGATGATGATGAAGGTCAGCACCGAGACCAAGGCCGGGGTCACCAGCATGTAGCCTAGCCGGCGGATGAGGAAAGTGAGCATCGCGAGCCTCCGAGTTATGCCGGCCCCCGGCTTTCGCCGCGGGGTCGAAAATCCTATTGCGCCTTGATGTACCGAGTCGACAGGTTGAGCGGTGCCGGCGTCGGATAGATCGCCGAGTCGATCATGGTGTCCGGCACGTTGCCCAGCCGATTGGTGGCAATCGCATATGTACCGGTCAGCAAGGAGATGCCGAAGCTACGGAACTCGTCTCTGGCGATACCGATGACCTGCCTGAACAGCTCGGCCTGCTTTTCGACATCCGCCGTCGCCAGTGCTTCGTCATAGATCCGGAGCTGTTTGACCGTTACGGCGTCGGGCTCGATACCGCGGTCGTCCTTGTTGTACCAGTAGGACCACGGCACGGCGTAGAGCGCATTGTCGTTGATCGGCACATAGAGCCGCGGGTTCAGCAACTCGTTGAGGCCGCCGGCCCCGACATTGGAGATGGCTTCGTAGAGGTTGGCAACCTGCCGTTCGCGATAGAGCGCGCTATCGATCACGTTGACCTGCACGTCGATGCCGACATCCTTCCAGTAGCCCCGGATCAGTTCGAGACTATCGATCTGTTGGGTGGTGTCGGTCCGTACGTCGATACGGATCGAGAGGGGCTGGCCGTTGCTCATGAGGCGAATGCCGTTACCGTCCCGCTCGGTCAGGCCGAGGCCATCGAGCATCTGGTTGGCCTTGTCCGGATCATATTCGGTGTATTGGTGAGCAAAGGCCTCGTCGTAGAAGGCCGATTCCGGGCGCGGCGCGACCTGATAAGCCTCGCCCTGCCCCACATAGATGATATCGATCAATTCCGGTCGGTTCAGCGCATGGCTGAGCGCGATGCGGAAGTCCTTGTTGGTGAACAGTGCACGCTTGGTCTCGTCCAGCACCGTGAGATTCAGGTGAAGGGCATGTGCGGCCGAGACGTCGGCGCTGAGGTCGATGAAGTGGTACTGACCGGCTTCTCGGTTGTCGAAGAAGGTCGGCTTGTCGGTGATGGTGAAGTTCTGCGGCCGATAGACAGAAGTCCACCGGCCGTTCATCACCATAAGCTTGAGCACTTCGGATCGCCGACGATTGGGAAGGTGACCTGATCCGAGTACGGCAGCTGATTTTCGGCAGTGTCGACCTTCCAGTAGAACGGGTTGCGCTTGGCTACCACCTGCGTACTGGCGCCGTCATAAGGGCTGGTTACCGTCCGGGCGTTGAGCGTGGGCAGTTCGGGATTGAGCCATTTGGCAAAATCACTGCCAGTCGCGCCGCCTACTTTCTGGTTGAACAGCTCCACCCGGGTCGCCGTGCCGGCCGCCTTCAGCAGGTCGGGCAGGCCGGCCTCGTTATACTTGGGCAGGAACTGTTCGCCGTAATGCCTCGGCGCGATTGGCGGCTGGTTATTGCCAGAGGCCATTTGCTGCAAGAACAGGCCATAGGGTGCAGCGAAGGTGAACTTGACCGTGAAGTCGTCAACCTTGGTCAATATCGCTGCCGTACCGGCATTCATCATGTGCCCACCCGGTCCGCCGGGGAACAGCTCGGCGTTGAGCGCCATGTCTTCGTACCAGAAGACGATGTCATCGGCGGTCACCGGCGCGCCATCGCTCCATTTCATACCTTCGCGCAGGTGGAAGGTGAATTCGGTGCTCTCCGGGTTCACTTCCCGGGGAGGTGGCGATATTGGGCACCACGGTGCCCCCTTCGGGTGCGAAGCGCACCGGGGGTTCGTAGCCCAGGATCCGGTTGAGCCAGCCGTAGCCCCGGTCGGTGCCACCCAGCAGATCGGTGCGCATATCGCCGCCATAGGTACCCACTTCATTGAGCGGCGTCAGCACCAGCGGTTCGACCGGCAGCCGCTCCGCCACTGGTGGCAAGCTACCCGCGCCTACCAATGCCTGCAGGTCAGGCGCCTGATTGAACGCCCGGGCGGAAGCGCTGTGCGTTAATATGATGCCGAGCAAGGCGGCGCGGCCAAGTCTCTTCGCCAGTTTCATAGTCCTCTCCCATTTATGGCTTTTCGAGCCAGCCTTCCTGCCGTCGGCGCGTTCGCGCTCTATCCGGCTCAGGGCTTGAAAATCATCGTCGGTTGCAGATGTGCGATGCGCCACCCGTCCGCCCCGCGGCGGAAACGATACGCAAGGTCGCCCACATTGGTGATCTGCGGTGTCGCCACGCTGCCATCTTCGCGCTTGGTCCCGCGCAAAGGAACGAAGCACGCTGTCGCAACGCCATCGCTGTCGGACGTGAGCTCCACCAGCACATTAGAGATCAGATGCCGCGAGAGATCGCTCGTCGGGCGCTGCTTGAGAGCCTCCAGGATCGCGCCTCGACCTGCCACGGGCTTGCCGCCACGGACCCATACGGCGTCCTCGGTGAACAGCGCCGCTGTGTCCTCATAGCGTCCCCGGTCCATCAGGCTGTACGACGCAATCACCAGCCGTTGGCAGGCCATCTCGGCTTCATGGTCCATCATGGCCTCCCTCAATAGCCCATATGCTTGTCAACGATATTGATCAGCGGCTCTCCGGCCACGTAGCGGATCAGATTGTCGGCGAATATCTGATAGCCACGCGCCTTAGTGGCGAGCGTGGTGGCGCCGTTATGCGGCGTCACGATCGTGTTCGGGGCGTTCCAGAACGGACTGCCTTCCGGCAGGGGTTCGACGCCATGTGCATCAAGGCCGGCGCCGGCAATCCAACCCTCGGTGATGGCCCGATAGAGCGCATCATCATTGGCGACGCCGCCGCAGGAGAAGCAGACGTAGTAGGCGGTCTTCTTCATCGCCTTGAACTCGGCTTCGCCGAGCATGTCCGTGGTTTCGGGAGTCTTAGGCGCGGTCACGACCACGAAGTCGCATTCGCCCGAGAACTCGTGCAACTGATCGCGCGGATACATGCGGTCAAAGTTTGCCGTCGGCTTCTGGTTGCGGCGCAGACCCAGCACCCGCATGTGGAAGGCCCGGGCCTTGAGCGCCAGATCGACGCCGGAATAGCCCGCACCGATAATGCCGACTGTCAGCCCGTTAAGTTCGCCGTGGAAGAAGGCGTCCCACTTGCGGTTGCGCTGCCCCTCTACCCACCGCATAGCATTGCGGTTGAGCATGATCATGAGCATCATCGCGTGCTCGGCCAGCGGAATGGCGCCGTTACCCTTGGAACAGGTCAGGACAACAGGGCTGGCGACGAATTCGGGATAGAGCTGCGTGTTCGGGCCGGCAGCCCAGCTGTGGACCCATTTGAGCTTCTTGCCGCGTGCCAGAGCGCCAGCGGAAAGCTGCCCCGCCACTATGTCGGCATCCTCTACGGCAGCCTCCATATCGGCCTGCTTATCGTAGAAGGTCATCTCTGCCTTGGGCGCAATGGCCTGCAACTCGGCGAACCGCTTGTCGTCGATTTCGCCGGTCAGCAAGATCCGCAGCTTATCATTGACGTCAGCCATCTCTCCCCCTCGCGTCAGCCGCCTGTGCGGACCTTTATTGTCCAATTGGTAGCCGCGGAAAAATACAAACGCAACAAGGAAACGCAACATATTGCGCTTTTTAAGCGCAACTAGCTTGCGCTTTGCTCAAATACATTGCGCCTCATGTGGGCCTCATGATAAAGCGCAGCTGCTGGTCGTGGAGCCTTGAATGACGCAGAAAATCACCCTGGACGACCTGTCGCAGCGGTTAGGCCTCTCCAAGTTTTCCGTCTCGCGCGCACTTTCGGGGAAACCCGGTGTCAGCGAAAAGACGCGGGACACCGTGATGCAACTGGCGCGGGAGCTGGGATACAACCATACCGGCGTACAGCCGCTCGTGACCGGTGAGAAGATCGTCCACCTGATCATTCCGCAGGCGGACGCCATAAGTTCAAGCTTCTGGATTGAGGTCATCGAGGGCGCCGAGATCGAGGCGCGCGCCTTGGGCTACCGCCTCGTAATCGACGTGCTCAGCGCCGACCGCGGCACCGACGTCGTGCAAGACAATGTCCACGGCCTGCTGCTCGCCGGTCGCCGATCACGCGGCATCATCGAACCCTTCATGCAGTTGGATATACCCAAGGTCCTCATTGGCCACCCAAGGCCAATGGAGCTGATCGACAGCGTTCAGGCCGCCAATTTCGACGGCGGTTACTGCGCGGGCGACGTGCTTGGGAAAGCGGGCCACCGTTGCATCGCATTCTTCACCGACGCACCCGAAGACGAGGGCCGGAACTTGCGTCAAGCTGGCCTCGTCGAGGCCATGCGCGTGCACGGCGGAGTGGCCTTGCCGGCAGTACGGTTCGATGCCAGCGTCGATGCCAAGAGCGTGGTCCTCGATACGTTGCGCGGCCCCCAGATGCCCACAGCCTTTGCCGGCGCGACCGACTTTGTCGCCATGACCACGGCCCGGGGCCTGATGGAACTGGGTCTCAAGATTCCCCAGCATATTTCAGTTGTCGGCTCCAACGACTCCCACACCGCATCGCAGCTGGGCATCAAGCTTTCCACCGTCCGCCAACCCATGCACGAGATCGGGGCCGCCGCCATGCAGGCCCTGCGTTGGCGTCTGGAGCAGGCGGCCCCCAATGCCCGGCCGAGACGCACCCTGCTGACGCCGGAATTCGTTGAACGATCTACCCACGGACCTGCCAATCCAACAGAATTGGCGGTGGCGCTCCGGGAAATCGGGCTTGGACGGAAGTAGGCCGACTATGCGACCAATCGGAAATAGGGTCTGGGGGAAAAACGGCAAGGGAACGAAACGAAGCTGGCCCGCGTTCGGTTAAGTCACGATTCTCGTCTCATCCGTGGTGGTCTTGACCGTCCAATCGGGCCCGAGCGGCCCTCGGTCCGATCTTTTACGCATTGGTTTCTGTCACTATGCCCATTCAGTATCGAATAATCGACCTTGCGACCTCTGTGATCGACCCGCGGGAACTCGTCGTGCAAGCCAGCAGCCCCGAACGCGCCGTATTGGAAGCCCTCGGCGTTGAAGTCGTGCGGAGCGGATCAAAGCCCGACCTCCGCGCCCGGGTTTACTTCCAGCATCCCGGTCAACCCGTATCGATGGTCCGTCTCTATTCCAAGGCGGGAAGCCGGCAGGGATAGTCGGAGGATCACGCAATGTGTCGGCAGATGATAGGACGACTCCTTGAACGCCCTTAAAGTTTAATTGTCGGGGCCAGATCGATGGACCACCTCTATACCCTCCCCGTCATCGACGGAGACTCGCGCTGCTTTGCCGGCCTTGGAGTCAACCTTTGCAAGAGACACCGCTCGGTCGATGGCAATCTGGCGGCCAGGTATGGCCCGAAGCGGGCACCGTCGAGCATTACCCACCATTGCTCCGAACGTTGCACCACCAGATATTCAGCTTGCCGCATCTCGACCTCCGCATGGTCTCGCAGATGCAATCGTGTATCGGTGCAGTTTGTTGCTTCAATTTATGAGGAAAGTGGGCTTAACCAAGCGTCGGGGAAGCCAGAGTGATCAGCTCGATGGCATCGCGGATCACATGAATATTTGCCCGCGGACCTCCGCATGCGAGGATCGGTCATGGCAAGCAATGCGTCAATTGCCCTGTTGCTCGAGGACGAGCCTCTAATCTCGATAGACGTCGAGGATACCCTCGAAGCGGCGGGCTTTGCCGTGACCACAGCGATGGCGTGCAGGGTGTGGTCACGCCGGAACGCCGCACGCCAAGCATGATGGCTAGCAACTCGTGCGCCACGTCGAACGACGCTCCCTCGACGCGGTCATCGGTCATCAGCAACAACCACCGCTCAGGTAGGGAGCCTGCGCACTCGCCAACGCGGTATAGGCGCCCTCCCCCAATGTGGGCACATAGGGCAAGAGCCGGCCGCAAGGTCGGACCGCTGTTCAAGGCTGTCGTCAGAGTGCGAGATGGCATCACCAGTGCCCTGTGCCACCCAGTGGTGGTTACTTTCGATGGTTCCTGCCCGGGCCCATACCTCTCGAAGACGATCGCCGTCGCCGCCGCGATAGGTTGCGCCGAACTCGATTTTCGAGGTGGCACACTGCCTCGCGTCTCGGTTGACGAACCGGATGACGGCGTGCCTGTGGCCTACGATACCAGTCAGACGCTCTAGGTGCACTGTTCCGGAACGGCCACCATAATGATCGGCGCTACCCTAGGGAACCTTAGCGGCGTCCGGGGCCGGGATGATTGAGTCGTCATCGTCCGGCAACGGCATATAGCCTTGGCCCATGAGCCAGTCCCTGACGATGACGTTGACGGCGTCATCGTAAGTCATCTTCCCCGCGGCGGCTCGTTCCGATCGGCTATGAACTGCTCCACTCCGTCGAGCAGGTCTTTGTCCAGCTTCACGGAAGTCATTTGGACTTGGGGCCCTCGTTCTTCGGACGCGCTGGCGCCTTGCCGTCATGGGTGTAGGAGTTCGGCCCAATATCTGGTCCCTTCGGGCGGTTGGTGCCACCGGGACGCGGGATTTTGTCGTAGTCCTCTTCGGTCGACGGATGGGGGTCGGCGACATCGTTCTTTCCGGCAGTGCCCTCACCGGTGGGGAGCCCCTCGCGGCTCATTTTGCACTCAGCTTCTTCTCGAGGGCCTTGCGGCTATTGCCCGCGGATTTCACGGCGTCTTTGACCTCGGACGTCGATGCGCCGGTTTTGCCGGCTTCGTACTTCACTTCATGGTCCTGATCACCGGCAACACGGGCGCGGTCCTGTTTTGTGTTGGGCATGATGAGCCTCTCCAAGGTTATGTGGCTATTTCAACGCTCGACTGAATCGATGGTTCACTATCCCTTGCACCGACATTCAGAAACCGACTGACTCGCCCACAAGCGCTCAAGGCCTGTGTCGCCAGATTCATAGACCGAGCGGAGGGGGTAACGATGTCGGACGTGGGCTTGCTAGGGTGTTGGCTGTAAGGACTGGGCGAAGTCCGCTATGGCGCGATTGTAGTCTGCGGATCGCTCCAGAAACCCCATGTGGTTGGCGCCCTCGATTGCGAGGTGGATGGTATCTCCCCGGTCGGCCGCAATCTGCCGCCCGGCCTGCGGCTTTGTCACGATGTCAATCTCGCCGGATAGAACCAAAAGTGGCGGGGTGACGCGCGCCATGGCGTGAGTGGCGTCCCATCGAAACATGGCGAGGTTGCCCCGGTCGATATTTCCCGGTGAGTTTCGCGTGGACAGCAATGTCGTATGTTCTAACTGACTCCGCGTCACATACTTGCCGAACCCCAGCCGGTTAGCCATGTGGGCGGTGCCGCTGAGATAGCTTTGCCAGACACTCAGCCACACTAGCGGCTGCAAAGCTATCGCGAGACGCATCAGCGGCTCCAGCAGCGGCCAGCGAATGGCTTGCGCCAGCCCGCTCAAAATCATGGTCTTGAGCGGGTTCGTATAGGTCGTGTTGACCAGCACGGTGCCGGCGACATGCGCGTCGAAGAAGGCCGGGTCGTCTCGCGCCAGCGTCTGGATGGTCATCCCACCAATGCTATGACCAACAAGGACAACCTTGCGCTCTCCGGCCGGGCCGACGACGGTTCGAAGGTCCTGGGCGAACTCGGTCAGGCCAATGGCGGAAGGGGAAGCGGGCGTTGACTGGCCCATGCCCGGAAGGTCCCAGCAGATCACGCGAAAGTTCCGCGCCAGATCGCGCTTGGCGTAAAACCAGATCGTGCTGTCCATGGCCCAGCCGTGCACCGAGATAATCGGCGGCGCGGCGGGCGACCCGAGTTGTTCGACATAGAGCTTTGATCCGCTGGCGCCAGCGACGACCCGGCCCTCATCACGCAACGCAGCGGTGGGATCGGTGTCCGGCTTGGCAAGAAACGGCGTGATTATGGGTCGGCCGAGGAACGACAGACCCAACAAGCCAACCCCAGCCCAGAGGAACCAGCCGGTCCGGACGCGGACAATATCGCCATCCGCTTGTCGGATGAGGTCGCCGTCATACCAGTTCCACAACAGGGAGGCGGCAACGCCGAACACGCAGAGGGAAACAAGCATGAACACAAAACGGAATAGGACGAGTAGGGGCATGCGGGCGCCTTAAGTGGTGCGGAGATGTGAGGCGGGCGCGAAGGCAGGGCAGCCGTGCCGCCCTGTCACCCTTACCGGGACGCCTTGTAGAGCTTGGCGGCGATTTCGTAGAATTCCTCGGGCGCATAGTCCGGCGTGAAGGCGGAAGGGACGCCCTGCAACTGCTGCATCTTGCCGCCGTCGGGCATGCCCTCGACCACTTCGAGCGGGCCCGGCGGGTCCCCGGCAGGGCAACTTCGTCATTGGACCAGATACCAGAGATATCCTGATAGTCCTCGGGGCTCCGAGTGTAGAGCCGGCGATGCGACCCCTCGTCGAGGTACTTTTGGCATTCCGGAATCTTGGCCAGCTCGATATTCGGCGTGGGCAGCATCTGCTTGATATCAACCCCCGTCAGCTTCTGGATGGCGAGCGCATAGGAATGCGCATGCACCGAACCACGAACCAGCAGGTAGCCGCAGACCTCGCGACCTGTCGGATCGCTCAGTGTTTCATAGACCCGCAGCTTGTGCAGGCGAGCACCGCATTCGAGATGAAAATTGTGCAGCAGGTCGAAGATGACATTGCCGGTCGTGGTGATGAAGTCATTGTTCCACGAAACGCCGTTGCCATTGACCGGCGTCGCGCCGCCACCATTGGACAGGAACGCTGAAGCGAGGCGGATGTCGGTCATTGCCTCGAATGGCGTCTTGGAAATGTCGCCGCCGGTCCCCATATCGCCCTTCGGCTTGTCAGGCCCGTTGTTGAGCATTGCCACGCCGTTACAAACGAGTTCGACGTGCGCAAGCTCTTCGGCCGTGATGGAAGCCACCGAGCTGTAAAATGGCCTCAACTTGTCCTTTGAGCGAAAGTTGAAACTCTGGAACATGTAGTTGCCGAGCGTGGACATCTCACCATACTTGCCGCCGAGCAGCTCCTGCAGGGCCGCAGCAGCGTTCGGATCTTGTCTCTTGGGGGGCGGCAAATCGGTGATCAGCCTGTCTACTCGCATGAACATCTGGGAAGCTCCTCTATCTGAAGAGGCACCAACGATGTCGCTCGGTGGCCGTTCCACGATTTCACACAAATTGATCAGGGTGGAGACGAGGGCCGTGCATCCGGAACCAAACGGCCCTGTAGCCGTTCGGCGGAATTGCCGTGATTCATGGATGGCCAAGGGGGACAGAATGCAACGATCCGACCCATTTGAGGCCTCTGTTAGTCCTGATGGACGCTATCGGCTTCTAGTCGAATCCATCACCGACTACGCGATCTACATGTTGGACCCGCAGGGAACGGTGGCCAATTGGAATGCCGGCGCTCAACGTTTCAAGGGGTACGCAGCCGAGGAGATCGTCGGGCAGAACTTCTCCAAATTTTACACCGAAGACGACCAGCGTGACGGGATACCGCAACGCAATCTAGCGATTGCGGCGCGCGAAGGGCGCTTCGAGGACGAAGGCTGGCGCATCCGCAAGGACGGCTCCCGTTTCTGGGCCAACGTGGTCATTGACCGGATCTTGGACGGCGGCGGTCAATTGGCGGGCTTCGCCAAGATTACTCGCGACCTCACCGAACGCGCCAAGCAGGAAGAAGCGCTGCGGGCAAGCGAGCGGCAGTTCCGCCTTCTAGTGAAGGGCGTGACCGACTACGCCATCTATATGCTGGATCCCACGGGTCATGTCGTGGTTTGGAACGCTGGCGCCCAAAGGATCAAGGGCTACGAGGAATCCGAGATCGTCGGACAGCATTTTTCCCGCTTTTACACTGAGGAAGAGCGCTTGGCCGGTGAAGCCGACCGAAACCTCGAGGTCGCCGGGGAGAAGGGCAGTGTCGAACGCGAGGGATGGCGGGTGCGCAAGGACGGGACCCAGTTCTGGGCGCATGTCGTTATCGACGCCATCTACGACGGCGGCGAACTGATTGGATTTGCCAAGGTGACCCGAGACATTACCGAACGGCAGGAAGCACAATTGGCGCTCGACGCTGCCGGGAAACGCTGTTTCAGGCGCAGAAAATGGAAGCGATCGGTCAGCTCACGGGCGGGATCGCACACGACTTCAACAACCTGCTGATGGCCATTCTCGGCAGCCCGGAAATCGTCAGCAAGCGCCTCCCATACGATGCCAAGATCTCTTCCTTTATCGAGAATGCCGTCCAGGGGCGCGCAACGGGGAGCGGCTCTAACCCAGCGCATGCTCGCATTCGCCCGGCGGCAGGAGCTCAAGATGGGACCGGTGGACGTCCCGGAAACCGTCAGAGGCATGAGTGAGCTGTTAGAGCGGGCCCTTGGCCCGTCTGTGTTCATCACTACCCGCTTTCCGCTATCATTGCCGCACGCTCTAACCGACAAAGCTCAGCTTGAATCCGCGCTGCTCAATCTCGCTGTCAATGCGCGGGACGCGATGCCGATTGGCGGACAAATCGTTATCAGCGCGGCCCATAGGAAGATCGGGAGGGCAGCGGACAACGCCGTCAAACCCGGAAGCTACGTGGTCCTCTCGCTCATCGATCAGGGTGAAGGCATGGACGAAGAAACGGTGAGCCGGGCAACTGAGCCATTCTTTACCACCAAGGGCGTCGGCAAAGGCACCGGCCTAGGGCTTTCAATGGTGCATGGGCTTGCCGAGCAATCGGGCGGCAGATTTGTGTTGTCGAGCAGAAGTGGGCAGGGGAACGACGGCGGAGCTATGGCTCCCGCTGGCCGAGGCGGAAACGGCGACGGAAATGCCGTCGCCCGTTACGGCGGAAAGCGGGATGACCGCAAAGCGGGTCCTCGTCGTCGACGACGATGCGCTTGTCCTGCTCAATACCGTTGCGATGACGGAAGAACTTGGTCATCAGGTTTTCGAGGCCATGTCCGGGCGGGATGCGCTCAAAATTCTCCGGTCCCAGCAGATCGATATAGTGATCACCGACTACGCGATGCCGCAGATGACCGGCGGGGCGTTGGCGACCTCGATTACTGCGGAGTGGCCACACATAAGGATCATCGTCGCCACGGGCTACGCCGAGATGCCCGAGGAATATAAAGGACGCTTTGAGCGCCTCGGCAAGCCATTCTGGTCCGCAGATCTTAAGGCTACGATTGAAAGAGTGGCGGGCGCGGACGCTGTGGTCTCTTAGCCTGCTTGTTCTCCAAGAACTGGACGGTAGCCATGTGCCGGCGTCGGTAGACCGGTTGAGTCTGTCCAACAAGGCATTCCGCACCATCCGCTAGGATCGACAATCTGGCGCAGGCTTCCACAATCTGTTCAAACGGATGAACAGGAGACCAATATGCCATCCGGGGACGACACGGATCCCCTATGGGAGGTCAAAGCCTGAAACGGGCGCTTCACGCTGCTGGCGTGGCACTGTGGTCATGGAACGTCGACACCGACTCGTTTGCCATGGACGAGCAGGGCTTCACATTGTGGGGCCTTCCGCAGGCGACCAAAGTCGTCTTCGAGGACCTATCTTCTCGGATACACCCCGCTGATCGAGATCGCGTTCGCGCGGCGTTTAGGGCCACCCGAGCCATACTGGGGGCCTTCGAAATAGATTTCCGGATTCTCCTAGGGGAAGAGGTCCGGTGGGTCTCGGCTCGCGGCCTCGGCAGTGATGAAGGCTTACGAACAGCACTTAACCCGCCGCCGTCAACCCACCCATTTACGCACACAAACCAACTTGCGAGTTTAGGGAGTGGTCTCCTGCCCCCGACTAAATATCTAAGGCTACGGGGTTTTCTTCCGGAACCGTTTCATATTCAATAGCTGTGGGCCCGCCGCTATGGGCCCATGGGAGGGCATGCATTCCCAAATCGTATGGCCCTCCCGATCTCCCATTAGCTAGCCGGATCTGGCGGCCTCCGCTACTGGTAGCAGCGGACCCATTGTATTCGGGTCTAGGGAGGGCGCCAGGACGCCGCCCAGCGTCCTCCCGCCCATCGCTGGTGAAAGTCCCTCCATTTCCGCTATTGAACCTGAAGGTCCTTCCACAAGGGCTTGGGGAGAGCGAGATGAGCCCTCATCTTGCTCTCCCACTCGAACTTTCCCCGATATCGATACCGCTCAGAGTCGAGAACTAAAGGTCTTAGGGGCAGCGGCCGCTAGTCCAACTTTTCTGCCGTTTTGAACCTGTTCCCGCCATTCATCCATTAGCTGGTCGATTTCCGCAGGCGACAGAATTTGTTGGCTATCCAAGACATAGGCCCGGGGTTCGCGCTCAAACTCGCGTGACCGACGTTGTGAAATAGCTTCAAACGCATCAAGGGCATAATAGTAAAAGTCACTGGATCCAGCACCAGCACGTTCAGCAAAATCAGCGGGATATGGCTGTGCCGCAACGGGAAGCCACAGCACAGCAGTTTCAGACCACCAGTTCATCTTTCTGCTCCTCATTTTGAGGGCAAAGCCGGGCCAGACCAAAAGTTCCGGCCAAATAGGGCCGCGGCGATTTGTGATTTTCGGAGGTGTCCGGTCATCAATCGCCTATCGCCGCAGCAGCTGCGCTCCACAAGCTCGTGAATGACCTGGATACTTCCGACGCATTGTAAGTTATTGCTTCGGAGATCAGTAACGTGTTCGCCACTAACTGTGGCTCATGGACATAACGAACGACCGCCGACACGAAATGCGTGAAGCTCCAATTCTACGCGGCCCAGCCGTGGCAGATACAGGGCAAGCCCTTGTGGACGTGTCGGTCTTAAATGTATCGCTTACCGGGCTAATGATGAAATTGCCGGAAGACCACGACCTACCAGCATCATTCACGCTCTTGTTCTATGAGGCCCGGCAACCATGCGAACTGATTTGGAAGAATGGCCCCTTCGCCGGCGTACGTTTTGCCGAAAGCTGATGGCTCATCCCGCCGCGCTGCCTTCCCTCGGAATCCCTATGGCCGGCTCTGCTGAGCTTGATATGGAAAAGGCCCGCCGAAGCGAGCCTTTGTTCCGTGGCGCATAACGCCAGAATGCCATAACCATATGGTGATTTGGCTCCCATATCGATGACGGCGCGCATTCCCGGCCGAGGACAGATCCTCGGCCGGGCGAGGCTGGCTGAGCAACCGGACTCGCGGCCTCAAGTGACGCTAATATTCTCCGCTTCGCGTGGCAGACTGTACCTACTTCGCAATTATTTGCGCTGCTTGTTGGGCAGTGATGGTGCAAACATCGATCTTGGGCCAAGGCATCTCAGCATAGAGAGGCCTTTCCAGGCTGCGTTGCGAGTTATCCTCTGGGCGCATCCTCCTTTTGACGTCATGGCCAATGCGCTTCCGAAGTGCATCAGGCGAACATGCCAATGTAAACCCAAACGCGCGATGGGCCTCATGACCGGTTAGGGCTTGCAGCTCTGGCCGATCTTGCAGGACGTTCAGCACCTCCGCGCAATCTACAAGGAAAACGCCAGCACGTTCTTCTCAAATGCCGGCGCGATCCAGACTTTCGGCGTCAACGACCATGAAACAGCCGAATGGCTCTCCGAGACCATGGGCAAACAGACCGTCGAATATCAGACCAAATCAGTCTTCGGGTAGCGCTCACTCCTCGGACGGGGGCCGAACCACATCTATAGTCAAGGAAGCCGCAACGCATCGTCGGCCGCGGGCCGCTACAGCCCGAATCATGCGCTTCAAAGAGGATTAACAATTAAGCATCCCGTCCGAGCGCGCAAGTTGCGATACTCTGCCGATCATGAATTCAAAGGAACGTTCGAGGCTGCATGAGCGCCTGTCCGCGCGACCTTCATCGAGCCGGAATCCGGGCTTTGTGCGATCGGATGCACAAAGGTGGTGAGGCAAAGTCGGCCATAGATACTTTCTCAAAGGCTGTTCCGCCCCCGGCAATAACGATCCCAGCTCGTCGACCTCGCACTTTCTCGAAGCCGGCAAGGTGAATTTCTTCGCGGGTCTGGCGCTTGCCACACGCCATAAAAAGAAACTCCGGCGGCCGGCCGGGGCAAAGGTTGGGTACGTATCGGACCCAGCCCTAATGCTTGTCGACAGTATCGGTTCCGCTGGAACGGATTATTCCCATGAGAGTGTTGGCGTTTCCGGGAAAGTCCTGATCGAGATAGACGGAGGCATATCACGCGCCGGCGTCACGCCGTCATCGCTACAGTACCAGACGGTGCGCAGGTCGAACGATGAGCGGATCAGTTTCGTCACGATAGCGGCGTCCCCGCTATCGAAACGGAGTCGTGCGGCTTTCGCGGCAGCGGTGAGCCCCATGGCCGCGGCCAGCATTTCGGCCCCGCATGCGTCCAGTTCGGGCCTCTTTTGGCTACGCTCAGAGAGCATCGTCATCAACAGGACTCCAAAGTCTGGTGGTCTCACCAATAGACCACCGGCCGTGCCCGCTGTCTATCTTGCTTCCAATTAGTTGAGCTGTTCGAAAACTAACCCCGGCACAAAGGGGCGGTTAGTGCCGGGGTTAGCTCAGACTTCTGAAGGTGCAGGAAATACCTGCTCAATAATAACGGCGACGCTTCACTGACGTTCCGGTCACCTCGGCTCGATTTTCGCAGGCCGAGCTCAGAACCATGAATTCATCATCTGGAGAATACCAATGGGCAGAAACGAGCCAGTCGGTGTGGCGTTCGCCCCACGGATTGGGCAATACCATCTTTTACATTTTGAGCATGTCGGTCACTGCCCGAACGGCCCTTGGCTTCGCCAATGTAGCGGCTCGGATAAGCTGGTCCGCCGAGCAATGGTCGGTTGCCGGCTATGGCTTACGATGTTGGTGGGCCAACAGAGACGGAATTCCGGCTTTGAAAGACGCATCATGCGCTTTAACGGACTCCTACGTAGCCGAAATCCTGACGCGCTGGATGAATGGATCGACGACGCCATCGAAACCGAACTTACCACGATCATGCGTTTCGCTAGCGTTCTAAGACGGGATATCGATGCCGTCAAAAACGCAATCGAACTCCCTTGGAGCAACGGTCAGGCAGAGGGACAGATTAACCGCCTCAAAACTCTGAAGCGGGCCATGTACGGAGCCGGGCCAGAGCTGATGAGAGCAAGGATGCTGCCGCTGAATCACACAAAGTGAGGAAGAACCGGTGGACCTGTCGCTAAGCAACGGACAGGCCGACATCCCGGCCCATGAGGTCGACCTTGCGGTCGGAAATGTTTCGCCCAAGCAAGGAAGCCTCGGTCGCCCGCAAGGTGTCGACCATTCCTCTGGGCTTATATGCTTGCTCCGACGTACTCAGTAGCCCGCGGCTCACCTGAGACCCTCGACGAACTGATGGATCATGATCTTCCCCGACCGCAGCCGACCTTGCGCTTGCGCAAAGCCTGAGCCCAATGTTCGCACCGAGCCGTTTCGTTCTGCGCACCGACAGTCATCCGGCTCAGTTAGCCGCTGCCGGGGCCGGTGTCGGTATCGCCGTATGTCAAGTTCCAGTGGGCGAGCGGGATCCGAGCCTCACACGAGTCCTACCGCAATTTGCCGTCTATGCACTCGACACATGGATCGTCACACACACGAAAATCTCGCGGGGGTTCCCCGGGTGCGAGCGGTGTTCGATCATCTGGTCGAAGCCTACTCCGCCTAAGCATTGGCAACGAACACGGGCGTCCGAGCCAGATAGTTCTTGAGGTGTGCAGGGCTGTTGCCGGTGCCGCCCCAGACACCGGATGAATCTGGCGGAGCTCCAAATTTTATGCTCATTTGAACGCTGCCGCGATCGTGTCCCATTAGGGCCTCGTTGATCAGCAGCTCATTATGGCCCGAGCCGTAGAAGCCTCCGTATCGATCAGGGCGACGGCGGCGTCCAAAGGCGCGGGACCCGCCACGGTCAGAAGCACTGTGTCGATAACCGTCGTATGCTGTCACCCCGGCAGGACCTCGCGGTCTTTTCTATTAGGCTGTTCAACAGCAGCGGTAGGGCGAAACTTCGGGTTGCCTTGCTGGCACTCTGCCCGGCAACATGCTGGGATGACCCCGGGAGCGAAAAACTGGAGTGCCTAACCAATGAGACGCTGGTTTGCCCTCCCCGTCCTGCTGCTTGTTCTGCCTGTCAGCGCCATCGCCGCGCCAACGTGCGAGGTGTCTGAGCAGGGCATGACACGCGTCCTCAAGGCACTGTGTGGCAGCCCGAATGGGGCGGCGCCGGCCGCAGACTGTGTAGCAATCGAAGATACGAGAACGCACATTTTTGAGGCCGTCGTCTTCATCGAGGGTCTCACGCAATGTGGGAAACGCCAGCGCCAGCTGGCGCAATCGGCGTTTGCGGGGCTGGCGGAAATCCGAGAGTCACTGGCCGCTCTGGCGCGATGCGCAGGCGTCGAAATAGACGTGTCTTCGCTCATCGCAGAAGCGCGGGCCGAAGTGCAAAGCAACAGCCAAATATGCCCAACCGGCGAGGCGCTGCAGCACGCGACAAACGTCGCGATGGCATTCAGCCGAGCACAGGACGTACTCCCCAGCCTCTACAAAGAGGCCGGCGTGATCATCGATGCGGAGGGGAACGTGCGGGAGGAATGAACGCCTAGGCGATAGCGCGGGCTTCGGCCACGGCTTTGAGGTCGGCGGCCTTGAGGGTGACGCTTTTGCCGCAACCAGAGGCGCCGGTCTGGTTGGGTTCTTGAGCGTGAAGCCAGAGCCCATCTTGGCCGTTTCTGAAATCAATCACGCTGCCAGCAGGTACATAGTGGACTTGGGGTCGGTCCCGATGTGAATTGGTAGCATTGTCGAGAGGACGGCGTCTTCACAGCCGAGTTTTAAGCCCACGTCGCTCGTTTTTGAGCAACATCCGACGCTGCCGCAGCGAAATCGCCAGAGTGGTTTTCAACCAGCACCCACCGACGATTTGCATTGCCCCGCTCTCCCACCGTTAGCCACCGCACGACCTCGCGTTTGATAGGTGGGCCAGAGCGGGCGGCGCCTGGAACTATAGGCACTGGATGCCGGAAGACCATCAATGGCCTCGACAAACAGACCTCCGGCTGGAGCATCCCCCAAGTCTGGGGAGAAGTCCGCCCCCGTCCTAAAGGTCATAAAAAGATCACAGATCAATTCGGCAATCCTGATGCGCTCTATCTCTGCAATGTGCGTGGCCGTTTCGATGGCGACAGTTTCAAGATCATCTTGATCGGCGCCAAGGTGGTCCAGATTCTGGCAAACCGCACTTTCAGTTCAGGATCGTCGTCGAATTGATCGATGGTTATCTGAACGATGCTTGTTGTCGCTGAAATCAGCCTGCTCTCTAGGGAATCACCTGAAGCGGCGAGCGAGCGTATGGCAATGAAGAGGTATTCACGCGCGTTTGCGTATTTTTCGTCCATTCGGCACCTATGGTCTTGGGGTCTACGCCTTGGACGCTAGGCGGCTGCCGTGACTTAGTGGGCCGGGGCAAGCAGAGTCAAGCTGAAGCTCCATAGCAGCCGGGCCAAGGTCCCACCACGCGCTCGTCGCTTTTGTCGATCCGGAACTCTCGGCGGCTGGTGCCTCCGAACTCATTTGTCCCCTCGATCGAAATCGTCCATTCCATTGTCAGCACCACCTTCGCGGCCAAAGAAGGTGGTGATGGCGCAGTCAGTCCTAACAAGTCGTGGCAACGCTCACCCCAGTGAATTGCCGGTCTCTTCATCGACTTCGTCGTTGAAGAGTTGCCGGTATTAGGGGAGGTCCCGGGGGCTAAATCTAAATACGAGCAGCATAGTGGCCTTCCCGGGTCAGTCGTGGCGGGCAAGAAGATGATGCCCAGCATGGTCTGGTTAGCGCCCCATTTCGGCCGTCCAAGCGGCCTCAAAGGTTCCTAAAAGTGGCCGTTCCGCTGAGGGGCCTGCGAACAGTAACAATGGGTTGGGTTGCGGACTGGCTGCTTTCGCTAAACACGAAAGCTAAAGTGGACCTCTGACACCCGTGGCACTGTCTGCTAGCAAGCGGCCACTTCGAAAGATTGACCTGACCCCAAAATTCCAAATAGCGATATTCGCATCCCTTGCCCGTCGAGAATCGCCAATGTTCCTTTTCGCGCAAACCCGTCTGTCTGCCAACTTACCCATTCTCTTGTCAGTGGCAGTTCTCCTTTCGGGGTGTGATTTTGCCGAAGAACAGCTTCAGGATTCCCTCCCGCGTGGCGTCGCAACTACTGGGGTCCTTTATTCCAATGACGAGATGTTCGAATGCGCCGTGGTCATCCTCACGCTTGAGGAAAGTTTCGCAGCTGCGGTGCGGGATGGGGGTTCTGACTATCTGAGGCGAACAACAGGCGACACTGGCATTCGGCCACCCAATGGCAACTCGAGGCCGGATGGAAGGTGGATAGTGGATCTTGATTTGAGCATACGATGCATTGATGAAGCCGATCTGCATGATCTCTTCAGAAGCATCCGAAACGGGGGAGGAGGCTACTTCCTTGTGCAGGACACAAACTCGACGTCGATAATTGCTCCGGAGAGAGGTTTGTTGATGGTCGGCGGATATGAATAGACAACCCCCATTGCGGCGCTGGCAGCATCCCTTGCCGAGAATTTACGTTCAAGCCCGGCAGCTTTTAGGCGTTGGAATTTAAGCGATCTATGTCCGCCATGGGTCGGTAGCTGCCATTCCAGACCGCATATTATGCGTATCCGTTCGAAGGCTTCGGCCGGTCAGGCTCCTCGGCTTGCCACGCATCAATTCGCATAGCGCTTGCTGTGTGTTGCGGTCACAACCCGCGCCTCCACCGCTGAACTTCAGACTTCAGTCATCGAATACGGAGGGTGGATGGTGCAGCATACTTGGGGCTGAAGCCACAAAGCCCAAGAGACGCTCATCAATCGAACAGATTCAGTCCACCGGCGGCAGCATTGGCTTCATCCCATCGAGGTATTCGGGGTCCCCTTAAAGATACACAGTTCGGCCTTGAGCCTCGGGGACAACACGGGCCTCAACGGCTAGGGGTAATCTGCCTATCATGACATCTGATTGGTAGACGTCTGAGGCGTCCCTGAGCACGGAACACAATGGACCCGCCGAGGACCGCTTTAGCGGTTGCGGTTACGGCCTTCAAGGACCATGGCACGCACCGCGTCCACAATGGTTGCCGGATCGTAGGGCTTGATGAAGAACCGTGCATCGGGCAGGTCAGCCGGCATCAATCGCAACTGGCCTGATACTACGACGATCTCAACCAATGGGAATTTTCATGAACCTGCGACGCTAGGCGCAGGCCGTCTCCCAAGTCTGCATCGGTGAGGAGACAATCCACCCCTAGTTCAGCGTCCAAGGCTTGCAGAGCTTCTTCAGAGGTGGGCGCTTCGTGAATCTTGAATCCGTCGTCGTGCAGGGCGTCCGGGATGTTCATGCGGGTGATCGCGTCGTCCTCGACAACGAGAACGACAATCGGGCCAATCATTTGGGAAATCTCTCGGGTGCGTTTGGCACCTGAATCCCAACGTCCCAATGCCGCAATCGATCCACTTGTCCCCGGCAACCATTCGCTGGATGCGGGAGTTGAGTGAGCGGCGCCGTATGCACTTCGCAACGCGGCGCGGAAAAGACCCATTATGCATGACTATCCAGCCGACGCAGACATCGTCTCACCAATCGAAACCGTGCGCACAGCCCTTCCCATCTGGGTCGTCAGCACGGTCGAATTGGTCGAGCTGGCAGAAAATGCTGAACGGGCTGCCGTTCACTCCAATCCCGAAACGCTCGATCGCTCTCGCCATCTGATCGTCGAGGTTGCAGAATGGCAGCAGAAGCTCGCCGAATGGCAGGTGCTGGACCTGAGCCCTCGGCTCAAGGCCGAACTGCGCATCCTCAAAGCCACGCTCGATGCGTCAATGGATGAGGCGAACCGTGCTGCAGGCGAACTTCATCTGTTCGACTAGGCGCATCTGCCTCAGACCGCGAGGCGTTCCGGATCAATCTTGAGCGTGACGACGAGGCCATCCTCAGCCCAATCGTACTGGATTGAACCGCGCAGGGCGCTGGTGATACTGCGCTCGACAAGCCGGGTGCCGTAACCGGCGGGCGCGGTGGACTGCATGACCGGTGGACCGCCACGCTCGGTCCAAACGACCGTGACAGCATCGTCCCCGGCGGAACAGGACACATCGACCAAACCCGTCGGCAGGGATAGAGCTCCGTATTTCAACGAGTTTGTTGCAAGCTCGTGGACGATCAATGCTAGTGTCGTCGTTGCCATTTCGCCCACTACCATGCGCGGCACTGAAACCCGGATGCGCCCGCTGAAGGCGCCCAAGTCATCATAGGGCGCCAAGAGCACCGAGAGCAGGTCACCCAACAAAGCCGCCGCCACCGTCGTTTGACCGGGCAATGGCCGAACGAGATCGTGAGCCCGCCCAAGAGCTGTGAGCCGCTGGGTCAACTCGCGCGCCATGTCGTTCACAGTGGAGGTAGATCTGGACGTGATGGCCGTCAGACCCGTGGCGATCGCCAGCAGGTTCTTGACGCGATGGCTCATTTCTCCAGCAAGCAGTTCACGACCTTCTTCGGCCTGCTTGCGCCCTGTCACATCCAGAAAAATACCGAACATGACGCGGGCAACGATGCCCTCGTCATCACCTTTGCCGCGCATGAAATCCAACGAAGTTCGTCTCCCACCATGATGCGGAAGTCGATTTCGTAGGGTCCGAGAATGGCTCGCGTCGCGATGAACGCCGCTCTTACCCGGTCCCGGTCCGCAGGGTGGATGTGTGCTGACAAGTCCTCGAACTTGACCTCGATGCCGTGATCCAAGCCCCACAGATCATAAGCTTGGTCGTCCATGGTCAGAGCATCGGTGTCGACGTTCCAAGACCAAAGAGCCACGCCCGCCGCCTCGATGGCGCGGACCGAGTTCTTGGAATTCCAGAGGGCGGGCTTCGACGTTCCGGCTGTGGCTGTCATGGGCCCTCAATCGCAATGGGGGTCAGGAGATGAGGCTCCCGTATCAGGCCGCCCGGTGGTCAGATTGTGGTCAGTGTGCACGCTCTAGGGGATATGCGGCATGATCGTAGAGCGCCCGGATGGTGCCGCCTTCAAAGCGCTGCTCGTTAACCTCGAGGTAGGACCCAGCTCGCGCTGCTACTGGCAGCTCTTCGATGACGAACTGTACGGCCTCGGCGGCAGTTCTGAAGCGCCGATACTGGGTCTGGTTGGTCTTGGCGTAGCGACGGCTTGCGAAGAGTTCCGCTCGGGCGCCAAAATTGAAGTTTTCCATGATGTTCGATCCTTTGGGTGGCCAAAAAAGCCACGCGCCCGAGATAGGGCGCGTGGTGGATGCCGGACGGGAAGTTGAAGAAATTCGCCGCGCGGACGTGATGGGTGCCTCAACCAGTGGGAGGCAAACCGGGCCAAGAGGCCCGGCAAAGATGCTAGACTAGAGTCAGGTTGGTTGCCGAAACCTTGCCATCGCGGCCGGTCTCAAGTTCGTAGGTGACCTTGTCGTTCTCGTAGAGGCCGTTCAGGCCTGAACGCTCAACCGCGGAAATATGGACGAAAGCGTCCTTGTCGCCGCCTTCAGGGGAGATGAAACCAAAACCCTTGGTCGTGTTGAAGAACTTGACGGTGCCGTTGATCATTTGAATAGTCCTGTAATGTAGCCCGGAGCTGAAGCGAGCGGGCAGATTGTCCAAAGGCAAGACGCCAATGGATTCTAAACGTTCGCAAAATAAGGAGGTAGCCGGGGGCCGGAAACCGGCAGAACAGGCAGCCAACGATGGCTGAAAACGTGAGGCACTTATTTCATTTATTTGGGGACAAGTAAAGGGAGGTCCCACCCATCCGGCGACACTATTCGGTGACGAATAGGCCATCTACGCAATTCAGGACGTGAGTATCGCTCGCCAAAGGATCCACTTCGTTGCCGAGAATCGCAGCAGCCGGTGAGGCCTCCTCCCAAACGCCCCACCAGCCGGCGAGGAACCATCTAAGCCACCCGGATCAGCCAATACAATTCGTCGCGCCGTGGCCGGCCGTCGGGCTGGTCGAATAGGAACTGGCTGCAGCGCTAGTGGATCCGGCCGTCATCGCTTGGATCAGTCGGCAAGCCCAGTGCCGGCCGTGGCGATCGGTCAAAGGACCGCATGCGCGAGAGGTCGAGCGAAATCTGGCAGACCTAGGCATTTGAGGAAACGCCCGAACCGAGGCCGCACGAATTGGCACGGGCTTCTACTTTCGCATGAGCGCGATGACGTTGTCAGCGACGAGAGCTGTCTGTCCCTCAGGGCCATTTGCCACGCGTTCGGGAGTGCCGACAAACACCTCCACCCGAGACATAGACGATAACTCAAGCGAGGCCAGCGTGTCATGCATCGTCGGATATCCGGCCTCGGGGGACCAAGACCATGGAGCCGCAGAGGCATGCTCGACGATGAGCAATAGGCCGTTCTTAGCAACTTTTGCGGCCCGCTGGAGAACGCTGGATCGAGGGAAATCCACGGGTGACTGGAAAAAGAGTGCCGTCACCAAATCGAACTCGCCCTCCGGAAAAGTCACTGCAAGGTCGTGCTGCTCAAATCTGACTCGCCTGCCCAGACCTGCCGAGCGGGCCCGTTGCGTAGCGGCCTCAACCGCAGTTGTCGAAACATCCGCCCCGGTCGCGGTCCATCCCTGATTTGCCAACCAAATGACGTCGTCGCCACGTGAGCACCCAAGATCCAAAGATCGTCCGGCAGGCAGGTCGGAAGCATATTGAACAAGCACGGCGCTTGGCTTGCCGCTCGGCTCTCTGGTGGGTGCACGGTAGTGCTGTTCCCAGAACTGCTCGGATGTTGCGTGGTCGACATGTTTTGTCTCCCTTGGGATAAACGCACTTAGGATTGGGTAGCGCGAATGCTTAGTTCCGGCGCGCAATGACGATGTACCGATCCTTTGATGCTGGAAACGCAGCACGCCGCGCTTCGTTTAGCGCGAGGAACGGCTCTGCTTGTTCTATGGCGAAGCCGACATTACGCAGGAGCTCCGCTACAGGATCGGCAGTGATCAGAGCTGCAAATGGCAGAGCGGCAAGCTGCTCGGGCGACCAGCTGGTGGCGGGCCAGAACCCGTCAACGAGCATCAGTGTGCCTTTAGGCTTCAAGAGGCCAAGCATGCGCCTGAAGTCCCGATCTGGCTGATCGAAATGGCAGATCACTTGCCGGGACACAATGAGATCGAACATCCCATCTTCCGACGTCATGGCACCTGCATCGCCATGCTCGAAGTCGGTCGCCTCAAGCTCCGGATGCAGCACCGGGCCCTGCTCGATCATAGCAGCCGAGGGTTCGAGCCCAACCGCATCAAGGCAATGAGCCTTAAGGGTGGCAAGCAGCGCGCCCGTTCCGGCTCCAAAGTCCAGAAGTCGCGCATCGGGAGAGAGACCGAATGCATCAACCGCGGCGAGCCAGCCCTGCCGTTCTTGGGGAAAAAGCGTGTGCTCGGGGTCGTCCTCATACCCGCTCGCCTGCTGTTCTCCATAGACCTGACTGCCCGGAGCGTTTCGCTCGGCAGTCGGGCCTCTTTCCCCGGGGGATTGGCTTTTCGATCTGTTTGGCCATGACGCATTCCTGAGTTCTGTGGTGCAGGAGGTTGCGCCGGCCTAAGGCCGGGCGCAACACCGGTGGCGAACTAGTGCGCGATCATCTCGTCAACGATCTCTTTGGCGCTCAAGGACGATGGGTAATAGGTCGGCCAGTTGGTAACTTCTTCGAGCAGAGCCGCCCGATCATTGCCCCAGTAGAGGTGGTAATGGTCGGCTGCTTCAGGCGCGATCTTGTGGTCACTAAACTGGATGAACTGCGGAGCCGTTTCGTCGCCTGACATCTTCTTGAAGATGAAGCGGACGCCGCGATTGCCCTTTGCATAGGTCAGAACTTCATAGCCATCGCTGGCATACTGGGCCGCGAGTGGCTCCCCGTCTCCGTAGAAGGTGACCGCGTCGCCTTCGATGGTGATGCGGTCGACTTCGGTTTTGTAGCCGACCTGATAGTAGGCACGGTATTCTTGGGCGGTCTGGTCGCCGCTTTCGCCCTTGTGTGCCATGACCGGATCTAGCGTGCCGTCCCGGAGAAGGGGGTAGACCGACTGCCAGTCGCCAGCCCAATCGGACAGTTCGCGATCGGCGATCTGGTTGTCCTCGAAATAGCCCCGGTAGACCTTGCTGTTGTGGTCGTGACCATGTGCATGATCATGAGCTTCATCGCCATGCTCATGACCCTCGTGGTCGTGCTCTTCGCCTTCCGCGCCATGATCGACACCGCTGCCGCCGGCTACCGCGATATTGTAGGGCTTGCCCTCAACTTCGACCGTGCCGACTTCTTCAAGCGTTTCCGTCGCGATGCGACGCACCGAGCCCGCATTGGGGTCAGTCATAACGATTTCGTCGCCAGCCATGGCCAGACGCGGGCGCGGATCGTTCCAGTCACCGTCCATCGAATAGGGTTCCGTGGCCTTGACGCTTTCAGTCACTTCAGCCTTGAGCAGGTCGAGCTGATGCAGCGAGCCATCTTCGGTCAGGACGTAGCCGTAACGCGCATTGGCGGGATCAAGCACGAAGTCCACACGGCGGAACGGCAGTTCGACATAGCGGAAGTGTGGCTCGTCGACCGGATCGATGACAACCGGGCCTTTGGCGCCATAATTGCCCAGGAAAACCTGCATGGCTTTGGAGCCGAGCAGCGTTCCCGTGCTTTCGCCCGCCGGCAGGTCAGCTGGATATCCCAGCATTTTCATCACCGGACCATCCGCACCATCGGTAACAGTCAGCACGCCCTCGGCGCAGCCGGTGGCCAAATAAGCGCCGGAAAAGGCTTCACCATGGACAGCGGTGCAGGTGGCGACATCGCCAGCGGGGGTGCCGTCGGCATTGATGGCCTGCAGGCCGATGCGGTCGGGAGCGGCATCGCCTTCGACCGGTGCATCAGAGGCGACGCTGGTCACCCATAGATCGCCGATAGGAGCGGCGTAGCCATGGTGTGCCCTTGCTTGCGGCAGCTTTGTCGCTTCCACCTTGCCATCGGTCAGGTCGTGGCCGTCAATGACCTCCGCATAGCCGCCGCGGTCAGAAATTGATGACGACTTTGCCATCATGATCAATCAGGTGGAACGGCCGCGGACCGGTGAGCGTGTCTTCGATTGCCGCTGGTTCGCTGACCTCGATATCCGAGTGGTCGCCGTGAGAATGGAGGGAAATACCGCTGGTGAAAAAAATTCACCGTGTCGTCATTGGACTGGATGGCGACGACAGCGCCGCCATTGTCGACGGTGTAAAGCTTGTTCTGCCCCGTCGTGTCGAAGGTCCAGCGGTTTTCGGGCTGGGACAGATCGAAAGCCGTCACCTTGGCAGCGGCGTGGTCGCCGACAAAGATACGATAGAGAGTGATGTCCGTGGCGTCGTGGGATTGCTCCTGCGCCGTGGCGCCGCCCGACAGGATGAGCCCGAGGGCGGTTGAGTAAGCCAAATAGCGTAGCAAGTTTCTCTCCTTGAGATGCGGGTGCACTCTGGCACTGGTGAAAGTTTTGGGGTTAGTTGGCAGCAAGGCCGGTGGTGATTGCCTGTGCGTTGTGGTGCATCATGGCGATGTAGCTGGGCGCCGCGCCGTCAGGGCCGGACAGGGCGTCCGAATAGAGAACGTCGCTGATCGGCAGGCCGGCCTCGGTGGCGATCTGCTCGATCAGGCGGGTGTCGGCGATGTTTTCGGAAAAGATGGCGCCAGCGTTCTGGTCGCGAATTTCACGGATTAAACCGCCAACATCTGCTGCAGAAGCCTCGGACTCCGTTGAGACGCCCTGCGGTGAAAGGAAATGGATGCCATATTCACCTTCGAAATAGCCGAAGGCATTGTGCGACACGACCACCGTTCGACGGTCTTCGGGCAAGGCTGCGACGCGTTCGATGATTTCTGTGTGGAGCGCGTCGAGCTCGCCGAGATAGCGTTCAGCATTCGCGGTATAGGCCTCGCACCCGTCAGCATCGGCGGCACAGAAGGCCCCGACGATGTTCTCGACATAGATTTTGGCGTTCGCCACCGACTGCCGAGCGTGTGGATCATAAGCGCCGGCGTGGAAGATGGCCTGCCCATCAATGAAATGGTAATGGCCGCCCCCGGGCTCTTCCCGCGGCTCGATGCCGTCGGTCAGGATGATGATATCTGCTTCCGTGGCGCTGGCTGTTATCAAACGGTCCAGAAAGCCTTCGAGTTCAAGACCGTTGGTCAGCACCACGTCAGCCCCGGCCAACGCGATCGCATCGGCGGGCTTGGGCTCATAGACGTGCGCATCGCCATTGGGGCCAACAAGCGTCTTAAGCGCGATGCGGTCGCCACCGACCCGGCTTGCAGAAGTCACCGATGATGGAGAAGGTCGCAACAACTGCCAGCTTCTCTCGGGCAAAGCCGGGCGTGGCGCCAGCACACAATGATATAACAGAACACGCCGGGAGGTGTTTGAACCGAGAGGTCATGGAAGTTCCTTGTTAAGCTGTACGGTGAGAAGTGCGGGGCCGCATGGTCGCGAGCACACCGCGAGGACCGGCCGGGACCGAGACGGCGTAGATCACGCCGGTCGACAGAATGATCGCCGGACCGGATGGCAGGCTGAAATGGTAAGAGAGCAAAAGCCCTCCGATCGACGACAGGACGCCGATGGCGATGGCGACCACGCACATGGTTTCGACACGGCTGGTCCAGAACCGAGCCGCCGTGGCTGGCAAGACCATCAGACCCACCGAAAGCAGCGTCCCAAGAGCCTGAAAGCCGGCAACGAGGTTGAGCACTACAAGGCCCAAAAAGATGAAATGAACTGGCGATCCAAGCCCGGAAACTGATCGTAGGAACAGCGGATCGAGGCATTCGGCGATCAGGGCGCGCCGGAACACCAGCATGGTAACCGGGGTCATGGCCGTCACCAACCCGATCAAGACCAAAGCATCGGTGTTGAGCGCCAGAACGGTTCCGAACAGCACGTGCATCAGATCGATGCTGGAGCCGCGCATCGATACCATGACCACGCCAACCGACAGAGCAATCAGGTAGAAGGCGGCCATTGAGGCATCCTCCTTTTGAACGGTAAGGCGCGACACCGCTCCCGCACCCAGCGCCACCACCATGCCGGCCACCAGTCCACCCGGGGTCATTGGCACCAGTTCAAGGCCATAGAGCAGAAAGCCGGCGGCAGCGCCGGGAAGGATGGCATGTGCCATGGCGTCACCAGTCAGGCTCATCCGCCGCAGCGTCAGGAACACGCCGACTGGGCCTGCCCCGATCGACAGCATCAGTGAACCCAAGAGGGCACGTTGCATGAAGCCGAATTCGACAAAGGGGGCGATGAAGAAGTCATAGAGCGAATTCATGACGCAGCTCGCTGGGCCGCATGGGAATGATCGTGATCATTCTCAGGCTCGCACCAGGGCGCATTCTCGTCCCGAGCCTCGTGGAAGCGTCTCGCGCGCAGCAGGTTTTCCGGCGCCAGTGTTTCTCGCGCATCACCCCAAGCCACCGGACGTCGGGCCAGAAGGAGCGCTCGGGGAAAATGCTCGCGCACAAGATCAAGATCGTGGACCACCACCAGCACGGTGCGCTCTTCGCCATGCCAGCGCTTGATGAGCGCAATGAGGTCACCCAGCGTGCGGGCATCAATGGCGTTGAAGGGCTCATCGAGGAGGATCAAGTCGGCATCCTGCACCAGCACCACGGCGAATAAGGCACGCTGCAACTGGCCGCCGGACAGTGTGTCGATCGAGCGCTTTTCGAAGCCTGACATTCCCACTGCGGTGAGCGCCTTGCTCACGGCGTCCTTGTCTTCGCTTCTGTGGCGACCCAGAAGTCCGCGCCGCGGCCAGAGGCCGAGGGACACCAAATCAACGACGCGAGCGGGGAACGAGCGATCGAGTTCGGATTGTTGTGGCAGGTAGGCGACGCGTGTTCCCGCTGTCACGGTGCAGGATCCTGTCATCGGCGGGAGCATGCCGACGATGCCCTTCATCAGTGTCGATTTGCCCGATCCATTGGCACCAACGACGGCGGTCAGCGAGCCCTTGGGCACCAAGCCGGAGAGGTGATGCACTGCCGGATGACCGGCATAACCGAGCGTCAGGTCCGAGAATGTCAGGGCGGCGTCCGGCATGCAAAACCTTGAAACAAACGCTTGAGTGTGTGAAGTCGTGACGTTATTACATTACATAATTCATCCCGCAAGACGGTTTTTCAGATGCATGTCGAGCCGGTGCTTACCGCAAACCAACAGCTGGTCTTCAAGGCCCTCGGAGACGCTGAAGCGCCGCTCAGCGCCTATACGATCCTTGAGCGATTGCAGGGAAAGGGCATCAAGGCCCCTTTGCAAGTCTACCGGGCGTTGGAAAAACTGATCGACTTCGGGTTGGTGCATCGGCTCGAAAGCCTGAATGCCTTCGTTGTCTGCGACCACCACGGTGACCACACCCAGCATCCTGTGGCCTTTGCCATCTGTGACTCTTGTGGCCTCGTCGCAGAGTTTGTCGACTCGTCGGTGCAAGAGGGCTTGAGCCGGTGGACCACGGGACACGCGTTCCGGCCTAAGCGAGTGACGGTTGAACTTCGTGGCCTATGCGAGACCTGTGACGGAGCCTCCAAGTGACGGAGCTCGGGCTGGACCATGCCGCGCCAATTCCTGTGTTCCTCCTCACGGGATTTCTGGGCTCGGGGAAGACAAGCCTGCTGAACCGGATGATCGCCGTGGGCGGACCGCGTACGGCTGTGATCGTCAACGAATTCGGCGACGTGCCGATAGACAACGATCTCGTGCAGGTCGACGGCGAGGACACCAATTTTGCCGAGACTTCGACCGGCTGCATCTGTTGCGAACCCGGCAATGACATCGTCTCGACCACGGCGCGCCTGTCCGAGGCCATGGACGAGGGCACAATCGGCAAGGTCGAACGGGTTGTTATCGAAACTACCGGCCTCGCCGATCCAGCGCCGATCATCAATCAGATGCTGCTATATGCTGCCCTGCGCATTGGTGGTCGGTATTTTCAGCTCGCCTCGGTCATCACCACACTCGACGCCATCCGTGGCGAAGCAACGGTCGACGAACGCATCGTCGGTCACAAGCAGATCGCCTTTGCCGACCGCATCGCACTAACAAAGTCCGATATGCTCGGACACGACCGAGTCGATCGTCGCGAAGCCCTTGAGGCGCTGATCGCCGGGATCAATCCGGGTGCTCGGGTACTGGACGTGCAGGCGCCACTGGCGCAGCCGGAACGCCTCCTTGACGCAGGCTCCTACGGCGCGGCTGAGCGCGGCAGCAATGTTGCCGCGTGGCTGGCCGCCGAAAGCCCCCTCGCCCGTGCTTTCGCTGCCCCGGCATCCGCGCCGGTTGCTGGACTGGCACGGCATTCGTGCATCTACACCAAGAGCATGGTGATGGACGGCACGGTCTCAGCCCGGGAACTCGTCACCTTCATCGACATGTTGCGTCGTGCCGCTGGGCAGCGACTACTCCGGCTCAAGGGCCTCGTTGCGATGGCCGACGACCCCGAACGTCCGATGCTTGTGCATCTGGTGCAGGACATCTTCCATCCCCCAGTGCGCTCGGAGCGCTGGCCCAGCGATGACCGCCGCACTCGCATCGTCTTGATCGCCGATGGCATCGACGAGCCGGCACTCGAAAGCTTTCTCCAAACCCTCGAACGCAAGCCCCGCCGCAAGCGGGCCTGAACCATTCTGAATAAGGATCTGCAATGAACGCTCCTATCCCCACGCAGACGCCCGTGACAGTGCTCACCGGCTTCCTCGGCTCCGGCAAGACCACGCTGCTCAACCGCATCCTGTCCGAGCAGCATGGCAAGAAATATGCGGTCATCGTCAATGAATTCGGTGAAGTGGGCATCGACAACGATCTCATCGTCAATGCCGACGAAGAAATCTTTGAGATGAACAACGGCTGCATCTGCTGCACCGTCCGCGGCGACCTGATCCGCATCCTCGAAGGCCTGATGAAGCGTGCCGACAAGTTCGACGGAATCATCGTGGAAACCACCGGCCTTGCTGACCCTGCTCCGGTGGCCCAGACCTTTTTCGTCGATGAAGACGTCCGCTCTCGCACCAAGCTCGATGCAATCGTCACCGTGGTCGACGCCAAGCACATGCTGGGCGAGATCGACACGGCACCAGAAGTGCTCGAGCAGCTGGCCTTTGCCGATCTGGTAGTGATCAACAAGACCGACTCGGTCAACCTCGAAGAGCTGGCGGCCGTGGAAGCCCGCATCCGCAAGGTCAATCCGATGGCAGCCATCGAGCATGCCGAGCGCTGCGACTCGGCGCTGGACAAGGTCCTGGGCCGTGATGCCTTCAACCTGAAGCGCGTGCTTGAAGTCGAACCCGACTTCCTCACTGAAGATCATGCTCATGACCACGACGAAGAAATTGGCAGCCTGTCGCTGGTGAGCGATACAGCCCTCGATGAGCGCATGTTCTCCACACGGATCCGGCAGGTGACACAGACCTTCGGCACCGAAATTCTGCGCATGAAGGGCATCATTGCCTTTAAGGATGATCCGGAACGCTTCGTCGTTCAAGGCGTCCATATGCTGCTGGAAGGCGATTACCAGCGTCCTTGGAAAGCGGACGAACAGCGCCAGAGTCGTCTGGTCTTCATCGGCCGCGACCTGCCCGAACAGGTCCTCCGCGACGGCTTCAAGCAGTGTCAGGCATAATGGCTGGATTCGATTTTGCAGTTCCCGAGCCCACGATCCGGGCTCGGGTGGAAGAGTGGCAACTCGGCGCCCCGAGCACCGGGATGGTTTGGCTCGGCCAAACTCTCGTTGCAGCCGGTGGCGACGGACAGCTGCATTTTGCCGAGGTGTCCAGCGGCGAGTTGGTCAGCACTCCTCTGCATAAAGGGGCGATCCTGACACTGGCGGCAGATCCGGCCACTGGTCGAGTGATTACGGGCGGCGACGATGGCCGCCTCATGGCCGCGACCAGCGACGGCAGCACACAATTGCTCCACCGTCCCGGTCGCTGGATCGATGCTGTCGCCGTCGGCCGCAAGGGAATGATCGCAGCCGGCGTCGGCAAAGAGGTCTTGCTGTGGCAGGATGACGAGCTTCATAGCAAAGACATGCCATCGACCGCAGCGGGCCTCGCCTTCGATGCCAAGGGTTCAACCCCGGCCATCGCCCATTATGGTGGCGTCAGCCTCATCGATGCAGCCCATCCCAAGCGCGCTCCCCGCCTGTTGGCATGGAAGGGCTCCCATATCGGTGTGAGCTTCAGCCCCAACGGCAAGTTCGTGGTTTCGGTGATGAGCGAGAACGCGCTCCATGGTTGGCGCATCAAGGATGCGGCCAACATGGCTATGTCTGGCTATCCCACCAAACCGCGCTCACTGTCTCGGTCAGCCGATGGTCGGCTTCTGGCCTCGTCGGGGGCAGATGGGGCAATCGTCTGGTCATTCGCGGGCCGGGATGGACCGATGGGCACGTCGGCTATCAGCCCGGGAGAACGAGGCGTGCAGGTTACGGCCATCGCCCGGCATCCCAGTGCGCCCATGCTTGCCCTCGGCTACCGGGATGGATCAGTGCAACTGTGTCGCTCGGAAGGTGGCGACATGCTGCCGATGCGGGCCGCGGATGGCCAGCCGATCAAGGCTCTCGGCTTTGATCCCGGCGGGGGCTTTGGGCATCTTGACGGACGCTGGAAGCGTCAGGCGCGTCGATTTGGCCGCTTAGAGCACCGCGCATAAGCTTGACACTGCTGCGTCCCAATGGCCTTTTGTGTTTGTTGAAGGTTCCTTTGCGGCCCAACGGCTAAAGAGGATTAAAAGGGAACACGGTGCGACGTACCCATCAGGGCGCAAAACCGTGGCTGCCCCCGCAACTGTAAGCGGTGAGTTCTGCTGGAATCGCCACTGATCCTAGGATCGGGAAGGCCCAGACAGCGCATAGACCCGTAAGCCAGAGACCTGCCATCAACCTGTCTTCAACCCGGCCGGGGTGTGCCGCGGAGAACGATGATGGCGTTTGACGACTTTTCTACTGGTCTATGCCTGATGGGTTCGCTCGGTTTGCCCCCGCATCTTGCGGAGGTTTCCAGTGGGACAGGCACGTCCATGCTGCGGCGATAGTCGCTTCGATTCTGATCGAACGATCAGCTTTCCACCATCGCTCCGACCAGATTCCAGATTGCAGAAACGTTGTGTGTAACGTAATAACATTTCATTCGTCCCGGTCTCCACGACGGCTGCTTAATTCGTCGTGGAGTCGCATATGATAGCGTCGCAGTACTGGCCGGTTCACGGCCCGTCAGCCTAGCCGTGGATGGTTTATGTTGGGGACCGAGCCTGCGGCACAAGATCATTGAGGGGGTGCACTTTGCGGTCCAGCCGGGCGAGATGCTTGCCGTGGTTGGCCCAAACGGCGCCGGCAAGTCCTCGTTGCTGCGGTGTCTCTACCGTTATCACCGGCCGACAGTGGGAAAAGTCGCCATCGATGGCATCGACATCTGGTCGATGACGCCGCGCGACTGCGCCCGGCGCATCGCCACCGTGCTACAGGAGCCGGCCACCGATTTCGGCCTCACCGTCGCCGAGATCGTCGAACTCGGCCTGACGCCGCGTGTCGGCCGGTTCGGCAGGGCTGACCTGACCGAGGTCGAAGGCGTTCTGGCGTTGATGGGCCTCTCGGATTTCGCGGCCCACGACTTCGCCACGCTGTCGGGTGGCGAGAAGCAGCGCGTGATGATCGCCCGCGCACTGTTGCAGAAGCCTGATCTGCTGATCCTTGACGAACCCACCAACCACCTGGACATCCGGCATCAGCTCGAAGTGCTCGAACTACTGTCGAGCCTCGACGCCACCGTCATCGTCTCTCTGCACGACCTCGCATTAGCCTCCGCCCATGCCGACCGCGTGCTGGTGCTCGACAATGGCCGCCAAGTCCGGTGGGCACCCCCTCGAGGTCCTCACGCCCCAGTTCATTCGCCAGACCTTCGCGGTCGGCGCGAGTATCGACGACCATCCAGCGACAGGGCGGCCCTGCTTTTCCTTCCATCTTGACGACAAATCCTGAGGAGACTTTCGTGCGTCCAATCTCTGCTATTATCGTGCCGGCCCTGCTGGCTGCCACGAGCGCCGTGGCACTGGCCTATCCGGTCACCGTCAAAAGCTGCAATCGCGACATCACCTTCGACGCCGCCCCCACCCGCGCCGTGTCCAACGACGTCAATCTCACCGAAATGATGCTGGCGCTCGGTCTCAGTGATCGCATGGTCGGCTATACCGGTGTTTCCGAATGGAAGACCCTCGACCAGACCCTGCGCGCCAATGTCAAGCAATTGCCCGAGCTCTCACCCAACTACCCGACCAAAGAAGTGCTGCTCGGCGCCGATGCTGATTTCTATTTCGCCGGCTGGAACTACGGCATGAAGGTGGGCGGCGAGGTCACCCCCGAAACGCTGGGCAATTTCTGACATCGCCGTCTACGAACTCACCGAGAGCTGCATCCACATCATGGACAGGCCGAAATCCTCGATGGACGACATGTATGTCGACTTGCTCAGTCTGGGCACCATCTTCGGCGTCGGGGACAAGGCCGAAGCGCTGGTCGCCGGCTATAAGCAGGAATTGGCCGAATTCAGCGCAACGCTGCCGGCCAGCGAAACGCCGCCCAAGGTGTTCGTCTATGATTCTGGCGAGGACAAGCCGTTCACCGCCGGCCGCTATGGTATCCCCACCGCCCTGATCGAGGCGGCCGGTGGCATCAACATCACGGATGACGTGGCGTCGAGCTGGGTCGAGATCGGCTGGGAGCCGGTGATCGAGCGCAATCCCGATGTGATCGTCATCGTCAACTATGGCGATGTGACTGCCGAGCAGAAGATCGCCTTCATCAAGCACAATGCCGCGTTCAAGGATATGCCGGCCGTACTGAACGACCGCTTCGTCGTGCTCGAATATGTCGAGGCAACGCCCGGGCCTCGCAATATCGCCGCCATCAAGCGCCTTGCCGCTGCTTTCCACCCTCAATGAAGTGAACGGCCGCTCGATCCGACCGGCCGACATCCGCCATGTCCCACAAACACCTCGTCGCCGGTCCACGGCATGCCATCCTGCATAACCTGCCGCTACTCACGGTCGGTCTCATCGCCCTGCTGTTTTTCGTCATGATAGTTGGCGTCAGCGTCGGTGCCATCAGCGATCCCGCTCGATATCGTCTGGAGCGTTGTCGTCAATCACCTTGCTCCGGGCAGCGTCGAGGTCACCCGGTCGGCCGGCCGTGACAACATTGTTTGGGAAGTTCGCCTCCCGCGGGTCATCCTCGGAGCAATCATCGGCGCCAGCCTTGCAGTCGTCGGAGCGGCGCTTCAATCGGTGACGCGCAACCAACTCGCTGACCCACACCTTCTCGGCATCTCCTCCGGCGCGGCGCTCGGCGCGATCGTCGTGCTCCTCCATACCGGCATGTTTCTCGGCCTTGTCACTGTACCGATCTTCGCCTTTGGCGGCGCGCTGCTCACCACTGCCGTCGTCGTCGGTGTGGCCAACCTGTCCAACGCCACCAATGCCAGCCGCTCGGTACTGACCGGCGTGGCCGTGTCCTTTGTCGTCACCTCGCTCGGCAGCCCGGGCATTTTCCTCGGCGATCCGCGGGCTGCGCATACCGTCATATTTTGGATGCTGGGCGGCCCGGGGCTCGCGCAGTGGGCTCAACTCCCCTACCCGCTGCTGGCTCTGGCTGCATGCGGCGCCTATCTCATGGTCAATGCGCGGAGCCTCAACGCCATGACACTGGGGGATGAATCGGCGACCACTCTTGGCATTCCGGCAGGCCGCTTTCGCATCATGGTGTTTATCGCCTGTGCTTTGCTGACCGGCGCGGCTGTCGCCTTTTCAGGCATCGTGTCCTTTGTCGGGCTGATGATCCCACATTTGGTGCGGATGGTGGTTGGTGGCGATTATCGTCGTGTGCTACCGCTGTCGGGGCTGGTGGGCGCCATCTTCCCGGTGCTTGCCGATATAGCCGCTCGCGTTATCGTCCCGCCGCAGGACATACCTCTCGGCGTCATCACTGGACTCGTCGGCGGTGTGTTCTTCATCGTTTTGATGCGGCGGAACGTCGGTTAGGCTGATTGCTGCATCGCGCGGAGACCAGCTGGAATGGGGTGGCTAGCGGAATGGCTTTTGGCACGCGACGGGCTAAACCCGCCACTTCACGCCGATAAGCTACGACCCAGCGAGGTGCGGTGTCATGGCATCAAGCGACGGCCACGGTGCGCCTTTGCGTAGGGTGCGGATGAGTTGTTCAGCCCACTGTCGGCCATTCGGAAACTGGTCATCCGCATCCCACCGCCACGCTGCGACCATTACAAGGACGAGGGCGCGGCACTCCTCCAGTAACACCTGATCAACGCACTGGATAGTGCTCGATGACCGGTTCCGGCACGTGAGCGAGGTCGAATTCGACCGGCCCACGGCAGCATGTCTCAAGGTCGATAAACAGCGGCCCCAGCTTTGTACTCAGCACATTGCCCGGGTGCGGCGCTCCGTGTAGCAACTGCTCCGCAGCAGCGCGATCGACAATCGACGACTTGAGGCGCTTCAACATGCCGCCGAGAAACTCCCGGTCTATGTCGGGGAGTTCAGGTGTCTGGTGATGGTTCGACAGGAGGCGTTGGGCTTCCTGCAACTCGGTCCGTGAAATGCGGGGTGGTCATCTCGATCTTCTGCATGCCAATGTGCAACCGGCGCAGAGCGTCTGCGTAGTCGGCGGGCGCGAGGTGTGGCGTCACCGACGCGTGATAGGTCCAAAGCGTAAACACGAAGCCGTCGCGTTCATAAACCCGCAATGGAACCCGCGGATCGAGAGCAACTGCAGGGCTGCCGGTCTCGGCGAGATGCCCGGCAAGATCGACCTCAAACTGCGCCTCCTGATGGGCCGGGGGCGCGATCCGCGCAAGGGCGTCGCAGGGCAGGAGGTGCAGAGTGAGCTTGTTCGCGTTCTGGAGAACGACTGCGTCATCGACTGTCAGGCCAAGCGCTGCGGCGGTCGAGGTGGCCGCCGCCACAGCACGCGATACGTCAGATGGCTGCATGGGGAAGCTCGGTGTACTTGCTCAGAAGTGGGGCTATTACAGGATAAAACGCCTCCCGTCACTCGCCGCACAAGCCAACCGCTAAGTCAAATTTGGGGTGGGTTACGGACAGGCTGCTTATGGATCAGCCGGTCGGAAAAGCAGACATACGCCGATTGGCGAACTTGGGGCCGACAGGGGAAATCTGCTTCTGGCAACGATGAAGCGCGTAGCAGGTAACCCAGCGGGTAAGTCAAAATTGGTATCTTCGCTGGGGAGCGATATCCACCCTTTGCAGAGAAAGCGGACCGATGCGCAGCACGTAGCATGCAACTTACCGGCTGCTAACGCGCTTCCTGCCAATGCGGGTAGGTGACGTAAGCGGTGACTGCTCCTTGTTCGTGGGAGCGTATGGTCACAAGCTCGCCCTTCGGCATATGAACGATCTCGCTCGGACCTGCGGTGACGGTTTCTGCATCGGTGGACACGGACAGTCGTCCTTCCGAGATCACCATGACGTCGTCGACAGCCATGGTTTCCGTCAGACTTTGATTGGGTCCGTAGCGGCCAAAACCGATGGTGACCGGAGCGCGGTGGCGCTGGTCGATTACATTGCCGACGAAGATTTCGCCATCCCGGCCGGGAGCGTTGCAGTGCCGCGTCGGCTAAGGCGAATTTTTGAACCGGCATGTCTTCTCCTTGAGAGTTGCTGGTTGATGCTTTCGCAAACGTCTGACGGAAGGCGGCCCAACTGCCTACCGAGAGCAGTCGGTTTTGCGCCCCGGCTTGCTCGCTCAAGGCAGGCGCATTGCGCATCGTAAGCGGACGCTTCGTCCGAGAAAAGGCCCGGCAGTTTAGCGTGCCGAGCCCTAGAGTGAACTCAGTATTGAGTTACCGGGTCTGGCGACCGTACCAGTCGTCGACGTCCTTCTTCGCTTCTTCCTTGGCCTTGCCGTAGCGCTCCTGGATCTTTCCCTCGAGCTGCTCGCGGTTGCCGTTGATCTCCGTGATGTCATCGTCAGTGAGCTTACCCCACTGTTCCTTCACCTTGCCCGTTACCTGTTTCCAGTTACCTTCGACGCGGTTCCAGTCCATGATGGATCTCCTTGTTGGTGTGGAAGTCCAACGGATGGGCGCGAAAGCCGTTCCGAAATCAAGTCCTCGGTATGTCCAAGATTTCGATGATCTCTACGGAATTTGCTCCGGAAAATACAGCGAAGTGCGGGTGGTTCTTGAAAATGGCCGGCTTGTTCGTGGCTGTCTGCCTCTACCACCAGATAGCCCGTGATCAGGTTGGTTGTGCCCAAGACACCACCCTTGTCGACTTTTAGAGTCTTCCCCAGTGGGCCGCCGTCTTCCACAATCGATGACTTATGCTCTGTCCCCCACCGGCCCCGAGCCATGGGCATCCTCCCTGTGGTGCCGGAGACGAAAAGGCCCTGATGTTTACCGCCGGAGACTATGGGTCGCGATCGTCGGCGGTCAATGCTTGAGCGGTTTCTTCAAGGCGGCACTGAGGTGCAGACGGATTTTACCGCCTCAGCGACGTCCGGTTTCAGGACCGGCATTTGAAGGCGCCGGCGTCCGAAGAGGGGTTGGTAGTTGCCATTCCAGACCGCATATTATGCGAATCCGACGGCCTCCGCTTCGCGCCCCGTTCCTACAATCAGGTACTTCAGGTATGGGTTCGGGACCAACGCTGTACATCGGTCACTTTGAGTATACCCGCATAATGTCCAGTCAGACTTTACATTTGTAGATACAGGTAAAGTACCCTTTTGCCTTCACTTTAAAAATTTGCTATGTTGTCCAGCATGACTGGACAAACAGGCAGCAAGCTAAAGAACCTATTGCAGACCATACCCCCGGCTTCCTCATGGATTCACGCTGGCTGGAAGCGCATGGTATCTACAGGCAGCTTGCCCAGTCCTATCTGCAGGCCGGATGGCTTGAGAGGCCACTACAGGGCCTGTATCGGCGTCCCTTCACAGATGGAAGCCGTGAAAGCGCCGCGCGATTGGAAGATACCTGTCCTCTCCGCGCAATGGATCATGCACTACAAATTTCACGTTGCGGCAACGACCGCCATGGAGCTGCATGGCTTCACTCACTATCTGCGTATGTCAGGACCACGCAGGCTTTATGTTCATGGCGACGCGCCGAAATGGCTTCCCAAGCTGGAGCTGAACGATGAAGTCCTCTGGCGGCAAGGCTCCCTCTTCCGGGATCTTGAGACGGGCGTTGAGAACAAGGACTTCTCGATTGAAGGCGGCGGCCCCAACCTGCCCTTAAGTCCATGGGAATGGCCTGTGCGCATGTCCTCACCCGAACGCGCATTGCTCAGAAACAATCGACGAGACACCCAATCACGAGAGCTTTCACCAGCTAGACATGCTGTTCCAGTCGATGGGTAACATCCGCCCCAAACTGATGTCCCAGCTTTTGAGGATGTGCCGCAGTATCAAGACCAAGCGCCTGTTCTTCGTGTTTGCCGATCGCCATGCCCACGCCTCGGCGCAAATATATCGATGAAAGTGCCATCGATCTCGGTAGCGGCGACCGGATGCTCGTGGAAGGCGGCAAGTTGCACAGGCGTTACCGAATAACGCTCCCGGCAGAATTTGTGAGCACAGGAGAACAAGATGGCGCGTGAAGCCTACGAAAATCAGGTCCAGCTTCTCGTTGCGTGTCTGCCCGCGGTCGCAAAGCAGGACGTGTTTGCTCTTAAGGGCGGCACGGCCATCAATCTGTTCTACCACGACATGCCGCGCCTCTCCGTTGACATTGATCTCACCTATTTGCCGATCGAAGATCGCACGACAAGCCTCGGCAAACATCGATGCCACTTTGGATACGATCCTCGCTGACATTTCCCGGGCGGTGCCGAATGTGGAGGTGAAGCGCATCGCAGGTGGCAGTGACATCGACACGCGTATTCTTGTTCGCCAGCAGGGTGCCACTATCAAAATCGAAACGTCGCCCGTTGCCCGCGGCACCGTGCACAAGCCTGTCCTGATGCCCGTCAGCGACGCCGTGCAGGAACGCTTCGGCTTTGCCGAAATGCCGGTGGTCGCGTTCGAGGATCTATTTGCCGGTAAATTCCATGCGGCCACCGACCGCCAGCATCCGCGCGATATTTTCGATGTCAAACTTCTCTACGAAAACGAAGGCGTCACCACCGATCTCTTCCGCACGTTCCTCATCTACGTTGCAAGCTCAGGCAGGCCGCCCCACGAGCTTATAAGGCCCACACCGCAACCACTCGAAGAACGCTTCGTGGCGGAGTTCGAGGGCATGACGGCGAACCCGATCACTGTTGCGGAACTGGAAGAGGCGCGCCGGGTTCTTCGCAGACATTCTCGGGCGGCTAGATGAGCCTGCCACGAAGTTCCTGCTCACGCTGCACGATGGCGAGCCTGATTTTGACAGCATAGGATTGCCGCTGGCCCGGGAGCTTCCGGCGATCAAATGGAAGCTGCAAAATCTGGAGAAGCTGAAAAAGAACAATCCGGACAAGCACGCCGCGCTGCGCAAGGATATCGAAGGTCTCGTCGAATAGCCTCCCAACCCCACTTCGGCCGTTCCATACCCGATATTATGCGAACCCACTGACGCAAGAATCTCGATCCCCTACGATATCGGCGATGGCCAGACCGGACGGAAGAAGCCGCAGGTCCTGCCCGAATCCGGTACACCCGGTTCAATTGGCTGCTGGCCCGTTTGCTGGCGATTGCTAGGTCGATCTGCGTTTCCAGTTCTTCGAACACAGCAATCGTAAGAGACCCCGTTCGGCGTCCGAGGTGCGGACGGTGCGGGCAACTTGATCACCGGGAGCTGCAACACATGATCGCCGCGGAGGGAAATGCCACACCGGAACTCTACCAGCCCATCCGAGCTCCACAGGTCGCTCTTGTGCCCTAACCAAGACTGATGTGGCAGCTCGGGGCACGAGTAGCTCCGAGCCGGGGCGACGACCGATCAATCTGTCTGGGTGAACTTAAATGACAACGTCGGTCCAAAGCTCGGAGGGGGCCGGCTCAGGCGCTGTGGTCGCGAAATCGGCCGCCTTAGCGACGACGGCGCGCACCTCGCTTTCTATCGCCTTCACTTCGTCGTCAGAAAGGATGCCGGCTTCGAGAAGGCGCATTTTGACCTGTTCAATGGGATCGCGTTCTTGACGCCACATGTCTACCTCGTCTCGTTTGCGGTACTTGCCCGGGTCGGACATGGAATGGCCGCGATAACGATAGGTCATCATCTCAAGGATAAAGGGGCCGTTGCCGGATCGCGCATATTCGATCGCGCGCTTAGCAGCATCATAGACCATGCGAACGTCCCGGCCATCGACCTGCTCGCCGGGAATATTGAATGAAGCACCACGATTGTAAAAATCGGTTGTTGCCGATGAGCGGTCAACGGAGGTTCCCATACCGTACCTGTTGTTTTCAATCACGTAGACAACCGGCAGGCTCCATAGCTTCGCCATGTTGAAGCTCTCATAGACCTGCCCCTGATTGGCCGCGCCGTCACCGATGTAGGTAATAGAAACGGACCCCTCGCCCTTGTACTTGCTGGCAAAGGCCAGACCGGTTCCCAAAGAAGCTTGGGCGCCGACAATCCCGTTACCCCCGTAGAACCGTTGCTCTGTGCTGAACATATGCATCGAGCCGCCTTTGCCTTTAGAAAGGCCACTTTCGCGCCTGGTTAGCTCGGCCATGATCCCGTTGGGATCAAGTCCCAGAGCAAGCATGTGTCCATGATCGCGATAACTCGTGATCTGGGAGTCTTTGCCCTTTTCTGTCGCCATGGTGATACCCGTGACGACTGCTTCTCGGCCGATGTAAAGATGGAGGAAGCCGGCAATCTGACCCATGCCGTACATCTGGCCGGCCTTCTCTTCAAAACGCCGGATCAAAAGCATCTCATGGTAGGCTGCCAGCTCCTGTTCCGAGGTGAGCCCCGGCACGTTGGACAGAGCTTTAGGCCTCGATGGGACAGTTGAGGGTGTCACTCAAACACTCCGTGTTAAATGGAATTCATTGATCGGTTTCGAAATTGCCCAGCACCAGCAGGTGAACCCCTCCCGCGGGGGTTCTGTAAGGCACGATTGGCAACACATGGCTGCGTCGCCGCGCATTTCGATGGCGGCGGTATACTACGATATTCGGATTATTCAATACTCGTAGTCTGCGATTTTTTGTGTCAGCCGGACAAATTCAGCTCGATCCGTTTGGTCGAGCGGATCAAGCATGGCTTGGCAGGCATCGTAATAGCCAGCCATATAGCCCTCGACTGCTTTCACTCCCTTGGATGTCAGCGCAAGGGCCACGGATCGACGATTTTCTTCCGGGCGCCGTCGCGTAATCATCTCTCTGCGAACGAGCCGATCGGCCGTCGAGGACATCGTGGTGAGCGCAACGTGGAGGTTGCGAGCAACATCGCCTAAACCGCAATCTGGATTGTCGTTAATGAATAGTAAGGCCTGCACATCGAGGGCGTTGAGCGAATTGGCCGCCGCGGCCGCCGCTTCGGCAACCTTGAAGCGGCGGGTGAACCGCTCAAAAACGAGAGTGAGTTGACCAATTTGTTCGGGCGTAGCGTGCGTCATGGCTTTCTAAAGCATTTCTGCGACCCGAGCGTAAGCGGCAATCACCGAACAAATGCTTGAACGATACGCGATAGAATGACCCGGTGAAGTCAAGCCGGCGAGGTCCTCGACCTTGCCCGACTAGGATAGGAGCGAGTGGATCATAACCAGCGAGGCTACCGCTGGCCTTACTTCGTCGGCTGCGATCGTGCGGTGAGTTTATGTCCGTCGGGATCGCGAAGGTAGGCAACGAAGGCCCCGTTCGGACGCTCCGCGGGCGGGCTCTCGATCGCTGTGCCACCATGGGTGGTACCCGCCTCGTGCCACGCCCAAACATGGTCGGGGCTCGCGGCGGCGATACCGATCGTGCCACCGTTGGCCACTGTTGCCGGCTTACCGTCGATCGGTTTCGTGATCATCAGTCGACTGCCCTCGTGGATATAGATCAGCCTGCCTCTCGCATCCATTTCGCCGGGCTCGCCGCCCAATGCGGCGAACGTCGCGTCATAAGAGGCCCCTGGCCCGCTCCAAGTCATTGCTGCCAATCATGACGTGGGTGAACATTCTCATCTCCAATGGGGGCCAATAGACTACCATCTTAGTCTATTCTATCCGTTGCCATGCGGGAAAAAGCTCGGACGCAGGACAGATTTCTTGCACCATCCGACTGTTATCCGGCGCCAACACGAGACCACCTAAGGCTGCCCCTTTGGCCGTGAGACACATCAACGTAGTTCCTCAAACCCTTGCATAACATGCGCGCAGAAAACTGAACCGGGCCGGCACCCCACCAGTCAGGTGCGTTTCCAAGGGGATGATTTCACTGGAAACCCGCAATCCGGGCAAGGGCTGGAGAGAGGTCTGAGCAAGCAACTCGCCGGTCCCGCGGGCGGTGAGCCACTGATAGACACCGGGGTCCGAAGCTTCGCGCGCACCAAGTGTGACATGGAACTGGCGGTCGGCAAAATCCCGCCCCGAAGCGACGGCTTCCTCGTACAGCCTAAAAATCTGGCTCTCCTTCCCGACGATCCACGGGCTGCCCGCGCCAATGCGTTTGAACAAGCTCGAACAGCTTGAGAGCGACATAGGAGGTGAACAGTCCGCCATAGGAAAATCCCCAGAGCCCGACGTCACTTTCATCGATCCGATAGGCTGCGGCCAGAAGTGGATGAAGCTCATTTTCGAGAAAGCCGAGGAACTTGTCGCCTGCCGGTTTGGCGAACATCGCACGATATCGATCGGCATCTTCCTTTGGCAGTATGCCGGCTTGGACACTGCCATACAAGGTTTGGTAAAACAAATCCGGAACCACCTCACCGGGAGGGACTAGATCGCGCACGCGGAGCCAATCCAGGCGTGGCTTTCTTCCCGGGAATACCCAACGGATACCAGAATGAATGGACGCAGCGTCGACATAACGTCGCTGTGCGATGCCTGATGAAACGGCGCGGTCGCCGGAAAGTAGAGGTTTCCGTCTATTTGGTAGACGACTGGGAAGTGCTGTGTACCTACACCGTCATACCCGGCAGGAAGGGTGACCCGGGCAGAAAAGCGCACTCCCGCAATCACCGAATCTACTTCGAAGTAGCGGGTATTGGGAAAAAGCGTTTGGAATGACGGCGCGGACTCCATGAGTCCGGTGGCGCCACCTGCCCCTGAAGTTCGCAGGTTATCCGCTTCGGTAACAGCAGCATTTGCAGGCAAGACTGTCGCCGCAGCAGCAGCAATGAGGGCGCTTCCGCCCACCGACAGTGCGGCCCTGCGATTGAGGAGCTTATCCATAATGTCCCTTATACATTCAGAATCTGGAGTTATCGGCTGAGTGAGCTGCTCGCTGCGAGCACTGTCCGGGCGGTGGTGCTCGGTATTTCCACCCTGTAGTTCCCCCTCGTCGGGCGACACGGGGAGCGATGAAGCCAATACTAAGCGATCGTGGAGACCACGGCTTTCTCCCGCGGCCAAGAGGCTTTCGAGAGCCGCCAAAACCATGATCACCGTTGTCTGTGTCTATGACTGCCCGGCCAGAACGCCCTCGAGTTTCCATTTTTGTGCAAGGAACGACGACAAGGACGATGCGGTCACGCAACCAGTGCAGGGAGTGACTAAAGGCATTGACGATCGGGGCTGACGTCAGCACAGTTGGGCATGACTGTGCCATCGACTAGTCAGATTGCTACACAATCACCTGCAGGGCCAGCACGGCGCTTTCCGCTTGTTGCAAAAGGCACCGCGCATGTGTCCGTCCCCTATGCTGTCGATGGCTCCTTGGCCGACATTGCCGAATACCGCCAACAGATGGCCGATACCTTCGTATTGGTGAGCGATAGCCACTACCGCGTCCAAGTGAAGGAACCTTTGGGCGCTGGCCGATACGAGTTTTGCGGTCTCGCCGATGGCCTGTTCGTTCGGTTTGCAGAGACGAATTATCCCGAGCCCCGGTCAGCCTATTTTAGCTCGCCCGACAGTTTGCACATCTACCTCGCCAGCAGTGGTGATGGCGAATACACACCTCCCGGCGGCCAACCGTTAAGCTTTGAGGCGCCAAGTGCAGTGCTTATCATCGAACCCGCCAATGAGCCGCCTGCCGAAGTGACTTTGGCGGGCTTCACCAGATATATCTACATCGTCATGCATCTCGACGTGCTCAGAACGTTATATTCAGGCAACGTCGCTGAACTGCCTGCCTTACTGCAGGCTTTCCTCGAAGGTGATGTGCAACACACGAACGGTTGGACGTTGCCTCTTAGCGCTGCTCTGTTGCGCTGTTTGGAAGATGCTCAATCTTGTTCGCTTAGCGGTCATCGGCGCCGTTTGTTCCTCCAATCAAAGACGGTCGAGATCGTCTGCCGTGCACTTGAGGCCTTCGACAACAGCGACTGCTTGCGCTCTATCCAGCCGACCAAACAAATGGCGAGAGGCGTGCTGAGGGCAAAGCAATTTCTTGCGGATCGTTTCGTATCCCCGCCTTCGCTTGACGATCTAGCCACCGAAGTGGGATTGAGTCGTAGCGCTATGCACTGGTTTCCGTCAAATACTTGGCCAGTCCGTCTATGAGCATATTCGCGATCTCCGCATGCAGAGGGCTCTCGCACTGCTCAACGAAGGTGACGATCCGATCATTCAAATAGCCTACGCTGTCGGGTACGATCGCCCGTCCAGCTTTTCAGCGGCGGTTCAACGTCACTTTGGCGCGACACCCAGTGAACTGCGTCGAAAAAGTAGATCTTCATCGATGTAGAACCTACCGCGGTCTGGCATAGTTTTACTTGGTCGGTTGACTGACGGCGGCGCGGCAGGGCCGTCTAACCGACGTTACAGTCAACGGCTCGCGAGGCGATCCCCGCGAGCACGCTTGAGTTGAGCTATTCGGCTTAGTGACCGCGTCGACAAACATGGCGCGGAAGCGGGGGCCATCAAGTTCGAGAGTGATATTAACGGCGCCGGCTCCGAGCCCTAGATCCGCATCCTTCTTGAAGGAAAGCATCTGGCCGTAGGAACAGCCGAAACTGGCATCTACAGCATCTTTTATGGTCGCTGTGGGCGGATCAATCGCCACGTCCGCAACCGGATCTAATCACTGTTAGCGGAAGGGCCGCACCAGAGACGCTGGTTCCTCCCGAAGTCAGTTGCTGTCATCCTGACGTTACCGCAGTGACTTTGACACACAACCCTATGAACAATGCAGCAAGAAGCATCACGACGCTGCCTGCGATGAACACTCCGACAATGCCGCTCAAGCCGAACATGAGCCCCCGGTTGCTGCTCCCGTGGCGATAGCTCCCTGCACCGAGGCCACGACCATGCCGCCAGCGCTTTCTGCCTGATCGGGAACGGAACGGGCCACCCGAGTCGACCAAGCGACTGGTATGCCACCGAATGTCAATCCCCAGAACGCGACCAGAAGCGCCAGCCCAAGACCCGAGACAGGCAGGAAGACGAGGGTCAGACCGGCTACACCGACCAGTGCCGGCATCAGCACTAGGGTTAAATGCAGACTCCGCTCCATCAACCAGCCCCCAAGGAGAGTGCCGGCGAAGTTCGCTACGCCGAAACCAAGCAACATTAGGGCGAGTGAATTGGGGCCAGCGCCTGCGAAGCTTTCAAGAAATGGCCTTACATAAGTGAACATCGCATAGTGCCCAGTATGAGCCAGTATGCACGCCAGCATTCCAACGGCGATGCCCGGACGAAGCAGAACGTCCAGCACCGTCCTTAGTCGGGCCGTCGTTTTGCGAGGCGCAAGCCCGGGCAAGGTGAAAAGCTGAAATACCAGAGTCACAAGCCCGATAGCCGCCGCCGCATAAAATGCGCTACGCCAGCCGAACAACTCTCCGAGATAACTGCCCAGCGGGACGGAAACCACGGTCCCTACGGCGATGCCGCTGAAGACGATAGAAAGCGCGGAAAGAGCGCAGGGGGCACAAGCCGCATTGTGACCGCCGCCGCCATGGCCCAGAAACCACCAAGGGCGATGCCCAGAAAGACACGCATCACCAACAGGATCATCATGTTGGAGGAGACGGCCACCAGTAAGTTGGAGGCGATCATCAACGTGGAAAAGGCTAGAAGAACCACACGCCGGTCGAGCGCTCTTGTCAAAACCGGTACGAATAGACCGGAAAACAGGGCCGCCACCGCGGTTACGGTGACCGCCTGCCCGGCTAAAGCCTCGGACACGCCAAGCTCAGCGGCCATGGGTGTCAGCAGGCTCGCAGGCAGATACTCCGCCGTCAGCAGACCGAATACACCCATTGTCAGCGAAAACACTGCAAGCCATACGGCGGATGCCGCTCCTTCATGCGTTGCGTCATCAGGCTCTGTGCTTAATGCAGAGCAGCAAGCGATATCAGTCATCCGAGTTCTTCCGGTATCAATCAGTTCGACCCAGACCTAGACCCCAAAGGCAGGACGATCTATGATCTGTAGACCTGAACTATTGACAGAAGCTCCTGACATGGGCATGCAAGATCCGTTCTGCGCTATCCTCCGACCTCGTAAGCGAGTTGCTCTCCGGGATGCGCCTGCGCGGCGTGCAATATCGTCGCATCCAGAGCCGGACCGGAGTTCGGTATGAGTTTTCATGCCAGACCCGGCCATGCCTATTTCCACTACCTCGCCGTGGGGAATGCGCTCTTGCGCAGCGCGGACGGCACGTTGCACAGGCTATCGGCAGGCAGTGCCGTTCTTGTGCCCCAAGGTGAAGAGCATGCGTTGCTGTCGGACAATAGCGTCTCAGTGCAGCCTATCGACAGCTTTGCTACCGCCGCGCTTGGCGACACTGTCAGTGGGGTGGACACCTGCCCCAGCACCAGCATGATACCAAGCGCCATACTGTTTTATGGCTGCATGGAGTTCGATCTTGGCGGAATGCAGGCTCTTGGTCCGCTGATGCCGCCCTTCATGTTGGCTGATGCCCACAATGGTAGTTATCCGGGGCTGGCCCCCATTTTTACCAGCATGAAGAATGAAATCTGCTCTGGCCGGATTGGGTTTGCGGGCATACTCGCGCGACTGGCCGAAGTGATGGCCGCGATGATCGTGCGGGGCTGGGTGGAATGCGGCTGCGACGATGCCTCTGGTCTCGTGGCTGCCTTGCGCGATCCCCGTCTGGCGCGCGCCATTTTGGCGTTGCATCGACAACTCGGCCGTGTCTGGTCGGTGGAAGAACTGGCGGCGGAATGCAATATTTCCCGTTCGGTCTTTGCCGGGCGATTTCAATCCACGATCGGCATCCCGCCACTGCGTTACGCCGTGGAACTTCGGATGAGGCTTGCCAGTCAATGGCTTACTCGCGACAGGACAGCGATTGACGCGGTAGCGCATCGGCTTGGTTATACCTCTCAAGCTTCCTTCAGCCGCGCCTACAAGCGGGTGACTGGCCATCCCCAGGCGCGAGCTGCAAGATGCCGAGCGTACTGGCATCAAGAAAGGCAGCGGAGCAAAATCAGGTTCAATCCACTCCGGCGACTTAGCACACTGCGAGAAGCCAATCTGGATTGCCGTATCGGGATGCCATCAGGCCTGAGTGCACGACACGCAGTGGCAAATCTGCCAAATAAGCAGAGGATCAAGTTGCAGCTTTTAGATGGGGCGATATAGACGCTTGGCTGAAACGGGGTTGGTAGCGGCCCGGCGGGTTAGGGGTGGATTGCAGATAGTCTGTTTTGGCGGCGGTAGTTGCAAAGCAGACCTACGGCCTCGACGAATAACTGGAACGACACGGGGTTTTGCAGGCGTAGAGCGTCTGCCAGTTCGCGCTGAATGACATCGGGATGTCTGCTGATGAAGATGAACGGCAGACTCGACGGAGCACCTGAGCGACCATGAACTTCAGGCCGCTGGAGCCCGGGTTGAGGTCGAGTATGGCGGGGTCCGTATTCAGGGTTCAGGGCCGAATGTCGTTTCCTCGCTTGGGCAAGGTCCAAGCGGCTACGATCAGGCGATGCGCTGGGCGGCAGAACGCGGCCGTGGGCACCTCCCGCCTCAGACCAAATCCCGTAGCGACATCGGCGCTTCGGGTCAAAAAGCCCAGCAAACGGATATACGAATGTCTCCGTAATCCTCTCCCGGTCAGGCTAGCGTTGCAGATCGGCCTTAGGCGAGCTTCCAAACATGCTTTTGTACTCGCGGCTGAATTGCGCGGGACTGAGGTAGCCTACCTCGTAGGCGACCTGAGATACGCTGGCGCTACCGGCGCCAAGGAGCTTTTTCGCTTCCATGAGGCGCACCTTGCGCTGGAACAGCAGAGGGCTGTGGCCAGTCACGGCCTTGAAATGCCGGTGAAAAGAGGTCGAGCTCATGCCCGCTGCAGCGGCGAGTTCAGGAATGACAACCGGCTTGCTGTAGTTAGCTGCGAGCCAATCGGCCGCTGTCTTGAGCTGTTGGAACCGCTCGTTGCGCTGGCTGACCTGGCAGAAGCGTATCGCCCATCGGGCTCTGCAAAAGGCGATAGTAGAGTTCGGCTTCGTAGTGCAGCGCAAGCATGCCGACATCAGCTGGCGTGTTCACCAACCCCACAAGCCGCGCGAATGCCTCCTCGACCGGGCCATTGAGTTCCGCCGCGGCGACGGCGCAGGTCCAACGATGGTGGGACGTGGGCATATCGAGCATAACGCGCGCCAGCAGGTCGGCGTCCAGATGTAGACTAATCCCCACATAGGGCAAGTCCGGCGACGGCTTGGTCAATTGGTGTGTATAGGGAAGGCCAAAGGACGAAGTTGCGCAGGCGCCGGCCAGCAAATCGAAGCGATTAGCGCCCATGATCAGTACCTTGGTGCCGCTCAACACCGCGTAAAACATAGGCTCGAACACCGCAGCAGTCGGCCGGGTGTCACAGGCGCTGGTCCACACGGTCAAGCGCGGCACGGGAGTCGACTGGCCCATCTTCTTTGGATTTGGGACTAGAAAAGGAGCGATGTCGGCGAGAAGGCGGTCTGTCGGATTAAGCGTGTCAAGCATGGCCCGGAGATAGTCAATTGGCAGGATTGTGCAAGACTAAGGTCAGATCAGCAATGTCACTTCGCGGGCTCAGGCTTATCTTGGCGCCCACCGAACGACCCTGCCGACGAGTGGCGGGCACGCGTTCCTGCTCAGGAGACAACTCATGTCAATTCGTAGTCTTCGCAACGCCGATGCGCTAACGTTCAACCGTGCCGACAGTGTGATCTCTAGGCGGCGCCTCCTGCAAACATCGTTGGTCTTCGGCATAGCGCTGGCACTGGCGCCTTTTTCTACTTTGGCCAACGAAGTGGATGCACCCCCGCCAGTCCGCGAGCATATGGTGGACGCCGGCTACGGCCAGTTCCACGTCATCGAACAGGGCAAAGGTCCTGCGGTCCTCTTCGTGCACGGATTTCCCGACACTGCTGCAACCTGGAGCAGCCAGATGGAGGCGGTCGCCGAGGCCGGTTATCGCGCAGTGGCGCTGGATATGCGCGGCTACGGCCAGAGCTATGCCCCAGAAGCCGCTAACCAGTACACGGCGCTTCATCTTACAGGTGACCTCGTAAGCGTGCTCGACGCGCTCTCCATCGAAACCGCTGTGATCGTCGGTCACGACTGGGGCGCCTACCAGTCGCAAATGGCGGCCCTCCTGCGGCCTGACAGGTTTACTGCCCTCGTCAGTCTTGCCATTCCGATCTATCCGCGCGGCGACATCAGTTTTGACGATATCATCCGCAATCAGGGATTGCAGGATGTCTATTACGGTTTCGCAATGGCCGCGGAGGGAAGTGAAACCAAGTTTGCCGATGCCGGGCAGTCAATTCCGAGCATTCTCTACTGGCTTTCTGGTAGCCCAGAGGTTTCCGAGGGCTGGGATCCACTCAATCCCGAACTTCACATGCTTCGGCCCTCACCGGTTGAGGTGCCGGAATGGGCCGATCCCGAATATGTCCGCCACAATATCGAGGCGTTCACCCAGACCGGCTTCCGCGGCGGAATGAACTACTACCGCGCCTTTCCTAAAACCTTCGAACTGATGGTCGCTTATAAAAACGCCGCCCTCCAGCAGCCATCGCTCTACATCTGGGGTGCAGAGGATGGTTTGAGCCGGATGTATCATCCCGATCCACCCACCCCGGAAGAGCTGCGCGCATTGCAGCCGAACCTCGTCGATCAAGTCAGGCTCGAAAATGTAGGCCACTGGATCCAGATCGAGGCGCCTGACGAGGTGAATAAGGCGCTCATCGACTTCCTGGCAGGCCTTTGAAAATTCAGGGTGGCACTCGATCTAGAGCCACTCCCAAAATGGAAGAAGATGACATGATTGAACTCAGGGGCAAGCGAGCTCTCGTTACCGGTGGCTCCCGCGGCATTGGCGCTGCGATCGCGCTGGTGCTGGCCGAGCATGGAGCCGATGTCGCCATCACCTATCTCAATTCGGCCGAACGAGCGAGCGCGGTTGTTTCGTCTATCGAGGCCCCGGGGCGCCGCGGCTCGGCCGTGCAAGCCGACAGCGCTGACACGGTTGCGATCAAACGGGCAGTCGAGGCCACGGCTCAGGCGCTCGGTGGGCTTGATATTCTCGTCAACAGTGCAGCCATCGGTCTTTCCGGGCCGATCTCTGACATCGATCTCACGCAGTATCAGACATTGATGGACATCAATGTGCGAGCGCCCCTCGCCTTCTCGCAAGCCGCCATTCCTTACCTGCCTGAAGGCGGTCGCATTATCTCGATAGGATCAGGTCTAGGAGACCGCGTCCCGTTTCTCGGCGTGACCGCCTATGCCATGTCGAAATCGGCATTGCTTTCGTTCACACGCGGATTGTCCAGGGAACTCGGCCCAAAGGGCATAACGGTGAACCTGATCGCCACGGGATCGACTGACACTGAGTCAAATCCCGCAGATGGCGCGGGAGCTGATCTCCAGCGTGGTTTGACCTCGCTTGGGCGCTTTGCCGATCCACGCGAAATTGCCAATGTCGTGGCGTTTCTTGCCAGCCCTTCGGCGAGCATGATGACAGGGAGCGTTGTGGCGGTGGATGGGGGCGCGAACGCCTAAGCCAGAGGACACAAGGACGCCTATCAGTCGTCTTGTCAGGCATCGGGATTGCATCAAACGGCTGCATCCCGATGTCGTCGCATCCGAGAGGGCGCTGACCGGCACGCCGCGCACATCGTGCGCATCGCGTGATCGTGCACAGGGACAGTTCGGTCGCATATCCAGCATGATTTTACTTTCATACGGTGGGAAGAACTGTGCGGATCGGTTTGCAGCCGGTGCTTGTTGCGGCCGCACTTAAGCTCAACGGTTTGCGGCAGTGCATTGCTCTACCGGCATCTTTCCAATTGGGATAGGTCACATAGGCCGTTGTGGCGCCATGCTCGTGCGACCGAATCTGAATTCTTTCGCCTTTAGGCATATGGACGACCTCACCGGGACCAGCCGTCACGCTTCCATTCGCGCCAGCTACGGTGAGGTGGCCTGCGATCACCATCATGACATCGTCCACCAGCATAATTTCGTTGAGCTCCTGATGAGGCCCATAGCGTCCGAAACCAATGGTCACGGGCGCACCTTCGTCATGACCGATCATGTCAGCTGTGAAAATATCGGCGTCCTGATCAGGTGAACGTTCAAAATGCGCTTGCGAAATAGCGATCTTGCGTAGTGGCATGAAGGCGAGCTCCTGAAGGTTTAAATGAGAAGGTACCTACCCACTCGCGCCTTGAGGGGAGCCGACGCGGCAGGTGCGTTCGAGGTCAACAAAGCCGAGCAGCAGGGGTTGGCCGATCGGGTCGAAAAAAACGTGAGATCAATCATCGCCGTGGCTTTCGAGAGTTCCGGGTCTTTTTCTGAGCTTGAAGGGTGCAGACGGTTTAGCCATTGAGTGACATTGGCTTCTTGCCTCCGGGAGGCAGGCCGAAGAGGTCCCTTACCCAGTTCAGGAAGGCGCCATACGGGCGACCCAGCGCGATCATCATTATGGCTGCGCCAACTATTCCCATCAGGAGCCCAGTTCCTGTTGCGCCGCTCAGCGCGATGATCGCCGCGTAGATCGGTACCTGAAAACTCATGAGAGCCACGCTATCCCAGAGAACCCGGGAGAAGCGGCTTGCCTTTGCATGGCTCATCATCCAGTCGCGCCAGAGACCGTAAGGCCGCCCGACCGGGAGCATCAGAACACCGCCCGAGAGGCGTGCGTGCAAGACCTGCTCCCATGTCATGCCGGCGATGAAGCGCTCGTTGACGATCCCGGTCGTGGTGAAGAACAAAAGCAAGGCCAGCGTATCCGCGATGTAGCTGCGGACGCCGTTTGGCCGCTCCGTCGTTTCCGCCATATGGCTGTTCCTGTCTCGATACGAGGAAGTGCGCGCCAGTAGCGGATCTTGCCGATCCGAACATAGGAGCGAGACGGGACCGAGGCCCCGTCCCACGGCGTCAGCCGTTGACGAAGGCCAGAAGGTCGGCGTTCAGGACGTCCGCGTTGACTGTCAGCATGCCATGCGAAAAGCCGGGATAGGTCTTGAGCGTGCCGTTTGGCAGCAGTTTGAGGGCCTTGAGGGCCGCGGCGGCGATGGGTACGACCCGGTCATCCTCACCATGCAGCACCAATGTCGGCACCGTCATGGCCTTCAGATCCTCGGTCTGGTCGGTTTCCGAGAAGGCCTTTATGCCGTCATAATGGGCCTTCGCGCTGCCCATCATGCCCTGCCGCCACCAGTTCTGGATGACGCCTTCTTGGATTTGGGTGCCATCGCGATTAAAGCCGTAGAAGGGGCCGGAAGGAACGTCCCGGAAGAATTGGGCGCGGTTGGCTGCCAGAGCCGTGCGGAAGCCGTCGAAGACTTCCATCGGCGTTCCTTCGGGATTGTCGGCCGTCTTGAGCATCAGCGGCGGAATGGCGGAAACAAGAACAGCCTTGGCAACGCGTCCGGCCGGTCCGCCGAACTTGGCGACATAACGGGCCACTTCGCCGCCTCCCGTCAGAATGGCCGATGTGAACCGCATTGGTGAGAGCCAGCGATTTGGCGACAGCGAAAGCGTCGGCGGCATAGTGCTCGATGTCGTGCCCGTCGGCCACCTGTTCCGAGCGTCCGTGGCCGCGTCGGTCATGCGCTACGACGCGAAAGCCCTTCGAGAGAAAGAAGAGCATCTGGGCGTCCCAGTCGTCGGAGCTGAGCGGCCAGCCGTGATGGAAAACGATTGGCTGGGCGTCCTTGGGACCCCAATCCTTGTAGAAGATCTGTACGTTGTCGTCGGTCGTGACAAAGCCCATGGTCGTCTCCTTTGAAAACACCGGTGGCATGCGCCATGCCCTTGGACAGACAGGCGCAAGTTGAGTAGTCGCGGTCAGCCCGCTTCGCCGGACTGTTTGGCCGGCGCCCGCACCGTGCCGAGCGGCTCCGGAGCGGGTTTTGTGTGCAAGCGGTCAAGGCCGGACATGTCGTCTCCCTGCACCTGCTCGGAAAGGCGCTCGTCATCGCGACGCCGAATGTCTGCCGTAGCCTCTTCCACCTCCGATGGCGTGAAGCCCGGGGCCCGGAGGCCTGCCGCTCCCATGAGAAAGGCGGATTCCACGGTTTCGCGGACACGGTAGTCGACGCCGGCGCGGATCAGCTCGACGGCATGGTTGCGATCATAGCCGCGCACCAGAAGGCTCGCCCGGGGAAATTCGTGTTGCACCAATTGTACGATCTGGAGCGCTGCCTTGGGGTCGTCGATGCAGATCATGACTGCGTCGGCCGTTCCTGCGCCGGACTGGCGCAACACGTCCAGTCGGCCGCCATCGCCGAAGAACACCTTGAAGCCATATCGAGCTGCGTCGCGGATGCGATCGGGATCTCGGTCGATGACGGAAAGGTCGACGCCCCTCGACAGCAGCAGCTGCGAGGCGATCTGACCAAATCGACCAAAACCGATAAGGAGAATGCGCCCCTTGAGATCGGCGGCCGCTTCTATGCCGTCCATGGATACTTCGGTACGCAGCAACCTGTCGGCAGCCAGCATTAGGAGGGGCGTCACCGCCATGGAGAGGATCACGACTGTGGCAAACAGCGCGTTTTCCGCGCGTAGATGACGCCGCCCGACGCCGCCGCCGCATAGAGCACGAAAGCGAACTCACCCCCTTGGAGGAACATGGATGTTCGATGCAGGGCCCGGCGGTTGGAGGTTCCGAGTAGGCGCGCCACGCCATAGACCACGATGCCCTTGGCGATGGTGAAGGCAACAAGGAGGGACAAGACTTGGCGCCATTCCGCCGCGACGACGGCGAGATCGAGCGACATGCCGACTGCAAGGAAGAACAAGCCCATCAGAAGGCCGCGAAACGGCTCGATATCGCTTTCTATCTGATGCCGATAGCTCGAACTCGACAGCATGACGCCGGCAAGGAAGGCACCCATGGCCATCGAGAGGCCGACGGCATCCATGAGCAAGGCTGCGCCCAGCACCACCAACAGCGCGCCGGCAGTCAGCACTTCTCGAGCTCGGGTCCGTGCCGGGAGGGCAAAGAACGGATTGAGCGCCCAGCGGGATACCGCCAGAAGCACCAGCAGCCCGACGAGCGCCCAAAGAAATGCGAGGGCATCCCCCTGCCCCTGTCCTAGCGGCGAGAGCACAGCCACGACCGCCGGAGCGGCACGATCATCAGGTCTTCAAAGAGCAGGATTGCAACCGACTTCTGGCCTTCGGTGCTGGCGATCTCGCCCCAGTCCTGCAGCACGGACATGATCACCGCGGTCGAGGATAGAACGAACCCCGCGCCTGCGACAAACGCGACAGTCGCGTCCAAGCCGAATAAGCCTGTGCCCACCGTGGTCAGCGCGGCAGTAGCCAGACCGACCTGTACGAGCCCGGTGCCGAAGATCTGTCCGCGCATTGCCCAGAGCTTAACGGGTCGCATTTCCAGTCCTATCACGAACAGGAACATCACGACCCCGAGCTCGGAGAAATGGAGGATCGACTGGGTGTCGGTGAACAGGCCCAGTACCGAGGGGCCCACCAGAAGTCCGGCGGCGAAATAGCCGAGAACCGAGCCAAGACCAAGGCGGCGGAACAAGGGAACCGCGACCACCGCCGCTCCCATCAGAACGACCGCAGGTCCGATCATTTCTCCAAGGCTTGCGTCAGCCATCGATGCTTAGCCCGTTTTGTCCGCTGTCCATGAATTCAGGCCTCCGGTTGATCGAGGAAAACGTGCAGCGATTGGATCACGCCAGCTTCGATATGGGCGATATCGGTGCCGGTCACGGCGGCGGGCCCGCCTGGCGAACCGGCACGCCATTGCAAGCGACCGACGCCGTTGTGGCCGAGTGCTGGTCTGATCGGCGTGAAGCTGAAATCCGGTGGCAAGCTTGCCAGAAGCTCGGTAACGGCCCGGCAAATCGCCTCGTGCCCCTGTGCCGAACGATGCGGCTCATGGAGCTCCGCACGTTCCGAATAGAGGCGACGAATGGCCTCCATCCGCCGGGTCGGATCACGCTCGCCGAAGACCGAGTCGAGGTTTGCCTGCATGATTGTTTCGTAATCCATTGTACCCCCAAAGATGCAGAGCAGCCGATGATCGCCCGCCCAAGCGGCGTGCATGACCGGCCGCCTTCCATGCGTCGCACGATTATCCCCGCTAAGAAGCGGGATCCCCTCAGGCGGCAAGCTAAAAGCAAGCAGGCTCGACCAGTCGCCGTCTGCAGGGCTCTCTGACCGCAATCAGTCAGCCATCGTGCCGTCTTCGTTTTCATCGAGCAGGACTGCGTTTGCGCCTGTTGCCGAGAGGCGAACGGTGTCGCCCTCGACGTCGGCGACGAGGCCACCGGTATGAAGTGGCTCTGGCCGGCGTGATCGCCGGCATCATTGGCTTCGAGCTGGATGCGCTGGTCCACCACAGCAGCGACAACGCCAATCTTGGCACCGTCGGCACCCACAACAGTCATTCCCTTGGCGATATTCGAGAGTTCGCTCATGCGATGTTCCTTTTTGACGCTAATTGAAGGTAGTGAATTCGATCCGACGGGCCATCGGACGCTATTGCCCGACGCCCGGGACGACCATAGTGGGCACTGTCGGCAGGTTGACGACAGAAGGGACGATCACAGCTGGCTAGATGGAGCGGCTGCGCCGGAAGATTTCGCCCGCTATGAGACCAGTGGTGATGGCGGCGGGAAACACCAGATTGAAGCCGTGCAACAGCGCAGATCAGCGCGCCACCCGCAACGCCCGCCACCGCCCTGTAGCGCAGCAATGCCGTGGTGACCACGCCGCGAAACAGGAACTCTTCGCCAATGGGTGTAAGCACGGCAAGAAAGAGGGTAGCAAGGATAAGCGACCACCAACCGCCGCTGCCGCCCGTTGCGTAGACTTCCTGAATGTTCGTCGTGTTACCGGTCACCTGCATAACAAGGAGAATGGCGAGCGCCTTCACGACAAAGGCGAAACATCCGGCAGCCAAGGCGATCAACATCCAGCGCACGGTCGTCCGACGGACGCCGAATGCTGCCGAGTCGCGGATGCGGATGGAATAGGCCAGCAGGAAGCCGGCGAGGCCACCGATCCCAGACATGTCGGTAAGGATCAAGCCGACGAGCGTCAGGCTCAGCGGCAGTTGCACGACGAGGAGGGAACCGCCGATGCCGACCACTACAATGCCAAGCAAGCCAATCAGAATTTCGGGCCGGCCGGGTGTCTTGCTCGTGTCGATGGTACCCGTCATCCAGCCTCCCAAAGCTGCGATGCTTGATCCACCGCTCGGCTGCACCTTGTCACTGCTTAGACTGACGCGGTAGTGCCGGGTGAGCGGACGCTGTGTCGCGCCGGGAGGAACGCCGATGGAGATGGAGGACCTAGTAACTTTGTCGAGGTTGCAGATTCGGGGGCGGTTCGGCGGGACCGGGGCGTTTGGGCGTGTTCAAACCCATAGGCAGTCGACGCCTGTTCAGGCTTACGCCGAGTTTGGCGTTCAGCTATTGGCGCGCACCGACCAACAGTACTGGTGTTTGCAGTTGCGCACGTGGATGCGATAGTCCGGCAGTTGTGTCGCACAAGGGAACACTATGGATATCGAAGAACTCCAGACCTTTGTGGAAGTCGCTGATGCTGGGGGCATCACGTCCGCAGCTCGTCGGCTTGGAGTATCGAAATCCATTGTCAGCCGGCGGCTCGCCCGACTTGAGACCGGGCTAGGCGTGCAGCTTTTGGCGCGGACGACCCGCGGCGCCGCCCTCACGGAAGCTGGCATTGCCTTCCGGGACCATGCTGCCGGGGTGGTGGCGGAAATCGAGACCGCCAAGGCAGTGATCCTGCCCAATGGCGATCTGAAGGGGCGACTGCGCGTATCGGTACCGCTTTCCGTAGGACCAACCGAATTTGCCCCCTTGCTTGCCAAATTGGCAAAACACCATCCTCACCTGCATATCCACGCTTCCTATAGCGATCGCTTCGTCGATCTGATCGCCGAAGGTTTCGATTGCGCGATCAGGGTCGGCTATCTCCGGGATTCAAATTTGATCGCAAGGCGGGTTGGCCCGTTTTATGGCAAGCTCGTTGCCAGCCCTGACTATGTCGCCATCCATGGTGAGCCGCAGACGCCCCATGAACTCTCGGCGCATGAAGCGCTGATGCAGGGGACCGAAACCCGGCAGTTCAGCGACGGCGACCGGGTGGTGAGCGTCCAACCTCAAGGCCGGTTCAAAGCCGACAATGGCAGCGCCCTCGTTCCTGCAGCACTCGCGGGCATCGGCATTGCTCGGCTGCCAGATTGTCTCGTCGACCACCACATCGCCAGCGGCGCCTTGATCCCCATCCCGGTAGGCTTCCCTCCGCCGGCAGCCGGAATCTATGTCGTGCGCCCACCCGGCCAGTTCCCAACGCACAAAGTCCGGGTTTTGACCGAATTTCTAATCGAGCACTTTGGCACGGAATAGACGTCCATTGCGCTTGGCGTTCCATTTCTGGCGACACAGTACCTCACCGAGTACGCCTAGCTCTGACGCTATGCGCATGCCTAGTTACTGTCTAACCAACAGGACAGGGAGCATGGCGTATGAGTTGGAATCCGGCGCTGGAACCGAGCAACCCCGATGACGTCGGGGCCGATGCGATCGAGACACTGATTATTCCGCGCAGCCGGGACATCGGTGGCTTCGAGGTTCGCCGGGCGCTGCCTTCCCCGCAGCGCCAGATGGTGGGCCCGTTCATTTTCTTCGACCGAGGCTGGCCCGGCAGAACTGCTGACCGGCCGTGGAATCGATGTGCGCCCGCATCCGCATACAGGTCTCGGCACGGTGACCTACCTCTTCCAGGGCGACTTTCACCACCGCGACAGCACCGGTGCCGATCAGGTGATCCGGCCGGGCGAGCTGAACTGGATGGTTGCCGGGCGCGGCGTCTCGCACTCCGAACGGACCACGGCGGCGGCGCGCAGCAGGCCGAACGGTCTCTTCGGCATCCAGACTGGGTCGCCCTGCCGGAGAGCCGGGAGGAGATGGCACCGACATTCGAGCATCATGGCAAGCAGGCTTTGCCCGTGCTGGAAGACAAGGGCGTGTCGCTGCGGCTGATCTTGGGCAAGGCCTATGGGCAGGAGGCCCCGGCGACCCTGTTCTCAGAAACCTTCTACGCCGACGTGCACACGGCCGGCGGCAGCCAGTTGCCCATGCCGGACAATCACGAGGATCGGGGCATCTACATCGTCGAGGGATCAATCTCGGTCGCCGGGCAGGATTTCCGAGGCGCCGCAGATGATGGTGTTCCGACCCGGCGACAGGATCACCGTGGTGGCCGGCGAGAGAGGAGCCGAGCTGATGATCTCGGGCGGCGCGACGCTCAGCGGTCCGCGCTACATCTGGTGGAACTTCGTCGCCTCGTCCGAGGAGCGGATCGAACGGGCCAAGGCCCAATGGCGCGCCCAGAACTGGGGACAGGGCCTTTTCGACCTGCCGGTCAATGACCGTGACGAGTTCATCCCGCTGCCTGACTGATCCACAGACTTCGGCAAACCGACACCAAGCACAGGACGATCATGACCAACTGGCCCCAACTCGACTACCTCGGCTGGCGCGACACCTGCTCGGCACTGCACCTCTATCTGCAGGTGGCAGGCAAGTACCGGCTCGCGCATACACCGTGGCTCAACCATTCC